>OZ250173.1:0-3352321 GCA_965238075.1 Candidatus Entotheonellaceae bacterium
AACCCGATTTCTACGGTTCAGGACGTGATCGCAACCAGGCAGCGCCTCTGCTCAAAGGCGCCGAGGGACATGCAGATTACGAAGTAGACGAAACCCGTAACCCTCTATGCGGAGCGGCAAAGCGCGTCGAATGTCGTGCCGGAAAGTACCGCATGAACCAAGCGTGGGAGATTGACCTCAATGGCCCGTCGCCAGTTGGCTTCGGAAGATGCCAGGCAGCCATCGGCGATGATGATAGTCTGAAACCCGTTCTCCACTGCATCGCGGGCCGTGGAATCGACCTGGACGTCGGCGAGGGCGCCCACCACCACGACGCGTGCCACCCCTGCTGCCCGAAGGTGACCGGCAAGGCCGGTGCCAGCGAACGCGCTCAAGCCCGCATAGGGAGGGCGCACGTCGTCCCCGGCGGCCGGAGCCAGCCGTTCGTGGATCTCCGCTCCCCAACTGCCGGCTTCGAAGAGGCCCCGCTCTCGCATCCATGACAGAATCGGGACGAGAGGCAGGGGCTTGTCGCCCACCAGGTCAGCCAACCCAGCCTGGGGTGCGTAGACCACGTCCCACCCGCGTCCGCGGGCCGTATCGAGGAGTCTCGCAAGAGTCAAGACGACGGAGGCAGCAGCCTCAGGCCCGGCGGTCAGATCATAGCCACGGCCGTCCGGCGTAAACAAGTCGTTCTGACAGGCGACCAGTAGGACGGCAGTATCGGCAGCGTTGAAGGCCAGGTCGCATCGCAGCGCACGCTCCGCGGCGCGGCGCATGTAGCCGTTCATCACCCGGTTGAAGATGTTATCCCGATGCCGACGCATGACCACCCTCCCGCATTGTCTCTATGGCCCGCTCGAACTCGGCCACGGTCATCAGCTGATGCGCGACGAGCGGGAGCGTTCCTTCGATCGCCGCGTCGTGGTCCCGATGACTCCACGAGGCCACCGCGTCGCGCAATACGGTGACGTGGTAGCCGAGATCGACGCCCTGACGGACGGTCGATTCGACGCAGGTGTTGGTGAGCAGACCGCAGATCACGATGTGGGTGATCCCCGCGCCGTGCAGATGCGGATCCAGATCCGTGCCACCGAAGGCGCTGGAAACCGGATGCTCGCACGCAACGAACTCGGCGGCCTCAGGGGCCAACTCACTGTGAAACTCGCCACCATGTCGGCCGGCGTGAAAGAACCGATTTCGGCGTCCGAGAAATTGGCTTGGATTCGGGAATCGTGGCTGATTCTCGTTTGGATGGTACCGGTGATGGGGCGCGTAGACGACCAGAATCCCAGACCGTCGCGTAGCGGTAAGCACGCGACGGAGATTGGCGATCAAATCGACACGGAGGGCAACCGGCCGCAGCAATAGCCAGCCTTTGCCCCGGCGGGATACGAAGTCGTTAAGCGGGTCGATGACGACCACCGCCGTAGCGTCAGCAGGAAAGGCCGTCATGCCACTGCTCAGAAAGCACCGCGGTAGCGCTCTTCTCGCAGCGCGGGCCCAGAGCGACGATTATGGTTTGCCATCGGCGGGTCCTCATGCGGGGTGGCCATTATCGCGCATGATCCTAGTCCAGGCCAGAACCAAAAGCAATCGGCTTGGCCTGCTTCCCCTGAGGCCATAGAATACCCTCTTTGCATCCTACACATGCACGCGCTGATGGGCCGTTTTGCGGGTGCTGCGCCCGCTATCTTGTGGTGCGATGGCCGCGTGGCGGACATCGGCCGTCAGCGTTCGCGGCGGCGGGTGCATTAGCTTCCCCGTTAATGAGACAAGTCATAAGTAGAGCTTTCTGGCACAAGGTGGTGAACCTTTATGAAAGTCAGCAGCATTTCAGAGATGCGGGCGCTGGACCGCGAGGCGATTGAAGGTTTCGGCATTCCCGAGGACCTACTCATGGAGAACGCCGGCGAGGCAGCTTGCGCGGTGCTCGGGCGCGAGGTTGGTGTGGCGGGCAAAAACTTTGTCGTCGTCTGCGGCGTCGGCAACAACGGTGGCGACGGCTTCGTGGCGGCGCGGCGACTGCATGCCGGCGGCGCTGCCGTGAACGTGGTCGTGGTCGGTGACGAAAATCGCCTGCGCGGCGCTGCCCTGAAAAATCGGCAGACCTTGTCCCGCCTGCCGGTCAAGGTTGATACCCTCAAAGAAATTGCTCCCCTGGCCGCCGATCTGGCTGCCTGCGACGTCGTTGTTGACGCCCTGCTGGGCACGGGGCTTTCCCGTCCGGTGGCGGGTCTGCAACGCGAGGTCATTGAGCGCATCAACGACAGCGGCAAAACCGTGTTGAGTCTCGACGTGCCCTCCGGCATCCACGGTGACACCGGCGCCGTGATGAGCGTCGCCGTGCGCGCCGACCTGACCGTCACCTTCGGCCTGCCCAAACGGGGTAACCTACTGTGGCCCGGTTTTGGACACTGCGGCAAGCTATACGTTTCTCCCCTCTCGTTCCCGCCCTCCATGATCGAGGCGGCCGATCTGCAGGTGGCCGTCAATGATCCCCTGCCCCTGCCGCCGCGCGACCCGCAGGGCCACAAGGGAACGTTTGGCGACGCGCTGTTTATCGCCGGTGCGGGCAGTTACTTCGGTGCTCCGTACCTGGCCGCCCTGTCGTTCCTGAAAGCCGGCGGCGGCTACGCGCGGCTCGCCGCTCCCGCCGCCATGACGCCGTTTCTTGCCATCCAAGGCTCTGAGATCGTCTTTGTACCGCAGCAGGAAACGCCTGCTGGCAGCATCGGCATCGGCAACAAGGCGGCTCTGCTGGACCTCGGCGCGGGTGTGGATTTCGTGGTGCTCGGCCCCGGATTGTCACTGGACGCGGAATCTCAGCAACTGGCTCGCGAGTTGGCTGCCGAGTTGAGCAAGCCGCTGCTGATCGACGGCGATGGCATCACGGCCATGTGCAGGGAACCGTCAATCCTCGCCAATCGACAGCAACCGACCATTCTGACCCCGCACACCGGCGAGATGGCCCGCCTGACCGGCCGCTCTGCCAACGAGGTAGAAGCCGACCGCATCGCTGCCGTCCAGGAAACCGCGGCGCGGCTCAGGGCGTTAATCGTCCTGAAAGGCGCGCACTCGCTGATTGCTACCCCTGACGGGCAGGTATTCATCAACCTCAGCGGGAACTCCGGCATGGCCACCCCGGGTTCGGGCGACGTTCTGACCGGCGCCATTGCCGCCATGTTCGGGTTGGGCCTTGCGATTCCCGAAGCAGTACGCATGGGTGTCTTCCTACACGGCCTGGCAGGTGACCTGGCGGTTGCCGAAACCGGCGCCGACGGCTTGGTGGCGTCGGACATCCTGCGGATGCTGCCAGCGTCCATGCGGCAGGCGCGTGGCGGCGGACCGTGGGACGAACGGTACACCGGGCCACAGATCGTTTGAGTGGCGGCAAATTCCCGTCTATTTGATCACCACCTCATCCACGCGAAAGCGCTCCGCCGCTGTCCAGTCGTAGCCGACACCCAGTCCCGGCCCCTGCGGCACCCGAACACAGCCGGTTTTGTCAATGCTCGCAAGCTCGTCAGCGTAGCCGTCCTGGTAGATGGGCAGCGATACGATGTTGTCCAGCTTCGGGTGCACCAGGCCCATCTCGTAGAAATTGGAGTTGCGCATCGCGGCCATGCAGTGTCGCTGCGCCGGGCCGGCGATGTGCAGTTCCAGGTCCATGCCGAACCCTTCCGCGGCGTGGGCGATTTTCATCGCCCCGGTAATCCCGCCGTCGTATTCCGGGTCGGCGCGGGCGAAGTCGGTAGCCTCGGCGGCTGCCATGTCAACGTGCGCCTCGACGAGGTGCAAGTGCTCACCCTGCAGTAGCGGCGTGGTCAGGGCGTGGCGCAGTTGCCGGTGCGCGTAGTGCGACACGCCGCCGTCCTTGAGCGGGTCCTCGTACCAGAAAAATCCCTCGGCGTCGCAGGCCCGCCCGACCCGCAGGGCGTCGGCATAGGTGTTGTAAGCGCAGCATGGATCGAGCATCAGGGCCATTTTGCCGCCGACGCGCCGCCCGACGGCGTGCACCGTGGCGATTTCCTGGGTGATGGGGCCTTCGCCCCAGGAGTGGATCTTGAACCCTTGATAACCCATTTCGAGACACTGTTCGGCGAAATCGGCAAACGCCTCCGGGCAATCGAGACCGCCGGGAGTGCGGTCGGCGTGGTAGGTGCTGGCGTAAGTCGGCAGGTCTTCGCGGTAGCCGCCCAGCAGCCGGTAGACCGGCGCCTGGTGGAGCTTGCCCGCCAAGTCCCATAGGGCGATGTCGACGGGGCCGATACCCATGCGGTCGTTCTTGCGCAGGATCACCTTGGCCTGGTTGTAGAAGCGCTCGCGTTCGAGGGCATTCTTGCCAATCAGAAACGGTGCGAACAGGTTGATTTGCTCGAAGGTGGCGGGCGCGATGCTGACGTATTCGCCGGTTACGCCCACGTCGGTATGGATGCGGATGCCCAACGCTGAGCGGGCGCCCTGCTGGCCGGGCTCGTAAAATGCCCCCATGGCGAAGCTGAGGTCGTATCCGACGTTCTTGAACGGGAAGCGGTAGCGGGTGAGCTGGATGCGCTCGATGATCGGCGTGTTGTTCATGATGATCTTTCATGGCGGCGCGGCATGTGCTGAGGCGCCGCGGGGAGTTACTGTGCCCTCTCCCCTGGAGGGAGAAGGTTGGGATGAGGGGAATTAAATTGAGACACTCACCACCCCAGGCTGCGGCGCATTGTACGACGTACCGCCAAGCCGATACTATCGTTGGCTCCGGCCTACTTCTCTCGCGGAACAACCTTGTGGTGAATTGGGGGCAAAGATTGGATATAGGCCGCTATCGCCCCCAGGTCGGCCTCGCTGAGGTGGCTGTAGCCCGTTTCGATGAGTTCGCTCATCAGGCCTTGGGTATCGTCGCCATCGGGTTTCAGCCCCATTTGCAGAAACCAGACGACATCCGCAGGGCTCCATGAGCCAATGCCCGTGCCCGCATCAGGGGTGATGTTAGGAGCCAGTTCGCCGTCCGGGCCGTCAACGGTGCCGGCGTGCCGCCTGTCCTTCTGGAGGCCGCCCATTAGGTCGCGCGGCGTGTGGCATTCCCCGCAGTGACCCAGGGCCTGGACGAGATACGCGCCCCGGTTCCACTGCGGGGATTGGTCGGGTTCCGACTGCAAGGCGCCGGATTGAAAATACAACCACTTCCACACCCGCACCCCGAAGCGCCAACTAAACGGGGCCTGCAAGTCGGGCGTTTTGTTCGCTTGTGCAATCGGAGGTATCGAGAAGAGGTAGGCTTTCAGGTCCAGCACGTCCTGTCGGGTCATCCGGGTGAAGGACGTATAAGGAAAGACGGGAAAGTACTGCACACCCGACGGGCCCACGCCCAGCGTCATGGCGCGGAGGAAATCCTCATCGCTCCAGGCGCCAATACCCGTCTTCGGATCGGGTGTGATATTCGTACTGTAGATCGTTCCGAACGGCGTGGCGATAGGCCGCCCGCCCGCCATGAAGGCGCCTTGGTTCTTCACGTCAGTGTGACAACTGCAGCCGCCCGCAGCCCAGAACAGGTAGGCGCCGCGCTCCACCGGCGGACTCTCCTGCCCTGTCGCTGTCCCGACCGACAACCAAAGCATCAGGGTAAGGAACACAGCGACGGATCGACGCCTGCTTTTCGGGGCGTACCCAACGCGCAATGCTTCTCCTCTCGTTGTTCATTCAAAACCCCGTGCCTCGATGCCTCGCTATCCAAAGCCATCAAACCACAATTCGCTGAAACTACGCAATCCCTGATCCGTCGAATGCTTCTACCCGCGGGCGTTATGCGGCGGATGTAAAATACCTGGAATACGTCCCTGAACCTTGCGAGCGGAGGATGTGGCATGGCGGGTTACCTGTTGGGCTACGACATCGGCAGTTCGGCGATCAAGGCGGCGGTGGTTGAAGCGGACAGTGGCGCGTTGATAGGTTCGGCGGTCTCGCCGGCTGACGAGCTGCCCATCGAGGGGCCGCGGCCCGGTTGGGCGGAGCAGCACCCCGAGGTGTGGTGGACGCATGTGTGTGCAGCCACCCGGCAATTGGCTGCCGCGCACCCGGCGGCGCTGCGGGCGGTTAAGGCTATTGGGCTATCGTACCAGATGCATGGATTGGTGCTGGTGGACCGCGCCCAGCGGGTGCTGCGCCCGGCCATCCTGTGGTGTGACAGCCGCGCGGCGGACATTGGCCGCCGCGCCTTCAAGGCGTTGGGCGAGGCCGTGTGTCTGCAGCGCCTGCTCAACTCGCCGGGAAATTTCACGGCCTCGAAGCTGAAATGGGTGAAGGACAACGAACCGGACGTGTTTGCCCGCGTGCACAAGGCGATGCTGCCGGGGGACTACGTGGCGCTGCGGATGACCGGCGAGGCGGTGACGACGCCCGCTGGCCTCTCAGAGGGTATCCTGTGGGATTTTCAGACGGAGCGCGTGGCCGAAGTCCTACTGGCGCATTACGGCATTCCGGCCGCCTATATCCCGCCCGTGGTGGAGGTCTTCTCGGCGCAGGGCGCTTTGCAGGCTCGCGCTGCCGCGGACCTGGGGCTGCCAGCCGGCATCCCGCTGGCCTATCGCAGCGGTGATCAGCCCAACAATGCGCTGTCTCTCAACGTGCTGGAGCCGGGCGAAGTGGCGGCAACGGCGGGAACGTCTGGGGTCGTCTATGCCGTGAGCGACACGCCGCGGGCGGATGCCCAAGGGCGCGTCAACACGTTTCTGCACGTCAACCATCAATGGCAGCGCCCGCGATATGGCACCCTGCTGTGCATCAACGGCGCCGGCAGCCTGTACCGCTGGCTGCGGCACACGGTGATGCCGCCGGGAACGGACTACGCCGACATGAACCGCTTAGCGGCTACCGCTCCTGTCGGCGCCGATGGGCTGTCCCTGCTGCCGTTCGGCAACGGCGCCGAGCGCCTGCTTCAGGACCGCCACATCGGCGCGCGCCTCGACGGTCTCGATTTCAACCGACACACCCGCGCGCACCTGCTGCGGGCCGCACAGGAGGGCATCGTTTTCGCCCTGCATCACGGTCTGCAGATGATGCGAGGCCTTGGTCTGGAAACCCGGACCGTGCGTGCCGCCGCGGGCAATCTGTTCCTCAGTCCGCTTTTCTGTTCTGCCTTCGCCACCCTCACCGGCACGCGCCTGGAGTTGTACGATACCGACGGCGCCCAGGGCGCTGCCCGCGCCGCCGGCCTTGGCGCCGGTTTGTACGGTGATGTGGCCGAGGCGCTGCGCGGCCAGCGGCAACTACGGGCCTTCGCACCGGATCCCAGCGTGTTGCCGGCGTACCGGGAGGCGTACGCGCGCTGGTGCTCTGTGCTTGAGATGTGATCGAAGCCCCTCTCCCTGACCGTCTCTCGCCTGGGGAGAGGGGTTCAAGGGCGCCCCGCCCGTGCAATTTGCCCAAAGCCAATCTTACGGACGTGACAGAATCGTCACCCACATGGGAGTATTGCCCACGTCGTATGTTCCCAGGTGGTGCAGGGTGCCGTTGTCGGCGTCAATACGGTAGGCGGCAAGGCGGCCGGATTCGAGGCCGGCGGCGTAGAGAAAATTGCCGCTGGGATCGATTCCGAAGGCGCGCGGCACGGGTTCGGTGGCAATGCGGTCGGCGGGATTCAGGGTGCCCGTGTCGGGGTCCACGGCGAAGCAGGCCATGCTGTTGTGGCCGCGATTGGGGGCGAAGAGCATGCGGCCCGATGGCGTCATGTGGATTTGTGCGCAGGTGTTGTCGCCGTCGAAATTATCCGGCACGGTGGAAACCGTTTGTAGGGCGCTCAGCGTGCCCGCCGCGGTGTCGAGAGCGTAGGCAGTGACGCTGCATCCCTGCTCGTTGGAAAAATACACGATGTCCTTGTGGGGATGAAAGCAGAAGTGCCGCGGCCCCACGGGGTCGGGCGGCGTGAGCCGGGCGGGCGTGTTGGGGGTCAGGCGGCCGGTTTGCGCGTCGAATCGGAACTGAAAGATCGCGTTGGGACCTTTGCCGGCGATGTGCGGCACGAAGGCGAAGCGGTTGTTTGGATCCGTTTGCAGCGCATGCGCGCCGGTGGCCGTATCCAGCCATTCCACGGGTGGGGCACTGACGGCGCCGCCGCCGTCGATGGCGTGCACGGCAGCCTTGCCGGCGGCGTAATAGGCGGAAAACAGAAATTTGCCTTGGCGGTCCATTGCGAGGTAGCAAGGTTCGGCGTCCAGAGCCACGGCGCCGATTGGGGCGAGGTCGCCGGTGTGCGGGTCGATGCGAAAGCTGGACACCTCGCGGACGCCGCGGCGCCCGACGTGTAGGAATTGGCCCCGCGAGTCGACCGCCATGGGGGCTGGTCCGCCGGGAACGGCAACCGGATCAAGGGGATCGAGGTGGCCGGTGTGCGGGTCCACGCTGAAGCGGCGGATGCAATCATCGCCTTGCAGGGAGACATAGAGTTGGGTTGGCATGGGGTTCCTTTCCGGATGACGGGGCGGAACGGCTGGGGCGGGTTTGAAGCCCTCCCCTGCACGCCCAAACGCTTAAGGATCAATGCGGCGATAAACGCCGGGGGAACCCTCGCCATGCGTCATGGCCTGCCGCATGCGTTCGGAGTTGGGTGAGGAATTCTGGCGCTGGTCGTGCCAAGCGTCGGTTTCAGGCACCTTGTCGTTCTCGAACTCGTAAACCGTGGCATAGCCGGTGGTGCCGTCGATGACGCGGTAGCGGCGGGCATAGATGACGCCCGGCACCTTACGATAGCCGGGCACGTATTCGCCGCTGTACCAGGCGTTCCATTCGGCGTCCACCGCCTGCGGCACCGACATGCGGCCGATCTGTAGGCAGGGCGCCATGCCGCGGTCCGGCATTTCCACTTGCTCCGGGAAAATCTGCTGGCCGACGACACGGGTCAGGTTCTTGCCGATAACGGTCGGCGACACGCGTTCGCCCCACGGGGTGCGGGGCCGGTTCTTGAACGCCGGGGTTTGCAGTACGTCGGTGCTTTCGATCTCGTAGGCGGCGAGGTACTTCGGGCCGCCCTTGACGGCTTCGTAACGCGCCGCGGACACAATGCCGGGCACGGCGAGCAACTCGGGAAGGTGCTCGGTGTTGTACCAATCGTTGAATTCGTCTTCGTGTTGGGAGTCGATGTCCGTATAGATGAGGAAGATGGCGTTGCCCTTGCTTGGCATGAGAGTTTCTCCTGTGAATAAGCGTTGCGCGAGTTGAAACTCGCCCTATTCGGCCGCCAAGACGCAACGGAAACCGATTTCCAGGTGGCGGTCGGCAGCCAGGTCGTAATTGCGGTAGGCGGCGCGAATTTTGCCCCGATGGCTGCTCCAGCAGCCGCCGCGCAGCACGCGATACGGCGAGGCGTCCGTTGGGCCCGGCGGGTCGTGTGACGGCGCCGCCTGGTAGTAGTCCTTGATGTAACGGTCCCGGGCCCATTCCCAGAGATTGCCGCCCATGTCGTGGGCGCCGTAAGGGCTGGCACCTTGCGGGAAGCTGCCCACCGGCTGGGTGAACACCGTCACGCCGTCGAGGTCCAGATTCCCCAGCAGCAGCACCCACTGCCGATCGCTGAGAATCGGATTCCCGAACGTGAATTCAACGTTGTTGGAATATGCTACCTGCCAAGTATCGCCCCAGGGATACGTCAGCCCGTCCGGACCGCGCGCCGCTTTTTCCCACTGCGCCTCGGTGGGCAGAGCCTTACCAGCCCAGCGGCAGTAAGCGTAGGCATCATACCAATCCACCGCAGTCACCGGATGGTTGGGGCCATTTAGGCGGCTGTCGCGCCAATACGTTGGGGTGTAGTCCTTGTCGGGTGGCGCGTCGGGATGCATGGAGTGACGTTCGCCGCCTTTGAGCGCGTCCAGAAACACGCCGTATTGCCGGTTGGTGACCTCGAACTTGTCGATGTAATAGGCCGACAGGTAAATCGAGCGCTGCGGTGTTTCCACCATGAAGAAGTCACCGAACTGCCCGCTCAAAGCCTCTGCCCTCGCCTTGGTGGTGCCACGCAGAAAATACCCCGCCGGCACGTACACCATGGCGGCATCGTCCCCGCCGTGAACGTAATCGCCGTGCGTCGCGCCGGTGACCAACGTTTCGGGCATGCGCTCTCCGAACCAGCCGGTGTCGGCCCAAGCGGGGTCCCCGAAGGCGACGCAGTACGCCAAAGCGATCAGGATAAGCAGCCAATGGCCCATGCCTTTGGCACGCCGTCGTGTCACAGATTCTGGCTGACCCACTCGTACCACGCCGTTGGTTTCGTGTGGCCGGTGATCTGCTCCAGGGCCACCTTGGCCTTGGCGGCGCCGACGCCGACGTGCTGCCCCCACTTGTCCATGACCAGCTTGATGAGCTTGGGTACGGCGCGCTTGATCTCCAGTTCTATGGCAATCTCAACGGCCCGGATGGCGATGGCGTCCACGTGATCATTGAGCGCGATGAGGATGGCCTTTTCCGCGCGTTTTTCTTCGTGGAAACGAATGCGGGCGACGTTCAGCAACATGTGGCGCACGCGCCAGTCGAGATGTTTGCGCACCGCCTTGTAGGTTTCCTTACGGGCGGACTTGTCTGTCATGTTTAGCAGCGCCGCTTCCGCCGCGTCGAGGAGCGGCCGGGCTTGTTGATCGTCGACATCCCCTAGCACGGTATCCCCTAGCCCGGCATACAGAATCGCCAAGGCACCTGCTTTGTCGTCCTGTGCGGCGTATTGGTCGAACAGGGCGAGGATGGTTGCGACGTCGCCGCTGTCCTTGGCGGCCGCGAAATCCTTGACGGCCTGCGCAGGCGGGGCCGGCCGTCTGGCGGCGTTGACAAAGCCGGCGGTGGCTGACACCAACAGGAGTGCCGCACAGGCGATGCCGGCGATGCGGGCCAGCCGGGCGCGAAGGGAATGGTGAACGTCAATTACTGGCATGGGTTGCATGCGCGAATCTCCTCTCGCGAGTCTGATGCCGGGTGCGCAGGCGGCGCCAGCGCGGCTCAACCCACAATACCAGACCCGTTACGGATTGCACGATCATGAGAATGGCTACAACGTCCAACACGTACTTGAACCAGGTTCCAAACAACTCGCCGCTGTGGGCATCGTGCAGCAGTTGGTACAGCGTGGTGGCGCGTACCGAGCGCTGCGGGCCGTACGGCGGGGCCAGGAGCGTTTCCTCCCACGGTGGGGGTTTGAGGGCGACAAGGCTGGTCATCCTCTGCGACAAAAGGGTATTGCCGGAAACCACGTGCATCGCCTGACGGTCAGCGTACAGCGCGTCGATAGGCTGCTCCAGCAGGTGTGTCCACTGGCCGCCGAAGTTGCGGCTCACCTGCAGGCCGCGCTCGTTGCCGATGTGCATGAAATTGACCCAGCCGGGGCCGACGTACAGGTGATCGACGTGCTTGAGGACCTCGGAACTGAACGTTTCGCCCACCGGTGCCCAGGTCTGCCCGCCGTCCTCGGTAGCGAACAGGCCGTAGGTATGGCCGACCCACATGTGGGCGGGGTTGCTGCGGCTGATTGCCAGGGTCCGCAGGTTCAGATAGACCGGACCCTTCCAGCGGTTCGTGTCGAATTGTTCGGGGAACCACGCAGCCGGCGGGCCGTGGTTGGCGAACACGGAGAAATCCACGATGTGCAGCAGCAGGATACCGCTGATCGGCAAGAGGTAGAGCAGGGGCCAACTGACCAGGCCGCCGACGCGATGCAGGTGACGGAAATACCAGTGGCTTGCCGGTCGCGGCGCGTTCACGGCGTCGCGCCGTTTTTGCCTGCGGTGCCACCACAGCGCCACGCCCGTGTAAGCGAGCACCCCGAGCAGCAGCGCAAACGTGTGGTTCACCCACCACCAATCGTTCTCCAGGAACACCTGACCGTTGTGCAAATGGAGCGCTACGGTCATCCAATCCAGCTTGCCGACGCCGCGCTCTTCGCCGTGGGGCGGAGCGAAAGAGGTGAGCTCCCAGCCTTCGTCCTCGTCCGGGTGCATGAGGCGCTGGTAGACGAAACCGTTCTCGTCGATGGCCACCGCCACGCCCCGGGGTGCGAAGATGAGTTGCACAATGCCGCTGGTCGACAGGTCCTCGTCGTACGACTCGCCGTACGGCTTCCAGTCCTCACCGCCGTTCATCGACAAGGCGATGCCGCGGCCCTTGCTGACCATCAGCATCTGCGTATCGCTGGGATTGGCGGCTAGCACGGGGGGGTACAAGCCCTCCCCGGCCACGAAATCGCCGGGGATGTCCTCGGTCACGTCCTGCCACGTCTGACCCCTGTCGAGGCTGCGGAAAACGCCCTGCCGATGCGTGGCGAACCAACCCTTTTCGGTGACGGCGATGGACTTGACGTGTTCGCCCCAGGTGTTGACTTCGTAGCGCGGCGGCAGCAAGGCGGATTGGATATGGACGTCGCGTAGCCGGAACTGATCGAGAGGGTAGATGAAGACACCGGTAATGGCGAGAAATACGATCAGGACGAAGGTAGCCAGGGCGCTCCATACATGAACCTTGAACCACCGCTTGAAGTTCAAGCCCCCCTTCGCTCGTTGTCTTACCATGGTCCCTCCACAATCGGCGGCGTTGCTGGCAGGCAGGGGCCAGCGAGGGGTTGAAAGGCTGACTATATACGAGTATTAGGCGAAAGGAAAATTCAATTTGGGCAGGGGATGGAAAACGCTTGCGCAGGGGCCATCAGCCGCCGCGGGTGTGCATTTCGAGGTGGGGGTCCTGACGCAATCCTTCGAGCTGAACGAGGGCGCCGCGGACACCGTTCCTCTCAAGGGCTTTCCTCTCCTCGGCGCCGCGGTCCGTGCGGCCCTGCCAAGTGCGCGTAACCAGCGACTTCAGCGCCTCCGGGGAGGCTCCGGCGCGCAGCGGTTGGCGGAGGTCGAGGCCGTCGGTGGCATACAGGCACAGGTACCACATGCCGTCGGCGGTCAGGCGGCTGCGGTCGCACGAGCGGCAAAACGGCGCCGTGGTGGAGGCGATGATGCCGAAGATCGTGTTATCGGGCAGCATCAAGCGCTCGGCGGGCGCGCGGCTGTTCTCGTTGAGCGGGGTAATGGGACCGTAGTAGCGGGAAAGCGTGTCGAGAATGTCGGCGCGCGCCAGCACCTTGTCCATGCGCCAATGGGTAGCACCGCCGACGTCCATGTATTCAATAAAGCGTACTTCCGCGTCAACCTGTTTGCCGTATTCGATCAGGTCGATGAGTTCGTCGTCGTTGTACCCCTGCATGGCCACGGTGTCGAGCTTCAGGTCCTTGAATCCGACCGCCCGCGCCGTCTCGATGCCCTGCAGAACGCGGGCGTGCGTGGTGCGCCGGGTCAGAGCTGTGAAACGATCCGGGCGCAAGGTGTCGAGGCTGACGGTCACGCGGTGTAGCCCTGCTGCAAACAGGTCGGCGGCTTGGTCGGCAAGCAGCACGCCGTTGGTGGTCAGCGCGAGATCGTTGAGGCGGGGATTGGTGGCCAGCATGCGGATGAGTAACGGCAGGTCGCGGCGCAACAGCGGTTCGCCGCCGGTGAGGCGGACTTTTTCCACCCCCAATTCGGCAAACAGGCCAACCAGGGTGTTCATCTCCTCAAATGTCAGCAAGTCCTCGCGCGGCAGCCAGAGGTAATCCTCCTCGGGCATGCAATACTGGCAGCGCAGGTTGCAGCGGTCGGTGACCGACAGGCGCAGATTGGTCATGGGCCGGTCGAACACGTCGGTGAGGTAGGGTGCTGGGGCCATGGTTGCCGTTTCTATGGTATTGGGATCGTGCTCGTAGCGGGCGGCTTCCAGCCCTGCGGGCAGCGGTGCGCAGACTATAAGGGGCGGTTGGGGTGCTGTCAAACCGCCGTGGCAAGGCGTCTTGCGCTGGTGGCGGCTTGCGGATAAACTGCCGCGCATCGAAGCAACGGGCATCCAGACAAGGAGAGCAAGGCGAATGACGATGGCGGAACAGGCTTACCAGGAAGAACGCATGGCGCTTGCCGACACCGAGTTGTACCTCTTGAAGGGGGGCGATGGCCGACCGCTTTTGGTGCTGCACGGCGTCGAGGGGCACGAGGGCTGGCTGCCGGTCCACGATGCCCTGGCGGCTAAGGCGACCGTGTATGCGCCGGCGCATCCGGGCTACGGCGAGACGGCTCGGCCCGAGTGGCTGGAAACCATCGTGCACCAGGCGGTCTTCTATCACTGGTTCATCGAGCGGGCGGGCTTGGCCGGGCTGGACGTCGTCGGCTTCGGCATCGGCGGTTGGATCGCCGCGCAGATGGCCGTCATGTGCCCGCAGAATCTGCGCCGTCTGGTTCTAGTGAACGCCGCCGGAATTCACCCGCAGGAAAGTGACATCCTCGACATCTTCATCCTTCCCTGGAAACAAGTGATCGAGCGCGGCTTTTACGACGCTGAGGGGTGCCCGGAGTATCACCGGCTGTACGGCGGTGAGTGGCAGGAGTTCGGCGGGCCGCGCGAGGCCGGGCGTACCATGTCCATCCGCATGTGCTTTCGGCCCTTCATGTACGACACGGCGCTGCCGGACATGCTGGGCAAGGTCACGCTGCCGACCCTGGTGGTGTGGGGCGCCGATAACCACATTATCCCGCCGGAATGCGGCCGGCTTTATCAGCAAGCCATCCCCGGCGCTACCCTGCATGAGATCGAACGCTGCGGACACTGGCCGCACTTCGAGCGACCCGAGGAGCTTGCCGGCGTGATCCAGACGTTCCTGGCTCCGTAGGGGCGGGTTTCACCCCGTCCGCCGCGTGTGCCCGCACCGTACTCACTACCGTAAGGAGTGCTCCATGGCCCCCACCCAGTACTACTACTTCACCGAACAACCCTACACGGGCTACGACCCCGCGGTGCAGGAAGAGCACCCTGCCCTGCGCCTCACCCTGCCGAATAGCCTGTACGACTCGCGCCTTGCCAGCGAGCTTTACAACCGCTATCACGACGAATACCAGATTGCGGATGAGGCCGGCTTCGACGGCATCATGATCAACGAGCACCACACGGCGCCGTTCTGCATGCAGGCATCGATCAACATTACCGGCGCGGTGCTGGCCAAGATCACCCGGCGCGCCAAGATCATCATGCTGGGCAATCCTCTGCCGGTGGTGGACAACCCGCTGCGTCTGGCCGAGGAACTGGCCATGATCGACTGCATCTCGCGCGGTCGGTTGGTTTCCGGGGTGGTGCGTGGCGGCGGTGTGGAGAGCTTGGCGAACAACGTCAACCCGGCGCACAACCGCGAGCGTTTTGAGGAAGCCCACGACCTCATCATCGCGGCCTGGACGCGCCCCGGACCGTTTCGCTGGGAGGGCAAGCATTTTCAATACCGCGTGGTGAACCCGTGGGCGTTGCCGCTGCAGAAGCCGCACCCGCCCATGATGGTGCCCGGCACTGCCAGCCCGGAGACGGTCATTTGGGCCGCCAAGCACCGCTACCCCTACATCGTGCTCGGATCGTTCCTGGAACAAACCCAGGAGCTTATTCAGATTTACCGTGAGACGGCTGAAGAGGAGGGGTACGAGATGCAGCCGGAGAACATCGGCTATCTGATTCGCTGCTTCGTATCGGATACCGAGGAGCACGCTCAGGAGCAAGGCAAGAACTTTTTCTGGCAGAACGGCGCGCTCAATAAACAGCCGCGTGAGTGGATGGCACCGCCGGGATACGCCACCGTCGACGTGGCGGGGATTCGGCGCCTGCGGGCGATATCGCGCTCTTTCGATTCCCTGGCTTACGAGGAGGCGCAGAAGAACTACCAAGTGGTGATCGGCACGCCGGATCAGGTTATCGAGAAGCTGCGCTACGTGCGCGACTTGCTCGGCGTCGGCCACATGTGCCTGTGGAGCCATGACGGTTACATGACCCACCAGGACACGGTGCGGAGCATCGAGTTGTTCGGCAAAGAGGTGCTGCCGGCTCTGCGCGACGCGTAGCAACGGCTTGATCAGGGGTGAGGGACGCGGTGCATCGGCCGGAACGGCAACAATTCGTGTCGCGTCCGCGCGGCGAGGTATTCGCGTTTTTCGCCGAGGCCCAAAACCTCGAAATGCTCACCCCGGCTTTTCTCAACTTCCGTATTCTTACCCCTCAGCCGCTGGACATGCGCAGCGGCACCCTCATCGACTACCGTATCCGTCTAGGCGGGATCCCCATGCGCTGGCGAACGTGCATCGAAACGTTAGACGCCCCGCTGCGCTTCGTTGACGTGCAACTCTCCGGCCCTTACCGCTACTGGCACCATCCGCATGAATTCCAAGACGTACCTGGCGGCACCTGGGTGATCGACTGGATCACCTATTCCCTGCCCTTCGGCTTCTTGGGCGCCTTGGCGCACTGGCTGTTCGTGCGTCGCGCACTGGGACGTATCTTCGAATACCGACAGCAGCGATTGGCGGAGGTTTTCCTCGGCGGGTGAGGCGGGCTGGATGTTGCTAGGCTGGAAACTGCCCGAGCTGCTTGTGCACCAGCTCAGCGGCAGGGTCATACAGCGAATCAACAATGGAAAAATGGTCGAGATTTTCGGGTACGATGACCTCCGTGTGGGCACCGCGGGCGCGCCAGAAGTCGGCCATCAGGTGCGTCTGACGGTGGTATTCCCCGGACTCGTCGGCGCCCACGATGAGAAGCAGCGGTGCCTGGGTCGCGTACGACTGCTGTACCGGTGAGTTGCAGACAGCCATTTCCGGGGTCATGCGCAGCGTGTCGTTCAGGTAGGAAAGCTGAATCGGTTCGAGATCGAACAGGCCGCTAATGGCGCAGACGCCCTTCACCGCGTCCTGGGGGACGCCGGGTGCGAACGTTGGCCAATCAGTGGCGAGCATCATGCACGCCAGATGGCCGCCGGCCGAGTGGCCGCAGACGTAGATGCGATCCGGGTCGCCGCCGTACTCCGCAGCGTGGCGATACAACCAGGCAATGGCCGCCCGGTTCTGGCGCACGATCTCGTCCATATCCACCGCAGGCGCTAGGTCGTAATTGTTGACCACCGTCATGACGCCGTGCGGCTGCATGCCCTGCGCCACGTAGCTGCAGTCGGCTTTATCCAACGAATACCAATAGCCGCCATGTACAAACACGTAAATCGGCGCGCCTTGGCCCTCAGCCGGGAAGATGTCGATGGCCTCCTTGGGGCGTGCCCCGAAGGCCACGTCGAGATGCCCTTCCAGCGCGGCACGCGTCTTGACGCTGTGCTCGGTCCAGGCGTTGAAGCGCTCCTTGTAGTCCGGGAAGCGCCGACGGTTGTTGTATTGGGCGTCGAGGGCCTGTTGATCCAGATCACGATATACGAGTGGTGCGGACATCGTTCCTCCTGAAGCGGTGGCGGGCGGTGGTGCCTCAAGCGCCGGCGGGTTGCTGTATCCGCTCGTCGATTCTCTGCTTCTGCCCTGGGGTTGGCATGGCGGAGCCGTCCGCCCGGATGGTGGCGTAGGTCGCTGGGCTGGTGAGTTCGAGCAGTTCCAGGTCCTCGGAATAATCCCGCAATTCGTGCAGCAGATTGCCCGGCACGGTGACGGCATCGCCCTCGCGATAAACGAGTTCCTCATCGCGGTCGGCATAGTAAAAACTCACCCACCCCTTGAGCACCAGGGCGAATTGCATATCGACGACGTGCCGGTGCAGTCCGTTGCGACCGCCGTTCAGATGCTTGGCCTTAATCACGTGGGCGTGGAAATCGCCGCCGGTGGCGTCGCCGAGGCCGAGGTCGCGGTAAACGAATTCCTCACGCAAGCCGTCCGTTTCGTACTCGGCGCCGTCGGCGCGACTGACCACTAACCGGTAGTTCTTGCTTTCCTGCGACATGATGCCCTCCTTGCGAACTCAATCGATGATCTTGTTCAGCGGATATTCGACGATGCCGCTCGCCCCCGCCTCCTTGAGGCGCGGGATGAGGTCGCGCACCACCGACTCATCAATGACCGTGTTGACCGCCACCCAGTCGCCGTTGGCCAGCGACGAGACGGTCGGCTTCTGCAACGCCGGCAACGCCTTGAGTACCTCGCCCAGGTGGGCTTCGGGGACATTCATCATCAGCCCCACCTTGCCCTCGGCGGCGATGGCGCCGCGCAGCATGAGGGTGATGTTTTCGATTTTCTTGCGTTTCCAATCATCCTCCCAGGCCGCAGTGTTGGCGATCAGGCGCGGCGTGCTCTCGAGGATGGTGTCAACGATACGAAGGTTGTTGGCCCGCAGCGAGCTACCGGTCTCAGTCACCTCAACGATAGCGTCGGCAAGTTGCGGCGGCTTGACCTCAGTGGCGCCCCAGGAAAATTCCACGTGCGCCTGCACGCCGTGGTTCTTCAAATAATCCGTGGTGAGGTTGACCGCTTCCGTGGCAATGTGCTTGCCTTGCAGGTCACGCGGATCCTGAATGGGCGAATCCTGCGGCACGGCAAGCACCCAACGCACGGGACGGCGGCTGACTTTGGAAAACACCAACTCGGCCACCTCGACGACCTGCGCGCGGTTCTCGACGATCCAGTCGTGGCCCGTCAGGCCGGCGTCCATCACGCCGTCTTCCACGTAGCGGGCGATTTCCTGGGCGCGGATGAGGATGCAGGTGATTTCCGGATCGTCGATGGTGGGGTAATACGAACGCGAGGGAAAGTTGATCTGATAACCGGCCTTGCGGAACAGCCCGGCGGTGGCCTCCTGCAGGCTGCCGGCCGGGATGCCTAGCTTCAATATCTGGGGTTGCGTCATGTCGGCCATCTATGCGTTGGTGTTGTAAACTTGGCGCGGATCGAAGACGCGTCGCGCGACGACCTGCAATTTGTCGTCTGCCACGCGGCGAAAGAAACAGCTTGGATAACCCTCGTGACAGGCCGCGTCGCCGGCTTGTCGGACCTTGAGAAGCAGGGTGTCGGCGTCACAATCCACGTAAACCCCCCGTACTTCCTGCACGTTGCCGCTCTCCTCCCCTTTGCGCCAGAGGCGGTTGCGGCTGCGGGAGAAATAGCACGCACGGCCCGTGCGCAGGGTTTCAGCGAAGGCTTCGTGGTTCATGTAGGCCATCATCAGCACCTCGCCGGTGGCCTCGTCCTGCGTGATGACGGGCACCATCCCGCCTGCTTTGTCGAAATCGATCACCTTCTCCCAATTGGACAATGCTTATCCTCCTTGTTTGCCGTAGCCGCGAGGCCCGAAGTCTACCACAGGTGCGGCGGCGCCTGCTATGATGGGCCGTATTCACTCTGGTCTTAAACCCGCTCTGTCAGGAGACACTGATTTATGGTTGAAAGCCCGTTCCGCGACATCAAGGTGTGTGTGTTCGACGCCTACGGCACCTTGTTCGATTTCAACTCGGCGGCTGAGCGTTGCCGTGACTCCCTCGGCGACAAGACCGATGAGTTGTCGGCCCTGTGGCGCAGCAAGCAACTGCAATACACCTGGCTGCGGGGCTTGATGGGCAAGCACAAGCCGTTCCGCGAGGTGACGGGCGATGCGCTGGATTTCGCTCTGCAAACGCTCGGAGTGGGCGACCCTGCGCTGCGCAATCGATTGATGGAGTTGTATGACCGAATTGAAGCATTTCCCGAGGTGCCGGGGGTGCTGCGAAGGCTGAAGCAGGCGGGTATCGCCACAGCCATCCTGTCCAACGGTTCGCCGGACATGCTGGATGCGGCGGTGCGACACACGGGAATCGTGGGCGATTTGGATGCCGTGTTATCGGTAGAGGCGGTGGGAGTTTACAAGCCGCATCCGTCGGTGTACAAATTGGCCGCGCGGGAATTCGGTGTGCCGCCGTCGGCGATCAGCTTTCAGTCGTCGAATGCCTGGGACGCGGTGGCGGCGGCGACCTTCGGTATGCGGGTGGTGTGGTGTAACCGTTACGGGCAGCAACGCGAGCGGCTGACGGCACAGCCGGACGTGGAGGTCAGCACCCTGAGCGCGCTGCCGGAAATCCTCGGTTTTTAGGCCGAAGACCATTCACGTGTTGGAGGGGTTCAGGAGGTTTCTGACAGTCTCGTAGTCGCGCCGTGCCTCCTCCCGCCGACCCAGGACCCACAGAGCGGTGGCGCGATGGTTGTAGGCGTACCAGTAGTTCGGGTCGAGGTCGATGGCACGGTTGAAACAGCGGATGGCTTCTTCAAAGGCATTTTGGTCCGACAGTACGAGACCGAGGTTGTTGTAAGCGTCGCGGTAGTCGATGTCGAGCACCAGCGCTTGGCGGTAGTCGGCCATGGCGCGCTGCGGGTCCTTGAGGTTGCGGTAGGCGATGCCGCGGTTGTTGTAGGCCACTGCATCGGGCTGCAGGTGGATGGCCCGGCTGTAGTCGTCGATGGCCGCCTGATAGTCGCCGTGATCCAGGTAAGCGTTGCCGCGCAGGAAATAGGCGCGCCGGTCACCGGGCTCCTCGCGTAGTCGCGCCGTGAGGTGTTGGATGACTTGTACGTGGTAGTCCCGGTCGCTCATATGACTCAAGTGCGGCCCGTGTTGGTATGCCACGAAGTGCCCCTCGATAGCTGATTTTGGGGCTGATGGACTGTGAGAAAGCCTGAAGGAAGACGCATGCTACTGCAAGGCAGCCGATTGCAAAACCCCCTGCCCCGCCGTTTTTTGCTACACTTAACACGTCTACGGTATACGTAGGCGCCCGGAGCGGAGATACGTTTAAGCATTTAAGCCCGAGGAAGCCACCTCATGTTCAGACGCCAAAAGCTGACCGAAGCCCAAGTGCATGATATTTTGAAGACCGTTACGTATCCAGGTTACAGCCGCGACATCGTCTCCTTTGGAATGGTCAAGAATATCAGCATCGAAGGCAAAAACGTCGGCGTGCTCATCAGGCTGACGGAACATCAACCTCAGATTGCCGACCAAGTTCGCCAATCCGTTTCTGCCGCCCTGCGCAGCCTGCCGGGCGTGGGCAACTTGCAGGTCGACCTGGAGATGCCGCCGGCGCCCGCCCCCCAGGCGGGACACGAGCACCATGGGCACGACCACCAAGATCATGATCATGGCCGCCAAGCGCCGCCGTTTCCCACGAACGAGGCGCAGCCATTGCCGGGTGTGCAGAGCATCGTTGCCGTGGCGAGCGGCAAGGGTGGCGTGGGCAAGAGCACGGTTGCTACCAATCTGGCCGTGGCGCTTGGTCTGGCGGGATTGCGCATCGGCCTGCTGGACGCCGACATTTACGGGCCGAACATACCCCTGCTGATGGGTGTGGACGAAAAGCCCGAAGTCACAGGCGACAACCGCATTGTGCCGTTCTTCAACCACGGCGTCAAAATGCAGTCTCTCGGCTTTTTCTTGAGCGACAATACGCCGGTCATCTGGCGCGGTCCCATGGTGATGAAGGCCGTGCAGCAGCTTTTGCAGGATACCGATTGGGGAGAACTGGACGTTCTCGTCATCGACCTACCCCCTGGCACCGGCGACGTGCAACTAACGCTGGTGCAGACGGTGCCGCTCACCGGCGCGGTGCTCGTCACCACGCCGCAGAACTTGGCGCTATTGGATGTTCAGAAGGGCGCCGAGATGTTCAAGCACGTCAACGCACCTCTGCTGGGCATTGTCGAGAATATGAGCTTCCATCAGTGTCCTGATTGCGGCACAGAGACGGAGATTTTTCGTCGCGGCGGGGGGCAAAAGGAAAGTGAGCGTCTGGGGATTCCGCTGCTCGGGCGTATTCCGCTCGAATCAGCCGTGTGCGACGCTGGCGATGCCGGGGTGCCCGTGGTGATTGGCCAACCCGAAGGCCGCGCCGGGCAGGAGTTTCGTCAAATCGCCGCTGCGGTCGTGGACGTGCTGATGAACAAACCGCAGCGGCCGGCGGTCAAAATTATCAACTGAAGGCCGTCTGCCCTGTTGGCCTAGCTTACCTGAGTCCGGGCCAACAGGGCGGATATTTAATTTTCCACGAAATTACGAAGGTGGTCACTGCGGGTAGGGTGTTTCAGCTTACGCAGTGCCTGAGCTTCGATCTGCCGAATGCGTTCACGCGAGACGCCAAACATCTGCCCCACCTCTTCCAGCGTGTGCGGCGTTTCATCGCCCAGCCCGAAGCGCATCCGTAAAATGCGTTCCTCCTTCGGACTCAGCGTGTTCAGCATCTTGTGAATCTTATCCTGCAAATCGTGGTTGATGACCGCCTCAAGAGGTGAAGGCGAGTTCTTGTCCTCGATCAACGAGCCCAGTTCGGTATCGCCGTCGCCGATGTGGTTCTCCAGCGAGATCGTGCGTTTGGCGACCTTCAGGCTACTCTTGACCTTTTCGACCTGCAGGCCGGTGTCCTGGGCAATCTCCTCGGGCATCGGCTTGCGGCCCAGTGCGACGGTTAGGGCCTGCGTTGAGCGCATGACCTTGTTGAGCATCTCGATCATGTGAACAGGTATACGAATCGTCTTGCCCTGCTCGGCAATCGCCCGTGTGATTGCCTGGCGAATCCACCAGCTCGCGTAGGTGCTGAACTTAAAGCCGCGGTGGTAATCGAACTTGTCCACCGCCCTCATCAAGCCAATGTTGCCCTCTTGGATGAGATCAAGGAACGACAAACCGCGATTGATGTACTTCTTGGCGATACTGACCACCAAGCGCAGATTCGCCTCCACCATTCCCCGTTTGGCTTGCTTGAGACGCTCCTCAATAGAGTCCAGTTCTTCGACGAAATGATGCAGAACATCGTATTCCGCCAGTGATTCGGACGTCTCATCAGTAGTCTGGCGCGCGTCAAGCGTGTTCTGTCTGAAGGTGTTTAGCGCTTGGTAGTGCTGCTTGGCATTTTCCACCGCCTCCTGCAGCAGCGAAGTCTTGAAGTGCAGGCTTTGCAAGCGCTGCAGAACGTCCTCGGTTGCTACCGGAGTAGCCACTTCGCATACCGCCGTTGCCGGGGTGGATGCCCCTACCGGCTCGCAGGGGTCGCATGACGCCAAGGTCGCGCGTACTTCTTCCAGATGGTCACTGGCGGGATATTCCGTGTCGTCAGGAAATTGGCAGACGTCCTCCAGGGCCAACTCACCGTCTTGCAAACGGGTCAGGAGCTTATGGGCGATGAATGGCGTCCCGAGGGCGTGCAACAGCCGATCCTTTTCGGCCTGCTCGATGCGCTTGGCGATTTCCACCTCGCCCTTGCGGTCAAGCAGAGGCACCGTGCGAATCTCCTGAAAATAAACCAGCACGGGCTCGTCGGTCCGCTCCTCATAGTTTGGCTCGGGCCCGGAGGGCTGCTCGCTCACCGGGGTTCCGGCGCTGCTGCTCACCGGCTCGTCGATGGTATAACTTTCCGGTGCGGTCGTCTCGGTGTCCAGGTCCTTCTGTTCGAACAAGGCGAACAGGTCTTCCGCCTCGTCCGTATCCTCAGGCGTGTCTGATATTTCCAGGTCCACCATTGGCAGGTCTGCCGGTAATGAACTGTCCTGGAACTCAGGCGCCGTCTTCACCTTTGCAGTCCTTGAACGTTGCTTCATCGGGTACTCCGTTGTTCACCAAGTCGTGGAACTTGGCCATTGTTGTGACTCGTAGCTTGCTGCTACGCACAAAATCGTAAAGGCATACGGGGGACAACAGCTTTACAACCCTGCCGAATTCCGCTAGATTCCGCCCACGAAGGAAACAAATAACCTCTTCTTTTCTTTCCCTCCGCCTGCAAAAAACTGGCTGTAAAGTCCTGTGATGTGTTGAGAATTGCTACTGGTACGGTTGGATTTGTGTGTGATGAAAACATCCGGTAGGAGTACAGCAGTAATATATATCCGAAGCCGTTTTTTGTCAACGTCCGGCACACAAGATGTCACCTGTGCCTTGGGACACGATTGACATCCTCTCACCACCTCCTGCCCGTTAACCAGAAAGAATTGGAGAAGTCATGGCTGGTCCCTTGGAAGGACTGAAGGTCCTCGAGCTCCTCCGCGTGCCCCCTGGCGCGTTTTGCACCATGATGCTCGCCGACATGGGCGCCGAAGTGGTGAAGATCGAAACGCCGGTGGCGGCGACACCGGAGCAGATGGCACAAGCTGAACGGCGAGCGGCTTTTGAGTTTGTTAATCGTAACAAGCGCAGTATCGCCATCAATCTGAAGCAACCAGACGGTCAGCAGTTGCTGCATCAACTCGCAGCCGACGCCGACGTGCTGGTCGAAGGCTTCCGGCCTGGCGTCATGGCGCGCCTTGGCGGCGACTACGAAACGTTGAAGCGCGTCAACCCGCGCCTTATATACTGCTCGCTCAGCGGCTACGGACAGGACGGCCCGCACCGCGACCAGCCGGCACACGACATCAATTTCCTATCCATCGCCGGAGTACTCAACCTGATCGGTGAACTCGACCGGCCGCCAGCGATTCCGCTCAACCTCATCGCCGATTACGCTGGTGCTTCCTTGCACGGCGTCGTGGGCATTCTCCTCGCCCTGCTGGCGCGGCAGCACACCGGGCGCGGGCAACTTGTCGATGTGTCGTACCTGGACACGTCGCTCGCCCTGCTGGCGGCCACCCCGATGATGCAGGACTTCCTTCTTAACGGCGCTGATAGCCGCCGCGGCACTGGCCTGGTGGGAGGCTCGTATCCGCATTACACTACGTACGAAACTGCCGACGGCAAGGCGCTGGCGGTTGGTTGCACGGATGCGGAGCAATGGGACGCCTTCTGCAAGGTGATCGGGCTGGGGGGTTCGGCCGAAACCGGTCCCGACGGGGCGTGTCCGGACCGTGCCGCCGATGGCGCGACGCAAGCCGCGAGGGCAGTCGTGCAAGCGGTTCTGAGACGAAAGACGAGGGATGAGTGGTTTGCGATTTTTCGGGACAAGCAGGTGAGCGCTGCGCCGCTGTACGCAGTGGACGAGGCGTTTGACGATCCGCAGGTCCTGGCTCGGCGGATGGCGGTCAATGTGGTCCACCCGCGTCACGGGTCGGTGCGCCAAGCCGGCATTGCCATCAAATTGTCTGACACATCGGGCAGTATTCGCGGCGCCGGGCCGGCGTTAGGCGAGCACACCGATGAAGTTTTGCGGGTGCTGGGGTATGACGAAACCAAGCGGGTAGAATTGCGCCAGGCCGGCACGGTGGCCTGATGCACAGCGAATTCGCAGGAGGAGCAGGGATGAAAATTCACCGACTGTACGAGGATGAGAACGGTATCTCGCACTTTGAGGACGTTGACATCGAATACGTAGAGACGACCCACGCGGGACGGCTGTCGCGGCGCCTGCCGGCGACGGGCATTATCTTTCGGGAAGTTCCGCCGGATTATGATCTCGACTGGCACCCGGCGCCGCGCCGCCAGTACATCATCAACCTCGACAACGGGGTGCAAATCACCGCCAGCGACGGCGAGGCCCGCACGATTGCAGCGGGCGAGGTGGTTCTCGTCGAGGACACCACGGGCAAAGGGCATCTGAGCAAGGCGATCAATGATCGTATACGCCATTGCATCTTTGTGGCGTTGGATTGAGGGCGGCCTGTAGCCTCGCTCGGCGGCGGTTCAATATGGCGTACCCGCCCAGGCATAACAGCAGGGCCGCCAGCGCCATGAGGACGAGCATCCGCCAGTCGCTCAAATGGGCGCCGAACGTTACCATCAAGATCGTTGCAGGGATGATGCCGACGGCCGTGGTCCAGCTAAACCGCCACCAGCTAATGGTGGTCAGGCCGAGGGCGAAATTGATCAGGTTGAAGGAGATAACTGGCAGGAGGCGCACGGCGAGCAGGATAGGTATGTCGATTTGCTGCAACCAATGCTGCGAGCGTTCAAGCCTGGCAGGGCTGACCAGCAGGCGCAGCACAGGCTGCCCGAAGGAACGGGCCAGCAGGAAACCCAGGTATGCACCCAGCAGGGCGCCGACCCAAATGGTGACAAACCCCCACAGCGGCCCAAGCGCCATGCCCGCCGCCAAAGCCAGGAACTCGGCCGGCACGGGCACCAGGGTGTGCAAGATCATCAGTCCGATTATGACAAGAGGCAGCCAAACAGGAGTGGAAGCGAGAAGGCGTTGCACGCCTTCGGTGTTGGGATTGGTGACCAGCGCCCAAAGCGTCTCCCGCAGCGGTGCCGATAACCCAACCCATAAGAGCAGCCCCAGTAGTCCTAAAACCACGCCCAGGCGCATCGCCTGCCCGAGCAGGACTGGCAGCGGCGGTTTCTGCATTGTCCTGCGGCTCCTTCTTGTCCCGGCATCAGCGGACCGTATCAACGAAAGGTCACCAAACGTTTTGCGGTAGAGGTAACCCGGCAAAATCTTTGGCCGCCAGCGGCGCTTCGGGTGTTACGCCCATCTGGTCGAGCAGATCGTATAGCTGCCGCAGATGCTGCGCCGTGTGCCAAACGGTGCGCTGAAAGAACGCCGCTGCCTGCTGTGGGCCGTAATAGGTTTCCACTGTACCATCGAACGCCTCGGGCCGACCCCACCAATCGTGCAAACGGTGGCGCACTCCCTCGCCGTACTGCGCAATGGCTGCCATGTCGGGCATATCTGGCGGCGGTTGCTCCTCAAACCAGGCTTCCGGGAGATGGCCCTGCTCCATGGCGTCGCGGTACGCCTGACCGACCCGGAACAGGTGGTAGGCGAGTTGATACACTGAGCGGTCGCGCCCCGGCGTCCGCATGTACATATGCTGGGCCGGAACCTGCATGATGGCCCGTTGCGCGGCCTGCAGAATCGTGTTGAGGCGCGTCTGCAGTTCCGGCAGTGGCAACGCCAAGCCATCGTCGTAGGTCACCCCAACCAAATCTGCCACCGCCGCCGGATTCCATCCGTGCACCGCGCGGTCTCTAACGATTACCGCAGGCACCCGCGTGATCCCATGCCCGTGCAGCGTATCCATGGCGTCCGGCTGCGCCTCGACATCAATCGCCTCGAAATCGACCTTCCACGAAGCAAGCAACTCTTCCAGAGCGCGGCATGAACTTCAACCCACCCGCTTATAAAGCCTCACGGTTTCCACAGGTATCTCCAGTTTGATTGACACTTGACCAGCGCACAATTTCATTAAAGCAGAGGCATTAAAGCTGATTCCCGTACGCAAAGCAAAAGGGATGCGTCTTCCAGAGGCCCAAGTGTGAGGAGAATGACTGACTCGGTACACCGATTCTGGTGGGTGGGAGCGGGCGGGAAGCGGTTAAAACGCGGCACGACGGTTGGTGGAATTACGTAGAACGAATCTTTTTCCGTGGTATGACCCGGCCTCATACATACGCCAAGGGCTATGCGTGTCGCCAACTGCGCACGGGTCCTGTGTCAATGTGAACGTATTTGGAGCGCGGGTAGTAACCAACACCACCCTGCTTAAGGCTCAGAGCCACACGGCGAACGGACTTGGCGCTGTGTCCGGGAATGCGAATGTCTACCGCCTTGCCCTTGACGTGGAAACTGCCCTTGGCGGCCGCCGAATTACGGCGTCGGAGCCGATCGTTGGTGGCCGGTGAGCGGTAGCCGGATATAATGTTGATCGTCCCCTGGGCCTCGAGTTTCCTGACAATGTCGTGGATGAGGTTAAACAATCCGGGATCGATTTCAGTCACCTTGCCGTTATGAGGGTCCCGCAGAAAATGGTTGAGCGCTTTCAACGCATCGGGCACATACTCGCCTTTCACCCAATACGCCACCTTGATGCTTTCGCCAGTCAATGCGTTGTGTAATTTCAGGGATCGATTGATGTGATGCGGCCACCCCAGGGATGGAGAGAGACTCGTCGCAATAAACAGAGTACCCATGCGGAGGACTTGGCGGCGGCTCAGTCCATCCGTGTGCGCCGACTGGATGATGGGGCGTGTCATCGGACCTCCTTGATTTCGCCGGGTTTTCCGAAGGTCGCAGCCATTCTGTGAAAGTAAGGTCGCAGCCATTCTGTGAAAGTTATGAGTAAGGCCCGGAAACTGACCAAAGCATCCCAATGATTTGAAGGGGGCTTACCTTACCAGCCAAAATGGGAATGTCAAGCACCCCTTCCAACTTGAGCCCCATTGCCGCATCCGCTATTGTTTCCGCATCGAAACAACTGGGCTGGACGGGTCGCAACGCCCATGAATTGTGCCCTCAGTCCGTCATGCGCTACCACCCAAGAGGAGCCGACATGGCAATACCAGCATCTGACGTTAAAGACCTCTCCCTGGCCGACCGGGGACGCCGGCGCATCGAATGGGCGCTTCAAGAAATGCCCGTGCTGCGTCATTTGATGACGCAGTTCAACGCCGAACGTCCGCTTGAGGGCGTGCGCATGAGTGGATGCCTGCACATCACCACCGAGACGGCCAATCTGGCCCGTGCGCTCATCGCAGGAGGGGCGAAGCTGGTGTTGACGGCCAGTAACCCGCTCAGCACCCAGGACGACGTGGCGGCGGCGCTCGTGCAGCACTACGACGTCCCGACGTTTGCCATCAAGGGCGAAAGCAACGAGGTGTACTATCAGCATTTGCATGCCGCCCTGGATCACCATCCACAACTCACCATGGACGACGGCGCCGACCTGGTCAGCGTGGTGCACAAGGACCGCCGCGAATTGCTGCCGAACGTGATCGGCGGCACAGAAGAAACCACCACCGGCGTCATTCGGTTGCGGGCGATGGCGGAAGACGGCGCGCTGCAGTTCCCGGTCATTTCCGTAAACGACGCCATGACAAAGCACTTGTTCGACAACCGCTACGGCACCGGCCAGAGCACCCTGGACGGCTTGGTACGTTCCACCAACATCCTGCTGGCGGGCAAAACGTTCACGGTAGCCGGTTACGGCTGGTGCGGCAGGGGTATCGCCATGCGCGCCCGCGGCGCCGGTGCTAACGTCATCGTCACCGAGGTGGATTCCCTACGCGCTCTGGAGGCGATGATGGACGGTTACCGGGTCATGCCGATGGTCGATGCCGCCGGGCAATCCGATTTCATCGTTTCGGCCACGGGTGACAAGCACGTCATCGATGAGGCGCACTTTCGGGTGATGAAGGACGGTTGCGTGATCGCCAACTCCGGCCATTTCAACGTGGAAATCAACATCCCGGCCCTGGAGGCCTTGGCGGTGGCGACCCGACAGCCGAGAGATTTCGTCGACGAATACGAACTCGCCGACGGCCGCCGTCTGCGTCTGATAGCGGAAGGACGGTTGGTCAACCTGGCTGCCGCGGAAGGGCATCCGGCAGCGGTGATGGACATGAGTTTCGCCAACCAGGCCCTCGGCGCCAAGTACATCTACACCCATCACGGGGAGTTGGAAAAGAAGGTGTACCCGGTGCCGCGCGACATCGATCTGGAAATCGCTCGCTTCAAGCTCGCTGCCATGGGCGTCAAGCTCGACGCGTTGTCCGAGGAGCAGGAAGCGTATCTGTCGTCGTGGCAGGAAGGCACGTAGCCCATCCCCACTATCTCGCCCGCCTCGCGGCACGGCCCTTGCCTCGCGCCGCGAATCACATATCAGCGCGGCTGTGCTTGTCGCATATCCCGCAATATAGCTTGAGCGCAGTTGTGTCCGGGAGCCCCGGTGATTTCGCCGCCCGGGTGCGTGCCAGCGCCGCACAGATATAGCTGAGCGATCGGCGCCCGATAGGCCACCCGGCGTGAGAACGCCTGGCTCGGCACCACGTCGATGTGGCGGATGTTGCCGTCGGTCATGCCGACGGCGGTTTCGATATCCTCCGGGGTGCGGAGCGTCCAGGCAATGAGGGTATCCCGGAAATTGGGCGCGTAGTCGCACAGCGTGGAGATAATCGACTCGGCGACCCGCTCACGAGCCTCGTCCCATGACTCGCCCACCGGATGCCGCGGGTAGTACAGGGTCCAACACGACACGACGTGTTGCCCCGGCGGTGACAGGGTGGCGTCCCAGAGCGAGGGAATCTGCATGCGGATGAGGGGATGCGCGGCGGGCCGACCCTGCTTGCAGGCATCCCAGCTTGCCTGGAAGTAGGCGACCGATGGGCAGATGCGTACGTATGTTGTCAGCTTCGGGTCGTAACCCGCGCCCAGGTAGCGGGAGAAGTTGGGCAGGTCGCTCAGCGCCGCCAGGAATTTGACGCAGTTGGCTCGCGTCCGCAGGTTGGTGATGCGCTTCAGGAACCCGTCATCAAGCGATTGTGAGTCCACCAAGCTCAGATAGGTGCGTTTGGGGTCGGCGTTCGACACCACCACCGCGCTGCGGATTTCCTCACCGCCAACCAACCGGACGCCGCGCGCCTCGCCATCCTCAACCAAGACCCGCTCGACGCTCACCCCGGTGCGAATCTCGACGCCGCGTGCTTGCGCCGCGCCCGTCAGGGCCGCGGCCACGGCGTTCATGCCGCCCTTCGGGATGCCAAAATACTCAGGTTTGTTGAACCGCCGCATCCACATGATGTACGCGACGCTGAACACGCTGCCCGGCGCGCTCGGATCGCCCATGTCCTGCGCCTCGACGAAGAACGCTTTCACCCGGTCGTCTTCGAAATAAAGGTCGAGCAGGTCACTGACGCCGACCGTCAGCATGGTTTCCCACACTTCCTCGTCGGGCGTGCCGCGCACGTCCGCCGTCACCTGCGCAAAGGTAGGCGGCTCGGTGAAGAAATAGCGGTACAGGATGCCGGCGGCGCGCTCCCAAAAGGCGTTCCACGCCGGAAAAGCCCTGGCGTCGCGTTCCGACAGGCGCCGGATGCCGTCCTGCGTCTGGCGGTCGTCGTGCCAGGACATCAGGTACGAGCCGTCCGGGAAGGGCTGGAAGGCCATCGGGTCGTAAGGATAGGTGGCGTAGCCGTGGCGGGGCAGATCCAGTTCTTCGATCACCTTGCCCTGGAACATATGGCAAACGTAGGGGCAATACGGCACCGTGAAGCCGGGATGAATCGTTTCGCCGACAATGGCGCCGCCGGTGCGGTTGAGCCGTTCCAGCACCAGCACGGACAGCCCTTCCTGGGCCAGGTAACTGGCGCATACCAGACCGTTATGCCCGGCGCCGATGACAATTGCGTCGTACTGGGTTTCCCCCACGTCCTGCCCTCCCCGTCCGTATCCATGTCATCCCGCCGCGTCGGGGTTGACACCGCCGGACAATGTTTCTAGGCTCAATCCATCGAACAATAACCGATGTGGCTTATCCCCCAGGCCCCCTTACACAGACTACACTCCATGGACCCATTCAACTTTCCGGTGCGGGAAGCCTCTCTGGACGCCATCTACGCCACGGTAGGCGAGGACGGCATCGCCCGCATCACTGAGGCGTTCTATCAGCAAGTCGCCACCGACGACCTGCTCGCCCCGATGTATCCCAAAGACGACCTGCAAGGCTCGGAGCAGCGCCTGCGCGATTTCCTGGTATACCGATTTGGCGGTCCGCAGCGCTACATCGAAACGCGCGGCCACCCGCGCCTGCGCATGCGGCACGCGCCCTTTCCGATCGACCAACGCGCCCGCGACCGCTGGATATCACTCATGGACAATGCCCTGGAAGCCGCGGAACTACCCGCCGACATGACCGCCATGCTGCAAGAATTCTTCCGCCACGTCGCCACATTCCTGATCAACCGTGACGCGGGCCCCTGAGCGCCATCTGTTCCGCACACCCGACAGAAGGAAACACCATGCGATTTTCCAAACACCTGCGCCAGCAAGCAGACCCCATATTCGAGGCCATTTTCGCCCACCCGTTTGTTCGCGGCATCGCCAACGGCGACCTCACCAGCGAGCAGCTTGCCCATTACGTGAAGCAGGATTTTCAATACCTCAACGTCTTTTGTCAAATCTACGGGTTGGCCATCGCCAAATCCTCGACGCGTGAGGACATGGCTTTTTTTCACCAGCGCATGGCGTTCATCCTGCACAGCGAAACGCACCCGCACCACAATTTCGCCGACGTCGCCGGCTACAAGTTGGAGGATCTTGAACACGCCGACCTGCTGCCCACGTCGCGCAACTACACGCGCCACATGCTGCACGTGGCCCACAGCGGCACGCTGGGAGAGCTTCTCGCCGTTCTGCTGCCCTGCCCGCTCACTTACTGGGAGATCGGCCTCAAGCTGCAGCAGGAGGTAGGGCCCGACGACAGCCACCCGTTCAAGCCCTGGATCGACTTCTACGCGGCGCACGCCAGCGAGGAAATCAGCGAGTTATTCCTGGGGCGACTCGACGCTTACGCCGAACAGGCCCACGCGGCGGAAAAGGCGCGCATGGAGGATCATTTCCTCACCAGTTGCCGGATGGAATACATGTTCTGGGACATGGCCTATAATCTTGAGTCCTGGCCGGTGTGACGGCGCGTCCGCTGGCCAAGTCCGCTTACCTCCGCTTAGGGCCTTGCCATGCGACTTCTGGTTATCGAAGACGAACAGAAGGTGGCCAACTTCATCAAGCAGGGCTTGGAAGAGGAAGGCTACGCGGTGGACCACGCCGCCGACGGCGCCAGCGGCTTGCAGATGGCGCTGGAGGGGTTGCACGACGTCATCGTGTTGGACGTCATGCTGCCGAAGCTCGATGGCTTGAGCGTTCTGCAACAATTGCGGCAGGAAACCATTACCACGCCGGTATTGCTGCTGACCGTGCGCGCCACCATTGAGGACAAGGTGCTGGGGCTCGACGCCGGTGCCGACGACTATCTCACCAAGCCGTTTGCCTTCGAAGAATTCGTCGCCCGCGTGCGGGCTCTCCTGCGGCGCCGGGCTGAAACCACTCCGCCCATCCTGCAGGTCGCCGACCTGGCGCTCGACCCGGCGCGTCGCGTGGTGTCGCGGGGCGACCAGAAGATCGACCTGACCCCCCGCGAGTTCACCCTGCTCGACTATTTCATGCGCAATCCCGGTCGGGTGCTCACCCGCACCATGATCGCCAACCGCGTGTGGGACTACACCTTCGACTCCGCCACCAACGTCATCGACGTCTACGTCAATTACCTACGCAAGAAGATCGACACCGGGCACGACACCAAGCTGCTCCACACCGTGCGGGGTGTGGGCTACGTCATGAAAGTGCCCTGAGCCATGCCGGCCTTCTCCATTCGCGCCCGCCTCACCCTGTGGTATTCCGCCCTGCTGACCGTCACCGTGCTCATTCTGGCCGGTGCCGCGTACGCCCTGCTGTGGTACGGCAGCATGCAGGATATGGACGACGCCCTGCAAGGCGTGGCGCGGGCGCTGGAGCAACAAGCGCCACGGCGCGGCAGCCCGTTCGTGCCCGCGGACGTCGACGCGCTGTTCCGGCGCTTTTTCGGTTTTTCGCCCTGGGACCGCTACGTGCAGCACCGCGATCTTCTGAGCCCCCCTGACCCGCGTCGGCGGCGGGCACCTTCGGGCACGTTACCGCTCAGCGCCGAGGCGAGGCGCAACGCCGCCGCCGGGCGCGAGACGTACGAGACCGTGGAAGGCCTGGCGGATTATCCGGTACGGGTGCTCACCAAACCAGTGCTTGCCGGGGGAAGGGTACGAAACGTCATCCAGGTAGGCATGTCGCAGGAGAATCTGTACGCCACGCGGCGCCGTTTTTTGTGGGTCATGGCGGCGGTGCTGCCGCTGGGCCTACTGCTGGCGGCCGGGGGCGGCTGGGCTCTGGCGCGCCGGGCGCTCGCCCCGGTTGAACACATGGTGGAGGCGGCGCGGCGCATTGGTGCCGAGCGTCTGGCCGAGCGACTTGAGGAAAGCGGTACCGGCGACGAGCTGGACCGCCTCTCCGGCGTGCTGAACGCCATGCTCGAACGCCTCGATCTGTCGTTTCGTCAGATGCGGCAGTTCAGCGCCGACGCCTCGCACGAACTACAAACGCCCCTTACCATTCTGCAGGGCGAGTTGGAGGTAGCCCTGCGCAGCCCGCGCACCCCGGAGGCGTATCGGGAGGCGATCCAGAGTGCGCTGCAAGAGATCGAGCGCATGGCCGTTTTGGTGGAGGGCCTGTTACTGCTGGCGCGCGCCGATGCCGGCATGCTGCGGCTGGACCTGAAGCCGATGGACGCGGCGCAGTTGCTTGCCGAGGTGTTCGAACGCACACAGATTCTGGCGCAATCACGCTCCATCGCCCTCGACCTCGAAGCCCTTGAGCCGCACCTCGTTTTCGGCGACCGCGAGCGGCTGCGGCGCGTGTTGCTCAACCTGGTGGATAACGCCATCAAATACACCCCCGCCGGGGGCCGCGTCACCCTGTCGCTTCGGCAGCGCGACGGGCGTGTTTGCCTGTCGGTGCGCGACACCGGCATCGGCCTGTCGGAGGCTGAGCAGGAGCACATCTTCCAGCGCTTCCACCGCGCCGGTTCGGCCCGTGACCACGGCGCGCAAGGCTCCGGGCTGGGTCTGTGCATCGCCCGCTCCATTGTCGAGGCGCACGGCGGCACGCTTCAGGTTGTCAGCCGCCCCGCCGAAGGCAGTACCTTGACGGTGTGCCTGCCGTACTTGGCCGAATGACCCCCGCTCGCCGCTGCGCTTCATTAGAAATTTCTAAGCCTTTTCTCATTCATTTCTCAACGCCCTCTCATTTGGTTTTCACCCCGCGGTGTCATATTCCCCTCCATGGGCAACAGAACCGGCACGCCGGACCAACTGGGCTGGTTGGCCGCATCCAATGCTTTATCAACGGAGGTTGATATGTCATACCGAGTCTTTCTGAACAAACGGTTGGGAATCGGCGTTTTGGCCACGGCGCTGGTGATCTGTTTCCTGGGCGGCTTGGTGATTGCCAAGGAGATGCGCCGTATGCCGGCGGACGGCGACACAGCCGCGGCCGCCGCGCCGTCCATGCCGGCAGTCCCGGCGGTTCCCGGCTCCTTCGCCGAATTGGCGAGCGATTTGGGGCCGAGCGTGGTCAACATCAGGGTCACCAAGTCGGCTGACGGGGTGTCCTGGAACATGCCCGAATGGTTTGAGCACGGTCCGTTTGAACACTTCAATCGTCGCTTCTTCGACGACCAGCATCGTCAGCGCCGGGAGCGTCATGATCGGCCCGGTCATTCCCAACGGCGTCGGCGCGGTGATTTTCGTCGGCAGGGCGCCGGCTCCGGCGTCATCATCAGCGCCGAAGGGCACATTCTCACCAATCATCACGTTGTCCAGCACACCGAGGACGTCAGGGTGACGCTGACCGATGGGCGCGAGTATGAAGCGCGGGTCGTCGGGCGTGATCCTAAGACCGATCTGGCGGTGCTGCAGGTGGACGCAGGCGAGCCGCTGCCGGTGGCGACGCTGGGCAATTCCGACACCCTGCGGGTGGGCGATTGGGTCATGGCCATCGGCAATCCGTTCGGCCTGAGCCATACGGTGACGGCGGGCATCGTGAGTGGTAAGGGCCGCATCATCGGCGCCGGCCCGTATGACGACTTCATCCAGACCGACGCATCGATCAACCCCGGCAACTCCGGGGGGCCGCTGTTCAACATGCACGGCGAGGTGGTCGGCATCAATACCGCCATGGTGCCGCACGGACGCGGCATCGGCTTTGCCATCCCCATCGACACCGCCAAGCCGTTGATTCCGCAGATGGTGGCGACCGGCAGCGTGACGCGCGGCTATCTCGGCGTCTCCATTCAGTCCATCACCCCGGATTTGGCGGAAGCCCTGAAGCTCGACGGAACCCAGGGCGCCCTGGTTGGCGAGGTGATGCCTGACAGCCCGGCGGCGCGGGCGGGCTTGCAGACTGGCGACGTCATTACGGCGTTTGACGGCAAGCCTGTTGCCACCTCGCAAGACCTGCCAGGCATGGTCGCCGAAACCCCGGTCGACCAGGACGTGACCGTCACCGTGCAGCGTCAGGGCGAGTCGCTTGACCTCGCGGTGACCGTCGGCAAGATGCACGCCGAAACGGCCCAGGCGACCGATAGTCCGGAATCCGGCCGCGGCAATCTCGGCCTCCATTTACGAGACCGGCTGGCCGACTCCCGCGGCGATGACGACCCTGCGCTCGCCAATGGCGTCTTGGTGACCCGCGTACAGCCGGGAAGCCCCGCGGCGGCGTCCGGTATTCGCGGCGGCGACGTCATCCTGCAGGTGGACCAGAAGCCCGTGGACTCCATCGCCGACGTGAAGCAGGTTCTGGCCGAGACGGACGAGGAATCGCCACTCGTTATGCTTGTCAAGCGTGGCGGGGGCAGCTTCTACGTCGTGCTTAAAGCGTAGCGGTCCCTGACCTCAGTGGTCGCTGGCCCCCTCCCTGCCCTTCCCGTTTCCTCCCTCCTCCGCGGGGAGGGTCAGGGAGAGGGGGAACTCCAGATGCCCTGTTACCCGGATTTTGCAGCCCTCGCCCCCGACCTGCCATACTGCGGCCGTGTGACGTCTCCCTCGGAACACGACCGCACCCCGCCTTTGTAACGGAGCCTCGAACATGACATCTGCAAAAACGCTGTATCTGGCGAACCCCTATGGCTTCTCGTCCCAACAGCGCGAGGGACCTTTGGCAGCGCTTGTGACGGCGCTGGAAGCGCTGGGTGCCGAGGTCTGGGAGCCGTTCGCTCGCAACAACCAGATCGACCGCGCCAGCCCCGGCTGGGCCTACCGTATCGGACAGGCTGACCTGCGCGACGTGCGCGACGCCGACGGGCTGTTCGCAGTGGTCAACGGCTGCCCCCCGGACGAGGGCGTCATGGTGGAGTTGGGTATGGCCATCGCCTGGGCAAAGCCGGTGTTTCTCTTCCGGGACGACTTCCGCCGTTGCACCGACAGCGAGACCTATCCCCTGAACCTGATGCTCTTCACCGGTCTCCCGCAATCGGGCTGGGAAGCCTACTGGTACGCTTCAATCGACGAGATCGCCGACCCCGGCAAGGCCCTGGCGCGGTGGTTGCGGGACGGCGTAAGGAATCCACGATGAACTGCATCCACTGTCGGGGGCGGATGCAGCGTTCGCAAGCGCCCTTTCCTGTCGATCGAAACGGCTATCCCTTGCTGTTCGATACAGTCCCGGCCCGGGTTTGTGACCAATGCGGTGAGGCGTACTTCGAGAAACGCGCGGTGGACTTAATGCAAAGCGCCATCAAGGGACTGGACCAGCAGGATCGGCAGCTTGCTGCGGTGCCTGAGGCGACTTGCGGTTGCCAATCTCCGTGACAGCGTTATTCACAGCCGCAAGGATACGATGGGCGGTACGCGTGTTTTCAAGGGAACCCGCGTTGTCGTAAAGAACCTGTTCGATTACTTGGCATCCGGGTACAGCCTGGATGTTTTCTTGGACGACTTTCCGTCGGTAAGCCGCGAGCAGGCAGTGAGGGCGCTTGAAATGGCCAAAGAGTCTTTGGAAAGCCACGCTCATGAGAGTGCTTCTCCATGAGTCGGTTCCGTGGGCACTGAGGCACTATTTGCCCAACCACGAAGTGCGGACAGTCAAATATGTGGGATGGGACGGCAAAACCAATGGGGAACTCCTGGAACGGGCGAGGGGTGAGTTCGATTTGCTGATTACCGTTGACCAGAGTGTTCCATAATTGCTACGTAACCTTGATTCCCTGAAACGCGGCCAGGTCGCCCTCATCGGAACGCCGTAACGCGGCTGTCAAAAAGAGACAACCTAGAGGGGTCGGCCTGTTTTGGTCTCCCCTACCCCCTGTCCTCGAGCAGGCCCGTCACGGTGCCGTCCACGTGCAGGATGCGCAGTATCTGGAGGGCGGCGGGCACGATTGCCGCGTGCTGGTCCGCGTCCCGGCCGGCGCACAGTCGGTTGAGCACTTCGCCCACCGACGTGCGGCCATCGATCAGCGACACCACCTGCGCCGCCAACGGGCTGCACGGCGTGCCTTCTGGGTAGCCGTCCGTTATCAGCACGTGACCCCACACGAATTCTCCCGCGCCGAGAACGGGTTTTCTCTTGATGGCTACGCCGGCGGCGAGGCGGGGAACCGCTGCCAGGAGTGTCTCGGATGCTCCCGGCTTTGTTAGTTGCGCCCGGCGCTCGGCGCGGGCCGATTCCACGGCGCGGACGTTGCGGACGAACGGTTCCGGCGCCTCGCCCCTCTCCAGCACCACGCGCTCGTAGCCGCGCGGCGGTTGACCGGCGACCGCATGGATGAAGGCATGGCGCGGAGATAGCGATTCTTGGTCGCCCATCAGCCGCCGCGCTTCCCAGAAATACGACTCCGCCGTGCGGTTGCTGCTGTAAAAAAGTTGGGCCATGGTGCGGAAGTGGTTGTATTCCTTGCCGTACAATTCGGCATAGACCTGCCCCGCCGCCGCGGCCATGCCGGGGTCTTTGAGGGCGGTGCTCACGTAGGCCGCGGCCAGCACGCCAGACATCAACGCCAGGTGCACGCCGGATGAAAACAGCGGGTCGATGAAGCACGCCGCATCGCCGACGAGGATGTAGCCGTCTCCCACCAGCCGTTCCGAGGTGTAGGACCAGTCCTTGACCACCTGCGGACCCGAAATCAGGTTGGCATTCTGCAGCATGCGGGCCGTGTGCGGTGCCTCGCCTACCTGATGCAGAAAAACCTCCCGTAAGTCACCCTTCGCCAAGCGTTCCTGCCCACTTTGGCTGTCGAGCACTGTGCCGACGCTCGTCCATCCGGTGTGCAGGGGAATCATCCACGACCAGCCGTGCGGATGCGCCTCAATGAAGATGTTGGTCTCGTCAGGAGCCGGCAGGCGGTCGGCGCCGGTCACGTAGCCGTAAACTGCCAGGTTGCGGAAGAAAGGATCCCAGCGCCGCAGTTGCAGGCGGCGTCCCAGCAGAGCAGCCTGGCCGCTGGCATCGACCACGAAGCGGGCGCGGGCAGTGCCGTCGTGCCCGGCGTCGCTGCGATAGCGCACGCCAGCGGCCCGGCCGTCCTCGTAAAGGACCTCGACGACCTGATGGCCCTCGCGTACCTCGACGCCGCACACACGGCTGTTTTCCAGGAGTAACTGATCGAAGACGGGCCGCCACACTTGGTAAGCGTGCGGGTTGTTCGGGTTGGCCTCGCGGAAGTACCAGCTCCAGGGCTTATCGTCCTTGCCCCAGACCATGGTGGCGCCCCATTTGGGGAGGAATCCGGCCGCTTGCACGGCGGGTAGGACGCCCAGTTCTTCCAGGACGGGCAGGCTGGCAGGAAGGAGGGATTCGCCGACGTGGTGACGCGGAAAACGCTCGCGTTCGAGAAGCAGAACGCGCCAGCCCTTGCGGGCCAGCATGGCGGCGGCGGTACTGCCGCCCGGGCCGCCGCCGATGACCACCACGTCGGCGTTGAGATCCGGTTGATTGGGGATCGTCATACCCAGCGCGCCGAGATCAATCGGCAACGTGCTCGGCAGCGCCCGGGGCGGCTTCGGCATGCGGGCTGTCCGCGGCGTCATCATTCGCCGCGAGCGGCTGACCGGTCGCCGGATCGACCTCGAAGGGGCCCGGCAATTCCAGTTCCTTAGCGATTTCCTTGACCGCGGGGATGACTTCCTGCCCCATCAGCCGCAAGCTGCGCATGGCGTCGTCATGGTTCATGGCGCCGTCGCCGTCCCAGAAGAAAATGCTGCCGGGGCGCAGGTATTCCAGCACGTGGCGGATTTTGGGGATGACGGTCTTGGGGGTGCCGGAAATCACCGTGTAATCCGCTATCTGCTGCTCATACGGCCGCCCCAAGGCACTGGCGAGGCCGCCGCGCGCCCGCGTCGCTACGGTTTGTGTCGGCAGTACGCGCTTGCGGGACGTGAGACCCGGCAGGTTGAGCAGCGCCGGGTTCACCGTCCCCTCGTTGCCGGCCAGGAACGGGTTGCTCGGCCCTTGCACGAACTTGCGGCCGGTCTGGTCCGCCAGTTCTTCGGTCTCGTCCACGTGCACCTTCCACAAGTAGCCGATGTTTTGCGGGCCGGACTGATAGCCCTCTTCGGCCGCGGTGTCGTGGTAGAGCTGGAACGCCTGCCGGGTGGGTTCGAGCTCGGTGGCCAGCATGATGTAGGGGATGCGCTGCTTGGCGGCCCACATGAGCGAATCGCGGCTCACCACGCCGGGCAGCCAGATTGGCGGGTGGGGCTTCTGATATGGTTTCACCCACGGGTTGACGTGGCGGTAATGAAAATGTTTGCCCTCCCAGCGGAACGGGCCGGAGGTGGTCCACGCCTTGACGATGAAATCGTGCGCCTCTTGGAAGCGCTCCCAGTTGTAGTGCGGCGGGATGTTGTGCGACACGCTCTCCCGCCCGGTGCCGCGCACCCAGCCGGAGACCAGGCGCCCGCGCGAGATCATGTCGATCATGGCGAGTTGTTCCACCAGCCACATCGGGTCGTCCCACAGCGGCAGGATGTTGCCCAGCAGGACGATCTTGGCGCGGCTGGTCATGCGCGCCAGAATCGAGGCTTCCACGTTCATGGCGCCGCCCATGCAGAACGGCGTGCCGTGGTGTTCGTTGAGCATCAGGCCGTCGAAGCCCATCTCCTCGGCGTAGGTTTTCTCGTCGAGGTAGCGATTGTAAAGGTGGGCTCCCAGCTTGGGATCATAGATGTCGTTGCTGACCGTGAGGTCCATGATGGGCTTGCCGGTGGCACCGAAATAGCCGGAGTCCGGGTCCTGGTAGGGGCGCTCGGTGAAGTACCCGATAAACATCGGTCGTTCTCCCTGTGGTTGCGGTACGGTTGAAAACGGCGGCTGCCGCGGGTTGGGCGGCGGGCCATGCGGGGGCATTATAGCACTGCTGCTTCCCGGCCCCGGTGAGCGCTAGCGTCGGTACCGCGACGCCCCACGACGCGGACCTTGAACGACTTGTTCGGACTGGGGAACGGAATCATGACGGTCTTCAAAGTGTAATTGGCCGGGACGAGTTCAAGCTCAGCCTCGTGCAGGATAGTCGCCATCGTCACCGCAATCTGCACCTCGGCAAAGCCGCTGCCCAGGCAGCGATGCGCGCCCAGACCGAAGGGCGCATAGACCTCGGGTTGCCGGTGCTCGGCGCGCTCCGGGGTATAGCGGTCGATATCGAACCGATCTGGCTCTGGGAAGTGGTCGGGCAAGTAGTGGGGCACCGTGGTCGCGATCATCACGTTCTCGCCGGCGGGAATGCGGTAACCGGCGAACTCGAACGAATTGGTGACGGTGCGTATCAGCAGCGGTGCGACGGGATACATCCGCATCGTTTCCATGGCCGCGCGATGCGTTACGTCCATGTCGTGGAGGGCTTCCCTGGCCGGCGTGCCGTCGGCGAAAAGCCGGTCCGCCTCGGACTGCACCTGAGCCAACAATTCGGGATGCTTCAACAACGCGTAGAGCATGAATGCGCAGGTACCCGTTACCGTGTGGAGTGCCACGAGGAAAGGCCCAAGCGCATTGATCCTCAGATCTGCTTCGGGAAGGAATTGCGGATCTGACTCGTGCAAATCCAGAATGTCGTCAATCAGGTCCCGGTTATCGCCGTTGCGATTTCGATTCCCTCCCGTGTGCCGCGCCATGACCTCCAGGTACAACTCGTCCAACCGCTCGGACGCGCCGTCGAAACCGTCGAGACCAGAGGGCTGGACGGGCGATGAACCGGCTTGTTTGAAGCACGTAGACGAAATAGTCCAGATCGTCGATATAGGCGTGCGGTGAGACGCCGCCGACCAGTGTCCCGACTTGCCCGCCGGCGATGCGCTGGAGGGCGGGGATGACCGGCCAGGGCGTATTGAGCGGCCACTTGGCCATCTCCTGTCGGGCGATGGCGGCGAGGTCTGTCACGCGATCCGCCGCGTACTGCCTGGAATACCCCCGTTTCAACGTTTTGCGCAGCGTTGCATGGTCTGACCCGTCGCTGCTGATCACCGAGCGAGCGGCGCCGTACCGGGTGACGATCGCTGACCAAAATTCAAAGGAGCGGAAATGATTTGCGCCCTCGCGCATCAGGAACCGGTTTGCTTCCACGCCGGCCAGCACCGTGAATCGCCGGTGCAGCATGCGGATGCCGAAGACCGGCCCCAGTTCTATGTACTGCGACGTGAGAAAACCGCGGATGTCCCTCGCCATACTCAAGGCGTTGCCGACGAACGGCAGGCCGCGCGCGATGGGCAGCGTCGAAGAAGCCATTCCCCCCTCCTTCCGCTTACGGGCCGGAAATTCAGACGGGCTATACGGAGGGGGATTATAACACCGTGGCCCCATGATCCCAGTGGCAGATGGCGCCGCGGAGCATTTGACCGCATGCTTTCCAGGTGTGACAATGCCGCCTTCACCCGACTGGTCGACGGCTTAATTTAGGAGCGAGGACAACCCACCATGACGACACCTTCGGCGCCCTGGGGGGCGGACATGATTGAGGCCGGGGGCCTCAAGATTGAGCTTGTGAAAGGCGGCAGCGGGCCGCCCCTGCTGGTGCTGCACGACGAGCTGGGGCATCCCGGCTGGTTGCGGTATCACGACGCCCTGGCTCGGCATTACACCCTTTATCTGCCGTCGCATCCCGGCTTTGGACAATCCGAGCGCCCGGACTGGATCCTGACCATGCGGGATCTGGCCTGCTGGTACCTCGACGCGTTGGACGGGCTGGGGCTGCAGCAGGTGCCGGTCATCGGCGTCGGGCTGGGCGGCTGGTTGGCGGCAGAGATGGCGACTATGTGCCCGCGGCAGTTCGGCAAGCTGGTCCTGGTAGGTGCGCCGGGCATCAAGCCGCCGCACGGCGAGATCTACGATGTGTTCCTGGTGGTCGCCAGGGACTACCTGGCCGCCAGCTTCCACGATGCCGCGAACTGCGCGGAGTACCAGGAATTGTACGGCGCCGACCCGACACCCGAACAGGTGGAGAACTGGGAAATGGCGCGTGAGATGGCCAGCCGGCTGAGTTGGCGGCCCTTCATGCACTCCCCGAGCCTGCCGTATCTGCTGCGCCGGCTGCGCGGGCTCCCTACCCTTCTGGCTTGGGGGCGGGAGGACGCTATCGTGCCGTTGAGCGCCGCGGAGGTATATCAGGCGTCGATTCCAGGTGCGCAGTTGGCCGTTTTCGACCCATGCGGACATCACCCGGAAATCGAGCAGGCCGACGCCTTCGTGGAGCGGGTTGTGGCTTTTCTGGACAATGCCTGATGCCGAACGTTTTGATTACCGCGCGGTATTTTGCCGTCGATCCCGAACCCCTCGATTTGCTGCGGCGGAATGGGTGCTTCATCACCCACCCGGACATTGATTGGACCCTGGGCGACGCCAACGTGTCGCAAGCCCGCGCCATTGAGCTTCTGCACGACGCGGATGGGGCGATTATTTCGTCGGTGCCCATTACCGCAGCGGTTCTCGACGCGGTGCCGCGGCTCAAGGTCATTGTCCTGCGCGGCGTGGGCTACGACTCGGTGGACGTGCCCACTGCCACCGCGCGTGGTATTCCGGTGGCGGTGGCGCCGGGATTCACCGACAGCGTCGCCGATTACGTGTTTGGTTTGCTATTGGCGGTGGCGCGCCAGGTGGCGCAGGCGGATCGCGTGGTACGCGGCGGGCGCTGGGAGGTGCTGGTCAGCACCAACATCGCCGGCAAAACGCTGGGCATCATCGGATTGGGGCGGATCGGCAAGGCGGTGGCGCGGCGTGCGCGAGGCTTCGACATGCCGATTCTGGCCACCGACGTGGTGCAGGACGAGGCATTCGCGGCGTCGCACGGCGTGCGGTACGTGACGCTGGAGGAGTTGCTGCGGCAGGCAGACATTGTGTCGATCAACGCCCCATTGCAGGGCGACACCCGTCATCTCATCGACGCGCAAGCCCTCGCCTCAATGAAGCCGACGGCGTTTCTCATCAACACGGCGCGTGGCGACCTGGTCGATGAAGCCGCCCTGGCGGCAGCGTTGCGCGCTGGCCGCTTGGCCGGTGCCGGCCTCGACGTGTTTCACGACGAACCCCTGCAGGATAGCCCACTACGTGGCCTCGACAACGTTGTACTGTCCCCTCACCTCGCCGCTTACAGCCGGGAAGGCCTACGTGAAACCGGCGTTTTGGCGGCCCGCGCCGTCCTTGCCGTGCTGGCCGGCGGTCGCCCCGACGCGGCGCAATGGGTCAATCCCGAGGCGTCCGGTTAGCGCCATCTGACCTGAGGTCATTATGGCATCGTGATCAAGCCGGGCTCGTACCGTTCGCACGGCTCCAATCCCATGAGTTGGATTACCGTATTGGCAACGTTCGCCAGCGTGCGGACCTGCCCTTGCCGCAGTTGGTAGTGATTGACCCCTGCTGGGTCGTACAGGTAGAACGGCACCGGGCTCAGGCTGTGTGAGGTCTTGGGCGGCAGCGCGGCGTCAAGGGCTTCCCAGTCGGGCACTTGGCCGGACTTGACGTCGAACATCTCGTCGCAGTTGCCGTGGTCGGCGGTGATGAGCAATACGGTGTTGCTCGCCTCGGCCGCCCGGATCAGCCTGCCCAGCATCATGTCCAGCGTCGAGACGGCCACCACCGTCGCCGGCAAATCGCCGGTATGCCCTACCATATCTCCATTCGCCAAGTTGATACGGCCAACGTCGAAGCTGCCGCTGCGCATGCGCGCCACGGTGGCGTCGGTGATCTCCGCGGCTTTCATCCAGGGCCGTTGATCAAAACGGATGCCCTCGTCCGACGGAATTTCGAGGTATTCCTCGAGGGCGCGGTCAATGTAGCCCGACCTGTTACCATTCCAGAAGTAAGTCACGTGCCCGAACTTCTGCGTTTCGCTGCAGGCGAACTGCCGCAGCTTGCGATTCACGAAGAACTCGCTCAGGGTGTGGTCGATCTCCGGCGGCGCCACGAGGTAGTGTTCGGGGATGGCGAGATCGCCGTCGTACAGCATCATACCGGCGTAGAAGGTGTTGGGACGGCGAACCCGATCAAAGTGCGAAAAGTCTGCGTCACAGAAGGCCTTTGACATCTCGATGGCGCGGTCGCCGCGGAAGTTGAAAAAGACGCCGCCGTCGCCGTCGTGAATCGGCCCGACGGGTTGGCCGCCCTCGTCGGTGATGACGAACTCGGGCAGATACTGATCGCCCACGTCGGTGTCCTTGCGGAAGGCTTGCAGGGCCGCGGTGAGTGACGGGAAGCCCTGCCCTTCGCCCAGCACGTGCACCCGCCAGCCCCGTTGTACCATGCCCCAATCGGCCTCGTAACGATCCATCGTGATGCGCATGCGCCCACCCCCGGATGCGGCCAGCACGTCGAAATCGGGGCTGCGCAACTCGGCCATGGTTCGTTCCAAACGCTCCACGTAGGTCTCAGCTGACTTTTCGCCCACGTCACGGCCATCGAAGAGTATGTGCACCCGGACCCGCTTGACGCCGTCGGCTTTGGTCCGCGCCAGCATGGCGTACAAGTGCTGCTCATGCGAATGCACGTTGCCGTCGGACAGCAGGCCGAGGAAGTGCAGCGTTCGGTCGTGCGAGCCGACGTAGGACAGCAAGTCGCGCCAGGTGCGGCCCGAAAAGATGCGTTCGGAAGCGATGGCCTGCCCGACCAGCGTGGCGCCCTGCGCAAAAACCCGCCCGGCGCCGAGGGCGCTGTGCCCCACCTCGCTGTTGCCGATGTCGTCGTCGCTCGGCAGGCCGACCGCGGTGCCGTGGGCTTGCAGCGTAGTATAGAGCCCGTGTTGCCTGAGCCAGTTCATGGCCGGCGTCCAGGCGAGCCGTACGGCGTTGCCGAATCGTTCCTCACGTACCCCAACGCCATCCATGACGACGACCAAAACCCGTCTATCGCTCACGCGGTGTCCTTCAGTTGGAGGGAACTCTTTGCCAGGTTCCCATTGCAGGCTGTCACCAGACTACAGCGTCCGCTGGAGGGCTGCTTGGGCAGCGAAGTAGCCGCTCATGCCGTGCACCCCGCCGCCCGGTGGCGTGGAGGCGGAACAGATAAACAGCCTTCTGTCCGGCGTTGCGTAGGGCGTCAGCCGTACGGCGGGTCGCGTGAAAAGCTGGTGCAAATCCTGCACGCCACCGCTGATGTCGCCGCCCACATAATTGGAATTGTATTGTTCCAGCGCCGCGGGCGCCATGATGTGGCGAGCCAGCACACGTTCTTGGAACCCAGGGGCAAAGCGTTCGATCTGGCTTTCAATGTGTTCAGACATGTCAAACGTTGAGCCGTGCGGCACGTGGCAGTAGGCCCAGGCGGTATGCTGACCGGCAGGCGCGCGGGTGTCGTCGAACAGGCTTGCCTGGGCCAGAATCACGAACGGCCGTTCGCTGTGTTGACCGTTGAAGGCGGCCTGCTCGGCGTCGGCAATTTCGTGCAGCGTGCCTCCCAGATGGACGGTAGCGGCGCGCTGGCACACCTCGGCGCGCCACGGGATCGGGCCGTCGAGCGCCCAGTCCATCTTGAAGACGCCCGGACCGTAGCGATAGCGCTCCAGTTGTCGCCGATAATAATTTGGCAGGCGATGCCCGGCCAGTGGCAGCATCTGGCGCGGCGTCACGTCCAGGAGCACAACGCGACTCGGCGGCACGTCGTCCACGCAGGCAACCGGCGCGTTTGCTTGGATCTCCCCGCCCAGTGATGTCAGATACGACGCCATGGCGTCGGCTAGGCGTTGCGAGCCGCCGCGCACGAGCGGCCAGCCGACCGTGTGCCCCAGAATGCCCAGCACCAAGCCAAACGCCGCAGTGGGGCGTTTATCGAGCGGTAGAACGGCGTGTGCAGCCAGACCGGCGAAAAGTGCCTTCGCCGCGTGGCCGGCAAACTGAGCTTCCGCCAGGGTTTGCGCCGAACGCAGGCCGGGTAGGCCGAAACGGGCCAGTAGCAAGGGGTGCCGCGGTAAGCGCAAAGGGCCCAGTAGCATGTCCATTAGCGGTTCCCAGTGCCGCACCAGCGGGGCCATCAGATCCACATAGGCACTACCGTCGGCACCCAAGGCGACGCTGGTCCCTTGCAAGGACCGTTCGAGCAGCAGCGCCGATCCGTCGTCCAGGGGATGCGCCAATGCGGCGTCCGGCTCGACCCAGGTCGCGCCGTGGTCGGCGAGGGGCAGCGAACGGAAAAACGGCGATGCTTTGGCCAACGGGTGAATCGCTGCGCAGACGTCGTGTACGAATCCGGGCAGGGTCAACGGCTTCGAGCGTAGCCCGCCGCCGACCGTTTCAGCGGCTTCGAGAACCAGCACCGAGCAACCGGCCCGAGCCAGCGTGATTGCAGCGGCGAGGCCGTTCGGACCGGAGCCCACCACAACTGCGTCGTAATCCACAGACGGCATCAGGCGCCTCGTTTTTCGCAGGTAACGGAATTAGAGGAAACCAGTGACGATGGCACAACCTGGAGGTTGTCGATGCGTCGCCAAGGCCGCAACAGCGCACTTTCCGGTTGACTCCGAACGCTGCTGCAAGCAGGATGATTGCCTTCGAAAGTCAGTCTCATTTGATTGCTATGGAAATGGGCTGTCCAACACCCACAAAGCGTCATTCCGGGCTTGACCCGGAATCCAGGACCTTCGTTTGGGGTAGGCTTCTGGCCCTCCACAAAACCTTACGGACCCCGGCTTCCGCCGGGGTGACGGGGCCTGGTTCCATCACCGTTACGTGGCCTGCAGGCCAAAAGGATTCTAACGACAACGTGTTCCGCAAGAGCAGGAGTCCGTTTTATGAAAGCTGTACGTGTCCACGAGTTTGGCGGCCCCGAGGCGATGAGCTACGATGAGGTTCCCACCCCGTCGCCCGGCGAGGGCCAGGTGCTGGTGAAACTGGCGGCCAGCGGCCTGAATTACATCGATGTCTACCAGCGCACCGGCTCGTATCCCAATGCTCTGCCCTACACCCTCGGCCTGGAAGGCTCCGGCATCGTGGCAGGCGTGGGAGCCGGAGTCGCCACGTTCAAGGAAGGCGATCCGGTCACCTGGACTGGCGTGCCCGGCGCCTATGCCGAATATGCCGTGGTGCCCGAGCAGCGCCTGGTGCGCATGCCCGACGGGCTGGACGTCAAAGTGGGTGCGGCAGCCATGCTGCAGGGAATGACGGCGCACTATCTTGTCAAAACTACCTACCCTCTCAAGGCCGGTGACGCCTGTCTGGTGCATGCGGCGGCCGGCGGCGTCGGTCTGTTGCTGGTGCAGATGGCCAAGCAATGCGGCGCGCGGGTGTTCGGCACCGTCTCAACCGAGGAAAAGGCCGCTCTGGCGCGGGATGCCGGTGCCGACGGCGTGATCCTCTACACCGAGCAGGATTTTGAGGCCGAGGTGAAGCGCCTGACCGACGGCAAGGGCGTGCAGGTGGTTTACGACGCGGTAGGCAAAACGACGTTTGAAAAAAGCCTGAACTGTCTGGCGCCGCTGGGTTACATGGTCCTCTACGGGGCTTCCAGCGGGCCGGTGCCGCCGTTCGATGCCGCCGTTCTCGGCGCCAAGGGGTCATTGTTCCTCACTCGGCCCAGCCTGTTCCACCACATCCCCGACCGCGCCAGTCTCGAACAGCGTGCCGGCGACGTCCTCAACTGGGTCGCCGATGGTAGCCTCAAGCTGCGCATGGAGCACAACTTCGCCTTGTCCGAGGTGGCGGAAGCGCATCGCAGCCTGGAAGGACGAAAGACCACCGGCAAGGTGTTGTTGATTCCGTAGTGCAGCGGAATGTCGGATTATGCTTCGCTAACCCGACCTACAGCTCCTAAAAGCGGGCGGGGACCGCAACGGCCCGCTCGCCTCAACCTCAGGCTTCGTGCCCCCAGCGCGACTTTACGGCTTCCCGGTCAACCTCATGGGCGTCCGTCCTCGGCAGCGCATCGGTAAACACGACCCACTTCGGTTTTTTGTAGCGGGCGATTCTGCCGGCCACGTGATCAATGACCTGATTGGCGCTCAGACCGCTATCGCTGCTCTCGATGACGGCCTTGATGGCCTCGCCCCACTGGGCATCGGGCACGCCAAAAACGCACACCGCACTCACGCCCGGTATCTCCCTGATGACGGTCTCGACCTCGGCGGGATAGACGTTTTCCCCACCCGGCTTGATCAATTCCTTCTCCGGCCTGCGGCCTACGTAATGTAAAAAACCGTCCCCGTCAAAGCGTCCCACGTCGCCGGTGTGATGCCAGCCGCCCCGAAAGGTGTAGTCGGTCTCTTCCTGCTGAGCATAATAACCCTGGAACACCACGAATCCGCGCGCCAGAATTTCGCCCGCCGTGCCGACCGGCACCTCGCGGTCGTATTCGTCAACCAGCCGTACGCGGCATAGCGGCGCCACCCTGCCCGCGGCGCCCGGTCGTTCGACGGCGCGTTGCAGGGTGATGAAGCCGCTGGTTTCGGTCTGGCCATAGCCCGTCCAGAACTGCGCTTGGGTATTGGCCTGCAGGCGTCCGATGACCTCCGCCCCTTCGAGGCCGGCAACGTGTTTCAGGCTGGGCAGGCGGCTGTCGGCCGCCTCCGCGGCGTCCAGAATCGATCCGAGAACGGGGGGAAAACTGGTCAGATAGGTGACGTTGTGCGTGTCGATGAGCCGCACGGCCTGGGTGGCGTCGAAACGGGCCGTCAGCACGTTGGCGCCGCCGGCGTGCATGGTGGCGAGCGCCGCGCCCAAGGCGGCGATGTGAAACAGCGGCAGCGCCAGGAGATTGCAGTCGGACGCAGTGAGATCCATGCAAACCATGGTTTGCAGGTTGGCCGCCATCAGGTTGTTGTGCGTCAGCACGGCGCCGCGCGGAATCACATCCACCGCGGCGGTGGAGATCACCGCGAACGGGTCGTCGCCCGCGACCGGGCCGGGGGCTTCGTCGGGGCCGGAATCGGCGTAGAGTGTGTCGAAGGCGGCAAACGGGCCGGAGGGAATTGATCCAAAGGTATACCAGTGAGAAATGTCGGTGCTCGCTGGCCAATCCGCCACCGCCGGCTGCGTGGCGGCATCGACGACCATCATGCTCGGCTCGGCCCGCTCGACGATGCGGAGGACCTCATCTGCCGTCAGGCGCCAGTTGATCGGATAGGCCAGAATGCCCAGCTTGGCGCAGGCGCCGTAGAGGTCCAGGTAGCCGGGGTGGTTCTGTGCCAGAATGCAGATGCGCTCGCCTTTCCGGATCGGCAATGCCGCGAAGCCGCTCGCCAAGGCATCGACGCGGGCAAGAAATTCGCGGAAATTAACCTCGCCCTGTTCGTGAATAACCGCCGGCCGTCCGCCGGATTGTGCGGCGTTGCGCAGCAGCATGTCGTACAGCGTGAACGTCTGCACGGACACGGGGTTCTCCTTCCTCGGCGTGGGGGCTACGCGGCAATCGGCGTGGTGACGAAAACGCGGAAATTGGCGCGTAGCGACGCTGTCTCTCGGATGGCGAAGCCTGCCTCGGCCAGCAGCCATTGCCAATCCTCGGTGGTGTACTTGTTGTGCACCGGGAAGAGGCGGAACCAGCGCCGCAGGCTGTCCTGCCGTTCTTCGCCCTCCCCTTCGACGCGCGAGTCGAGGTACTCGGTCAGCGGTGCGCGCACCCAATCGTTCAGGAAGAAAATGCCCTCCGGGGCGAGAAGCCGGCGGATTTCCGCCAGTATCGGCAGCGGCTCGTCCAGCAGGTGCAGGATGGCCGTCATGTTGATCAGGTGTACCGAGCCGTCGGCCAGTGGGACGGGCTGCGCGGTCAGGTCGTGCACCGCGAGAGTCGGTTTCGGACCCGCGTAGGTCACCTCCTCCTGCGCATAAGTGATCATGGCCGGCGTGAGGTCATATCCGTGCAAGGCGGAGCCGGGGAAACGCCGGCTGAGATCGCGGAGAAACAATCCTGGGCCGCAGCCAAGGTCCACAATGGTGGGCCGACCCGGCAGGTTTGGTGACACGTGCGTATCGAAATAGCTCCGGAAGGCCTCGTCGTGGCGCTCTGCGTGACTGTCAACCATGCGCTCGACGAATTCCGTATCCGATATGCCGCTGATGCTTTGATGGGTGGCCATAGTCTCCTCGGCGATTCCTTCCTTTGGGGGCAAGCTGCACTATAATGACGCTGCTACTATACATGAGCAAAATGATCGACAACAGGGCTGGCGTGCGCCGACGGTGCCAGCGTGAGGACGACGGATGGCACCCTTCCAACTCCAATCGCCTCTCGACATGCACCTGCACTTACGCGAGGGCGACCTGCTGAGTCTCGTGGCGCCGCTGAGCGCCCGCCCCTTTGCCGGCGCGGTTATCATGCCCAACCTGGTGCCGCCTGTCGACAATGCGGCACGCCTCGATAGTTACCGCGCCGCTGTCGACGCGGCCGTTGGGGATGCAGCCTTCGAGCCCTACATGACGCTGTTCTTCCGCCCGTACACTGCGGACGAGCTTGAGGCGATGCACTCGCGCATCATCGGCATCAAGCTCTATCCGGCCGGCGTCACCACCAACAGCGAGGCCGGTGTGCGGGCCTTGCAAGAGGCGGAACCGACGCTGACCTTGATGCAGGAGCTTGACATTCCCTTGTTGGTGCACGGTGAGAGCACGGGTTTCGTCATGGACCGCGAGGTGGAATTCATGCCAGTGTACGAACACTTGGCGCGAACCTTTCCACGCCTGCGTATCGTGATGGAACATATCACCACGCGGCAGGCCGTGGCGTTTCTCGACCGCTATGCCAAAGTCTTCGCCACCGTCACGCTGCACCATCTCGTGCTGACGCTGGACGACGTGGCGGGCGGGCTATTGGCGCCGCACCTGTTTTGCAAACCCATCGCCAAACGACCGGACGACCGCGACGCCTTGCTCGCTGCCGCGCTCAGCGCCCATCCCAAGCTGATGTTCGGCAGCGACTCGGCGCCGCATCCGCGGCACAGCAAGGAGTGCGCCGGCTGCGCCGCCGGGGTGTTCACGGCCCCGGTCGCGCTGCCGATGCTTGTGGAACTCTTCGACAAGCACGACGCTTTGGATAACCTGCAAGCCTTCGTTTCCGGGAACGCCCGGCGCATTTATTGTCTCACGCCGATGCCCAAGACGGTTTCTTTCCTTAAGGAAGCAACCACCATTCCGTCGCATTATGGGACGGTCGTGCCGTTCGGCGCCGGCAGGACCGTGGCATGGCGATTGCTTGCCGCTGGCCAACCGCCCGTTTGACACTGCTTTGATGTTAGTGGTATACAAAGGGCCTCGTGACAGGTCGTCTTTGACCCCTTGCCACCTTGTTATCCGAGCGTGAAGGTTCTCAACCCAGGCTCCCCACTGCAGCCCCCAAAAGAACGGTGCCGATTTTTCCATGATTTCGTCGGAACTCTACCACCAAGTACGCCGCCTGCACATCCGCACAAACCGGCTGGTCAACGAAACATTTGGGGGCGAATACCTGAGCGCCTTCAAAGGGCATGGCATGGAGTTTGCCGAGGTGCGCGAATATGCGCCTGGTGACGACGTGCGCAGCATTGATTGGAACGTCACGGCGCGGCGAGGCCATCCGTACATCAAGCGTTATGTGGAGGAGCGGGAGCTGACCGTCATGTTGCTGGTCGACCTCAGCGCCTCCGGGCAGTTCGGCAGCGTCAGTCGGTTGAAAATGGACATTGGTACGGAGTTGTGTGCGGTGCTGGCGCTAAGCGCCATCACCAACAACGACCGCGTTGGGCTGTTGCTGTTCACGGATAAGATCGAAAAGTTCGTGCCGCCGCAGAAGGGCAAGCGCCACGGGATGCGGATCATGCGGGACCTGCTTTATTTTCAGCCACAACAGCGGCGCACGGACGTGGGGCTGGCGTTGGACTTTCTGCATCACATCAGCCGGCGTCGCACGGTCAGTTTCCTGGTTTCCGACTTCATGACGTCGGGGTATGACATGCCCCTGCGCGTCGCGCACCGGCGCCACGACATGATTCCGATCAGCATTACCGACCGCCGTGAGGCCAGCCTGCCGCAACTCGGTCTGGTCGCCCTGCAGGACCTTGAGACCGGTGAATATATGCTGGTTGACACGGCCAGCGATGCGGTACGTGAAAACTACCAACGCCGCCGGGAAACCGAGGTCGAACAGCGCCAGCACTTGTTCAAGTCACTGCGCATCGATTCCATCGAGGTGAATACGGAGGAGCCCTATATTCGTCCCCTGCTGCGGTTCTTCCGGCAGCGGGAGCGGCGCGGCGCCAGGACCTAGGCGTAAAATGCCCTGAAAAGCCTTCGCTGTTCCCTGCCCCGCAATTGGAGCCTGCTCAACATGTATTTTGCCGCCATACCCTACACCTACTTGTTAGTCCTGATCCCCGTCGTACTGGCGTTGTACGTGTATGCCTTCGTCCGCAAGCGCCAGGCCCTGGCCACCTTTATGGACCCGTCGCTGATCTCGCGCCTTTTGCCTGGGCACAGCCGCAGACGGCAATGGGTCAAGGCGCTGTGCATGGTTGGCGCCGTGGCCGCCCTGGTGGTGGCGCTGATGCAGCCGCAGTGGGGGATCGATTGGCAGGACATCCCGCGGCGCGGACGGGATCTCATCATTCTGCTGGACGTTTCGATCAGTATGAAAGCCCAGGACGTTTTGCCGAACCGTCTCGAACAGGCCAAGCAAGCGGTCAGGAAACTGGTGGAATACCTGCAGACAACGGGTGGGCACCGGCTGGGCTTGGTTGCCTTCGCCGGCAGGGCGAGTCTGCGATCCCCGATGACGTTGGACTATCCCTTTTTTCTCAAACGCCTCAAACAGGTGGGGCCGGAAACCGTCACGCGTGATGGTACGTCGATCGGCGCCGCCATCCGGCAGGTTCTTGAAGGCTTCAGCAAGATCGAATACGAATATACTGACATCATCATTCTTACCGACGGCGAAGACCACAACAGCTTCCCCCTGGAAGCCGCCCGTCTGGCTGCAGCCAAGAAAATAAACCTCTACACGGTCGGCATCGGCGACGCCAGTCAGGGTCACCTGGTGCCGATCAAGTGGACGGAAGAGGGTTTGCCCTACTTCGCCAAGTACAAGGGGCAGGCGGTACGTTCGCAGATGAACCAGAGCCTGCTGCTGGAAATGGCGCGGCTGACGGACGGCGCCTATCTGGCCGGCGGAACCCGCGAGGTGCCTCTCGATCGGCTCTACCGCGACGAGATCGCCGACAAGCCTCGGCGCAATATCGAGGTCTCCGAGCGCGAACACCTCATCCACCGCTATCACTGGTTTGTGTTGGCTGCCGTGCTGTTGCTTGCCGCCGACATGTTACTGCGCGAGCGGAAAATCCCCGTGGAGAGGCAGATATGAGAGACAGAAAGGGACACATGACGAGTAAAGGCATGCTGTTGGCGTTAGCAGTTCTGGTGCTGCTACCGCTTCATGTGCAGGCTGAATCGCCTTACAAGGCTGTGCAACGGGGCAACGAACTTTACGAGGTGGGTGAATACGACGCCGCAGGGCAGCATTATGCCAACGCCAGCGAGGCCCTCCCCGAGGCTGCCGAGATTTACTTCAACCAGGGAAACGTACTGTACAAGAAGCGCAAATTCCTCCAGGCCCTGGCGCATTACACGAATGCTTTGCAATCGGTTAACGGCGTTTTGGAAAGTCGCGTCAAGTACAATCTCGGTAACGTCGAGTACCGCCGCGCCCTGATTGCGATGAGCACGCCGCAGGATTCCATGCTGCTGTTGCGGTCCGCTATCACCTACTACCGCGATAGCTTGGCGGTCGATCCGCAACACCAAAACGCCCGCTACAATCTGGAGTTGGCGCATCGCCTGCTGCGCCAACTCTACGATGAATTACAAGAGGACCGGCGGGATAACCCCGATGACGGCCGTAATTCGGAACGGAAATCAGAAAAGGACGAGTCGAAGCAGCGGCAGTCTGAGCAACGCAACTCGCGGAAGGAAAGTAAGGAAGATGAGGGTCAGGCGGGCAGCGAGGCATCACGGAGCGTCATGGCCGACAGCGGTATGGAGGAGTCGCCAGAAGACATGGAAATGCCCGACGACCTGAGTCTGGAAGAAGCCGAAATGAAACTAAACGAATTTCGTGATCGGACAAAAAAGATCGCGGAAATGCGCCAGGAATGGAAGAAGGCTCGCATGCGCGACGGCAAGGTGGAGAGATACTGGTAATTCTGATTCTGCCGTAGTAAGGAAAAGGCGCCTACGCAGGGTTGTAGGCGCCTTTTCCTCGTCATTGTTTCGGTGGGGCTGCCGATTTATCGACATCGTTCGTGCCCATTTACTTTGGGAGTTCATCATCATGCGATTGGTCAATCCCCTGGCCCTGTTTCTATTGGTATTGGTGCCGCTGCTGCTGTACTTGCGTTACCGGCGCCAGCAACCGGCGGTTATATCCTACCCGACGCTACAGGACCTGCGCCGGCTGCCGCGGTCGTTTGCGGTATGGCTGCACCGTGCGCTGCCGGTCCTGCGCGCGCTGGCGCTGATTTTGTGCGTTGTGGCTCTGGCCCGGCCGCAGTGGGGGTTCGAAACCACCGAGGTACGGCGCCAAGGCATCGCCATCGACATGGTCGTGGATATCTCCCGTAGCATGGCGGCGCAGGATTTGGAATTGGAGGGCGAGGAAAGGGACCGGCTGGAGGTGGTGAAGGAAGCGTTTCGTCAGTTTGTGCGGGGTGAAGGCGAAAGTGCCGGTGGGCGTGAGGGCGATCTGATTGGCATGGTGACGTTTGCGAAATACGCTGACGGTGTCAGTCCGCTGACGCTGGACCACGACATGCTGTTGTCGCTACTCGATCAGATCGAGATCGTCACCCAGCCGGAAGACAACGGCACCTCCATTGGCGAGGCGGTTGCCTTGGGGGTGGAACGCCTGCGTCAGAGCAAAACGACGAGCAAGGTGTTGATTCTGCTGACGGACGGCAGCAACAACGCGGGCCTTATGGAGCCTGTGGAAGCGGCCCAGATTGCCAAGGCGCTGGGGATCAAGGTTTACACCATCGGAACCGGCAGGCACGGGACGGCCCCCGTGCCCATGCGGGCGCATGATGGCCGGAAAGTGATTCGTCGTATGCAGGTGTCGATCGACGAACGGACGCTCCGGCAGATTGCCCATCTCACCGGCGGGCAGTATTTTCGAGCCACGGACAGTGAAGCATTGAAGGAAATTTATTCGGAGATCGACCGCCTGGAAAAGACCACCACGGTGGCGGAACACTACCAGCAATACATCGACTTCTTCCCCGCATTCCTGCTGTCCGGCCTGGGGCTCGTGCTGCTGGAAGCCGTGCTCGTCAACACCCGTTTGCGGACCGTTCCATAATTCCCTAATCGATGGAAAGGTCTGTCACCCCGGCGCAGGCCGGGGTCCAGGGGTTTTGTGATGGCTGATGGCAGGTCACGCCATTCCGGCATGCGCCGGAATGGCGTTTTTTTACTTGCGAAGGGTATTCAGCTCAAGGGCAACACCGGCAGTGCCGAGCGGTACCAGTCCCGGTGTGCTGGCAAACAACTCGCCGGGCACGACGGAGAGGACATCGCCGTCCTTGTCAGTGAAAGCCTGTACAACGTAGGATTTCCACTTGCTGCGACCGGACATGTCGAAAGTCGGCGCGATACGGAATTCAACAGGCAGAGTGAACGTAAGCAAGATTGCATACTTTGCGTCAAGTTCGACGCCGTTTCCCGGATGGAACAGTTTGATAATCAGTCGGTCGGTGGGCGAGATGTGATGAGCGAGACCAGCGCGGATACGGATCGTTCCCTGGATCGTTTTCTTGGAATCATCAGCCGCCCAGGCGGCATTGAACAGCCATCCAACAAGCAGGCACACACCGCATACGAACCCGATTCCCGCCAATTGAGACAGCCCTCGGTGGATCGTCACTGAATGTAGATGTCCAAATTTCCGGCGCCCGTCCAGCCGGTGAACTGCACACGCGAAAAGCGGCGATGCACGGTGCTGAGGCGCTGGTAGAACTCTACCGTGAACGCCACTTGGATCTGGTCTCCCTCCTGCCCGAGCACCCGTACCCACGGGGCCATCATGTCTTCAAGTATTTTACCGTCGATATAGATGCACAGGTCCTCGCCGTTCTCGTTGCGCAGTTCCTTCCGTAATGCCTGAACGTCCTTGTCGGCGCGCTGCCCCGCCGCTGCTTGCCCGTAGGCTACCTGGCTGACGCAAACCCACGAGCCCCTGAGCAGCGTGTGCGGGCGGTCATCGTCGTGGTGGCCCTGGGCGACGCCCATCAGCAGGACGATAAGCAGCGTTGCGAGGCTTACGATATTCATACGAACCCCCACGGCCCACTCTTTTCTTGGCACGATTAGTAGTCCTTCCAGATCGCCCCTTCCAGAGCGAGCGTTTCAAGATAGACGCCGATGTAGGAAATCTGTTCGGCATTCAGCACGCCGGCCCACGGCGGCATTTTCAACTTGGGTCTGCCGGCTATGACGATGGACACGAACTGGCTGTAGCCGGCCCAGAAGCGGCGCAAGTCCTTGGCATAGCCGCCCCAGCGCGGCGAGCGGCCGTCGGCTTTCACCCCGTGGCACTGCACGCACCAGGTAAAGTAGAGCTTGCCCCCTTTGAGGGCCGCGTCGCACTGCCCCGAGTAGGGATTTGACGACGGCACCGGATTTTCAGGGAACGTCAAGATGTTGGTTCCATCCGTGCACTCCTCGGCGGCCAGCGCATGGATGGGGCCGTGCACCACCAACAAGCTCATCACCACGACAACAGTGGCAAGAAACCGCACCCGAGTCATGCCCGAGTTGGTTATCACGGTTGTTTCTCCTTCCCTTACAGTCCACGAACATCTTGGCAGAAAGCAGAAAAAAACGGCGGGGCTGGAAAGCCTTGCGTTTCCAGCCCCGCCGTCGTCAGCCCGTGTTTACGGGAGCGCGAACGTGACGAGCGCTGCGGACGACTGATAGTTGACCATCTGGTCCCCGAACAGGGCCAGCACGGCGCCGGCAACGTAGGTACCATGGCCAACTACCATGGATACGTACTGCTTGCCGTCGGCGTCGTAGGAAATGATACCGCCGTTGTGGCCGGTACCGTTGTTGAAACGCCACAGGACGTCGCCGGTTTCGGCGTCCAACGCCTCTGCCCAACCGTCCATGGTGCCGTTAAACACCAGGCCGCTAGCGGTGGACATCAGCGCTGAGTGCGGAATGATGTCATAACGCTTGTCCCAGGTCAGCTCGGCCGTCACCGGGTTACGCGCCGTGATGCGTCCGTGCGCCTTTTCGCCAGGCGGATGCGTGCCCACCCATTCGGCAGCCATGAAGACCTGCGCGAACGGCTCGGTCACGCGGGTCTCGGTACCGAAGGAGATGGTGGTGCCGCCGCCCTCGGGGGCAACCGTCAGCCACATGCACCATTCGTTGACCACGCGATAGTGCAACCCGGTCTGCGGGTTGTACGTGCCGGCGTTCCAGCTATGGCCGCCATCGATAGCCGGGCAAACCAACGTGCGCTCGCCAGGCTTGGGCCACAGCATGTTCTCAAACTCGCCCGTTTCCAGATTGAAACCGCTCGTCCAATTTTGGCTCTTCTGGGCCGGGTACACGTTCACGGGCTTGCCGCTCTTGGGCTCGTGCACGTGGTTGAAACCGTTCTTGCCAGGGTGGAGAAGCAGGGTCTGGCCGTTGTCTTCGAACAGGACGTACTCGCCAGGAGAGGCGTCGTAGTCGTAGGGATCGCTCGGCGCTTCCTGAAAGTACCAATTCAGCTTGCCGGTATCCAGGTCCAAGGCGATCGTGGAGGAGGTGTACAGGTTGTCACCCGGGCGCCAGCCGTTGGTGTTCGGGTCGCGGCACTGGTCACCGCAATAGTCGTAGTCAGGATCCGGATTGCTCGTGCCCATCAGGATCTGGTTGTTGGCGTAATCAACGGTGCCGGGCTGCCAGGAGCCGCCGCCGCCGTACTTCCACGAGTCACCGCCCCAGGTGGCGAGGGCTGCGGGGTCGCCGCGGCCCGTGGTGTAGAAGGTCCACTTCAAATCGCCATTCTGAGGATTGAGACCGAAGATGCGCCCCTCAATCGGATACTCGCCGCCGTTCTGACCGATGACGACCAGGTCGGAATTGACGAAGGTGGCGGAGCCGCTGAAGCCCGCGGTGTCCTTTTGAGAGTTGACCAGCTTGCGGTCCCACATGATCTCGGCGGTGTTCTCGTCTATCGCCACCACGCGGCCATCGGCCAGGCCCATGTAGATACGACCGTCGCCAATGGAGGTGCCGCGGGAGTGAGCGAAAACGGAGCGCGCCACAACGGCCTCGTCCATCTCCGGTGTGAAGGCCCAGATGCGCTCACCCGTCGCGCCGTTGAGCTTCCAGATCGTGGACGGGTTGGCGGGGAGGTAAACATTGCCGCCGATGGCCAACGGCGTGCTGTGCAAGCCGCCATTACCGCTGCCGGTGGCGCCGCCGGGCAGGAAGATCCACGCCGGGCGGAGTTGGGACACGTTGTCCTTGGTGATCTGATCCAGCGGGCTGTGCCGCCAAGCCTTGTCGGTGGTGCGATGGTACGCGCACCAGTTCTCAGCCGGGCAGTTCCGGATGCTGTCAGCGCTCGTGCTGCCGTGGCTCATCGCCATCGCAGCCGGAGCCACAAACAGGCCGGCAATCGCCAGCAACACCAATGCCTTACCAAGTCTTTTCATTCCCTTGCACATAATCTCTCCTTAGTGCAAATACCAAATCCATTTGTCGCCGAATTTCCTCCCCGTGCCGGAGAGGCGTCTCAACGATACTCGAATCCAATAGCCAAGCCCGACCTCAGTGTGAGTAGACTGCGGTTTATGTTTTGTCTATTGGACAGGTCGAACGTTTATAATCATCCCACCAGCCAACCGTGTCAAGCTCGTTTCCGCTTTGCCAGCCCAATCTGTGCGGTTGTTGTAATGTTAACCTCCGCGCCTATGGGCAAGTCACAGTTGTGGGATACAGGCAGTAGGCTATGATGTCCAATTGTCCCGACGCGATTCGTTCAGCCGGGTGCGTCCTTTATCTGGACCTATTGATCCGCAAGGAAAAGCCAAGCTACCCGCAACGGATCTTCTGAGGATTATTCAACGCTGGTAGCCCTTTGAATGGATGTGAATTATGAAAAGTGCAAAGATTATCTACGACATCATTTGGATGACAATCGCGATTCTACTCGCCTCCTTCCTCACGGTCGTCTTTGATCTGCATGAGTGGCTTATTCAGTACACGCGCCCCTTCGAATCCTGGGAGCTCGATGAGACTCCCTTCTTCCTCTTTTTTGTGGCCCTGTCCTGTGCTTGGTTTGCCTATCGACGCTGCCGAGAATTGATCACGGAGATCGCCGAGCGCAGGCAGATCCAGAAGGCGCTCACGGACAGTGAAACCCGCTACCGTACCCTGGTAGAAGCCTCGGCTCAGGGCATTTATATATACCAGGAAGGCACCATACGGTTTGCAAACCGGGCGCTGGGCCGGCTGTTTGGCTGTGAAAGCGCCGAAGCGTTAATCGGGGAGCACGTGGAACAGCTCTACTCGCCTCATGAAGAGGCGCGTCTGACAGCCTACAACACTGCCGCTTTGGCGGGCCACGCCGAGCCGCGGCGTTACGAATGGCACGGCGTGCATCGGGACGGCGCCATGCTCTGGCTCGAAAGTCTTACGCTGCGCATCACGTGGGACGGCGTCCCGGCCCTGATGGTTACGGTGCTGGACATTACGGAGCGTCGAGGCCAGGAACAGGAACGACGCAAGATCGCTTACGACATCCACGACGGCATCGCGCAGTTGATGGTGGGCGCCCAGCACCATCTGGAGGCGTTCGATCACCTCTGGCGCGATGACGCTTCACTGGCCGAGGATCAGTTGGGCCGCGGCCGTGCTAAGCTCCGCCAGGCGATCGTCGAAACACGACGGCTGATGACTCAACTGCGCCCGGTCAGCCTCGAAACCCTGGGTTTGATTCCTGCCGTGCAGCAGTATCTGAACGAATTGGGCAAAGACGCTGGCTGGGAAATCGACTATCACGCTGAGGTCGCCGCCCTGAATCTCTCCCCGGACGGGGAAACCGCCCTTTTCCGCATTCTGCAAGAGGCGCTGACGAATGCCTGGAAGCATGCGCAGACGCCAAGGGTGCGTCTCAGCCTGCACACCGAAGGCGAAAAAGACGATCTGCTGGTTGTATGTGTCCAAGATTGGGGAATAGGTTTCGAGCCCGCCCGGATCCACTCCGATGCCCAAGGGATCGGCCTTATGGGCATGCGTGAGCGCTCTCGACAACTGGGTGGGGTATGCAGCATCGAGAGTCGCCCCGGCCGCGGCACGACTGTGCGGCTGCGGATTCCCCTGCAGCATGGAGAAGCCACATGAGTCTGCGGGAACAGCGCCGCATTCAGGTCGTGATAGCCGACGATCACCCGGTGGTGCGGGAAGGCTTGCGGAGCGTCCTTTTGACGGCTGCGGACATGGAGGTTATCGGCGAGGCCGGTACGGGAGCGGAGGCGGTGGCGCAAGCGCAGGCGCTGCAGCCGGAGGTCATGCTGCTCGACATCCGCATGCCCGATGGGAATGGCCTGGCAGTCCTGAATCAGATCAAGGCGGTGTCGCCCGATACCAGCGTCATCATGGTGACCATGCACGACAATCCTGATTACATTTCCCGCGCCGTTGCAGCTGGTGCCGCCGGGTACGTTCTCAAGGAGGCAAATCGCCACGATCTCCTCACGGCAATTCGCACGGTGCTCAATCCATCGGCGGCGCCCACCCCTGTCCTGTTGAGCAAATCTCAACGGGTGCCGTTCAACGCCGCACAGACGGCGGCGCCGTCCGGCCCCACGTCGCTTAGCTCGGTCGAACGCGAATTGCTGTTGCTGCTAGCGGATGGGCTCAGCAATAAAGAAATCAGCTTGCAGTTGCGCTGCAGCTTGGGCACCGTCAAGAATTATCTCCAGCATATTTTCACCACCCTTCAGGTTTCAGACCGCACCCGCGCAGTTGTAGAAGCTATCCGCCTCGGGCTCATTGATCCGTGAGATTGTAGCCACCTGGCCACAACGTCTTGGCCAGACGGCTTCATTGCGGATTTGCGCCCTCTTTCGCCGTTGCCGATTTATCACAGACATGGGTATATGGTGATGCAGGAAGCCGCTTTAACTCTTGACTGCGCGCTTCGGGAAGGTCTGAGGAAATCGCTCAGATGCGGGCTGTGTGCTGATACCCTCAAATTCTCATTCCGGCGCAAATCCTTTGCGTTCGGGAAGCTACTGGACTCCGGCTTCCATCGGAATGACGGGAACAGGCAGTCCGCCGATACCGTCAGAGGTTGCGGACTTGGGCAGATTTATTCTGACCTTCCCCTAAAAACGGAGCACGTGGGCGAGCGATGAGCGAACGTTTGACTGACATACGGGATGCGAACTTCGGGTACGGCCGCACAAGTGTCTTGCAAGGCGTGCAATTCTCCCTTGCGGCGGGAGATTTCGTCGGCCTTGTCGGGCCTAACGGCGCGGGCAAGACCACCTTGTTGCGCGGCTTGTTGGGCCTGATCAAACCGCAGCGTGGAGAGAGGCGGATCAACCCCCCTGACGGCGCTGCCGACGTGGTATTCGGCTATGTGCCGCAGGAAAAGGCGGTTGATCCGTTTTTCCCGTTGTCGGTGCTCGACGTGGTGCTCATGGGGCGCTACCGGCTGCTCGGGCCGGGCCGGCGTCCGACGCTGGTGGATCGGCGTGCGGCACTGGCGTGTCTCGGCCACGTGCAACTTGAGCATCTTGCTGACGCGTCCTTTCAGGATTTGTCAGGCGGTCAGAAACAGCGGGTCCTTCTGGCCCGTGCTTTGGCCACCGAGCCGCACGTTCTGGTGCTCGATGAACCAACCAGCGCCATGGACCTGGCAGCTGAAAAACGGCTCATGGCCGTGATTAGCGAGCAGCACGAGGCCCGAGGGCTGACGGTCATGCTGGCAACACACGACTTGAACCTGATCGGTCGCTACGCTTCCAGAATTGCCCTTGTCGCGGGGGGGCGGGTTATCAGCGGCTCGCCAACGGAACTTTTGGAGACCCGGCAACTCAGTGAGGTATACGGCGTCGAGGTGCAGGTGCACGAAGTCCAGGGTCGGCGGTTAATCGTCTGAGGCTACGGAGAGTCAACGCCATGTGGGAAATGCTTTCCTACCCCTTCTTCCAATCGGCGCTCATCGCCGGCACCTTGTCCGCGGCCATGTGTGCTCTGGTGGGGGTGTACGTCCTGCTCAAGCGCATCGTGTTCGTCGGCATTGCGCTGGCCCAGCTTGCTTCACTGGGTGTGGCGGTGGCTTTGCTTATCGACGTGCACCCGATGATCATGGCCCTGGTGACGACCTTGACGGGTGTGGCCTGTTTTGCATTGACCCGTACCGGCCAGCGCGTTCCGCAAGAGGGCGTGATCGGTGCCAGCTACGTGATGGCGGCGGCCCTCGGCATCATTTGCGTGGCCAAGAATCCCGTGGGCGAGGCGCGCAATCTGAAGGTGCTGTTCGGCAACATCCTGTCCGTTCACACGGGGGAGATGGTGGCCCTCGCCGTGCTTTTGGCGGTGCTGGCCATCGTACACGTGGTTTTCTACAAGGAGTTCCTGTTCGTATCTTTCGACCCGGAAACCGCCCAGGCTCAGGGAATCAACGTCCGCGGGTGGGACCTTCTGCTGTACCTCACCATCGGTCTGGCGATTGCGTTTTCCATTCACTCAATGGGAGTGTTACTCGTGTTTGCACTACTGCTTGTTCCAGCCATGACGGCGCGCCTTGTGGCGCACAGGATGATGGCTTTGTTTGCCCTGGCCATTGCTTTCGGGGTTGTCGCAGTTCCGCTCGGTCTGTATCTGGCTGTGCGCATCGACCTGCCGACCGGCACCGCGGTGGCCGGCACCTGCGTGGTGATGCTGTTGGCCGTCCTGACGGGTCGCGGTTTGTATCGCAGTGTTGGACGCTTGGCGTCGGGGGCGGCGGTGCTGATGCTGGTATTTAGCTTGGCAATACCGGGTTCCGTTTCCGCCCAGGAGACGGATGTTGAACAGCGTCTGCAGGAGTTGCAGCAGGAAATACAAGAGCTTCGTAACAGCCTGCGCGGCCAGCAGTTGCGGCTGCCGGGCGGCTTGCTGCTCAACCCGGAAATGCGCGTCGAAGGCAACTTCCAAGGCAATCGAGGCTGGGGCTTGCAACGAAACGCCGAGTACGAGGGTTTCCCCAACAACCGCTTCAATATCCGTGAGGTCGAACTCGGCTTCCGGGCCTCGGTGGACCCCTTCGCGGTTCTGGAAACGGTTATCAGCGCCCAGCGTCTGGTGGAAATCGAATTTGAGGACGGGGAAGAGGAATTGCCCCGCGAACTCGATTCCGAAGTGGAATTCGAGGAGGCGCACCTGACCTTTGCGCGGCTGCCGCTGCGCTTGCGCGGCAAGCTGGGTCTCATGCGCACCAGCTTCGGTGAGTACAACGACGATGACCCCGATGAGTTCCCGCAAATCGACCCGCCAAACGTTATCGTGCATCTCTATGGCGAGGAAGGCGAGGGCTGGAAGGAACCCGGCCTCAACCTGAACTACCAGTTCGCCAGCCCGTTTTCCGAACGCATGACGCACGTCATCTGGTTTGGGCTCTACAGCGGCGAAAATGGGACTGCCTTTCACGGCGGGCAGCTTGACAAGCCGGTTTGGTTCACGCGGGCTGAGTTGTTCTACGAAGTGGCGCCGCGGGCAGGTCTGGAACTCGGCCTCAGTTTTGCTGCCGGGAAGCGCTTCGAATGCTTTGAACCTGGTGCACCCTTGGAATGTTTTGAGGGCGATGACGGCGCCGAAATGCTCGCCGGGGAATTCGATACCATGCTCATGAACGTCCACTTCGAGTTCGATTGGCGGCCGCCGTTGTACAGCTTGGAGCACAGTTTCGGCTTCTTGAGCGAAATTTTTTATTCCAGCGTGGAGCGCACGGACGGCACGCTGAATCAGTGGGGTGGTTACGCACTGTTTCAGTACGGCATCAATGCCAATTTGGCCCTTGGCGCCCGTCTCGACGTGGCTGAATGCCCCGGATTTTCTTCGTCGTTGTGCGTCGTCATGGAGAGCGACACACCCATCGAGGACCGCTCCGAGTGGGCCTTCTCACCCATCCTCACCTACAACCCGAGCCCCTTTCTGACCCTGCGGGCGCAATACAAGCACACGCAGCGAAATTACGCCGAGGATTCCCAAGAAATCCTCCTCCAGGCCCTGTTCATCATCGGCTACGAGCGTTCGGAACCGTTCTAGGAGGAAGTACCAGTGACCAGGTTTTCTGTAACTCTACGTTCGGCAGTGTTGGGGGTTCTGACCCTGGCATTCGTGTTGACCTCCGGCGGTTGGGCCGCTGAGCACGGACAGTCCGCGTTCCTGGTTGGGAGCACCACCGACTTTACCGCCATTGCCAAGGAGATCGGTGGGGATCGGGTGCAGGTCTACGCGCCGCTGCCCGGGTACCAGGAGCCCGAGCTGTACATCGAAGAGGTGTTTCCGTCCTGGATCATCCAGGCGTCGCGGGCGGACGGCTATATCCGCATCGGGCTTTTCGCCGACGTATGGGCGGATATCTTGGTTATCGATGCGCGCAATCCGCTCATCTATCCCGGCGCGCCCGGACACGTGGACGCCTCGCAAGGCATCCACGTGCTGGAAGTCCCGACCGGCCCGCTGGACCGCTCCCGTGGCGAGATTCACCTGCAAGGCAACCCGCATTACCTGCTGGACCCGCTGAACGCCAAGATCGTTGCGGACAGCATCCTGCGGGCGCTGGTGGCTATGTCGCCCGAGGAGGCGGATTTCTTCACGGCCAACACCGAGGACTTCAAGCGCCGCATCGACGAGGCCATGGAGCGCTGGCAGGACATGGCCGCGCCCTTGCGGGGCAAGAAGCTGGCGGCTTATCACCGCACCTGGACCTACCTGTTGCGGCGTTTCGGCCTGGATATCGTGGGTTACGTGGAGCCCAAGCCCGGCATTGCGCCGTCGCCGCTGGAAATCCGCAATCTGGTCAGGGCGATGGTGCGGGACAACGTTCGCCTGATCATCCACGCGCCGGTCTATCACCCGCGCACGCCGCGCGCCGTGGCTCGTCAGGTATTGGGTCGGATAGGCGAGCCCGTCACGGTGCTGAAGCTACCGGCGCACGTCGGCGGGGTGCCCGAAGCGGACAGTTATTTTGCCCTCTTCGATTACATCTTGACGACGTTGAACGAGGTCCTCAATTGAGGTAGGCTTGCCGCCGGCTGATCGACGAGGGTTCCTGTCGATCAGCCGGTCTACCATTATTTCAACCAACATTAGGAAGGCTAAACATGCGTATCACCGGACGGAGTCTCGTGCCGCTGGGCGCAGTCATCATGCTGCTGTTCTGCGCCGCCACGGCTGCCGCGCTCGAGGTCCGGCTCATCTATGTGGGCAGCACCGACGAGGCGGCATGGTTCGGCGTCTTGCAGGGTCAGCATGAGGCCAACATCCAGGGGCGTTTTCTCGACCAGACCTATACCGTGGAAGCGATGACGCCGGAGGCGTTGTCACAGGCGAATCAGCAAGCCGCTGCGATAATCGCAGCGGGCGACGCATCAGCGGCACAAAGCCTGAGCGAGGCGATGCCCGGCGTCGCCGTGTTTAACGTGACGGCTGACGACGACGCCCTGCGCCAGGCTTGCACCGCGAATCTGTTGCACGTTCCACCCAGCAACGCCATGAAGGCAGATGCGGTGGCGCAGTGGCTGCAGAAGAACCCCGACGCCAGCGTGGAGGCGCGTGCCTGGCATCCCAAATTCGTCAAGTATGCTGCTCGTGACCTGAACAAGCGCTTCCTGAAGGTTCAGGGCGTTGCGATGAACGACGACGCTTGGGCCGGCTGGGCTGCAGTGCGTATGGTCGCCGAGGCCGTCATACGGACGCAGTCGACGGACCCTTCTGCCCTGCTTTCCTTCGTGAAGACTGAGATTGCCTTCGACGGGCAAAAGGGCATCTCCCATACCTTCCGTGATACCGGTCAACTGCGGCAGCGGCTCCTCATTGTTGACGACGCTGGCAAGCTGACCGGCGAAGCCCCGGTGCGGGGTGTGGCCGACACGACGGACCTCGACAGTCTCGGCATACCCTCGTGCCAGCGGTGAAGGTTTCCCGGTTGGCAAGAGCCTGCCCTGGCCCCCGGATTAGGTCCGGGGCAGGCTTCGATCCGGGGTCAGTGGATTCCGGGTCAAGCCCGGAATGACGATGACGGTTTTACTGGCCACCAACCGCTACTGACTAATCACTACTTTCACGGGAAGGACATGACGTTTATGCGACCGATAGCTTTTGCAATGCTCGTGTTTCTCATCCTGGCCGTCGGGACTGCTGCAGCTGAGCCGACTTACCGCGTTTTTGTCACCAATGAGCGCGACGATTCCGTGTCGGTCATTGATAGCCGCACCAACGAGGTAGAGGCCACCATCGACGTTGGCGACCGCCCGCGTGGTATTGGCTTTTCTCCTGACCGGGCTTACGTTTATGTGGCGCTCGGCGAGGAAAACGCCATCGGCGTCATCGATGCGCGCACCCTCGAGGTTGTCAAGAAGGTATCCGCGGGTTCCGACCCCGAGGCATTCGCCGTGCACCCGAACGGCAACATCTACCTGTCCAATGAAGACGCGAACCTCGCCACGGTCCTCAATCCGGTCTCTGGAGACATTCTGGCCGAAATCCCAGTCGGCATCGAGCCCGAAGGCGTGGGGGTGTCGCCGGACGGCTCACGGGTCATGGTGACCAGCGAGAGCACCTTCATGGTGCACGTCATTGCCGTGCCGGAGCACGAGGTAGTGGCCAACGTGTTAGTGGGTGCTCGCCCGCGAGAGGTGACGTTTTCGACAGATGGCAAATGGGCCTATGTGACCAGCGAGATCAGCGGCCAGGTGAGCAAGATCGACGTGGCGGCCAATGCCGTAGTGCTGCAGGTGCGGCTGGACGTTCCCAAGGCCAAGCCCAAGGGCGTAGTGGTCAGCCCGGATCAGAGAACCCTGTACGTCTCCACTGGCAGTGGCAACATGATTGCGGCGTTGAACGCCGATACGCTTGAGCTGCTGGGCACCGTCAAGGTTGGCAAGCGGGTCTGGGGTATCGCACTGTCGCGGGACGGCTCCCGCCTGTACACCTGCAATGGTGTCGATGACACGGTGTCAGTCGTGGATACCGCCAGCCTGACCGTCGTTGCCACCATTCAGGTAGGTACGGCGCCCTGGGGTGTGGTCATTGATGATTGATTGAAGGGTTCCTTGGCCCAAACAAAAGCGGGGCAGCAGAGGAGGGATGACTCTGCTGCCCCGCTTCTGTGTTTATGGCCCGACGATTAAGAACTGTCGTGACGGGCGATCTTGGCCCGCAGCTCCTCGGCCAGGGTGGCGTCAAGTTCCTCCAGGATCACCAGATGTGACCTGGCCTCCGACACCTTGCCAACCGTCAACAGGGCTTCGCCCATGTACTCATGCGCCTCCGCCAAGTCCGGCTGCAGGTCGAGGGCCTTCCGGTACAGCTCGATGGCGCGTTCGAACTGGCCCATGCGGCGGAACGAGTAGGCCATGTTCGTGTAGGCCATGGCATGGGTCGGGTCCGCGGCAATCACCTTCTCGAAAGCCTCGACGGCCTGGCGAAATTTGCCAGCCTTAAGGAGGTCGTAACCCGTTTCGTAGTCCGTCGGCTGAGCCTGGGGCGCCAGCGCGCTGCCCTCGGTCATGCCCTCATCGGCAAGGGTCAATCCCGGGACCACGAGCAGAAAACCACACATCAGCGCAAGCCCTATCTGCCGCATGGATTTGCCTCCTCTTTTCCAAACTCCGTTAGGATCTATCCTCGCTCCAGGGCGGCGTGTACGAAACGCCGTATTGCGACATCAACTCGGAAACCTGCTGTTCTGCCGCCAGTTCGCTGAGAACGCCATTGAGGATTTCACGCAGGTCATAGTCATTCTTGCGCACCCCAATGGCGACGTTCCACAGCAGGTTCGGGTCTGATACATACCCATCCACCGGCTTTACGGTGCTATCGGGGCGGTTTTTGAGCCACCAATCCATTTCCAGTGCGGGCACCAGGGCCACCTCCATATCCCCCTTCTGCACGGCCTGCAGGGCGTCGTGGCTGGATGCAAACGGTCTGCAGGCGTAACCTGATTGGAGAAGGACCTTTTCCGCCTGTGACTTTAGCGGCACCGCCGTCGTCCTGTCGGCCAACTCCATCACGTCCTGCACCTCGGATGCCTGCTCGCCGCGTACCAAGGTATAGCCGGTACCGAAATAGGGCTCCGTCAGGATAACACGGTCGATGGCCTCTTGTTGAACCGGCACGCCCATGAACATATCGCAGCGTTTCTGGACCAGCGAGAGGCTCAGGGCGCCCAGCACGCCGCCGCGCCGCGACGTGGCCCAGAAATACTGTGTCTTCAGCCCCATGCGGCCAGCGATTTCCTCGGCGAGCGCAATGTCAAAGCCGCCTGGCGAACTCTTGTCGGAGGCGGGCAACTGATTCGGCATGGCACAAACCGTGAGGACCCCCTTCTCTCTGGCTTCGTAGAGAGCGCCCTTATATTCGGTGCGCAGGTAGGCAATGATGGACCAGATGTTCATGGGTTGAACACGGGCGCCAAAAGCCCCCATCGGCGTGCCCGGGCGGCCGGCGACGATGGTTGCAAAAATGTCGGTATCCGATCCGCCCCAGGTCCAGACTCCATCCTGCAGATTGGGCCCCTTGGCGCCCTTGCCGCGGGTGCCGTGGCAGATGGAGCAATAACGGTGGAACAGGTTGTATCCTTTTTTGATCGCTTCCGGGTGGCCGTGTAGGGGGTTGGTAATATCCTGCGCCTGAACGGACGCGGGTGTGGACAAGAACAGTCCAAGCATCCCCGCGCAAAGCAGAACGCCCAAGCTCCCCGCGGTGAGACCCCAACGCATGATCATGGATGCCAGATGCCCCGGCCATCTCTTTCCAGAAACCCGCTGCCTCATATCCAGACTCCCTCCTGTGTACGTGGTCTTCGACGTTCCCGACTGTGGCATGTTGGCTCTGCCAAGGTTCCCCTGCGAGCCAGCGCCTTTTACAGGAGTCGGCCAAGGGTGTCAAGAGCCGACGCCGCGCGTCAGATCGTGCGTTTGAAGCCAACTTTGCCGATGAACTTCCCTGCCACCATCAGAACGCCGTTGACCGTCTTGAGCGGCAGGATGGGAAGGCGCTTGGGCGTCGGCCCGCCGACCACCCTCGCCATGTTCGTCGGGTCATATTCCGAGTAGTGGCACGGGCACTTGACGGTTCGCGTCGCTTTCATCCACAGAGCCACCGGACAACCGGCATGCGTGCAGACTGCGGAATAAGCGACAATGCCGTCCGCCGAATGGGGTTGCGTGGACCCCGCGATTTCTTCGGGCTTGAAGCGCACTAGCATCACTTTGTTGAGGCGCGAGCCGTTACGCACCACCTTGTTGACCGGCTCGAACGGGTAAGCAAACACCTGGGGCCCGCCCAGCGGGATGTCCTCGGGCTTGACGACTTCACCCATGTTGTCGCCCTGCGCGAAAACAAACTGATCGTTCTCCTGCGGACGCATTTTCCGGGGCTCCTTGCTGCGCGCCGCGGCCAGTTTCCAGCCGCTCAAAGCAAATCCTGCACCCATCAGCATTTTCAGCAGTATCCGGCGTTCGAACAGTCGTTTTACCCATAAGCCGGTTCGGCGTATTTCTGCCACGCGTGACTCCTCGACATTGTGTAGTTTAAGGTGACACCTTGAACAAGGCCCTCTGGCGCCACCAAAGGCGGCCCGAAACGCCATGGCTACAACAAACGAGCAATGACTGTCAAGACCAAAGTCCGCATGAAGGGAGACGTTTGGGGGCGTGTTTTAGCAACCCCATATTGCATTTGACTCTACCTAAAACCATCCCTATGCTACGCTCCGCCAAAGGCGCTCGAAGCGCGATGGCTACTGTTGTTCCTGAGGCGATGTCATACGTTCTGCGTCTCACGATCCATGACACGGCAAGGAGGATGGCAGGTTATGGAGTTCAATATATTCGAGCATTTCAAAGGTATGGGCATCACGTCCAATGGGCCCACGAATCACTACGAGCAAGGGGCAAATTACTTCTCCAGCGGGCATCTCGGCGCTCGCGTTCGCGATCGGCTCGATAGCTTCGCGGAGCGGGTCAACATGCCGCGCCGCAGTTTCATGAAGACGGTCTGCGGCTTTACGGGCGCGATGCTGGCGGTGAACCAGGCGACCGGCATGCGCTTCTTTGACGTTTCCGAGGCCGAGGCCGTGGAACAAGCGGCGGCGCACGAGAAGAACGCGCTGCTGAAATCCCACCTCAACTACGTCGTCGACCAGCACACGCACATCTGCTGGCGCCGGGACGGCTTTGTGGCCGGCGTGAACACCTCCGAAAAGGGTATGTGGTTCGTCAATCTCCTGGACGGGCTGGGCAAGGCCATGGGCCTGGAGAAGGGCATCCAGGACATGACCGTGGAGAATTACGGCAAGCTCATCCTTGAAGAGAGCGACACCACGGTTGGCATCTTCAACCCGTTCGGCTTCCGCGAGGACTACGGCGGCCAGGATATGATCCCCATCGAGGAACAGGTAGAGGTTCGCAACCGCTGGCCCAACCGCACCATCATGATGGGCGGCGGCCTGACGCCCAACCAGGGACTGGAATTCACCCTCGACCGGCTGCAGATGTTCGTCGAGGACTACCAGATCTCCGGCCTCAAGCTCTACACGTTTGATTCCACCCCGCAACGCGGCTGGTGGTTCGACGATGTGAAGCTGGCCTATCCGATCTGGGAAAAGTGCCGTGAACTCGGGATCAAAAACATCGGCTGCCACAAGGGTATCCCCTTCGGGCAATTCATGGCGCGCTACGCCCACGCCGAGGATTTCGATGCCGTCGCCGATGATTTCACGGACATGAACTGGATCGCGTTCCACTCCGCGTGGCCCTATCACGGCGAGTTGGCCGCGCTGAAGTCTTTCAAGCCGCAGCGCAACAATCTGTTCTGCGAACTGGGATCGACGTTCGCGGCGACCGTCACCAGCCGTCCGCTGGACTGCGCTCACGTGCTCGGAACCCTGCTGCGCGACCTCGGTTCTGATGCCGTGCTGTGGGGCACCGACTCCGTGCTGTGGGGCAACCCGCAGTGGCAGATCGAGGCCTTCCGGCGCTTCCGTATCCCCGATGAGTTGGTCGAAGGGTACGGTTACCCGCAGTTGACGGATGAGCTCAAGGCCAAGGTGTTGGGCACCAACGCCGCGCGCTTGTGGGGGCTCGAGACCGCTTCTAACACGCCTCCGGCCGAACCGTCCAGGATCGTAGCCGCGTAGGACAAACCGGGCCAGGGATGTTGGAACACGCATCCCTGGCCTTTGCTTTGGCCTTTCGGCAGGAGTCCGGATATGCCTGTCTATGAATACGAATGCAGTCCGTGCTTGGTCATCTATCAAGTGTTGCAAGGGATGAACGACGAGCCTTTGCAGACGTGTCAGAAGTGTTCCGGCTCCGTGCGGCGCGTCATGTCGGCGGCAAATCTGAACACGCGCAACTACTCCAGCCCAACCGAGGCGAAGTACGCCAAGATGAGCCACACCGAGGAAATGGCGCGCGAGAAGGAATTGCAGCGCGACTACGAAACCGTCTGGTTGCCGCCGCAGGTGAAGCACGATCCTTGGGATCACGATCACTAAGTCCATCCACATACGAAGGAGTTACGGTTCATGGTACGCTTGGGCACCACCATCGCTCGCTGGAATGCAGGATATGTCGCGCTGGTGCTGTTCATGGGCTATGGTCTGTTCGGTTTGTCGTCAATGGTTGATGCCCAGGAATGCGGCAAGGTGCACGAGGTTATCGTGACGCACATATTTACGCCGAAGGATTTGGTCCTGGAGGCGGGCGACTGCGTGCGGTTCGTCAACATTCACGAGATCGAGCACAGCGCCGTTGCCAGAACGCGGACGTTCAACACCGGCACGCTGATGCCGAGGAGCAGTTCGCTGATTCGGTTCGACAAGCCGGGCGAGTTGCCCTACGTGTGCGGTTTGCATCCGCCGATGATTGGAACCATTACTGTCAAGTCGAAGCCGTAACCGGCCTCCCGCCCCCTGCACGTGCCGGCACGTTTTTCCCGCCATCGAAGCCGGCACCGTATTTTTCTTGACTCGCCAATCTAAAGGGTGTTACCAACGCAAGCCTTGGTATGACAGCTTTTCACAATCCAATGGCAACTGATAAAGGAGGGGTTCCATGATCAGGCGCTCGCTATGGATCGCTGTTGCATTGATGTTGGTTGTGCCCTTTGGGGCGCAGGCAAACGACGAACTTCTGGCTCTGCAGGATGACGCCGGGCAGTGGACCTTACCCGGCAAAAACTATTCCGCTAACCGCTACAGCACTCTCAACCAGATCACCAGTCGTAACGTCAAGAACCTGAAAGCCTCGTGGACGTTTTCGCTTGGCGTGCTGCGTGGGCAGGAAGGCGCCCCGCTGGTGGTCGGCACGACGATGTACGTGCACACCGGGTTTCCCAACAACGTCTACGCGCTGGACTTGACCCGGGACGGCGCGCCCATCAAATGGGCCTATAAGCCCAACCAGAACCCCAACGTGCCCGCGGTAGCGTGTTGCGATACGGTGTACCGCGGCTTGGCCTATGCCGAGGGGAAGATCTTCCTGGCGCAATTGGACACCAACGTCGTTGCCTTGGACGCCGCGACTGGCAGAGAAATCTGGAAGGTCACGCAGGGCGACCCGGCTCAGGGCATGACCATTACCGCCGCGCCGCTGGTTATCAAGGATAAGGTCATCACCGGTATCAGCGGCGGTGAGTTCGGTGTGCGTGGCTTTGTAACCGCAAACAACATCAACACCGGTGAGCAGGTCTGGCGCGCCTACAGCGCCGGGCCGGATGCGGACGTGCTGATCGGCGATGATTTCAGCTCGCCCTACGCCAGTCATCAGGGTGCCGACCTCGGCGTCAACACCTGGAAGGGTGATGAGTGGACCCGCGGTGGCGGTACCACCTGGGGCTGGTACACCTACGATCCCGAGCTCGACCTGTTGTACTACAGCACCGGCAACCCGGGGGCGTGGAATCCCACCCAGCGCCCCGGCGACAACAAATGGTCGATGACCGTCTTCGCGCGTAATCCGGACACCGGCATGGCGCGTTGGGCCTACCAGATGACGCCGCACGACGAGTGGGATTACGACGGCGTCAACGAGAACATCCTGGCCGACCTGCCCATGAACGGGCAGACGCGCAAGGTGCTGGTGCACTTTGATCGCAACGGCTTCGGGTACACGATTGACCGGGCGACCGGCGAGGTGCTCGTGGCCGAGAAGTTCGGCGCTGTCAACTGGGCGACCGGCGTTGACCTGGAAACCGGCGTGCCCGTTCGGGTAGCCGAAAAAGGCACCCAGGCGGGCCGCAACAGCAAGGACATCTGTCCGGCGGCCATCGGCACCAAGGACCAGCAACCCGCTGCCTTCTCGCCGAAGACCGGCCTGTTCTACGTTCCCACCAACAACATCTGTATGGATTACGAGGGCGTGCCGGTGAAGTACCAGGCCGGGCAGTGGTACGTCGGCGCGATCGTGCGCATGTATCCCGGACCGGGCGGTAACCGCGGCGAGTTCATCGCCTGGGATGCCACCACCGGTGAGAAGAAGTGGGGCATCAAGGAAAACCTGGCTGCATACGGCGGCGCGCTGGTGACGGCCGGTGACGTTGTCTTCTACGGCACCATGGAAGGTTGGCTGAAAGCGGTGCACGCCAAGACCGGCAGGCTGTTGTGGCGGTTCAAGACGGGCTCCGGCATTATCGCCAATCCGATGACCTATCTGGCGCCCGACGGCAAGCAATACGTAGCCGTCATTTCGGGCGTTGGCGGCTGGGCTGGCGTCGCCGTGGCCCTGGACATCGGCCCCGAGGATCCCACCGCAGGGCTGGGCGCTCTCGGCGCCTTTGGCGATGCGGGGATGCACAGTACCAAGGGAGCCATGTTGTATGTCTTCGGACTTTAATCGGCTGTAGGCCGCCGTCCGACGGCGGCAGGGGGATGTCGTGATGGCAGCCCTCTGTCGCCGGGCGGCCAAAGACCTTGGCGGATAGCACGGGCAGGAGTCTTCATGCATCGGCGAAAGCTTCTGTGGCTGATAGTGCTTGGGGTGATGACCGGTGCGGCCGTTGTCGGCGCACAGAGTGCGGAGCTAGAGGTTCTGCGCGTCTGTGCAGACCCGGATAACCTGCCGTTTTCGAATCGGCAAGAGGAAGGCTACGAAAACCGCATCGCTGCCTTGGCGGCGCAGGAGCTGGGCATTCCGCTGAGTTACACCTGGTGGCCGCAACGGCGCGGCTTCCTGCGTGGCACACTGAACGCCAGGCGTTGCGACGTTGTTATCGGCATGCCGACTGGGCACCCGCTGGTGCTGACAACGAGTGCTTATTATTCGTCGCCTTACGTCATTGTATCCCGGCGCCAGGACGGCCGGCAGATCGTTTCCCTCGATGACTCCCTCCTGAAGCAGCTTCGTATTGGGGTTTACCGAAACTCTCCGATTGACTTTGTACTCGGCCGCCGCGGCATTGTTGGGAACGTCATCGGTTACAGCACGTTCTATGACGGCCGGACGAACTACCCGGGTAAAATTATCGAAGGGGTCGCCGCCGGGCGCATTGACGTGGCCATCGTATGGGGGCCAGCAGCCGGGTACTTTGTCGGACAGCAGTCCGAGACGCTGAAGCTGGTGCCCATTGAAGTCCCGCGATTGCAGGGGAGAGATGAAGGCGAGCCCGAGGTGTTCGCCATGTCGATGGGAGTCAGAAAGACCGACGAGCAGCTTCACGCCGTCCTGGAAACCGTGCTCAACGCCAAGAGCGTCGAGGTCAGGCGTATTTTGCAACGCTACGATGTACCGCTGGATGCCCAGGCGCGGCGCCAATGACGGGTAGCATCTCGAGAACGTGAAGACAGGGAGTGAACATGCTGCAGCGATCCTCGATTTGTAGGCGGAACCATGTCTCATACCGCCGTTTCCTCTTCCCTGTCATCCTGTCAATGGTTCTGTTCATTTTGTTGGGTGCCTTTCAGGGCATTCCGGAAGGCGAGGCCCAGGACGCTGCGCAGGTGTCGGAGGTCGTGATGAACGGTTGGCGCTGGTTTCACGTCTACTGTTTCCGCTGTCACGGCATGGACGCCGTCGGAAGCCAGATCGCGCCCAATTTGCGGGAATCCATCAAGGTTCTGCCGTACGACGAGTTCATCAAGGTCATTCGCGAGGGCAGACCCGAAAAAGCCATGCAGGCGTGGAACGTGTTGCTCGACGCATCGCAAATGGAAGACATCTACAAATACGTGATGGAGCGCAGCACCGGACGTTTGAAACCCGGCAGGCCCGACGAGCAATGACGGGCATGATTCCTGCCTTCAAACCGCTCATGATAGCCGCGGGGTTCCTCGTTCAAGTCTGTTTGACCCTGTGTGTCTGGGCAGACAGCCCTGGGACGCCGGTCACGTTCGCAGTGCTGGAATTCTCGCTCAACCTCGACATTGCCAACCCGGACGACACCACCTACGACCGTTTGCCCGCCCAATTGGCCAGCCAAAGCCTGCGCCGTCTGGCTTCTCAGAGTGAACACTATGCGCTTGTCGATAGCCGTGGGGTGGTTTCCGATTCGCCCTGCGCTGACACTGACTGTGCCCTGGACATTGGCAAGGCCCTAGGGGTGCAGCGTGTCGTTTGGGGACGGGTCACGAAGGTCAGCGCCCTCATCTGGTTTGTGTCCGCGCAGCTTGTCGACGTCCCGACCGCAACGATTCGGCATGCCGAGACCCTGCAATTCAGAGGCAACATGAGGGACGTCGTGCCTCGTCTGGCGGCGATTCTGTGGCGCCGCATGCATGAAGGCGATTGAATGCCTTCTTCCGTGCAATAAGCCGGTACGGCGGCCTGTTGACACGATTTTGAGCCGCCGTTAGTATTTGCGCGGCCCGGCACCCGGCTCCTGCAATGGCATGCGCCCATACACATCACGATTGGTTTACGGAGGAATGATGCGGATACACGTCCTTGGATCGGCCGCTGGCGGCGGATTCCCGCAATGGAACTGCAACTGCTCGAATTGCAGCCGGTTGCGCCAGGGGAATATCAAAGCCACGGCCCGTACGCAGTCCTCCATCGCCGTCAGCAGCGGCGGCGTCAGTTGGGTGCTCTTCAACGCCTCCCCTGACATCCGCACCCAGTTGGAGGCTTTCCCGGCCATGCAGCCAGCCCGAGCCCTGCGCGACACGGGTATCGTCGGCATCGTCCTCATCGACAGCCAGATCGACCATACGACCGGGCTGCTGGTGTTGCGCGAAGGCCAGCCGCTCGACATCTACTGCACCGACATGGTGCACCAGGACCTCACCACCGGACACCCACTTTTCAACGTGTTGGGCCATTACTGCGGCGTCAACTGGCACTCGGTGCCATTGGAAGCCGGCGCCCACTTCACGATCGATGGCGTCGAGGACCTACGCTTTACCGCAGTGCCCCTGAGCAGCAAAGCGCCGCCCTATTCTCCGCATCGCCACGACCCGCATATTGGCGACAACATCAGCGTGCGTGTGGAAGACCTGCGCAGCGGCAAAATGCTCTACTACGCGCCCGGCCTGGGCAAGATCGAGCCACATATCCTTCCCTATATGGAGGAAGCGGATTGCCTGATGGTGGACGGAACCTTCTGGCGCGACGACGAAATGGTGGTTGCCGGCTTGGGCAAAAAACTCGCCAGTGACATGGGGCACCTGCCGCAATCGGGCGACGACGGCATGTTGAGTGTCCTCGCTTCGTTGCAGCGCCCGCGCAAAATTCTGATTCACATCAACAATTCGAATCCGATACTTGACGAGGAGTCCCCGGAGCGCGCCATTGTCGACAAGGCGGGCGTTGAAGTTGCCTGCGATGGGATGGACATTACCCTGTAAACGTGCCACGAAACGAAGGAGTTCCGGTATGTGTGCTTCCGAATTGGCCCCCTGGAGTCGTGAGGAATTTCACGAGAAGCTGAAGGAGAAGGGAACCTCGTACCATGTCTACCATCCCTTCCAGGTCATGATGACCGAGGGCAAGCTGACTCGTTCGCAGATGCAGGGCTGGGTGGCCAACCGGTTTTATTATCAAAAGAATATCCCGTTGAAAGACGCCGCGGTCATGGCCAATTGCCCGGACCGGGAGGTGCGGCGTGAGTGGATTCTGCGCATGCTCGATCAGGACGGCACGGAAGGCGACGCGGGGGGCATCGAAGCGTGGCTGCGGCTGGGCGTCGCTTGTGGCTTGACGCGCGAGGAAGTCCTTAGTGAGGAGCACGTCCTGCCAGGCGTGCGCTTCGCGGTTGACGCCTACCGCAACTTTGCCCGTTCGCGCCCTTGGCAGGAGGCGGTGTGCTCGTCCCTTACGGAGCTTTTCGCTCCGGACGCGCACGCTTCGCGCATCGAGTCGTTTCCCAAGCATTATCCATGGATCGGCCCGGAGGGGCTGGACTATTTCCGCATGCGCTTGAGCGAGGCGCGCCGGGACGTGCAGCACGGCCTCCGTATTACCCTGGATTATTTCAAGACCCGCGCGCAGCAGGAGCGCGCCCTGGATATTCTGGAATTCAAGCTCGACGTGTTGTGGACGATGCTGGACGCCATGTACATGGCTTATATTTCCCAAGAAACCCTGCCGCCGCACAAGAAATACGCCCTGGTCGAACGTTGAGGCGCGGCAATGGGAAGGAGGCCAAAATGGCAGAACCAGCGGCCCTGAAAGCGGACGACATCATCAGTATCACGCGCCACTTTCGCCTGCAGTGGGAAGAGGCGCAGCAGGCCCACGTGTTATTGTATCCCGAGGGCATGGTGACCCTCAACGGACCGGCCGCAGAAATCCTGACCCGTTGCCAGGAGGCCAAATCCGTCACTCAAGTGGTCGAGGAACTGCAACAGGCATTTCCACAAGACGACATCGCCGCGGACGTGCGCGAGTTTCTGGAGGACGCTTATGACAACGGCTGGATCTGCATCGAACGGGCAGACTAACCCCCTGTGGCTGCTGGCGGAATTGACCTACCGCTGCCCGCTGCAATGCCTTTATTGCTCCAACCCCATAGACTACGCCAAGTATCAGAACGAGTTGACCACCGAGGAATGGATACGGGTGCTTCAGGAAGGCCGCGCCATGGGCGCCACGCAGCTCGGCTTCTCGGGCGGTGAGCCTCTGGTTCGCAAGGACCTCGTTGACTTGGCGCGCGAAGCCAGACGGCTGGGCTATTATTCCAACCTGATCACCTCCGGCATCGGCATGGACGAGCCCCGTATCGCGGCCCTGAAGGAAGCCGGACTGGACCACATCCAGTTGAGCTTCCAGGCCAATACACCGGAAGTGAACGACTACATCGGCGGCGCCAAGACTTTTGAACGCAAGCTGGCCATGGCTCGACTGATCAAGCACTACGATTACCCGATGGTGATGAACGTTGTGTTACATCGGCAGAATATCGATCAGACCGAGCAAATCCTGCAACTGGCCGAGGAGTTGGAGGCTGATTACATCGAGTTGGCCAACACCCAGTATTACGGCTGGGCGAAGGTCAACCGTTCTCAACTGTTGCCGACCCGCGATCAGGTGGAGCGCGCCGAAGCCATCGCCCACGACTACCAGGAACGCTTCAAGGGGCGCATGAAGGTCTACTACGTCGTGCCCGATTACTTCGAGGACCGTCCCAAACCGTGCATGGCCGGTTGGGGTTCCGTGTTCTTGAACGTGGCGCCCGACGGCACTGCCCTGCCCTGCCACGCGGCCCATCAATTGCCGGGCCTGGATTTCCCCAACGTGCGCGATGCGAGCCTGCATTGGATCTGGCACGAATCCCCGGCCTTCAATGCCTTTCGGGGCGAGGACTGGATGAAGGAGCCCTGCCGCACCTGCCCGGAGCGCACCAAGGACTTTGGCGGTTGCCGCTGCCAGGCCTACATGCTGACGGGCGATGCGGCCAATGCAGACCCGGTTTGCAGCCTGTCGCCGCAACACGACATCGTGCTCAAGGCCATCGACGAGGACCAGGTCGTTCCGGCTGCCGATCAACTCCCCATGTTCCGCAGCAACAAGAATTCGCGGCAGTTTGTCGAAGCTGGCGCCTAGCGGCCGCCAGACCCCGCGACGGCACCTAACTCGCATGCAGGTCGACGCCTTGTCGCAGTCCAACGTCCCATTCGCCATCCAGACGAACAATCTGAGCAAGGTATACGGCGGGCTGCAAGCAGTTAATTGCCTGCAGCTTGCCATACCCGCGGGCCAATTCTTCGGCTTGCTTGGCCCCAACGGGTCCGGCAAAACCACGACCATTCACATGTTGACGACCTTGGCGCGTCCCACGGCGGGACAGGCGAGTGTGGCTGGGCACGACGTCCTCAGGGAGAGCGTCGCGGTGCGCCGAGAGGTTGGCCTGGTCTTTCAGGAGTCGGCGCTGGACCGCACGCTGACGGTTGACGAAAACCTGCGTTTTGCCGGCATGCTACGCAATCTGTCCCGTGCCACCATTCGCCAGCGCAGCGACGAGCTGCTTGAACTGTTCAACCTGCGCGAACGGCGCCACATGAAGGTCGCGACCCTCTCCGGCGGTATGCGGCGGGCGCTCGATATTGCCCGCGGCGTGCTGCACCGCCCTCGTGTCTTGTTTCTTGACGAGCCCACGCTGGGGCTGGACGTTCCCAGCCGGCGCGGTATCTGGCGCTTTATCGAACAGTTGCGCCGCGAGGAAGTCATGACCGTTTTTCTCACCACGCACTACCTCGAAGAGGCTGAAACCTGTGACCAGGTCGCCTTCCTGGCCTCGGGCAGGATCATCGGCGCCGGCCCGCCCGAAACCCTGGTCCGTCAATTCGGTCATTACGTATTGGAAATTGACGGTACCGACCTTGATATGGTCGCTGCGCTGCTGTCACCACGGCTCGGCCCCTGTCTCAGGGAAGGCGGGACCGCGAGTTTTCGCGTCCTTGACGAACAGTTTTCGTTTGTTGAACTGCAGGCGGAGCTGAACGACGGCGTGCAGGCCGTGCGCTGGCGTCGGCCCAACCTCAACGACGTGTTCCTTTGGGTAAACGATCCGGCCCTGAGCGTGGGACTGGACCTATGATGTGGCGACCGGTGTGGGCTTTGATCGAACGCGAAATAATGCGCATGGTGCGCCAGCGCGGCCGTCTGGTGAGCGCCCTGGTACGGCCGCTCATCTGGCTGCTGGTCATCGGCGCGGGGTTCGGCACCCTGTTGGGCGACGAGGCGTCCGGTGGCTATCAGCGCTTCCTGTCGCCTGGGCTGCTCGGCATGGTGATGCTGTTTGCGGCGATGCTGGTTTCGCTGTCCGTGGTATACGACAAAGAATTCGGCATCATGCGCCTGCTGATCATTTCCCCCCTGCCCCACTACTGGGTGGTCATTGCCAAGACGATCAGTGGCATGGTCGTAGCCGTCGTGCAGGCTGGCGCCTTCGCCGTTCTGCTGGCCCTGATGGGATACATTGGGGGCGGCGTGTCGCTGCCGCTGCTGGTGCTCGGCCTGTTTGCCACGGCCCTGGCCTGCGCCAGCATGGGCATGCTGATCGCGGTGTGGAGTTCCACCCTGGACAACTTCGCGGTCATCATGAACTTCGTCATCTTTCCCGTGTTTTTCCTGAGCGGCGCCCTGTATCCGGTGCAGCAGTTGCCGGACATTTTAAAAATTGTCGCCGCCATCAATCCGTTCACCTACGGGGTTGACCTGCTCAAGCACGCCCTCGTCAGCGGCCTTGCCCCACCCCTCGGTCCCGACTTCCCGGTAGCTGTAGACATCACGGTTCTGCTGGGTTTCGCCGTCGTCGCCGTCTTTGTGGCCTGCCTTCGTTTTTCCCACGAATCCGCCGCTGGCCTGCTGGACTTTCTGCGCGGCTAATTCTGTTATAGCCCAACGGCACGGAACCTCGTCGCGTTGTTGTGCCAACTTGTTGGCGCGTGGTACGCTGTCGCCGTGATGGTGGTGCTCGTATCTAGCTAGGGCATTTTCTCCAGAGGTTTAACGAGTGTACGCCGCAATAGAGATGCCAGCCGTTCCGGATTGTCCGCAATCGGAGCCCGTTCAGGTGGCGATCCAAACCCCATGTGCCTGGGCCATAACGTTCTCTGGACGTCTATAAGGCATTTGAATCTCTACAGGGAGGCTCACATGCAACATTCACTGAGACATCATCCCGTAAGAACCCTGATCGCCGCCGCTGTCACCATCCTGTTGAGCGTTTCCGCCTCAGCGTTCGCACAGGGCGGTTTACCTGGATTTGAGGTCGGCCAACAGGCCGAAGTCGAAGGTCTTCCACGGGTCATGCAGGAACTCGTCGCGCCGCCGTTTCTACCGCAGCACGACCAGGTTGCCAAGGGGGGAGCGAAAATTGTCGAGGTTACGCTGGACGTCGTCGAAAAAGAGATGGAGATTGCGCCAGGGGTTTTTGTCCAGGCCATGACCTTCAATGGCACGAATCCGGGGCCGATCATCGTCGTCCACGAGGGCGATTACGTCGAATTGACGCTCCGCAACCCCAAATCCAATACGATGCCCCATAACATCGATTTCCACGCCTCGACCGGCGCGATGGGGGGTGGGGCGCTCACGCTTGTCGGGCCTGGACAGCAGGTGAAATTGCGTTGGAAAGCGACCAAGGCCGGGACGTTCATCTACCACTGCGCGCCCGGTGGCGCGATGATTCCCTATCACGTTGTGGCGGGGATGAACGGGGCTGTTATGGTATTGCCGCGGGACGGTCTGACAAACGCCGAAGGTGAGTCGGTGCGCTATGACCGCGCTTATTATATCGGCGAGCAGGATTTCTACATTCCCAGAGACGGGGAGGGTAATTTCAAGCGTTACGCCAACCCGATGGCGGCGTTGAACGACACGATAGAATCCATGAAAACACTTCTTCCCACCCATATCACCTTCAACGGTAAAGTCGGCGGGCTCACCGGCGACCATGCCATGAAGGCGTCCGTAGGCGAGAGCGTGCTGTTTATCCATTCTCAGGCCAATCGTGATTCGCGGGTTCACATTATCGGCGGGCACGGTGATCTGGTATGGCATGGCGGCTCATTCAGTGACGCGCCGGACACGAATCGGGAGACCTGGCCCGTGTTTGGCGGCGAGGCCGCTGCCGCGCTGTACACCTTCCGTCAGCCTGGCATTTATGCCTACGTCAACCACAACCTGATCGAAGCCGTTCTGCTTGGCGCAGTGGGTCATATTTCAGTGGATGGCCAATGGAACAATGACCTGATGGAGCAAGTGGCGGCGCCGCATGCAATCGAGTAAGCCGTCTTTCGGGGAAGCCGTAAGGCTGACACTCTGTTACAATGGTGTCGTTTGCAAGCCCCCACTGGGCTTGGAAGCCGAAGCGCTTCATGACCGCAACACCGAATGTCCGCAAAGGAGGTAGAACAATGTCCAAACGCAAACGAGCAGGGCGTGCCTGGGTATGGCTCGGTCTGCTTTCGGCAACCCTTTTGGCGCTGCATCCCATGCACGCGGATGCGGCAGAAGGGCTGGCCCTTCCCCAGGGTATGCAGGCTCCGAGTCAACCCGCAACCCTTCCCGCCTTCGAGCTACCCGATCCCGGTGGCAACATCGTTCGTGCCGCCGACCTGCAAGGCAAGGTCGTGGTCGTACGGTTCTGGGCCACTTGGTGAGGGATCTGTCGCAGCGAGATGCCCTCCGTGCAGAGGGTACACGAAGCCTTCCCGAATGAAGATGTCGCCGTGGTTGCCATCTCCCTTGATGGCGGCGGTGTCCCGACGGTGCAGTCCTACCTGGCCAGACACGAGTACACCTTTCCCACGCCGGTCGATCAGAAGATGACGGTGGCCCGTGCGCTCGGCGCCCGGAGCGTTCCCTATACGCTTGTGATCAACCGCCAGGGCGTCGTCGTTGCCAGTGCCTCCGGACCTTTCGATTTAGACGGCGGCCCATTCCGGCAGTACCTTGCCGACCTGGCGGCCCAGCCGCGTAGCTAACGTCATACAAGGAGATTCTTATGCAGGCAATCCAACGACCCGGGCGGTTTGTAGCCGCCCTGCTGTTGGCGGCGGTGCTGGTCTGTGGCGGCCTTAGCTCTGCCTCGGCCCTCCAGGTCGGGGACAAGGCGCCCGACTTCGCCCTGGCCGCGACTACCGCCGATGAGGTGAAGCTATCCGACTTTATCGGCAAGAAGCACGTGGTCATATTCTTCTACGTGGGCGCCTTCACCGGCGTTTGAACGCAGGAAGCGCTGGCCTTCCAACTTGACTTGCCCAAGTTCGAGGCCGCCAATGCCCAGGTACTGGGTATCAGCGTCGATTTCAACGATGCCAACAAAGCATGGGCCGAAAAGCTCGGTCTCACCTATCCGCTCCTTAGCGACATGTTCCGCGGCATGTCGAAGGTCTATGGCACCCTTTTCGATGACCCTGCCCTGCTGGAACAGGAGGGCTTCGGGCCGGTCATTTACCGGCGTAACCAGCGGGCTTTCATGATCATCGACAAGGAAGGCGTGGTGCGTTACAACAAGATCACGCCGCCTCTGGAACTCGTTCCCAACGATGAACTTCTGGCGGTACTCAAGGGCCTGTAGCGGCCTTGAATGACGCCATCCTCTTCCGTCCGGGGTTGGCAGGAACGGCTCGCGCCAGCCCCGGCGGTTGGATTTACGCAGGGCGATGAAAGACCGGTAAGACATTCTCGATGTAAGCCTCAAACGCCTCCCAATCAATGGGCGCACGGAAGGCGATGTTCAATCCCTCAGCGCCCGCATCCATATACTCTCCGATACGATCAATGACTTCCTGCGCCGTGCCGGTAAGTGCGCCCTGACGGCGGTCGGGGGTCATTTTTTCCAGCCTTTCCCCTGCCCTTCTGGCGCCGGCCTCGTCGGCAGCCATGAGGAAATGCAAATTGACACTGCGTGAAATACCGGCGGGGTCCCGTCCAAGCCTGTCGCAGGCCAGCTCCAACTGTTCCATCCGTTCCCGGAATTCTGCCGGCGACACGTAAGGCAGGTTGAACCCGTCGGCATATTGTGCGGCCATGCGCGGCGTGCGTTTGGGCCCGCGGCCACCGATCCAGATGGGCAACTTGCCGTTAACGGGCTTGGGGCCACACACAGCGCCCTGCACGTTATAGTATTTCCCCGTGAAATTGGTCACCGGCTCTTCGAACAACGACTTGATAATCTGGACCGCTTCTTCCATCTGGTCCAGCCGCTCCTTGAGCGGCGGAAAGCCGTAGCCGAACTCGCGAAATTCTTCCTCGAACCAACCCCCGCCCAGGCCCAGCTCGCAGCGCCCGCCGCTGATGTGATCGACCGTAATGGCTGCCTTCGCCAACAGGCCCGGATTGCGAAACAACGTGCAGAACACCAGGCAACCGACCCGCGCCCGGGACGTCACAGCCGCCAACGTTGCCATGGCGGCGACGGCCTCGAAGCAGGTGTTTTCCCGACGCTCGAGCGGGTTGGCATAGAAGTGATCCCACACGGAAATCCAATGAAATCCGGCTTCGTCGGCCTGTTTCCACAGGCGCTTCAGGTCGTCCATGGGCAAGTCCTGCGGTCCTGCGTGCACGCCCAGCTTGATGCTCATTTTGCTGCTCCTTTTGCATAGGCCCTGTGGGGAGGTGCTTGGACTTTGATTAGGTTGCGGTGCATGAGGCGGCGCAGTATAGCATGGGGTTTTTTGGGCTTGCGCCCGTTTGCAAAATGCCGGCTTCCTACCTATTCTGGGCACTTGTCGGCCAATATGTTCCGCGGCCAACGCAACCGGCGGTAAGCATCCCGCCACGAGAAAACGAAGCCTGAATCGGGGAGGTATGGGTGGCAACGTTCAAAGTCGTTACAGGGAAGATGTCGGGGTTCTTGGCGGATCTCGGCGGGGCGAATTATGAGATGGAGCGCGAGGCCCTTGAACCCATCGGTGCGGAAATCATCGTTTTGGATGCCTCGGACGAGGACGCCTTCATCGCGCAAGCCAAGGACGCGGACGCCATCATCGGCCGCGGCGTGCGCCTGACGCCGAAAATTCTGGCGGCGCTGCAGAAATGTAAGGTCATCGCGGGTTCAGGCGTCGGTTTCGACTACGTGGACGTTCCGGCCGCCACGCGGGCGGGCATTGTCGTCACCAACGTGCCGGACGTGTTCATCGAAGAAGTCGCCGACCATGCCATGACGCTGCTGCTTGGTTGTTGGCGGCGCCTCATCACGCAGGACCGTATCGTGCGTGAGGGCCGTTGGGGCGAAGGCCGTGAGGAGCTATCCAAGCACGCGCGCCTGCAGGGACAGACCCTCGGTTTCGTCTCCTTCGGCAATATCCCGCGCTTGATCACCAAGCGCGCCAAGGCGTTCGGCCTGCAAGTTATCGCCTTCGACCCTTTCATTCACGAGCACGTCATGCAGCAATACGAGGTCGGCGTCACGGGCAGTCTGCAAGAGTTGTTGCAAGCCTCCGACTTTGTTTCTATGCACGTGCCGTTGTCCCCCACCACCCAGGCCATGTTCACGGAGCCGCATTTCCGCGCCATGAAGCCGACGGCGATTTTCATCAACACCGGTCGAGGTCCGACGGTAGACGAAAAGGCCCTGATCAAGGCGCTTCAGGAAGGGTGGATTGCCGGAGCCGGCCTTGACGTGTTCGAACAAGAGCCTGTGAGCACCGATAACCCGCTGCTCAAAATGGACAACGTCATCGTGTCGGCGCATGTGGCTTCCGCCTCCTCGCGCATGATGCCCGAGGCGCGTCGGCGGGCCGGGCGTGAGATCGCCGCCGTCCTTCAGGGGCGTCGGCCCCTCTCCCCGATCAATCCGCAGGTGCTGACATAGGCGTGTAAACTTTAAGACGTTGGTTCATTCAGCGTTGCCGCGATGCGGGCCGTCACGACCTCTGGAGCGGTGTCGCCGTCGATGCGCCTCAGCAGACCCTGCTGACTGTAGAACGGAATGATGGGTATCGTTTCGGCGTGGTACTTTTCCAGGCGGGGTACGCAGGCCGCCTCGGTGTCGTCCCTGCGCTGCACGATGCGATCGGCAATGTCGGCTGGCGGTGGCCTGAACTGGACGTGGTAGATGTCGCCAGTCTCAGGGTCCATGCGCCGGCCGGTGACGCGCTCCAGAATGCGGCTATCCGGCACCTCGATCAGCACCACGGCGTCAAGGGTCACACCGACCTTTTGCAAATCGACCGCCAGCGCCTCGGCCTGTAGCCGGGTGCGTGGAAAGCCGTCCAGTATGAAACCTTTCGCACAATCCGGCTGCGCCGTGCGCTCAACGATCATCGCAATGACCAATTCGTCGGGCACAAGCTGGCCGGCCTTCATGAAGCCGTCCGCCTGCTTGCCCAGCGCCGTGCCGGCGACCACCGCGGCGCGCAGCATGTCGCCGCTCGAAATGTGCGGAATCTGAAATCGTTCCACCAGGTATTCGGCTTGGGTTCCCTTGCCCGCTCCTGGCGGACCGATCAGGATCAAACGCATGTCGTATGCTCACTATCAGTTGGCTGTTTAAGGTGGGTGAAGGACTTGCTAACGGGAGCCGGAACGGTTGCAATCCGCTGCCACGCCGCCCCAATATACATAGGGGCTCGCTGCCTTGCTAGACCTGTGGATTGCAAAGCGTGTAGAATTGCTTTACCTCAAGCCGATTCCCGAGGGCATGGCGGCGCGGTTCAGAACTGGTCTCGATAACCTGACCGGGCAGATTAACATCTCACGCGTAAGGAGAGCGTTTTGCAGTACAACCTTATTTCCGGCGACAACCATATTGACTTGACGTACTGTCCACGCGATTTGTGGTCGGCCGATGCGCCGGCCAAGTGGAGACTGCTCGTTCCGCGGGTGGAGGAACTGGATGACGGCCTGCACTGGTTTGTGGAAGGCCAGGATAAGGGCATGTGGAACGGTGTCGGACCCGGTTTTCTGAAATACCAGAAGGGCATGTTTGCCCGCATCGACACCATGAAGGACCTCGGTTTCGAGTGGGGGCACGACCGGAGCGCCAGCCCGCGCCCGACCACCCCTGAACTGAGAATCGAAGACCTCGACCGTGACGGCGTTGATGCCGAAATCGTGTACGGCTGCCTGTTGGTCAATGATCTCATTCCCGACGGCGACCGCCGCGCCTGGGCATACCGGCGGTACAACGACTGGGTAGCGGATTTCGCCAAACGCTCCGACCCGAATCGCGTCTTCCCACTGGCCGTTATTCCGAACAATGATCCGCAGGAAGGTGCGGCAGAAATCCGCCGTTGCGCCAAGATGGGCCTCAAGGGCGGCGACTTGCCCGTCAAGCGGATGAGCGTGCCCCTGTGGCATCACGATTGGTACCACGTATGGGAAGCCGCTGCCGAGTGCAACTTCCCCATCTCCTTCCACTCCACTGGCTTCAAGGGTCTGCGGGCGCCTGACACGCCGGGGATGGAGGAGGAATACGCGGTCGAATGGCGCCTGTTGCGCTCGGCGCTGTTCCAGTTGGACGGTATGGAAGTCCTCGTGTCCCTTATTATTTCCGGGGCCTGCGAGAAGTACCCCAACCTCAAGTTCATCCTCGGCGAGTCCGGCGTCACCTGGATACCGTACGTCTTGGATCGCCTGGATACCGAGTATGAAGACCGCGCCCGCGAGCTGGGCTTCTCGATGAAACCGAGCGATTACTTCCGGCGCAATGGCTTCACCACTTACCAGCAGGACCAGTTCATCTCGACGATCATCCCGCTGGTGGGCGAGGACAACATCATCTGGGGCGCGGACTACCCGCATCCGGATTGCATCTGGCCTGATTCACGGCACCACCTTGAGGTCAACCTCAGCGACGTGTCGGCCAGCGTGCAGCGCAAGATCACCTGCGAAAACGTGGTCAAGTTGTACGATCTCGCGTAAGGAAGCTGCCGAGTCCGAGCGTCCGTACCTTGAATGACAACTGCCCAGGGGTGCTAGCCTCTGGGCAGTTGGTGCCTTGGATTGGGGTGGGCGAGGACGTCTTTGTTCACCAGATTCTCGGGCATCTTGCCTTGCAAGACCGCGGCCACTTCCCCTGCCGCGCGTTCCTCCAGTTCCAGCACCGCTTCTTCCGAGAAAAACGCCACGTGCGGCGTAATGATGGCATTCTCCATGCCTAGCAACGGGTGGTCCGGCGCCGGGTGCGCATCGACCAGCACGTCAAGTCCAGCCCCTCCGATGCGGTTGTTGTTCAGCGCGTCGTACAGAGCGTCCTCGTCGATCAACGGGCCGCGCGCGCAATTGATCAGGAAAGCGGTCGGCTTCATGAGGCCGAGTTCCGCGGGCCCGATCAGATTGCGCGTCTCGGGGATCAGTGGTGAGTGCAGGGTCACGAAGTCCGATTCCTTCAGCAGCGTTGGCATATCCACCATTTTGCCGCCCAGTTTCTCCACTGTTTCGGCGGGCACGAACGGGTCACAGGCCAGGACCTCAAGCCCAAACGCCAATGCTTTCCTGCACACCGCCTGGCCGATTCGGCCAAACCCGACGATGCCGAGCTTCTTGCCGCGCAGCCTCATGATCGGCATGGTCAGAGACAGGCTGCTCCAGCCGGAGGTTTTGACCAGCCGGTCGAAATACGCAATGCGCCGGTTCCAGGTCATCAGCAGCCCCATGACGTGGTCGGAGACCTCCTCGACGCAGTAGTCCGGCACGTAAGTGACCGCCATGCCCAATTCCGTTGCCGTGTTCACCGCGATGTTGTCCACCCCGACGCCATAGCGCCCGACCACGACACATTTCTCCGCCGCCCGCAGGACGGTTTCGGTAACCTGCGCGAAGCACGTCAGAATGCCGTCAACGTCCCTCGCAAATTCTGCAAGGGTGGCCTCGCTGCCGTCCGGCGCCACCACGAGTTCGGCGCCGATCTGCGCCAGCACCGCCTTCTCTGGCTCCACAGAGGGCCACACATAATCCGTCACCAGCACTTTGTAAGCCATGGATTTTTCCTCAGTTCAAATGCTCCTTGGAATTGTTACTGCTATTCGGTACCGCAAAGGTCTTTGTTCCGGAGCAGCTTCTTGTGTGTAGAGGTGAAATTCTTGTTAGGGTTCCTTTTCACGTCGGTTGAATAAACCCTGCCCGGCGGACCATCGATGAATTTCTGATTTCGGAAATCATCCATCAGATCCCTATCGTTGGAGTACAATAGCCGCGCTCCACTAACGAAGGCCAAGGCGATAACATGAGGATCGTCCGACTTGGCTGTCGACTCGATCTCGATTTGCTCTGTTTTTCTATCAACTTCGTTTTTGTCTATTGTTCTCATTTTCCCGGCCTGCTGGACCTGCATTGCCCACTGTCTGAAATCGGAATGCCTTTCGAGTTCCTCCAACAACTTGCCACCAACCACTAGCCGCCCACTCCCTTTGTTGAGCCAAGCAAAAAACCGCTCTCCTGCTGGCGGTAAACTGGGGCCGAATACCTCGTGGATGACGTTTGCGTCGACAATCGCGCACATTCTTCAGGTCCTTATAGATTGTCTCTTCCATAGTGACCTCGCCGTTTCTTCCAGGAAAAAACTTCGATAGCCATCGGGGGCGCCTAAGATGTTTCCTTCTTCGTCGATTCGGAGCGAGTGAATACGAACGTCCAGATCGCCACGTTCAAAGAAGAGAATGGATACGTCATCGGGCTTCAACCCGGTCGTACCGTCGCGGACGTCCATCCGTATCCGGTCGAGCAAATGGTCGCTATGGGTTTCGACAATCAACTGGCGGTCTGGGCTGGCAACCTGACAGAACAGGGTTCCAAGAGCTGCCTGCGCGCTCGGATGAAGATGTACCTCCGGCTGCTGTAGCAGGAACATTGATGGGGCGTCTGGTCGCAGCAATTCGGTTATCAACGGCAGAACCTGGCTGACACCGTATCCCATGTCGATGAGGTTGCGCTGTGGTCCTCTCAAACGCTTTCCGAATCTTCTGACTTGTAGTTGGAAGGGTTCACTTTCTCTGTTACCGAGCGGACGGATGGATATTTCATCAAAGAGACCCGCCGCCTTTCCGAATTCCTCCAGTTGTTTTTTGAGAGCCCCCCACACCTTCTTGTTTTGGAAAAACATATTGGCAAGAAACATGGGAACATATTCGCCTTCCGGGTCAGGTATGGAACGTGATGGATCATAAGTTCGACGCGGTTTCGAGCGGACAGGCGCGCTTGCGAAAGACAACGTTCTGAAAGACCGGAATCCGGAGAACATGAGCCTTCTGCCCATTTCTTCGTCCTCGGAACTAAGCGGGGGGGAGCCCGAAAGCGGTACGAATTCCGAAAGTCCTGCCCGCTGAGCCTCCGAAAACAATAGCCTTGGGGCAAAATACATCATAAATGACCGGCCCACGTCGGTCTCGAAATCAAACGTGCCACTGACGTCGACAGGTAGTTTCCTCCTCTCCCAACTCCCCCTGGAGGTCCCAAAACGAAGGATGAAAGGCTGACCCGATTCAAAATGTTCGTCAGTCCAGATGTCCCCCATTGCTTGTTGTCTTCTAATCGGGGTCGGCGTCGTTCCCATTTTTCCAAACGTGACACTAAAATGGCGTGGAATGTTCTCCGCGGAGTCATCTCCCAGATTCGGTTCCATAACGCTAAAACCTGCTTTGAAAGTGTCAGCCCTGCCGCCTTTAGTGCCTCGGTGATGGGCGATTTCGTCGAAGCTTCCCAAATCATAAGGATCTTCCTTAAAATCTGGATTCCGAAAGTCGATAGCGATGTCTAGAAGAGCTTTAATCATGGCGAGAAACGACGTTTTGCCAGTGCTGTTTTCCCCCACAAGCAGAGTCAAGGGCGCTAGGCGAGCAGTCTGCTCATCGCGGAAGCATCGGAAGTTTTCGAGGATGATTTCGTACATGTCAGTAAACCCTCCATGACCGCGGTACAGCGAGCACGGCACGTAGCAGGCACTTTCCCCAAACGCATGCGAACACAGAGTCCCATATGCGGACGAGTCACACGAAGTACGAGCTACTATTTCCACAGTCCAAAGAGTTTGGGGCCCCAATGGGCTTTACAGGCCAAGTGGTTCGCCCATAGGATTGAACATACAGCCCTCGACAAAGATGTCGAAGAAATCCGGAGTGGTTTCCAACTCGATGTGTTCGATCTGAGGCGCCAGGGCTTCCATGCGTTGCCGCAGGTCGCTGTTACTCAGCATAAGGGTCGCGCCTTCCAGGGAGGCGTTACCGACTTTGGCGATGCGTTCGGTGGGCATGTTGGCGATGAAGCCAATGTCGATGGCATTCTCGACGTTGATGTAGTTGGCGAAGCCACCGGCCAGATACAGCTTTCGGATCTCGCCCAGCGGCACCCCGTAGCGCCGCAGCGCGATGTACTGACCCGAGAAGTTGGCCGACTTGGCCTGCGCCAGGGCGCTGATGTCGGCGCGCGACAACGACATGCCGCTGTCCGGCACGAAGACGAAGGCCTGCTCACCACTCTCGTAAACGCCGAGTTCGTTCATTTTGCCGCTGCGCCGCAGTTCTGCCAGCAGGTCGACGAGGCCGGAGCCGCAGATACCCTGAGCCGGCGTCCCGCCGATCGTCTTGCAGGTGACACCGTCGTCGCCGATGGTCACGGACTCGACGGCGCCGTTGTAACCGGGCATGCCGTACGTTACCTCCCCGCCCTCGAAGGCCGGACCCGCCGGGCACGACGCCGCGATCATACGGTGACGGTTACCGACAACGACTTCCGTATTGGTCCCGACGTCCACCAGCAGAACAACGTCGTCTTCCTGGTCCAGACCCACGGCGAGCAGATCGGCCGCTACGTCGGCGCCGACGTGTGAGCTGATGAGCGGTCCGCCGTAGACGTTGGCACGTGGAAAAATTCGTAGCCCCAACTCCTTGGCTTTGACGTTCAGCGCGGTGGTCGCCCGCTGACCCGCCAGCATTTCCAGTTCGGTAACGGACTTGTAGGGTTTCTCGCCGATCGGCTGGACGTCGAATCCGAAGAACAGGTCCCGCATGGTGGCATTGCCGACGATGACCATCTCGTATATTCGCCGCGCTCGCACCTTGAGGCGCCGGCACATATCCCTTATCTCAAAGTTGATGCCGGACAAAATGGCCTGTTGCAGCTCACCCCGGAACGGCCCGCCGTCGTAGGATATGCGGTGCATGATATCGCTGCCGCCAAAGCGTTGCGGGTTTTCGAACGAGCCTGTGTACAGGATGTCGCCGCTTTCCAGGTCGACCAGATTCAGCGCGACCGTCGTGGTGCCGAGGTCCACCGCTAACCCGCAAATCTGACCCCGGTAGTCGTCGAGGCGCTCGGCACCGAAATACACGCCGTCGTCCCTGCGAATGGACAACGGCGCCAGCGGCACTTGGCGCCGGATACCATGCGTCAGAATCTTCGGTTGGCGCCGCAACACGGCAAATTCGATATCGGCATCGGGCTCGGCGATCAAGGCTTGGCAGGCAAGGCGGTACGGCTGGCGCAGGAAGCTTTCCGCCTGGGTCGGGGAATTGAGCGCTGGCATGCCGCGTTTGATTTCGACAATGCACTCGTGGCACTGACCGGTTCTGCCGCACGAGGTGGGCACGCGGACTTTCAAGGTGTCGGCGTAGTCGAAAACGGACTTGCCGGCAACGGCATCGAGCCGGTGGGAGTCGTGATACATGGGTGCCATGCAGGCGTCTTCCTATGGAAGGTCTGTTAAGTCCGCCTGCACGTCATGCCGGGTTTGACCCTGGACCAAGGCCGGGACAGGCTTCGCCATCCAGCCCTGATCGGTATCACTGGAATCCGGCTGGCGCCGGGATGGCGGTTTGGGGGTAGTGGGGCAGGACATTTTCATGGTATGGGGTGATTCAGACTTTGCCTACGTTTCCCAGGCACTCCGGTAGTCGAGTTTGTCATCGCTCAGGCAGATGAACAGTTCGCCTTTTGCGACGCTGCGGTCTTGGTTGCGGCAGCCGAAGCCGGCGGTGCAGCGGTCCTCGGCGTTCTTGTATGGGCAGCGCCAGGTTGACACCTCGCTGGCAGTGTTCGACATGTCCCGGAAGATCGCTTCCAGACGGGCCAGGCTCGCGCGGTACTGCGCTTTGTCTATCTGCTGTGTCATGGCGTTCTCCGACCGGGGCTGTCTATGAAGCTTCCGGCATGGCCCCTTCGGCGATGAATGCCTTGGCGAGATCGACGCACGCAATGGCGTTGCCGCCGTAGGCGTCGGCCCCCATGTCGTCGGCGAATTCCTGCGTCAGCGGCGCGCCGCCCAGCATGATTTTCACCGTGTCGCGGAGCCCTGCTTCCTCGAAAGCCTCGATCGTCTTGCCCATATTCGGCATGGTGGTGGTCAGCAACGCCGACATGCCGAGGATTTCGGCGCCGTGCTCCATGACGGCATCGATGAACTCATCGGGTTTGGTGTCCACTCCCAGGTCGTGAACCACAAATCCGGAGCCGCGCAGCATCATGATGCAGAGATTCTTGCCGATGTCGTGCAGGTCACCCTTGACCGTGCCCATGATGATCGTGCCCATCGGCTCGATGCCCGACGCCGACAGGATTGGCTCCAGATGGGTCATGCCGGCCTTCATGGCGCGCGCCGCCACCAGCACCTCGGGCACAAAGATGATGTTGTCGCGGAATTTGATGCCCACGATGGCCATCCCGGCAATGAGGCCATCGTCCAGGATGGTGTTGGCTTGGAACCCATCGTCCAGCGCCTGCTTGGTCAGCCGGTTTACCTCGTTGTGCTTACCGGTGATCAGGTTGTAGGCGATGTCGTGCATGATGGGGGCCGATTTCTCGAACAGGCTCTGGATGTGATTGATTTCTGCCGGCTTGGCGACGTGGGCGAATTCCTTCTCCAAGCCTTGGTTATGTATCTGCATGCCTCATGCTCCTTGGCGCAAATCCCACCTTGGGGTGTATAGGAACCGACGCGGCGATTGTATCAGGGGGAACGTTGGCGTTCTACCCGGCGTCCTCAGGCAGCGTGCTCATGCGTCCAATCCCGCACGGCCTTCGGGATCTCCAGCAGGTTTTCCAGCTTGGTGGCCAGGGGGATGGCGCACTCGGGGGCAATCAGGTTTACCCCGGCGTCCAGGCAGCGATAGACCTCCTGGCGCACCTCCTCGGGTCCGCGGGCGTAAAGCGTTTCGGGATTGTTGATGTTGCCCACCAGGGCGATGCGGCCATCGACGATGTCCATCGCCTGCTGCGGGTCGTTCTTGGAATCGAAGTGAAAGGCCGCCATGCCGGTGCGGGCGATGTAGTCCATGCGATCCAGGGTGTTGCCGCAGATGTGCAGGATCAGCGGTACTTTCAGGCGCTCGACCATTTCCTGGTGAAGCTCCAGCAGGAAGCGTTCGTAATACTCACCGCTTACCAAGTCGCCGGTGGCGTGATCGGGAAAGGTCAGCGCGTCGGCACCGGCTTCGATTTGCGCCTCCCCGAACAGCACCGATATTTCTTTCAACTTGTGCAGGCAGAGCATGGTCGCGTCCGGATCGTCAACGGTCATCAGCAAAAAATGCTCGACTCCAAACACGTGGTAGGCCAGCGTCCACGGCCCCATGGTCTTGCCGATGATGGCCACCTCGTCGCCGAATTCCTGCTTGAGCATGCGAAGTGATCCCGTGATGGCGACGTTGTCACGGTGGTTCAGAAATCCGGCGGGCACGCGAATGTCGTCCAGACCCTTCCAGACGGGATTGCTCATGCGCACGGTGGGCCAGTTGTCCTTCTCCTCCCACTGCATCTCGCAACCAAGGGCCGACGACTCCTGGATGATGGTGAAATACGGCATGATGGAGTCGAAGCCCAGCTCCGTGTAACCGGTGGCCGCCAGGCGAGCCGCCAGTTCCGGGTCGCGGCACGCTTCGGGAAACGGCGCGTCCATCATGTCCATCAACTCCACCGTCGCCACATTGGTGGGATTGGAAACCGGCGTGCGGTCAACGGGTTTACCGTTCAGGGCGTTCATCACCCGCTCACGGGGAGTCATGGTCTCTTGGAATGGCATGTCGGCGCCTCCTCTGGGCAGGGAATCGAGTGCGGGAAAAAGTAACTACGTGGCCGAAAAGCCAAGAGTTCCGGTGGTCATCTGGCCGCGCAGGGCCTCGGCGGCCATCATGCCCTCAACGCTGGATATGTTACGGGAATACGGCAACAGCAACCGGGCCAACTCGTCGTGGCGTGCGCCGCAGGGGAACATGACCTGCGTGTCGCTGACCTTGTTCATCCCGCCGTAGCGCATGAAACCGGCGACCACCATGCGCAGCCGCACCATCGGGTTCGGCGCCTCGCCCTCACCGGAAACCCCGTACAGCCACTTGCCGTCCTGCTCCTCACCGGCAATCTTGAGCAGCAGCGGCGATTTCGAGTCCTTGATCGACATCTCGCCCTGCGGCGGCGCGAAATCCGGCGCCTTGCCAACCGCCTGGTTGAGCAAGAACCTGACCGGCCTGATGTGCAACTGGCCGCATGACGGTATGGCCTGGTTGTAGGTGCTCTCAACTGGCTTCATGCCGCCGAGGACGACGAACTGATCGCGGATTTTCTCGATGCGCGCCTCCACGCCGGGCTTGCGGCTGAAAGTCCAGATGGTGAAGACGCCATCCTTGACGTACAAGCCGACGCTGATGTCGCCGAAATTCGGGTCCATCGGGACGAGTTCCAGGCATTTGCCGTATTGTTCAAGAACGTCGGCAACGCGCGGTTTCGACGCAGCCTTAGCTTCAGCCATCATGTCTTCCTTCTGAGAGTCTCAACGAGCGTGCGGATATGATCGGGGGCCGTGCCGCAGCAGCCGCCTACGATGTTGACCCCCACGTCACGCACCAGCGCTGCAAAGCGTTCGGCCATGTAAGTCGGGGTTTCGGGATAGACGATCTGGCCGCCCTTGATCGCCGGGATGCCGGCGTTGGAATGGATGAGCAGATAGCCGTCGGTGGCCGCCCGCAACTCGCGTGCCAACTCGACCATCACGTCAATACCGTTGCCGCAATTGGCCCCGACGATGTCGGCACCGGCGCCTTCCAGTTCTTTGACCCCCCGCTCCGGCGACACCCCCATCATGGTGAAAAAGCCGCGCGGCCCTTTGTCGAACGTCATAGTGGCAATCACGGTGAGGTTGGTATGCTCACGCGCGGCCCTGATGGCCAGGGCAGATTCCTCCACGGCAGTCATGGTCTCGATGACGACGCCGTCGGCCCCACCCTCATCCAAGGCGGTGATCTGCTCGACGAAGGCGTCGTACATTTCTGCCTCGCTGACCTCGCCAAGCGGCTCCAGGAACTCACCGGTCGGCCCCACGGAGCCGATCACGTAGCATCCCGCCGGCGTTTGGCTGCGGGCGTGTTCTGCCGCCAAGCGGTCAAACTCGCGGACGCGGTCGCCGAAACCGTATTTCTTCTGCATGAACTTGCTGCCGCCGAAAGAGTTGGTCAGCACCATGTCGGAGCCGGCATCGAAGTACGCCTTCGCCATGCCCTTGACGACATCCGGATGCGTGGCGTTGAACGCCTCCGGGCAACCGCCCGGCTCCAGCCCGTGTTGCTGCAGGTAGGTCCCGGTGGCGCCGTCCGAAATAAGGAAACCACCCTGCGCCAAGCGTTCCGGGATGGTTAGCGGTGCGGTGTCGGTTTCAGGCATATCCAAGCTCTCCACAAGCTCCTATTCAATCCAGTGGTCGGCGGTGCCCGGACGCGGGTCGCGCTGGCCGGCTGCGTGCAGGTCGCGTATCCGGGCCGCAAAATCGTGGGGGAAACCGTTGTTGTAACGCTTCGCTACCGCTGCGGCAGCCTCTTCCGCGCTGCCTTCCACTTCCGTCTCGCCGCCCCACTCCCAGGCCATCAGGTAGTCGTCGCTGCCACTGCTGCCGTCGAACATCGAAATGGCGTCGACGCCCTGCTGAAAGCGCTCGTGCAGCGGTTTGGAGACCTGGCCGTCGTCGTCTTCGGCCTGGACCTGCACTGGGACTTCTTTCCAATACATCACACGCACGGTTGCCACGGACCCCTCACGTTTCCCTGTTGTTCAAGCGGCGCCTAGAATACATGATAACCGGCAGCCTGCAAAGCCCCGCCGTGTGTGTGGTAGTGTGTCAGTTCGTAATTACCGGCTCATAATCCCCTGGTAGGGGGAAGGGAAAAGGGGTTGCTCCCTTTCGTTTGGAGGGGGACGGCGGAGGTAAGGGGGGAATTGGAGTGAGACTCTGTCAGGGCAAGGAGCCTGCTGGATAATCATGATTTCGGATTCATTCCCGTTCCCCCGCCATCTTCCACAAACCATCACGCGGCCCGGCGGTAGCGGTAAAGGATAGATACGCGAAGCGGTGGCGGATGGCTTCCCGTGCGTCGGATCACCGGATTGACCGATTCGGGGCGTTGGATAAAATTCTTTGGCATATTTCAAGCAGACTGTATGGACGTGTGAGATCACGACAGAAATTGCTGCATCAGCGCAGTCTGCCAATGCAGCGCCAGACCCGTCAATCCCGCCGTTAACACCAGACTTACCACGACAATCACGCCGAGTTCCGCCGCCACCAGTTCCACCATTTTGAGGCGGCTGCAGCCGAGTTTGTACATGGTCTCGATTTCGGACTGACGCAAGCGCAGGGAGAGCGCGATGATCAGGATGATCGTCAGCAGCATGGCAACGCTGACCACGGCGAAAATGATATTGAGCACCCGTTGAATCTTGAAGATGTTCTGCAGCAGCGCCTTCACCACGCCGAGGGGTTTGATCAACAGGAACGTACTGGTTTCGGGAAGATAGCGGCCCATGAGTAGGGTGGCGGATTTGTCGTCGTGCGGCACCGCAATGACCGAGGTGAGCGGGAACTGGCCCGTGTCGCCGTGAAAGTGAAACGAATCCATATTCTCCTGCGTGATTTCGGTGTACTGCACGATTTTGGCGCTGGCGACGAGCTTGCCGTCTTCCTCTCTCAGCACCACTTGCGGATCGCGGGTCGCCGCCACGTCCTCATGCCCGTGTCCGAGTCCTTCGATGACCCAGGCGGTTCTGACATCGACGAACACCGCCCGGTCATCCGGCGTATAACGGGCCTTGAGTACCCCCACCACCTGCATTTTGAGCGGATACACACCGGCCAAGTCAAACGGGTTCTCCGGCGTGGATATGAGTGCGTCGCCGGGGCCAAGGCCGAGCTGGTCCGCCACCGCCGCGCCCAAGACGCACTCGCCCAGAACGGCCAGCATGCGCCCGGAGGCGACCTCAAGCCGTCGGAAGCTCATGTAGTCCAGCGTGGTGCCGACAATCGGAAAGCCTCGGGCCGTGTACCGGTTGTAAATGGGAATGGCGAAAGCAAAGCCGGTCTCGTCAATGCGGTCAGCTTCGTCCATGCTGATGGTTTCGGGCGGCTTTGAGGCGAAATACAGCGTGTTCATCACCAAGTCCAGGGCGCTGCCCTTTTGCCCCAGGATCAACGGCGTGGCCTGGGAGCGGTCGAGCATTTGCACCTCGCTGGCGCGCACCAGGATGTGCACGGCGAGCGGCAGATAGGTAATCAAGGTGAGCGCAGCGATGAGCACGGCGGCTTTGACTTTGTGAAACCGCAGATACTGCCACGCCACGTACAGACTGTGCATGATTATGCTCGCTGCGGGCGATCAAAGGCTTGAAAGTCGACAACCCGGTCGAAGCCGCTGAGTAGGCCGTGGTCGTGGGTGACCGCCACGAGCGTCGCCCCGGCCTCATCGACGTATTGAAAGAGGTGCTGCAGAATGTGCGACTTGTTGGCCGGGTCCAGATTGCCGGTGGGCTCATCGGCGAGGAGCAAAGGCGGGCGCGTCACCAGAGCCCGGCAAATGGCGGCGCGCTGCTTTTCCCCCTGGGACAGATGGTGGACGTGACGCTTGAGCTTGTCCGCGATGCCCATGATGTCCGCCAGGTGGACGGCATAGTCGCGCACCTGCGGCGTCAGGTTGAGGGCACGATTGATCCGGTAGGGATGCAGGATGTTGTCGAGAATGGTCAGGTAATCCAGCAGCGCAAAGTCCTGGAACACAAAGCCGATGTTGGCAATGCGAAAACGCCGCCGCTCGGCATCGCCGAGCTGATCCAGCGACGCGCCATGCACCCTGATCTGGCCGCTGACGGCCGGCACAATGCCGGCCAGCAAATTGATGAGGGTCGTCTTGCCCGACCCGCTGGGTCCAATGACGGCCGCTTTCGTCCCGGCGTCGATGCAGAGGTCAGGAATGTGGAGATAGAAATCGCCCTCCGGGTACTGAAAGGTCAACCGCTCAATGGCGATGAAGGGAGGCTGCGCATCAGTCATGGCAGGCGGCGTTCTTCGATGACGTCCAGAGCGACGATTTTCCAGTTCTGCTCGATGGGCTGGATGGTGATCATGGCGTCGTATCGATTGCGGCGCTGGTGGGTGTGCCCCCAGTGGTTCACCGTACCCGTGATACGCCAGGCGCATTGGAACGTCAGGCGCTGCCGCTTGCCTGGAGGGCCGACCTGAACGGCGTCCAGGAGCTGAACGTCTTGCACCTTGGCGCGTGCGCCGCCCTGCTCTTCCATCACCAGGCGTTGGCGGCTTTGCAAATAGATGTCCGTGATTAAATCGCCCGCGGCGCTGACCGCCAGTTTGTCGTAGACGTCGTTTTCGGCGCGAAAATCAAAGGCGCGATAGGTGTTTTGCAAGAGCCCTTGGAGAATCAACAACGACTCGACCTCGGGTAGCTGATAGGGCGCCGCAAATGGGTTGCGAACCGCAATCCGTCCAAACGACCCCACCCCTACGGCCACGACGAAAATCAAGGCAACCGCGGTGATCCGATAGACACCGTTGAGCGCCAGAAAACCGCCAAAGCCAGCGAGTAGTGCCGCGGCGAGGCAAAGCAGGACGCTTGCCAAAGGAATTTCGAGCCGGTTGGCAGCCTGTGCGGCAATCGCGTCAATGGTGGCGACCTGGTAGTTGTATTCGTCCAGCATATTGGTCCAACGCAACGTGGGCTGCGCCGGTGTCACGTCGTAAGGCAATTGACTGACAGGGTCGATGACCGTGGACGGAATCGAGGTGATCTGGTCGTCAAAATGCGTCCAGTCCACCGTCACCTCTTGCGGTGGTCCGGGGGTGACGTAGGCAAGAATAACGCCCACCAATGCGGTGTGAAACGTCAGCCGCTCAGCCGTGTCAAGTGTCTGGATGCCCTGCGGGGTGACCCTGACAAATTCGACGCGGTCGAGCAGCGGGCGGGACTTCACGCCATCGATCCGCACTTGGCTTTGTTGCAAAAGAAATTGGCCGATCTGTTCGCGCAGCCGCGCCTGCTGCTCTGGCTCGATCGGCTTCTCAATCGGCACGTCCAGTGACATCCACGACGCCAACGCTTTCAATCGGATGAGAATTTCAAACCGCACCTCGTACGGCTCGACGTAGAGAAACGTCATGAGCGGCGCGCTGTGATGCCGTTTCAGATCGGCGTTTTCGAAGGCGGAGTACCAGGGGTCGTCCCAGTCCAACCGCAGGGTCTCCGGGCGCACCAAGTATTGGAAGTCGATGACCGGAATGGTTTCGTGATACACGATAAAGCCGATTTCGGCCGCCGCCTCATCACTCCCGATTCGCAGTGGCGGTGTCAGCGTCAGCGTCGCAGGAAGCACTGCCAGGTTATAAACTACCTCGACATAGGTCACCTCGGGGCTGCCCGATATCTGGACGGCGGTCGATTGGGACGCCGTGGAGCGGTCCGTGCGCGGCCGACGCTCGATGACCTTCACCTCCCCCGCCAGCGGCGTACCATCATCGCCGGTCAATATCAGATCCAAAGGAACCTCATTTTGTGTGGAGGCTTCGTCATCGAGCAAATCGGCAAATGTCTCCTGATCCAGGTCGCCGATCTCCAGCCGCAGCGTGATGCGCTCTCCATCAATCCATATCTCGGCCACCGTGGAGCTGTGTTCGGCGCCCGTGTACTTCGTCAAGTGGGCCTGCGCTGTCCGTGCAAGCGCCAACAGGCTCAGCATCAGACACAACAAGCAGATTACTGGCCATGACCTGATGATCACAGTTGATGTCCCAATGGCTTGAGGGTGCTACGGGAACGGTCGACGTGCCCCGACTGACTGTGCCTCATGGTCCTGCCGGCAGTTCGAAGGTTAGAGACGCCCAATAGCTGCGCCAATCCTCTGTGGCTTGCACCGCAGCAGGAATCATGTGCACCGCCTTCACCAACCACAGGCCGCTGCGGCGCAAATTGAACTCGGCGCGTCCATCCGAGCCGCTTTGGGCTCGCTGCACCTCGTTCGGCGCGCTCTGGTTCAGCGCCATGACTAGCGCGCCGCTCACGGGCTGGCCCTCGTACAGCAGTTGCACCGTCAATGGTGCCGGGGCTTTCATGTGGTACGGGTTCGTTTCGGGAAGGAGTTCCAGGGTCAGGCCGACCGGCTTGTTGTGGCGGGACGAGTCGCCCTCGGTTGATCCGCCGCCGACCCATAAAAGCGATTTGGCACAACGCGAGTAGGCTTCCTTGCCGGGTTGGTCACTCGCCCCGGCTTCGTGACGGGCTTCTAATATCGCTTCAAGCCCCTCGGCCCGCAGGTATCTGTTGAACCGCTCGGCTGGGAGTTCAAGATAGGTGGGCATGTTCTCAAAGCTCACCACCTGCAAGCCGCTCTCCATCAGCCGGGCCATGCCGGCCGGGTCGCGCTGCAACGGCAGCACCTCGAACCGACGGGTGGCACTATCAATGTGAAAGCGTTTCACCCGCGCGATGGAAAATGTCGCCGGCTCGCCGTTGAAATTCTCGCCGACCCGCAGATAGAACAATACCCTGCCCTCCGGCTTGAGCTGAAAACTCGAGGGCTCAATCCAATAGTCGTGCGCCGCCGCGAACGGCACGGAGAACAGCACCAGCATCAGGCACAGCCAAGCGTAGGGCATCCTTGGCTTCTCGGTGGACATTTTTTCCTGCCTTCCTTGTTGTCGGGAGCGGACGAAACCCCTGAGCGTACGATGGCAATAGTTACAGCGTTAAGGTACTTGCGACAACCGCCCTTCGTCAATGAGAGACCCGGCGGCGAACCGCCGCCGTACGGCTATTGGAACGCTTGCTGGAGACGCGCCACATTCTGCTGCATGACGCTCAGAAAATCGCCTTGCTCCGGCGTATTCCCACACGGATCGAAGACCAGGCTCTTGACTCCGAGCGCCTGCAGTTTGTCTGCGGAGGTCGGCAAGGGGTCACCTTCCCATAACATCCAGGCGGCCGCATGCCCCTGCAGAATGGACTTCAACCTCTGCCACTCCTCGTCATCCGGCATCGCCTCGGGCTCCCACAAGACGCTTTGAAGATTCAAGCGGTAGCGTTTGGCCAGGTACTGATAGACCGGGTGGGAGGCAAGCAAGGGTTGCGTGCGCTGCCGGGCCGCAATCGTGTCGAGGCGCTCATCCAGAGCCAGCAGGTCTTGTTCGAGCTCGGCGTAACGCCGCTCAAAAATGTCTTTATGCTCCGGGAGCATGCGACTCAGCCCCTCCGTGACCGCTTGGGCCTGGTGCACAGCTTGGCGAAAGTCGAGCCAAGTGGTAAACGCCGTGCCGGCGTGCGAGTGTTCCCCGGTCGGACCGTGGCTGTGCGTATCCGTGTCTTGAATCTCGATATAGTCCGCTTTGAAACGCCTGGACGTATCGATCATTTTCGACTTCGGTAACGAGGCGGTTTTCAACCACCTGGCATAGGCGGCGCCGTTGATGAGGATCAAATCCGCCGCTTGAAACGCCGCAATCGTTTCCACATCCGGTTTCCAGAAGGCCGGATCCTCGTCAGCCGGAGCCGGGAACACCACGTGCACCTGTTCGGCCCCGATCCGCTCGGCAAAATACTGCAACGGATAGTTCACGACGTACACCGTCGCCCGGGCCTGGCTCTCCGTCCACGCCATCAAGGTGATGCTGATTCCCAACCATGCGAGTATCCCTGAACGCATCAGAGACATCCTGAACCTCCAGTGGCTTTGTTGTTGCGCGATCACAGACCGCAGATTGGCGAATTGCCGGAACCGCTTTGAACCCTTGCTGGCAAAATTCAGTGACGGCGAACTCTATCCTGCTGCACGTCGCCTTGACCCACCCCGGCCGCTTCCATAGAATGCGACGACCTGATCCCCGCACCCGAATCTCCCCGGCCCCGAACAACCCAATGGAGAGGTCCCAAATGGCAGCAGCACCCTTGCATTGGCAGACGATCCGTCAGTTATCGGAACAAATTCACAGTGGTCAATTATCGCCCGTCGAGTTGATGGAACATCTTCTCGACCGCGTCGAGGCGCTCGATGACCGCCTGCACGCTTTCCGTCTGGTGCCGCGCGAACGCGCCGCCGCAGGCGCCCAGGCTGCCGAGTTGGCGCTGCGGGCCGGGCGAGACACCGGGCCGCTGCATGGGATTCCATACGCCGCCAAGGACATCATCGACGTGCAGGGCCTGCCCACCACCGCCGGATCGCCCTTGCTGGAAAACGCCATCGCCGACACCGACGCCACCGTAGTGCGCCGTCTCAACCAGGCCGGCATGGTGCTGCTGGGCAAAACCCACACGGTGCAGTTTGCGCTCGGTGCGCCGGGTGTCAACCACGATCACGGCACGCCGCACAACCCCTGGCACGCCACCCACCACGTCCCCGGCGGCTCCAGCAGCGGTTCGGGCGTTGCGGTGGGGGCCGGTCTTGTGCCCGCCGCCTTGGGCACCGACACCGGCGGCTCCGTGCGCATTCCGGCGGCCCTGTGCGGTACCGTCGGCCTCAAGACCACCGTCGGCCAGGTCAGCCGGCACGGCGTGTTTCCCTTGAGTTGGACGTTGGATTCGGTTGGCCCCCTGGTGCGCTCGGTAGAAGACGCCGCGTTTCTCTATCAGGCCATGCGCGGCCCGGACCCGTTCGATTCCACCACCCACGACGCCCCGCCCCAGGACGTGCTTACCGGCCTGCACGACGGGGTGCGCGGCCTGCGCATCGCTTTTGTCGAAAACGTCTTCTGGGAGGATACCGACCCCGAAATCACTAGCGCCGTGCGTGCTTGCGGCGAGGTGTTTGCCAATCAGGGGGCGCACGTGGATAGCCGCCCGTTGCCCGAAGCCGATGCCTCCCAGGAAGCCAATCAGAGCGGCGTCATCAGTGCCACCGAAGCCTACTTCGCCCATTTGCAGCGCATGGGCGAGCACTTCGAGGAATACGATCCGGTCGTCGCCTACCGCATTCTCCCGGCCAAAGACTTTTCTGCCGCCGATTACCTGCGCGCCCTGCACGCCTGCACCACCCTGCAGGCCAACATCGCCCGCGCCCTGCAGGACATTGACGTATTTCTCGCTCCAACCACGATGATCCCCACCGCGCCGTTGGGCGAGGTGGATGCATCGCTGGACGCCTACACGCCCTTCAATCTGCGGTATTCGCGCAATACCCGCGTGGCCAACGTGCTCGGACTCTGTGCCCTCACCGTGCCCTGCGGCTTCACCAGCGAGGGGCTGCCTATCGGCCTCATGATCCACGGCAAGCCGCGCGACGAGGCCATGGTGTTGCGCGTCGGCCAAGCATTCGAGCAGGCTACCGACTGGCATCAGCGAACCCCTGACCTGCAGTGGACCGAGCGGTAAGGAGCAGACAGACGATCCATCATCAACCAGGAAGGAACATCACACATGAAAGCTGCCGTCCTTTCGGAAGTGGGCGGACACCTGCAAATCGAGGCCATTCCCCGCCCGCAACCCAAGGCCGGCGAGGTGCTGGTGCGGGTGGCGGCCTGCGGCGTCTGTCACACCGACCTGCACGTCGTCAAGGGCGAGGTCAACTTTCCGATGCCGTGCGTGTTGGGTCATGAGGTGTCCGGCACCGTGGAAGAAGTGGCGCCCGACGTATCCACCGTGCGCCCGGGCGATGCCGTGGTGTGCGCCTTCATCATGCCGTGCGGTTTCTGCGACCACTGCGCACGCGGCCGCGACGAACTGTGCACCACCTTCTTTGCCATGAATCGCTTGCAGGGCGTCCTGTACGACGGCGAGAGCCGCCTGCGGCGGCCCGACGGCTCCAAGCTGGCGATGTACAGCATGGGCGGCTTGGCGGAATACGCCGTGGTGCCCGCTACCGGTGTGTTTGCAGCGCCCGCCGGCGTAGCGTTGTCCGACGCCTGCATTATCGGCTGCGCCATGATGACGGCGTACGGCGCCGTCAAAAACCAGGCGCAGGTGCAGCCGCGTGATACCGTGGCGGTGGTGGGCGCCGGCGGTGTGGGTTCCAACGTCATCCAGGTCGCCCGCGCCTTCGGCGCCGGACAGATCATCGCCGTGGACGTCCGGGACGACAAGCTGGAAGCAGCGCGCGGCCTCGGCGCCACGCACACGGTGAACGCCGCGCAGGACGACCCGGTTGCCGGGGTGGCGGCGCTTACTGACGGCCAGGGGGTCGATATCGCCATCGAGGTGCTCGGGCGTCCGGAAACCGTGCAGAACGCCTTTATGATGACCCGCGACGGCGGCCGCACGGTGATTATCGGCGTCGCGCCGGGCACTACCACCGCGGCCATCGAGATCACCCGGCTGGTGCGGCGTGGCATCCAGGTCCTCGGCTCATACGGCAGCCGCGTGCGCACCGACTTGCCGGAAGTCATTGCCATGGCGGCGCGCGGCCAGTTGAGCGTCTCGCAGCCCATCACGCGCCGCTACACCCTCGACCAGACAGACGAAGCCTATGCCACCCTGAACCGCGGCGACATTATCGGGCGCGCCATTATCACCATGGATGCGTGATGCTTCGGGCGATGTCCCTTCACGTCACCAGCCGCCGTTTCAGCAGGCGAATCGCAATCGGCAAAATGACAGCCGTGAGACCCATCATGTACAGCGCTGACCACAGGTGTGTCAGCGCCAGTTGGCCTCTTGCGAACCCCTGCGCGATGTGCACGCCTGGCGTCAACGGCAGCACCCAGGCCAGGGGTTCCAGAACGTCGGGCAGCACGGCGATCGGGAAGAACGAACCGCTGAAAAAATAGAGTGGCGTTGCCACCACGGTGAATACCAGGGAAAGCGTGTGCGTGTTCGGTGACAGCGCCGCGAAGATCAATCCGATAGCGCCGATCTCCATGCCAACCAGTATGGCCGCCAGCAGCATGCCGACCGCCCACGGCGACGTGATCCAGCCGAACGCGGCGGCCACTAGGCCCACCGAAACCGTCGTCAACAGCGCGCGGGTCATCGCCCATGCCACGTCCCCCAGGGCGAGCTCGGTGACGGTGACAGGCGCGGTCAGCACGGTCTCGTAGAACCCGCCGGTGATGCGGTAGAAGACCCCCCACGAACACTCAAATATAGCGTGGATCATGGCCGAGGCCATGATGATGCCGGGGGCTACGAACACGGAATAGCGCATGCCGTCCTCGACTTCCTCCACTAGGCGGCCGATGCCAAACCCCACCGCCACCAATGCGAATGCCGGTTCAACAAGGTACCAGGTCGTCGCCACCTTCCAGATGCGCTTGAGCGCCACGGCATGCCGCAGCCACAGCGCCTGCACGCTGCGCCACCGCACGCCGACAATCATGCGTGTTCCTGGTGTCCTCATTCGCCTCCGAGCCCTCTGCCCGCCACCGCCAGAAACACGTCCTCCAGGTTGCCGGGTCGATAAATGACGCGCGTGCCTTGCAGTGGCGGTATCTGCGGCCGTTGGCCGTTGCGGCCCGCAACGTGAATTACCGCGCCGGCCTCGCGCCAGGCGTAGCCGGCCGCGGTCAGCCTGGCCCGGACCTCAGCCCGCGCATCCGTCGTTACGCGTAGCTGCGCCACCTCGTTGCTGGCGTGCCGCGCGATCAACTCGTCCGGCGTGCCCTCATCCAGAATGCGGCCCAGATGCATGATAGCGATGCGGTCGCACAAGGCCGCTGCTTCCTCCATGTAGTGTGTGGACATCAGAATCGTGACGCCCGATGCCTTCAGGGCGGCCAACTTATCCCACACAAGGTTACGGCCCTGCGGGTCCAATCCGGTGGTTGGCTCGTCGAGGATGATGACGTCCGGTTCCATCATGAAAGCGCGGGCAATCGCCAATCGGCGCTTCATGCCGCCTGACAAGTGATCGATGTCGTCGTTGGCCCGGTCGCTCAATCCGAAGAACGCCAGCACCTCGGCAGCCCGCCGGCTCGACTCGCGGCGCGACAGGCCCGAGAAGTAACCGTACGTTTCCAGGTTCTGCCGTACCGTCAGATCGGTATCGAGGCCGTCCTGCTGCGTCACCACGCCGAGCCGCTCGCGCACCGCCCGGCCCTGGCGCGTGACGTCAAGCCCCGCCACTACAAGCTCGCCGCTGCTCAGCGGCGACAGGGCGCTCAGCAGGCGCATCAGCGTGGTCTTGCCGGCACCGTTCGGTCCCAGCAGGCCGTAGGTCTCACCCTTCATGACGTCGAACGTTACGCCGTCCACGGCCGTCGTGTGGCCAAAACGCTTCACGATATCGCGCCCCCGGATCATCACCTGCGGCTCTGGTCTGAGGGCCGGTCCAATTGAAATGTCGGTCAATGGATAATCTCGACGGAGTTCAGGGAAGAGATACGTCATCTGCTTGTCGGGAGGCAGCACGGAGAACTGTATTTTTGCTCTTCGGGTTTGTCAAATTCCCATGTGAATCTTGAACGTCGCGCCCTCGCCGCGTATGATGCCCCCAAATTTCGCGATTCAGAAAATACGCCAACTCCCCAGCGTTATTTTTCAATTGGAAACTTCATCATTATGCCTTTTTTGCTGCCACCCCTCTCTCGGCATGGATCGGATTCGGCGTCAGTCTTGCCGTCTGTGGCCTGATCGTGCTGACCAAGGGCTTGCATGGCTCTTTCACGTTCGATACGGAGGTCGGACCGCAGAAGTTTCATGAGAAAGCCACCCCACGCATCGGCGGCGCGGCGTTATTGCTCGGCTTCTGGGCGGCCGCCCTATTCACCCCACCGCCCACGCGGCAATTGCTGAGCCTCCTCGGCCTGTGTGGTGCCATAGCATTCCTGGTTGGTTTCGGTGAGGACCTTTGGAAAAAGACTTGGCCTGTTGTGCGCCTGGGGGCGACTGCCGGAGCCGCCTTGTCGTTTTGCCTCCTCACGGGTTACCGCGTGACGCGTCTTGAACTCCCGATTGCTGATGAACTGCTGGTGTTCCCGTTTATCTCCATCGCCTTTACGGTCTTTGCCATTGCCGGGTTGATGAATGCCGTCAACATCATTGACGGATTCCACGGCCTGGCATCGGGCTCCGTCATTCTCATGACGGGCGCTTTCGGCGTTGTTGCCGCGGTCGTCGGGGACACCCAACTCTTTCTGGTCGCGGTCATAGTCCTGGCCGTCTTGTTGGTATTCTTGATGTTTAATTTCCCGTTCGGCTACCTTTTCTTGGGAGACGGCGGCGCCTATCTATCCGGATTTTGGCTGGCCTGCCTGGCAGTCATGCTGCCGGAACGCAATCCTGAGGTGTCGGCTTGTCTTAGAACTTATCCTTAAATAGAAATAATCTTCCTGTACGTGATGATAGCAGCGGCCAATTGCAGCAGGGCGACATGGGTCGCATGGTATTTCTCGAACCGAACCAGGAGCTTGCGAAACCGGTTGAACCATGAATGGCTCACTTCAACAATCCATCTCCTGGCCTTATAGCCAGGATTGGCTTTTTTCTCCCGAATCTCTTCACCCCGTTGCTTCACGTACGGCACGTAGCCATGCGAGACGATAATCCCTAAGGCCGCTTTACCACTGTAACCTTTGTCCGCACACAAGTGCTGTTCAAGACCCTGGGGTCGAACCATGACGATTGCTTCCAAGACCCTTTCGAGTTGGCTGACATCATGCCGGTTCGCTCCAGTTACGACGAGCGATAGCGGGGCGCCACGACCGTCGACCAACAAGTGACGCTTGCTACCTTTTTTTCCCCCTGTCGGTGGGGTTTCGACCCACGCTTTGCTGGGCCAGTGGGGCTTTGACCATGGCGCCGTCTATGCTTTGCCATCGCCAGGCGATGCCTTCCATGTCGTCGTATTCGGCTAGCCCGGCTCGCCACAAAGACAAGAAGAACCCCGCTTCGGTCCAGCGCATAAAATGGGCATGGATGGCACTGGGGCTGCCATATGTTTCCTTGGGCAGGGCTTTCCATTGACAGCCGGTGCGCAAGACATAGACGATGGCCTCGAAGACACGTCGTGGCGCTATGGGTTTTCTACCGGCGCCGGGTTTGCGCTTGTAGGTCTTGTTCGGGTCGCGTTTGGGGAGTGGTATGAGGGGCTCGACTTTAGCCCAGAAGGAATCCGATACTTCCCACGAGTGTAGGGTTGCCATAGAGTCTCCATGCGCTCCGGGTTGAACGTGAAGACGAAGACAGGATAGGACATACCAAATACCATGCTATTTAAGGATAGGTTCTTAGTCTCCTCATCGTTATCTATCCGGTGATTGAAACGATGTATTCGATTTTTCGCAAGATCGTTCGCCAAAGGCGTAGTCCACTGCAGCCAGTTGGGTTGCACCTGCACATGCTCGTGCACCGCAGTTTCGCCAAGTCGATAGGTCAAGCCTCGCGTCGTCCCCAGTTGATCAACCCATCGACTAGCGCCCTGCTTGGTGCCTCTGCCTGCCGGGGCTGCTGATCGCCATTGCCGCGCCGCACCAACAACTGTGGCTGATCGCCGGCATTGCCCTGCAAATTGCGCTGTATTCGGCGGTTTACCGCGGGGCCTTGGCTTTCCGTTCCTTCCGCTTGGTGCAGTCCACCACCAACGGGCAATATCCCGTGCTATCAGGCAAGGCATCCAAGACGTCACAGCAAGCTGATTGAGTGCGTAGTGCCGCCTGCTGTTCCTTTCGAAACCCTCATTTAGGAGAACCAATGGGACCGCTCAAGGGGGTGAAAATCATTGAATTCGGTGGCATCGGACCGGCGCCCATGTGCGCGATGCTGCTCGCCGATATGGGCGCAGAGATTCTGCGCATCGACCGCCTGCAGCCGTCCAACCTGGGCATTCCGGTGCCGCCGCGTTATGCGGTGATGGAACGCAGCCGCCGCTCGATTGCCGTCGATCTCAAGAATCCCCAGGGGCTGGAGGCCGTGCGGCGCCTGCTGGATCAGGCGGATGCGTTGATCGAAGGCTTTCGGCCCGGCGTGATGGAGCGGCTGGGACTCGGCCCCGAAACGTGCCTGGCGCGCAACCCGCGTCTCGTTTTTGGCCGCGTGACCGGGTGGGGACAGGAAGGCCCGCTGGCGCAGGCGGCCGGGCACGATATCAACTACATCAGCCTGACCGGCGCTGCGCACGCCATTGGCAGACCGGGACAGCCACCGCCGCCGCCTCTCAATCTGATTGGCGATTTCGGCGGTGGGGCGCTGTATCTGGCGTTGGGCATCGTCGCGGCGCTTCTGGAAACGCGTAGCTCGGGCAAGGGCCAGGTGGTGGACGCCGCCATGGTGGATGGCGCCGCGTCGCTGATGGCCTCGACCTACGGCATGTACGCCGCCGGCCGGATTGACAACCGCCGGGGTGAGAACCTCCTGGACGGTGGCGCCCACTTCTACGATGCCTACGAAACCGCCGACGGCAAGTACATTTCCATCGCCGCAATTGAGGCCAAGTTCTACGCCGACCTGCTGAACCGCCTCGGCTTGTCCGACGAGGACCTGCCGCCTCAGATGGAGCGCGACCGCTGGCCCGAACTCAAGGAGCGTCTGGCGAAACTCTTCCGCGCCAAGACCCGCCAGCAGTGGTGCGACATCCTGGAAGGCACGGACGTCTGCTTTGCGCCGGTTCTCGACCTCGACGAGGCGCCTCGGCATCCCCACAACGTCGTTCGCCAGACGTTCGTCGAAATCGAGGGCGTCAAACAGCCGGCTCCCGCCCCGCGCTTCAGCCGCACCCCGGCGCGCATCCAAAGCGCACCGGCGGCCCCGGGCCAACACACCGAGGAAGGTCTCCGGGATTGGGGATTTTCTCAGGAAGAGGTGGCCCATTTACGCGCCGCCGAAGCCATCGCATAGGCAAAACGCAAAACGCAAAACGCAAAACGCGACATATCAAAAGGAGAGTCAGAATGGATTTTCCCCAGGCCCGCCCGTTTCTCGAACATCATCACTGGGGCATCGTGACCACCCATCAGCGCAACGGCGCCGCTCAAAACAGCATTGTTTACTGCGGCGCGTACCAGGATCAGGCTGTGTTCGTGGCGGTGTACGGAAAGTCCGCCAAGGTGCGCAACTTACGTCGTGACCCGCGCTGCACCGTGCTTGCCGTATCCAAGGACTGGCGCAGTTGGGTGACCGTGGAAGGCGAAGTGGAACTGTTTGATTATGCCAACATGGAAGCCGAGAAAATGCGGGTTTTGTTCCGCGAGATGTTTCGCGCCTGCGGCGACCACGAGCATCCCGATTGGGAAGATTACGACCGTGCCATGGTGGACCAGGGGGCCGTGGGCGTGTTGGTTCGCCCGCAGCGGGTGTACGGCCTGCTTCGCAACTGACCCTCGCCTCATGCCTGCGCGACGATAAACAATCGGCGGAAGGGATACAGGGTTTGCCCCCCCGGTCGTTGCGGATACGCGTCGCGCAGCGCCCGCTGGTACGCGTCAAGAAATACCCGCCTGTCGGCCTCCCTGAGGCCGTTCAAAATGGGGCGCAAGCCGGTGCCTTTGACCCACTCCAGCACCGGGTTCTGGCCTGTCAAAACCTGAAGATACTCTGTTTCCCAAATGTCGAGCCGTTTGCCAAGCGGCGACAGCAGGTCGTAGTAGACCTCGGCGTCCTCGACCCACTTGCGCCGCACCGCGGCCAGCACGGTTGCATCGCCCACCGGCGTACCGTTGGGTCCGCCGTGTTCGAGGGTATGCCGCATCAAGCGGTGCGACGGTATATCCCAGCTCAGCGGCATCTGCACGGCCAGGCAGCCGCCAGGGTTGACGCAGCCCATTAGGCGTGGAAACAGGTCGCGATGGCCGTCGAGCCACTGCAGGGTAGCGTTGGAATAAATCAAGTCGGGAGCCTGGCGCGGCACCCAGTCGCGGATATCGGCCTCCAGCCAGTGTACCGGCGACGGCTCGGCGGCGGCCTGGGCTAGCATTTCCGGTGATTGGTCGAGGCCGTACACGGTAGCTGAGGGCCACTGTTGCGACATCAGACGTGCGATGTGCCCGGAACCGCAGCCCAGGTCATAGATCACGCACGGCGCGGCAAGGGGCACCCGGCCCAGCAGTTCCAGCCCCGGGCGCAGGCGGTGGTCGGCGAACTTCAGGTATTGATTCGGATCCCAGTGCGTCCCGGCCACTTCACCCTGGTGCGGCCTGCCCGACATGCTTTCTCCTCTCTCGTACTGTGCCTTGACACGATTTAACGGGGCTGTGATAGTTGCTCCCCGCATTTTGGTTTTCGACCTCTCGACCCCACCGTGGAAACAGGAGCGCATCTTATGCAGGACTCCAAGCCATCCCGGAGCCGCGGCATTGGCTTCGTCATTGTCTGTATCGTCGTGCTCGGCACTGGCGTTTACCTGAACGTCGGGTTCAACGGCAAGATCGCCGACTTGCAAGCCGACCTCCATGAGCGTTTCAAAGCGCTGTCAGAGGAAACCACCGGCGTCAAACCCGAAATCCAGACGAACCGGGGCGCCTTGACACGGCTTGATGACGGTCTCATCTCTCTCGAATCCCGGGTCAAAAGCGTCTCGGCACTCGCCACGCAGACGCACGACATGCTGTTCCAACAAATCGGCATGCAGAAGGAGCGGGACGCCACCCTCAGTGCTCTGGTTGAAACCAACCGCGAATTGCAACGTCAGATCGACACCCTGCTCGGTATTACGCAAGCACAGCAAGAGCAGGCGTCCGAGTAGTGCGACGGTCAATTCGTTTGCGCTTCAGGGCTTCCGTCATCCGTTCCTGGCGTGCCGGCGGTAGATTCTCTTGATCTGCGTCTCCGCCTTTTTCGCTGCCTGCTCCGCCGTCATGCGGCCCGTTGCGTGTGCCGCTGCGACGTCCGGGATGATGAACTGATTCGCCACGGCCTGTGCCGCCGCGGTCGGTACGCCGGGCCATCCTATCGCATGAACATAGCTGGACATGTACGGCGCGAAGTAGAACTTGGGATTGGAGGCATAGATCGGGTGCATCGAGAATGCCTTCAGGAACGGCTGGTTGTATCCGAGGCTGGCGGTGAGGAATTTCTCCTGCTGTTCCTTCTCGAAGTGCCATTCGAAAAATTCCTTAGCGAGCTCTTGCACTTTCGACCACTTCCAGATGCCGATGCCGATATGCCCCGCCGGCCCGTGCCGCCCCGCCGGTCCCTTGGGCGGCATGATGTGGTTGATAACCGTGTGGATGGGGCGCTCGGTACCCGGAATCATGGCGTTGTCCTGCCGTGCCGAGTTGTAGGCGCTGATCGGATTGAGAATCATGCTGCACCTGCCGGAATTGAGGCACACGTTGTTGTTGCGGTCGTCCCAGGCGAGCACCTCTTCTTCCATGCAGTCCTGATAGAGCGCCTTGATAAATTTCAACGCCTCGATGGTCTCCTTGGAATTGATGGCCACCGTCTTGCTGTCGTCCTCGACGAGCTTGCCGCCCCAACTCCAGATGATGGCACGCATCGAGCCGTTGGCGTCGGCGCCGTGAGATAACGGAAATCCAACGGGATGGCCCTTGGCCTTCAGCTTTTTGCCGATGCGGTGTACGTCCTCCCAAGTGTCCGGCAGGTTCTCGCCGATCTCTGCGATCAGGTCCGTTCGTAGTGCCAGCGGGCCGGTGATGAAGTACCACGGCAAGGCGCGGTAATGGCCGTCGCGGCCCTTGCCGACGATGGTGTTGCTATAACCGCCGGCGCGGCGGCCGATTTTGTCGTGCAGGTCGTCGAGATTGACCAGGTGTTTGGAGTACAAATGCGGGTTGGCATCGGCGGCAATCGTGATGTCGTGGCCCTTCTGCCCCTGCACCTCACTCGCCATGATGGCGGGCAACTGCAGGTGGGCCACGCGGTCCATGCGCACCTTGACACCCGTCATCGCGCCGAACTCCTCGAGTTGCCGCTTCAGTTCGGCGTCCGAAGTCGGCACGAAGTGGGACCACGTCAGCAATTTCAGTTCCCGCTCCTGCGCCATCAAGGGGGCTGTCTTGGCCAGCAGCATACCGGCGAGGCCGGCCGTCGCTGCCGTCGAGGCGCGCAGAAACGCCCGCCGCTTGAGGGAATTGTCATCGGATCGGACCGTGTGGGACGTTTCGGGTAGCATGCGCCACCTCCATGTAAAGACTGTTTACGCTGTTACCCGCAGCGCGGCGTTGTTGGCCGGCCGGCTGAATGGCCCGCGGCTTGAGGGCGCATATTGTAGCACCATATACCGCTGCGGCTGGCTTGAACCGAACAGCCACATAAGAGGCGCTTGACACGGCCAGAAAATTTGGCTACGTTACCGCCCGCAAGTCACTCGTAACGAGATTTGTTCACATTTCGCAATTGCAAGAGGGAGACAATGGTGAAGAAGGTACTGACTCTCATCCTGGCGTTGGGCCTGTTGGTGGCCTTTTCGAGTGTTGCGGTTGCCGGCATATGCGGCGGGCCGAAGATTACCCTGACGCAAGCCAATGCTGACCCCACCAACACGCAGCAAAACGACCAGATCGTCGTGGCTCAGGCGGAAATGACGCAAGACACCTCCCCCGTCGAGGGTACCGACGACGAGAAAACGGACGACGAGAATACCAGCAACTAACCGTCCCACCGTTTTTGCAGGCCCTAGGCGGCTCCCGCTGCCGGGGCCTGTTTTCGGTTTGATTTCCTTCAGCACGTCAATGAATCGCAAGCCAATCCGATATTCCCCGGCGTTTTTCCTTTGCACACTTGACACTGCCAGCCTGCAAATTCTTACCCATTTGCCGCGATGAAACCATCGAACACGTTTGTCCCGAACCGGTTCGAAGCCGATGCGCTGGCGCCTCGACTTCACGCTCTTGTGGAAGCGGGGGGTATCGAAGCCGCCCGCCACCGGTGTTCGCTTCTGGTCAGCATGACCTTCGAATGCCCCCCGGTTTTGCCGTTATCCATTTTTCGTCAGGCGCAACCGCCACGCCTCCTTTGGCACCAACCCGATGAGGGTATGGCCATGGCGGGGGTTGGGTTTGCCGTTTCGCTTATGGGGTCCGGCGAGGGTCGATTCACGCAAGTAAATGCGGCGTACCGCCGATTGGTTTCGGAAGCACAGATCGATACCTGTCCATCCTATCCGTTGTCGGCCCCCGTGGCCCTCGGCGGTTTCGCGTTCGATCCCTCGGCGCCAGCCAACCCCGTCTGGGAAGCGTACCCGGACGCCCTTCTGATCGTCCCGCGATTCTTTTTCATGTCTGCTGAACATGCCGCCTGGTGTACGATCAATCTGCAGGTTTCGGCGGGCTGTGATCCCGATGCTGTGACTGACGATATCGTATGCGAGTTTGCGGCGTTGATGCCGGTCGATGCCGATCCTGTCGCCGATCGGCAGCCCGCGATGTGGGCGCCGATGAACGACCCGTTCGGCGCGTGGGAACAGCAGGTGCACGACATCGTGCAGGCCATTCAACGGGGCGCCGTGCAGAAAGTCGTGCTGGCGCGGGAGTTGCACCTTCGGGCGCAAGCCGATTTTGACGTAGACATAGCGCTGCGACGATTGGCAGCGGCGGATAGGCATTGCACCCTCTTTGCCCTGGACACCGGTTCTGGCTGCATGATAGGCGCAACCCCGGAGCGCCTGGTCCGCCTGCAGGGCCGGACCGTGCAGGTGGATTGCCTGGCGGGCTCCACGGCGCGGGGTGACACCGAGCACGCGGACCGCCTGCTTGGGGAAGCCTTGCTTCACAGTGACAAGGATCGCCGCGAACATGGCCTGGTTGTGCGCACACTTCACGAGGCCCTGTCGTCGTACTGCCTGTCCCTGCAGGTTCCCGATGCGCCTCGGCTACTCCGACTACCCGAGGTTCAGCACCTGCACACGCCGTTGCAAGGTACCCTGCCCGCTGGTTCCAGTATCCTGGATTTGGTGGCGCAACTGCATCCGACGGCTGGCGTTGGCGGTGTACCCCGCCCAGAGGCGCTCGACCTGATCCGGGAGCAGGAGCGCCTGGGCCGGGGCTGGTATGCAGGGCCGGTCGGCTGGATCGACGCGCACGGCGGTGAGTTCGTGGTTGGCATCCGGTCGGCTTTGGTCCGCGGCAGCGAGGCTTGGCTGTACGCCGGCTGCGGTATTGTGAAGGGTTCGGATCCTCGCAGCGAATACGAGGAATCCTGTCTGAAACTGCGCCCCATGCTGGCCGCGCTCAGCGAGACGGCATCATGACCCAGGCCAGTGCCCTGCGCACCTTTGTTGATGCCTTTGTCGATGAATTGGCCCGCTGTGGTCTGCAACACGCCTGTATCTGCCCCGGCTCCCGCTCCACCCCTCTGGCGGTCCTGCTGCACCAACATCCCGGTATCAAAGTCTGGATGCATCTCGACGAGCGTGCGGCGGCATATTTTGCCTTGGGCCAGGCGAAGGCTTCTCGGCAACCCGTGGCAGTACTGGGCACGTCGGGCACTGCCACGCTCAACTTCGCGCCGGCGGTTGCGGAGGCGTTCTACGCCCACGTGCCGCTGCTGGTTCTCACCGCTGATCGTCCGCCGGAATTGCAAGAGGTCGGCGCTCCGCAAACCATTGACCAATCACGGCTTTATGGACGCCATGTGAAAAGGTGCGTCGAGATGCCGCTGCCGGAAGGCGGTCTGGTTGCGGTGCGCTACGTCCGCACCACCGCCAGCCGAGCGATGGCGGACTGTCGCGCCGAACGTCCCGGACCGGTGCACGTCAATTTCCCGTTTCGCGAGCCATTGATCCCCATTGGGCAAGATGATGCGACGACCCAACGCGGCACGGCGCCTTATGTGACTGTCACTCAGGGGCTGCAGGCACTCCGCCCCCCCGAGGTCACAATGCTGGCCGCCCAACTGCGTGGCGTGCAACGCGGCCTGATCGTTTGCGGTCCGCAAGACGACCCCGACTTTCCCGGAGCGGTTGTGCAGTTGTCGAAGGAGCTACAGTTTCCCCTGCTGGCAGACGTGTTGTCCCAGGTGCGCCGCGGCACGCACGACACGTCCTATGTTATCGACAGTTACGACGCCTTTTTGCGGGACTCGCAAACCGCGCGCGATCTGGTCCCGGAGCTCATACTGCGATTTGGCGCCACGCCGGTTTCCAAGCCGCTGCAGTTGTATCTGCAATGCTTGACGGCCAGCCGCCAAATGCTGATCGCGCCGGCAGATGACTGGCACGACCCGGCGCTGGTCGCAACCGACAGGTTGCAAGTTGCTCCCCATGCTCTCTGCGAGTCATTGCTGCCGATCTTGGAGAAAACACCTCGTCAAGGCATCACCGCCAGCGCTTGGCGCCGCGAGTGGGAGCGGCTGAACGCTCAAACACGCGCCGCCCTGAAAGAATGCCTGAGCGAGAATCCCGCCTTGAGCGAACCGAAGGTCTTCGCCGATCTGGACGCGGTGCTGCCGCCGAACGCTACCCTTTTCGCCGGTAATAGCATGCCGGTGCGTGACCTCGATTCCTTTTTCGCCGCGGGCGCCCGACCGGCCCGCTTCCTGGCCAACCGAGGCGCCAGCGGCATCGACGGTGTGGTGTCAACCGCCCTAGGCGTCAGTTCCGTGAGTTCAGGTCCCTGCGTGCTGGTCATTGGCGATCTGTCCCTCTACCACGACATGAACGGTCTGCTGGCAGCCAAACAGCACCGTCTTCAGGCGACGATCGTGCTGCTGCACAACGACGGCGGCGGCATCTTCTCGTTCTTGCCGCAAGCCGAGGCCGTAGAGTCGTTCGAAGACCTGTTCGGCACCCCGCACGGCCTGGATTTTCGCCACGCGGCACAACTCTACGACCTGGACTATTGCGAACCCGGGGACAGCCAGGCGTTTCGCACGGCCCTCGAAAAATCCTTCCACACCTCGGGCGTCACGATGATCGCCGTCCATACCAACCGGGACGCCAACGCCCGCCTGCATCGGAACATCTGGCAGATCGTGTCGCAACGGTTACACTCGACCACTCCACCAGAGCCAGCGTCATGCGCCTCACCGTGAATCGCGTGACCTATCACGTTGAGATGCAAGGAAGCGGCCCTGCGGTCTTCTTCCTGCACGGTTTTACTGGTAGTAGCGAGAACTGGACGCCGCATCTGGCGGCCCTGAGGGCGTTTACGACCGTTCGCGTCGACTTCTTGGGGCATGGCCGCTCCGACGCACCGGCCGCCATGCATCGCTATGGCATGGAAGCTTGCGTTGACGATGTCCTGGCGATCCAGGATCACTTGGGCATACAGTGCTGCGCCATCGTGGGCTATTCGATGGGCGGCCGGGTCGCCATGCGAGTCGCCCTGCAGGCACCTGAACGCCTGTGGGCGTTGGTGCTGGAAAGCGCGTCCCCCGGCATTGCGAATCCGACCGACAGGAAGGAGCGGGTGATTCAGGACGCGAGGCTGGCGGAACAAATCAGAAAGGAAGGCGTGGCGGCCTTCGCGGATTACTGGCAGGCGCTGCCACTTTTCGCCAGCCAGTCGCGTCTGCCGGAGACGGCCCGGCAGGTATTGCGGGACCAACGCCTGCAACACACCGCAGAGGGCCTTGCCAATAGCCTGGAGGGTCTCGGCGCCGGTATGCAGGAGCCGGTGCTGCAGCGTTTGCGGGGCCTGCGCCTGCCCGTCCTGTTGTTGGCGGGGGCGCTGGATGGCAAATACTGCGGCTTGGCCAATGAGATGGCGAACAGGCTGCCGTGTAGCCGCGTGCACATCGTGGCGGACGCCGGCCACGCCGTACATCTGGAGCGGCCCGCGGCATTCGATGCCGCCGTGCGAGACTTTCTGCAGGCGCATGCCCCAATCCCATCCGAGCCCTTGCCATGAGAGTGGCCAGACTCGCTTGCACGCCGTATTGCATACCGTTTCGCCGGCCGTTTGCCACCGCGCACGGCATCCAGACCGAGCGTCGCGGCGTCCTGCTTCAACTGCATACGGATAATGGCCTGGTTGGCCTAGGCGAAGCGGCGCCGATACCGGGCAGCGCTTCTCGGGCGTGGTCCGATGTGGCAACGCTTCTTGAGGCTGTGCAGGTATCGTTGCCCGGCAAACGGTTGGAAGAAATGATGGACGTTATGAGGCCGGTGGGCCATCTGCATCCCGCTGCCGTCGCTGCCGTGCGTTGTGGTCTCGACACGGCAGCCTGCGACGTGCTGGCGCAGGCTGCGGGCACGCCGGTGGCGTTGTGGCTGCAGAGGGAATCCTCCGAGACGGTGCCGGTGAACGCCACCATCGCGCTTCCCAACGCGGCGTCAGCGGCCGATGCGGCGGCAAAGGCACGGGCGTCGGGCTTCCCATGCGTCAAGTTGAAGGTCGGTATGGCGGCGGGTGTGGAGGCGGAACGTCAACGCGTCGCGGCAGTCAGGAAGGCTATCGGGAATCGGTTGAAATTGCGCCTCGACGCCAATGGCGCGTGGGATGTGGAACAGGCCATTTGTACGATTCAGGCCCTGGAACCGTACGACATCGAACTCGTTGAGCAGCCGGTGGCCTGCGGGGATGTTCAGGCGCTGCGGCAGGTGCTGGCGGCCGTGGGTACACCCATTGCCGCCGATGAGGACGTCGATAGTGTTGCGGCGGCAGAGCGTGTGCTGGGAGCCGGTGCGGCTCAGGTGCTGGTCATCAAGCCGATGGTGGTTGGGGGATTACGGCCGGCCCGCCAGATCATCGAACGCGCTCAGTCCCAAGGGGTCTCGTGCATCGTGACCACAACGCTCGATGCCGGCATTGGCACCGCCGCGGCACTGCACCTCGCGGCCACCCTGCCCACCACCGGCTTGGCCTGCGGCCTGGCGACCGGCGCCCTTCTGACGACCGACCTGCTAACGACGCCTCTGACCGTCCGTGATGGCGGCATGCAACGGCCCAGCGCCGCCGGGGTCGGCGTGCGGCTCGACGAGGAAGCCGTTGAACGCCACCGCCAACCGTTATGACACCTGTGCCACCTGTGCCATGGCGGCGTCGAATACCTTTGCCGTTTCGGCCAGGTCCGCATCGCTGTGCACCAGCGAGGCGTAGCCCTTGGCTGACGGCTTCAGTACGCCGTTCGCCATCAACGCATCGTGAAAAACCCGATTCTTGTTGGCGTCGCCTGTCAGGCTGTCTCGGTAGCTTCGTACGGGTTGATCCGTAAACATCAAATGAAAGACGGGCCCCTCGCCCAACACCTGCCCGGGCACGTCGTGCTCCCGCAGCGTGGCCTGAAGTTGATCCCGCAGCCGCTGACCGACCTCGTGCAGGCGTTCATACGAGCCGGGGCGCCGCAAGATTTTCAATGTCGCCAGACCGGCAGCCGCGGCGACCGGGTTGCCGTTCAGCGTGCCGACCTGGGCAATCGGCAGGCCGCGCGCATCGGGCTGCGAAAAATGCGACATCATTTCCGTTTTACCCATCACCGCAGCTAATGGATAGCCGCCGCCGATGATCTTGCCCATAGCGGCCAGATCTGGCACCACGCCGTAGTACTCCTGCGCCCCGCCGTAGGCGAAACGGAATCCCGTCACCACCTCGTCGAAGATCAGCGGAATGCCGTACTGCGCCGTTGCCTCGCGCAGCCCTTGGAGGAATCCGGGCAGCGGCGACAAGGCGCGCTGAAACGGCTCGATGATCACCGCGCCCAAGTCGTCGTGATGGCCTTCGATGATCGCCGTGGTGCGTTCGAGGTCGTTGAACGGTGCAATCAATACTTCCTGCTCCAGGCATTCGGGAATGCCCGACGAGCCGCGCACGCCGTACGGACCCTCCGATACGGCCTGCCCCTCGGTGCTCATGACGGCATAGTCGTGGTTACCGTGATAGCCGCCCTCGAACTTGAGAATTTTGTCGCGCCCACGGAACGCGCGCGCCGCCCGCAGCGCGAAGAAGGTGGCCTCAGAACCGGTGGAGGTGAAACGAATCTGATCGGCGCAAGCCACCGCGTCGATGATTTCGCCGGCCAGTTCGATGGCCTTGTCCGTCAGGTTGAAAAACGTCGAGCCGTTGTCGAGCTGCTCCCGCACCGCGGCGTTGACCTCGGGATGCGCATGGCCGACGATCATCGGGCCGGAGCCCAGCAGGTAATCGATCCAGCGGCGGCCATCCGGGTCATAAACGTGCGCCCCCTGCCCGCCGGCAATCACAAAGCTGTGTTCTCCCGACAATGCCGCGTTACCGTTGGAAGCGCCGGGAAAATACTGCTGCGCCCGCGCCATCAGGGCCTCGTGGTCCGCTGACCGAGCCAATGCCATGCCTGCTCTCCTTCTGTCCGTGTAAGAGTTGGAGCGGTCCACTCAGCTAGGTCGGCAGGCTGGTACGAATCGGCTCGCTGCCGTCCCACGTACGTGCCGCTTCGGCGATGCTTGCGAACACTTCCTCGCGCCCACTGCTCATATCAAACAGCTCCACCAGCGTCCCGGGATGGCTCTCGGTCAGGAGATACACGAACGCTCCGCGTCCGCCCACGCTGCCGGAATGGCCGATTTCGTACCCGGCCTCGACATAGCGTGCGACGTCGGCGTCGAACTGATGCGTGCCGTAGCCGACGTGTTGCAGGCCCTCATGCCCGGCGGCGATGAAGTCGCGGTACAACGACGGGGCGTCGTTGCGCTGCTGGATCAGCTCCACCTGGAAATTGCCCGAATTGGCAAGGGCGAGCGATACGTCCACCGGCGACGGCTCGCCCTTGTAACGAAAATCGACGAACGGGATGCGCTTGAAGTAGAACCACGGCCCGACCTCAAGCACCTCAATCCAGTGGCGCATGGCGGCTTCGATGTCGCGCACCACGAACCCGTTCTGCAGAATGCTGCCAAATAGACGACTCATGGATGTTCTCCTTGTTCAACCGTTCAGACCCCGCAACCGGGCGTGGCGGCGACGTTGCCGAGGCGCTCCACCACGGCCAGGCCGCCATTCACACCCCGCGCGACCATCACCTGCATGGCAGCGTGCTGCGTGCCGGCGTCGATGGTGACCGGACCGGTCGGCGACACAAAGCCCAGTCCGCGCAAATTGTTCATGGCCGCCGCCGCGCCGAGGTCGCCGGCCTGATTCCAGGCCGCCTGCAGGGCCTTCACGGCGTTGTAGTGCGTGAGCGCCATGTAGCTGACCGGTACCTCAGAACCGTGCAGCCGCCGGACGCCCGCCACAAAGGCCGGCACGCCACCCTCGGTGTCGCTGGCAACAAACGGCGTGGTGGTCGCAATACGCGCCAACTCGTCGGCCCCCAGGCCGTCGGCCAGGGTCTCGTTAAAGCCGATCCAGCCGATCGTCACTTGCTCCAGCAAGCCCATCTCGCGTGCCTGGTGAATGAACTCGCGGCCATGGTAGCGGGTCACGCAAAACATCACGATCTCCGCGCCGCTCTCCCGAATCCAGCGGATGACGGGGCGGAAGTCGCGTTCGCCGGTATCGGTCAACGCCTGCCCCTGCACGTGCCCGCCGAGCGGTCCGATGGTGAAGCGCAGGCGCCGGAACATACTGTTTTGCCAGCTTGGATACGAGCCCAGCAGGAAATACTTCTTGCCGGCCCCGGACGCATCCAGGTAACGCACCAGCGGCTGGCTGTCGTGGGCCATGGTCGGCCCCAAGGAGAACAACGCCGGATTGCAAAACCCGCCTTCGTGGTTGGTGGCGTTCAGGAGCGGCACGTTGAACTTTGCCAGTGTCCGGGCGGCGTAGCGGCGCCCGGCCGCCGCCCACGGGCCGATGATGGCGGCGGCGCCCCAATCCGTCACGAGTTCCCGGCAATGGCCGGGCAGGACGTTGGGGGTGGTTTCCGAATCGCGGTACGCCGTTTCGAGCGGTCGGCCAAGCACGCCGCCGGCCTCGTTGATTTCCGCCACTGCGGTTTCGATGCCCATCCGCATCTGACGGGCATAACTGTCGACGTCGCCGGTAAGCGGCAGCAGCACGCCGATGCGCACCGCTTCATGGGTTTGCGCCAGGACCGAAAAGCCCCGTCCCAGCGATGCCGCCGCGCCAAATGCCGTCAGGCCCGTCAGCAAACTGCGCCGGGTGATCGGTCGTCGCACGTATGCGTTGTTCATTTTGTCTCCTTACAGCGGGGTGGATTGAGCACCAGGGACCGACAGGTGGGCAAACGTGTGCATCGCCTGGGGGATTTACTGTCGGGCTTGCGCCCGTAATTCGTCATACGCCTCACGAATCACCGTCAGATGCCGCTCTTCCTCCTCGGCGAATTGCTCGAAGATGGCCCGGCCTTGCGGCTTGTCGACCTGGTTGGCGTAGTGGCGGAAAAATTCGTATGACCGGCGCTCAGCGTCCATGGCCGCCTGCAGGGCTTCGGTGGGGCCGGCCGAGAGTACCATTTGCCGGATGTGCTCACGGCCTTTCGGGAAGATGCTTTCGAGACGTTCGTAATCGAACTGCAACAACGCCGGTTCGTCGTCCAGCCAGGCGTGGCTCTGCCGCAGGGCGTCAAACTCTGCCTGCAATACTTCCAGGTGCTCTCTCTCCTCAACGGCCAGGCGCGAAAAAACCTCCCGCGTCATCGCGTCACCCGTGGCCTCCAGGGCATGGTTGTAAAAATGCAAGCCCTGCTGCTCATTGGTAATAGCCATTTCCAGAGCGTCACGGGCGAGGATGACTTCCAATTCCCTGCCCGTGCCGTGGCGGCTGGACGGCGGCGCCACCTTCTTGCAGTCCGTGCACACGCTGAGGATACGCACCGCGTGGGACTGCGGCGTGAAATCGTGCTGCTGCTGCGCCTGACGGAGCAGGGATTCCAACTCCGGGCTGAGAAACTCGACGGTGCGGTTGCAGGAGGAGCAGATGATGTGGTGATGCTCGAAGCGGTTGGGTTCGTAGCGTTGGGTGCCGTCGCCGTAGTCCATGGAACGCGCCAGGCCGCAGCCCTCAAGAAGCCGCAGGGTGCGGTAGACGGTGGCGAAGCCAACGCGCGGGCTCTTCTGGCGAACCTGCTCGTGCAGTTCCTGGGCGGAGAAGTGCCCCTTGGAGGCGAGAAACACCTCCAGAATGTCGCTGCGGGGTTTGGAATGTTTGAGGTTCTGGCTGCGGAGATAGTCTTCGAAAATCTCGAATTCATCAGGCATGAGGATACCTTTTTGGCGGGGTAGACGTCGTTGTTTGACCGTTCCCAACACGCGACGCGGAAGGCGCTATTGTACTTAAGGCGGTTGAAACGGGTCAAGCAAGGGCCCGGACGGCTCAGCCCGTTCAGCTGCCTGGCGCAGAACACGCCCTGTTTTGTTCTTGAAAACGGTTCTCAACATCATAATAATACCCCCAATGCGCACCTACCCGTTTATCCCACTCTGTGGAGGGAGTCGAAACCCATGCCTGATAGAAGAGCGGCCCATTTTGCTCGTGAAACTGCAGCGGCGCGGCGCGGCGCTCTGCTGCGGGGCCTGATCGCTCTGACCCTGCTGGCGCTCATCGGCTGGCCGGTGATCGCCCTGTCACAAACGCTGATCGTCTATTCCGGTCGGGGAGAGAGATTCACCAAGCCCGTGTTGGAGGCTTTTACGAAGCAGACAGGTATCGCCGTGCAGGTGCAAACGGGTGCCTCCGGCGCGTTGCTGGCCAAGCTGCAGGTGGAAGGCGAGCGTAGCCCGGCGGATGTCTTCATTACCAATTACGTTGGTGTGCTGGAGGAGGCGCGGCGGCATGGCTTGCTAGCGCCGGTGATCGCACCGACGCTGACGCAGATCGCCCCCGAGTTTCGCGCTGTGGATGATACCTGGCTGGCATTCTCGGCGCGCCTGCGGGTCATCGTGTACAACACCGGCATGATCCAGCCCGGCGCCATCACCTCGCTGCTGGAGCTTGCCGATCCCAAATGGCAGGGTCAGGTGGGCACGGTGACGAGCGGCAACCAGTCGTTTATCGGCGGCCTCAGCGCCATCTATGCGCTGCAGGGCGAGGCGGCCACCGAGGCGTTCCTGCGCGGCCTCAAGGCTAACTCGGAGGGCCGGGTGCTGCCGAAGCACACGCCGGTGGTTTCGGCCGTGGCGGCTGGGCAGTTTCCCCTGGGCTACGTGAATCATTATTACTACTACCGTCATAAAGCCAAGGAACCGGACGCGCCGCTGGACATCCTGATACCGGACCAGCAGGACGGCCAAATGGGCGCCGTGGTCACGGTTGCTGGCGCCGCCGTTCTTAAGGCAGCCAAGAACCCGGAGGCGGCTCAGGAATTTATGGCTTTCCTGATTTCTCCCGCCGGCCAACAGATATTTGCGGCGGTCAACTACGAGTACCCCGTCAACCCGAGCGTTCCTGCCCATGAGGCCGTCGTTCCGCGCGACCGCATCAAGATCGCGCCGGTCAATCTGTCGATGGCGCACGCCAGCCGAGACAAGGCGATTGGGTTGATCGACAAGGTTGGGTTGGACTAAACCGTGCACGGGCTTGCTACCGCCCAGGTTTCATGGCCGCGCCATGCCGGCCCTTGGCATCTCAAGCCGCTGAGCCTGATCGCGTTGGTCGTGGCACTGCTCACCGTTATGCCGCTGGCCTACGTGGTGGGCAATGCTCTGCTGGTGTCGGGCGACGTGTGGGTGCAGCTATGGCAGGGTCGGGTGCCGGAACTATTGTTCAACACGCTGCGTTTGGCGGCGGGGGTGGCCGCGGTGACTCTGGTATCGGGGGTTGGTCTGGCATGGTTGGTGGTGCGCTACGACTTTCCCGGACGCGGGGTGTGGACCTGGCTGCTGGCGGCGCCGCTCGGCATCCCGCCCTACATCATGGCCTATGTGTATACGGAGATGTTCGCCTATTGGGGTCCCTTGCGGCCCCTTGTGCAGGGCGTCCTGGGAGCCGACGCTCAGCTGCCGGCTCTGTACGATTCATTTCCGGGCGCTGTGCTGATCCTCAGCCTCGCCACCTATCCTTACGTTTATTTGTTGAGTCGCGCCGCCTTTCTGCGGACCAACGTGGCCTACGAGGAGGCCGCACGGCTGTCCGGTGCGGGGCGCTGGCGCGCCTGGCTGCGGGTGGTGCTGCCGATGCAACGGCCAGCGGTTGCGGCGGGATTATTTCTCGTCTGCCTGTACGTCATGGCGGACTTCGGCGCCGTGTCGATTCTGCGCTACTCGACGTTCACGCGGGCGGTGTACGTGCAGATGACCGGGCGCTACGACCTGACGGGCGCCGCCGCCCTGAGCCTGATGCTGGTGGTGCTAAGCCTCGCCTTCTTTGCGGCTGAGCGCCATTTTCGCCGCCGTAGCCGGTTCTTTCAGACTACCGCGGGATATCGTCCCGGCAGCCGCGCGGCGCTGACGCGCTGGCATGCCGCCTTGGCATGCTGCGCCTGTACGGCTGTGCTCGGGCTGGCCTTCGGCGTCCCGGTGGCATACCTGGGCGTGGAGGCCGCGACCCACATCAGCGAGGGCGCTCTGGACGGCGCCTTCTGGGGCTACGCGCGCAACAGCTTCCTGGGCGCGGCCGCGGCCGCTACGGTTGCCGTCGCCTGCGCCGTGCCGATGGCCTACGTCGCCCTGCGCCGTCCGAGTCGCGGCCACAGCCTGTTACTGCATGCCGCCTACGCCGGCTACGTGTTGCCGGGACCGATCGTCGCCTTGGGTCTGATCTTCTGCACGGCGCACCTGATGTCCCCGATCTACGGGACCGTGGCGGTCGTCGTGCTGGCCTACATGGTGCGTTTCTTTCCGCAGTGTTTGCAGGCCGGGGAGGCGGCGCTGCACCAGATCACCCCCGCGCTTGAGGAAGCCGGGCGCTGCGCGGGAGCTCCCCTCTGGCGGGTGTTGTGGCGGGTCACGCTGCCGCTCATGCGCCCGGGATTGATCACCGGCTGGGTTCTGGTCTTCGTCAACGCGATGAAGGAACTTCCTGCCACGCTGTTGCTTCGTCCTGTCGGTTTTGACACCCTGGCGGTCCGTATCTGGATCGAAACCAGCGAGGAATTTTACGCCCAGGCGGCGCCGGCGGCGTTGCTGCTGATTTTGGTAACGCTTCCCCTCTTGGCCTTCGCGCTGTCTTACGGCAGTGTGGAAAGGAGCACGGCATGACTCCGGTATTATCGCTGCAGGCAATCGGCAAGGCGTTCGAGCCTGGCATGCCGGTGCTGCAGGACGTCTCGCTGCGCATCGAGCCCGGTGCCATGGTCTGTCTGCTTGGTCCCAGCGGCTGCGGCAAGACCACGCTGCTGCGCCTGGTCGCGGGATTCGAGGAGCCCGACGCCGGTGCAATTCACTTGGGGGGCCAACTGGTCAGCCGTCCCGGCCACGTGGTGGCGCCGGAAAAACGCCACATAGGCATGGTTTTTCAAGACTACGCCCTCTTCCCACATATGACGGTGGCCCAGAACATTGTGTTTGGCCTGTTTCGCCGCCCGGCTACCCACCGCGACCGCCGCCTTGCCGACCTGCTGCAACTGGTGGGTCTGCAGGACATGGCCAAACGTTATCCGCACGAGCTCTCCGGCGGCCAGCAGCAACGCGTCGCTCTGGCTCGCGCTCTGGCTCCCGGTCCGCAACTCCTGCTGCTCGATGAACCGTTCAGCAATCTGGACGTCAACCTGCGTCGCCAGCTTAGGCAGGAGATGCAGGACGTTTTGCGGCGTACGGACATGACCACCATTCTCGTTACCCACGATCAGGAAGAAGCCCTCAGCTTGGCTGACACACTCGCTATTCTCGATCAGGGCCGCGTCGTGCAGTACGACACCCCGGAGGCCATCGTGCAGCGCCCCTGCACCCGTTTCGTGGCCGAGTTCCTCGCCCTCGGGCACTTCCTACCCGGCGAAATCCGCGACCACTGCATCGTCACCGAAATGGGTCCCGTCCGCCTCGACCCCGACATGCCCACTGTCCCGGACGGCTGCCGCGAAGTCGACCTCCTGATTCCGCCCGAATGCCTCACGCTGTGCGACAACGGCCACGGCACCCGCGCCCGGGTAACGCAGATTACCTTTCAGGGCACCCGCAAGCTCTACACTGTCCGCCTTCCCTCCGGGGCCCACTTGCAAGGCCTCTGCGCCCACGATGCCCCCCTGCAAACCGGCGCGCAAATCAACGTGCGCTATGAACCCACGGTTCTGATTACCTTCCCCAGCGAGCCTTGAACGACGCGTCATTGACTTGGTTTTAATGTGCCAGGCTATCGCAATGCAAGCGAGAGAAACCGAAATGGCCGAGTACATGGGCGAACGTTTTCTCGGTATCGAGAAGCGCATGGAGCAGGGATTTGCGCATGCCGAAATGGCGCGGGAACAGGACTTTGTTCATATCAACCCGCGTCTGGACGACATGAACAAGCGCTTCGACGCCTTGAGGAATACGATGCTGATGCTTTACATCCCCGTTGCCTGGCCATTTCGGGCGCGGTGGTGACGTATCTTTTCTTCCAGTGACATATAAACCCCTCCCCCACCAGAGCAGCGTGCAGCGCAAATAACGTCAAAATACCCACTCATAAAGAGGTTGCCAGCAGATGCCTCCGGTTGTATAAATGATAACGGTTTTCATTATTATATTTCCGGCGAGTAACTCCGCCGGCGCCGGAGGGACCCCCTATGGATTCGGTTGTTGCAGACATACAGGAGAGCCTGCTTCAGGACTTCGGCAGCCGGCTGCGGCAAATGCGCAAGATGCGGCGGCTGCGGCAACTGGACATGGCCTCGTTCGGGTTGAGCTACAAGTACTACCAGCGGATCGAGGCGGGCCAGGTGAACCCCACCTTGATCACCCTGCATCGGCTGGCATCGGCGTTCAATGTGTCGGTGTACGATTTCTTCCGCCCGGAAGTGACGACGGAAGCATGAGGCTGCCCAATTTACGCAGGCCGTACACCGTTCGGCGTTAAGCGCTCCGCTTCAGGCTCATTGAACAAAGTGCCTGACACGTCCTTCCTCCCTACGTGCAGGCGCGCCCGGCAGGGGTCGGCGGAGGCCCCTGCCACTCCCTGAATCACCCTGAGCGGTGCGATCCGCAACAACGCACCGCTCTCCCAAACCTGGGTGCAATTTCCGGCCACTCACCTTATACTGCCCTGTCTTTTCGGACAGCCAGTCAACCCGCCCAATAAGGTGAATCCTCGCTCTGATGCTTGCCTACATCATTCGCCGCTTGATTCTGATCGTGCCCACCCTGTTCGGCATCATGCTGATCAATTTTTTCGTCATTCAGATTGTGCCGGGCGGACCGGTTGAGCAGTTGCTGGCAGAGCTCTCGGGCGAGGCCATCGAGGCGACCGCTCGCTTCGGCGGTGCGGCGTCGGACGACCCCATGGGGCGACAGACCCAGGAGCAGGCTACGGGCGGCGCCTCAACCAGCGTCACCAGCAAATACCGCGGCGCCCGCGGGCTCGATCCGGATCTGGTGCGCGAGATTGAGGTCATGTACGGGCTGGACAAGCCGCTGCACGTGCGCTTTGTGGACATGATGCGCTCGTATCTCACCTTCGACTTCGGCGACAGTTTCTTTCAGGACCGGCCCGTGGTGGATCTCGTCCTGGACAAAATGCCGGTGTCCGTCTCCCTCGGCCTGTGGACCACCTTTCTCGTTTATCTCATCTCCATCCCGCTCGGTATCAGCAAGGCGGTGCGCGACGGCACCCGCTTCGACGTGACCACCAGCAGCGTCATCACCGTCGGCTACGCCATCCCCAGTTTCCTGTTTGCTCTCATTCTCATCATCCTTTTCGCCGGCGGGCGTTACGTGTCGTGGTTTCCGCTGCGCGGCCTGACGTCGGAAAACTGGGCCGAACTGAGCGCCATGAGCAAGGTGGTCGATTACCTGTGGCACCTGGTGCTGCCCATCATCGCCATGGTGATCGGCGGTTTCGCCACCCTTACCCTGCTGACCAAAAACTCCTTCCTGGACCAGATCGGCATGCAGTACGTCATGACCGCCCGCGCCAAAGGGCTGAGCGAGCGCCGGGTGTTATACGGCCACGTGTTTCGCAACGCCATGCTGATCGTCATTGCCGGGTTTCCGGGCGCCTTCATCAGCATTTTCTTCTCGGGCGCGCTGCTCATCGAGGTGATCTTCTCGCTCGACGGCCTGGGCCTGCTGGGGTACGAGGCGGCCATCAAACGCGACTACCCCATCATGTTCGCCTCCCTCTACTTCTTCTCCCTGTTGGGCTTGGTGATGGGCATCGTCAGCGACCTGATGTACGCCTTCATTGATCCGCGTATCGACTTCGCCTCCCGGGAGGTGTGAGCCGTGACGCCCTTGAATCAGCGACGCTGGGCCAATTTCCGAGCCAACCGGCGCGGCTACTACTGCCTGTGGATATTCACCCTGCTGTTCGTGGTCACCCTGTTCGCCGAATTTCTGGCTAACGACAAGCCGCTGCTCGTCTACTTCGACGGCGACCTGCTGGTGCCGGTGGTGGCGCAATTTCCCGAGACCCGCTTCGGCGGGGAATTTCCGACCGAAGCCGATTATCGTGACGAGTACGTCGTCGAGCTGATTGAAGCCAAGGGCTGGATGGTATGGCCCCTCATCCCGTTCGCCTACGACACCATCGTGCGCGGCCGGCGGGCGCCGGCGCCGCCGTCGGCGGTGAACTGGCTGGGTACCGACGACCACAGCCGCGACGTGCTGGCGCGCCTCATTTACGGCTTCCGCATTTCGGTGCTGTTCGGCCTCGTGCTGACGGTGTTTTCCATGCTCATCGGTGTCTCGGCGGGCGCCGTGCAGGGCTATTTCGGCGGCTGGCTCGATCTCACCCTGCAGCGGCTGATGGAGGTGTGGTCGTCCATGCCCACGCTCTATCTGTTGATCATCCTGTCGAGCGTCGTGCAGCCGAATTTCTGGTGGCTGCTGGGCATTCTGCTGCTGTTCAGTTGGATGGGCTACGTCGGGGTGGTGCGCGCTGAGTTTCTGCGGGCGAGAAACTTCGACTTCGTGCGGGCGGCGCGAGCGCTCGGCGTGTCGAACGCGGTGATCATGTTCCGCCACGTCCTGCCCAACGCCACGGTGGCCACCATCACCTTCCTGCCGTTCAGCCTCAGCGGCGCGGTAACGGCCCTCACGGCGCTCGATTTTCTGGGCTTCGGCCTGCCGCCCGGCTCGGCCTCGCTGGGCGAAATGGTGACCCAAGGTCGCAACAATCTGCACGCCCCGTGGCTTGGGCTGACGAGTTTCTTCACTCTGGGAATCATGCTGATCTTGCTGATTTTTACGGGCGAAGCGGTGCGCGACGCCTTTGACCCCCGCAAGACCTTTGCGGCCCGGCCGGAGTAATCCCCCTCGGAGGTCGTATGGCGGCGTTGTTGGACATACAGGACCTGGCGGTGGATTTCCGTACCGAAGGCGGCGCCGTGCATGCCGTTGCGGGACTGTCCATGTCGATTGACCGCGGCGAAACCGTCGCCCTGGTCGGTGAATCCGGCTCCGGCAAGTCGGTCACGGCCCTAAGTGTTTTGCAACTGCTGCCCTACCCCACCGCCTCGCACCCCGGCGGCAGCATCCGGCTGGACGGCCAGGAGCTGCTTGGCGCGCCCGCTTCAACGATGCGTACAGTGCGCGGCAACCGCATCGCCATGGTCTTCCAGGAGCCCATGACGTCGCTCAACCCGTTGCATTCCATCGACAAGCAGCTCGGTGAAACGCTGCGGCTGCACAAGGGCATGGGAAAGACGGGTGCACGACAACGAACCCTGGAATTGCTGCACCTGGTCGGTCTGGCCGAGGCCGAGAAACGCCTGACTGCCTTCCCGCACGAACTTTCCGGCGGCCAGCGCCAGCGCGTCATGATCGCCATGGCGCTGGCCAACGAACCCGCCCTGCTGATCGCCGACGAACCCACCACCGCGCTCGACGTCACCATTCAGGCGCAGATTCTGCAACTGCTCAAGAGCCTGCAGCGCCGGTTCAACATGGCAATGCTGTTCATCACCCACGACCTGACCGTCGTGCGCAAGGTGGCCGACCGCGTCTGCGTCATGCAGCACGGCGTGATCGTCGAGACTGGCGCCACCGCCCGCATTTTCGAGACCCCCGCCCACCCCTACACCCAGCAGCTAATCCAAGCGCAGCCGAGCGGCACGGCACCGGCCGCCGCCGCCGCGGCGCCTCTGATACGGACCGAAGACCTCCGGGTCTGGTACCCCATCCGCGCCGGCCTGTTGCGCCGTACCGTCGATCACGTCAAGGCGGTGGACGGCCTGACGCTCACCGTGCACGCCGGCCAGACGGTCGGGGTGGTCGGGGAATCCGGCTCCGGCAAGACCACCCTGGGCCTGGCGCTGCTGCGGCTCATTGCCTCGCGGGGCGTCATTCATTTCCGCGATACCCTCATCCAGGGATTGAAGTCGCGCGCCCTGCGGCCGCTGCGGCGGGAAATGCAGATCATCTTCCAGGACCCGTTCGGAAGCCTGAGCCCGCGTTTGTCGATTGCCCAGATCATCGAAGAGGGTCTCAAGGTGCACGGCACCGTAAGCACCGCCGAGGCGCGCGACGAAATCATTATCGCCGCGCTGCAAGAAGTAGGGCTCGACCCGGTAAGCCGGCACCGCTATCCGCACGAGTTTTCGGGCGGCCAGCGGCAGCGGGTGGCCATTGCCCGCGCTCTCGTGCTCAAGCCCGCTTTCATCGTCCTGGACGAGCCGACGTCTTCGCTCGACGTCAGCGTGCAGGCCCAGATTCTACTCCTGCTGCGCCAACTCCAGCGCGACCACAATCTCGCTTACCTGTTCATCAGCCACGACCTGAAGGTCGTGCGGGCGATGGCCAACTATCTGGTGGTCATGTACCGTGGCAAGGTCGTTGAAGAAGGCCCGACCGAGGCGATTTTCGAGCACCCCCGGGACGCCTACACCCAGCGCCTGTTGGCCGCCTCGCTTGACCTGGATTCCCCTCCGGACAATACAGTGGAGGGTGATCAGTAGTGGTTACCAAACAGCAACTATGTTCAGAAGAATCCGGCTGAATCCAATCAGTCCGTACGAACACCAATATGGAGGAATGACGCATGAACCGATTTGGATGGTGTCTTGTCATGGTGGCGCTCGTGCTGCCGGGAATCAGCGCGGCGCAGGACGGCGGCGAGGTGCATCGGGCGCACGCCATCGCCATGCACGGGACGCCGAAGTACGGCGCGGACTTTGAGCATTTCGAATACACCACTCCCGACGCCCCAAAGGGCGGCAGGGTCGTCTTCAGCGCGTTTGGGAGCTACGACAGTCTGCATCCGTTCATATTGAAAGGACAACCGGCGGCCGGCGTTGGCAACCTGTTCGAATCCCTCACCATGAGTTCGTCGGACGAGGCCTTCTCGCGCTACGGCCTGCTGGCGGAATCGATCGAGTGGCCGGAGGACCGCTCGTGGGTGGCCTACACCCTGCGCCCGGAAGCGCGTTGGCACGACGGTCAGCCGGTGACCGTGGAGGACGTTATATGGTCTTTGGAGACTCTGAAATCCCAGGGGCACCCCGGCTTTCGCCAGTATTTTGCCAACGTTACCGGTGCCGAAAGAACCGGCCCGCGAACCGTGCGCTTCAGCTTCAGCGGTCCGACCAATCGCGAGTTGCCGCTCATCATCGGCGAGTTGCCCATCCTGCCCAAGCACTACTGGCAGGATCGCGACTTTCAGGCCACAACCCTTCAGGCGCCCCTTGGGAGCGGCCCCTACCGGGTGAAAGCGGTCGACCCGGGGCGGTCGATCACCTACGAGCTCGACCCGAACTATTGGGGTAAGGACCTGCCGGTGAACCGCGGCAAGGACAATTACGGCATCATGCACTACGAGTACTACAGGGACCGCGGCGTGCAGCGCGAGGCGTTCAAAGCCGGCAAGATCGACTTCTTCTCCGAAAACGTCGCCAAGGAATGGGCCACGGCGTACGACTTGGCGACGGTCCGCAACGGCGTGATCAACAAGCGCCTGATCCCGCACGAAAATCCGCAGGGCATGCAGGCGTTCGTCTTCAACACCCGGCGTGAGATGTTCAAAGATCGCCAAGTCCGCGCCGCGCTGGCCTACGCCTTCGATTTTGAGTGGACCAATCAAAACCTGTTTTACGGCGCCTACACGCGCACCAGAAGCTATTTTTCCAACTCGGAGCTGGCGTCCAGCGATCTGCCAAGCGACGCCGAGTTGGCCGTTCTGGAACCCTACAGGGATCAATTGCCGCCCGAGGTGTTTACCCGGGCGTATGAGCCGCCCATGACCGACGGCAGCGGCAATCTGCGCGGCAATCTGCGCACCGCGCTGCGGCTCCTGAAAGGCGCCGGGTGGGATATCCAGGACGGCGCGCTGACGCACGGCGACAGCGGCCTCGTGATGCAGTTCGAAGTCATGCTGATGTCGCCCGACTTCGAGCGCGTGGTGCTGCCGTTCACCAAGAACCTGGAACGTCTGGGTATTGTCGCGGACGTGCGAACGGTGGACACGGCGCAATATCAGCAACGTATGGACAGTTTCGACTTCGACGTGGTCGTCGGCGGCTGGGGCCAGTCGCTGTCGCCAGGAAACGAGCAGCGCAACTATTGGCATTCACAGGCGGCGGACATCCAGGGCAGCCGCAACACCGCGGGCATTCAGAATCCGGTTGTGGATGACCTGATCGAACTGGTGATTTCGGCGCCGGACCGCGACAGCCTGATTGCCCGCACGCGGGCGCTGGACCGCGTGCTGCTGTGGAACCACTACGTCATCCCGCACTGGCACCTGGCCGCCTACCGCGTCCTGTACTGGGACAAGTTCGGCACTCCGGAGATCATGCCGAAATACGACCTCGGCGTGCAGTACTGGTGGATCGCCCCCGACCTGGACGCCAGTCTGGCCGAGCGCTGGGACGCCGTGCAATAGGACACATGGGCAGAGGAGGCCCGCCGAATGGCTGAAGCAAAAAACGCCAGGCTCTCGCTGGCCGAGCAGGCGCGCACGTTGATGCACGTCGGGCGCGTCGGCATGCTGTCGACGCTGTCCGAGCGGCACCCCGACTGGCCGTTCGGCTCGGTGATGCCCTACGGTCTGGACGACGAGGGCCGTCCGACGTTTCTGATCAGCTCGCTGGCGATGCACACCCGCAACCTGCTGCGCGACCCGCGGGCCAGCCTGCTGGTGGCCGAAGAGCGTGCCCACGAAGACCCCCTCGGCAGCGCGCGTCTCACCCTCCTGGGTTCCGTTGCCGAGGTGCCCGATGCCGACTTGGCAACCATTCGTGATAGCTACCTACAACGCCATCCGCAAGCTGCGATGTGGGTGGATTTCGGTGATTTTGCTTTCTACCGGATGGACATTACGGAGCCGTACTACGTGGGCGGCTTCGGCGTGATGGGATGGGTGAGGGCCAACGATTATCTCGCCGCCGAGGCCGACCCGCTGGCGGACCTTGCGCCGAGCGTCATACAGCACATGAACGACGACCACGCCGAGGCGTTGGTGTTGATGGCGCGGCATTTCGCGGGTTGTGCCGCCGAGTCGGTCACGATGACCGGCGTGGACCGCTTGGGGTGTGACCTGCAAGCGGTGTTGAAGGATGGGGAACAGGACTTGCGGGTGTCGCTCATCCGGCCGGCGACCAACGGCAACGAGATCCGCAAGGTGCTGACGGAGATGTCGCAGCAGGCGCGGGCCGCACTTGATCCCGGCGACAAGCCGGTCTCGCCATAACTGAGCGAGATTCGGTGCCACCACCCTTCTGAGGCAAGGGCGCTAAATTCGGTGAGCGGGATCCGGCGTTGAGGCAAGCCCGTTTTTGGCGCGTCTTGCGAGATAGCATCCCACCGCTGCTATCGTCATCGGCACCACGCCCAAGACGATGAAGACGAGATCTCCGGGAAGCCGCAGCCACTCCAGCGTTACCACCAGACGCTGATTCAGAAATGCCTCGCTTCGGGCATGCCAGTATCCGTTCTCGAGCACGTCGATGAGCTGAAGCACCCCAACAGGAAAGAGGTTGCTCAGTGACATGAGCGCCAGACCGATATTCAACCCCCAAAAACTCACTCGGACATAGCGCTCCAAACGATCCCACAGATCTACCGGCGCAGCCTGACGCAGCGCAAACACGGTCAGGGCCATGGCCAGCATACCAAAGACGCCCATCATGGCGGTATGCCCGTGGTTGGGCGTGAGGAGCGTACCCGCTTCGAAGTAACTGACGATCGGCAAATTGATCAAGAATCCGAAAATCCCCGCCCCCACAAAGTTCCAGAACCCAACCGAGATGAGAAAATAAAATGTCCATTTGTGGGGGACGGCAACCGACTCGCCACAGATATCGCACTCGGACCGCGTGAGCTTGATGAAATCCCAGGCATCCAGGGTCAGGAGGGTGAGGGGCACGACTTCCAGTGCCGAAAACACGGCACCCAGTGCCATCGTAACCGTCGGGTGTCCGGTCCAGTACCAATGATGTCCGGTTCCGATAAGGCCGCCGCCCAGATAGAGGATGGCGTCAAGGTAGACCACACGGGCTGCCGTCAGGGGTGTAATGAGACCCAGTTTGTTAAAGATGATTGCGACCATGACCGTGACGAACAATTCAAAGAAGCCTTCGACCCACAAATGGATGATCCAAAATCGCCAGGTATCAACGACCGAAAAATGGCTGGAGCCATCAAAGAACATGGCCGGCAGGTAAAAAACGGGGATGGCCGCCGCCGTATACAGAAACAGGGAGGCGATTTCTCCACCGTCCGCCCGCTTTCGGGCCGGCGCCACGGCGCGGAACAGCAGGATGATCCAGAAGATCAGGGCGGCGGCGAGAAGAATCTGCCACAGGCGGCCCAGTTCGAGATACTCCCACCCTTGATGACCCAGCCAATACCACATGTTGCCAAGGAGTTGATGGAGCCCGAGAAATTCGCCCAGCATGCTTCCACCGACAACGACAACCAAGGCGCCAAAGAGGAGGTTGATACCCGGAACCTGCCCGCGGGGTTCGTGTCCGCCCATTGCATGGGCAAGCAGGAGCCCACCGGCCACATAGGCCGTCGCCACCCAGAACACGGCAAGTTGCAGATGCCAGGTACGGGCCAAGTGACTGGGCAACAGCGAAGAGACATCAAGCCCGTAAAAACTTCCCGGGTCCGCACGATAGTGGGCAGTGGCGCCGCCTAACAGGACCTGGGCCAGAAACAGGACCGTCACCAGAGCAAAGAATTTGAGGGTTGCCAACTGACTCGGGGTGAACTCGCCGGGCAGCATCTGAGGATGGGCGTGGTCGGTGGCGCTTTTCCATCCCAGGTAGTCGAATTTGCCAAACACGAATAAAACCCCGGCGATTCCGCCAAGTAGTGCGATCAAACTGAGAGCGCTCCAAAGGAGGGACTGGCCGGTGGGTGTATTCCCCGCCTCGGGTTCGTAAGGAAAGTTGTTGGTGTAGGAAGCTGAAGTACCCGGGCGCGTCGCAACTGACGCCCAGGCCGTCCAGGCAAAAAAGGCCGTGAGCTGCCTTAACTCTGAAGCATCAGTAATGTATCCGGCTGGCAAACCTCGACTGCGGGCGGGGTGGGCAAAATGATCTCGCCAAATGCCGAGTTGTCGCTCGAAGGAATTGACTTCTGGTAGGGTGAATACCAGGGTTTCCGTGGCTGCGTCGTATCGATTCTGCTTTAGGAGCAGGGCAGTTCCCGCGCTAACGGTTCGAGAGGCGGTCGAACCTGGCGGGGCATCAGCGGGTGCCGATAGGGCCAAGTAGTCTCGTGTGTCCTCGACCAGGTAGTGCAGGTAAGCGGCCGAGAAATCGGGTCCAAGGTAGCCGCCATGCCCCCAAATCGAGCCGTTATCCATGAGGCCGTACCTGAGAAAGACCCGTTGCCCGGCAACAATATCGTCTCGGCTGAAGAGCGGCTCCCCGGTTGGCCCCTGAACCGTCTCCGGGATGGGCGGCGCGTGGGAATAAGACTGCACCGTCATCCAGATGAGGACGGCCAAGCCACCGATCAGGACCAAAATGACGGTGTGTTTCCACCAAGGCGAGAGTGTTTCAGTGCGTGGGATGGTTGTGCGCATCTGGAGGTATTTCCGGTTGGCACGGTTGTCTGGATGAGACACTGTTCCCTGGAACGCCATGAGAGAGAGTCATCTCTTACCCTGCAACTTCAGCTCTCAGCAAGAAATTCCGTGGCATCGACTGATCCCGCAAGACCGCCGCCGCAGTCATGTGCTAGTTATGAGTCGTGAGCCTAATAGTCGATACGCCATAACAGATCGAGCGAGGTTTGCCCTTCGTCATTGCTGGTGCCCTTGAGCTTCACGTGGGGGCTCAGGCTGTACTCCACCCCCACGGTGTTGCGGTCTTGCTCGCCGAGTTGATGCTGGTAGGAGATAAACAAATCTTGTGTGACGTAGCGACCGCCCGTCACGCTACCGCTACCAAACTCATCCTCCACGTCGACTTCCAGGGTGTCGAGTCCGAGGGTGCTGCCCACTCTTTTTTCCAGAAATTTCGAGATGACATTGCCCGCGACTTCTGCCGCGTGGCTGGAAAGAGCGGTTTTCTCCGAACCGCTCAGGCGGTCCCGGGTTTTGCCGAAGACAAGCAGCGACAAGATATCCTCTTCCGCAAGGTCCGGGGTGCTGCTGAAATTGAACTGGGGACGCTTGCTTTCGCCCTCGACATGCAGGGCGATGCTGTAGCCAGAGACTTCGTGGCGGGCGACGACGTCGAGAAACGGGTTGAGCTCGTTAGCTCCCGTAAACGTCATTTTGCCGCGTTCGAGGTCGAATTTTTTCCCCATGAAGCCGACAAACCCACGCACAGTTTCGGCGCTGCCTCCGATAACGAAGGGCTCGTCGAAGTTCTTGGCGACGAGAAACGAACCCCGAAGCTCAAGGGCGGTTTCAGGGCCTACCAACCAGACGTTCTTGGGCATCCTGACGCTGAGTTCCGTTTGCAAATTCCGCGTGATGGACGATTCCGGCGCCGCCTTGTCGGCTTTCGCGGCATCGGTCTCTCCTTCAGGGTCACCGCCGTAGACGCCTGGCACGGTCAGATCAGAGGGTGACACGGAGACCGGACCGGCTCCGAAATCATCGATGCGAATTCGCGCCCGCGCAATGGTCAGGTCGCCCTTGACCGTGAGCGCATCCAAGGAGCCTTGGGCTTCGACGGCGCCCGTTAACCGGGCTTGAATGGAAGGCGTATTCATTGCGGTAAAGTCGTGAGCCTGCAAGGAAAGTTGCAGCTGTTCCAGGCCGCCTCCGGTAACCTCCAGCCAGCCGTTCACACCGACTGTTCCGGTCTCTGATGCCATGCGTAAATCATCGATATCCAGGCGGTTGTTCGTCAATTTGAGCCGGGCCTGGATGTCGCGGTACGACTCGCCGATGACGGCCAGCAGCAAGACACCGTCACGCAGGAAAATGTTGCCGTTTACCTCTGGAGCCTTGACGGTGCCGCCCACTCGCAACTGAGCATCCAGCCATCCGTTGCTCCGCTGGATCGCGTCGACGAAAGGGGCGAGCCTTGCGAGATCGAAGGACGACGTCACCTTCAAGTCCAGCGGGTAATTGTGCTGCAGCCCCACCCCGCCTTTCACGTCGAGAAGCGCCGTGCTGCCGTCGTGCCACTGTAAATGGTTGTCGACCGTGTCATCTGCCAGCCCCAAATCCAGGCGGATTTCACCGAGGGGCTGGTCCTTCAAAGTCAGGTCGCTCAGTTGCAAAACCCCAGCGGCTTCGGGATGTTCCACACTACCCTTTGCGGTTAGGCGGAGGTTCATCCGCCCAGCCGCAGGCACGCCCGGCACGAAGGTCTGCAGCCACGGTTCGATTTCTACCTGATTCAGGGAAAACGAGGCGGCGAGGGGGCCGGAGGGTCGCAAGGAACCGCTCGCGCGAATCGCCTGCTCACCGTATTGGAGATGGAAGTCCCTCAATAGAATCGTCCCGTTGGCCTGGCGAACCATCCGGATCGGGTTGGGATTCGTCCAGCGCCAGTGGCGATACTGCAGCCGCAAGATGTCAAGTCTGACGTCCTGATCCTCCTGCAGGGCGACGTGCCCGGCGATGCGCGTGTGCCGGTAAGGGCCATCGGTGACGGAGAAATCGACCTGAGCTTGTTGGTCACGGTAGCGCCCGTCGAACGTTACCGAGCTGGCCGGCAGAGCGCTTCCTTGAATGCCATCGAGGGAGGCGGTCAAGGTCGCGCGCGGATTTGTCGTCAATTCCTCTCCCTGGAACGTTACCCGAACCCGCTCCCCTTGGAAGTCGCCATAGCGCCAATCGTCGAGTTGCATCTGACCCTGAGCCTGGAGGGCGTCGAGAGCCCCGCTGAGCGAGCCGGTAAGGCCGCCGTTGGCCCGGACCGGTGTGCCAAGGTGCGGACCGAGCGGGGTGAGGTCTTTGAATAACACCTGGTAGTCAGCATGAAGTTGCCGCGTCTGCGATAACGCGCCTGCCGCCGTGAGTTGAGCGGGAATGCTGTCGAAGTGGAATTCATCGAGGGTCACGGCTGAACCGGCCAGCGCGGCCCGCACGACACCCGACAACTCTGGCGCCAGATTGAAGTCCTGGGAGTTGATGGTCAGGTGCAAATCGGCCCGGCGCTCGGACTCGGAAAATCCGCTCCCCTTCAGAGACATCTGCGCACTGAAGGTGCCGTCGGCAGCGGGCAGAAAAGTGGCGATGTCGAGGTCATTGAGCGTGATCTCGGCCGAGTACGCCGGGCGTTGCAGGTCGGCAGCCCCTTTCAGATGCACGTCGGTCTCCCCATAACGCAGGTGTGCCATGAGCGTTGGCTCGGAGGTAGAGCCGCCAAGCTGCAGGGCACCCGTTACCTCACGAGAAAGCGAGGGCGGCCAAGAGGAGGCGAATTCAGTGAGATTCAGGCGAGGCACTTGAAGCCGCAGGTTGAACCTCCGATCAGCCAACGTCATCCGCCCGTGACCTTCAATACGACTCTTCGGGGTGATGATCCGCATCTGCCGCAGGTCGAACTGCGACGGGCTTATGTGAGCGCTTGCTGACAGCGTCGTCGAGGGTAGATCAAGGGCGTCGGTCGTAGCCTGAAAACGGTCAATGGTTGCCTCGAAGCCGTCGGGACTCCAAGCAGCATTCGCCTGTAGGCGCACATCTTTGACCGTGATGGGTTGCGCGGGTTGGTCCGGATCAGATGCGGGGAACTGTCCGCTGGCCGAGGCAATGCGGAGGTCGAGACGAGACACGCGCGGCTGCACCATGCCGGCTGTCAACGCCTGCGCCAGTTCGGGGACCGAGCCGGCGGTTTCGAGTTCGGCAGTCATGCGAATCGGCGCGTCGAGCGCCTCAATGGCGTTCTGTACGCCAAAGTTTTGTAGATCGATATCGGACGTTAACTGCAATTGTGCAAAGGTGCCGCGAAGCGTGACGTTGCCTTGCAGGGTACCAGACAAGGCCGGGGTGGGCACGATGGCCCGCAAAGAGACGAGCGAGGGCTGCAGGATTTGAACGGACAGGTTTACCGGTGCGTCGAGCAGGCGCTCTGAGAGAGGGACGTCGGCCAGCGCCAGGTCCAGCGGCGCCTCGACATCCACCCGCATCACGTCGCGGTTGTCGTGGCGCGCGGTGATCTGTCCGGTCAGTTTCTCCCCCTCATATCGCATGCTTGCCTGGAGACGGTCGAACAGCGACTCTTGCTCTGCGGGCGGGATCAGACGGAGTTCGGCTTGGAATTGGGGCTCGGTCAACGTGCCGCTCGCGTACACGACGAGTGAGGCACGGCCTGCTATGAGATTCGATAACGCCAATTTGTCTTGTAAATACGTCAGGTCAACGGACGACGCTTCAAGACGCACGTTGCGAATGAACTCCTTTTCAATCCCGCCACTGAGCGAGACCGATTCCTCACCGTGTGCCAGTCGAAAAGACTTGATGTTGAAGGCCCCGGATTTCACCGTTACATCCCATGGCTCGGGGGCATGCCAAGTTCGGTCTTCAAAACGAAGCTGAACGGTGTCGAGGACTACGTGTTGCACCCCCTCGTCCAGGGTGAGATGACCGGCCAGGTGACCTTCCATCCGGGTTGACTGGTTGAGTTGGGTGGCGAAAGTCACCTTCCGTTGGACGCCATCATAGGTGGCTTGAAGCTGAGCGTCGGCGGCAGGGAATTCGCCAATCGACAGGTCGTGTAAACGCAGCTGGGCCGAGGCACGCGGAGCCGTCCCGAGTTGGCTCGCCTGGTAATCGAGTTCGAGACGATGCAGGCGATGGGCATGGAGCTGCACCTCTGTGGCGGTCAGCTTGCCCGCCACATGGAGGTCCGGCCAAGTGCCTTTGACGCTGCCTTGCAGGCGCAGCCCGCCGTTGAGTGCGTCAACGCCGAATAGCGGCCTGAGCTGAGAGACCTGGGCTTTCGCCTCGTAGGTGAGATCAGACGTACCCTGAAAGTCGAGGGAGCCGCCTGCAGTGACGGTGGCCAGCGATGAGATGAGCTCAAAGGCTTCAACGTGAACACGCTGTGATTGCGCCACGATGCGAATTTGTGAAGGGCTCAGGGTGACGTCGCCCAGATGGGAGGGCTGGATGGAGATGTTCAATTGCCCCTCAAGCGTTTGAGGCGACAGCCCTCTGGCATCGACATTCAACACCATGTTGAGATCGCTCTCCAGGTCTTGCCGGTTGGCCAATGCTGCTATATCGAGCTGGTGCACCTTGAGCGTGCCGCGGTATCGCGGAGGGCTGTCCGCCGCGTTGATGTGACCTTGAAATGTGACTTGGCCGGCTTCGGCGCGCAAATCCGCATCGAGGCGGAGATCGGCGAGAGGGCCTTGGGCTAGCAAATCCAGGTGAAGTTTCCCTCGCAGGGTGTCATCGGCCAGCAAGCGGCCAATTTCAGCCCCATCGACTGGGTGCAGCTTGGCGTTGAACTGAACCGGGTGAGGGTTGCCGGGCAGTATGAGGTTGAATTCCGCCTGCGTGTTCTTCGTCCGGAGTTGCAGTTGCTCGATTCGGAGCTGTTTTCCTGTCATGTGAAGCGTGCCGCGCAACCCGGTGAGATTCACCTGCGCCGGATGGGTCTGCGCGGTAAATTCCTGAACCGTCAAGTGAACGCCCGTGTCATCGGCGTGTCCTTCGAGCGTGATCTGCAAGCCTGAAATTTCGGTGACGCCTTTGAGGAAGCCGAGTGCAACCCGGCTGCGGCCGTCTTGTACGCGAAGACGCTTGATTTGCACGGCGATCGGCGGCGCTAAGGAACCGCTTTGAGTCGCGGCGGAGTCGGCAGGCTGCGAAGTTGTTGGGACCAGACGGGCCAGGTTGAACGTCCCGTCGGGGGCCTGACTCAGGGCAAGGTCGGGGCGGATAATTTCGATATCGTGAATGACCAGCTTTCCACGCAGCAAGCTCGTTGGCTGATAGCGCAGGTGGACGGCATCGATGCGGGCGACGACGGCGTCCGTATGGTCGCGCACGACCACATTGGCGAGGCTGGGTGCGCTAAGCAGGGAACCCTCCAAGGCGCCGATTTCCAGGGTGCCATTGAGTCGGTGGGATATACGCTGAGCAGCCGTTTGAACAAGCCATGCACGGACGGGCGCGACAATGGGTCGAGCAGGCGTCGGAGCCGTGACCAGAAGTGTGAGAAAGAGAACAAGCAGCCCGAGACCCACACCTGCCGCAATGGATATCCTGCGCCACATGCTTAGCGCTCCTTCTCTCGGTTAGGCGGCAGACCAGGGCAATAGGCATCCTGACGCCGATCGCCTCAAAAGGCCTGGATGATACTGAGCTCAACGCGGCCAAACGGTTCATCCGGGCGACGGTCCGTGATGAAGCCTACGTCGAAGCGGAGCGGGCCAATCGGGGTATCGTAGCGAATGCCCGGACCGACGGCATAACGCAACTGATCGAGATGATAGACGAGTGACGATTCAAACACCTGGCCGAAATCCACAAAAAGAACCCCACCCAGATCGCCGATGAATGGAAAGCGAAGCTCCGCGCTTCCTTCGATCAAGCTACGACCGCCAAGGGGGGCATTGCCGTCAGTGAGCGGTCCCACCCGGTTAACGGCGAAACCCCGGATACTGCCCGGGCCGCCGGCAAAAAAGCGGACGTTGAACGGCGCTACCTCGCTGTCTCCGTAGAGCTGCAAGAAACCGAGCTTGAGGCGTGCGGCAAATGTCACTCGGCGCCAGAGAGGGAGGTAGTGGCGCCCTTCGATGGAAGCCTTGACGAAGTCGAATTCCGATAGCAGGCCGGTCGCTGAGTGCTCCGTACGAAGCAGGGCTATAAAGCCCCGTGTGGCGTTAATGGCGCTGTTGCTCGTGTTCCACGTCAGCTCGGCAAACTGCGTGAACAAAAAGTGGTCTCTTGCGACCTCAGGGTCGAGCCGGCGGATGGCATCTGGATCGACGTTGCTGAAAGCATTGACGCTGAGCTCGATACCGGCCGAGCCGCCAAATGCTTTGGTGAATTGATGATCCACGCGCGATTCTCCCCCATAGCGTAGCACGTCGAAGGCGGGCTGGGCATCCTCGATCTCGAGTATCCGATCCGTCAAGCCGAGGGGGTCCGTGCTGATCTCTTTCTGGCTGTCGACGAAGACGGTCTGGGTGAACCGGGTGCGCCGGGTGACGAAGTGTGGCAAGTGAAAGCGCGTTTCGAAAGCGAGGCCGGGGGACGAGATTTTGCCGGCCAGCGACAAGTGCTCGGCGCCGCCGAAGACATTGCGAAACGTCCACTTGGCCTGCAGGCGAAATTGTTCGACGGTGCTCAATCCCAGCCCGATTTCAAAGCTGCGCGGCTGGCGCTCGCTGAGCTCGAATTCGATGTCCAAAGGCGCGTCCGTCGCTTCCAAGTTGAGGCTTCGGTGCGTCACGGTGCGAAACATCCCGAGGTCGTATATGGCGGCTTGACTGTCGGTCAATTCGGTCGGGCTGTAGATCTGGCCGGGCTGGAACGTCAGGCGCCGTCGAATGGCTTTGGCTTTGACGTTTTCGGCGCCTTGGATGGCCACTCGGCCGAATGCCGTGCGCTCGCCCGATTCGAGCGTGTAGGTAAGGAACGCCTCATGCGTCTCCCGGTCGACCTCCGTGCGTGGATGAACTTTGGCGCGTGCGTACCCGGCACGCTGCAGCGCAAGCAGCAACCGGGCTCTGCTGCCATCAAACGCCGCCTTCGTAATCGGTTTGTCCACGCGCAGCGGCAGGTCATTTCTCAGCGTCTCGACCGGCGGCAACTCCGGCGGTGCCGGATCCTGCACCTTTACCTCTACCTCGCGCACGACCGTGACTTCGCCTTCCTCGATTCGAATATGAAGCTGGACGGTGTTGTTGGCCTCGTTTTGTTCCACCTTGACCAGCGTGGCGCGAACGTCGAGGTAACCACGATCGAAATAGTATTTCTGCAGGCGCAATAAATCGTCGTCGACCGTCGCAGGATTGTAGTCGCTGCCGCGCTTCCACGGAGAAAGAAGCGGGCGTTGTTGAGTGGCCATCGCGTTACGCAGCCTGGCGCTACCGAACTTTTTATTGTCGAGAAAGACGATCTTGCGGACCTCCGGAAAGGCGCTCGGCGGTTCGGTTTCCGGAAACGGCGCCTTTTGCGAGGCGCAAGCACTGAGCATGACCACGTGCAACACGAGCACCAGGGTGTATCGTGCGGCTTTCATGTCTTCTCCGTATGGTGTCCGCGCTCCGAATGGCAGGAATTTGCGGGGAGGATGGGTTCCTGGAGCGTCAAGGCGGATTCCTCAACGGAAGCGATTTCTCCGGCTGGCTCGCCTTCCCATGGCAATCACGTCTCCCCGTCATTCACGGATAGCCGAATCGAGGGTTGTGCGCCGTCTTCCAACTCGCCGATGTGGGGTTAGTGCCCTGTCCCCCGAGCCACAATGGGCCACAGGGCTTCCACGCGGTTGTTGCGTAGGCCAACGTACCAGTCGTAGAGGTTGACCGTCGGGTCGCAATGACCCGGGATGAGTCGCAGCTTGTCGCCGATGCGCACTGGGCTGTCGGGGTCGTGCAGCAGGACCTTGCCGTGCTCGTCGGAAGCGCCGGCGTACTCGGCCTGCGGCACATCAGCCACCTGCGGCAGGCCGGAGTCCACGCTCAACGCCTTCAACCCGGCGTCGACCACCGCCCATTCGTTGTTCCGTCGGCTCATCACCGTGGCGTACACGAACAGGCTATGCTCAAACTCCCGCCACGGCGCGCCGTCGGCGGCGAGATTCCTGCCGTAATCCACATCCATGAAGATATACGAACCGGCCTGCAGTTCGTTGTAGACCTGGCTGGCGGCCTCGAACGAATAGGTGCCGCTGCCGGCGCCGGTGACGAGCTCGCATTCCAGGCCGTGCTGCGATAGCAGGTTCGTCGTGTGCTGCACCTGTTCGACGGCTTGGCCGATGGCCTGCTGGCGTTCCTTGAACGACCGCAGGTGCTGCGCCCGTCCCTGATAAGCCTGCAGCCCGGCAAAACGCAGCCCCGGCGCCTGATCGATTTGCTGCGCCAGGCTCAGTGCCGCTTTGCCCGGCTGCACGCCGCAGCGGTTGGCGCCCACATCGACCTCGACCAGTACCGGCAAATCAATCTTGTAGGCCGCCGCCACCTCGCTAAGGTCCCCAACGTTCCCCGCATCGTCGGCGCACACGTATATCTGCGCCTGCTGTGCCAGAGCCGCTAACCGCTTCAGCTTGGCGGCCCCGACGACCTCGTTGCTGACCAGAACGTTCGGCACGCCGCCGTACACCATGGCCTCCGCTTCCCCAACCTTCTGGCAGCACACTCCCACGGCCCCAAGCGCCATCTGGCGCCGGGCGATGACGGCGCACTTGTGCGTTTTGGCATGCGGCCGCAATCGCACCGAAGAACCCGCCACCGCCGCGGCCAGGTGCTGTAAATTCCGCTCGAAGGCATCCAGGTCGATCAGCAAGGCCGGGGTGTCGACCTCCTCGAGGGCCATCCCGATGTCCGCTGGTGGACGAGTCGTCATCGTTGCTTCTCCTTTGCGTGTCGGTGTGTGCCAGACCCGGTACAAGGCCGGATGTCCGATTATAGGACAATGCCGACGCATGTTAAGGCCCCGGACGGAATCCATCATGAAGGGCAGGGGCATAAAAGGCGTATTAGATAAAGAGCATCGGGGGTAATGAGTCAGGCAGCCACTTGCCATTCAATGGGCAAGCGCTCGGCCGTGTCCATCAAAGATGCCGTAGCCGAATCTGGCACTCTGTGACAGCCATGTTGTTACTGGGCCTACTACTTGGAGAGTGCCAAAAAGTGTGGGGCGATTGCGGATTTGTGCGGGTGGTGGCATAAGTTGAGGAGGTCGGGTCTGTAAGTATCCAAAGGTATTGTTCAAGAAGGGCCGACTGCTGGAGCTCAGCGCTGCACCCTCCCCTGCCTGTTTTGGCACTCTCCACCATTAACGAGACAACCGCCTGAAAACTGTCCGAAGTATTGCCAATGCAAGCTGTGCGAAAACTGACGTGGTCACCAAAACGGTGACCACGTACCTCCGTGCTGACCAGTCTGCTTTGCTGTCATGTGCCATCCCGTGTTCTCCTTGGGACTTCCGACAATCCCGCCTCCTCTACTTTTGCCGATGTTAACACCAGCTTCGTATAAGTCTCCAATATGTATACTTTGAATTGGCGCCATTACTGGCCGAAACGGCAGTCGCGGCAGGCGCCCTGCCGAAAATTTCCACCCCTAATAACGACGTAGACTGCGCCTCGAAACGGTGCGGCGAATTTGTCCTGAAAGGGCTGTCGTCCGGTCCTGAGTGGGGTACGGATGGGAGATTTTGACGCCGCACCCTGCCGTGGCGTTTCCCCAGTTGAAGGTCGCAACATCGCGCCTGACACGCCTGGATGGATAACCTCCCTCTGCCCGCTGACCCTCTGTCGGGCAAGGCTTCTCTCCAGACTCACGTCCAACTCCCCTGCTACCCCTTGATGATTCCTTCGATGCGGTTGTCCTGGCGTTCACAGTTGAGGTGACTCCTAGGGGTGTATCGAGGCGGTCGCTCGCCGCAAAATGATGCCTGGTTAGGCAATCTGCCCAGGTGGTTCTGATGCCGACAGTTAGACACAACCGGCAAGGGCTTTTCCACAGTTTGTGGGGAAAAATGGTGCCTTGTAGGGACTGATTCGGGATGTTATCCGCTCCGAAGTGGTACTAAATAGGAACCTCTTCTGATTCCGCCAGTTTGAGGATGGCCCAGCGGATGGCGTTGAGCTTGCTGCGCCCGGTGCGACGCGCAAGGGCTTCCAGGCGAGCGTATTCGTAGGCGTTGAAGGGCACCCGAATGGCCTTGTAGTTGTGGGCGGCGTGGGGGTCGGCCGGGGGGACGTCGACGGCCACAGCAGGCGGCCCGCCGTTGTCGGCGCCGGCGGCGAAGGCTTCCACCTCCTCCACGCTGGGCCGGTGGCCGGCGGCGGGTCGGCGTCTGATCATGTGAACACCTCCTTAGAAAGCGACCGCACCTCGGCGACAGCCTTGCGGTTGTCCGTATCAACAACGCCGCGGCCGTCGCTGATGGCGTCGCGGTAGACCTTGCGGTCGCGGACGATGGTCGTCAGAAGCCGGATGTCGGGATAGTCCAGCAGGTAGGCGCGCGCCTCCTTGACTTCGCGCACCAAGGGATTGGTGGGGGCCATGGTGAGGACGCCGTAGGCCGTGAGGCCGGGATTGAGGTCCCTGGCCTGAGTAATGATGGCCTGCAGGGTCGGCAGGGTGTCGAGGTCAGGCTGTGAGGGGCGCATGGGCACGAGCAGGACGTGGGTGGCGATCATGCCGGTGCGCAACTCGCGGCTGTCGCGCCCGGCGGCGTCGACGACGACGTGGTCGTAGCGGCGGTCGAGGTCGATCAGGGCGTTGCGGATGTTGTCGTATTTCTGGACACAGTGGACCACCGGCAGGCCGGGGTGCTCGGCGCGGTCCATGGCCCAGGTGGCGGCGGTACCCTGGCGGTCGGCGTCGACGAGGATGACGTCGCGGCCGCGTTTGGCGAGCTCGGCGCAGAGGTTGACGGCGATGGTGGACTTGCCGCAGCCACCCTTCTGGTTCCCGACGAGTACAATCATGGTACCGATTTCATATGAATTAAGCGGGATTCTTATATGGATTCTGTATGAATCCAATACGGAATTAGTACCAGAAAAGTATCAGCAAGGAACCGGGACGGTCAAGGAGAATCGGCGGCGCTGGTGGTTTTCCTCCTAGGGCTGTGGCGGTGATGCATGGCGTGTGGCTTGGGCGGGACGCACGGAATCGTATGCGGCGGGGTCTTGGTTCCGCATCAGGGTGGACCCCTTCAAAGGGGGTGGGTCAGTACCACGCTCTCGATGGTATGGGGCTCGGTTGCGTTTGAGACCATGCAGCCCATACTGCCACGTCGTATCGTACCCTGTGTGGACAGGCGGGCTCCACGCTTCAAGACGTTACCCCCGCGGCTTCCCGAGTTCCGCCAGTTGACGTACCCCTAGACAACCCATATTGATGGACCGAATAGTCTGCGGGGCATCTCTAACAATACTGCGCACAGAAATTAAGCAGCCATCTCAGAGATGGTGCCATAGTTACACAGCTCTTGGTAATCGGGGCTGGATTTTTCCAGGCTATGCCCCTGGGCTAAATGCTGAGAAATTCGCTCCAGCAGATGTTGGTTGAAGGCGCGGCGTTTGAGGCTCGCCATGGAAAACCCTGCCTGGGCGCCGCAATCGCTTTGCTGTCGCGCTTCCAGCTTGCCCAAGGTCAGAGCTACTCATACTGGCATTGAAGTGAAAATGCAGCTTCGCTTGGGAGCGCGTATGACAGGCATTCAGAGACGTAAACTGCTTGGCATCCCTGAAGAGAAACTCGATCTGGAAGCGTGCTTTGTACCCACGATAAAGCGTCTGCGCATCCAAGTCGGTATCGCTGCTGAACAGAATCGCCCGCCGCTGGGTATGGGTATCCACGACGAGCACGACGCGCAGGTTGCGCCGAAGATGAACGTGGTTGAGGACCAGGGCAATCGCTATTTTAACGATGCCAGTAGCGGGCTCTCTCCAAGCCCTATGATAGGTTTCTCAAAACGAATGACTCATCAGAGGAGCCAAGGCCATGGCGTGCATGCCCGACGTATCGATCGTTTCCCACTTCAAAGACCTGCCAGACCCGAGAATCGAACGCGCCAAGAAGCATCGCCTCATCGACATCATCGTCATTGCTCTGGGGTCCATCATGGTCGGTGGCGACGGATTCCGGGACATGGAACTCTTTGGCAAAAGCAAACAGGCGTGGCTGCAGCAATTGCTCGACCTGCCCAATGGCATCCCCTCGCATGACACTTTTGGGCGGGTCTTTGCCCGCCTCAATCCCAAACACTTCCATCCGTGCTTCCTGTCATGGGCCCAGGCCGTCTCCAAGCTCACCCAGGGCGCCGTGGTCTCGCTCGATGGCAAAACCGTCAAAGCGTCGTTTGACCGGGCCACCGAACTGTCCCCCGTACATGTGGTATCAGCTTGGTGCTCGCAAAACGGCGGGCTCGTCATGGGCCAACTCAAGACACACAGCAAGTCCAATGAAATCACCGCCATTCCGGAACTCTTGAAGCTCCTGGCCATCAAGGGTTGCATCGTGACGATCGACGCCATGGGATGCCAGAGAGCCATCATCAGGCAGATCCTCGACCAACAAGGCGATTATCTCGTCACGCTCAAGGGCAATCACAAAAACACCTACCGTGCCGTCACTCGTTACTTCCATGACCACGTCGAGCACAACTTCAGCCTGCGAGATGAGGACACCTTCTTCGATGCCTTCGACGTCTCCCACGGTCGGCGGGTTCGACGACGCCTCTGGGTACTACGCGACCTTGGCGGCATTGCTGAACTGGAGAAGTGGCCCGGAGTCAACTCGATCATTGCGGTTGAAACGATCCGTGCGGCGCACGGCCGCGCCAAGGTCACCAGCAACTATCGCTTCTACCTGTCCAGTCTGACTCGCTGCGCGGCAGACTTTGCGGCCTTGATTCGTCAACACTGGCACATTGAGAACAAGCTGCATTGGTCTCTGGACGTTGCCTTCAATGAAGACCGCTGTCGGATTCGTAAAGACCATGCTGCGGCGAACATGGCTGCCTTGCGGCGTCTGGCGTTGAATCTATTACGACAGGAACGCTCCAGAGCCCTCAGCGTCAGGCAGAAACGACTCCTTTGCAGTCTCGATGACGGGTACTTGTTACAAGTATTGGCAGGGGCAACTTGAAATGCGATTGCCCTGTCCCGTACCGCTCTTCCCAGAGATCGAAGGACGGTAGGGGGAGATGGGTGTCAGGGTCGCGGTGGGCGAGCAGGAAGTCAGCGGATTTGAGCACGAGCTTCTTGTACAGCGGCCCAATGAACTCAATATCCCTTGCGCGTTCGTGGTGTATCCACAGCGCCCAGAGCACCAATGCGTCGAGTCCTCCTGGATCGGGAGTACTTGGCGACCATCCACCAGCCAGGGGTGCCAGGAGCTAGCCAACGACCCATCCGGATTGTAGTGCTGCATCAAGTATCCTTCGTCCGAGAGCACGTCTGCGCAATAGTTGAAGAACCGCTGACACACGTCGGCATACCCGGCCTTCGCGAGCGCGGCAGCCACAAACGCTCCATCGCGACCCCACATGTAGGAATAGGTATCCTTGCCGAAGCGCACGATATCCGAATCGTTCGCCGGGATAATCGCGCCGCGGTTGTCGATCTGTGTTCTGAGAATAAGAAGGCTCCGATTGAACAGATCGGTTACCTCAGTGGGAAGGTCTCCGAAGGATCGGGGTTCCTTCTGAATCCATGCTCCCCAGTAGTTGGATGTGAGCTTGATCATCTCGGCGGGTGTCTTCTCGAGGACGATCTCATTGAGTCGCGTCACGTCCCCGTATCCTGTGCCAGCCGTCACCCAGTAGAACGCCGTGGCGCTTCGTCCGGGCGGGACGTCAAGGGATATGGCGATGGTAGAGTCGGGGAAGCCCCACGCGGCTGGATTACGGCTGAGCTTGCCATCCTTCGGCGTCGGTCCACGATCCTTGCTCGCAGAGGTGGTCTTTGACCGCACACGCGAACTCCTTCACTCCCCACGACGCGACCGTGCCTCCGTTGACGAGAAAGAATCGGTTGGCGTTGTAGTGCACGATAGAACTGGTCCGCGGATCGAAATACGCCGTGTCCCCGATGTCGTGGCCGTACACGTGAAAGTCGTGCGCGAAGAAGAGCGTCACATGCCGCGCGGTCTCTTCCAGGTTGACCACGCGGAACTCTTTCAGATAGATGTTCAAATCGAAGTCGACAGCGTCACAGCATCGCAGCTCCAACCCGAGGGCCTGGTGCCTGAGCACCACATTCGTGACCAAACTATCGTCACGATACCGGAGATCCCGTGTCCACTCTGACCCGATCCAGGCGAAGCGCCCATCGGCCCAGACACCGAACCGGGAGGGGTGCCCCTTGGAATGATTTTCCTGGCCGACGTGGGGAAAGTAGATGTCGCGAATCCGGTAGTCCGAGTCGAAATTCAGAAGGAAGTTGCCGTTGCTGACGGGAAGGTCCTTGGGCATCGGCGGCTCCGCCTCGTTATCCGGCTACGCTCTCGAGGAGCAGCCGCTCGTGGAATCCAGGCTGACGGCGATGATAGTCGCTGATGACCCCGCGGTAGATGTCGGCGTACCTCGTCGCCATCCGAGTCGTGGAAAAGTGGGTGCCGACGTGCCGTCTACAAGCCTGCGGGTCGAGGCTGGCCAAGTGTGCTTCGGCCGCGACCATCTCCTCCATAGAGTTCACGACGAACCCGGTACGGCCGGTGGCCACGATCTCCGACACAGCTCCCTCGTCGAACGCGAGCACGGGCGTGCCACAGGCCATGGATTCGAGCAGGACGAGGCCGAAGGGCTCCCGCCACCGAATCGGAAAGAGCGTGGCGCGGGCGTGCCGGTACCATTGTTTCTTCTGGTCGCCGCCGAGCTCGCCGATGTAGACGACCTGGCCGGAGCCCACCACGGGCTGAATGACACGTTCGAAATAGTCTGCCTCAACCGGAACCCGGCTCACGTCGACGCATGCGTCGAGCGAAGGCTCAAGGCCGGCGAAGAACGCGGCATCGTCTGACTTGTTCTGCACGCACCCGGCGATCACGAGTGTCGAACCCGTCCGCCGAGCGAGTTCAATGGCGCGATCCTGTCCCTTGACGCGTGACACCCTGCCGATCATGAAGAGGTATCCGCCGCGGGTGGGAGTCGTGTTGAACGGGAAGTCGTTGATGTCAATGCCGTGATGGACCGTGCCCCATGGCTTGACGATGGGCGCGTACTCCGCCGATTGACTATCGCTGATCGCTACGAAGTACACCGACTGCTTGGCGACGAGATCCCGGCGCAGGCCGCTTGCGGATGCCGGGACGTGAAGAGTCATGACGATCGGCACAGGCGGGTTAAAGGTGCCGTCATAGATATAGTCCACCCACTCGTGCATGTGGATGATGTCGACATCGCCCATGGTCGTCCGGTCCAAGGCCGCCGACAGATGGCGTTCGATGAGGTCGCGTCGTTCTGCCGTGTCGTCGCACGCGTAGTTCCCAAGGCTCCGAGGCACGGTGACGTGCCGCTCTCCCGAGATCCTCGCATCCGCGCTGCAGGCCACGATGGAGCGATGGCCGCAGGAACGCAGGCCCCGGTGAATGTTTTCGACGATGGTTTCGATTGGATTGTAGCCCAGATCTGTTCCGATCGGCTTGTTGAGAGTACCGATATGCAGCACCGTGAGCCTGCGGCCCTCCGGCTCCAGCGTCAACGGGGGTGGGGCCAGCCCATCCTGCTCAGACAGTACCAGCGCCGACATGTGAGGCTCCTATCAAAACTCATGGACTGCGAGCGCCCTGGCGCGCCCACAGCGGGACAGCGACCCGAACGCGGCGCCGAGAAGAGCCAGTTCGCGGGGTCGAGAAAACAGTGCGAAGGCTTTGGTGAGGGTTGGAACTCAGGACTCGACGGGGATGCCGAGGGTCAGCGACAGGACTCAATAAGGCGCCGAACTTCAAGAGTATACATCCATTGCTCGTTCACCGCTCGTTCACCGCCCGCAGCCGGTAACCGTGCGCCACGTGGTTGGTCAGCGCGAAGCCGTTCCCGGCGCCGGCGCGGTCGGCTGGGAGACACCTGGCATCTCGACGACGGGGTTCGCGCCTTGGGGCTTCGCCAGATGGGTAAATTACGCCGTGACGCCAATCTGCGCTATCTCTACCAAGGAGTAGGGCGCCCGGGACCAGGGCGTCCCAAGACCTATGACGGCAAGGTCCAGTGGGACGACCTGTCACGCTTTGAGCGGGTGCACAGTGAAGACGACGGTATTGTTCTCTATCATCAAGTCCTCAACCACGTGCATCTTCGGCGCAACTTGGGTGTCGTGCTTGTGGTGGATACCCGCACTCAGCGGCGAGCGGTGCTGTTCAGCACCGATACCGACTTGGATGCGCAGACGCTTTATCGTGGGTACAAAGCACGCTTCCAGATCGAGTTTCTCTTCAGAGACGCCAAACAGTTTACGTCTCTGAGTGCCTGTCAAGCGCGCTCGCAGGCCAAGCTGCATGTTCACTTCAATGCCAGTATGAGTGCTCTGACCTTGGGCAAACTGGAAGCGCGACAGCAAAGCGGCGGTGCTCAGGCAGGGTTTTCCATGGCGAGTCTCAAACGGCGCGCCTTCAACCAACATCTGCTGGAGCGAATTTCTCAGTATTTAGCCCAGGGGCATAGCCTGGAAAAATCCAGCCCCGATTACCAAGACCTTTGTAACTATGGCACGATCGCTGACAGGGCGGCCTAAATTCTGTCCGAAGCATTGCAAGGTCTGAATTAGCTGAATTGAACGTTTGCCAGCTGATGGCATGCGCCCGCCGGGCCCGAGCCCGACAGGCGCATCGGCGGCTTACGCCTCGTAGATGGCCTTCAGTTCCCTTTCGGCCGATTCAATGACGCTCTGGGTCGAGTCGCCCCGTACCGCCTTGGCGAACAGGTCGACGATGATGTACTTGGCGGCTGCCTCGGAAGACTGGCGGTTGTACGGCCCGGCGTATCCGTGGTTGCGCCCGTACTGCGGCAGCTCGCGGTAGATGGTGACGGCCGGGTCCTCCTCCCACATCGGGTGTTCCTGCCACTTGGGCAGCGGGCCGTTGATGTAGCCCTTGTTGATGACCAGGAACTTCTCGAAGTTGTCGTCCTGGTGAACGAAGCGGATGTAGTCGCGCGCCGCCTCCTTGTTGGGCGAGTAGCGGGCGATGCAATTGGAGGCCGGTCCGACGTCGTGATAGCGTCCGTGCGGGCCTTCGGGAATCAGGAAGTGGCCCAGCCGGTCGGCGAAACCGGGGGCGACCTTGCGGGGGTCGTTGCGGGCGACAAAATAAATGCTGGCGCCGTTCAGGGTGACGGCGATGGTTTCCGCCAGGAAGGCGCGGTTGTTGCTGGTGCCGTCCCACGCCAAGCCGCCTTCGTCGCAGGCGGCGGACCAGAACTCCTTGAGGAAATCAACCGCGTTGGCCGTCTCCCGGCTATTCAGGGCTACCCGCCCGTCCTCGTCCACTTCCTTACCGCCGAAGCACCACAACAGGGTATAGGCGAAACCGGGGGCGTCCCCAAAGGTGTGAGCGAGGCTTTGCCCGACCGGCATGCCGATGTGTTTCAATTTCTTGCCGGCTTCCAGGTACTCGTCCCAGGTTTCGGGCGGACGGGCGATGCCGACTTCCTCGAAGATGTCCTTGCGGTAAACGTTGGCGCCGCCGCCGAAGAAGTTGGGCACGCCGCGATGCACGCCCTTCACGTCGCGCACGGCCTCGCGGATGAACGGGTAAATCACGTCGCCGCCGAGCTCTGCGATGAGGCCGTCGTGGTCATCGAGCCCCGCCGCGTAAAGCAGCGGGTAGTTGCCGAACAACTGGATGATATCCGGGCCCGTGCCGCCCTCGATCGCCGCCGTGGCCCTGGCCGGCAGGTCGTTGGCGTTGATGTGCTCGACGGTCACCTTCACGCCCGCCTGCTTGCCGAATTCCGCTGCCTGCCGATCCCGCTCGACGTCGGCCGGCGCGACGAAACTACTCCACTCCAGGACGTGCAGCGTTCGCTCCCGCGCAAAAGCCGGTGCCCGGCCCGCCAGCCGGTTCGTGCCGGCGACCGCCGCCAAGACCGCTCCGACCTTGCCCGTATAGCTCAGAAAATCCCGCCGCCGCATCCGCCCGGGGATCGATTCACCCCGTTGCCGCCCTGCTTCGTGTACCATGACTTACCTCCATAAGGCGCTCTCGCGCCTGACTATCGTGTCTGCCCATTGCCATCGGTGAGCGGTCTAATATTGTGTTTTCTCCTGCGCTGTCAAGTCGATGCACGCTCCTGGAGCAGGGTAAGCGCAGATTGGGTAGATCGGATTAGAGCATTTTTGGTTCTTATTGGATCTCTCAATGCTCCAAAGGAGGTCATTCCGGGCTTGACCCGGAATCCAGCGGCCCCCCGAAAACCTCTGGACTCCGGCTTTCGCCGGAGTGACATGGACATAATGTCAAGCCATTATGGTCCGAAAGTTCTCTAGCCCCAGGCATAATCCGATCTACAATTTGATCGGCAGGAAACGGAATGAGTGGAGCTACAGGGAGCGGAGGAACTGCAGCACGGCTTTGTTTTCTCGTAAGAAGCGATGCGTCATCTGGCATATTTTCACTCGTTTTCTTGACGGGAGGAAGCTGCGCAGCCCGAAGGTAAGCCGTCCAACGGACGTTGGGAGGCAAGCGGTCTCACAACCCCGGTTCCACGCTCAACAAGGTGAGTCCGTCTCAACTAATTGGGGCCTAGTCACACGTAATGTGGGCCGAAGGGAAATTGCAGCCAGATAATCTGGACCGAAAACGGAGATGGTTACTCAAGTCGATACAGATAGGGTCAAGTTTCGTTTCCGACAAGGGGTGCTCTATGATCGGCGACCCGGCCTAATCAAAGATGGCAATCGGATCAACACCGAGGATAAGGAGAGCGGAATGGGCCGGCTTGATGGCAAGGTCGCATTGATTAGTGGCGGCGTGTGCGGGCAGGCCCCGGAGCCGCCGGTGCAGACGGGGTACGTTTTCTTCGGGTTCCGCTCCAGGAATTTCTCAAGACGGACCTCGTGCTCCCAGTAGTCGCCCATGTCGTAGAGGTAAGCGAAACGGTCATTGGCGCGAAATCGGAATTGCGAAAAGGCAATGTCCGGGTTTTGGGTAGACAACTCGAAGGAGCCGTAGTGCACGGCATGAATGTCGAAGTAGTAGAGATGAATGCCCCCCAGTCCATGCCCACCTGCAAGATGCCGTGCAACTCGCGCAGCGACACGGATGCAGGCAGCAGCACGCGCCGCCAGATCAAGGGGCTGATGTCCAGCAATCGGACCTTAAGTTGAACAATGCTCGTGGATTCTTCCGGTTTGGTCATGGGGACCTTATGCCATCACCTGCACGAATCCGCAATTGCCCCACATTTTTTGGCACTCCCCTTCTGGGGGAACCTGTGCGGCCCGCTGTTTGCCGCGGAGATCAGGAAGCAGCGCATCGCCCGGCGTGGCTGCTCGAACCGGCGCTGGCGGGCGCCATGATGTGTCCCGCGCGATCCGGCTTGCCAACTACGTGCGGAACAGGTCGCGCGACACGCCCGTGGTCTCGAACAGGTAATCGCGCGATGCCTCCAGTTCGCGCCGCAGCCTGGGAAGATCGGCGCCGAGAAGCGCGCCACGCCACTTCCTGATCTTGCCGGCTACGATGACGGTGTCGACATTGCTGCGCTCCATCAGCGTGACTACCGCGCCAGGCACGTGGTTGAGCGGGGCGACGTTGATGGCGTTCGCATCCAGAAGGACGATGTCGGCCTCCTTGCCCGGCGTCAGCGAGCCCACCTTGCCCTCCAGGCCCAGCGCCTTCGCTCCGTTCACGGTAGCGTAGTCAATGACGTCGCGCGACGTCAGAAGTTCGGGCAGATCCTTTTCGCCGGCAAGCGCCCGCTCGTTCACCAGCATACGTTGCAACGTCATCATGCCGCGCATCTGGGTGAAGAAATCGGCCGTCATGGTGCATTCGACATCGCTGCTGAGCGAAGGCTCGATCCCCAGCTCCATTGCTTTCAGGATCGGCGGCATGCCGTGGCGCATGGTCATCTCGATGGGCACCGCGATCGATACCTGTACACCCTTGTCGGCGACCGCCCGCCAGGCGCTGTCGGGCATCCCGGTCATGTGGATGAAGATGTTGCGCGGACCGATCATGTCCTGCTCGATCAGCCGGGCGAATTGCTTGGGAATGCCGAAATTCCCGAGCACGTGCGCGGCGATCGGCAAATCCAGTTCGCGGCCAATTTGCCATGCCGCGTCGTAACCGGGCAAATAGATCTCGCCGCCCATCACCATGGTCAAGAGTTGGTCGGCCGAGGCGAAATATTGGGACCGGATGCGTTTGGCGTCTTGCGGGTATCTGGTCCGGTCGCCATGCCCCTCGAAATAACCCAGTACGGCGCGGCGGCCGGAATCCCTGAGCCCGCCGATCGCCGAATCCGTGTGCGCCGGCGAGTGGTGGATCTGGGAGATATCGAGCACCGTTGTCACGCCGGCGTCGAGCTGGCTCAGCGAGCCAAACAGCTCGGAGATGTAGACGTCCTCCGGCCGATAGGCGCCGGCGAACTTGCCCAGAATGAAATCGAAATAGTTCACCTTGCCGTGCGGTAGGCCGTCATTGAACAACAGACCGTCCGCAAGGAAGCCACGCAACGCGGTCTCGAACTGGTGGTGGTGGGTATCGATGAAGCCCGGCATGACGATCATGCCGTCGGCCTCGATCGCATCGGCGCCGCCGGTGTCGAGGTTGGGCCCCACCGCAGCAATCTTTCTGCCGTCGACCAGCACGTCGTCGGCGGCGAAATCGCCGACACCGGAATCCATGGACAGCACCGCGCCGCCGCGGATGACGTAACGCCGGCCGGCAGCCCCGGTGTCCGGCGGCAGGGCCACGCCCTGCGCCCGGGCTGGCCGCGGGCCCAGAAGCACCGCGCCAATGGCGACGCCTCCGGTCGCCGCGGCGGTCATGAAGAAGTTGCGCCGTGACAGGCGCTGGACCTGCGGGTATCCGGCATCACACAGTTGGCACATTCTCTTCTCCCTGTTGATGAGATCATCATTGCTCATGGACGCGATGGATTACAGTGTCATGTAACGGGTTCTGTGGACTGCCCACTCGTCGTTCTGTTCGACATCCTGCCCCATTCCATGGTCGGGTTCGTCAAGACCTATAACAGGCCCCGAATAGCGGGGAGCCTCGATACGTAAGCGGCTGGGTTCTTCAGACATCGACTTCATTCCTTCTGCATAACGTTCCGCGGAGCGCGTGACAATACAAAAATACTGGAAATGTGCCAGAATTTCTGTGTTGATGGCAGCAGAGGATGAAGTCAACCGAAAGGTCACATAAACAAACTGAGGAACAAGACCGATGATATTGACACTACCTTGCCGGGCCGACCACGTGGGCAGTTTATTGCGGCCATCCCGGTTGAAATCGGCTCGCGCCGACTTTGAACACGGCAGAATAGATGCGGATGCGTTGAGGCGGATTGAAGATCAATGTATTCGAGAGGTGGTTGCCAAGCAGGAAGCCATTGGCCTGCAAGCCGTGACGGACGGCGAATTCAGGCGCTCCTGGTGGCACTTTGACTATCTTGCCGGGCTGGCTGGCGTTGAACTGGCCGAGAGTGAGCAAGGCATTCAGTTTCACGGCGTGCAGACAAAATCGGAAAGGATTGTCGTAACCGGTAGGGTGGGCTTCGACCAGCACGTCATGCTGGAACACTTTCGTTTTCTCCGTGGGGTTGCCGGCGTGACGGCAAAGATGACTATTCCCTCGCCCTCGGTCCTGCACTTTCGGGGCGGCAGGGCCTCCATCAGCAAGGACGTTTATCCCAGCATGGACACATTCTTTGCGGATACGGCAGAGGCTTATCATCAGGCCGTGCAGGCGTTTTATGCTGCGGGATGCCGTTATCTGCAGTTCGACGACACCGTGTGGGCTTATCTCTGTTCTGCAAAGGAACAGCAGGCCGCGCGCGACCGCGGCGACGACCCGGCCCCGCTGCCGCGCATTTATGCCGACATGATCAATCATGCCCTGAGAGACAAGCCGCAGGACATGGTTGTGACCACCCACGTCTGCCGCGGGAATTTCCGTTCAAGCTGGATAGCGGAAGGCGGCTATGAACCGGTTGCGGAGATCCTACTGGGAGAAACCGCGTACGACGGCTATTTTCTGGAATACGATACCGAGCGCGCCGGCGGATTTGAACCGCTGCGCTTCCTGCCCAGGGGCGATAAACGGGTTGTGTTGGGATTGGTGACGTCCAAGTCCGGCGAGTTGGAAGACAAGGACGCCATCAAGCGTCGTATTGACGAAGCCGCCCGGTTTGCCGATGTGGACCAATTCTGTCTCAGCCCACAGTGCGGTTTTGCTTCCACCGAGGAGGGCAACATCCTGACCGAAGACCAGCAGTGGCAAAAGTTGGGAATGATTGTTGAATTAGCTGGAGAAGTCTGGAACAGCTAGGGGAGTGCCAAAAGCTGTGGGGCATACCGGATTCGTGCGGATATACGGCGACATGGTCCACAAAACGCCAACCGACACCGCTATGGCGAGCGGCCGTCTCCACTGGGGCCGCGGAGAGGATTATCGACAAGCGGTTTGCAAGCGTCGGCAGATTCGATCGTGAAAGCCCGGTGCCCAACTCGTGCTACACACCTGGGCACGAGTCCTCGACGGGACGCTGGGCATCTCGCGGCCGAGGTTCTATCGTTATCTCGCTTTGCCCGATGTGGCCGGGCAAGATCAGATGCAAGCGCCTTAGCGTAACTTTTCGTTCCAATGATTGTCACGGACCGAAACGTTGAAAGGCCGATCATGCCCCGTTCGAAGGTGAACTCCTCACCCGCTTTGGATGGACCGTCACTGACAGGTGTTTCCAAAAACTCGAGTACTCGATCAGTTCCTACCCTATCCTGCACCCGGCCAGACCGAAATGGCGACGCGGTTGTGAGTCCTTATTGAAGTTAACTGATCGGCTGGTGGCATAACGTTGGCGCCGACACGCAATGTACCATCAAGATCGGAACTTAGACTGCATGGAGAGGACGTTGTAGAGGAAGTTTTGGCAATTCATCGGGCCTTGAAAGAACGATGCGGGCACCGCCTGTCTTGTCATAGGTCGCGCTGCCGTCCGCCAAAATATACTTTATGTTTTTCTCACAACGAAAGCCGACCCATATCTCACGAAGTGTCATTCGGTCATTGAAGGGGAGCAAATACAATCCGGCATCCGGGTCTGGCTCATCGAGAAGCAGTTTTGCAACTCAGCTTGCTATCTGGCTTCCTTCTGGTATGTAATCAATACCCCGATGTGTACACTGCTATCCAGGATGGGAATCGAAGGGGCGAGCTGGAACTCGAATTACGGTCATGTCGCACGCGGGTGCCGCATGGCCCCTGTATGGAGGAATCATCAGATGCCAGTCCAGACGTTTGAACCGATGACCAAAGATTTTGCGACATTTGACTGCGATGCCCATGTGACGGAACCCGCCCGTATTTGGGAACGGGCACCCGAACATTTAACTCGGGACGAACTGCAGGCCCTCCAAGCGACGATTTGGTGGGACACAGAGACGCAGCAGCTCATCGTCAATGGAAGAGCGGGCGCGGGCATTGGCTCCCAGAGTCGCGGCGGCATTCCCGGCACCATGCGGGTGATTACGAACGCGGGACCCGGGGTTAAACACGACATTCAGCGCGCCCTCAATGTGCGCAATCTCAACCCCGAGACGGCGCTCACCCAGGAGCAAGTTGCGTACCTGGATCACCCTGGCTCCTACGAGCCCAAGCCACGTCTGGGCGATATGGACGTACAGGGAATTGACCAGGTAATGATCATTCCCACCGATATCGATACCTACCCGTGGTTGCAGAACGCTGTGGGTGCCAAGGCGTTTTGCAAGGCCTACAACGAGTGGGCCTACGAGTACACCCTGGCTGATCCGGAGCGGCTCTTCTTTGCCGCCATGCTGCCCATGCAGAATCCCAAATATGCGGCAGATGAGGTCTACCGTGTGGCTGAGCAAGGATGCCGCGTGGCTCTGGTGCGCCCCATGGACGCCATGGGCAATTACCCCTTGCAACCCAAATACGAGCCTGTCTGGCAGGCGATGGCCGATACAGGCGTGGTCTACGGCATGCACCCGTTCCCGGCCAGTGGCAACCTCAAGCCGTCGGGTTATGCCGAACAGTATTCCAGCGCCGAGTTGATTCGGAGAACCGTATCGACGTCAGGGCTCCCGCACTCGCTGCTGTCCAACGTGCAGAATTTTCAGGCCGAGGCTTCTCTCTGGGTAACCCTGGTGCTGATGTCCGGTTTTTTCGAGCGCTATCCCACGATCAACGCCGCGGTGTTTGAAGCCTCCTCCACGTGGCTGAGCTTCCTGCTCGACGAGTGTGACAAGGCCTATAAACTCTATCGCAACGAGCGCCAACTGCCGCCCCTCAAACGCTTACCTAGCGAGACCTTTTTTCAGCACTGCATCACCGGCTTTGAGGGCGATGAAGCGCCCCCGTCACGCTTTCCCGAATTTTACCGGGATATCCTGGCCTGGTCCTCAGATGTCTACCACCACGACGGCGATGACGCTTGGCGGGCCATTGAGATGATGCAGCAGTGCAACCTGTCGGTCGATGACCAGGCTCAGTTCCTGGGGGCAAACGCTCGCCGCCTGTACAAGATTGAGCCGCCCAAGAACATCATCCGCGAGCGGGTTTGCGAAATTCAACGGCCCGATTGGTGGCCGACTGAGGCGGAGATCGAAGCGTCCCTTGCACCGGAAGCCTCTGTGACCCATCGCTAGATCGGAGAGACCTGATGACCCGACAAAAAAACTTTGCGGTCTTCGACGGCGATGCCCACGTGGTGGAGCCGCGAACGGTATGGGAGCAGTACCTCGATTCCGAGTACCGGGTGTTCGGCAAACACGCCTTATGGCGGGAGGATGGCAAGACCAATGCCTACCTCAAAATCAACGGTGAGATCCATCGGGATACGACAAACATCAACCTGCCTCGGCACGCTCTCTGGCGGCCCGGCATGACCTGGGAATCGGTTGGCGAGCTGGACCCCGATGTCCGCCACGCCATGAACGAGGGCGCCTGGGAGCCTCAGGCCCGGCTGCGAGACATGGATGCCATGGGCGTGGACCAGACCCTGCTCTACCCCACGTGGTTTGCCGAAGGGTTTCACCTGGTGCATGACCCCGACGTTGCCTATGCGCTGGCCCGAGCCTATAACCATTGGATTGCCGATTTCTGCCGGGCGGCCCCGGAGCGTCTCTTTGCCGTGGCCATGGTGCCGTTGCAGAACATGGATTTCGCCCTTGAGGAACTTCAGCGGGTCGCTGAAATACCCTGCTTCCGCGGCGCGTTTATCCGGCCGATGTTTATCGAGGATCGCTACTTCACCCATCCCTACTACGACACCCTGTGGGCGGAACTGGAGCGCCTGGGACTGACGGCTGCCGTGCACCCGACGCCGGGCTTGTGGAACCCGGAGTGGACGTCCCATGGCCCGTATTTTGAAAAAATACGTGACCGGCTGCACCAGCCCTCGCGCCTTACCGGGGGCGGCGGACCGTATTCGGGCGGCGGCAATGGGATACACGGGACCAGTTTTTTCACTGCCGCGACACCCCTCGGCCATCCGGTGGCGCCGATTCTATCCGGCTGGTTGGACAACCATCTATTCGTTGCCTCGGTCCTGATTGGATTTACCGTGATGGAGCGCTATCCCGAACTGCGATTTGTGGTGGCGCACGGCAAAGCGTCCTGGATGGAGGAAGTGCTGGAGAAAATGGAGGCTTCGACAAAAGTCATTCCCCTGTTACACACCTATCCGGTGCACACGGAGCCAGAGGAGCTGTGGACAGAGGGTCGGGTCATGTTGGGGTTTGATGCCGAGGAGCGGCTGATTCAAAAACTGCCCGAAGACTTTGCGGCAAAGGTCGTCTGGGGCTCGCATTATCCCCACCACGACACCACCAGTGCCTGGGATGCCATGGACAAGCTTACCCAAGCCAACGTGCCGGACTCCCTGATTGCCCGTATGATGGGAGGGAATGCCGCCCAGCAATTTGGCATTGAGCTCATACAGACGGTGAGTGTTCAGGCTTAACGCCCCAAGGCAATGGATAGAGCATTTTGGTTCTGATTGAATCGCTCAATGCTCCAAGGCGGTCATTCCGGGCTTGACCCGGAATCCAGCGGCCCCCGAAAACCTCTGGACTCCGGCTTTCGCCGGAGTGACATGGACTTAATGTCAAGCCATTATGATCCGAAAGTGGTCTAGTCGTTCCCCCGTAAGCGTCGGCGCGAACAGGACCTCCCTCCGCGCTGCGCGTGGCATCCGGGTGAGGCAGCCCTGCAACTCTATCTTTACCACCTTCTGCAGCCTCGCAAACAGGTCCCGCACTGGAGCATGCGGTAGCGCTGAACCCGCAAGCCCAGTGTCCCAATCGGGGGCGGCGGCTCGTCCAGCACCGGACAGAGTACCTGTTTCTTACGCGTTCCCTGACACCGTTTCTTCCCTTCCTCGACCGCGATGTGGCGCGACACCGGGGCGTGTGGACCTCGGATTCAGCCGATTACCCGTTCCACCGGCACACCCCGGACGTCCATTTCAAAAGCCAATCCTTCGACCGGCGGTCGGGCGTAAGTCCAGGTGACACCGTCCGGTGCCGCACCGCGGCGGACGACCTCGTCGGCGAGAAAACCATGGATATCGTGGACCGTGTAGACTTGGCTCGTGGTGGCGTCCGCCCACGTCAAGCCGAGCGCCGCCATGCGGAGCTTCAACGCTCCGAGGACGTATTGCGCCTTTTCTCGCATCGCATCGGGTGCAGTGTCCCCGAGGCGGATGATCCGGTCCGCATATCCTCCTGGTCCTTCGGGCGCTTCGCCGGAGCCCGAGATGACGAAGCTCTTCACCCCCGCCGTGTCGCTCGCCTCTGCCGGCATGGTGTACGAGAACGCATGAAAGCAGGGTGCGATCGGAGGATCGACCTCGGGACATACGTTTGACCGCGCAACGGGATTCTCCTCGTCCTTGAAAATGCCCCAGCGTTCGAGGGTGCGCACATAGACCCGATTGAAGGCAGCGAAGCCTTCTTCCGTAAACTGGCCGGGCGAGCGCAGTTCGCAAGCGCAGAACGCGGTGGACGGTCGTCCGAGAGCGGCGAGATGCGTCTCGATCCGACGGAATCCTTGGTCAAGCGGCACGGATCGTGCGAATCGGGCACGTTCGATGACATATCCCTGCTCCGCTGAGACGCCCCCCGAGTACTTGAACTGCCCCCGCACGTAGCGATACCCGCCGGGTTCGAAAACTGCTGTTTCCGCCATATCACATCTCCGGTAGTTGGAATTACAAACTTACGAATTGACTCAGGTCCAGCTCTGTACCTGTAGTCCCTTGAATCTCCCGAAATCACTTGTTGGCGATAGGGGTCAAATCACAGACCATGTCGTTTCATGGCAAAAATATCCCCTCATCCCCATTTAGTCACGCTCTTTCAAAGATCTTCCACCGGCGCGTTCACACGGTTGAAGACGTGACAGACCAAGCCGCCATCGTCCGCTCTTTTCCGCTATCCGTTCCCATAGCCCACGGAATCTCCTCCCCCCAGCAGGAAACGGTTTCTGACACCTTTTCTTCTCCAACTCGAAGCCGTGGTCAAGGACCTTGGCAAAACGAGGCCGCGGCCTCAAAACTCGCGGACTAGAGCACTTCTGGATCATAATGGCTTGACATTAAGTCCATGTCACTCCGGCGAAAGCCGGGGTCCAGGGGTCTTCGGGGGCCGCTGGATTCCGGGTCAAGCCCGGAATGACCGCCTTGGAGCATTGAGCGATTCAATCAGAACCAAAAATGCTCTGGGAGCGTGCCTGGCAGCGGCAGTCCTCGCATCACGCGAGGGAGGTGTTACCGGCGACAGCGGTGATATGTCGAGGGGTGGGATAGCGGTCGATGCCCTCGAAGACGGGCCGGAGTTGTCGGAGACCGTATTAAGAAGCTATCGATTTATTAAGACCTCGACAAAGAAACGATTGATTCGTAAACATTGAGTTTAGGAACGGAGCGTTTCTCAGCTGTGACTCCCGGACCGGTCAATATCGCATCACAAGCTCCCTCGGAGAGGAGGTTCGGCGCGTTCGTTCCCTACCCGCTGCCTCCGGCCCTCGCCCGTCTTGCCGCGGCTGGCGTCATGGTTCCGAGCACCGATTGGTTCCTCTACGGCTTCGTTCGCCAGGAAGCGGTCATCACCTCGCAGATCGAAGGGACTCAGGCCACGCTCCGCGACGTCCTCTTGCCGGAGCCGCGAACGACTTCGCCGCCTTGGCAAGGAAGGTGCGGGCCAGCGTGGCGCCTTCCTCTGCGGGGGGGCGTCCCGGCAGGCCGCACAGGTACGGCAGCAGGTCTTCGAGGCGCACAAATTTGAGAGCCTCGACGAAGAATTTGTAGCGCCGCCTCAGGGGAGCGAGGTTCGGTTCGAGTGTGGGGAAGAATTCCTAGTGTCGTGACCGCTTCGGTGGTCGGCGATAACCAGGATGTCTTGGTCCATGGTCGACCTTGGGATGACCCCAACGCCCCCACCTTTCCGCGCAAAATGTTCCCGACAACCCCGGAAATATCTTTCTGCGATAAGATACGTTCAAGTAAAAGTTGTCGAGATCGAGAGGTCATCGCCTCATCAGCAACGAAACGTCACATCACGGATCGGGGGCAGATTGAACGGAAGCCGCTCGAAATCCGGCCGCCTCAGAAGTTTCGCAAGAGGTTTCGAAGAAGGAAGTCGTGCTAAAATTTTCCCTTCCCTTCCCAATCAACCGACAGATAGAGAAGGAGACCCACAACCATGCCACCTTTCAACAAATCCGCCATCGCCCTGGCCCTGCTGATCGGAGTGTGTCTTGCTTGGCAGGTTGTGATAGCAGCGATGACGAGAGCTTGCAGCAGGAGGCAATTGCGGAAATTGGTCCGACGACGGCGAGCGGAAGCAACGTGACCGGAGAAGCGGTTTTCACACAGGACGGTGACGACATCATGCTCACCGTTGATATCCAGAACGCATCTCCCGGGCTCCACGCCATTCATATCCATGCAACGGGAGATTGCAGTGCACCTGACGGCACCTCTGCGGGCGGCCATTGGAATCCTACCACTGAAGAGCACGGAAAATGGGGAGGGGATTCATTCCATCTTGGCGATCTCGGCAACATTCCTGTCGGCAACGATGGCACAGGCTATATTGAGCGGACGACAGACCTTTGGGACATGGGCACCGGTTCCGACCGGGATATGGTTGGCAAAGCCATTATCGTCCATGCGGGGGAAGACGATTTCACCTCACAGCCTTCGGGCGCTGCGGGCGGGCGCATCAGTTGTGGAGTGATTGAACTGGAAGAGTAGAGACCCTTAGGGGTTGACACCTTAACAACCCACATACGCCCGTTCTCAGCCGAGTGAAGCCGAGGTCTTGGAAGGCGTCCGCAGCCTCAAGCAGTGGTACAACGACAACGGATACGAATTAAAGGGGAGCGACGGCATAGGCAGCCCACGCCTGAGTAGGAAATTCCCGTCTCTCGGATAAGGCGGCCTCGGTGCCCGGTCAAGGTGTCAAACCCTGCCCGGATCGCTTCAGTGGATTCGTGCCGTTGGCGGCACTGATTCCCCGCTCACTTCTTGCCGGAGCGGCGTGCAGTCTGGCCGGCGCCGTGGGTCAAGCGCTTGGAAGTGCCGCTACATGAGCGGCGTCGAAGGGGTTGCTAAGTGGATTTTCCCGGGAGGCGTTGCGAAGAACGAAGGCGCGGCTAAACAAGAACATCAGTAGTGAGCAAATCAGACGTGAGAACAGAGAGAGGATGCACATGCTCTCTGACCTTTTCAACCCTGTCAGGAGAATTGGCACTCTCAATTTGGGGAAGGGAATATCGACATCTTCCATGTCCAAGTGGCTATCACGGTTGGCCCGACAGCAATTCGCGTGCATTCCGGAGCTCGAGATCCTGTTTGAGTGTTCTGAGACGGCATTTGCCTGACAGGTTGACCTGCCCAGAGGCGTGGTCATACCTGGGAATACGACGGGGCGTGGCCGCCATGGAACGGCTGCTGCACGGACCCATGAATGCGCGGGCAGCCTATATTCCCGGCATATCCTGGAAATCGATGTCGGCGAAGCAACAGAAGGGGAAAACACGCTATGGATCCGGCGGCGCTACACCGAGACGCGATCGTTTTCGACGGGCTGATCGTTGCCAACTGGAGCCGCGAGGTGTTCGAAGACATGCGCCGCGGCGGCTTGACGGCGGCGAACTGCACATGCTGTATATGGGAAGACTTCGCCGACACGATGAAGAACATCGCCCGCTGGAACGCTTGGTTCCGGGAGCACGACGACGTCATCCTCAAGGTTCGCACCCCTGCCGACATTGGCCGGGCGAAGGCCGAGGGCAGGACCGGAATCGTCCTCGGATTCCAGAACGTCTCCGCCTTCGAGGACCAGCTCGGCTACATCCAGCACTTCAAGGACGTCGGCGTTGGCGTCGCCCAGCTGGCCTATAACACGCAGAACCTCGTCGCCACCGGGTGCTATGAATCAGAGGACCGGGGGCTGAGCGATTTCGGGCGCGAAGTCGTCGCGGAGATGAATCGGGTGGGCATTTTGTGCGACCTGAGCCACGTCGGCTCGAAATCATCCAAAGACACGATCCTCGCGTCGGACAAACCCGTCGCCTACACCCATTGCCTGCCGTCGGGGCTCAAGGCGCATCCGCGCAACAAGTCGGACGAGGAACTGCGGTTCATCGCCGATCACGGTGGCTTCATCGGCGTCACGATGTTCCCCCCGTTCCTGAGGCGTGGCATCGAGTCCACGGTGGATGACTACGTGGAGGCCATCGATTACGTGGTCAACGTCGCGGGCGAGGACAGCGTCGGCATCGGCACCGACTTCACCCAGGGCTACGGCCGGGAATTCTTCCACTGGATCACCCACGACAAGGGCTACGCCCGGCGGCTCACGGAGTTCGGCGAAATCGTGAACCCGGAAGGCATCCGGACCATCGGCGAGTTGCCGAGCCTGACCGCCGCGATGGTTCGGCAGGGTTGGCCGGAGGAGCGAATCCGGAAAATTATGGGTGACAACTGGCTGGCACTGCTCGCCCGGGTCTGGGGCGAGTAGGCTGGCAAGCCGCACCGGAAGTACCCGGCATGGCGTGGTTGGCCCATCCGTCGGCCGCCAGCAGAATCCCTAAGCCCGACGGACCAAGGCGTGGGGCAAGCTGCGTGAGTTGACGATAGATTGCAATGGCTTTCGAGTCTGCTCATGCAATTCTGAAGGAGCCAACGGGCGTCCTGTTCGCATCGGTTTCTCCTCTCTGGCAATATGTTTTGAGGAGGAATCTAACTCGCAGAACTGTATGATGCTGGATATTTCAACGACAAGACACTTCCAGTTCCAACTGTTCCTTGGGTGGATTTGATCGCGCCCTCGTTTGCAGAAAGGAGTCCACGTCATGTGCAAGGTACGGCTCACGCGGAAGCAGTACGGCGTCCTGGTTTGCCTCATCCTAACACTCGTTGCACTGGCAATAGATGGCGGGGTAGCGCGACGGGCGTCGGCACAGGGCGGGGGTACGCTGATGGGCCGGCTGGAGGGGCCGCGGGTTATCACGGACCGGGAACAGTTTCCCAGACGTTTTCACGAGGCGCCCGCTCTGGCGGACCTGGTGCAGCAAGGCGAGCTGCCGCCAGTGCAGGAACGCATCGGTTCAGATCCCCTGGTGATCGAACCGGTGCGGGAGATCGGCAACTACGGCGGCATCTGGCGGCGCGGTTTCAGTGGACCCGCCGACTTCTGGAACGGTTACCGTTGTTGTGGGCACGACAGGATCCTGTTTTGGGACTATACCGGGAATATCGTCGTGCCGAATGTTGCCAAAGGATGGGAGATCTCGGAGGGCGGACGTGTCTTCACCATCTTTCTACGCCGCGGCATGAAGTGGTCTGACGGCCATCCTTTTACGGCGGACGACTTCATGTTCTGGTACGAAGATATCTACCAACACGACGAGCTGGTTCCGACGAAAACGCCCATTCTGGCCATTGATGACAAACCGGGCAGGATGGAGAAGGTAGACGATAGTACCATCCGGTTTGTCTTCTCCCAGCCCTACTACGTCTTCCTCGATATGCTGGCAGGTGCGACGGCGCTTGGCGGCCACAGCTACCAGGGACGCAGTCTCATGGGCGGCTTTGCTCCCAAACATTATCTGCAGCAGTTTCACCCCAGGTACGTCGGGCAAGAAGCGGTGGACCGATTGGTCAAAGCCGCCGGGTACGATAACTGGGCCAGTTTCATGAGATTCATCAACGATTGGTCCCTCAACCCAGACTTGCCTGCCGTGACCGCCTGGCAGACCACCAGGCCGATCAACACCCCTATTTGGGTGCTCGAACGCAATCCCTATTTCTATATGGTGGACACCGCCGGTAACCAGCTTCCCTATATCGACAAGGTGGTCCTGACGCTGGCAGAGAATCTCGAAGTCCTCAACCTGCGCGCCATTGCCGGCGAGTATCATTACCAGTCCCGGCATATCGATATCAGTAAGCTGCCGGTCTTTCTGGAAAATCAGCGGCGCGGCAATTATACCGTCTCCCTCGATCCGGCAGACAGTGGCTGCGACGCCTGTCTCTTCTTCAACCAGACCTATGATGCAGACCCGGAAATCGCCACTTGGTTACAAAACCGTGACTTTCGTATTGCCTTGTCTCATGGGATAGACCGCGAGCAGTTGAACGAGGCCTTCTGGCTGGGTCTCGGCACCCCTGGGTCACAAGTGCTGGCCGAATCGTCGCCGTATAATCCAGGGCCGGAGTACCGTACGATGCATTCGACGTACGATCCGCAGCGGGCCAATCGGATGCTGGATGCCTTGGGCCTGACTCGCAAGGACAGCCGGGGCTACCGCCTGCGGACGGATGGCAAGGGTCGCCTGCGTCTTGAAATGTCCACCGTCGGGGGCCAGTTTCTGCAGTTCACGCAGATTGCGGAAATGATTCGGGAGCAATGGGGCAAAATTGGCATTCAGGCAGACGTCAATGAAATCGAACGGAGCCTGGCAATTACACGCGTGGGCGCCAATGAGCTTCAGATCCACCTGTGGCAGAACGACGGTACCGAACACCCCTTTACCTTCCCGGCGCATCTCTTTCCATTCACCCCCAGCGGCCTCGGCGGTTCCAACATCGGGCCCCTATGGAGTCGCTGGTTCCGCACCAACGGGGTGCAGGGCCGAGAGCCTACTGCCCCCATGAAAAAACTGATGGCGCTTTGGAAACAGGGATTTACAGTCCCTGATGCGCAGCGTATCGAGATTGGCAAAGAAATTTGGCGCCTGGCTGTCGAGCAGCAATGGGCCCTCGGCACGGTCGGCCTCTCCCCGGCGGGTATGGGGGTGCGAATCGTCAGCAATCGCTTGGGCAATTCTCCGGGTCGGCAATACAACAGCCCAGATGGTATGACGCCAGCGCCGTCGCGCCCCGAAACCTTTTTCTTCAAGTAGAGGTCCTATCGATGTTTGGCTATATCCTCCGCCGTTTGTTGATTGCGATGGGCACGGTATGGATGATCTCCATGATCGCCTTCGCGATTATTCAGTTACCTCCAGGGGATTACGTCACGTCCTATATTGCCCAATTGATGGCGACCGGGACGTTGGTGACACAAGAGGAAGCTGAGAACCTGCGCATTCAATATGGTCTGCACCAACCCTTGTACGCCCAATACGCCAGATGGGTATGGCTCATAATGCAGGGCAATTTTGGCGTCTCAATGGAATGGCAACGGCCGGTGCTGGAGGTGATTGGCGATCGTCTCCTGCTGACCGCTTTACTGGCCTTTGCGGCGGTCATTTTTACCTGGGTTCTGGCCATCCCAATTGGCATCTACTCGGCGGTGCGGCAATACTCCATCGGGGATTACATTTTTACGTTCATTGGCTTCATTGGCCTTGCGGTGCCGAGCTTTCTGCTGGCCTTGGTGGTGATGTACCTGACGTTTGCTTATTTCGGTGCCAGTATCGGTGGCCTGTTCTCAACGGAATACCTCGATGCCCCATGGAGCCTGGCCCGTGTGTGGGATCTCTGCAAGCATTTGTGGATTCCGGCGCTTATTCTTGGCACGGCCGGTACGGCCCAACTGGTGCGCATTCTGCGTGCCAATCTGCTGGACGAGTTGCGCAAACCTTATGTCGTGACGGCCCGCGCCAAAGGGCTTTCAGAGCTGAGAACGATCCTCAAGTACCCGGTACGGGTAGCCCTCAATCCGTTTATCAGCACGATTGGCTATACCCTGCCCTTTCTCGTCTCCGGCAGCATCATCGTCTCTATCGTGCTGAGTCTGCCAACTGTGGGGCCCCTGCTGCTCAAGGCCCTCATCGCCCAGGATATGTTTCTGGCTGGAACCATCGTCCTGTTGCTCGGACTCATGACCGTCATCGGCACCTTGATCTCCGATATTCTCCTGGTCTGGATCGATCCGCGCATTCGTTTGGAGGAGTAACCGGTGGCCAAAAACGCGCTCGTACACGGCGTCGAAGAGCCCAGGGCAGTAGACGCGACAGACGTTGGTGAACGACTGTATGTGGCCTCGCAATGGCAGCTGATGTGGTGGCGATTTCGCAAACACCGCCTGGCCATGGCGGCCGGGGCAGTCGTCGTACTTTTCTATCTGATCGCCATTGGCGCCGATTTTGTGGCCACAACGAATCCCAATCTCTCCGATGCCCGGCGCTCGCTCATGCCGCCGCAGCGTATCTACTGGTTCGAGGGCTGGCGCATCAGGCCGCACGTCTACGCGGTGACGGGCAAACGCGACCTCCGAACGTTTAAGCGTGTGTACACCACCGATCCGAGCAAAAAGATCCCGGTGCAGTTCTTCGCACGCGGTTTTTCATACACCTTCCTCGGTCTGTTCCCTACCGACCGTCATTTGCTGGGCGTCGGAGAGGGGTATGAAGCAGCCCAAACCCTGTTCGTGCTTGGCACGGATGTTCAGGGACGCGACCTGTGGTCACGCCTCCTGTTTGCTACGCGTATTTCCATGTCCATTGGCCTCGTTGGCGTCGCGCTCAGCCTGTTTCTTGGCATTTTGCTTGGCGGTCTCTCTGGTTATTACGGGGGCTTTGTGGATGGTCTCATCCAGCGCTTCATCGAGATCCTGCGCTCCATCCCGACCATCCCGCTGTGGATGGGTCTGGCTGCGGCGTTGCCACGCGACTGGTCCATCTTGCGGATTTACTTTGCCATTACCATCATCATCTCTCTGGTGGGCTGGACTGAACTGGCCCGCGTCGTGCGTGGACGTTTTCTGGCGCTGCGCGAGGAGGATTTTATTGTCGCTGCCCGCCTGGTTGGGTGCAGCCAGATGCGCATTATTTTCGTACACATGGTCCCGTCGTTCCTGAGCCATATCATTGCCGCCACCACGCTCGCCCTACCGGCCATGATTATCAGTGAGACCTCCTTAAGCTTTCTCGGGCTGGGCTTACGTCCCCCTGCCGTGAGTTGGGGTGTGTTGTTGCAGCAGGCCCAAAACGTCCAGACGGTGGCGCTCTCCCCCTGGCTGATGCTACCTGCCATTCCGGTTATCATCGTGGTCCTGGCGTTCAACTTCCTCGGCGATGGGTTACGTGACGCCGCAGACCCGTACGGACAGTGAAGGATGGGATATTTTCATGATGGATGATGCCAACACCCCTCTTGCCTTTCGTTCCTTCGGCCCTCCCCTTCTCTCCGTCCGCAATCTACACACGTACTTCCCTCAGGAAGAAGGGACGGTCAAGGCCGTCGATGGCGTCAGCTTCGATCTCTACCCCGGCCGCACGCTCGGTATTGTAGGGGAAAGCGGCTGTGGGAAGAGCATGACGGCCCGGTCGATCTTGCGAATTATTGACCGCCCCGGGCGTATTGTCGCCGGGGAGATCCTGTTTCGCCGCCGGAAAGCGTCGGCCATGTCGCCAGACAGCATGATCGACCTGACGCAACTCGATGCCAACGGCGATGATATGCGGGCGGTCCGCGGCGCCGAAATCGCCCTCGTCTTCCAAGAGCCGATGTCATCGTTCAGTCCGGTCCATACGATAGGCAATCAGGTTGTCGAAGCCATCCTGCTGCACCAGAAGGTAGGCAAACGGCAGGCACGGGCACGCGCCATCGAGGTGTTTCGTCAAGTTGGCATTCCCCTCCCTGAGCAGCGTCTCGACGCCTACGCGTATCAATTGAGCGGTGGCCTGCGTCAACGCGCCATGATCGCCATGGCCCTGGTGTGTAACCCCAGCCTGCTTATCGCCGACGAGCCAACCACGGCGCTGGATGTCACAACCCAGTCGCAGATTCTGGATCTCTTACGCCACCTGCAACAAGAATACGGTATGGCCATCATGCTCATTACCCATGACCTCGGGGTCATCGCTGAGATGGCGGATGATGTCGTGGTGATGTATCTCGGACGCGTTGTCGAGCACGCACCGGTTGACGAACTCTTCCATGCGCCCAAGCATCCCTACACGCAAGCCCTGTTACGCTCGATTCCCCATATCCGCTCCCGCCCGCGTGAGCGCCTGGCATCTGTTGCCGGGGTCGTGCCGCATCCGTACAACCGCCCGACCGGGTGTCCGTTTCACCCACGCTGCGAGTCGTTCATGCCGGGTGTTTGTGACCGGCAGGCGCCAAGCCTGTTGCCAATCGGCGAGCAACATGACGTGAGTTGTGTGCTTTACCACGAGGAGCGCTCATAATGCGTGTGCAGAACGTTGAGGAGGCGGATGTGAGTGCGGAGAACGGCGGCGCCTTGTTGGACGTCAGAGACCTGCAGAAGCTCTTCCCGATTCACAAGGGCTTTTGGAAGCGGACCGTGGGGCATGTGCGGGCCGTTGATGGGGTGAGTTTCACCCTCAATGAGGGAGAAACGCTCGGGCTCGTGGGGGAGAGCGGTTGTGGCAAGACCACCACCGCACGCTGTATTTTGCAAGCGCTGAAGCCAACCCAGGGACAAATCTTGTTCCGCACGGAGGCGGGTGCCGTCGTCGATTTGGCCACCTTGGACAAAACCGAGCTGCGGGCGCTCCGACGAGAAATGCAGATGGTCTTCCAAGACCCCTTTACGTCTCTCAACCCGCGCATGACTCTGCTCGACATTGTGGGCGAGCCTTTACGAGTACATGGGATGAAGAAGCGCCGTGAACGCGAAGCGCGGGTGGCCGAACTCCTGCGTCTGGTTGGGCTGCGGGCGGAATACATGCGGCGCTTCCCGCACGCCTTCAGTGGTGGCGAACGGCAACGCATCGGCATTGCCCGGGCTTTTGCGCTGCATCCACGCCTGGTGATCGCCGACGAGCCGGTATCGGCGTTGGACGTCTCTGTACAAGCGCAAATTCTTAACTTGCTGCTTGACCTGCAAACGGAGCTGCGACTGACCTACCTTTTTGTGGCGCATGACCTGAGTGTGGTGAAGCATATTAGCGACCGGGTGGCCGTCATGTATGTTGGGCAGATGGTCGAGTTGGCGCCCACTGAGCAGCTTTTTATGGCTCCCAAACACCCTTACACGGATGCCCTGCTTTCCGCCGTGCCTGAACCCGACCCGCGCCAGCGTACACGACGCGTTGTCCTGCAAGGCGAGGTGGCCAACCCCGCCGATCCGCCCTCCGGGTGTTATTTTCACCCCCGTTGTCCACATGCAGTTGAGGTTTGCCGTACGCAGGCGCCGACGTGGGAAGAGGTCGCACCGCAGCATTTTGCGCGCTGTCACCGCGCCCAAGAGTTGCAACTCTTGGGTGTGGAAGGAGTCGCAAGGACCTAGGGCCTGTGGGTCAATAGCGGCACCTCGCCGGGCGCAATGCCGCAATTGTCGACATAAGCGCCCATGCGTGCCATTTGAGTTGCCTGGCGACCCAAGAAAAGGCGTTTGATCCCTTCCGAGTCACAACGCCATCATCTATTCGCTTGTCAACGGACCAAACCGTGCCGGCGGCTTGCGGTGTTGGGTGCCTTGTTCATAAGCATACGTATACCGGACGAGCTTACCTTCTTCGAACTCCTTCGCGATAAAGGTCAAGCCGGTTGGCAACCCATGATCGTTCGTGAATCCCGTGGGGACCGCGATGGCGGGCATGCCGGTGTGAGGGGAAATATGCTGGCTGTTGTCGCCATTGGGACTGTCCATGTCCCCGATTTTCCGAGGCTGATTGCTCCAGGTGGGGTAGACGAAGGCATCTACCTCGTGCTTGTCCATGGCTGCCTGAATCGCATTGCGAAACTCCTGGTTCTTCGCTTCGAGCTTTACACTCGTACAACTTCGTTCCGCAGGGTTCAGGTCTTGTTCCAGCGCAAATTTCATGCGTCCGTCGATATAGGGAAGATACAAGCCTGACGCGACGACTTCTCCCAGTTTTTTATAAGGTGCCTCAGGACCCAAGGTATCGAGATAGTTGTTGAAGTCAAAACGGAACGTGTTACACCATAGACGCCATGGGTCCGATTTGTCTTTCCCGTGGATCATCTCTTCGAATCTGGGAATATCCATCTCAACCATGGTGGCGCCCAGGGCGCTCAAGTCTTCGACGGCTTGGTTGGTTAAGCGCCTGATCTCGGGGTCTGTGGTTTCCTGATTGAGGTGATAGCGAAAAACCCCGATGCGGGCACCCTTCAAACCATCCTTATCCAGAAACTTCAGGTAAGAATCCTCCACTCGACCGATGCTGGCCTCCGTCACCGGGTCCTGGGGATCATGCCCCGCGATCACCTCCAGAACGCGCACCGCATCCTCGACGGTACGACACAACGGCCCGCCGATGTCATTACGCAAGAACAGCGGGATGATGCCGTCGCGGCTGGTCAGCCCCATCGTCGAACGTATCCCCACCAGACCGTTATGCGAGGACGGCCCGCGAATGGAATTCCCCGTGTCCGTGCCGAGTCCGATCACCCCCAGGTTGGAGGCAATCGCCGCCGCCGTACCCCCACTGGAGCCGGCCGGGACACGACTCAAGTCGTACGGGTTTCGGGTAATGCCATCGATAGAACTGACCGTGACGTAAGGACTGAAAGCCAATTCCGCCATATTGGACTTGCCGAGAATAATCGCCCCCGCCTCGCGAAGCTTCTTGATCTGGAACGCATCGTCAGGCGGCAGGGAGCCTTTGAGAGCCAAAGTGCCACCAGCAGTCTGCAAATCATACGTATCGTAATTGTCTTTCACGACAGCCGGAATCCCGTGCAACGGCCTGAGCTGTCCCGTACGCTGAAATTCCGCATCCAATTCGTCCGCCCGGCTCAAGGCATTCGGGTTGAGCACAACGAAAGCATTCAATCTGGTGCTCTCGTCATAGGCCTCGATCCGATCCAAATACATCTGCACCAATTGCCGAAAGGTCAGATTTCCCGCTTTGACGTGATGGTGTATATCCGCAATCGTCGTTTCCATGATATTGAAGGTGTCCGACTGAGCAAGCGCCTGATCATTCACGATAAGGCCCTGCATGCCGAAGCTGAAAGCCATCACGACAAATGCCATGGCCATTTCAAAAATCCGCAGCTTCTTAACAATTTGCCTCATGGCATACCTCCTTCTTGTTGCGACAAAATTGCGGCCAGGAGTCGGGATCTCGTGCGCTGCATGTTAAAGCGACCTTCCATGGTGTCAAGTCCTTTGTCTTCTCGATACCACGGCGGCGGCAAATGGCAGTTTCTGGCGACTATGTGAACAATGTGGTGGCCATGGCCCCAAGTGACCATTTTACGAACACCCAACCCTGCAGCTGGAGGCACAAGAGGTATCGGGTGGGGTTTTGGGGAGTGCGAGGTTGGCACAGACGGGCGAGCGCCGCGTCGGCCCGTGGGCGAGCCGCCCCGATACTGACTGCTGACTGACCGTTTCGGGATACACCCCAAGGCGCTCGGCAATATCGCCCCGGTGACCCCTTGCTGACGTAGTTCGTTTACCATCCAGTAGTCCTCTTGGGTGAGCATGCTTGCCTCCGGTTTCTTGGTGAAACCAGAGGGTTGCACGGGTCACTTGAGAGGACATCTTAAAATGCCGTTTTGGGGACTGACCCTGCCCCCTAGTTCCTGCCATTGGATAGTAGAGTCTGTTCACGATCGTTGCTCTTCACAACGCCGCTGTTAGGGCCTGCGGCGTAGAGCCATGAAACAGCTCACGTTCAGCATGCCCGTCAATACACCTGAGGCCGGCGTAGATGCTTGGCGGCAGGCCGCCCAACGAACTGTGCGGCCGGATCGTATTGTAGTCCCGCCTCCAGTCTTCAATGAGGTTGCGCGCCTCGCCTAATGTCGTGCATAAGTGCTCATTGAGGCATTCGTCCCGCAGCCTGCCGATGAAGCTTTCGACGAAGGCATTCTGGGTCGGCTTGCCCGGCGCGATGTAATGCCAGTTGATCCTGGCTTCCTGCGACCCCTTGAGGACCGCGTGACTGGTCAGCTCGGTGCCGTTATCCGAGACGATCAGGATAGGCCTGCCACGCAACGAGACGATGCGCTCCAGCTCTCGGGCAACCCGAACCCCTGAGAGCGAGAAATCCGGCACGATGGCCAAGGCTTCGCGCGAAAAGTCATCGACGATGCACAAGGCCCGAAACCGACGCCCATCGGGGCGACTTGGCACGACCCTCGGCTTGCGCGTCCCTAAAGCTCGCTTGCGGCCCCGCCTACGTCGCACCGCAAGCCCCTCTTCACGATAGAGGCGAAAGAGCTTCTTGTGATTCACCAGGGTGCCCTCACGTCGTAACAGGATGCCCAAGCGCCGATAGCCAAACCGGCGGCGCTCGCCGGCCACCATCTTTAGCCGCTCTCTCAGGGCCGCGTCCGTACCCAGCTTCTTGTGATACTGGAACGTGGAGCGATCCAGCGCCACCAGCTTGCACGCCCGCCGCTCGCTCAAGCCGTGTATCGTCATCACGTGATGCACGGCTCTTCGCTTGGCGTCGGGCGTCAGAAGTTTTTTGTCGCCAGCTCCTTCAGGGCGGCGTTGTCCAGCATGGCCTCGGCCAGGAGTCGTTTGAGGTTGCCGTTTTCCGCCTCCAGGGCGCGTAGCCTTCGCGCATCGCAGACGGTCATGCCACCAAACTTGGCCTTGTACTTGTAGAAGGTGGCGTCGCTGATGCCATGCTTGCGGCACACCTCGGAGGTCTTCAAGCCCGCCTCTTGCTCGCGGATCATGGCGATGATCTGCTGGTCCGTGAATCTACGCTTCATAGAGTCCATTCTCCCAACTCCAAGGGACTCTACATCGTCGCGGCCCGGATTCAAGGGGCTGGGTCACTGGAGGTCCTCGAATCTGTCGCGGATGTTGCCCGGGGTGAAATACAGACAGAGCACGACGTCGTAAAGGCATCCTCGATGTGCCAGCGCGGCATCGCCCACAAAAATTCGGGCATTGTCGATATGTTCTTTTCGCCAGAGGGCACGAGCGGCTTCCGCGATGGCCGAGGCCCGCAAGACCGCTTCTCCATGCACGAATGCCCTGGCAAGAACACGAACTCGCCAGGGCACTCCTTTTCACCCGGCACCACAAAAGCATCCCACCACGAGCAGCAGGCCGGAAACAGCACCGAGCAGGGGCAAGCGCACGCTCTACATGGTGGAGTGGATCAAACATCCCGAACTGCGGTTCATGCCAGGTAGGCAGGTCTGTGGAGACTGCTGTCAGCGGTTGTCGGGAAGCGATTTGGCAAGCGTCAACAGATGCGACGATCAAAGGGCGGTTCCACCTCGTGCTACAGACCGGGCGCGAACCCTCGACGGAATGCTGCGGGAGAAAACTCGAGCAGTGGTACCCGAGACCACAGGCAGGGGACAGCACCCCCGAAACGGAACCATGCGCTGCCCGAATGCCTCAACTTTTTTGCTCCCCTAAACCACGATTTCGGTGGCCTCTCAAGGATCGGTGAGATGGAGATTCAGCGGTAGGTTCCCGTCTTCCGAGTCAACAATGTACTTCTTCACTTTGGGGAGGATCTTTTCCATGGCTTCCAGGTAGAGTCGGATCCTCGTTATATCGGGGGCCTTTTCGTACTCGGTAAGCAAGGCCAGAAACCGACCGCTGTTGCCGATGGCTTCCGCCGTTGTCTGTTCCTTGTAGCTTTGCGCTGCCAACACGAGCGTACGGGCCTCACCTCTGGCTTTGGGCAGCAGATTGTTCACATACGTCTTTGCTTCGTTGATCTTCTTGTCGCGGTCGGCCTGGGCGTTAACCACATCCTGGAAAGCCTGGGCGACCGACTTATCCAGCGTGATGGTCATGATATTGGCAGACGTGACCTGAACACCACTGTGGTAGCGGTCCAGTGCGGTTTGGGTACTGTTCTTGACGTGCTCCTGAATCGCCAGCCGTCCGGTGGTGAGTACTTCATCGACTGACATCCCGATCACGGCGGCGGTTAGAATCGCCTCCGCCAAACTGCCAATGAGTGTTTGGGGCGCTTCGACTTCGAACAGATAATCAGTCGGTTGTTGAACGACGTATTGCAGCACCATACCCACGCCGATGATGTTGGTGTCTCCGGTCAAGAGTTCGATGCCTGTTATCACCTCTCCTTCCACCTCCGGGAGGACGAATCCTACTCCGCTTTTCATCACCGCGGTGGTCTTCAAGGTATCGACCCGATCCACGGGCCAAGGCAGCCGGTAATGTATCCCGGGCCCCAGTCGGGCGGCGAGACGTCCAAAGCGCCGTACCACGGCTTGCTCGTCCGCAGCCACAGCAAAAATACCCGAGGCGAGGTAGAGCAGTATGAGGACAACACCGAGGAGCCCCCCCAAGAAGACACGCTTCAGCATCCACGACGCACCGGCGGTGGGAGCGATGTCATCATGGTCCGGGGGAGACTGGGAGGCGGTTGTGTCCATGATCTACTCTTGTGTCTGCGGCTGCGGATCAGGGTCCAACAGTTGCAGGGCTTCTGCATCGGCAGGAAAGAAAACGGTGGTGTTAGCATCCAGAAATTTCTCGTAAGCCTCCAGGGTGCGGAGGAATTTATAAAATGGCGGATTGGCACGGAAAGCCTTGGCGTAAATTCGCATGGCTTCCGCATCGCCTGCACCCTTCAAGCGCTCCCCCTCTTTGTACGCTTCGGCCAGGATATAGCCCTTCTTCCGTTCGCCCGCAGCGATAAGCTTCTTGAATTCTCGCCCTCCTTCAGAGCGGTGTCGCATGGCGATCCTGCCCCGTTCCGCCTTCATACGCGCAAAGACACTGGCGCGGTTTTGCTCTGGAAACATCAATTGCCGCAGCCACACGTCCACCACCTCGATACCGTAGTGCGACAGCGCTGCCTTGGAGACACGCCCCCGGATCTCGGAAAGAATGGTTTGGTACTGGGTTTCCTGGCCGCGCGGAGCGATTATGGCAGCGAATGGATAGGTCCCCAGAACCGTACCGATTTCCGCAAAGACGATGTCGATAAGCCGGGCCTCGGCCTGTGTCCCGGTAACTACACGCTCTAGAAAGGCCTCGGGTTCCGCGATCTTCCACGTCACCAGGCTTTGGACCACAATGTTTTTCTTATCCTGGGTGAGATATTCGGCCCTGGGAGGTTTAAAGCTCAACAAGCGTTTTGGCAGGCGTACCACGCTTTCGATGGGGGTGGGCAACTTGAAGCGCAACCCAGGCTCGTCGATGACGCGCATCACCTGGCCGAAGCGGGTAACCACCACGTACTCTGTGATGTCGACAGCAAAAAAACTCGCCTTGAGCCCCACGGCAAGGAGCACGACTCCCAAAAGCGTCAGTGTTCTAACGAGCTTGGTTTGGAAGACTGTATGTTGCATTGTCAGCACTCACGCGGTCTGCTAGGCCCACTAGAGCATTTTCGGTTCGGAATGAATCGCACAATGCTCCGAGGCGGTCATTCCGGTCTTGACCCGGAATCCAGCGGCCCCCGAAAACCTCTGGACTCCGGCTTTCGCCGGAGTGACATGGATTTAATGTCAAGCCATTATGATCCAAAAGTGCTCTAGCGATTTTGCTTCATGCCATTGGGTTCGAGCAACCACAGATCGAGTTCGTTGACATCTTGACGAACCGGCCGAAGGAATTTCTGCACCGGTGGAAGGACCTCCTCGGCGGTCTCGAGGCGCAGGCGAAATCGGGTGAGATCGGGGGCATCCTGGTATGCGTTCTGGCGCAGGCTGTAGGCCATTGCGTCGCCCTCGGCCCGCAAGATCTTTTCTTCTCGAAAAGCCAAGGCTTCCTCAATCATGGCCGCGGCCTCCCCTGAAGCGAGATTCACCTTCTCTCCGGCAAAGGTCAGGGCGCGATTTATGATATGCATTTTGTCTTCCTGTGCGCTGGCCACGTCCCGAAAAGCCTGATGCACGTCCTGGGGGGCATGCAGGTTGAGGAAACTGAGGGATACCACCTGCATGCCGGCCTGGTAGGCGTCCAAGAGATCTTGCACCCGCGCCAGACTTTGGCGCTCCATTGTGCCCCGCGCGGTCGTCAGAACCTCGTCAATACTGATTGTGCCGACCGTCTCTCGCAGCACAGACAGGATCAGACTGCGTACGAGTGCGTCCGGCGCCGAGATGTTATAGGCATAGGCAATCGCATTATGGATGCGATATTGCACCGCAACGCTAAGGTCAACAATGTTGGCATCACCCGTTAACACGAAGGCCTCATCATCAACCTTCTCCTTTTGGAACCAGAAGCCAGTTGAGGCGATCGCCATGGGTACAGGGTTGCCCGGTCCGCCAACGGTCAGACGCTGTCGCGCCTGGGCGCGCACCGTGCCGCTCTGCGGGTCAGTGCTTCTGAAGCCGAGTTCAATGCGTCGGATCAGGTCCTTGTGCACGATCTGATGACTCGCAATAGGCCAGGGCAGACGGTAATGAAAACCAGGTGACAACTCCCCGGCCACAATTTGGCCAAAGCGCGACTTAATGCCTACTGCTCCCGGTGGCACAGCAAAAATGCCGCTCGACAGATACAGCAGGGCTAACGCGAGCGCGGTAGCGCCTTGTAAACGCACGGCCGTCAGATGCACCCCTGTATGGGCGGTGAGGCTATCGCGCACCCCCAGCCATTCCTCTGGTACATGGGTGCGTCGCATACTGAGGAACAACAAAGCTATGAAAATCACGGCGGCAGCGACTTTGACCTGTTCAGGCACCCCGCCGGTAGCACGTCCAAAGGTCGCCTGCGGTTCTATGTCCCAGGCCTGATAGAGCCAATTCAACGTATAGCCGGCCAACAGGGTCATCACCACAATGGCGCCCAGGTAGATGGCAACGATCTTCCGTCCCAGAAATTTCAACAGGATAGGAAAACTTCCCAGGTTTGTGGCTGGACCTGCCAGCAGAAACACCAGCGCGGCCCCAGGGTTCAACCCCTTCAGCACCAGTGCCGCAGCAATCGGGGTCGAGGAGGACGCACACGTGTATATGGGGATCCCGAGGATGAGCATGGCCACCATGGTGGTGAAGCCGCCGCTCAAATAGCGTTCGATGATGGAGGCAGGCAAGAGGACTGCCACGAGGCCCGACAGGACAATGCCCAGCACCAGCCAGTGACTGGTATCGTCCAGCAAGTCACGGAAAGCATAGGTAAAGATCGTTCGGACAGTCGTATAGGACCCAACTGATGCTCCTGGTGTGACTGCCTTGTCGCTTTCAGCATGAGATAAGTGGGAAGTATGATCATGGTCATGAGTATGGGTATGATGCGGTGTGACTGTATGCGGCTCTGGCAGAGTTGTGTCGGGATGGGAGGCGTCCTGTTCTACCGCAGGTTCGGTGGTGGTGGTTTCCCTCTCGCCCCAAAAATTGGTTGCGATGCCAGCAGCGATCGCCGTGGCCATAGCAGACAAGGGGCGAAAAATGGTCATCAGTGGATCCAGCAAGGCGTAACTCAAGCTGATTGAATCTACTCCCGTCTCCGGGGTTGCAATGAGAAATGAGACAGTCGCCCCTGGCGTTGCGCCCTGTCGCCGCAATCCCAAGGCCGTAGGCAACACCCCGCAGGAGCACAGAGGTAGTGGCATGCCCAGCGTTGAGGCCCATAACACCGACTTGATCTTACCGGTACCGAAGAAACGCAGGAGGGTTTTCAGAGGCATGAGAACAGCGAGAACACCGGCGACCAGAAAGCCGAACAGGAGAAAAATGCCTGCTTCTTTGACCACAAACCAGGTCTCTTGCGCAACCTGGAGCAAAAACTCAATCACCTCTGCTCCCCCCACACCAAATGGCCAACCGTAAGAAGAGGGAAAAGAGAGGAAGAAAAGTCCCCCCCTCTCTTCATCCCTCTATCTTTCCAGCCTATTGGGGTAAGTACCTTTTATCCAACTGACAGGCGACGGAATAACTCGGGTCGACCGCGTTGGCGATCTCCAAGCTAGCTGCCTGCCCCAGAAGCTGGTTGGCCTCAAGCTTGTCATACCCATAGTCTTCCACGAGCCAGTTGATCAGGTCGACACAAGCCAGCCTAAGGGCATCGATTAAGGGCCGTGTACTGCCGATGGACATGATATGGGTATCGTTTACCAGTCTCGGCCAATTGATGCTTTTTCCCTTGATCAGATCAACGGTGAATTGCACGTCCATTGAGGTTTCGATGGCAGCACCATCGATCTCGCCATCCCCTTGGGCGGCATGGCCATCACCGATCATGAGCAACGCACCCGGCTCAAACACCGGAAAGTACATGGTGACGCCGGATACCACCTCATTGAAATCCATATTGGCACCGTGGGGGCCTGGGGTCAGGGAACTCCAGCACTCTTTTCCCGCCGTGACTGTCCCGATGGTTCCAAGGAATGGACGCAGGGGGACTTCCACTCTGCCAATTTTGCTCTTGGGCATGTCCAGGATGCCAACATTCCTCTCCAGGTCCAAGTTCCAGACAAAGAGGATATCCGGCGCCGGTTCGGTAATCATGGCCGTTTTGTACTCCGGTTCCAAGGTGCCAAAGTAGGGGATCGAACCGCCCCAACCCCAGTCCCGATTCGGAACGACTTTTTCGAGATGGACCACCAAGGTGTCCCCAGGCTCAGCCCCTTCGATGTAGAACGGACCGGTCTGGGGGTTCACCCTACTCAGATCGAGCTTGGGAAAGAGGGTCTTGTCAGTGGTGGAATAGACATCATTAGACGCATCTCGCGTGGTGGTGATCACCGTATCACCAGGTGAGATGCGCATCGCCGGGGGGTGGGAATGGCAATAGGTGAAATACACCGTGTCACCCGGATCGTATTCCACGGTCGCCGCCGCCGCCGGGAGCGTCAAGATGAGCCCCATCATGACAGCCAACATCACCTGAACAGCTACCATCTTGCTATTGCACAAATGCCGCATACATGTCTCCTTTGCCTCATTACATAAAGATATAAAGAAAATCGTCACTTAGCTGAAACGTCTACAACACGACCTCTCCCCTACTGCCCCGCCACGTCCATCGGCCTCACCTCCTCCCTGTTCTGGAGCACTGGCGAACGCGGGTCATGAGTCCGAAAGTAGTAGGTGCTGTCATAGAGCATGTGGAACAACTCAGAATCCAAAGCCAAGACCATTGTTGTTTGGGAATCGATGGAGCGGCGATAGGTCTGCAGCGTCCGCAGGAAGGTGTAGAACTCCGGATCTTTGCTCAGCGTCTCAGCATAAATCCGCGCCGCTTCGGCTTCCCCTTCGCCCCGATACTGCTGGGCAATTTTCAAGGCCTCGGCCATGATCGTGGCTTTTTCTCGGTCCGCGGTGGCCCGGATCTTCAGCCCTTCCTCCTCCCCTTCGGAGCGGTATCGCATACTGATGCGCGTACGCTCCGATTTCATGCGAGAGAACACACTGCTGCGGTTCTGAGCTGGGAAGTCCAAGCGCTGCAGCCGCACGTCGACCACGGCAATGCCGTAATCCCGCAGGGCAATCTCACGACATTCCCGGGCGACGGTGGCAAGGATGGCCTCAGCCCGGTAGCCCTCGGGATCCGTTGACACAAAGGCCGTCAGAGGATGCTGTCCGATGGCAGCGCCCAACGCTGCAAAGAGGATATCGCTCAGTCGTGAAGCTGCTCCCGAGCGATCGAAAACGGTCTGGAGGAACTTTTGCGGGTCGGCAACGCGCCACAAAACAGCGCTGGCAGCGATGACAGTGGTCTTTTCCAGGGTGAGGAATTCGCCCAAAGGAGGAACGAGGATAAACAGGCGATTATCGAACCGGGTCACATTATGATAGGGATATTTGAGCTTCAGCCCCGGAGTTTTGATGACCCGTATAGGATTGCCGAATGCCGTGACCACCGCATATTCGCTGGCATCGACCGTGAAGAAGCAGAGGGTGCCCAGGAATGTCACGCAAACGGCTGCACCCAGCAACACGACGGCCCTCACGCGTCCTTTGCCACCGGAGGTCATGGGCACCGAACCTCTTATGAGAGAAGGAGCTAAATGGAAGGAACCCTGCGACGAATCAGGATTTGCCCATCCTTAGCATTACTTTCCTGATACTGTCAAGCGTCAATATTTCGGGCAGTTCTGACAGCAAGGTAATCGCACGAACCCTCCAATTTCATAGTGTTGCCCAACGCAACCGAGAAAGGAGGCGCTTCGTGCGACTGCTTCAGCGTTACTGCCGTAACTCACCCATAGCGGCCGGTCACATGCGCAACCTCCACCTGGAAGTTTGACCCTACAAGTCGGCGGTATCCCAAAAACAGACAGGGTCTTCACCGATTCCAGGCGTTTGGCACGAAAGGGTGCCGAAGAAAAAGCGGTTGTTTACCCGGTATTGGCATATGGAGATGTTCCGGGTTTATACATCGGACTCTAATGCCAGTCGTGCGCCTCGGGCATCCGCAGGCGGGGTGTCGACGGCTTTCAGGTCCGACACGATGACAGCGCATTGCAGGCGAGACAAGGTGGGCGGGAAAAACCAGAAATAAAGCACTGGAACAGAATATGGTGAGCGAGAGGCCCCTTTTCATAAAGTTGATCGGGGAAGGAGGTATTATCGGTGCGACGCCCTCCCCTAAGCAGGACTCTGTTCATAGCCATCGGCGTTTTGACGACTTGAGAAATACGGCGCTGAGATTGTACATCCCGGTTGCCTCGACCCTTTTGGGTGCGATGGTGAAGTATCTCCTTTCTCCGAGTGAAATAGGCACCGCGTCAACCATCGCCGTGGCGTAACCAACTTGGAGTCCTGGAGACCCCGCTGGTTTCGGCCGTGCAAGCCATGCAGCTTAGCCCGCACAAGGCAACAGCGCCAAGATACCCACTCATGAGAGGGTTGCCGATACTGGTGTCAGGGCGTATAAATGAAATTGATAACGGTTTTCATTATTATGTTACTGTGGCGGGAAGAACTTCCAAACACCGGGGGTAAGCCGTTCATGGACTCGGTTGGTGTGAACCTGCAAAAACTGCGTGCTTCAGGATTTTGGCTGCCGGCTGCGGCAGATGCGCAAGATGCGGCGGCTGCGCCAAATGGATTTGGCCTCGTTCGGGCTAAGCTACAGGTACTACCAGCGGATCGAGGCGGGCCACGTGAACCCTACCCTGATTACCATGCACCGGCTGGCATCGGCGTTTGACGTGTCGGTGCACGATTTGTTCCGCCCGGAGATTCCAACGGAGGCCTAAGGCGACTGATTCCGCGCAAGCCGCGCTCTCGTTGTCGCCTTAAGCGCTCCTCAGCTCACCCTTTGAACACATTGCCTCACGCCCTTCCCCCTCTGCGTCAGGCACACCCGGCAGGGGTCGCCGTGGGCTCCTGCCACTGCCTGAGGGATTGGTTGACCTCAACGGGGAACCTGACAAGGTGCAATTCGCAACACCCCGCGCCATCCACAAAGGTAGGCATTCATTCCCGTTAACTCAACCGAGCCGATGCGGCTCCAGCTTTTCCCAGATGAAATCGACGCTGTGGCCGGGGCGTTCCGGGGCGCGGGCCATGCCGTTGACGATGGGCAGAGGCACCTCCACGTAAGGCTCAACGCCGAAGCCGTGGATTTCGAGGTGGTTGGCGTTGGGAATGGCGGCCAGCAGGTGAACGTGCAAGTCGTGGACGCCGTGCGAGGTGATGGGCAGGTTGTGGGCTTCGGCCATGTGCGCCACCTTCATCCATGGCGTGATGCCGCCGCAGTTGGTGACGTCGGGCTCGACGAACGACACGGCATTGGCAACCATGAACTTCTGGAACTCGTAAATGGTGTGCAGGTTCTCGCCGGCAGCGACGGGCGTCAGGCCCTCGGCAACGATGCGGGCGTGACCGGCGACGTCGTCGGGAATGGTGGGTTCCTCCAGCCAATAGACATCGTGCTCCGCCAGGGCGCGGGAGCGGCGAATCGCTTCGTCGACCGACCACTTCATGTTGGCGTCGACCATCAGGTGCACGTCCGCCCCGATTTCGTTACGCACCGCCCCGACGCGCTCGATGTCCTCGCCTAGCGTCTCCTTGCCCACGCGCATCTTGACGGCGTGAAAGCCGCTGTCCACCAGCTTTCGGTTCTGCGCGATCAGTTCGGGAATCGAAAAATTGAAATTGATGCTGCCAGCGTAGGCGTGCACATCCGGATTGTGCCCGCCGAGCAGGCGCCAGAGCGGAACGCCGAGCTTGCGAGCCTTGAGGTCCCACAGCGCGATGTCGATGGCCGACATGGCGAAGCTGGCCGCGCCGCCGCGTCCGGCGTAGTGCACGTGCCACCACATGTCTTTCCAGAGCGCCTCGATCAGGTCGGCATCGCGGCCTTGCAGAAACGGGCCCAGCTCGCCGTCGATGAGCGCGGCGATGCTCTTGCCGCTGTTGAGGGCGTAGGTATAACCGACGCCTTCCACCCCGTCGCCGTCGCGCAGGCGCACGACAACGAATTCGGAGTGAGTCATTTTGCCGTGCATGGAATCCTGCATGACGAACGGCAGCGGCAGGCGGTACAGAGAGGTTTCAACGTGCGTGATGGACAAAGCGGTTTCCTCGACGAGTGTGCGGCGGCGTGGGCCGCCCGGGTGTTTGGGTGGACCTGTTCGGTCAGGGGTTGAAACGGCATTGTAAAGCAGCCGCCCGGCGGCCGTCTACCGTGCCAAGTGGCCGTTTGATTGCCCGATGAGGCGAGCGTAGGATAACTGTCCCGCAAGGGGCGAGGACCAATGTCAACGGCCTTGTCAGGACATCATCCGCTCAATTTCAGGAGTGCGACCATGTATACCTTGGACGTGTTGAATCCCGTCGCCCAGCAAAGGGGCGTGTTGACCACGAGGCCAATCAACCCGCGGCCCGCCAGCCTGCACCGCAAAACCGTCGGGCTGCTGTGGAGCGGTACGCATGGCGGCGACGTGGCGCTGAAACGCGTGGGCGAGCTTATTCAAGAGATGTTCACCGACGTGACCGTCAATTTCTACACTGGCGGCAACTACCCTGCCCCGCCATCGATCGTCCGGCAAGCCGCCGAGGAGTGTGACGTGGTCGTCGGCGCCACCGCCGATTGAGGAACTTGCGCGTCGTGGATGTGCCACGACATGATCGAGATCGAGAAGATGGGCAAGCCCGCCGTCCCTATCGTCTCGGGACGTTTTGAGAAAGACGCCGTCGCCAGCTCCCGAACCTTCGCCATGCCGGATCTGAAATTCGTTACCGTGCCGCGGATCTACCGAAACCTCGCCCTGAATGAATGCGTCAAGCAAACGGAACTGGCGATTGACAACCTTGTCCACGCCCTCGTGAGCGGTGGGCAGGAGGCCGAGAACGGCGCCGACGTCCACGATCCCGAGCGGCGCTATTCGTACGACGCCGATGACCGCTACGCCGCGGTGCTGCGCATGAACGAGGATTTCCTGAGCCGCGATTGGGGCGACAGCCTGCCGCTTTACCCTGCTACCCGCCAGGCGGTTGATGCGCTTCTGCAAGGCACGTGTCTGCCGCCGGATCACCTGGTGTGCGACATGCCGCCCGGCTTCGGGCTCGCCACGGTGGAGAAGATCGCCATCAATGCGGTCATGGCCGGCGCCCTGCCGGAACACATGCCGGTGGTCATCGCCGCGGTCAAGGCGTTGTCGGAACTCGGCCCGCACGGCGGCAAGTCGCTGCTGATGTCCACCTCACCGCACGCCCCGGTGCTGGTGGTGAACGGCCCCATCGCCGAGGAAATCGGCCTCAATCCGAGGTCCGGGCTGGGACCGGGGCGCGACAACCGGGTCAACATCACCATTGGCCGCGCCTTCTCCCTGTGTCTGCGCAACATCGGCCAGTGGTATCCCGGCCACATGGACATGGACACCATCGGCACGACCCGCAAGTTTGTGCATTGCCTGGCCGAGAACGAGGCCATGAGCCCGTGGGAGCCGTTCCACGTCGACCGGGGTTTTAGGCGGGAAGAAAGCGCCATCAGCATCTTCGTCACCGACGGCGAACTGGACGTGCAGGATCAGGGCAATACCAGCGCCGAGGGGCTGCTCAAGACCATCGCCTACGGCTGCACCTTCGGCACCCGCAGCCTCGGGGAGCGGCACGACGCCGAGCGGCTCATTTTCATGCCGCCGGACGTCGCCCGCCCGGTGGGGGCGCAGGGTTTCAGCAAGCGCGGCGCCAGGGAATTCATCCATCACAACGCCAACGCCAGCCTCGGGAAGATGATCCAGTACATGCCCCTGGAGGGCGAAGCGCGCGTCGCCGCCAACTGGAAGTGGCTGCTGAACCACAGCGAGCAGGAGCGCCTTGGGATGACCGTCCCGGTGCTCGAAAGCGCCGAGCGTTATTACGTTCTGGTCATCGGCGCGGACCGCGCCAAGACGCTGGTGATGCCCAGCAGCCCGAGCCCGGCAACCGTCGGCATCGACGCGTACCGGCCTTGAGCAGGTTGAGCACCACAGATGAAGCGCCTGCCATTCCCGGTACTAATTCGCTGTGAGAGCCCAGGCGCACCAACTGTAACACGTCCCCGTTGGGCTTCCGGTAGATGAGGAGCAGATCGGGTCTGATGTGACAGTCCCGATGATCGCCACTCCCCCGTCAAAGGGTGATCGCGGTGCAGCGGCTCGAGCGGCAGGTCGTTGACGAGCGATACCAGCACCCCGACGAGAATGGTATCCAACGCGGCGCGGTTTCGGCCCCTTCGCACGCGTTTGTAGTCCCGTTTGAACCGCCCGGTGCGCTCAATCCGGTGCATTCAGGTCTTCCATCAGCGCATCGACAGTCTCAAAAGACCTTACATTGCCGAGCCGGGCGTCGCGCATGGCAGCGATGGTTTCGTCATTTGGCACCAAGGGATCGAACGGGAGGGCTTTTTCAGCCACCACGCGCATCAGCATCATGCGAAAGGCATCGGACACCGTCAATCCAATACTGGCCAGCACAATGGTGGCTTCCTCTTAGCGCACGGATGGATGACTGCCGAAAAACTACCCCATTGCCCCTCTTCTGAAGCTACCGAGACATCAGGTACTTCCGGAACCATTCAAGCGCCGCGGAAGAAGCCGCGTCATAGTGGCGCCGGTAGATGCTGTAGTGCTGGCCGGGATACGTCTTGTATTCGGCCTCGGCGTTTTGACGGATGATGTCATAGACGGCGCGGCCGTTGTCCGTGCGGTCGAAGAGTTCTTCCTCGGTAACGTCGATGATCAGGGTCGGGACCCTCACTTCTCCCGCTTGGTCGATCGGGCGGTGATCCAGCATCTTCGCGAGGTCCGGCGTGCCCTTCAGGTTGGGAATCTGGTCGACACCTTGTGGGATCGGATCGATCTTGCCGCGCGCTTTGTCGATGGCGCGCTGACGGGCGAGCCGTTTCGCTTCGGAGCTCCAGCCACCGACGCCTTGATAGCCCACCTGGCTGACGATGGCCGCGACCCGGTCGTCGCGGGCGCCAACCTGGATGACGTGGCCGCCTGAGTAACTCGTACCCCAGACGCCGATGCGGTCGCGGTCGACGCCGGGCTCGCCGCTCAGGTAATCCAGCGCGCTGGTGATGTCGCGAATCTGGTCGTGGGGATCCACCACTTCCCGAATGGCGCGGACGCGCACGGTCACCTCGCCGTTGGCGTCGGGCTCCGGTTGCTCGCCGATGATGACGAGACGGCTGTGGCTGTCGGCCCAGCCGCGGTAGTCGAATGCCAGTACCACGAAGCCGGCGTCGGCGAATTTCGGCGCATAGGTGCTGTTGAGGTGGGCGCGCGCGCCGCCCCAGCCATGGGTGAGGAGAATCGCGGGCGCGTCGCTACCCTTGCCGAAGCCGGCGGGTAGCCAGAGGTCACCGGCCATTCTGGTGCCGTCGCTCCAGATATGGACAGACCGGCGCTCAACACTGTCCGCGGCGGCAAGACCCACCAAGGCGGCAATGACGACAACGACGAACGCGAACGCCATGACCGGGCCGCGTCGAACGACCCTACAAGCACGCTTGATCATGTTTTCCTCCCAACGCTATGTGTGCGCTACGATCTGAGTTCAGCATCATTCTCACCTGACTGGAATCGTGACTTTATCGTATGCTGGACGGCAGGCTACAAACCAGATATCGAGAAGGAAAGGTAACCCATGGAATTTGGACTACGAGGCAGGAAGGCGATTGTGACCGGCGGCAGCCGCGGCATCGGCAAGGCGATTGCGCTGGAACTGGCCCGTGAAGGTGTTGACGTGGCCATCGTGGCGCGCGGCCAAGAGGAATTGTCGGCGACAGCCGAGGAACTGGCAGCCGAAACCGGACAGCGCATTGTTCCGATTGTGGCCGACGTGACCAGCCGCGAGCAGGTCGATCGCACGACGGATCAGGCCGCCGAGCAGCTTGGCGGCCTGCACATTCTGGTCAATAGCGGTGCCCTGCCCGGCGGCTCACCAACAGCGGTTGGGCACATCGACACGGTGGTCGACGAAGATCTGCTGCAAGACTTCAACGTCAAATATCTTGGCGCCCTGCGCTGCTGCCGTGCCGCCATTCCGCACATGAAATCCGCGGGATGGGGACGCATCATCAACATAAGCGGCACCAACGCCCGCACGGCCGGCAACCTCAGTGGCGGTGCGCGGAATACCTCCATGGTGCACCTGACCCGTACCCTGGCGCTGCAACTCGGCCGCGACGGCATCACCGTCAACTGTATCCACCCCGGCATTACCCGCACCGAGCGAACCCCCCACCTGCTGGCCGCCCGCGCCAAGGAGTTTGGCATTACCGCCGCTGAGGTAGAAGCTCGGGATTTCGCCGAGGGCGCTCCTCGCGGCAACGCTATCGGGCGCATGGTTGACGCCTCGGAGATTGCCTATCTAACCGTCTTCCTGGCCTCAGACAAAGCATGGGCCGTCACCGGCGAGCTCGTTGTTGCCAACGGCGGCACCGGCGCAGCCGTGTATTACTGAGGCTTGGCCACCGGCTCCGCTATAGGAACAACGGCGCCAGCACCAGGGTGATGGTGCTGAGGAGCTTGATGACCACGTGCAGCGACGGGCCAGCGGTGTCTTTGAACGGGTCGCCGACGGTATCGCCGACGACTGCGGCCTTGTGAGTCTCCGAGCCCTTGCCGCCATGAGCGCCGGTTTCAATGTACTTCTTGGCGTTGTCCCAGGCGCCGCCGCCGTTGTTGAGGACAGTGGCAAGGAGGATACCGGTGATGGTGCCGACCATCAGCATCGCGGCCATGGCCTCCGCGCCGATACCCATCTGGCGGAAGATGAGGCCGACGGCAATCGGCATGCTAATGGTCAGCAGTCCGGGCAGAATCATCTGCCGCAGGGCGCCCGCGGCGACGATGTCAACGCACTGGCGATATGACGGTTTTTCGGTGCCTTCGAGGATGCCGGGGTGCTCACGGAACTGCCGCCGCACCTCGTTGATGACGTAGTAGGCAGCCTTGCCGACGGCGCGTATCGCCAGCGCCGAGAACAGGAAGATCAGCATGGCGCCGAGCAGCCCGGCAACAAACACCTCGGGCTTGGCGATATCCACCGTGCCCACGAAATCCTTGTCGTAATGCTTGACCTCGTCCAAAAAGGCGGTGAACAGCAGGAACGCGGCCAAAGCGGCACTGCCGATGGCGTAGCCCTTGGTGAGTGCCTTGGTGGTATTGCCTACCGCGTCCAGGCGATCGGTCTTGACGCGGACTTCCTCCGGCTGTTCGCTCATTTCGATAATGCCGCCGGCGTTGTCGGCGATCGGCCCGAAAGTGTCCATGGCCAGAATATAGGCGGCGGTGCCCAGCATGCCCATGGTGGCCACCGCGGTGCCGAAGAAGCCGGCGTGCTCGACGCCGCTCGCCAGGCCGATGTGGTAGGACGCCACGATGGCGACGGCGATAACGATGACCGGCATGGCGGTCGATTCGAGGGCCACCGCGAACCCGGTGATGATGTTGGTGGCCGGTCCGGTCTCCGACGCCTCGGCAATCGAGCGCACCGGGCGATACTTATATTCAGTGTAGTACTGCGTGATGAAGACGAACACCATGGCCGTTGCCAGCCCGATCAGCCCGCAGACCCAGAAATACAACCACGCGTTCGGCGCCTGCGGCGTGGACATCAGCCAATAACAGCCGATGCCGAATCCAATGCCCGCCAGCACCGTGGTGAGGTAATACCCCTTGTTGAGCGCTTGCATCGGGTCGCCGTCTTCGTCTGTTTTCACGACCATGACGCCGACAATGGAAGCCAGCAGGCCGAAGGCGCGCACGACGAGCGGAAACAGGACGCCCTTCAGTCCAAAGTAGGGATACAGCGCGACGCCAAGGATCATCGCGCCGATGTTCTCGGCAGCCGTGGACTCGAACAGGTCGGCGCCGCGCCCGGCGCAGTCGCCCACGTTGTCGCCCACCAGGTCGGCAATTACTGCCGGGTTGCGCGGGTCGTCCTCCGGGATGCCTGCTTCCACCTTGCCCACCAGGTCGGCGCCGACGTCGGCCGCCTTGGTGTAAATGCCGCCGCCAAGCTGCGCGAACAGCGCCACGAAACTCGCCCCGAAGCCGTAGCCGACGATCAGGAAGGGAATTTTCTTGTCCTCGATGCCCATCAGCCACAGCAGCAGGAACAGGCCGCCGACCCCGATCAGGCTCATGGCCACCACGAACAGGCCGGATACCGCGCCGCCGCGAAGCGCGATGCGCAAGCCGTCGTTCAGACTGGTACGTGTTGCCGACGCCGTGCGGATGTTGGTGCGAATGGAAACGAACATGCCGACGTAGCCCGCGATGCCCGAGCACAAAGCACCGAAAATGAACGATCCCGCTACGTAGATCGCCATCTGCACGCGGTCCACTGGATCGGCAGCATTTTCGGGCCGGATGTAGGCGTACAGCACGAAGAGTATGACCGTGACTGGCACCGTCAGCAGGGTGATGGTGCCGTATTGCCGCCGCAGGAAGGCCTCGGCGCCCTCGCGGATGGCGTCCGAAATCTCCCGCATCTTCTCCGTGCCGTCGTCCTTCTGCAACACCCAGCGCGCCAGGTAGACAGCAAAGGCGAGGCCAAACACGCTACACACGATGGTCAGTACCAGTTGAAACACAAGCCGGCCTCCATTCGGATACGTTGCGAAAAGCAGAGAGCGCAGCGCGATAACGGGCCGCAATTTTCTGTGTGCGTCAACCACGGCGGCGCTGGCGAATTCGGCTTTTCAGGTGCCGTTACGCCTTCTGTCTGCTATCAGGGATGGGATGAATCGCGGCGAGAACCAATGATGATAAGCGGCATTGTAGCACATTGGCGCGCTGCGGGCGGCCCGCCGCAGGGAAAAACGGTGTGCACCGGTCGGGAGTGGAAGGTATAGTGAATGGCAATAGTTACAAGACAAAATTGCACAGATTCATCCGACGTTAAGTAGAAAGAGAGACTTCGATGCTACGGAGACTGTTGATCGGCATCAGCACATTGATGATTCTGATTCTGGGCGTTTTCGGCATGAAGGCGCTGAAGGACATGCGCGAGCCGCCCCAGCGGCAGGTCCTCGCCAACCCCGGTCCGGTTGTGCGGGTGGTCAACGTAGAGCCGCGCGAGGTACCGCTTTCCGTGGCCGGATTCGGCACCGTGCGGGCGAAACACGTCTGGAGCGTCGCGCCCGAAGTATCGGGAACGATTGTCGAGTTGTCACCGCAATTGCGCGCCGGGTTACACGTCAAGCGCGGCGACTTGTTGTTCGAGGTTGATCCCCGCTCTTTCCGGCTGGCCGTGCAGCGTATTCAGGCCCGCTTGATTCAGCATGAGAAAGAAATCGCCGTCCTGCAGCAGCAGCGGAAGAATCACCTTGAAACCCTGGAACTGGTGCGCCAAAACCTGTCCATCGCGGAGGAGGACCTGTGGCGCGATGAGGAACTGATGCGCAAGGGCACCATCTCGCCGCGCGAGCGCGACCGCCGCCAGCAGGCGCGGAACGAAGCATTGCGCGCCGTGCAAAGCACTGAAAACCAGTTGGCGCTGAACGGGCCGCGGATCGAGCAGGCCGAAGCCGCCATCGAGGTGGCGCGCGCCGAATTGGCAGAGGCCGAGTTGCAACTCAGCAAGACGCGCCTGCTGGCGCCCGCCGACGGTCAACTCGTGCAAACCATGCTCGACCTCGGCGAATTTGTCGCTGCCGGACGCGAGGTTGCCTCCCTCTACGGCACGGCCGCCGTGGAAATTCCGATTGCCGTACCCATGGACGAGCTCCGCTGGCTGCCGACCCTGTCCCCGGACCACTTCTCACTCGCGGCGGATTCCAATCCGGCCCCGAATGATCTCCTGCCGCCGGCCACCATTCACTGGCAAAGCGGCCAGCGCGATTATGTCTGGCACGGCAAGGTGGTTCGCTGGGAGGCCGGCCTGGATGCCCGGACGCGCACCCTGACCCTGGTGGTGGAAGTCCCCAGGCCCTGGGATTCGTTCCGTCCCGGTGAACACCCCGCCTTGCAACCCGGCATGTTCTGCCGGGTGGAAATTTCCGCCGGCAGCCAGCCCAATGCCGTTGTCATTCCCCGCACGGCCTTGCACGACGGCAACTCGGTGTATCTCGTCACCGACGGACGCCTGGCTCGGCGTCAGGTACAAGTCCTGCGTTTCCTTCGCGACCAGGCTATCCTCAGCGCCGGATTGCAACCTGGCGATCAACTCGTGGTTTCTCCCCTCAGCGCCCCGGTCATCGGCATGAAACTTCGCGCCCTGGAAGTAGAGCCTATACCACCTGCCCTTCTGCCCCAGGACACTTTGGCGCAGCAAGAGGAGCGTTAAGGCATGCGACGCCTTATCGCTGCCGCCGTTCACAATTCGGTGGCGGCCAACCTTTTGATGGTCGTGATCATCGTGGTTGGCGGCATGAGCGCCTACAACATCAGGCGTGAGACCTTCCCACATATTCCCTTCGATGTTATCCAGGTGCAGACCATCTTTCCGGGCGCCACGCCGGAGGAAGTCGAAGAAAGTGTTATCGTCAGAATCGAGGAAGCTATCAAGAGCGTGGAGGGTATTCGCGACATCACCTCCCTGGCATACGAAAACTCAGGCGTGGTGCTCGCCCAGCTCAAGTCGGGGGTCGACAATCGCCGAGCCCTGGAGGATATCCAGAGGGAGGTCGAGAAGATCGACACCTTTCCCGACGACGCCGAACCGCCGAGATACGAGGAACTCACCATTCCGCGACAGGTCATCAATGTCGCCGTATACGGCCAGCAGTCTGAGCGGACATTGAAGGAAGTCGCCACTCGAGTACGGGACGATCTTCTGGCTTCCGAGTTCATTTCGCAGGTTCGCCTGGTCGGTACACGCGATTATGAAATCAGCATCGAAGTGTCCGAAGAGAGCCTGCGCCGTTACGGCCTGACCTTCGAGGAGATTCGCCAAGTGGTGCGGCGCAGCAGCGTCAACCTGCCAGGCGGCAGTATCAAGACACCGGTGCAGGATATCGTGGTTCGCACCTCTGGCCAACGTTACACTGGCCTGGAATTCGCCCGCGTGCCGCTGCTGACGCGGGCAGACGGCACCGTGGTTACTTTGGGCGAGGTGGCGCAGGTAAACGACGGCTTCGTCGATGCCTGGCGCATCGGCCGTTTCAACGGCACTCCTAGCGTTCTGGTTGCCGTGTTCAGGACCAGCGAGGAAGACGCTCTGGTCATTTCTGACACCGTGCGCCGCTACGTCGCCGAGCAGGCACTGCAACTACCCGAGGGTCTGTCACTGAGCGTGTGGGCGGACGAATCGGCCGTTACCAAAAGCCGCTTGCAACTGCTCAGCCGAAACGGCTTGCAAGGTCTGGTGTTGGTGCTTCTCAGCCTGTGGCTGTTCATGAATCTACGGTTGGCGTTCTGGGTAGCGCTCGGTTTGGTGGTGGCTTTGCTGGGAGGCCTCTGGATCCTGATCCTGTACGGCGGCACCCTTAACATGATCACCATGTTCGCCTTCATCATGGCACTCGGCCTACTGGTCGACGACGCTATAGTGGTCGGCGAGAACATTTACAGCCACTGGCGGCGCGGTAAACCACCGGCACAGGCGGCCATCGACGGCGCCAGCGAGGTGGCCACGCCGGTCATTGGGGCGGTGGCGACGACTGTTGCAGCGTTCGTGCCGCTGTTCATCATGGAGGGTATTCTGGGCAAGTTCGTCGCCGTGATGCCCGTGGCCGTGGTGGCTGCGCTGCTCGGTTCGCTGCTTGAGTGCATGGTGATTCTGCCGCCGCACTTGGCGCACGCCCTGCCGGAGGCCGGGTATCAACCCTCCCGGCGGGGCATTCGCCGCCTGGCACAACGCATCCGGAGCGGCATTGATCACGCTCTTGAGTGGTTTATCGAACGGGTCTATGTGCCCCTGCTAAGGCGCGCCATGGTTTGGCGTCTGGTTGTAGCCGCCTCGGCGGTAGCGATTCTGATGCTCATGTTCGGACTGCTGCTGGGCGGACATCTTAATTTTGAACTCTTCCCCGACAGGGATACCGATACCATTCTCGCGCGCCTCACCATGCCGCAAGGCACCCCACTAACGCAGACGACAGCGGCCACAGCGCAGCTTGAAGCCGCTGCGCGCGGACTCGACAGCCATTTTCGGCCTGCTGACGCTACCGCCGGTCGTGTCGTCGAGCAAATCATGACCGTTGTCGGCATCAATTCCGCCTTTGAACCCGAGGTCGGTAGTCATGTGGGAGAGGTGACGGTCGAACTCCTGGCCGCCGAGCAGCGCGGTATTTCCAGTGCGGTGCTGACTGACAAGTGGCGAGAGCTGGCCGGCGACGTGCCGGACGCACTCGCTCTTACCTTCATAAGCGAGGAGATCTTTCCCGTCGGCATGCCCATCGAAGTGCGTTTAATGGGGGATGACTTCACCGCCATGCGCGAAGCCGCGGCACGTTTGGAGGCCGAATTGGCTACCTATCCTGGCGTCCTGGAAATCGGTAACGATTATCGACCCGGCAAGATGGAAATCCAGCTTGCCCTGAAGTCCGCTGGCCGGGTGCTGGGCATCACCCTGGCCGACCTCGCCGAGCAGGTCAACCAGGGTTTCTTCGGCGCCGAGGCACTGCGCCTGCAACGCGGCCGCGACGACGTGAAAGTAGTCATCCGCTACCCGGTCTCGGGGCGGCGCTCGCTGGGAGACCTCGACAACATTCGCATTCGCACCCCAAACGGCAGCGAAGTGCCCCTCGGAGAGGTGGCCACCGCCACGCTGCGGCGCGGCTTCGCGGTCATCAAGCGAAGTGAACGACAGCGCGCGCTCACCGTCACCGCCGACGTTGATTCTACCAAGGCCAATGGGGAAAGAATTCTCGCCGTCCTGGAAAAGGACTTCCTGCCCCGCCTACTCGCCGACTACGAAAATATGCGGTATTCCTTCGAAGGCCAGCATAAGGAAACGCAGCGCTCGGTGGGCAGCTTGTTCCGGGGCTTCGTCATCGCCATGCTGCTGATCTACACGATCCTTGCCGTGATTTTCCGCTCCTACGCACAACCCCTGATCGTCATGTCGGTGATTCCCTTTGGCTTCATCGGCGCCGTGATCGGACATATCCTGATGGGGCACGTACTCTCCCTGATGAGCCTGTTTGGGCTCGTCGCCCTGAGCGGCGTGTTGGTGAACGACTCGCTCGTACTGGTCGATTTCATCAATCGAGCCAGACGTAAAGGCACCCCGCTGCTCGAAGCCGTGTTGGCAGCCAGCCAGCAACGCTTCCGTGCCATCATCCTGACCAGTGTGACGACGGTCGCCGGTCTGTCCCCCATTTTGTTCGAGAAGAGCGCCCAGCCCAATTCCTCATCCCGATGGCGATTTCATTGAGCTTTGGCCTTATGGGTGCCACGCTGCTGGTCCTGGTGCTGGTGCCCGCCCTCTACCTGCTACTCTACGACGTGCAGAGCATCTGGCGCTGGCTGTGGACCGGCAGCTTTGCAGAGGAATCTTATGACCCAGCCCTTGTGGACACCCTCCCCTGAGCGTATCGCGCGGTCGAATCTGACACGGTTCATGGCCGCCGTGAACCGCGAACACGGCTTAACGCTCGACGGCTATGACGCGCTGTATGATTGGTCAATCGCCAATATCCCAGCCTTTTGGGAGGCACTGTGGCGCTTCGTTGACATCAGGTACAGCGCGCCCTATACGTCGGTTCTGGAAGACCCGCGCATGCCCGGGGCAACGTGGTTCAAGGGCGCCCGCCTCAATTTTGCCGAGAACCTGCTGCGCTATCGGGACGACCGCCCGGCCATCGTATCCATCAAGGAAGGCGGCGAGGTGGCGGCGCAGGTGACGTACGCCGAACTGCTCGCGCAGGTGGCCCGGATAGCCGGCTTTCTACGCGAAAACGGTGTGACGGCAGGGGATCGCGTGGCCGGCTATCTGCCCAACTGCGTCGAGACCGTGGTCGCCATGCTGGCAGCCGCAAGCCTGGGAGCCGTTTGGTCGTCGTGCAGCCCGGATTTCGGCTTCAAGAGCGTGCTGGAGCGTTTTGGCCAGATCGAGCCGAAGGTCTTGATTGCCGCCGACGGCTATCGTTACCACGGCAGGAGCTACGACACCCTGCCGCGCGTTGCCGAGGTGGCGCAGGGCATCGAGTCAGTCGCGCGTGTGGTGATCGTGCCTTTCGTAAGCGAGGCGCCGGACATCTCCCAAGTTCCCCGCGCGCTGCCGTGGGCCGAGGCGTTGAACAACCCGGCTGAATCCATCGACTTCGCGCAGCTTGCCTTCGATCACCCGCTTTACATCATGTACTCCTCAGGCACTACCGGCGTTCCCAAGTGCATCGTGCACGGCGCCGGCGGCACGCTCATCCAGCACGCCAAGGAGCATGTCCTGCAGACCGACGTGACCCGTGACGACGCCGTGTTCTATTTCACCACCTGCGGCTGGATGATGTGGAACTGGCTGGTCAGCGCCTTGTTCACCGGCGCCAAGGTGGTGCTATTCGACGGCAGTCCTGGTTACCCGGACATGTCGGCGCTGTGGCGGATGGCGCAAGATCATGGCATTAGCGTCTTCGGCACCAGCGCCAAGTACATCAGCATGTGCCAGAAGGCCGACGTGCGGCCCGCCGATGCGTTCGATCTCAGCCGCCTGCGAGCCGTCTGCTCCACCGGCTCGCCGCTGCCCGAAGAGGGCTTCGAATGGGTCTACCGGGCAGTTAAGCAGGACGTACAGCTGGCCTCTATCAGCGGCGGTACTGACATTATTTCGTGCTTCATGCTTGGCTCGCCCATCGACCCCGTGTACGCCGGCGAAATCCAGAAACGCGGCCTCGGCATGCACGTGCAGGCGTGGCAGGCACAGGGCCGCCCGGTGGTGGGCGAGAAGGCGGAACTGGTCTGCGTTGCGCCCTTTCCGTCCATGCCGGTCTACTTCTGGCAGGACGCCGGCAACGACAAATACCTGGACGCCTACTTTCGTACCTTTCCCGGCGTCTGGCATCACGGCGACTACATCGAAATCACCCCCAGCGGCGGCGTCATCGTCTACGGCCGCTCCGATGCCACCCTGAATCCGGGCGGCGTGCGTATCGGCACCGCGGAAATATACCGGCAGGTGGAAACTTTGGAAGAAATCGTCGACGCCCTGGTCGTGGGCCAGCGCTGGAACGACGATGTGCGCATCGTTCTTTTCGTGGTACTGCCGGAGGGGAAGCAACTCGACGCCGCCCTGACCGGCAAGATCAAAACCGCCATCCGTACCAACTGCACCCCGCGCCACGTGCCTACCAAGGTTCTGCAAGTACCCGACATCCCCCGCACCCTCAACGGCAAGAAGGTGGAGATCTCCGTCGCCCGCATCATTCACGGCGAAGCGGTACGCAACCGCGACGCCCTCGCCAATCCCGAAGCCCTCGACGCCTTCAGGAACCTGCCGCAGCTTGCTACCTGACGCATGTTACGGCTCAAGGGGGAGGTGAAGAAATGGCGTTCCCCGAAGTTGAGAGTGAGGCCAACTCTGCGCATCAGGGCCGCAAACAGCCGGTGTGTTATGATGCCCTTATTGGCGATTTGTCTTTTTAGCAAGCCTGACAACGTATGCCAAGGCAAGGCAAGTACGCCGATATCCATCGGATACACATGAAGAGCAGTGCCATGACACCATTTGACCCCAAATCGCCCGCAGGTTGCAATATCGCGGTGATTTGTTTGGTCGTCGCGCTTTGCCGCAACACTGGTTGGCTGTTCAAGCTCTGGTGATGGCAGCTCGGCCATGGCACCGGAGATGATGCCCCCGGGTGACGGGACGACTCCGGACCAACCCGACACGGACGGGCAAATGCCCGCGGAGTGGCTGCCGACCGACCCGCAAGCTGTCACGGCGGCGGCGGACAGGATCAAGGATGCTACTAGCCTCTCAGTCGAGTTAGAGGATGGGGAGCCCATTACTGGGTATCTCAACCATACCGAAATCAGCGGGGTGCGTTCCGAGTATGCCTCCATGTCGCAATCCTACCGGGACGGCAGTAGGGCCTTTGTTCTACCGTGGTACAACGAGGAGAGCGAACTTGAAGTTGGCGGCGGGGTATGGCGATCTGCTTCCTCGCACAGCGATCCGTACGTCTGGTTTGGCCGAGAAGTTGTAACGGACGACAGAGACGTGGAAGCCGTAACGAGGTCACACCGCGCGGTCGAGAACCATGGCCTCGGCTCGGAGTGGCAGGGATTCGAGGCCATAACTGAATATGAGGGCGGCGGAAAACTGACGCTTCGTTTGTTCACCGATCTGCAAGAATCCGATAACCCAGGCGACCCGTTCGGGTTCCTCGGTAATCTCTATCAAGATACGAGTTATCACGACATCGCCTTGACTGATTCCCGGATTGCTGCCATCCCGGCAGACCAAGATGGCATATACGTTGTCGTTCCGGAAAAGGGTTTGGGCGGTTCTCTGAACGACATGCCAGGAACATTTACATGTGCCACGGGAACCAGTGGGTATTGCGCTCTTCAGGTCTCACGGTATCAATTGGCCCCGGGATACATCCCCGACAATCGAGGGAACCCCGTGCTCTTCACGCCTGACGACGGGAAACGCGGCAGTAGAGCTTGCCGGCTCCGGGTCCGAGCGCGTAGCAGCGACGGACTATCTCAATTTCGGCTACTGGCTGTTCGTTCCGGAAGACGTTACAGTCGCCAGCGACTTTGACTTCGGGGTGTTCGCGGGTGGTGGCGACCCCTTCCGGGTGAATAATCTCCAGGGGCTTGAGGGGAATGCTGAGTACAAAGGAGAGGCGGCCGGGATGTATGCGGAGGCGACGATGATCAGTCCCTTCAACGCGAAGGTTGAATTGACGGCTGACTTCGGCACGGCCGACGACTTCGGTGCGATAGGCGGACGCGTCTATGATTTCAACATAGATGGGGGTAAAACGTCGCCCCTGACGGAGTTGAGCTTGGGGCCGATACTGGGACGGAACAACAATATCTACCTGTCCTGGAACCACGCCTGGCTGCAAGAGGAATGGGAGGCTTGGGCCGGCGGCTGGACTGAAGGCAGGACCTCTGCTGATGGCGGCTGGCAAGGCATATGGGGGGGCCTGTTCTTCGGAAACGGTGATGCCGCCACCGACCCTCCTACTTCCTTTGCCGGCACGTTCGGCGCCACGGACGGTAACCGCAGCTTCGCCGGTTCTTTTGGGGCTGAGCGATAGGCACACATTCGGTTCATTTCAAGCCGAAGGCGGGGACAACTCAGGGTTGTCCCCGCTTTTTTTGATCCCGGCGTTAGAGCATTTCCGTATCTGATTGCGCTCGCCCCCATCGGCCGGGTTAGCGAGGCTGGCTTTCCCCTGAGGGGGGATTTACTCCCTCTCCCCTGGACGGAGAGGGTTGAGGTGAGGGGGAAAATTCAACGTGGGACACGACCTCGCAGGCAGAGCGGTTGACGAGGAGGCCCGGCACGACACCCGGACGATGCCGCGCCGGAGTTGGGAAGACGGGGTTATCTCATGGTGATCGGATTGCTTGGCAACCCCGTGGTAGCCTTGTGGATACGACGGATCCGTGTGTATATAATTGCGCATGGAACGAAACAGCAGAGCGATCGTCAAACGCCTTCTGGCTGAAGGCTTCGAACTTGTGAAAGTATCGGGATCGCACCACAAGTTCCGCCGGGGGCCGATCACGGTGATCGTGCCGCACCCGAAGAAGGATCTTCCGGTGGGAACGGCCCGTGCCATCGCCAAGTTGGCCGACTGGATGTGAGGAGCGTCGGACCATGCATTATGTTGCCGTGATCGACAAGGATGCCAACAGCGCCTACGGGGTCCGTTTCCCGGACGTGCCTGGCTGCTTCTCGGCAGCCGACACGTTCGACGAGATCGTCCCGAACGCGATCGAGGCACTGGCCCTATTTTTCGAGGACAGAGATACCGTCCCGGCGCGTGGCATCGAGGCGGTCCGCGGGGAAGTAGCCGAGGACCTCGCCGCTGGCGCCGTTCTGATGATGATCCCTCACATTTCGGACCGCTGCCGCGTCGTGCGGGTCAATCTGAGCCTTGACAAGGGGCTTCTCGACACGCTGGACGAGGCCGCACGGGCACGTGGCATGACACGCTCGGCCTTTATTGCGAAAGCCGCAACAAGGGAAATCTGCGATCCCGGCTGATGATGGCTCGACCGCTTTACGCTCCATGCAGACGTGATTTACGCACTTGGCAACTCGTTAACATCTTCACGCGTCCCTCCCAAAAACTGTCGCCAGAACGTCAGCGTCCAGAGGTGTAGCCCCTGCACGTCATGCCGGGCTTGACCCCGTATCAAGTCCGGGGCAGGTTTCGATTTGGGGGTTGGGGTGAGAGGCAAAATTCAAAGTAAGACACTGCCGCGCGGGGAGAACGGTTGACGTGGAAGGCCCGGCACGGCACCCGAAAGAGCCGCGCCGGTTGTTGGAAGGAAGGGTTATCTCACGGCGATTGGATTGCCTGGCGAGCCCGTCGCGCCCTTCAGACGCAGCGGTGCGAAGATGTACGCGAACTCATACACCTGGTCCGCCGCCAAGGCTGCCGTGTCGAGATTCTCATGGATGTAGATGCCGTTGCACACCAGCAGGTGCTGGTGACTCTCAAAAGCCCGTTCCGGGTCCTCGCCCGGTACTGCCTCTACCGGCCACGTATCGGAGGCCAGCATGACAGGTTTCTTCTCAATCAGCCACTTGACGGTCGTCACGCTGGGTCCGGGCACGGGGCCGCCATAGGCGTCATTGTCCACCATCCATAGCGAACCGTGACCGGTGTGAAACATGATCACGTCACCTTCCCCGATGTCGACGCCTTGGCGGGCCAGGGTGCCCTCGATGTCGTCAATGGTGATGACGTATCCCCCCTCCAGCCGGTCGACGCCCTTGTAGGCGGCGACGTCGAGCAGGACGCCGCGAGTGAAGAACGCCCCGACGTTTTCGACGCCGAGCCGCTTCAGCCCGTAGGTGTCGCCAAAGTCGGCCAGCTTGTTGCCGTTGTAGAAGATCTCGTCGTCGCCCACCTGCACGCCGACGTGGCCGAGGCCGTCAAACTGCGTGCCGACCTGGCCGATCTCCGCGCTCACCATCTCGTCGTTGCCGATGATCTGGTTCTTGGCGAATGGCGTGTACGTGGGCAGGCCGGGGATCGTCAGGCTGTAGTGCCGCTTACCGGGCATCGCCATGCCGTGTTCATAGATGCGCCCCAACTGGTAAATCTTGCCCTCCGTGATCAGGGACACGGCCTGCATGACCTTTGCCGGTGTGATGCGGTTCGCCGCCCCTCGTTGATCGTCCGGACCCCATTCCGACGGCCAACATACCGGGCCGATGGGGGTCTCGTCTTGCGCTGCTGCCAAACCGACAAAACCGGGCAGAACGAACATCCCGATTACAACCACGGCCATCAACCGGGATCTGCGTAACGTGGATTGCATCGCTTTCTCCTTGTCGTTATTGTGCCTCAGTTGCAGGGCATCTGGCCCTTCAATGCGCGGCATCATACACCCGGCAAGGCCGCGGTCAAGCGCGATCTGCCCGGCCTCTCGGATGAGCCGGCCAGACGATAGAAAGGCATCCCCGCTCCCCGCAGGGCCTTTCAGGTTGTCATGGACCCGTTGTTCGCCGTGCAGTATCATGCCCAGCCAATTGGTCGCGTCGAGGATCGAGGTCATTGTTGAGGGAGAAACACCATGCAGCAAGGAAGCAAACGCGGCAAGGGCGCGTTGAGCCGCCGGCAGTTCTTGGGCGCCGCGACGGCTACCACGGCGGGGCTGATGATGGTTCCGCCGGCGATTGCGGCCCGCAAGAAGCGGGTTACGATGCTCAGTTGGAATCACTTCGTGCCGTCGTCGGACGAGGAATTGCGCCGTCAAGCCGCGGAGTTCAGCGAAATCTATGGCGCCAAGGTGCAGGTGGACACCATTTCCCACCTGCAAATACCGGCCAAGCAGGCCGCCGAGGTCAACGCCCAGCGGGGTCACGACATCATGATCATGGGCGGCGCCTTCCCCTGGCTGTACGAAAAGCAGCTCCTGCCCGTGGACGACCTGGTGGACGAGCTGGGCGCCAAACTGGGCGGCTGGTACCCGTTCTGCGAGCAGAGTTTTCGCGTCAAAGGCACGTGGCGCTCGGTGCCGTGGTTCTGGGTATCCTTCCCCGGTACGGTCAACCAGGCCCTGTTCGCGCAGCATGACCTGGCGTGGCCCGACACCTGGGCCGACGTGCTGGCGGCGGGCACCAAGCTGAAAAAGGCCGGGCACCCGGTCGGTATCGCCATCAGCCATGCCGGCGACGCCAACACCACCTTCTGGTCCATCAACTGGTGCTTCGGCGGCAAGGTGATCGACGAAGAGGGGCAGGTCGCCATCCGCTCGCCGCAGACGGAACAAGCCATGGAGTTCTACCGCGAGTTGTTCGACAAGGCGATGACCAACGAGGTGCTGGCCTGGGACGACGCCAGCAACAATCGCTTCCTGTTGTCGGGCAGAGGCTCGTGGATTCACAACCCCATTAGCCCCTATAACGCGGCGCTGGCCAAGAAGATGGACATCGCCAAGGACATCAATCACCACCCGACCCCCGCCGGGCCGATGGGCCGCCACAACGCGCCGCCGATCGTCAGCGTCGGCATCTGGAAGTTCGCGCGTAACCCGGACGGTGCGCGAGAGTTCCTCCGCTACTTGTTCGAACCGGAGAATTTCAACAAGTGGGTGGTTGCCAGCATGGCCTTCAACCACGGTCCGGTACGAGAATTCGAGACGCACCCCATCTGGGCTACCGATGAGAAGCTGAAAATCCTGCCCCTGGAGGGCGAGTTCGGCCATCCGCGCGGCTGGCCCTATCATCCGAACCCGGAGGTGGCGCGTATCGACGAAGTCTACGTGCTACCGGACATGGTGGCCAAGGCGATCCGCGGCAAGAACGTCAAAGCCGCCCTGCAGTGGGGCGAGGATCAGATCCACCGCATCATGAAGGACACGCGGGAGAGAAGAGCGTAGAGACAGGCTGAACAGGATGGTGGGAACGGCTGGCCGTGGTCAGGTATGCGGCCAGCCGTTTTTTCTGAGCCGGGACATTATGGCTTCCCGGACGCCAAGGGTTCGCTGGGCTCCGAGAGCCGGTGCACACGCACGTTCAGGCCCTCGCGCAGGGTTGGGAAATGTTCCTGCAAGGCAGCATGCGCCGAGGCATAGCTTCCAAAGCCGTACGGCGCGCCGTTGGCCTTGCGAACCGTGCGCCAGCCCTCCAGGCCATACCCATGGTGCGCCATTACCTGAATGACGTAGACGTCCGCCATGTCGCTCCCGGGCCCCTATTTGCTGGCGAAAGCCTTTTTCATGGCCGCAGCCGCTTCAGAGACGGCCTGGCCGGCTTTGTCAACTGCACCGGACATGCCGAAAAAGCCGTGGATCATGCCGTCGTAGCGGCTGTGGGTGGTGGGGACACCGTCGGCTTCCAGGTTTTTGGCGTAAGCCTCGCCCTCGTCGCGCAGCGGGTCGAATTCCGCGGTGATGACCAACGCTGGCGGCAGATTCTTGAAGCTCCCGGCCCGGGACGGCACGGCGTAGGGGTGATTCGGGTCGTCGGAAGCGCCCAGGTACTGATCCCAATACCACTTCATGCTGTCGCGGGTCAGCAGGTAGCCATCAGCGTTGTCCACGTAGGAAGACGTCTCGAAATCGAGCGAGGTCATCGGATAGACCAGCAGTTGGAACGCTAGATCGGGATTGGCGCGGTCGCGGGCCATCTGTGCCACCACGGCAGCCAGGTTGCCGCCGGCACTGTCGCCGCCAACCGCCATGCGGGAGGCATCGCCCTGGATGCTGGCAGCGTTGTCCGAGGCCCACACCGCGGCTGCGTAGCAATCGTCGCACGCCCCGGGAAACTTCGTTTCCGGCGCCAGGCGGTAATCCACCGAGACCGTCACGCAGCCGGTTTCGACCGTCAGATGCCGAGCCGTCGCGTCGGCGGTTTCGAGATCGCCCACCACCATGCCGCCGCCGTGGCACCAGATCAGAATGGGAAAGGGGCCCGTGCCCGCCGGCGTGTAGATGCGAACCGGCACCTCGGCGTCACGCCAAGATACGTTGCGGTCCTCCACCTTGGCGACCTCCGGCCCGTCGACGCGCGGCCGGTTCCTCATGTTCTCGCGCGCCTGCTGCGGGCTTACCATGTGGTTCGGGGGCAGACCCAACGCCGCCAATTGATCGAGGACCTGCTGGGCTTGCGGATCGAGTGGCATAACTCACCTCTTAACAATGGGTTGACAACGCTCGCTGGCGTTTGGAATGGGTGTGGGTTTTGATAGCGGCCACTGTAAACCACACCCTGATAGAGGTCAACGTGCGAAGACCGTGACGGCAATGGACAGATGCTTTTAAGCAGCATGATCTGAAACTGTTCCAAGAAAGGAAGTCATGTGACACTTGAAAACGGCATGATCACGACGACGACAGGCATCGGGGACGCCGGATACGACGGCGACGGCGGCCCGGCCGGGTCGGCCCGACTCAACGAACCCTTCATGTGCGCCTTCGACCGGCAAGGCAACTTGTACGTGGCGGAGGCGATGAATCACTGCGTACGCCGCATCGACGGGCGCAGCGGCGTGATTACCACCGTCGCTGGAACGGGCGAACTCGGCTATGGCGGCGACGGCGGCCCGGCGACGCAGGCGACCCTGAACCAGCCCTATGCCCTGGACATCGCGGACAATGGCGCCCTGTACATTGTGGACCGCTTGAATGCCGTCATCCGCAAGGTGGATGCGGCGAGCGGCATCATTTCCACCGTTGCCGGAACCGGAACGCCGGGATCGAGCGGCGACGGCGGCCCGGCGACGGCGGCAGCCCTGCGGGAACCCAATGATTGCTTCCTCGACCGGCACGGCGGCCTGCTCATCGCCGACGTACAAGATCATCGCGTCCGCCGCCTGGACCTGGCTACGGGCTTCATCACCACCTTCGCGGGCAACGGTGACAAGGCATGCGCCGGTGACGGTCGCCCCGCCGCCGAGGCCAGCATCCTTGGCGCGCGGGCGGTGTGCCAAGACGGCAGCGGCAACACCTACATCTGCGAACGGGAGGGCAACGGGGTGCGCAAGGTGGGTGCCGACGGCATCATGTCGACCTTCGCGGGAACCGGCGAGCGCGGCTACAGTGGCGACGGCGGTTCCGCCCTGGCGGCGACGTGGGGAGCGCCAAAAGCCCTGCGTTGCGACCTGCAGGGCAACCTTCTGGTGGTGGACACGGAAAACCACGCCATTCGACGCATTGATGCCGTCACGGGCGTTGTCACCACCGTGGCCGGTGGGCAACATGGCGGGCACGGCGACGGTGGCCCGGCGACGGCGGCAGGATTGGACCGCCCGCACGGCTGCTGCGTCGATGCACAAGGCAATCTTTACATCGCCGACAGTAACAACCACCGCGTGCGGGTTGTGAGGTTTTAGTGGCTGGCGAGATCAGCCGGACGATAGTTCGTCGAGGCGGCGCAGGACACGGCTCTCGCGCAGCCGGTCGCTGGTACCGCTGACGCCGCCGGTGGGCTGGAAAAACCGGGATTGCCGGGCTTCGGCGAGGTGATAGGCCAGGAGTTCTCCGGCCAAGCAATAAACCAGCGGCGCGAACAGTTCCGGAACCGGTCGCGGTACCGGCAGGAAGACGTCCACGTTAACGGGAAGGGACGCGGGGTCGCCTTGCGCAACCACGAGTGTGCGGCGCCCGACTGCCTTGACGTGCGGAAGCAATTCCAAGGCCCGGTCGAGGCTGCGGCCCGGCGGTACGATCAGACAGGTCGGCGTGGGCTCCCGGCTGTTAAAAAACTGGATGTGCCCCCACTCCTCGATGTCCTGCCCCCAGGCATTGACGCCACAGCTTTCCACCAGCTTGGCGGCGCTGAAAAGTGCCGTCGCATAGTGCGGCCCGGAACCCAGGAATACCCAGTCCTCATGGTCGCTGAACCGTTCCGCCGCTTGCCGTGCCGGGACGTCAACGGCCTCGATCGTCGCCGCCATGCAATCGGCAATCTCGACCAGCCGCCGCCGCCAGCGATTGGCCTCGGCGGCCGTCAGCACCTGCCGCAGCTCGCCGACCCGTATCGCACACAGCAGCAAGCTGACAAGCTGAACCGTGTAAGAGCGGATGCCCGGCGCCCGTCCCATCGGCGCAATGGGCACGGCAACAGTCGCTGCCGCTTCCCGCGCGATGCCGCTTTCCACATTTCCCGTCACCGCCACGGTGTCCAAGCCAGCCGCCCGCGCCAGGGCAACCGCCTCAATTGATCGCGCGACCTGTCCGGAATTGGAAATGCCGAACAATCCGGCCGATGTTGGTGCCTGATCCGCCTCATAGCGCGCGAATGGCATCGCCGCAAGTGCTTTGACCGGCAGACGGGAAAAACGCGCGAAGGCCATCTCGCAGGCCAGTCCGGCGTAGAACGAATCGCCACAGCCGGCCGTGTAAATGGCCTGCCAATGCTGCGGCTTCACGTCGCGCAGGGCGTCAGCTACTTGTTGCTCCGCCGGCTCGACAATATCGCGCAGCAAGGCCGGCTGGCTCGTGATCTGATCCCGCATCACGGTGCGAGGGGGCGATTCGGCAGCCATCGAGAATCTCCGGGAATGTGCAGCATCTACGTGTGATTGAGCTTGGGGATGACGTGCTTGCCGAACATCTCGATGGACGACATGACCTTGTCGTGCGGAACGGTCTCGGTGGCCATGAGAAACTGCAGCTGGTCGACGCCGGTGGCGCGGTGCAGCTCGATGGCCTTGAGGCAGCTTTCCGGGTCACCGGAGACCGTGACGGCGCGGTCGGCCAGGGTGTCGGCGTCGAACTGATTCCAGATGGCATTGGCGATTTGCGCCGAGCCGCCGGAGAGGTCCAGGCCGCTGTCATCGCCGTCCTCCTTTTTGATATAGCGGGCGAAATTGGCCTCCAGATGCTCCGGCACGCCGCCCCACGATTCGATGAGGCGCTCGTACACGCCCACCTGGTCTTTCAGATAGGGGCGGTCGGGACCGAAAAACGTTTTCAGCGATTGCGCCGCCAATTCACGCGCCGCCTTGTTGTCCTCACCGCAGTAGGCCATCGTGGCGCTGAGCCACTGATCGTTTACCGCGCGCCCGACCGGCTTGGCATGTTGGACATTATCCTTGAATTCCTTGACGTGCTCGGCCAGGGTCGCGGGGGCGGCGACGCTCAACGCCATCACGCCAATTCCCTTCTCGGCCGCCAACCGGTAGGTCGTCGGTTGCAGGGCCGCCACCCAGATCGGCGGGTGCGGCTGCTGGTACGGCTTGGGACGCACGTCGCGCGGCGGCACGTTCCAGAAACGGCCTTCCCACTCGAACAGCCCGTCCTCCCAGATCTTGGGAATCATGGACAGCGATTCTTCCCACATGTCGCGGGTGTTGCGTGGGTCGATGCCCATGCCCGTCTGCTCGTACGGCGCCGAGCGCCCGGTGCCGAAATCGACCCGCCCGCCGGACATGTGGTCGATCATGGCGACCCGCTCAGCCACCCGCACCGGGTGATGGTACGGCAGAATGACGACGCCGAATCCGAGCCGGATGCGTTTGGTCAGGCGGCTCAACGCCCCGAAAATAGCCTCGGGACACGGTGACATCGAAAAGCCGGTGAGAAAGTGGTGTTCCACGAACCAGATGGTGTCGAAACCCATTTCGTCGGCCAAAACGCACTGCTCGATCGTTTCTTCGATCACTGCGTGGTCGTCAACGACCGGCCGCTGCATTTCGTACGCCAAGCTCAATTTCATAATCGCATTCCCCTCGGAGAAACGTCGTCTCAAGAAAAAAGGAACCAATCCTCAGAAACCGTGTTAACGGCGAAATCTGCAAGGCCCGGCAGGGGGTTCTCGTCACCCGCCAATGCCTGTAAGGAAGTTTCCAGGACTCCAGCCAAAAGCCCAATGGGCTGAAGCGGTGCTTCGCCAATACTGCCGAGTTGATGACATTTTTGCAGCGCCTTGTGCCATTGACCTCGGCAGCCTCGCCGATTGCCGTTGGTGTAGTGGTAAGCGCCAACCGCCAATTGGATCATCGCCTGCCAGAACAGACGCCGGCGGCCCCGGAGCCCCTGCCAGACCTCCTCCCACGAATCGTGTGCGGCAAAGTAGTCGGCATTGCGAAAATGTGCCAAGCCGTTGCGGAGAGAGGCTATGTCATCGACCTGCAAGGACATGGACGGGCCGTCAGAGGGGTGGAGGTTGACGTGTGAAAGCGAGCACAGGATACCATGCGCCGACCGGCACGGGCAACGGCCTCGGCGAAGCGCCGCACGGCGGCTGGCTGTGGTAGTATGGCTGCCCTTCTCGACATTCAAGATGCCCTGAAGAAAGGAATCTCCGCATGTCCGAGCCGCGCGTCGCGCCGTACGTCTGGGTAACATGGATTTCCAAGTTGCTCGCCGGTGACGCTCACTGCGCCTGGGCCGCCTGGTTTCGGGCGCATCATACCTACGACCGGTTGCCGAGTGACTTCGACGCGGCCAAGTGGGCCAGTGAGCACACCGCCATGGTACGCGAGCAGGCCGAAGCCCTGCGACAGGCATCGTTTTCGGTGTCGTTGGAGGACCAGAACGCTTTTCGGCTGCAAGGGCAACAAGGTGTCACTCTCGGCGGCAAGCCGGACATCGTGGCTTGGCGAGACGGCGAAGTGCGGGTCGTCGAGTGCAAGACCGGCCAGCCGCGTCACGCCGACACGATCCAGGTGATGATCTACATGCTCGTCCTGCCGCACGCCCAGCCCGTCTGGCGAGGGCGGACGTTGAGCGGCTGCGTGCACTATGAGACCGGCCCCGTGGACGTTCCCGCCGAGGCGCTCGACAGCGACTTCAGGGCGCGCTTCCGCGAAATGATGGCGCAAGTGGGCGGCGGCACGGCGCTGGCACGCGTGGCGAGCTTAAACGAGTGCAGCTTCTGCGACATCGGCCGGCTCGATTGCCCCGAACGCGTTGAGATTCAGCCGGACGATGGCGCCGACGACCACGATCTGTTCTGACCCAGCGGCCAGGCGCGCGGTTCCACCAGCAGGCGGCCGGTGACCTTGCCTTGCAAAATCTCGTCGACGGCCCGGGGGAGTTCGGCGAGGGTGATGACGCGGGCAAGCCGCTGCAGGTGCCGGGGCTTCAGGTCGGTCGCCAGGCGTTGCCAGATTGCTTGGCGGCAGGACATCGGGCAAGCAACCGAATCGATGCCAAGCAGGTTGACCCCGCGCAGCAGGAACGGGATGACGGTGCCGGCAAAATCGTGCCCGGCGACGAGGCCGCAGAGTGCAATGTTGCCGCCGTGCTGGGTGGTGCGGATCAATCCGCTGAGCGTCGAGCCGCCCACGGTGTCAACCGCGCCGGCCCAGATGCTCTTGAGCAAAGGGCGTGGCTTTGCGTCCGTGAGGTTCACGTCATCGCGGCTGAGAATCTGACTGGCGCCGAGCTCTCGCAGCAAATCGTGCTGCTCAGGCTTGCCGGTGCTGGCGGCCACGGTGTATCCCTGCTGGGCCAGGATATCCACGGCAATGCTCCCTACCCCGCCGGTGGCGCCGGTGACTAGGATCGGGCCCTGGTCCGGCGTCATACCGTTACGCTCCATGGCCAACAGGCACATGGCCGCGGTAAATCCGGCAGTGCCGAGCGCCATGGCCTCGAAATCGCTCAGCGTGTCGGGTGTTCGGACCACCCAGGCCGCCGGCACGCGCGCGTATTCGGCGTACCCGCCGAAGGACCCGACGCCGAAGTCGTAGCCGGTAACCACCACGCGGTCACCCACCGCAACGTCCGTCGTTTCGCTGGCGACGACGGTTCCGGCGGCATCGACGCCGGGCACGTGCGGATACTGCCGCACGACGCCGCCCCGTCCGGTACAGGCCAGCCCATCCTTGTAGTTCAGAGACGAATAAGCCACTTTGATGGTGACCTCACCGGTCGGAAGGTCCTCAAGCGACAGGGAATCGATGCGCCCCTCAACTTGGTCGTCCTGCTTGTCAACCACGTATGCCGTGAAACGGTCCTTCAAGATATCGCCTCCATGGGATGGCCGCGTCGGCTTGCGTTCGGATCGGTCGGGTTCATGGAAAATGGCGCCGGGTTGTAGCACCCGCACCCTATGGTGTCAAGGCTGGGACACGTCGAGACCGCGGTAGAATCCCTGGCTCAAGAAAAGTCCGAATCAGTCGTCACAGGAGGCCCCGATGGAAGCCCGGATATCCTTGATCACCCTCGGCGTGGCGGATCTGCAGCGGTCCATTGCCTTCTATCGGGACGGTCTCAAGCTGCCCAAGCGTGACGAAGGCTCGGAAAACCTCGCCTTCTTTGAAACCTCGGGCATTTGGCTGTCGCTGTATCCGCGCGAGGCGCTCGCCGAAGACGCGGGAATCGCATCCGAGGGCGGCGGTTCCCGTGGCTTCACGCTGGCCCGCAATATGCGCTCGCCGGAAGAGGTGGAGCGGATTCTGGAGGAGGCCGTAGCCGCGGGCGCCACCCTCGTCAAACCCGGGGGCCCGGTATTCTGGGGTGGTTACTCGGGGTACTTCGCCGACCCCGACGGCTTCCTGTGGGAGTTGGCCTGGAACCCCCATCTCTGGGTGGAATAATCTGCCACCGGCTACAGGAGACGCAACTCCTCAGGCCAGTCGTCGTCTTCGATCGGGGCGGGCCGAGCGACGGCATCGGCCAATCCCTGCATGCGATCCAGGGCGGTTTGCAGGTCCTCGAACAGGGTGTCCGGCAGTCCCGCAGCGGCGAACACGGCCGCATCGAGCCGACCACGCTCCGAGCCGTTGGTGTGCAGAAATTGGTTGTAAGCTCTATCGATCTGATTCAGTGCCCGCGGGACTAGGCGTCGCACGTCAACGACTAGCACCTCGCCGACACTGCCGGGGCTGAGGCTGTAAACGCCGCCGCCGTATACATGGGCGTTCACGCGCAAGGCCATTTCGGCGATGCCGGTATTCAGCACCGCCAGCAGCGTCTGGGGCGCAACACCCGTCTGCGGCGTGAGCTCGATGAAGTTTTCACCCGCTACCCAACCGGCCTGATTCCATACCACCCGCAGGCGCCGATGCATCCGGCGCGGCAGCAAAATCGGCGCCGTGCCGCGGCGCGTCAGATGATCCAGCAGGTTGTACCAAGGGGTGCGGCCCGTTTTGGCCACGCGCGGCAGGTTTTGCACCCCGATAACCGGCTGCGCCTGACCGCGCGGCGTCAGCACCTGGTTTTCCCAGTACTCGATATAACGTAACACCCGCGTTCCGGTGAGGCGCTCCTTGGCGGCGTTGCACGTCAGTACGTAGTGGCGGGCCGACAGGTCGGAACTAAGGCATGCCGTGTCAAAATCCTTGGGGGACAGCAGCAAGGGCATGAGCCAGCGACGTTCGAGCTGCCAGCGTTTTTGGGTAGCGAGCGGCACGACGTAGAACATCTTGGCAAACGTTTGCAGGCCGAGGCGCACCTGGGCCAAGGCGCTCAGGGGCGTCAGGCCGGGATGTTCCCGCAACGTCTTGTACACCCCTGGAGCGTAGAGGAACGGGGTCCACTTGACTTCGGGATTCAACTCGTCCGAGGACAAAATCGTGCCGTCGGCCTGCGGCGAGGTGCCGTCCAGCAACTCGCAGGGGTCGTGCGGCAGGTTGGTGGGGGGCGTGCCGTTGAAGGAAACAAAAGCAATCTGCTGGTGTTTCGGAGCCTCTGGCTCGGCACGCTTTTCCGCCAGGAGGAGTACGGGGCGCACCCGCACCTGGCGGAACATGCGTGCCTGAAATCCGAGGATGCCCCGCACCACGAACGTCCGCAGCAGGTACTCCTTGAAGGCGGTGCCGTACCGCATGTCCAGCCAGCTATCGGAGATAATGACGGCCAGGCGCCCGCCCGGCTTCAGGAACCGAGCGCCGTGCATCACGACATAGCATTGCGGATCGGTCAGGCGCGAAAACTTGCCGGCCTCGGGCAACTCTTCCGCGGCGGCCCGCAGGGCCTCCACGTCTCGCTGTTGCCAGCGGCGGCCGGTGGGCGGATTGCCAACCATCGCATCCGTGGGAGGAAAAGTAGCGGTGAAGAAGTCGCCGGTGCGAATACCGGGCAGGTGGGTCGGAAGACCGTGGGAACTGAACGCCTGCCGGAGCATCGGCGCGGCGTCGGGACGGGAATCGATGCCGTGAAGTTGATCGGTGAGCCGCTCGGCGGCGGCGCCGAGCGTTTGAAGATACCTGGCGCTTTCCAGCAGAAAGGCCCCGTCGCCGAAGCCCACGTCAAGAACGTGATCGTCCGCCGAACGCAACGCCCAACGCGCCAGGAGCCCTGCGATGGCGGGCGGTGTGCGAACGAAGGCTTGCGATCTCAGAGCGTTGCTCATGCCGGCAGGGACCCCCGGATGTGGGGAACGGCTTTCGAATACCACTCAGGCGGCAGGAACGGCGGTTTACAAGAACGCCGGGGAGCGCGGACGAGTCGGCCGTTTTCAGGCGCCATTCAGGAAGCCGGTGACTTCCTCAACGAAGCCTGTGGGATTTTCGTACATCGGCATGTGGCCGCAGCGCTGCATGATAGACACCTGCGAGCCATGGATGGAGCTTTGGAATGCCTGGGCATACGCTACCGGCACCAGCCCGTCCGATTGGCCCCAGAGGATCAGGGTGGGCGCCTTCACGCGGTGGATACGTTTCTTCAGGCCCTTGTCGGGAATCGGCCACAGGAACTTGCCAGCCGTCGCCAGATGCTGCATGCGCACGAGGTAGGCTTGCATTTGAGCCTGTTCGTCCTCCGGCACGGCCATCATCGCCTTGGCAACCTCGGATTCAGGGTCGTGCCACAGGGCGATGCCGAGCTGGTCCGGCGTCATGGCGAAAAAATCGGCTACCGGATGTTTGTCCAGCCACAGTCCCAAGGCGTTGGCCAGGACCAGTCGCTGCACCCGATGCGGGCTCAGGGCGGCCAATTCAGCGGCGATCATGCCACCCATCGAATGCCCCACGACGTGCAACGACTCGATGCCCAAAGCGTCGAGCAGGTCGTTGTAGTAGACCACCAGATCGACGACGTCGTCCAGGTGCTCAAGGCCGCTGCTGCTTTCAAAACCCGGATGCGCCGGAGCGTACACGGTGTGACGACGGGCCAGTTCGGCCAGAAAGGGGTCCCAACCCCGCAAACCGCCGGCACCGTGCAGGAAGAGTAGCGGCTCGCCGCTCCCACCGGTGCGTAGTTTGGTCTCGAACAACCCATCGCGAACAGTGACGGTTCTTTCCTCCACAACAGTCCTCTCTTTATGAATGTCTTTATGAATGAAATTTGGTCAGCAACCGCAGACGCGTCGCCGCGGCTGACGTACCATAATGACCGGCCAACAGCTTGTCAACGCAGTGGTTCCTGCCCCTTACCCGGCCCGGCGGATGACTACCACGCGACCGATCAGCCGCTCTGGCGGCGGGCCCGGAGGCTCAAGCAATTCAAGGCGGCGACCGACTCCCTGCAGCAATTGCAGCCCCTGGGAGGTGTGCACGAATCCCTTGGCCCGCAGCATTCCGAGACCCCGCAACCGGGCCAGAAGCTCCTCCGGGTCGACACCGTCCGCAACGGCAACTTCATAGGTCTCGAAGACCTCGTGGTGGTGGGGAGCCGGAGATTTCCCGGCGTTGCGGCGTTGTCGGCGCAAACCGTCCGCATCCGGTGGAAAAAGCAGCGCCGGCTCCACTTCGCCATGGCACGTGTGCAACACCGGGGTGTCCGGCGCCATGTCATGCAGCAGCGCATCGAGCCGGTTCAGGTCCGCCGCCGGTGCCAGGTCGATCTTGTTGAGCAGCAGCAGGTCGGCCGACGACACCTGATCCTCAAAGGTGCCGTGCAGGTCGCGGCCCTCTCCAAGCTGCTCGGCGTTGACCACCACAACGGCCACATCGTCGTCCACCCAGGCGCTCACCGGTTCGCGCCAGAATTGCAACTGCGTGTCGGACGGCAACGCCACCCCGGAGGTTTCGACGATCACCCGATCCGGCTGCACGCGCTGCCGCAGCATTTGCAGGGTGTCGCGCAACTCGTCGGACAACTGACAACAGACGCAGCCGCCCTCCAGCTCGACAAACGCCTCGCCGCCCTCCCCCAATAGCGCCTGATCGATGCCCAAGGCGCCGAATTCGTTGGAGATGACTGCCACCCGTGCGCCGCTGTCCTGAGCTTCACGCAGTAAATGGCACACCAGGGTCGTCTTGCCCGAACCGAGAAAACCGGACACGACAAGCACCGGGATGCGCTGGTTCGCCGGGTTGTGCATACCTCCCTTTCCATCCGGGCAGTCGAACCCATCAGCACATTTTGGCGCAAGGCGTCACAATGTGGGCGGGCAACGATGTATTGGAATCACCTGTCGAGAACCGTGGGGGTAAATCTGCAGTGAGGTTGAACTCAGGCGCTCGGGGCAGTCGCCTGCGTGCGGCCTCTCGGGCTCTTGGCCGTGCCGCCGTTCTTACGCTCCTGAGCCTTGATGTAGGTTGGCGCCTTCTCCCATGGACGGCTCCACTGCACAATCTTCTTGCGTATCGTCGTGGTTTCCTTGGAAGACAACGGCTGAATTCTCGGGATGCCAAATTTGACGCGGTAGGAACGCGCGTCGAGGCTGTGTTCCTTCAGATGCCTCACCGAAAGCTGCTTGAAAGCCGCGCCGCATACCATGCACACGATGGCGTGCTTCTTGATGCTCTGCTTCCAATTGGCAGGAATGCTCTTGTCCTTGTTACGCCCCTGCGACGTCTCTTCTTTTTCGCTGAATGAAACGCCGGTAATGGTTTCCCCGGCATCTTCCTTGTTCTTCAATTCAACCAAGCCGGCATAAGTCTTCTGCAACTCTTTGTGCATCTCTTCCAGTGGCAACGCGCCTACCTGGATCTGCGCCATGACCAGGTCCTTAGCCATTTCAAGTACAGACTGTGCCATTTTCAAAACCCTCTATAAAAATTCCGTCCCGTGCAAATCCAACGTATCTACCGACTCTCCAAAAGAGACCGCACAAAGATATAGTGCAACCTTTGACTAAAGTCAAGAAAACGACATCTCCACACAGCAAATGCCGGCTGAATGCAATTGAGAGCAGAAGGCTCCCGGTCCTTGCCGGCTTCTATTTTCTTGCACGACAATGCAGTTACAAGAGACAACCAAAGGGTTGGTTGACTTATCTCTGCCTCGAGGCACCCGGAGTTATTAACACCAATACATCGAGATCGCCGCGCCTGGCCGTGACTGTAGACTCAGAACGCCTCTTCGGAGGCCGCGATAACCTCCAACTCGTCGCGGCTGTAGGAACCCAGGCTGCGGAATTCGAACTCGGTGTAGTTCTTGATCCATCGCAAGGCAATGGCATATGCCTTGTGGTAGCGCTCGGCAGCTTGGCGCTGCGTTTCGCTGCCGGGGTCGGGGAGACGGGCGATGATGTCCTCATGTTCCTTCTGCAGCAGGTCCTTGATCAAAGCAAAATCGTGCCGTTGGCCGGGATCAGTGCTGTCGGCCACGCGATGCAGAATGCGTTGGGCGATCTGCGCCACGGACATGCGGCCGGTGGCCAGGTCCTCCATCAGAGCGGGATGGATGCCCGGCTTGCCGGCCAGACTATCGATGCCCTTGGCCCCCCTACCCTGCAGCCAGCCTTCGAGGTATTCCAGAACCATCCGGGCGTTGCGGCGTGTGCCTTCGACGGTAACGGGGCCGTCGGGCACACAGATGTCGATGGGGTAATTGTCCGGGTTTGCCATTTCGGGAGACGGCCCCCAGCCCGTCGCGCGGAGATCCTCAAACGGCTTGGCAGCCGTGTCCATGTGGAAGATATGCGCCACCCAGGCGCGCAGAAATCCCTGCTCCGCTTCCCACTGTTTGTCTGCCCGAATACCTTCCGCGGCTACCTCGTTGACGTGCGGGTCGGAACTCGGCAGCGGCGTCGCCATGCCGCCAATGGGCACGGCGCCGCGCTTCAGGCAAATCGCCACCAGACGCCGGAAAATGGTGGCGAGAAAGTCTGTGGTCTTGATGTCGACGCCGAACCGGTCCGGCCACACCGCCGCGGGATCGGCCATCACGTATTCGAAAATGCTGGCCTTGAAATCCCAACGCGCGGCGTTGAGACCGGCCGCATAGGGACCCAGGGCATACAGCATCTCTTCCATTTGGTAGGCGGCGGGCAGCGATTCCACCAGAATAATGGCACGGATGACGGCGTCGCCGAGAAACGGCAGATAGGCTTGGCTGGCCGCGAAGAAGTCGCGCCAGAAGGCGGCCTCGTCGGCGGATTCCAGCTTCGGCAGGTAGAAATAGATGCCCAGGCCCCGCTCGGCCTGCGCCCGTCCGGCATAGAACAGGGTGAGCGCCGTGCCGAGAATCGCCGCCGACACCGGCTTGCCGTCGATCGTGACGTCCGATTCACCGGCTTGCCGTCGATCGTGACGTCCGATTCATCGAGGTGCAGGCCGCGCTCACGGTGCATGAAGAAGGGCAACTCGCCGTCGGCCAGGCGATACTCGCGGCCCCGATCGGGATCGGAAAACGACAGGGTGCGTTCAACCGCTGCCAAGCGGTTCCGCGCCGCCGTCAGCGTATCGATCAGCCGGTGCCCGGCGGCGTCCTCGTCGTCATCGAGGTCGCCAACGGCACGCGAGCCCTCCGGTCCGGGATTCAGCGCGTTGATGAACATGTGGGTGATGGAGGCAGGCCCCGAGATTTCGATGCCGGGGCGTTTCAAGTCCTCAGGCACCGGCGGCACCTGCCAATCGCCGGTGTTGATGTCCGAAACAGGGGGATGGGTGGGGAGGACGCCGTCCTGCAGGGCGCGGCGCAATACCTCGGCGCGGCTCGCGCGCAGCGTTTGGATGCGCGGCGCAAATTTCTCATGCAAGTGCACCAGATAATCGAGAAAGGCATCGCTAAAGAGTTCGGCCGCCCCTGCTACCGGAGCAAATGCCACTCGCGCTGCCGTTCCTGTCTCTGCCATGCAAAAAACCTCCCTGCTCCCGGAGTCTTTTCTTGGTATAGATGTGGAATTGCGATGAACCGGGTTCATATCGCGGACGGGGCGGGACGCCGAGCCAAGGCACGAACACGCCCTTCTCTTCGATCACCACAATGTCGGAATTGGCAGTTAACCTACCATGCGCGTTTGGCCGCCGTCAAAGGCCGGCAGTAACGTCTGACGTGCCGTTCGATGAGTCGAGGTGGGAGGCAAACCATTCGAGGATGAAGCGAAAACGGTCCAAGCGGTGGCGCGGCTTGCCGGCTCGCGACATGTCGTGCCCTTCATCCGGGAAGCGCACGAAGCGTACTTCTTTGTGCTGTTTCTTCAGGGCTACGAACAATTGTTCCGCCTGTTCGATGGGGCAGCGTAGATCGTTCTCGGCATGCAGGATAAGCAGGGGTGTCGTAATGTCGGCGGTATACGTCAGCGGCGAGCGTTTCAGGTACCAATCCAGGTTGTCCCAAGGCAGATAGCCGCTCTGTGCCTCGGCAAACGAATGGCCAATGTCGCTGGTGCCGAACAGCGTGTGCACGTTGTTCACCGCGCGCTCCGAGCAGGCCGCCTTGAAGCGCTGTGTATGCCCGACGGCCCAGGTCGTCAGATAGCCCCCGTAGCTGCCCCCCATGACGCCGAGGCGCTGTGGATCGATGAAATCGCACTGCTGGAGGGCCGCGTCCAGGGCCGCCATCACGTCGGCATGGTCTACCCCGCCCCAGTCGCCGATCGCCGCACGGGTGAACGTCTCGCCGTACCCTTGACTGCCGCGCGGATTGGCGTAGAGGACGGCATACCCGGCACCGCTGTAGACCTGAAACTCGTCGAAGAAATCGTGCCCGTACATCATGTGCGGACCGCCGTGGATGTTGAGCAGCAGCGGGTAGCGGTTGCCGGGCTCGAACCCGTGCGGTTTCACCACCCAGGCGTCCAGGCCGCAGCCGTCACGTTCGCAGGCGATACGCTCCGGGGCCGACAGTCCGACCTCGGCTTTCCAATCGCCGTTGAGGTCGGTCAGACGGCGCTCGCCACTGCCGTCCGGATGACAGGCGAACACTTCGGCAGGATTCGTCGGATCCATGGCGGTGAAGGCCAGCCGGCTGCCGTCAGCCGCGGCTGACAGGTCGGTGATGTGCCGGGGGCCGTCCAGCGCGACTTTGGGGGCCTGCCGGGTATTGGCATCGAATTGGTACGCCTGCACGTTGCCCCGTGTTTGGACGCCAACGGTCAGCGCGCCACCGTCCGCGGACCACAGCGGACCCTGGTTGCCCAGCGCGCGGCAATTGCGATCCAGGCCACCGCTCAGGCAGACCGGTGTGCCACCGCCGACCGGTACCGTGTACAAACGCCAGTTGTAACCGGCGTCGTAGCGCTGGCGGTGGCCGAGATAAGCAATCTTTCGCCCATCAGGCGAAAAAGTCGGATGCCCCACCGGCCCGGCGGTGTCCGTCAGGCGACGCGGCTCGCCGCCGTCGGCAGGCATGACCCACACGTCCGACGCATCGTCTTCGTCGCGCTCGGCGTGGCGTCCCGAGGTGAAGGCCAGCAGCGCACCGTCCGGCGACCATGCTGCTTCGGCGTGGTTGAAATCGCCGTCGGTGAGTTGGTTCACGGCGCCGTCGTTCGCGTCTACCACGAACAGATGCGAGCGGCGGTCGTAGACGAACCCCTCGCCGTTCATCTTATACTTGAGGGTCGTAATCACCCGCGCCGGCTTGGAACGCGGTTCCTCCGCCCCGTCCTGCTGCGTCTCTTCGCCCCCCACGCGCGACACGAAAGCCAGACGTCTGCCGTCCGGCGACCAGACAGGTTCGGCAACACCCTGCGCCAGTTCGGTCAACCGCACGGATTCGCCGCCATCAAGCGGCATGACGTACAACTGGGGACGTTTTTGACCCTGCCGCTGGGATACGAACGCCAGCCGAGTTCCATCTGGCGACCAGCGCGGCGCACCGTCTCGCTTGTCGCCACTGGTCAATCGGCGCGGCAGTCCCCCATCAACGCCCGCAAGCCAGATATTCGACAAGTACTGGTCGCGCTCTTCGGACAGCGTCGTCACCACGAAGGCCACCCGTCGTCCGTCGGGCGACATCCGCACCTCGCTCACCCAGCGAATGCGGGTAATGTCCTCCGGTTTCATGGCCCGCCGGTGCCTTGCGCTCATGCCATATCTCCCCTGTTTTCAAGCCTTGTTCGGTATGCGAGGCGGCACCCTAGCATGCTGTTTTAACGAGTGTCAAACGGTCTGGCGCTGTGCTACCATGGCGCCCCTCGGAAGCCGGGAACGGTGCATCTCGCCGGTCGAATCGGGGCACTGGCAACCATTGAGGAGCGGGCCATGACGACTTCGAACACAGCCCTTGCCGGCATTCGCGTGCTGGATCTGGGGCGGTATCAGGCCGGCCCCCGCATCGGCCTCGTTCTGGCCCGTCTGGGCGCCGAGGTAATCAAGGTCGAAGCGCCGGGCGGCGACGAGAGCCGCAAAAACGGTCCGTTCGTGCGCGGCCAGAGCGCTTACTGGGTGCAGTACAACAGCGGCAAGAAGAGCCTCGGCCTGAACCTGCGCACCGAACAGGGAATCGACATCGTGCGCCGTCTGGTCAAGGTCTCCGACGTACTCATCCAGAACTTCCGGCCCGGCACCATCGATGCCATGGGGCTCGGCTACGACCAGCTCAAGGAACTGAACCCTGGCCTCGTGATGGTCAACGTGTCGGCCTACGGGCAATACGGCCCCTACCGCGATCGCATCGGCTTCGACCCCATCGGACAAGCCATCAGCGGCATGATGTCCCTCACCGGCTTTCCCGGTAACCCGCCCACCCGCACGTACAACCCCGTGATCGACCGCATCACCGCCTTGCACGGCACGATCGGTACGCTGGCAGCGCTGCAGGAACGCCACGTGTCCGGCGAAGGGCAATGCGTCGACGTGTGTCTGGCCGACACCGGCTTCAGCATGACGGAAATTCAGTGCGCCGCCTTTCTTGGCGAGGGGATTGTGCCGGAACGCACCGGCAACGGGCGCGGCTTGATGAACACCTACGAAACCCGCGACGGCTGGGTGCTCGTCGCCGCCATCAGCGACAACATCTGGCCGCGTCTATGCGAGGCCATCGACGCCCCCGAGTGGGTGCACGACCGACGCTTCAAGACGGTTGACGACCGCGGTCGGGCATGGGAGGCCATCGAAGAACGGCTACGGGCCTGGTTCGGCAACCGCACGGTGCGAGAATCGGTGGACCGTTTCTCAGAGTTTGGCATTCCGATCAACGCCGTGAACGACGTGCCCTCTGCCGCTCGCGACCCCCAATTGCACGAGCGCGAATTGCTCGTGGAAGTGAGCGACCCCGTCGCCGGTACCATCCACGTCTCCGGCAAGAACATCAAACTGAGCCGCAGCGAAACGGTGCTGGGCTCGGCCCCACTGCCCGGTGAACATACCGAGGAAATCCTCACCGAGCTGCTCGGCTGTGCCCCACAGGACATCGATGAACTGGAAGCCGCTGACGCCGTGTATCGCAGCACGCCGCAACCTGTGGATGGTGGTTAGTCATGAATCCCTTGCTATTCCCTGTCCACGAACCCCTGCTTTAACGGGAGGTAAGCATGAGAAGCTACCGCTATTCGCGCTGGGATGGGACGCAGGAATCGTTACCGGTCGACGGTGAAGACCTGATGGAGGCCATGGCGGACGATCTGGCGTCGCACGGCGATCTCCGTCAGGCGCTGCGCAACCTGATGCAACGCGGCATGCAGGGGCGCATGGGCAGCGGTTTCGAGGGCATTCGGGAGATGATGGAGCGCCTCAAGCAGCAGAGCCGCGAGCGACTGGAGCGCTATAACCTGGCGTCGCTGGTGGATGAATTGAAGGAACGTCTGGACGACATTATTCGGGAGGAGAAGGAGACGCTGAGCCCGCCGCCGCAACAGGGGCAACAGGACGAAGAGGCCGCAACCGGCTCTCAGGCGTCGGACGGCGAATCGGCAGATAGGGCTGCTCAGCAGGGCGGGCAACAGGGGGCTTCCGCCGAGGCATCAGACCGGGCCGGCCAGGCGGGAAGCGGCGACAATCAGCAACGCCGGGAATTCATGGACCAATTGCCGCAAGATTTCGCCGGCCGCGTCAAGGCCCTACAGCCTTACAACTTCTTGGACCCGCAGGCGCAGCAGGCTTTCGACGAACTGATGGAAATGCTCAAGCAGCAGGCCATGGGCAACGCCATGCGTGACATGGCGCAGCGCTTTGCCGACATGTCCCCCGAAGAGCGGCAGCGTTTGAAGGAAATGATCGCCGATCTGAACCGCATGCTGGACCAGCAGGTGTGGGGCGAGCAGCCCGATTTCGACGGCTTCATGCAGAAATATGGGGACATGTTTGGCCCCAACCCGCCGCAGAGCCTGGAAGAACTGACCCAGCAGATGGCATCGCGTATGGCGCAAATGCAATCGCTCTTCAACAGCCTACCCGAGGACCTGCGGCAAGAGCTTCAGGAGATGCTCAGCGCCGCCTTCGAGGATGAAGGATTGGCGGCCGAAATGGCGGAATTACAGGCCAATCTCGATTTCCTTGCTGCCGATGAACGGCCTTCTTATGAGTTCAGCGGCGACGCCGACGTGCCGCTGGAGCAGGCCATGCACCTGATGGACGAGTTGCAGAAGGTCGATGCCTTGCAGCAGCAGTTGCAAGATGTGGGCAAGGCCGGCTCCCTGCAGGACGTTGATGCCGAGACGCTGGAAGCCATTCTCGGCCCCGAGGGGCGCCAGGAATTGGAAAAGCTACGCGAACTTGAACGCCGCCTGGAGGAAGCCGGCTATCTGAAACGTCAGGGCGACCGCCTCGAACTGACCGCCAAGGGCGTTCGCAAAATCGGCTCTAAGGTGCTCCGAGACATCTTCAACCGACTCAAGATCGGCCGCCACGGCGGGCACCCCACCGAGCGACGCGGCATCGGCATCGAAGCACGCCTCGACACCAAGGCCTACGAATACGGCGACCATTTCAGCCTGCATTTGCAGCAGAGCCTGATGAACGCCGTGCAGCGCCAGGGCAAGGGTACCCCGGTGCGCATTCTGCCTGAGGATTTCGAGGTGTATCGGGATGAGAACCTGAACCAGTGCTCCACCGTGCTGATGCTGGATCAGAGCCGGTCGATGGGGCTGAACGGCTGCTTCGACGCCGCCAAGAAGGTGGCGCTGGCCTTGCACAGTCTGATCAAGATGCAGTACCCAAGGGATCACCTGTACGTCATTGGGTTTGCCGAGTACGCCAGCGAGTTGCGCCACGAGGACATCCCGTCATCGTCCTGGGGCAGCTACTATCCGGGCACCAACATGCACCACGCCCTGATGATCGCCCGGCGCCTGCTGTCGCGCTCGCGGCATGGCCAGCGGCAGGTGCTGATGGTCACCGACGGCGAACCGACCGCCCACCTCGAACAAAACCTGGCCTACTTCAACTATCCTCCCACTTGGCGGACCATCGAGCAAACGCTGCAGGAGGTCAAACGCTGCACTCGTGAGGGCATCGTGATCAACACGTTCATGATGGAGCAGGATCCGTACCTGATGCGGTTCGTGCAGGAAATCACCAAGATCAACCGCGGGCGGGCGTTCTTCTCCTCCCCCAGCCACCTGGGGCAGTACGTCGTCACCGATTACCTCAATAACAAGCGTCGGCGGCGCATTGCGTGAAGCAGTGGTTCGTGAACAATGGGTGGTGATCAGTGTTGGTCACTGGCCATTTATCACTGGTTACTTCAGCGGATTTTCCCCTCGATGTGAGTCAGCGTGAAAGTACTGCCAGGCTTGCGGGGATAGACGATTATGCGGGCCCGCGACAGCGTTTTCTCCACCGTTTCCAACCACAACCGTCCCTTCGATACCTGCGGTGAGGTGCGCACCTGCTCGGCGAGCTTGACGAAGCGCTGTGCGGCGCCGTGGGCTGCGTTGACCACCTCGCTGCGATAAATTTCCGCTTCCTGCCGAATCCGGTGGGCCTGTGCACGGGCACGTGGCAGCAGGTCCTTGGCATAGCCGTCGGCGACATTCATGAGGCGCTGGCGGTCCGCCTTGGCGCTGGACACGTCGTTGAAGGCGGCGATGACGTTTGGCGGCGGATTGTCCTCGACGATGTTCACCGACACCACCTGCAGCCCGAGTCCCATGGCATCGACCAGTTCCTGGATCAGCACCCGCGATTCTTCCTGGATGCGCGCCTTGCCGCTGGACAGCACGTCGTCCACCTTCATGCGCGCTACCAGGAAAGTCAGGACGCTCTCGGCGGCCTTGCGCAGCGCCATGTCGCGGGGCTGTCCGTCACTGAAATCGGCGACGCGAAACAGGTAATCGGCCGGCGACTTGATGATATATTGAATCGCCGTCTGCATTTCGACGATGTTGGTGTCGCCGGTGAGCCATTGCACCTCTTCCTCCATCGCCACCTTGTCCGCTTGTTCAGCCTCCAGATAGCTGAAGCCGACGGCCATGGTTCGCACCTCGGTGGTGCGCACGAGGCGCATGGTTTCCAGCGGGTACGGTAGGATGAAGTGCATGCCGGCAGGCAGGATGCTCCGCACGCGGCCAAAGCGCAGCAAAACGCCCTGCTCGTTCTGCTTCACCACCCAGACGCCGGTGACGGCCATGTGCGCGATGAGGGCGACGAGCAAAACCGGCAGCAAGTACCAGCCGCGCAGCCGCATGCCAAAGCGGCCGTTGCGGGCCGATGGCGTGGTATCAGGCGTCATTGTGCGGCTCCTTCCTGCTGTTCCGTAAGGCGCTTCAGGCTGTCGACAGCGTCGCCGACACGCTCGGGCACGCCATCGCCGAAAGCCGCTGGGGATTGCAGCACCTTGAGCAATTCAGCGTCGCTTGGCACCACGATGGTGGAGCTTTCGCCGATGATGTTCTGGTACGCCTCCAACGAGCGCACGAACTCGAAGAATTCCGGGTCCTGCCCAAACGCCTCGGCGTAAATGCGGGTGGCCTCGGCGTCGGCCTCGCCGCGAATCTCCTCGGCCTGGCGGCGCGCCTCGTTGAGCAGCACGGCTGCCTCGCGATCGGCGCTGGCGCGAATCTTCTCGGCCTCTTCCTCGCCCTCGGAGCGATACAGCCGCGCAATACGCTGGCGTTCGGCTTCCATGCGGCGAAACACCGCCTGCTTGTTCTGCGGCGGGAAATTGAGGCGCTTGATGCGCACCGCGGCGATGTGCACGCCGAAGTTGGCGCTGGCGCGTTGCGCGGTCTTGCGGGTGATGTCGCGCATCACGTCGGCCATCGTCTGGTCCTGCTCTTCGGTCGATACCAAGGCCGACAGCGGATAAGCTCCGAGCGTCGTGCCGACTTCCGAGCGCATGATGTCCGTCAGCCGCGCCTCGGCGCTGTTCTTGTCGGTAAGGCTGACCAGATAGCGCAGCGGATCGGCCACCGACCAGACGAGGAAATTGCTCACCAGGATGTTTTTCTTGTCTGAGGTCAGGTACTCGCCGGGCTCGGGGTCGAGCACGTTGGTGCGCCGGTCGATGCGCAACAGGGTGTCGATGGGCGGCGGCCACTTGAAATGCAGCCCCGCTTGGTCGATCACCCGCCGCGGGTCGCCGAATCGCGCCACAATGGCATACTCGGTTTCCTGCACCTGGAAGGTACCTGCAAAAGCGACGAGCGCTATCACAACCACCACGCCTATCACGATTAGAACGCTTCGCATGTCATGAGCTCCAAATGGCAGTGGTTCGTGAAAAGTGAATAGGGGTTGGTTCTCGCCTTTGCTGGCCGCTCATCACTTTCCATCACGGATGTTCCAAAGATCGACTTCGACGTCATCGCCCAGCAGGAACAACCCCTTGACGCCCTGCAAGGCGCTCTCGATGGTATCGAAATACAGTCGCCGCCGGGTCAGCGCCTCGTTGTTGCGGTATGCGTTCAGGCGCGACAGGAAGGACGTCCCCTGCCCTTTCGCTCCGTTGAGTTTCTCGCTTCTAAAGCTCTCGGCCTCCTGGATGAACGAAAACGCTTGGGCGCGCGCCGCGGCCACGGTTTCGGAGTGATAGCCCTCGGCCTGCCGGATTTTGCGTGCCCGGTCCTCCAGTGAACTGGCGACGTCGCGGAACGCCTCGTGCACGGCAGCCGGGGCGTGAGCGTCGAGCAGATTCACGGCCACCGCGCGAATGCCACTGCCAACAGCGTCGAGTTCGGCTTGCAGGGCGGCCAGAACCTCCTGCTCGATGGCGGCTCTGTCGGTTACCAGAACTTCCGACGACGAGCGGTGCGCCACCGTCTGGCGCACGGCCCACTCGGCAAAGGTGCGCACCACCGCGGCGGGCTCGGCCACCCGGTATTTGTAGGCATAGGGCCCACTAACGCTGAAGTGAACGGTATAGAAAAGGCTGAGAATGTTCTCCTCGCCGCTCATCACTTGGGCGGCGTCGATCAGGTCCTCACGGTCGGAGCGTTCGATGTCGATGCGATTGGCAGCGCGCAGGAAGCCCTGGTCGAGGCTACGCACTTCGTTGGTGCGCAGCCGGGTGACGCGGTCGATCGGCAGCGGCAGGTGGACGTACAAACCGGGCGCCTCAAGAGCGCGCACGACGCGCCCGAAGCGCACCACCCAGGCAGCTTCGCCCGGACCGACCACGGAGAACGCGGTGGAGACGTATAGCGCGACGACAACGATGACGGCGGCGATTCGGAAGGCGGGAGACAGGGGATCGAATCCCAGCGGCGCGCAGAACGCCCGCACACGCTCGACCGTGTAGGGACCTAGCCCCATGCGGACGGTGCTGAAGACCAGCAGGTAGACGAACAGCACCGCCGCGGCGATGTCGAGCGGCGACAAGCCGCTTTCCACGACCTGGGCAACAATCGCCGCGAGGTCCACCGCGAAATAGCTGTAGACGGCGTTGATCAACAGGCCCAGCAACAAAGCACTGCCGGTGACCCCGAGCAGGTGCACCACCAAAACCCGCCGGCCGAGCAAGCGCGCAATAATGGCGATGGTGGTGGCATTGGTCGCCGGCCCCACCAGCAGCAGCACCAGGGCGGCGCCGGGGTCCAGCCCTTTGGCGATCAATGTGGCGGCCACCGGCGTGGCGGCGGCGGCGCAGATGTACATCGGTGTGCCAATCAGCAGCATCAGCACCGACGACACGAACCCCGCGGGAATGACGGACCCGAAGAAGTCATCGGGGACAAGAATGGCGATCAGCCCGGACACCAGCAGGCCGATGATCAGCCACACCGTCAAGTCGTCCAACAGCGGCCCGAAAGCGTAAGTCATCGAATCCCGTGCCACGTCCTTGACCGAGCGTTTGCCGACGCCGCCCGGCGTGTATACGGTGCTGTGATCGTGCCCGTGATCGTGGGCGAGGTCATGAGTCTCAGCGGGTAATGCCTCGGTATCCCCATCCCAACCCCGTCGCACCACGAAATTGACCACCGAGCCGGTGAACACCGCGGTGGCGAACGCTCCTAGCGGCCGCGCCACCGTCATGATGGGGTCGAGCAGCGCGTACGTGATGCCGATGGAATCCAGCCCCGTTTCGGGTGTGGAGATCAGGAAGGACGTCGTCGCGCCCTTGCTCGCCCCGCTGCGCCGTAGCGACGTCGCCACCGGCAGCACCGAGCACGAGCACAGCGGCAGCGGAATGCCGAACAGGGACGCTAAGGTCACCGACTTGAGCCGGTTCTCGCCGAGGTGCTTGTAGACTTTGTCCTCTGGCACAATCGCCTTCAGCACTCCCGCCAGCGCAAAACCGATCAACAGATACGGCGCCGACTCCGCCACCAGCGTCAGCATGACCCCAAAATAGTCGTTCCACAGAAACCCGCAGACGCCCATCCCAAGAACGCAAATGCCGAGCGTGATCCCATGCCGTCGCCAAGGCATAGCGGTTCCTCCATTGGTCTAACGGTCCTCGTGAAGCCGCATCGGCCCAGACTTTCTGCGCGCGGCGGGCACTGCGCATTCTATAGGCATGACGGCCACAATGACAATTTCAAAACGGTTCAGCGCAGAATGACTGGGCAGATCGGGCGCTTGGTGAAAGCGACGTGAAAACAGTGGCCGCCACTGCCGCCAGCGCAGCCGCAGCCATCAAGTCTCACCGCCGGGGCGCTTGCCGTCACAAGACCTCTAACATCGACATCGGCGACTGGGGGATGCTGAGCTTTGGCGGCATCCTTTCCCTCACCACCGCTTGGGACAAACAGGAATTGCGCGGGGCGCCGAAGATTGCGCTGACAAACGGGGGCGCCACGGTCTGATCGGCGCTCCACCCCAGTTTGTCGGTGTCGAATCCCAGGCGCTGATGGCGGACAACGCCCATGACAGCAACGACTTGCGCGCCCAGTTGCAAGCCCGTGGCGCTACCGCGGTGATCTCTGCCAAGGCGGAATCGCGTCACGGAGATCGAAGACGACTCGGAGATGTACAAGGGACAGCATTTCGCGGGGAATTTCTTCTGTCAACGGAAAGGCTTCGGTCGCCTTGCAAGGCGCTTCGAGAAGACCGATGTCAGCTACGCCGCGCTGATTCATGTGGTGAGTTCTCGCTTGGCGCTTGCCTGAATATCCACGGGCCCCAAAACCCGCCTGGGGCCCTTTACAGGTTAGCAGCCGTGCGTATCACCGGCAGACCGCCCGATGGGGCAAACGTAATGCTGCGCCGCACCACGCGTACCGTGTAGCTCGGGTCCGGGCGCAAGACCACGCGCAGCAACATCCGAGCCAAGACGATTTTCATCTCGTAGGTGGCAAACGCCGCACCGAGGCAGTGGCGCAATCCGCCGCCAAACGGAAAGAAGGTGTAAGGATCAACGCGTCTGTCGACGAAGCGTTCGGGCTTGAATGTCTCGGGCTCCGGCCAGACGTCTGGCCGCCGATGGGTGAGGTAGATGCACGGCGACACGACGCAACCGGCCGGCAGGTCGCAGTCGCCAATACGCATTGGCGTTTCGAGATAGCGTGTGACGATAGGCAAGATGGGATCGAGGCGGGCCGTTTCTTTAATGACGGCGTCCAGATAGCTGAGTTCGGCGATCTGCTCCGCCATGTGCTCGGAGCCTTGCGATCCATTCCCGATCACCGACGCTACCTCGGTCTGAGCGGTCGCCAGCACGTCGGGGTTTTGTAGCAGGCGGTGTACCGCCCACGACAGCGAGGTGGCCGTGGTTTCATGCCCCGCCACCAGCATGGTGATCATTTCATCCCGGATTTCGTCGTCGCTCATGGGCTGACCGTCTTCGTCGCGGGCGGCGACGAGCATGGCCATGATGTCGGTGCGCTCTTCGAGAGCTGCCGTCCTGCGCCGGGCAATTTCGTCGTACAGCAGCCGGTTGATTTCACGGCTAAGCTCGCCGATCCGTTTCCAGGCCGTGAGCGGTCCCAGATTGACTTGCAGCCGGCGAATCAGCAGCAGCGGGCTACTGCCGACCAGCCTCAGAAACTCGACCAGCAGCACGCGGAGACGAGACAGCATTTCGCCCTCGTCCACCCCGAACACCGTCCGCAGAATGATATCCAGGGTGATTTGCTGCATATGCTTATGAATCGGAAAAACGTGTTCAACCGGCCAATCATCGATCGAGCGATCCACAATTTCACGCATGATACCGCCGTACAGCCGCATCCGCTCGCCGTGAAACGGCGGCATGAGCAGTTTGCGCTCGCGCCGATGCCGCGCCCCATCCAGGAGCAGGAGCGAGTTGGGACCGAAGACGGGTCTCAGGATTTCGTTGCCGCGTCCGGCGCGCAGGGTCTCGGGATCGCCGGTGAAGATCTCTTTGATGGCGGCCGGTTGACTGAAAAATACCAACGGCGGCGCGCCGATCAGGCGTATCGTAAACGCGTCGCCGTAAGCCTCGGCGCACCCCTGCATGAACGGAATTGGCTTCCAAATCCACTTAAGCGTTTGAAAGGGACGCGGACTTCTTGGACCGGTTGGCAGGGCAGGCATGACTGAAAACCGCCATACGTAGGAGGTAAAGCAAATCTGGCTTGGTAACGGCACGCCGAGCTCAGCAGGCGGCGCTCGTTGCCAGGGCCGAGTGGCGAAATTCTTTTTTCTATCACCCTGCCCCGAAGCCAGAGAGTCAATATATGGTGAACGGTGATTCGCGTCCCCAATACTTCGGACAGTTTGGACAGCAAGGCGGCCCCACGAGTTCGCCAAATCTATAGTTGTGTCGCCCAACGCAACCGAGAATGGCGGCGTTGAAATCAAGGGGTCTGGCAGAAATTGCCGGTGCAGGCAAAACGTCGTCGCAGAGACGCCAACTCCGGAAAGCTCGTTATCCCAAACGGGATGCACTTCAGATGCCAGGGAGAGTATGAAACAGGCCGGATCTTCCGACAATCTCGACCAGCCTATGAGTCCTTAACGGGTAGAAGGCTTTCGTCACGGTGAATGGGGATGGGAAACGCCACCTGAACACGTGACGCGGCGTTCATCATCCAGATGGTTATCCACATACTGGAGAAGGTGACCTGGGTTGCCCCGGTGGGATAGGGAAAGGTGAAGAGGGCTGTCTTGCGCTTCCGGCGGCCAACCTTGGTGGCCTCGCCGGAGATGCCGCTGAGCGCGAGTAACGGGTAGGTCGTCCCCGTCGCCGCGTCCGTCAGCAGGGTCGATGTCTGAAAGCCTTCTGCCAGGAAAATCGGGCGGGGTGAACTGGCATTGTTCTTGTATACAACGCCAAGAACGAGACGGTCGCCCTTTTTCTCGACAAACCGCAGCACCCAGTTCCAGCTTTGGGCCTTGAACACTTGCCGGTTGACCTTAAGCCGCCAATCCGTCTCAGGTTGGGCGTGCGTCTCTGTAACCGGAATCAGGCCAGGACACAACAATGAAACGACAAGGAGGGCGACAGCCGCCGGGACCAGAGGCCATTGTGACCGCATTCCCCTCTCCTCATGATTGCCGGAAGGCGGCTCATTCAGGATCAAGCCACACCGCCCCTCTGACCGCCAGGGTCTCCAGATACGCCCCAATTTGGCCGATTTCTTCATCGCTTAGCACCCTGCCGCCGCCATAGGGCGGCATCTTTTTTTTGCCCTTCTTGACGATTTGCACGTAAAGACTGTAGCCGCGCTTGAATTTTTGCAGATTCGAGGCTCCGGCAATTCCCCGTCCCCTGCCGTTCGCTCGTGACCCATGGCAGACCGCACAAATGGAACGGTAGAGCGTCTTACCATCCTGAACCGCGTTCTCATCACCCGACAGCGGATTGGAAGACGCGACCCTGGCAGCCGCCAGTGCGTCCGTGCCCGCCGTCAGACCTCCACCCACAACGGTTACAAAAGCCAGCACCGACACCACAAAGAGAGTGTCGCAGCGCGTCCGTTTCATCCGACTCGTCTTCTCAGGTGCAGCGAAAGCACGCCAATTCGACGTGCTTTCGCCGGGTCGTTACGAAAGCCGCTGTCTGCAAGACAAGGCTACCTGCTGAAGGTGAACATGATACTTCCATGCTCAAGGGGATGGTCGTCGGGGGCTGAGCCAAAGCTCGGCATCCCGCCACCGGCGATGGTGACATATTGTTTGCCGTCCACCATGTAGGTGATCGGCGCCGCCTTGAAAGTTACACCGGCGCTGAAGGTCCAGAGGATTTCCCCAGTGCTGGCGTCCACGGCGTGCATGATACCGCCCGCGCTGCCGTACATGGTCAAACCGCCGGCAGTGGTCAGCATGCCACCGGAGTAGCCGTCCTTGGATTTCTGGTCGCGCCAGGTTTCCTGCCCGGTTGCCGCATTCACTGCCTTATTCAGTTCATAGCCGCCGGGCGGCAGTTCAAACGTCGCACCAACCAACTGCACGTTGCTCGTCGTCTGAACCTTCTCGAACCCCCACAGCATGCCCATCTCGCGCGCCGACAGATAGATCATGCCGGTTTGCGGGTTGTAGGCCGGCGGATACATGTTCACGCCACCCAGCAGGCTGGGCCATACCTCCACCGGAGCCTCGCCTTCCTGCGGGATGGTCTGGGTCCAGACGGGCTTGCCATCGTTGGTGAACCCCGACGCCCAGGTAATGCGGTCCGAAAACGGCGTCGCTTTCAGGAACTTGCCGGTTTTAGCATCCATGTAGCTGATAAATCCGGTCTTGTTCGGTTGCACCACCGTTTTCCGGCCATCGATGGTAATGACCAAAGGCACTTGCATGGTGTCGTAATCGTAGGGATCGCCAGGCACAACGGTGTAGCGCCAGGCGACCTTGCCGGTCTCCGTGTCGACGGCCACCACGGCGGCGGCTCCGACGTTCTCGTAGTCACCGCCGCCGCGGCCTTGCCTGTCGCTGTACGGCGTATACGGGTAGGCATTCGCGGTACCGGTATAGTACATCTTCAGCTCGGGGTCCCAACTGCCGGTAATCCACGGGCCGGCACCGCCGTAATCCCGGCTGTCCCCCGGCCAGCTTTCGTAGCCCGGCTCCCCAGGTCCGGGAATCATGTTCGCCGACCACAGCAGCTCGCCGGTCTCCGGGTCAACGGAGTCCACAAAGCCGGGCTTGCCGCCCATGTCGGAAGCGTTCATGGGCAGAAGGACCTGGCCCGGAATCACCAGGGGTCCCACGGTGGTCAGGTAGCCGCCCGCGTCGTCCGATGATTCGTACGTGCGCGGGTACTCCCGTATCTGTTTGGAGAACATCACCTCGCCGGTCTTGTAGTGGAGCGCGTGCAGGACGTTGTCATTGGAGAGGAAGTAGATCTTGTCCTGGTAGATCGCCACGCTGCGGTGCTTGTTCGTCAGGAAATCGTTGAACTGCCAGTGGCCCCAATCTTCGGGTAGTTCGTGCTCGAATTTCCACGCCCGCCTTCCGGTACGCGCGTCGATCGCATGCACCTTGTTGTCCAGCGGGATGTAAAGCAGGCCGTCGTGGTAGATAGGATTGGACTGCAGGCCGGTAACGCCGCCAAGGGCGAGCGCCCAGGCCACGTTGAGGTCCTGAACGTTGCTCGTATTGATCTGTGTGAGTGTGCTGTGCCGAGTGGCGTGCCAGTCACCGTGGACGTGCAGCCATTCTTCGCCCGCCGGCTGCGCCAGCGCTTCATCCCGCACCGGGAACGCCTGGGCACCGCCGATCATCAGCATGAGCAAGGAAACCACCATCAGTAACCCAGACACGCGCTTGAAAATACCACTACTCATGATCCCTCTCTCCTTACTTGCCAAAGGGTCATAGCTCAGAACGTTGTAAAGAACAAACCTGAAAGGCCGTCTAGCAGAAGCCCGGAGGGAAGTCAAGGACGTATCGGCCTCACAGTAGGGCATTATTTCTTCGCCGCCGGCGCGGGGCGCTGCCGCGGGATGCCGAAATTTTCGGCGATCTTGTAGGCGGCTTTCGCCTTGTTGCGGTAGGCGATGACGTTCTGCGTGTGCAGCGCTCGGTTCGTGCTGCTGCCGCGCTTGGCATCGGCAAGCAAGGTATAGGCATCGCCCAGATGCTTGTGCACGGTGCCATACTCGCGGGGCGAGGTCTCGGCGTCCAGTTGGTTCGCCGCCCTGTCAAACTGGTCGATGGCCCGTTTTAAGTTACGGCTGGCGCCGTTTCCCCGCGCCAGAATGAGGTAGGCCAAGCCCGTGTTGGTGTAGGTTGCCCCAAGGGTGGCGGCGTCTGGTGCCGCCACCAGCGCCGCCCGCGCCTGCTCGTAGAACTGCAGGGCTTGCTCCATGCTCGAATTACCCGCCTGATGGAGGTCCCGGTGTACGTTGCCAAGGCGGTTGAGCGTTTGTGCCTGTGCCACCGCATCGGAATCGGCCGCATGCAGCCCGAGGGCAGCTTGGTAGGCTTCGATCGCTTTGTCTGCAAGCTCCGATCTGGCCTCGACCTGAAAGTGCCGCCGGTACGCATCTCCCAGGTGGCTCTGGACGCTGGCATAGGCTGCGGCGAAGGCGTTGACAGGAAGAAGCTCCAGCGCCTCTTGAAACGCCGCCACCGCCTGGGCGAGATGGCCTTGCGGGTCACCCTGGTCCGCAAGTCCCAGATAGCACAGGCCCACCTGTTCCGCGATTTGCCCCTTGCTCTCACGTGTCAGATCGGCATCGAAGGTTCGCAGAACGTGTTGGTAATCCTCCAAAGCGCGAGCGAACTTGCCGCGCTCGTATCGCCCCTCCGCGCGGTGGACGGCATCGGCGATCCGTGCCTCCAGGGCAGCACGCTGTCGCGGACGGATGGTATGATGAATGTAATTCGTGACGGCCCCCATGGCGGCGCCCAGACCAACCAGAATGAGCACCGCAAGAATCCACGGGTGCCGATTCAGCACCCATCGCACCTCAGGCATGACATGCCCACTCCTCAACAATGGTTGACAACCCGGAGACAACAGATATACGCTCAGCATTGCTTATGAAGACGCTTGCATCGGCAACCATGACGGTTTATCGACCCTTCATAAAGTCACGCCAGCATGAACATCCAACACACCCTATTCTATAAGTGGCTGCTGGGCAATTCCTTTGCCGTCCTCGTAGGATACGTTGCATGGCTGCAAGGCTGGATCGAACTGATCCTGCGCAGTGATGCGAGCTATCTGTCGTGGGCGATCATCCTGGTCTTCGGGATGTTCTGGATCATCAGTACCTACCACATTCTGATCTTGAATCGAGAATTGACGCGCTTTGCCGACGGCAGTCCGCAGGGGGTGGCGGCGGATTACTTCGCCAAGCTGCAGAGCAAGAGCCACAACCAACAGGGAGCCCCCGTCGATCAGAATCTGCTGGCTACCACCCTGCGCATCCGGCTGATGATGTCGGTTCAAGTCGTCGGTTACGTGGCGAATACCTTGATTCTGCTCGGCTTGATCGGAACCGTCGTCGGTTTTGTGATCGCGGTCAGCGGCCTGGGAGACAGTCTCGGGCAGGGCGAAAACATCGATCGTGTGAAAAACGTGCTGAGTCAGATCGTCAACGGCATGGGCGTGGCGCTGTTCACCACCCTGGTCGGCAGCGTCTTGGGCGGCATCTGGCTGCAGGTGCATTTCCAGATGCTGCTGCGCGCCGTGACCGATCTGGTGGTGCGAATCGTCGAACACGCCGAAGTCGAGGTCATTCCTAAATTGACCGTCAATCGGGAAGCGGCGGGCGCCGACGCCTCGTGAGGTTTCCCAATCTTTCAACCCTTCTGCAAGCCGAGACATGTACGCCTTAGGAGAGTTGACGCCAGATACCGATCCCGCCGGGGTGGTTTTTCGGGACGTGCTGTTCCTCATGGTCCTCAGCCTGGTGGTGGTGATCTTCCTGATGACGTTCCTGATCAATCCGGTCAAGAAGACCGATGAGGTGCCGATTCGAACGGAGATCCTGATCGAGGCCTTCTGGCCCACCGGCACCTCGTACGACGTGGATTTGTGGGGGATGGGTCCCGACGGCGTACCGGTGGGCTGGGGGGTGTTTACGGCAGGTCCGGCCTTGAACCTGGAACGTGACGACCGCGGCAAAATCAATGATGCCGCCACACTCAATTACGAAATGATGTCGATCCGCAGCCGCGACCCGGGGGAATACACGATCAACTTGCATCTCTATAACGAATTCGGCGACCCCCTGCCCGTGCCCGTCAAAGTAAGCGTTGCCGGGAAGGGTGACATCGGCGAAATCTTCTCAGGTGACGTGCTGCTGACCCGGCGCAAACACGAGGTCACCGTCGTGCGGTTCAGCCTGGATGAGGATGGGGAACTGCTCCCGGACAGCATCCATAATCTCTACAAATCAATCTTGGCCTATCGCTAGGCTTCATTGTATGTCCGACATACTCCAGTTCATCGTCCTGTTCGCCATCCATGCGGCGACGGTCTGTTTTCTGTTCGCCATGCTGTTCCTGTACCGCCCCCGGCAGTGGGGGCTGCGACTGGTTACCGTGATCATCGGGGTGGCCGCGCTGGCTATGCCGTACCTCTTTTTGTCCAACACCCTGGGATACCCCGACCCGTGGCCGCAAACTGGCGTCTACGACGTGCTGGGCTGGAATATTGATGAATCGCGGCAGGAAATTTACCTGTTTGTTGCCCAGGAAGATGGTTCCACGCCGCGCCATTACCAGGTGCCGTTCAGTCTGAAAGCTGCGCTGACCTTGCAGGAAGCGCAGGAAACGCTGACCATTTTCGAGAAACTCTCGGTGCGAATCGAACCCGGAGGAACTCCAGAGATACCTGCCTATCATTTTCTCGTCCGCCAGAAGAGCGAGGCTGAATAACCCATGCCGTTAACATCCTACGCAAGTCTTTTGGCCCTCCATACGGGCTGCATACTGGTCATTTTTGTCGCCATCTTCCTGTCTGGACGCAAGCTCAAAGCCCTAGCCGCCATTGCGGGTGCCGTGGCCATCTGGCTGCCATTGGGGATTCAATTGCAGGCCCTCGGCCATCCTAATCCCAATCCGCCCCAAGGCGACTATCAATTGCTGGCCACGCAGCCGAGCGCCTCAGAAGAGTCGTTGTACATCTACGTTGAGGCACTGGAGAAAGACGATACCCCGCGGCTTTATCGTATCCCCTTCCCCAAAATCACCTTCGAGCGCCTGGAGACAGCGGGTAACGCGGACAATGAGATAAGGGTGATCCGTGTCGAACCGGGTGAGAGCACGGAGTTTGAAGTGTTCTACATCAACTACGAGCCGCCCGATCTCATCAAGGGGGAACCCAGGCGCGGCACCCGCTATCAGTAGCACTCGCCGATTGACAGCGCCCCCGGCGCCCGTCTTCCGAACTTACCCCGCCTGAGTATGCGCATAGTGCATCATCTATCGGTATGGCTTCCGCCCTCTACAGCGCCGCCTTATTGCAGCGGCAGGTGCCGATCTGGTGCAATTCGATGATATTGTCGAAGGGGTCGCGGACGAATATCTGATCGGATCCCTGGCCGACGAGACCTTCGATCTGCCAGTACCAGATGCCGCGGGCCTCCAGGTCGCGTTTGGCTTCCTGGATGTCCTCGACGGCGAGGGCAACGTGCGGGTGAGTGGGGTCTTCCTTTTCGCTGCGCGCGACGGGCGACATGCCAACGGCACCCATGAGGTGGATCTGCGAGGTGTTCTCGCCTTCCCCGACGTACATCCAGAAGCCGGGAATGCCCGGGATCGTGGGCCGGCCGGCGTCGGTCTCCAGCCCAAGCACGTCGCTGTAAAATGAGCGTGCTTTTTCGACCTCGCCGTCTTCCTTACCGATGCGAATGCCGTGGTGATGCAGTTCAAGAACCTTGATTGCCATGTGCGGTCTCCTTTACCGAGGGGGAATCAATTGCGGGATATACTGCCGATGTAACGGCTTTCAACAGCGCCCTATTCTGCATGCGCCGGGTGCGGGAAACAAGCCGATTCAGGCGACTCGCGTCCTATGAAAAGGCGCGCGGAAACAGGCGCCTGGCGTTGGCGGTAGTAATTCGGGCCGCCTCATCCACGGGCACGCCCTTGATAGTGGCGATGTGCTGGCAGGACAGCCAGACGTTACACGGCTCGTTGCGTACGTCTTTGTCAGGACCCAAGACGGGAGCGTCGGACTCCAGCAACAGGTGCTCCAGCGGCAGGTGGCGGACGAGTTTCTGTTTCTGCGGCGAACGGACGATCGAAGGGGGAATGGAAAAATAGTACCCCGCCTCGATGGCGGCGCGAGCGGTGGCGGCTTTGCCGTCGAAGGCGTGCAGCAGAACGTGCCGGGCGCCGTTCTCGCGCAGCCAGGCGATGCAGTGACGGCCAGCGGAACGGGAGTGGATGTTGAGCGGCATATCGAGTTCGCGGGACAGGGCAATATGCTGCGCCAGAATGTCGCGCTGCACCTCACGGTCGGCGGCGTCCTGCACCTTCCAGTAATCCAGGCCAACCTCGCCGATGGCCACCAGCCGGTCCTGGTGCTGGCGGATGAAGTCCAGCATCGCCGCCGCTGCATCGCGGTCGAGAATCGTCGGGTACAGCCCGGCACAGGGCTTGATGAGCGGGTGGCGGTCCGCCAACTCGATGACTCGCTCCGCTTCCGCGAGGCTCTCGCTGACGCAGAGGATCGCCTGCACGCCCTGGGCGGCCGCTCGGGCCAGCACGGCGTCCAGGTCGGCGGCAAACGCCGGCGCGTACAGGTGGGCATGGGCGTCGACAAGCGGCAGATCGGATTCGCGCAGTGTCATCCGAAATTGGCCTCAGAAAATGGCAACCGGGTGCGCCGGGGCGCCCGTGGCGCCGACGAGCGGCAGCGGCATGGCCGAGAAAAAGAACTCGTAGCGGCCCTGCTCGGCGCAGGCTACCGCCAGGCGCTCGGGGTCAACGTTGTCGATGAGGGCGAGGCCGAGGAACGGAATGGCCAGGTGCGTGCCCATACCGAAACCTTGGTAACCGCTCGGACGCTCGTCCATCATGTCCCAGGCAATGGCGGCGATGTCCTTTTCGCGGAACCATTCCAGGCACGACAGATTCAGCCCCGGGTGTGGCGAGATTCGCGGCCGCCAGTCCGGATGGGTGCTGCGAAACGCCTCGTCGCCGCCGCGCACCACGACCACGTCGCCGGGTTCCACCTGCACGCCGGCGCGGCTGGCAGCGGCGTCCAACTCCTTTGGCGTGACCGGATGCCCAACGGTAATGTGCCCTTCGTTGCGCCCGGCGGCGATGTCCAGCAGCACGCCCCGTGTGAGGATCCCTTTGTTGAAAATGGGATCAATGGGACACCAAGTGGCGCCCTCAGCGGTGAGGCTGTCCGCAAACGGGCGCCCGTTGTACAACTCCCCGTCCCAAGCCACGTGGCACAGCGCGTCGACGTGGGTGATCCAAAAGCCATGGTAGACCATGTCGAAACGGTCCAGGACTATGTCCACCCGCTCGCGTTTCGACGGGAAGGTGACGTGGTACATGTACACCGGGCGGGGCACCACGTCCCGCGCCAGCGACACCGCCAACCCGCTCCGGATGAGATCCTTCGCCGCCGCCTGCTTGGCTGGCGTGATCAGGTTCAGCGTGCCGAGCTGGTCATCGTTGCCCCAGCGGCCCCAATTGTTGAGTTCTTTGAAGTAACCTTCCACACGGTCCTGCGTGGGTATCACCACCGCCGTCATTCCCATCTCCTCTGCTGTGTCTTCGTCCCCGCCGTTACGCGGCTCGCCGCACGGTGTTTATCTTGCCTAGAGCCCTGCCCGAACGCAACTTGGCCGCCGACAACGACCACCGCTTGACCTCCCGCACCAGCTTTAGTAGTGTGCCACGCTAACAGCCGGTGCCTAAAGCTAGGTTCCGCGCGGGGCGAAACGGTAGACAGGGAGGCGGTTATGGACCTCGATGCACGGTACTCCAGGCGCGATTTCGTTGCGATGACGGCCGGATTGGCGGCCATGGGGTTGACCACCAGCCTGACGCCGGATCTGTTGCACGCGCAGGCCGGCAGCGACCTCAAGGGCGTCACCATCGTTTACTGGAACATGATTGGGGTGCAGAATCCTATCGTCAAACGCCTCTCCGCCTCGATTGTCAAGGCCTTTGAACAGCGCACGGGCGCCAAGGTGAAGACAACCTGGGACACCTATGGCAGCATCATCGGTCCTAAGTACCGCACCAATTTCATCGCCGGCAAAATTCCCACGCTGTTCGACGGCTCTAATCGCTGGAGCGGCCAGTTGCGAAGCTTCCTGCGGCCTATGAACGACTTCATCGCCGATTTGGACCCGGAAACACACGCCGGCATCGCCTGGTTGCTGCCCTTGGTCGAACAGCAGAATCGCGGCTATCCCGACGCCGATCAGATCTACGATCTCCCCTTCACGCTAATCCCGCAGGCACCGTTCGTGACCCGCCGCGACCACTGGGAACAGGCTGGCCTGGACTTCGACAGCAATTGGCCTATCCGTGACACCGACCACCTCGTCGAGGTGCTCACCGTTTTGCAGTCCGTAACCAAGTACCCCTATGAGGTGTACGGCAAAATCTGGGACGCCGGCGACACGCAACTCAACGGCTGGGTGCGCTCGCTGGACATCCCCAACAGCGACTTCATCAACGCCGACTGGAGCCGCTCCACCTGTGACAGCGACGCCTGGATTACCGCGGTGCAGTTCTACATCGATCTGTACCGCAAGTACGGGTTTTCGTCGCCGAACAGCCCGCAGAGCACCGACGAAGCCGCGGTGGAACAACTGATCCGCGGCCAGAAAAGCCTCGTGCACGCCGACATCCTCAACCGCGGCACCATCCTGCGCCGCTTGCGACGAGGGATCGAGGACGGCACCATCCAGTGGGGACCGCACTGCCCGATGGCCGGCGGCACCACCGGCTCGACGGCTTTTTTGGCCATGAGTTCGTTCAGCATTGCCCGGCAGGAAGGCCCGGACGCCGCCATCAAGGAAGCAGCCGCCTGGGAATTCATCAAGGAGTGGTTGATGCCGGAGAATCAAATCGCCCTGGCCAAGAGCAGCGGCCTGTGCGCCCGCCGCGACCTGTGGGAGGGACTGAAAGGCGCCCCGGACCGCTACATCGAGGCCGTCATTCCCATGCTGGATAATCCCGGCGTGTGGAGCAACCATGTCAGGAGCGTAGATATCCAGTACAATCTGTTCGCGCCGCACATCCAGCAGGCCATGCTGGGAAACGACGTGGCCAGCGAGTTGCGCGCCTACGCCGCTGAAGTCAACAAAATCCTGTAATCCCCACATAACCCCGGAATTTCGATGGCCCGTCAAGAAGCGCTACATCCTGGGCACCCGCTCGACATCAGCCCTGCTCTTCCTGCCGCCGCGGCTGCCAGCGGTCCCAGACCCGCTGCCGCCGAGCGCTGGCTGATCTGGCTGTTCTTATTGCCTACCGTGTTGTTCCTCGTCTTATTGTTGTGGCTGCCGTTCCTGCAGGGCGTGTGGATCAGTTTCCACAAATGGCCGTTCATCGGTGAGCCGCAATGGGTCGGCCTGCAGAACTACCGCGACCTGTTCGGCGCGGCGTATTTCTGGACCACGATGCGCGTCACCCTATTGTACTCGCTGAGCACCGCCCTGCAATTGGCCCTGGCCCTCGCCGCCGCCCTGGCGCTGAACCAATCGTTCATCCCCCTGAAATCCGTGTGGCGCGGCGTCATGCTGATGCCTTATGCCATGCCGCCGGTGGTCGTCGGCGCGATCTGGATGTACCTGCTCGACCCCGACCTCGGCATGGTGACGCACTATCTGCTGAGCTGGGGCATCATCTCTGAGCGGATTTACTGGTTCTCCGATCCGGTGTGGGCCAAGTGGATCATCATGCTGGTGGCGTCGTGGACCTTCTGGCCATTCATGTTCATCATCCTGCTGGCGGCCCTGCAGGCCATACCCCAGGGCTACTACGAGCTCGCGGAGGTTTACGGCGCCAATCTGTGGCGGCGCTTCCGGATGGTGACCCTGCCGCATATTCGCGGCGCCATGCTTGCCGCGGTGATCATCCGCATTGCCTGGAATCTGGCGAAGATCGAGCAGCCCTTCCAACTGACCGGCGGCGGACCCGGCTACGAAACCAGCGTCCTCAGCATCCTGACCTACCGGTTCGCCTATCTGTCGGGTGATTTCGGCATGGCGTTCACCGTCGGGCTGCTCCTCATCCTGGTCACCTTCGTGCTCATCGCGCCGTTTTTGCACGGCTTTCAGAAGCAGATCAAGCAGGCACGGAGGCGCTGAACAGCCCTATGGCCATGCACACGCAGCGTGCGACCCTCACACAGAAAGTTTTGAGCTACAGCGGTCTCGCCGTGGTTTTGCTGATCGTCCTGATCCCATACGGCTACATCGCCCTTACCGCCTTCAAGCCGGCCGAGGAAATCTTCGACGTGCGCTGGCTGCCCAGGGTGTGGAGCCTGGACGCCTGGCGCTATGCCATCGAATTCGAGCAGTTCCACCTATACATCTACAACAGCATGATTGCCGGGCTGGGCGCCGCGATGCTGGCGCTGTGCGTCGCCGTGCCGGGCGCCTACGTCTTCGGGCGCAAGCAGTTCCGCGGCAAGGACGTGATGTTCTACATCATCGTCATGGCGCTGTTGTTTCCCTTCGTGCTACTCGTCGTACCCTTCACCATCCTGTGGGTCAGGATCGGGCTGTACGACACCATGCCGGGGCTGTGGCTGGCGTACCAGGTGTTCATCATCCCCTTCGCCATCTGGATTCTGCGCGCCTATTTCGCCGAGTTGCCGCCGTTCCTCGAAGAGTGCGCCATGGTTTACGGCTGCACGGCGTTCAAGGCGTTCTGGCGCGTCATGCTGCCGCTGGCCAAGCCGATCATCACCTCGCTAATGTTTCTCGCCTTTCTGGTCGGCTGGAACGATTTTCTGTTCTCCAACATGTTAACCACGGGTGAGGGGCCGCGTACAGCATCGGTCATCATCTACGTTTCGGCCGTGGGCGGCGAGCGCGTGGAGTGGGACGTGCTGATGGTCATGACGCTGATGGCCGGTATCCCGCCGGTGCTGCTGTATATCTTGGCGCAGGGGCAATTCTTGAAGACATTCGCCGTTCGCAGCTACTAACCAGGGGGTACGGGGTGGCCGAAAACATCGGCATTCGAGTGCATAATCTCCGCAAGACCTTCCAACGTGGGCGTGTGCAGGCGTGCCGCAACGTCAACCTGCAGCTCGCCGAGGGCGCCCTGATGGTGCTGCTTGGCCCGTCCGGCTGCGGCAAGACCACGACGCTGCGCTGCATCGCCGGTCTGGAGCAGCCGGATAACGACGACGCCATCTGGGTGAAGGGGCGCAACATCACCCGGTTGCAGCCCAAGGACCGTAACCTGGCGTTCGTGTTCCAGGACACGGCGCTGTTTCCTCACCTGAGCATCCGGCGCAACATCTCTTTCGGCCTGGACATGCACAAGACATACGGACGCGCCGAGCGCCGGCGGCGGGTGAACGAGGTGGCCAAACTGTTGCACATCGAGGACCTTCTGGAACGCAAGCGGCACGAGGTGTCCGGCGGTCAGGCGCAGCGGGTGGCGCTGGGCAGGGCGATCGTCATGGAACCCGACGCCTTTTTGCTGGATGAGCCACTTGCCAACCTCGATGCCGCGCTGCGCGTGGAAATGCGCACGGAAATCAAACGCATTCAGAAACGCCTCGGTATCACAACGATTTTCGTGACGCACGATCAGGAGGAGGCGTTGTCCCTTGGCGACGTCATTGCCGTTATGAAGGACGGCGAAGTTCAACAGGTTGGCACGTCGCACGAAATTTACCACTACCCGGTCAATTTCTTCGTCGCCACCTTTATTGGTTCGCCGCCGCTCAACTGCCTGCCATGCCACGTGCAGACGGACAACGGCGCGCTCAACCTCGCCTCTCAGGCATTCCGGTTGCCTCTCGAAGCGGCCGACGGAACGGCGTCGTTGCGGGATCACGGGGAGATCATGCTTGGTATCCGCCCCGAGTTGATCGCCCTCGCGCCCGAACGACCGGACACGGTGGCGGCGCGGGTTTCCCTCATCGAGCCCTTGGGCAGTCGCACCATTGTTATTGTGGAAGCCGAAGGCGTGGAATTGCGGGCGTTGGTGCAAGGAGAAACGAGCGTGCGCGAGGGCGAAGCGGTGCATCTGCGGCTGGACCTGGGACGGGCGTTTTTCTTCGACCGCGCCGGCAACAGATTATGAGCCCGCGGTGAAATAGCGGTGAAATAGAGGAATCGTCAGGTGCATTTTGCCGACCGCCTCTGCGCGGCCATCGATGCCAAAGGCAGCGCCGTCGTGGTGGGGCTCGACCCACGCCCGGAGAGCCTGCCGCCGCACCTGCTGGCCGCCTGCCGCGCCGAATTGGCTGACAACGCCGAGGCCGTGGCGGAGGCATTATGGCATTTCAACCGGGGCATCATCGACGCGGTGCACGATGTCGTTCCGGCGGTCAAACCGCAGCTCGCCTTCTACGAGCGTTACGGTGTTACCGGCCTTGAGGCTTACGCCCGCACGGCGCAATATGCCAAAGAAGCAGGGCTGCTGGTTATCGCCGACGGCAAGCGTAACGACATCGGCTCCACAGCGAGCGCCTATGCGGAGGCGTTTCTGGGCGCTCCTGGCGATTTCACCGCCGATGCCCTCACCGTCAACCCGTTTCTCGGACGCGACGGCATCCAGCCATTTGTTGACTGCGCCCAGCAGCATGACCGCGGCGTGTTCGTGCTGGTCAAAACGTCCAATCCGTCCGCCGGTGACTTACAGGATATGCAGGTTGACGGGCGACCGTTATACGAGCACCTCGGCCGCTTGGTGGAATGCTGGGGCGAAAGCAGCCGCGGGCAGAGCGGCTATTCGAGTGTCGGTGCCGTCGTGGGCGCCACTTGGCCTGAGCAGACGGCCCGCTTGCGTTCACTCATGCAGCACACCTTGTTTCTGGTACCCGGCTACGGCACCCAGGGCGCTACCGCGGCTGACGTAGCGTGTTGCTTCGACGCCCGCGGACACGGCGCCCTGATCAACGCCTCACGCAGCATCATCTTCGCTTGGCGTACTGAACGCTATGCGGGCCGTTATAGCGAGGCGGACTATGGGGCGGCGGCACGCGAGGCTGCACAGCGTATGGGTGACGAGATCCGCAAGGCCCAGGGCCGGCTGTCCGGGGCGGGATGATCGTGTGCCCCGCCGGATGATCCACGGAGAGGAGACACGCAATCAAGCGCATACACGGCAACGTCACAGGGTTGAAAGCAAACCAGATCCGGCGTCTTGAACACGTCTACCGCCGCAAAGTACCGGCGCAACAGATCGTCACGCAGGAACTCGGGCGCTACCTTTGCGAATTGTCTCAGGAACTCAATCGCCAGATCGGCGTGTTGATTGACCGCAAGGGTACCATTGGACACGTCGTGGTCGGTGATCACAAGAGCATCTTCCTGCCCGACATCGGACACTTTCGGACCGCTGTCAACCGCCTGCGCGGCCTGCGCTATGTGCACACCCATCTACGTGGCGAGCCCTTCACCCCCGACGATATGACTGACCTCGCCCTGCTGCGTTTCGACGTCATGGTGGCCCTTGACGTCGGCGCTGACGGCCTGCCCGGCAGCGCGCACGTTGCCTCGCTGCTGCCGGACAACCCCGAAGGCCGGCAGTGGGACGTGCAGGACGGCGTGCCCATCAACCGGCTGGAGGCAGACTTTCTGGCCTTTATCCAATCGCTCGAAGACGAGTTTCAGCGCACCCAGGACGCCTTTGCCGATGGGGATAAACGGGAGCGCGCCATTCTCATCAGCGTCACGCCGGGCAGCAGGCTGGACGCCGAGGGGTCGCTGGCGGAGCTTGCCGAATTGGCCGACTCGGGCGGCGTGGCGGCGGTGGATCGCATCATCCAGGCCAGGAGCCGTCGCGACCCGCGTTATGTTCTCGGTCGCGGCAAGCTAGACGAGGTCGTCGTGCGCAGCCTGCAGGTCGGCGCCGACCTGCTTATCTTCGCTCAAAGCCTGACGCCCGGCCAAAGTCGTGCCATCGCCGAGCGCACCGAGCTCAAAGTCATCGACCGCACCATGCTCATCCTGGACATCTTCGCCCAACACGCCCACAGCCGCGAGGGCAAACTGCAGGTCGAATTGGCACAACTGAAATACCTGATGCCGTACCTTGCCGGCCAAAGCACTGCCCTGTCGCGGCTCACCGGCGGCATCGGCGGGCGCGGCCCCGGCGAAACCAAGCTGGAAATCGACCGGCGGCGGGTGCAGGAGCGCATTACCCATCTGGAGAAGCAACTGCGGAGCGTGACGCAGGGCCGCCACCTGCGCCGCCGTCAGCGCCAGCGCCGCCACCTGCCGGTGCTGTCCATCGTGGGCTACACCAATGCCGGGAAATCTACCCTTCTGAACGCCTTGACCAACAGCCAGGTACGGGTAGAAGACCGCATGTTCGCCACCCTTGACCCTTCCAGCCGGCGCCTGCGTTTTCCCCGCGACCTGGAGGTGATCATCACCGACACGGTGGGCTTCATGCGCGATCTGCCGCCCGATCTCGTGGCGGCGTTCCGTTCCACCCTCGACGAGCTGCACGACGCCGATCTGCTGTTGCACGTGGTCGATGCTGGCAACCCTTACATGGACGATCACATCGAGGCGGTTGAGCGCATTCTCCGCGACCTCGACATGAGCGAAATTCCGCGCCTTGTGGTGCTCAACAAAATGGACCTCATCGAGCCGGAGTTGGCGGCCAACCTGGAACGCCGGCACCAAGCCGTCGCCATTTCTGCCCACGACCGCTGTTCCCTCACCCGTCTGATCGACCGCCTACAGGAGGTGATCTGGGATCAACTGCACGACGACCCGCGTTTCGGCGTCAACACCGCATTGGCCGGCGAAATGCAATTGGATTGAGCGGCTTCCCGGACACGAGCGCCATCATACGATTTGCCCGCAGAACAGCCCTGTGGTCACCGGAAATTCCCGCGGCATCGGGCGCGCCATAGCCCTGCGGCTGGCGCGTGTTTGCGCGCAGGCCGATCTCGGGGAACCGGAGACGCCGCGGGTCATGTTCGACAAGGTAAGTGAGACGTTCAACTGCTCTGACGACGCGGCCTGGATTTGCGGCCAGACGCTTATGGTGGACGGCGGGCTGCCTCGCCTCGCCGCTCGATACCGGCCAGCTTGCACTGTCGTAGGTATGACGCCAACCCCTACGTGAAAAAGGACGCGACCGCATGGCGGTAGACCCGGGCAGCTTTAGCCCCTTTCCCCTGCTGCGCGGACCGCACCTGCAAACCATCGCCGCCGCCAAACTGCGCCTGTGGCGTCGCGAGCCGCCCGGAGAGGTTCAGGTGGTTACCCTGCCGGACGGCGACCGCATCGCCTTGGTCGTTTCCACGCCGCCGCAATGGCGACCCGACGGCCCGAGCGTTCTGTTGTTGCACGGCCTGTGCGGGTGCCATCAATCCTCGTACATGATGCGTCTGGCCCTCAAGCTGTGGCGGCGCGGCATCCGCGCCATTCGCATGAACATGCGAGGTTGCGGCGCCGGCGTGGGTCTTGCCCGACAGCCGTACCACAGCGGCCGCAGTCCCGACGTGTTGGCCGTGCTGGAAGCCTTACAGGGGCAGTCACCGCAATCGCTCGTGACCCTGCTGGGCTTTTCTCTGGGCGGCAACGTGATGCTGAAATTCGCCGGCGAACTGGGACGGCGGGCGGAAGCGCTTTGCACCCAAGTCATCGCCGCATGCCCGCCCGCCGACCTTGCAGCCTGCTCGCGCCTGCTCAGTCAGCCGTCCAACCGATGGTACGAGCGGTACTTCATGCGACGCTTGCTCGCCGCCGTAGCCGAGCGTCACCGCCTGTTCCCGGACTTGGCCTCCGTCAACCTGCCCGAACGTTTGTCGCTCTACCGATTTGACAATCTTTATACCGCGCCGCAATGCGGCTTCGCCGACGCCGAGGATTACTATTCACGCAGCAGTGCCGCGTCTTGGGTGCCGCAGATCACCCTGCCGTGCCGTATCCTGTTCGCCGATGACGACCCGGTCATCGACGCCGCGGTTTTCGACCGCGCCGCCCTGCCCCCAAACGTGGAGGTCGTGCGCACGTCACGGGGCGGGCACATGGGGTTCCTGGGGCGCCCTGGGCGGCCCGGCGGCTATCGCTGGATGGATGCGTGTTTGCTGGATTGGATCGGCGCGGCGTGAGGACGCCTATGTTTCTTCCTCGGTGAGCCAGCGCCGCGTCGGCGGCATTTGGTGCCGCTGCAGCGCATCAAGGAGCGTGAGGGGTTGTTGGGCGGTTACGAACAGGCCCCGGTATTTGGATTTGACGAAGCCTTCCGCAATCGTGTGATCGACGAACGATATCAACGCATCGAAATAGCCCGCCACGTTCAGCAGGCCGATCGGTTTGCGGTGGATGCCGAGTTGCGCCCAAGCGATGACTTCGAACAATTCTTCAAGCGTGCCGTAGCCACCCGGCAAGGCGATAAAGGCGTCTGACAGCGACGCCATGAGGCCCTTGCGCTCATGCATGCTAGACACGACGTACAGCTTCGTCACCGTCTCGTGAGCCAGTTCCCGATCCGTCATCGGCTTGGGAATAACGCCGGTCACGGCGCCGCCCGCCCCCAGAGCGGCATCCGCGATAGTCCCCATCAGGCCGACGTGCCCGCCGCCGTACACCAAGCCGTGACCGCGTTGCGCCAGCAAGCTGCCCAGTTCGATGGCCGTTTGCCGGTAGCGGGCGTCGGTGCCGCTCTGCGAACCGCAAAACACGCAGATATTCCGCATGTGTTTTGTACCTCTTTACCTTCAAGATGCGTCCAAGAGCGTTAGCAGATCTTGCCAGGACGTAATGACAGGCACCGATAAATCAGAGGGCGGTGTCATCAAAGCGGCAGCGTCCCGTTGCCGCTGGGCGTAGACCGTCTGCACCGGCCGCATGCCCGCCAGCAGGGAGCCCTGGACGTCGGCCCGCGGGTCGTCCCCAACAAAAAGAATCGACGACGCCGGCACCTCCAGAGCGTCGATCAAACTCTGAAAAACCTGCGGATGCGGCTTACGGTAACCCAGATCCCCGGAGACCAGCAGAACCTCGAAATACGACGACAGGCCCAGGTGGTCGAGGATCTGCCGCGCCGCCGGGCCGTGGGTCAGATTGGATAGCAAGCCGAGGCGGTAGCGCGGCTTGAGAGCGGCCAGCATGTCAGCGGTGCCGGGGAGCGGTCGGGCGTTATCGACAAATGCCGAGAAATACGCTTCCACGGCCTCGCCCACGCGCGGATCCTGCGGCGGAATATCGATGCCCATCTGTTGCAACGCGGTGCTGACCCACAAGCCATTATGGGTTTCCTCGCCCAGGCGCTCCGCCTCGCTGACGAATTGCCGGGCCACGTCGCGGTACACCGGCATGAAGTCATCGGCATGCACGGCAACCCCTTGCGCCTTCAGACTGTCGAGCAGCCGGTCGATGGATGAATAGCGGCTCGGCATGTCCACCGTGATGAGGGTGTTGAAGAGGTCGAAGGCCACTGCCCGAATGTTGTCCATGGGCTCCCCAAATGATGCTTGTTCACATGCCGCTTTGTGCTTTCCGGCGGCTGCATCTTGCCATACAAAGGGACACCCCACAATTGCGCGGCGCCGTGCTTGCAGTGCCAAGGGCCATCACGTAAAGTGTGCCGCTCGTAGGTCGAATCGTGTTTTGCCGGCACTTAACCCACGTAACCACAACGACCTGGGCGGGAGAGGACGACATGATCCATACACTATTCAAAACGCGACGGCAGGCCGTTGCAGCGTTGCTGGCGGTGGCGCTGCTGACTGTGCCGTCCCTTTCGGCAGATGAAGCGACGACCCTGAACGGCGATGCGGCAGCGCAGCACGAGCAAGCAGCGCTGGCGCGTATTGCCGATCCGCCGCTAGGTTTGCCGGAGGTGCCCGTCCCCGACGACAACCCGCCCACTGCCGCCAAGATCAGCCTCGGCCGCAAGCTGTTTTTCGACGAACGCCTATCCCATAGCGGCAAGCTGTCATGCGGCTCGTGCCACCTGCCCCATGAGGGCTTCACGATCAACGAGAGCGCCACGCCGGTCGGTCATGACGGCATGATCCTGCGGCGCAACGCCCCGACCCTGCTGAACGTCGCTTACCAGCGTTCGTTCTTCCGCGACGGACGGCAGAGCAGCCTCGAAAAACAGGCTCTTGAGCCTTTCACCGTGGAAGACGAATTGGCCAACCCGTCGCTGGATGTGGTGATCGACCGCATCCGCCAGTTGCCCGATTATGCCGGCCTTTTCGAGGAAGCATTCGGCGAGGGTCCCAGCCCGCGAACCGTCGCGCATGCCATCTCTACCTACGAGCGCACGTTGTTGGCCGCCGATTCCGCCTTTGACCGCTGGCGCTACGGCGGGCAGGAGAATGCCCTGGACGCCATTGCCAAACAAGGTTTCGACCTGTTCACTGGCAAGGCTGGCTGCGTCAACTGCCACGCCCTCGACGAAGGCGACGCCCTGTTCACCGACCACCTGTTCCACGATGACGGCATCGGCTGGATTCCGGCCCGAGACATCGGCGCTGGACAACTGATAACGCGCCGGGGCATGCCCCTCTACACCGCGGTCCACGATCCCGACGCCGTTGCAACGCCTTCCGACATGGGCCGCATGGAGGTCACCAAGGAATTTATCGACATGTTCCGGTACCGCACGCCTTCCCTGCGCAACATCGAGCTCACGGCGCCCTACATGCACAACGGCACCTTCGAGACGCTTGAAGACATCGTCGCATACTACGGCGACGGCGGCTTCCGCCACTTCGGTATCGACCGCCTGGTGCGCGATCTGCGTCTGAACGATACGGAAAAGGCGGCGCTGGTGGCCTTCCTGAAAAGCCTGACGGCGGGAAACATTAAGGCGCTGATCGTCGAGGCGCAGAGTGAAGCGACGCCGGAGCCGTAACGGCGGTCGGTCGTGAGTGAGGAATGAGGCCTATGAAGGGGGTCACGGGCAGAACGGAAGCCCGCCCGTGACCTGAACCCGCGCCATGCAGCCTCACTTTACCAGGCTCTCGGAGCGGCTGAGGCTCGGCGTCTAGCTGAGCGGCTGGAGATTCACCGCACGCCCAAGCGCGACAGTTGGCTGAACACGGCGGGGCTAGAGATTGGGGTGGTTGCGCAGCAGTGCCTGGACCGTCCCATTCCGGGGCGCGAGGTCCTGCGGTGCGAAGTTGACGCTTGGCAGAACCGTCGCGACCAGAACACCGTTGGGGGCAGACCCGCGTTTCACGACCGCGGATGCGCACAATAGACTGAAGTCGCTATGCCGGAACAATACGATCGTGTTGGACTACTAGGCACCGAAACGAACTTCGGCTACCGGGTCGCTGTACTCGACACCTTTGGTGGACCAGAAGATGGTGGCAATTTCGTCCACGGCAGCGACCAGCGCTTTGGCGTTCTCCATGCTGACGGTCTGCTTGCACTGGCCTGCGAGCTTGAGGGCGGCGTTGAATTTGCCGGCGATTTCGTTGGCGTCGACGCCGGGCCAGCCGTAGTCTGCCCAGAGGATGCGAAGCTCGTGCTTGCAGAGTTCCGCGTGCTCTTCCTTGACCGTAACATAGCGCCCGAGAGTGTTGGCGGATGCGACGTCGCCCGTGTCTTCCAGCGACTGGATGCGGAGGATCATCTTCTGCACGGTCTGTGCCGCAATTTTCGCGGAGATGGGATCGTAGATTCCACAGGGGATGTCACAGTGTGCGCTGGCTGTTCGGATGGAGAATAGACGCTCGACAGTCGATTTTACGCTCATTTGAACCTTCCTTTCGGGGAGTTGGAAACTTGGTGAGGGGATACAATAAACGCCATTTTTGTGCAGTGCAAGGGGTTGCCGCTTCTAGCGGCTCTCTGCACGGGGTCGATGAAGGGGTGGTTTGGCATGTCTGCCAGATTTCTGTTGTACAGGGTACGAGGTCAGAGCATGGCGCCAACACTGCGTCAGGGGGACTATGTACTGGTAAGCGCATGCGAAGACCTAGCGCGAGCGCCGAAGCGGGGCGATATCGTTGTTGTCGCAACGGACGAGGGAAGGTACGTGAAGCGCGTCGTAGGATTGCCTGGTGAGCGCGTGGAATTCACGGAGGGCATGTTGCTTGTTGACGGCGACAGACTTACAGAGTCTTACCTGCGCGGGCTGCCGCCGTATCTGGGCTTGGACGACTCCGAATTTTCGCTCGCGGTGGACGAGTATTTCGTTATGGGCGACAACCGGTCGCACAGCGCGGATAGCCGGCATAGTGGTCCGGTCACTCGCTCAAGCATAGAGGGCAGGACACTATGGCGTGTGTGGCCGCCGCTGCGCCGGGGCAATCGCCCTGGACATTGGAACCGGCCGGGTAACCGGACGGACTGAACGGGTGGGATTGCCGTCTGATAAACTACGCATAAGGGTACTGGAAACAAATCCAACACAGGCAGGGTGTCAAGTTTCATGGGGCGCGCTGAACTGCGAGGGCAATAGCCTAGATGGGTGCCGCGCCGGGGACTTTCAACATGATGCCAAACTGGAGGAGAGGTCAGGATGGCAATCCATCACCAGAGCGAGCACACCGAAGTTGACCACAGCACCGGCCGGCCGGTGATTCGCGGCCGTAACGGCATCGTTTCCACCGGCCACTATCTGACCTCCATGGCGGCGATGCGCCAGTTGCTGGCCGGCGGCAACGCTTTCGACGGCGCCGTGGCCGCCTGCCTGACGGCAGCAGTCGTCGAACCCACAGCCTCCTATTCGCTGGCTGCCGAGGGGGTCGGCATGTTTTTCCACGCCGCCAGCGGGCAATTGTCGGCGGTGAGCGGTCAGGGTGTGGCGCCGCAGCTTGCCACCGTTGAGACGTTTCGGAGCCGCGGGCTGGAGAAAATTCCCACCGGGCCGGGGCCGCAGGCGCACCTGTCGTTCACCGTGCCCGGCGTGGTGGCCGCGTGCTTCCGTCTGCTCGAAACCTACGGCAGCAAAACCCTGGCGGAGGTGCTGGCTCCGGCCATCGACTACGCCGAGCAGGGTTTTCCGATGTACGAAACCATGCACCGCCTGCTGGGCAGTCCGGACACCAGGGCCCAGTTCGACTTGTACCCACCCGGCGGCACGGACGTGTTTTACCCCGGAGGCTCGGTGCCGGCGGTCGGCGAACGGTTTGTGCAGCCCCAACTCGCCGCCACCTTGCGCCTGCTGGTGCAGGCCGAGGCGAAGGCCAACGGCTCGCGGCGGGACGGCCTGCAGGCGGCGCGAGCGGTGTTTTACGAAGGGGAAATTGCCCGCCGCATCGCCGCGTTTTCCGAACGCTGCGGGGGTCTTTTGCGGCGCGACGATTTGGCCGCCTACCAGGCGCGTATTGAAAATCCCATCGAAATCCGCTTCGCCGGCCACTCGATTCATACGCAATCGACCTGGTCGCAGGCCGGCGTTCTGCTGCAAACGCTCAATATGCTTGGGCACCTCGACCTGCCTGCTCTGGGGCACAATTCACCTGCCTACGTGCACACCGTCACCGAAGCCCTGAAGCTGGCCTTCGCCGACCGCGAGTGCTACTACGGAGATCCCGAGTTCGCGGCGGTGCCGATCGACGGTCTGCTGGATGAGGCATATGCCGCGCAGCGCCTGCAAGGCATCGGTGAGCGGGCTTGCCCAGAGTTGCCCCCGCCCGGCACGCCCTCCGGAGCAACGGGTGTATCGACAAGCCCGCAGCCAGCGGCAGCCGGTGTCCCCGAGGCGGCAGAAGAAGGCACGACACATCTGGCCGTGATCGACGGTGACGGCAACATGGTTTGCCTGACGCCGAGCGGCGGGGTGTTTCGCAAATCGGCTTTTGCGCCGGAGCTGGGCTGCACGCTCAGCACCCGCAGCGAGATGTTTTTCCTCGACCCCGATCACCCTAACGGCCTGCAGCCCGGCAAGCGCCCCCGCACCACCTTGGTGAATTACATCGTCAGCAAGGACGCCCAACCTGTCATGACCTTTGGCTGCCCCGGCGGCGACGATCAGGCGCAGGCCAATTTGCAGTTGATGCTCAACGTGCTCGTCTTCGGCATGGACCCCCAGCAGGCCGTGGAGGCGCCGCGCTTCTCAACCCAGAGCATGCCCAACTCGTTCTACCCGCGCGCCTACCACCCCGGCGTCCTCAACCTCGAAACGGGTTTCCCGGACGCCACCGCCGCGGCGCTGGCCGCCAGGGGTCACACCATCAACCGCGTCGGCGCCTGCGGGACTGGCGCGGTCATCACCCAGCGCGATCCCGACACCGGTATCCTGGCCGCCGGCGCCGACCCCCGCCGCCCGACCTACGCCCTTGCCTGGTGATAGCCGCACGGGTTGACGGGTATCGGCACAACGGCCTTGTGCCGTCGAGTGGGAAATATGTGATAACCGAGATGATGCCATTGCCGAGGATCTTGCCGGTTTCTGAGATTCACGAACGACTGCAGGTCATTTTCCCGGAAGGAACGCCAAACCGGAATTATGTAACGCGCGAAATCGCGGCGGACGGCGTTGCTAGCTCTGGCCACGGAGGCCGGATTCCGGGAAGAGCAAGTGGCGTTTGTTACGGCCTTTGCGGACCGCGACAATACGGCGTTCAAGGGTTCCGTCAGCGATTTGGCATGGAAATCGTTTGCTTGGTTTGCGTCCGAACCGGAACACATCATCATGCTGCATCGAGGTACGAACGTCGAACAGGCCCACCTGTCGGATTTGATGCGCAGTTGATCCGAAGTCGTTCATCAAAACTTATGAAGGGGTCCTCATGGCAAACGAACAATTGCGCTCCGAGCTGGCGCCAACCGGCGTGCTGCGGGCGGGCATCAACATGGCCAACTTTCTGCTCGTTACCGGACGCCGGGACGACGGTGCCCCGCAGGGCGTGGCACCGGACATGGCGAGTGCCGTGGCGGAGCGCCTGGGCGTCGAAATCGCGTTCGTGCCTTACGACACGCCCGGGCAGCTCGCGGACGACGCAACCAACGGCGTCTGGGATATCGGCCTGATCGGCGCTGAGCCGGCGCGCGCCGAGCACATCGCGTTTTCGGCTGCATACGTGGAGATCGAGGCCACGTACCTGGTGCCGGCGGGTTCGCCAATACAGGCAATATCCGACGTCGACCAACCCGGTGTGCGCATCGCGGTAGCGGCCCGCAGTGCCTATGACCTTTACCTGACGCGCAACATTCAGCACGCCGAACTGGTGCGCGTAGCCGGCCTGAACGCCTCCTACGATCTGTTCGTCAACGACAAGCTGGACGCCTTGGCCGGCCTGCGGCCGCGGCTCATATCGGATGTCGAGAAGCTGGCCGGCGCCCGCCTGCTCGACGGCAAATTCACCGCCGTGCAGCAGGCCATCGGCACGCCGCGGGGCCGTGAGGCCGCCGCGGCGTTCTTGCATGACTTCGTGGAGGAGGCAAAGGCGAGCGGGTTGGTGGGGCAGTTTATTGAGCGCCACCGAGTCAGGGGTCTGTCAGTGGCGCCGCCGGCATAAGGAGCCGGTCAGATGCAGCGGACGCCGCCGCCGTCGACCGGGGTGATGGTGCCGGTCATATAGGAGGCCAGCGGCGAAGCGAGGAAAACGGCGAGGCTGGCGACTTCATCGGGCTCGCCGGGCCGCCGCAGGGGGTAGCCCTGCATCCAGGCGGTTTCGGTTTCCTGCCGGGATTGGCCGCGCTCGGCGGCCATGGTCGCCATGATAGTGTCCCAACGCTCGGTGCGGATGGGGCCGGGATTGATGGCATTCACCAGGATGCCATGCGGCCCGCCTTCTTCGGCCAGCGCCTTGGTCATGTTCATCAGCGCCGCGTTGGCCCCGCCCCCGGCGATGTAGGCGGCGCTCGGCTGCCGGCCGGCGGTGCCGATGATGTTGACGATACGCCCGCTGCCCTTGGCCTGCATCAGGGGAAAAATTTCGCGTATCAGCCGGAGGTAGCCGAACACCTTCAAAGACCAGTCGGTCTGCCAGTCCTCGTCCGGCTTGGCCAGCAGCGAGCCAGCGCGGATGGCGCCGGCGTTGTTGACGAGAATATCAAGCGTGCTGAAGTGGCTGACCGTCTGCTGCACCAGGCTGCGCACGCCGTCCAGTGAGCTCAGGTCGGCGCTCACCGGCAGCACCCGCACGTCGTGGCGCTGATGCAAATCCTCGGCCACGGCCTCCAAGAGATCCGCGCCCCGGGCGCAGAGGGCTAGATTGACACCCTCGGCCGCCAAACCCTCGGCAATCGCCTTGCCGATTCCCTTGCTGGCCCCTGTCACCAGAGCCACCTGCCCGCGCATGTTCAGTTCCATGACTGCTTGAATCCTTCCTTGGTTGATTATTGGCGCCGCTGCCATTGCAAAAATGATCCGTTCCATTTTATAGCCCGACGATTGGCGGACAAAGACAAAAAATAGCACAGAAACGCCACTCACCCGCCCTTTCCTATCCGTGTGGTAAGCTTTAGCACCCGTGCGTTGCGGGAACATTCCGCCGCCCCCAATCCCTGCTGATACGTGAGCCATGAGCGAATTCCGGGACGCCTTTCGGACCGCTATTTCCCTGCTCGTGAATTTCGACGGCGACCTGATGGCCATTGTCGGCTTGTCGCTGTTGGTGAGCCTGTCGGCGGTGCTTCTGGCCGCCATGGTGGGACTGCCGCTTGGTGCGGCGGTGGCGGCATGCCGTTTTCCCGGCCGGCAGGCGGTGCGGGTGCTTCTCAACGCGCTGCTCGGCATTCCGCCGGTGGTCATCGGGTTGATCGTCTACCTGCTGCTGTCGCGCGCCGGACCCCTTGGCGCGTTGGGGTTGCTGTTTACCCCAACGGCCATGATTATTGCCCAGTGGTTGCTGGTGACGCCCATCATCGCCGCCCTGACGCAGCAGACGGTCAGCGACCTGCACGACGAATACGCCGAGCAACTTCGGTCCCTCGGTGTCGGCTCTTTGCGCGCCATCCCCACTTTGCTGTGGGAGGGCCGCTTGAGCCTGTTAATCGCCGTGATGGCCGGCTTCGGGCGGGCCATTGCCGAGGTCGGCGCCGTCATCATCGTGGGCGGCAACATCAATCACGTAACGCGCGTCATGACGACCACTATCGCGTTGGAAACCAGCAAGGGCAATTTGGCTCTGGCCTTGGCGCTCGGCATGATCCTGCTGCTACTGGCGCTGGCCGTGAATGCCGCCGCCCTGGTTGCGCGGGACGTCGTCAGCCGCCTTTACGGATGAAGGACTGACGTGACAGCGTCCGATACAGAACGCCAACGTACCGGCGATACCGCCAGCATTTTGCCGCTGCGGGTACGCGACATCTGCTTCGACGCGGGCGGCAAGCGGCTGATTGAGCACATCTCGTTCACGGTCCATGCGGGGCCATGCCTGATTGTCCTGGGACCCAATGGCGCCGGCAAGAGCTTGTTGCTGCGGCTTTGCCACGGGCTGCTGTCGCCCTCTGAAGGCACTATCGAATGGGCCGAAGCCGATCCCATCCGCGCCCGAAGCCAACAAGCCATGGTGTTTCAGCGCCCGGTGCTGCTGCGCCGCTCGGTGGCGGCGAACGCCCATTTCGGCCTGCGACTGCGCCGGGTGCCACGGCGGGAGCGGCAGGCCGTGGTGGCCGAAGCCCTGCGACAGGGCGGCCTGAGCCACGTCGCCACCCGCGCCGCGCGGGTGCTGTCGGGCGGCGAGCAGCAGCGCCTGGCCCTGGTACGCGCCTGGACGCTGCAGCCGCAGGTATTGTTTCTCGACGAACCGACGGCGCATCTCGACCCGGCGGCTACGCGGGCCGTCGAAACGCTGCTGAAGCAGTTCCATGCCGCCGGCACCAAACTCATCATGACGACCCACGACCTCGGCCAAGCCCGCCGGCTGGCCGACGAGGTGCTCTTTCTGCACCGCGGCCGGCTGCTGGAACACAGCCCGGCCGACTCGTTCTTTGCCCAGCCGCACAGCGCCGAGGCGGCTGCGTTTCTCGACGGGAACCTGCTTTGGTAAGCACGGGTTGAACCGATGCCGGGAGGAGGCGAGGCATTGCGACCGGTAAGCTTATTGACTTGTCAACAAAATGAAAACGGTGGATTCGATGTCTCGGCTGCATGACCCACACGGTCCAGGCATGCAACTGCCTACCGCATCCAACCCGGCGACGGAACCGCAGTTCCCTGGCCATCCGGCGGCTCTGGCCTTGGCCGGCCTTGTGTCGCTTGCGGTCGCCATCGGAATCGGCCGCTTTGTCTATACGCCGATTCTGCCTTACATGACCGTTGGCCTGGAGCTCAGTAAATTGGAAGCTGGCCTGATTGCATCGGCCAACTTCTTGGGATATCTGCTGGGTGCCGTCGCGATGGCATGGCGCGCCTTGCCGGGGGATCCACGCCGCTGGCTGCTCGGCACCCTGGTGGTGAGCGGGCTCAGCACCGGTGCCATGGCGCTGACAACAAGCCTGGGCCCGTTCTTGCTTCTTCGTTTTACAGGCGGTGCTGCCGGCGCGCTGGTGATGGTGCTTGCGTCTTCCTTGGTCATGGACCGGCTCGCCGCCGCCGGACGGGCCGGTTGGGCAGCAGTGATGTATGCGGGGGTCGGCTGCGGCATTGCGATCTCGGCCCTGACGGTACCGGCGATTGCATCGGGAGGTGGCGATTGGCAAGGCCCGTGGCTGCTCTGCGGTGCCCTTTCCCTCGCCTTGTCGATCCTGGTCGGGGTGCTGTTGCGAACCCCTCCGACTCCTGTGACAGCGGCGATAGGTGCTGGGGCCGATAAGGAGGAACACGGCCTTCGCCGATTCATTCTCGCCTACGGTCTGTTCGGTTTCGGCTACGTCATCACCGCCACGTTCGTCTCCGACATGGTGCGGGCCGATCCGGTATTGCAGCCGGCTGAAAACTTGGTGTGGCTTTGCGTCGGACTAACGGCGGCTCCGTCGGTCCCACTTTGGTGTTGGGCCGGCCGTCGTTGGGGCAACGAGCGTGTCTTTGCGATTGCCTGCCTGGTTGAGGCGGGAGGCGTGGCGCTAAGCGTGTTGGGGGGTGACATTGGGCACCTGCTTCTGGCGGCCGGCCTTCTGGGCGGGACCTTCGTAGGACTGACCGCGCTCGGTCTCGTGCATATCCGCCGCCTGTCCAGCCGCGACCCGCGCCGCAACCTGGCCCTGATGACCGCCGCCTTTGGGCTGGGGCAGATGGTAGGCCCGACTCTGGCCGGCGTGCTACACGATTCGCTGGGCAGCTATCTGGCTGCGTCGTTACTTGCCGCGGTTGCTCTTGCGGCGGCGGCAGCGCTGGCCACCCGCTGAATGGTCCGCCTTCTATAACAATTGAGAAAACGCCCCATGTTTCTCCGCCTGATCATCTGCCTGATCGTCACTCTCCTGTTCTTACACCCAAATGGCCCCGCCGCTGCCGCGGAACGCTTCATCACTGTCGCCTCGACCACCTCCACCGAGAATTCCGGCCTTTTCCAGGCCATCTTGCCGTTGTTCGAGCGCGCTGCCGGCATTGCCGTGCGCGTCGTGGCGGTGGGAACCGGCCAGGCTGTCCGCATGGCAGAACGGGGCGATGCCGATGTGCTATTCGTCCATCACCAGCCGTCCGAAGAGCAATTCGTGGCCGATGGCTTCGGGGTCAAGCGCCATGACGTGATGTTTAACGATTTCGTGCTGGTGGGCCCGCGGCACGATCCGGCGGGTATTGGCGGCTTGGCCGACGTTATTGACGGTTTGATGCGGATCGCCGCTCGACAGGCGGTGTTCGTCTCACGCGGCGACGACAGCGGTACGCACAAGCGGGAATTGAGTCTTTGGCAAGCGGCGGCAAGCGATGTGGCAGCGGCCAGCGGCACTTGGTACCGCGAGAGCGGCGCCGGTATGGGGACAACGCTTAACATCGCCAGCGGCATGGACGCCTACACCCTCACTGACCGCGGCAGCTGGCTCAATTTCAACAATAGAGGCGATTTGGTGGTTCTGGTGGAGGGCGACCGGCGCCTGTTCAACCCCTATGGCGTCATATTGGTGAACCCGCAGCGCCACCCGCACGTCAAGACGGCGGACGGCCAAACGTTCATCGACTGGTTGCTGTCGCCGGACGGGCAAGGAGCCATTGCGGCGTATCGCATCGACGGCCAGCCGGTTTTCTTTCCCAGCGCCGACAAAGACACCCCGTAAACGCTGCCTCAGCCCTTCACCGCGCCGGTCATGCCGGAGACGTAATTTTCGACGAAAAATGAATAGACGAAGGCCACCGGGATCGAACCCAACAACGCCCCGGCCATCAGCGAGCCCCAGAAGAACACGTCGCCTTTCATCAGCTCGCTTACCACGCCGACCGGGATGGTCTTCTGCTGCGGTGAGGAGACGAACACCAGGGCGTACAGAAACTCGTTCCACGACAGCGTAAACGAGAAGATGCCGGCGGAGAGAATGCCCGGCATGCTGAGCGGCAGGACGATTTTCGTCATGGCCTGCAGGCGTGTCGCCCCGTCGATACGGGCGCACTCCTCAAGCTCGCGCGGGATGGTCTTGAAGTACCCCATCAGCAGCCAGGCGGAAAACGGTACCAGGATGGTGGGGTAGGTCAGAATCAGCGCCCAGGGCGAGTCCAGCAGCCGCAGGTTGGCGATCACCGAGGCCAGCGGGATGAACAGCAGGGTGGGCGGCACCAGGTAGGTGATGAAAATCGAGATGCCGAAGGTCGCCGAGCCCGGAAAGCGCAGGCGCGACAGCGAATAGCCGGCCAGCACGCCGGCGAACAGCGAGATGGCGGTGGACGCCGTAGCGATCCACAAGGTGTTCCAGGCCCAGCGCACGAACATGGTTTCCTTGAACAGATAGAACCAGTGCTCCAGGGTGGCCTGCGACACGATGAACGGCGAGCGCCGCACGTTGTACAGCTCGAAATCCGACTTGATCGAGGTGATGAACATCCAGTAAAAGGGGAACAACATCGCCGCCACGAACAGAAACAGTGGGATGTAGAAGACGATCAGCCGTTTCAGTAAAGTCTCGCCAACATACGCTTGCATGAATGGAACCGCCTCTCCGGGATGACCGCGCGGCTAGTCGCTTCCCTCGCGCCGCAGGTAGAAAAGCTGCCACAGGATGACCAGCCCGAGAATGGGGAACATGAACAGCGCCGCGGCCGCGCCCTCGCCGAGATTGCCGGAGGTCATGCCGAGCTGGTAGGCCAGGGTGGCGAGCAGGTGGGTGCTGTTGTGCGGCCCGCCGCGGGTGAGGATGTACACCACCTGAAAATCCGAGAACGTCACCACGAACGAAAACACCGTGACCACCACGGCGATGGGTTTGACGAGCGGCAGGGTGATGTGCCAGAACTTCTGCAACTCGTTGGTGCCGTCGATGTTGCCGGCGTCATACAGTTCCTGCGGCACCGTCTGCAGGCCCGCCAGGAACATGATGGCGAAGAACGGCAGGCCGCGCCAGGCGTTCACCAGGATGATCGAGAACATTGCCAGCGCCGGACTCCCCAGCCACAGCGGCCCTCTGAAATAGCCCCAGTTCTCCTTCAGCGCGATGCCGAATACGCTGATCTCCATCTGCCACATCCACCTGAGCGTCCAGTTGAAAACGCTGAAGGTGGCGTCGAACATCCACAGCCACGCCAGGCCGCTGAGAACGGTGGGAACGATGAACGGCAGCAGCACGGTGGCGCGGGTGAAGCGCGCCAGTCGGAACTTGCGGTTCAGCAGGATGGCGAGCCACATGCCTAACACCATCTTGATGACCGTAGCGGCAACGGTGAAGACGACCGTGTTCCAGGCCGCCTGGTGAAAGATGTCGCTCCTCAGGAGCTTGGCGAAGTTGGCCAGGCCGACGAACTTGCCCGGCGTGCCGACCAACTTGTCGGTCAGCGACATCCACACACCCAAAGAGAACGGGTAGGCGATGAACACGACGATCAGCAGCAGGGCCGGCACCATGAGCACGTAGCCGAGCACGGCCTCGTTCTCCAGCCACAGGCCAACGCGCTTGCCAAACGACAGGCGCGCTCCGGCTTCCAGGGTATCGGATGTTGCGGTTGGGACGGATTGCGAGGTGGATTTCAACGGATGTTCCTGCATGGAGAGGGTGCGCCCGCCGTGTTCGGACCTGGCGGGCGCATCGGCGAACTACCCTTCGTAGATGTTCTTCAATTCCTTCTCCGCCGAAGCGATGACGCTCTGGGTCGAATCGCCCCGGACCGCCTTGGCGAACAGGTCGACGATGATGTACTTGGCGAACGCCTCCGATGAGTGGCGGTTATACGGCCCGGCGTACCCGAGGTTGCGGCCGTATTGCGGCAACTCGCGGTAGATGGTGACGGCCGGGTCTTCCACCCACATGGGATGTTCCTGCCACTTCGGCAGCGGGCCGTTGATGTAGCCCTTGTTGACCAGCAGGAACTTCTCGAAATTGTCGTCCTGGTGAACGAAGCGGATGTAGTCGCGCGCTGCCTCCTTGTTCGACGAGTAGCGCGTGATGCAGTTGGAGAACGGTCCGACGCCGTGATAGCGTCCGTTCGGGCCCTTGGGAATCAGGAAGTGCCCCAACCGGTCGGCGAAGCCAGGGGCGACTTTGCGGGGATCGTTGCGGGCTACGAAATAGATGCTGGCGCCGTTCAGGGTGCAGGCGATGGTTTCGGCCAGGAAGGCGCGATTGTTGCTGGTGTCGTCCCAGGCCAGGCCGCCCTCGTCGCAGGCGGCGGACCAGAATTCCTTGAGGAAATCCACCGCGTTGGCCGTCTCCTTGCTGTTCAGAGCCACCCGCCCATCTTCGTCCACTTCTTTGCCGCCGAAGCACCACAACAGGGTGTAGGCGAAGCCGGGTGCATCACCGAAGGTGTGGCCGAGGCTTTGGCCGACCGGCATGCCGAAGTGTTTCAGCTTTTTGCCGGCTTCCAGGTACTCGTCCCAGGTATCAGGCGGCTCGGCGATACCGACTTCCTCGAAAATGTCCTTGCGGTAGACGTTGGCACCGCCACCGAAGAAGTTAGGCACGCCGCGATGCACGCCGTTCTCATCACGCACAGCTTCGCGGATGAACTGGTATATCTCGTCGCCGCCGAGCTCGGTGATAAGGTCGTTGTGATCGTCAAGGCCCGCCGAGTAAAGCAGCGGGTAGTTGGAAAGGAGCTGCAGAATGTCGGGGCCGGTGCCGCCCTCGATGGCCGCCGTCGCCCTGGCCGGCAGGTCGTTGGCATTGATGTGCTCAATCGTCACCTTGACACCCGCCTGTTTGCCGAATTCCGCCGCCTGGCGGTCGCGCTCGACGTCAGCCGGGGCGACGAAACTGCTCCACTCCAGGACGTGCAGGGTTCGTTCCTGCCCAAAGGCCGGTGCCTGACCGGTCAGCCAGTTCGTGCCAGCGACGGCCGCCAAGGCCGCTCCCGCTTTACCCGTGTGCGCCAGGAAATCCCGCCGCCGCATCCGACCGGGGGCCGTTTCACCCCGTTGCTGCGCTGCTTCGTGTGCCATGACTCGCCTCCATAAGACGCTCTCGCGCCTGACCTGTCGTGCCCGCCCAGTTGCCTTTGGTGAGTGCTTTAGTATCGCGTTTTCTCTTGCGCTGTCAAGTCGCTACGCAGTTCCGCAGGTGGCTGGCGGTGAGCAAAAGGGGAGGAATTAAAGGGAGCGGAGAAACTGGAGTATGGCTTCGCGGTCGGCACTCGGCAGGCGGCGGAAATACGCCTTGGAGTCCTCGGCCTCGCCGCCGTGCCAGAGGATGGCCTCGGCCAGATTGCGGGCGCGACCATCGTGCAGGAAGTAGGTGTGGCGGTTGACCGTCTGCACGAGCCCGATGCCCCACAGGGGCGGCGTGCGCCATTCGGAGCCCGTGGCTTCGAAATCCGGCCGGCCGTCGGCCAGGGCGGCGCCCATGTCGTGCAGCAGCAGGTCGGTGTAGGGGTGGATCACTTGCCGCGACAGGTCCGGCAGGCCGGGCACCGCGTCGGTGTGTAAGGTGGATGTGTGACAGGCGCTGCACCGCGCCGCGTCGAACAGTTGCCTGCCGCGCCCCACCTCCGGGTTGTGCGGGTCGCGGCGGGCCGGCACCGCCAGGGTACGGTTGTAGAAGATTACGTGTCCAAGCAGGTCGGCGGACAATTCGGGGCTGCCGCCGTTCAGTGCTTGCCGGCATGCCAGCGCGTTGGGGGGGCAGTTGTCATCGGGGAAAAAGGACGATGTAATGCCGATGTCACCGAGGAATGCGCCAGCCGCCTGCTGGGCCACGTTGGGCTGATTGGCCTTCCAGCCAAATCGGCCAAGCACCGTCTGCTGTCGGGCTTTGTCCCAGACCCGATTGGGTCGCCCGGAAATACCGTCGCCATCGGCGTCGTCAGGATCGGCCAGCGCTAGCAGCGCCTCCGCGGGCACCGCTTCCAGCAACCCGAGTCCGACGATGGCAGGGGCGACTCGGGGCGACAGCAGGGTGTCCGGGTGCATGGGGCCGTACTTCAGATCGGTGAAAGTGTACGTCGGTCTCCTCAGACTGTAGGATTCGCCGTCGCCATACGTGCCGGCATATTCTTCATAAGTTATCACCGCCCTACCCTCGGGCGGCACGCCGTGCACGGCCAGGCCATTCAACTGGTCGCCGTAGGTCGGTTCGGGCACAACCCCCTGCTGCACGTCGCGGCCCGGAATGCTGAGCCGTACGAGCATCGACAGCATGTCTTTGCCGGGCTCCGGCGGCTGGCCGCGCCCGTCGTGCAAGTGGCAGGCAGAGCACGAACGGGCGTTGAACAAGGGTCCGAGGCCGTCGCGCGCCGTGGTGGACGACGGCGCGCTGACCCAATTGCGGTTGAAGAAGGAATTGCCGACGAAGAATTGCGTTTCCTGGTCCGGGGTCAAGTGGGGAAGCGGCTGGCCAAACGCCTGCCGCGTGGTGGCGAACACGGTCGCCGCGCCGCCGGACAGTGCCTCCGATGCTCCTTGAGCAGAGACTCCGCCCATCAGGACGACCATGGCGAGAAGGCACCACACGGCAATGAAATGACCTCCCCAAACCGTCGCTCCCGTGAAAGCGGGAGTCCACGTTTGTCGAGGGGCAAGAGCCTGGCCCGGACTCGATCCTGGAGCCCTGGATTCCGGGTCACGCCCGGAATGCCGCTCGGGGGTTGCCGGACAAGCCATTTTCATAAGGAAGTTCCCGTCAGTCGAGCAACACAACCTGCAGGTTCGCAATGCCGAGAGCGGCGGCGGCGTTGACGATCGCTTCAGCCTGAGCCCGCAGGGCGTGGATCGCCGCCTGCACCCGTTGACGGCCTATCGGCGTCACGATCTCGCGGTCGAACGGCGGCTGGATGGCGTGCACCGCAGCCGTGGCGTTGCGCATCTGGCGGTGCAGTTCGGCTTTGCGGCCGTCTTGCAGCAGCGCCAGGATGCCCGGCCCGCTTAGCACCGTGCCGTTGCTGCGCACGTAACGGCCCTTGATGACGTTCTGAATGCCCTGGGCGTTGCGGACGATATCGACGTGGGTATTGTCGCTGAAGCAGGAATGCTCGTCTTCCTGATCATGCGATTCCAGGGCCACCGCCATGCGCTCGCCGGCCAGCTCGCTGCGGCTCAAGGTGCCGATGCCGACCAGAATCTGGCGCAAGGCTTCATTCGGCCCCTGGGCCAGAAATGTCGCGCGGTAATTGCCGTTTTGACGCGGCGCCCATTCTTCAACCAGAGTCTGCAGATCATCGACCAATTGTGACGCCGCGGTATGCAGGAACTGCACGCGCCGCGGCGCTTCCACATAGTCGGAAACTGGACGGGCGCCGGGTCCATCGGCGCTCAGGTCCTGCCCCCACAGCAGAAATTCGATGGCGTGGTAGCCGAGGCTGATGTTTTCTTCACCGCCCTGCTCGTTGAGCGCGAGAAGGTGTTCCTGCGTAATCGGCGCGTCAGGATCATTGATGATGCCGGCGCACGGGTTGCCCTGCACGTAGTCGACGTAGCTCTCGTCCATCGGCCAGGCGTTAAGCTGGCCCTCCGGCCCGTCAGCGTCGTCGATGGGCCCGCCGTAGAATCTGAACGCTTCGGTCTGGCCGTACGGGATGCGCGCCCGCTTCCAGGCGTTCTTGGCGGCTTCCAGTGAGGCGGCACTCGGCCGGTCGGTCAACGTTTGCAAGGCGCTCTGCAAGGCGACCGCCCGCCGATAAGAATCCTCGTAGCCAGCGTGCACGATGTCGGCATAATGCGCCACCACCTGCTGCACGGTGGCGAGGTCGGCGCCTTCCACCGGCGGACTGGGCGCCAGCCCGGCCAGCAAGAACAGCAAGCAAGAAACGGAAGCCAGGGAACGTGTTGGCATGGTTAGGTTCTCCTGCGGACCGGATTGGGGCGGCGGGTTGCGTTTCCAATAATGATAGTCACTCTCAATTTCAAGTCAACAGCGAACGCCATTGCGGTTGTCCCTGCCCTTCCGGCGCCGGATCAAAACGCAGGCGTAGTATGCGGTATACTGTGGCCCTTCAACCGTTCGTTCCTTCCATCTAGGAGAGCTGACCCATGGCGAAGATGACCACGCAGAAAATGCTGACCGAACTGAGCAAGATCGATACGCCGTCAATCACCAATGTGGTGGCGACCTACCCGAAAAACGACCTCTGTCTCGGCCTCTACAACCCGTGGACCGAGAACTGGTACACCGACGATTCCATCCGCTGCATGTATCCTGAGCTCGGCGCCAAGGTGGGCTACGCGGTCACCTGTATTTACGGCATGCCCGATCCCAATTTCTCCCGCCTGTCGTTCCTCGACGTTATCGACGCCCTGGACGCCTCCCCGCAGCCGACCGTTCTCGTTCTGCAGCAGAAGTACCCGCCCGAGATCGCCGGCAAGGTAGGTCTGGCGGGCGAGATCATGGTCACGGCGATGCAGTCGGTCGGCTGTGTGGGCATGCTTTCCAACGGCCCGTCGCGCGACATTGATGCCATCCGCGCCATGAAGTTCCAGTACCTGCTTAGCGGCGCCTCGGCGGGCCATGGCGACATGGCGGTGCATGCGGTCAACGTGCCGGTGAACATCGGCGGCATGGACGTATCGCCGGGCGAAATGGTGCACATGGACGAAAACGGCGCCTGCAAGTTTCCTGCCGATAAAATTGAGCCGGTGCTGAAGAACGTCAAGGCACTGCTCAAGGACGAGGACGTGCGCATCACGGCGCTGCGCAAAGCCAAAAATGCGGCGCAGGTCAAAGCCGCGTTTGCCGGGCATTCGTACAGCGAAGAAGACGAGTAGGCCGGCGCACAGCAGAGGACTCGCACATGACGGAGCAACACGGCCTGCGCATCGGCGTGCTCGGCACCGGCTGGGGCACGCGCATCTCGGTGCCGGCCCTGCGCGCCGAGGGCTGGCACGTCGCGGCGCTGTGGAGCCGCAACGCCGAGCGCGCCTCGAACCAGGCCGCCGAACTGGGCATCCCGTTCGCCACCAACGACGCCTCGGCGCTGATCAATCGCCCTGACATCGACGCCGTGACGATCGTCACGCCAACGCCGACGCACCACGACATCTGTCTGGAAGCGTTAGCAGCCGGCAAGCACGTGCTGTGCGAAAAACCCATGGCCATGCGCGCCGACCAAGCCGAGGCGATGGTGACGGCGGCCGAATCCGCCGGCGTCACGGCGATGATCAACTTTGAATTTCGATTCACGCCGCAGCGCCTGCACATGCAACGGCTCCTGGCGGATGGCTACGTAGGCCGCCTGCGCCACGGCACGGTGGAGCTGTACTGGGCGCCGCCGCTGGCTGAGCGGGAGTTGAATTGGCGCAGTCAGGCGTCCATGGGCGGCGGCGTGCTGAACGAGCACGGCTCCCACTACATCGACGGCCTGCACCAGTGGCTGGGGGACATCAGCAGCGTCAGCGCGCGCACCGAGACGTTCGTGCCGCAGCGCCGCGGCCCCACCTCGGGCGGGCCGGTGCAGGCTGACGCCGACGACTTTTTCACTGCCACGTTCGGCATGGCGCAGGGCGGCGTGGTGGTGCTGACGCAATCGTGGGCGGCGGCCTTCGGGCAGGGCATGCGCGCCACCCTGGCGGGCTCCGGCGGCATGCTGGTGACGGCGTGTCGGGAAACGATGATGTTTGACGGCGAGGTGTGCGGCGTGCCCGCCGGCAGCGACGATCTACAACCGCTCCAGCGTCCGGCGGACATTGCGCCGTTGGACGAACCCGACTGGCGTATCGGCTCCTCGCGGCGTTTACTGCGCGAGTTTCAGCGCGGCATTCGCGAAGGCTGCTCACCGACCCCGAACTTCGCGGATGGCCTGCGCTGCCAGCGGGTGATCGACGCCATTCGCGAGTCGGCGCGCAGCGGGCGAACAGTCACGCTGTAGGGGGATCAGCTGCCGTCGCGAACGTCCTTGAACACCTTGCTCGCCGTCAGCAGCGATTCGCGGACCAACGGCAGGCCGACGTAGCCGGACATGTGGATCAGCACCTCGACCAGTTCGTCTTCGCTCCAGCCCTGGCGCAGCGCCATGCGCAGGTGCAGCGCCAATTCCGGGTCGCGTCCGGTGGCGACGTCCGACACCACACACACCAGGGCGCGGGTTTTCAGGTCCAGCCCCGGGCGGGTCCACAGGGCGCCGAAAACGGTCTCGGCGGCGAGGTCGCGGAATTTCTGCATGATCGGGTCGCTGTAGGTGGTGCTGTTCATGCTGGCCGCGAACGCCTCGCCCATCAACTCGCTGCGCAGCGCGATGCCCTTGCGGTACAGTTCACTCTCGGCCATGGTGTCTTTCCTTTGTCAAACCGACTGTTCAGGGTCGTGCGGCCATTCCCTCCCCTGCTCCGGCGAGGGCGCCGCAGGTGGCGCGTAGGATAGCACAGCGGCCCGCCGGCGGTTGACCCACCGCTGCTTCTCCTCTATCTTGACGGCGTTCCGCCCCCCGATGCCCTGCACGGCCTCCGGGACCCGCCGGTTCGCCCGCGCTGGCGCCGTGACGACCCAACCACCGCAAGGAGCAGGCAAGGCATGAAATACGGCGTGGTATTTCCGCAAACGGAGTACGGCAACGATCCGCAGGCCATCAAGGATTACGCCCAGACTGCCGAGGGACTGGGGTACGACTATCTACTCGTCTACGACCACGTGCTCGGCGCCCATCCGGACCGCCAGCCCCGGCTTACCGGCCCTTATACCGACGCCCACCCCTTCCACGAACCCATGGTGCTCTTCGGCTTCCTCGCCGCCGTCACCACCAAGCTGGAACTCGTCACCGGCATTCTCATCCTGCCGCAGCGCCAGACCGCGCTGGTAGCCAAGCAGACGGCGGCCGTTGACGTGCTGAGCGGCGGACGGCTGCGGCTTGGCATCGGCATCGGCTGGAACTACGTGGAGTACGACGCCCTCGGCAAAAACTTCCGCACCCGCGGGCGGCAGGTCGAGGAGCAGATCGAGGTGCTGCGCAAGCTGTGGACGCAGCCGCTGGTGACACACCAGACCGACGATCACAACATCGACAACGCTGGCATCCTTCCCCTGCCCGTCCAACGGCCCATCCCGATCTGGTTTGGCGGCGTTGCCGAGCCGGTTCTGAAACGCGCCGCGCGTCTCGGCGACGGCTGGATGCCGGCCGGGCGTCTGCCGGATGACGAGATGCGCGGGCACGTTGAGCGTCTGAAGGGTTACCTGAGCGACGCCGGCCGCGACCCGCAGAGCTTCGGCATCGACCCCTGGATCAGCATCCTGGACCTCAGCCAAGACGTGTGGCGCCAGCGCGTTGAGGCATGGCGGGGTCTCGGCGCCACCCACGTGGCCATCGACACCATGCGTGCCGGTTTCAAGACGCCGCAGGAACACATGGACGCCATTCGCGCCTTCCGCAACGTCCTTGACTAAACGCTGCGTGCCAGGCACCGGCGCAACCGATAGCAGGGAGCTTCCGCCATGACGCGCAGAAACATCATCGCCGTGGTTCTCGTCGTGATCTCGCTCGTGGCCGTCGTGCCGGGCCTCATCCAGCCGATCATCACCCTCAGCGCCAACATGATGGGCCGCCAGGTGTTCGCGGAAACCCGCAGCATCCTGCAAACCGCGAAGGACCTGCATGAGTCCGGCAACGACTTGGTTGCCGGGATGATCCTCTTATTCAGCGTCCTGGTGCCCTTCATCAAAGCCGTGCTGTTGGCCGTGGTGGGAATGCTCAAGCCGACCGTGCCGCTGCGCTACCGCATCTTCGCCTTCGTACGCGGTATCAGCAAGTGGGCCATGGCCGACGTGTTCGTGGTGGGCGTCTACATCGCCTATCTGTCGGCCAAGGCCACCGACGCGCTCGACGCCGAGTTGCACGAAGGTTTTTACTACTTCACCGCCTACTGTCTGATCTCGCTGCTTTCCGTGCAGATCATGCGTGTCGAGCAACCGCAGGAACCGCAGGCCGGCGGCGCCTGAGCTTTTTTTGATGAGAGGAGACCATCATGTCTTCGGCAGACGGAATACTGGCCGCCCTGGAGTGGAACTGGCGTATGGTGGATGCCACCCTGGCGGATCTCGATGACGCGGCACTGGCGCGCCAGCCGCAGCCGCAGTGCAACTCCATCGCCTGGACCCTGTGGCACATGAACCGGGTGGTCGATTCGTTCGTCCATGAGCGGGTTGGCTCCGAGACGCCGCTGTGGCGGCGCGACGGCTGGTGCGAGAAGTACGGCATGAGCAACGAGCCGGAGGAACGCGGCGCCGGCTGGAGCGCCGACAAGGTTGCCGCTTGGGTGCCGCCGGGCAGAGACATCCAGGTGGGGTATTACGAGGCGGCGAAGGAAGCGGCGCGTGCCCGCATTTCCGGGCTCAGCGAGGCCGAGCTGGCAGTCCGCCGCGTCATCCCGCCGATGCCCGAGCCGCGCAGCGTCGCCCAGGCCCTGGGGCAGATAACGTGGGACAACATTTCCCACGGCGGGCAGATTTCCTACATCCGCGGCCTGTTCGACGGCATGGGCTGGTATCCGCGGTAAGGCCGAACGACCGTAACGTGCGCCGGGCACCGGCGCCGCACGAAGAAAGGAAATCCGCCTTGAAACAAATTCGCAGCCAATGGCACGCTGTCCTCGCCGTTACCCTGCTCGCCTGCTTCTGTGCCGGCCCGCTCCCCGGAGCCTTGGCTGACGACCCCAAACCGGGCGGCACGCTCAAATTCATCCCGCATGCCGACCTGAAGATTATCGATCCCATCTGGACCACCGCCTACATCTCCCGCAACCACGGTTACATGATCTACGACGTGCTGTTCGCCTTGGACGAGAACCTGAACATCCGCCCGCAGATGGTGGATACTTGGGAGGTGAGCGACGACGCCCTGCTGTACACCTTCACGCTGCGCGACGGCCTCCTGTGGCACGACGACCAGCCGGTCACGTCCGAAGACGTCGTCGCCTCGCTGCAACGCTGGGGCCGGAAAGACGGTCAGGGACAACTGCTCATGGCGTTCACTGACAGCCTCGAAGCGCTCGACGCCAAGACCTTCCGCCTGACGCTGAAGGAGCCCTTCGGCCTGGTGCTGGACGCCCTGGCCAAGCCGAGCAGCAACGTGCCGTTCATCATGCCGGCGCGGGTCGCCGCCACGCCGCCGGACGAGCAGATTCGGGACACCACCGGCTCCGGCCCGTTCATCTTTGTGCAGGATGAATGGCGCCCCGGCCACAAGGTGGTGTACCGTCGCAACGATGCCTACGTACCCCGCGACGAGCCGCCGAGCTTTGCGGCCGGCGGCAAACGGGTATACGTCGAGCGCGTCGAGTGGCTGTATCTTCCCGACCCCGTCACCGCCAGCGCCGCGCTGCAGCAGGGAGAAGTGGATTACTGGGAGTCCGCGCCCCCCGACTTTGTGCCCTCCCTCGAGGGCGCGCCCGGCATCAACGTAGAGATCGCCGACCTGTTCGGCGCCCAGGCCTGGCTGCGCCCCAATCACCTGCACCCGCCGTTCGACAACAAGAAGGCGCGCCAGGCGCTGATGTGGATGGTGGATCAGGAGCTCTACATGCGCGCCGCCTATGGCGCCGAGCGTTTCTGGAAGACCTGCCCGGCCTTTTTCATGTGCGACGGGCCGTACGGCTCCGATGCCGGTTCGAATCCGCTGAGGCAGCAAGACTTCGACAAGGCCAAGCAGTTGTTGCAGGAGGCAGGATACGACGGCCGGCCGGTGGTGTTGATGGACGCCACCGACATCGCCACGAACCACTACGCTGCGCTGGTGACCGCGCAGTTGCTGAAGAAGATCGGCCTCAACGTGGAATTGCAGGCCATGGACTGGAGCACCGTGGTGGCGCGCCGGGCCGACAAGAAGCCGGTGCAGGAGGGCGGCTGGAATCTCTTTCACACTGGCTGGATTTTCGCCGACCTGTTCACCCCGGCGGTCAACCAAGGCGTGCGCGGCGGTTGCGCCGCCGCCTGGTTCGGTTGGTATTGCAGCCCCGGCATGGAGGAGCTGCGCGCCGCCTGGGCGAAAACCACGGACGAGGCCGAGCGGCAGTCCCTGAGTGCCGACATCCAACGGCTCGCCATGGATGAAGTCCCCTACGTACCCTTGGGCGAAAACGTCACCTATCGGGCCTACCGCGAGCACGTCAAGGGCGTGCTGAAATTCCCCGCGCCGGTTCTGTGGAACGTCTGGATGGACAAGTGAGTAGGTGAGCCGTACGGCACCCCGCCGACGCCGGCATGGTCCGATGGCCAAAGCGTGGCGTCGTCCTCCCCAGCCACGCGGTTAGCGGGCTGGCAACCCACCGTGCAGGCGTCGTCAACCTCGGTGTCAATGGACACGGCGCCAAGCATTGACGAATTCCACACGAAAATAAAATCGATACGTTTGGTCAAGTTCCCGCCTGCAGTCAGATCAGCTTCTTGACAGCACGTGAACCCACTTCCGGGCACTCTCTTCCATATGATCGACAAAGGTTCCGGCAGCTGTTCGTAGCCACCCAACAAACCCGGTGCAATACTAACCGGCGCAATCCGAGTGGCTCCGGTCCGCCGCGAACAGAACCTCTCATCTGTTCCGAGGTGGTTCATCGCTGCGAACACGCCAGAAAACCGGAAATCGCGGCTTGCCCGATCCTGTAAACCCTTGGTGTTTGAAGGTGATGGTGGCGCCGATGGGCGGCGGATTCTTGCGCTCGTCGTCGGAAAAGCCGCTGCCGATTTTGACGCTGATGCCCCGCGCCGTTCGCACCGTGACACTTCCCATCAGGCCGGCGAGCCTTCCCTTGCCGGGATTGTGAGCAATCACGATTCCCTCCGCGTCGTCGAATCGTTTCAGCTTCAACAGATCCATGCTGCGTCCGGCATGGTAGCGGGAATCCCCACGATGCAGCATCAACCCTTCGCTGCCGTTGGCGACGACGGTGTCCAGTTTTTCCAGCAGCGCCTTGTGGTCCGGCATTTTGTGCTGCGGGATAACGGCAAGAAATTTGTTCGGCGATGCGGCGACGGCGGCATGCAGGTTTTGCAGCCGCACGTCAAAGGTGCCGGGGTCCTCGGGCAAATCAAAGACCATGTAGCGCACCTGTCGCCAGCCGTCGTGCGGCATGTGGCGGGATACGATGGAAACGGTCTCTTCAAACTGCCCGCGCCCGACCCATAATTCGCCATCCAGTGAGAGCGGCGGGAAATCAGCGGTGAACCAAGACGGCGCTGCAAAGGTGTTGCCGCCGCGCGAAATCAGCTGGTTGCCGTTCCAAAATGCCCGCACGCCATCCAGCTTTTCGCTCACCCAATAGGCATCCAGGTCAGTATCCTGGTGGTATTTTTCAGCGAGGAGGAGAGCCGGCTTTTCTTCGGCGGCAACCGCGGTCGCGAGTAAAGAGACAGCAGTCAGACAGATGGCGAGAGCAATGGAGAACCTGAACATAACCGGCTTCATCTTGTGGATTCGTTGCAGAAGGTTATTCGCCGCGTGAGTATCAGATCGTTCGATTGTAATGGAGGGTGTGGCGATTTGGACAGTCCGATAATGGGCGCCGTGGCTGCCGGCGTTTTCACAAAGCGGGTGGTGGGTGAAAATACCCTATACCTCCGTTATGATGGCGAGTATTTCGCGGCCGGGTGATTCATGGATAAGGAGAAGAAGTATGGGACGTTTGGATGGCAAAGTAGCCGTGATTACCGGCGCGGCACGGGGGCAGGGTGACGCGGAGGCGGAGTTGTTCGCCCGCGAAGGCGCCTACGTGGTGCTGACCGACGTGTTGGTAGAAGAAGGACAACAGGCCGCCGACCGAATTTGCGCGGCGGGCGGCGAGGCGCTGTTCGTCAAGCTCGACGTCAGCAGCCCCGACGAATGGAACGAGGTGGTGCGGCATACGGTGCAGACGTATGAGCGGCTCGACATCCTGGTCAACAACGCCGGCATCGCGGTGCGCGGCGGTGTGGAAAGCACCCCGGTCGAGGAGTGGGACCGCTGCCTGGACATCAACGCCAAGGGGGTGTTTCTGGGCATGAAGTACGCCATCCCCGCCATGTTGGAGAATGGATCGGGATCGATCATCAACATTTCCTCAACCAGCGGCATCGTCGGCTTTCCAGGCGGCACCGCCTACCACGCCTCCAAGGGCGCCGTGCGCATCATGACCAAGGCCGCGGCGGCGGAATACGCCCAGCGCGGCGTGCGGATCAACTCGCTGCACCCTGGCATCATCAAGACCGCAATGACCGACAATATGGCTGATGACCGCACCGCCGGCATCATTGACCGCACCCCCATGGGCCGCAAGGGCACGCCGATGGAAATCGCCTACGGCGTTCTGTTTCTGGCCTCCGATGAGTCGTCGTTCGTCACTGGCGCCGAGTTGGTCATCGACGGCGGCATGACGGCCGTCTAAACCACTCCAACCTCCAGGGAGACATCATGACCACGAACAACGGCGCCCTGCCCCTTTTCCGTTTCACTGTTTTGGATCTCACCCGCGTGCGGGCCGGCCCGACCTGCGTGCGCCAACTGGCCGACTGGGGCGCCAACGCCATCAAGATCGAACTGCCCGAGTCGATGGAGGGCAACGCCGCCCTCGGCGGCCCGCGGCACGGTTCCGATTTCCAGAATCTGCACCGCAACAAAAAAAGCATCACCCTCAACCTGAAGGCGCCGGAAGGGCTGAAACTGTTCAAGCGCTTGGTCGAGAAAGCCGACGTGGTGGTGGAGAACTATCGTCCGGACGTGAAGCACCGCCTGGGGGTGGATTACGAATCGCTGTGCACGATCAACCCCCGCTTGGTTTACGGCAGTATCTCCGGTTTCGGCCAAGACGGGCCGTACCACGGGCGTCCCGGCTTCGATCAGATCGCGCAGGGCATGGGCGGGCTGATGTCCATCACCGGGCTGCCCGGCCAAGGGCCGGTGCGCGCCGGCGTACCCATTGCTGACCTGTGCGCCGGACTCTCCTGCGCCTTGGGCATCCTCACCGCCCTCTTGGAAAGAGAGGTAACCGGCAAGGGTCAGTGGGTGCAGGCGTCGCTGTTGCAGGCGCAGATTTTCATGCTGGATTTCCAGGCAGCCCGCTGGCTGCTGGAAAAGGAGGTGGCGCCGCAGGCCGGCAACAACCACCCCACCAGCATTCCAACCGGCGTGTTCAAAACGGCGGACGGCCACATCAACATCGCCTCAGCCGGCGAGGCGATCTGGCAGCGCCTCTGCAAGGCCATCGAAGCGCCCGAATTGCTGGACGACGCCCGCTTTGCCGACGGCGCCGTGCGCTCCGATAATCGCGATGCCCTCAATGCGGTCATCGAAAGCCACACGCGAGCCTACACCAGCGAGGCGCTCATCGCGCTGCTCAATACGGCCGGGGTGCCGTGCGGACCAATTTACGCCGTCGATCAAGTCTTTCAGGATGCGCAGGTGAAGCATCTCGGCATGGCGCAGCCCGTCTATCACCCGGAACTGGGCGATATCGAACTGGTTGGCCAGCCGTTCACCCTCAGCCGCCACAGCAACAAACTGCGAACGGCCACCCCGTCGCGCGGCCAGAACACCGCCGAGGTGCTGGGCGAGTTGGGCCTCACCGCCGAGGAAATCGAGGATCTGCAAGCTCGCCAAGTCGTGTGATGAGACGAGCACCGTTGGTGTGCTATGATGCCGGGCGTTTTTCCGCACATCCAATCTGAATACCCATCAATCTACATGGAAGGAAACGACATGCCCCGATACGTCATCGAACGGGCCATCCCCGACATTGGCTCGGCCGAGCGGGAAGCCCTCCGCGGTGCGTCGCAAAAGTCGAACAGCGTTCTCGCCGCCATGAAGGCCGAGAACAAGAACATCCAGTGGGAACACAGCTATGTGGCCGGCGACCGCACCTTCTGCATCTACATCGCCGACGACGAAGCGCTCATTCACGAGCACGCCGAGCGCAGTGGTTTCCCGGCCACGGTAGTGACCCCGGTCCGCAAGATGATCGACCCGGTCACCGCTGAAGGCTGACAGCGCCATTCGGCGCGGGCGGCGGCATCTCGCATCTGCCCCGCCCCTGCCGGTTCGATTTTCTTCATTTCTGATCCTGCCCATTTACATGTCCTTCTTACACGCCTCGCCCATCTCGCCTGAGCATGCAGGAGACTGCCGATGAAGCCTTACCGTTCCATCCTCTTCGTGCCGGGAAACCGTCCCGACTGGATCGACAAGGCTCCCAGGTTTGGCCCGGACGCCTTGATTATTGACCTGGAGGATGCCGTACCCGTTGCCGAAAAGCTCACCACGCGGCCCATCGTGCGGGCTGGTATTGAACGCTCACGGGCGCGAGGCATGCCGATTGTCGTGCGGGTGAACGGCTTGACAACCGGCCTGACGGGCGAGGACGTCGAGGCCGTGGTGGCCGAAGGGGTGGTGGCCATCGCCGTGCCCAAACTGGAGCACCCGGAGGAATTGCTCAAAGTTGACGCCTGGATCGAGCTGTACGAGCGCAAAGCCGGGCTGCCGGTGGGCGGCATCGAAATCATGGCCTTGCCGGAAACGGCTCGCGGCATCCTGAAGGCCTACGAACTCGCTACCGCCTGCCCGCGCGTTGGCAACGTCATTGGCGGCGGCAGCTCGCGCTCCGGGGACGTGGCCCAGGCGATCGGCTACAAGTGGACACGCCCCGGCCTGGAAACCCTGTACATGGCCTCACACCTGCTGTTGGCCAACCGCGCTGCCGGCATTGCCTATCCGATTGCCACCGGCTCCCTCGAAGTTGGTGATTTGGAACTGGTGCGGGCGCAATTGGAGCGAGCGCGCGAGATCGGCTATCGAGGGGCGCTGCTGATTCACCCCGCCGCCGTGCCCATCGCCAACGAGGTGTTTGCGCCCAGCCGCGAGGAAATCGACTGGAACAAGGGGGTTTTGCAGACCATGGCGGCGGCCGAACAGGAAGGCCGCGCCGCAACGACGTATGACGGCATGATGATTGACTACGCCCACGTGCGTAACGCGCTGGACCTGCTGCAGCAGGCGGAGGCGTTCGGCATCGAGGTGGGGGAATACCCGCACGTCAAGGCGCTGTGAGGGCAGCGGAACCGGCATCCCGGTTTGCATTGAAGCGGACATTCGTATAGGGTATCGGCCCCGCACAGACAGGGCGGCCTGCAGGCGCGGGCGCAACATCACTTTGCAAGGGAAAGGACATGGCATGGCAGGGCTAGGCTGGATCATTATGGCCATCGGATTCGCGATTCAGGTTTTGGTCCCAGTGGGCTTTTTTGGCAGGCCAACAGGGCTCATTTTGGGCATACCAACCCAGCTTGCCTATGTGTTCCTGGGCACATGGGTTCTCGTCATAGGACTGGTCATCGTGTACAACACTTGGCTGATGCCGTATGCCAGGCGGCTCGATGCAAGTCTGGATACGGATAAATGACGGGCTGAAAATGTCGAGTTCCGGGCAGCGGGCGCCGTCGGGATTGGCAATTTTTGATGCTCAGAATCAGGCCGTAACGGGGTTCAATATCTGGAAGGAATAACAAGTATGAGTGTTGTTAACTTCACCATCCTGTTGTTGATCCTCTATCTTGTCGGGCTGAAGTTACTCTCCTACTTCGCGCACCGCATTTCCACCCGCGCGTCCGAGGATTATTTCTTGGCGAGCCGCAACATTGGCTTGCTGGCTCTGATCGGTACGACGATGGCCAGCATCTTTTCCACCGGCACGGTGGTGTCGTCGCCCTCGCAATTCTACAGTCAGGGCTCGGGCTTCTTCTATGTGTTCTTCTTCGCCTTCATGCCGGTGGTGTACTTCTTCTTGGCCACCAAGATGTGGCGACTCGGCAAAGCCAAGGGCTACATCACCCCCGGGGACATGCTGGGCGACTTCTACAAGAGCCGTGCAGTCGTCTTCTGGTGTGCGGCCATCGGTCTGATGGCCCTGCTACCTTACGCGGTGGCGCAGCTCGTCGCCATCGGCAAAACGTTCGAGGCCCTCACCGACGGTAAGATCAGCTATTTCTGGGGCGTCACCGTGGTGTCGATTTCCATCGCCCTGTACATGTATTTCGGCGGTGCCCGCGCCGTCGTGTGGACTGACATGATCCAGGGCTTCATTTTTGCCTCGTTGCTGATTATCGCCGGTTTTATGGTCATCAAGTGGTCGGGAGGCTGGCAACCGATGGTGGGCACCCTGACGAATGACTATGCCGCCAAGACGTCCTTCGACGGCAAGATGACATGGCGCTATTACGAGCTCGGCTTGCTGCCGCTGTCGTTCTCGTTCCTGCCCTACATCTGGCAGCGCATGTACATGGCCCGCTCGGCGTCGCACGTGGCCAAGAACCTGTTGGCGGTGCCCATCATCTTCATCGTGCTGTTCTTCACCACCTGGGTTATCGGCTCCTCGGCGCACGTGATTCTGCCGGACGGCCTGCAGGATGCGGACAGTGTCCTTGGCGCCCTGTTCAAGGACAATCTGCCCTACTTTGGCGCCTTGCTGCTGGTGGCTGCCTTTGCGGCAGGCATGTCAACGGTCGACAGCCAGTTATTGTCAGCCGGCTCGCTGATCACCCACGACCTCGGCGGCATCTTGCGCGGCGAGAAGCGCGAGAGCTTGGCCATTTTCACCTTCGGCAAATGGTCCACGGTGTTCCTGATGGCAGCCCTCTACCTGTGGAGTCTTAATCTCAAGTCGGCGCTCATTCTGAACCTGATCATCTTGGGCATCAGCCTGACGATCATCTACATCCCGTGCGTGTTCGGCATGTTCTACTGGAAGAAAGCCACGCCGGCCGGTGCCGCTTGGTCGATGGGGGGCGGCCTGATCGCATTTCTCATCAAGCAGTTCCAAATTTTCGGCCTGGACGCCTGGCTGCCGGGACCGTTGGGCTCCATTTCATACGGTCTGGCAGCGTCGGTCTTCTTCTTTGTGGTGGTCAGCCTGCTTACCAGCAACGCCAGGATCCGCGACATGCAGGAAGAATACGACGCTATCCTGGGCGTGACGTCGGCCCCCAGCGCGGTCGCCGCTCCCAGTCCGGCAGACTAGACGCGCAAAGAAGGGCCTACTGATAATTGAGGGGCTGCAAATGTTGGGTTCCGGGCACAGCGGGGGCGCCGTCGAGATTGGCAGTTTGATGCTCAGAATCAGGGCGTAACGGGGTTCAATATCTGGAAGGAATAACAAGTATGAGTGTCGTTAACTTTACCATCCTGTTGTTGGTCGTCTATCTTGTCGGGCTAAAGTTCCTCTCCTACTTCGCGCACCGTATCTCTACCCGCGCGTCCGAGGATTATTTCCTGGCCAGCCGCAACGTCGGCTTGCTGGCCCTGATCGGCACGACCATGGCCAGTATCTTTTCCACCGGCACGGTGGTGTCCTCACCCTCGGAATTCTACCGCCAGGGTTCCAGCTATTTCTGGGTGTTCTTCTTTGCTTTCATGCCGGTGGTGTACTTCTTCCTGGCCACCAAGATGTGGCGGCTGGGCAAAGCCAAGGGCTACATCACGCCTGGGGACATGCTGGGCGACTTTTACAAAAGCCGCTCGGTTGTCTTCTGGTGTGCGGCCATCGGTCTGTTCGCCGTTTTGCCATACGCGGTGGCGCAACTCGTCGCCATCGGCAAGACGTTCGAGGCCCTCACCGACGGCGTAATCAGTTATAACGTGGGCGTCACCGTGGTGTCGATTTCCATCGCCCTGTACATGTATTTTGGCGGCGCCCGCGCCGTCGTATGGACCGACATGATCCAGGGCTTCATATTCGCCTCGCTGCTGATTGTCGCCGGTATTCTGGTCGTCAAGTGGTCGGGCGGCTGGGAACCGATGGTCGGTACCCTGACGAACGACTATGCCGCCAAGACGTCCTTCGAGGGCAAGCTGACGTGGCGCTATTACGAGCTCGGCCTGCTGCCGCTATCATTCACCTTCCTGCCCTACCTCTGGCAGCGCATGTATATGGCGAAGTCCGCCTCGCACGTGGCCAAGAACCTGATGGCGGTGCCGATCATTTTTGTGGTGCTGTTCTTCACCACCTGGGTCATCGGCACCTCGGCGCACGTGATTCTGCCAGACGGCCTGCAGGATGCGGACAGCGTGCTGGGCGCGTTGTTCAAAGACAATCTGCCCTACTTCGGCGCCATGCTGCTGGTGGCCGCCTTTGCGGCGGGCATGTCGACCGTCGACAGCCAGCTGCTGTCCGCCGGCTCCCTGATTACGCACGACATCGGCGGCATCATTCGCGGCGAGAAGCGGGAGAGCGTGGCCATTTTCACGTTCGGCAAATGGTCCACGGTGTTCCTGATGGCAGCCCTCTACCTGTGGAGTCTCAATCTCAAGTCGGCGTCCATTCTGAACCTGATCATCCTGGGTGTCAGCCTGACGATCATCTACATCCCGTGCGTGTTCGGCATGTTCTACTGGAAGAAAGCCACGCCAATGGGTGCCGCCTGGTCGATGGGCGGCGGCTTCGTCTTCTTTCTCATCAAGCAGTTCCAGATCTTCGGCCTGGACGCTTGGCTACCGGGACCGCTGGGTTCCATTTCCTACGGTCTGGCAGCGTCGATCTTCTTCTTTGTGGTGGTCAGCCTGCTTACCAGCAACGCCAGGATCCGCGACATGCAGGAAGAGTACGACACGATCCTGGGCGTGGCGTTAGCACCGAGCTCGGCCGCCGCCCCCAGCCCGGCAGACTAGACGCGCAAAGGAGAGACTATGGAAACGCAACGTGACAGCAACGTTGGTGTGTACTTCATGGCCATGATCTTCATTGGCTTGGCCTTTGGCGGCATCCTCGCTGTGAATCAGACCGGTGGCTATTGGCAACGGTTCTGCGGCGAGCGGATGGATGTCGAGGCCTGCCAGACGATGGCTGAGAATCGGCAGAAAGCAATTGGGGAACTGATCAAGCTCGGTGACAAGCACGGTTCCCATGCCGCCATTCCCGGCATCCCGTCAATGGACGAGGCGGAGGCCGGCACCATGCCAGCGGAAACGGCAGAAGAAGGAAACTGAGCGGCGCAAACGCGGAGGATTGGACCTATGTATGTCCTCAAACGGGTTTTTCAAGTACAACGCGGCCAAGAGTGGAAGGCTGCTGCCCTGGCCACCCGGATCGCTGCCGCCTACGAGGCGGCCGGCCGTAATCCGTCAAGCGTCTACATCGGCGGCACCGGGTTGCCCGGCGAGCCCGGCATGGTGTACGTGGAGTGGACGCAGGACCGAATTGAGCCGAACCGCTACTCCGACGTGCCCAAGGCCGTTTTCGAGCTCGTGAAAGAGTTGCGTCCGATCCAGGAGGATACCTGGATCGAATTCTACGAGTTGGTGACCCCGGAAAAACTGCATGACCGCGGCGCGGCCTGAGCTTCTCCCAACGGCACCAGGTGAATCATGGTCAAGATGAGCGGTGGCGAAGCCTTGGCGAAGTCTCTCGTAAAAGAGGGCGTTGAGGTCGTATTCGGCATCCCAGGCATACAGATATACGGAATCGTGGCCGCAATACGGGATGAGCCGGGCCTTGGCATGGTCACCACGCGCCACGAACAAGCTGCGTCATACATGGCCGACGGCTATTCGCGCGCGTCGGGAAAACCGGGCGTCGCCCTTGTGGTTCCAGGCGTGGGTCTTTACAACGCCGCCTCCGGCTTGGCCACTGCGTACGCCCGTTCTTCGCCCGTGCTCTGTGTTGCCGGACAGATCCCGCGCCACCAGATGGGAAAAACCTCGGAGCCGTTCATGAAATTTCAAATCAGCCGGAAGTCGTGTGCCCCGTCACCAAGTGGCAGCGGCAGGCGCTCCGGCCTCGCGAAGTTCCGGTGTGTGTGGCCGAGGCGTTCAGACAGATGCGAACAGGCCGTCCCCGCCCTGTTCTGATTGAGATTCCCCCCGATGCTTCGGTGGAGCGAGAGGAAGTCCAGCTGCGGGAGCCGTTCCGAGTTCCCCGCATCGTACCCAGCCCTGAACACCTTCGGGAGGCTGCCCGCGTCATCGCCCAATCCCGCCTGCCCCTCATATACGCCGGCGGTGGGGTGGCGCGATCAGACGCGGAAGAAGCTCTCGTCAAACTGGCCGAAGCGACCAACATACCTGTCGTCACATCCACCGGCGGTAAGGGAACCATTCCGGACAAACATCCGCTGTCTTACGGCTCGTGTTTCAGCCCTCGGGGAGAGAGACAGGAACTGAATCAGCTTTACGAAGTCATGCAGTCCGCCGACGTCGTGATAGGAATCGGCACCCGTTTTTCGATGGGCAACCCGGCCGGCGAGGCGTCTACTCTCGTCAACATCAACATAGACGACGGGGAGCTTACCAGGGTCCAAGCCAATACCATCCCCCTGCATGGCGACGCCAGAGCGACCCTTGAAGGGATAATTCCCTACCTCACTAAGGCTAGAGCAGGAGACCGCCCGTCGCCCGTCGAAGCAGTCGTTGCGGCTCGGCGTCTGATCGCCTACTACGACATCCAGCTCCACGAGCCGCAGTATCCAGTGCTACAGGCAATACGGAACGGCATTCCTGAGGACGCTTTCACAGTCTGGGGAATCACCCAGTTCGGCTACTACGCCCGCACTCACTGGCAGGTGAATCATGCCAAGACATACATAGATTCCGGCTATTCGTTCAACCTCGGCTATTCCTTCCAGACGGCGCTGGGCGTGAAGGTGGCTCAACCCGACCGCCCTGTGGTGTGCATCGTCGGGGACGGCGGGTTCATGTTCAATTCGTCGGAACTTTCCACCGCGGTCAAGTATGGGATTAATGTAACGACCGTCGTTTTCAGAAACGATTCCTACGGCAACATTGCCCGCGACTTGAACGAGGTGTTTAGCGGAACATACGAGACCGATCTGCACAACCCGGACTTCGTCAAGTTTGCCGAGTCGTTCGGCGCCGCCGGCATGAGAGCAAGCGACCCCATGGATTTGGAAACCCTGGTCCCCCTCGCGCTGCAACGCCAGGCCCCGGTGGTTATTGACGTACCCTTCGGAGACATGCCAATACCAGCCGCCCCACAGATTGCGCCTCTGTATCATCTACCGTGGACAATGCCCCAGGAGGGCGATCGAATCCTGAGGCAGTCGATGTGTTTGTCAACTGCCGCCTAATTCACCGTTAGCTCTTCGGGTTTTGTCGTCCCAAGGACTTGCGCAGTAACCGGCAGTTTGCGACAACGGCGCCTCAGGCGATTGTGTCGGCGTCGTTCCACCGCGAAATCAAGCGATGGCAAATCCCGCCCACTTCTCAGCCAATTCCTGCGTGGGCATTCAGTGGCGACAAGGGGACACGTTATGTCGCGGTGGCAGAGAGGTGTCGTGTGGAGCATGGCCGCGTTGACGTGCATGATCGTGCCGGCTGTCGCGGGTGCGCCAAGCAACGCCGCGCTGATGACGCTGGTGATGCCCGGCGTTGTATCTGGGGAAGTGGCGAAACGCACCGAGGTACTACGGGATTTGCTGTCGCAGTATTACACGCTGGTGCCGCAAGACCAGGCGCAGACGGCCGAAGCCCGCGCGGTGAGCGCCGGATGTGAAGGGACGGAGGCGTGCATGGCGGAAGTCCGGCAGGCGTTAGGCGTCGATGTTGTCTACCACCTTTACATCGAAGATCAGGGGTATGTCGACCCGGTTCACCTGACCCGCCTCGGTAAAGCCGGCATCGTTAAGCAATACACCCAACGCAACCGTTGCACGCGTCGACTCTATCGCAGAACTCTGGAGCAACTTTTGCGCGCCATCCAGCATGCTCCATAAGAGCATAAGGCGGCCGCATTGCAACCGCGCCTGTGGCGGGCTCTCTCGACAGCTATGACAGGCTCCTCAGCATGCAACCTGATTCGGTCACGCACTGGCAAATACCTGAACCGCTCGCCATCCGGGAAGCCCGCTTATACGATGGCTCCGTTACTTGGCTCAGACGGCATGGCAATCCTGCGGGCCCCAGGATAGTCCTCAGTCATGGGAACGGGCTTTCTGCTGACGCCTATTATCCGTTCTGGTCTCTGCTTGTCGACCACTTCGACCTTGTTTTGTACGACTTCCGAAACCACGGCTCGAACACGGTTGGAAACCTTGAAGCCCGCCAATGGCGCCGGTTTATAGAGGACAACACCGAAGTCCTGAGCGCTATAGATGCACATTTTGGCGAGAAACCGAAAATCGGCGTGTTTCATTCGATGTCTGCGGTAACAGCCGTCCTGCAAAAGTCAGATGCGTTCTCAGCCCTTGTTCTGTTCGATCCGCCGACTTGCCCTCATGGCCGCGCCTTACAGGATTTCAGGAAAATCGGAAATCAGATGGGCAAGGCGGCAACGAATCGTCAAGCATGGTTCAAAACCCGTGACGACTTGGCCGAGCGTTTACTTCGTTCTTCTGCGTACCAACTCTTGCTTCCCGGCGTGCCAGTACTTATCGCGCAAACGACGTTGCGCCGAGTTGAGAATGGATACGTGCTTTGCTGTCCGCCAATGTATGAAGCACAGGTAGGTATGCAACTTTACGATGCAGCGGCGGCCTCAGACATTAGCCACTTGCCTTGTCCCGTCAAGGTCATTGGTGCCGATCCTACGGTTCCATTTTCGTTTTTGCCGAGTGTTGACTTGAGTGACATCGTAGCCTTGGACTATGACTTCGTGCCTGAGGCAACGCACTTTTTGCAACTGGAACAGCCGGAAGCGTGCTTGACTCGGATGCTGGATTCCCTGGAAAGCCGACAGCTTGTGTGAGGTAAGTACCCCTTCAGAAATTGTTAGCGGAATCACCATGTGCCTATGGAAAGGAAACCACCTTGAGCAAAACCACCCTCACTTGGTCTGAAGATCTGTCTGCCCGCCACGATGGTCTCGTCGCCCTGCGGCGCGACTTCCACCGCCACCCTGAGCTGAGCTTCCAGGAGCACCGCACCGCCGAAATCATCGCCGAACGCCTGCACACCGCCGGCTTAGAGGTGCACACCGGCATCGGCGGCACGACGGGCGTCGTCGGCATTTTGCGCGGCGACAAGCCCGGGCGCACGGTCGCCTGGCGTGCCGATATCGACGCCCTGCCGCTGACCGAAATACTCGACGCGCCCTTTGCCTCCGGCACCCCGGGGGTCATGCACGCCTGCGGGCACGATGGGCACGTGGCCATCGGCATTACCCTGGCGGAACTGCTGGCCGCCCGACGCGCCGAGATGCCGGGCACGGCCGTGCTGCTGTTTCAACCCGCCGAGGAAGTCTTTGGCGGCGCCCGGCCCATGATCGAGGCCGGGGTGCTGGAAAATCCACGCGTTGCCGAGGTCTACGGCCTGCATTTGACCACCGATACGCCGGGCGGGCACGTGGCGGTCCGCTCCGGCCCGTGCATGGCGTCGGCCGACTTTTTCGACGTCGAGGTGCGCGGCAAGGGCGGCCACGGCGCCTTTCCACACCTATCAATTGACCCCATTACCGTCGCCGCCAACATCTTGCTGGGCATGCAGAATCTGGTGTCCCGCGAGGTGGCCGCCAAGGAACCGGCGGTGTTGACCGTCGGACAGATCGTTTCCGGCACCAAGCACAACATCATTCCGGTCACCGCCACCCTGCGCGGCTCCTTACGCACCTTCAACCAGGAGGTCCGCGAACAGGTGATGGAGCGCCTGGGCGCCTTTGTCACCAACATCGCGCACGCCTATGAGGCCGAAGCCCACGTCACTTTTGCCGACGAGGGCTGTCCGACCGTGATCAACCACGAGAAGGAGTCAGCGTTCGTGCATCGCTGCGCGGTGGACGAGATCGGCGCGGAAAACGTAGGCGAGGCGGACATGATAATGGCCAGCGACGACATGAGCCTGTTTCTGGAAGAACGCCCGGGATGCTACTTCGTGGTCGGCGCCGCGCCTCCCGACGGCGTGCCGCGCCCGCATCACGCGCCGGAGTTCGAACTGAACGAAGCGGGCTTGCCAGTCGGCCTGCGCGTGGCGCTCAACGTGATGCTCAGCGCCCTGTCCGCCGGCTGAAATCGGGCGCCGCCGGCAGCCATGAACGACGCCAACCGCCCCCCATGGCTTGATGCCGACGCACTGTTTGGCCGTCCCGCCGGGGCGCGCTTGCAGGCGCTGCTGGACAAACCAGACATCGTATCCGTGCCGGGGACGCAGGTTTCACCTGCTCACCGCGCCCCGCTTGCGCCACACCAACGCACGGCCAATAAGAAAGGAAACCCCATTGAGCAAAACCACCCTCACTTGGTCTGAAGATCTGTCCGCCCGCCACGATGGTCTCGTCGCCCTGCGGCGCGACTTCCACCGCCACCCTGAACTGAGCTTCCAGGAACACCGTACCGCCGAAATCATCGCCGAGCGCCTGCATGCTGCCGGCCTGGAAGTCCGCACCGGCATCGGCGGCACGACGGGCGTCGTCGGCATTCTGCGCGGCGACAAGCCCGGACGCACCGTCGCCTGGCGCGCCGATATCGACGCCTTGCCGCTGACCGAAATCCTCGACGCGCCCTTCGCCTCCGGCGCCTCCGGAGTCATGCACGCCTGCGGGCACGATGGGCACGTGGCCATCGGCATCACCCTGGCAGAACTGCTGGCCGCCCGACGCGCCGAGGTGCCGGGGACGGCCGTGCTACTGTTCCAACCCGCCGAGGAAGTTTTCGGCGGCGCCCGGCCCATGATCGAGGCCGGGGTGCTGGAAGACCCGCGGGTCGATGAGGTCTACGGCCTGCATTTGACCACCCAGACACCGGGCGGGCACGTGGCGGTGCGCTCCGGTCCGTGCATGGCGTCGGCTGACTTTTTCGACGTCGAAGTGCGGGGCAAGGGCGGCCACGGCGCCTTTCCCCACCTGTCGATCGATCCCATCACCGTTGCCGCCAACATCCTGCTGGGCATGCAAAACCTCGTATCCCGCGAGGTTGCCGCCAAAGAACCGGCGGTGCTGACCGTCGGACAAATTGTTTCCGGCACCAAGCACAACATCATTCCGGTCACCGCCACCCTACGCGGCTCCCTACGCACCTTCAATCAGGAAGTCCGCGAACAGGTGATGGAACGCCTGGGCGCCTTCGTCACCAACATCGCGCACGCTTATGAGGCCGAAGCCCACCTCGCTTTCGCTGACGAGGGCTGTCCGACCGTCGTCAATCACGACAACGAGTCGGCGTTCGTGCATCGCTGCGCGGTGGACGAGATCGGCGCCGAGCACGTGGGTGAGGCGGACATGATGATGGGCAGCGACGACATGAGCTTGTTTCTGGAAGAACGCCCGGGGTGCTACTTCCGCGTCGGCGTCGCGCCTCCCGACGGCGTGCCGCGCCCGCATCACGCGCCGGAGTTCGAAATGAACGAAGTCGGCTTGCCGGTCGGCCTGCGGGTGGCGCTCAACGTCATGCTCAACGCCCTGTCGTCGGCCTGAAAACCGAAGCTGCCGCAGCCTTGAACACCCCATCCTGCCCCATGGCTCGATGCCGCCGCGCTGTACGCCCGCCGGTGAACGCCTGCAGACGGTGCTGGACAGATCGAGAATAGCGCGCTGCGGGGCCCCTCCGGCCTGCAGCCGCCGCCGCTCCAGCAACGCCCGCATGTCACGCCGCCCGTCGGCGATCACCAGCACGTAGACGTTGTCTTCGGTCACCCGGTAGATGAATCCGGTAGGGCTTGAAGAAAACCTCCCGGTACTCCCGAACCCCAATGTCCAGCAATTCCTTGGGATAGCTGCCACGCCGAGGATGGTCGGAAAGGCTGCTGAACGCCCCTCAATCCGATCCATTACGGGATCGGCACTTCCCGGCGAATCGTGCCGAGCGATGTAGTCGCAGATCTCCTCCAGGTCGCGCGCCGCGTCATCGGTCAGCCGGACCAGGAAGGGCATCAGCGAGTCCGCTGCCGCTCCCGCAGCCGTGCGACGACGGCGACGGCGGGCTGCACCCGGCCCGCTTCGACCTGGCGGTCACCCAACGCCAGCATCTTCAGCAGCGCCACGGTCTCCTGCATCCGCTCATAGCTGTCGATATCCTGCATGACCACCTTGGCCTCACCGTTCTGGGTGATGATCAAGGGTTCCCCCCGGTCGCCGAGCGTGCGCACGATCTCGGCGGCGTGGGCCTTGAGGTAACTGATCGGCTTAATCTGGCTGGACAGTTTCATGGGCCGCCTCCTTTCAGACCACATTTGTCCTACAAACAGGTCCGACGGCAAGGACGCTCTCCGCCGAGCCAGGACCAACCACGGAGCGGTATCTGCAACTCCGGCGGCGTCTACTTACTTCCCCCAACGTGTTGTGCATGAATCAACGACCAGGCAAAGTTTGTGGCAGGACCTCGTATCGACCTCACGCAGCCAGGATACGTGTGTGAGGCCGCAGTTCGTGCATGCAGGCTACCTTGAACGGACTCTGATCCACAAGGAGGACATCAAGTCGATTTGCCGAGTCGTTCGTGACGCAGCTGAGCGATACGTCGGCCAGCTTGAATCCGGAGAATCCCAGTACGCCGTGCGCTGCGATCTATCCTCGATCAAGCACCATAATCGTTTCATTGCGCCGGGACCGGAGATTCGACAACTCGAATACTGTTCAGGGCGTTCTCGGCGTTCTCGGCGTACTGCGGCGGTGCAGGTAACCCTGAAGCCGGTGCTGAACTTCCGTCAGGCAAGAGGGGGTTTCGAGTCCGAGCTGGTGGGAAACGATGTCCGGACAACTTTCGTTGGTTGGATCCAGGAGAGTCTGGACCGGGAAGGTCTGGGCAAGTATGGCGCGCGGCCGGGTGGCCGCACAAGCATGGACATCACACTTGAGCAATTGGACAAGGCTTCTGCCTTGCAGTTTCTCATCGACCATCTGAGGCTCGGAGACTCTCGACGTCGCGGGCAGCCGTTCGGGTCCAACGCCATCTACCTCAGGGACGAGGTGATGGTCGGCGGAGGCAATGACTATCCCGTCACCCGGATACCGGGACTGATGGTCTTTGCGGTGAATCCCACAAGGACTTGGTTCCATTCCTGCCCCAAGTCCTGGTTCCGTCGGCTGTCTTTGCAGGGCCTGATGCAACGGCGGCGGTGCTGGCTCAGTTCAACCAGTGCGCGGGACGATTGCTGGCCGAGTTTCGCGACGATCAGCCTGCTGCGATGACGGCGGTCGACGCCTTGGAGCATGAGATATTCTCGCGGCGAATTGAGAATAAACTAGCTGATCTGAGACGTGATGATGCCATTCCCATAGCTTGCTGGCAGGCATTGCATATGTTCGTTACGCTGATGAGCCGTAGCGATGCATCGGCGCGGCATTGGCTGTCATCGCTGGTTGACGGGTTGGATAGAATCATGTTGCACAGTAGCCAGCACCACCCGATTCCAGGGCAGGGCTGGAGTCATCCGGACCGGGCCGGGGACCGTCCAACGCCGGAGAGAGATCGATGAGACGTGGAGACAACGGGTGAAGATTGCGGCGTCCGTGCTCCTGGCCTGCTTGGCCGTGGCGGCGGTTCTCGCCGTCGTATCGCCCGACGTGCGGGACGCCATGGCGTGGGGATGGGCCGTGGTTGCAGACAACGCCGCGGCGTACGAGCGCTATCTGGCGGTGCGGCCCGACGGCCGGCACGCCAGCGAAGCGCGCCGGCGCCTGGACGATTTCGCCTGGGACGACGCCCGGCGGACCGCCACGGTGGTGTCCTATCAGGCATATCTGGAGCGGTTCCCGGAAGGCCGGCACGCCAGCGAGGCGCGCCGGCGCCTGGACGATTTCGCCTGGGACGACGCCCGGCGGACCGCCACGGTGGTGTCCCATCAGGCATATCTGGAGCGATTCCCGGAAGGCCGGCACGCCAGCGAGGCAACCGAGGTGATGCGCAGTCTCCGTCACGACGAGCGTCTCTTCACGGAATTGGAGGGGAGCGCGGACCTGACGGCGTACGAAATGTTCCTGGAGCGCTACCCCGGCCACATGCGCGAGCCGGACGCCAGACAGGCCGTCCTCGACATGCAGGAAGGGCGCGACATCGTCGACCTGATCGCCGCGGGCGACCTCGAGGTCGTAACCGCGGGCAGCGGCATTCGGGCGGTGGCGCTCCGGCTGCGGCGCCGCACGCCGCATCCGCTGGTGGTCCACCTTCCGGTCGGCACGTTCTTCGTGTCCCGGCACCGCTCCACAAAGAACATGGTGGCGACCGACGACCGCACCGTCCGGCTCATGTCGGCGGCCTGGACAGACGTCGAGGTTGCGGCGGCCTGCGCCAACCGTCCCCGGGACATCCCCGGCGACGGCGACAGCTTCGCGGTCACCCGCGCGCCGGATCAGGCGGATCTGCGGCGCCTGATGCCCGTGCTGCGACAGGCCGGCGCCGATCCCGACGTGCGGCAAGCCGCAGTCTGGATCGTGACCGACGACGCCGACTACGAAGACCTTGGCGTTCTGGTCAGCCCCACACCGCACCATTCGCTCGAGGGCTCGCGCGTCATCGGCAAGACCGACGCCGCGCGGGCCATGCGGATCGTCGCGGACGCCGGCATCGACATCACCCGCAAGGCCATCTGGCGCGACCGATTGACGATTGCCGACGGGGCCGGCTACAACCCGGAAGAGACGGCTGCCTTGCGGGCATGGCTCGCGCAGCCGTGAGTGGGCGAATCGAGAGCGTCTCCCAGGCGAAGCGCCGGCACAAAAAAAAGCGGAGGCACTGACATTCAGACAGGAGCGATAACACCCCATCGTAAACATCGCCAACCGGCTGCGTGGTGCGCTCTGGCGGCGGCAATCCCGCTTTCCGCGGCCCCCGACTTCGTACAGGCGCCTCGGGTCGCCGAGTGAAGTGTGGCAGTGGTGCAAGGGGTTCTGGCTGACGGACAAAGCGTCGAGGAAGCGCGCGCCGTCGCCGGAGAGTTAGCATCATGAAAAGTCTGCGCCTGTCCTATTACCTGCAAACCGGCTCGGCACGGTGTCCGCACGCACACGCGAGCCCAGAGTCCGCGGCGACTAGAGCATTTCCGTTTCTGATTGCACCAGGAAGATAGCGGCCGGCTCATACGCCCCTCCCTATCCCGCCGCCGCAAAGGGGGGATTCGCTGCTCCCCGGCCCCCTGCCTGGCGAGGAAACCGCTATTCCCTCTCCCCTGGAGAGAGGGTTGGGGTGAGGGGGAAGTCCCGGAGTACACACCGTCTTAATCCGAAAGGGCTCTAATGACCAGTGGCCTCGGGGCAAGCGTCCCAACTGGGTTTATCGCCTTGACAGAGAATCCAAAAAAGGGTCTTTATTTACCTGTACATGAGTTTCTGAATGTTCTCGCACCTATCTTCTGCTCTGACTCTGGCGTATTGATTGAAACACACCGTCGGCATCACGCCTGACGACAGCCTGAACGGAAGCCGCCGCAGCCATGAACAACGCCATTCGACCGCCGTGGCTTGATGCCGCGGCGCTGCATGACCGCCCCGCCGGTGAGCGCTTGCAAATGCTGCTAGACAGACCGGGCGTTGTGACCGTTCCAGGAGCCCACGACGCGCTATCGGGACGCCTCGCCCAGCGCGCCGGTTTCGAGGCGTTGTACCTGTCCGGTGCGGCCCTCAGCGCTTCCATGGCTCTGCCGGACCTCGGCGTCATCACCCTGGAAGAATTGTGCCACGCTACCCGCCTGCTGGTGCGGGCCACCGGGCTGCCGGTTCTGGTGGACGGCGATACCGGATACGGCGAGGCGCTGAACGTCATGCGCCTGGTACGCGAATTGGAAGACGCCGGCGCCGCTGCGGTGCAGATCGAGGACCAACTCCTGCCCAAGAAATGCGGCCATCTCAACGACAAACGGCTGGCCGCTGCCGACGACATGGCCCGCAAAATCGCCGCCGCCCGGCGGGCCCGCACCCATTTGCAAATCATTGCGCGCACGGATGCCGCGGCGGTGAGCCTCGACGACGCCATCCAACGCGCCCGCCTTTATCGTGAGGCCGGCGCCGACATCCTGTTTCCCGAGGCGCTGACGTCGGATGACGACTTCCGCGCTGTTGCCGCGGCGGTGGACGCTCCGCTGCTGGCCAACATGACGGAATTCGGCCGCACCTCCTACCGGGATGCCAGGGCTTTCGAGGCGTTGGGGTTCAAGCTGGTCATCTGGCCGGTGTCCTCGCTGCGGGTGGCTGCCAGGGCCGTCGCTTATCTGTATGAACATTTGGCCGCCACGGGGCAGACGTCGGACTTGCTGGACCGCATGCAGACGAGAGCGGAACTCTACGACACCCTGGGCTACCACGACTTTGAGGCCCTCGACCAATCCATCGCCGCCAGCGTGGTGCCGCCGGCCCCAGGCGCGTGACAGGAAAGGAGCCCGACCCCATGGTTTGGCAACCGGAAATCGACGAACTCAACCAACGCCGGGAATTGGCCCGCCAGATGGGCGGCGAGATTGGAATCGGCAGACAGAGAAAGCGCGGCAAGCTGACCGTGCGCGAGCGGATCGAGGCGATTTCCGACCCGGAATCGTTCCAGGAGATCGGCGGGCTGGCCGGCAGCGCCACCTACAAGGGCGACAAACTGGTGGCTTTCACCCCGGCCAACACGGTCATCGGCACGTCAAGACTCGACGGCCGCCGGGTGGTCCTGAACGCCGGCGATTTCACCGTGCGCGGTGGGGCCGCCGATGCCGCCGTCGGCAACAAAGGCGGTTATGCGCAACGCATGGCATGCGAATGGCGCCTCCCCTACGTGCGGCTGCTGGACGCCGCCGGCGGCAGTGTACGCACCTTTGAGCAGATCGGCCGTACCTACATTCCGGTGTCATCGAGTACGCCGGGAATCGAGCGGCTGCTGTGCACGGTGCCGGTGGTGTCGGCCGTACTGGGATCGGTGGCCGGATTGCCGGCGGTGGAAGCCTGCCTGTCGCATTTCAGCCTGATGGTGAAGGATATCAGCCAGGTTTTTCCCGGCGGTCCGCCGGTGGTGAAAGCCGCCCTCGGGTACGACATCAACAAGGAGGATCTGGGAGATGAACGAACGCAGATTTACGAGGCCGGCGTCATCGACAACCTGGCGGACAGCGAGGCCGACGCCTTTCGCATGATCCGGCGTTTCCTCAGCTACCTGCCGGCCAATGTCTGGCAACTGCCGCCGAGGGGTGAGTCCCCCGGAGACACGCAACGCCGCGAGGAAGCGCTATTGTCCGCCATTCCGAGGCAGAAACGGCGCGCCTATGATCCGTACGCCATCCTGGGTTATGTGCTCGACCCGGATTCGTTGTTCGAGATCGCCCCTTTGTACGGACGCTCCCGCATTACCGCCCTGGCGCGGGTCAACGGCTATCCGGTCGGCGTTATGGCCCACAACCCGCGATTTCTCGGCAGCTCCATGGACTTGGCCGCTGGGCAGAAGGTCATCCGCTTCCTGCAGTTGTGCGACACCTTTCACCTGCCCATGGTGTATTTCGCTGACGAGCCGGGCTTCATGGTCGGACTCGAAGCCCAAAAGCAGGGCATCCTGCGTGGCGGTGCCAAGATGATCTGCACCACCTACCGCACCCGCATGCCGTGGATCAGCGTCGTCATCCGGCAGCTTTACGGCGTTGCCGGACAATGCCACGACCGCCCCGGCGGCATGTTCCAGCGCGTTGCCTGGCCGTCGGCCCACTGGGGCTCCATGCACATCGAGGGCGGCGCCACTGCCGCTTATCGCCGCGAGATCGAGGCCGCCCCCGACCCCGAAGCCGCCCGCCGCGACATCGAAGCCCGCCTGCAAGCCATTGCCTCCCCTTTCCGAACCGCCGAAGCCTTCAACATCGAAGACATCATCGACCCCCGCGACACCCGCCCTATGCTTTGCGACTTCATCGAGACCGCCCAAGACGTTCTGCGCACCCAACTTGGCGCCAGCGCCGTGCCTTATCAGCCATGAACGCGCCCAACACCGACCTTTTTTCCAATGCCGAAGCCGCAGCCACCAAACGGAACCGGGTGCGTTCCAAGGACCGGGCCGTGCATGACTGGTATCGCTTCGTGCTGTCGTTCCCGCCGCACTTGGTGCAACACTACTTGGAACGCTTTGCGATCAGCCCTTCCGATACCATCCTGGATCCCTTCTGCGGCACCGGCACGACGTTGGTCGAATGCAAGAAGTCCGGCATTCCCAGCGTCGGCATCGAGTCGAACCCGATGGCGCGATTCGCAAGCGGGGTGAAGGTCGATTGGTTGATCAGCGGCGACCGGCTGCGGGAATACGCGGAGACCGTCGGCTCGTCGACACGCAATGTTCTGGCGCAACAAGGCATTGACGAATGGAACGGCCTGCCGCTTTTTGCGACAACCGGCGAACCGCCTTGCCCCCTTCTTGAACTTCCTGCCGCGCGCTTAAACCTGCTGTTGAAGAACTCAATCAGCCCGCTTCCCCTGCACAAGACGTTGGTACTCCTGGCCGCCATCGACGGGCACGGCGGTAGTCACGAACAGCAGTATGGAAGACTTGCCCTCGCCAATGCGCTCGTGAATCGCATCGGCAATTTGAAATTCGGGCCGGAGGTAGGCGTCGGCCAAGTCAAGCACGATGCACGGGTCGTGGACGTCTGGATCGACATCATGCAAAAGATTGCCAGCGACATTGAGGCGCACAAAGACCGGGCCGGAATCCCCGCCAAGGTCATGCAGGCCGACGCACGAGCTGCGGGTGAGGTTCTCGAACCGGAGTCGGTGAATGCCGTGATTACCTCTCCGCCGTACCCAAACGAAAAAGATTACACCCGTACCACCCGGTTGGAGTCGGTCATTCTTGGGCTTATTCGCAACCGGCAGGAATTGCGTTCGTTGAAACAGAACCTGATCAGGTCCAACACGCGCGGTGTCTACATATCCGATGATGATCACCATGGGGTCGCGGACAATGCTGAGATTCAACGGATCGCCGAAGCCATCGACAAGCGCCGCATCGAGTTGGGCAAAACGTCCGGCTTTGAACGCATGTACGCACGGGTCACCCGATTGTACTTCGGCGGCATGCATCGCCATCTTGCGTCTATGCGATCCGTTCTCAAACCGGGAGCAAGGCTAGCCTATGTTGTGGGTGATCAGGCGTCGTATCTGCGCGTCATGATCCGTACCGGCCAGATCCTTTCCCAAATTGCCGAGTCTTTGGGTTACGTCGTCACAGGCATTGACCTGTTTCGCACTCGGCCGTCCACCGTGACCGGCGAACAACTCAGGGAAGAGGTCGTCCTGCTGGAATGGCCGGGTCACTTATCAAGGAGGTAGCCCATTCCTACTCAAAACCGTTACGCCACCATCATCGAGGCAATTTTCCAAGCCAAATACCAGCCGGACGAGCGCAGTGTTGATTTTGAACGGGAAGATATCGTCGCCTTTGCATCTGAGTTGAACGTCAACCTGCCCAAAAATCTCGGTGACCTCATATACAGCTTCCGATACCGAACGGACCTGCCGGCCAGCATTCTGAGCACGGCTCCTCAAGGTGAAACCTGGATCATCCGGTCAGCAGGTAGGAGCAGGTATCGCTTCGTGTTGGTCGGTAATGTGCCCCTCACGCCGAACCTGAATCTCGCGGTTACCAAGATACCTGACGCCACGCCGGGGATAATCGGCAAGTACACATTCAGCGATGAGCAAGCGGTTTTGGCCCGCGCTCGGTACAACCGCTTGATCGACATATTCCTCGGCATTGCCTGTTACTCGCTGCAGAATCATTTCCGCACCACGGTTCCCGGCATGGGACAGGTGGAGACCGACGAAATGTACGTGGGGGTGGACAAGAGCGGCGCGCACTACGTGATACCCGTGCAAGCCAAGAGCGGGAACGACCGGCTCAGCCGCGTACAGATCGAGCAGGATGTCGCTCTTTGTGCGAGCAAATTGCCGTCGCTCATCTGTCGACCCGTTGGCATCCACATGATGCGAACCGATCTTGTGGCGCTTCTCGAATTTGAGCAGAATGACGATGACATCAGGGTGGTTACGGAAAATCATTACCGACTTGTACCGCCTGACGATGTCACCGACGAAGACTTGATGAGGTACCGGCAGCGGATTTCGGACAGGGCATGACGGTAAGGATCGTCAAGTTACGCCTGCACCGGCAGTACCACGTGCGACGGATGCTCCGAGTCGTGGTAGACCGTCTGGTGTGCTTCCTGGCAGCGTTGCTCCAGACCGAGGGGACCGCCAGTGTTGGGGTTGACGTCGAAGCGGGGCCAGTTGCTGCTGCTGACATCGAGCCGGATGCGGTGGCCGGCCTTGAAGACATTTGAGGTGGGATAGAGGAAGAAGACGAACTCGTACGCCTGCCCCGGCGTCAGGAACTCCGGCTTTTCGTAGCCATTGCGGTAGCGCGCCCGGATGATGGAGTCGGTGATGTTGATGGCCAAGCCGTCCGGGTGCTCCGTGCTGGGCGGGTAGACGTCGATGAGCTTGGCGGTGAAATCCGTGTCGGGAGCCGATGACGACGCCCACAAGTGCATCTCGATGGGCCCCGTTACCTCCAGCGCCTCGTCCAGCGGCGGCGTCTCGAAGGGCAACACGTCGGGCCGCGCGTTCAGCGGCAATGTATCCCGGCAGCCGAAGAAATCGGCGCGGCCGCGCTGGTCAAAGCCGCCGGGCTGCATGGCGTCATCCACGGCGGAAATGCCACCGCCGATGGTCGGTACGGGATTCCGTGGATCAAACGTGTAGCGGCTCGGCTCGGACGCGCCGGACTCCGGCCTGTCCGGCGACAGCACGCCACCGCCATTCAGGTAGTAAGGCGTGTAGCGTGTATCCGGCAATGGCCAGTCGGGGGCGTTGCGCCAGTAGCCGCCGTGATGTATCCGCCCCGGAAAATCGCCAGGGCCGCCCGGCGCGCCCTGGATGACGCGGCGACCATCGCCGGTTCCCATGGTGAAAAAACGCACCGGCGACCAATCCGCCGCCTCGCTGCGCAGGCCCTTCAGCCAGCGGTCGAACCACAGCAGCTTCATGTCCAGATAATTGACGTGCGCTTCCGTGCCAAAGTCGAGGTCGCCTGAGTACGTCACCTCATATTGCCCGTGCGTCCACGGTCCCATCAGCAGGTACTGCGGCGATTGTTTGAGGGCACTGAGACGCATGTAGCTTTCGGTGGTGTTACGGGCGTATGAGTCGTACCAGCCGCCCCAGTATAACGTCGGCACGTCAGCGTGCTCGTCATAGTACTCGCTCGGCGTGTAGCCCCTGAAGCCCTTCCAGTAGTCGTCGTAATCCGCGTGGGTGAGCACATCCAAGGCCCAACGTTCGTACGACGGCAGGCGGCGCAGCAGGGTCGTGCCGGCTTTGAGGGGGAACTGCCGCACCATCTCGGGAATCTTTTCCATGAGCACCTGTTGCAGCGCGGTCTTCAAGGCGGGATCGGCCTCGGCCTCCTTGCTGGTCGCCGCCATACGAAAGGCATAGATCAGAAACCGCTGCTCCAGGGCGCCGTTGTGGCGCATGGAACTGTGGTAGTAATTCGAGGCACCGACCGCCACGATCATCGTCGCCAGATGCGGCGGGTTCAGTGTCGCCAAGGCGCTCTGGTCGCTGCCGGCGTACGAGTCGCCCATGGTGCCGACTTTGCCCGTGCTCCAGGGCTGGGTGCCGAGCCACTCCACCGTTGCGTAGCCGTCCTCCGCCTCCCTGGCGAAGGCGTACCACTCCCCTTCCGAAGCAAACCGCCCGCGTACGTCCTGAATTGCGCACACGTAGCCGCGTCGCGCAAAATACTTTCCCTTGGTTACTTGTGCCGGCGCCGCCTTGTTGTATGGCGTGCGCTCCAGAATCACCGGAAACATCCCCGGCGCTCGGGCATCGCCAAGCGCCGGGTAATAGATATCGGCGGCCAGGCTGACGCCATCCGGCATAGGGGCCATGACGTTGTGCTCAATCGCCACGCTGTATGCTTGAGGGGACCCTTCGTAGTTATTCGTCATGGCCTTCCTTTCTTCTGTTGCGCCTTTCATTGTGTATCCCGCGGCAGGGTAAGCGCATATGGCGTTACCCAGGGGCAAACCGCTTGCGTCTAGCCTTTACCCCTCGACGGAATATCAAGGGGTAATTCGAAAAATTGCTGGAACCAAACGCATGGCAATGCTCATATGCGCTTACCCTGCATCCCGCGGCAGCCTTATCAACGATCTTGCGGGTTCCATGATAACCTACCTGATTCATGTAAGCTGAACTGAGCGGTCACCGCCTTTCATCGGAAGGAGAGAATACATTGGGCAAGCTGGATGGCAAGGTAACGATCGTCACCGGGGCAAGCCGGGGTATCGGCGCTGAAATTGCCAAGTTATTCGCGGCGCAGGGCGGCAAGATCGTCTGCGTAGCGCGGACGGTGCAGGAAGGCACGCACCCGCTGGAGGGTTCGCTGGAAAAAACGGTCGCTGACATTCGCGCGGCGGGCGGCGAAGCCAGCGCGGTGCAGGCCAACATATCGTTGCCCGAGGAGTGCGAAGCGCTCGTGAAGGAGAGCCGGCGGATATACGGCCCGGTGCAAGTATTGGTCAACAACGCGGCCCTCACCTACTTCCTGCCGATACGGGAATATGCCTTGAATCGCTGGATGCGCTCGTGGGCCGTGAACCTCCATGCCCCGTTCATCCTCAGCAAATTGGTGTTGGACGACATGGTAGAAGCCCGCAGCGGCAGCATCGTCAACATCTCGTCAGCCGCTGCCGTGGGGCCCGGCAGGGGTCCGTATCCCGACGACAGCAGCGCGTTGCGCGGCGGCACCTGTTACGGCGCCGAAAAAGCGGCTCTCGAGCGCTTCAGCCAGGGCTTGGCGCACGAGGTCTACCCGTTCGGTGTTTCGATTACCTGCGTCTCGCCCTCGCTCGTCGTCCCGACACCGGGAACGGTGTTTCACAACCTCGTCACCGGTATGGACGACCCACGCGGTGAGCCTCCCGAATTGATGGCGCAAGCGGTTCTGCTGCTGGCCACGGAACCCCTGGATGCCGTTACCGGACGAGTGACCTACAGCCAGCAGATCCTCCTGGAATACGGCCTGATCAAAGAAGGCAGAGGCCGCGGCGTTGATCCCAACATGCCGACGACCTGTTACAGCCAACGCTAGCTCGGGGGCGCTTGACCCCGGTTGGCGGGCATGGGATGATCCCCGCCTGTCAACCCGCCTTTTTTGCCAAATCAATCGCCACACAACGTAACCGCTATCGCCCAAAAGGAGAGGTGAAAAATGCTCATTGGCGTCAGCATGTTCGCAACCGATTACGCCATCCAAATCGATGACCTGGCCCGCGAGGCCGAGGCCCGAGGCTTTGAGTCGCTGTGGGTTCCCGAACACACCCACATCCCCAGCAGCCGGCGAACCCCGTGGCCGGGCGGCGCCGAATTGCCGAAGGAATACAGCCATACATACGACCCGTTCGTGGCCCTCATGTTCGCCGCTGCAGTCACCAGCACCATCAAGATCGGCACCGGCATCTGTCTGGTTATCGAGCGCGACACCATTACAATGGCCAAGGAAATCGCCAGCCTTGACCGCCTTTCGGGCGGGCGTTTTCTGTTCGGCGTCGGCGGCGGCTGGAACGCTGAGGAGATGGAGCACCACGGCACGGCATTCAAGACACGTTTCAGAAAAATGGTCGAGCAGGTGCAGGCCCTGAAAACCATCTGGACGCAGGACGAGGCTGAGTTCCACGGTGATTTTGTCAACTTCGACGCACTGTGGTCGTGGCCCAAACCCCTGCAGCAGCCGCACCCGCCGATCTTCCTCGGCGGCGAGACGTCATACACCCTGCAGCGCGTGGTGGATTACTGCGACGGCTGGTTGCCGCGCAGCCGTCGGCCGGAACTGATCCTGCAAGGAATCGGCGAACTCAGGGAACGCGCCGCCAAGGCGGGGCGTGACATGAAGACGATCTCCGTCACCGCCTCCGGCGCGCCGGGGGACCCCAAGTTGGTCGACAGCTACCGTGAAGCCGGCTGCGATCGCTGCATTTTCAGCCTGCCGTCGGCTGAGCGCGACACCGTGCTGCCCCTCCTCGACAAATACACGTCCTTCATTCAGTAGGGACGGCTTCCGAAAAGGGACTTCATTCACATGGAATTGGAAAAGCTGACGCTGCAGCACGTTGACGTGCAGGCCGTGCTGGTGCCGCTGAGCCGCCCGGTGGTTTCCAGAGTGGGCCTGTATGAACAATGGCCGCTCATTCTGATCGATCTCCACGCCCACGAGGGCGTCGTCGGCCGCAGCTACCTGGCGCCGTACCTGAAGCAATCGGTGGCTTACCTCGTTCCGGCCATCCACGACTTGGCCACGGCTTGGCAAGGCCAATCCCTGGCGCCTGTGGATGCTTATCAAACGGGAAGGAAATCGCTCAGTTTGGTGGGACTGGAAGGCATGTCATTGATCGCCGTCTCGGGCCTCGACATGGCGGCCTGGGACGCGTTGGCAAAAGCCGCGAACCTGCCGCTGGCCGTCCTGCTCGGCGGCTCGCTGGCGCCGGTGCCGGCCTACAACAGCAATGGCCTGTGGCTGACGCCCTTGGACACGCTGGCCGAAGAGGCAGCGGCACTGGTTGAGGAGGGCGGTTTCACGGCGCTCAAACTTCGACTCGGGCGCGCCAAGCTTGACGACGACCTGACGGCCATCAATAACGTGCGCGACGCAGTCGGTGACGACGTCAAACTCATGTGCGATTTCAATCAGGGCTTATCGCTCGGCGATGCCCTGGTTCGCTGCCACGACCTGGACGACGAGGGGCTCTACTGGTTTGAAGAACCCATCGCCTACAACAATCTGACCGGCTATGCGCAGCTAACCGGCGAACTGGCCACCCCGGTACAACTCGGCGAGAATTTCTACGGACCGCGTGCTGTTTACGAAGCACTGCTTGCGGGGGCCGGCGACTACATCATGCCAGACCTGATGCGCATCGGCGGGGTCACGGGCTGGATGCGGGCGGCTGCCATCGCCGGCGTGGCCGGTATCGAGATGTCATCGCACCTCTACCCGGAAGTATCCAGTCACCTGCTGCGCGTCAGCGAGACCGGGCATTGGCTGGAGTGGCAGGACTGGTGCGACCTCATCGTGGCGGAACCGTTCAAGCTGGAAGATGGGCACCTGGTAATTCCAGACGTGCCCGGCAACGGCTTGGCATGGAACGCCGACGCCGTCGCCCGCTACCGCTTCGAACCCTGACGCTTACGGCGTGTAGGTGAGCGTGAACCGGCCGGTGACGCGGTGGGAATCGACGGAGAGAACCTGCCACTGGATGAGGTACAGCCCGGCGGCCAGGTCTTCGGGCAGGCGAACGGCCAGTTCCTGGGTCACGGCAGGGCTTTCCGCCATCCCAGCATCGACACGTTCCTGAGGGCTTACCTCACCGGTCTCGGGGTCTCGCCGCGCGCGATGCACCGTGACCTGGCTGAAGCGGCTTTCGACCCGCTCGCTGAACGACAATCGGATCGCTTCGGGAAGCTGGGCGATTTCGGAATCAGCAGCCGGTTGGCTGCGAGTCAGCATTCCGTGCGCCGCCGAGATGGACGGCAGCAATACGATCAGCGCGACTAGCGCCAGCCAGCGACTTATCTGAGCGACAGTCATATCGATAGGCTCTCCATCTAACGGGTCTGTAGTTCCACCCGGGTAACCCGCCGGCCATCGTAGGTGAAGCGGATTTCGAATCCGACCGCGCCGCCGAGGCAGGCACTCCGGCAACGTAAAGCGTAGCGCACCATCCAGGGCGCGCCAATACCGCTTGGACGCATGAAACGCGCTGTGGTGTCGTTGTGGGCTTTGAATTCGCTCACATACCGCCGCACGGCCTCCCAATGCTGCGGCTCCCGGCACGACAGGGCGGGCTGCAACGGCTCATCCGATGCATTCCCTATGTGCCGGGTCATGACGCTGTCCATGGCAATTCTACAATCCGGGTGGAATTGCTCCAGGACGGCTTTTTCCGGTGCCGCGGGGCTGACCATGTCCAGCATCAACGCCTCACCGTCCAGCCAAGTGTCCCGCACCTCCTGCCCCGTCACCAGCGCCGAAGCCAGCCCCATGAAGAGCAAGAAAAAAATCGCAACCGGTATCCGGGCCATGCGTCTCAACCCATGTGCTTGTGAACGAACTCGATAATCTGCGTGACGGCCTGACCGGCGGCCGCCGAGGTCGGATTGCGGTTGATGAAGCCTTCTGCCTCGCCGTCGAACAACTTCAGATCAACCTGTCCGCCGGCCTTCCGGTAATGCTCGACGAAGCGGTCCAGGTCGGGACGGGGATGCGCCACGTCCTCGGTGCCCTGCACGTAAAGTACGGGCGGCATCTCAACCGTCTCGCCGCGCTCGAGAGCCAGCACCGGGTTGCCCTCAGCCATGGCCTCTTCGTCTTGCCAGTACTGGTCGTGCAAGGGTAGAACCCGGTCAACGAGTTCCGGGTAAGGCTCACCGCTGTCCCGCAGGTTCTTGGCATAGTGGTAGCGCGCCAGGGGATCAATGACCGGCGAGCACAGGATGACGTAATCCAGGCCCATCTCCACATCCGTGGCGCCGTAGGGCGGCTTGAAGGCAGCGTAACGCGGGTCATGCGGCCGCATGGCCAGCAACATCGCCTGGTGGCCGCCGCTGGAGACGCCGAGGGCGCCCACTTTGTCCACACGAAGGCCCAGCGTGTCTGCCCGCGTTTTCAACCAGCGGATGCCGTAGTGGATGTCCGTCAACGAACCCGGATACGGCGCATCGGGCGGCATGCGAAAATCGAGCGCCGCCACCGCTACCCCGCTGCGCGCCAGCGCCTCGCTGATAACCACGTCGTTCAACCGGTCACCACGGCACCAGGCGCCGCCGTGAAGATCCACCAGCAGCGGAAACGGTCCCTCGCCGCGCGGCTTGTAAAGACGTGCCAGCAATGCCTTGTTGCCAAAACGCAGGTATTCGATGTCTTCCACTTCGATATCGTGAACGGTCAGGGCTGCCGTCATGCGCTCCTCCTCCCGAATACGTCTTCCTTTTCGGGTCCGTCCTACCCACTCGTCACACCGGAGTTGCTTTTAAGGGTAGGTTCTTAACCCGACCTTCCTTAAAATGTACGTCTCAATCATCACCGAATCATCTAGCCAACACAAGGAAGGAAGCATCCATGCAGCAACTCGACATCCTGGCTTCAGCCTTGCAGCTGAACGCCGGCCTGGTTCAACGAGCCCTCGACGGACTCTCCGACGATGACCTCACCAAGCGCCCCGGCGACCAGTGCAACCCCATCGGCTGGACCCTTTGGCATCAATACCGTTACGAAGACGGAGTTGTCTCCGGCATCACCGGCGAACAGCAGGTCTGGCTCTCCGAGGGCTGGCACGACAAGTTCGGCATGTCCGCCGACGCGGACCAGCTCGGCATGGGTAATTCGTTGGAACAAGTCGGCGCCTTTCGCGCCACGCTCGCCAACTTGCAGGGATACGGCGCTGCGGTACGTGAAAAAACCCTGGCGTGCCTGCAAACCATCACGCCCGAAGAACTTGAACGCGAGCTGGAGGCACCGGGCGGCGCGACACGCACGGCCGGCGCTTCCTTGGGCGTTCTGCTACTCGACCACTTCCATCATAGCGGTCAGGTGTGCTATCTGCGGGGATTCATCACGGGCAAGGGCTGGTTTGCGGCCTGATCGGCCTCTCGACGTGCCAAGGGCCGCGACGGTGCGCGGCCCTTTGGAATTCCAAAACCAAGAACTGTAGGGAAAGCGTCCCCAAGGGGATTTGAACCCCTGTTGCCGGCGTGAAAGGCCGGTGTCCTAGGCCTGGCTAGACGATGGGGACGACGGAAAGGTGAGCCGTGCTGGACTCGAACCAGCGACCCGCTGCTTAAAAGGCAGCTGCTCTACCACCTGAGCTAACGGCCCGTCGAGGACGCTGGTCTCTGACGAGATTTACATAGCCTGCAACTGCATGAATCATAAGCATAATAACTGGATTTCGACCTGTCAACCTGTGCCGCCGGCCCGCCCAAAATCCTTCTTGCACCACCGGGGTCCCTTTGATAAGGTGACGCCCCTTTCAATTACCAAAGGCGAGGAAGTCTAAGCGGGTAGCGGCATTTTATGTGCCTTGGGGAGGAACCAGCATGGAGGCCACCAAGAAAATCTGGATGGACGGCACGTTCGTAGATTGGGACAATGCTCAAGTTCACGTCCTCAGCCATACACTGCATTACGGCTTGGGCGTATTCGAGGGCATCCGGTGCTACGATACCGCTGCCGGCCCCGCCATTTTCCGCCTCCCCGAACATATCGACCGCTTGTTCAACTCGGCGCACATCGCGGGACTTAAAATGCCGTTCAACCGTGAGGCGATTGGCCAAGCCATCGTCGACGCCGTGAAGGTCAACGAGGTGCGCGAATGTTACATCCGCCCCCTTGTTTACCTGGGCTACGGCGAGCTCGGCATCAATAACAGCCACTGCCCGGTGTGTGTCAGCATCGCGGTGTGGCCTTGGGGTGCATATCTGGGCGAGGGCGCCCTTACCGAGGGCATTCGCGTGTGCATCTCTTCCTACACCCGGCACCACGTCAACGTCATGATGACCAAGGCAAAGGTGGTCGGCAATTACGCCAATTCGCAGTTTGCCAAGATGGAAGCCATTCACTCCGGCTACGACGAAGCGATCATGCTCGACGTGCAGGGCAACGTCGGCGAAGGCTCCGGCGAGAACATCTTCATCGTGCGCGACGGCATCCTCAAGACGCCCCCGCTGACCGCCATCTTGGAAGGCATCACGCGTAACTCCGTCATCGACTTGGCGCGCAACATGGGGCTCACCGTGCGGGAAACCGTCTTTTCCCGCGATGAGCTGTACATCGCCGACGAGGTGTTCTTCACCGGCACCGCGGCGGAACTGACACCCATCCGTGAAGTCGACAACCGCGCGATCGGCAATGGCCTTCCCGGACCGATAACTCACAAGCTACAACAAGCCTTTTTCCGAATCGTGCAGGGCAAGGACGACGCGTTCAAGTCCTGGCTAACCCTCATCACGTAAAACCCAACGCGAACGACCACCCCTCGGTCCGCGGCCTGTTTACAAGAAGGAAGAAAGTATGGTTTACGCCAAAATTTTGGCTGTAGATCAAGATCAGGCCGCCTATGAACCCTTGCTGCCGGAATTGTCCAGGCACGGCTACGAACTCCACCCCGTAACCACATCCTCCAAAGCCATCGCCCTCGCTGCCGCACATGACTACCACGCGGCCTTCGTATCGTTCACGCTGCTTGATGTCCACCTGCTGCTGGCCGATTTGCGGGACGCCATTCCACACTTGCCAATCATTCTGGCGATGTCCGCGGACCACAACGGCATTCCCTCCCAAACCTTGAAACTGGTGACGAACGTTGTCGGCAAGCCGTTAAGCCTCGAACCGGTGCGCCTGATGCTCGACCGCACCCTGGAATTGGCCGCGCTGCGTGCGCAGCTACGAGAAGAACGGCACATGTTGAACCTGAACGACATACTGCAAATTACCCTTGACGGGGTCGACGGCGCCAGTCTGCAAATGCAGGGATTGTGGTCGGAAACACTGGTCAGCAGGTTGCATCGCCTCGTGCGAAGCGTCAGGGAAATCGGCAGCGGCTCCATACACCACACGGTCTTGTCGTGCTTCGAAAGACTGCTGCTGGCCATCGTTCTCGCGGAATGTCGGGGCAATCAGGTCAAGTCGGCAGCCATCCTGGGCATCAATCGCAATACCCTGCGCAAGAAGATCTCCGCCCTTGGACTGTCGGACCTGCGCAGCCGCATGCCGCAACAATGACTCACGCCTTACCCTCTCTTGCTGTCGTCGTCCTTGCCGCCGGCAAAGGCACTCGCATGCGGTCCCCCCTCGCCAAAGTCTTGCATCCATTGGCCGGCTGTCCCCTCCTCGCGCACGTGCTAAAGGCCGTGCGGCCTTTGAAGCCGCGTCACCTCGTTACGGTGGTAGGCCATCAGGCCGATGCCGTGCGGCGCGTGTGCGAGCGCTTCGGAGCGTGCTGCGTGGTGCAGGAACCGCAGCTAGGTACCGGGCACGCGGTGGCGCAGACGGAAAGCGTGCTGCGAGACTTCGACGGCGTCGTCTTGGTACTGTGCGGTGACGTGCCGCTGCTGCGCACGGCGACCCTGCACCGCTTGCTCGAAGCGCATCGTGAGCATCAGGCGACGCTCACGATACTGACAACGCACGTGGATGACCCGACGGGTTACGGTCGCATCTTGCGGGACGGCCAGGGCGGTGTCGCCGGCATCGTCGAAGAGCGAGATGCCACGGCAAGCCAGAAAGCGGCGTGCGAGATCAACAGCGGCGTGTACTGCTGGCAGGCTTCCTTTCTGTTTGCCGCCCTGCCCCGCGTCGGGCGGCGCAACGCACAGGGCGAGCAGTATCTGACCGATGTTGTCAGGTTGGCAGCAGCAGACGGGTGGCCCGTTGCAGACGTCGCCACGGAGCCAGAAGAAATTCTGGGCGTCAACACCCCGGCAGATTTGGGGCGCCTTGAAACCCTCTTGCGCAACCGGCGCAGCAACGAACCATCATGACATCCCCCTGGCAGCCCCAGCTCAACACGCCGCAGTGGGAAGCGGTGCAGCACACCGAGGGCCCCGTTCTTATTCTGGCCGGTGCCGGTTCGGGGAAAACGCGCGTCATCACCCACCGCATCGCCCACCTGATCCGCAACTGCGGGGTGCACGGCGAACAGATCCTGGCGGTGACATTCACCAACAAAGCGGCCCAGGAAATGCGGGAGCGGGTACACGGCTTGCTCGGCGCTACCAGCTTTCCACTGTGGCTCAGCACGTTCCACGCCGCCTGCGCGCGCCTGTTGCGCCGTGAAGCCGAGCACCTTGGCCTCGCGCCCAATTTCGTCATCTACGACGCGGCGGATCAACTGTCGCTGGTCAAACTATGCGTCCGCGATCTGGAAATCGCCGACGACCTGTACGCCCCGCAACAGATCCGACGCCGCATCAGCACCTTGAAGAACGACCTCGTCGACGCCGAAGCATTCCAGCGCGACGCGGAAAATTATGGGCTGGACGCTGTTGTCGCCCGCGTGTACGGCGTCTACCAGGAGCGCCTGCGCGAGAACGCCGCCCTTGATTTTGACGATCTGCTGATGCTCACCGTCCAGATGCTGCGCCGCCATGACGCCATCCGGCAGCGCTACCAGCACCGCCTGCGCTTCATCATGGTGGACGAGTACCAGGACACCAACATGGCGCAATATCACCTGCTCAACCTGCTGGCGGCGGAGCACCGCAACCTGTGTGTGGTGGGCGATGACGACCAGAGCGTGTACCGCTTTCGCGGCGCCAATGTACGCAACATCCTCAACTTCGAGCGCGACTACCCCGACGCCAAAGTTATCAAATTAGAACAGAATTATCGCTCGACGGGCACCATCCTCGAAGCCGCGACCGCGGTGGTATCGAAAAACCCAGACCGGCGGGACAAGACCCTGTGGACGGCAAACACCCGCGGCGTGCCCATCGGCTACTTCTGCGCCCAGGACGACACGCACGAGGCCGAAGTCATCTGCCAGAACATTCTGGGACTGCAGAAGGCCGAGGGTTTGGCGTTGAAAGACTTCGCCGTCTTCTACCGTATCAACGCGCAGTCGCGGGTGCTGGAAGACGGCCTGCGGCGCGCCGACATTCCGTACCAGATCGTCGGCGGCCTGCGGTTCTACGACCGCCAGGAAATCAAGGACGCCCTGGCATACATGCGCTTGCTGACCAATCCACAGGATACCTTGAGCCTGCGGCGCATCATCAACGTGCCGCGGCGTGGCATCGGCAACACGACCTGGGCACGGCTGGAAGCGCTGGCACAGGAAAACGGCATCAGCGGCATTGAGGCATTGGAACGGATCGTGGACGGCGAGGCGGACGCCGGTATCGGCAAGGCCGCCCTCGGACGCCTACGGGGTTTTCACGAGTTCCTGCAGGATCTGATGGCCAAAGTTTCCGACATGGCAGCGGCAGACCTCATATACGAGGTACTCGAGGCCAGCGGCTACCTGGCACAACTGAAAGCCGACCGAACTGTAGAGGCGCAAACACGGCTGGAGAACCTGAGCGAGCTGGTGAACGCCGCCGCCGACTACGATCAGCAGGTCGATGAACCAACCTTGCAGGGCTTTCTGGAGCACACGGCCCTGGTTTCGGACCAGGACAGCCTGCAGGACGACCGCGCCGCCGTGACGCTGATGACCCTGCACGCCTCGAAGGGCCTGGAATTTCCGGTGGTGTTCATCGCCGGCATGGAAAACGGCCTGTTCCCGCACAGCCGCTCGTTCAATGAACCCCTCGAGATGGAGGAAGAGCGACGCCTTTGCTACGTGGGCATGACGCGCGCCGAACGCTGGCTCTTCCTCACCAGCGCAGTTTCGCGACGTTTGTACGGAAACGAGCAGCACCAGATGCCGTCGGCGTTTTTGCTGGATATTCCCATGACGTGCATTACCAATCATTCGGCGCAGCCGGAAGTGTCCAGCCATGAGGAGCGCCGTCATAGAGCGCCGCACGTGGTGTCGGCGCCGCGCCGTGCTCAGTCGTCGCCATCAGTGCCGGCGGAGAACTTAGCCGCTGGCGCCGTCGTCCAGCATGCGCAGTTCGGCCGCGGCGTCGTGCAGAAATGCGAGGGCGAAGGCGATGCCCTGAAGCTCACGATCGTCTTCAGCGACTACGGCGTCAAGAAGATCATGCCGAAGTACGCCAGCATGCAAGTGCTGTGAGGGAGAAAGACACTGGTATGACCGATGGGCGTATCATTTCCGAACAACAGGTAGCGCACATCGCTCGTCTGGCCCGCTTGGCCCTGGATGCCGATGAGCAACGGCGGCTCACCGATCAGTTGAACGCCATTCTGACCTACATGAAGCAGTTGAACGAGGTGCCGACCGAGGACGTGGAACCGACGGCGCACGTTTTCGACCTCGTCAACGTCTACCGCGCCGACGAGACGCGCCGCACCCTAACCGCTGATGCGGCCCTGTCCAACGCCCCGGAAACGGAGCAACGCTTCTTCGTCGTACCCCGGATCGTGGAGTAACCGGCATGTTAAGCATGAAGCCCATACACGTTCTCCACGAGCAGTTGGTCAGCGGCACGCTCAATGCAGTGGCTCTGACCGAGGCAGTGCTGGAGCACGTCGATGCCGTTGAGCCCGAGTTGAACACCTACGTCACGGTGACCGCCGAACAGGCGCGGCAGCAGGCCGCCGAAGCAGCCGACGCCTTCGCGCGTGGCGAGGTGCGCTCGCCGCTGCAGGGCATCCCCCTGGCCATCAAGGACAACATCTGCACCCGGGGCGTGCGCACGACCTGCGCTTCCCGCATCTTGGAACATTTTGTGCCGCCGTATGACGCCACTGTCATGCAGCGCCTGCAAGCGGCCGGCGCGGTGATGATCGGCAAGGCGAACATGGACGAATTCGCCATGGGATCATCGACTGAAACTTCCCATTTCGGGGCAACCCGCAACCCGTGGGGCGATTTGGAATACGTGCCCGGCGGTTCCAGCGGCGGCCCGGCCGCGGCAGTGAGCGCCGGGTTGTGCGCGGCAGCCTTAGGTTCGGACACCGGCGGCTCCATCCGCCAGCCGGCAGCGATGACCGGCGTCGTGGGTCTGAAACCGACCTACGGCCGCGTATCCCGCTTCGGCCTGGTAGCGTTCGCTTCCTCGCTCGATCAGATCGGCCCGCTGACCCAGGACGTGCACGACGCCGCCCTGCTGTTGCAAGCCATCGCCGGACACGACCCGCATGACTCCACCTCCGGGGATGTCCCGGTGCCGGATTACACCGAGGCCCTGGATCGCGGTGTTGAGGGGCTGAAGCTCGGTGTCCCCCGCGAATACTTCGTAGCAGGCATGAACGCCGAGATCGAGGCCGCCGTGCGCGCCGGCATCGAAACGCTGAGCCAAGCGGGCGCCGAACTCATCGACGTATCACTGCCCCACACCCCGTACGCCGTCGCCACCTACTACATCCTGGCCAACGCCGAGGCCAGCGCCAACCTGGCGCGCTACGACGGGGTGCGCTTCGGCTTTCGCGCCGCCGAGCCCGCCGACCTGTCGGACATGTACATGCGCACCCGCGCCGAGGGGTTCGGGGCGGAGGTGAAGCGGCGTATCATGCTGGGAACGTACGCGCTGAGTTCGGGGTACTACGATGCCTATTACAAGAAGGCGCAGCAGGTGCGCACTCTGTTTCGCCAGGATTTTCAGCGCGCCTTCGCCGATTGTGACGCCCTGCTTACGCCGGTGTCGCCGACCCCGGCTTTCCGTCTCGGCGAACGGCTGGACGACCCGCTGCAAATGTATCTGGCCGACATTTTCACCATCCCCATGAACCTTGCGGGGATTCCGGCCTTGTCGGTACCCTGCGGCCTGACGACGGATGGACTGCCGATTGGCTTGCAGATTGCCGCCCCGCCCTTTCGTGAAGATGTGCTCCTGCAAGTCGGCGCGGCCTTCGAAGCGATCACCGATTTCCATACCTTGAAGCCGAATGGCCTGCCGGTGACCTGCAAGGGAGACGGTTATGGACTATGAATGCGTCATTGGCTTGGAGGTGCACGCGCAACTGCTGACCTACAGCAAACTGTTCTGCTCTTGCGCCACCACCTTTCAGGCCGGCCCGAATGACCAAACCTGCCCGGTTTGCCTCGGCCTGCCCGGTGTGTTACCTGTGCTCAATCGCCAAGCCGTCGAGTTGACCCTGCGCACCGGTCTCGCCATGCAGGGAACCGTGGCCGCCTTGAACCGTTTTGCGCGCAAAAATTATTTTTATCCCGATCTACCAAAGGGGTATCAGATATCGCAGTTCGAAGAGCCGATCATTCAGGGCGGCTGTCTCGACATCGAGGTTGACGGCACGACCCGGCAGGTTTGCCTGAACCGGATCCACCTCGAAGAAGACGCTGGCAAATCCATTCACGGGGAAAATCTTGCTGACCCTAACAAGAGCTACCTCGACCTGAACCGCACCGGCGTGCCGCTGATGGAGATCGTCAGCGCCCCGGACCTGCGATCGCCCGAGGAGGCCAGGGTCTACCTGCAAAAACTCAAGACGGTCCTGGAATATCTCGACGTGTGCGACGGCAACATGGAGGAAGGCAGCCTGCGCTGCGACGCCAACGTCTCCTTGCGGCCGGTGGGCACGGAAACCCTTGGCACTCGCACCGAGATCAAGAATCTGAACTCGTTCCGCAACGTCCAACAGGCCATTGCCTACGAGATGGAACGGCAGCGCGACGTGCTGGAGAATGGCGGCAGCGTGGTGCAGGAAACGCGGTTGTTCGACGCCACGCGTGGCGTCACCCTGCCCATGCGCAGCAAGGAGGAGGCGCACGACTACCGCTACTTCCCGGAGCCCGACCTGGTGCCGCTGCAAATCGAGCCGGAGTGGATCGAGCGCGTGCGGCAGTCGATCCCCGAACTGCCCGACGCGCGGCGCCAGCGTTTCGTTTCGCAGTACGGCTTGCCGTCCTACGACGCCGACGTCCTCGTTGCCTCGCGCGCCGTGGCCGATTACTTCGAGGCCACCGTCGAGTTGTTCCCCCACCCCAAGATCGTCAGCAACTGGGTCATGGGCGATTTTCTGCGCGAGTTGAATCAGGCCCACCACCGTCCAGACGAAGCCCCCGTCACCCCGACCCACTTGGCCGAATTGCTGCGCCTGATCGACGACGGTACCATCAGCGGCAAAATCGCCAAGACAGTGTTCGAGGACATGTACCGCACCGGCAAGGGGGCTGGGGACATCGTCGCCGAGCAAGGGCTGGTGCAGATGAGCGACAGCGACGCCTTGCGGGAGGTCATCGAACAGGTGCTGGCCGGACACCCCGAACAGGTCGCCGCCTACCGCGCCGGTAAGGAAAAGCTGCTCGGCTTCTTTGTCGGCCAGACCATGAAAGCGACGCAGGGCAAGGCCAACCCGGCCATGGTCAACACGCTGCTGAGGCAACTGCTGCAGTGAAGGCTCCAGGATCAACCCCGGACCACGAGGGACGTGCCCATGTCTGAACGCCCAACCGTTTATCTGGTGGACGGCACTGCATACGTGTACCGCGCCTTCTACGCCATCCGGCAACAGCTTTCGACGTCTGCCGGCGTGCCGACGAAGGCGGTGTTCGGTTTCAAGAACATGCTGCAAAAGCTGGTTCAGAAAGAGAAACCGCAGTATCTGGGAGTGGCGTTCGACGAGCGCGGCCCGACATTCAGGCACAAAATGGACCCGAATTACAAAGCCAACCGCCCGCCGATGCCGGACGATCTGGAAGTACAGATTCCCTACATCCACCGGCTAGTTGAGGCATTCAACATCCCCACCATTCGGCTGCAAGGATACGAGGCGGACGACATTCTGGGCACCTTGGCGCGGCGCTTCGAGACGCAGGGCTGCGACGTGGTCTTGGTTACCAGCGACAAGGACCTGTGCCAGCTTGTGACCGAGCACACGACGATTCTGGACACCATGAAAGAACAGCGCTTCGGCGTCGCCGAAGTGAAGGAGCGCTTTGGCATCGAGCCGCAGTACGTAGTCGATTTTCTCGGTCTCATGGGCGACACCTCGGACAACATCCCCGGCGTACCGGGAGTCGGCGAAAAAACGGCGCGCCAGTTGTTGGAGGAGTTTGGCAATCTGGACGCCTTGCTGGAACAGGTAGACGCGGTGAAACGGCCCAAGCTGCGGGAATCGCTGCGCGACAATGCTGAGCTGGCGCGCCAAAGCCGCATGCTGGCAACGATCGACATCGAAACCCCGGTCGACGTCGGCCTGCCCGCCCTGGCGCTTACCGATCCGAACAACGACGAGTTGACGGCGCTCTACACTGAGTTGGAATTTCACAACGAGTTACAGGCCATCCGTAGCGCGGCACCGGCCGCCAAACCGGTGGACAAGGATTACCGCACGATTACCGACCTTGCGGACTTGGATACGGAAATCGACGCCCTGCAACAGGCCGACGGCTTTGCCATTGACACCGAAACGACCAGTCAGGACCCCATGCTCGCCGACCTCGTCGGCATTTCGCTGGCCCACCAGCCGCACGCGGGCGTCTACATCCCCCTCCGCCACAGCTATATCGGCGCCCCGCCACAGCTTGATGCGGAGCTGGTTCTGGAACGCCTGCGGCCCTTGCTCGAAGACCCTGCGGTGCCCAAATACGGCCAGAACATCAAGTACGACATCATCGTCCTGCAACGGCAGGGCATCGCCCTGCGCGGCGTCGCCTGCGATACGATGGTGGCCGGCTACCTGCTCAACCCCTCGCGGCGCGCCCACAACATGGACGCCCTGGCGCGCGAATATCTGCAATACGAGCCGATCAGCTACGCGGAGGTGGCGGGTAAGGGTGCCAAGCAGGTGACGTTCGACCAAGTGGATGTCGAGCGGGCCACCCAATACAGTGCCGAGGACGCCGACGTAACCCTCTTGCTGGCGCAGGAGTTGCAGCCGCGTCTGACGGCCGCCCAACTGGACGACCTTTTTGCCGACGTGGAAATGCCGCTGATCGACGTGCTGGTGGCCGTCGAGCGGCGCGGCATGGCTCTGGACAGCGCCTATCTGCGGAAAATGTCCATCCAACTTCAGGGCCGCATGGAAACACTGGTGCACGAAATCCACGCGCTGGCCGGCGAGGAGTTCAACGTCAATTCGCCACCGCAGTTGCAGCGCATCCTGTTTGAACAATTGAAGCTGCCGCCGGGAAAAAAGACCAAGACCGGCTATTCGACCGATGTGTCAGTGCTGGAGAATCTGGAGATGGAGCACGAGTTGCCGAAGCGTATCCTGGAATACCGCCATCTCGCCAAGATGAAATCCACATACGTCGACGCCCTGCCACAGCTCCTGCATAGGGAAACTGGACGCCTGCATACGTCGTTGAATCAGACCATCGCCGAAACCGGGCGCCTCAGCAGCAGCAACCCCAATCTGCAGAACATCCCGATCCGCACCCGACTGGGGCGAGAGATTCGCCAAGCTTTCATTGCCGCGCCCGGACACCGCCTGGTGTCGATTGATTACTCGCAGATCGAACTGCGCCTGCTGGCCCACCTCAGCCAGGACCCCGTCCTCATCGAAGCCTTCCACAGCGGCGAGGACATTCATGCCCGCACCGCGATGGAAGTTTTTGGCGTGGAGTTGGCCGCGGTGGACGACGAAATGCGGCGCATGGCAAAGACAGTGAATTTCGGCATCCTCTACGGCTTGAGCCCGTTCGGCCTGGCGCAGCGGCTGCACATTTCAATCGAGGCGGCACGCACCTACATCCACAACTATTTCGCTCGCTACCCGCGTGTGAAGCAGTGCCTCGACGCCATCATCGCGCAGGCCCGTGAGCAAGGTTACGTCACCACCCTGCTGCAACGTCGTCGTTATGTGCCGGACATCTCCAGCTCGAACCGCAATGTCCGTGAGGCGGCGGAACGCACCGCCATCAACATGCCTTTTCAGGGCTCGGCAGCAGACCTGATCAAGCTCGCCATGGTGCGTTTGCATCGTCAGATCACCAGCGAAGCCTGGCCGTGCCACATGCTGCTGCAGATTCACGACGAATTGCTGTTCGAGATTCCCGACGATGCGGTGGCGGACATGGCGCCCCGCATCACGGCGACTATGGAGGGCGTGTGGGATCTGGCGGTGCCGCTGACCGTTGAGGTCGGCCAGGGAAGCAATTGGGCCGAAGCCCACTGATCGGGTGTTCAGGGTGGGGCAGACATTCCTGTCTGCCCATTGGCGGGCGGGTTCGCCCGCCGCGCCGGCTGAAAGCCCGCGCCACCTGGTGAAATCCACGGCATCGCCCGGATCCCCGCCGGGTTTGCCGCTTGACAAGCCGCGAAACGCCGGGTTATCGTTACGTCTCTTCTTGGGTAGGCCAATGGGGCTGTAGCTCAGATGGGAGAGCGCATGACTGGCAGTCATGAAGTCAGGGGTTCGATCCCCCTCAGCTCCATTCCAGCAAGTCCTCCCCCCTCAGTAAGTCGAATTAGCGAAACGTAATCCGACATTCCTTTGCATTAATCCTCGCGTCCTATGAGATGGACACCTCTATCCCGGCCGAATCATCGTTATCTGCCGGGGCGGACCCAACCTGCCCCGGCCTTTCAAGTTTATGCCCCGTTTGCGACTCGCATCTGGATCGCATCCACCGCTGCCAAGGCCGACAAGGCAGAACCCTCCTGCCAGCCGGACAAGGCGGAGGTCAGATCGCCCGCAAAATGGACGGCGCCGTCCGGTTGTTTCAATGCCTCTACCGGAACGTGTCCAAAATCGGGCCAGCTACCTTTCTGGAAAGGCACCTCGGACCAGGCACGGCTGACCCCGGCCTCCACCTTGTTCCCATACCCAGGGTGGATGCGCTCGCCGGCCATAATCGCAGCATCCAGGCGCTGCGATGGGCGCATCTCCGCAAACCCTAAGGCAGACGACTGATCAAAATCGGGAACGCCAAAAATATAGGCCCCCAATATGATGCCCTTGTCACGATGATAGCCATTTGACGGGTACCAGATCTGCGTAACATCTTCAGGGGTGGTCCAGGAGATGCCGCCATAGATGATATCCTCGTCTTCCCAAAACCGATACTTGCCCTGGAAAGCTATTTTGACGGCGCTATCGTATGGGATTCCCGCGATCGCGTCCTTTGTTTCCTGTGAGAAGTTGTTGCGGATGTCCGTCAAAACAGTTGCCGGGATGGTGCAGATTGCATAATCCGCATCAAAAGGCTCCATCATTGTCCCCCGATCACTATAAGCAACGCGCACACCCCCGCCAGCTTGGTTCGAAATCTGCTCCACGACGCTCCCATAACGAATGAAACGCTCTACTCGCCCTCGCCTCTTGAACGCCTCGACGATCTTGTCCATGCCGCCAACGGGTTGAAATAAGGTGGCTTGTTGATCAAGCGAATGGCCCCATCTGACAAATAACCACGGGAGATCAAACCCGAGAACGTCTCCTCGGCTCAAGGGCCTGACCGGCATCGCTCCGCCAAGCCCTGCGTTGACATATATCCCATCGTAACCAGCACGACCTGAGCCGCCGTACGCATCGTCAGCATTAAGGTCTCCGAAACCTCGGATCATGCTCAAGAGATTGTCCTTATCCTCCATCTCCAACTCGTCGTTCAAGGCTCCCCCATTCACCGCCTTGGATAGCAGTTCGGCAATATACCCGCGCTGGGCGGCATGAAGTTCCCGGCCTGTCACGGGCATGCCCTTAAAACTGCCCGGGCTCTGGAAAAACGCCCCGCGGTTGTCGTTAACAAAGACTTCAAGATCGACGCCGAACTCTTTGCAGTACCCTAGAATGGTCTCGTGATGATAGGGAATGCGGGCCGGTCCCATGTTCGCGTAGAGGTAATCTTCGTCGTCGAATTCAACTTGCTGCGTGCTGTTGAATTCTTCCATCACGTCACCCCTTCGAACCGTCAGGTTGCGCCCGCCAGCACGCTGGGTGGCCTCCAGAATCGTGCACTGATAGCCCAATTTGTCCAGTTCATAGGCAGCTACCAGACCGGCGATGCCAGCCCCCAGGATGACGACGTGCTTTCCGTCGCCCAGGCTCTGGGACACCGCAGAGTCAGACGAGCAGCCCGTCAGGCTCGACACCCCCAACATCCCCAGCGCCGCCATGCTCCGATATACACCTGCCGCGCCGGCTACTGAGCCAACATATTGAAGAAGCTGTCGTTTCGTTAGCATCGCGTTTTCCTTTCGTTGCTTCGAATCACAGGTTCTGTACCAAATTCCGCAATGGCAACCAATAAATCGCACCCTATCACAGCTGGCTTTTGGGTAAAAATACACAGTCGGGACAGCCATTAAAACTCAGGTCCGACCGCCGGCAGCTCTTGGAATCTGGACATTGGCACGCATATTGCGTCCTGAATCCGACAAATGAACCGAGGTCAACTTGTGACCCAGAAGGAGGCACGACATGAATTTCGACAAACTGACACAGAAATCACAGGCGGCTATGCAGGCGGCGCAAGGCAAGGCGTTACGGCATGGGCATGTGGAAGTGGACGGCGAGCATTTGTTGCTGGCCCTGGTTGAACAAAGCGACGGGCTGGTGCCGCGGCTGCTGGAGAGAATGGGCGTGCCGACAGCCCCGCTGGCTCAGGCGGTGGAGCAGCAACTGAACCGTCGGCCGCGCATCTCCGGGCCGGGTGCCGAGGCCGGTAAGATTTACGTCACCCAGAACCTGCAGAAGCTGCTGCTCAAGGCCGAGGACGAGGCCAAACGGCTCAAGGACGAATACATCTCGGTCGAGCATCTGATGCTGGCTCTGGCCGACGACGGCAACCAGAGCGCGGCTAGTGGCATCCTGCGCCAATTCAATGTCACGCGGGACGCGCTTCTGGAGGCGCTAACGGCCGTGCGCGGACATCAGCGGGTCACCAGCGACACGCCGGAAACCGCCTACGAGGCGCTCGACAAGTACGGCCTCGACCTGGTGACGCAGGCCCGACAGGGTAAGCTCGACCCGGTCATCGGGCGCGACGACGAAATCCGCCGCACCATTCGGATTCTTTCCCGCAAAACCAAGAACAACCCGGTACTCATTGGCGAGCCCGGCGTCGGCAAAACCGCCATCGTCGAGGGGCTGGCGCAGCGCATCTTCAAGGGCGACGTGCCGGAGTGGCTGCGCGACCGCCGGGTCTTCGCTTTGGACATGGGTGCCCTGCTGGCCGGCGCCAAGTTCCGCGGCGAGTTCGAGGAGCGTCTCAAGGCCGTGCTCAACGAGATCAAGGAAAGCGACGGCCACATCATTCTGTTCATCGACGAGTTGCACAACATCGTGGGAGCCGGGCGCACCGAGGGTTCGCCGGACGCCGGCAACATGCTAAAACCCATGCTGGCGCGCGGCGAGTTACATTGCATCGGCGCCACGACACTCAACGAGCATCGTCAATACATCGAGAAAGATGCGGCCCTGGAGCGGCGCTTCCAGCCGGTGATGGTGGACGCGCCGTCGGTCGAGGACACCATCTCAATTTTGCGCGGCCTGCGTGAGCGCTACGAGGTGCACCACGGCGTGCGCATTCAGGACAACGCCCTGGTGGGCGCCGCGGTGTTGTCCAACCGCTACATCGCCGATCGTTTCCTGCCCGACAAGGCCATCGACCTGGTAGACGAAGCCTGCGCCATGGTGCGCACGGAGATCGACTCGATGCCGACCGAGCTGGATGAGATTACCCGCCGCGTCATGCAGCTGGAAATCGAGGCGGCGGCACTCAACAAAGAGACCGACAAGACCAGCCAGGACCGCCTCGACGCATTGCGCCAGGAACTGGCCGACCTCAAGGAGCAGGGCAGCACCCTACGGGCGCAGTGGGAAACGGAGAAAGGCGCCATCGGCGAGGTGCGCGCTTTGCGGGAGGAAATCGAGCAGGTGCGGCGAGACGTCGAGCAGGCGGAACGCGCCTATGACCTCAACCGCGCCGCCGAGCTACGTCATGGGCGGTTGCCGGGGCTGCAGAAACGTTTGGAAACGGCCGAGGCGAGCATGGCCGGACGCAACGGTGGCCGGCTCCTGCGCGAGGAGGTGACCGAGGACGAAATCGCCGCCATCGTGTCGCGCTGGACGGGTGTCCCCGTTACGCGGCTCGTAGAAGGCGAGCGCGACAAGCTGTTGCGCCTGGACGACATCCTGCACCAGCGCGTCGTGGGGCAGGACGAGGCCGTGCAACTGGTGGCCGACGCCATCATCCGGGCGCGCGCCGGCATCAAGGACCCGCGGCGCCCAATTGGCTCGTTCATCTTCCTCGGCCCCACTGGCGTGGGCAAGACGGAACTCGCCAAGACCCTGGCGGCGGCGCTGTTCGACAGCGAAGACAACATCGTGCGCATCGACATGAGCGAGTACATGGAGCGGCACACCGTGTCCCGCCTCATCGGCGCCCCGCCGGGGTACGTCGGCTACGAGGAGGGCGGCCAGCTCACCGAGGCGGTGCGGCGCAAGCCCTACACGGTCATCCTATTCGACGAGATCGAGAAGGCGCACCACGACGTGTTCAACGTCCTGCTGCAGATACTCGACGACGGCCGCCTCACCGACGCCCACGGCCGCACCGTGGACTTCAGGAACACCGTCATCATCATGACGTCGAACATCGGCTCGCAGCACCTGCTGGAGGGCATTTCGGCCGCCGGCGACATCAACGAAGCGGCACGCGCGGCTGTCATGCAGGAGTTGCGGCAGCATTTCCGCCCGGAATTTCTCAACCGGGTGGACGATACCGTGCTGTTCAAGACTCTGACCCTGGACGAGATCGAGCGCATCGTCGACCTGCTGGCCGACGACTTGCGCCGGCGGTTGGCCGATCGCGACGTCAAGCTCGACCTCAGCGGCGCAGCGAGGGCGCTGATCGCTCGCCAGGGATTCGATCCGGTATACGGCGCGCGCCCGCTGCGGCGGTTCCTGCAACACGAATTGGAAACCAGAATCGGACGGGCGCTGATCGGCGGCGAGGTGCGCAACGGCGCTGCCGTGCGGGTGGACGTTCAGGATGGCGCACTCAACGTGGACATCGAAAATCCACCGGACGCCGAAAGTTAACGGCTTTACGGATGCGACGTTGCCTCAGTCGCAGGCAACGTCGCATCCCACCGTTTAGTTGGACAAGAGAACAAGAAAAATCATCGAACCCAGCACGCCGCCGCCAGCACCTGCGGAAAGGTGTGTCGCTTCAGATAAAGCCTCGACCGGCCAACCAGCAGCACCGCCACCGGCGCCAGCGTCAAGCCGCCGTACGTCGTGGACAACAAAATGGCCATGGCATCGAACACGCCATGCAGCGCCGTGATGACGAAAAACCAGGAAAGCAGACCCCACCAGCTAGTGGTGCCGGCGCGGGCGCGGGGGTAGGCGAAGCGCATCACGGCCAAGGCCAGAACGAGGGCGAAAGCGGCGGAATGGCTCAGGCCGCGGTGCCTTAGCGGGTGGTTTCTTCGATGGGAACCAGGTAAGAAAGGGTATCGATGTCGGGAATCCACTGGCAAAACACCGACAACAGAATGAACTCCGGGTTTCCTGGCGCAGCTCCGAGAGGGCGTAGGCCGCACCACGGCCGAACAGGGGGGGCGTGACAAAGGTCGCCATCGTGCCTCCGTGAGATGCCACAAGGAATGACCGATTACTTGTTCGTCCTGTGAATCCGCACGGAATAGGTATTGCCCTCGTCTTACCAGACGGTGAAAAGGGCGTGTGTAATCGGTGAAGATTGGGCGGGATGTCGTTCGATACGCCCCAAAATAGGGCGAAATGCGTGATTGGTGTGGACTGAGGAGGGGAAACCGTGCGTTAATAATAAACGTCCGCCAGCGATGGCGCCCATTCACTCTACGCACAAGGGAGGTATCCAGCATGTCCGCAACGACCGAGAAACAGATGCGGCCTGTCCATGTCACGAACAAGACGGCGCCGAGCGTGCCGGGGCGGCGGTCGTTCTTCACGTACCGCGACCTCGGGGTCACCGACGCCACCCAAGGCGCTATGCGCGCGCAGATTACGGAAGCCATCACCGGCATGACGGAGCCGACCGGCTGGCATTACCACGTCTGCGAGTCGCAGTTCGTGTACGCCTTGAAGGGCTGGGTGGACTTGGAGTTCGAGACGGGCGAGCAGATTCGGCTGCAGGCGGGTGAGTCGTTGTTCATCCCCGGCGGCCTGCGCCACAACGAGATCAGCACCTCCGACAATCTGGAAATTCTGGAAATTTCGGTGCCGGCACAGATGGAAACCGTGCCGTGTGAGCGGCCGGCCGAACTGCCCGCCTAGGCTTTCCCTGACCCCATCGCTGCCGGATGCCGGCCCGAGCGGCGATGGGCGATCTTCGCATCCATGATCTTCCTCAAGCCGCCGTTCAGCCGCCTCTCGCGGCGGACGTCATACTCCCCAACCTCTCAAGTCTTGCCCCGCTCTCCTGCCGCAGATACCAATCAAGTAGGTCAGATTAGCGAAGCGTAATCCGGCATTCCATTGCGCCGCTGTCGGGTTACGCCTACGGCTAACCGGCCCTGCCTAAAGCCGTCTGTCCAGCCATTCGTCCCGGCGGATGCCGTAAACCAAGGCTTCTTCCCCATAGAAATCCATGCGGTCCTGCAACCGCTGGCCGAGCTTCTCCGCCACCCGTATCGACGCCGTGTTCTGCGGGCGAATCAGACTGATGACACGGTCCCGCCCCATCTCCTGAAATACATAAGCCAAAGCGGCACGGGCGCCCTCGGTGGCAAATCCCTGTCCCCAGGACTGCCGGCGAATCGTCCATATCAATTCCAAGTCGGGCCACCCTGCCGGACAAAATGGGCCGATGCGCCCCACAAGCTCACCGCTGGCGCGCTCCTCAACCGCCCAAGGGCCAAAGCCGAGCAGTTGCCAATGGCCCACCACCGCGGCCATGTTGCGCCAAGCCTCGGGAGGGGGCAGTGGCCGGCCTTGGGGCAGGTATCGCATGACCTCCGGGTCGGCCAGCATTTCCGCATAGGCGTCGAAGTCTGCTTGGCAAAACATCCGCAGGCGTAGCCGGGGCGTTTCCAGGATGGCCACTATTTCGCCGCCGTGATCATAATCTCCACCATGTACTGCGGCGACGCCAACTTACTCTCCACGCAGGCGCGGGCCGGTGGGTTGGCGGGATCGATCCAGGCGTCCCAGACTTCGTTGACGGCGCTAAAATAGGCCATGTTGGCGAGCCAAATCTGGGCCGACAGTATCTTGGACTTGTCGCTGCCGCAGCGTGCCAGATAGTTGTCCACCTTGGCCAGAATCTGCTCCGCCTGCGCCTTAGGATCGGCCACCGGTTCGCTGGCCACGAGGCCGGCGAGGTGCACGGTGGAATCGGTCTCGACCGCCTGACTCATGCGCGGGCCGGTGTCATGTCGCTTGATCGCCATCGTCGTCTCCTCTTGTGTTGCATCGGTTTGCAGGCAGCAAGGGCTGCCCGGCGCGGCATCGTAGCGGCTTCACCCCAGCAGCGCAACAGGCCGAGATACCCCTTGCCAACGCCAGGCCGGACGGGTAGCCTATGCCGCTGCCGCCGTCACAGGTCTACGCAACAATAGGAGGCTCGGCATGGACGACACAGCGTCACCCCAAGGCACCTCGTTTTCATACAAACGATTGATTCCCGTGGGCGTGCTGGTCCTCGGACTCGTGGCATTTTTCGTCTTTGATCTCGGTCGCTTCCTCAGCTTCGAGGCCCTGCGGGAAAACCGTGCCGCCCTGCTCAATTGGGTGGACACGTATGGCATCGTCGCCGCCCTCATCTACATGCTCATTTATGCCGTCGCCATCGCCTTTTCGGTGCCCGGCGGCGCCATTCTGACCATCACCGGCGGCTTTCTGTTCGGCTCGGTCTGGGGTACGGCGTGCGTCATCTTTGCCGCCACCGCGGGCGCCACGGCGCTCTTTCTGATCGCCAAAACCTCGTTTGGCGACACGCTGCGGGCCAAGGCCGGTCCGGCGCTGCAAAGGATGCAGGACGGCTTCCAGGAGGGCGCCCTGAGCTATCTGCTGGTGCTGCGCCTGGTGCCGCTCTTTCCGTTTTTCCTGGTCAATCTGGTGCCGGCATTTTTGGGCGTTTCCCTGCGCGTATACGTGGTGGGCACGTTCATCGGCATCATCCCCGGCACCTTCGTGTTCGCCACCGTGGGGGCCGGTCTGGGCAGCGTGTTTGACCAGGGCGGCGAATTCAGCGCCGCCGGCATCCTCACCCCGCAGATCATCACGGCGCTCGTCGGCCTGGCCGTTCTGGCGCTGATCCCCGTCGTATACAAGAAAATCAAGGCCCGCTCCGGCAAGGCGGCCGCATAGCCCGGCACCGGAACAACAGGAGGACGCGAACATGGCTCCCGAATCCGCTCAACCCACCGGCGCTGCTGCTGTCGAGGTGTGGCCTGCCGACGAGCATAACCTACAATTGCTGGCCAACACGCATCCTGCGGATTATGAGAACCCCACTCCGAACAACCCGTACAACCTGGTGGTGTTGGGCGCGGGAACCGCAGGTCTGGTGTCGGCCATCGGCTCCGCCGGGCTGGGCGCGCGGGCGGCGCTCATCGAGAAGCACCTGATGGGTGGGGACTGCCTGAATTATGGCTGCGTGCCCAGCAAGGGCATCATTCGCGCCGCCTCGGCGTGGGCCGACGTGCGCGACGCGCCGAACTACGGCGTGCAGCCGAACGGCGAGGCAACGGTGGATTTCGGGGCCGCCATGGCACGCATGCGGCGGCTGCGGGCGCAGATCAGCCGCAACGACTCGGTGAAGCGGTACAGCGAGGCGGGGGTGGACGTGTTCCTGGGCGAGGGGCGGTTTACGGGGCCGCGGCAAATCGAGGTTGGCGGGCAGACGCTGCGTTTCGCCAAGGCGGTAATCGCCACTGGCGGCCGGGCCGTGGCGCCGCCGGTGGAGGGACTAGCCGAAGCGGGATACCTCACCAACGAAACGGTGTTCAGCCTGACCGAACGCCCGGCGCGACTGGCCGTCATTGGCGGCGGACCGATCGGCTGCGAGCTCGCCCAGACGTTCTGCCGGCTGGGCTCGCAGGTCACTCTCATCCACACCGGCGACCACGTGCTCAACCGGGAAGACGCCGACGCCGCCCACCTCGTGCAGGAATCCATGCTGCGGGACGGTGTCGAGCTGGCCTTGTCGGCGTCGCTGTTCGCCGTCGAGGTCAGAGGCGAGGATAAGGTGCTGCGCTACAAGGATGGCCCCGGCAACACCCGTGAGGTGGCCGTGGACACCATCGTCGTCTCCGCCGGGCGCACGGCGAATGTCGACGGCCTCGGACTGGAAGCCGCGGGCGTGGCCTACACGCCGCGGGGCGTGCAGGTGGACGACAACTTGCGTACCAGCAACCCGCACATCTTCGCCGCCGGTGACGTGTGCTCGCGCTTCCAGTTCACCCACGCCGCCGATTTCATGGCCCGTATCGTCATCGCTAACGCCTTATTCAAGGGGCGTCAGAAGGCATCGGCGCTGACGATTCCGTGGTGCACCTACACCGAGCCGCAGATCGCCCACGTCGGCCTGACCGAGGCCACCGCCGCGGCAGCCGGGACCGCCATCGACACCTTCACGCAGCCCTTTGACGACGTTGACCGGGCCATCCTCGACGGCGACGACGAGGGATTCGCCAAGGTACACGTCAAAAAAGGCGGCGACACGATCCTGGGCGCCACCATCGTAGCGCGCAACGCCGGCGACATGATCGGCATCTACGCCACGGCCATGACCCACGGCCTGGGATTGGGCAAAATTTCCAAGGTTATTCTCCCCTACCCTACGCAGGCCGAAGCGGTGCGCAAAACCGGCGACTTGTATAACCGCACGCGCCTTACCCCCACGGTTCGAAAAATTATGGGCAAATGGCTAAGTTGGCAGCGTGGCCGGTAAGGGCAAGAGGGTTGCGATGGAGTCGATCGCCGTTGTCATCATGGCCAAGCAGCCTGTGCCGGGCACCGTCAAAACCCGTCTGCGCCCGCTTCTGTCGGACGATGACATTGCGGTGTTGTACGACAGTTTTCTGCGCGACAGAATCAGTCAGGTCAGGTCACTTTGCGGTGCCGCCCCCGTGATTGCATATACGCCGGCGGAAAGCCGTCCCTTCTTTGCGGCGCTAGCGCCCGATTTTCTCCTGTTGCCGCAGATTGGCGATGGGTTGTCTGCCCGGCTGACCTCCGCCTTTCGGCAGCTATTTGATATGGGTCACGAAGGGGCTATCGCCACCGACAGCGATTCGCCTACCCTGCCCACCGAAAGCCTGCAGCGGGCTCTCGATTCCCTCGCGGCGCACGGCGCCGACGTGGTGCTGGGACCAAGCGCCGATGGCGGCTACTACCTGATCGGCCTGCGGCAGTTGCATCCCGAGTTGTTTGACGCCATGCCGTGGAGCACTCCGCGGGTGTATGACCAGACCCTGCGTCGCGCCGCGGGGTTGGGCCTGAAAGTCTCGTCGCTGGCGGCTTGGTACGACGTAGACACGCCAGTGGAATTCGAGCGGTTGCGTGCCGAGGTGGCCCGGTTGGGAACTGCCGCACCCAGGCATACCCGACGGTTTCTCGCGGAATGGGAGACGGACAAGGTGTAGGTCGGATTAGCCGCAGGCGTAATCCGACGATCCGATAACGTCGAAACAGGAACCATCCATGCGCATTGTGATTATGGGAACCGGTGGCTTGGGTGGCTACTTCGGCGCCCTGCTGGCGCGAGCTGGCGGAGACGTGACCTTCATCGCCCGAGGCGCGAACTTGCAGGCACTGCGAGAGCGCGGCCTCACGGTGCAGAGCGTCAATGGTGACTTCACTTTGCCGGTTGTTCAGGCATGCGCCGATCCGGCGGGTATGCCCGAGGCCGATTTCGTACTGTTCTGCGTGAAAACCTACGGCGTCGCCGACGCAGCGGCCCTCCTGCAACCTGTGGTAGGGCCGACCACCGTCTTGTTGACCTTGCAAAACGGGGTGGATACGCCAACCGATTTGCAACACGCCTTCGGCCGCGGCACGGTACTGGCCGGCATCACACGGATCGGCTCAACGCTCGTCGAACCCGGTGTGATTGAGCAACCGACCCGCGACCGCGCTATCGAGTTCGGCAATCTTGACGCCCACGGCGCCGCGGTCCTCGATTCGGTACGCACCCTGCTGGAAGCCGCCGACATCCCGTCGGTGGTGTCGCCGGACATCCGCAAGAGTCTGTGGGAGAAACTGGTGCTGATCAGCGCCTTTGCCGGCCTCTCCGCCCTCACGGGTCTTTCCCCCAACCAGCTTCTGGCTCGGCAGCCGACCCGCACCGTATACACCCACGTCATGGAGGAGGCAGCTGCCGTGGCGCGCGCCGCGGGGGTGGCCTTGGCCGCCGATATCGCGACGCAAATTCTGGCCTATCTGGATGCGGAGGGCGAACTGGGAAGCGCTTCCATGGCGGTCGATTTTCAGCATCGCCGACGCACCGAAATCGAGGCTATCAACGGCGCGGTGGTGAGGCATGGCCGGCGTTTGGGCGTTCCGACGCCGGTCAACGAGACGATTTATGCCGCCCTGGTGGTCACGGACGGCTATCATCGCGAGGAAAGGGAGCAGGCATGAAAATCTGGTGGATTGCCGGCATGTTACTGGTTGCCGTAACGGCGTACGCCGGGCAGTTGCAGGTGCAGATCCCGAACTTGACCCCGGATGCGGAGGGCCGCCTCGGAGTGCTCATCGTCAATTTATGCGACAACGCGGATTGCTACAGTCACGACGGCGAGAACGGGCACACGTATCTGAACCGGCAACGGGATGATTTACCGGCGCAACAGCCGCTCCAAAATGCCGATCCCGTAACATTTGCCTTCAGCGACCTCCCGACGGGGACTTACTCGGTGGTGCTGCACCATGACCGCGACAGCGATGGCGATGCCCGTTCCGTCACCTGTGCATTTGGCAAGCCTTACGACGGCGTTGGCTTCAGTAACAACATGGACCCCAGGCGTCTATGGCGCAAACCGCGCTGGAAAGAAGTGAAGGTCGACGTTGGCGAAGCGGACAACACCCACCTCACCATCGACCTCTTGTACATGTGCGACTGAGATGGAGGGTGATACGCCCGTGGATAACCTGCCGGCAGGAAGGCGGCAACCTCTGCATACAGACCGGTTATACAGCTCATGGGTCGGTCCTGGCGCTCATTTTGGCCGGGGCGAACGTGGGTGTCTGTCATCCGGCAGGCGGCCCGGCGATTGTGCCCGACGTGTTTTTGAGCCCGGAAGTACAGATTGCACAGGGGGCTCCCCGCCACACGGACAAAGCGCCAAGCTGGATTTGTTTACGACTGTCCTCAACGTTACAATGCCGCCGGCAAGATATGACCCGGTGGTCGTCTGGGTCGCCCGATCCGTAACAGGCGCGCCTCCAGGGGATGTTCATGGTCACGGGCAATTGCTCCAGCAAAAGGGGCCCAAGCAAGGTGGAGGTGTCATCATGAGGCAAGCACGGTTACGGCAATCCGCAGGGTTGTCCCTGGTCCTGATGCTGCTGCTGAGCATGGTGTTCCTGGGAGGCGGTGCCCAGGCGCAAACCGGCGAGGCGAAAGTGGACCGTTTGGTGATCGGTCTCATCAATCCGTTCCGGGATTACTTTCGTGCCTGGATCAGCGGCACACCCGACCACAATATCCAGCATGACCCGATCTTGGAGTGGCTCATTGAGATCGACCCTGATACGGGCCTATACGTCCCCTGGCTGGCAAAGAGCTGGGAGATGACCCCAGATGGTCGCTTGTGGCGGGTGAAGCTGCAAGAGGGGGTGAACTATCATCAGGACTACGGTGAATTTACCGCCAAAGATGTGGTGCATAATCATGCGCTGTGGTGCGAGGAGAACTACCCGGGTCGTGCCGACCCCCCATCGAGTGCCTACCGGACCGGTATTTGCACGGTTGAGCGCGTTGAGGTGATCAATGACCACGAGGTGCTGATGCACTGTAAGGAGCCGTGCCTCGACTTCGAGTTTTATTACTCCGAAGCGGCCAACGTCATGATGTTCAGCAAGGCACAGTGGGACAAAGAAGGCGAAATGGGCTACGAGCGCAAGCCGGCCGGCACCGGGCCGTACGAGTTCAAGGAACGCAAATTGGGCCAGTACGTGCTGTACGAACGGGCGCCGACGCCGCATTGGAAACACGGCGTGGTGGACTGGAAAGAGCTCATGATGACCTGGACCATCGAGGAATCAACGCGCTATGCCCAATTGCTGGCGGGAGAAACGCATCTGACAGAGCTCAACAAGGACCTCGTGGACCAGTTGGTCTCCAGGGGATACAAGCTGGTTCGCAGTCGCGGGACGGCACAGCAGATACAGATCATCTTTGGCGGGCTCTACTTTGGTACGGAGGATCCGCAGACCGGGCGCTACACGGAACACGGCGGCATCACGGGCAAGCTGGACCCGAGCGAGCCGTGGACCAAGAAGAAGGTGCGCCAAGCCATGAACAAAGCCATTAACCGCGAAGAATTGCTCGAGGTGCTGTACAAGAACAGAGCGGATTATATGTACGTGCACGGCTTCTACCCCGATCTGCCCGGCTGGGACCCCACCTGGGAACAACGCTTCCCGGAGATGTATGGCTACGATCCGCAGGCCGCACAGCGCTTGCTGAGAGAAGCCGGCTATCCCAATGGGTTTAAGGCGAAGGCGTGGTTGTTCCCCTTTGCTGGAGCGCCCGAACTTATTTCGCTCGTCGAAGCGGTACAGATTCAGTTGCTCGACGTGGGGATTGAATTGAGGTTAGAAGAGGCGGACCTGGTGTCCACGATTGCGCCGATCTGGCGCGCCAGAAAAGCCCAGGGATATCTCGCGGCGGTCCCGCCCTCGAAGAAAGCGGTTGAGGCGCAGATTGCCGTCTTCAATGCCGGCAAGGCTGGCATACATCAGTTTGAGACGGATGAAATTTACCGCATGTGGGAGGAACTGAAGCAGCTCGCCGACCCCGCCGAGCGCGACGTCCTGCTGCGCAAGATCGGTAATTACAAATTTGAAAATTTCGAGATCATCCCCCTCTTCAACGTCTTCATCGAGGTGGTGGTGGACCCCAACATCGTGGACGACTGGGCCTTCCCCGGCTGGGACGGTGGCGACATCGGTCACACCTGGCGTATCACCGCGTGTAAGCAGGCACAACCGTGCAGGTAGGGGACCCAAGGCGGAGAGGCTGAGGAGCAAGGCATGCAGCGCTACATCATCATACGCCTTCTGCAGAGTCTGCTGGCGCTCTGGGTGATGAGCCTCATTGTGTTCAGTCTGGCCCGCGTCACCGGGGACCCGATCGATGCCCTGTTGCCCATCGAAGCGACCTTGGAAGAACGCGAAACGATTAGGAAAAACTGGGGCCTGGACAAGCCGCTGCATACCCAGTACCTCGTCTTCCTCAGCAAAGCCGTGCGCGGAGATTTTGGCAACTCATGGAAATGGCAGGGTCATACCGCCATGGGTCTGGTGCTCGACCGTCTGCCGGCGACCCTGGAGCTGGCGGGCGTGGCCATCGCCATCAGCATTGTGCTGGCGCTGCCACTCGGGGTGTTAGCCGCGGTGAAGAAGGGCACGCTTTTCGATTCGGTGGGGAAAATGGTCGCGCTGCTCGGCCAATCGCTGCCGGCCTTTTGGTTGGGCATTATCCTGATGTGGATTTTCGCCGTCATGTTGGGTTGGTTACCGACCTCGGGACGCGGTGGGATCTCACGCCTGATCCTGCCGGCCGTCTCCCTGGGGTGGTTCCAAGTGGCCGTCATCATGCGCTTGGTGCGCTCGGCCATGCTGGATGTGTTGGACAGCGAATTTGTGAAATTGACCCGCGTCAAGGGCCTCTCCGAATGGAAGGTAATCTGGAAGCACTGTCTACGCAACGCAGCGATTGTGCCTCTGACCTACTTTGCAATCAATGCCGGGGTCTTGATGACGGGCTCGGTGGTGATCGAGAACGTCTTCGTCTGGCCGGGTACCGGACGACTCGCGCTGGAGGCGATTCAGGCGAGGGATTTCCAGGTCGTCCAGGCCATTGTGATCATTTTTGCGGCTGTCTTCCTGTTCGCTAATCTGATCGTGGATATTCTCTATGCCTACCTCGATCCACGCATCCGTTATCAGTAGCAAAGGGGCTGGCCCGCTTCGATAAAGGGTAACGTCGCATGGCACAAGTACTACCGGAAAGCGTTCCCAGATCAACGCCAGACGGGATCGTACGGGCGACTCTGCCGTCCCGACAATTTCCCGCGATACCCTTGTTCATTCTGGTGTTTCTCCTGGTGCTTCCCGGTCTCTTTGCGCCGTATCTGGCGCCCCACAACCCCATAAGGGGCTCCCTACGGGAGCGTCTGAAGCCACCGGTATGGGTGCAAGGCGGCACGATCACCCACCCCCTGGGCACGGATAAAGTGGGACGTGACATCCTGAGCCGCATTATCTATGGGGCCAGGATCTCCCTGGCGGTGTCTTTGGTGGCCATCCTGGTAAGCGGCGTCATCGGGACCGCGCTAGGGCTCATGGCCGGGTATTTTGGCGGCCGGCTGGATGCCCTGATCATGCGTCTGGTGGATATCTCCCTCGGTTTGCCGGTTATTTTGCTGGCCTTGGTGTTTGTCGCCGCCATAGGAGCAAGTTTTATTACGGTGGTCGTGGTCACGACCGTGCTCCTGTGGGCGCGCTATGCCCGCCAGGTTCGAGGTGAAACCTTAAGTATTCGAGAACGCGATTTTATCGCCCGAGCTCGGGTGGCAGGGGCGTCACACTTTCGCATCATGCTGCGCTATATCTTCCCGAACATCATCAACACCCTGACCGTGCTGGCCACCCTGCAAATTGGCGCCGTCATTCTGCTGGAGTCGGCCCTCAGCTTCCTGGGAGCCGGGATTCCGCGTCCGACGCCAACCTGGGGCTCGATGATCGCGGACGGGCGTGATCTCATTGTGGTCGCCTGGTGGATCGCCATGTTCCCTGGCCTGGCCATCATGCTGACCGTGCTGTCCTTAAACTTGCTGGGCGACTGGTTGCGCGACCGTCTCGACCCGAAACTCAGGAATATCTAGTGCGGGCCGGCTATACGCCATAGGAAATCGGTATGACCCGACACATTGGCGACGTTATCCTGCAGGTCGAGGATCTCCACACCTATTGTTTTACGCGCTGGGGTGTGGTGAAAGCCGTTGATGGCGTGAGTTTTGCCCTGCGCCAGGGCGAAACGTTGGGGATTGTGGGCGAGTCCGGCTGTGGCAAGAGCATGACGGCTCTATCTCTGTTGCGCTTGGTGCCGCGGCCAGTGGCCCGCATCGTGCAAGGCAGGGTCCTGTTGCAAGGCGAGAACCTCCTCGACAAGAGCGAACGGGAGATGCGGCATATCCGGGGGCGGCGCCTGTCGATGATTCTGCAGGATCCCCAGACCTCTCTCAATCCCGTCTTCACCATTGGTAATCAGCTTCTCGAAGCCATCCATATCCACCACAAAGGGCGCGCCCGCGCGCTGCTGTCGCGTGCCATTAGCGCGCTGTCGCAAGTCAGGGTGGCCGCCCCAGAGCGTCGCGTGGAGGATTACCCGCACCAGATGAGCGGCGGCATGAAACAGCGCGTCGTGGGCGCCATTGCATTGTCTTGCGAGCCCCATGTGATTATCGCCGACGAGCCCACCACCTCGCTGGACGTGACGATTCAAGCCCAGTACTTGCGCTTGCTGCGGGAAATTCAAGAGCAAACCGGCCTGTCCATTATCTTTATCACCCACGACTTTGGCATTGTGGCGAAGATGTGCGATCGGGTCATGGTGATGTACGCCGGTCGGGTGGTGGAAAGTGGACCCGTGCGGGACATTTTCAATCACCCGGCGCATCCATATACGCAGGCCCTGTTGCAGTCCGTACCCACGATGGATGAACGCCCCGAACGCCTGTATGCCATCGAAGGGCAGCCACCCGCCCTGTGGGAACTCCCACCCGGGTGCCGATTTGCCGCCCGTTGCCCCTATGTGGAAGCGCGTTGCGAGCAGACGTATCCATCCTCTTTTGCGGTTGGAGTGGACCACACCGCAGACTGTTGGAGGTTACAAGAGGCATGAGCGAGACGCCCCTACTGCAGGTGCACCATCTCAAGAAGCACTTCCCTGTAACCCGAGGCCTCCTGGTGATGCGAACCATCGGCTGGGTGAAGGCCGTAGACGACATCAGTTTCTCGGTGCCGCAAGGAGAAACGCTGGCGCTCGTGGGCGAATCCGGGTGTGGCAAGACGACGACGGCCAAATTGATCCTGCGTCTCGAAGAGCCGACCGACGGGGAGATCTTGATCGACGGACAATCCGTGCATGACTTACGCGGCAAGGCCTTGAAAGCATACCGCACCGCGGTGCAGGCGGTCTTTCAAGACCCCTGGTCGTCGCTGAATCCTCGCATGCGGGTACGGCAAATTGTGGCGGAACCCCTGGTGATCAATCGTAAGATGTCCCGCGCAGCGACCGCGGCGCGGGTGCAGGAGGTCCTGGACAGCGTGGGCCTGCGGCCGCAGCAGGCCAACCTGTATCCGCACGAGTTCAGCGGTGGCCAGCGGCAGCGCATTGCCGTGGCCAGTGCGCTCATTTCCCACCCCAAGCTGATCATCCTGGATGAACCGGTTTCAGCTCTGGATGTGTCCATCCGCGCGCAGATTATGAACCTGTTGGTGGACTTGCAGCAGGCGTATCACGTCAGCTATCTCCTTATTGCCCATCACCTCGCCACCACGCGCTACATGGCGCACGAAGTCGCGGTGATGTACCTGGGAAAGATTGTCGAAAGAGCCCGCACGGAAGCGTTATTCACCGAGCCCCTGCATCCGTACACCCGAGCGCTCTTCTCAGCGGCGCTGCCAGCCCATCCTGACATCACTCGTGAAGAGATCATCCTGCCTGGTGAAGTCCCTTCACCCATCAATCCGCCCAGCGGTTGTCGCTTCCATACGCGCTGTCCGGTCGCCAAACCCGAGTGTGCGGAGATCGAGCCGGAGGAAACCTACATCGACGGCCATATGGTGGCCTGTCACCTTTACAACTGATAGCTGGCCGGACGGTTTGGCATAAGGCTAATTCCACGGCTCCGAATGCTCAAAAACTTGCTCTGAACTCGATTCGGGGACCTGCCGCCTATGATCAGTTGAGCGTGGCCTTCCGCGCGCTGACTGGCAGCACCTCCAGACCCCTCAAAATAATGTTGTCCCTAAAGACAGGTCGGTCCGTCTGCATGCGAATGTCAGCGAAGCGCTCCATGATGGCCTCGAAAGTGAGCCGTCCCTCCAGGCGCGCCAGCGACGCCCCGAGGCAGTGATGGATGCCGCGTCCAAAGGAAATGTGATTGGCTTCCTGGCGGGTGAGATCGAGCCGGTCCGGCTCGCTGAACACCTCCGGGTCGCGATTCGCTGAGCCGAGGAGCACCATGATGCCCTGCCCTTTCTTCACGTGGCGACCGTCGAATTCCACATCCTCCAATGCAACGCGGACATCCAACTGCACGGGGGCGTCATAGCGCAGCAATTCCTCGATCGCCGAGGGCATCAGGTCCGGCGACTGGCGCAATACCTCAAGTTGTTCGGGGTTTCGCAGCAGGGCAAGCATGCCATTGCCGATGAGCTTGGTGGTGGTTTCGTTGCCGGCCACCAGCAACAGCCGCAGCATAGCGAGCAGTTCCGCCTGGCTGAGCTTGTCCCCCGCCTCTTCAGCCGCCACCAAGCCGCTGATCAGATCGTCCCGGGGTTCCCGCCGCCGCTGGTCAATGATGCCCAGAAAATACGCATCGAGCTCCTTGCCAGCCTCCGTAACGAGGCGCCGTTCCTTATCCGTAATGTTCGGCTCCAGGCCGCGAGCCCGATGGCGCGACCATATCTGGAATTGCGGCCGGTCCTCAGTCGGCACGCCGAGCAGCTCGGCAATGACGATGACGGGCAATGGCGCAGCAATGGCCTCCATGAGGTCGAAGGCGGCGGGATCGTCAAGCTGGTCCAGCAGATCGTCGGCGATGGCGCGGATGTGTCCCGCAAGACCCTCGACGACTGCAGGGGTGAACGCACGACTCACCAGAGCGCGCAGCCGCGTGTGGTCCGGCGGATCCCGGAACAGCATGCTCGGCTGGCTCTGGAGATCAAACGCCTCGTCGATGTGGCTGGGGTTGCCGCGTTTGCTGGAATCGTTGGAAAACCGTTTGTGATCGCGCAGGATGCTGTCCACGTGCTTGTAACGCGAGAACACCCAGGAATCCATGAGCGGGCTCCAATGCACGGGGTCCTTGTCGCGCAGTCGCTCGTAGGTCGGATACGGATCCGTGTACACGCTCGGCGACAGCGGGTTATACGTCACACCGCTCTGCCACCATTCGCGGGCCATGAGGGCACGGATGGCAACCGGTTTGATGATCTTCCGAAGCACGCTGGAGCTCATGACCACCTCCTTTTGAATCCAGGGTCCACTACATGCGCAAGGTCTGCAACATGCGGCCTGTCAACTGAAATCTCCGGTCCACAACATCCGGCACGTTAACGATGCTACCACAACGCCGGTCACGTCTGCGCAGAGCCCCGCCAGCAGCGCGTGGCGGATGCGACTGACGCCCACAGCGCCGAAGTAAACGGCCAGCACGTAGAACGTGGTCTCGGTGCTGCCCATCAGCGTTGAAGCCACATAAGCGGCATACGAGTCGGGCGCCGCCTCGACCAGCTCGGCCATGATGCCGAAGGCACCGCTGCCTGAAAGGGGCCGCACCAGCGCCATGGGCAGAACCTCACCCGGCATGCCGATCAGGTGGGTTACCGGGTTGAGGATGGACGTCAGCAGTTCCATCGCCCCGGACGCCCGGAACATGCGGATAGCCACCAGAATGGCCACCAGGAAAGGGATGATGCGCACGGCGATGTCGAAACCCTGCTTGGCGCCTTCGGTGACCGCCTCGTAGATGCGCACGCCGCGGGCCAGTCCGTACGAAAAGATGAGGAATATCAGCACCGGCATCAACCAATAACTGGCGAAGCGGTTTTTCAGGAAGTCGGGCAGCGAATCTGCGGTGACGGCCTGATACACGGTGGCGGCGCCGAGCAGGAGCAGCCCGGCAATGGCCAGCCGCTTGCCGATGGTGCCGGGGTCCCCTACCAAGTGGGCGTAGTCGGGTTCAGATGCCTGGTCATCCGCGACGTTGCTTTCGGGGCTGGCGTCAACCGTTTGCGGTTGCGCCACTTGCTCCCGATAGGCGGCATCGCGGCGCCCCCACCAGGAGGCAACCAGCACGCCGACGAGAGTCGAAGCCAAGGTCGCCACCAGCGTTGGCACGAACATTTCGAAGGGCCGCGTGCTGCCCGCCGCGGCGCGCACACCCATGACGCCCAGCGGCAGCAGCGCGACGCTGGAGGTGTTGATCGCCAGGAACAGGCACATGGCGTTGGTGGCCACTCCCGGCAACGGGTTGAGCCGGTTCAATTCGACCATCGCCTTGATGCCGAACGGCGTCGCCGCGTTGCCGAGACCCAACATATTCGCCGAGATGTTAAGAATCATGGCGCTCATGGCGGGATGCTCGGCAGGCACGTCGGGAAACAGGCGCACCATCAAAGGCCGGACGAGGCGGGCCAATTGCCGCATCATGCCGCCGGCTTCCAGGACGCGCACGAAGCCCAGCCACAAGGCCATGATACCGATCAACCCGATGGCCAGCGTCACCGCACCTTTCGCCGCCGCAATGCTGGCGTCGGCTGCCTCCTGCATGCGCCCGGACACGGCCGCGAACAGGATGGCACCCATGACAAAGACGACAAAGACAACGTTGATGGGACTGATTTTCGGCATCACTCGCTTCGCTCGTGCTGCTTGATATTTTGAATACGCCCTGTCTTCGCTCGCTGGCGCTCGCTACGCAGGGCTGTGGTGAAGGCATCGGTCAGGCCACTCCAGCTACCTGATGGATGAACGGCTCGTCGCGCTCCCAGCGGCGCACGTTCTCGACGATGATGTCAACCAGGCGCTGTTCGTAACGCGACGTTTCGCCGCCGGTGTGTGGCGTGATGAGGACGTTGGGCGATTCCCAAAGCGGGCTTTCGGGGCGCAGGGGCTCGTCAATGGTGAGGTCCAACGCCGCGCCAGCGATGTCGCCCGTTTGCAAAGCGCTAATCAACTCGGATTCGACGACGACCTGCCCGCGCGACACGTTCACCAGGTAAGCGGACGGCTTCATGCGCCGCAATTCCGCCGCGCCGATGAGGTTGGTTGTTTCGGGCTTGAGCGGGCAGCAAAGCGCGACATAATCGGCGCTGTCGAGCAATTCCTCCAATCGATCGGGAGGTAACACAAGGTCGGACTGTCCCTGGTAGGCCGCGGGGTTGCCCTTAGTGCCGGTGACGCGCATGCCGAACGCCTTGGCGAGGGTGGCCAAGCGGTTGCCGATAGCGCCGAGGCCGATGATGCCCAGGGTCTTGTCGGCAACTTCGTCTTCGCGCGCCTGCGGGTCGCTGATCATTGGGCGCCAGTGCTTGCGATGCTGGTTGTCACGCGCTTCCGGCAGGCGACGGCTGAGCGCCAGGATGAGCGCCATGGCGTGTTCGCTGACAGCGTTGGCGTTGACCCCCACGGCATTGCTCAGGCGGATGCCGCGGCGCTGCAGTTCGGCGAGCGGAAACTGGTTGTAGCCGACGCCGATGGCCTGAATCCACCGCAGTTTTTCAGCGCCGTCGAGCAAATCGTCTCGCCAAGCACCGGAAATCACCAACACGTCGAGCTGGGGCATGTACGGCTTGATTGCGTCGGCGCTGTGTTCCTGAAAAACCGTCGCCTCGGGAAGCCGGGCGCTGAGTACCGGGAAGATGCGGTAGGCCGGGTGACACACGCCGATGGTCAAGTCCTTGGCCGCAACTGCCGGCATGATGGGCTCCTTGTGAACTGGCGGTACGCCGGCACGGACCTACAAGGCCGCCACAAAGGCACGCCCCACGTCCTGTGCGGACATGCGATTCAACGAGGGATTGATTTTGAGCCAGAAGCCACCCTGCCAGCGGGCTTGCGGCAGGTGAATGTTACGCCGGCTGAGCCGGTCGCGAAAACGTTCTGGGTCCGTGCCGGACACGTATACGGGCACGACGTGGGTGCCGTCCGGAACGGGCTCGACGCGAAAAGCAGAGTGTTCGGCCAGTATTTGGAAAATGCTTTCCGCCTTGCGCCAAGCGGCCTTGTATTCATCCAGGAAATCGTCGACGAATTCCAGGGCCACTGCGGCGTACGGCCAGGCACCGGGCAGGCCACTGCCGAACATGCGGCGCACGTGGAACAGGTTCTCGGTGAACGCCCGCGTGCCAGCCAGAATGGCCCCGGAAGCAGCATTGAAGCACTTGTACAGCGACACGTACACGGTATCGAACAGCGCGGCGTATTGCGCGGGCGGGATGCCGGTGTGAGCGGATTCCACGAACAGGCGGGCGCCGTCGAGGTGCAGCCGGATGCCTTCCTGCCGGCCGAAGGCGGCGATGCGCCCCATTTCGTCATAGCCGAACACGGCGTCGTCCATGCGCCGTACCGGCGACTCAATGCAAATGACGCCGACATCCGTCTCTACCCTGCCGGAGCGGCTGCGCCGCACCGTGTCCTGCACCTCCGATAACGTGAAGCCGACTCGCCCCGACGCCAGGGGAATGAGGTTCAGGCCGCTGAGTTGCTGGGCGCAGTCGCCGGAATCGTTGTAGATGTGACTCTCGGCTTGCACGAGGACGCGCCGCTGCACCCCAGCCAGTTCCCGCAGCGCGATGTGGTTGGCCAGCGTGCCGGTGGGCATGAAGACGGCGCTTTCCTTGCCGAGCCAGCGCGCAAACGTGTGTTCCAGTTCCTCGACGACACCGCCGTTGGAATAAACGTCGGCGTGCAACGGCTTGGAAGTGGCGAGCTGATTCAGAAGGTGGGCGTATTCCAAGGGGCTGAGATGGGAGCCGTCGTAGATGAAATTGACCGCCTGCTGCAGCCGCGTCAACTCGTCGGGGTCGGTAGCTGCTTGGCCCGCCAAGGTCGGCGCCGCCGAAGCCCCTGCCGCCAACGCGCCGCCGAGTTTGAGTACCTCTCGTCGCCCCATGGTGGTCATTGCTCGCTCGTTGCCCGCATCATGGGGACTCAGGCCGCCGGTCCGCCGGCCAAGCGACGACTTCCGTCGCCTTGGTAGACGTATTCAAACGTCATGCAGCCCGCCACGTTGCCGGTGCAATAGTAGCTCAGCATCCGCATTTTGGCGTACTTGCCTTCCTGTGTGCGGATGACGTAAACCTCCGGCTTGGGGGCCAGCACGTTGGCCAGATAGCTGTAGTTGTACCATTTCTCCAGAACCGGATTGGAAGGATGCAGGCGGTTCTTGGGGTGAACGTCGGCCTGAAATTCAGCGTCTCCGGGCACCTTGGACACGGCGCCGAAATCCCGCCTGCGGAGCTTCAGCACGGCGCCTTGGCCGTCGGGATTGCTGGGGCCGCCGTTGGTCTTCATCACGTAGCGCTTGAAGGCAAGGTCCCAGGCGTCTTTTTTGGGATTGAGGACCGGCACCACGGCGCCGCGGGAGAAATCGAAATAGACCCAGACGTTTTGGGTACGGGCGTCGATGGTATAGACGATCGGCTCGGTAAGATACTCGACGATTTCCACAGGTCTCGGCGGTGTGGGGCTGTAGGTGGCCGAGGCGGGGTCGAATCCATCGCCTGCCACCCGCTCACAGCCCGTCGCAGAGAGGGCACAAAGACCGGCCAACACCAGCAGGCAGCATCCCTTAACGGCTTCCATTACGGCTCCCCTCACGAACCAGGCGGCGCAGGCGCACGTGCCGCCGCATGGGCAGGTAAATCAGGAAATAGATGCCGCAGCCGATGCCAACGTTCAGCACGCCGAGAATGAGCACGGTATGGTCGTAGCCGTGTTTCACCAAGTGATGATAGGCCAGCCAATCGGCCAGGCCCAGGAAGGCGACGTGCACTAGCAGGCCGACCATGAGGTAGAGGTTCATGACGCCCATGAGCCGCTCCCCGTAGAATGCATGGGCGGGTTCTCGGACCTGGCGGGCGGGCCCCCGGTTGCCTCGATTCGCCACCAGGCTTGGCCCAATCCGGCCCACAACAGACACGCGGCGTTGATCGCTGTCAGCACCAGCGCCGCCGTGTGAAACGGCGATTTCAGGAACAGGCCACCCCGCAACAAGGCGACGACGCGGGCGCAGACCAGTAGCCCGAGCAGCAGGGTGAAACTGATCTGATAGGCTTTGTGCTGGCCGCTGGCGCGTTGAAGGAACGACACCCCGACGCCGGTGCGACGATAGATGAGGAATGGAAAGACGACCGCTATAATGCCGCCGAGGATGAAGAATACGGTGGGGTCCGACATGCCGCGCTGGGTGCTCTGCATGCTGGTGAGATACTGAGCGCCGAACAGGTAATAAATGCCATAGATGAAATAAACGATAGCGGCAATGGTGTGACGCCTCTGCAGGGGGTTTTCAGCAGGTCGGATTAGCGGTTGCGCCATTGCGGGATGTCCATCGCTTCGATTCGGCCCAAAGTGTCTTGAATCCGTTGGTTAACGTGGCCGAAAGCATAGCAGCGGTACGGGTGGGGCGCAATGCTGGCACCCGTGCAAGAAAGGCATCCGGACAATGACGACGCCATCCCCAATCGCGCCGACCGCGGCATACCCGCAACGCCTGAGCGTGGCGCCGATGATGGACCGCACCGACCGGCACTACCGCTACTTCATGCGCCAGATCACCCGGCACACCTTGCTGTACACCGAAATGATCACCACCGCGGCGCTGATGCACGGCGATACCGGACGCTTCCTGGCATTCTCGGAGGCGGAAAAGCCCCTGGCCCTGCAGCTCGGCGGCGACGATCCGGCGGCGCTGGCGCACTGCGCGCGGCTGGCCGAGGACTGGGGGTACGACGAGGTGAATCTCAACGTCGGCTGCCCCAGCGACCGGGTGAAGCAGGGTCACTTCGGCGCCTGCCTGATGGCGCAGCCGGAGGTGGTAGCGCGCGGCGTCGAGGCCATGCGGCGGACGACGCCGCTGCGGGTGACGGTCAAACACCGCATCGGCATCGACGGGCTGGAGCGTTATGAAGACATGGAGCGGTTTGTCAGCGTCGTCGCCGGGGCGGGCTGTGAGAGCTTTATCGTGCACGCCCGCATCGCCGTCCTGCGGGGTCTGAGCCCGAAGGAGAACCGCACCGTGCCGCCGTTGCGGTACGACGACGTGTATCGCCTGAAGGCGGCGCATCCGCGGTTGCACATCGCCATCAACGGCGGCATTAAGACTCTGCAACAGGCTACCGAACATTTGCCGACGGTGGACGGCGTCATGATCGGGCGGGCAGCGTACGACGAGCCGTTTCTGTTCGCCCTGGCGGACAATGTTTTCTTCGGAGAGCAGTCCGTGCCACCGAGCCGTCGGCAAGTCCTGGAGGCGATGCTGCCGTATCTTGAGAAATGGACGGCGGAGGGCCTGGCGCCGCACCGCATCACGCGCCACCTATTGGGCCTGTTCGCCCACCAGCCCGCCGCACGGGCCTGGCGCCGGATGCTTAGCGAGCAAGCTCTGACTGCGGGCACCGCAATCACCGTTCTGCGAGCCGCCTTGTGCGACCTCCCAGCAAGAGTTCTCGACGCCCGGCCACAGCCGCTTAGCTGTCCCCTGCCAGTGCAATAGCCTCATCGATCAGCATGATCGGAATGTCGTCGCGAATCGGGTAGAAGTAATGCCGGTCTGCCCGGATCAGGGCACCGTCAATCGGCTCCCTAACCGGTGCTCCCCGCCGGGTCGCCAATTCCCGGCGAGCAATCCGTTGGTTGATGTCCGACACCTCATCCGGCTCGGCCAGAGTGAGGGATTGTTTCGTCTCCGGACAAACGAGAATATCGATTAATTCTTGATTGATGGCCATGCCGTCACCTTCTGTCATCGTTGCTGCGAATCACCTATCCCCGCCGGACCCGGCTTATGCCACCACCTGTCGTTGGCCTCCACTGGATCGTAAATTCGCCATCTGCCGTGTTTGCGAATGCGTGGCGCCACGAGCCGCTCGTTGCCCTCGTGCATAAGCCGCTCCGCCGTCAGAACGAATGCCAGCAACGCGCCGTGCTTGGCGAACGCCTGCCGCGCGGAGGCCGAGCCCAGTGGGATACATGGCGGAACGCGCCCCGTCGACCAGCGAAATGACGGTATAAAACAAGCGCAGGTAGGCGTCGAACACCTGCACCGGAATGGAAGACGATTTGGAAATGGGAACCACTTGGAAGCGGGGGGGGGATTTTGGGGCCCGCATCGGATTGGCGTCGGGTTGCGCCAACGCCGTCGAGCCCCAGAAGAGCGTGCTCAGCGTAAAGCCCAGCCTAGCGAGACCATGAGCCGGGATATCACCGTTGCGCGCCGCTGTCGGTGCCCTGTCGCAAGCCGTCTCACCTGGCGCTCAACCCCAGTGCAGCAGGCGATGCGCCTGACGCGTCAACTCGGGAATGGACAACCCGTAGGGGCACGAACCGAGGCAGCGTTGGTGCGTACACTCGGCACAGGCGGCGGCGTTGTGCGCCAGTTTGGCGTAACCCTCCATCGCCATGCGCTCGGCGCCGTAATCCTCGAAGTACATTTTGTGGCGCAGCACGTCGGCAATCTGCACGTTCTCCGGGCACGACGACTCACAGGCGTCGCACAGCGGACGGCAATAGGTGCCGTCGTTCAGGGTCACGTAGCGGCGCAGCAGGTCCATGTCGCGCCGCGTCACCTTGCTGCCGCCGGAAGCGACGAGAAACTCGTCGATGTCACTGGGCGAACGCATGGTGACGATCAAGGCGTCAACGTCGTCGTTCGACAGCACCCAGCGAAAAGCGGCCTGGGAGAACGTGGCGCCGTCCTTCTGGTACGGTTCCATGTCGTTCAGTTTGGCGCCGCGCAGCGTTTTCATGGCAATGACGCCCATACCTGCAGCCTTTGCCTTTTGCAGCATGCGTGGCAGGTCCGGGTTCACCGCGATAAAGTCGAAGCGGCGTGTTAGTTTCTGCACAAATGACGGGTCCTGGCCGAAGTTGTACGCCACCAGCATCACGTCGAACTTGCCGCTGTCAATGGCGTAATCCAGGCACTCGATAAGCCGGCCGCCGTGGCCGGAAAGGCCAACGTAGCGAATCTTGCCCTGCTCCTTGGCGCGTTCGGTAAAGGCGTGGAATTCGGGATTCTGGACGCGCCTTACATCGTTCACGGCATGGGTGAAATAGACATCGATGTAATCGGTGCGCAGCCGCCGCAGGCTTCCCTCCAGGGTGCGCATCATTTCACCCTGCCGGACATGCGGGCCGAAGCCGCCCTTACTGGCAATGTAAACCTGGTCGCGCTTGCCCTCGAGCGCCTGACCGATGATGGTTTCGGAGTTGCCGCCGGTGTAGCTCTCGGCCGTGTCGAAGTAGTTGATACCTTTGTCCAAAGCGTAATGCACCAAATCGCCGTCAGCGCGCAGCCGTGAGCCGCCGAAGCTGATATCCGACATGCGGATGTCGGTCGTGCCCAGCCGTCTGTGCTGCTTGATCGCGGCGGCCGCGTGCAACGTCTCCGGAGCCGCCGCAGTCAACCCGGATGCGGCGCCAAGCGCCACGCCGCCGAGGGCGAGCTGTTGCAGGAAGGTTCGACGCTTAACACCTACAGATTTGTCACCATCGGGGGACGGCATAGTTAACTCCTCACCACACGAGTTTTAAGACAACGAGAAGCGAAATTGCGGGGATAACCTCAGGGTCGGTTTGAAAACTTCGGCCATTATGCGGCATCGCCAAGGAGGCGTGCAAGGCACCCACAGGACGCCCGGCAACGCTAGATCAATCGTAGGCCTAGGCTTGGGAATGGGAATGGGCGCCGCGTTAGCAAGAGGCGTCTGACAACTTGTCAGCCATGTTCCGTCCCTGATCCGAAATACGCTGCCGTCCGCGCCAAGCCGTCCGCCAGGGCCGTTCGCGGCCGCCAATCCAATTGGCGCGTAATCCGATTGATATCCAGAACGCTGCGACGCTGCTCGCCCGCTTTGGCCGGTGCGTACTCAGGATGGGCTGAGCTACGGGTGAACCCTTTGAGGTGGACGAAGATGTCGTTAATGGAGGTCTCCACGCCGGTGCCGACGTTGAAGGCCCCGTGGGCGTTGGATTGCATGGCGAGGACGTTGGCTTCAACCACGTCGTCAACGTATACAAAATCGCGCGTCTGGCAGCCGTCACCATTGATACGCACGGGCTCGCCGCGCAGCAACCGATCCGCAAACAGGGCAATCACCCCGGACTCGCCGCGGGTGCTCTGACGCGGACCGTAGACGTTGGCGTACCGGAGCGCTGCGTAAGACAGGCCATGCACGCTATGGAAGCACCGCAAATAGTGCTCGCAGGCCAGCTTGGCGGCGCCGTAGGGGGAGACGGGTTGCAGGGGATGGGTCTCGTCCGCCGGAAACGTTTCCTGCTCGCCGTAGATGGCGCCGCCGCTGGAGGCGAAAACGAGGCGTTCAACCCTGTGATGCTGGCAAGCTTCCAGAAGATTGAGCAGGCCGATGACGTTGACCGACGCGTCGTGTACCGGGTTGGCTACGGAATGCCGCACACTCACTTGCGCCGCATGGTGGAATACAACCTGTGGTCTTTCGTGGGTCAAAATGTCGCTCAGCGCTTGGCCGTCGCGAATATCCGTTCGGTAAAACGCCGCCTGCGGGTGAACATGCGCCGCGCAGCCGGAAGATAAATCGTCGACGGCAATGGCCTCGTGGCCATCCGCGATCAGCCGGTCAACGAGATGCGAACCGATAAACCCGGCACCGCCCGTTACCAGAACCTTCACTCAGCCGCCTCGACGGAGATTTCCGGCAGGCGCCATTCCGCCTTGAAGGCGCGTTCCATGGACTGCCGCGCTTCCAGAGCCTCAAAGGTGTCCGGCAGCGTGACGTCCTGCCAGCACACCGGCGAACCGGCCGCCACGTCGCGCTTCAGGGTAACGCCGTGTGCTAAGCCGATGGGTAGACCGCCGAGCGTCAGGCTGTCGCGGGCCGTCATCAGCCTACCCCACACCGTATAGCCGCCCTCGCCGTCCAGTACCTCGCCAGCCGAGAGTTGCCGCTTTGCCGTTGCCACCACATCGCCGCGGAAGCCCGTCATGCAGCCGGTCGGCTCGCGGCGCAGGGCCGCCGAGAAGATGGACACGTTCAACTCCAGGCCGATCAGATGATACGGCTTATACATGGCGGCATAGCGCCCCGTGTCATCGGTGATGAGGCCGTACTTCTCGAAACAGTCCGCGGCGTAGGCATTCGGCGCTTCGAACACCACATATACGCCCCAGCGCAGGTCTCGAAATACGGGTCGGCCATCGCGTTCCATGGATGAAACGACTTCCACTTGCCCCTTATGGTGCAGCAATCCGCCCTCCTCGGCAGGCCGCATGACGTGGGGCAGGTCGTCGGTGCCACACGGCGGAAACGTCAAGCCGCCGGGTGCCGGCGTCAAGCCGGTGGCGTTGCCAATGGCCGCCATTTCGATGGCCGACTTGGTGCCATCAAGGAAGGAGTTGAACATTTGCGAATTCATGCGTGCCGCCTCGGCCTGGGCGGCGGTCAGGCCGTAGTAGTCCCACACCGTGGCCGGCGTCGAGGCGTGATAGACCGGCAAGTACTGGGTGCCCTTCCCCGCCGCCGCCACCTCGAAGCCGCACAGGCGGCCCCAGTCCACGAGCTCGCAGGTCAGGGCCGGCTGATCGCCGTAGGCCATCGAGTACACGATGCCGGCGGCCTCGGCTTCGCGCGCCAGCAATGGCCCGGCCAGCACGTCCGCCTCCACGTTCACCATGACGATGTCCTTACCTTCGCGCATGGCTCGTCTGGCGTGGGTCACGCCGGCGGGCGGATGTCCCGTCGCCTCGACCACCACGTCAACATCGTTCGCCGCGATCAGCGTACCGCCATCTTCCACGTAGCGGGTGCACGCAACGCGCTCCGGCTCCCAGCCGACCGCGGCACAGATGTCCCGCGCCCGCTGGGGGTCGAGGTCGGCAATGACGCTGACCTCCAACCCCTCGGTGGTCGGCACCTGCGACAGAAACATCGAGCCGAACTTGCCGGCACCGATCAGGCCGACACGCACCGGGCCGTTATCCCGCAATCGCTGCTGCAGAAGTTGGTTCAGGCTCATGGCTATCCCAGGGCGGGCTGGGCGCTCTCCTGCTCAGCCAACTCCAGCAGGCAGTCGTCCGCGAGAGGTTCGATGGGCGTGAAATCCCGGTGGGCGATAAACTCGGGGCGTTTGAATCGGCGGATGTGGTTGTTCACCTCGCACAGGCTGAGATACACGATGGCGCGCCGCCACGGGCTGATGTTCGGCGGGCTGGCGTGCACCAGATTGCCGTGAAACAGCACGACGTCCCCCGGCGGTCCGGTCGGCGCCACGATGCCGCCCTCATCCGCCAGCCGCGCGATGGTTTCGCGGTCCAGCGTCCACAGGGGATAGCTGGTGCCCTCAAGGTCATGCCCGGCGGCCAACACGCCGCGCTTGTGACTCTTGGGGATGAACAGGAGGGGCCCATTGGCAGCCGTGACCTCTTCGAGAAACACGGCGATGTTCATGGCACGCGGCTCCGGCATCTCATCGTCGCGCTGCCACACCCCGTAATCCTGGTGCCACTGCCAAACCTCGCCGTCAAAGGCCGCCTTGGCGTTGACCTTGTACTGGTGCATGTATACCTGGCCGCCGAGGAGCTGCATGACCGGCTCTACCAATCGCGGGTGCCGGCCAAGGCGTCGGAACCCCTCGCTGTACGTGTGCGCCGCGAATGCCGTGCGGGGCGCGCCGCTGGTCTCGCGCCACACCTCTTCGCGCTGCAGCCCGAACAGCCGCTCGGCCTCTGCCCGCAAAGGAGCAATCTCTTCAGACGTAAATCGACCGGGCAAAAACAGATAGCCCTGCTCGTGATACTCGGCCAGTTGTGCGTCAGTTAGTTGCATAAGGATACCCTCTCAACTCTATGCCTCGATGGTTCATAATGAAACGGAGCCGGTTGGCGTACCGGCTCCGAGATCAAGGTTTTTGTCCTACCAGGCCGCAATCGGATTGCCCGGGGAACCCGTGGCGCCGATAAGCTTGAGCGGCGACCAGGTGAACAGGAACTCGTAGGCCTGTTCCTGAGACAGAACGTCCAGGTCGAGGTTTTCGAAGTTGGTAATGCCGCGCCGGACGATCAGGTTCATGTGGCAATAGGCGGCGGAATCGGTCTGGATGTTGGGTCCGATGACCTCCAAGGCCCAGGTGTCAGAACCCACCATGGCGATCTTTTTGTCAGCCAAGTGGTCGCACACTTCCGGGCTCAGTCCGGGTTCGCCGGAGCCGTGTTCAGCGTTATTTGCCGCGCGCTCCGCGGCCGGCGCATTGTAATCTTTCCACAGGCTGTTCCAGCCGGTGCGAACCAGCACCACATCGCCTACGTCCGCGTCGTCAATGCCCTGCGCCTCAAGAGCAGCTCGGTAATCCGCCATGGTGACGGCATAGCCCTTTTCCAAGCGATTGGTACCTTTTAACGCGGCGACGTCAATCAGGATGCCGCGGGTAAAAAAACCGACTTGGGCCACGTGCTCGGTGCCAACCTTTTTCAACCCGCGCGGATTGCCAACGTCTTCCAGTCGGAACCGATTATAGAAATAGTTGCCATCTTCCCACCCCGAGACGCCTTGCACACGGATCAATGGGTGTCCCAGACCATCCCACTGCGAACCGACCTGGCCGATTTCCGCGGTCAAAATCTCGTCCATAAAGGTCATATCGTAGTTGTCACCGGGCCAACTGAACGGACCATGGGTGGGGGTACCGCCGCCGGGAATGCTCAGCGCGAACGTGCGACCGGGCACCAACGGCATGCCGTTGTAATAGGGCATGCCCAGCGTGGCGGTCATCCCCTTCTTCACGAGACGCGCTGCCGCAACTCTTTTCTCCGGTGTGATGCGATTGACTGCCCCAGCTTCATCCTCGGGGCCAAATTCGCTCGGCCACCAGTTTTCGTCCACCGGGTTGTTGCCGGCCAACACACTGCCAGGAATCGAGCCAACCACGAACAGGACGACCACTGCGGAGATCAGCGACATTTTACCGAGGTTTCTCATGTTCCCATTCTCCTCATCCCTTGCGATAGATCCGTCGACAGAGAGACGGTTGTCCTTGTCAGAAGACAACGCACTTGACGGCGCTTGTTGTAGCATACGGACACCTGCATTACAATAATCCGGAATTCCACAAGCTCGCTATGTTCAGCCGCGTCCGCCGCGCGCTGCATCTCCCACACGACCGAGAGGAAAAGCCGATGGCCAGGCAATGGACCCACACCCGGCAGGCACTGCAGCAACTCCGTCCAGCCGTCGCGGCCGCCTACCTCACCCGGCTGGCCATCAACGGCCCGCAGATTTACGCCAAAGCGCGCACCCTGCTGGCGCAATACCCCCTCCAAGACGACCGCTTCAAAATCCACATGATCAACTATCTGCGACAAACCCTGCCGGGCAGCATGGATACGGTTTACGAGGCCCTCTTGCAGGACATCATGGCCGACAAGGCGCAATTGGAAGCATGAACCCCTGGTGTTTGGCGCGCGTCGAACGCCGATAGCAAGGAGTGAAGCATGATTTTTGAACAGATCGATGCCGGCGGCGACCGCAATTTCAGCTACCTGATCGGCGACGACGGGAACCGCACGTGCGCGGTCGTGGACCCCGGCTATGACACCTCGAAGCTTGAGGCGCGCGTCAAGGACCTCGGCTTGCAGGTGACCCATATTTTCAACACCCACACGCACCACGATCACGTCGCCGGCAACGGCGTCTTTCACACCGAAGGCGTCAAACTCGCCGCGTACAAGGACGCCAGCGTCAATCCGGACATCAAGCTGGACCACGGCAGCACCGTGCAGGTGGGGAGCAATACGGTGGAGGTGCTGTTCACACCGGGCCACTATCTGGATTCCATCTGCCTGTTGGTGAACGGCAAGCTGATGACCGGCGACACGCTGTTCGTCGGCTGCATCGGCGGCTCCGGCTTCCAGGGCAGCAGCGCCGAGAAGCAGCATCACAGCCTACTTGACGTCATCATGAAGCTGGACGACGCGGTCGAGGTCTACCCTGGCCACGATTACGGCCCGGCACCGTCCTCAACGATTGGCAACGAACGCGCCAACAACCCATTCTTGCACCGCACCGACTTGCAGGAATTCATGTGGCTGAAGGAAAACTGGGACGCCTACAAGGCCGAGCACGACATCCCATAAAACGCGCTGGCGATTCAAGGGGGCATGGATATGGCACTGACGGGGCTGGTTCTGGCCAAGCCGCGCGGCTTTTGCGCCGGGGTGGACCGAGCCATTGACATCGTCGAGCAAGCGTTGGAGGTCTTCGGCAAGCCGGTTTATGTGCGCAGGGAGATTGTGCACAACCGGCACGTTGTCGAGGCTCTGCAGGACAAGGGCGCGGTATTCGTCGAGGAAATTTCCGATGTCCCGGCGGGCGCCACCGCCGTCTTCAGCGCCCACGGCGTCGCCCCCACTGTCTGGGCCGAGGCTGAGGCGAGGCAATTGCACATCCTCGACGCCACCTGCCCTTTGGTCACCAAGGTGCACCTGGAAGTGCAACGCTACGCCAGGGAGAACTACAGCATCATCCTCATCGGCCACCAAGACCACGACGAGGTGATCGGCACGCGCGGCGAGGCGCCGGACCGCATTCAGGTAGTCGATTCAGTGGATAGCGTGCGGGACTTGACCGTGCCCGATCCGCGCAAGCTGGTGTGCCTCACCCAGACGACCCTCAGCATGGACGACACCGCTGAGATCATGGAAGCCCTGCGAACGCGCTATCCGGCCATGACGCTGCCGGCCAAGGACGACATCTGCTACGCGACGCAGAACCGTCAGCGCGCCGTCAAGGCGATGGCCAGGGCGGTGGAGATGGTGCTGGTCATAGGGGCCACCAACAGCTCGAACTCCAACCGTCTGCGCGAAGTGGCCGAGATGGCCGGCGTCAAGGCGATGCTCATTCAGCAGGCCTCCGACCTTGATCCTGCCGCGTTTGCGGGCGTCACGCGGGTCGGGGTGACGGCCGGTGCCTCGACGCCTGAGTTTCTGGTGCAGGAGGTAGTTGCCTACTGCCGGCGCCTGGGTGTGGAGGAGGTCGACGACCTCACCGTTACAGAGGAAAACGTCAAGTTCATGCTGCCCGCGGAACTGACACGGGCGAAAGCCGAAACCTCTTGAATTAGGCAGAGTCAGGGATATTTCAGGAGGTCGGATTTACCGCAAGCATAATCCGACCTACATTGTGATCCGCATAGATAGCCGCGGATCAGGATTCGGCGTAGGGCACGGGCACCAGTTGGTCCGCTGCCTCCTTTTGATCCGCCTGCCACATGGCCAGCAGTTTTCGGGCAATCGGCCCGGGCCGGCCGTCACCCACCACTTGATCGTCCCACCGCACGACCGGCGCCACCTTCAGTGAGCTGCCAAGCAGCAGAATCTCGCGCGCCGCTCTCCACTCTTGTATCGGCACGTTCCTCAGGGCGATGCCTTCTAAATCCCCCGAATTGACGAGCTGCCTGGCGAGATGCAGCATGCGCTGTGCCGTGATGCCGGTGAGGATGGCGTCGAACGTGGGATGGCACAGCACGTTATCCGAGTTTACGAACGCCACGTTCATGTGCGAGCTTTCGGCCACGTATCCCTGCGCGTCGAGGAACAATCCATGATCGCCGCCGCGATCCTTGGCCTCCAGCAGCACCAGCGCATTGGGCAGGTAATTATTCGACTTCACTTTGGCGAAAAACGGCGGCTTGATCGGCACGGTGCTGGTGACGAGCTTGACGCCCTCGGTGTAGAATTGTTCGGGCTCCGGTTCCGACCGGAAAATCATGACGTAGAAACTGCTGGCGACGCATTCCCGCGACGACAGGCCAAAGCCGCCGGGGCCGACCGACAGCCAGTAGCGGACCGAGGCGTTGCGCTGGCCGCTGACGGCGGCGGTGTCGATGATGATCTGGCGCAACTGATGCGGCTCGAAGGGCAGCGGAATGCGCGCCATTTCCGCCGACCGCAGCAGGCGCTCGAGATGCGGGTCGAGTTGGTAGAGCATGCCGCCGACGATGGCCGCGGTGTCGAATACGGCGTGGCCGCGATGCACCATGTGATCATCGAGCGGCAGCACCATGAGCGGCGGGTCCGTGACGATGCCACCCAGAACGCTGGAATACATGGCGTGGAAGTTGTCCGCCCTGTCATGCCGCCCGCTGCGCAAACGCGCCACGGCCTCATCGCTTGTTAATCGCAACGTCGCTCCCATACGTTCTCCCTGAGGTATCCAAGCACGTTTATTGTGGGTGGCCGATCCGGCGCCATTGTGACCGATCGGGCGCAACCCGTCCAGACGGCGGGGGCGTCGTTTGACCGCATGGGTTGAAGCGACTATGATTGGAACCGCTCCAACCCAGAGTCACCAACGCACGGCTTGGCCGTCCGGCCAGCCACCCCGCAAACCGCCCAATCGTTCGCAACGCGCGAGGTTTTTCCCAATGTCCCAGGTCTGTATCCGTGGCGTCGGCAGCTACCTGCCGTCGGCGCGCTTGACCAATGCCGACGTCGCCGAGCGATTTGGCATCACGGAAGAGCATATCGTCAGACTTACGGGCATCCGTGAGCGCCGCCGTGCCGCGCCTGAGGAAGCCACCTCTGACATGGCCGTCAACGCCGCCCGGGCGGCGTTGATCGACGCCGGGCTGGCGCCTGACGCCGTTGAGTGTGTCATCGTCGCAACCGCTTCGCCAGACCACCTCACCCCCTCGACGGCCAATCTGGTGCAGCAAGCGCTGCAGTTGCCGACGGTCCCGGCCTATGACCTCAACGCCGGGTGCACGGGCTCCCTCTACGCCCTGATTACGGCCACCGGGTTGGCACGCGCCGGCGTCTGCGGCACTGCATTGGTCATCGGTGCCGAACTGGTTTCGCGCATGGTGAACGACGACGATCAGGAAACCGCCCTGGTTTTCGGGGATGGCGCCGGCGCCCTGGTTCTCCAGTCCGGAGAGGGGGTGAGCGGTGATCTGCGCGTCTTGGCTCATAGTTGGGCCAGCGACGGCAGCCTATCGGAGGTCATCAAAGTGCCGGCAGGGGGATCGCGGCGACCGGCCAGTCACCAGACTGTTGATGCTGGCGAACACTATTTGCGCATGAACGGCGGGCGCGTCTTCCGCTTCGCCGTGCGCGCCCTGACCAGCCTGGTGCATGACGTTTTGGAACGCGCCGGCCGCACGCTGGCGGACCTGCGGTTGCTGATCCCGCATCAGGCAAATTTGCGTATCATTGAGGCGGCGGCGAAAAAACTGCCGCTTGATACCGCCAATATCATGGTCAACATTGACCGGTATGGAAATACGTCGGCGGCCTCCGTCATCGTGGCTTTGCACGAGGCACGTGAACAGGGGCGCTTGCAATCGGGCGACACCGTCGTCATGGCCTCATTCGGGGCCGGGCTGACGTGGGCGGCCGTCGCATTGGAAGTGGTGTAGAGGCGGGTCGCCGCCGGGAGGAGAACAACGTGGCACGGTATGCCGGAATTATGAGCGGAGAACTTTCGGAGCGCCCCAGGGAGCTTCTGACCCAGTATCGCCGCATTGCCATGGTCGGCGTGTCGGGCAATCCGACTCGAGCCAGTTACCGGGCTTTGGTCCACATGAAGAGTCAGGCTTACACGGTCTATCCGGTCAATCCGGCCTACGACGAAATCCTGGGCCTCAAGTGCTACGACTCGCTGCTTGACATCAAGGAACCCGTGGACATCGTCGATATCTTCCGGCGTCCCGAAATGGTTTTGCCGCTGGTCAGCGAGGCGCGTGAAATCGGCGCCAAGGTGTTCTGGATGCAGATCGGCGTTATTAACGAAGAGGCGGCGGCACAGGCCAGGGCGGCGGGCATGGAAGTGATTATGGACCGCTGCGTCAAGATTGAACACTGCCGCTTCTACGGCAAGAAGGATTTCGGGCTGGACGTGGTCGGCCTGCAGACAGGCATCACGACCGCCGACCGCTTTGACTGCGTATTCGACAAGCAGGGGCGCGTCAAAGCGTCCGGCAAACAAAAGGATTAAGACTTATGGACGAGCGTTTCGATTTTGGATTCGACACTCGCATGCTGCACGCCGGGCAAACGCCCGACCCCACGACCGGCGCCCGCGCCATGCCGATTTACCAGACGACCTCGTTCGTATTTGAAGACACCGAGCACGCGGCCCACCTGTTCGCCTTGAACAAATTCGGCAACATCTATTCCCGCATCTCCAACCCAACCACTGCCGCCTTCGAAGAACGCATCGCGTCGCTCGAAGGCGGCGTCGGCGGCCTGGCCACGGCGTCCGGCCAAGCCGCGCAACTGGTGGCGCTGACGACGCTGCTGCAGGCCGGTGACGAGATGGTGTCCTCTAGCGCCCTGTACGGCGGCACCTACAACCAGTTCGCGCTGACCTTCAAGCGCTTCGGCATCAACGTGCATTTCGTCGATGGCTCAGACCCGGAGAACTTCCGCCGCGCCATGACGCCGAAGACCAAGCTGTTCTACGGCGAGACGATCGGCAATCCCACGGCCGACGTGTTCGACATCCGCGCCGTCGCCGACATCGCCCACGAGCACAACCTGCCGCTGATCATCGATAACACCTTCGCCTCGCCGTACCTGTGCCGGCCGTTCGAGCACGGCGCCGACATCGTGGTGCACTCCGCCACCAAGTTCATCGGCGGACACGGCACCTGCATCGGTGGGGTGATCGTTGACGGCGGTACGTATGCCTGGGACAACGGCACCTTCCCCGAGATGGTCGAGCCCTCCCCCGGCTACCATGGCATGCGCTATTGGGAAACCTTCGGCAACTTCACCTTCATCATGAAGGCGCGGGTCGAAATGATGCGCGACCTCGGCGCCTGTATGAGCCCGTTCAACGCCTTCCTGTTCCTGCAGGGGCTGGAGACGCTTTCCATGCGCATGGACCGCCACGCCCAGAATGCGCTGGCGGTGGCCAACTGGCTGAACGAGCATCCGGTGGTGCCGTGGGTCAACTTTGCCGGGCTTGCCGACAGCCCGTACCACGCCCTGGCGCAGAAATATCTCCCCAAGGGGGCGGGCTCGATCTTTGCTTTTGGGATCAACGGCGGGCGCGAGGCTGGTCGGCGGTTTATCGAGTCGGTCAAGATCCATTCGCATCTGGCCAACGTCGGCGACGCCAAGAGTCTAGTCATTCACCCCGGCAGCACCACGCACCAGCAGTTGACCGACGCCGAGCAGGTGGCCGCCGGCATCAGCCCCGACATGATCCGCATTTCGGTCGGACTGGAAGATCTGGACGACATCCTGTGGGATCTCGATCAAGCTCTGAGCGCGTCGCAGAAAGATGCCTGAACCGTCTTGTAGAGGAATGGTGGATGATGCGCCGAGCGGCGTTTCAAGTCGGGAAGGATCTAGCTTGCGGCTGGGAGCATGCCGGAGGTCGGACTCGAACCGACACGAGGTTACCCTCACGGGATTTTGAGTCCCGCGCGTCTACCAATTTCACCACTCCGGCAATGGCTGTGAGGCCGAAACCTTAGTACGGAACCCAGGGGGCTGTCAAGGCTTCCCCCTCCCTAACTCTCCCCCTAATGGGGGGAGGGAATCAGAGCACTAATGCTCCTCCACGAAGAGGGTTTTGTACTCCCTCTCCCCTGGAGAGAGAGGGCTGGAATGAGGGAGAAATATCGTCGGGCAGCCTGCCACAGCTACGGACCTACCGCGTCATGGACGTTTACCCCATCTTCCTCACCGATCTGCAGTCACGGCGCTGCGTCGTCATCGGCGACGATGCCGAGGCCGAGCGCAAAGTGGAAGGCTTGCTGGCCGCCAACGCAGCCGTGACCGTCATCAGCAAGACCCTCACCGACAACCTGACCCTGTGGGTAGACGAACACCGCATCACCTGGCTCCCCCGTGCCTGTCAGCCAGGTGACCTGCGGGGCGTCTGGCTGGCCATCGCCACCACCCGCGACACCGCCCTGGCCGCCCGCCTCAAAGACGAAGCGGAAACGCATGGCGTCTTGCTGAACGTCACGGACGACGTGCCCCACAGCAACTTTGTGGCCGGCTCCGTCATGCGCCGCGGGCCGCTCGCCATTGCCGTTTCCACCAGCGGCTGCTCGCCGGCGTTGGCCGCCAGGATACGGCAGCAATTGGAGCAGACGTTTGGCCCGGAATACGCCGATTTTCTCGAATTGCTTGGCGACCTGCGCCAGTCCGTAGCAGCGCGCCACCCCGACTTCGAGGCGAGAAAAGCGCTATGGGGGCAACTGCTGGACTCCGATGTGCTCGACCTGTTGCGAAGGGGCGATGCTGAGCACGCACGTCGTCTGGCAGCCAGCTTGGCTGGGCTGTGAGCGCGACAGCAGGAGAGCCCAGTGCTGGCGCTAATCAATTTTCAGCTGCTGTAATCCGCTGGTAATGACAGCGGCGCCGGCACCTGCCACTGCGACCGCCTGCTTGCACATCTTCGTCTCGCCTCTTCATAAGCCGGACGCCGGAATTTCCCACCCCTCACTATCATTCCCTTCACCGCACCAATGATCAGCATTGACAACAGGCCATTCGCGTGCGTGTTTCGATTTCTTCCAGCACAGCACGATGCGACTGCATGCGTTCCTTCAGCCTAAGATGCGCTGACCTCATGAAAGCTTCGAAATGGCAGCTCGCTTACCGTGACGAGGCGTTGGCCTGCGGATCTCCAATCCCGGAGCCAGTATGGTATCCCGGGCAGCTTGGCCCAGACACGCGCTTGTGCAGAAATTCCGACACGCCACCGAATTGACAACGATCCTTCAGCTGCCTGAATCTCCAAAAAGTGACTGCATCGACGCCGGGTCTGGAATCCCATTGCCGAAGGGGATATTGCGCGGTACGTGATGGGCCGCTTTCGGAACGGTGCGAAGCCCGAACTGGAGTAAGGACGAGATGTTACGCAGCCTTGAGGAGCTGGAGTTCATCAAAGGCATGACGCACGGTCTTGAGATAGAGCCGTGTCCACAAGGCAACGTGATTGAGCCCATGGGTCACACTGAGCCATGTCAAGCGGCACGCGGCAAATCGCCAGAGCCTGCCCCGGACTTGATCCGGGGTACGGGGCAGGCTCTGTTTGGGGTCGGTTGCGGAAAAGGGCGAAATGACACGCTAAGGAGAAGTCAACGTCTTTTTGGCCACCTGTATTCGCCGGTAAGCAGGATGTGGCCCCATCCGAGGGGCGAGGTGTGTGGCAGGAGCTCGGGGACGACGGGCAGACCGGCGTGTCTTCGCCTGGCGACCGCTTCGCCCAGCCGGGCGATGTTCCAGTAGATGACGATGGCAGCGAGCAGGTTGAGGCCTGCCATGCGGTAGTGCTGTCCCTCCGTGCTGCGATCCCTGATTTTTCCCTGGCGGCCGATGCGCAAGGCGTTCTTCAGGGCGTGGTGGGATTCTCCCTTGTTCAGGCCGATCTGGGCACGCCGCTGCATGGCCGGGTCCAGCGCCCAATCGATCATGAAGAGGGTGCGCTCGATGCGGCCGATTTCGCGCAGCGCCGCGGCGAGGTCATTACGGCGCGGGTAGGCGGCCAGCTTGCGCAGGATCAGACTCGGGGCGACCGTGCCGGCGGCCAGGGTCGCCCCCAGCCGCAGAACGTCGGGCCAGTTCGACGCGATCAGCGATTGTCGGAGTTTGCCGCCGATCGGGCCGCGCAGTTCCTTCGGGCAAGCGGCCGGCTCGAAGACGGAGATGCGCTTGGAAGGCAGATCGCGGATGCGCGGCACGAACCGGTAACCCAGGATCGAGGTGACGGCGAAGACGTGGTCGGTAAAACCGCCGGTGTCGGCGTACTGCTCGCGGATACGGCGGCCGGTCTCGTTCATCAGCAGGCCGTCCAGGATGTAAGGCGCTTCGTTGACCGTCGCCGGGATGATCTGCGTGGCGAAGGGTCCGAAGCGGTCCGACACGTGCGTGTACGCCTTCAGCCTGGGCTCGCTGCCGTACCTGGCATTGACCAGGTTCATGGCCTCGCCCTGGCGCGTGGTCGGAAAGAACTGGCCGTCGCTCGACGCGGTGGTTCCCATCCCCCAGAACGTCGCCATGGGCAGCTTGGCCTGTGCCTCGATCACCATCGCCAGCGCACGGTCCATGGCTTCGCCTTCGACATGCCAGCGCGACAGCCGCATGAGTTCCCAGTAGTCGTGGGTGTTGGTGGCGTCGGCCATCTTGCCGAGGCTGAGATTGATGCCTTCGGCCAGGAGCACGTTGAGCAAGCCGATCTTGTCGTTGCAGGGGGCGCCGGTGCGCAGATGGGACAGGACGGCAACCCCCCATAGCCTCTTTTCGCCCTTGGGCTGCGCATCGAGATAACGGTGCCGCTTGGAGGCCGGGCGCAGAAAGGCTCTCGGGCTGCTGTGGCTGCTGCCGTCGCGGATCAGCCTGGCGGCATCCAGCAGAGGCCGTGCAACCGGGGCGGCCTGGATATCGAGCGCCCGCAGCATTCGCGGGGCATAGCGTCGAAGGCGCCCGTGTCCCTGCGCCACGTGGGCCAGCGGGTCGTTCGACATCGTATCGGTCAAGCGTGCGGCCACAGCCACCAGGTCGCTCAGCCCGTCCCAGCCCAGTTTTCCCGAAACGGCCTGTTCAAGCATGGCGGGTTGATGCCGGGCTTCGAGCAGTGCCTCGCCGAGATCGGCGAAGGATCGCAGGGTCCGGCGGACGGTTTTCCTGGCATCGTCGATGCGGGCATCGCAGAGTTTTTCTGCCTCGCGCCAGGTTCTGCTGACGATGCGGTCATGGGTCTCGACGAGGGCGTCCGCAAGACCCGCCTGCCATTCCACGGCGCACACCGCCAGAATGGCCAGGCGGCGGCTGTCGAGCATCTCCCGCAGGCCGTCCGCGAAATAGCGTTCTCCCTGCCGCCTCAGGCGGGCAACGCGGTGGGCGGGTACGCCCTCGATGATCCGCTCGGAGAGACCGAGACGCTGCAGAAACTCCAGTCGATCCAGCAAGCGCCCGGCGACCGCGGCATTGTTGCCCGGCTCGGACTGCCGCAGCCAGACGAACCGCGTCACGCGGTTGTCCAGTGTTTCCGAAAGCAGCCCGTCGAGAGCCGTTCGTGCCGCGGTGTCGAGACGGCAGGCAGGATGAGTTGCCTTCGGCGGCATTCCTCGACGAGCCGTCTTGCCAGCTCCTCGTTGGACCGCGCCTCCTCGGCCTGCCCGTCGAGCCAGCCCTTCAGGTGCCGCGCCGCGCGTCCGGCGAACGTGCGGTAGCCGTAGATCGAACGCAGCGCCGTCATGTGTTCCTGGCGCGTCTGTCGCCGCGCCGCATAGGGCAGCAGCGACTCCACCGCGATGCCCAGCTGGACACCGACGAATTCCACTACCGGCGACGGGATCAGTTCGCCGGGCTGCAGCACGCGACCGGGATGGCGTAGGGCACAAAGCTGAAGGGCGAAGCCGAGGCGGTTTTCGGCGCGGCGGCGCCGGCCGATGTGTTCCAGATCATCATCAGCCAAGGTGTAGTGCTTTCGGAGCGACGTCTCATCGACCGGGAGATCGACCAAGGCGGAGCGCTGGCGGTCCGTGAGAATGGTTCGGCGGGGCATGGTTGGGTCAGTTCCGGCAAAGGTTGGACAGGCGACATGGGATCAGGCGTCGAGGAGCCGTCCTTGAGCGTGCCGTCGGCGTGCAGGTAATGGTAGAGCGTGCTCGTGGGAATGCTGCCAAGCTCACGGCAGATGTCGGGTATCGAGCGCGTCTGGTCGGCCATGAGGTTCTGGGCGTAGCGCAGCTTCTCGGGGGTCATGACGCGGGGACGGCCGCCTTTGCGTCCACGCCCGCGCCGCCTTGACACCCTCGCGGATGCGCTGTCGGATGACGTTGCGTTCCATTTCCGCGAAGGCTGCCTGGATCTGCAGAAAGGCGCGGCCCGCCGGCGCGGTGGTGTCCATCGGTGAATTGAGGGCGCGGAACCCGACGCCGCGGTGGTCGAGGTCGTCGATCAGGGCGATGAGTTCGCCCGCCCGGCGGCCCAGACGGTCGAGGTCGAGGACGACAAGGACGCCGCCCTGGCGCAGGTAATCGAGACAGGCGGCCAAGTTCGGTCGGTCAGAGGCGGCGCCGGAAGCACGGTCCTCGAACACGCGCTCGCATCCAGCGTCGTTGAGGGCGTCGAGCTGGCGGTCGAGTATCTGACGGCCTTCGGCGGTGGATACGCGGGCGTAGCCAATGAGGCCCATGGGGTGATGTCCTCGCGGTCTCGAAAACGTTGTCTTGAGCGTATTTTATCGTAAAAAGATATTTTCGGGGTTGTCGGGAAGATTTCGCAGCAAAAGGCGGGTCGTGAGGGCGTACTTCAGCGAGTCACGACAAAGAACTCAGACTGTGTGAAAACACCCTTTCTTGAAACCCACATACCGAACACGGGATACTGAGAACCATGGCACATATCACAGGTGATGACCGTTCTCAGATTCTGCTTCTTCCAGAAACCGTGGAAGACTATGGCGGCCCCGACAACCCGGTGCGCTTCGTCGACGCGTTCGTCGATGGCCTTGATCTGGAGGCTGCCGGCTTCCGGCGCGTACAACCTAAAGCGACAGGACGACCGGGGTACGATCCGGGCGATCTCCTGAAGCTCTACATCTATGGGTACCTCAACCGCATCCGTTCCAGCCGGCGCCTGGAGGTGGAGACCCACCGAAACCTCGAGGTGATCTGGCTTCTGCGTCGCCTCCGGCCCGACTTCAAGACCATCGCGGATTTCCGGCGCGACAACCGCAGGGCGTTTCGCCAAGTGTTCCGGAGCTTTGTATCGCTGTGCCGCGAACTCGGCCTGTACGGACGTGAACTCCTGGCTGTCGACGGCACCCGCATCAAGGCGGTAAACAGCCGCAAGCGCAATTTCACGCGGGCGGGGCTCGACCACAGGCTCAAGAAGACTGACGAGCGCCTTGAGCGCTACCTGAAGGAAATGGACGAAGCGGACGCCCAGGATTCCGGCGGCAGCGCGAAATCCACCACCGACCTCGCGGCGAAAATCGAATCGCTGCGTAAACGCCGAGCAGCGCTTCAGGCTCATAAGAAGGCGCTCGAACAGAGCGGCGAGAGTCAACTCTCGCTCACCGACCCGGATGCCCGGGCGATGGAAGCACGCACCCGCGTTGCAGTGGGGTACAACGCCCAGATCGCGGTGGACACCAAACACAATCTGATCGCTGAACAGCAGGTCCACAGCAAGGTCTCGGACCTGGGCCTGCTGACCGAAACTGCGAGCGTGGCGCGTGGGAATCTCAAGGCGGAACGCATGGCTGTCGTGGCTGACAAAGGCTACTTCAAGATCGAGGACATCGAAGCTTGCGAAGCCGAGGGCGTAACGCCGTACGTGCCAAAGCCCAACCGCAGCCCTGCCCGTTCAGCCGGCCGCTTCCCGAAGTCGGCGTTCCATTACGACAAGGAAACCGACACCTATATATGTCCCAACGGCCAGCGCCTGTCGCCCACGTACGCCACGAAAGTCCGCAACACGCCTTTGACATGTTACGCCAATTTCCAGGCTTGTCGGGAATGCGGCATACGCGAGCGCTGCACGAAGTCATATTACCGAGGCATTGTGCGCTACGTGAACGAGGCCGTTCTGGAACGCATGGCGGAACGGCTCGCCAGGCGCCCCGAGATCCTGAAGCGCCGTGGCGAGAGCGTGGAGCATCCTTTCGGCTCCATCAAACAGTGGATGGGACAGGGCGCGTTCCTGATGCGGCGCCTTGAGAACGTGCGCGGCGAGTTCAGCCTTACCGCCCTTGCGTACAACATGCGGCGCGCGATCAACCTTGTCGGAGTTCCCACGCTCGTTGAAGCCGCGCACCCCTGATCGGGGTGTCCCCGGCCAAATCTCACCTCACACCGCGATTGAACCACCCAGTGCCTGCCATGAGCGACAAATCCGAGCCGCCTGGATTCCCCTGCAGCCGAATTATGGATGCTACCAATCGACGACCGCATCACCTCTGAAGAGCTCAGGTCTCGCGCCCCGTGACTTTTCGCACGGTCTGAACTGTTTGTCGTGGACCCGGAAGCGGGTTATAGGGGGCGGAAAAGAGAGCCCTCGAGGCTTAGAGTGTCATTTCGCCCTTTTCCGCAACCGACCCCGTTTTGTGAGAGGGTCCGATGCGGGTAGGCGGCATTCTGACGGTCTCGGAACCAGAGTGCCTACCCCCCGCTGTGCCTGAGGCGCCTCCGCCATCGCCGGTCCAGTTAAACGGGAAGTGCGTGAAGCTGGGCTCCAGGCTACGCCGTCTAACCCCACTGATTCGATGGGCAAGTTTCCAAGCCGAGACTTTCTTGGACCCAGCGGCCCAACATCGCGGGCAAGGCATAACTTGCTTATCCCACAAGGTCGGGATGGATCACTTTGAGGGTGATGGCTCAGCACGGCTCATGGCGTAGATAAGCCTGCCGGACATTTCAGGCATGCTGAAGAGGCTTGGCAGGCCGTCTTGCCCTGTTCTGCCGTCCCGTTTTGAAGCCCACCAGTCGTTGTTGCTCCTCATCCCATAACTTGAGTGACGCCAGGCGCCAACATTGCCCGAGTTTTATGCGCGGCGGATGTTGCAACTGTGGGATGCCTCGAAAGCAGGCCTCGAGGTTGTAATTGGGAATGCGCGCGCTCAGATGGTGGATGTGGTGAAAGCCGATATTGGCGCTGAACCACTGCAGAAGACGGGGCAACTCGAGATAGCTACTTCCCAGCAGGGCCGCTTGGTGGAAATTCCACTCGTCGTGCGGGCGCCAATAGGTGTCCTCAAATTGATGCTGCACGTAAAACAACAAGCCTCCGCAACACGACGCAATCAGCATGATGGGGACCAGGATCATCAGAAAGGACGTGAAACCGATGGTGAACGCCATCACAACGGCGACCAGCGCCAGCATGGCATTCGTCAGATGGGCGCTGCGCCACTCGCGCTTCCAAGCCGACGGGATCCTCCACGGAAAGCGGTGAAACACCAGAAAAAGCAAGAAAACGCCAATGCCAAACATGAACAGCGGGTGCCGATAAAGACGGTACAGGCGCTGTCGTGCCTTGGGGAGCGCGGCGTACTCCCTGACGGTCAAGGTTTTGACATCGCCGTGCCATCTGCGATTGAGGTCGCCGGAGGTGGCATGGTGGATGAGGTGCGTTTTGCGCCAGAAGGCGAAGGGCGCCAGCGTCAGCACGCCGAGCACGAACCCCAGCACGTTATTCGCCCTGCGCGAGGAAAAGAACGACCCGTGCGCGCAATCGTGCAGGATCATGAACAACCGCAGGTAAAAGCCGGCGGCCGGCACGGCCAGCAAGCACGTCAGCCAGTAGCCGTACTGCAGGCTATGGAACATCAGGTACCAGCACATGGCGTAGGGCAGTACCGAGGTGAGGATCTGGCAGATTGCGCGGCGCCGGCTCGAACGCTGGTAGGGCGCTAACGCCCCTCCTATCGAACTGTCCGCCGGTGGCATTTTTGCGGGGCTGGCAGCGGGTTGTACGTCCTTTTCCGGGGGATGTTTGGCAGTCATATGGTGGCGGCCTGTTTAGGGGCCGTTTTTTCAGGCGGCTTGCGCCCGGTGGGAGAAAAAAGTTTGAAGGTATAGAGACCTATTTGTGAGCATGGGAGATGATGTACCGGATTTCTGCCGGTATTCTCATTTTCGACGTATCGTCGACCTCGGCGAGTGCGTCCAGTTACCACAAGACGACCTCCGTCATCGTGTTCGGGTTTTCAGCAGGTCGGCATCACCAATCACCACAGCCAAGATTGAAGGCTCCCCAAATTCAAAAGCGGTATTCAATCTATGCGCACCGTCGAGGCGCTCATATCCGTGTAGCCCCACCTTTAGCAGCAGGATGGGCAGGTAACGGTATTTTGTCTGCCAGTCCGCCCGGACGACGGCCAGTTTCGGGGAACGCAAGAATTTGAGAAGCGGGGCGTCTAGGTCTCTCAGTAGGACGCGCTGCGCTGGCAAGAGTTCAAGAACCGCCCTCCATCCCCTCACAAATAATTCCCCGCCGTGCTGATTCATGGAACACTTCCGAACGCGGCGGCGCTCGTCGGCAGTCGGAATGTCACCAGCTTCCCACCCCTCGATTGTGCGTTCAAGGTCGGCCCATGGTCGCATAACAGGTTGCCCTCCTCGATGCGGCAATCACCCTGCCGTCAGCACTCGGCGCTGCAATCGCTTCCGCACAGGATGTTGCGCCGCTATACTGTGGCGTCCTCGGCAAGTCTCGAATTTTGACGACTCGAACCTTCATTGCCTCACATTCTCATTGCGTCCTGCATCTCAATCGGCATCACCAATCGGCAGCCAGCACACCTTAATCTCCGTCTCCCCCAACTCTCGTGCCAGCAAGAGCCGCGAATGACCTTCAAGGTCGTCTATCCGTGGTGGTCGGCCTCGCCGCCGTTGCAATAGTATCGGCCAGCGGCGATGTTTCGGCCAGTTCCCCCTCATCCTGCCCTGAGTCCATTTCGGGGTCGTTTGCGGGAGAGGGCGATTTAATACCCTAAGCGCAAGGATACACTTTCCGTGTCCGCGCAGCTTGCTTCTCAGTCCAACATGGCGGTAAAGCGTGACAGGTTTGACACGGATTCTCGGTGGCAACGGATATGTCCCGACTTTTCATCGTAGCTTGAAGAGGCGGACTTGGACCTTTCGTTCCCTGGCACAGGCGGCGAAGATGCCGAAAACGAGGCATCCGGTCACTATTGTCGTATCGATCCGCTCGTCGTTGAATAGCACTGGCGCCCTTAAGAGGGTATTAGCCCGATTCGTGGAAAAATGCACGGCAAGAAACGATAAAGCCAAGAATTTCAACGCCATTCTCTTGAGGTTTGCCGAGGCAACCTCCGCTCCCGGGAATCTCGTTCCCACCCGCACGGCTCGGTGTCTGCAAGAGTGCTATCGTCAAGATAACCGGCGTGTTACAGCCTCCCGTGCATCATTTCATCGACTCAAGAAACGTCAAGCCGAGTCCTTAACGGGCAAAATTACACCAATCGGGGTGGTACCCTTACAACAAGCATGCGGTGCGTTCGCACGGGGTGAGGTTGAAAGAATGAAGGGGGGATGTGATGGCGAAGGATTACGAGGCGGCGGAAGCGTTGGCCGCAAGGTTGATGGAAATCGAGGCTGAGATAAGCAAGCAAGGGCACAAGTTGGACGCGGTTGCGCGGGAAGTCGAGGCGGTGGAGAACACGGTGGGGGTGCTCGTCGAGGCGCTAGAGGCGACGGGGGGGTGATGAGTGACGATAAGGAAGTAACGCGGGCCGAACTGGAAGGCTTGTTGTGGGAGTGGATCAAAGACAGGACGCATGAGGATGACCAGAAGATAGCCGTTGCGCGTCTCTTGCATGAGTCTATCAGTGTAAGGGAGCGGATGCGCTCAGGGGCGCACAATGACGCGCGAGGGCCGCTTGCAGGATAAAATGGGAGCCCACGGCGCCAGCCGACTAGGGAAGGTAACGGAAGGGTGGCCTTTTGTGTAACGAGAAGGGCGATAGAGGTGATTGAACTCCGACCTTTTCAACACCAATTCATCCGTGAGGCGACGGCGCCGGGCATTTGGCTGCCCGTGTTCTTTCTCCTGACGACCCCCTTTTTGTCCCCGGCACTGAGTCTGTCCTATGCGCAGCGTCCATCGAACAGGCAAGAATCACGTTCAGGTTTGCCCGCGGTGAGTTAGAGCCGAGAGGCGGGTATAGGTTCCTGGATTCTCACACGCGGATTGGGATAACGCACCGGGACACCAACACGCGCTTGCGGGTGATTGGTTCCAATGGCCGGACGGCTATGGGGCTTGTCGAGTGTCCCTGGGCGATATGCGACGAACCGGGCGCATGGGAAACCAACGGCGGACAACTACTGCATGACGCCATAGAGACGGCGAAGGGCAAGCCGGGCTCGCCATTGCGGGCACTGCACCTTGGCACCTTGGCGCCTGCCGAAAGTGGTTGGTGGCATGACCTGGTTGACGGTGGAAGCCATAACACGACCTATGTTCAAGCCTTGCGCGGGGATCCCGAGAAGTGGGATCAGTGGCAGGAAATACGACGATGCAATCCGTTGACGGCCGTATCGGCTGCGTTTCGCCAGAAGCTATTGCAGGAACGCGACGCGGCGCGGCGTGATAGTCGGCTCAAGGCGCGGTTCCTGTCATACCGTCTCAACATACCAAGCGCCGACGAAGCCACCATGTTGTTGCATGTAGACGATTGGCAGCGGGTGCTAGACAGACCTGTACCACGGCGCGAAGGGCGGCCCATATTTGCCTATGACCTTGGCGGCGGCCGGGCGTGGTCGGCTGCGGTGGTGTTGTGGCGCAATGGTCGAGTTGAAGCGTTGGCGGTGGCGCCCGGCATCCCTGGCATTGACGAGCAAGAAGCGGGACCGGATGGCGCGGGGAACGTACCGTATGCTGCTACAGAACGGCTCCCTGCACGTTGCTGAGGGCCTGCGGGTAACAGCCACCTGCTGCGCTTCATGGTGCTGCATGCCGAGCGTTTGGGGTGCCTGATGGCATAATCTGCGATAGGTTTCGGCTCGGAGAATTGCGCGACGTTGTGGGCGCGGTAGGTGTTTACCCGCGTATAGCAAGATGGAGTGATGCGACGGCGGACATACGGGCCTTGCGGGGTCGGTTGCGGAAAAGGGTAGAGTCGGCGACTGGCGCGGTTGCGGTAGGCGGACGGGGGTAGCTGTTCCCGGCGGCTTTCGCAATGCCGGTGCCTCACTCCTCGCCGTGGCTCCGTTTCCAGTCGCCGCTCTCCGGTAGGGTCGAAAACTGGCGCGGTAGCCACAGGGGCGGGGAGTCGCAGTTGGCCGGAGGCTTTCGCCATCTCCCGGTGCCTCAGTCCGCCCCTTAACTCCGTTTCCAGCTTCCGCCACGTCGTACGCAGCATGCGGATTTCCCGCACTAGGCCTTTGAGTAGTAATGGAACAGAAAATAGTGTTAAGCGTTGCTGAGTTGACGGCCGGCGTCTTTCGGCGACCCGGTGCCGTTGGCGTATTGACCTCGGGGCATGAGATGGCGAGAGCGCATGAAATGATAGAGCGTCGAGTGGTCTACTCCGGTGATCTTGGCAATCGACGCCTTTGAGACCTTGAGGTCCAGGAGCCTTTGAATTTCGTCTTCCTTGCCATTGAATCTTGACTGCCCCAATTGTCCCTTTGGACGCCCCAGGCGTTTACCCGAAGCCCGTGCTGCCGCCAGTCCTTCCTTCGTTCGCATGGAAATGAGTTCCCGCTCGATTTCCGCAAACAAGCCGAACAACGTCACCATGACCTTGCTGTGCAAATCCTGCTTGCCCGCCAGACGAATGCCTTCCTTGATCGCCAGAAACCGGACCTGTTGCTTCAGCAAGGCATCCACCGTGGCAATCACCTCGCCTACCGAGCGGCCCATGCGGCTCAACTCGCTGACAACGAGGGTGTCGCCCGGCTCCAGCCGTGCCATCCAGAGGTCGATCTGTCGTGCTTTGGGCGAGCGCCTCGACGACACGCTGAGCTCCATGAAGGCGCTGACCTCGAACTTTTCCTGGCGGGCAAACTCCAGGATCGCCAGGCGTTGATTTCCGACATCCTGCGAGTCCTTCGAGACGCGTAAATAGGCGATCGTCTTCATGGCGCGGCCATTCTGTGGAAGCTATCCTTTATTTGGGACTATTTCCTACGGTATGGATGGAGTAATCCTGAGCCTTTCCTTTCGGCATATCCGTTTGGAAGAAACGTTCGTTTTGTCCTGACAAGTCATGGCCGCCATCGACCCTGAGAGCCCCTCTCGTTTGATCCGAGGCACCGGGTTCCCGGAAACTGAAGGCATGATTGATTGGAAGTTTGCCAACAGTATCCGGTCCTTTGATGACACGGCGCCCCACCGGTTGATCCATCCAGGCTTACAAGAGGTCATCCAGTCAGAGTTCGCCCCCGTGTACAATTCTTTGTACAAATCTTGCGATGATGCCAGCATCTCTACATCAACGTATGTCCGTCCACGGCTGGGGGATTCTCAGCGAGATATGGAAGCTCTGAATAGGATCGAGACCGACGGTGACCTCGATATCCAGCAGCCGGGCGAGGGCCTGCACGATTGACAGCCCCAGTCCCCCGTGCTGCTGGGCAGATCGAGCGGGATCCTTTTGCCAGAAACGGTCGAACAGGTAGGGCAGATCGGATTCGACAAGTTCGTCCGAGCGGTTGGCGATGGTCAATTTCACGCACCCCTTCTCTTGGGTAGCAAAACAGCGAATGCCTTGTCCCCGTTTGCCATGGACGATTGCGTTGGATAACAGGTTGGTGACCATAAGCCGCAACTTGTCGCGATCCGTTTCCACTGTGCAGTCATCCGCAACCTCCAGGTGCAACGAAACGGTCCGCTCGGCGGCCTGTGTCTTGAGATCCTGCCAACAGCCTTGAACCAGGGAAGCCAGTAAAAACCGGCTTTTGTCGGCCATCTCGATGCCCGCCTCCATGCGCGATAGCGACAGCAGGTTGACGACTATGCACTCCATCTGGTTGGCGATCTCACGAGTATCCTCGAAGTACTGGCGCACGGCCGATACGTCGTCTGGCCAACGAAAACCGATTTCCGACAAGTTGCGCAACTCAGCTATCGGGGTTCGTAATTCATGTGCGAGGTTGCTCGACAGTGCCCGTTCGCGAGCGAAGGCTATATTCAGACGTTCAAGCAAATCGTTCAGGTACTCCAAGAGCGGCACGAGTTCCTTCGGTTGGAAAAGGAGAGAAATCCGCGCGTCGAGCGATTCAGCGTCGAGTTCGCGGATCTGCCGGGTCACGATTCCCAGCGGTCGCAGTCCGATACGAAGCGCGGCTGCGACCAGCCAGGCAAGGAAAGCCAGGAAGGTGACCACAAAGCCGGCAAGGAAAAGAATCAGTGTCCTGAACTGGGCATCAAGGTGCTCCCGGCTGCGAGCCACAGCGATGGATGCCACATGCAAACCCGTATTGGCGCCGATTCTGGTCGGATCGAGTGGAACATCGACATCCACACCGTTGTCGTCGTCAATTTGCGGTACGAAGTCCAGTTGGATCAATCGCCCGCGATGACCATCCGGCAGTTCCAGGTTGAGAAATCTCGGCTGTGGGAGGCGAGGGCTGAGGTGAGGGAGGTTGAGGACGCCGAGGGACCGGGAACGCTCGAGTACATGTTCGTCGTCGATCCAGAGCTGGAAGTACTCCGGCTTTTGAATTCGTTCGAACTCCGGCATGTATTCGTCGGCGAAATTGAACTCGACTCCGGATATATCCTGCTCTGTCAGGGTCATCAACGCCCTGGCCTTACTCTCCAAAGCCTGATCGAATTCCCGTTGCAGCCAGTCCTCGATTATCAGGTACAAGATAACGGTCACCAGCAGCAAGAGCAGACCTGCCCCGGAGAGCAGCCATCGCCTCAACCTGTGATGAATTGACCACTCTCTATGTCTCATGAAGGGTCGCTACCAGATAGCCGTAGCCGCGACGCGTGACGATGACAGGAGGCTCACCGGGGATCTGGATCTTCTTGCGCAAACTCGAAACCAGAACCTCGACAACGTTGCTCGAAACTTCGGCATCGCTGGGATAGAGCCGATCCAGCAGAACTGACTTGGAAAAGATATGGCCAGGGCGCAGGGCAAGCACGTGGAGGAGTTTGTATTCGGATGGCGTCACATGAATGAGTTTCCCGGCTCGCTCCACCTGCTTTCGCACGATGTCTATCACGACTGGACCAATTTCAATCCGGGTTTTTTTCTGTTCGTAGCGGCGCCGAATCAGAGCGTGAAGCCGTGCGCACAGCTCGTCGAAGTCAAAAGGTTTGACCAGATAGTCATCCGCGCCCATCTCCAACCCGCAAATCCTGTCCTCGACCTGATCCCTGGCAGAGAGAATAAGCACATGAGTCTGATGGGTTTTTCTGATCGTCTCCAAGACGTCGAGGCCGCTGATGCCGGGCAGCATGAGGTCCAGCACGACGACGTCATATTCGTAGGCGCGCAAGTAGCCCAGACCTTCGACGCCGTCGGCAGCAAGATCCACCGCGAAGTTGGCTCTCTTGAGGCCGTGCCCAAGCGACCGCCGCAAGCGCTCGGAATCCTCGATTACCAGAACCTTCATGGATGTCTCCTCTTGCCGACCTGGGAAATTTGCCAAGGCTCCAGGCGCTTTCGTTGCGACGCACCCGCACCAAAGCGTGCTTGTGGTCCTCCGTGCCGGCTCGGGTGGTGCGGCCAGTACTCGGCGCCGACTCCCGGACGCCGGGTTCTCTGGTTCAAGGGCTCGAAGCGCCGGCCAACCGGCCATCTGGCGTCGACCGATGCGGGACTCCGCAACTCTCGACGATCAGACCTGCCTCCATTTGTACGTCACCATGCGTATTGCAGGCCGAGGAAGAATCCAAACTCATTGTAGTTTCCGATTTCGCGGCTCAGGTTTTCATCGACGCTATCAATGGTCGTCGTTGCCGATACGTCCACCTTGCCAAAGTGGTAATCATCCTGGATGCCCAATTCCAAGCGTAGGCGATCGGATAAGTCGTAACGCAAGCCGGCACCAAATGTCGGTACCATCTCCCACCCACTGCCGGCATGGACTCGATAGTCGCCACCGTCGACCAAATCGCCTCTCACCCCGCCATACGTGAAATAGGCCAGCCCCAGACCAGCGGACGCGAAAACGCTGGTTCTGCCGCCATCAAAAGGTCGCCATGACCTTTCTGCGCGTACGCCGAGAACGTGAAACCGGGCGCTGGAATCGATCTCCGTCGTCTTTCCGAAAGCGTCTCTGTCGTTGGTCACCAAGCCGAGAACTCTTGTAGCGGGCACCTCGAAATCGAGCATTCGGAGACCGTAGTATAAATCGAACGCTATGCTTTCTTTCCATGGATAGCGCAGATAAATCTCACTACCCAATGCATCGTTGCCCGGCTTGCCATTGCCGAGTTGCACTATCCCCCGCAAGCCTACGGAAAATTCGTCTTCGTCTGCCGCTGCTGGGACTGCGGAAAAGGCCGCCGTGCACAGAAGAGCGATGACAAAACAGATATTCCAATGTCGTGTGATTCTCGTCTTCATTTGAAGCTGTCCTCCCGTTTCCTGCCGGTATAGAAACTTGCGAACTGAACCTTGTCGCCGAAACCACGTTGGCGGTTGTCTTCTTGTATTTAATTCCATCAACCTGAAGATTTGCTGAACATTCGCGGCCCGGCAACGTCTCTGCGAACGAAAGCGGAACTGAGGTGGCGCGCGCCCCGCCCTCGACCCCGACGTTGCCCCCTGGCGCAAACGACCACGGCTACGCCCGGTACGGGGACCAAGCAGCAGGATTCCTTAACGACCAAAATTGTTCCATTGCTATCGGAAAGCCAACATGGCCCCATTGCGTCCGGTCGGCGGCGTGTGGCAAGGTATCCGGGCGCGTGAATCGCCACGCGCCAATGGTTTGCTCACAGGGAGGATGCAGGATGCAGAAACGTCGCTTCATGGGTATTGGTATCACTGTTCTGGGTGGTCTTTTGTTGCTGTCTGTGCCCGACGAGAGCGTGGCGGGCGCCCACCTCATCTACGAAAGAATCGGTTACCAGTCTGGTGTGGAAACCGTGGTCGATTATTTCCTTGCCAATGTCGGCAGGGATAACCGGGTCAACGGTCGTTTCGCCGACACGGACATGGCCCAACTCAGAGGCTACCTGATCGACCAGGTGTGTGAAGCCACTGACGGCCCGTGCACCTATAAGGGGAAAAACATGCGGGAGGCCCATGCGGGCATGGGAATTACCGAGGCGGAGTTTGCCATCATCGCCGGGCATTTCGCCGCGGCGATGGAGAAGGCCGGTGTCAGCGCGTCGGATCACGCCGCGATTATGGGTGTGCTCTCGGGCATGCACGACGACATCGTTGGGCACTGACCCTAAGCGCTTATCAGAACCTGCCCGCATCGCCCCCAGTCGGCGACGTGTGGCAGGGTATTCGGGCGCGCTTGTAGCGCGCCAATAGCTTGAAGGTATGCCGCCCCGGTCGCCGGAAGGTCGCCGACGGTGCCGGGGCGGTCGCGTCGGATCGCGCTTTTCACCGGCCATCAAGCCGACCCCACCAGGCCGGAATGTTGACATATCATCCCTTATTGGAAGTTGGGAGAAAGTTGTGAGCGTACGTACTAGTGTCCTGGTCTTGAAGTTCAAGTTGAGTGTCCTGGTCTTGAATTATGAGTACAGATTAAGAACCTGCGCGATTGCCACACATTTCGGAAGCCGGAAGCGGAGGCAACAGAGCAGAGCCTTCGAGTCGCCATACGATCTCCGGAGGCAACACATGAGCAGAGCCGCTTGTCGGCGACCGAACGGCGGGAACTCGAAAGCCTGGCACGGCGGCGCAAAACCGCCCAGGGTCTGGCACGGCGGGCGCGTATCATCTTGGCGGCCGCACAGGGACTCGAAAACAAGGCCATTGTGGAGCGCTTCGGCGCCGACGCCAACACAGTCGGCAAGTGGCGCCGACGTTTCGCCGCACAAAGGCTCGACGGCCTCTACGATGAGCCCCGGCCCGGAACGCCGAGACGCATCGGCGATGACGACATCACCGAGGCGGTTCGCCGCACCCTGGAAGAAACCCCGTCCGACGCCACCCACTGGAGCCTGCGTTCCATGGCCCGCGCCGTGGGCCATGCCCCCTCGACCATCCACCGCATCTGGCGCGCCTTCGGATTACAGCCGCAGCGCAGCGAGACCTTCAAGCTCTCCAGCGATCCTGTCGATAAAGTGCGCGATATCGTCGGCCTGTACTTGGCGCCGCCCGACCGAGCCTTGGTACTGTGCGTCGATGAAAAAAGCCAGATCCAGGCTCTGGAGCGCACCCAGCCGATCGTGCCCATGCGACCGGGCCAAGCGGAGCGGCGGAGCCACGACTACAAACGTCACGGCACGACGACGTTGTTCGCAGCCCTCGACGTCGCCACCGCTTCGGTCATCGGGCAGTGCCTGCCGCGTCACCGATCACAGGAATTCCTGACCTTCCTTGGCATGATCGAGGGCAACGTTCCCAGCGACCTCGACTTGCACTTGGTGATGGACAACTATGCAACTCACAAGACTGAGGCGGTGCAGCGTTTCTTTGCCCGCCATCCGCGCTGGCACGTCCACTTTACGCCGACCGGGGCCTCATGGTTGAATCAGGTGGAGCGTTTCTTTGCCCTGTTGACCGAAAAACAACTTCGGCGTGGCGTGCATCGCAGCACCGAGGAACTCGAAGCGGCTATCGAGCACTACATCGCCACCGTCAATGCGGAGCCCAGGCCGTTTCGCTGGACCCAATCGGCTAACGACATTGTCGCTACGATCAAGCGTTTCTGCCTGCGAACCTTGGAGACCGCTGACCGTCAGAACATAATCAATAAAACTTCGGAATCGGAACACTAGCAAGTTAATATAGATCAGGATCCTTAGCGTCATTCTGGGTACAAACCTTGCGATGACGCCACTTAGCCAGTGGCTGGTTACTACGTCCATGAGTTGTTCGGGAAGTGGAATCCGGCCAGGAAGCGGACACCGGAGACTTGGGGTCTTGTAGAAGAACAAAGATCGGGTGTGATATGAAGACATTGGCAAAAGCGGTTACAGTCTGGACGACGGCCGAGATATCGGGAATTTATCTGTAAAGGAGATCTCATGGGTTTTCCGGAGTCGTTGTTGAATGCCGGTAACGTGGCGCTTTTTGTTGTCATCATCATTGGACTCATGACGCTCAAGCGGGTGGTGTACATCGTTCCGCAATCGAAGAACTATGTTATTGAGCGTTTCGGCCGATTTCAACAGGTACTCAAGCCCGGGTTGAACGTCATTGTGCCGTTTGTTGACCGCGTGGCGTACCGTATTTCGGTGCTCGAGCGCCAGACCGACCCGTCGAGCGTCAGTGTGTTTTCGAGCGATAATGTGGAGGTTGATATTGTCACGGTCGTTTACTGGCGGGTAATCGATCCGGAACTGTCGGTTTATCGTATCGAGGACATCAACGCGGCGATCATGGTTGCTACCGGGTCGATCGTTCGCAACATCGGCGCAGGGTTGGAGCTCGACAATTTGCAAGGCAGTCGGGAAGAAATCAATTTCAAGATTCTCGCGTCGCTAGGCGAAACAGCGGAAGCGTGGGGTATTTCGATCACGCGGACGGAGATTGTAGACATTGTTCTAGACGAGAAAACCAAGCAAGCTCAGCGCCAGCAGGTGGAAGCCGAGCGTGCGAGGCGTGCTCAGGTGACCGGCGCTGAAGGGAGTGCTGCCGCCGTAAAATTGCAGGCTGACTCGGTCCTTTACCGGTCGAACCAGGAATCGGAGGCGGCGGTCGTGGCCGCACAAGCGCGGGCCAAGGAAATCGGTCTGGTTTCCGAGGCGCGGGCAAAGGAAATCGAGGTTGTAGCCGCTGCGCAGGCGAAAGAGTTTGAGCTCGTTGGTTCGGCGATACGAAACTATGGCGAGGTGGCGGCGCTTTTCGAACTGGGCAAGCGTCAGGTAAGTGCGATGGAGCAGTTGGCAGCGAGCCGTGGTGCCAAGGTCTTGGTGTTGCCGACGGACGTGACCAAGATGCTGGGAAGCCTGACTGCGGTGGTTGAGGGCTTAGGCTTTGGCGCTTTTGTCGGTGCTCAGGGAACGCTGATAGCGGAAGGAGATGTTGCTGAGGTTTCGGAGACAGGAGGTAAGGAAGGAGGAGCATGATGAGCCAGGAATTGGTTCAGGACTGGCTGCTGAACCCGCTTTTATGGGTGGCGGTGGCGGTCGTGGTCTTGACGCTTGAGCTTTTCGTCATCAGCGGCTTCAGCTTGGCCATTGGCCTTGCGGGAATTGTTGTGGGCGTTGTCATGACCTGGTTTGTGCCGTCTCTCGAGGGCGGTTCGATGGATGCGGCAGGAAGAATGGTTCTGGTCGGTGCTGCGGTCTGGAGCCTTTTTTCGCTGGTGATGATCATGGTCTTGAAACTTTGGTTCCTGAAGTCGAAAGGAATTGAGGACCCGAATGAGTACGACCGCGGCGTAGGGGTCGAAACCGGCGATCGGAAGACGGCGGCGGTCGAGGTCCCGGGTTACGAGGATGTGCTCAAGGACTACAAACCGCGTATTGAATGAGAACGTTTGACATTGAATCTGGCCCAGTAACAACATAGCTGTCATAGAGTGCCAAATTGACGGTGCTCGCCGCAGAGCACTCTGACTCACCCTTTGACTCATGTCTCCCACAGTCCCTCGAATCGAACGCCAGCGACACGCGTATAGTGAACCGTGTGTTTGGGGTCTCGATGCCCAAGATGGTCCTGGATCAGCCTCAGGTCATAGCCTTGATTGGCCAGATAAAACCCACAGGAATGCCGCAGCATGTGGGGATTAGGCGCACCGAGTCCGGCACGCCGGGCAGCGCGCCGATGAGGTAGTTGACCGATTGTCGGGTCATCGGCTGCCCGCGCTCAGACAGAAACAGCCACGGCAACGCGTCGTGGCGCGTGTGCAGGTAGCGCTTGATCGCCCGCAGTTCATCGCCGGCGATCGGATGTTCCACAGACAGGCCACTTTTGAGGCGCCGAATCCACACCCAGGCGCGTTTGAGGTTCAGGTCCTGGCGCCGCATGCGGACGGCTTCGCTGACGCGCAAGCCGTGGCGATACATCATGAGCAACAGCAGAAAATCCCGGACGCCATGGCGGTCTTTCCTGGCCGCTTCAAGGAGGGCATCCATTTCGGCATCGCTTAGGAAGTTGCGGGCGCGTTCATGCCCGTCCGTCAGCCAGACATCCTCACTTTTTACATTTCGCCTTCTGGGCACGACGTCTCACCCCCTCTCGAAGCCGCGCGGTGACTCGCCCTGTTACCCGGCACTCTTGACAAAAGGCGTGTTAGGTAAAGAGAGTCAGGCAGCCACCTGTCTTTCAATTGACAAGCGCTCACGCATGTCCAGCTCAAAGATGCCGTAGCCCGAAGTCTGGCACCTTATGACCGCTATGTTGTTACTGGGCCGAAAAGGTGGGTCGTGAGAGCGTACCGCAGCGTGTCGCGACAAAGAGTTGGATACTGTTGGCGAACCCCAATTGAATCGCCAAGTGGCCAAGTTTGGACAATGGCCGCGAGCCCCGACATGGGCCTCACCATTGGCATTGCTGGCTCCCTCCTGTACGACAAGGGGGGCAAATGACAGTAAGCAGGGTTTGCCAACAGTATCGAGTTGTTTGTCGTGAATGATTCCTGCCATCCAGACCCGGTCGAGAGAGCTGCGAGGGTAGGGAAAGAGGGCTCGGGTGCGTGGAGTGTCTTTTCGCCCTTTTCCGCAACCGACCCCTTTAAGCGCGCCAGGATGTCACGCACGGTATCGCGGGGGTCGGCATGAATACGTCCCTTGTCGCCGCGCTCGAAAAATCGCTTGAGCCGGTTGCTCCCGAAGTTGTGTATCATGCCTGATCGTAATATGTATTGTTACGCTAGACAACCTGAATGACCGGATGACATGTGGGATATTTCTGAGCAGGAAGAACGTCAGGTACCAGAGCATCTGGTTCGCGTTTACCAGCAATAAGCGGGGTCCACGGCACTGCCTCCGCGATTCGCGTTCGGATCGCATTGCCCCATAAATCTGCTGCGTCGCTCTTGTCAGGAAGATCGGTCACCTGAACCAGCTTGACCTCGAAACCCATGCTTGCCAATGCCGTACCAATCCGATCCATATGCTTCAAACCATCGGAGTCGTGATCGGGCCATAGGGTGACGGTATCCAACCCTTCTAAGGCGCGCCTCAGTGCTCTGGACGTAGGTCTGGTTGCCGCTCCGCAGACAGTACCCAGGGCACGAACAGACGGGAGTGCACCTGCTGCGGCCTCCGTCGCTTTTTCACCCTCGGTAATGACCGCGTGGGTGCTGTCTTTGTTGCCGGAGAAATAAAGAAAGTCGACAGCCTTGCATCCAGAGGGTAGTCCCTTGGCAGTGCGGCCGTTGGCGTCTCTGTACTGCCAAAATATCCGTTTAGGGCCTTGACGATAATCAAGGCGCACGTGCTGCGCCTCAATCCCATCCAGAGTGCGGCAAACCCAAACAGTCTTGGACGATGCAGGACCTGTTATAGGTGGGGGGCGCGAAGGAGAAGAGCCTGGGCAGATATTCTCTTCAAAAGCCCGCATGATTTGTTCAAAGGTGCAACCCTCCGAAAAACACTTTACTACCGGTCTATCGTCATCCCCGCGGCGGACAGACAAGTTTTTCTTTGTGCCGTTGTGAGCCGGACAAGGGATGGAAAATTTATCACCGGATTTACCATAATGCGATGCGATCTGCGTGAAGTTGAGCCCGCCTTTGTATTGCCGTATCCCCGCCTTTGTATTGCCGTATCATTGTGCTATCTCCTCGCGCACAGCCGGGCGAGGGCGGCGCGGTGGATGTTGGGTCGACGCCCTGGCCGTCATGGTCGGCCAGGGCGTTTCTGCGTCTGTTCCGTCTGTTCTGGAAATGGGGAATGTCAGTCCGGTCCAAACTCGACTTAAATCATGTCGGACTCGGGGCTTCCCTTCTTTATATCAAGGCGGACGTTTTCTGCGGACAATGGCCAGGATGCGCCGTTGGTTCTTCCACGACAGACTGAGCCAGGCGCTGGCAGATGCGGGCAGAGGGGGGGCGTTTTGAGGCACCCCTCCGGCACTCCGATTGCGAAATGGGTGTCGATCGGGTGGTCAGCGGATGGTGTGTGGATGCAGAGGGATACTTCTGGACAGCAAGTAACGGCGCAGAATAGCGCCGTTTTATGCGGAAATGATGGAAGAGGAAAAATGGAGGCGGCGGGAATCGAACCCGCGTCCGAAAGCCTTCGGTTACAGTGTCTACATGCTTAGCATGGGGAAGATGATTTCGCCTCTCCCCGACCTCCCCAGCCGGGCAAGGAAGACGCTAGCCTGGATTAATTTCGCACCGTGCTCTCCCCAGGCAGGGGGAGCAGGGGCTATCCCACATCGTGACGCCTGATCCTGACACCGTGGGCAAGTGACAGGGAGACGCTGGCCGGGATTAAGCGGCCAGGGCTACCTCATAATCGTTGGCGATTATGTTTTGTTCCGCTTTTTTACGAGGCCAGCGGAGTCCTCGGCATGCAACCGTAACGTCATGAACTCCCGTCGAAATCCTTTCGCCCCCGTTGGTGGTTACTCACCGGCCAGCGCCCGCGCGATGTCGCGCTGCGCGTCGCGGCGTTTCATGTCCTGCCGCTTGTCGTACTGCCGCTTACCCTTGGCGAGGCCCAGTTCGACCTTGGCTTTGCCGCGGCTGAAATACATACGGGTCGGAATCAGCGTCAGCCCTCGTTCCCGCGCCTTGCCGGCGAGACGGTGAATCTCGCGCTTGTGCAGGAGGAGCTTGCGGGGCCGTTCCGGCTCGTGGTTGAAGCGGTTGGCCTGTTCGTACTGATTGATGTGCGCATGCAGCAAAAACATCTCACCGTCACGAGCCTCGGCGTAGGCATCCTTCAAAGTCGCCCGGCCGGCCCGCAGGGATTTGACTTCCGTCCCCTGCAAAACGAGGCCCGCCTCGAATACCTCGTCGATGGCGTAGTCGAAGCGCGCCCGCCTGTTGACGCAGATGATTTTCTTTCCACCCTTGTCTGCCATGCGTCCGACCCTTCTCCTGAGATAAGGCAGCTACTATATCCCGCCGACCCGGTCTTGGCAACCCAACGGCCTCGGTCGTACGGTTTACAAGTGTGTTACTCAGAATTGATAATGGACGAATCCAGCCAGAACCCCTGGCCAAGATACCCACTTGCAGGACCCCTGCAGAGGAAGGAACGGCTCACATGATCATGACCAACACGCTGCGCGAAAAGTTGAACGCCGGCAAACCCACCATCGGCACGCATTACCTGTCGTCCGATCCCGACCTGCCCGAAATCATCGGCGACACCGGCCTGTACGACTACGGCGAATTCTGCGCCGAGTACAGCGCCTTCGACATGCAACTGCTCTACCACATGGCGCGCGCCGGCCAGTGCGGCAACCTGCCCCTGATGATCAAGCCGGATCAACGCAGCCAGGCCTTCTGGGCCCAGGCCGCCATCGGGGCGGGGTTCAAATCGGTGCTGTTTACGGACGTCCGCACCGTGGAGGACGTGCAGCTTTGCCACCAGGCAATCCGCGCCGACATGCCGGACATTGGCGGGCACATGGGCGTCAAGCTGCGCCGCCCGGCGCTGACGAGCTACAACCCCACCGGGTACCTGGATGATCTGCAATCGGTCGTGTTTCTGATCATGATCGAGAAGGACGTTGCGGTTGACCAACTGGACGCAATTCTTGAGACGGCTAAAGGCAAGGGCGTTGACATGAACCAGTGGGGGCCGGCGGACTTCGGCTTCTCGCGGGGCAACCCCAGCCTCATGTTCACGCCGGAGATCCGGCCCTTTGAAGAGATGGTCATCAAGAAGTCCATTGAATACGGTGTGCCGCCGCGCATGGAGATATCCGACGTGGAGCAGGCCAAGCGGTACGTGCAGTTGGGGGTGCGCCACTTCTGCATCGGCTGGGACCGCTTCATCTATCAGGCGGCGCTGATGAATCTGGGCGAGGGACTGCGTAAGGTCATCGATACGCTCTAACCGCGGAATTTAGGTTCCGGTAGGCCGCGCACGCCAGGTTCGCAGGCGAAGAGGCTGCCGGCCTGCGGCTGGCCCGGCTGCAGGGGCGTGCTGCCGCCGGAACCAATGGTGGTGATGTACATGACCTCCAGATTGTCGCCCCCGAAGGCAGGCATGGTCGGCTTCTGCACCGGCAGCTTCACCGTGCGGTCCACGCTGCCGTCCGGCGCAAATCGCACCATCTGCCAGCCGTCCACATTTGCCGACCAGTAGAAGCCATCGGCGTCCACACAGCCGCCGTCGGGACGGCCCGGCAGATCGTGCGTGGTGGCGAACACCCGGCGGTTGCTAAGGGTTCCGTCTTCAGCCTGGAAATCAAACGCCCAGATGGTCTCCTGCCTGGTATCGGCGTAATACATCGTGCCGCCGTCGGGACTGAAGGCCAGGCCATTGCTGACGCCGATGTCAGGCACCATGGTGCGCCAGCTCAGATCCGTGTCGAGGCAATACAGCGCACCGCTGCGCTGCGCCGGGTCCTGGGGGTCGCGCATGGTGCCGACCCAAAATCGCCCGCCCGGTCCGCAGCGGCCGTCGTTGAACCGATTGTCCGGCTTGTCTGCCTCCGGGTCGACGATTGCGGTGAGTGCCGCGGTGTCGAAATCGAGGAAGTGGAAGCCTGAGCGCAGTGCCGCCACCAAGCCGCCCCGCTCGCGCAGCACGAAGGAGCCAACCTGCTCGGGCAATTGGCAGACCTCGTTGTCGCCGGTCGCCGGATCGAACCGATTGACCGTGTGCCCGTTAATGTTCACCCAATACAACCGTCGCTCTTCGCTGCTCCACACCGGGCATTCGCCCAACTCGGCCCGTACGTCCAGCACACAACTGACATCCGTCATGAGGCTCCCCTCTTCTGGGTTGTTTCGATCCGCGCGTTGCGGCGCGGGGGCATTCTACTTGGCCCCGTTTCTCGGGTCAAAACGCCGGGCGGGGCATCTGTGGCCGGTATTGACAACAGTTTAGCGGGCTTATAACGTGGGGCCAATCTACACATGCCATCACTCAGGGAGACCATTCATGCACAAGCTTACGCTTGGATTCCTCGCGGTATGCGCCGTGACCCTTCTTCTGGCCGTGCCTTTCCCGCAACACCCCCTGACGCCCACTGACGCGATGGCGCAGGGCGATACTACCGTCCTCAAGATTCAGGCGAGCTTTCCGCCTTCCAGTTTGTTGTTCACCAACATGCTGAAATTCGCCCGGGGGGTCGAGGAGATGTCGGGCGGGCGCGTAAAGATCGACGGGTTTCCGGCGGGGGCTATCGTTGGCGCCTTCGACGTGGCCGACGCCACGCACCGCGGCGTTCTGGACGGCGCCCATACCTGCACGTATTACTTCATGGGCAAGCACATGGCGGCGGCCCTGTTCACCTCGGTGCCCGGCGGCCCCTTCGGGATGAGCACCATCGACTTCTGGGGCTGGGAATTCCAGGGCGGCGGTTTCGAGCTGTTGAACGAGTTTTACCAACAGATTCTCGGCATGAACATCGTCGCCTTCCCCATATTCCCGACCACGCCCCAGTCACTCGGCTGGTTCAAAAAGCCGCTGACTAGCGTTGACGACCTCAAGGGTCTCAAGTACCGGGTTCCCGGCCTGGCCTCCGAGGTATACAAGGACATGGGGCTTTCCGTCGTCACACTACCGGGTGGCGAGGTGCTGCCCGCCGGCGAACGCGGCGTGCTGGACGCCACCGAGTGGTACACCCCGGCCGAGGACCTACGGCAGGGATTCGACACGGTATGGAAGTTTTATCATTACCCCGGCGCACACGAGATTGCCGGCTCCTGCGACTTGCTGATCAACAAGGACGTCTGGGACAACCTGTCGCCGGAACTGCAGGCCATTGTCAAGGCGGCGGCCTTCCAGGCGGCGTTCCAGTCGCTGCTGGAATTCAACCGCATGGACGCCGAGGCGCTGAATACTTTTACCGACAAGCGCGGTGTAACGTTGGTCAAAACGCCCGACGACATCCTTCTGGCACACTTGAAATCGTGGGACAAGATCGCGGCGCGCGAATCCGCCAAGGACCCGTTCTTCAAGAAGGTGCTGGACTCGCAGCGGGCCTACGCCGAGCTTGTGGTTCCGGCACGGTTGTTTATGAGCCCGTATGACACGATCGCCGATTACTATTGGGGCGACAAGCAACCGTAGCACTCGCAGTTGCCCTGTGCTATATAAGGGAGGTCCGACCCAAGCTCCGAACCTGATCCGGGGTCCGGGGCAGGCTTTCCACCACCGGAAAAGCCCTGCACGCCGGCAGAAGCCGGAGTGACGGCGGGCAGGCGAACCTTCCGTTTTCCCTACGAGCCGCTCGCCTCTGTCGAGGCTCTGGCGTCCATCCACCAAACTACAGGAGGCACCTCCATGTTGTTCCACATTCTTCTCGCCGGCTTGGTGGCGCTGCTGACGATGCCACTGTCGCCTGCTGCAGACGCCGCCGAGCGTATCCACCTTGGCCCCGGACCGGTCGATTGGCAAGGCGACCTGTCGCCCATCGCGTCGAGCGAGTGGGGCTACGACCGCGCGGCGCACTTGCTGGAGCGCGCCGGTTTCGGCGGTACCCCGGAGGACATCGAACGGCTGGCCGCCATGACGCCGGAACAGGCGGTGCGGCACCTGGTACACTACGAATCGATCGACAACAGCCACCTGCAGCCGTTTGACGAATCTGGCGTGCACGACCCCGGTCTGGTGCCCTTCCCGCCCAGCCGCCCGGCCACCACCCAGCTCGCCAAGGAGAACGGCGAGGCAATCGGTGTCAAGGTGAAGGCATCGGGCAATCGGCGCCTGCAGCCGGTGGTCAACAAGTTCTTCTACTGGCTGCGTGCCAGCATGCTGGAAACCCGGCGGGTGTCGTATTGGTGGGCCAATCGCATGCTTAACACCAATCGCCCGCTCGAGGAGAAGATGGCGCTGTTCTGGCACGGCCACTTCGCCACCAGCGAGGCCAAGGTGCGTGACTACCGCAAGATGCTGCTGCAGAACGAAACCTTCCGGCGTCACGCCACCGGCAACTTCCGCGATCTGGTGGTGGCCGTGGCGCAGGATCCGGCGATGCTTTACTTCCTCGACGCCGGGGTCAACGTCAAGGGCGCCCCCAATGAGAACTTCGCCCGCGAGATTATGGAACTCTTCACCATGGGTGTGGGCAATTACACCGAAAAGGACATCCGTGAGGCGGCGCGGGCTTTCACCGGCTGGAACTCCGATGACCTGACATTCGTGGTCAACACGTCGCAGCACGACGACGGCACCAAGAGTTTCCTTGGCAATCAGGGCGGCTTTGACGGCGTGAAGGTCATCGACCTGATCATGGCACAAGCAGTCACCGCCGAATTCATGACCGCCAAGCTCTATGGCTACCTGGTGCGGCAGGAGCTTTCCACGGCCCTGAACGGCAAACTGGCCGCGATCTTGCGTGACAACAACTACGACATGAAGCCGCTGCTGCAGACGGTCTTCCTGTCCAGGGACTTCTTCAGCCCCGCCAGCATGGGCACCCATATCAAGAGCCCGACGGAACTGGTGGTGTCCACCTACAAGAAACTCGGCGTCGATGAGGTACCGGGCATTCCCGATTTCAACCTGGTGGTCGCCGCACTGGGGCAGGATTTGTTTTGGCCGCCCACCGTCGCGGGCTGGGCGCATGGGCGCAGCTGGATCACGCCGGGACTGCTGCTGGAGCGAGGCAATTTCGCCCGCGCCGTGCTCTTTCCGGACATCGACTTCATCCCCCGCGACCGCTATCAAGCCAGCTTGATGCTGCGCGAGGTGCACGCCCGCATCAAGCAGGGCTTGGACATTACCAGTGCCACGCTGCCGGGATACGGCAACGGCGGTATGATGATGGCCGAATCGAACATGATGGCCGACCGCGACGAGGATTTTAATACGCGCTTCGGCAGCTACCGGGGCTGGCAGATGGCGATCGAGCGGGTAAAACCCCTGCCGCGCCACACGGCACGGCTCAACCTGAGCGCCGTGGTCATGGAAGCAGAGCTGCGCAATACCGAGGAGGTCGTGGACTACTTCCTCGAGCGCTTGATGCGGACGCCGCTCGGCAAGACGGAACGGAACCTGCTGGTTACCTTTCTGGACAGCGAGCTGGGGACCTCGGACATCACGATGGCCGAGACGTACCTCGAAGCGCCTCTGCGCGCGCTCGTTCATCTCATCATGAGCCAACCCGAGTACCAGCTCGGCTGACCGCTCGCTGGCTGCCACATTTTCAACAAGGAGACACGGTCATGAGAAACACGTTTTCTGCACAACAGGACCTGACCCGACGCGATACGCTGAAGACCGGCTTACTGGGCATGGGCGCAGCGGGTGCCCTCGGGCTGCCGCCATTCTTCGGGCGGGCCGCCAATGCCATGGTGAAATACAGCGGGAACCACAATGACAACCGCATTCTGGTGGTCCTGGAACTGTCGGGCGGCAACGACGGGCTGAACACCCTCGTTCCCTACGGCGACGATGCGTACTACCGTCAGCGGCCGACCATCGGCATCAAGCCGGAGAAGGTACTCAAAGTCGACGACCACTTTGGTTTCAATCCGGGCCTGGTGGGATTCGAGCGGCTGTACAAGGATGGCAAGATGGCCGTGGTGCACGGCTGCGGCTACGACAATCCGTCGTTTTCGCACTTCACATCCATGGCGTATTGGCACACCGCGGCGCCGAACAGCGGTGCGGAATACGGCTGGCTGGGCCGCCTGGCGGACGCCGTCAAGCCGGGCGGCGCGTCGAACTACATTGTCAACATCGACGCCACCCAATCACTGGCCGTGCGCAGCCGCGACCACGTGCCCGTGGTCTTTGACGCGCCGGACAAATTCGCCCGCGAAGGGTTCCATTCGCAACAGCCGCTGTTCCAGCACGTCGCCGATTCCAACGGCGCAGCCAATCCGTCGCGGGACTACTTGCTGAACATTGCCCAGAGCGCCCTCGACGCCTCGGCGCTGGTACGGCAGGCCTGGACCGATTACAGCTCGCCGGTTGACTACGGCATCGTGCCGCTCGATCTGCCCAAGATCGCTTCGCTGATCCACGCCGACATGCCGACGCGGCTGTACTACACCACGTTCCGCAACAACGCCTTCGACACCCACGTGCATCAAGGCAACCTGCACCAACGTCTGCTCACCTACGCCGCCGATGCCGTTGCAGGCTTCATGGCTGACATCGAGCGAATCGGCCGCGCCGACGACGTCGTCATGCTGCTCTTTTCCGAGTTCGGTCGCCGGGTGCCGGAAAACACCAGCCTCGGAACCGACCACGGCGCTGCCGGCCTCATGTTCATGATCGGCAAGCCCGTCAAGGGCGGCCATTACGGCCAGCTCCCCAGCCTTACGGAACTGGATCCCGGCGACAATCTCATCTACACCACCGACTTCCGCCGCGTCTACGCCACCGCTATCGACGGCTGGCTCGGCTACGAAGACACCCACACCCTCCTGGACGGCGACTTCAAGCCGTTCGATATGTTCGCGTAGCGGTCGACGCCACTGCCTCACAAGCCACCGCCCCGGCAGCCTCACGGTTGCCGGGGCGGTGGCATTGGTGAACTCTGTCAGAGTCTTCACAAAATCCGCGCTTAAATTCGCCACTCTCCTACCGATCCCATGCGGCGAAACACCTGTTCTTCCCATCCTGCTTGCGACAGTCGAAGATGATCGGGCGACAATGGTCGCTCGAACAGGTCCAGCGAGCTTATTGGGCATCCTCGTGACGGCTTAGCGCGTCGAGCACTTCGATCCGGGCGTCCTCCCGCTCGAAGTCCAGCCATCCCCGGGCGTCCCGAACAGCAGTTCTGGGCTCGCCCGCTTCATGCGCCCGCCACGCCTCTGCCGCTCTGTCCGCCGTAAGCAGCCGGCGGGCAATTTCCACCGCAACCCTCGGAATCTTCCTCGTTTCCTCGTCATGACTGAGCGATGTAGGCATCGACATCGCTCTGAGCACCTGCGACATCCATCAATGCGAGACGGCCCGCCATGCTGTCAGCGGACTGCTCAGACCGCATGCGTGGTTTCAAGCGCTCCAGCGCCTTGCGCCAGAGGGCCGACGCAAGAACGCGGATCAACGAGTCGTACTGGCTATAGTCATTCGCGTCCGATGCCTAGAAGACATCGGCGGCGAGGGTCGTTGGGCCGGGCGTCGCCGTTTTCGCAATCTCCCCGAGGGCGTGGGCGGCTTCACCGAACCGGACTATTGCCGCGCCAACGTCAGAGAGAGGTCGACGATGGCGAAATCGGCGGTGGCGAAACCGGGAACGGGGTTGCCGTCCATGGTCATCTGGATGTTGGGAAACGGTGCCTGGTGGAAGGCCAGGCAGACGCGCTCAATGCCAGACACAATGAGTTGGGCAAGAGGGGAATCGCCAGCGTGCATGTAATGGGCACCAGCGCTGGTGATCATCACCCGATCGTCAGAGGTGGCGACGCGAACCTTGATCGTGCGATCGTCGGAAAGGCCCATGGCTTCAATGCGAACGGCTAGCTCGACGGTCTGCATCGGGTCGGATGAAGCCGGTTCGTAACCAGTCAAGCTCAGGGGCGAAATGGTCCACATCGAGAACTGATTCACCAGGAAGGCGCCTTGGCGAATATTGGCGTCCCGAGCTGGATTACCGGTGTTGAACGACGTGATATCCAGCACCAGGTAGCCGCTCATCGCACCAGTCGCCGGATCGAACTCCACCGGACCCGGCTGGATGTTGATGGCGCCGCGCACCGGAACACCCATGCGGGCCGTGGGTTTCATCTTGAAGCCGGTGGCGCCCACCTCGCCGCTGACGACGCGCAGGGTTTCGGCATAGCCAGTAGCGGTAACGAACAAAGCCGCCACAATCATCACCAAGGCCGCTCCAACAACGCGGCTTCCCAGGGTATCCCTACTCATGCTTCGCTCCTCTGTGGTGTCCGTCTATTCAACGGTTATTGTCTCGATCATCACGTCTTCGCGCGGGCGGTCTCTGCCGTCCGTTTCCACTTGGCCGGCGGTGCGGACAACGTCCAGCCCCTCCACGACCTTGCCGAACACGGCGTGCCGCCCGTCCAGCCAGTTGGTGGCCGCAAGCGTGATGAAGAACTGCGAGCCGCCCGTGTTCGGTCCGGCGTTGGCCATGGACAGAATGCCCAGGCCGTCGTGCTTCAATTCGGGGTGGAATTCGTCGTCGATGGTGTAGCCCGGGCCGCCCATGCCCGTGCCCTGCGGACAACCGCCCTGGATCATGAATCCGTTGATGATGCGGTGAAAAATGAGGCCGTCATAAAATCCCGACTCGACCAATTGGATGAAATTCCCAGTCGTCTTGGGTGCCTTGTCTTCGTTGAGTTCCACCCGAAATACGCCTTTGGACGTCGTAAATTGTGCGTGTCGGTTTGCCATGGTCTCCTCGTGGGTACTCGCTGGTGAGCTGGGCGCGGAATTGAAAGAACGGATTATACGCCGAAGCACGGTGATGATCTACGTGCTCCGAACCAACTGCTGCAGGGAGACTGTGCTATGATGGAGCCGCTTTAGCAGGAGCGTTTCTGTTCTCATTTCCTTTGGCAGAATTGAGAAAAATTGAAAAAAGGAGAGCGGCATGCGGGCTGAAGATATTCTGGCTCACCCACCCAAGGTGCTGACGCAGGAACAAAGAGAATTCTATTTCCAAAACGGCTATCTGCTCGTCGAAAACTTCCTCTCCGAGGCATGGCTGGACCGCCTGTGGCAGGTCACGAACAACTTTATTGAACAAAGCCGCTCGCGCACCGATTCGGACAGCGTCTTCGATCTCGAACGCGGCCACAATGCCGACAATCCTCGCCTGCGCCGCCTGTCTTTCCCCACCGAGCAACACCCGCTTTATCGCGATTTCGCAGCCCACGGCCCCATCGTTGACGCGGCCGAAGACCTGGTTGGACCGGACGTTAAATTTCATCATTCCAAGCTCAACTTCAAATGGGCCGACGGCGGCGAGGAGATCAAGTGGCACCAGGACATCCAGTTCTGGCCGCACACCAACTACTCTCCGCTCACCATTGGCGTGTACATGCACGACGTGGACGACGAAATGGGTCCCATGGGCGTCATCCCGGGCAGCCACAACGGGGAGCTCTTCGACCTGTACGGCGACGACGGACAATGGACCGGCGCCATCAAGGACCGAGATCTGCCGCGCGTCGATCTGGACAAAGCCGTTTACCTGAAAGGCCCGCGCGGTTCGATCACCATCCACAACAGCCGCACCATCCACGGCTCCATGCCGAACCTCTCGCACCGGTCGCGTCCCCTGCTCCTCCACACGTATGCCTCGGCGGACGCCCTGCACATCACCAACCTCACCGACCGGTTCCAGTTTTCCAATGTCATCGTGCGCGGTCAGCCCGCCAGGTGGATTCATTTCGATCCGCGGCCGTGTCTGATACCACCGGACTGGTCGGAGGGCTACTCGTCGATTTTCGCACTGCAACAAGAAGAGGAAGCGGCCGGCCAGCCCAGCATGTAGCCGGAACGCTCCGAACCGCAATCTGACACGCCATCGGCGCAAGGGGAACGGGCATGACGAAACGCATCGTATTCATGGGCGCGGGAGCCGTGGGTGGCTACGTCGGCGGGCACATGGCGCGCGCCGGGTTGGACGTCACCCTTATCGATCCCTGGCCGGACCATATCGAGGCCATCAAGCGCGATGGCCTTCATCTGAGCGGCACGCAGGGCGACCTTACTGTGCATCCCAAGGCGCTGCATTTGCACGAGGTGCAGAGCCTGTTCAAGGAACCGGTGGATATCGCCTTCATCTGCACCAAGTCGTACGACACGGAATGGGCCACGACGATGATCGCCCAATACCTGAAGCCGCACGGCGTGGTGGTGTCGCTGCAAAACAGCATCAATGAAGAGCGCATCGCCGGGCTCGTCGGCTGGGGCAAGGTGGTGGGCTGCATCGCCAGCACGATCGGCGTCGACGCCTTCAAGGCGGGGCATGTCATGCGCACCCTGCAGCCCGGCGGCGCCTCGTACACGGTGTTTCGTGTCGGCGAGCCGCACGGGCGGGTGACGCCGCGCGTGCAGGAATTGGCGGACATGCTCGGCAATGTGGACAGCGCCAAAGTCACCACCAACCTGTGGGGCGAACGGTGGTCCAAGCTGACCGTCAACGGTATGGGCAACGGCATTTCCGCGGCCACCGGCATGAACAGCCTGGCGATGACCGAACAGAAGGTGACCCGCCGCCTGTCGATCCGTCTGGCGGGGGAGGCCGTGCGCGTCGGCCAGGCGTTGGGCTATGAATTGGAAAGCATCCGCGGTATGCCGCCCGAAAAGTGGGTGGACGCGGGTGCGGGCGATGCTGCCGCCCTGGAAGAAATCGAGGGCGTCATGCTGGCCGGCATGAAGCGCATGACCGAATCGGGGCGGCCATCCACCGGCCAGGACATCATCAAGGGCCGACGCACCGAGATCGCCTTCATCAACGGACTGGTAGCCGCCAAGGGCGAGGAAATCGGCGTCCCGGCGCCTGCACACGCGGCCCTGACGGAGGTGGTGAAGGGCGTCGAGCGCGGCGACATGGCACCCGATCCGGCCAACGTCGCGGCCATTTGACCGCCTGCAGCGCAGCAGTTGCAGGTCGGATTACCGCAGCGTAATCCGACATTTCACTGAGGAGGTAACACCATGTTGGACTATCTCATTCGCGGCGGCCAAGTGGTAACCCCCGGCGGCGTGGGGCAATGGGACATCGGCATTCGCGGCGAGAAGATCGTCGCCATCGCGGAGGCCGGCAGCCTGACTGACGAGGTCGGACGGATCATCGACGCCAGCGGCAAAGTCGTCGTGCCCGGCGGCATCGAACCGCATGCCCACGTGGCGGCGCCGATCATGGGGCATCCCGACGCGGAAACCGCACCGCCCCCGGACGTCAGCCGCGCCGCAGTGTTTGGCGGCACCACCACCCTCGTCGATTTCGCCATCCAGTTTCCCGGCCGCGACATCTTCGCCGCCATCGAGGAACGGAACGGGCGCTGGCAGGGACAGTCGTACAGCGACTTCACCTATCACTGCATGCTCCTCGACGCTATCCCTTCCGACATTATCCTGCAGATTCCCCAGGCTATTGAAGCCGGCTTCCCCACCTTCAAGATTTTTACGACCAATATCCGCCCGAACGTCCACGACCGCATGGCCCGCCTCGGACACGTCGTGGCCGTCATGGAAGAGGTGGCGGCGCACAACGGCCTGCTGGTGGTGCACGCCGAGGACGACGACATCGTCCAGTTTCTCTACACCCGCCTCAAAGACCAGGGCACCTACGACTGGACACACATGCACCGCGCCCACACCAACATGTCGGAGGATATCTCCTTCCGCCGCATCATCCGGGCGGCCGAGTGGACCGGCGCGGCGGTTTATTTCGTACACGTGAGCGCCAAGGAAGGCGTGCAGGCGATCCGCGAAGCGCGCGCCAAGGGGATGCCGGTTTACGGCGAAACCCTGCACAACTACGTGTCGTTCACCGCCAATGACTACCAGAAGACGCACGGCATGCAGTACCACACCTACCCGTCGCTTAAGTCCGAAGAGGACCGCCAGGCGCTGTGGCACGGCCTGCTGAACGGCGACCTGCACACCATGGCCACGGACGAGTATTGCACCACCTTCGAACTGAAGATCGCCGGCGAGCAGATCGACAACGTGACCGGCGGCCATAACGGCGTCGAAACGCGGATGGGCATTACCTACACGGAAGGCGTCGTCAAGCGTGACATGCCGTTGCAGCAATACGTCGATATCACCTCGGCAAACGCCGCCCGCCTGCTCGGCCTGTACCCGCGTAAAGGCGCTATCGCCCCCGGCAGCGACGCCGACATCGTGCTCATCGACCCGACGCTGCACAAAGCGCTGAGCATGGCAGACCTGCATATCAGCGACTATAGCATTTGGGAAGGTTGGGAAATCCGCGGCTGGCCGGTATGGACTATGCTGCGCGGCCAGGTGATGGTCGAGGATGGCCAGCTACATGGCGACCTTGGAACCGGCCAGTTGATCCCACGCCGCATCGACCCGACGGTGCTGACCCGGCCCATGTAGGCTGGGTGAGCGCAGCCTAATCCGACCTCTGGCTTCTGTTTCAGTCACCCCGAAGCCAAACGGAATGATAGAAATGAACAACAATTCCGAGTTCGTGACCCAGAACGAAGACATCGAAGCCCTCGAAACGCAGGAGTGGCTGGAATCGCTCGATGACGTGCTGAAAAGCGGCGGTCCGGCGCGCGTCAAAAACCTTCTGCAGCAGCTTCAGATGCACGCCCAACAAGCCGGCGTGTCGCTTCCCTATTCGGCCACGACGCCGTTCCTTAACACCGTGTCGGTGGAAGACCAGGCGCCATTTCCGGGCAGCCGCGAGATCGAGCGCCGCATCAAAAGTCTGGTGCGCTGGAACGCCATGGCCATGGTGGTGCGCGCCAATCGCCTCGATCCCGACATCGGCGGCCACATTTCGACCTACGCCTCGGCGGCCACGCTGTACGAAGTCGCCTTCAACCATTTCATCCGCGGCAACGGCGGCGGCCAGCGCGGCGATCAGGTGTATTTCCAGGGACACGCTTCGCCGGGCATCTACGCGCGCGCCTTTCTTGAGGGGCGGCTGTCGCAGGAGCAGCTCGAAAACTTCCGCAATGAGCTCAAGCCCGGGGGCGGTCTGGCTTCGTACCCCCACCCGTGGCTGATGCCGGATTTCTGGGAATTCCCCACCGTCTCCATGGGCCTCGGCCCCATCATGGGCATCTACCAGGCGCGCTTCAACTGTTACCTGGAAGACCGCGACCTGCTGCAGCCCGACCCGCGTACCAAGGTGTGGGTCTTCCTGGGCGACGGCGAGACCGACGAGCCCGAAGCCCTCGGCTCGATCAGCCTGGCCTACCGCGCCAAGCTCAACAACTTGATCTTCGTCGTCAATTGCAACCTGCAGCGCCTTGACGGCCCGGTACGCGGTAACGGCAAGATCATCCAGGAACTCGAAGCTGTCTTTCGCGGCGCCGGCTGGACGGTCATCAAGGTCGTGTGGGGCAGCGGCTGGGACCCCGTATTCGCCCGTGACTACGATGGCCGGCTAGCCAAGCGCCTGGGCGAAATCGTCGACGGCGAATATCAGAAATTCTCGGTGTCTGACGGCGCCTACATCCGCGAGCACATCTGCAACGGCGACCCCCATCTGCTAGACCTGCTCAGCCATCTTTCCGACGAGCAACTGCGGCGCATGCGGCGCGGCGGGCACGATCCCGAGAAGGTGTACGCGGCGTACAAGGTGGCCATGGAAAACGACGAGGCACCGACGGTCATTCTGGCGCAGACGATCAAGGGCTACGGTCTCGGCGAAGGCGGCGAGGGGCGTAACATCACTCACAAGCAAAAGCTGCTCAACGAGGACGAATTGCGCGAGTTCCGTGCCCGCTTCGGGATACCCATCTCCGACGACACTCTGGCCGGGGCGCCGTTCTACCGCCCGCCGGTAGAAAGCCCGGAAATCCAGTATCTGCACGAGCATCGCCAGCAGCTCGGCGGCTACGTTCCGAACCGGCAGGAGTCCGCCCCGCGCCTGCGCACGCCCGCCGAATCGCTGTTCGAGGAGCTCTACCACGGTACCGGTAACCGGGCGATTTCGACCACCATGGCGTTCGTACGCTTGCTGTCCAAGCTGCTGCGCGACCGCGATGTCGGCAAGCTGATCGTGCCCATCGTGCCGGATGAAGCGCGTACTTTCGGCATGGAATCCCTGTTCCGGCAATGCGGCATCTACTCGCACATCGGCCAGCGTTACGAGCCCGTGGACGCCGACAGCCTGCTTTACTACAAGGAGTCCACCGACGGCCAGCTACTCGAAGAGGGGATCACCGAGGCCGGTTCCATGGCCTCGTTCATCGCCGCCGGCACGGCCTACGCGACCCACGGTATCAACACGATTCCATTCTTCATTTATTACTCCATGTTCGGTTTCCAGCGCATCGGCGATCTCATCTGGGCGGCGGCCGACATGCGCTGCCGCGGCTTTCTGCTCGGCGCCACGGCCGGCCGCACCACCTTGGCGGGTGAGGGCTTACAGCACCAGGACGGCCACAGCCACCTGCTGGCCTACCCCATTCCCAACCTGCTGGCCTACGATCCGGCGTTCGCATACGAAGTCGCGGTGATCATCCGCGACGGCATCCGCCGCATGTACGAGGAGCAGGAAAACGTCTTCTATTACCTGACTGTGGAGAACCAGAATTACCCGATGCCGCCGATGCCCGACGACCCGGCCATCAAGGAAGGCATTCTCAAGGGCATGTACCGCTTCAAAACGGCGGAAAACCCGACAGCCCCGCTCAAGGCCCAACTCATGGGCAGCGGCGCCATCATGAACGAAGTGCTGGAGGCTCAGCAGTTGCTCGCCGAACGCTATCACGTGGCCGCCGACGTGTGGAGCGTTACCAGCTACAAGGCGCTGCACTGGGAAGGGTTGGAGGTCGACCGCTGGAACATGCTGCATCCGGACGAAGCGCCTCGCCAGTCCTATCTCAGCCAGTGCGTCGCTGACGCGCCGGGGGTGTTCGTAGCCGCCTCGGATTACACCAAAACGCTGCCCGATTCGGTGGCGCGCTGGTTTCCCAAACCGCTCACCGCCCTGGGAACCGACGGCTTCGGACGCAGTGACGGCCGCAAGGCGCTGCGCCATTTCTTCGAGGTCGATGCACGCTGCATTGCCTACGCCACGCTGCACGCCCTGGCGCTTGACGGACAGCTATCCGTTCAGACCGTACAACAGGCCCGGCATGACCTCGACATTGACGCCGAGAAGATCAACCCGATGATGGCCTGATTCCCGCCCATCGACCCGTACGTACCGGTAAATCCTGACCACAGCGGCAGGGAGATAGCGCGGCATGGCAACGTTTGCGTTTGCTCTTCCCGAACTCGGCGAGAGTATCGAGTCGGGTGACGTCGTACAAGTATTGGTCGCGGTGGGGGACCGGATCGCCGCCGAACAATCGGTGCTGGAACTCGAGACCGACAAGGCAATGGTTGAGGTGCCGTCGCCTGTCGGCGGCTCGGTGACAGCGATTCACGTGGCGCCGGGAGACAAAGCGGCGGTCGGGCAGTTGATTGTGACCCTGGAGACTGATGGGGCGACGGCGACGAAGAACGCCCCCTCTCCAAGCGAGCCACCGACAAAAACGGAGCCGGAGCCCCCTGCGCCGCCCGCACCAGTCGAAGCCCCCGTTGCCGACACTGCAAGTCCACCGGCAGCCGCAGCGCAGACGGCCCGCTCCGGTGCACCGGCAGCGCCTTCGGTACGGCGGCTGGCACGTGAAATCGGCGTCGATATCCATGAGATCCCCGGCTCAGGACCCGGCGGGCGCGTGTCTACCGATGACGTCAAACGTTACGCTCGGAGGCGCCAGTCTCAAGAACCCGTTACGGCCCCAGCGGCAGCCGTCCCGGCTGCCCTGCCCTTGCCGGATTTCCGTCGCTGGGGTGTTGTCGAGCGGCGACCAATGAGCAACGTGCGCCGCCTCACCGCCGACCAAATGGCGCGCACGTGGGCCACTGTGCCGCAAGTCACGCAATACGATCAGGCCGACATCACCGAGCTTGAGCAGTTACGGCAGAAATTTGCCCCCAAAGCCGTTGCGGCGGGCGGCAAGCTCACCATCACCGCCATCGCGCTGAAAGTGGTCGCCGCCGCCCTCAAAACATTCCCGCAGTTCAACGCCAGCGTCGACATGGCGACCCATGAAGTCATCTACAAGCAGTACTATCACGTCGGCGTGGCGGTGGACACCGACCGCGGCCTGTTGGTCCCCGTGATCCGCGACGTGGACAGCAAGAACATCATCGCCCTCGCCGTTGAGTTGACCGAACTCGCTGAGCGTGCCCGCAGCCGCAAAACCAGCCTGGAGGAAATGCAGGGCGGCACCTTTACCATCACCAACCTGGGCGGCATCGGCGGCACGGGCTTCTCGCCCATCCTCAACGCCCCGGAAGTGGCCATCCTCGGCATGGCGCGCAGCCGCATCGAGCCCGTGCACGAGGACGGCCAATTCGTGCCGCGTTTGATGCTGCCGCTCAGCCTGTCGTACGACCACCGGTTGATCGACGGCGCCGATGGCGCCCGTTTTCTCCGCTGGGTGGTGGAAGCCTTGTCACAGCCCTTCCTGCTCAGCCTGGAAGGTTGAGACGTGGCGACGGTGCCGCGCAGCACACAGGTCGCGGTCATCGGCGGCGGTCCCGGCGGCTACGCCGCGGCCTTCCAGGCCGCTGACCTCGGCCTGCAAGTCACCCTCATCGACGCCGAACCCAATCCCGGCGGCGTCTGTCTCTACCGAGGATGTATTCCCTCCAAAGCCCTACTGCACGTCGCCAAGGTGATCGGCGAGGCGCGCCAAGCCAGCGACTGGGGCGTGTCCTTCAGCGACCCACAGATCGACGTCGATGCCTTGCGGAACTGGAAGGAAGGCGTCGTCGGCAAACTCACCGGCGGCCTCGGCGACCTGTGCCAACGCCGCCGTGTTGCCTTCGTACAGGGACACGCCGCCTTTCGCGATGCGAATGCTCTCGTTGTGCGCACGGAATCGGGAACGGAAGAGCTGGTAGCCTTCGAGCACGCCATTGTGGCCACCGGCTCTCGCCCCGCTGCTCTGCCGAACCTTGACGTCGATTCGCCCCGCATACTCGATTCAACCGCGGCGTTGGCTCTGCCCGACATCCCGCAAAGCCTGTTGGTCATCGGCGGCGGCTACATCGGTCTCGAATTGGGCTCAGTGTACGCCGCCCTCGGCACTCGGGTCTCTGTCGTAGAAATGACCTCGGGCCTGCTTCCCGGCGTCGACCGCGACCTCGTACGCGTACTCAGCCAGCGCCTGCAGCAACGGTTCGCGGCAGTCATGCTCGACACCACCGTCACGGCGTTACGGGAAGAATCGGACGCTATCCACGTCACTCTCGAAGGCACCGGCGCCACAGAACCGGAGCAGGTATATGAAAAGATTCTGGTTGCGGTAGGTCGCCGTCCCCAGACCGACGGTTTGGGTCTGGGGAACACCCGCATCGCGCTGGATGCGCGGGGCTTCGTGCAGGTCGACCCGCAGCGCCGTACCCACGAACACACTACCTTTGCCATTGGCGACATCACTGGAGAACCCATGCTGGCCCACAAGGCGGCTCACGAGGGCCGCGTTGCCGCAGAGGCTATCGCCGGCAAGAAAACGGCGTTCGAGCCGCAAGCCATTCCCGCCGTCGTGTTTACCGACCCCGAAATCGCCTGGTGCGGGCTCACTGAATTGCAGGCCAAACAGCAACAGCGACAGGTCACCATCACCCGCTTTCCCTGGGCCGCCTCGGGCCGCGCCCTGACGCTTGGCCACGGCGAGGGCGTCACCAAACTCATCATCGATCCCGAAACCCAACGCGTCCTCGGTGTCGGCATCGCCGGCAGCGGCGCCGGGGAAATGATCGCTGAGGGCGTACTGGCTGTCGAAATGGCTGCCCTGGCTTCCGACCTGTCGCTCAGCATTCATCCCCACCCCACCCTCTCCGAAACCCTCATGGAAGCTGCGGATGTCTTCTTCGGTCAGAGCACCCATGTGTACCGTCCGCCCAGGGCAAGGTAGCGCCAGTCTTCAACCCGCTGAACTGCTTGACGCTAGCCGGCGAAATGACTAGAATCGCGTCTTTGCAACCCGACATGGCAACCGATTTTTGCTGAGGAGGTCCAACGTGGACATCTCTATTGAATACTGTGGTGAATGAAACTATTTGCCCGATGCTGCAAGTTTGCAGAGCGCGATCAAAGACAAATTCGACCATGTAGCCACCCTGATCGAGGGTGGTGGCGGCGCCTTTGAAGTCCGGGTGGACGGCAAGCTGGTTTTCTCCAAACTCAAGACCTCCCGATTCCCCGAAAACGACGAGATTTTCGACGCCATCGCCAGCCTTCAATCCGCTTAGGCGGCGTGTCGTTTCCGGTTTTCCGCCCCCGGCACACCCCACGCCGGGGCGGTTGCAATGACGTCCATCCCATGCCGAGGTAGCTCAGTCGGTAGAGCAGAGGACTGAAAATCCTCGTGTCGGCGGTTCAATTCCGTCCCTCGGCACCTTCCCGGTAAGACCCATCTGACAGTCGGCAGCCCGACTTTCCACAGGCCTTACACGACAAGACAAAAAAAGGCGCTCGCATTGTGTCTGCGAGCGCCTTGATTCCCTTCCTTGAGGCCGAACAGCGTTTTAACGCGACAGGGCCACGATCAGGTTGCCGTGCTCCAGGTTGTGCTCCTCGTAACCCCAGCCGGGCACGCCACCGACAGCCTGCACGACGTACTGCTTGCCGTCCAGCATATAGGTAATCGGCCCCGACTTGGGCGTGGTGCCCAGGTTGACGGCATACAGGATTTCTCCCGAAGCCGCATCAACGGCCTGAAAATCGGCGTTCTGGCTAGTGTAGAAGACTAGGCCGCCGGCCGTCGACAACATGCCACCGGCGAAACCCCACTTGGTTTTCTGATCGCGCCAGATCTCGTTGCCGCTCTTGATGTTCAGGGCGAGATTCACCTCGTACGCGTCTTCACGGTCGAAGAGAAACTCGAACGTGGCGCCGAGATTCCGCACGTTGCTGATGACCTTGACTTCCTCATAGCCATACATCATGCCGAGGTTTGTTGCCGGCAGAAAGATCATACCGCTGTCCGGGTTGTAGGCTGCGGGATACATGTTTACCCCGCCGAAAACGCTGGGCCACACCTCCAGCGTCTCGCCGCCCTGCTCCGGCAGCGCGATCTGGTTAAGCGGGCGGCCTTCGACGTCGTAGCCCTCCGCCCAATTGATCTTGTCGCTGAACCTTGCCGCCCGCAGGAACTGACCGGTCGCCGCATCCAGATAGTGGATGTAACCGGTCTTGTTCGGCTGCACGATGGTTTTGCGACCGTCAATGGTGATGATCAAGGGCGTCTGCATGGTGTCGTAGTCCCACGGATCGCCCGGCACCACGGTATAGCGCCAGGGCACCTTGCCGGTATCCGTGTTGATCGCCACCACGCTGGCGGCGCCCACGTTGTCGTATTTGCCGTTGCCGCGCGGCACGGCGTTGAACGGGTAGGCGTTCGCCGTGCCCGTATAGTACATGCGCAGGTCCGGGTCCCAGGTGCCAACGATCCACGGGCCGGCGCCGCCGTAGTCGCGGCTGTCACCGGGCCAGGATTCGTAACCGGGCTCGCCCGGGCCGGGAATCATGTTGGCCTGCCAGAGCACCGCACCGTCGTCGGGACTTATCCCGGCCACGTAGCCGGGCAAGCCGCCCATGTCCGTGGCGTTCAGGGGTACGATGATTTGACCAGGAATGGCCAGCGGCCCGGCGGTGCCGAAGTAACCGTTGGAATCGTCTGACTTGTCAAACGCCTTGGGGTAGTGCATGTATTGCTGGACAAACTTCGCCACGCCGGTCTTGTAATGAATGGCGTGCACCTTCGTGTCGTTGGAAAGGAAATAAATGTACTCCCCGGAGATGGCCAGGTTGCGATGCTTCCCGGTGAAGAAATCGGCAAACTGTCCGCCCCAGTCCTCGGGCAGCTCGTGGACGTACTTCCACAGCCGGCCGCCGGATCGAGCGTCGACGGCAAAGACCGTGTTGTCCTGCGCCTGATACACCACCCCGTCATGGTACAGCGGGGTGGCCTGAGCATCGGTTTCGCCGCCGGTGGAGAAAATCCAGGCGACTCTGAGATCGCCAACATTACTCGGGTTCAACTGGGTCAACAGGCTGTGGCGATGCCCGGCCCAGTTGCCATTGCCATGCAGCCAGGACGCCGCCGGCGCGGATGCCAGCATCGAATCCGTGACCCCCGCCTGTGCATCCTCTTCTTGCGCTTGTACCCATCCGGCGCCGCCCACCATGCACAGCGCAACGACCATACCTACGCCCACAAGTCGTGTGAAGATACGGTTCATAGCTCCCTCCTTATTCGACTCCGGAGATTTAGCGTCTGTCCTACGTTGGTAAAGCACACTCTTGGAAGGGACGGGCGCATAGTAGGAAGGGGGATATAACGTGTCAACCAAAAACTGACCCGCCGGGGCTGAGGTGCAGCAGGCAAAAGGAATGGTTCATAGCGGACAATAGGGACAGATGCTGTCGGACGCCCGCCCGGTCACCGGCATTCACCGCGTCACCGAGGCCTGGTCTCGGAATCTCCCCAATAAGCGCCCTCTATTGCCAAAGTTTCGAGAAACGCGCCAATTTGGAATATAAGCTCCTCGGACAACACTTTACCCCAACTGGGCATCTTACCTATTCGGCCGGTTTCGCGACCATTCTTGACGACGTGGACGTATTGCTCAAAACCTCTTTTGAATACCCGCAAATCAGCGCCGCTTGGACCCCGCTCGGCTGCGCCGTTGGCGCGGGGGCCGTGACACGGGGCGCACACCGCTATAAACCAGGACCTGCCTTCTTTAATCGCCTTCTCATCTCCGGAAAAAGGATTGGTCGCCGGCACCTCCGACTCGGCGTGCGCCAAACGTTGCGCTACGAGCACCGCATCGAACGCCAGACAACAACCCACAACCACCATAACTACCGTTGCCACTCGAACTGCACGCCCCATCGCCACGCCCTTGTTTTTCTCTCCACAACGAACCAAGGCACGCACGACAAATCGTACGTGCCTTGGCACCCTTACTTTACATCACCATTCCAGAACGACGTTTAGCGGCTGAACGCCACCACCATGCTGCCGTGTTCCAAGTTATGCTCTTGGAAATCCCAGCCCGGCACACCGCCGACCGGCTGCACGACGTACTGCTTGCCATCCAGCATGTAGGTGATGGGGCCGGCCTTCGGCGTTACACCAAGGTTGAAGGTGTAGAGAATCTCGCCCGTGGTGGCATTCGTGGCATGGAAGATACCCGCCTGGCTGGTGTAGAACACCAGATTGCCGGCCGTCGTCAGCATGCCGCCTGCATACCCCCACTTGCCCTTCTGATCACGCCATACTTCGGCGCCGGTCTTCACGTCGATGGCCAGTTCAACTTCGTAACCCCAGATGAACTCCACCGAGGCGCCGAAGTGACGCACGTTGGCGATGACCTTGATGTCTTCGAATTTGTACTCCATACCCGCATTCGTTGCCGCCAGATACAGGTTTCCGGTCAACGGGTTGTAGGCATTGGGATACATGTTGACGCCGCCGAACAGACTCGGCCACACTTCTACCGCGCCGCCGTCTTCAATGGGTAGGTCGAGCTGGCCCACCGGACGGCCTTCGACGTCGTAACCCTGGATCCAGTTGATCCGGTCGGCAAACGCCGGGGCGCGCAGGAACTCGCCGGTCGCCGCATCCAGGTAGTGGATGTAGCCGGTCTTGTTCGGATGCACGACCGTCTTGCGACCGTCAATGGTGATGACCATGGGGGTCTGCATGGTGTCGTAGTCCCACGGATCGCCGGGAACGACAACATAGCGCCACGCCGCCTTGCCGGTGTCGGTGCTGCACGCCACCACGCTGGCAGCGCCAAGGTTGTCCATCTTGCCGTCGCCGCGGGTCTTGGGGTTCCACGGATAGGCGTTGGCCGTGCCGGTGTAGTACATCTGCAAATCGGGATCCCAGGCGCCGGTGATCCAGGGGCCGGCACCGCCGTAGTCGGCGCTGTCGCCGGGCCAGCTTTCATAGCCGGGCTCGCCGGGGCCGGGAATCATGTTGCATTCCCAGAGAATTTCGCCGTCTTCAGGATTGACGCCATAGACCCAGCCCGGCAGGCCGCCGAAGTCGGTGCCGTTCAGGGGGACCAGGATCTGGCCGGGGATGGCCGTGGGTCCGATGGTGGTGGCGTAACCGGTCGAGTCTCCGTCCTCAGTTTTCTCGAAGTCCTCGGGATAATCGAGGTATTGCTTGACGAACCTCTGCTCGCCCGTCTTGTAGTCCATGGCGTGCAGCTTGGCGTCATTCGACAGGAAGTAAATGTTATTCCCGAGGATGGCCACACCGCGGTGCTTGCCGGTGATGAAATCGACGTTGTAGCCGCCAAACGTCTCAGGCAGCTCGTGCTCGTACTTCCAGATCCGCCGGCCGGACCGGGCGTCAATCGCGAAGACTTTGTTGTCCTGCGCGAAGTACACCAGCCCGTCGTGGTACAGCGGCGTATTCTGCGCATCGGTGTCGCCGCCCGGCGCGAACATCCAGGCAACATTGAGGTCGGCAACATTGGAAGCGTTCAGTTGCGTCAGCACGCTGTAGCGATGCCCGGCGAGATTGCCGTTGGTGTGCAGCCAAGATGCTGCCGGGTCGGCCAGCAACATTGAATCCGTCACCGCCAGATCATTCTGTGCGTTGACCCATGAGGCGGTTCCCATCAAGCAGAGCGCCAACGCGACGCCCACGCTCGTGAGCTTCGTCAACATACGGTACATGGCCTACTCCTTACTTGGTTGAAAAAATACGTTATGCCTTGCCGTGACACCGGCATGGCGCAATCCTGGAAGGGTGGCCATGGTACGGAAGGCAATGCGGGAGGTCAACCGAAAAAAGTGTCTTCGTTTCTGATGCCGCTCGACGGCGGCGCTGATCCGGCGGCTCCGTTACTTTCCCGGGATGCACGGATATAATGGTGGCCAATAGCCCTAGGGAACGCACCCCATCCCACTGTCAGACCCGCACCTCTGAAGGAGAAAACCTATGCGCTTATTCGTCCTGGCGATCACCCTGGCCATCTTTGCGAGCCTGGCGGCTACACCTCCAGCCTACACGCAAGACGCCAACCCTGAACTGACCGCGGATTTACAGAAATGGCTGGTCGGAAGCTGGATGTGCCGCTACAGCCGCTCGATGCGAATGCAGGCCATCTACGGGGCGGACAAGCAATTCGAGTGGATTTTCCATATCGGGATGGTGCCATACGCAACGACGATTCGCATATTCGGGTCGTACGAAATCACCACGCCGGGCAACGACGGCCACGACGCCATGGTGCTGGCAACGATCCAGGGCTCGTTTCCGGAGGACCCTCAATATCAGGCAGGCCGAGAGGAGCAGGCGGACTTCACGCGGGCCGGGCCGAACGCCTTGCGAGATGGCACCGGGGACTGCGAGCGGGGCTCGGAATAAGTGGAAGCGAGGCCAGATGATCGGCTAATGATCGCTCGCTCCCTCAACATGTGGTAACTCAGAAGAGGCTCCGCCTAGTTCCCCCAATAATGCGGCACCAGGATCTCCATGGGGGGCCGCAGCCGCCGGGCGTGCGGCACGGCGCGTTCGGCGAACGTCCGCTGCGACTCGAGCACCTTGGCGAAAAAGGGATTCTTGGCGGATTCCACCTCGAACACCTTGTCCATCGCCTCCAGCTCGGCCCTCAGCACGTCGTCCGGCGTGCGCATGATTTCCACGCCGTGCTTGCTGGTCAATTCTTCGACCGCCTTGCTTTCCATGTCTACGCTGAGCGCCGCCATGCGGATGATCTCAGCCAAGCAGGCGGATTTGACGATGGCCTTGAGGTCGTCGGGTAACGCCTCCCAGACGCTGGTGTTGATCAACAAGTCCTGGAGTGAAGCGGGCTGCCGCAGGTCGGGCATGTAGTAATACTTTGCGACATTGTGGAACCCGATGAGGATGTCGTGGCTGGGGATGGCCCACTCGGCTCCGTCCACGGCGCCGCGCTCCAGAGCCGGCAGCACCTCGCCGCCGGGCAGGGTCACCACCGATACGCCCATGTTCTGCATCATTTCCATGCCGAGGCCGGAGGTACGGTACTTCAACTGCCGCAACTCATCCAGGCTGGTAAACGGCTTGCGCACCCACCCAAATGCTTCCCAATACGGCAGGCCGGTGGTGAACAAGGCAACGACGTCCAGGCCGAGTTCCTTCTGCAACAATTCGTTGTAGAGGCTCGCCCCATCGCCGGCGAACAGCCAGGCGATGAATTCCTCGCGCCCGAGACCGAACGGGCCACCGGGAGGCGGGCCATACAGACCAGCGGCGGGATGCTTGCCGGCCCAGTAACCCGGCCAGGCATGCGCGGCGTCGAGGAGGCCGCGGTGCACCGCGTCCAGAACCTCGAACGCCCCAACGATGGCGCCAGCCGGCATGACTTCCCATCGGAGCCGCCCGTCGGACATTTCTTCAACGTCCGCCGCCAGGCGCTGAATCGACTTGTGCAACAGGTTGCCCGTCGGCCAGGTGCTCTGCAGCTGCCACACGATGGGCTTGCTGCGGTTCTCGGCCGCCACCTGGGAAATCCAACCGCCGCCGACCACCAGACACGCCAGCAGCAACGCAGTCGCCTTGATGCGATTCCACCCCTTCATGCCATGCTCCCTCTCGGCAAACCTTATTCGTCATGCACTGCCCAGCAGTGCGAAACGGCGGGCACCTTACGCGGTGGGTTGGGCGGTGTCAACCAACCCAATCCAGGCGGGAAATGCCCGCCCGGCATCGCGGACAAGCCACTTGAATTACGCGACTGAAGAATCTACCCTCGTCATTCGTCGTCCTAGCCCTGAAGCTCTTTCACGGAGGAAGCACCCATGGCCGCAGGCAGCCAGCCGCAATACCGTGTCGCCGTCCACAAAGATGTGCCGTTCCAAACCCGCGACGGCGTCACGCTGCGCGCTGACGTGTACCGCCCGGACGCCGACGGACGCTTCCCCGTGCTGCTCACACGCCTGCCCTACGACAAGAATGGCCGCCAACGGCCCGGCGACATCGACTGCTTCGTCGAACGCGGCTATGTGGTCGTCGGGCAGGACACGCGGGGCCGTTTCGCCTCCGAGGGTGACGAGTACTACCCGCTCATCTGGGAAGCCCAGGACGGCTACGATGCCGTGGAATGGGCCGCCGCCCTGCCCTGGTCGGACGGCAACGTCGGCACCATGGGCCAGTCCTACCTCGGTGCCACGCAGTACCTGCTACTGCCGACCCGACCGCCGCACCTGAAGACGGCGTTTCCGATTTCCGCCTCCGCCGATTTTCATCAAAGCTGGGTCTACCACACCGGCGGCGCCTTTGAATTCGGCTGGCAGATTCCCTACGCCATTCTGATGGCCCGCGACACGCTCGCTCGCGAAGGACTGACGGAATCGCTGCTGCCTGCCCTGGAACGAGAGATCACCGACCCGGTCATAGCCTTCGGCCAGCCCCTCACCGAGGAAGCCTATCGCCGCCTGCCGCTGACGGTTTGGGACGACCTGCTCAAGCCGGTGGCCCGCTACCTCGGGGAGTACCTGCGCCATCCCGACGACGGCCCTTACTGGTGGGCCATCAACCTGGAACGGCAACTGCACAACATCAACATCCCCATGTACCACGTCACCTCCTGGTACGACATCTTCCTGCGCGGCGGCCTGACGGCATTCGCCGGCCTGCGTGAGCACGCCATGGGGGAAACGGCGCGCAACCACCAAAAACTGCTCGTCGGCCCCTGGGCGCACCTGTTCCCTTACACCAGCCCCACCTCACGCGGCACCGGCGACATCGACTTCGGCGACAACGCGAAAATCGAATTGCACGAGACGCAGTTGCGCTGGTTCGATCACTGGCTGAAAGGCATCGACACGGGCATTGCCGACGAACCGCCGGTGAAGCTGTTCGTGATGGGAGAAAACGCCTGGCGCGACGAGAACGAGTGGCCGCTGGCGCGCACCCGCTACACGCCCTATTACTTCCACAGCCGGGGCCAAGCCAACAGCGCCGCCGGCGACGGCAGCCTGAGCGCAGCGGCCCCCGGCGAGGAACCGCCGGACCGTTTCGTGTACGACCCCGATAATCCGGTGCCGACCCGCGGCGGCAATACCCTCATCATCCCCGTCGGCGTACAGGACCAGCGAGAGGTGGAATCACGGCAGGACGTTCTGGTTTACACGGGCGAACCGTTAAGCGAGCCGCTGGAGGTGACCGGCCCCGTCACCGTGACGCTCTTCGCCGCCACCAGCGCGCCGGACACCGACTTCACCGCCAAATTGGTGGACGTGCGGCCCGACGGCTACGCACGCAATCTGGCAGACGGTATCATCCGGGGCCGTTACCGCGCCTCCCGCACCCGCCCCACCCTGCTGCAACCCGACACCGTCAGCGAATTCACCATCGACTTGTGGGCAACCAGCCATGTGTTTCTGCCGGGGCACCGCATCCGGGTGGAGATTTCTTCCAGCAACTTTCCACGCTTCGACCGCAACCTCAACACCGGCGACGACCAAGCGACCAGCAGCCGGTTCCAAACTGCGAGCCAGAGCGTGTTCCACGATCCCCGGTATCCCTCGCACATCGTGCTGCCGGTCATTCCGAGGTAGGAGGCCTTCGCTCGCCGCGTCAGCCCTGTAGCCGTTGACGCAGATCGCTGATCGTGTATTTGCCCGGCTTTTCGCGTTTTGCCGCCATGTCATTGATCAGGTCCAGCAGGAGACTGCTGTATGGCGTTGGGACATTGTGGTGGCGGCCAAGCTCAACGATCTCGCCGTTGAAATAATCGGCTTCCACCTCGCCGCGCTGGTGATACAGGTCCTGCCACAACGAGGCGCGGCCCTTGAGTTCGTCGTCCTCCGGCACATCCGGCTTGAAGTCTGGATTGCGCAACTCGGCAATGCGGTCTTCGATCGGCCCCATGTCGGGCGGCCCTTCATAGGCGATCCCGGCGGCGCGCAGCACCCGGACGCCCTCCTCCCACACGTCCGCCATCCACAGACGCGCCTCGCTGTCCGAACGCGCTTCCTGGCTGGCCAGCCCGGTCAACCCCATGGTGGCGTTGTTGAGGTTGATCAGCATCTTGTTCCACTTAGCTTGGACAATGCGTTCGGTGGTGTAAACCAGCAAGTCGGTCTTTTCCAGAGCAGCGGCAACGTCCTGGGCCGCTTGGCTGAGTCCCTCCGGATAGGTGCCGACGCCGACCGGCCCGTTGCCGGTGTGCACGATCTCTCCCGGGTTCAGGCGCTTCGCGCCGATCAGCACCATGACGCCGTTGACGTTTCTGAAGTATTGACCCGCCGTGGGCTCGTTGGCGACCCCGTTCTGCGAACAGAAGATCGGCAATTCCAACGCCGTGGCACGCCGCAGCTCGGCACAAGCAGCAGCGCAGTGGAACGATTTGACGGACATGAATACCGCGTCGTCGGGTCGAAAGTCGATGTCGCTGGCCTGCATGACGGCGGTGACCGGCAGGGTGTGGTTGCCGAGCACCCCCTTGAGTTGCAAACCGTGCTCGTTGAGCGCCGCAACGTGCTCGGCAATTTTATCGATAAAGATAACCTCAAAACCGGCTTTGGCCAGTTGACCGCCCAGGATTCCCCCAATCGCACCCGCACCACACATGACGAAACGCATTGGTATACTCCTCCAGTGAACATTGACTGCCGCGACAACAAGGCCCGGTTGTACTCACAACAATACGACAGGTCAATAAGATGTCCGGCACCAGTAGGGTTAAAGGTCCGCCAGAAAATCGATAATCGCCTGGCGAAAGGCGACGACGTGGCTAGTCATGATGCCGTGACGGCCGCCCTCGATGCTGATCAAAGAGGCGTTACGTAATCCGGCGTGCAAGCGGCGGCCTTCGGTAAACGGGACTTCTTCGTCCGCCGTGCCATGCAGGACGAGCGCCGGCGCCTCAACCTCACCCAGGCGGCTGGCAATCGGGTCGCCATGCAGGTGATAGGCCAGGTAAGTCTGCAGAATACCGCCGACGGATCCACCCGAGGCATGCCCCAGAATGTTCTGCAGATCCGACAAAGCGATAGTGCCCAGATAGGTCGTCAGCGAAGCCAGCTCCGGCGGCACCCGCACCGTCTGCGAGGCGGTGCTGCTGAGCACCAGGCCCATGACCCGCTGCGGGTGATCCAGCGCGCACTGAAGCACCTGCGGCCCGCCGGCCGAGGTGCCCATAAGCACGGCCCGAGGGTGCCCCAAATGATCCAGCAACCCCAGGATGTCTGCGACGAAACATTCAAACCCATAGCCGGCCGCCGGCTCCTCCGACTGCCCCGCGGCGCGGCGGTCAAAGGCGATAACCGTGGCGTGCTGCGCCAACTCGGCCATGTGATGCTGTCGGAATACCTCGCTGCCCCTGCCGCCGCCCAAGCCGCCGTGCACGAACACAAACGGCACGCCCTCCCCGGCCACCTCGTAATACATACCAAATCCGTTGATCCGTTCCCTCGGCATGTACAACACCCGCCACGAGGCAATGAACGCCTCGCTTTTTTGTTACCCCGTCAGGTTTTTGCTACAGTTGAAAATCAATCCGCACCTTAATGGGTTGGAGAAAACGAGTCTAACATGAACATTCAGGAGTTATTGCAAGAGCGCGTCCTGGTTCTGGACGGTGCAATGGGGACTTTCCTGCAGGCCAAGCCGCTCACGGCTACCGATTTCGGCGGCCCCGACTACGAGGGTTGTTACGAACATCTAAACCTCACGCGGCCCGACGTGCTCCGCGACATCCACGGCGCCTACCTGCATGCCGGCGCCGACATTATTTGTACCAACACCTTCGGCGGCACGCGCATCGTGCTTTCCGAATACAACCTGCAACATCAGGTGCACGCCATTAACGCCGCGGCGGCGCGTCTGGCGCGAGAAGCCGTCGCTGCACACAACACGTCGGACAAGCCGCGCTTTGCCGCCGGGTCGCTGGGACCGCAGACCAAGACCATCACCGTTACCGGCGGCGTGACGTTCGACGAGGTCATTGACGCCTTCCGCGAGCAGACCCTGGGGCTGCTGGAGGGCGGCATCGATCTGCTGCTCATCGAAACGGCGCAGGACACCCTGAACCTCAAGGCCACTGTCTTGGGCGCCCGCCGTGCCATGCAGGAGGCTGGACGCCAAGTACCCTTCATGATTTCGGCGACCATCGAGCCGATGGGCACCATGCTCGGCGGCCAGAACGTCGAGGCGCTCTATACCTCCATCGCACACTATAAACCGCTGGCCATTGGCCTCAATTGCGCCACCGGCCCGGAGTTCATGACCGACCACCTGCGCAGCCTCGCCGACCTGTCATCCGTTCCCGTAAGCTGCCACCCCAACGCCGGCCTGCCGGACGAAGAGGGTCACTATCACGAGACGCCGACGTCGCTCGCCACGCAGCTCGAACGCTTCATCGACAACGGCTGGGTGCACGTCGCGGGCGGTTGCTGCGGCACCACGCCGCAACACATCGAAGTGCTGGCCGACATGGCACAGAGCAAGCGTCCCCAACCCCCTGCAGGCCGAGGCCGCACGGTCGTGGCCGTATCGGGTCTGGACTACCTGCCCTTGGAGGCCGACAACCGCCCGGTCATCGTCGGCGAGCGCACCAACGTTATCGGCTCCAAGCGTTTCCGCGACCTGATCGGCGCCAGCGAGTTTGAGCGGGCTGCCGACATCGGCCGCGCCCAGATCAAGGGAGGCGCACAAGTAGTAGACATTTGCCTGGCCAATCCAGACCGCGACGAATACGCCGACATGCAGCACTTCCTGAAATTCGTCGCCGGCAAGATGCGCGTGCCGTTGATGATCGATTCCACCGAGGCGCCGGTCATTGAGCTGGCGCTGAAACACTCGCCCGGCAAGGCCATCGTCAACTCGATCAACCTCGAAGACGGCGAGGAGCGCTTCGCCGCTATCGTGCCGTTGCTGCGTACGTATGGCGCCGCGGTGGTGGTCGGCTGCATCGACGAGGACCCAGTGCAGGGCATGGGCGTCAGCCGCGAACGTAAACTGGCCATCGCCCAACGCGCTTATGACCTGCTCACCGGCGAATACGGCCTGTTGCCACGGGACATCATCTTCGACCCGCTCGTCTTCCCGGTCGGCACCGGCGACGAAAACTACATCGGCTCAGCCGCCGAGACCATCGCCGGCGTCCACGCGATCAAGGAACGGTTCCCCCTGTGCAGCACCATCTTGGGTATTTCCAACGTCTCGTTCGGCCTGCCCAACGCCGGCCGCGAGGTGCTGAACGCCGTATTTCTATACCACTGCACCCGCGCCGGTCTGGACTATGCCATCGTCAACTCGGAACGGCTGGAGCGCTATGCCTCCATTTCGGAGGCAGAACGGCGGCTTGCCGAGGATCTGCTGTTTTGGCGCGGCGACGACCCCATCGGGGCATTCAGCGGATTTTATCGAGGGAAAAAGCCCGGCGCCCGCAAGCCGACCGTCACCCTCCCCTTGGAGCAGCGGCTCCCGTCCTACGTAGTGGAGGGGAGCAAGGACGGCCTGGTTGCCGACTTGGAACAGGCCCTGCAGCAGCATGCTGCCATGGAGATTATCAACGGCCCGCTGATGGACGGCATGACGGAGGTAGGGCGGCTGTTCAACAACAACGAATTGATTATCGCCGAGGTGCTGCTTAGCGCCGAGGTGATGAAGGCGGCCGTGTCCTACCTCGAGCCCTACATGGAAAAGGGTGAGAGCAGTCTGAAAGGCAAGATCATCCTGGCTACCGTGAAGGGCGACGTGCACGACATCGGCAAGAACCTAGTGGACATCGTGCTGAGCAACAACGGCTTTGAGGTCATCAACCTGGGCATCAAGGTGTTGCCGCAGCAGTTGATCGAGGCGTACCGCGCCGAGCAGCCGGACACCATCGGCTTGTCCGGGCTGTTGGTCAAATCGGCCCAACAGATGATGTTGACGGCGCAGGACCTGCGCGAAGCCGGCGTCAAGGCTCCTATCCTGGTGGGCGGCGCAGCGCTGTCGAATCGCTTCACGGCGCTGAAAATCGCCCCGGCCTACGACGGTGCGCCGGTGCTCTACGCCAAGGACGCCATGCAGGGTCTCGACCTCGCCAACCAGCTCAGCAAGGATTCCCAGCGCGAAGACCTCGTGGCACGGGTGCAAGCGGAGCAGCAGGCGTTACGCCTCCGCGCCAGCGATGCCGAACCGCAGCGCGCCCCTGTCGCGGCCATTCGCGCCCAGCGCTCAGCGGTGCGCACCGACGTGCCGCTGCCCGGCGTCCCGACGTTCGAGCGCCTGGTGTTCCGCGGCTTGTCGCTTGACCATTTGTGGCCCTATCTGAACCCGCAGATGCTCTACGGCAAGCACATGGGCCTGCACGGCAACGTGCAGAAACGCTTCGCGCAGGGAGACCCCAAGGCCATCGCCATGAAAGAGCGCATCGACGCAGTATTCCAGGAGGTGGTAGGTGCCCAGCTGGTCAGCGCGCACGCCGTGTGCCGCTACTTTCCGGCACAGGCCGAAGGCGATTCGGTGCTCATCTACGACCCGGACAACCCCGCCAAGTTGATTGAGCGCTTCACGTTCCCGCGCCAAAGCGGCGGCAAGCATCTCTGCCTGGCCGACTTCGTGCGGCCCGTCGAGTCGGGCGACATGGATTCGGTCGCTTTCTTCGTCGTCACCTGCGGACTGGGCGTGCGCGACCTTGCAACCATGTACAAAGACGCCGGCGCCTACATGCGTTCCCACGCCATCCAGGCCATCGCCATTGAGCTGGCGGAGGCCTTCGCCGAAAAGCTACATCAGGATCTGAGAGCTTGGTGGGACTTCCCCGACCCGCCGGAAATGACCATGCGCGACCGCTTCCGGGCGGCGTATCGTGGCCTGCGGGTGTCGTTCGGCTACCCCGCCTGCCCGGACCTGGAGGATCAGGACAAGCTGTTTCGGCTGCTGCGCCCGGAGGCCATCGACGTGCAGTTGACCGACGGTTTCATGATGGACCCCGAGGCGTCGGTGTCGGCACTCGTGCTGCATCACCCGGAGGCGGAGTATTTTCGGGCCGAATAACGCCAAACCCGTGATTGGGGGACCGAAACATGAAGATGCTCGCCTTTTTCCTCGTGCTCTATCTCTCGCATCGCTTCATGTTGTCCCTATCGCCGGCGTACAAGGCCCGGATGCAGCGCTTCGACCGCAAAATTACCTGGCTCAACATCATGCTGGTGACATACTTGGCTATCAGCTTCCTCGTGAAGGTGGTGCGCCATTTTGTGTTCTGACGAGGGGATTTTGGAATGTCGCATCCACAGTCCGCCACGACCGTTCGTTTGGCCAGCGTGAACGAGGTGCCGGAAGGCGCCGGGCGGGAGTTCAGGGTCGGCAAGCGCTTCATCGCCGTGTTCCGGTACGGCGGCGAATTCTTCGCCTTGGAAGACGTGTGCCCGCATGCCGGAGCGCCGCTGAGCGAGGGGCCCGTGCAAAACGGCACCATTATGTGCATGTGGCATGCTTGGCGTTTCAACCTGCGCGACGGCGTTTGCGTCAACATCCCCAAGGCGCCGCCGGTGCCTACCTATCCGCTCACCGTGCAGGGTGACGATCTGTTCGTGACCCTGCCGGGTGACACCAAGGAAGCCCCCACCTTATGATCGCCAAGGCGCCGTCAGATCGAATCCTTGGGTACCTCGGAGCCGTTTGGGGCCTCGCGGGCATCGCTTTTTTGCTGGGCTATTCCGTATGGCGGCTGGCCGGGGTCGCCGCTGACGCCTGGTCTTACGACCTTCACGTCCATCATTGGCTGGTCCTGGCAGTGCACGTCGCCTTCATGGCCTGGTCCGAGGGCTACCGCGGCTTTCAGCAGAATTTCTCGCCGCGTATCGTGGCGCGCGCCAGGTACCTGATTGCGCATCCGCGCCCGGCGCACGTGCTGCTGGCGCCGCTGTTCTGCATGGGTTACTTCCACTCCACAAAACGGCGCATGATATCCGTGTATGCGCTGACGGTGTTCATCATTCTGCTCATCATTGCGGTGCGGTGGCTCGCGCAACCGTGGCGGGGGATCGTCGATGCCGGGGTGGTCATCGGGCTGCTGTGGGGCCTCATTTCGATGGGCGCATTCACGCTGCGGGCGCTGACCGCGGATGACTATCCGTACGCTCCCGAAGTGCCCGAAGGCTAGACACCGCAAGCCAACCCTGTCTTATCTGGAGATGACTATGTCCTGGGTCAAGACGGTACCGTGTTCCGAGCTGCAACGTCGTCCGGTCGCGTTTCAACATCCGCCGAAGCAGGTGGCCTTGTTCAGCGTCGCCGGGTCGGTTTACGCCGTGGACAACCGCTGCCCGCACGAGGGCTATCCCTTGGTCGAGGGCCACGTTGACGACGCCTGCACCCTCACCTGCAACTGGCACAACTGGAAGTTCCGCCTTAGCGATGGCCGCTGCATCCTCGGCGGCGACCATGTGCGGTCCTACGAGACGCGCGTTGAGGACGGCTACGTATGGCTCAACCTGGCCGACCCGCCTCCCGAGGTCGTGCAATCGGAGATTCTGGACAGCCTGCACGAGGCTTTCCGGAAGCAGGAATACGACCGCATCTGCCGGGAATTAAGCCGCCTGCACTTTCACGGCCTTGAGCCGCTGGTGGCGGTGCGCCAAGCGGTCGCGTGGTCGCACGACCGCTTGGAGTTCGGCTTTGTGCACGCCTATGCCGCCGCCGCCGATTGGCTGACCCTGGCACGGCAGTTCGCCGGAGAATGGGAACCGCAACTCATCTGCCTGGCGGAATCCATCGACCACATGGCACATACGGCCCTGCGGCACCCCGTCTACTCTTTTGACGACGCCCGGGAGCCGTTTACGACTCAGGGCTTCGCCGACGCGGTCGAGGCGGAAAATCCGCAGGCCGCCGAGGGGATGGTTCTGCAAGGCCTGGCCAACGGCCTGCACTGGCACGATATGCACGAGGCACTGGCCACCACCGCGCTGGCCCACTACAACGATTTCGGCCACTCGCTGATCTACGTCTACAAGGCATCCCAACTGATCGGGCACCTGGGCGTGGAGGTCGAACCCTTTCTGCTGCCCACCCTGGCGCGACATCTGTGCTACACCACACGGGAGGATCTGCTGCCCGATTTCCGGGACTACGCCGGTGCCCTGGCTGCCTTGCAATCCGGCGCCTGGGGGACATCCAAGGCTTGTGAGCCCCTGCCCTACCCAGCGACGACCAAACAAGCGCTGGCATGGGTGGTGCGAAACGCCGTCTCGCACACCCCGGAGGCGCTCTACCAGGCGCTCCTGGAGGTCCTGGCCCGTAACTTCCTCTGCTACGACGCCACCTACGATACGCAGTACCATCGGCCCGTGAGCGACAACGTCAGCTGGCTGAGCTTCACGCACGGCATCACCTTTGCCAACGCCGTGCGGGCGCAGTGCGCCGCCGTGCCGTCGCTGTGGGCACCCGGCCTGCTGCAGATGGCCTGCTTCGTAGGGCGCAACCGCCGCTATGTGGACCTGGAACTCGCACAAACGGAAGGGGAATGGGCCGTCGCGGATCCCGGCGGCTTCTTTGGAGAGGTTACTGAGTTGCTGCTGGACCACGGCCTGCGGGAGCCCATTTACGCCGCCCACGTCGTCAAGACGGCACGGGCCGTGCGAGAGGAACTACCCGACGCCTCTGAGACGTGCCATTTCTACCTGCTTGCCAGCCTGAATCGCTTCCTCCACTCACCCATCAAGCAGAAGCACGCCCGCCGCCTTGCTCGCCAAGCCGTAGCACTGGTCGGGCGAGACTTTCAAGCACCGTAGAACACGGTATGACAGCCGGTCACCGACGAAATTTCCACTGCCACGCAATATTGTTATTTATCCACCTACATTGTTGGGTGTACACTAGCCTGCATTCCGCCTGAGCGTTTATTCGCAGCATGTGCGCCGGCAAGCTCCCAAGCGCCCTTGTCGTGCGCTCCGCACCGGCACATGCGTCAACCTCACGAGAGGACGCAGTCGATGGAAATTTTCGTCAGTAACATCCCGTTTACTACCACCGAGGACGACATCCGGCAACTTTTCGACGAATTTGGCACCGTGGAACGGGTCAGCGTCATTACAGATCGGGAAACCGGTCGCTCACGCGGCTTTGGCTTTGTGGGCATGCCGAACGACGACGAGGCACGGGCCGCCATCGAGGCCCTGAATGGCATCGAGATCCAGGGCCGCACGTTGACCATCAACGAAGCTCGCCCGCGCGAACCGCGCTCGAACCGCCGCGATTGGTAAACCGAACCGCGCACCCTACAACCTTCCTGAAGCAAGGTAGCATGACGAATGCACGAGGACCCTTCTATCGTGATTTGGCCAAACTACCAGGAATTCCGACGCTGGCTGGAAACGGAAGTTCACGGCCTCAGCGACGCTCAACTCAACTTCGACTCTCAAGACCCGGGGCGCGAATGGATGTGGTGGTCCATTCGCCGCCAGGTCAGCCACATCGCCTGGGTCTTCCTGGCGGTCATGCGACGCCGTTGCCACACCTTCCTGTGGCCCGACGGCAACATCCCAACGCCAATCCGCTGGGAGGACCACCATCTCGCCAACATGAAGTCCGATCGCCGCCTCGATGAAGAACAGCACTGGGAAATCGGGGATCTGCTGGACAAAGTGAGGATTGGTGTCGGCTGGGCCACGCAGGTCGTCAGCACGGTGCCGGTCGAAACCCTGCGCGCCACGCAGTCCGTGCACCGGGCCACGGCGTTCTGGAAGCATGTCATCCAGGTGCTGCCGCGCGGCGCCAAGGTCGAGCCGGGTGACCCCGACCGCATTCGCTACACCTTGGAAGCCTCGCTGTGGATGTTGTACTGGGAGGTATTGACGCACCTGTTCACGATTCAGCGCCTCAAGCACGCTCAGGGCTTGGCGACTCGGGTGACCATTCCGCGGGTGGGTTATCTGACCTTGCAGGAATACACGGGGGAAACGGAGGAAGCCGCGCCGGGTTTCGTACCCCTCACCTGATTTTCTGCTCCGCCGCCGCTGCCGTTCCAAGCGGTTTCATTTATCCCGGACAATAACCGGATGCTATACAACCGCGCGCTGGAACGGCTCTTCGTGTGGCGCGACTGCGCCTCAAAACTAAGCCCGACAATGGTTGGCGCTTGGTGGTGCTTACGCCAATAGTCGGGAAACTGCTCTCGGAAGCAATCCAACAGATTAACCCGATCGGTGAACACGCCGCCCTCGCCGCCGCTGCGCAGCGCGATGTATTTCACGTGTGGGTATACGCACATGATCCGGACGTCCACCGGGCCCTCTCGCGGCGGGATGCAGGTGTAAGTATCGCCGACGGTCTCCGTCTCGCCCCAGAAGAAAGCCAGCATACGCGGCAGATCGGGACGGCCGGTGGTGGGCAACTTGTCCCCGAAAAGAACCTGAACGACGATGGCACGGTCGTTGAGCTTATATAGGTCCATGGCGGCGGCGCTGGGAAACGCCTCAATGCCCCAGACCAATTCCAACACGGGGAATTCCTGCGGGTCCAGATTGACTTCACTGCCCCAAATGAAGAACGACTCGTCAGTCGCGACGCGCAGGAACCGATTCTGAGGCGGCCCCGCAAAGTCCAGGGGTTTGCCTTTTCCGATCAACACAACCGGCCACACCTGCTCCCAGCCGTTTTTTCGCAGCCATCTATTCGCCGAAACGGTCGGCGCCTCCGTCCCGTTGGAGGCGCGGACATCTGCCTCTGGCATATCGGAAAAGCGCACGGTATATGCCTTCGGGGCTGTCCACGCCACGGTGCTCACCAAATAGAGGACGCTCAGCACCAACATCGCTCGCTGCCAGATTCCTCGCACGCCAAGCTTCCTCGTAAGGGGGTTACGCCTCAGCTTTTTGCCGCAACGCCGTGAGAAACCGCTCATGGATGTTATCAAAACCACCGTTGGACATGACGACCACCAAGTCCCCATCCTGTGCCTCGCCCGACACCTGCGCAATGATGGCCGCGGTGTCCGGATGGAACCACGCCGCCACCCCGCGCGCCCTCAACGCCTCTATCAACTGCTGTTCCGACAGCCGCTGGTCGGCCGCAAGCTCCTCTTTGCGGAACACCTCGGCGATGATCACGCAGTCAGCGCGGCTCAGCGCATCGACGTAAGCCTCCTGAAACACCTTGCGTCGAGTCGTCGCGGTGCGCGGCTCGAAAACGGCCCACACACGGGCCCCGGGGTACGCCTGCCGCAGACCCTCCAGGGTCACGCCGACGGCCGTCGGGTGATGCGCGAAATCGTCGATAACCGTAACGCCGCCGACCTCGCCGCGCACCTCACACCGCCGCTTGAGGCTGGCAAAGCTCGCCAGCCCCGAGGCAATGTGTTCTTTCGGGACCCCTAGCCGGTGCGCGACGGCAATCGCCGCCAGGGCGTTACACACGTTGTGGCGGCCGAACAGCGTCGTCACGAAACGCCCGAACCCTTTGCCGCCGTGGAGAACCTCCATCACCGTGCCGCCCTCCCCGGCGCCCCACTCAGCCGCCTGCCAGTCGGCGCCCGCTTGCAGACCGTACGTCTGCACGCTGCCCGCAATCGCCTCCTCGGCGCATAAGGAGCGCACGCCGGGGTCGTCGGCGCACGCAATCAGGCAGCCCTCAGCGGGCAACAGACGTACGAACCGCGCGAAAGCCGACCGCACGTGCGCCAAGTCCCGGTAGATGTCGGCGTGGTCGAACTCCAAGGCCGTCAATACCGCCGTGCGCGGACGGTAATGCAGGAACTTGGGGCCCTTGTCGAAATAGGCGCTGTCGTATTCGTCGCCTTCCACGACGACGTGCTCCCCTCCTCCCAGGCGAATGGGGGTGGGAAAATTGCGCATCACGGCACCGACGAAAAAGCCGGGTTCGCAGCCGGCATGATCCAGCAGCCAGGCGATCAATGCCGTCGTGGTGCTCTTGCCGTGCGTGCCAGCGACCACCACGGCATGCCGCTCGCCGATGAGAAAATGGGCCAACGCTTGCGGAAACGACATCACGGGAACGCCGGCCTTTGCCGCCGCTTCGGCCTCGGGATTACCCCGCGACACGGCGTTACCCACGACAACCAGATCGGGGTGCGGTTGCAGGTGGGCGGCCTTGAATCCCTCGTACAACGGGATACCCCAGTCGTGCAGCTGCGTGGACATCGGCGGGTAGATGTGCTGATCGGAACCAGTGACCCGGTGACCGAGGCTCTTCAGGAGAACGGCTAGGCTACCCATGCCCGTGCCGCAGATGGCGATAAGGTGGATGTGCTGCGGGCGTAGAGTCACGCGGCGGCAACTCCCAAGGCGTGCATGGCGAGGTCGTGCACCCGCGGGCGCAGCCGGGCGATACTGTCGGCCCGACGCGATGGATGCACACGATTGGTGCAGAGAACGACGCTGACCTGCCGCTCAAGGTCGATCCAAAGGCTACACCCCGTGAACCCCAAATGTCCAACGGCATTGGCGCTGAAAAACGATCCGGCGCTGGATCGTCCGGGCGTCGGCGTGTCCCATCCCAGCGCCCGCGTGGTGCCCGGCGGAGCGGCCTGCCGCTGCCAACTCTGACGCAGCAGCGCGGCCGGCAGCCAGTCGCGCCGGCCGGCCGCGGCCTCCAGCATGGCGTGGGCAAATTCCCACACCCCGGCGGCGGTGGCGAACAGGCCGGCGTGCGCGGCAACACCGCCCATGGCCCAGGCATTGGCGTCGTGCACCTCACCCGACAACACCCGCCCGCGCCAGTCACAACGCTCCGTTGCAGCGAAATCCGACGGATCACCGCCGGCCTCCGCTGTGTCCAGGGGTCGGTACGTAACCCGGTTCAGACCTAAAGTCCGGGCCACCCGTTGCTCGAACAGGACGTCGAGCGGCTGCTCATAGCGCGTTTCCAGAATATCGCCGAGCACGATGAACCCCAAATCGCTGTAGACCGATGCCTGCCCCGGTCGGTAGACCAGCGGTTCCTGCAATATCAACGCCGCCGCCCGGCGCCGACGCTCCCGCCCCGTGCCGTCAGCTCCTAACCTGGCATACAGGCGCGACCAGTCGGCAAACCCGCCGCTGTGCGAAAGTAGTTGCCGCACGGTAACCGCGCCCGCATCGCCCGGCGCGGCGGGGTAGAAACGCCGCAGCGGATCGTCCAACTTCAGGACGCCGTCCCGATGCGCCCCCAGCACCAGTGGCGTGGTGGCCATCACCTTGGTCAGCGAGGCAAGATCGAACAGCGTTTCGCGCCGCATGGTACGCCGCTCCGGCACCCACGCCGCGGCGCCATACGCCTCGTGCCACACCACCTCGCCCCGATGCGCCACGCAGACAACGGCTCCGGGCACGTCGCCGCAGGCCACGGACTGCCGGAGGTAGGAATCAAGTTGCTGCATGTTCAACAATCCCGCATTGTTACCGGCGATTCGCACAGCACCAGCCGCCCGCCGCGAATCGCCGCCCCGACGCCGAACGGCAAGGTCAGCGGCTGGGAGCAGTGGCCCGATGGAAAGCCATACAGAATCGGGATGTCCAGATCGCCCAGCACGTCGACGATGACGTCCTTGGCGTCGTAGGGCAGATGAGCGTCGGCCTCAACCCGTTCGATGCGCCCAAACACGAGACCGCGAACGCCCCGCAACAGGCCGGACAGTTTCAGCGTCGTCAGCAAACGGTCAATGGCGTATAGGCGCTCGCCCTTATCCTCCAGGAACAAAATAGCGTCCCGCGTGCATGGCTGGAACGGCGTGCCGATGGCGCAGGCGAACACCGACAGACAACCGCCCCGCAAGCGCCCCTCGGCGTCGCCCGCGCGCAGCACCGCAAGGCCGTCCTGACAGGCATCCGGCGGTTGCATGGCCTCCATGTCCCCCGTCAGCACGCCCATCAATTGCCGCCGCGCTGCGATGCCCAGATCGCGGCGCAGATCGCCGCACACCACAGGGCCGTGCAGGGTTGCAAGTCCGCAGCGGGCATCGAGGTAGCACAGCAGGCTGGTGAGGTCACTGTAGCCCATGAATAGCTTGGGATTGGTGCGGATGGTGTTAGCGTCCAGGAGAGGCAGCAGCCGTTGCGAGCCGTAACCGCCGCGGCAACAGAAGATGGCCTTGATGCCCGGGTCGGCGAACAGGGTCTGCAACTCTGCGGCGCGCTCCGCGTCGTGCCCGGCGAGGTAGCGGTAGCGCTCGAACACGCGCGGCTCGTAGCGCACCCGGAAGCCCATGTCGTGCAGCACCTCGATGCCCTCGTGCAGCGCCTCCTCCCGAAACGGGCTGGCTGGCGCCGCCAGGCCGATGCAGTCGCCTTCCCGCAGGGCGGCAGGCCGTACAACGGGCATGGCCCCCATCTAGCCTCCTCCTTTGACGCCAAGGTAGCCGGCCATCATGTCGAGCGCGTAATCGGCAATCTGTTCCTGAATAGCGTGCCGGTCGCCGTCGAACCGCGCCTCGGCAGCCAGCATGCCGGTCGGGGTGTGGAGGGCGAAATACGTCATCCCCAGCGGCTTAGGAGAGCGCCCGCGAATCGGGCCGGCGAGGCCCGTCTCAGCCAAGACAAGGTCGGCCTGGCTGAGGCGTTGCAACCCCACAGCCATGGCGCGGACCGACTCAATACTGACCACGCCGTATGCCTGCGTCACATCCGGGTCGATACCGAGTGCCTGGGCCTTCGCTGCCTGACTGTAGGCCACGATACCGCGGTCGAAATACGCCGAACTGCCTGGCAGGCGCACAAAACGCACCGAAATCAGACCGCCGGTGGTAGTCTCGGCAAGGGCCAGACGCCAGCCGCGTTCAATCAGACGGGCGGCGATGGTTGCTTCAATTGGCATGGGGGATTTCCTCGGCAGGCCGAAGACAGGCAACAAAAAGTGGACCCATTATAGCGGATACCGTCAAGGGGTCAGGGTGGCGGTTTCCGGTCCGGGCAGGGGTTGTGTACAATGGAGCCCGCTAAACCAATTGGCGGACACAGGGCATAGGATTTGAATTTGTCCTACGGGTGCTGCGCCGCAAAAAGCGGGCGACCCAGACGAAAGGACATCGCAATGCGAGGATTGGGCCGCTCCGCGGACGGCCGCCGCAGCCGGCGGCGAGCTTTGGTAACCGGCGCCTCGTCGGGGCTGGGCGCGGCATTCGCCGAGGCGCTGGCGCGGCGCGGCTTTGACTTAGTGATCGTTGCCCGGCGGCGCGAGCGGCTGCAAACCCTGGCCGAGGAGCTGCGCGATCGCTACGAGGTAGCCGTGCAGGTGCTGGTTGCTGATCTCACCCAGGCCGCGGACCTCCAGGCCGTCGAGAGCCACACGGCCAGTGACGCCGCCCTGACGATCCTGGTGAACAACGCCGGCTTCGGCACCACCGGGCGCTTCGCGGCGCTGGATCCGGACCGTGACGAAGCCGAGGTCCGCCTGAACGTCGTAGCGCTCTCCCGCCTCACCCGCGCCGCGCTGCCCGGCATGATCGCCCGCGGTCTGGGCGGCATCATCAACGTGTCGTCCGTGTCGGGGCTGCTGCCCGGCCCCTACCACGCCACCTACGGCGCCTCCAAGGCGTTCGTCAACAGTTTCACGGAGGCTCTGCACGAGGAACTGCGCGGCACCGGCGTGCGCGTGCAGGCCCTGTGCCCCGGTTTCACGCGCACCGAGTTCCAGGAACGCGCCGGCGTCGCTTCGCAGAACGTTCCGGCTTTCGCCTGGATGACTCCCGAATATGTCGTCGAAGCGTCGCTGACCGGCCTGCGCCGCGGCACGCTGGTGTGCGTACCCGGTCCAATTTACCAAGTGCTGACGGCACTCATCACGGTATTGCCGCGTTCCTTGGTGCGCCGCTTGTACGGCATCACGTCGCGCCGGGCATTGAACCAAATGAGCGAACGGATTTGAACCCCCGCCCCTGCGGGCATGAAGGAAGAACCCATGGATATCGCAAAGGCGCAGCAATTCCTGCGCGCCAACGAATGCGCGGTTCTGGCAACCACCCGCCGCAACGGCCAGATCCAGATGTCGCCGGTCACCGTCGGCCTCGACGCCGAAGGGCGGACGATCATCAGTAGCCGCGAGACCGCCTACAAGGTCCGCAATCTCCGCCGCCATCCGCAGGCATCCCTGTGCGTGTTTGTGGACGAATTTACCGGCCCGTGGGTGCAGGTCAACGGCACCGCCGAAATCATCTCCCTGCCGGAAGCCATGGACCTGCTGGTGGATTACTATCGCCAGATCGCAGGCGAGCACCCCGACTGGGATGACTACCGCCGCGCCATGCAGCGCGACCAGCGGGTGCTCATCCGCATCACCATTGAAAGCGCCGGACCCGACCACAAGGGATAACACGGCGGCCAACCAAAACCCCCACGGAGTTTCTCATGGGTCTGGAATCCGCCATCACGCTGGCCGTGATCGGGGTCCTGCTGGGTCTTCTGATCTTCACACGGCTGTCGCCCCACCTCATTCTGTTGGGCGGCCTGACACTCCTTTTCACCCTTGGTATCGTCACCGAGAAAGACGTGCTGGCGGGATTCGCCAATCCCGGCATGGTCACCGTCGCGGTGCTGTTCGCGGTGGTCACCGGCCTGCGCGAGACCGCCGCCATGCACTGGCTGGCGGAGCCGCTGCTCGGGCGGCCGCACTCGCTCGGCGCCGCGCAGGCCCGCATCATGGGGCCAGTGGCAGTGCTGAGCGCCTTTATGAACAACACCCCCCTGGTAGCCGCCATGCTCCCCGTTTTGAACGATTGGGCGCGCAAGCACGGCATTTCCATTTCCAAGCTGCTCATCCCGCTCTCCTTCGCCTCCATCCTCGGCGGCGCCTGCACGCTCATCGGCACGAGCACGATCCTCGTAGTCAACGGCCTGGTTCTGTCCGAGCTCGGCGCCGACAAGGGTCTCAGCATGTTCGGCATCACCGCCGTCACCCTGCCCTGCGCCGTGGTGGGCCTGGCGTTCCTGTTGCTGTGCAGCAGTCGCCTGCTCCCGGATCGTCGGCCAGTCCTCAGCCCACAAGACGACGTGCGACAGTACACGGTGGAGATGGTGGTGTCGGATGGCAGTCACTTGGCGGGCAAGTCGATCGAGGAAGCTGGCCTGCGCCATCTGCCGGGGCTCTATCTGATGGAAATCGAGCGCATGAGGGAGGTGCTGCCGGCGGTATCGTCCAACGTGGTGCTGCGCGAGCAGGACCGGCTGGTGTTCGTGGGGATTGTCGAATCGGTGGTTGACTTGCAGAAAATTCGCGGCCTCGAACCCGCCACCAATCAGGTCTACAAGATCGACGAACCGCGTCCGAATCGCCGCCTCGTCGAGGCCGTCGTATCCGACACCTGCCCCATCATCGGCCAAACGATTCGCCGCGGGCAGTTCCGCAGCCGCTATCACGCCGCCGTCATTGCCGTGGCGCGCAACGGGCAACGTCTCCCCGGCAAGGTCGGGGATATTGTTCTGCAGGCGGGCGACACGCTGTTGCTGGAAGCCCGCGCCTCGTTCACCGACCAGCAGCGCAACAGCCGCGATTTTTACCTGGTCTCGCAGATCGAAGACTCGGCGCCGCCGCGCCACGAAAAAGCGCCCCTGGCATTGCTGCTGCTCGGGGTCATGATTCTGGCGGTCACATTGACGCCTATGAGCATGCTTAACGCCGCCTTGATCGTCACCGGGCTGATGATCGCTACCGGCTGTTGTACCGCGGCGGCGGCCCTGCGCAGCGTCGATTGGCAGATGCTGCTCGTCATCGCAGCGTCACTCGGCATCGGACGCGCCATGGAAACGAGCGGCGCGGCCACCTGGATTACCACCGGGCTGCTGTCGATGGCGGGCAGCGAGCCGCGCCTGCTGTTGGCGGTGATTTGCGGCGTAACCATGTTGTTCACCAACATTATCAACGCTAAAGCCGCAGCGGTGTTGATGTTCCCCATTGCCGTGCACGCCGCCGGCACGCTGGGGATCGACCCCATGCCTTTCGCCATTGCCATCATGATCGGCTCGGCGGCGAGCTTCGTCACTCCCATCGGTTATCAGACCAACCTGATGGTCTTCGGACCGGGCGGGTATCGCTTCAGCGATTACGTCAAACTGGGATTGCCGCTCAGCATCCTGGTGTGGGGCACGGCGGTGCTACTCATTCCGATGTTCTGGGAATTTTAGGCGGGAAAAATCGGGCGGGTTGGGGAAACCCGCCCGCGCAGCGTTACGCCAAGGGCGCCGGTACCGCCCGCTCCGCCGCGGGTTCCGGCCACCAGTGATCCTCGTACTCGCTCCACATGCTCTTCATGTGGGGCATCACTTCCTTGGCGAACAGTTCCGTGTTGTAGCGCGTCAATTCCGGCGGCATGCTGCCGAAATGGCACAGGACCATCAGGTGGCCGACGCGCATGTCGCGCATGGCTTCCGAGAGCTGCTGCCGCACAGTCTCCGGACTGCCGCCGATCACGTAGCCCTGCTCCACGAAATCCTTCCAGGTGAGATTGTCGCGCGCCTGCGTGGCCGCGGCGCCAAACTGCGGCTTGAAACCGCGCCGCAGCGTCTCCACGGTGCGATAGCCCGGCGCGTCGGCAAAACCTTCATAGATGTGCAGGCAGCGGTTGTAGAAATAATCGGCGTGCTCCGCGTACAGCTTCTCGGCCTGCGCGTCGGTATCGGCGACCGCCACAAGCTGCAGGAACCCGACCCGGTACGGATTGGGATCCACACCGCGTTGGTCCACCACCTCCCAGAAGCCGTCCAACACGTTCTTGCCGCGTTTGTAGCCGAAATAGCTCAGGTAACAATAACAGTAATCGTGTTCCAGGCACCAATCCCACGTTTCAATGCTGCCGCCGCCGGGAATCCAGATCGGCGGATGCGGTTTCTGCAGCGGGCGCGGCCAGATGTTGACGTAGCGCAACTGGGTGTGCTTGCCGTTGAACGGGAAGGGCTCGGGGCGCGTCCACGCCTGGATAATCAGATCGTGCGCTTCGCGGTATTTGTCGCGCAGAGAGGCGGGCGCCTGGCCGTACGCAAAATTGGTATCCATCGAGCTGCCGACAGGGAAACCAGCCACCAGCCGCCCGCCGCTCATGACATCGAGCATGGCGAACTCTTCCGCCACCCGTACCGGCGGGTTGTACAACGCGATGGAGTTGCCCAGCACTACCAAGGCCGCCTTGGAGGTGCGTCGCGTCAGCGCCGCGGCCATCAGGTTCGGCGACGGCATCAGGCCGTAAGCGTTGGCATGGTGCTCGTTCACGCACAAGCCGTCGAAGCCGGACTGCTCGGCGAATTCCAACTCATCCAGATAATCGTTATAAACGGTGTGTCCCTTTTCCGGATCATACAATTCACTGGGCACGTCGACCCACACGCTGCGGTATTTCTGCTTAAAATCGTCCGGCAGATACGGGTAGGGCATGAGGTGGAACCAATTCACTTTCATTACGAGCGCCTCCTGTCTGGAAAGCTTGCCATCGTCTTCTCGGGACCGCCCCGTAAGAGCGGCATCATACGCCACCGCTTGCAAAGCTGTCAAAACACCCATACCGCGCTTCACCCGGGTGCATGGCTCGCCAAATTGACACGAACCGGCGACTTGTGTAAGGTCACGGCGCCATACGCCATACCGAGCGCGAGTAACTCAGTGGTAGAGTGTCAGCTTCCCAAGCTGAAAGTCGCGGGTTCGACCCCCGTCTCGCGCTTCTTTCCTTTTGCCGTTCCCTGCTTTCCGTTGAGGCCGCGCGTGTTTTATCGCTGGTTCCTGTGCCTGACCATTCCCCTCTTCTTGCTGACCGCCTGCATTCCCGAACCGCTCGACTTGGCTCTCCAGGGCAAATTGCCCGAGGGAGAGAACAACACGGTCATTACCACCTATTGCCAGACGTGCCATATTCACCGCACCTTCGAAGCGGCAAACCACGCCCCGCGCATGCAAGCCCTCTATGACCGCGAGCCGTACACGGCGGCCACGCAGTGCCGCGCCTGCCATCTGGTGGGCGAAAACACCTGGGGCATGAAATCCCGCAAGACTCTCTTCCCCGCCGACGTGGCCGGCAATCGCTTCGCCGCTTCCGAACGAGGTCTTCCCAAACGGGGCCTCATCAGAAAGATCTCGGATTTCTTGACTCCGTCTTCCAAACGCGGGGATGCGCTGGAAGCCGAGCCGCAGGGTGCGAACGAATAACAGCGGCGAGGGAAGCTTATCGTGCTGACGCAATGGCAGGTTGCCACCCCCGATCCCGCCACCCAAGTCCGACTGGCCGCCGAACTCTCCCTATCTCCCCTGCTCTGCCAGGTTCTGATCAATCGCGGCATCACGGATGCCACGTCAGCCCGGACGTTTCTGACGCCATCGCTGCACGACCTGCATGACCCCTACCAAATCCTCGGCATGGACGCGGCGGTCCGGCGCATTACGGCCGCGGTGCAGCAAGGCGAGCCGATGACGGTGTACGGCGATTACGACGTCGACGGGGTCACCGCCGCGGCACTGCTGATGACATTCTTCGAGGAACTGGGGCTACGGGTGGCGTCCTACATCCCGGAACGCGAAGGCGAAGGCTATGGGCTCAACGCCGAGGCCATGCACCAACTGGCGCGGCAAGGCACGCGGCTACTGATCACAGTCGATTGCGGCAGCACAGCGGTGTCAGAAGTGGCCCTGGCGCGCGAGCTGGGCATCGACACCATCATCACGGACCATCATCAGCCGCCCGAAACACTGCCGGCGGCGCTGGCGGTTCTGAACCCGCACCAGCCGGGGTGCGGCTACCCGAACAAGCACCTGTGCGGCGTCGGCCTGGCGTTCAAGCTGCTGACCGCACTGCGCGCTTCCATGCGGCAGATTGGGGTGCTGCGCGAACGGCTGCCGAACCTCAAACGGCATCTCGACCTGGTGGCCCTGGGGACCATCGCGGACGTCACCCCAATTCGCGGGGAGAATCGCGTCATTGTGCATTACGGCCTGCAGGAATTGACGCACACACTCAAGCCGGGTCTGCAGGCGCTGCGTCAAGTGAGCGGCCGCCAGGGCAAAGCGGCGAACGTCGGCGAGGTTGGTTTTCAGTTGGCGCCGCGGCTGAATGCGAGCGGGCGCCTGGGATCGGCGGCGCAAAGCCTGGAACTGCTCATGGCCCGTGACCGCGAAGAGGCTCAGCGCCTGGCGGGTCTGCTCGACGCGGTAAACCAACAGCGTCGCACGCTGCAGCGGGACGTCGAGCAAATGGTACACGAACGCATCGGACAGCATTACGGCGGCACACCGCCGGCGGCCATTGTGCTAGGCGATGCCGATTGGCACCTTGGGGTGGTAGGCATCGTCGCTGCCCGAATCGCCGAAACCTATCACCGCCCAACGTTTCTGTTGCAGATTAACGGCGACACCGCCCGGGGTTCGGGACGGAGCATTCCGGCGTTCGACTTGTACAACGGTCTTCAGCACTGCGCCGAATGGCTGCGGCAGTTCGGCGGGCATCGCTACGCCGCGGGTCTGACCATGGCCGCCGAGCACTTGCCGGCCCTGCAGGAAGCCTTCATTCGCTATGCCGACGACCGCCTCGGACCGGACGATATGCAGCCTGTGGTACGTCTGGACGCGGTTGTATTGCTAGCAGATATCACCGAGAAACTGGTCAACGAACTGACGGCTCTGGCGCCACACGGGTCAGGTAATCCGGCGCCGGTGTTTGCGGCCTATGGGGTGCGGTGCGCCTCACCTATCCGGCGTCTCGGTCAGGAAGGGCAACACGCGCGCTTTCGGGTTGAGCAGGATGACGTCAGCCGGGAGGCCATCGCCTTTCAGCAGGGCGACCACGTGGCGGAAGTAGCAGCCGACGGTGGCGAGTTCGATATCGCCTTCACCCCGGTTATCAATACCTGGCGCGACCGCCGCACCCTGGAGTTGCAGTTACGCGACTTGCGGCCCCACCTCCCGCAGCCCCATTGACACTCCCACAGCGATACTCTACTACTTAGGCAGCGGGAAGGAATTCAGCGAGTAGCCACACCATGAAAAGGCCACATCGGCGTGTATCTGCCCTTTTTCAACCTGCGCGAGCCACCGTTCAATCTGACGCCGGACCCTCGCTTTCTCTTCCTCAGCTCACAGCATGAAGAAGCGCTCAGCCACCTGCTATACGGCATTCACGAGCGCAAGGGCTTCATCGAGATAACCGGCGAGGTCGGCACGGGCAAAACCGTGCTGTGCCGGGCACTCCTGGAGCAACTCGACGGCTCGATCTCGACGGCCCTGATCTTCAATTCCTACCTGACCCAGACGGAACTCCTGGGGGCCATCAGCCGCGATTTCGGGTTGGCGCTGGAGGGAGCCGCCGGTGCTGGCCTCATTGATCGGCTGAACACCTACCTGTTGTCGGAGTTCAGCGCCGGGCGCAACGCGGTGGTGGTGATCGACGAGGCACAGAACCTGGAGCCGACAGTGCTGGAGCAATTGCGCATGCTGTCCAATCTGGAGACGGCGCGCGGCAAGCTGCTGCAAATTGTCCTGGTGGGACAGCCGGAGCTGCGCGACAAGCTTTCCCTGCCGGGCATGCGGCAACTGGACCAGCGGATTGCGGTGCGGTTCCACATCAACGAACTCAGCCGCGCGGAAATGGCCAAGTACATCACGCACCGCCTGCAGGTGGCCGGAGCGGGCAACAGTATCACCTTCACCCGGCGCGCCCTAACCCTGATTTACCAGTACAGCGGCGGGCTGCCGCGGCGCATCAACCTGTTGTGCGACCGAGCGCTGATGACGGCCTTTGTGCACGAAACGCGGTGCATCAACGGCTCGCTCGTTCGCCAAAGCGTACGGGACCTGAACGACGGCTGGCAAGCGGTCGGCGCCAGGACGCCGGGCACGCGGCTGTTGGGGCGGTTGGCGCTCGCGAGCCTGACGGGATGCGCCCTGCTGGGGCTGGTCACAAGTGTCTGGATGCTGCCGGGCGGACGCGCCGGATTCACCTCGCCGGCCGCGAAGCCGGTGTCAGCGCGCCGGGAGACACCCTCCCCGCCACCGGTGCCCCAAGTTGTTGACGACGCTCCGCCTTCGTTCCCCACCGATGCGCCAGAGACCGAACCGCCATCGCAAGCCCTGTCCGTCCCGGAACCCGAATCACCGAAACCGCACGACAATGTGGCATTGTCGCAGGCCCTGTGGCGCTTGAGGAGGAACGCCGAGGCGCTGCTACCGACCTTGCAGGACCCGGCGGCGGCGGACTGGGAAAGCCTGCTGGGCACCGTTGCGGGCGAATTGGACGTGATGCCGTTTCAGCCCCGCTTGGCGCAGTTGCCGCACATTTCGCGGCCGTGTTTCATCGAAGTGCTGCCGCACGTATCGGCGCCGCACGCCGTGCTATGGGTGCTGGCACGTGGGGTGCCGGACGGTGTGCTGATCTACGATGAGTCAGGGGAATTAACGCCAATATCTCTGTCCGAATTGCGGCGGATGTGGTACGGCGCACTGTACCTGACGGCAGAGGCGAACACCTATGAAGGCCTGACACTGCGACCGGGCATGCAGGGCGATCAGGTGCGGGCTTTACAGCTAGCGTTGAAGCAGGGCGGTTATTTTCCCGACGAGCCCTCTGGATTGTTCGATACGCAGACGCAGCAGGCCGTCAAGCGATTTCAGCGCGACAATTGGCTGCCCGCCGATGGCAACGCCGGGCGGCGGACGCTGATTACTCTGATGCATTTCGGCGGTCATGCCTTAGAACCCACCACGTAACGACGAGCGCGGTTTATGAGCATCATCAACCAAGCCTTGAAAAAGGCGCAGCGCGAGCAGCACCTGGCGAAGGGCGGCACCGCCTGGGTGCCTTCCGCAGCGGCGGAGGCCGAGGCACCCCGCCGGCGCGGCAAAGCGTTGTGGGTCGTCACGGCAGCCGTGTTTGCCTTGAGCCTCGGTGCCGCGCTGCACGCTTGGCTTGTCAGCCCAACGGCACAGATCGGAACCGTTTTCAAGTCCACCCCATCCGTCGCCGATCCGATTTCACAACCGGAGCCGGGAAAGCCAGCGAAGGAAGCAGGGATGAGTTTCAAGCCCGCGCGCCAGATCGTCAATCCCCTTCCCACGATGCAACCGGGCCTGCCAAGGACTGCCAGCGTCGCCCCGACCCGCCCCGTCCCAATCGCTCTTGCACGGCGTCCCAGCCCACCGGTCACCGCCGCCGACTACACCGCCCGCGGCAATGCCCTCTACCGCCAAGGCAAGTACCAACGCGCCGTCGACATGTATCAAGCCGCCCTGGCGCTCGACCCGCTCGACGTCAAAGCCCGCAACAATCTCGGAAGCACCTACATGCAACTCACCCTGGACGACCGCGCCACCGCGGCCTTCCAGGAAGTGTTGCGGCTGGACGATGCCTACAGCCTGGCCCACTACAACCTGGCTTGCGTGCACGCGCGCGCCGGCAACTTGGAAAGCGCCGTGGCCTACCTGCAGCAGGCCGTGGCTATCGAACCCGAGGCCCGTGACTGGGCGAGGACGGACGGCGATTTCGCCTCGCTGCGCAACGCGCCGGAATTCCGTCAGCTTCTGGAGCCGTGACGATGCTGAAGCGTTACTTCTGGCTCGCTTATCTGCTTCTCGTCACCTGCGCGGCGGTGATGACCGCAGACATCGCCAAAGGGTACGTCACGATGTGGCTCAGCGCGCCATCGGCGCGACCACCGGCGCGGATTTCGGGTACCACAGCGCCTGCGGTCCAACGAATGGCGCTGGCCGACTACGCTATCATCTCGGAGCGCAACCTGTTCAACGCCAACCCGCCATCGAGCGATCCGGCGCCGGCGGCCGAGGTGAAGCCAGTCGAGGAAGTGGTGCAACCGACGCAACGCCGCCTGCGGCTAATCGGCATCGTGACGGGAGACTTACCGCCGCAGCAGTACGCCATTATCGAGGACCTGGAACGCAGCGGCACGCAGGACATCTATCAAGTCGGCGACGTGGTGCAGCAGGCGGCGATCATCGACATTCGTCCTGACTGCGTGTTGCTGGATACGCGTCGGCAGCACGAGAAGCTGTGTTTTGATTACGATGAGCACACCGGCGATACAAACGGCAGACCTGCGCCGCCGCACGGCCCGGATGCGCGCGGAGATTCGGCCGCTGCTGTGGACGAGCCAGGGGATGACGACGTTGTACGGGTGGATCAAGGCACTTGGCGCGTCAATCGGGATTTGATCATGGAACAATTTGCCGACCTCGGCACGCTCTCGCGTCAGGTGCGCGTGACCCCACACTCGATCCAGGGCAAGCCGAGCGGCTTTCGCCTGAGCCGCTTGCGGCCGGGCCTGCTGCAGCGGATCGGCCTGATCAACGGCGACGTGTTGCAGCGGGTCAACGGGCTGGACATCAACTCACCGGAAGAAGCCTTGAAGGCGTATCAGGTGATTCAGAGCGAGCCCACCGTGCGGCTGGAAATCCTGCGACGTAACAGCCCCACCACCCTCACGTACGAAATTCGATAGCCGATTGCGATTTGACCTGAAGACGAGGATTCCATGCGTTCGTACAAGCTCGGCGTGCTTGGATTGTTATTGACCGGCGCGGTGCTGGCAGGGCTCGATGCGGGCCATGCGGCGCGGCTGGACGACGAAGAAGTCCCCGCCGGGGCCGAGGCACAAAACAGCGATAGTAGGATCCAGTTGAACTTCCGCGGTGTGGATATTCTGAACGTCATCCGGTTGATGAGCGAGCTGACAGGCAAGAATTTTCTGGTGGACGACAACGTACGCGGGAAAGTCACGCTCATTGCCCCCGAGCCGGTGAGCCTCGACGAGGCCTACCAGGTTTTTCTGTCGATCCTGGATATTCAGGGCTTCACCGTCGTACCGCAGGGGCCTATCATCAAGATCATTCCATCCGCCGACATCAAGGACAATCCGATACCCACCGCCACGGATGAAGAAGGAGCCATCTCGCCGGTCAGTACCGACGCTTTTGTGACGCAGCTCATTCCCCTTAAATTCGCGGACGTGAACCAGATTCGCGGCCTGCTGTCGCCACTGGTGTCAAAGGAGAGCAGCCTACTGTCATACATGCCGACGAACACGCTGATTCTCACCGAGGCGGCCTCCAACATTGCGCGGTTGAAGAAGATCATCGCCGCCCTCGACATAGAGGCGCCGACGAAAATTTTCCGGGTGACCCCGCTGCGGCACGCCGATGCAGGAAAGCTGGCGAGCTCGCTGCAGACGGCGCTGCAGGGTCTGGCGGAGACCAACACCGCTGCCGAGGGGCAGCAGCCGTCCGATCAGGGAGAGCGACGGCGACGGCGACGGCAGCGGAGCGACCAATCGCCGCAGAACCCCGGCGATGGGCCGACCATCATCGCAGACGCGCGGACGAACAGCCTGGTGCTGATCGCCACACCTGCCAACATGGAGGTGGCCGATGACATCATCGCCAAGTTGGACATCCCGACACCCGCCGGGCGCGGCAAAATTCACGTCTATTACCTGTCCCACGCCAGTGCCGAGGAACTGGCACTGGTGCTGACGGCGCAGGCGCCCGAAATTGCCCGGATGCAGGAGGCGCAGGCGGACAGAGAACCCCGACGATCGGAGCGGCCCGGACGCCCCACTACCGGCACGACGCCCACGGACATCACGATTACCGCGGATAAGCCGACCAATTCCCTTGTCATCACCGCTGATCCGGAGACGTATGCGGTTATCGAGGAGATTATTCAGAAGCTCGATATTCGCCGTGCCCAGGTGCTGATCGAAGGCTTGATTGCAGAAGTCACACTGGATACGGCCAGCCAGCTCGGAGTGGAGTGGCGTGTCATCGATGAACCCAATGGCTTTCAGGTATTCGCCAGCTCAACCGGATCGAGTGGTCCCGGCGGTACCGGCGTGCTCAACACCCTTACGTCCAATCCTCTGGCCGCGGGCACCGCAGGCTTTCTGATCGGCGCGCTACGTAATACGATAGAAATCGGTAACAACCAGGTTTTCAATATTCCGGCCCTCTTACGGGCGTTTCAAGGTAATACCAATGTCAACGTCCTTGCTACGCCGAACTTGCTGACAACCGATAATGAAGAGGCCGAAATCATTGTGGGTGAGGAACGGCCCTTTTTAACCTCGAGCCAAGCCACGCCATCCGGAGGGGTTGTTTCAACGACCCGTGGCTTCGAATTCCGTGATACGGGCATTACGCTGCGTATAACACCGCAAATCAGTCAGGGTCGTACGGTCCGTACGGAGTTGTTCCTGGAGATTACCCGTTTTGTTTCAGAGGCCGAAGTCGGGGCTGTGAGGACGACCAAACGTTCAACAAAGACAACGGTCATCGTGGACGACGGGCAGACGATCGTGCTCGGTGGGCTCATTCAGGAAGCGAGCAACGAAGCTGAAACCCGAGTACCTTTTCTGAGCAATCTGCCGCTGCTCGGCGGGCTTTTCAAGCAGACGAACAAGCAGAATGTGAAGACCAATTTATTGATCTTCCTGACCCCGCATATCATTGCCACACGCGAGGATATCGACCGGGTGACGACACACAAACGAGGGCAGTCCGATAAGTCCGAGGTCATCGAGCAAAAACTGCTTGAAGGGCAACCGAAAGACAACCTCGAATGGCTGCTCGACTGAGGGCCGCACTGGAGAGATCGCCCGTCATGCCGCGAACATCCTTGGCCGATATCCTGATCGACACCGGCGACCTGACGCCCGACCAGTTGACGCGCGCCGAGGCGTTGAGCGCGCAGCGACAATTGCCGCTGTCCGAAGTGCTGCTGCGGCAACACATGGTCAGCGACGATGCGCTATTGCGGGCGCAGGGCCGGCAGCTCGGCCTGACCTACTGGAAAGAGTTGCCCGATAGCGAATTCGACGTGTCGCTAATGCATCGCGTGCCGCTGGTGTTCGCACGGCAGCACAAGCTGGTACCGCTCCGCATGCAGGACGGCGTCGCGCTGGTGGCCATCAGCCGAGCGCTGGATCTGCAGCCGCTCGACGACGTCAGCCTGCTCCTCAAGGCGCCAGTGGAGGCGGTGTTGAGCAGCGAGCGCGAAATTGTCAGCGCCCTGAACCGCATCTACGACACCGGCTCACAGACGGCTGCCAAGGTCATCCAGAATCTGGACGACGAGACCCTGGGCCGGTTGGCGCACGACCTGGAAGGGCCGCAGGACATCCTCGATCACGAGGCCGAGGCGCCCATCATCCAGCTCGTCAACCTGATTTTGTCGCAGGCGGTGCGCGACCGCGCCAGCGACATCCATATCGAGCCGTTTGAGCGGACACTCAAGGTGCGGTACCGCATCGACGGCGTGCTGCACGAGGTGCTGTCGCCGCCCAAGGCGCTGCAACCCCGCATCACCTCGCGCCTCAAGGTCATGGCCGATCTCAACATCGCCGAGACACGGCTGCCGCAGGACGGCAGGATCGCCATCCGGGTGCGTAACCGCGAGATCGACATTCGCGTCTCGGTGGTGCCGACGGCATTCGGCGAGCGCCTGGTGCTGCGGCTGTTAGACAAATCGGGGGCTCTGTTTGAGCTCGAGGAGATTGGCTTTTCGGCGGACTTACTACCCGCCTACAGCCGGCTGATTCATCGTTCACACGGCATCATTCTGGTGACCGGCCCCACCGGCAGCGGCAAGAGCACGACGCTCTACGCCACCTTGCAACGCATCAATTCGTCACAACTCAACATCATTACCGTCGAAGATCCGATCGAGTATCAGATCAACGGCGTGGGCCAGATTCACGTCAATCCCAAGATCGACCTGACGTTCGCCAACGGCCTGCGCTCCATTCTGCGGCAGGACCCGGACGTCATCATGGTGGGCGAAATCCGCGACCGCGAGACCGCGGAAATCGCCATCCAGGCGTCACTCACCGGGCACCTGGTGCTGAGCACGCTGCATACCAACGACGCCGCCAGCGCGGTGACGCGGCTGCTGGACATGGGCATCGAACCGTTTCTCATTTCCTCCTCCGTGCTGGCCATGATGGCGCAACGCTTGGTGCGCGTGCTGTGCCCGCAATGCCGCGAGCCCGGAAGGCCGGAGCGCGAAACGCTGCGCGAGCTCGGTCTGGAGTCCGACGACGCCGGTGTCACGCGCGGGGAATGGTTTGTCAGCCGCGGCTGCGAAGGCTGCCGCGGCACCGGCTACCGGGGGCGCACCGGCATTTACGAGTTGCTGTCGGTCGATGACTCCATCCGCCGTCTGGTTATGGAGCGGGCCAACGCCAGCATGCTGCGCAGCGCTGCCATCGAACGCGGCATGCGCCCGTTGCTGCAGGACGGCGCACGCAAGGTGCTGGCGGGCAGAACGACGGCGGAGGAAGTTCTGCGGGTGACGCAGGAGAACGATTGATCTCCGGCTGAGACCGGGCAGCCAAAATAGCAGAAGGTAAACGGGCATGCCGGTATACACATACAGTGCGCTGAACGAACGCGGCAAAGTGACCAAGGGCGTCATCAATGCCGACAGCCCCCGAGCGGCGCGCGGCAAGTTGCGGCAGTCGGGTCTTTTCGCCACCGACATTCTGGAGACCGCCGAGGCTGAGGCCCACGGCGGCGGGCGCAACCTGTCGGGCCTCTCACTGCTGCGACGGGTGCGGCCGCAGGATCTGACGGTGATGACGCGCCAGTTTGCCACCTTGATGGCGGCCAACCTGACCGTGGTCGAGGCGTTGACGGCGCTGATCGAGCAGACGGATAGCCGGCCGTTGCAGAAAACGCTCATCCAGGTACGCGAGAGCATCAACGAGGGCAACAGTCTGGCAGCTGCACTGCGGCAGCACCCGAGAGTTTTTTCGAGTCTGTTTGTCAACATGGCGCGCGCCGGCGAAACCAGCGGTACCCTGTCGGTGGTTATGCTGTGGCTGGCGGATTTGACCGAGCGGCAACTCGACACCCGCAATCAGATCACCGCCAAGATGTACTATCCCCTCTTCATGCTGGTCATCGGCGGCTTGGTGCTATTGGCGCTACTTACCTACGTCGTGCCCACCGTGACCATGATTTTCGGTCACATGAGCGCGACACTGCCCCTGCCGACTCGCATCCTCATCGCAGTCAGCGACTTTCTCAAAGCGTACTGGTGGATCATCGCTCTGGCGGCGTTCGGCATGATTCTGGCCGTGCAACGGTACCGGCGCACGGCGCGCGGCGCGCGGCGGTTCGATCTCTGGAAGATACGCGCCCCGCTCGTCGGCAAGCTGGCTCTGCGCATGGCCATGTCGCGCTTCACGCGCACCTTGGGCATGCTGCTGCACAGCGACATCCCGCTGCTCGATTCTTTGGAGATCGCTCGTGCCGTGGTCGACAACACGGTGCTTTCGGACGCCATCCGGCGCGCCCAGGAGGAAATCCGGGAGGGCGCCACGATCGCCGCGCCGCTACAGGCCAGCGGGTATTTCCCGCCGCTGGTGTCGCACATGGTTTCGGTCGGCGAGAAGACGGGGCGGCTCGAGGAGATGCTGTTACGGGTCGCCGACAATTACGACAACGAGGTGCGTTCGAGCGTCGAGGGGCTGACCTCGCTGGTGGAACCGGTCATCATCGTGCTCATGGCGGTTGTGGTGTTCGGCATCATGCTAGCGGTTTTGCTACCTATTTTCGAACTCAATACGACGATCCGCTGAGGCGCGCGGCGGCTTGGTGAAGGCACACGCTCATGCCACAACAGGTGCTCGGCATTGCGCTTGAGGAAAATCACATTTCGGCGGTACGGCTGACGGGATACAGCAGGGCGTACGACGTTACGCTGGCGTTGCGCCAGCCCTTGCCGGCGCACGACGACCCGGAGGAGCAGAGCAGGCTGCAGCGCGAGACGGTGCAGCAACTGGTGGAGACGCACGGCCTGCGGGGCGACACGGTGCTGGCGTCGCTGCCGGCGCACCACGCCATCCTGCGCAACCTGGCGCTGCCGTTCCGCGACCTGCGACGTATTCGCCAGATGATTACCTTCGCGCTGGACGAGCACATGCCCTTCGAGCCGGAAGACGTGGTGGTGGATTTTCGCCCGCTGCCGGTGCAGCAAGTCCCGCAACAGACGCAGGTGCTAGTGGCGGGCATGCCCAAACAGGAGATTGCGGGGTGCTTGGCCTTGCTCAACAGCGCTGGTCTGGCGCCTAATGTGCTCGACCTCGACGTGTTCAGCCTGGCCAATGCCGCCGTGCTGGGCGGCAGCGGTATGCCGGGCAAGACGGCCCTCATGTACGTACACCCGGAGAGAACGCTGCTGACCCTGCTGCAAGACGGTGTGCCGATTTTTGCACGCAGCCTGGCTCAGGGCATGCCGGCTGACAACGGCGACGTACCGGACGCGCAAAGACTGGGCAAGCAGTTGCAGCATACGCTTTACGCCTGCGAGCATACCGTGCAATTGACTTACGAGCCGGACCTGCTGCTGCTGTTCGGCGCAGACCGCGAGCAACTGGGAGGGTTGGCGGCCGCCCTTCACGAGGCCACCGGCACGCGGACGCAGGTGTGGCGGCTTGAGGCGCCGGGCTACAAACCGGCCAATGGCGGCGGCACGTCGCCCGACGCGGCCTGTCAGGCAATCGCGCTCGGCGTGGCATTGCGGGGCCTGCATCGCCAGGCTCGGGGGCTGAATCTGCGTCGGGGAGCGTTTGCGCCGCACAGCAACCTGCGCGAACTGCGCGGCAAGCTCATTGCCCTGGGTGTTCTGGCGTTCGCCGTTGGCGGTCTGGGATTGGGCAACCTGTATTTGCAGAACCACTACAAGGCCCGGCGCCTGGCGCAGTTGCAGGGCGGCATCGCCGAGGTTTTCAGCAATGTGCTGCCGGGCACACGCATGGTGCAGCCGGTGGCGCAGGTGCGTGAGAAAATGCGCGATCTCGACAGGCGCCTGCGAGCTTTCGGCGGCCTGACGGGGGCGCAGCTTCCCGGGCTTCAGATCCTGCGCGAGCTAAGCGCCCGCGTGCCGGCATCGCTGGGGGTCGAGGTCGACAACCTGAACATCAACGGCGCCATGATCGAGCTGAGCGCCAGCACGGCGTCCTACGCCAACGTGGTCAAGCTGCAAAGCGCCTTTGCCGCCTCGGCCCTCCTGAGCGACGTAACGATCGACAACACCCGGCAAGGGGCAAACAATACGGTGCAATTCAAGCTCAGCCTGCGTGCGGCGAGCGGCCTGGAAGGAACGCCATGAACTACTTTCACATGCTGCAGCGGCGCGAACAGATTTTCGTGATCGGCGCGGGTATTCTGGTTCTGGTGGTAGTGCTGTTCACCTTCGTCATTGATCCCATCCTGGCGCGCGCCACCAACTTGGACCGCCGGCTCGCTGCCGCCAGCCGCCAGTTCGGGGAGTTGCAGACTCTGCGCGACGATTACCAGCACCAGAAGCAGGTTATTGGCCGAATCGACGCACAGTTGAGGCGACAGAAGAAGAACGTGGCGATTTTTTCGCACCTGGAGCAAGTGGCCGAACAGATCGGCATCCAGGATAAAATTCAATCCATAAACACCGTTGCCAGCCCGCCGAACAGCGTCTACAAGGAAGACTCGGTAGAGATCAGAATGGAGGGCGTCACCCTGGAGCACCTCATCCAATACCTCCACCGGGTGGAAAGGTCACAGCAGGTTTTGAGGGTCAAACGCCTGCAGGTCAACCCCATCCGTGATAACCGGCAACTGCTTTCGGTACGGTTCCGCGTCTCGGTGTTCAGCGTGATGGAGTCCGCCGGTTAGGTCATTTGGCGGCGTTGAATTTCGCGGATTACTCCCGGTATAATGCGCCGTTGGTTAATCGGCTTTAATTAACGAGTTGCAGCCCTCTCAACCACCCCAGTTCCGATTCATCGTCGGACTCTGAACGGAGGAAGGTCGCAGATGAAATCTGTTCGTTCATTGGTAGCCCACCTGATGCGGCGTGCCGGATTCGGCGCTACGCCGGCCGAACTCGATATCCTCACGAGAGACAAGACCTACGAAGAAATCGTTGACGATCTCATTCATCCCGAGCGCGTTCCCGCCATGGACACTTCCCTCGTGGACCGCTACTACGGCGGCGAGCTGGTTGCCATCCACGTTGGCAAGTGGCTGTACCGCATGGTCAACACGCAGCGGCCCTTGGAGGAGAAGATGGCGCTTTTCCTGCACCACATCTTTCCCGTTGCCTGGGGCAAGAGCGAGCACGGGCCCTCCATCTACCGGCAGATTGACATGTTCCGCAGTGTCGCCATGACGGACATGCGAACCATCCTGCTGGAACTGTCGCGCGACCCCGCCATGATTTTCTGGCTCGACAACAACGAAAACCACAAGAACGAAATCAACGAGAACTACGGCAGGGAACTGCTGGAACTGTTCTCCATGGGCGTTGGCAACTACACCGAGGACGACATCAAAAACGCCTCGCGCGCCTTCACCGGCTGGACCTTCCGGCAGCCACTGTCGCTGTACCCGGTCGGCCACTACCCCGCTGAGTTCGAATTCATCCCCGAAGACCACGACGACGGCCCGAAGACGTTCCTTGGCGAGACCGGGAATTTCAACGGCGACGACATCATCGACATCATCGTCAAACAGCCTGCCGCGGCACGATTCATATGCCGCCACCTCTACAATTTCTTCGTCGAAGACGAGGTGCAGGTACCGTCCTGGGCAACGGTGCCGGCCAAGAACGAGGCGGCCCTTGAGCATCTGTCGGGCATTTTCTTGGACACCCAGGGCGACATGCGCGCCATCCTCGGGGCGCTGTTCAACGCGGACTATTTCAAGCAGGCCATCGACTTGCGTAAGGTGAAAAGCCCGACCGAGCTGGTGGCGGGTGTGCTGAAACAGACGGGCGAATTCCAGACGCCGACACCCGGCCTGCACGAGTTTGGGGTCACGACGCTGAACGGCTCGCTGTACGAGGGCACCATGGCCATCATGGGCCAACGGCTACTCAATCCGCCGACCGTCGAGGGCTGGCATACGGGGCACGAGTGGATCGATTCCGGCACCCTGAGCGAAAGAGTCGGCTTCGTTGAACGGCAGTTCGCCGACGGCTCCAAGCCGGGCGTCCAGGACATCGTGGCCCGCGCCGGCAGCCTGGACGGCGAACCCGGCCGGGTGGTGGAACGCTGCCTCGATCTGCTGGGCGGCGTCAAGGTCAGCGATAAGACCTTCGCGGCGTTGACGGCCTACACCGAGGAGCTCCAGGGCATGGAAGACAGCGGGCAGGATCGTGCCGGCGTCCACAATCTACTGCAAATGGCAGCCTCTACCGTTGACTATCAGTTCGCCTGATGAAGAAAGGGAAAGATATGAGTGCGAATAAAGCCGAGAACACGTTGGTCATCGTACAATTGACCGGCGGCAACGACTTCATGAACACCCTGGTGCCGTATACCAACGAGCACTACTACGACGCTCGCAAGAAGATCGTCATTCAGCCGGATCAGGTGCTGCCGATCAACGACACACTGGGAATCAACACCCATGCGGCGCCGCTGAAACGGCTCTATGACGAAGGCAAGATGGCGATCATTCAGGGGATCGGCTACCCGAACTCGAACCGCTCGCACTTTCGCGGCATGGATATCTGGCACACCTGCGAGCCCGACAGAGTGGGTAACGAAGGCTGGGTCGGACTGGCCGTGCGGGAATTGGATCCGCAGGCTGACAATGTGTTGACCGGCGTCAACGTCGGCATGGGCCTGCCGCGCGCCATGGCCGTCACTGGCGTGCCGGTCACCTCGGTCGGCGACCTGGAAAGCTACGGCGTCATGAACCGGCTGGAAAAGGAAGCGCTGCGCGGCAAGGCCCTCGCGGCATTTGAGAACATATACGGCCAAGCCATCGGCACCGGCCCGGTGTCGGAATACATCGGCAAGACGGGCATCGACATTCTCAAGGGCGCCGACCTGCTGGCCGACGTGGCCGGCAAGTATAAATCCACGGTCGAGTATGCCGACAACGTCATCGCCAAGAATCTCCGCGACGCGGCCCGCATCCATCTGGCGGGCCTCGGCACCCGCATCTTCTACACGGCGCACGGCGGCTACGATACGCACGCCAACGAGATGCCGAGCCACCCCAAGCTGCTGCAAGATCTCTCCGGCGCCATCTCGGATTTCTTCGATGACCTGGAAGAGCATGACGCCGCGGACGACGTCACCATGCTGGTGTTCACGGAATTCGGCCGCCGCATGCGCGACAACGGCAGCGGCACCGATCACGGCTCCGGCGGCGGCGCCTTCCTGTTCGGCAATCAAGTGCAGGGCGGTCTGTACGCGGAATACCCGTCGCTCGATCCCGCCGACTGGGAACACCGTGAGGACCTGAAGCACACGATCGATTTCCGCGGCATTTATGGGACGGTGCTTGAACAATGGATGGGTGTCGAGGCCAAGCCGATCGTCAAGGGCACGTTCGAGCAACTGACGCCTTTCAAAGCTTGCTAGCCCAAGCCGGCGGCAGCAGGGAGAGCGACTTATGACACGCCCACATGGATTACTGAGAGCAGGATATCCGTATCTGAAGACCCTCGGCATGCGCCGCATCACCAACTTCCCGACGGATATCGCCTTCGGGGATGACACGGCCTACATTTTGTGCCGCTCGGAGGGTGTGACGCTGATTCGTGTCTGGCCCATGGAGGACATGGAACAGCAAACCGATGACCTGAAGCAGATCGGCGGCTACGGGTCCGACGACGGGCAGTTCATCTGGCCGGTTCAGGTCATCACCAACGGCCATGGCGACCTCTACGTCAGCGATGAAGCAACCCACCGCATCACACGGTTCAGCCAGGATGGCGAATTCTCGGGAAAATGGGGCACCGAGGGCACCAGCAGGGGCGAGTTGGACGGGCCGACCGGCATCGCCTTCGACGGCGACAGCAACATGGTCGTGGTCGATTCCCGCAACCACCGCGTGCAAAGGTTCACCGCCGATGGCAAGTACCTGGACGGCTTCGGCTCACACGGTTCAGAGCCGGGGCAGTTCAACCTGCCGTGGGGCGTGCACGTGGACGAGCTGGGCGACATCTACGTGGCCGATTGGGGCAACAACCGCTACCAGGTGTTTTCCGGCAGTGGTGAGTTCAAGCAAACCGTCGGCAGGCCGGGTAGCGATGAGGGCGAATTCGACCGGCCGACGGGTATCGCGGTGGACGCCCACGGCGACATTTACGTGGCCGACTGGGGCAACAACCGCGTACAGATGTTCAACGCCGAGGGGCATTACGTGTGGAGCTTCCACGGCAACGCCTCGCTGTCCCGAGTCGCTCGCAGCTACATGCTGACCAACGCGGTCTCCAACCGTCTGCGAGAAGTCGGTAAGCTGGAGCAGGAGCAGTTTCTGAGGCACCCGCGCTCGGTGCGCATCGACGACGAGTTCCGGCTGTTCATCGCCGATTATGAATCGTACCGCATCCAGATCTACCAGAAAGACGCTATTTCCTTGGACGACACGCAGTTTGCCGCTCCGCTCCGCAATCCCACCCTTGAAGTCACGTAGGGCCGCGCATGACGGGCACCGTGATGATCATCGGTGCGAGTCGCGGCATCGGGCTGGAGTTGGCGGGCCAATATGCCGCCGACGGCTGGCGCGTCCACGCCACGACTCGCACCCCGGACCGCCCCGGCGCCTTGGGCCAACTGGTCGGCGACGTGGTGCTGCACGAGCTTGACGTGCGGCGGCCCGACCAGACCGCCGTCCTGGCCGCTGCCGTTGCATGCGAAGGCATCGATCTTCTGATCCATAACGCCGGCGTCATGGACCGGGGTCTGAGCTCCGAGGAGGTCATGGCGATCAACGCCGAGGCGCCGATTCGCGTAGCCCTAGCCCTGCTGGATGTAGTACGGCGCAGCCGTGAGAAGAAAATTGTTTTGATGACAAGCCAACTTGGAGCGCGTTATGGCAGCAAGCGCCGCCTCGGCACGTATGGCGAATCCAAGGCGGCGCTGAACGACCGGTTCCGCGAACTGGCGCCGACGTGGGGGGCTGAGGGCTTGATCGCCATCGTCATGCATCCCGGCTGGGTCCGCACCGACATGGGCGGGCGCGGTGCAACGCTTTCCGTGGAGGAAAGCGTTACCGCTATGCGGCGGGTCATTGCCTCCCTGACGGCAGCCGAGCACGGGTGCTTCTTGACTTGGGACGGGCGGGAACACGCTTGGTAATCACATCACCTTAACCGTCACTCCGGCGCAAGCCGGAGTCCGGGTGTCTCTTTCGGACGATGTCGTGGGATTCCAGAGCCTGCCCCGGACTTGATCCGGGGTCGAGCCGAAATGACCGGTTTGTGTGTAGTGGCGGGTTCAAAGTTTTGAGGTGTCAACGGGCAGGCCCATCAAGTGCCGTCCGACCAGTTCGTAAAGACCGCGGCGGGCCTGGGTGTGCTGGCTGATTACGTGGATGTCCTGAAAGGCGCGCTGGATGAAGTGGGCGCCGTAGATAGCGGTCGTCCCGGCGGCATTGTAAATCGTGTCGATCACCTGCACGGCTAAGCGGATGGCGTGCGTCGTAGCGATGCGCAGGGCAGCCCGCTGGTCCATGCTCATTGCCCCCGTGGTATTCACCTCGTCCCAAGCGGTTCGCACCGTTTCGGTCAGCAGGCCGTGCCCGGCCCGCAGGTTGGCATCGGCGTGACCGACATCCGCCTGCACCATCGGCTGGTCGCGCAGCAGCCCCTCGACGGCGCGCGGCGTTTTTGTTCCCGCCAATTCGATGAACACGGAAAGGCAGGCACGCGCCAAGCCCAGCGCCACCGCAGCATCGCCCGAGGCGAACATCAGGGTGCGCGGGATTTGGTATAGGGGGCCGTTTTCGAGAATCGGGGCGGTGGCGGCGAGGACGCTCAACTCCTTGGGAACAAAGACATCCCGCACGGCGAAATGGTGCGTTCCGGTGCCGCGCAGGCCGCGTACGTCCCACGTATCGAGCAATTCCACGTCGTCAACCGGCACGAACAGGTAGCGCGTTTCCGGCTGGCCGTTTTCGAGTTGCCGGGGCTGTCCGTCTTCAACGATGAGGGCGTGCGGCGCCACCCAGGAGGCGTGCTTGCAACCGGTGCTGAAGCCCTGGTTGCCGGTCACGCGGTACCCTCCCGGTACCACGACAGCCTGTGCCGTCGGCGCCGGCGTGTTGGAAACGACGCTGCGCGGCGTGTCGATCCAGATCGAGCGCGCCACCTCACGGGGCATGCGGGCCGAAAAGGTCGCAAAGATGCCACCCTGGTTGACAACCCAGCCGGTGCTGGCGTCGGCCTTGCCAAGTTCTTCGATGACCCGGATGTAGGTAGGCAGATCGAGCTCAGCGCATCCCAAGGCGCGCGGCAGGGCCATGTGGAACAGCCCGGCGTCCGCCAGCGCCTCGAAGAGCGGCCGCGGCAACTCCCGGTTGGCGTCGATCTCGTCGGCGCAGGCGCGAATTTTAGGGGCCATTTCGCAGGCGGTGTCGAGCAACGAGCAAGCCTCTGTCTGCAGCATCAGAGTTGGCTTTCCATAATGGCGGCAAGCAATGGTTTCGCTCCCGGTCAACGGAGCGGATAAGAGATGGCCGCAGCCCTTTTCAGCGGCTGCGTATCATAGCACATTCACGATTCCACAAGAGTCCTGGGCCGTGGCGCCCAACTACAGGAGACCACCATGAACATTACCGACGTGCAAGCCCACGTATTGGCCATTCCCATGGCGCCCGGCAAACAGAAAATGCCGTGGACGTGGGGAAATTTCAACCAAGTGATTATTTCCGTGCATACCGATGCGGGCTTGACGGGATACGGCGAGGCGTTCGGGTACGGCGTGCCGCAGGCCACCGCCTCGGTGGTGAGCGAGATTCTCAAACCCATGCTCGTCGGCGCCGACGCCACCCAGATCACCGCGCTGCAGGACCGCATGTTCCGCCACACCCACCTGTTCGGACGTTACGGTGTCACCAATTTTGCCATCAGCGGGGTGGACATCGCACTGTGGGACCTGGCCGGGAAGAGCGCCGGCTTGCCGTTGTACCGCCTGTTCGGCGGCGCCGAGGCCGCCGACGTGCCGGCCTATGCCAGCCTGGTTCGCTATGGGGCGCCGGAGCACGTATCCGAGGCGGTAGCGGAGGCGCGGGATGAAGGCTATGACGCCATCAAATTGCACCAGGTGGACGTGGAAAGCGTGCACGTGGCGCGCGAGGCGGCGGGCGAGGACATTCTGCTGATGCTGGACGTCAATTGCGCCTGGACGCCGGACGAGGCGCTGGATATCGCCATGCAATGCATTCCCTACAATCTCTATTGGCTGGAAGAACCCATCTGGCCGCCGGAGGATTTCGAGGCGCTGGCGCATCTCGGGCAGGCCAGCGAGACGCCGATTGCCACCGGCGAGAACGCCTGCACGGTGTACCAGTTTCAACACATGATGGAAACCGGCTGCGCATCCTTTGTTCAACCGAGCGTCACAAAGGTGGGCGGCGTCAGCGAGTGGCGCAAGGTGGCGGCGTTGGCAGAGGCCCGCAATATCCAGGTGGCGTCGCATTCGCCGTACTTCGGTCCCGGCCTGCTTGCCACCGCGCACCTGGTGGCGGCCACGCCGCACGCGCCGTGGCTGGAGGTGCTTTACGCGCCGCAGGAAGCCAGCGTGTTCACCGAGGAGCCGCAGGTCGTGGACGGCATGTTTGCCGTGCCCCAAGGGCCGGGGCTGGGGCTGGAGATCGATCTGGACGTGTTGTCGCGTTACCGCGTGGCGTGATGATGATTGAAATCCGTTAGCCGGCGAGTGGCAGCCTCACCCGTGCACGGCTGCCTCGTCGGGAGCGCCGAAGCGTAGATCCATAGCGACCCGCACGACGATGAACTATGCAGACGAACCAATTGCTGGTGATGGTCGTGTCGGGGCTGAGCTCGGCACCCAACACTTCAACTCCGAGGGAGACGCCGCCGCTACGGACGTTAGAGCGCCACTAACAGCCGTGGCAGGCAACTTCGGATAAGGCCAGTTATGTTAACTGGATAGGTTTGGCTACGCCCTCTTTGGCTGTCGGCCCGCGTATCATCTCTTTCACTTGGAGTTGAGGTTATGTTGACTACCAGCAATATAATTCAGCGAACATTTCACATACGATGGAAAAACTCGACAGGTACGGGTTTTACCGTCGATCATGGCTCTAAGCAGTATCTGGTTACGGCCTATCATGTCGTAGATGGGATTAAATCAGGTGATGTCATTAAGATTTTTTATAAAAATGCCTGGGGCGACCTCGTCGTCGATGTCGTAGGAGTCGGTAAGGGCGAAGTGGATGTGGCCGTTCTTGCATGTTCCGTTCAGCTCTCTCCTTCACTTCCGCTGGTTCCATCGGCAGCGAACCTCTTTTACGGTCAGCCTGTCCAATTTCTGGGATACCCCTTTGGTTGGGACAGCGGAGGCAAGCGAACATCTGGGAATCGGGGAATCCCATTACCTTTTGTAAAGGCTGGGATCATTAGTGCGCTGGACTTCGACGGGGATGTAAAACGGATTTTCTTGGATGCGCACGGCAATAAGGGGTTTAGTGGTGGCCCGGTGGTGTTTGAGCCGCATGCGAAACCCAATGCCGAGTTACATGTGGCCGGTATCGTCTCATGCTTCCCAATATCGAAAAACTGGCGAAACTGGCTGCCGGTTGTGGACCACACAGGCACCCCGATAACTGATCCTCAAGGAAATCCGCTTGGATATGTTCAAGATAACCCTGGAATCGTGGTTGCATTCAACATCAAACACGCCGTAGATATGATTGACGCCAATCCAATCGGTTTTCAGTTGCCTACATAAATGGTCGCCTATATCGTGTGCTACAGGCGGCAAGGCTTAAGTGGCTCTTCTGCATCCTCCACTCAACTTGTAGAGTCGGCAACTGGCGCGGTAGCGGTAGGCGGATGGGGGTAGCTGTTCCCGGCGGCTTTCGCTATGCCGGTGCCTCACTCCATGCCATAACCCCGTTTCCAGTCGCCGCTCATCGAACCGGACGTGCAGATCTCCCGCATCCGGCTCTCGGACGAGATCATGCCTTCGCCCACGGAAGGCTTGCCGCTCGCGATCTAAGGCGCGTGAGACCGTACTCCTGCCACAGTCGCTTGTCCGGGAAGCGTTTGCACTACGGCCCGGTGACACATAGTTCCCTGGCCGCACCTTGTGCTTACGACAGAGCCACCGGCGCAGCCGCCGTTTGGCATGCCGATCAATCGCCTTGTAAGCTGGGCCGATCTGCCCCAGGATGAAGTAGTTCGCCCATCCGGTCAGAAGCCGGTTCAGGCGCTCCACCACAACCTCTGGCGACAGCAGCTCGTTACACGGCATCGTCAACTTGCTCACACGACGGCAGATGCTCCGGACGCTCGCCGCACTCGGGCGGGTGCCAATGTAGGCACGGCCCGTATCCCGACGGTAGTTGCGTCCAATCCGGTAGCCGAGGAACTCAATCGCCTCCTCCGGCACCCGGCAGCAACGGGTCTTCTCAACATTGATCGCCAACTTCAGACACTTCATCAGAACTTCGACCGCCGCCAGTATCTCTGCCGCCGGCGCTTTGCCGAGCACCACGAAGTCATCCGCATAGTTGACGATCTCTGCCTTGAAGCGCCGGGCATAGCCCAGCACCTTCCAGCCCACGATGAAACGACGCATGTAGATGTTGCTGAGAAGCGGCGAGATCGGTGCCCCTTGCGGGGTCCCTCTCCGCTCGCACCGCGCCCGATTTGTGCGGCGGCGGCTACCGATGACCGTCGTCCTCCACAACCGCCATCTCCAGCCACGCCTTGATCCAACCCAACAGTCGCCCGTCACTCACGCGGCGGGCGATGGACCGCATCAACTCCGTGCGGCGCGGCGCGGAATCTGGCCGAAGTAGTCCGACAGGTCGGCATCCACCACCTCCCGGTGGCCTGCGTTCAGCAGCCGGTGCACACGCCTGACTGCATCGTGCGCGTTCCGGCCCGACCGGTAGGCATACTGCTCCGGTTGCAAATCGGTGCCCCTTCGGGGTCCCTCTCCGCTCGACCGCGCCCGATTTGTGCGGCGGCGGCTACCGTGACCGTCGTCCTCCACAACCGCCATCTCCAGCCACGCCTTGATCCAACCCAACAGTCGCCCGTCACTCACGCGGCGGGCGATGGACCGCATCACCTCCGCGTCCTGGCGAAGTAGTCCGACAGGTCGGCATCCACCACCTCCCGGTGGCCTGCGTTCAGCAGCCGGTGCACACGGACTGCATCGTGCGCGTTCCGGCCCGACCGGTAGGCATACTGCTCCGGTTGCTTCGGCCTCGAAGATCGGCGACAACACCAACATCGTCTGCGACCCCGGTCCCGCAGACGGGATGCCCAACGGCCGGAATTTACCTTCGCGATGAGAACCTGCCGCGCTCTCGGTCGGTAGGTCCCCGCCTTCAGGTCTCGCGCCAGTACTCCCAGCCATCGATCCACCCCGAACGCCTCGATGTCCGCCACCGTCTCGCCGTCAACACCAGCAGCGCCGCCGTTGCGACGGACTACCTGCCAGGCGACCGCAAGCACGTCTTCGCGCCACACCTTGTCGCTCAGAGAGTAAAACCGCAGGCTCGGAGCTTCCTTCGCTTTCGCATGTAGCGCCGTCTGGAATCGCTGAACTTTCGCTGAGGCTGTTAGGTTCTCACCAGTCCCCACAACCGCCATCTCACCTTCCTCGCCCGTCACTCACGCGGCGGGCATACTCCGCGTGCGGAATCTGGCCGCTGCCGGTCTCGAACATCGCCGCCGTCTGCGCCACCCCGGTCCCCAGACACGGGATGCCCAACGGCCCCTTCCCGTCTCGCCGTCAACACCAGCAGCGCCGCCGTTGCGACGGACTACCTGCCAGGCGACCGCAAGCACGTCTTCGCGCCACACCTTGTCGCTCAGAGAGTAAAACCGCAGGCTCGGAGCTTCCTTCCGGCATTACCCGACTTCACCGGTACTACGAGCCTCTCCGCCACCCTGCCGGCCCGACTCGGCCCTCACGGGCTGTCGGTTGGCGCGTGCCACGCCACCAGCCAGGGCTTCCCGTGTTGTGTCCATTCCCCTGTTCCATGCGTGCTGCCGGCCAATACCCCGGCGGAACCCGTCGGTGCTTGCGTCGCTCGCTTCCCGACGGGTAGCAGCCTTCCCCGTTATCAGGGCGGGTCGGCTTCCGCATTATGGCTTTCGAGGCCTGCTCGGCGTTCACTCACGTTACGGCCCGCATGGTCGCTAAGCCGCCCTGGGCGGCCCGTTCCACCGGAGTGCTTCAGACGATATCGTTACCTCCATCATCCGCTCCGACTGCTACCGGCTGGAGCGACAGTTGCCGGACGGGATTCGCACCCGCTGAAGAATGGCGCCTTTCACGGCGCACCCGATAAGCCCTTATATGTCGCCTTCGGATGCGTTCCGGAGGCGTGGCTGGCAATTTCCGTTATTCACCCGCAGCCCTTTTTAACGCTTTCCAAATACGCCTTCCGACCGTCCAGACAAACCACACAAGGAAGACACCGACTCCGAGCCCCCCGACGATGACCAGAACGTCAAGCAGATCATTCCGAAAGGCGGCTTGCCATCCAGCCTTGCGTATCAGTTCTTCCACTGCCGCGTCGAGCTCTTACTCGGTCATGGGTTGTCTTTGTCCCCATTTCCATATCGTCCAGCCAGCCCACCCGAGAAAGCCAACGCCACCGAGCGTCAAGAAGATGAACAGGTCGGAAAATGAAAAGGGCAAATTCCCCCTTGACCCTCGTTTCATGATCTGTTCCTCTCCCCTTGCCTTACAGGGTGCCGTATGTCGCCCGTGCCTACTCTGTCACGTTTAGGAGACTTTGGAGAGATGATTGAAGACCCGAACCTTACACGTCAGATACTTGAGTACTTTGCCCAAGAGGATGTGACGTTCCCCGCCAACAAAATGGTGGAGGACGACCTCACAGAAGCATTCCCCAATGATGAACTCTCTCGCCTCGAATACCATGTGATGTGTGCCAAAGAAAACGGGCTTCTCATAGTAGACATCCGGGAAAACCCAATGATGGACGGTACGGTGTTCGTCTTCGGTTTCATCTCAGGGCTTACAGCCAAAGGCAGCGAATATGTCCGCGGGTCTCGTAGCAAGTACTGGGCCGAGGCATGGAAACAGATCAAGAGCAAAGGAATGGAGGTTACAACGAAGCTCTTGATCGAAGTAATGTTTAAGCTGATGTCGTCATCCCTGTCAGCCGCGCCCAACTTCGCATAAGGCCCCAATATGTAAACTTTGCCATTGGCTGAAACCCGCATAAACATTGGCCGAACCGCAAACGGCCCGGGATCGAGCTTATGCGCCCCACCGGAAGGAAGCATTCCCGGGAATTAAGGCAGGCATGGTGGGACGCGGAATTGGATTTAGGAGCGTTTTGGCGGCCTGGGTGGGACACCGACACACAGTCCACAGCATTGCTCCGATACGCCTCGACAAAGAAAACCCTGCGCCGGATCAATCGGTTCAGATCGACGGGTAAAACTCGGGGCGAATGTACACAACACCTTTGCCCCAGTCGTAGGTCTTGACACCAACAGGCGGTTGGCTGCCAGGGCCGCAGAAGGTTTCGAGTTCGCGCTCGGTAACCAGCGGCCAGCGGTCGATAAGCTCGGCGGGGGTGGGGTCGGGACGCGGCGCGGCGGTCGAGCCGGGCACGGCATGCTCCATGGCTTTGATGTAATCCTCGAAGTCACACCAGCCGGGGACGGTGTGCTCACCGCCGGGACCGCGAAACAGCAGGGTCGGGAAGGCGTAGCGGTCGAGGCCGTCAGTCTGCTTCAGGTTGCCGATACCGGGCCAGTCGCCTTCAAGGTGCCGGACGTAATCGTTGGGACGGCGGGTTTCCTCACAATCCCGGCGATAGGCGTCGCGGGCTTCCTGGCCGGCGAGGTCGCGGGCGAAACGCTCGCGGTCAAGCCCTGGGGTGTCGCGGACGGCGTCGATGACGCGCTCGGGAGTGTCAGGCGGGCAGCCGAAGACAAACACCGCTTCCCGCATGCGGCGCAGGGCGTCACGCGCGATGGCTTCTCCCTGCAGGCGGGCGGCGCAAAATCCGATGCCGGCAGCCTCGCTGCCGCCGGGCGTCCAGCTGAGCGATACCGGGTATGGGCTGCCGGTATGACCAGCCACCACGGACCAGTATTCCGACAACCGAGGCGCACGGCCGACCGGATCCCAATTCGGCTTCTTGGTCAAATCGGCCACCAGGCCGCCCATCACCAGCCGCCAGTCGCAGCGGTCCTCGTAGCGCCAGCGCAGCAGCCGCAGTTTCGGTTCCGATCCCCAGGCCCACGAACACATCACGTCGGTGTACTCAACGACCTCCAAGCGCTGCCCCATTTCGGCTCTCCTCGCATCCATCGTCATCGCCGGTCCCGGTCTCCGAGCGGAGACTGTTTCATCGTGTGGCTCGCAGTGTAACGACGGTTTTGGCGCATGTCTATTTCTCGACCGACGCGCAAGTGCCCCGTTTTGGATTGACCCCTCTCCCCAGCCCCTTCCTCGCGGATGGGGGAGAAGACCGCAACGCGGGCAGTTTTACAAGCAGTCGCGTTGTATGCTATGAACCCTGCGAACGGTTCCTGTTGTGGTTTATATCCTTCCCAATCCTGATGCGACTTTAGGAGATGCCATGCCCCGTGTTACCCCAGTCCAACCCGAAGCCATGTCAGATGAACAGCGGGCGCTCTACGAGGCGATTTTGGGCGGCAAGCGCGGCCCCGGCATGCGCGGCGAGGACGGCGCCCTGATCGGACCGTTCAACGCCATGCTGCTCAACCCGCACGTCGGCGACCGCGTGCAGCGGTTGGGCGAAGCGCTGCGGTTCGACATTTCGCTGTCGCGCAACGTCATTGAAGTGGCCACGCTAGTGGTCGGCAGCCACTGGCGGGCGCAATTCGAGTGGTGGGCGCACGAGCGGCTGGCCAAACAGGCTGGCGTGTCGGAAGCGGTCATCGCGGCGATCAAGCGCGGCGACTGCCCCGATTTCAGCAACGATGACGAAGCCGCAGCCTATGACGCGGCCAGCGAGCTGTACCGGACACAGCGGCTGACGGATGCGACGTACGCCAATGCCGTACAGCGCTTCGGCGAGGCAGGGGTGTTCGAGTTGATCGCCCTGGTGGGCTACTACAGCCTGATCTCCCTGCTTCTGAACGGCTTTGACGTCCCCTTGCCGGCGGGCCAGACGACGCCGTTTAACGACTGAGCATCGGGCCGCAAGGCCAGGGAGGAATGCGTATGGTGCTGGGCATTTCGGAGCAGTCCAAGAGCAGCGAAATCCACCTGATGCGGGCAACCCTGCATTACGACAACGGACGGCAGCGCGGCACCCCGGCCCTGGACAACGCCAGCCTGTGGATTCGCCGCGGGGAGACGGTGAGCGTGGTCGGTCCGACGGGTTGCGGCAAGTCGTCGCTGCTGCGTGTGGTCGCCGGACTCGAAAGGCCGGAAAACGGGGAGTTGACCTTTGACGGTGAAGACGTCAGCGCTTTCTCTCCTTCCCAGCGCTCCATCGGCCTGGTGTTTCAGACTTACGCCCTCTATCCGCATTTCAAGGTGCACGGCAACATCGCCTTCTACTTCCGCCTGCGCCGCTGGAAGCCAGACGCCATCGACGTCAGGGTAATGGAGACGTCACGCATCATGGGAATCGGCTTTGAGAAACTCTTGGGCCGCATGCCGCGCAGTTTGTCCGGCGGCGAGAAGCAGCGCGTCGCTCTGGCGCGTTGCCTGAGTCACAGCCCCCGGGTACTACTGCTGGACGAGCCGTTCTCGAACCTGGATGCGGCGTTGCGCCTGCAAACCCGCAGCGAGGTCAAGAAGCTGATCGACCAATTTGGCCTGACCACCATTTTCGTCACGCACGATCAGGGCGAGGCCGTGTCCATGGGCCACCGGCTGGCGGTCATGCGGCAGGGACGCATCGAGCAAGTAGGCACCTATCACGAGCTGTATCACGAACCCGCCAACATGTTCGTTGCCGGCTTTCTGGGCAGTCCGCCCATGAGTTTCTTTCCCGCCCAGCGCTGGGGCGAGACTCTGACCTGTGACGTTGGCGGCACCCTTCTTTCCGTGCCGCTCGCTTCCGGCCATCTCCACCGGCTGCCGGACGGCGCCCGCGTCTCCCTTGGCTGGCGCCCCGAACACCTGCGCCCTGCCGACGCCGACGCATCCCCTGCCCTCCCCTGCATCGTCGACGCGGTGGACATCTCGCTCTCCGACGCTACCCAGCTTCTCCACCTGGTGCACGGCAACCGCACGTTCTGCGCCAAGACCGACCTGCAGAAACCGGTGCGCAAGGGCGAGACCCTGGGGCTGCACTTCGCGCCGCAGCACGCCTATTTCTTCGATCAGAACGAGAACCGGCTGTAGGGACGAGCTAACTGGAGAAGGCGGTCGGTACCTGAATGGCGCCGTTGAAGAAGAGCTGGAAGGTCTGGCCGTAGCGGGCGAACAGGTCGCGGTTGAGGAAGTCGGGGGCGTCGATGTAGATGGGATCGTCGGGCAGGGCCAGATAGTTCAGGGTGTGTTGCAAATCCGGGCCTTTGTTCTCCTGGATGTTGCGGATCATCTCCTCCCAGGTGCCGAGCGTGGCCCGCATGGTAAAGTCAATCTCCGGCTGGGCGTCAGGCTCGCATGCCTCCACCGACTTGCAGCCATACTCCTCAAATGCGAAAACGAGCAGTTGCGCCGTCTGGTCAGGCTCAGTGGGTTGGATTTCGACGGCCCAACGGACATCCGCGTATCCCAAACGTCTGTACGGCACGTCGTTTTCGTTCATCAGCCGTGCCAATTCCTGAAACCACTCGAGCGATGGGAACGTGAACATCCTGCCTCCAAAAGACGCGAGGCAGGGGTCGAAACCCCTGCCTCTTGACCTGCCGTTTGAAATCCTGACTACAGTAGCGTGATGTCCTGGGCTTCCTTGAGGAGACAACGATCCTGCCGGTCGATGCCGATGGAATGGCAGCGTTGCAGATACTCCTGGACCATCTTCTTGCGGATGAAGGCGAATTTCTCCTTGCCCTTGTCCATGTGCTCGACACCGCCGCCGAGGAGGATCAGGAGGGGCTCGACCTGCTCGGGGGTGGCGCCCAACTCCATGGTCCGCTGTTCGGCAACGTCCAGCGCCTCCTGAATTTCCTCGATGCGATCCGGGTCTTCCTGGATGAGGTAGCGCAACTGCAGGCAGCCGAAGGCAAGGTGGCGGGATTCGTCCTGAGCGCAGAGGCGGAAGATCGTCTTTTCCACCTCGTTTTGCGCAATGAGCTCACCGAGTCGGAAAAGGGTGAGGACGCGGCCCTCGCCGAAGAGATTCATACGGGCCAGCATTTGCGGGAAGGAACGCAAGTCATGGATGTACTTGAGACCCTCTTCGACTTCCGGCGGGCATTTGCTCAAGCCGCCGCCATTGGCCAGGGCGCGTTTGCGGAACACCTCGAGATGACGCGCCTCGTCCATGATCTGGGTGGCCATGAACAGCTTGGTTTCGTGGTACGCGTTGTTGACCTTGCTCAGCCACCAACCGGGTACGTCGCCGGCAACGAACTCCACCTCGGTGAGGAAGGTGCAGAGCTGCGACATGGCGTGTTCCATGTCCTTGGGGAGCGGCTCGAGGGTGTGCCACGGGATGTCGCGGGTGGAACTCCACTGTCGCGCCACCGCCTCCTCATAGAGGCCGCCCATGTTCTGCGCCCAGGCTTCGGCGTCGGTGTTGAGCTCGTAGCCCATGTCCGGCAGTTCCGCGGGATCGAAATCGGCGCCGCGAGGGGCAAAGCTGAGAGAATCGCTGGCATTCTTGGGAATGACGCCGTATGAGCCGACATTGATGTCGTCAAGGGTCAGCCCGCGCTTGCCGGGTGTCGCTCTGACGCCCCATTCCGAGTTGACCTCCATCCATCCCAGGTCGTACTCGCCATTTTGCAACTTCTCTCGGTAAGCCTGAGAGCGCTCGCTGTACGCCATATCCACCTCCCATTAAGCAGTCTGAGCATTTGACCGTTCGACGGGAAACATCCTATTCCCGCCCTCTTCGCAGGATTTTAAAAAATGGCCACGGCTTGGTATCAGAGAACCGTGCGAAAAGCAAACTGTTTTTTTCACATCACGCTTCATTTGCCACCGGCCCCTCGACGGCCGATGCCACGGTCCAGGGCCGCGTCTGTTGGAACTCCGTGCTTCGTAACGAGCAGGGCGCCATTCGGCAGGACACACAATCCTTTGGCTGGCACGGGTCGAGATGGATGATGACGTCGCCCTGCTCGGGCTGCGAATCATGAATGACCTGCTCGACCTCTTCAATGATCTCGTGGCAGTGTTGCAGGTTCCAATAGCGCGGCAGGGTAAGGTGAAAATCGACGTGGAGGCGGGCGCCGGAACGCCAGGCGCGCAAGCAGTGTACGTCAATCCAGGGAATCTGGCGGCGCCTCTGCAGGGTCTCAACGATGTGCTCAAGGAGCGACGGGTCAGCCTCATCCATCAAACGGGCCACGGCTTCGCGCAAAAGCCGGATTCCCATAATCAGGATGGAGACCGCAACGCCCAAGGCAACGACGGCATCCAGGATGTACCAGCCGGTAAGCCACACCAGCAGCATGCCCACGAGGATACCGGCACTGGTGTACGAATCTGACAGCAGGTGCTTGCCGTCGGCGATCAGGGCGAGGGACTGGATGCGGCGTCCGACGTTCTGTAGATACCAGCCGGTCAGGGCATTGACCACGCCGGCGGCCGCAATCAAGGCGATGCCCTCCGACAATTGGCTGAGGGGCTGTGGTGCCAGCAGGCGCGGCACCGCGTGCCAGAAGATGGCCACCGCGGCGACGACAATGAGCATGCCTTCCAGACCTGCCGAGAAGAATTCCACCCGGCCATGCCCGTAGGGGTGCGACGAATCCGGGGGGCGGGCACTGAGCATGATGCTGAACAACAGAAAGCCGCTGGCAAAAACGTTCACGATCGATTCCAGCGCATCGGACAGCACGGCAGTGGAATCGGTCAGCCAGTAGGCCACAAACTTGACTGCCATGAGTACCACACCCACGCACAGGGCAAGTACCGCAATGCGCCGGCTTCGGATTGATTCTGGTAGCTGGTTTGCGTCTTGCATGGCAGATCCTCATGATGAAAATAAAGCGACAGATTGTAACACGTCACCGTCGGGTTGGGGCGGATCGAGCGGCGGGGGCGGAGAAAATGACTTGACCCTTGAGAGAATGCGCCTTGACACGCTTTTTGGCTACGTAGTACATTCTGCCTTCATTCTTAAGCCTTCCTGAACAAACAGCATCAAGCTGGCGAGGTACCATGGATACCATGAGCAGTAACAGAGATACAGTTGGGCGCAGTGCTTCGGTGGCGCTTGCCTCCGGTGCGCAGTTGCGCCGGGTATCGCTGGAGCTCATGGCATCCGACATCCTTCTTTCCTCCCTTCCTTTGCAAAAGCACAATCGCTTTCCGGCTCACTGAACACCGGAAGCAACCATTCCTGATTTTTATGCGTTCCGTGCATCTGTTTCCGGCTCGACTTTCAATTTCAAGTTGTCTCCCTGCCCCGTATTTGGCGCGAGACGGGTTGGAACCCGCAACAAACAGGCCATATTGCCGTCGCTTGTGAAAACAACCAGAGGGGTAATCGCTGATGCAGAAAAGCGACGTTTCCGATGCCACGTTGCGAGTTGGGAGGCAATCGCCGGGACGGGCATTCAAATGGTTCTGAATAAGCCAGCTACTACTAAATCTGGAGGAAGATCGTCATGGCCAACGTGAAGAGCATCAGCAAGCAGAAGCCAAGCTCAATGCCATACAACAAATACGAACCCTATCCGTACGCACCCCCTCTAGCTAATCGGACTTGGCCGGACCGCATCATCACCGAGGCGCCTCTCTGGTGCTCGGTCGATCTTCGCGACGGCAATCAGGCGTTGATTGACCCGATGGACGCGCCTCGCAAGAAGCAGATGTTTGAGGTACTGGTGGAGATGGGGTTCAAAGAAATTGAGATTGGCTTTCCATCCGCCTCAGCCCCGGATTTCGATTTCTGCCGCCTGTTGATCGAGGAGGATCTGATTCCAGACGATGTCTGGGTCCAGGTACTCACCCAATCTCGTTCCGAACTCATCTCGCGCAGTTTTGAAGCCCTGAGCGGTTGTGAACGGGCAATTATGCATCTGTACAATCCAACGTCGACCCTCCAACGGCGCGTGGTGTACGGTCTTGACCGGGCCGGCATTATCGACCTCGCTGTCACAGGCACCCGCCAGTGCCGGCTGTTGCGCGAGGCCATGAGCAACACACACGTCCGTTTTGAGTATTCGCCGGAGTCTTTTACCGGCACAGAGATCGACTTCGCAATTGAAATCTGCGAACGCGTGTCGGAGGAGTGGGGCGCAACGCCTGAAGAGCCGCTCATTCTCAATCTGCCGGCCACGGTGGAGATGTCCACGGCTAATCTGTATGGCGACCTCATTGAGTATTTCCATCGCAACATTCGGAATCGCGACGCCATCATTTTGTCGCTGCATCCACACAACGACCGGGGTTGTGGTGTCGCGGCGGCCGAATTTGGCCTGATGGCCGGGGCGGACCGCGTCGAAGGGACGCTTTTTGGCAATGGTGAGCGTACGGGTAACGTTGACATCATCACGCTGGCCATGAATCTGTTTTCCCAAGGCGTCGATCCGGAGCTGGAGATAGACCATATTGATCACTTGCGTCGTGTTGCGGAGTACTGTAACCAGTTGCCCGTTCACCCACGCCATCCCTACGGAGGGGACTTGGTTTACACCGCGTTTTCGGGCAGCCATCAGGACGCCATCAAGAAGGGCTTCGAGGCTCTCGAAAAAGACTACACACTGTGGCAGGTTCCCTATCTGCCAATTGACCCCGCTCACGTAGGAAGGACCTACCAGGACGTGATCCGGGTCAACAGCCAATCGGGCAAGGGTGGTGTGGCCTACGTATTGAAGAACAGTTATGGCCTTAATCTGCCGCGACGATTACAAGTGGAATTCAGTCAGATCATTCAGTCGATCACCGATGAAGGTGGCGAGATTCTGCCGGAAAGGATCAAAGCGACATTTGACGAGACCTATCTGCATACCGAGAGTCCTTTGACGTATCTGGGACATCGCAGCAATTTTGACTCGTCGAACTCGTCGGATAGCGAGGTCACCGCACGGGTGCGGCTGAACGGTTCCGAGATCGAAGTCTCAGGGTCAGGGAACGGACCTTTGTCGGCGTTCAAAAATGCCCTTGAGACTCAATGCGGGATTAACGTCCATCTGGTCGACTATCAGGAACATGCGGTTGGCGCCGGCGCCGGTGCGAGGGCGGCAGCCTACGTTGAGATCGAGACCCCGGACCAACGGGTTCGCTGGGGTGCCGGGATCGATTCCAATATCGTGACGGCGAGTTTCCAAGCCCTGATTTCAGCGATCAATCGTGCCGCAGATACGCACTCGCTTAAGCCCGGCGCTATGCATAATCGAGTACAGGCCGACGCCTCGCCGTTCGGAGAAACGCATGACCGAAAAACCTTCGCCCGCCATTGCTGAGCGGCTTTCGCAGGAGGAAGTAGCGGCGTTTTTCCGCCTTCACCTGCAGATCCACGGCCCGAATTGGCGGGGACTCGGTTGGCAGAGTCAGCGCAGCCAGCAGCGGCGCTTCGCTGTCCTGTCTGAGGTCGGCCCGTTAGCGAACGCCCACGTGCTGGACATCGGCTGCGGCGTGGGCGATCTCTACAAGTACCTGCTGCGGCGACGCATTCCGGTGAATTACACGGGCTTCGATATTTTGCCTGAGATGGTCGCCCATGCTCGCACGCGCTACCCGGAAGCGCAGTTTGAGGTGCGGGACGCGCTGCAAGGACTAGGTTCCCAGCAGTTTGATTACGTCCTGTGTTCCGGGGCGTTCAACGTCAATTTCGGGCGCAATCTGGAAGCGGCGCAGGAAGTCCTCAACGAGTTGCTGCGTTGCAGCACCCGCGGCGTGGCGATCAATTTCCTCAGCACGCGGGCACGCGAACGAGATGCCATCCTGTTTAACTACGATCCTGAAGTGTTGTTTACATACTGCCAAACCCTCACCCCGCATGTGAAGTTGCTGGAGGGGTATTTGCCGAATGATTTCACGCTGTATCTTTATCCTGAGCGCAGTGACAAAATCCAGCGTGCTGAACCTGTCCTGGAAAGGAGCCCATCGTGATTTATGAAGTCCGTACGTACGACCTGAAACCGGGGTCGGTCGCCCAGTGGGAGGGCCATTTCGAGGCGGCCTTACCCAACCGCGTGAAGTATTCGGAGTTGGCGGCGCTGTGGCACACGGATATCGGGCCGTTGAATGAGGTGATCCACGTGTGGCCGTATGAGAACCTGGAGCAGCGGACGGAGGTCCGCGCCAAGGCTGCGCAGGAGCCGGGCTGGCCGCCCAAGGGTGGCGAACTGCTGTTGTCGATGGAATCCCAGATCTGGACGCCGGCGCCTTTTTCACCGGCCCTTGGCGGCAACCGGAAACTGGGCAATGTCTACGAGATGCGTATCTACGAATACCAGCCGGGGTCGATGCCCAAGGTGCTGGCGGCGTGGGAAAAGTCACTGCCCAAGCGTGTTGAACTGTCGCCGATTGCCGGCTGCATGTACACCGACATTGGTGGCCTCAATTTGTGGATGCACATTTGGCCATACGCCGACCTTAGCGAGCGCGACCGCATCCGGGCGGCCTCGATGCAATTGGCCGATTGGCCGCCGCAGACGCGCGAGTGGCTAGTCAACATGCAGAACAAGATTGTCGTGCCGGCGGCGTGTTCGCCCATGGCATGAGGTTGCCTGCGGGACCGACTCAGGTTGAAATCCGTCGGTCCCCATGCGTCCTTGACAAGCTGGGTGTATCCGAATAGATTACAGCCTGGATAGTGGTAATGCCTTACAATTCAAACGGATCAGTGTCACACGCCATGTCTTGTTCGGGAGTTTGAGGAGAGGGAGGGAATCTTTCAATGCCGATTTACGAGTATCGTTGCCAAGATTGCAATCACGAATTCGAACGGATGCAGAAATTTTCAGACCCCCCGATTGGGGCCTGCCCGACCTGCTCCGGCTCGGTGCAGAAGCTCATCTCGCGGTCTGCATTTCATCTCAAGGGTAGTGGCTGGTACGTGACCGACTATGGGCGTAACGGTGGCGAGAAAAGCGAATCGTCAGAGTCAGAAAAGAGCACGACAGAGAGCACAACAAGCGACAAGAGTACGTCCGAAAAGAGTGACGGCAAGGCCGCGACAGCAAGTGCGCCATCGGGAAGCAGCAGCGAATCCGCCAAGAAAAAATCGTCAGGAACAACTGCTGCAGCGTAGCGTTTCGCAACAACCCATCCCGCCTTTTACAAACGCTGCCCGGCGCCTCGTGAACGGATGCTGACGCTGAAGAGGGGCTTTTCACGCGACGCGAAAATGTTTTTGAATTGTTGCTTCGAGAAACCCTCCTCGCTTCCAGGACGCCGCCGATAATGCAGTTCCAATTGGCGTCCATTCTTACCTAAGCCGCGAACAACAATCTTCTCCTCCACGATCCGAATCTGAAAGGTGCCGTATTGCACCTCCTCGCCGCGGGCCAAATGGCGGAACATGTTTTGCGTCAACGCCGTGTATTTCTTCATCTTGACCTCCTCGAATATCTTGAACGCCGGGGGCAGAAATACGAGAGCCCCGTGGATGGACCAGCGTCGTCAATTAAGCGCCGAATAGCTTGGCTGCCTGCGGCACAGCGGCGGGCAGGGCAAACACGATGACCCGGTCGTTCTCCTGGATCACGGTGTCACCGCGCGGAATGACGATTTCGTCGCCATGGGCCACCGCCCCAACCAAAACGCCGGAGGGCATCCTGACCTTGTATAGAGGCTTGCCAACGATCTTGGCACGCCGGGCAGCGACCAACTCTAGCGTTTCGGCCTCCGTGTTGATGGACGTGAACACCGACAGCACCTGCCCGCGGCGCAAATGGCGAAGAATCGCCCCCGCCGTGATCAGGCGCGGCGAGATCGCCGCGTCGATACCCAAAGCGGCAACCAGCGGCACGAGATCCGGCCGTTTGATGAGGGTGACGACGCCCCGCGCACCATTGGTTTTGGCCAACAAGGCCGCGATGAGATTGGTGCCTTCATCGTTCGTCACCGCAATCACCGCATCCATGTCCGTGACGCCTTCCTCCCGCAACAATTTCAGGTCCGTCGCGTTGCCATGCAGCACCAAGGTATTCGGCAATCGGCTGGCCAGCATCTGACACCGTGCGGGGTCCTGCTCCAACAACCGTACGTCATAGTCCGTCTCATCCTGCTCCAGCATATGCGCCACGTTGTAACCCACTCGCCCGCCGCCGATGATGAACACCTTGCGGGCCGGGTGTGACACGATGCCCAACAAATGCAGGTTGTCCCGGAGGAGGTCGCTCTGGCCGATAACGAGCAAATGATCATCGGCCTCAATCATCGTGTTGCCGGTCGGGATTAACGTTTCTCGTCCGCGTTGTATCGCCGCAATGAGAAAGGGCGCTGGCCCATCGCCGATACCGGGGATGTCCCGGAGCCGATGGCGGACGATCGGTGCCAATTTCTGCACCCGGAAAACCAAGAGCTTCACGCGGCCTTCGAGAAAGTCGGCAGCTTCCTCCGCGCCCGGCGCCTTGATCAGTCGACAGACTTCCTCCGCCACGGCCTGACTCGGATTGATCAGGAGATCAATGCCGATGTGCTTGCCGGCTTGCATGAGCGCCGTCTCGCGAAAATCCGGCTCGTTGATGCGCGCAATGCAGCTGGGCACCCCGGATTGACGGGCCAGAAGGCACGCAACCAGATTGACCTCGTCCGAGCTGGTGACGGCGATCAACATGTCCGTGCGGTCGATCTCAGCGTCCTCCAGCACCTGCGGGCTTGCCGCGTGACCCCGGAAGGCCAGGACGTCCAACTCCTCTTTCACCCGTTCGATAAGCTCGGGCGAGTGATCAATGACAACCACATCGTGCTGCTCGCGGATCAGACGGCTGGCAACGTGGTAGCCGACCTCCCCCGCTCCAAGGACGATGATGCGCACAATGATGTCCCTTCTGTGTTATTGACTGGCTGGCCGAAGCCCAAGGTTTTGCTGATTGATGCAGCGCGGACGGCGCCAAGTTTAGTGTCTGCTAACTCTCGCACGGCAGGGATGGGAAGGAGTTGTAACAACACCCTCGGTCAGGTGTCAAGGGCATAAAATGCTCGTCGTCTCTTCAGGGTTGACACGACGCGCGGAAGGTCGATAATCGGCCCAACGTAGCCTGAGCGGCATACCAGAATTCACGGGGATGAGCAGTCCGGCTCATCGTTTCCTGAACATCAATTGCCTGCGTAGAATTCGCCGATCCCCAGCCGATGGTGGCAAGGTCCGGGGGCTTGGCTGGCGCTGGGAGTGCACACGATGAAGGTGATGCAGATTGGCTTGGGCTCCATAGGTAAGGCGGTTACCCGGCTGCTGCTCACGAAGCCCGGCTGGCAAATTGCCGCAGCTTTTGACATTGACCCAGCCAAGCAAGGACGAGATCTCGGCGAAGTTGTCGAGATCGATCAACGGCTTCGTATTCCGGTGCGCGGAGATTTTCTGGATTTTCAACAGTACAACGACGTTGACGTCGCCTTGCTGACCACCGTCTCCACCCTTCCCGAAATTCTGCCTACCCTGCACGCCCTGATGGAGCGAGGTATCAATATTGTCGCCTCTGCTGAAGAATTGTTCTATCCGCACTACCGCTACCCCGATGAAGCCCGCCGGCTCGATGAAATGGCCAAAAAACACGGTGTTTCCATCCTGGGCACGGGTGTGACGCCGGGCTTCGTCATGGACACGCTGGTGCTGATGCTCACGGGAATGTGCCAGCAGATCAACCGCTTGGCGGTTACACGAGTGGTCAATGCGTCGGGAAGCCGCCCCTCGCTGCAACAGAAAATCGGCATCGGGCTGACGAAGGACAGTTTTGCCGAACAGGAGGCGCAGCACCGTGTGGGCGTGGTCGGCCTGGTCGATTCGCTGGCCTTCCTGGCGCACGTCCTCCAATGGCCAATGGACGATTTCAAAGAACGGCTCGTGCCCGTCATCACCGACAGACCCCTGCGCGTAGGACGCCAACAGCTAAAACCGCAACAGGTTTGCGGGGTGCGCTACGTCGTCAAGGGCATCAGCCACGGCAAGGAGGTCATTTCCTTTGACCTGCGAACCTACCTCGAGGCCGACAACGCCCGCAACACGATCTATATTGAAGGGACGCCGTCGCTGGAAATGACGATCAAGAGCAACGACATGGGAGACTCCGCGACGGCAGGCCTCCTCGTTAATATGAGCCCCGACGTGCACCAGGCGCAGCCCGGATTGCTCACCGCCCTTGACCTACCCCTGCCGCATTTTCAGCGCTAAGGATTCGCCACGGCTATTCCCCAGACTAACGCACCTACCGACCCTGCGAACGGGCAGACGGGCGGGGTGCTGCCGCTGCAAAAGCTACGCGACGCCTTCGAGGCGGGCTGGATTACGGCCCCGACTCCGGGCATCGAGGCCGAGCAATTGCAGCCGGCCAGCCTGGATCTGCGGCTAGGGCGGGTCGCGTACCGCATCCGAAGCAGCTTTCTGCCCGGACGGGAGACCGTGGCCGAGAAGCTCGCCTACCTGACGATGTACGAATTACCCCTCACACCGGCGGCAATCCTGGAACGCGGCCACGTCTATCTCATCCCCTTGCTCGAAGAGCTGGCGCTGCCGAACCATGTGCACGCCAAAGCCAATCCGAAGAGCTCCACCGGGCGGCTGGACGTGTTCACCCGTGTTATCACCGACGCCAACCAGCGCTTTGACGACATACGCCCCGGCTATCGCGGCCGGCTCTATCTGGAGATCTTTCCGCGCTCGTTTACGATCAAGGTCTGTCACGGCTTGTCACTGAATCAACTGCGGTTGTTCAGCGGCACCGGGGCTCTGGACAACAACGGCCTGTCCCGCCTGTATCAGGCGGAACCTCTGCTGTACAGCGACGATGATCGGCCGCTGCCGCTGAGCGACGTGAATGTGGACGGCGGGCTGTTCATGGGGGTGGAAACGGCGCGTCGCGACGGCGACATCATCGGCTATAAGGCGCGGAAAAACAGCGACATCATCGACTTGGCTCAGGTCGGCTTCTACGAGCCATCGGATTTCTGGGAACCAATCCGCTGCGTGTCGCAACGCCCGCTGATCCTGGAACCGGAGGAATTCTACATCCTGGCCTCCAAAGAAAAGGTGCGGGTGCCGCCCAATTATGCGGCCGAATTGATGGCGTACGACGCCGGCTCAGGGGAACTGCGAACCCATTATGCCGGTTTCTTCGACCCTGGCTTCGGCTATGGCAGCGACGCGCACCGAGGCGCCAAGGCCGTTCTGGAAGTGCGGCCGCACGACGTGCCGTTTCTCATCGAGGACGGACAACTCTTCTGCAAGCTCTGCCTGGAGCGCACCACCGAAACGCCGGAAATTACGTATGGCGAGAGGCTGGCGTCACACTACCAAGGCCAAGCCCTGAAGCTCAGCAAACAGTTTCGCCCTTGGCTCTGAGGCGGCATCGGGATGGAATCGGCAGGCAGCGGCGCGCGTTTTGACATCATTTGGTGCGCTGAGTAGAATCGCGTCGAGGAAAAATACATGCATGTCACGGTGATATTGTTCGCCCAGTTACGGGAAAAAGCCGGCACCGGCATCCTGGCTCTCGACCTGCCCCATGGGGCGGATTTGAAGCAGGCGGCTGAGGCCATACGGCATCAACAACCCGCCCTGGAGCCTTATCTGGACAACCTGCGCTTTTCTCTCCATATGGACTTCGTTGAAGCAGATACGACCCTGCACGAGGGCGACGAAGTCGTTCTCATCCCGCCTGTGAGTGGAGGATACGGATGTTCCGCGTCACGACAGAACCCTTAGACGTGCAACAAGTCCACAACCTCGTCAAAAGTCCTGCCGACGGCGCGGTCGTCACCTTTGACGGCATTGTGCGCAACAATTTTGGCGGACGGGAGGTGCGTTATCTGGAGTACGAAGCCTACGCGGCCATGGCGGAGAAAAAAATGGCCGAAATCGCCGCGGAGGTGCAGAACAAATTCGCGGTAGGCAACATTGCCATGGTGCATCGTATCGGGCGGCTGGAAATCGGCGAAAGCAGTATCCTGATCGCCATTGCGGCGCCCCACCGTCAGCCCGCCTTCGAGGCGTGCGCGCATGCCATGGATCGTGTCAAGGAAGAAGTGCCGGTGTGGAAAAAAGAGTTCTTCGCCGACGGCGAGTCCCATTGGGTGCAACCAAACTGAAGCGGTTCAGTCGGTGCTCTCCGGCGGCACACCGTTTTCCGCCAAGATTTGCCGCCGAGCTCTGATGCGTTGATAGGCGAACAGGGCACCCATCCCACCGATGAAGAGTGCCGGCAGAAAGACTATCTCCAGAACTTGCAAAGACTTTTCCCATCGCAGTGCGTGGAACGCGATATACAAAGACGGAGCGAGCGTCAGAAAGCACACACCCGCGATCAGAATGGCAACCACCAACACGTCCCGACGGGGCGGCGAAGGCATAGAAGACATAAGCGGCATCCAGGGTTATCCTTGAGCTTGCAACGTTACATGTCCATTGATCACACCGATGTTATCACACGCGTCTGGTACTGCCCAGTCGCTTGAGGGCCACAGACTATGCTAGCAGAGCAGCACTATCGTCATGCCCTCCTCGCCCAGCCCTTTTGGGCTCGTCTCTCCCCCGCCGAAGTCAAACAGCGCGTTCAGGATATACTGGCAATTCCCGACACCGCCACAGCGGTTCAGGCCTTGCCACCCGTCGAGTACGCGGTGCTGTTGAAGGAAGCACCGGAATCGCGCGCTGCGTTGCTTTCAGTGGCTCACCCGGAGCAGAATCGCATGGTGTTTGATCTCGACTGCTGGAACAAGCAAAACCTGCGCGGCACCCGAGTGTTGGAATGGCTTGATGATTTGCGCGAAAGTGGTCTGGAATCGTTTCTGGACACGTTAACGGTCCTGGACAATGAGTTGTTGTTCGCCGCTTTCAGCCAGCACGTTCAGGTGCACGCCACCTTGCCGATCGAAGAGGAAGAGGATCCCAGACCTTACCACGAAATCCTGTCAAACGAACTGTATCGCCTGGAGTTCATTGATCCCGACAGCCCGTGGAACGAACGCATCCAACGGCTACTGGCTTTTCTACGCCAAGCCGACCTCGATACCTATCACAGCCTTATGCAGGGCGTCATGTGGGGTCTCCAAGATGAGTTGGAGGAATGGGCCTATCGCTGGAAAAGCGGCCGGCTTCAGGACGAGGGCTTTCCGGAATATTACGAGGCGTTGGAAGCATATCGCATCGTCGACAACGTCCCTCACCTTGCGCCGGCGCATGTTGAGGCACCGGGGCTGCCGGCAAACGCCGAAGAGTCGGGAATCGTCCCCAGTTATGCCTGGAGCATGACGCCAACCGGCTCCTTGCTGGCCCGAGCCCTGACGGGGCAATTCTCCATCAACACGCTGGACCGTTTGTTCTGGGAAATGGTGGGCCTATGCAATCGCGAACTTGTCATTGATCAGGTTGATTTCGCCGATGCAGCGGCCGTCAAGGCCAGTTTGCGGCGCGTCCATGCTTACGTGAATCTTGGACTTGACTACCTGTGCGGCCTCCATTCGCAGGCCCCAGATTCCTTGCTGGGTGAGCATCCGCTGCACGACATCTGTCAGACCGGGATTACCCTCATCGTTGGCTTGCGGCAGCGCGCCAATCGCATACAGACCCACCTGAGCCGGACGCCGGGCATGCGCAGAGCCTTACCGGGCTTGGCCCAGCAAGTGTTGGCCGGCCTGTTGCGGCCCCACGCCCAGTTCCTTTCAGAGCTTGCGTCGCCAGCCGGCTCAGGCTACCGCGACTTTCTGAACCTGCAGGACGTGGCACTCGTTGACGGGTTGCTGCGAGAACTGGAAAACGACCTGTCCTATCGCACGTCTGACACCACAACACCCGGACAGCCCTGAAGCGTGATGGCTTGACGGCCCCGAAATCCCTCACGTATCATGCGCCGCCCTTGGATTTCTGGAAATCCGCTAAACACGCTGCCGGCAGGGCCGCCAACGCCTGCCATGCGGTCTTATACAACAAGCAACCATCATGACATCCAAAGGTCATCGGCAACGATACTGCCACGTGCACGGAGGGAATCGTTTATGGACCGAGTAGACACGCTGGGCAAGCTCAAAGAAACAGGCTACAAACCGCTGGGCGTAAAAGCGGAGATGCGTAAGAATCTCGTTCGGAAAATGCTGGACCGCGAGCCGCTTTTCCCCGGCATCCATGGATTCGAAGATACCGTTATTCCCCAGGTGCAAAATGCCCTCCTGGCCGGCCAGGATATGATCTTTCTCGGCGAACGCGGCCAAGCGAAGACCCGCCTCATCCGCAGTCTCACCTCCTTGCTCGACCCCTGGGTACCGTGCGTGGAAGGCAGCGAAATCAGCGATGACCCGCTGAACCCCATTTCCAAATATGCCGTCGAGTTGCTTGCCAAGGAAGGCGACAATACGCCGATCGCCTGGTTGGCCCGCGAGGACCGCTACAGCGAAAAGCTCGCCACGCCGGACGTCACGGCGCCCGAGCTGATCGGTGAAGTGGATCCAATCAAGGTGGCAGAGGGACGCTATCTCTCCGACGAACTGGTAATTCACTACGGCCTCGTTCCGCGCACGAACCGGGGCATCTTCTGCATCAACGAGCTGCCGGACCTGTCGGAGAAATTGCAGGTTGGCTTGTTCAACATCATGCAGGAGCGTGACGTGCAGATTCGCGGCTTTCGGGCGCGCCTGCCGCTGAACATCTGTGTTGTCGCTAGTGCCAACCCCGAGGATTACACCAACCGCGGTCGCATCATCACGCCGCTGAAAGACCGCTATGGCGCCGAAATCCGCACACATTACCCCAAAAATATTTCCATCGAGATCGACATCATGGAGGCAGAGCGCTCACCCTTACTGGACAGCGACAGTTTAGAGGTGACGGTGCCGCGTTTTATGAAGGAAATCGTGGCTGAGATAACCAACCTGGCGCGTCAACACGCCGACATCAATCAGCGCTCGGGCGTGAGTGTGCGCATGTCCATCGCCAACTATGAAAGCCTGGTCAGCAACGCCTTGCGCCGTTCGCTCCTGCTGCGGGAGGACGAAGCCGTGCCCCGCATCAGCGATCTGCCGGCTATACTGCCCTCTTCCAATGGCAAAATTGAGTTGGAAACCATCGAGGAAGGCAAGGAGGGTGACGTGGTCGCCGAATTGACCCGCCAGGCCGTGCGCAAAGTGTTCAATCACAATTTCGACCTCTCGGATCTGGCCGACGTTCTCGAATATTTCGGCCTTGGGCAGAGCCTGGAAGTATCCGACACGATGCCCACCGGTGCCTACAAGCAAAAAACCAAGGAAGTGGACGGACTGACGAAGCTCATGCAACGCCTCGGCTGTGCCAAGAGCCCGGCTTTGATAGCCTCAGGGCTTGAATTCATCCTGGAAGGTCTTCATCTCAACAAGAAACTGAATAAGAAAGTCGTCGAGGGCGAAATTTCATATTGGGGCTGAGGTTCGGACCACCCCGCCGTTCGAAGTGTGTCCCAAGAGTCCCCTGTAGGACACTTCCCATATCGCCAAGCGACAAATGGCACGCGGATCGCAGCATGGACGTGGTGCAAGTGTTAGTGCAAGTACGGCGTCGTGACATCGCCCTTCTATGCAACATTGTGGGGTCTTACGAGGGTCTGGGTATCATACGCACCCTCGATGCTGCCCAAGGTATCGTCGAGTTGATGATTGCGCCGGCGTTTTACGACACCGCCTTGGCCCTGCTCCATGACTTGGCGCAGAACGAAATGCCGTTGCACCTTGTCGGACGGCCTGACCTGGACTTCGGTTGACTTCCCCGGTAGCGGTTGTTATAAGGAAATCCCGGTTTATTCCCGCACTTCAGAATCTCCATCTCACTCGTTCACGAGGCGCCCATGCAGGAACTGCTGCTTGATATTCGCGGCTTGCGGACCCAGTTTTTCACCGACGACGGCCTTGCCCGGGCCGTCGATGGGGTCAGCTACTCGCTGGAAAAAGGCGAGACTGTAGGCGTCGTTGGAGAGTCCGGATGTGGGAAAAGCGTGACGGCCCTGTCGATTCTACGCCTCATCCCCGACCCGCCCGGCAAAATCGTCGATGGTGAAATCATTTTTGAAGGCACGGATCTGTTGCACCTCTCCCCAGCGGACATGCGGCGCATTCGCGGCAACGATATTTCCATGATCTTCCAGGAACCGATGACCTCCCTGAATCCGGTGTTCACCATCGGTAACCAAATCACCGAAGCCGTTCGGCTGCACCAAGGCTTGAACAAGAGGGATGCCTTGGCCAAAGCTGTTGAAGCGCTGAAGTTGGTGGGTATTCCGGTGCCGGAACGGCGCGTGCACGAGTACCCGCATCAACTGAGTGGCGGCATGCGACAACGCGCCATGATTGCCATGGCCCTGAGTTGCAACCCGAAAGTCCTGATCGCCGACGAGCCAACAACGGCGCTAGACGTCACCATCGAGGCCCAAATTCTCGATTTGATGCGCACCCTCCAGGACGAATTGGGGACGGCCATCCTCATGATCACCCACGATTTGGGTGTCATTGCCGATATAGCCCGCAAGGTCGTTGTCATGTACGCCGGCAAGGTTGTGGAACAGGCGCCGGTGGAACGAATCTTTGCCTCACCCAATCATCCCTATACGCAAGGGCTGCTGCGGTCCCTTCCCCGCGTGGACAAAGATGCCAGCGGTGCTAAGCAACGCTTGCAAGAAATCCCCGGCATCGTCCCCAGCCTGTTGAACCTGCCTGCGGGCTGCAAATTCGCTTCGCGCTGCCCGAGCGTGATGCCACAGTGCCACGAACAGGAACCCCCACTGGAGCCGGTGGCTCCCAATCACTATTCGGCGTGTTGGCTTAACCACTAGGCGCGTCCAGAGGGTGCCGGCGACCCCTGAGGAGAACCAAGGCATGGCGGCGGAAACGTTGCTTGAGGTCAACAATCTCAAAAAGTATTTTCCGATCAAGGGTGGGGTGTTTTCCCGGACAATAGGCTATGTCTACGCGGTCGACGACGTTTCCTTCACGGTGGACAAGGGCGAGACGCTGGGATTGGTGGGCGAAAGCGGCTGCGGAAAATCGACCACCGGGCGTAGCATTCTGCGCCTGATCGAGCCGACGGACGGCAAGATTTACTTCGAGGGCCAGGACGTAACCGCGCTGGATAAAAACGCCATGCGCAGCCTGCGGCGGGAAATGCAGATCATCTTTCAGGACCCGTATGCCTCGCTCAACCCGCGTATGACCGTGGGCAGCATTGTTGGCGAGCCGTTGGAGATTCACAAGATCGCCAGAGGCAGCGAAAAAACCGAACGCGTGGCTTCCTTGCTGCATAAGGTGGGTTTGCGCGCCGAAGATATGCGGAAATACCCTCACGAATTCAGTGGCGGGCAGCGGCAGCGCATCGGCATCGCCAGGGCGATTGCCTTGAATCCCAAGCTCATCGTCTGCGACGAGCCGGTGTCAGCATTGGACGTATCGATTCAGGCCCAGGTGATCAACCTCCTGGAAGACCTGCAGGAAGAGTTCGGGCTGTCTTATCTCTTCATTGCCCACAACCTGAACGTAGTTGAGCACATCAGCGACCGGGTGGCGGTGATGTACCTGGGTCAGATCGTCGAATTGGCCTCCGATACCGACCTCTACAACGATCCCCAGCACCCCTACACCGAAGCCCTGCTCTCAGCTGTCCCCATTCCCGATCCTACCGTCACGAAAAAACGCATCATTCTTGAAGGCGATGTACCCAGCCCCATCGATCCACCCAGCGGTTGCCATTTTCACACCCGGTGCATGTATAAAGAGAAGATTTGTGAAGAAGAGGCCCCCGAGTTCAAGCATATCGGCGGCGGCCATTGGGTGGCTTGCCACTTCCGTCCTAAAGCATGATCTGATACTGTCGCCGGCTTAATGGCGGACGGCGTCCGAGGTTTCTACTTCGCATTGTCAGACGAGGGTTCCAGGTTGACACAGGTACGGCCATTGTCTATAGTACCGCTTCTTGTTGTTTCCCATCAGGAGGGTTTGGCGCAGCGGCTTCATACTCCGGAAGGGCGGGTAGCTCAGTTGGGAGAGCATCGGCCTTACAAGCCGGAGGTCACAGGTTCAAGCCCTGTTCCGCCCATCCGATCTTCGGGGTCGTAGTTCAGTTGGTTAGAACGCCGGCCTGTCACGCCGGAGGTCGCGAGTTCGAGTCTCGTCGGCCCCGTTGATTCTTAAAGGGATTGCACAATGTGCAATCCCTTTAATTTTGCCCGGATACCAGTTCCGGCTCCCCGCACAGCGACAGCATCCGTTCCCGTGCGGCAGCGCGAAGCGCAGCGGCAGCGGCCCAGTCAGTTCCCGACGGCGGGATCGGCTCGCCAATCAGAACCCGCAAGGGACCGCGGCGCGGAAACCATTGGTCGGATCGAAGAACGGACCGGGTGCCCCGAATGCCCACGGGCACGACCGGCACCCCGGCCTGCGCTGCGACCACAAAGGCCCCCATGCGGAAAGACTGCAGACCCGGCATGCGGGTCAAGGTGCCCTCGGGAAAAAAGACAACGGATCGACCCTCCCGCGCCACTTGCAACAAACGATCGGTATCTTCGACGCCGCGCTGGGCATCGAAACGCTCCACAAACTCAGCGCCGAGACGCTTAAGCAGCACCCGCGCAAAGAATTGGTCGGCCAGTTCGCGCTTGACCACGTAGCACGCCTCACCCGGAATGATCGACATCAGAATAAATCCGTCCAGATAGCTGGCGTGATTGGCGACGATCACGAAAGGACCCGTCCCGTCGAGATGGTCAATGCCCTCTACCCGCAGTGGGAGGCCCAGGAGCCGCCGCATGATGCGGGAAGCGGCTCGCGCCAAGCCATGGCGCCAGGACAGATTGGGCGTAATGACCAGCAGTTTCCAAACAACGAGCAGGCACAAACCGGCGAGGGTCCAAAAGTATCCGACATACAGAATGTCCCCCGCGCCCCGGGCGAAGCGGCGTAGCTGAGATAACAGGCCACCCATTGCAAGGCGCGCCAACTGCCACCACACGGTGCGCGGCCGCCTGCCCAGCAAGCCCTTCTCGTAGCGCTCCCGACTGGCGCCGCGGCGCAGTTTGCCGCTGGAGGTCTTTAGGACGCTGCCGGGCGGGGCCAACACAACGTCATCTGGAGGCGTGCCCAGCAAGTCGGTGACGATGCCATTGATCCGGCCATGCAATTCCTCGAGCTTGGTGGGTGCCGTTTCCCGCGTTTCCGAAAGTATGACAAGCCTTTCGGTGCCGGTAGCGGGGTCCGGGCTGCCGAAGACGGCGCTGCACCCACGACGCAGGCCCGGCACCCCGTTCAGGGCTTCCTCCACCTCCTGAGGATAGATGTTGCGCCCGGCACGAATGATCATGTCCTTGGCGCGGCCCGTTAGATAGACAGTCCCTTGGGCAATGTATGCCATGTCGCCGGAATCCAGCCAGTCTCCGTTAAACAGGCTCTTGGTCGCTTCGGGGTTGCGGTAATAGCCCTGTGTGGTCGAGGGTCCGCGAAATTCGAGCCGGCCTTCCCGGCGCTCGCCCGCCTCGTAGCCCATGGCGTCGACAATGCGAATCTGATAGCCCGGCAACGGCTGGCCGCTGGCAACGACGTGCAGCGCGGCGGGGTCGTCGGCTTCCACCGGCACGGCTTGCCCGTTGCGCATGAGCGCCTCGCGGTTGATGTGATCCACTTGCGGGATGCTGTCCGTCGGCGAGAAGGCGAGACCAAGGGAGACCTCGGCCAGACCGTACACCGGCTTCATGGCCTGCGGTCGGAAGCCGTAAGCCGAAAAGCGCTCGCTGAAACGAGTCATGGTGTGAGCGCTGACCGGTTCCGCGCCGTTAAAGGCGTAGCGCCAGGAACTCAGGTCCAGACCCTCGAGGTCGGCTTCGGCGATCCGGCCGACGCATAGCTCGTACGCGAAATTGGGCCCCGCCGAAATGGTGCCGCGGTGCCTGTGGATGGCCCACAGCCAACGCGCCGGGCGTGCCAGAAACGTCAAAGGCGACATCAGGACCAGCCGGCAGGCGAAGTACAGGCTGCCAAGCCATGCACCGATCAGGCCCATGTCGTGGTAAAGCGGCAACCAGCTCACAAATACATCCGTCGATTGGATGCCCACCACCTGCCCCATGACCCGGATATTGGCCAGCAAATTGTCGTGCGTGAGAATCACACCCTTGGGGTTGCCGGTGCTGCCGGAGGTGTATTGGAGGAAGGCGATGTCATGCGGTCGGGCAGGGTAACGGTTCAGACCTTCGCCGCTCTGCGACAAAGCCTCGACCGTGGGCACGCTGTGCAGGCTGCCGATTTGCGCGCGTAGCAACCTTGCCAGTGATTGCGCTTCCGGAACCGTAATCAGGGCGACGATGCCGGCATTGGCGAGAATGCGAATCTGGCGGCGCAGGTGATCTTCGATTTGCGCCAGGCGAGCGGGCGGGTAGATGGGCACCGGAATGCCGCCGGCGAGCAGAATGCCGAAAAATGCCGCGAAGAATTCCCTGCCCGTCGGCAGCATCAACGCCACGGTTTGTTGCGGCTGCAGGCCGCGTGCTTGCAGACCGGCAGCAACCGCCTCGGCCGCGCGCTGCAAGTCGCCATAGGTGATTGATTCGGCTTGGTCTGCGTCGCCGATCAACGTGATGTGCGGCCGTTCGGGATGATGCCTGGCGTGCCATGCCAGAGCGTCGATCAGCGTGCCGGCCGCGCCTGGCGCTTCCCCGATGGCTTGCGGCTCGAGGCCGGACATCGCTGGCGCGTCCTCTGACCGGGCAGCGGGGCTGGCCCTGCGCAGAGCGTGCAACAGATCGCGCGGGCCTTCGGCATTGGCAACATCCTGTTCCGGCAGATGTACGCCGAACGCCTGCTCCAAGCGGTGCAGCAGTTCCATGCGTTCCAGGCTGTCGAGGCCGAGGTCGCGGTCCAGAAGGCTGTCGAGCGTAACCGAGGCAGGATTGGAACGGTGCGGGTGTAATTCGGACAAGAGTTGCCGGACGACGCCAAGCAGCACCTCGACGGGTTGCTCCGCAACCGGCAATTCCGGCGCGCCGCTGGACATTACGTCGCCCCAACGAACAGAGCGGCCTCTGCCGCGGTGAGGGTTTGGGCCATCAATGTGGCGATGGTCATCGGACCGACGCCGCCGGGTACAGGGGTGTAGGCAGCGCACCGGTCGATCACGCCGGCCAATTCGATATCCCCGATTCCGCCTTGGTGGTAGCCGGCATCAACGACAACGGCGCTCTCCGCGATCCAATCGCCCTTGATGAATTGCGGCTTGCCGACCGCTCCAACCACGAGGTCCGCCTGCCGCACGATGTCGGGCAGGTGCGTTGTGCGCGAGTGGCAGATGGTCACCGTCGCATGGGCATTCAACAGCATCATGGCCATCGGTTTTCCCAGGATGGGGCTGCGCCCCACCACAACCGCCCGCTTGCCCTCGATCCGGATGCCGTGGTGTTCCAGCAGCCGTATGATGCCGGCCGGCGTGGCGGAGCCGTATGCCCGCTCCCCCATTGCCATGCGGCCAAAACCGTGGCAGGTCACGCCGTCGACGTCCTTGTCCGGTCGAATGGCGTCGAAGCAGCGCCGCTCGTCGACCTGCGGCGGCACCGGGTGTTGAAGCAGGATGCCGTGGACGTCCGTGTCGTCATTCAGACGACCGATCGCGTCCAGGAGTTCCTCGGTGCTGGTCTCCTGCGGCAACTCGACGCGCCGCGATTGCATACCAATTCGCCGGCAGGCGTTGCGCTTCATGCGAACGTATACGGCCGAAGCGGGGTCGTCCCCGACCAGGACGGTAGCGAGCGTGGGCGCCTTGCCGTCGGTCTGCACGAGCAGACCTCGAACCCGCTCGGCCAACCGGGCTTCCATCTCTCTCGCAAGCTTCTTGCCATCGAGAATAATACCGGACATCCTGTTGCCTTTGCGTCACCCGTTCGATAGCGCCTCTTCCGTACGCCTCACAGTCCCACCGCCCCTGCTGGCAAGAGGGGAGTTATACCCTTCGCCGGGGTTAAGACGCAGTGGGCGGGGGGCCATCGTAACTCTCCCAAAGGTACCACGTGGCGATGGTACGGTAGGGCCCCCACCTGCGGGCGTGTCGGTGCATGGTGGACATGGCGGGCATCCTCTTGTAACCATAGACTCGCTGAATCGCCTTGCGGATGCCGAGGTCGCCCACAGGAAACACATCCAGGCGGCCCAGGGAAAAGATGAGAAACATTTCCGCCGTCCACACGCCGATGCCCCTGACCTGCGTCAGTTGCCGCGTCACTTCGTCATCGCTCAACGTGGAGAGCGCCGCGAGTTGCAGGCTGCCGTCGCTGGTCTTGCTCGCCAAATCCTTGAGCGAAGCCTGTTTTTGACGCGACAACCCCAGACTGCGCAGGGTTTCATCCGGGGCGGCAAGAATGCCTTCCGGCGTTAGAACGCCGGAGTCGAACAGCGATTCCAGTCGCTCCGTGATGGTACTGGCCGCTCGACCGCTCAATTGCTGGGAAATAATCGCCCGGCACAGCGTGACAAACGGGTTGGTGTCGCCTGGTTCCAGGGTGCACGGGCCACAACGCACCATCAAGTCTCCCAACACCGGATCGGCGGTACGCAGATGGGCGATGGCGGTTTCGTAGGAAACACTCATGTCACAGTCTCGCGGGTTGTTTCAGGGTTCGGGGCAACGCTATAATACCCTCTCCCTGCGTACGCCATGTCATTGCGTGGGTGTCGTCACGGGAGCACGAACGGTGGGCTAGACTCTTCCGGTACGTAGCGGAAGGGAACCATTCCGGGGCCTTGAAGTTGCAATCCACAACATGATGAGGAGGGGAGACGTGTTTGTCAAACGGTGTGCTTCGTTCGCCTTAACCGTTCTTTTGACAATGGGTTTTGCGGGCAGTGTTTGGAGTGCGGATACGTACGTGGTGGATGGCGCCCATGCCTACGTCGGCTTTACCATCAGCCATTTGCTCATCAACCGGGTCAGGGGCACGTTCAACGACTTCACCGGTACGATCGTTTACGATGCGGACGACATCACGAAGTCCTCGATGAGCGGCACCATCAACGCCGCCAGCATCGATACGGCGCATCAAAAACGCGACAAGGATTTACGGAGCGACAGCTTCTTCGACGTGGATAAGTACCCGCAAATTACGTTCGCGACCACTCGCGTGGAAGCGGGCAGTGATTCCCCGATCCTGCACGGTGTCGTGACCATGCACGGCGTTTCCAAAGAGGTGACGATCCCGTTTCGCATTACCGGCATCGTCGAGTTTGCCGGGAAAATACGCCTAGGGTTCGAGGCGCGGCTAGAGCTGAATCGGCAGGATTATGGTCTTTCCTACTCCAGGCTGATGGATACCGGCGGGTTGGTCGTCGGCAACGACGTGTCGATTGAACTAACGGGGGAAGCGATCAAGACGACCGAGAATTGAAAGCCCCAATCCGTGCACCGCATAGCCGAGGTGACAACAGATGGTTGTCGCCTCGGCTTTTTTCATCCCCGCCGCCCCACCATGTAGGCATCGACGATTGCGTACACCCACCACAAGGGCGCAATGATCGTGGCCAGAGATGATTGCAGAACCGCAATGGCCGCAACCCAGACAGCGGCCCCGCAAAGCAAGACAAGGCCCTTCACAAATTGTCCGTTGTAAAACTGTCCCAGTCCGCATATGAGCGACAGCACCGCGGCCAGCCATGGTCGCAAGACGCCGTGGTGCGCCACATAGGTCTGGGGGGCAACCTGGGTCACGTGGGTTGGCGCCCACTCAGCATCCATGAACGCCGTCGGGGGCGGCGCGGCGCCGAGGGCGGAAGACAGCGCCTGCACCACGCCGATGGGCAACGCCTCCCCGCAATGCGGACAGGCGTCCGCCATGTCTGCCACATGCTCGTGACAATGTGGGCAGTGAACATAAATGGCCACGCCGGGATCTCCCGTCGTCTGACGTAGGTCTTCCCTGCCCCGTCCGCGCGGACACGGCGTCGGGAAGGTTTTCAGTGATTTTTCAGGATGGTGTAGGCCTGTCGAATGGCTAACGTCTTGCGGTGCGCGAGCTGCTGAAACTCGTCACCCAAATGGCTGACACGGTCCGGATGATATTTGAGCAACTGGGCTTTGTAAGCCACATGAATCTCATCCGACGACGCGCCGGGCTCCAGTTCCAGCACTTCCCACGGATCCAGCGGTTTGGCCCTGCTCGTCTCGGCAGCTTCGTCGCGGTCGCCGGTGGCTTGCGAATACGCGCCGGTGAGAGACGATGCCATGTGGGCGCGCAAACGCCGCACCAGCCAGTAAGTGCCCATGAACATGAGGCTGTAGAGGCCAAAGCGTATCAGCCAAGGCATACCACTGCCCCCTCACCCGCTTGACGGAATCGTCGGCGGCTCAAACCACCACCCCCTCGCCCTGCAAATCGGCAATTTCAGTCTCGCTGTAGCCCAGCTCCATCAACACGTCATAGGTGTGCTCGCCCTGCTCCGGCGTCGGTGTGCGCACGCCGCCGGGCGTACGCGTCAGGGTGACCGGCGTTCCCAGAACCTCGATCCCGCCCAGCTTGGGGTGCGACACGTTTTGGGCGATTTGCAGGTGCTGCACCTGAGGATCGGCGAAGGTCTGGTCGATCGTGTACACCGGCCCACAGGGGACGCCAGCGGCGTTGATCCGCTCCACCCACGCGGCAACGGTGCGATCCTTCAGACAGTCGGCGATGATGTCGTTGAGTTCATCCCGGTTCCGTTGCCGTTGCTGCGGGGAGTTGAAGCGTTCGTCGGTGTAGAGATCGTTACGATCGATCGCCTTGCAGAAACGCTCATATAGCCCCTGGCCTGCGGGGGCAATGTTCAGATAGCCATCCTTGGCCCGAAACGTATTGGTAGGCACACCAGTTGGGTGGTTGTTGCCGGCCTGCGGCGGGACTTCCTTGCCAATGAGCCAGCGGGTAGCCTGGAAGTCGAGCATTTGCACCATCGCCTCCAGCAGCGAGGTGTGAATCCATTGTCCCTCACCGGACTGCTCGCGCTCGTACAGAGCCGTGAGCACGCCCATGGCCAGAAACATGCCGGCGGTGAGGTCGGCCACGGGAATGCCAACCCGCACCGGCCCGTTGCCCGGCAGGCCCGTCACGCTCATCAAGCCGCCCAGCCCTTGGGCGATCTGGTCGACGCCCGGACGGTTGGCGTAGGGCCCGGTCTGGCCGAAGCCGGAGATGCTCGCGTAGATCAGCCGGGGATTGAGCGGACGGAAGGTTTCGTAGTCGATCCCCAAGCGGTGCTTGACGCCCGGACGGTAGTTCTCCACCAACACGTCGGCGTCCCGCACCATGCGCTTGAGAATGTTGACGCCGCTGGCGTGTTTGAGGTTCAGCGTGAGGCTTCGTTTGTTACGGTGCAGGTTCTGGAAGTCGAAATGGTGCCGCCCCAATCCGGCGTGCTCGGCGGGATTCTCGACCTTCACCACTTGGGCGCCCATGTCGGCGAGGTGCCGCACGCACGTTGGACCGGCACGCGCCCGGGTGAGATCGATAACTTTGATTTTGGACAGGGGAGGCAGATTCATACGCGCGACTCCTTGGTTACGATTGCATGGTGGGGAATATGGGAGACGACGGCCGAACTCGCGTATCGTAAGACCCGTCCTTCAAAAGTGTCAAGCTCAGCGCCCGGTGCTCCCAAAACCGCCCGCCCCCCGACGGGTGGATTCGATCTCTTCGGGGCTAACACGATGCAGGGTGACCCGCGGCACAGGCAGAATCAGAAGCTGCGCCAAGCGTTCGCCAGCCTCCACGTACAGGGTTTGCCGCCGTCGATTCTCGACCAGCAGCTGCACCGAACCACGGTAATCGGCGTCAATGACGCCGGGATGAACCGACAACCCGCGCTGAAAAACCGAGCTGCGTCCGAAAATCTGGCCGTACCAGCCGTGCGGAATTTGCAGGATGATCTCCAAGTCGATCCGGCACGCCACACCAGGCGGGAGCGCGTGATCTCCGGGGATCGCCAGATCGAAGCCGGCGGCGGCGGCATACCCCTTCCGCGGCATCAAGGCGCGCGGCGTCAAACACGCCACGCCAAGCTCAACGAGTGTATCCTGTGTCGCCATGATCGTCCTCTGCCATTCGGTTTGCAGCGGCGACCGCTGGTCTGAAATGCCAAGCATTGCCCCGGCAGTCAATTCCTGGTACAAGACCTGATGCAACGTCAGGTTATCCTCGCCCTATCACGGAATTCGTCCAGGAGACAGTTGTGTACCCTCAGACGGTTATCCTGCAAAACGACATGGAAATCGAACTGTGGCCGATGACCCCGGACGACGCCCCGGCCCTCCTGGAGTTTTACCGCTCTCTGTCCCCGGAAGATCTGCTGTACCTGAGAGAGGACGTCACTTCCGCGGTATCCATGCAGCGCTGGATTGAGGGTATCGAAAGCGAACAGAACTGGCACCTGCTGGCAGGGTATGAAGGGCGGATTATCGCCGACGGCGAGCTTGAGCGGCAGTTTTACGGCTGGTCACAGCATATCGGTGAATTACGCATCGTCGTTGACCGGATATTTCGCCACAGCGGTCTCAGCCGTCTCATCACCAACGAGATTCTGGCGCAGGCCGTCGATGAAGGGCTGTATAAGGTCATGGTGCAAATGACCGTTGATCAGCGTTCCGCAACCGGCATGTTCGAGAAGGTCGGCTTTCGCCACGAGGCCATTCTCAAGGATCACGCCCAGGACCAGCACGGTGAACTACGCGATCTGGTCATCATGTCCTACTTCACGGGCGATTTCCTGACCCAAACCTCGGAATGACCCTCCCCCGCTGCCAACCGCTCGATGCCCATCAGGTCGTGTACAGCGCATTAATCCGCACATATTCTTCGGTCAGATCGCAACCCCACGCGGTAGCTTGGCCGTTGCTCAGCCCCAGGTCCACGACGATGCGCACCTCCGGCGCTTGCAGGTAGGTTTCCAACGCCCCCAAGTCCACGTCCTGGGGCTCCCCCATAGCAAAGACACACGTGTCACCGAAAGCCATGCGCAGAAGCTCCGGGCGAATGTCCGCCTCTTCGTGACACTTGCCGATAGCCATCGCCAGGCGTCCCCAGTTCGGATCGGCGCCGTGCACCGCGGTCTTGACCAACGGGGAGTTGACAATCGCCTTGGCGATACGCTTGCCCTGGGCGTCGTCGCGCGCTGAGGTCACGGCGACTTCGATCAGCTTCGTGGCGCCCTCGCCGTCCCGCGCTACTTCCTTGGCCAAGTGGACGCACACCTCGTCAAGCGCGGCCTGAAAGGCGTCGAGGTCCACCTCGCCAGCCAAGCCATTGGCCATGGCGATCACCGTGTCGCTGGTACTGGTGTCGGTGTCCACGCTGATCATGTTGAAGGACTTGTGCACGGACTGTTGCAGCATCGGACGCAGCACCGCCGGCAGCAGGGCCGCGTCGGTGAACACAAAGGCCAGCATGGTCGCCATGTCCGGCTCGATCATCCCCGCGCCCTTGGCAATACCGGCGAGCACGGCGCCGCCCACCCGCTTGGCGATGCGCTTGGGCCGGGTGTCCGTGGTCATGATGGCTTCGGCCGCCAGGTCCAAGCCGTCCGCGCACATTTCGTTGCGCAACTTCCCCACAATGGCTTGCTGGAACCGGTCCATCGGCAGGTGATGGCCGATGACGCCCGTCGAGCTCGGAATGACGTCCTCGGGGCCAATGCCCAATTCCTCGGCCACCCAGCGGCAGGTTGCCCGGGCATCGTCCACGCCGCGCTGACCGGTGGCGACGTTGGCGTTCTTGCTGTTGATGACCAACGTGCGCGCGTGGTCGTCCGCCAGATGCTCACGGCCGACAATGATCGGCGCGCCGCAGAACAGGCTCTGGGTGAACATGCCCACCGCCGCAGCCCGCGCCGTAGAGTGGATCACCGTAAAGTCGAGGGTTTCATCCTTGATGCCGATGTTCTTGGCAACGCTCAGGTAGCCTTGAGGATGGAATGGCAACGATGGTGCGCGCGTCATAAACGTTCTCTCCTGGCGCTTACCGTGGGATCAGCAATAACTGAACTGCTTCTCGAAGGCCGTCAACGTGTCGTCGATAATTCCCACCATGCGGTCAACCTCGGCCCGCGTAATGCACAGCGGCGGCGACAGCATGATCATGTGGGTGGCGCGGGTCAGCAGACCCTTTTCGATCAGAAGCGAATTCAGGGCGTTGACTTCCTCGCCGTCGGCGGCAAACTTTTCCTTGGTCTCACGATTCTGCACCAGCTCCACCGCCGCGAGGAGGCCGATGCCCCGCACGTCGCCGATTGTCGGGTGGTGCGCCTGCAACCCTTGCAGTTGTTCCAGCAGGTACGCACCCTGGCTGGCAGCGTTCTCCACCAGACCCTCGCGCTGGATGATGGCAATGTTCTCCAAAGCCGCCGCGCACGCCACCGCCTGGCCGCCGAACGTCAGCAGGTGCGACAGCTTCTTGCCCTCCTCGGTGGTGAAGACTTCGGCCACCTTCGGCCGACAAATGGTCGCGGCGATCGGCGCGTAGCCGCTGCTGAGCCCCTTCGCCATAGTCATGATGTCGCCCACCAGGTCCCAGTGCTCGGAGGCGAACATCTTGCCGGTGCGCCCGAAGCCGTTAATCACTTCGTCGACGATCAGCAAGACGCCGTGCCGGTCGCAGATTTCGCGCAGCCGCGGCAGGTATTCCGGCGGTGGCACCACGATACCGCAGGACGCCGACACCGGCTCGGCAATGACCGCGGCGACCGTTTGCGCGCCCTCGTAGTTGATCAACTGTTCGATCGCGTCCACGCAATACACGTCGCACGACGGATAGGTGTGGCGGTAGTCGCAACGGTAACAATACGGCGGCGCCACGTGCAGCGTGCCGTTCATGAACGGGCTGAAATACGGCTCCGACATCTGCCGCGTGCCGCTGACGCTCATGGCGCCGTAGGTCGCGCCGTGGTACGAGCCGCGCCGCCCGATGATCTTGAGCCGCTTCGGGTGTCCGGCAAGATATTGATACTGCTTGGCGATTTTCACCGCCGACTCGACCGCCTCGGAACCGCCGCTGCAGAAGAACACCGTCGACAAGTCGCCCGGCGTGATGTCGGCCAGCAACGTGGCCAGTCGAATGGCGGGAATGGTGGTCGTCTGCATCGAGCTACCATAAGCCAGGGTGCCCGCTTGCGCCGCCATTGCCGCGGCGATTTCTTTGCGGCCATGCCCGACGTTCACCAGCCACAGGCCCGCCAGCGCGTCGATGTATTCCTTGCCGTCGACGTCTTTGACCATACACCCCTGCCCTTCGACAAGAATGCGCTTGTCCGCCTCCCGGGCCAAGGCGCGCCACGACGAGCCGTGCATCCACACGTGCGCTTCCCCAGCCTCGCGCAGCACATCCGTGTCCGCCCCGTCCGGCAGACTGGCAAAGGAGATGGGAACCGTGGCCATGTCTTCGACTCCTCTATAGCGTTTGAGCAAGATGGAATGGTTTCACCACGCAGCAGGCGCATGACAATAACAAAGTTCCCGCTGAAAATACACTTGGCCCCGTGGACGGACGGCGCAACAGCGGAAATTTGCAGTTCCCTCTCCCCAGCGAGGGAGAGGGTTGGGGTGAGGGGGAATTCCTGTTGCGATGAAACCTGCAAGCCGTTCAGCCTTCACCGGTGCAGGCAGCACGCTTGACGAACACGTGTCTGACCAATATATTCACCTGAAGGGTGAATCATGGAAGTCACATTCAGGACACGCCAGCTTCGGCAGTGTTATGAAGAATCGACCAGAGCCATCCGCCGATGGGGGCCGGAGGTGGGGAGGAAGTTCATCACCCGCATCAAACAACTCCATGCCATAGCCGACTTCCAGCAAGCCTACAATATCAGGGCCATGCGGCTCCATCCGTTGAAAGGGTCCAGGAAAGGCGAGCTGTCCATCACCTTGACGGGTAGATGGCGCCTCATCGTGACGAAAGGGGAAAGCGAGGATCGCGTAATCATTGAGGAAGTGAGCAACCATGATGAGAACTGAGATCTCCCGTGTGGTGTCGGATATGGCGATTTCGCCGGGCGAGGTCTTGCAGGAGGAAATCGAGGCCCGCGGCATGACCCAGAAGGAACTCGCCGCGCGGCTTGGCAGGCCGCCGCAGGTGATCAACGAGATCATCCGAGCGAAAAAGGCCATCACGCCGGACACGGCAATCGGGCTGGGAATGGTCCTCGGAATTGACCCCCAATACTGGATCAATCTGGAGACCGACTATCGCATGACCCTCGCCCGCAATCGGGAAAAGGCGGCGCTCGCCGACAACGTGGGGTGGCTGGACGCCTACCCGATCCGGGAAATGATCAAGCGCCGATGGATCGAGGCGGGCCGCGACAAAATCAGCAGGTTGAAAGCCCTCTTGACCTTTCTGGAGGTAGCCGTTCCTGAGCCACTCGCGTACCAGGAAGCCATAGGGTTCCGAATTACGGACGCCGCGCAGCGCAAGGTCTCTCCCGGCGCCCTTGCCGTTTGGCTTCGCAAGGGAGAGCTTGAGGCGCGCGAACGCTCCACCGTCGACTACGACGCAGATGTGTTTAGAGCAGCGCTTGGCGACATCCGGCAAATGACCGAAGACCCGCCCGTCAAGTTCGTGCCCGCCATGACGGATCTGTGCGCGCAAGCCGGCGTGGCACTGTGCCTGGTGCAAGAGTTTCCCAAAAGCGGGGCGAACGGCGCCGCGCGGTGGCTCAGCGGCAGCAAAGCCCTGATCCAGCTGAGCATCCGGGGCAAATGGGCCGATATTTTCTGGTTCACCTTCTTCCACGAGGCGTGCCACCTGCTCCATCATAGAACCCGCCGACGCATCGTAATCGACGGCATCGCGGACCCCAACACCGCGGAACTCGAAGACGAGGCCAATGGATTCGCCAGGGACTTGCTCATCCCGCCAGATGCTTGGGAAACCTGCTGCGAGAGCGGTTCCTTCACCCCGCAGTCCGTCAGGAGGTTCGCCCGGTCCGTCCAAATCGCCCCGTTCATTGTCGTGGGGCGGCTCCAGAGAGAAAAAAGGCTTCCTTACAACCAGCTTACATCCTTGAAATGGCGCTACGAGTGGCGTCAGTAGTCGAGTAAAGGAAGACACCATGCCTGATCGCATCACACCGACCCAGGCGAACCAGACGGCGTGGGCCGCCTGCGCCACCTTCCGCGGCGTCGTGGATGCCGGCCAGTAAAAGGATTACCACTTGGTAATGCTGTCCCTGAAGTACATCTCGGACCTGTGGATGGATCAGCTCGCCGCGTACCGGCAGCGATTCGGAGACGACGAGGCCCGCTTCCGCCGGGGGGATGGCGGGCTGCGACCTGAGAAAGGAGTCCATGAACAGAAGATACATTCCCATGGCGATTGCCTACGATTTCGACGGAACGCTGGCTCCCGGCAGCATGCAGGAACGCCAGTTCCTACCGGAAATCGGGATAATGCCGAAGAAATTCTGGGCAGAAGTCAGGAACTTAACGAAGAAGCATCAGGCCGACGATGTCCTGGTCTATATGGGCCTGATGCTGCGGAAGGCTGCCGCCGCCGGCGTGCCCGTAAGGAAGGAAGACTTTGAGAAACGGGGTGAGGCCATCAAGCTATTCGAAGGCGTTGAGAAATGGTTCGATAGAATCACCGAATACGGGCGTAATAACGGCGTTCGCATTGAGCACTATCTTGTGTCCTCTGGAAATGCGGAGATCGTAGCGGGTACGCCAATTGCGTCCAAGTTCGCTCAAGTTTATGCTTCAAAGTTTATGTTTGACGAGAATGGCGTCGCTACCTGGCCTGCTTTAGCGGTCAACTACACGACGAAGACCCAGTATCTGTTTCGTATCAATAAAGGTGCTCACGACCTGAGCGATAACAGCAAAATTAACGAGTTTCGCGAAAAACGAGATCGGCCGGTGCCCTTTGAAAATATGGTCTTCATCGGCGATGGACCAACCGACGTGCCATGTTTCCGTCTGGTTAAGGATCAGGGCGGGTTATCAATTGCCGTCTTCAAGCCGAAAACCCCAAACGCGAAGGGAAAAGCTGACAAATTCAAAACAGAGGGCCGCGTTCACTACGTCGTTCCTGCAATATATACAGAAGACAGCAAGTTAGACCGGGTAATAAAAGCGAGCATTGATTCTATTGCATCGCGAGGCACGCTTCACGGTTTACTTGAAAAGGAGTGATGAATACTCGACGCTATCGTTATAGCGGTTCGCGTTCGTGTGTCTGGCTTATTGCGGAATCGGATACAGGGAATCGTAACCCGATTCTGCTGTACCGGTTATCGGCCGAAGAATCGTCGAAATGCAGAAGGCGCTGCGCTCAGGTCAGGCGATTATTGATGGCCTGTCAGCGACCCGTCCACTGCCTTTCCCGCAGTGACCAGCTTTTCGCCGAGCAATCTGCAAAACATGGGATGATTTGCACCGCCTATTCTCAGCCTGAGTTTTGGGCTCAAGCTGTTGCCGAATTGAACCCCTCGGGATTTGTTGAACAGAGCGTTTGGAAGTCGGCGGCGAGAAAACGAAGAAGGCGGCCGTCAACAGGGCCTTGCGGGAATTCATTGCACGGCGAGAGCAGGAACGGCTGCTTGAGTTGTTCGGCAAGCTCGACTGGGACGACGAGTACGACTACAGGCGGGAACAGTCGCGCCGGTGAGGTTGTTCGTGGACACCAGCGTGTCGTCGGCACCATTGACGCGCTGCTCGCCCGGCTTTGCATCCGCCATGATCTGGTCATGCTATCAACCGACCGCGATTTCAGCCGCATCGCAGATTGGATGCCGCTTCAACTCTGGCGCGCCTCAGGACCTTCAACACCCCCGAAAAATACCGACCCCAGACAAGCACCTTTGCGGGCTCGTGTGACAGGACTCAACTCAATACACATAACCCAACACCAAATAGCCTTGGCTGTCTCTGATAAAGACCGTATCGCCTTTGTTGTTCCAAATCGGCCTTCGACTTCCCCAGAACAGTTCGCGCTCGGTGGGCACGCCCAAGCCTGTCCGCAGCGTCACCTTCGCCTGGGGCGCCAGTGTGAAGTTTGAAAATAGATACCGGTGGTTGGCGGCGTCTGAGACCGTCCACCCGTTGAGATCTATGGAGTGTTGGCTCTGATTTTCGACGACAATGAATTCATCATTCAGGTTCCGTCTGTCATCTCCCTTAGCATCCGCATGGACGAATGCAAGGGCGATGGAATGCCCGGTCGCAGCAGGTGCCCAAATTCCCACCCCTGCTGCTCGAGTTTCGTCCTGAGCCCGTTGTAAGCGGGCTCGATATCTCTCTGCCACAGGATGCCTGAGATGGACGAGACCCTGGCGGAGCAGGGTTTCGTTCACAAAGGTATCGTCTACGAAAACATAAGCCAGCAGCCGACCATATTTGTCCTGGCGAGAACGGCCGAATTCAAGGCGGACGGTTTTACCTCCGACCAGACGGCGGTTGGCAAGCGTCGCTTCTTTGGCGTGAGGGTCCCCTTCCTCCGGCGCATTGATGCCGAGATAGCGGACGCGACGGCCGTCTTCCAAACGGCAGGTATCCCCATCAATAACTCGGAATATGGTGACGGTCTCGGTGTCGATGGCTCCCTGGAATGAGCAACCCCCCAGCACTATGATCAGGATGGTCGCAAACCGGGCCATCCCCGTTTTGCCCATGCCATATTCCTCTTCACATCGTTTTCTACAATTCAGCGGGATCAAACGAGAATACCGGCTTCCCCCGCGGCCGAGCCGAGCGGTATCTCACGACGCCAATAGGCTGTGCTTGGGTGGATTTACGCCCCGCCGCTGATGGGCGGGACGAAGTGGACTTCGCTGTCGGGGTGAACGCGCTCGATCAGATCGACGGCAAACTCTCCGTCCACGGCGACGGCGATGTCGGGGCGCAGGTCGCCATCCTGGAGGAGGCGGTCCTTGAAGCCGGGAAACCGCTCCTCCAGGGCGTTGATAAGGGCGCGCACCGTATTCCCGTCGATTTGCATCTGGGTCGCCCCACCGGTGAGGCTTTGCAGCATTGCCGGGATGAATACGGTGGCCATGGGTTACTCCTGTTCCAACTGGCTCAGGATGTAGGTGGGGGACATGGGAAGGTCCTTCATACGCTTGCCGGTGGCGCGATAGATGGCGTTGGCAAGCGCCGCTGGCGGCGGCACGATGGGTACCTCGCCGACGCCGCGCACGCCGTAGGGGTGGCCGGGATTCGGCACCTCCACGAGCACCGTGTCGATCATCGGCAAGTCCAGCGTGGTCGGCATGCGGTAATCCAGGAAGCTGGCGTTCACCATGCTGCCGTCCTTGTTGTACACGAACTCCTCGTTCAGCGCCCAGCCGATGCCCTGCACGGCGCCGCCCTGGATCTGGCCCTCGACGTAGCTGGGATGGATAGCCGTGCCCACGTCCTGGGTCGCCGTGTAGCGCAGGATGGCCACCTTGCCGGTATCCGGATCTACTTCCACGTCGACCACATGCGTCGCAAAAGCGACGCCGACGCCGCGCGGCTGCGAGGTGGCGCGGCCGGTGATCGGCCCGCCGGTGCGCGGCATCATGTCGGCCATTTCCTTGAAGGTCATGGTTTTACTGGGGTCCTTGGCGCAGCGGAACACGCCGTCGCTGTATGAAACGTCGTCAGCGGCAAGCTGCGCAGCCGAATCGCCATCCTCCGATTCCCGGCTCCAGCGCTCCGCCGCGCGCTCGCGCATCTGGCGGATAACGTCCTGTGAGGCCTCATAGGCGGCGTAACCAGTGGCAAACGTGGTACGGCTGCCGCCGGTGACGTCCGTGTAGCCCACGCCGTCCGTGCCGGCAACGGTGGGTTTCACGTCTTCGTAAGGAATGCCCAGCGTTTCGGCCGCCTGCATCGCAATGGAAGCGCGGGTGCCGCCGATGTCGGTGGAACCCTCAACCAACGACACGGTGCCGTCCGAGTTCACGTTGATCACCACGGAGGACTGGAAACCGACGTTGAACCAGAAGCCGGACGCCACGCCGCGCCCGCGATTGGGGCCGGTCAGGGGCGATTGGTAATGCTCGTGCTCCAGCGCCGCGTGCACGGTTTCCAGATAGCCGATGCGCGGGAAGGTTGGCCCGTGCACCTGACGGTCGCCTTCTTTGGCGCCGTTGAGGCGGCGGATTTCCAGCGGGTCCATGCCCAGTTGCTCGGCGATCTCGTCGATAATCGTTTCCGACGCAAAGGCCGCGTTGGTAGCGCCCGGCGCACGGTACGCCGCGGTCTTGGGCTTGTTCACCACCACGTCATAGCCGTCCACCTGCATGTTCGGAATCGCGTACGGGCCGAAGATACACATGGCGCCGGCAGCCACCGGCGAACCCGGAAAGGCGCCCGCCTCGTACATCAGAGCAGCTTCGGCGGCCACGATGCGCCCGTCTTTGGCGGCGCCCATCTTCACCTTGATATGCGACGCCGGCGTCGGTCCCGTGCCCTCGAATTCCTCGATGCGGCTCATGACGATCTTCACTGGCCGGCCTGTTTCGCGGGACAGAATCGCCGCAACCGGCTCGAGGTAGACGGAAATCTTGCCGCCAAAGCCGCCGCCGATTTCGCACGGCGTCACGGACACCTGCGACACCGAAATGCCCAGTACCTCGGCCACCTGACGCTGCACCACGAAGGCGCCTTGGGTGCTCGTCCAAATGGACAAGTGCCCCTCTTCGTTCCACATTGCCGTGGCGTTGTGCGGCTCGATGTAGCCCTGGTGCACGGTGGCAGTGTCGAACTCGCGCTCGATCACTATGTCCGCTTCCTCGAAGCCCGACGCCGGCTCGCCCAGCTTGAACTGAAAATGGTTGACAACGTTGCTGACCTTGTCCGTCTGCTGCCCCAGATCCGTGGACTTCAGGTCCTCGTGCAGAATCGGCGCCTCGTCCTTCATGGCGTCCAGCACGTCGAGGGCCGCCGGCAGCACCTCATAGTCAACCTCGATCAGCTTCAGGGCTTCTTCGGCGACGTGGACGTTGGTGGCGGCCACCGCGGCCACGGCATGCCCGCGGTACAGCACCTTGTCGTACGCCAAGGCGTTGTTGCTCAGATGCTTCACGTTCACCGACATCTCGCCGAGGTTGGCCATGCGGTCCTCGGCCTTTGGCATGTCGTGCGCCGTTACCACCGCCCGCACGCCAGGCAGGGCTTTCGCCTTGCTGGTATCGATCGACTTGATGCGGGCGTGCGCGTGTGGGCTGCGCAGCATCTTGCCGTGCAACATGCCGGTCAGCCGCATGTCCGCGCCGTAAATCGCCCGGCCCGTTACCTTGTCGGCGCCGTCGGGCCGCACCGGACGGGTTCCGATGACCTTATACGCTGCCGTTGCTTCTGCCATAGTGGAAACACCTCCATGTGGTTATGTGACGTGCCAAAACGCCGGGATGATCATGCGCGCGTCAATTCCCCAAAGCGCGTGAAGAGAAAGTGGTCGTGGTAATAATGAACCAACAGAAAGGACAGAACAACAATGTAATAACTCTGCTCGAACGGCAGGTGCGAGAGAGTGACAATCACACCGATGAGCATCAATGCTCCCAGCGTCAAGGCGACGTTAACGCCGTAAAACGCCCCGAAACGTCCTTTGGCGGCGATGGCCTGCAAGGGGCCCGGTCCGATCTCGCCGCGTTGCTGCCGCAGGGTGGTGATGTACCAGGTCAGGGCAAGATACTGGAAGGAATGCCAGGTGTTGAAGCCCTGGAAGGCGATTTCCAATCGGTCGCCGCTGTAACTCGTGATAAGTAGGGACAAACCGATGGTCACCGCCATCAGCAGGATCTTGGGATAATGCACCCGCCCCTGCCGGACTTCGATCACCGTCTTCACCACGAAAGCCGCAAGCGCCAAGACGAAGAACGCCGACACGGCATAGAACACCAGCGGTGTTTTGAGCACGTCGGGGTATAGCAACAGCGTGCTGCCGATGGTGAACTCGTCGTGAATGAAGCGGTAGGACGCCAGCGGGTACAGACTGCTGAAGACGACGGCATAGTCAATGAACCTCGACCATTTCTGCAACCCGACCGCTTGTCTGCGGTCGTAGCATTCCAGGATATAGGCGATCTGGTGCAGCACGTGCACCGAGGCCCAAAAGAAGAACAGGGTGATCAGCAACTGGAAATGCCACAGCGCGCAGGCCACCACCAGCACGGGAATGACCAGGGACGTGCCGATCAGCCAAGGATGGCGTTGTCGGAAGGATTCGTCGAGAGCCGTGCGGAAGAACGTCGCATACATGTGCGGGCCGCCGATAATGCCCGCGATAAACAGGTTCACGAAGGTGGCCGAGGTGCCGATGAATTCATACAGAATCAGCGGGATGACAACCAGCACGCCGCTGCCGGTGAGATAGGCGAGGTCCCAGCCCTTGCTGTGCAGCCAAAGCCCCTGGTTCCGGGAAGCCGCAGATGCCGCGCCTCCCATCGCCGCACTTGGGATGCTCATGCCGGGCAGACTCCTTTACCAGCTGGTGCCTTCACTATCCAACGCAATCCGTCACGACGACTGGAAACGCCAGCCCAAGGTGGACCTAATACCTTATGGAAGAAGCAGTTTGGCAAATTCACCTGTAAATCACAAGCCTCTGTAGCCTCTGCTAGAATTTTCTGGGGATGCAATTGGAAATACTGTATAGTCTGCGAGTTTAAACGCTTCCGATTCCTACCCTTGCAGGGGAGTTCCCTTCATGAGTTTGCTTTCCATTGAGCCCCCGGCCGGTCAAATCCAGCACGACACCGAGACTCGAACGGGGGATATTCGAGGCTTGCACGTCGTGCTACTGAAGCCTTCCAAGTATGACGACGATGGCTACGTGCTGCGCCATTGGCGCGGCGTTCTGCCCAGCAACACGATGGCGTGCCTGTATGGCCTCACCGAGGATGTCAAGCGCCGCCAAGCGCTACGAAAAGACCTGGACATCAGCATAGAACTCCTGGACGAGGCCGTTCAAAAAATCAACGTCGCCAAGATCCTGCGCCAGAGCAAGCGCAGCGGCTGGAAGACGGTCATCTGCCTTGCCGGGGTGCAGACCAACCAGTACCCCCGTGCGATCGATCTGGCGCGCGAATTCCGCGCCGCCGGCCTGACGGTTATCATCGGCGGCTTTCACGTCAGCGGCACCCTGGCCCTGTTCCACAATCCAACGCCCGACATCCAGGAAATCCTGGACCTCGGCGTCACCGTCGTCAGCGGCGAAGTAGAAGACCATTGGGAAAACCTGCTGCGTGACGCCCTGCTCGATGAATTAAAACCACTATATAACTACTTGGAGCCCACCCCCGACCTGGACACCCCGCCGATTCCTATGATCCACAAGAAATACCTGAACCGCTTCGCCTACAAGCAATTCGGCACCATCGACTGCGGCCGCGGCTGCCCCTTCAGTTGCAGCTTCTGCTCGATCATCAATGTCCAGGGTCGCAAGATGCGCATGCGCAACCCGGAGTCGATTGCCCAGGCGATCAAGGAGAACTACGAGCAGTCGCAGATTTCCTTCTACTTCTTCACCGATGACAACTTCGCCCGCAACAAGAAGTGGCGCGAGATTTTCGAGGCCATCATCCGGCTGCGGGAGACGGACGGCATTACCATCGAGTTCATCATGCAGGTGGACGTGTTGTCCTACAAAATCAAGGATTTCGTGTCCCTGGCACGGCAAGCCGGCTGCACGCAGGTGTTCATCGGTATGGAAAGCATCAACGATGACAACTTGGAAGCGGCGGACAAAGGCCAGAACGACTCCTCCGACTACTGCAACCTGATCGACGCCTGGCGCGCCGCCGAGATCTCCACCCACGTCGGGTTTATCATCGGCTTCCCGTTCGACACGTACGAGTCAATAAAGAAAGACGTCAAGCGCCTGCAGGAGGAAATTCAGGTCGACCAGGCGTCGTTCTTCATGCTCACCCCCATTCCCGGCTCGATGGATCACCTGAACGCCGTGAAAGAGGGGGTGCCCATTGATTCGGACCTCAACCTTTACGATTCGTTCCACCCCACCATGGACCACCCGAACATGACGCGTGACGAGTGGTTCCAGGCGTACCGCGACGCTTGGCAGTCGTTTTACAGCTTCGAGAACATGAAGGCTATCCTGACACGCGCCACGCCGCGCATGTACTGGGGTGCCTTCAAAAACATCGTGTGGTACAAGAACGGCGCCATTCTGGAAGGCAACCACCCCATGATGACCGGCTTTGTCCGGCTCAAGGGCCGCACGGCACGGCGGCCAGGCATGGCCATCGACAGCCGCTTGCAATACTGGCGCTGGCGCGTTCCCGAGGTGCTGGGCTATCTGAAGGCCACTGTGCATTTCTTGCTGGAGTTGGAGGAGTTGTGGCTGCAGACCCGCAAGCGTAGCGAGCGCGAGCAGCGCCTGCTAGACGCTCTGGCGCAAATTCGGGGCGAGGTGCTCAGCAACGTGCGCATCGCCGACCTGCAGCGCGCCTATGCGCACGCAAAGCTGCAGGTGCCGTCGCGGCTGCGGCTCGTCCTTAGTGAATACAATATCCTGTCGATCCACCGCATCACGACCCGCGAGGAACTGCGGCAGTTCTGGCAGCACACCAAGGAGCAACTTCGCAGCGGGCGGCTCACCAGAATTCGCCTGCACACGATGGTGCGCAACGTGTGGCGTGAGTTGAAGCTGCACACCAGCTTTGCGATCAGCTTTTCTTTCAACCTGATGCCGTCGCGGCCGCCGCAAAACAGGATGGCAGTGGAATAGGGACGCCGCCCCGCGAGCATGCTCGCGGGGCGTTTTTCATGGAGGGCAAACACCGTGGCAAAGTTTCAACTGCATCACATTCATCATGAAGCCGCCGACGTCGACGCCGCAGTGGCGTTCTACGAAAAGAATTTTCAGGCCGAGTTGGAGGAGCGCACGGTCCGCAACGGCGAGCAGTGGGCGCGGGTGCGGCTTGGCGGCACGCTGCTCAACATCAGCGACCGCGCCACCACGCAGGTCGGTCTGGAGCGCTATCAGGGCATCGATCACTTCGCGCTGCACACCAGCGATTTTGCCGGCACGGTGGCCGCCTTGAAGGCCAACGGCGTGCATTTCTTCACCGAGCCCATGTCGCCCCGGCCGGGCGTCGAGATCGCCTTCATTTCCGGGCCCGACAACATCAAGATCGAGCTCATGCACCTCAGTTGATTTCATGGGGAGCCGCGCGATGGACACCAACATCTCCCGTCAAGCCCGAGACCTGAATGCAGAAAATACCTGGCCGCGCCGTCGACTGCTGCAGGCAGGCTGCGCAAGCGTGCTGGGATTGACTTTTGGCAGCCCGTTGGCCAACGCCATGTACCATGTCGACCCCCCTGCCGAGCCCGACGCTGCTGCCATGGCTCCGACACCGGAATGCCATGACGGGGACGAACCCACCCCGCGCCAAGGCGCCGGGCCATTCTACACGCCGGATTCCCCGCAACGCGCCAACCTGATCGAGCCCGGCCTGCCGGGAACCCGCCTGGTGCTGGTCGGGAACGTGCTGCAAACCTCGTGTCAGCCTCTCGCCGGCGTCCTGCTGGATTTCTGGCAAGCCGACGACGAGGGAGGCTACGACAACCAGGGCTACACCCTGCGCGGTCATCAGTTCACCGATGCCAGCGGCCAATACCGCTTGGAAACCATCGTGCCGGGTCTATACCCCGGCCGCACCCGCCACATCCACGTGCGGGTGCAAGCCCCCAACACCCGCGCCATCACCACCCAGCTTTACTTCCCCGATGTCCCCCAGAACGAGCGCGATTTCATCTATCACCCGCTTCTGTTGGTGCAGCCCCTCGACTCGCCCCGCCAGGGGATGAAGGCGCAGTTCGATTTCGTTCTCCGCGTTTGATTCCTGCATACAGCCGAAATTGTAGAATGGGTGACGCGAACAAGGCATTTACAACATGAACGCCCATATCGACGTGCCGCCTGACAAGATCACCGACTTCTGCAAACGCTGGCAGATTTTGGAACTGGCACTCTTCGGTTCCGTGTTGCGGGACGATTTCGGCCCTGAAAGCGACGTGGATGTGCTGGTTCGCTTCGATCCGCAAGCGCGACACACGCTTTTCGACTTGGCGCAAATGCAGGACGATTTAAGCGCGTTACTCGCACGGAAAGTGGACCTGATCGAACGGGTGGCGGTGGAACGAAGCCCAAATTACATACGCCGCAAGGCCATCCTCCGATCCGCCGAGACGATCTATGCGGCATAATGACGCCTTTCTGCTCGATATGCTGTTGGCGGCTCGAGAGGCGAGGAAATTCGCCGACGACCTGACATTCATGGCATTTGAGCAAAACCGCATGGCACAGCTTGCGATCCCGAAGGCAGTGGAAATCGTCGGGGAGGCTGCGTCTCGCGTCAGCCCCGAGGGTAAAGAGGTGCACCCCGAAGTCCCCTGGCCCCGAATCGTTGGTATGCGGAATCGTCTCGTACATGGATATTTCAACGTCAACCTGCAGCGCGTTTGGGAGACCGTGCAAGAGGACATCCCGCGTCTGATTTCCCAACTGGAAGCGTTGGTGCCACCTGAGGTGGAGTAGCACCCTGCCAGTGGGTGGTGAGTGACATCCTGATTTTACCTCCCACTGCCCTGCCCCGCTTCGCCCCACGATACCCAAAACAGATACAACCCCAGGTAGGCGAAGAAGAAATCCTGGTACAACAGCAGCGCATTGCCGACCTGGAAAAGGAACAGCAAGGGAATCAGCCACCGCCGGGCGTGGCGCGAGAAAAGCGCTGCCGGGGCGCTGAGTTCCACCGCGAGCACCACGACGGCAAGCACCCTGCACACGCCCGGACGCGCGATCAGCCAATCCGCCAGCAGGTGGCTCCAGGCCGCCGCCCCTTCCGAACGGAATACGTACTGGTTCTCCAGAAAATAATTCCGCAGTGTGTCGGATAAAACCCACTCAAGCCCCGCTTGCCGCAGTTTCGCCAATCCTGCCGCCAGAAACACCGTCACGAAAACCAGCCGCACCAGTTGGACTGGCCAACGGTATTGACCACCCGTGTCCGCGGTCTTGCCTGTGATGGTCCGGCGGATGAGGGCGTCCAGCGACAGCGCGTCGCCGCACGGCGCCAGGGCCAGGATGCCCATGACGATGGGCACGATGGCGTGCGCCCAGTGCAGGTAGCCGTAATTGAACTGGAGCCCGAGGACGTACAGGCCGAGCACGAAGGCCGTGAGCGTCGCCAGCCGGGTCATCAGGCCCAGGGCTGCGAGGATTACGCTGATCTCGAACGCCGTAACCAGCCATCCCATGACCCCCCAGCTCGGCACTGGCAGGGACAGCCAGGCGAAGAAGCTGCGCGGCTGGTAAAAACCGGGCGGGAACAGGGCGTACCACCGCAGGTCGGTGCGGGCGAGAAATAGGACGTAGAAGGACGCAAAGAAGCCGGCGCGGCATAGTCCCAGCGGCCACGGCGCGGCGGGCGCGAACCAGAAGATGTTCCAGATCGCGGCAAGGAGGCTCATCGCATGGTTGCAGGCAGGGAAACGGATTGCAGGAGGGTGCGAGAATCGGGTTTGTCGAAATTGGCGGCGCCCGGCAGGGCCGTCCAACGCACCCGGTAGACCTCGATGCGGTCTAACGGCGGGCCGTTATGTTCGCCCAGCCGGCGTTGCGTTTCGTAGGCGTCCAACAACCCGGTCAGAGCGCGGCGGGCCGGCGTCGGGTCCACCTCGCCCAGTACGTCCAGTGAATACAGGGACCGCAACAGCTCACTGTAAGCGAATGGCACGATGTACCCTTCGTCATCCAGCCGTACCGCGTTCCCGTCAGGGGTGCGGCCTACCAGTTCCAACCAGTCGACTTCGGGGGTCGGCTTGCTGTCGGCGTACATGCGGTAATCCAGGAAGGGCCACGCCTCGCCGCCCACAAGGGCGACCAGCACCGACGGCAGCCCGAAGGCCAGCATGGCAACGTAGGCCGCCAGCCGTTGGCGCCGGGGCATAGGACGGCCGTCGTACTTCACCGCGTATCGCCCCACTGATCCCAATACGTCCGCTGCCGTGCCGGGATGCGTCGGGCGGGCTTGAAATCGTCGCCGGTGTAATAGGCCACCGGCAACAGCACGGCCTGCACGATGTTATCGGGAACACCCAGCAGGGCTGCCACCTCTTGCTCGTAGCGCAGGTGCAGTGTCGTCCACGCCGAGCCCAGCCCGCGGGCGCGCAGCGCCAGCATGAGCGACCACACGGCCGGCAGAATGCTGGCAAAGACGCCCGGCCCAGCCCCCGCCGGCGCCGGGCCGGAGGACTCGACACACGCCACGACCAGCACCGGCGCGTTGTGCATCTGTTCGGCGAGATAGGTGGCCGAGCTGATGAGGCCGGGGTCCGTCTGGCTCGCCTCGGCCTGACGTTCCGGGGTGTAGACCTCCAGATACGCGCGTTTGTAGATGGCGGACAGCTCGGCCCGCTTTGCCTCGTTGGTGATCACCACGAAGTGATACCGTTGAATGTTGCCGCCGGTCGGCGCCTGAATGGCAATCTCGAGGCATTCCTGGAGGATTTCCGGCGGCACCGGACGGCTGAAGTCGAGCCGCTTGCGCACCGTGCGCGTGGTGGTGAGCAGTTTGTCTACCGTGGCGAGGTCCATACCTGGCAACTCCATTTTCTGTGTTGTGCTGTTGAACCCGAGTCAAGCTGGAAAAACTTGGCCCAAGCTTGGAACCGTGGATTCCGGGTCAAGCCCGGAATGACGGGTCTGGGGATTCAGGCGGGTCACCGCACGTCATCCGGCCTCACGGGCCGCTCCGTGCGGGCCGCCTCATAGATGGCGAGCGCGATCTGCAGGATGGTTTTCGAGGTTGGCGCGTCGAGGCGCGGCTGGCGACCGGCAAGCAGGCTGTCGATGAAGTCCGCCGCGGCGCCGTCGAAACTCAGCCGCCAATCCATCGGCACCTGATAGCTCTGCGTTTCGGCGCCCTTGAACACCATGACGGGCGGCAGATCGTACATCTCCCCCGAGCAGCGCGTCACCCACATGACGCCGTGCGAGCCGTGAATCTCGAAAAACTCGTCCACCGGCACGTACTTGCCCCGCATCACCAAGTTCGGCGACGCCGCGTAGTCCAGCACCCCCAGGCAGTTGCGGCCCTTAAACGACCAGATGGCGGCGCTGGGCGCCTCCATCATGAAGGCATCGCTGCGGTTCACCATGCTCATGATGCGCTCGATCTCGCCGATCCAGTACAGCGCGACGGCGTATTTGTGCACGCCGTCGTCGTACAGCAGGCCGCCGGGGTTCAGCGCCGCGTCCCGGCGCCACACCACCGCCTCCGGGTCACGTTCGATAGCCGGCTCGGCGATGTCCTCGACCCGTGTGGTATGCAGGCGCACCAGGGACGGCTCGCCGATGACGCCCGCGTCCAGGAGTTCCTTAGCCTTCACAATCGGCGGGTAGTAGAGGAAATTCTCGGTAATGCGGAAAGTCGTGCCGGCCTGCGCCGCGGCGGCGATGATGCGGTCCGCCTCGGACACGGTGGCGCACATGGGCTTCTGGCACGAAACGTGTTTACCGGCCTGCAGCGCGGCGAGGATCTGATCGACGTGCAGGAAGGTCGGGGTCAGCAATTCAACCGCATCGACGGCCGGATCGTTAAGCACCTGCTCGTAGTCGGTGTAAATCGCCGGCGTGATACCCCACTGCCGGGCGCGGTGCTCGGCCTTGCCGCGAACGGTGTCGCACAGGGCCACAACCTCGCACTTGGGATGCTGCAGGTAACCCGGCGCGTTGAGCTGCGAGATGTTGCCGCACCCGACGATTGCCAAGCGGACTTTATCCATGTTGATGGGCTCCCGGATGGATTCGGATGGCCTGCGAACGAGGCGCCCATACTACCCGTGAAGCCCTGACTGCGCAATGCTGTGTCGGGCGGGGCTTAACGAAAGGAAGCGTCGGATTATGCGGCGCTAATCCGACCTACATGTGTGCGCCCCTACCGAATCAGCTCTGTCGCACGATCCGCATCATAACCACGATACAGCCGATCACAATGGACAGATACAGCAATAGCGCGAAGCAATCGCTAAAGGCGTGCAACAGCGCTTCGCGGCGCACAAACCCGGCCAGCGTGCCGTGCGCATATAGGTCCATGAACTGGCTGCCGAGCCGATCCCACACACCTGCAAAGGCGTTGAGTGCGTGTTGCGTACCGATGGCGTCGTAGGTCTGCGTTTCCGCGAAGCGCGCCTGATGAATCGTTTGCCAGCGCTCCAGCATGGTACTAAGCAGGGAAATGCCGAAGGTACCGCCGAGCACCAGACTGAGGCTGAGCAGACTGGAGGCCATACGCGCCCGGTCCGTCTCCAGCCCGCTGGTGGCCGTGGCGAAGACCGGCGCGTTCAAGAACCCCAGGCCAATGCTGCGCCAAATGTAGGCCCAGGTGAAATAGCCGAGCGTGACGCGCCCGTCCGCGGTCAACATGAGGTAGCAGAAGACCCCGAACGCCGCCGCCCCGATCGTCATGGGAATACGCGGGTCGATGCGGTCGACCAGCCAGCCGGCGATCAGCGCACAGATGATCATGGCCGCGGCGCCCGGGGTCAGCGCCAGAGCCGACTGCTGCACGGAATAATCCAAGCCAAGCTGCATGAACAGCACCGTTAGAAAACTACTGCTGTAGAAGAACACACCGAGGATGAAGGCGGCACAGGTGCCGCTGGCGTAGAGCAGGCGGCGGTACAAGCTGAGATCAAGCAGCGGGATGGCGATGCGGCCTTCGATGAAGAGAAACAGGCACGCAGCGACGCCGCAGATCGCCAGCAGGCTCAGAATGAACGTCGAGTCCCAGCCCTCCTGCTGAACCTGGCTGAGGGCCACCAGCAGGCTCACCAAGGCGGCGCTCAGCGTGACGAATCCCCAGCCGTCGAACGGCACTTCATCCTCCCGCGCGGAGGGTCTCACCAGCAGCAAGACACCCAAAACGGCGAGGCTGCCGGGCACCAGGTTCAGGTAGAAAACCGTGCGCCACTCCACGGCGTCGGCGACGAACCCGGCAATAGGCAGGCCAAACAGGTTGCCCAGCGAGGCCCCGGCTGCCCACAGGGAGGTGCCCAGACCGCGTTGGCGCGGCGGCGTGACTTCCAACATGAGAGCCAGGGAAATGGGCATCAGCACGGCGGCGCCGACGCCCTGCAGAATGCGCACCAGAATGAGGACTTCAATGCTTGGCGCCGCGCCGCACAGGGCGGAGGCGCTGATGAAGATCGTGACGCCGAGCGCGTAGAGGCGCTGGTTGCCCAGCTTCCGGCCGACCCAGCCGAGGGTCGGCATGGTGACCGCAGTGGCAATCAGGTAGGCGGTCATCACCCAGCGGGCCGTCAGCACGTCCGCCCCCAGGCCGCTCATGATGCGCGGCAGGGTGACGTTCACGACGTTAATGTCGAGGATATTGATGAAGGGGCCGAGCATGCAGGACATCATCACGCCCGCGACGACGAGGGGGCTTGGGGCTGCGGGCGTGGCAACGTCAGCGGATTGTCCGTTGACGGATTCCTGTTGCTTGGCTTGGGGATGCGGAGTGGGTGCGGAGGCCATAGATGCCCTAATTTTAACCGCTCCGGCCTTCAATCACAAGGCAGGCTCCGATACGGTCCCCCTGCGCCTGCGCTGAGCGGCAAACCCCACAAGCGTTTATAATTGCCCCACCGTGTGCAGGTCGAATACGGGCGGGAAAACCTATTGGCCTGGCCCGCGGACGCGTGCACTCGAAATTCCATCATGCCAGCAATACATCTCGCACAAGGAGCGCAATACGTGGATCTCGAATTGAACGGTAAGGTCGCCCTCATCACCGGCGGCAGCAAGGGCATTGGCAAGGCCATCGCCCTGGAGCTGGCCAAGGAAGGCGTCGACATCGCCATCGCCGCCCGCTCGCAGGGCCCGTTGGATGAGGCCGCCGAAGAGCTGCGGGCCACCGGCAGGCGGGTCGTGGCCGTCGCTGCCGACATGATGAAGTGGGACGACGTGCAGAACATGGTCGACACCACCGTTGCCCAGCTGGGCAGCATCGACATTCTGATCAACAACGCCGCCATGGTGGGCGGGCAGGTGCGCGGCACCCTTGCCGAGGCTACCGAGAAAGACATGATCGAGGACCTGGACACCAAGGTCGTGGGCTATTTCCGCTGCATGAAGGCGGTGGTGCCGCACATGCAACGCCAAGGCTGGGGGCGCATCATCAGCATCGGCGGCGTCTCGGCGCGCCAGTCCACCATTTACGGCCTGCGCAACGCCGCGGTAGTGCACATGACCAAAACCTTCTCCGACCAGCTCGGCGGCGACGGCATTACGCTGAACGTCGTGCATCCCGGCTTGACCCTGTCGGAAACCGTCAGCACCATGCTCGACAAACGCGCCGAAAACCAAGGCGTGTCGCGCGCCGACATCGAGAACGAATCGTCCCAACGGGTGGCCATTCGGCGGCCTATCGATCCACAGGAACTTGCTTATCTGGTGGCGTTCCTGGCTTCCCCGAAGGCGCACTGCGTCACCGGCGAAGTGATCGCGGCCGGCGGCGGTGCCATGGGGGCGGTATTTCAATAATGGTCAGGAGCGCGGTGTCAACGGAGGAAGCGGTGTGAAGGACGAGACACGGCTAGTGCATGCCGGCAGAGACCCGCAGCGCGACGGCGGCATCGTCAACCCGCCCGTCAGCCGCGCCTCCACGGTGCTGTACCCGACGCTGGACGCCTTTGCCAGACGCAGCGATGGCGACGCCAAGTACCGCGCCGTGCGCTACGGCGCCTACGGGGTGGCCAATACCTTTGCCCTGGCCGACGCGGTGGCGGAACTGGAAGGCGGCGTCGGTACGGTGGTCACGTCCACCGGCCTGTCCGCTGTCACCCTCGCCATCACCGCGCTGGTGGGGCAAGGGGATCACGTCCTTATGACGGATTCCGCCTACGGCCCGACGCGCGCTTTCTGCGACGAGGTGCTGACCCGATTCGGCGTCGAAACCACCTACTACGACCCGCTCATCGGCGCCGGCATCACTGGACTAGTGCGGCCCAACACCCAGGTCGTGTTCACCGAATCCCCCGGCTCCCTCACCTTCGAAGTGCAAGACATTCCCGCCATTGCCGACGCTGCCCACCAGAATGGGGCCCTGGTCCTGCTGGACAACACCTGGTCCGCGGGGCTGTTCTTCAAGCCCTTCGACCACGGTGTCGATGTCTCCATCCAGGCCGCAACCAAGTACATTTCCGGCCACTCCGACGCCGTCATCGGCGCCATCACCGCCCGCACCGAGGCGCTGTTTCGCCGCATCAAGGACACCGCCATGGCCTTTGGCGACGTGGCCGCGCCGGACACCAGCTACCTGGCCCTGCGCGGCCTGCGCTCCATGGCCGCGCGGCTGCGGCAACAGCAGGCGGCTGGCCTACAGATCGCCGAATGGCTGCGCGGCCGGCCCGAGGTGAAGCGCGTCCTCTACCCTGCCCTTCCCGGCGACCCCGGACACACTATCTGGAAGCGCGATTTTACCGGCGCGTGCAGCCTGTTCAGCGTGGTGTTACACACCAGCGACGAAGCTGCCGTCGCCCGCATGGTTGACGCCTACCAATACTTCAAGATCGGCGCCAGTTGGGGCGGCTTCGAAAGCCTCGTCATCCCCGCCTACCCCGCCCAACTGCGCACCGCCGTTCCCTGGACGGACCCCGGCTTCGTGCTCCGCTACCACGTCGGTCTGGAAGCTCCTGAGGATTTGATTGCTGATCTGGAGGATGGGTTCGAGCGTCTGTGGCAGGCCCTGAGCTGAGAATCGGACGCAATGGCGGATAGGCTTCGGCCAGAATACGACTTGTGGATCATGCGGGTGAGAAAAATTGGCTCCGGGCGGTTTTGAAGGAACAGATGAAAGGCTACTTGTTCAGGTTTTCCCTAGCGTTGGGCCGCGATAGTCTTCAATCGGCGCCATCGAGTATGTTGGCGCAGGCTTGGCTTTGTGTCGGCAATGGTCTCGACTGCCTCGTCAAGACCGTACGGCGTTATCCCCGGATTATGGGGAACCAATTTGTCCAGCAGAGTAAGTATCGACTCGGGGTTTCGCTTTGCAGATTCAGACAGTTTGCCGTCTTTTTGGGAGATTTCATAAATGAGAGAATGATCCTGAGATACTGGAACTAATGTAGATCCCTATTGAGACCAAGAATTTTGGCTATGGACAGGCCCTGTGTGATAGAACCATCTATAAGCGTATCTCTCTCCCCACCGAAAACGGAGGAAACGATGGTTCGACCCGATTTGAACACCTGGGGTCACAGCTTGGCTGATTTGCGACGCCTCGCGGTCAACGCCCAGCATCCACGCAGTCGCGAGCGTCTCCTGGCCCTCTACATGATCGCCTCTCAGCAAACCAATGCGACTACCTGGGCAGCCCACATCGGACATACCAAGGAGACCGTCCTGAGTTGGGTGCATCGTTACAATTTGGCCGGCCTCGCGGGCGTCATCTATCGTCACACCGGAGGCCGCCACCCCCTTTTGGCCAAGAGCAACTCGATCAACTCGTCCGCACGGTCGTCGAGACCGACCCGCTCGACCATGGCCTGCCAGGCCATGCCTGGACCTTGAAAAAGTTGCGACGTTGGCTTGAACAGGTCATCGGCTACGCATGCAGCCGCACGACCTTGCACCGAGTCCTGCGGGCTCAAAGACTGAGTTGGAAGAAATGCCAAAAAGTGCTCAAGAAGGCCGACCCGCAACGTCGTGCCGCCTTTGTCCAACAATTCCAGGAATTGTTGGCGCGGCTTTGTCGCCGGGATATCCGCTTGCTCTATATCGATGAAGCCCATCTGCACCGCGATATGGACCTGGGCTACACCTGGGCGCCCGAGGGCAAACCCGCTTGGCGTCTGAGCGGCTGTGCCTCTTTGGCTGAACGCATCAACTGGTATGGCGCCTACGATTTCTCCTGCGGCCAGTGTTTCATCTGGAACGAGGGCTCCTGTAACCAAGCCCATACGATCGAATTCTTACACCACGTTGCCGCTTGGATGGGTGATGAGCCTGGTGAGGTCGTACTCATCTGGGACGGCGCCCCGTGGCACAAGGCCAAGCGTGTGCAAGCGGCGGCTTCGGAATTGGGCTTCACGTTGGTCGCTCTGCCAAGCTATAGCCCAGACCTGAATCCGATTGAAGGTCTCTGGAAGTGGATGCGCGAAGAGGTGACGCGCAATTTCTGTCATGCCTCCATGCGCCATCTCTTTGATGCCTGCAAAGCCTTCATCGATCGTATCAATGCCGATCCGCAACGGTTGGTCTCGCGGTTGTGGCCAAGATTCGAACTCGACCTGGAGTTCGAGAAATTCTTGGTATCAAAGTGAACGCACTTTAGATGCGGTAAAATCGTTTGCACCACATCCGGCAAGAAATCGCCAGAGTCCACCGCTAATCCCGCGAGTTGTTTCGAGGTGTTTTCCGTCCGAAAAGGAGCCTCTTTCGGCCACGCCTCATCCAGGAAGGGCTTGGCGAAGCGGTTCCACTTCTCACGGTCTCCAAAGAAAACGCCATCTTTGAGGAAAAAGAGGCTTTCGGCGCGCCCTTGGTCGTTCGTCTGTTGGAGCGCCCGTCGAGCCTCAGCATATGAGATATAGGCCGAATTCTCCTGACACAAGTAACACCCGCACACAAGAACATGGTGAAGTTTTCGCAGTGCGTCGTCTTCCAGTAGGCATGAGGACACAGAAGGGAACACATTTAAGAAGTGGGGTTTGAGGAGTGAAAACAGGTCCGGTTCCGGTAACGCGCCGCAGCTGTGAAGAAAGCCGTTCCAGGCAGGTTCCCAATTCTCATGTGCCGAGCCAAACCACGGTACAACCGTACAGCGAACCCAGTCCGGGTCGATCCAGTTAAGCCGCTGTATGTAACTGGCAACAACGCAGACCGCGTGATCGGAGCCGTCGCCAGGAGCGGTGATCAGGCGTTCGAAGCGTGATTTGATCACGGACGGAATGCCGGATTCCTTGCCAGGGCTCTGGGAATTCAGCAGTTTGACCAGCAATTTCGCGGCGATGCCAACAGGTGCGTTTATGGCGTGGCTGAGTGTCCGACGAGACTGCTCTCCCGAAGTCCAGATGTTACTTGTGGTTGCGTCGGGACCCGCTTCAAAAAGCTTGTCAAGCAGAACGTCCAACATTTCGAGGGCACGGGGTTGATCTAACTTGGTCAGAGCCGGCAAATGCTTTTCGAGCCATGAGAACACGTCATGCCGTACTTCGAATACTTGACTCGGCGAAAGCCGCGCCAGCCGCGCTCCAAACAGCCAGACCAGACGAGCCCGCTGACCGTCCGGCCAGCACCGCATGGCCGCGCTCCAAAATTGTTCTGGATAGTTTCCCCTGCGTGCCGCATTCGCCAGTGCAGCGACGGCCTTACGGGGCCGCTGCCCGACCAATCCATCGAACGGCCTATAGCTCGTGTGCTCGGAGTGGGATTCTCTCGTAAGCTTATTTGCCAAGGGGATAATTTGGTCGAGCGGAGCGTTGATAATCGCGTGGGGATCATCGTCAAATTTCCCACTGAACACCTTCATGTCAAAACTCTTAGCGGCGTCGACATCCCAATCGTGACACCAATTCGGGTCGGCAGCGCGGAGGTTGGGTAAGATGCCTTTTGTCTCGTCGCTAAGCTCGCAGCCTTGCTGCATGAGCCAACCTAGCCTTTTGGCAGACTCGATCGAACGGTTTCGCGAGTAATCTTCTTTTGACTCCTTTGCGCCTTGCGCCCGGCCTGCGGCTAGGCGTCGTTCCAAACGGGTCCGTATATCCGGGGGCAAATCATACCAGCGGGATTTGAGCAGATGAAGCAGTTCCCTACTGTGACGTCGCTCCCAAAATGCTTCGTCTGACAGCGATAAGAGCCCATCCCCGACCTCCTCTCCCGAAAATAATACTTTCGTCCAAGCCCACAGACTCAACTTATTGAAGAAAAAGGGTTCCTCCCTCGGCCAGAAGACCGCATCTGCCCGTATGACGTCAGGGCATGCTTCGGCCATGCGGTCGAACAAGTCACGGAACCAGAAGAGATACTTACTCGCATCGTCGGAGTAGGTCTCTACGGCTCCATCTTCAGAAGGAAATTCAGGATAAAATGTTGAGGTCCGCCAATACTGGGGCTCGGTTTCGATGTCCGCGAGCAGCCCCACTGCCAATTCCAGATGTCTGCGGAGAACCTGATAGACAGCCGGTAAAACGTCGTCGGGGATGTCGGGCGGTTCGAGCCTGGTTGTGGGGAATGCAACCTTAAACCGCGCTATCCGTCCCAGAGGAATTCCAGACCAGTCGACACCCGGCGGTTCGGAGTCAAACCTGGCCGAACTACTATTGATTGCCAGGTGCGGCGCGCTGCTGCGCTCGAAGGCCCGCAGGATGCCCCTTGTCCAACCCTCTTTCTTGATTCGTTCCCATGTTTTGTACCAGGGCAAATTGCTGTTGTCATCAAAGCCCTTATGGAATCGTTCGATCAAAAGTCGCCAGAGCGAACGGCACCGGAGAGGGAACACGTCATAATTTTGTGCAATCCATTGTTCGATCAAAGCCAACAGGTCGGGATGCAGTGCTTGATATCTCGCGGCCCACCACACCGTGACCGGTTCGTGGGCGACGTTTACGATCCAACGGGCGAGGTGCCGCAGGCGGGGTGGCAGGCGGTTGGGTCCTCTGGGGTGACGCCAGTATGCCAGTCTTACGAATTCACTAGCCGGGTCGTCCACGGACCGGGATAACAGAGAGTTGATCCGGGGATTCTCTGTCGCAATGTCGTCATTCGACGGACGAGGCGGATCATCATCCAACCGGTACACAGCCAGGGGATCGTAACCCGGCTGCGATTCATTAAAACTGGGAACAATCGGCCCGTATCGGAGATGTTCGTCGAACACGCACAGCCATTCGGCAGGCGGAGGGGGCACGGCGTCCGCGAACAGATTCGCGCCGTTGTCGCTTCTGACCAAGGACGCAACCTGCCCGCGTTCGTGTGTTTTGAGTTTTCTGGGCCCCTTTCGGACGAGCTCCACTATTTTTCGCTTCCACGCCATCGGGTCGTCCGCCCGCCCTGCCCAGGCGGACAGCGTGTTCCATAAAGCAGCGTGAGTAGTCGTCCCCGCATAAGCGATCGGCTGAACGCCCCTGTCCCGCCAACGCGGCCCGACCTCTTCATCTGTGCCGCTGTCGAACGCATAGAGCGGCCTGCGAGGCTTACGTCCGTGGGTGTGCAAACCCTGGAGCAGGTATGTGACGGGTGGATCGTTGGCAGAGTAACCGAGCAGAACAACGGTGTATCGATCAAGAAGCTCTCGAACGAAGCGGGTTGCCCATCCTTCCGCCAAGTAGGCCCGTCCGAAGTCCGAACTGCTGACGATAAGCCCTTGCTGCTCATCGCCGGGCTTGATGTTTGGATTGATTCGGCCGTGAAGATAAACGAGTCCTTCTAATGGTTGCCCAGCAGTGAGGTCGGGCAACGCCGGCGGGATATGGGTTTTCAATCGTCGCTTCGCAGCTTTCTCAAAAAGCCGATCAAAGTTTGTGGTAACAATCTGCGGCTTGCCGTCAGCATTCCTGGACAGGCGCAGAATGGTTTCATGCTGTGTCAGTCCGGCATTTCGTTTTGTTTTCAGCCTCTTTGCAATCTGATAGTCGATCTGCTCCGCCGTGTATTCCCGCTGTTGCAACAGGTTGAATATCTGATCAAGCGGTGGACGTGCCTCTTCCGGCAGATCTTCGCGGTCCCACCACGCCAGTAATTTACGCGACGCAGCGTCATCGGGTGCACCCAGTTTGTCCACGACGTGCGTCGCCAATTCGAGGAAGGTCGGCATCCCAACGGGATAAGAAACCCCTGCACCACATAGGAACACAACGTTCCCCTCATCGCGCATTTCGAGCAGTTCATCGGGAATGGTCGGTCCGTCAGGAAGAAAACGCATGGTCGGGGCCATTACTTATGGAGTTTAATCGCGGCTTTCGTGTGTCGAAACGAGGCCGAGAACAGTAGAGTGCTCTTCCTTATTTTGTTGAGGTCCACAAAACGACGCTCCTGTTTCAGATACCTACCGACCGCTTCGTCGCGCCGCCTCCACAGCGACATGACCCGCCAGTTCACTCACAAAGTTACGCAAACCCGTCAGTTCACTCAATTCTGAATAATCGCCAGTATCGACCGCAGATCGCGGGGAAACCATGACCGACGCAGCGGTGTAGAGTTGTTCCTGCACGAGTTTGCGGCACAAAATGCGATAGCGTTCGGCGTACGAGGCCCCTTCAAACTGCGGGAATACCGGGAAGTGAGGGGATACGTCGCGTACCGGCGAGCGCGATTGCTCGGCATCTTCTAAAAGCATCAGCCAACCCACAAAAGGCCTGGACTGCTCACCGAAAGCGCCTTCCCGGTAAGCCGTCCAAAGATCGTGTGCGGTACCGATAGCCTCTTCCGTGCGGTTGTTGAAATTGTTCCCGAATGACGGCCCGATCTGGCTCTTGAACTCCAGCGCGGCGATCAGGCGACCGGCATGGATCACGAGCACATCCCAAAGCTTGGTCGGCCGAAAATAGCCCGGCAACGTGACCATACGACGTTTTCTGTGAATGTCTGCGTGCTCCAGACCGTTGGCGCGCACGATGTCGATGACGAGATCAATGAACCCGTCCATATTCTTGCCAGCGGTCACCCCGGCACGCTCGCCCGGGTCGACACGGCCGGACGCGAACTGCTTTTGCCGCGCCCGCTCTCGGTTGCCCCAGAAGTCCTGCACCGTCTGCCTCGCTTTCGCTTCGTAATCCGAGAGGTCGATGGCCATGCAGCAGCGTCCTATCCCTCGCCGTTTCCACTCAAGACGGCTTGTTCGTCGTTTGAAAGGCGATAGAGCTTGAAGACGGCATCCCGGCAGGCTGCCGTATCTCCGCGTTTTGCGGCCGCCGTCAACGCGGTCTTGACCTCGTCGGGCACCTCCTGCCAGCGCGGCAGACGAATACGCCGCAGATACTGTGCCTGAAAACGCAAATAGCCACCCCGCATGCGAGTCGAATAGATCGATACGAACAACCGCGCGATGCCAGATTGCAGGACCGCTTGCAGCGCTTTCAAGTCCCACGCATCGGACGTGATGAAATAGAGATTGTGGTGCGGGTAGAGACGGCCGTTCTCGTAGACGATATGGGCCTCTCCCTTGATATCCGGAATGAGCAGTTTCGGCGTCTTCGCCAGAGCCGGATCCATCCGGTCAATGGTGCGGTACCAGTTAGCGGGAACCTTTTGGGCGATGTGGCGCTTGGCTAGTTGATCCTGGCGCGCTTCCAGATACCGCCTGAGCCTGGGGTATTGACCCAGGTCGACCAAGCCGCCGGTATCAGCGAACGGGTTGACGATGCCAAGACCGCGCCACTTGACGTCACCGCTCAGGATATCGCGGGTCATGGCGAGGGGCAATTTGCGGTCTGGTTCGACATCAAGCTCGTCATAGGGACCAATAAAGGCCTCGTCCGCGCCGGTCGCGACGCCGATGCCGACCTTGGATCCGGTGTCTTCGAGGAGCGGAAAGTCATGCTCCAGACGACGCACCAGGGCCAGTTGATCCGGTGACGCCAGTAGCCACGGTTCCGCGTTCATCGCCACCCCGACCAGTTCTTTCACCGGGCTGTCCGGCGCGGGCGTTTGGGGCGACAAGAGTTCTTGGGCCAGGACGCGCAGCGCTTTTTCGCTGATCTCCGGTTGCCGCGCCATGCGGGTCTTGCCGGGCTTCTCTCTGCCGATGATGGTGATGGCGGGATAGGCGACGACGTCCTTGTGGAAAGCCGGTGTATGCACCATGTCCACATAGACTCTCAAACGAAAGCGCTCTGCCACCATGCGGCGCAGCGGTCTGCCGTAGCGGTTCTTCATCCAGCGGTCAGCGCAGATGAAACCCAGCGCTCCCCCTTCCGAGAGCAAGCTGAGCGAACGCTCGATAAAAGGGATATAGAGGTCGGCCCGGTCAAAGATCGTGGTGTAGCGCAAGCGGTATTCGGCGAGCAGAGCGTCCGGGATGCGTTCCTGCCGAACATATGGGGGATTGCCGACGACGTGGTCGAACGCGCCCGGCAGCGGCGCCTGCAGAAAATCCCCGCATAGGAGCCAAGTCTCTGCGAGTTGCGCGGCGGTTATGGGGGTAATTCCTTCTTGCCTCAGAAGGGCAATGACCTTTAGGGAAGTCGCATCGTACGACGGTTGGTGCAGCTCTATGGCGCGGATGCTGTCTTTGAGGCTATGCCATGCGCCCTGCCGACCCTCCTGTCGCTTCCATGCACTGAGCAGGCGCTCGACAACAACGAGCAGAAAGTCACCGGCTCCGAAAGACGGTTCCAGGATACGGTGTTGGTACAGCGCTCTGTCGGGAGTGTAACCCAGCAGGTCGAGGATGAAGTCGACGACCTCGCGCCGGGTGAAGATCGCACCACGTTCTTCGATGCCGGCGGTGCCGAGACCCTCCAAAGCGTCTTCAATCGGACACATGCCGGGGAAGGACGCTTGACGAAGAATGGGTTGCGCCGGTTCAGCCATGCCAATGTTTTCCGTTCAATGCGTTCGTTTCGTAGCCTCCAGGGACCAGACACCAAAGGCCAATCGCCGCTCAGGTCGCGGTGCCTGTACGGCGCACCCGATGCCCCCACCTGTCGCAACGGCTCAGACAGGCGGGGGCAACACAGTTGGAGCCTGGAAGTCGGATCACGCCTCGTTGATCCGACCTACCGCGCCGCCGCCAGGGCCTGATCCAGATCCGCAACGATATCCTCAATATGCTCGATGCCGACGCACAGGCGGATCATGTCGGGCGTGACGCCGGCACCCGCTTGTTCGGCCTCGTTCAACTGGCGGTGTGTGGTTGATGCAGGGTGGGCTGCCAGGGACTTGGCGTCGCCGATGTTGACGAGGCGCTTGAACAATTTCAGGGCGTCGTAGAACTTCACACCGGCGTCGTAGCCGCCCTTGACACCGAAGCAGAGCAGGGCGGAGGGGCGGCCGTTGGTGTATTTCTGCGCCAGGTCGTAGTACTTGGAATCGGGCAGTCCGGCATACTGCACCCAGGCGACATGGCTGTGCGATTGCAGGTGGTTGGCCACCGCCATCGCGTTGTCCACGTGGCGTTCCATACGCAGCGGCAGGGTTTCGAGGCCCTGCAGGAGCAGGAAGGCGTTGAACGGGCTGAGCGCCGAGCCGGTGTTGCGCAGCGGCACCGTGCGCGCCCGCCCGATGTAGGCGGCGGGGCCGAGGGCATCGGCATACACGATACCGTGATAGGCCGGTTCGGGCTGCGTCAGGCCGGGGTACTTCGCGGCGTGCTCGGTCCAGGGAAACTTGCCGCTGTCGACAATCATGCCGCCCAGCGAGTTGCCGTGGCCGCCCATGTATTTGGTCAGCGAGTGCACGACGATGTCGACGCCATACTCGATGGGCTTGAGCAGCGGCGGCGGCGTCACCGTGCTGTCAACGATTACCGGCACGCCGTGGCTGTGCGCCATGTCCGAGATCGCCTCGATGTCCGCGATGTTCCCCGCCGGGTTGCCGATCGTCTCCGCGAACACCGCGATGGTCTTGTTGTCAATCAGCCGCTCCAGGCTCGCCGGGCTGTCGTCGTCCGCGAACCGCACCTCGATACCCTGCTTCGGCAGCATGTGCGCGAACAGCGTATACGTGCCGCCGTAGAGCAGGGGCACCGAGACTACGTTGTTGCCCGCCTCCGCTATGGTCAAGATCGAGTAGTTCACCGCCGCGCTGCCGGAGCTCAGGGCCAGGCCTGCGATGCCGCCTTCCAGAGCCGCCACCCGCTTTTCCAGCACGTCGTTGGTGGGGTTCATGATGCGGGTATAGATATTGCCGGGCACCGCCAGGTTGAAGAGGTCGGCGCCGTGCTGGGCGCTGTCGAACTCGTACGCCACGGTCTGGTAAATGGGCACCGCCACGGCATGGGTCGTCGGATCGGTTTCGTAGCCGGCGTGAATCGCTATGGTTTCGTCTCGCATGCAAGCGCTCCTTCGTTGCCGTCGTAACGGCTATAGTCGCGAATGGAAATCAGAATGGGCAGTTCCTCAGGCCGAGCGGATCGTGGGGGTCGATGTCCGGCATGAATGGCAGGCGGCGGTCCGGATGGGTCAGGCGGTACACCAGTCCCAGCCAGTTGTTGAATATCGCCTTGCCCGTGTCGCTCCAGGTGTTGTCGAGGTGGGGCTCAAGCGCCGCTTCCGGAAAGTCGGGAAGCGGTTCCCCATGCGCCTTGGCCAGGGCGGCCTGGCGCAAATGGGCGGCCGCCAGGTCGGCGGCCTGGGTGGAGAAATAGTGCTCCGGATCGGGCGGCGCGGCGTCGACCTCGTCATCGAGATAACGCGACACCTCGCGCTTATACTCCTTCAACAGGCTGTTGTAGTCGTACTCCGGATGACCCTGGAAATACACGATGCGGAACTGATCGGGGCTCACCGCCATGTGCACACCGGCCTCGTCGCTGTCCACCAGCACACGCAACCCCGCCGCCGTGAGCTCGTCGTGCGTCACCTCGTTCCAGCGCGAGTGCGGCACGTCGAAGCGCGTGTTGATGCCCTGCAGCAGCGGGTGCGCGCGGTTGCGCACGCGGTGGCTGTATACCCCCCACTGCTTGCGCGACAGTTTGTGCCGGTCGATCTGATACAATTGCTTGACCAGTGCGTGGGTGGCCAGGCACGAGCACAGGATGCTCGTCACGTTGTCCGTCGCCCAGTCGATCACCTCCCGCAGCGGCGTCCAGAACGGCTCCAGTTCCAATGAGGGCTGGGTGACGTTGGCGCCGGAAATGATCAGGGCGTCCAACCCCACCTCGCGCAGGTCCTCGAACTCGGCGTAATAGGTATCGATGTAGGCGGCAGCCTCGGCGCTGCGCGGCAGGCCGGGGACGGAAAAGGGATGGATGTAGAACTGCACGATCTGGTTGCAGTTGCCGACGAGGCGCATGTACTGCTGCTCGGTGATCGTGAGAGCGGCATCCGGCATCATGTTCAGCAGGCCGATGTGGAGCTCGCGGATGTCTTGCGACATGGCCCGGTCCAGGCTCAGGATGTCGTAGCCCCCTTGCCGTAACCGGTCGAAAGTGGGCAGATTGGTATGCGCCACGAGGGGCATGCTCGACTCCTCCGGTTTGCCGCCAAGCGGCGGGCGCTACGGGTCATTCCGAATCGCCGGGAAGTATACAGCAGAAGCCAAAAGGGATTCAAAGGAGCAGACCGATGGAGACACCGCTGTCGCGTGAAACCCTGGCCGCCCAGGCTATGGGGGCGGTGGACCCGGAAACCGGCGCCCTGGTGCCGCCGCTGCACCCCGCCACCACCTACGAGATGCATCCCGACGGCTCCCTGACCGACGGACGCGCCTACACCCGCGCCGACAACCCCACCTATGATCCCGCCGAAAAACTGCTCAACGTGCTGGAAAGCGGCGCCGGCTGCATCCTGTTCGCCTCCGGCAACGCCGCCGCCACTGCGGTGTTCCAGGCGCTGCTGCCCGGCGATCACGTGCTGGTCAGCCGCATCCTGTACTGGGGCATTCGCAAGTGGCTGGCTGAGTTCGCCGTCACCTGGGGTCTGGACGTCGAGTTTGTCGACGTGACGGACCTGGAAGCTTTGCAGGCCGCCATGCGTCCCGGCGTCACCCGCCTGTTGTGGCTGGAGACACCGGCCAATCCGACGTGGGAGATCACCGACATTGCCGCGGCCGCCGAGATCGCGCACGCCGCGCAGGTTTGCGTGGCGGTGGACAACACGGTACCGACACCGGTGCTGACGCGGCCCCTTGAACTGGGCGCCGATTTGGTGGTGCACTCGGCAACCAAGTATCTCAACGGCCACAGCGACGTGCTGGCCGGCGCGGTGGTGACGGCACGGCTGGACCCGCTATGGGAGCGCATCCGCTCGTGGCGCCGCAATGCCGGGGCGATGCTGGGGCCGTTCGAGGCATGGTTGCTGCAGCGCGGCATGCGCACCCTGTTCGTCCGCGTGCAGCGCGCCTCGGAAACGGCGCTGACGCTAGCGCAGCAGTTGCAGAGTCACCCGGCCCTCAAGGCGGTGCTGTATCCAGGATTGCCCTCGCATCCGGGCCACGAGACGGCGGCACGGCAGATGCAAGGCGGATTTGGCGGCATGCTGTCGATCCGGGTTGCCGGCGGGGCGGAGCAGGCCTTGGCCGTAGCCGCGGCGGCGCGGGTGTTCAAGCGCGCCACGTCGCTCGGTGGGGTGGAGAGTCTCATCGAACACCGGTTGAGCACCGAAGGTCCGTCTTCGCCCGTGCCGGGGGATCTCTTGCGGCTGTCGGTCGGCCTGGAGACGCCGGAGGACCTGTTGGCGGATCTGACGGCTGCGCTCGATGCCTCCAGGCGTGTACGCGCCACTTCCGCTGCAAAGCCCGCTCCAACCGAGGCGGCGCCTGAAGTCGTAACGAAAGTACGGGACGTGGTGGAACGCAGTGTGGCGCCGCTGATCATCGCGCGCGGCGGCAAGGTACGGCTGGTGTCGGTCGACGACGGCATCGTCACCCTGGAGGCGAGCGGGTCCCCGGGTGCCATTCTGCCAGTTGAAAAGCACCTGAAGACGCTGCTGTGCGGCACGGTTGCGGAGGTCACGGATGTGCGGCTGGTGTGGCCTGGGAATAAGGGGTCGGCTTGGCCGGATACGCATTCGGCGGCTCTGTCCGAGAGCGTGCAGACCATCCTCGACACGGAAATCAACCCGGCCGTCGCCGTGCACGGCGGACGGGTCACCTTGATTGAGGCACAGGCTGACCGCGTCACCATCCGCCTTGAAGACGGCTGCCAAGGCTGCAATCTCGCCATCGTCACGGTCCGCCAGGGCATCGAGCCCCTCCTGCGCGCTCGCTTGGGGCGACCTGTCGCCGTCATTGACGCCACCGATCATGCTGCCGGTACAGCGCCCTTCTTCACGCCGTCAAAGCGGTGAGCTTTGCGGCCCCCTTTGAACGGCATGACGATTTGTGGGTGTTGGATATCGGGACGATAGGCACCCGCAAGGGGTGCCCTTACGAGGGTCGGGGCATTGCCTCGGACGGGCTGTTTTCACTTTCCTGTCGGTAGGGGACTGAGGAGGACCAACGCATGACGCAAGGATACGACCCGGATGGCGAGCGGCTGCCGATCAAGGTGGATTCAACGTCGAACGGCGAATTCGTACCGATTCTGCTGAATGTGAGGCAGCGGGAAGCGAATCGTCTGGCGCGGCAGCAGGCGGCGGAGAATGCCAAGCGGGTGGGCATGGGGCGCCGGGCGTTTCTGGTCTCGGCGTGCGGCGCGGCGAGCACGTTGTTGGCGTTCAACGCCGTCAACGCTGCGGCGGGCAACCGGGGCGGCGCGTTCGAGCTGACCGCCGAGGCAGCCGTCGACCCGGAGGCGGCAGCCCAAGCGTTGGGCGGCACAGAGTTCATCTTCGACGTGCAGGGACACTTCATCGGCGAGGCGGCGTTACGGCCCGGCAGCCCGCGCGGACCGAAGAATTTCATCAAGGACGTGTTTCTCGACAGCGATACCGACATGATGGTGCTGTCGTTCGTGCCGTCGCGCCGGGACAGCGAGCCGCTGACCATCCACGAGGCCGACGCGGTGCGGCAGATGGTGGACGACCTGGAAGGGTCGCACCGCCTGCTGCTGCACGGGCGGGTCAACCCCAATCAAGCCGGCGACATTGAAGGCATGGACGAATTGGCCGAACGCTGGGGCGTTTCCGCCTGGAAGACCTACACGCAGTGGGGACCCGACGGCCGGGGCTATTTTCTGTCCGACCCGGACACCGGCATTCCGTTCATCGAGAAAGCGCGCCGCCTGGGCGTCAAGGTCATCTGTATCCACAAAGGCATTCCATTCGGCGGGCGTTCGTACGAGCACAGCCTGTGCGACGACGTGGGCGTAATCGCCAAGCGCTTCCCAGACGTGAGTTTCATCATTTACCATTCGGGCTGGGTGCCGGGCCAACCGGAACGGGCCTACGAGCCGAACGCCAAGCGGGACGGCATCGACTCGCTGGTGCGCTCGCTGCTGGACAACGACGTGCCGCCGAACAGCAACGTTTACGCCGAGCTCGGCAGTACCTGGCGGGGTGTGATGGGCGACCCGGATAGCGCCGCCCATTGCCTGGGCAAGCTGTTGAAATACGTGGGGGAAAACAACGTCTTGTGGGGAACGGATTCCATCTGGTACGGCTCGCCGCAAGACCAGATTCAGGCCTTTCGCACCTTCCAGATCGCGCCGGAGTTCCAGGAGCGCTACGGCTATCCCGCGATAACGCCCACCCTGCGCGCCAAAGTCTTCGGCCTCAACGCCACCAAGCCGTACAGGATCAGCGCCGACGAAGTGCTGGAACGGGCCAGCCGTGACGCCATCGCCGCCCGGCGCTTTGCCTACGCGGAAAACCCCGATCCGCACTTTCTCACCTTCGGACCGAGAACCCGCCGCGAGTTCAATCGGCTTGTTCGCTTGCACGGTGGTTTCGTGTAGTGCGGCGGGATGCCGGGTTACGCCTGCGGCTAACCCGACCTACGTGTAGCCGCCAGTCCACACAGCATTCAATCCGACCCGGAAATGCTCTAGCCGAGATGGCCAAGGGGCGGCAACAGGCTGATTCCGCCGAAGTCAACGCCTCGACAGCAACTGGTGAAGGAATCACAGCGTCACAGAGTAAAACCTGTCAAACACTACCCATAACACTCGCCAGCGTCAGCTATCCCTGATCTTCACCATGTTCGTCATCCGACCTGCACGCTATGCCGGCTCGAACATGGGAAGCGCCACCGCGTCGGCGCCCTGATCCTCCCAACGCAGCCGTACCCGCATGCCGCATTTCACGTCCTGCACCGGGTCCGCCACACCAACGATGTTCGACATCAGCCGGAAGCCCTCGTCGAGGTCTACGTACGCCACGGCGTAGGCGCCCAGGTCGGCAAAGGCCGGGTGGCGGCTTTGCATGATGACGCTGAAGGTGTACACCGTCCCCTCGCCTTTGGAGACGTGCCAGGTGGTATCGCGCCCGCCGCATTCGGGGCAGTGGCGGCGTGGGTAGAAGATGACGGCGTGACACCCGTCGCAGGTCTGATACGTCAGCTCACGGCGCTTGGTGGCGTCCCAGAAAGGCTGCGTATCCAGCTCGGGAAAGCGGGGTTGGGGTCTTGCTGCGGCCATGGTCGTTTTCTCTCCTATGATGTGGCGGTATGCCAAACGGTTCGCGTCAGGATCAGTCGGCAGCCAGAATGGTGACCGCGGTGGCGTGGCGGGAACCGAGTTGGCCGCCGTTGCCTACCGCAACGGCCAGCTTGGCGTCGTTCACCTGCGAGCTGGACTCGCCGCGCAACTGTCGGGCGGCCTCGATCAGCAGAAAGATGCCGCGCTGCCCGGGGTGATTCGACGACAGCCCGCCACCGTCCGTATTCAGCGCCGGCTTGCGCGGGTCGTCGAATCCCAGATGTCCCTCGCTCACGTACGCCCCACCCTCTCCCTTGGCGCAGAATCCCAGGTCTTCGATGAGGCACATGACGGTAATGCTGAACGAGTCGTAGGCCATCAGCACGTCGATTTCCGCGGGCGTCACGCCGGCTTCGCCGAACGCCGGCTTGGCAGCCTGCGCCCCGGCGCTGACGGTGATGTCGCCGCCGTTCTCGCGGTACTTGGTCGCCTCGCCGGTGCCGATGATCCATACCGGCTTCTTACGGGCGTTGCGGGCAACCTCGGGGGACGCGATGACCACCGCGCCGCCGCCGTCGGAAACCATGCAGCACTCCAACAGGTGCAGGGGATAGGCGATCAGGCGCGATTCCAGAACGTCGCTGACCGTAATCTCGCGCACGCCGACGAACTGCAGGTCGGTCATGGCCTTCACGGCTTCCGGGTTGCGCATGGCGTGGCGGCGCGTGGTCACGGAGATGTGCGCGAACTGCTCGTTCGTCGTGCCGTATTGGTGCATGTGACGGTTCTTGACCATGGCGTAATTGCCGATGAGGGTCAGGCCCCACGGGTCTTCCATATTGTTGACGAACGTCGCCGGCCCCGCGCTGGTGGCGCCCGCGGTGCCGATGGCTCGGCGGTCCGAGTGGGCAGTGGCGCCGTATGTCAACAGAGCAACGTTGCACTTGCCCGCGGCGATCATGCTGAGGGCGTGGTTGGCCTGAAACTCGAAGGAACTGCCGCCGACGTAGGTGGTGTCGATGAGCCGGGGCTTGAGGCCGAAATACTCCGCAATGGCCAGCCCGCTGATGCCCTGATCGCCGCCGGTGTCGTACACCGCGTCGACGTCCTGCCAGCTGAGCCCGGCGTCTTCGAGGCTGCGCGCGGCGCACTCTGCCTTGATTTGCAGGGCGCTGACACTGCCGTCCACGCGCAAGGGATATTCATAAATTCCAACGATAGCGGCGTCTCTCCGCTGCGCCATTGGCGACTCCTCTCTCCAAATAAGACGGGTTCAAAGCTTGCTAGCCAAAGGGGGCGCCACCGTAGCACGCAGCCCCAGGGTCGTCAACGCGGGCAGCGTTTGCATTCGCCCCGCCGTTCGTGTAGCTTACCGGCGCTGTTTAACCTCGCCCAGAAACATCAGTTTGACTTCACGAGCGGCAGCCAGCCATGACCGACCTTCTCGTCGCAGAGCCACCCGAAACCACTCGGACCGTGCCAGCGGGAGCTTCCCCCATGGCGGTGCTGTCGCAGACCCGCAGTTTCAAGGATCTGGACCGGGCGACCCTCGAAGTCCTGGTGGCCGCAGCCGATACCCACCGCATTGAAGCCGGACGCGCCCTGTTCCGCGAGGGCGAGCCGTTCGGCAACATCGTGTACGTCCTGTACGACGGCGCCATGCGCCAATACCGATCCACCGGCTTCGAATGCGAGGTGCACCAGGGCGACTTCCTGGCCCTGGCCAACTACGTGGACCGCGCGCCGTTCGGCTCCACCGTGGAAGCCCGCAGCGGTTGCGTCGTCCTCGGCCTGGCGGCGGAAACGTTGGAGCAGCTCGAGCGCAATTACCCCTCGCTGTTCAATTGCCTGAACCGCATCATCGCCCACAAACTGCGCGCCCGCAGCCCGGTGCGCGACATCAACCGCGGCGCCCTGGCGCAGCCGGTGCGCAGCATCATGAGCAGGCCCGTCACCTGCAGCCCCGACACACGGCTACGCGACGCCCTGACCCTGATGCGCCAGCGTAGCATCGGCGGCCTGGTGGTCACGGACGACGCCGACCGTCTGCTCGGAATCCTCACCCGCGCCAGCCTCGCCGAGGCGGTGCTCTTGCAGGAAGCGGGTGCGGCCGACGCGGTGGTGCCAGCGGCCTGCCAGCAGGCCCACACGGTGGAGCCGAATACGCCGCTGTGGCAGGTTCAGGAAATCCAGCAGCACTTCGCCACCAAGTACGTCGTTGTCGTGGATCAGGACGCTCCGGTCGGCGTGGTGGCCCAGAGCGACATCCTGCGAACGCTGATTGCCTCGCCGGGCGTGCTGACGCCGCACGTGGCGCAATCCAACGACCTGCAGGAACTCGTCGAGTTGAAGTCGCGTCTCGTCGAAGAGGCCGTCGACATCCGGGAAGCCAATCGCTGGGCGCGCGCCGCGGTGCGCTTCCTGAGCGAAACCCATCTGGCCATCCAGCGCCGGGTCGTCGCCCTCAGCCTCGATTGGATGCGTGAACAGGGACACGGCGAGCCGCCGGTGCCGTTCGCCCTCCTTATCATGGGCTCCGGCGGCCGCAAGGAAATGCTGCTCGACCCGGACCAGGACAATGGCCTCATCCTGGCCGACGTGCCGCAGGCGCACGAGCCGCCCGCGCAACAGTGGTTCGAGCGCTTCAGCAACCACCTGAACGAGGGCTTGGCACAGGTCGGCTACCCGCTGTGCCCCGGCGGCATCATGGCGCGCAATCCCGTTTACCGGCACACGCTGACGCAGTGGCAGGAACAGGTGACGTCGATCGCCGACCACCCCACCGAGGCGGCAGCGCGATGGTCCAACATCGTCTTCGACTTCAACACCTTATACGGCGACGACACGCTCACTGCGGCCCTATGGCGGCACGTGCTGGAGACCACCGCGGCGCATCCTCGGCTGTTCACCCGCATGGCCGCGGACGACGCGCGGGGGCGGCCGGCGCTGGGCTTTTTTCACCAACTCGTCGCCACCACCTGGGACGGCGACGGCGCGCATATCGACCTGAAGCGCAACGGCCTGCGGCTGATCGCCGACGCAACGCGCATTTTCGCGCTGCAGGCGGGCGTGAGGGCGCAGAACACCAGCGATCGGCTGGCCGGGCTGGTGCGGCTGGGAACGTTTTCCGAGGCGTTCAGCACCTCGGTGGGCGACGCTTACGAGGCGCTGCTGGATCTTCTGCTGGCGCACCAGATCGAACAAGCGCGGGCGGGCGAGGCGTTCAACACGCTGATTGATCCGAAGGCTCTGACCGAGCAGAATCGCGCCACGCTGCGCCTCGCCATGCGTATGGTGAAGCGCCTGCAGGACCGCTTGCAGGAAAACTTTGGCGTCGCCTACATCGACTAAGGCGTGGGGGAAAGGAAAGCATGCGAGCCAACGAGCCCGTGGTTATCCTCATGGACAAACTTCGCGCCCGCATCATGGGGCGGCGACATGACCCGCTGTTGGCGGACCCGCAGTGTTATGCCGTGCACACGCGCATCCGCGCCCTCAAGCCGAAAGCCCTCACTTGCCTGCCAGTCGAGCAGGCCCGGTTCGTGGTCCTCGACACCGAAACCACCGGCTTCAAAGTCTACGGCGGGGACGAAATCGTTTCCATCGCCCTGCTCGAACTGCACGGCCTGGAGCCCACCGGACGCGAGCTCAACACCCTGGTCAATCCCGGACGCCCCATCCCAGCCGCTTCTACCGCGGTTCACAACATTTGCGACGCGGACGTCGCCCACGCTCCGATGATCGAAGAGGTGCTGCACGACGTGACGCGATTCATCGGCGAAAGCGTTCTGGTCGGGCATCACGTGCCGTTCGACCTGCGCTTCCTCAACAAGTCACTGCACCGGAAATTCCGCTGCCGCCTGCGCAATCCCTGGCTCGACACCATGCTGATGTACGTGGCGCTCAGCGGCCGGCTGGGCCACTACACCCTGGAGGAGGTGGCGCGATTTTGCGGCGTTGACATCCGCGACCGCCACACCGCCCGCGGTGACGCTCTGATGACCGCCGCCATGTTCAAAACCCTCGCCTCCTATCTCACCACCGGCCATTGCACGGTTTCCAGGCTGATCAAATGCCAGACGCAGGTGGGATTGTTCTGATTCTGACAGATCAACGGGGATGTCGGATGACGTTGCGCTAATCCGACCTATACAACCTCGGTAGCCGGGCGGCCGGCAGCGGAGAAAGCGATGACATCTTCCCGGCCAACATGGCTTTGGATGGTGCTCTTGGCGTTAGTCGTTGGGCCGTGCATCCTCGATTCGGCGTTCCCACAGACCTACATCAAGGCCGGGATTATGCTTGACCGGGCGAAAGACACACGATTCCAGGACGAGGATTGTTCATCGTCGGCGCATCTCTATGGCTGCGGGGCCGGTATCGACGGCGACCCCCTGAGCTCATTCGGCGACTTTGACACAATAGCCGGGCTGGAACTAGGACTCGGTTACGCCATTCTCCCCGCTCTGCGGCTCGAAGCCGCCGTTCAGTACCGACCGGACTTCGCCTTCGAGGGACACACCAATTTTTCCGGCCCGGACCTGGCGGACAGGCGGGATGTATCCGCTGAATTGTCTGTTTTGTCCGGCATGCTGGCCACTTACCTGGATGTGCCCCTCCCCGGATTCGCCTTGCTACGGTATACGCCCATCAACCCGTTTATCGGGGTCGGCGGCGGGTTGTCTCGTATCGACATGGGGGAATCCCGCATGAACTTTCCCGCCACGTCTACCATAGTTCCGGGCGGCCACCACATAAGTTTCTCTTGGATGCTGACGGCGGGTCTTGCCGTATCGTTAACGAGATGGACGGTCGATGTTGCCTGGCGCTATACGGACCACGGCGGCATCGAAACCGCCAGTGGTATCGGCCGGGAATTCTGTCGCGTCGCAGGCTGCAATTTGCCAGATGTGGATCTGCCGATCGCCCCCACGAGAGGCGATTTGAAAAGCTACGGACTGACCGTATCCTTACGCTACGCGTTCTAAGTTCCAGCGTTGTGGCCGGATCGACGGCTCTGACCGAGGAAATACTTATGGGAAGCACGACACGGTACGACAGAGAATTTGGAAAAACCTTCTGAGTAGCACCCATCACTGAAAGGAATTCGGGCATGGCCGAAGAACACATGGATCCGTACCACCTACCCCGCAACGCCATACCGTCGCGTTACGACCTCACCCTGCAGCCCGACCTGCAAGCGGCGACCTTTACCGGCTCGGTTATCATTGCCCTCGAGGTAGTCGAAGCCGCCGACGCCATCTGGCTGAACGCCGCCGATCTGGAAATCATCTCCACCACCCTGGAGGACAACGACGGCAACCACGTGTGCAGCCCCGAGGCAGAGTTGCTGGCAGATCAGGAACGGTTGCGGCTGGGGCTCGGCGCCGCCCTGCCGCCCGGCGGCTATCGTCTGATGCTGGGCTTCGAGGGCATTCTTAACGACAAGCTGCACGGGTTCTACCGTTCCACCTTCAAGGACGACGACGGCAACGAGCACCTCATCGCCACCACACAGTTCGAAAGCACCGACGCCCGCCGCGCCTTTCCGTGCTTCGACGAGCCGGATTTCAAGGCCGTTTTCGGCGTCACCCTGATCGTGCCGGACGACCTGTACGCCGTCTCCAACGCCCCCATCGCCTCCGAAACGCCCGCCGGCAACGGCTGGCGTCTGGTGTCCTTCGACGACACCATGAAAATGTCAACCTATCTCGTGGCCTTCATCGTCGGCCCGTTCGAGGCCACCGAGGCGGTGGACGTGGACGGCGTGCCGCTGCGCGTCGTGCACCCCGTCGGCAAGGGGCACCTGACGGCGTTCGCGCTAGAGGTCGGCGCCTTCACCCTGCGCCATTTCGCGGCGTATTACGACATCCCCTACCCCGGCCAGAAGCTGGACCTCGTAGCCATCCCCGACTTCGCTTTCGGCGCCATGGAAAACCTCGGTTGCGTGACCTTCCGCGAGGTCTTGCTGCTCCTCGATCCGCAGCAGGCGACGCAGCCGGAGCGGGTGCGCGTGGCGGACGTCATCGCCCACGAAATCGCCCACATGTGGTTCGGCGATCTGGTCACCATGCGCTGGTGGAATGGCATCTGGCTGAACGAAGCCTTCGCCACCTTCATGGGCACCATGGCGGTGGACGCCTTTGACGCGCAATGGCAACGCTGGGTGCAGTTCGGCCTGGAGCGCTCGGCGGCGTTCGACGTGGATTCCCTGCACCACACCCGCCCGATCGAGTATCCGGTGCATTCCCCCAAAGATGCCGACGGCATGTTCGACCTGCTCACCTACGAAAAGGGCGGCTCGGTGCTGCGCATGCTGGAGCAGCATCTCGACACAACGCCGTTCCGCGACGGCATCCGGCACTACCTGCGAAAGCACCAATACGGCAATACCGAGACCAACGACCTGTGGGACGCCATCGAGGAGGTGACCGGCGAACCGGCCCGCCGCGTCATGGATTCGTGGATTTACCAGCGCGGCTTCCCGCTGCTGTCAGTCGTCGGCGATGCGGCGGGCAAGTTCACCCTCAACCAGCAACGCTTCAGCTTCACACCGTTAAGCAACGGGAACGACTCCGTGTGGTCGATCCCCGTGACGCTGCGTTACGGGCACGCCGGCCAGGTGACGGAGCGGCGCGAGTTGCTGGAATCGGCATCGTTGGAGATCGATTTCGGCCGTCCCGTCGATTGGGTGGTGGTCAACGCCGGCGGGCACGGCTTCTACCGCGTGCGATACGCGCCGGATCTGTTGCAGCAGCTGCGGCCCATCATGCTGCAGCAACTCACCGCCATCGAACGCTACACCTTGGTAGACGACACCTGGGCGGCGGTACTGGCAGGAAATACCACGGCGGCCGATGTCCTCGCCCTGGCGCAGGGGCTGCGGGACGAAGACGACCTCGACGTGTGGACGCTGCTGTGCGGCTGCCTGGAGCAATTGGGCCGGCTGCTGGATGGGGAGGCCGAAGCGCGTTACCAAGCGGAGTTGCGCAACCTGTATGCCCCGGCGCTAGAGCGACTGGGATGGACGCCGAAATCGGACGACACCTCGCGCACCCTGGAGCTGCGGGGGCTGATCATCCGCTCGCTGGCGGTGACAGCCAGCGATGCCGCCGCGCAGGAACAGTGTCGCGACTTGCACGGCCGCTACCTGAAGGACAGCAGCAGCGTGGAGCCCAACGTCGCCGCCGCGGCGGCATCAGCGGTGGCCTGCTGCGGCAGCGAGGGCGATTACGGCGTGTTTGTCGAGCGCTTCAAGAGCGGCGCCACGCCGCAGGAAGTGCGGCGCTACCAGAACCTGCTGGCGTCGTTCCCCGGTACGGACCAAATGATCACGACGCTGGATATGAGCCTCGACGGCACCGTGCGCACCCAGGACGCCCCGTACCTGGTCGCGCAATGCCTGCGCAACAGACGCTGTGGCGGGCAGGCGTGGCGCTTCGTGCGCGACAACTGGGATGCCATGCTGGAGGCGTATCCGAGCAACGCCATTGTGCGCATGCTGGACGGCGTCAAAACCCTGTCCGTGCCCGACGTCGCCGCCGACGTGACGGCGTTTTTCGCCAGCCACGAGGTACCGCAGGGTGAATTGACGCTGCGGCAGCATCTGGAGCGTTTGCAGGTGAACGTGACGCTGCGTGAGCGGGAAGCGGAGCGCCTCGGGGCAGCGTTGGCGGGTTGAATGAATAAATGGATTTCGGATGGTTTTCGCAGGGGCGGGAGTCACCACCCCCACTGAATTGAAATTTTCTGACTATTGCGCCAAGGCGCCGCCGTCAATCACGAGCTCACTACCCGTCACGTACGACGCGTCGTCCGACGCCAGAAACAGCACGCCGGCAACGATCTCACCGACCAACGCCATGCGGCGCAGTGGCACCCGTTGCAGGCGCTCTCGCAGCACCTCCGGGTCGGGCATGGCGTTGTGCAGCATGGCGGTATCGACCGGCCCGGGGTGCACCGAGTTACAGCGGATGTTGTCCTGGGCGCACTGGCTGGCCGTCACCTTGCTGAAGATGCGCACCGCCGCCTTGCTGGCCGCGTAAGCCGGCTCCTGGTGCGCCGACTGACCGATGCCGGCGACGGACGAGATATTCACGATGGAACCGCCGCCTGCCTTGCGCATCTCCGGGATGGCGTGCTTGGTGCCCAGAAAAACCCCCTTGGCGTTCACCGCCATGACCCGATCCCATTCCGCCTCCGAGCGCACCTCGATAGGCACCCGCGGGATGGTGATCCCGGCATTGTTCACCAGAATGTCCAGCTTGTCGAACCGCCGCACCGTCTCCTCGACCGCCTGCCGCCAATCGGCCTCGTTCGACACGTCCAGGTGCACGTAGGCCGCTTCCATCCCGTCAGCCAGCAATTCGGCTTCCAGATTGCGGCCGTCATCGTCGGCTACGTCGCCGAACACCACCTTGGCGCCCTCTCGGGCGAACGTTCTGGCCTCCGCGGCGCCTTGACCGCGCGCGCCGCCGCTGATCAGCGCCACCTTGCCGTCCAATTTGCCCATGCTCCGCTCCCCTGCTCCGCGGGTACGCCCGCGGCTAGAAAAAATACTCCCGTTCACGCAGGGTGGGATACAACCCTGCGACCCACTGGCCGTAGCCGTTGAAAATCACCGTGTCGTATTTCTCGTCCGTGCCCAGCATGCGCTCGGTGGACTGCGACCAGCGCGGGTGCGAGACCACCGGGTTGACGTTGGCCCAGAAACCGTATTCCTTCGGTGCCAGGGTTTCCCAGAAGCTGACGGGCCGCTCCTTGACGAACTCGATGGACACGATCGATTTGATGCTCTTGAAGCCGTACTTCCACGGCGTGACGAGCCGCAGCGGGGCGCCGTGCTGCTTGGGTAACGGATGCCCGTACACGCCCGTCACCAGCAGGGTGAGTTCGTTCATGGCCTCCTCGATGGTCAGCCCCTCTTCGTACGGCCAGGGATACCAGACGCGCAATTGATTCAGCGCCACCGTCCGATGCAGGAACGTCGTCAGCTTCACGTAGCGGGCTTGCAGGCTGGGCTGCACCTTTTTCATCAGAGCGGAGAACGGGAACCCGGTCCACGGCACCGCCATGGCCCAGGCCTCGACGCAGCGCAGGCGGTACAGTCGTTCTTCAAGCGGCATGGCGCGGATGAGGTCGTCGATGTCGAACGTCTGCGGGTTGTTGACCAAGCCGCCGACTTCCACCTGCCAGGGGCGGATTGTCAGGCGCTGCGCCAGGCGCGAGATGGTCTTGAAGGGGCCGAACTCGTAGAAATTGTTGTAGGCGGCAGCAACCTCTTCCTCCGTCACCGGACGGTCGAGCGTGAACTCCGGGTTGCGTTGCGCCGGATACAAGTCGAGGGTTTTGTCCGTGTCATCCTCCGCGGCGCAACCGATGCCGCCCGCCGCGCCGAGGATGCCGCCGGCCGCCATCGCGGCGCTGCCGGCCAGGAACTTGCGGCGCTGCATGAACACCGATTCGGGTGTGGCTTTGCTCTCGGGAATCATCCAACCGGGTTTACGATGGTAATGCATGCGTAATCCTCCTTGTCAGCGGCTTTCGACCCCGGCCGCCAAGAGACGTTCAATGATCCGGTGCGCCTGCGGCCCGGTCCAATCGCGGTACCCCATGCCGCCCGCCACCACCTGGCCGCGGCGGTCGATCAGGAAATTCGTCGGCGTCGCCTGAATGCCAAACGCCTCCTCGGCCCTCGCCCCCGGGTCCATGACGTGCGGGAAACTGAGGCTGTGCTTGGCGATGTAAGCCCTCACCTGCTCCGCTGTTTCCCCCATGTTCACCGCCACAATCGCCAATCCATCCCCTTTGTATCTTTTGTACAGCGCCTCAAGTGCGGCGCGCTCCCGTTCGCAATAGTGGCACCAGGTGGTCCAGAAATTAAGGATGAGCACGCGGTCGCGGAACAACAGCAGGGGCACCAGCTTGCCGTCCACGTCCGGCAAGCTGACGTCCGGCAGAGCGATGGATTCGGGAAAGAGGAAGAGGTTCAGAGCTTCGTAGTCTGCCTCGTCGTCGGCAGTGGCGCGTTGCGAAACTGTGGTACCAAGAACAAGCAATGCGGCAATCAGTGCGGTAACGATCCAACGTTTCATGGTATGTGTTCCATTTCCGTGAGCAATAGCATCTCGACGTGCTGTCAGAGTGAGTCGGGCTGTTTTTCCTGGTCCAACATGAAAACTCAGGAATGCAGGGCTACATTCCTTTCATCCCACTCCTTGGCCTGCACGCCAACCACCAACTGCTGACTTAAAGCCGCCAGAGCCGCTTCCAGACGTGACAGTTTGGACGCATGGCGCGGGTCCAGTAGCCGTCGCATTTCTTTTTCATCGCAGCACAGATGCGCGGCGATTTCGACCGGCGTCATACCTGTCTGCCGGACGGCCAGGTACAGCGCCGCCTTCGCCGCAGTTTGTGCGGGCAATGGGACCGGATAGCGGTCCGGCCCCGTCGGAGACGCTTTAGGAAGGCACGCTTCGCGCCGGATACGACCGGCGATGGCCTCCTCCAGGCAGTCAGCCGCCTGCTGCAAGGCGTCGGGCACGTCTTCCCCCTGCGTAATGGCTTCCGGCACGTCAGGAAAGGTGACCACAAATCCGCCATCTTGCTCGTCCGGCGTGAGGATGGCGGGATAAACAAAGTTTCGCATCGATCGTGCCTCCTACAACTCGGCGCGCGTCAAGCCAAGCTGGGCCAGCATGACATGCAAAGTACCGGTCTTCAATCCGTCCCTTGGATTCCGAACGATGGTCAAACGGTCACCGAAGTACAACGTCCCATGACTTCCTTTCCACGCTCGGCCACAAACTCAACCTTGAGACCTCGGCGACGTCCAAGTCTTCTGATCCTGCGAATGAATTCATTGCCTGTCATGGAAAGCTTTAGGCAGTCGGCGCCTTTTTCGTTTTGGACAGCATTCTATTCTCATCAGCAATTCGATAGCCCCCAATGGAGAAGGCTACCACTCGGGCCGAAAACGACGCAGGCGCAAGGAATTGCACACCACGGACACCGAGCTCAGCGCCATGGCGGCGGCGGCGAGGGCCGGATTGAGCGACACGCCGAAGACGGGGTACAGAACCCCGGCAGCTACGGGGATGCCCAGCAGGTTGTAGATGAAGGCCCAGAAGAGATTCTGCCGGATGGTGCGCATGGTGCGGCGGGAAAGCTGCATGGCGGTCGCAACGCCGCGCACGTCGCCGGTGATCAGGGTGACGTCAGCCGCCGCCAAGGCGACGTCGGTGCCGCTGCCGATGGCGATGCCCACGTCGGCCTGCGCCAGGGCCGGGGCATCGTTGATGCCGTCGCCCACCATCGCGACGCGCTTGCCTTGCGCTTGCAGGTGTTTAACTTGCGCGGCTTTCTGGTCGGGCATGACCTCGGCCAGGACGGTGTCAATGCCGAGTTGCCGCGCCACGGCCTGGGCGCTGCGGCGATGATCGCCGGTGAGCATAAGCACTTCGAGGCCCAGTTGGTGGAGGGCGGCAACGGCTTCGCGGGCATGCGGCTTGAGGGTGTCGGCCACGGCAATAACCCCGGCGGCGCGGCGGTCCAAGGCGACGAAAACCGGTGTTTTGCCATCGCCAGCCAAGCGCTCTGCGATTTCTTCGAGCTTGCCCAGCTGGATGCCGGCGTGCTGCATGAGGGCGTGATTGCCAATCAGCACCGATTGAGCATCGACCACTGCCGACATTCCCTGGCCTGGCAGAGCTTCGGCGTCGCGCGGGGCTTCGAGCACCAAGCCCTCGGCCCGCGCGGCTGCGACGATGGCTTGGGCCACCGGGTGCTCGGATGCCTGCTCCGTGGAGGCAGCCAGGCGCAGGACCTCGGATTCGGTGAAGCCGTTGTGGGTGACGATATCGGTGACGCTCGGTTGGCCCAGCGTGAGGGTGCCGGTTTTGTCCAGAACGACGGCCTGGAGCTTGTGAGCGGTTTCCAAGGCGGGACTGCTCTTGAACAGAATGCCGTGCTCGGCGCCCTTGCCGGTGCCGACCCGGATGGCCGTGGGAGTGGCCAACCCCAGCGCGCAGGGGCAGGCGATAATCAGCACGGCGACAAAGTTGAGCAACGCGAAAGCAATAGCTGGGGCCGGACCCCACAGCAGCCAAGCGGCGAAGGTGAGCAGGGCAGCGCCGAGCACCGCGGGCACGAAGATGCGGGCGACCTCGTCGGCCAGCCGCTGGATGGGCGCCTTGGAGCCCTGCGCCTCTTCGACCAGCCGGACGATCTGGGCCAGCACGGTGTGGCGCCCAACCCGCGTGGCGCGCAGGGTAAAGCTGCCGGTCTTGTTGAGGGTAGCGCCGAAGACAGAATCGCCGGCGCTCTTGTCCAGCGGCAGGCTCTCGCCGGTGAGCATTGACTCGTCGAGCGTTGGGCGGCCCTCGGTGATATCGCCGTCGACCGGCACCTTTTCGCCCGGCCGCACCAGCACGAGATCGCCGATCGTCACGTCCGCTACCGGAATGTCCACGGTCTCGCCGCCGCGCCACACGCGGGCCGTCCTGGCCTGCAGGCCCATGAGCTTGCGGATGGCCTCGGAGGTCTGACCGCGCGCCCGTGCTTCCAGCAGGCGGCCCAGGATGATCAGGGTGAGAATCATGACGGCGGTGTCGAAGTAGACGTGCGTGCCGACACCGAGACGGCTGAAGGCTTGCGGCAGGAAGGTGACCGCGGCGCTGTACAGATAGGCCGCCGAGGTGCCGAGTGCGATGAGGGTGTTCATGTCGGCGCTCTTCTGTTTCAGCGCCGCCCAGGTGCCTTGGTAGAACGACCAGCCGACCCAGAATTGCACCGGCGTGGTGAGGGCGAGGAGCACGTACGGTTGCCGCAGCCAGTCAGGCGTCCAGGGAAACAGGACAGGCATGGAGCCGAGCATGACGGGCACACTGAGCGCCAGGCTGACGGCGAGTTTACGGCTGAGGTCGCGGATTTCTGCCGTCCGCGCCAAGCGCTCGTGGTCGATGGGGTCGTCAGGGTCGACGTCGAGAACGGTATAGCCGACGTCCTTGATCTTGCGGCTGATGGCGGGGCGATCCAGCGCCAGAGGGTCGAAATGCACGGTCGCTTTTTCGGTAGCGAAATTGACCTGCGCCTGCTGCACGCCGGCGAGGTCCTGCAGGGCCTTTTCGATACGTCCGGCGCAGCCGGCGCAGTGCATGCCGCTGATGGGCAAATCAAGGCGCTGTGTCGCCATACCAAAGCCTTTCCGCGCCAGGGCCGAATGACCCCCGGCCTCTGAAAGTTACCCTTCGTACACCTCCTTGAAACGCCGAATGGAATCGATATGTTCCTGGGCCGTGGTGAGCCCGGCGCCGGTGGTGCCGATGCCGAGATGGGTGGCGCCTACGGCCTTCCAGGCGTTGGCCTCGTCGATCCAGGCTTGCGGACCGGTTTTGGCGTCCAAGACAATGCGACCTTCGAGGCCGAGGCTCGCCGGGTCCCGGCCGGCTTCGTCGGCGTAGCGGCGGATGCGGTCGATGACCTCACGGCCCTCATCGCTCAGCGGAAACAGCGGGAACCAGCCGTCGGCGAGCCGCGCGATGCGGCGCATGGCCACGTCGAGAGGCATCGGACGCCCCGGCGCGCCGGCGCCGATCCAGATAGGAATGGGGCGCTGAACCGGTAGCGGCTTGATGCCGGCGTGGTCGATCCGGTGCCACTGGCCCTGGTAGTCGACGACCTCCTGCGTCCACAACAAGCGCAGCACCTCGATCTGCTCCTCGCTACGCTTGCCGCGTGAGCGCCAATCCTCATTCAGCGCCTCGAACTCCACCGGATTCCAGCCGACGCCGATGCCCAGCCTTACCCGTCCGCCGCTGAGCACGTCCACCTGCGCCGCCTGCTTGGCCACCAACGCCGTCTGCCGCTGCGGCAGGATGATGATGCCGGTGGTCAGCTCCAGGTTGGTGGTTATCGCGGCCAGATACGCCATCAGCGTGAACGGCTCGTGGATATAGCTCTCGTGCGTGTAGTAAAACGTCGGCACCTCCGGGTGGAACTGCGGGTCGGCGCCCAGAACGTGGTCCAAAATCCGCAGGTGCGAGTATCCCAGCTCGTCCGCGGTCTGCACAAAATCCCGCGAGGCGGCAAAATCCGCCCCGATATCGACAGTCGGAAACGCAACCCCAACGCGCATGTCGCCAACACCTCTCCAAAACGTTTTCACCGTGCCCCAAGGCCGTTATGTCGGTGAGCAGCATAAGACCTTCACCCCCGGTTTTCAACCGGGCAGGAGGCCGCCAAGCCCTTGACGGGTAGGCCCCGGCCTATTGACCTGGGTAACTCTAGGGACATAATTTCACGGTCTCTTCCGCCCGCAAGCGAATCGACTCCATATGAAGCAAGGCCCGCCCGTGACCGAAGCCAACACCCCTCCGATAGATTCCCCAAGCAGTGACGTTGAAATTCTGATCGGCGACAGCCGCGACGTGCTGAGCCGGCTGGAGGTCCAGTCCGTGCAATGCTGTGTCACCTCGCCGCCGTACTTTGGGTTGAGGGACTGCGAACATGCCGAGCAAATTGGCGCTGAAGCCTCCCCTGAGGACTACGTGGAGAATCTGGTGCGGATTTTCCGGGAAGTCCGACGGGTGCTGAGGAACGACGGAACACTGTGGCTGAATGTCGGCTACGGCTACGCTCGTAACGGCGGCACCGGGAAAAGTGGCCCCAACGCGCAAGTCGGCAATGCACTGACAATCAAACCCTGTCAGCCGCCCTTGGCCATGGGTATATCGTGACCCCGGACATCGTCGTTGCCCGTCACCCTGCCACGCACGAAGATGTCAACACGTCCCGCGACTTCCTGGACAATGCGGCCTTAGCCTCGCTCACCCCGTTCCTGGCAAGAAATCAGTCAACCAGCCTGCCGTTCCTGCACGCCAGCGTGTCGTGCAAGTGGACGGATCCGAAGCGATCGTTCCCAAAACACCCGTACCGAAGCACTCAACCTCATTCGCAATCGCAAGGGCAACTTGCCACATATCGTGGCGGTAACGGCCGAACCCCTCCCGATGCGGATTGCATCCCTGGCTCTCGGCACGGGCGACCTGGACTGCGTGTATCACTTCGCCTTGGACGAGTTGAGGGAGGTGTGCGAATCGCTTCCCGGGTGCGAAGACCAAGCGGAGATGCTGGCAACCATGGTTGAGGGAGACAGAATGCGAGACATCAGCGACCTGCCGTTTGACCTTGCTGTTTGATACTTCCCCTCTCCAAACCCGTTGACCGGACAGCCCGACTGTTCAATCGTCATCTCCCGGGGGTTGAAAACCGGGTATGGATCTGAAGAGCATGGACACGACTGCGGGTGGCGCCTTCACAGCCAAGTCTGCAAGGATGCCTTGAAGGGCCTGCTCAGGGCTCCGACCCTGCAGGAGTTCGTCGGGTGATACGGAATCGTCCCCGTCAGAATCGTAGGAGCCGATCAGGTGAGTGACAACGAAGGGGCCCAATGCGGAAGCCGCAAGTTGGGAGATAAGGAGCTTGTCTAAAGATACGAACGCTTCTCGCTGCCGGGCGACAACCCCCTGATAGGCAATGAAGAAACTCCCCGCACGCATCGCTTGCCGAAGCTCGGCACGGGAAAATACCCCGTCTCCGGTGACGTCGACCAGGTCGGTAACAACCGCGACACACCGTGGCGTGACGCCTTCCATGCGCCTGCACAGCGTGACGAAATCATCGAGTTCGCTGAAAACGGTAACAACGTCGGCAAGCAGCAGGGACATGGACCCCGGCAGCGCATCGCATGGCTTGAGATTATCCACGGACAGGACCCGTTCATGCGCTTCGCCTTTCACCCTCAGAATCAAGGATCCGCCCACCCATTCAGCCGGGACGACCGCCACCCGGGTTGCCAGCCCCTCCCCTTCGATCATCAGGGCGATACGCGCATTCACGAGGAGCGTGAGACCATCTTTACCGCAGGCGGCTGTGCTCCAGATGCCCGCCGCCCGCTCCGCTACGGGCTCGGCTGCAGATGACAAGCCGGACAATAGGAAAGCTGCAAGGCCAGCTATCAAGTAAGTAGACCATCTCATTCATTTTCCCTCCCGATTGCCGCCCCGAACGGCGACGGTCGTGCAAGCGTTGGTTTTTTCATCATACCCCAAGGTCCGCGAATGTCTGTCTGCCGCGGCCCAGATCCGCGGAGCGCCCGTACAAATGGCATTCCCCCGCACCATGCGGTACAATCGCATCCCGCCAAATGGCCTCACGCATCCACGACCTTCCGAGTTGCAACCCACAATGAGAACGGCGCCGTGACGGATGTTTCCCGCAGGGCATGGCTGAAGCGCATGATCGAGGATGCGGACACGTGGCAAGGCTGGGTTTTCGACCACGTGGTTAAGGGCTTGATCGGCTTCTCGATCATCAGCTATGCCGTCGAGACATTGCCGGATTTGTCCCCCCGCATGCAGTACTTCCTATATGTCCTGGAAGTGACCGTCGTTATCATTTTCACCGTGGAATACGCCCTGCGGATCTACGTCGCGGACAAGAAGCTGGCCTACATCTTCAGTCTGCTGGGCCTCATCGACCTGTTGGCCATCCTGCCGTTCTACGTCTTCCATGGCGGCGCCGATTCCCGCGCTTTGCGTGCCATGCGTTTGTTGCGGATCGCCAGGACGTTCAAGCTGTTCCGCTACAATCAGGCCGTTGATCGACTGGTGCGGGCCGTGGTCATCGCCAAGGAAGAAATCGTGCTGTTTTTCTCCCTCACGGCCATAGCCTTGTACCTCGCCGCCAGCGGCATCCACTTCTTTGAGAGTGAGGTGCAGCCCGACAAATTCGGCTCGATTTTCCATGGCCTGTGGTGGGCCGTCGTGACCCTGACCACCGTGGGCTACGGCGATGTCTATCCCATCACCATGGGCGGGCGGGTGTTCACCTTTCTCATCCTCATGATCGGCATGGGCATCATCGCCGTGCCCCCCGGCATCATCTCCTCGGCCCTCTCCAAAGCCCGCCAGGAACAGGACAAGACGCTGGAATCCGAATCCTCCAAGCAAGGCACTGAGACGGACACGTAACGCGTTGTCCACGCGCCGGAGCGTCTGGCCGGCAACGACACGCCGTTGGGCCGTAGACTCGATATCCTGGATGAGACCCGATGCTGGACCTGGAACGTCTGAATTTTGACGCGGGGATGTCTTTTGAAGACGCCAACACCCTGCTGTATCGGTTGGGGATTACGGATGGCCTGCCTGTGGTGCCGCCGACAGGGGATCGTGTCGCAGCAATGGTGGGGGAGCGGGAGCCGTCCCGGGTGGTGGCGACGCTACCGCCGATGCGGGGCCGGGCAACGGTGCGGGGACTGGCCATGTGCGCCGTCATGGCGGGGTGTCGACCCGATGACTTCAATGTCCTGCAGGCGGCGACCGCGGCGGTGGCGGCGCCGGAATTCAACCTGTTCGGCATCCAGACAACGACCGGCACGGTGACGCCGATGCTCATCATCAACGGCCCGGTGATACAACGCCTGGGGCTGAACACCGCGGCCAATGCCCTGGGCCCGGGCACGCGGGCCAACGCCGCGATCGGACGGGCACTGCAGTTCGTACTGCGAACGATCGGCGGCGCCGAGCCGGGCCGAGGCGACAGGGCGACGATGGGACAGCCAGGCAAATTCACCTTCTGCTGCGCGGAAAACGCCCTGGCGAGCCCGTGGGAAGCGCTGCACGTGTGGCGGGGATTTGCGGCGGAACAAAGCACGGTCACCGTGGTCGGGGCCACGGGTACGATGGAGATCGTGGACGCCGACAGCGTCAATGCCGAAGGCGTACTAACCACCATGGCGCATTCGATGACCATCGCCGGTAACGCAGGGAGGGACAACCTCCTGGGCAGCGGCGAGCCTTTGCTGCTGGTGGCCCCCGAGCACGCCGCGATCATTGCCCGGACCCACACCCGCCGGCAGGCACAGATTTTTCTGTTCGAGCACGCCCGGTTGCCGGTCGGGGCACTGGCGCCGGCTCAGGCGGCGCGCCTGCGGGGAACTTCGGTGACGGAATTGACAGTCGCGCCATGCCCGGAGGCCATCATGCTAGTGGTGCTGGGCGGGTCGGGAGCCAAATCGACCTACGTGCCGACGTGGGGCGGCGGCACACGGGCTGTAACTCGGGTCATTGAAGCAGGTTGACGGGGACGTTACACTTTGGCGCGCGGCGATTGCGCTATGCAAGCAGCCGCATGGCCATCAAACCGAATGAAATGCTCAAGGGAACTGGCATGGGAAAAGCAGCATGGGTCGCCGTAATCTTCTTCGTGCCCCTTGTCGGCGTGGTGCTCTACATGTCGCTAAGCTTCGACCAAGTCAGGTGCGACGTGTGCATCGAATATAAAGGGCAAACCCAATGCCGCTCGGCCGAAGGAATCGACGCCGAGACCGCCTCACGCACAGCGCGCGACAACGCCTGCGCCTTCCTGATCAGCAGCAAAACCGACGCCTTTTTGTGCGGCCAGGGGACGCCGAAAAGCATCAGTTGCCAACCCCAGTAGCCCGTCCAAACCTCACACGGAACACGTAAGCCATGGCATCTCCGGAAGCCCCACCCGGAAAATCCGGTTCGTGGAACGTCACCCTGCTGTTGCTCGCGCCACTGCTCGCCCTGGTGGTCATTCTGGCATACGGCTGGTGGACCCGCCCGGCTCCTGAACCCGACCTCGGACCGCGCGTCGGGCAGCCTCTGGCGGATTTCACCCTGCCGGACATGAACGGCAAGCCGGTGCACCTCGCCGCCCTGCGCGGCGAGGTCGTGTTCATCAATGTCTGGACGACCTGGTGCCCGCCCTGCATCGAGGAGATGCCGACCATCCAGCGTCTCTACGAGGAAATGCACCCGCAGGGCCTTGTCGTCCTGGCGATCAACATGGACGCCCTCGGCAGGCAAACCGTTGAGCCGTTCCTCGACAAACGACGCCTCACCTTCCCGGTCCTGCTCGATCCCGAGAGTCAAACCGAGCGTCTGTACCGAACCGCCGGCGTGCCGGAGAGCTTCATTGTGGACAAGGCGGGCCTGCTGGTCGAAAAGATTGTGGGGCCGCGGGACTGGGCTCACCCGGAGATCATCGCCCTGTTTGAGCGCCTACTGGCGGCACCGCACGGCTAGAGCATTTCCGGGTCGGATTGAATGATGTGTGGCTGGCGGCTTCAAGTAGATCGGTTAACGGAATGCCGGGTTACGCTTCGCCAAGCCGACCTACAGCTTGATGGCGAATTACTGAGACCCCACGTGATTGACAAGATGATGGTGGGAAAACATGAAATCCTGATGCTACAACGGGGTGCTGCACGAGGCGCTGGAAGCTTTTTGGCGGCCCTGGATCAATGTTGCCTGGCTGACGTCACCCGCCGGAAGTCGCCCCTGATGCAACTATTGACCTCTCCCACTGATCTGCGAGCAGAATCTCAAGCGTAAGCCCCGGTTCGGTGCCGGACGATCTCGCCCTCGACGGTATAAATCACATCCTCAGCTACGTTGGTCGCCAAGTCGCCGATGCGCTCCAGATGGCGGGCCACCGACAGCGTGTGCACCAAGCGCTCCACGTCGTCTGGGTTCGCGCGAATCTGATCCTGAATTTCCCGATGGATCTCTCGATTAAGGCGGTCCACTGCTCGGTCGTTGGCGCACACTTGGCGGGCCAGGGTGGTGTCGTCCTGCACTAGGGCGTCCAGGCTATGCCGCACCATCAACTCGACCTCGCGTGCCATGGCCGTCAGGCTTGATGGCAGCGTCTGGCGCGGATGCTGGGACAGATACTCGGCACGCCGCGCAATGTTGACCGCCTTATCCGCCATGCGTTCCAGGTCGTTATTGATCTTCAGCACGGCGACGACAAACCGCAAGTCCACTGCTACCGGCTGATACAACGCAAGCAGCTTCAGGCAGTCCTCCTCCACCTCGACTTCCATTTGGTCCACGTCGTTGTCCCCTTCAACAACTTCGAGCGCCAGCGTCGCATCGTGTTTCACCACCGAATCGATGGCCTTGGCGATGCGTTCCTCCACCATGGCGCTCAACCCCAAGAGCTTCTGCTTGAGGGCCTCGATTTCTCGCAGGAAATGCTGTGCCACTGGACCTCCCCTTTTTTTCGCGCCCGCCGGGCGATACCGCGCACCCGGCCGCGCAGGACGGCGGTTTATCCGAAACGGCCCGTGATGTAGTCCTGGGTCTGCTTCTTGGCGGGAGACCTGAATATGTTGGCCGTCTCGCCAAACTCGATCAGCTCACCGAGGTACATGAAGGCCGTGTAATCCGACACTCGCGACGCCTGCTGCATGTTGTGCGTCACGATCAGCACCGTGTAGTTCTGCTTCAACTCGTGAATCAGGTCCTCGACGCGCCCGGTGGCGATGGGGTCCAGCGCCGAGCACGGCTCGTCCATGAGAATCACGTCCGGGTTCACCGCGATGGCGCGCGCGATGCACAGGCGCTGCATCTGGCCGCCCGAAAGCTGCAACGCTGATTCGCGCAGCCGGTCCTTCGCCTCTTCCCACAACGCCGCGCCGCGCAGACTGCGCTCGACCGTTTCGTCAAGCTGCGCCTTGTTGGTCACACCGGCAATGCGCAGGCCATAGATGACATTTTCATAGATGGACTTGGGAAACGGGTTGTACTTCTGGAACACCATGCCAATCCGCCGCCGCAGGCGAATGACGTCCAGCGTCGGCACATTGACGTTCTCGCCGTCCAGCTCGATCACGCCGTCCACCCGCACGTTCTCTATCAAGTCATTCATGCGGTTGAAGCACCGCAGCAGTGTCGATTTGCCGCAGCCCGACGGCCCGATGAACGCCGTCACCTGATTGCGCGGCACCAACATGCTGACGTCCTGCAACGCCATGACGCTGCCGTAGTAGAAATAGAGGTTCTCCACCCTGATGATCGGATCGAGGATCTTGACCTCCTCCTCGACCAATTCGTCCGGCGCTTCCAACGGCTGATCTGGCAGTGCCATGCGATGTCCTCTCCTGATTAAAACACCCCGGTCGCATACTTGCGCCGCAGCCGGTCACGAATCCAGATGGCCCCGACGTTGAGCACCATGACGAGGGCGATCAGCAGCAGGGTGGTCGCAAACACCATGGGTTTCGCCGCCTCGGAATCGGGCGACTGAAAGCCGAGATCAAAAATGTGAAACCCCAGATGCATGAACTTGCGATCCAGGTGAACAAAGGGGAAAACGCTGTCAACAGGCAGCGTTGGCGCCAGCTTCACGACGCCCACGAGCATCAATGGCGCCACTTCGCCGGCGCCGCGCGCCATGGCCAGAATCAGCCCGGTGAGAATACCGGGAGCCGAGGCGGGCAGCACGATGCGTTGCATGGTCTGCCATTTCGAGGCGCCGCAGGCCAGCGAGCCCTCGCGCATGCCGCGCGGCACCGCGGCCAGGGCCTCCTCGGTCGCCACGATCACCACCGGCACGGTCATCAGCGCCAGAGTCAGCGACGCCCAGATCATGCCGCCGGTTCCAAAGGTCGGTGTCGGCAGCGCATCATGGAAGAACAATTCGTCGATGCTGCCACCGACAAAATACACAAAGAACCCGATTCCGAACACCCCGAAGACGATAGAAGGCACCCCGGCGAGGTTGTTAACCGCGATGCGCACGGTGCGCACGATGATGCCCTGCTTGGCATACTCGCGCAGGTACATGGCCGCCAGCACGCCGAACGGCGTTACGGCCATGCTCATCAACACGGTCATGACGAAGGTGCCGAAGATGGCCGGGAAGACACCGCCCTCGGTGTTCGCCTCGCGGGGTTCATGGCTCAGAAAGGCCCACATGTTATGCGCGAACAGCCCAAGGCGGCTCCAGAAGCCAAGCTGGTTGGGAAAGTAATAGCCGACGATCTGTCCGAGCGGCAAGACGACCTCGTCGCCGCTCGGGATACGGTACACGAGTTGGTTTTCGTCCTGCAGCCGTCGCAATTCCCGCGCCTCGCCGGCGAGATTCTCGTAACGCGCCTGCAAGGACGCCATAGCGTCCTCGATCGCCAAATAGGCGGCGGCGCCCGGCGGCGCGCCCTCGCGCTCCAGGGTATGCCGTTGCAGGCGCAACTGCGTCATCCTGGCGTTGATGGCGCCGATGGCGCTGTGTTCGAGGCGCTTGATCTCGCGCCGCCGCGCGGCAACCTCGCGTACCAGGTCTTCCAAACGGTCGGCAAAGCCGGGACTATCGGACGGCCATTCATCCTCGCCTTGAATCCGCAGCGCCAGCGGCTCGCCAATAGCATCGCCGTACTCCAGACGCTCGATGCTCATCGCCTGCTCCGGATAACGCCACGCCACGATATCGTCGATATCGACGTAACGGAAGCTGAGCCCGTAGCGCTCCTTGTTGCCCACAAACAACTGCCATTCCACCTGCTGACGCTGAGAAGCGGCTGGCGCCGTTTTAAGCTGCCGCTTCACCACCTCGCCAGCCAGAATCGGCGCCCCTGCAAGCCGCGCCGGGCTCTCGCTGGCCAGTTCCAGGTAAACGACGCGCTTGGGCCAGAACGCCGTCACGCCGTTGATCAGGATGAGCCCCAGCAGCGATACCACCATGACCAGCCCGACAGTCAGGCCCATCGCCGTGATCCAAACCATCGGCTCGCCCGACAGACTGCTTCGAGGCTTTGAGGATTCCCGCGACCGCATGGCGCTCGCCTTCCGTGGTTATACCGTCTTGTACTTTTCGCGCAGATGCTGCCGCAGCAGTTCCGCCAGCGTATTGATCAGGAACGTCATCAGGAAGAGAAGCATGGCACCCAGGAACAGGGTGCGGTACAGCGTGCCGAACTGGGGCGCCTCAGGCAACTCCACGGCGATATTGGCCGACAGCGTGCGCATGCCGGAAAAGATGTTCCAGTCGACAATCGGCGTGTTGCCGGTGGCCATGAGCACGATCATCGTCTCGCCCACGGCGCGCCCCAGCCCGATCATCATGGCGGAAAAAATGCCCGCCGAGGCGGTCGGCAGCACGATGCGAATCGCCGTCTGCCAGCGGCTGGCGCCCAGGGCCAGCGAGCCAGCCTTCAATTCGGGGGGCACGTTCGACAACGCATCCTCGGCGATGGTGAAAATAATGGGAATCACCGCGAACCCCATGATAAAACCGACCACCAGCGAGTTTCGTTGCTCGAAGCTCAGACCCGTTGCCTGCACCCACCACAGACGGAAGTCGGCAACACGTTCTCCGGTCGCGGCATCGGTGACCACGAACACCAAGCGCTCGACAACCGGACCCAGCAACCAGGCGCCGTATGCGGACAGAACCAGGAGCGGAAACACCGCCAGAAACTCGTACCCCGGCTTCACCCACCGGTTCGTCACGGTGTCGGGCATCGACGACCACACGTAGCCCATGAGCAGGGCCACGGCCGGCACCAGCATCACGATCAGCACGAACGACACCACTTTGGTTTCCAGTATCGGAGCCAGCCATAGGGCCGCCAGAAAGCCCAGAATAACCGACGGCAGCGAGGCCATGATTTCCATCGTCGGCTTGACGATGGTGCGCAGATTGGGGTGCAGGAATTGCGAGGTGTACATGGCGGCCAGCAGCGCCAGCGGCACGGCGAACACCATGGCATAGAAGGTGCCCTTCAGGGTGCCGAAAATCAGCGGTATCATCGACAGCTTGGGCTCGAAATCGTCCGTGGCGCCGGTGGATTGCCAAGTGTAGGCGGGCGCCTGCCCGCCCTCGTACCACACCTTACCGAACAGCGCCGCCATCCCCGCCTCCGGGTGGGGATCGCTTAACCGATAGACATGCAGGTCACCCCCTGTGTCCAGCGCCAAAACGCGGTCGTATTTGCCGCTCAGCCGCGCCAGGCTCACATCGTACGACAGGTCCATCTCGAGCCGGGTACTGGCCGTGGTACTGTAACGCAGGCCCAGCCACGAGGGGGTGCCGATCAGGAAGGATTTGTTGCGCAGGCTTGGGGCGTAGAACGTCGCCGCCCCGGGCAGCGGCGGCAGGGTCTTGGTCTGGCCGAAGAGGCGGGTGTCGCCGTCCGGCGGCACGAACAGGCTGAAGACACGACTGGCGCCCTCGGTGTTGGTGAACAGCAGAGACACGCCGCCAAAGACGAAATCCATGGAAGCAATGGCGGACTGGCCGAGGTCTTGGAAAGGCGTGAAGACTTGTCTGAGAACCGCCTCATCAACGTCTTCGCCGGCCTCAAAATAGAAGTAAAAGACCTGGCCGACAGTCGTGGCCACCACGACGCTGTTAGCCGTCTGCGGCGTCACGCCAATCATCTGGGGAGTGCCCGACAGCAACGGCGTCAGATCGTACGTCGCCTTGAGCACGGTTTTGCCGGTACCCAGCAACGTTTGTTTCTGTTCCAGCAAGGCGGCGTGAACCTGCGGCGCGCCGTCCACGTCCTGCAACACGGCGACGAGCTTTTGCGTACCCGAATCCCCATAGGCCACCTGGGCAATCGGCACGCCGGGCTGGCCAAGAGCAACAAACGCCCCGGCCTCGGGCTGGGCCACAATAGTGCGGACGTCGCCGTCGTACACCGGCTCGTAATTCACGTCGACGAGTGCGAACTCCCCCTGCGTGGTAGCAAACACCACCCGTTGGGTCTGTTGATCGTAAGCGTAGGCGGAAAAAATGCGGGTTTCTTGAAAGGCGGGGTCGGCCTGGAACGTGCCGCGTTCACCCTCGAGGTCGACGAAGGAAAGTACGCCGTCCTCGTTGACGAGCATGGGTAGCGCCGCCCATTCGTCGACGCCCAACACCTTGGCGTCCGATATACCGGTCGACACCGTGCGCAACGGCCGGATGCTGGCGCCCTGGAAAAGCGGCAGGATCTGCGACAGGATGAACACGAAAATGCCCAGCACGGCGATGATGACGCCCAGCCCCCCGATGGTGATGAACCACGTCATGCACCAATCGATCAACAGGGTCGATCTCGCCGTTCCGAACTGTCCTGCCGATCCCACCCGGGGCTCCACCGGCGCCACTGCCATGGCATCCACTCCTCAAGACGGGAAAGGCAGGAAGCGAAAACCCTCCCCCCGCCTCTTTGCGTACAGTCCGACAACGAATCTCCGTCAGACAGGCATTACTGGAGCATCGTCATCGTATCAACAGACACCACGGCCGGCAAAGGGAAATACCCGTCTTTGACGACGATTTCCTGACCCGCCTTCGAGTTGATGAAATTCAGGAACTCGTAGGTCAGCTTGTCCAGCTCGGCGCCGGGCCTCTTGTTAACATAGATATACAGGAAACGCGCCAGCGGGTAGTCGCCGCTCAGGCAATTCTCCAGGGTCGGCTCGTACAGCGGACCCTGGACGGCCAGCGGCAGCGCACGCACGCTGGAAGTCTTGTAACCGATACCCGAGTAGCCGACGCCGCCCAGGTCGCTGGCCACGCCCTGCACCACGGAGGAGGAACCGGGCTGCTCTTTCACGGTGTCCTTGTAATCGCCCTTCTTCAGCGCCACGCTCTTGAAAAAGCCATAGGTGCCGGAGGCGCTGTTACGACCGTACAGGGAAACCGGCCGCGCCGCCCAGTCAGCGGTCAGGCCGGCGTCGCCCCAGACCGCGAGATCCGTGCCGCCGCCCTTGTAGGTGCTAGAGAAAATGCTGTCAATCTGCTTCAGGGTCAGACCTTCTACCGGGTTGTCCTTGTGCACGAACACCGCCAGGGCGTCGATGGCGACCTTCACCGGCGTCGGCTTGAAGCCGAATTTCTGCTCAAACCTGTCGAGTTCCGAGGACTTCATCGGACGGCTCATGGGGCCCAGCTGCGCGGTGCCTTCGATCAGCGCCGGCGGGGCCGTGGAGGAGCCCTTGCCCTCGATCTGGATGTTCACGTTCGGATAAACGGCCCGGAAAGCCTCGGCCCACAGGGTCATGAGGTTGTTCAGTGTATCGGAGCCGATGCTGTTGAGATTGCCGGAAACGCCGCTGGTGCGCTCGTACTGGGACAGACCGGCGTCCACTTCCACCTGCGCCGAAGCCGTCATCGCCGCACCGAGCACCAGCCCGCCGGCGAGCACGAGGGAGACAAAACGCCTCGCAAGAACCGTCTTCATGGTCATTGCTCCTTTAGATAGGGAGGGGGAGTTCAATTGGCGCCCTGCCCATGCAAGGTCGCCGTCTTCGTACAGCATGCCTGCCCGCTGCAAAGATGCAGTTAGGACAGAACGAAATTTGCGTCAGGCCGATTGCTCCGCCGCGCTAGAGTGCCTTGAAGCGATAACCGATGCCGCGCGTGGTTTCAATCATGTCGCGAAACCGCCCGAGCTTGCGGCGCAAGGCCGCAATGTGCACGTCCACCAAGCGCTCGGTGACACTGATGTCCGTGCCGCGGGCCCAATCGACGATTTGATAGCGGGTGAAAACCCATCCCGGCCGCTGCGCCAGGAGTTGCAGAACGCGGAATTCCGTCGGGGTCAGACGGATGGATTGGTTGTAGACGCGCACGTCGTGCTCACCCGGCGAAATGACCAGACCGCCCCGAACGATCATTTCCGCGTCGGGAACGGGGTCCGTCCGCCGGCGCCGCAGGGCCGCCTTGATGCGTGCCAGAAGTTCACGCGGGCTGAAGGGCTTGGTGATGTAATCGTCCGCCCCCACTTCCAGGCCAGTCACGATGTCGGCCTCCTCACCCCGCGCCGTCAGCATGACAATCAGAATGGCGGATGTCTGCACGTCGCCCTTCAGCGTCTTGCAGACATCCAGGCCATCCATACCCGGCAGCAACACGTCCAGAACAACCAGATCGGGCCGCGCCGAACCCACCGCAGCCATCGCTTCCTCGCCCGAGCCGACACACGTTACGTCGTAGCCGGCTGCGGCGAGGTTGTACTGAACCAACTCCAGGAGGTCGGGTTCGTCATCGACCACCAGGATATGAACGCGGTTCATCGCCTTCCCCCCTTTCGGGGCCTCTACGCGATGGGACGCTCGCACGGCTTGTGGAGAGCTGACAATGAGCGACATGGCTCCGCCTAGAAATCCACCTGGAAGCGCATGGACACGATCGTGGTGAGTTCATCTTCAAGATCGCCGCGATCCAGATAAGCCGCAACGTAATTGAACGTCACGCGGGCGTTGTTGTGGGGGTACCAATTCAGGCCAAGCGTCCAGTTACGCTCTACGCCACCTTCAAAATCACCGTCGCTGAGATCGACTCTCGACATGCGGGCCGCGATTTCGACCGCCCCCATGGTGCCCTTCTTCAGGTCGAACTGGCGTTTCGGCTTCGGACGGCCAAAGGCGCCGCCACTGTAGGGCCGCGACTTACCCGTCAGGAAATAACTTCCCATAACGTAGTAGGCTGAGAACGTGGGGTGTTCCGTTCCCATGACGTCTGGCGTGGCGTTCATGTATTCCGCCTGGACGGAAATCGGCCCATACACCAAGACGCCTTCCAAGCCGATTTGGTCAACCCGGTCGGATTCGCGAGAAGCTTTGACGAGCTTGACGGCCTTGGTCCTTCCATCGGGGCGAGGGTCGAAATTGAATCCCTCTTCTTTCTGCAAGTGATAGACGAGACCTACGTGGGCCAACTGGGTCTTGCTGGCTTGGAAGGGCGTGGCTGCCAATCTGAGGATCAAGTTGTTGTCGGGGTTGTCGGTGCGATCGACCGTTCCATTGCTATCGGAACGTGTCATGGAGATGGCCCAATGGAGGCGTTTGTCCAAGACGCTGTTTTTTAGCAGAATGCCGACTTGCCAGCCAGGTACGAAGGCGTCCGTGAGGGAATGCTCCTGAAAGGTGATGAAACGATCGCTGGTCGACCCCTCAAGGCCAAACGGAGTCTTGAATCTGCCGACATAGATGTTGCCGACAGCCGGCAACTTGACGAATCCCGGGTAGACGTCGGTCCAACTTATGCTGCCGCCGGCGAAATCATATTCGGCCTTGAAGCGGATGTACTTGTGCAGTGTACCCCGGATGTAGATGCGGCTGCGGCGGAAGAAGATGCGGTCTTTCGGCTCGTCCTCCGGCCACAATCCAGAGCTTTCAATCTCATCGCTCGGCCGGATAAAGTTCCAGTCGTTCTGGATACGACCGCCGATACGAACCTCGACGTTCTTATCCAGGGTGCGGATACGTAGCCCGTTATGCCACAGCGCCTCCATGTTCTTCGATGCGTCCGCCTTGGCGGAATCTTCCAGGCGCTGGACACGCTCCTCCAGGCTCATCGGGGCCTGAACCATCGTGCCGGCGCCCAGGATGACCACCACCAGACCTAACGCTAATATGCTTACTCGCAACCGGCATTTCACTTAATCCTCCCTATTCCATATCAGGATGGGTCTCTACCTCAAATCCTTTGTTCCCCAAGTCTGGTCGGATGTCGCCGCGGACACGAACAAGGTACGGTGAATGGCAAGAAGATACCTGGCCATCCATTAGGAACGGGTAAAGATCAGGTTAAATATCGGTACAATACGCATCCGCGGGGTTCAGGTGGGATTCGCGTCGTGCCGTTCAGCCGCCAGGCGCCACACCAGACCGCCCAACGGTCCGCCGATCAACGGCCCGACGATATACACCCAGAAGCCGCCGTCCGGTCCGGGAATCGCCACCCTCCCCCAGCCCAGCACGAAGGCCACCAGGCGCGGGCCGAAATCGCGCGCCGGATTCCAGCCGCCCTGCGTCAGCGGCGCGAACAGGCTGATCAGCACCGCCACGGTGAAGCCGATAAAGAACGGCGTCAGGTTGACGCCGGGCTTGTCAGCGTTGCGCGGCGACGTGAGCGCGAAGATCACCAGCACCAGCACCGCAGTGCCAAATCCCTCAACCAGCGCCGCCTGCCAGGGGGAAACGAGGGCGCGCGCCGTTGCGTCGGTGCCGAACATCGCCGGGTTGGGAAAGTATTCGCCAAAGACCATGGCGGACAACTCACTGCCCGGCGCGCCGCGCACGATCCCCTTGACCGCCTCGAAGCGCCGCAGCAGGGGGCCAAACAACACGGCCACCGTGGCGCCGGCCAGAACCGCGCCGGCGAGTTGCGCCGCCACGTAGGGCAGCAGTCGCTTGGCAGGGAAACCCGCCGGACGCAGCAAGGCCATGGACAGGGAGACCGCCGGGTTGAGGTGCGCCCCCGACAGACCGGCCGACACGTAGATCGCCAGCGTAACGCCAAAGCCCCATACTGCCGCCACCTGCCACAACCCCACCTGCGCGCCCGACAACACCGCGCTCGCCACCGATCCGGTGCCGAACAGTACCAACAGGTAGGTGCCCAGCACCTCGCCTGCCAACGCCCGCCGCATCGGTGGGTGGGGGTTCATGGCCGTGTCTCCCTTATCTGCGTGGGGCTTACGTTATCAGCAGGACGTTAACGTGGGGCTGAAATCTTATTGTGTTCGCGTTAGGACGCCGTGACTGTGCACCTAGAGCACTTTCGGATCAGGACGACTTGCATCTGAGACGCGTCTCGCTTCGGCTTTCCCCTCCCCCCTTCGGCGGGGGAGGGTCAGGGAGAGGGGGCGTATGGGCCGGCGGATATCTTCCTGATGCAATCAGATACGGAAATGCACTAGCAAAAGGTGGAGTCGCACGTGGAAGTCCGGGTGGTGTCGTGGAAGCAACCCTATTTCTTGACCTCGCGTGCGGGTGATATTGCGCCTTGTCACCCCGGCGAAAGCCGGGGTCCAGGTGCTTTCTGGGAGCAACGAACCGGGGCCGCTGGATTCCGGCATGCGCCGAAATGACCATTTGGGGCAGAGGCATGGTGGACTGGGGTGGGATCGACGTTATCTGTTGCAGGTGTACACCGACTGACGCCCCCAGCAACTGCCATGCTCGGCCGCGCCGATCAAAGGGGCGGAACAAAAAAAGGCCGCAGACGCTGAAGGTCTGCGGCCCGAAAGTGCCGTGGAACGGCTTATTGACTATGCCCGCCTGGCGATATACCCATAGGCTGCGTTGTCACGCATGGCCTCAAGGCTGCCGGCCTGGCGGTATTCCTGTTTCAACTGCGCAAACTTGTCCTCGGTCAGCGGACGATAATCCGCGCTCAGGTCAAGGTTGTACACGCGGGCGGAGTTGTGCCCGAAGATCTGATTCTTGACCGCGCCATTGGCCGGACCTAACGGCGCAAAGCCATGCTTCTTCTGCATATCCTCCGGGATTTCGAGGCGGCGGAACGCCTCGATCTGCCACTGCGGCGAGCCGTACCACACCGAATCAGAGCCCCATACCACGTTGGAAGCCCCGAGGCCCTTGATCCACGTCCCCAGCAGCGCCGCCGAAAATCGCGGGTTCACCGAGGACATAGCGAAGCTGGTGCCCATCTCCGCGTAGACGTTGTTGGTACCCGTGGATTCGGGCACCCTGGCAAGATCGCTCGCCCACTTGATTTCGCCGGTGCGCTCAAACTCCTCCAGCACCGCCGTCGGGTCTTCCAGGAACGGCCGCAGGCAGCCGTGGTAGATGACGAAGTTGAGCTGCGGCCAATCCTTGGCGGCCTTGAGCAGGTCGCGCGGCGTCTGATACTGCCACACCCCGGCCCAGCTCTGCTCGTAATCCGCCGGCATCAGTCCCTTGTGAATGCACATGGTCCGGATGCCCGCCTTGTCGATCTTCTCGTAGAACGGATACATCAGCTTCTCGTCGTCGAGCCAGAACGGGTACTTCGTCTTGGCCGTCAGCGGATCGCCGATGGTGTACAGCTTCCAACTGGCGGGCGGGCGCTCGGCGAGCGCCTGGTCCACCTCGTCCATCCAGCCGGGCTGCCCGGGGGTGACGACCGCATGACCCAGCATGCGCGTGCTGCCCGCGGTGGTGTTGACCATCTTCACGGCTTCGTGGATCTGCTCGTTAGGCAGGATCCACCACGACGGATCGTCAAACGGCGCTCCGCTCAACACCGCCACCGAGGTGTCGCTGTTCAAGTAGATTTGCCGGACGTAGTTCTCGAACTTGTAGTAGTAGAGGTTGGTCTGTTCGTCCTGGGTCAACGCCGGGTTCCAGAACTGCCCTGCATACTGACCCAGCCCTAACAGTTCCTCATACTGGAAATCATCGCGGATGAAGTGCGTCTGGTCATCGAAGATGAACTGGCCCTTGAGCGCCTCGACACGCTCCGCCGCTCTGGCGGGGTCGGCTGCCTCGGCCTCGGAGACATCATAGAAGTTGCCAAACACGTCGTTCATGGCCACGAAGGCCGCCGCCATGCCGCAGCTTGTGCTCAGGAATTGGCGCCGGTCCAAACCCTGTTTGGCGCCATATTTGTCCGCCAACTCCTTGATACGCGCTTCCACTTGCTGCTGTTGGCGCGTCTGCGGTAGCGGATTGAATTCCCCATTCGAGATCATTTGGGTCGGCACCGGCGAGCGAAAGGCTCCTTCCGCCGGTTCCACTTGTGCGAGTTCCCGATCGCTGAGATAAATGCCCATTACCTGATCCTCCTTCAGATTGACAGCAGTGACGGCAAAGGCCACGTCAGGACAACAACACAAACCATACCGCTTGCGCGCGTGAACGCATGCCCAGCGGGCATACCACCATACCCTCCTGAATTCAGGGTGGACCGGTTTCGTGTCACGCGTGCCTGTCAATATACCCTTGAAGTTTTTGATGTCTACCCAAATGTGGATTTCGTGCGATGCGTTTCGTTGATGAAGGCAATTGTTGCAACAAAACAGCGGGCTTGGAGGATTCCATTTCATCCTGAAACACTATATACCCACTCTCCCTGGCGGCTCTTCTGTCCTTGCTCACATCCGATCAATTGAAGTACGATAACCGAACCACACAATCGAGCGACTCTCTTACGCACCACTCCGAGGGAGCCATGCCCAGCAGTCAGCCCGTGCCGTCGTGCCAAGCCATCGACCTGCAGGATCCCCGCCTTTACCTCAATCGCGAAACCGCTTGGCTGCAGTTCAATGGGCGGGTTCTGGAAGAGGCCCTGAACGCCGACAACCCGCTTCTGGAGCGCGTCAAGTTTCTGTCCATATTCGCCACCAACCTGGACGAATTCTTCATGATCCGCGTCTCCGGCCTCAGCCGTCAGGTGACCGGCGGCGTCCTGGAAGCGCCGCCGGACGGTATGACGCCCCTGGAACAATTGGCGGCCATCCGCAAGACGCTTCTCGGCCATTTGGAACAGGCCCTGGATTGCTGGCACCGCGATCTGTCTCCCAGGCTGCGGGACAGCGGCGTACCCATTCTGGGGATGTCCGAACTGGGCCACCACCAGAAGGCTTGGCTGCGTCGTTACTTCGCACGCGAGATTTTCCCGGCCCTGACGCCGTTAGCCTTCGACCCAGCCTGCACATAGCCTTCGACCCAGCCCACCCCTTCCCGCACATCTCCAACCTGAGCTTCAACCTCGCCGTGGTGGTCAGCGACCCGCAGGGCGGCGAGCGCTTCGCGCGCGTCAAAATCTCCGACGTGTCGCCCAGTCTGATGTGCCTGCCGAACGAAGCCGACCTCGAAAAGAACCCCGAAACCGATGTCAGCGAGGTGCAGGCCAGTAACTTCGTGCCCGTTGAGGAAGTGGTGGCGGCCAACCTTGACATGCTGTTTCCGGGCATCGACGTCATGGCCGCCTACCCGTTCCGCATCACCCGCGACGCCGACCTGGAAATAAAGGACGACGAAGCGTCCGACCTGCTGACCAGCGTCGAGGCACAAATCGAAATGCGCCACTGGGGCTCGGTCGTTCGGCTGGAGATTGACCGCAACATGCCGGAACGCATCCGCGACGTGCTGAAGCGCAACCTGGAGCTGGAACCGTTCCAGGTATACACCATCGACGGCCCGCTGAACTTGGCCGGGTTGATGGAACTGACCCGCGTCGAACGCCCGGACCTGAAGGACCAACCGTACCTGCCGGTCATCGCCCCGCCGCTGGCCAAGCGCGAACGGCTGTTCGACACTATCCGGCGCCAGGACGTGCTGCTCTATCACCCGTACGACAGCTTCGTGCCCGTGGTGGACTTCATCCGCGAGGCCGCCAGCGACCCGGACGTGCTGGCAATCAAGCAGACGCTGTACCGCGTCGGACCCAATTCGCCCATTGTCGCGGCCCTGATGGAGGCGAGAGAGAACCAAAAACAGGTGGCCGTGCTGCTCGAACTGAAGGCGCGCTTCGACGAGGAGAACAACATCGCCTGGGCGCGGGCGCTGGAGGACGAGGGGGTGCACGTGGTCTATGGCGTGCTGGGGCTCAAGACGCACGCCAAGATGTGCCTGGTGGTACGCCGTGACCCGGACGGCATCCGCTGCTACGTGCATCTGGGCACCGGCAACTACAACCCGGTCACCAGCCGCATTTACACTGACCTGAGCTACTTCACCTGCAACCCGGACATCAGCGCCGACGTGGCGGACCTGTTCAACGCCCTGACGGGATATTCGGATAAGGGAACCTACCGCCGGCTGCTGGTGGCGCCGCGCACCATGCGGCAGCAGATCGGGGCGCGCATCGAGCGCGAGATTGCCCGCCACCGCGAGCACGGCGACGGCTACATTGCCTTCAAGATGAACGCCTTGGTGGATACGGACTGCATCCAGGCTCTGTACCGCGCCTCGCAGGCCGGTGTGCCCATTGACCTGCAGGTGCGCGGCATCTGCTGCCTGTCGCCGGGTGTGCCGGGAGTGAGCGAGACCATTACGGTGACCTCGATCGTCGGACGTTTTCTCGAACACGCACGCATTTATTTCTTCCGAAACGGGGGGCAGTCCGAGGTGTTTCTGGGCAGCGCCGACCTGATGCCGCGCAACCTGGACCGGCGCGTCGAGATTCTGTTCCCGGTGGTGCCGTCACGGCTGCGCGACACCATTATCCGCGACATCCTCGAGGTGCATCTGAAGGACAACACGCGGGCACGGTGTTTGTTGGCCGATGGCCATTACGAGCCGCTTGGTGGGGCGCCGGGGACGATTCCGCTCAACTCCCAGGAATGGCTGATGCAACATTGGCGAGACAAAGGAACGATACGTGAAGGGTAAATACGTCATGGCCTTTATGGTCAAGGACAAGCAGGATGCCGACTTCTGTTTCCACGGCGCCCGGACCCTGTTGCAGCACCTCAACACCATGAGCGGGATGATCGACGGCGTGCGGCAGAACGAGGACATCGAGTGCCTGCACCGCATGCGGGTCGCCTCGCGCCGCCTACGCAGCCTGCTGCCGCTGTTCAGTGACTGCCTGCCGCCGAAACAGCGCACGCGCTGGCGCAAGCAACTGCGCCGGGTGACGCGGGCCTTGGGCAAGGCGCGGGATGCCGACGTGCAAATCGCCTGTCTGCAAGAGGCGCTGGCCGCCTGCAGCGACGACCGGCAACGCCCCGGGCTGGAACGCCTGCTATTGCGCTTCAAGCAGCAGCGTCAGGCCATGCAGGCACCGCTCGTGAGCACCCTGGCGCGCCTGACATCGCCCCGCCGCCTCAGCCGGATGGAGATGGCTCTGCGCTACCTGCTCGCCACCAGCCAACTGTACGCTACCCCCGAATCGGCTCGTCACACCTACCACCGCAGTCGCAATGCCATTCTGCGGCGCCTGCAGACGGTGCTGGCCGCCGCCGCAACCATTCGCGGCCCCCAGAGCGGCGCGCAATTGCACGCCACGCGCGTCACCATCAAGCGGCTGCGCTACACCCTGCAGGCGTTCGCGCCACTGTACCCGGACACCCTCAATGACGCCATCCGCGCGGCCCGCAAGCTCCAGGACGTGCTGGGGAACCTGCACGACTGCGACGTGTGGGTGGGAACCCTGCCGCAGTTTCTTGAGGAAGAAAAGGCGCGCACCCTGACGTATTTCGGCGACACCCAGCCCTTCGAGGCCCTGGCTCCGGGCGTCATGGCGCTGCGCGACCAGCGCCAGCAGCACCGCGTCAAATTCTTCAAGGAGTTCGAGGCGCTGTGGCAACGGGCGCTAGATAAAGACGTCTGGGTCCGACTGTGCCGCGCCCTGGACACCCCGCCGCTGCCGGCGCACGAGAATGGCCCCGAGCCCGCCTCGGCAGCAGCCGGCGTGGAACTGCCGATGCCGGAAGAACTGGTACAACTGGAAGACACTCTGCGCGCTTCGCACCAGGCTTGGCAGTGGCATGTGGCGACGCTCATCACGCGCGTTCCTGCCGGTCGGCTGATCACATACGGGCGCCTGGCCGAGTGGGCCAACGCCTCTCATGGCCTGCGGATTGGCGCCTCCAACGTGGCTTGGCTGCGCACCCACCTGCAGAACCTGTTCGGCGGCAGCACTGCCGTGCCTCTTCACCGCCTGGCCAAAACCGGCGATCTGTACTCCCTCCAGGAAACCCCCGCGCGCAAAAGGCTCAACGATCAATTGCGCGCCCCGGAAGGCTCCCTCACACACCCCCTGTGGTGGCAGCCCTGAAGCCGTCCCAGCCCCGCGAAGCGAGTGATATCCGCTCGCTTCCCCATCACCTTTCGAGAGCCTGCATGAACGCCACCCCGACGCCTACGGAAGCGCGCCATGTCGCCTTCATCGACATCGGCACCAACTCCATCCGCCTGTTGCTGGTACGCATCAATCCGAACCACTCAAACAACGTGCTCATCCAGCTCAAACAGACCGTGCGCCTGGGTGAGGGAGAATTCGACGCCCAGGTCCTGCAACCCGATGCCATCGACGGCGCCATAAGTGTCAGCCAACAGTTCGCTTCGCTGATTCGCTCATATGACGCCGACGACGTCATTGCCGTGGCCACCGCGGCGACCCGCGAGGCGAAGAACCGGCGGGAGTTTATACAGCGCTTGCAGGAAGCGGCGCAGCTCGACGTGCGCGTGGTGTCGGGGCAGGAAGAGGCGCGACTGATCTATCTCGGCGTTTCCAGCGGCTTTCACCTTGAAGACAAACAGGCGTTCTTCATCGACATCGGCGGCGGCAGCACCGAGGTCATCCTGGGCACGCAGCACCATTACCACTACCTCAACTCACTGAGGCTCGGGGCCATCCGCCTGAGCGCGCAGTTCCCCGCCGGCGCCCACGGGGTGGTATCGCCGGGCAAATACAGCCGCATCCTGCGCTACGTGCAGCGCCACGCCGTGCACACCCTGCGGGAAATACGAGGGCACGACATCGATCTCGCGCTCGGCAGTTCCGGCACCATCGAGAACCTCGCCGACATTGCAGCACGTCGCTTCGCCAAGCGGCGGTTGCAGCGCGACGACGTGCTGACGACAGCACATCTTCGGGAAGTCGTGAAGATGCTCGGTGCTATGCCACTGAAGGAACGCCGCCGGGTGCCGGGGCTAAATCCCGAACGCGCCGATATCGTCCTGGCCGGCGGCGCCATTCTGGAAGCCTTCATGCAGGCCCTGGACATCCCGGCCATCCGCATCAGCGACCGAGGGCTGCGCGAGGGGCTGCTCATGGATTAACTGCTGCGGCACGGGCATGCCACGGCGCTGCAGGACCTGTCCGTCCGCCAACGCAGCGTCCTCGACTTGGGCCGCACCTGTCATTTCGACCAAGGCGATCTGAGAGTTACGATTTTCGGAGACTGTAATGACATAAACGACAAAAACGCTGATCATCAGTGGAGGCTCAAGGAAGACGCGGTTTCGCTCCTCATACCAGGAACGTTTGTCCCCGGAATTGCGGCTTATTGCGCCCGCCATGTCGGCAGGGACGAAGATCTTATTGCGGCAGCGACACTTTGGAATGAACGGCACAAAATATTTCTCCAACAAGTCATTCACGTCATACAGACAGAAGGAGGACTAACAGACCGCGAGAAGAGCGCGATCGATAAGTTGGCTTTTGTTATGGTAGAGAGAGAAGTGGGAGGGTCGGGCGACACGGCGAGTTATTGTCGGGGTGCATTTCGGGCAGACTGAAATCATTAACTCGGGTCAATTTGATCTTGACAAGATGGAGCAGACGAGAGCCACGCTCGGCCGAGTAATGGGTGAATAGGCCTGCTCCGGCCTCTTCTTTTGGCTGTTGACCTAGCCCCTTGAATCCGGGCCGCGGTGATGTAGAGTCCATTGGAGTTGGGAGGAAAGGGCTCTATGAAGCGCAGATTAACGGACCAGCAGATCATCAGCATGATCCGCGAGCAAGAGGCGGGGTTGAAGACCTCGGAGGTGTGCCGCAAGCATGGCATCAGCGACGCCACCTTCTACAAGTACAAGGCCAAGTTTGGCGGTATGACCGTCTGCAATGCGCGAAGACTGCGCGCCCTGGAGGCAGAAAACGCCAAGCTCAAGCGGCTCTTGGCCGAGGCCATGCTGGACAACTCTGCCCTGAAGGACCTGACGACAAAAAACTTCTGACGCCCGACGCCAAGCGAAGAGCCGTCCGGCACGTGATGACGGTACACGGCTTGAGCGAGCGGCGGGCGTGCCAGCTGGTGGCGCTGGACCGCTCCACGTTCCAGTATCACAAGAATCCGGATACGGACGCGGCCCTGAGAGAGCGGCTAAAGATGGTGGCCGGCGAGCGCCGCCGGTTCGGTTATCGGCGCTTGGGCATTCTGTTGCAGCGCCAGGGCTTCGTGGTGAATCACAAGAAGCTCTTTCGCCTTTACCGTGAAGAGGGGTTTGCGGTGCGGCGCAGGCGGGGCCGCAAGCGGGCTTTAGGGACCCGGAAGCCCAGGATTGTGCCGAGTCGCCCCAATGAGCGCTGGAGCCTGGACTTCGTCTCCGATAGTCTTGCCGATGGGCGGAGGTTTCGGGCCTTGTGCATCGTCGATGACTTCTCGCGCGAAGCCTTGGCCATCGTGCCGGATTTCTCGCTGTCAGGAGTTCGGGTCGTCCGAGAGTTGGAGCGGCTCGTCTCGTTGCGTGGCAGGCCTATCGTGATGGTCTCGGACAACGGTACCGAGCTGACCAGTCATGCGGTTCTCAAGTGGTCGCAGGAAGCCAGGATCGACTGGCATTACATCGCGCTGGGTAAGCCGACGTAGAATGCCTTCGTCGAAAGCTTCATCGGCAGGCTGCGGGACGCATGCCTGAACGAGCATCTCTTGAGCACGTTGGCTGAGGCGCGCCTTCTGATTGAAGACTGGAGGCGGGACGACAACACACTTCGGCCGCACAGTTCGTTGGGCGGCCTGCCGCCAAGCATCTACGCCAACCTCGGGCGTATACCCCTACCTGCCCTGGTTAAGCCGCGTCATGGCTCTGACGGGCAGGCTCAGACGGCAACATTGCCGGAAGCAGTAACCGTGAACAGACTCTACTAACCGGTGGCCGGTATCAGGGGGCAGGGTCACAACCAACCCAAGTATGATCAGGACGAAATCCACCACCACTCTTCCTACTCCCCACGACTTCCCAATAGGAGCGGTTATGTCAGCTTCTCGATTTCAAAAGTGGACAGTGATAGGCGAGTGTCGATAATCTCCGGTTTTGGATCAGGGTAGTCGGCGGTCAACCTTTCAAGTCTGCACTTTATATTTTCCTCTTCGCAGTGAGGCCCGATCAATATCTCACGAAGTGTCAACCGGTCTTCAAAAGGGAAGTAATACAATCCAGTAACTGGGTCTGGTTCCGGGTCTATTTTTCTGTACATACGCCATTCCTCCTCATATTCCCAACCACGGAATTTGACTAATCCCTTGTTCAGCCAGGGTATCATGGCGCTCTCAAATTCTATTCCACAGATCTCATAACCAGAACTAGGTTCAAGTCTCTGGGACTCATACTTCACTTCAAATACTTGTCGAAATGCACCACTAATGTCATAAATCCTTACATCGAAGCCAAGACATACACCCTTGCCTTTGTCAGCATAATGTCCCCATAACAAAGGATTCTTATATGTCTTACTTAAACAAAGCATTGCCAAAGACATTGCACGTCTGCATCTTTCATATCCTTGGTAAGATTCTCGCATTTCACCTCGATACGGCAGCCATTCGAAAAGATCGTTTGTCTTATCCAGCTCAGCAGCCTTCAGTCGGCGGTCTCTTATGGCCTTCAAGGAGTATTTTGCGGTTGTGAAGTGATAAAGCTGCTTTGTCTCTTCTGGCACCTGTTCTCTCCTCCACCTTCCGATAATGCCTTTTCTGTTAACTTTCAAGACCTCATTGGAAATTCTGAAATCCCCGAAAACACCGGCTTTCCGTGCTTCGGTGGGCCTGCGGCCGCCGACGCCCCACCGCAAGGGGTATTTTTAGGCGAAAAACGCGAAACGGGGGGCACGCTTGAAAGGGTTGCTTTCCGACTTCCAAGTGGGACAAAATAGGGCCGTCGCAGACGCCGCGACACGCAGCAAGTTCGGATCAACGGCCCCTCATCGGATGCCTTAGGCAAGGCGATTTGTAGCAACGTCGCTCGAAAAGTGGGCACCCCACTACGGTGTTGTCCCCCTGCCGCCGGTCCGCTCCATCAGAGCCGACAGCGCCTGCATGCTCTCCTTGTGCTGATTCGCCAGCGCTTGCGCGGTCTCCGCGTGTTGTTTGTCCATTTGCCGATCTCCGGACTCCGAAGCCGCCCGCATTTTTTTCAAGCCGGCCCAGATCAGGCCGCATTACGCAAGACCCACGCCGAAACTTAGAACGACGCCAGCGGAGCTCACCCAAGTTGCCACACGTCCACATTCACCAACTTAACGTCAAGCACTTGAAACGGCGGATCAGCCGCCCGCACTACCCAAACCTCGCAGCACCTTGGGCGGCAGGTAGGCACGCAGAACCATGCCGCCGGGGCGCAATGGGCCTTCCAACCACGCAACCCCGCCCTTCTTGAAGGCGAACATGGCGCCAGACGCGGGTGAGCCGGTGATGAGCCAGGCCAGCAATTCGCTCATCCATGGTTCATGGCCGACAAGCGCGGCGGGTGTTTGATCGATTTCATGGAGTAGGTCTGTCTCAGGTGGGCGGGCCAATGCTTGGGTCGGTAGGAGATCGCCTTTCAGGACGGGTTCGAGGAGGGCAGCGGTCTCGACGGCGCGCAGCCAGGGGCTATGATGTACACGCCGCAGCCGAATGCCCAGATGCTGCATGCCGGCCACGGCCTGGGTAAATCGTTCGCGGCCCTGGCGGGTTAATGGGCGCTCGGCATCCGGCAATGTCAGGCTGCGCGGCGCGGCGATGGCGTGGCGAATGAGAAACAGTTCCATGAGCAAGGATTCCGGTTTTCAGGGTCGTGTAGCAGTTTGGATTTCCCCCTCACCCCAACGCTCTCCCGCCAGGAGAGAGGGAGCAGGAATGGCATCGCTTGCCGCAACTAGCGCCGCACCCTGCGGCAGGGCTGCTAACGCGGCGCCCACAATGCCTGCGTTGTTGAGCATTTGGGCCGTCACCACCTCCGTCTGAAGCGTGAGGAGGGGGAGGAATTTATCCGAATTCTTGCTCACCCCACCGCCCACAATCATCAGGTCCGGCCAGAAGTAGTATTCCATCCGGTGCAGATAGTCGTCCAAGCGTCGAGCCCACTTGGCCCAACTGAGGTTCTGGCGTTTGCGCACAATGGCGGCAGCGTGCTTCTCGGCAGTCTTGCCGCGGAACTCGACTTGCCCCAGCTCGGTGTTGGGCACCAAATGACCGTTCATGAACAGCGCCGTGCCAATGCCAGTGCCCAACGTCAGAATCATCACCACGCCGGCGCGCCCGCGCCCGGCGCCGAAGCGCATTTCGGCAAGCCCGGCGGCGTCGGCATCATTGATCACCGTGACCGGGCGCCCGACTGCCTGCTGGAACAATTCGACAGCGGATTCGCCGATCCAGTCCCTGGAGATATTGACCGCCGTCAGCGCCCGGCCGTGCCGTACCGCGGCCGGGAAGCCGCAGCCGATGGGGCCGGACCAATTGAAATGCCTGACGATCTGAGCCACCACTTGGCTTACGGCCTCAGGCTCGGCCCTCTCGGGTGTCGGAATACGCAGCCGTTCGGCAGTCATGTCGCCGGTGCGCGTGTTCACCAGCGCGCCTTTAATGCCGGAGGCGCCAATATCGATGCCGAGAATTTCCACAGCCGACCTCCTGAAAAATCAGTGGCCAGTGGCTTGGTGACCGGCAAGGCAGGATTTTGCTAGCCGAGTTATTGAGCCGTGAAACCGCCGTCGATGACCAGTTCGGTACCCGTGACGAACGACGATTCGTCGCTCGCGAGGTACAGCACGCCGTAGGCAATGTCATCGGTCGACCCGACGTAACCCAGGGGAATCATGGACGTCCGTTCCTCGCGGTCCGGGCCGAAAGCCTCCTTGAGCATCTCGGTATCAATGGGTCCAGGGTGAATGGAGTTGCAACGAATGCCGTCTTTGGCGTGCTGCAACGCCACGGTTTTGGTGAACAGGCGCACCGCGCCTTTGGAGGCGGTGTAGGACGGCGAGCCGTAGGGGCTACCGACCAGGCCGGCTGTCGAGGAGATATTGACAATAGAGCCGCCGCCCGCCCGACGCATGGCGGCCACGGCGTGCTTGGCGCCCAGGAAGACACCCTTGACGTTCACCGCCAGAATCTGGTCCAGGTCGTCCTCGGTAGTTTCTTCGAGGCCCTTGCGGATGTATATGCCGGCGTTGTTCACCAGCACGTTCAGCTTGCCGTAGAGCTTTTCCGTGGTCTGCACCGCCGACCGCCAGGCGTCTTCGTTGGTGACGTCCAGGTGGATATAGGTGGCGTTGCCGCCGGCGGCGTGCAGGTCGGCCTCGACTTGACGGCCTTCGTCGTCCAGAATATCGCCCATGACGACGCTGGCGCCCTCCTGCACAAACAGGCGCGCCTCGGTGGCGCCCTGCCCGCGCGCGCCACCACTGATCAATGCGACCTTGCCATCAAGCCGGCCCATTCCGATCTCCTTATGCCTCCGTGTTGATCCGATTGCCATCTTTGATTAGGCTGGGGCGCCTATCATACGGTATCCCTTATCGGAAACGAAACGTGACCCCACCGCCCGGAGAGAAACCGCCGTGATTGCCGACCCGACACGCTTCGAGACCGCCATCGCCCGCTTCGACGCTGCCAACGCCGAAGACCCCAACACCGAAGAGATGGACGGCGTTTCCCACCCGAAGGAATTGCTTTATGCCCAACGCATAACCGCCTGGCTGGACAAGCTGACACCCGATGCGTCGGAGGCTCTGCGGTTAGCGACACGCGCCCAGCACATCCGCCGCTGGGCCATCCCGCGGCGCGATTACCCGATGACCCGCACCGGCTACCTGAAGTGGCGCACCACCCTGTATCGTTTTCACGCCGATACCGCCGGCGACATTCTGCGCGAGGTCGGTTACGACGACGCCATGGTCGCCGCGGTGCAATCCCTGCTGCGCAAGGAACGCCTGAAGCGCAATCCCGACATGCAATGCCTGGAAGACGTCATCTGCCTCGTCTTCCTGGAAAGCTACTTCGCCAATTTCGCCCCGCAGTACGACGAGCAAAAGGTCATCGACATCCTGCGCAAGACATGGAGGAAAATGTCCCCACAAGGCCAGTCAGCAGCCCGCGGCCTGGCCCTGCCGCCGGCAGCGCACGCATTGCTGGAAAAGGCATTGGCAACACCGTGAAAGCCGGCGCAAACGGCACGTTTCGGCGCCCCGCGGCTGTTGCTTTGCCGGCGCCATCTTTGTTATGCTAGCGAGCCTTGTTTGCCGTGCAGCGCGCTCCAGGTCGTCTGGGACGACAGCCGTTTTGTACCCCCAGGAGAAGATCATGCAAAGCGAAGACATTTTGATGTGCCCCGGCCCCAACGACATGTCCGACCGCGTCATCCGAGCCATGATGCGCCCCGCCGCCGCCCCTGCCTCGGAAGAGTTTCAGGAACTGTATGAACGGACGCTGGACATGCTGGCGCAGATTTACCAGACGACCAACGAGGTGGTGCCCATTCCGGGGTCGGGCCGCAGCGGCCTGGAAGCGGCAATCAGCAGCGTCCTGGAACCCGGCGACCGCACCCTCACGATCGCCAACGGGCACTTCGGGGGCGTCGCCATGCACATCGTCAGCGGCATTGGCGGCAAGCCGGAAGCGTTTCAGGAACCTTGGGGCAGCGTCATCGACATGGACGCCTTCGCCGCCAAGCTGGCCAGCGGCTCGTACAAGCTTGTGACCCTGGTACACAACGAAACCTCCAGCGGCGCCGTGTATCAGGCCCAGGAAATCGCACGCCTGACTCACGAGCACGGCGCCCTGTTTTTGCTGGATGCGGTATCGTCCCTGGCCGGCGCTGACCTGCGTACCGACGAGTGGGACATCGACCTCGTCGTGTCCTGCAACCACAAAGCCATTGGCGCCCCGATCGGCCACGCCCACGTGGTAGTAGGCGAGCGCGCCTGGAAGGCAATGGAACAGCGCACGAAACCCTGCGGCACGGTGTTCGGCAATCTGATGAATTGGAAGTCCCAGGTCGACCCCACCGCCAACGGCGGCAGAGCCAAGAAACGGACGTACGGTGTTTTCCCGGCCGTTCACCTCTTTTATGCCATGCACGAAGCATTCACCGCGGTTCTGGAGGAGGGCTTGGCGCCCCGGTTCGCCCGCCACCGCCTGAACGCCGAGGCATTCCGCGAGGGCGTCATCGGGCTGGGCCTGAGACCCTTGGCGCATCCGGACGTGGCATCGCCCACCGTCACCTGCGTGCAACTCCCCGAGGGCATCACGTCCAATGAATTTCTGTACCACTTCCGGCATGACCACGGTCTATTCACCCTGCCGGGCCTCGGCGATTTCCAGGACACCGCCGTGCGCATAGGCCACATGGGGGTCACCGCCACGCCACGCAACATTCTTCACACTCTTCACGCCTTCGACCACATTTTGTACCGCTTAGGCCATCTCCATGACCGCGGCGCGGGCATTGCCAGAGCCGAGGAGATTTATCAGGCAGCGGAACAGGCAGCCCCAGTGACGGTATAGGGAGGCTGCCTTGGCACAGCGAGAGCGCTTTCCGGTTGGGCCGTTCTTCAAAGCCAGTCTGAAAACACACTCGGTCACGGCGCTCTGCGACCTCTTGCACAGCGGCCAGATCGTGCAGCACGGCCTCATTCCCTGGGGCTCGAATTACACCTTTCTGGTCACGATGGACGTGCAGCAGCCGCACCTGATGCTGGCGGTCTACAAGCCCCGGCGAGGCGAAACACCGTTGTGGGATTTCCCCAACGGGACGCTGTACAGGCGGGAACGCGCAGCGTTCGTACTCAGCGAGGCACTCGGCTGGAGCTTGGTGCCGCCGACGATCGTTCGGCACGGTCCCAACGGGGTCGGCTCGCTGCAGTTGTACGTGCATCATCGGGAGGAGGAGGCGGATTACTTCGCCCTCCACGAACAGCACGGGCCGGAGATGCAGGCCATGGCGGCGTTCGATCTCATTTCCAACAATACCGACCGCAAAGCCGGCCACTGCCTGCGCGATGAAGAAGGGCACATCTGGGGGATCGACCACGGCCTGACGTTTCACACCGACCCGAAGCTGCGCACGGTGATCTGGGATTTCGGGGGCCAACACGTTCCCAAGCGCCTGTTGCGGGACGTGCGCCGAGTGCGGGACGATTTGCGCAATCACTGCGGCTTGGTGGGCGAGCTGGACGACCTGCTTTTCCCCGAGGAAGTCGACGCGCTCGCCTATCGCATGCAGGCTCTGCTGAAAAGACCCGAGTTTCCCTGCCTGCGCACGCGGCGGGGCGTTCCTTGGCCGTTTTACTGATCCCGAAGGGTGTAATCATGGAGTGGACGGAAATACTTCAGCGCATCGAGGTGGGAGAAGGCGAGGACACCGAATTCAAGCGCGGGCTCGGGGATTTCTCCGCCATCGGCAGAGCGGTCTGCGCTTTCGCGAACACCGAAGGGGGCGTCATCATTCTGGGCGTCACCGATTCGCAGAGCATCATCGGCGTCAACGAGAATGCCGACGAGGTTCAAGAACGCCTAGAGACGTTTCTGCGGACGGGATGCAGCGCACCGGTCAACGGGCAGTGCGGCCGTCACGAGGACCCGAATGGATGGGTGCACTGGATTGAAATCTCGCACCAGGACCAGCCGGAACCCTTGCGTTACGAAGGCCGCGTGTGGGTAAGGCGTGAATGCAGCAGCGTGGAACCGTCGCCATCAGAGTTGCAGGAACTCTACAACACGTCGGACAAGCCCTCATCGGGAAGCATTGGATAGCTACTCCCTTCTCCCGCAAGTTCCCTTCTACAGATTGATCTCCTGGGCGACCAGCTCGCGGTGATAGGTGGCGTCGCCAAAGGTGAATTCGGCGTACTTGGCGCGCTTGAAATACAGGTGCATGTCGTGCTCCCACGTGAAGCCGATGCCGCCGTGCACCTGGATGCCCTCGCCTGCGGTGTAGCGATAGGCGTCGCTGCAATAAGCCTTGGCCATGGACACGGCCAGGGGGGCTTCGGGCACGTCCTCATCGACGGCCCAGGCGGCATAGTAGGCAGCGGATTTGGCCGACTCCACCTGCAGCATCATCTCGGCGCATTTATGCTTGATGGCCTGGAAGCTGCCGATGGGGCGCCCGAACTGGATGCGTTCCTTGGCGTAGGCCACGCTGATGTCGAGCACCCGCTGCGCCCCGCCAACCATCTCGGCACACAGCGCGGCGGTGCATATGTGCAGCACTTTCGACAGCACCGGCCAGCCCGTATCGACGGTGCCGATCAGACGGTCGCGCCCGACGGTCACGTTGTCGAACACCACTTCGCACTGCTTGCGGGTCTGGTCCATAGTCTTGAGGAGGGTGACGGAAATGCCGGGTGTGTCGCGCTCCACCAGGAACAGACTGATGCCGAAGCTCTTGTCCCCGGACGTTTTTGTACGCGCCGCCACGACCATCACATCGGCAGCGTGGGCGTCGGGCACGAACAGCTTGGTGCCGGAGATTGTGAAGCCGTCCGCCGCGGGAGTGGCTTTCACATCCTCGATACCCTCCGCCTCGAAACGGCCCGAGGGTTCCGTCATTGCCAGGGTAGCGATCAGTGAGCCGTCGGCGATTTTCGGCAAATAAGTTTTCTTCTGCTCCTCCGAACCGCCGAGCAGGATGGTCTGGCCCGCCAAGAGCACCGATGAGAAGAACGGCGACGGCAGCAGCGCGGCACCCATTTCTTCCAGAATGACCGTCAGATCGACAAACCCCAGGCCCTGGCCGCCGTATTCTTCGGGAAACGCCAGCCCGAGCCACCCGAGGGCGGCCATCTGCTGCCAAAGCTCAGGCGAGTAGCCGCGCTCATCTTCCATCATCTGCCGCACGAAGGCGCTGGTGCAGTACTCGGTCAAGAAATCGTGCGCCGCCTGCCGCAGCATGTCCTGCTCTTCGCTAAAGCCAAAATCCATCGGTCAAACCTCCTGAATGGTGATGGCGCGGTGCCCATCTGCGCATAGAAAGACGCCCCCAACCAGAAACAGTCGAGGGCGTTCCAGGTGTGTGTCGGTAACGGCTAAAGAACGGTCTGTTCGGTCTTCGTATCGAAGAGGTGGGCGCGATCCATATTGAAGCTCACCTGGATTTCGTCGTGCATGCGGGCGCGTAGGGTGGGTTCCATGCGTGCGGAGAAGTTCTCGCCCTTGCAGGACAATTCCAGGATGATCTCGGCACCGAGTGGTTCAAGCACCTCCACCGTGGCGCTGAGCGGCTCGGAGAAGTTGCCGTCGCCACTGCCGGCAGGCACCACGTCTTCCGGGCGGATGCCGAAGACGACGGGCTGATTGACGTAACTTTCCACTTGCTTGGCCTTATCGGCAGGCAACGTCAGGCGGGAGCCTTTAACGTCGACCTGTACGGCGCCGTTGTCCTGCACCAGCATACCCTCCAGGAAATTCATGGCTGGGCTGCCGATGAAACCGGCCACGAATTGGTTCTGCGGCTCGTTGTAAACCTCCATGGGCGAGCCGACCTGCTGGATGAAGCCGTTGCGCATCACGACGATGCGGTCGCCCATGGTCATGGCCTCGACCTGATCGTGGGTGACGTAAATCATGGTGGCATCGAGGCGATCGTGCAGCTTGATGAGCTCGGCGCGCATGTTCACCCGCAGCTTGGCGTCGAGGTTGCTGAGTGGCTCATCGAACAGGAAAACCTCCGGCTGCCGCACGATCGCTCGTCCAACTGCAACCCGCTGACGCTGCCCGCCGGAGAGCTGCTTCGGCTTGCGGTCCAGAAGTTCGCCAATGCCCAGGATGTCGGCCGCCGCTTTGACCCGTTGTTCGATTTCGGCTCTGGGCGTGCGGCGCAATTTCAACGAGAAGGCCATGTTCTTGAAGACGGTCATGTGGGGATAGAGCGCGTAGTTCTGAAACACCATGGCGATATTGCGGTCCTTCGGCGGCACGTCGTTCACCAGCCGGTCGCCAATACGAATCTCTCCACCAGAAATATCCTCCAAACCGGCAACCATGCGCAGGGTGGTCGTTTTACCGCATCCGGAGGGACCGACCAATACTACAAATTCTTTGTCCTGAATATCGAGATTCACGCTGTTGACAGCAATCACTTCTTCCGAAAATTTCTTTACAAGATCCCTCAAGATGACCTGTGCCATCGGTGTCCCTCCTTCATGGCAACTGAATCTCAACCAGTTTGGCCCGCTCCACTGTCTAGGCGGATGCGAACCAGGATAATCCCCGTGCCGGCACCTGACAAGAAGATAACCGGAAGAATATCTTCAGGTTTTGGGCACGGTTTAGCGACTATACTACGCGACACGCGCCATATCCAGGAAAACCCTTCGTGCCCCGTGGTAAGCACATAACGCTATCAAGTATTTTAGCCAAGTCCTCTCACGACTCATCCGCATTCTTCCCAACTTCGGCAACCCTGGCCTGCACGTCATCCGGCACGTTTGATCCCTCCCCCCCCCTAGCTAGACCGCCCAGGCGGCGGCGATTTCGACTGCCAGCGCTGTAATTCAGCGACATACTCTTCTTGGTAATCCATGTCCCGCAGGATGTCATCGTTTCCGATGGGAAGCTCCAGCGTATCGTGCGGGTTGCCGCGTGTCACCACATTGAGACCTTGATCCGGCGTCAGGGCCAGCACCGCCGGGCGATAAACCGCCGCCAGGAGCAAGGGATGGCCGCGCTTACCTCGCCAAACGGGGATGACCAGGCCCTTCTGGGTGCGGGCATGAGCCGCCAGAAGCTGTTGGATAACCGGGCGACCGATTTGCGGTTGATCGACGAGCGCTAACAGATAGGCGTCCGGAGCGGGATCGAGCGAGCGCAGGGCAACCTGCACGGAGGACGTCATGCCAAGCCGGTAGTCCGGGTTGTGAAACAGTCGAACGGGCAAGGGTTCCAGCACCGCAGCGATTTCCTCGGCGCGATGCCCAAGGACAACGGCCACTTCCGACAAGTCGGCGCTCAGAAGGGGTTGCAGAACCTGCTCGATGACCGTGCGGGAGCCAAACGGAAGCAGGGCTTTCAATTGCCCCATGCGGCGGGATTCTCCGGCAGCCAGCACCACCCCTGCAACGCGCATCGGTCCACCTAGCCGGCCACGTACGGCTCGGTTTCAGGATGATCCAGCAGGATGGCGCTCACCGTCTCACCGGCGGCAAACGGCTCGGCGCGCTTGGGCAGCGCCAGCAGGCCGTTGGCGCCGACCATCGACAGCAGCCGTGCCGAGGATTGCATGCCGGTGCTGTGGGCCGTGAAACCCTGTGGCGTGCGCGTGAGGTGCACCCGGTGAAATTCAGGCCGCCAAGCGTCACCCTGAAGCTCGGTCGCCAGCGTCACGGGCACGCGGGGACGCAGGACGTGATGGTGACCGGCCATACGCAGCAAGGCGGGCCGCACGAAAAGCTCGAACGCCACTAATGACGACACCGGAAAGCCGGGCAGCGCGAAGACGGGCTTGTCGGCCACAGTGGCAAAGGTGAGCGGCTTGCCGGGCTTCATATTGACGCGCCCGAAGTGCACTTGGCCGGTGGTTTCGAGAATAGGCTTAATGAGGTCCAGCTTGCCCATCGAAACGCCGCCCGAGGTGACCAGGGCGTTGCACGTCGTCAAACCCTCGAGGATTTTGTCGCGCAACGCCTCCTGCGTATCACTGCCGATGCCCAGCGAAACGGCCTCCGCGCCGGCACGCTGCACCGCGGCCATAAGCGTGTACCGGTTGCTGTCGCGAATTTGTCCAGGGCCGGGGCTGGCGTCGGGCTCGACGATCTCGTTGCCGCTGGACAGAACCGCGACCCGCGGGCGGGCATGCGCAAGTATGGTGGTGCGTCCAAGGCTGGCCAGCAAGCCGATCTCCTGCGGTCCCAGACGCGTGCCGGCCTGCAGAACTTGTTGCCCCTTGGCAATATCCTGCGCCACCGGCCGCACCTCGGCGTTTGGGCTGACCTGTCGATGCAGGGTCACCATCCCCCGCGCCTCCTCGGTGTATTCCACCATGATGACCGCGTCGGCGCCTGACGGCATCGGCGCACCCGTGGTGATGCGCACGCAGGTGCCGGGCTCAACATGCAGGTCGGCCACATAACCGGCCGTCTGCTCGCCGATCAAGCGGCGCGGGTTGGTGGTGTCGGCGGCAATCACCGCGAAGCCGTCCTTAATGCTGCACGGAAACGGCGGCAAGTCCTCGGTGGCCTGAATGCCCTCGGCCAGAATCAGGTCGAGCGCGTCAAACGTCGAGATAGGCCGAGGGGCCAAGCGGGCTGTCTGCTTGAGAACAATATCGAGCGCCACCTCGGGTTCGATCGTGTCGTAATCACGCATGAGGTCGTTCACTTTGATTGAGGGTCGAGGCGTGAGAGTCGGTAATCCGTACCTCTCCAACGGGGGCGTATTGTCAGCCAATTTCCCGAAGCCCGCAACCTAAAAGGCGGTTCGCGTCAAGGCCCGAGCTGGTCCGCCACCGCGGCGCCGAGGGCCACCGCCTCTTGGCAGCCCTGCCGCATCTCCGGCGCGCCAAAGCCGGGGCGCCACGTCGGGTGATAGCACTCGTCGGAAACCACCAGCAGCGCCGCCACCTCGCAGCCGCGGTAGGCCGCCACCGAAAGCAAGGCCGCCATTTCCATGTCAACGGCCTGCACGCCGGCGGCCCGAAAACCGGCGATCTTCCCCGCCGTTTCGCGGTATGGCGCGTCCGTGCTCCACAATCGGCCTTGCTTGACACCCACGCCCTGACGCTCCGCCTCTTCCTGAAGCAGAGCAGCCATCGCCGGCGCCGCCGTTGGCTCGACCCCGGCGGATAGATAGTGGTACGACGTGCCTTCTTCCCGGATCGCCTGCTGCGGGATGAACAGGTTGCCGATGGTGAGAACCGGATCCAATGCGCCGCAAAATCCGAGATACAGGAACCGCCGGGCACCGAGTGCGATTAGCTGTTCCAACAGCATCACCGCCACCGGCGCCCCGATGGGCGATGCCAGCGTGGAAAACGCCCGGCCTTCCGGGTTGTACCACGCCTGCCGCATGATCGGCTGCGGCTGCGGCGCAGGCATATCCAGATGCCGTAACAAGCGGTGCTGCAGCACCGGGATGAAAGTCAGCAGGACAACCTGACGCACGTCGAGGTCGGCGGGCCCAACCCCATATTGCGCCAGTACGTGCGCCAGGAAATCCGCCGGCTCGATCCGGGAGGCCGGTTCGACGGACAGGAACTGATCGGGTGTCAATGGAAATGCCTTCCGGTTTGATGCTAGCATTTGGCTTTCCCAAATGTTTGGCTTTCCCAAATGTAGGGAACAACCAAACTGTGACACGCGGGCACCTGCGTGACAAGCCGCCGCGGCTCGGACGTCTGTCACACATCCATGCCCTACTCTATTTCACAAAGGAACGCATCATGACCCAGCCTGTGGTAACCGTTGTCATGGGCAGCGCCTCCGATTGGCCGATCATGCAGAGCGCCGCGGAAATGCTGGACCGCTTTCAAGTACCCTACGAGGTGACGATCAGTTCGGCACACCGTGCCCCGCAACGCACCGGGGCGCTCGCACGCGACGCTGCTGGGAGGGGTATCAAGGTCATCATTGCCGGTGCTGGCGGAGCCGCCCATCTTGCCGGGGTGGTTGCCGCCGAAACCACGCTGCCGGTTATCGGCGTGCCCATTGATTCGTCGTCTTTGCAAGGCCTTGACGCCCTCTTGGCAACGGTGCAGATGCCGCGCGGCGTTCCGGTCGCCACGGTCGCCATCGGCAAAGCAGGAGCAGCCAATGCCGGCGTGCTGGCGGCGCAGATCGTTGCGCTGACGGCGACGGACGTGTCGGAACGCCTGCGGCACTACAAGGCCGAACTGGCTTCCGGCGTCGAGAAAGCCGCCGAAACCCTGCAGGCGCAATTGGCGGAAACCGGTGCATGACGCGTTGTGTCAAAGTCGATCCGCAATGCCCGGCATCGGGCGTGCTCGACGATGCCGCGTCCATACTGCGGCGCGGCGGCATCGTGGCCTACCTGACGGACACCGTCTACGGCTTGGCAGTGAACGCTCGGCTGCCGCAAGCCATCGCCGGCCTGTATGCCCTCAAGGGCCGCTCATCCGATAAGGCCATCCCGCTGATCATCGGCGCGCCGGAGCAGCTTTCAGATGTTGCCGTCGCCTGGCCGCGACGCGCTGAAGCGCTCATGGCGGCATTCTGGCCCGGCCCGCTTACGCTGCTGCTGTCGCCGCATCCGAACCTGCCGGCCACGCTGCTCGGCAACACCGGACGCATCGGCGTGCGCTGGCCAGACTCGCCGCTCAGCCAAGGTCTCGCGCTGCGCGTCGGCAGTGCCATCACCGCTTCCAGCGCCAATCGCTCCGGCGCTGCCGCCGCCTTGAGCGCCGCTGAGGTGGAGGCACAGCTTGCCCCGGACGTCGATCTTATTCTTGACGCTGGTCGCGCCAACGAACCGCAGGTTTCGACCATCCTCGATATCACCGTCGAACCGCCACGCATGATCCGTGCCGGCAAAATTCCACAGGAAGCCATTGAATCCGTGCTGGGTTGCGGAATCACGAAAAACCGCACAGAAAAAGGCTGAAAGGGTTGACACTATGGGGAGCGACTCGTATAGTCTTGCGGAATTCATCCAAACGAACCCCGCAGAGGTTGTTTCAACACCACGCTGCCTTGTTTCCCGCAGCGGTCGGCCTATCCGGTACAGGATTTCATTGCACAAATAACCAGCCATCCCAGAGCCATCCGACGAAGGGGTTATATCCTCTGCCGAGCGTAAGGATTTCCCTCTGCATGGCATCATGCTTGCCTACGGTAAATGGACACGCCCTTCTCAAGGGATGCGAGTTAGCGCGCGCAGCGTAGGTTGTGCAAGGGTCCTCATCCATTCTTACCATGGTTTTCATAAATTCCATCGTGGCTTCCCTTGTTCGTCCGGCGTTGTATACCGTCAAGCGGTTCACCGACCCATATAAGTGAGGAGTGCCAGTTTCATGGCCTACTGCTGTCACAGTTGCAAGGGCAGTAACCGAGGACAGAATATCCTACGTACGCATGCCCCCAGCTATATGCATGCGACTTATGGAGGTTGAGAGGACATATGGCAGTTGAGACCACTCTTGAAATCCCGGCCTTGCACAAAGGGCGCTTGAACATCGTCGAATTGAAAGAAATGACTATCGCGGATCTCGCCGACGTGGCCAAGCAACTCCACGTAGGCGGGGCCAGCGGTTTACGCAAACAGGAGTTGATCTTCAAGATTCTGGAAGCTCAGACGGAGAAAAACGGCTTGATATTCGGGGAGGGCGTTCTGGAAATCCTGCCTGACGGCTTCGGATTCCTGCGGGCGCCCAGTTACAACTATCTTCCCGGGCCGGACGATATCTACGTCTCACCCTCGCAGATACGCCGCTTCGACCTCCACACCGGCGACACCATCTCCGGCCAAGTCAGGCCGCCCAAGGACAGCGAGCGCTATTTCGCCCTGCTCAAGGTTGAGGCCATCAATTTCGAAAATCCTGAACTGGCCAAGGACAAAATTCTCTTCGACAACCTCACGCCGCTATACCCCGACGCCCGCATTCATCTTGAAACCGATCCTACCGACACTTCAACCCGGGTCATGGACCTGCTGACACCCATCGGCAAGGGACAGCGCGGCCTCATCGTGGCGCCACCGCGCACGGGTAAAACCATGCTCCTGCAATCGATCGCCCGCAGCGTGACGCGCAATCATCCGGAAATTGTCCTGATCGTGTTGCTGATCGACGAGCGCCCGGAGGAAGTCACCGACATGCAGCGTTCGGTCAAAGGCGAGGTGGTGAGTTCGACCTTCGATGAACCCGCTACCCGCCACGTGCAGGTGGCCGAAATGGTCATCGAGAAAGCCAAACGCTTGGTCGAGCACAAGCGCGACGTGGTGATCCTGCTCGACAGTATCACGCGCTTGGCGCGCGCTTATAACACCATCGTGCCACCGAGCGGCAAGGTGCTCTCCGGCGGCGTTGATTCCAACGCCCTGCAAAAGCCGAAACGCTTCTTCGGCGCCGCCCGTAATATCGAGGAGGGCGGCAGTATGACCATCATCGCCACGGCTTTGGTGGAAACCGGCAGCCGCATGGACGAGGTCATCTTCGAGGAGTTCAAGGGCACCGGCAACATGGAAATCCACCTCGACCGCCGCCTGGTTGACAAGCGAGTCTTCCCGGCTATCGACGTCAACCGCTCCGGTACCCGCAAGGAAGAGTTGCTGCTTGATGAATACGAGCTCAACCGTGTGTGGGTGCTGCGAAAGGTCCTGAACCCGCTGAATACGGTCGACAGCATGGAACTGCTGATCAACAAGATCAAAGAGAGCCAGACGAATGGCGATTTTCTCCGTTCGATGAACAGCTGAGAAAGCCTGCGGGCGCCTTCCCTCTTGCGAATGCCATTCGGCCTTGGATATCCAAACCCAGGAGAAAAGCATGAGACCGGACATTCACCCCAAATACATTGAAACGACGATTTCTTGCGCCTGCGGCAGCACCTATGCGACGCGCTCCACCGTTCCCGATCTGCGCGTGGCCATCTGCTCCAAATGCCACCCGTTCTTTACCGGACGGCAGCGTTTGGTTGATACGGCCGGCCGGGTTGAGAAATTCCAGCGCAAATACGGCCGAAAGCCGATCGAATAAGCAGACGCAGGACGGATCGACCTATGTTCGAGAAATTGGAATCCATTGTCCAACGGCACGACGAGTTGAGCGGCTTTCTGAGCGATCCGGCGGTCCTTGCCGACTCGGAAAAGCTGCGCGATTACGCCAAGGAGCAAGCCGAGTTACGGCCTGCCGTGGCTGCCTATCAGACCTATCAGACCGCCCAACAGGACTTGCAGGAATACCAGGAACTCCTGGCCAGTGAAGACCCGGAGGGCGATCTTGCCGGTTCCATCCGTGATGAAATCGGCGTCCTGAAGACCCGTTTGGAAACGCTGGAAGAGGACTTGCGTCTTTTGCTACTGCCGCGCGATCCACACGACGACCGCAGCGTGATCATGGAGATACGGGCCGGCACCGGCGGCGATGAAGCCGCGCTGTTCGCCAGCGATCTGTTCCGCATGTACGGCCGCTATGCCGAATCGCAGCGTTGGCGGGTCGAGGTACTGAGCGTCAACCCCACCGAAACCGGCGGTATGAAGGAAGTCGTCGCCTCGGTCGACGGCCAACAGGTGTACAGCAAGCTGAAATGGGAGAGCGGCACCCACCGCGTGCAGCGCGTGCCAGCCACGGAAACGCAGGGCCGCATCCACACCTCAGCGGTCACGGTCGCCATCCTGCCGGAGGCCGAGGAAGTGGATATCGACATCGACCCGGCTGACCTGCGCATCGACGTGTTTCGCTCGTCCGGCCCCGGCGGTCAAAGCGTCAACACCACCGATTCCGCCGTGCGGGTGACGTACGAGCCGAAAGACCGCAAGGACCTGCGCATCGTGGTGACCTGCCAGGATGAAAAATCCCAGCACAAGAATCGCGCTAAGGCTCTCAAAGTGCTGCGCGCCCGCCTGCTCGACGTCCTTGAGAGCGAACACCAGGCGCAACTGTCCAAACAGCGCCGCGCGCAAATCGGCAGCGGCGACCGCAGCGAGCGCATCCGCACCTACAACTTCCCGCAGAGCCGCATTACCGATCATCGCATCCATCTCACCCTCTACAAGCTGGAGCAGGTGATGGAAGGGAATCTCGGCGCACTGATCGAGGCCCTGTCGCTTGCCGACCGCGCGGCCAAACTGGAAGCCGTGGCGTCATGAGTTTGGCGCTCCGCACGGCGTTGCAGGGCGCCGCGCGATGTCTGGAACGGCGCCAGGTTGATGAACCGTTGGCCGACGCCGAAGTCCTCCTCGCCGATGTCTTGACGCTGCCGCGCCTGAATCTCTATATTGACGCCCATCGCCCCCTCAGTGACGCGCAGCATCACGCCTATCTGGCCCATCTCTGTCGCCGGATGCAGGGCGAGCCGGTACAGTACATCACGGGCAAGCAGGAATTCTGTTCGCTAAGCTTTGAGGTGAATCCTCAGGTTCTCATTCCGCGGCCGGAGAGTGAGTTGCTGGTCGAGCACGGGGTACGCTGGGCAAGGCAGTGGGCGAAGCGGCATGGAGAATCAGACCTGCGGTGCTTGGACGTGGGCGCCGGCAGCGGCAATCTGGGAATCAGCCTGTTGCACGAACTGCCGGAATGCCGCGTTGGCGCGATTGATTCCAGCTTGGCGGCCCTGAAGGTCGCAAGGCGCAACGCACGGCAACTGGACGTCGCCGACCGGTGGTTCGGGCTATGCGGGGATCTGTTGGAGCCGCTGCTCCCCGATCCGTCAGGCTTTGCCGTGTGCGTGGCCAACCTGCCGTACGTCACCGCAGCCGAGTGGCAAGCATTGCCGCCGCACGTCAAGGACCATGAACCCGTCACCGCGTTACTGGGCGGTACGGACGGCCTGGACGTGATTCGCCGCTTGATCGCCACGGCACCGGACATGCTCGCATCCCAGGGTATGCTGCTTCTGGAGGTAGGCTGGCAGCAGGCCAGCGCCGTGCAAGCCATCATGCGGCAGACGGCGCGGTTCGAGGCCACCGGGGTGCACCGGGATTTCGCCGGGATCGACCGCGTGGTGTGGGCCCGTATGCCGTAGCCTTTGAATCGCCCTCGCAGGCCGCGCGCGCCTGAATTTTTGTCCATGACGTGTTTTCGTATCAGCAAGGAGCCGTCCGTATGGAACGCCAAAGCACCATCCATCGCCAAACCGCCGAAACCGATATTCAGGTGTCGCTCGACCTCGACGGCAGCGGGGTCTACACCGTACGAACCGAAATCCCATTCCTCGACCACATGCTGAGCATGGTGGCACGGCACGGCTTTTTCGACCTGGAAGTCTCTGCCTCCGGCGACCTCGACGTTGATTACCATCACACGGTCGAAGACGTGGGCATCTGCCTCGGTCAGGCCTTCCATCAAGCCATGGGAAGCAAGCAGGGCCTGCGGCGCTACGCCTCGGCAAGCGTGCCGCTGGAAGAAACCCTGGCGAGCGTCGTGGTCGACTTCTGCGACCGGCCTTACCTGGTCTACAACGTCGACATTCCTCCAGGACGCATCGGCACTTTCGACGTCGAGCTGGTCGAAACGTTTTTCCTGGGCTTTGCCAGCCACAGCCGCGCCACGCTGCACTGCAACCTGCAATACGGCCGCAACCGTCACCACATCGCCGAAGCCGTGTTCAAAGCCTTCAGCCGCGCCGCCGATGAGGCGACGACTCTTGACACCCGCCTCGCCGGGCTGCTGACAACCAAGGATGCCTTCTGACGGGAATTGCGCATGCTGGCCATTGTGGACTACGGTAGGGGAAACCTGAGAAGCGTACAAAACGGCTTCCGCCAAATCGGTGCTGCCGCCCAGGTGAGCGGCGACCCGGAGACGATTGCCAAGGCTGACGGCGTCGTCTTTCCCGGCGTTGGCGCCTTTCGCGACTGCATGCAGAACCTCGCCGCCCGCGGTCTGGACGAGGCGCTGCGCCAAGTCATCCGGGACGGCAAGCCGGTGCTGGCCATCTGCGTTGGCATGCAGGCGCTGTTGTCCGAGAGCGAAGAGTTCGGCACCACGCCGGGCCTGGACATCGTGGCGGGTCAAGTGCGCCGCTTTCCACAGCCGGCACCTCACAGTTCGCCGTGCGACAGCACCACACAGCCTCAATCGCCGCGGCTAGCGCCCACCGCGCCAATCGCCGCGCGCCAGCGCCTCAAAGTGCCGCACATGGGCTGGAACCAGCTCCACCTGCACCGCCCCTGCCCGCTTCTGAACGGCCTGCCCGAGCGCGTTTATACCTACTTCGTGCACTCCTACTACGCTATCCCGACTGAGTCCGCGGTGGTGGTCGCCTCCACGGATTACGGGGTCGAGTTTGCCTCGGTGCTGTGGCGTGATAATCTGTACGCCACACAGTTTCACCCCGAAAAGAGCCAGACGTGGGGGCTGCGCATTCTGCGCAACTTTGCCCAACTGCTATAGGAACGCGACCGGCGGTGCTTGCCAAACGGATCATTCCATGCCTCGACGTCAAAGACGGACGGGTCGTCAAGGGGACGCGCTTCCTCAACCTGCGCGACGCCGGCGACCCGGTGGAGGCGGCGCAGCTCTACGACGAGCAGGGGGCGGACGAGCTCGTTTTTCTGGACATCACCGCGTCGCACGAAAAGCGCCGCATCATTATCGACGTGGTGCGGCGGACCTCGGAGCGCCTTTTCATGCCGCTGACGGTCGGCGGTGGTATCACCAGCAATGAGGAAATCCGAGACCTGTTGCGGGCTGGAGCGGACAAGGTGTCGCTCAATACCGCCGCCGTGCGCCGTCCGGAATTCGTCGGCGAGGCGGCGGAAATCTTTGGTAGCCAATGCATCGTGGTCGCCATCGATGCCAAACGGCGCGAGCCACCCCAAGACGGTTGGGAAGTGTTCACCCACGGCGGGCGCAATCCGACTGGCCTGGACGCCATCGAATGGGCGAAACGGGTGGAATCGCTCGGCGCCGGAGAGATCCTGCTCACCAGCATGGACCGCGACGGGACCCAGATCGGCTACGACCTTGACCTGACCCGCCGCATCGCCGATGCCGTCGGCATTCCCGTCATTGCTTCCGGCGGCGTGGGCAATTTGGAGCACCTTTACGAGGGTCTGACGGCCGGTGGCGCCAATGCCGTCTTGGCGGCCTCCATCTTCCATTTCGCCGAACACAGCATCGCCGACGCCAAATCGTATCTCCATGCGCGCGGCGTCGTTGTGCGACCCACGGACTCAGAGACGCAGGAGGAATCGGCCCCATGATCAGAAACCCGTATCGTCTCGGCCGCCTCGTGCTGGCCGCGGCGCTCAGCCTCCTGGCCCTGCTGGCCGCAGCGCATGCGCAGGACGCGCCGGGCCGTGTTCCCAACCTGCCGGGCGCGCCTTACGCTTATGCCAACCCTCCCCTGCCCCCACACTTGGCCGTCATTCGAACCAATATCCCCAAGGACAACCCGATCACCGACCACGGCGCCACGCTGGGGCGCGTGCTGTTTTACGACAAACGCCTGTCGGTCACCAACACCACGGCCTGCGCCTCGTGCCATTTTCAGGAATACGCCTTTTCCGACCCGGAGCAGTTCAGCACCGGCTTTGCCGGCGTCAAGACGCCGCGCAACGCCATGGGACTGGCCAACGGACGCTTCTTCCAGGCTGACCACTTCTTCTGGGACGCACGCGTCAGCACGCTGGAAGAGCTCATCCTGATACCCATTCAGAGCCCCATCGAGATGGGCAGCACGCTCGACCAAGTCGTAGCCGAGCTGGCCGCCACGCCCTTCTACCCGCCGCTGTTCGCCAAGGCGTTCGGCACACCCGAAGTCACTTCACAGCGCATCGCCAAGGCGATGGCGCAATTCCTGCGCGCCATGGTGTCCTATCAATCCAAATACGACGTGGGCATCGCCAGCGGCTTTCGCAATTTCACCCGGCAGGAGTATTTCGGCTTGCAACTGTTCGAGAATCAAGCGTTGCGCTGTGCGCGTTGCCACCTGACCGATACGCAAATCCTGATTTTCCCGAGCAACAATGGGCTCGACGTGGTTTACGCCGACAAGGGCGTCGGGTCGATCACCGGGGACGGTTTCGACCATGGGCTCTTCAAGCCGCCGTCCTTGCGCAACGTGGCGCTTACCGGGCCGTACATGCACGACGGCCGGTTTGCCACCCTGCAGGACGTGCTGAAGCATTACAGCTCCGGCATCCAGTCGCACAAGAACCTCGGTTCCTTCCTGCCGGAAAAGGGCGTGAACCTGACCGCCAGGCAACGGGACGCCATCGAGGCTTTCCTGCACACCTTGACCGACCCGGCGTTTATCACCGATCCCAAATTTTCGGACCCGTTCGCCAAACCGCAATAGAAACGTCGTTAACCGGCCGCGGCCCACAACGGCCCCGTTCTCGAAGGAGACAAGTCGCTATGGCAAGGTCGCATCTTGTCGTCGAAGCCATGCAGCGGTGCGGCGTCACGCACGTCGTGTGGCTGCCGGACAGCGAATCGCATTTCATGTACGACGCCCTGAGCGCCTCGCCGCTGCATCTGGTGCCGGTTTGCCGCGAGGGTGAAGCCTTCGGCATCGCCGCCGGGCTGCACCTGGGGGGCAAGACGCCGGTGGTGCTGATCCAGAATACCGGTCTGTTCGAGTCCGGCGACGTGCTGCGCGGCAACATCCTCAACCTGAGAATGCCGCTCCTGCTGATGGTGGGATACCGGGGCTACCACGAGATGGTCAGCCAGCAGGGTCCGGTCGATTCCGCCGCCACTTTCACTAAGCCCATTCTCGACGCCTGGGGCATCGTCCACCACCTGCTCGACACCGATGACGACGTGCCCAAGATCGCCGGCGCCTTCAAGGAAAGCCGCGACACGAGCCGACCGGTGGCGGTTCTCATCGGCCGCGAATACGATGCGTAACGAGCCGATACTGAAGAAGGAAAGCTTTGATGATACCCCGCTCGCAAGCCCTGAAGCACCTGGCCGCCCTGCGCACCGATGAAATCGTCCTCACCGCCATGATGGCGGTCAGACAGTGGGCAGCGTTTTCGGACCATCAGCTTGATTTCAGCACCATCGGCACCGGCATGGGACACGCCTCGGACATCGGCCTCGGCTTGGCGCTGGCACAACCCGAGCGCCGGATCATCGTCCTCAACGGCGACGGCAGCATGCTGATGAACCTCGGCCAACTGGTCACCATCGCGCAGCAGGCGCCGTCGAATCTCATCCTCATGGTGCTGCACAACGGCACCTACGAGGTCACCGGCGGACAGCCCATCCCCGGACCCGCCAACCTCGATTTCGCCGGCATGGCGCGCGCCGCCGGCATCGCCAAGTCGTATGACTTCGACGAGCTCGACGCCTTTACTGCCGCCCTGCCCGACATCCTGAACGGCCAAGGCCCCAACTTCGTCAACCTGCGGGTCGTGGCAGACGAAATTCCCTTGCCGCCGCCGTCCCGCCAGCCGCTGCCGCAGCGCGCCGCGCAACTGATGAAAGCCCTGGGTGTAACGACCTGACCACCAGCAGCCAGCCCTCGAGACGCTCCCTCCCCCGCGTCGGAATCGAAAGGACACCCCGTGGCCGGATCGCTTGACAACGTGCGCGTGCTTGAACTCACCCGAGGCGTTGCGGGACCCTACGCCGCGAAGCTGCTGGCCGACCAGGGCGCTGACGTTATCAAGCTGGAGCCGCCGAGCGGCGACGACAGCCGCGCCTTCGGGCCATTCCCGAACGACGAAGCGCACCCGGAGCGCTCCGGGCTATTCCTGCATCTGAATCGTAACAAGAAGTCCATCGTTGTCGATCCGGCCAGCCCGGACGGCGCCGAGATCATCCCACGGCTCGCCACGCGGGCGCATATCGTGCTGGAAGATTACCCCGCCGGCTCGGCCGACGCCTGGGGCTGGGGCTGGCCAACATTGCAAGCAACCAACCCGGCCCTGGTGCTGACGTCCGTCACGCCGTTCGGGCAAAGCGGACCGTATCGCGACTACCGCGGCTCGGAACTCACCCTGCAAGCCATGGGCGGCCCGCTGATTACCAACGGCCACGAGGACCGCGAACCGCTCAAGCTGGCTGGCCATTATGCCCACTACCACGCCGGCATGGTGGCAGCGGTAGCCACCCTGATGGCGCTGCGCCGCGCCGAGGCGAGCGGAGAAGGCGACTGGATCGACGTGTCGGTGTACGAGTGCCAGGCCGGTTGCCGCGACCGCCAATCCACCAATCTGACCATCGCGGCGTATACGGGTATGTCCGTGGGCCGCGGGCCCTCCGGCTGGCGCATGGGCGCCGGCGTGCGTCCATGCCGCGACGGCTACGTGAATATCATGGGCGCCGCCAACCGCCTGCCGCGCCTGCTGCGACTGATCGGCCGCGAGGACCTCCTTGACCACCCGCAAATCGGCGCTCCCATGGGCACCGAGCCACAGGCGCTCGTCGACGCCGTCGAAAGCGCCTACGCCGCCTGGCTGGCGCCGCTCAGCAGACGTGAGGCCGTCGCCGCGGCGCAGGCCGGAGGACTGCTGGCGGGACCCGTGCATACGGTGGCAGACGTACTGCAAGACCCTCATTTCCTGGCGCGAGGCGTCTGGGACACCGTCGATCATCCCGAAACCGGGCCGTTACAATACCCCGGACGGCCGTTCGTCCTGACCCGTTCGCCGCGCCGCCAACAACAGCGCGCTCCGCTGCTCGATGAACACGCCCGCGAGCGCGATACGGCGTGGCCCTGGACAGCGCCCACACCGCCCTCGAAGACCCACCACGCCCCGCTCCCTTTGCCGCTCGATGGCCTGCGGGTGGCGGAAATCACCGTCGTGTGGGCCGGGCCGCACGTCACCCAGCTCCTGGGCGAGTGGGGCGCCGACATCGTGCGCGTCGAGCCGCTGAACAAGCCGCAACCCTACACGCGCGGCATGGAGGGCGTGCCGACCCGCGAGCAGGCGCGCCGGCTCAGCGCCCAGGGCATCCCCTCGCGCCTGGCCGGCAGCGACCCGCAACTCGACCCCTGGAACCGCAACGCCTCCTTCAACTCGCACGCCCGCAACAAGCGCTCCATGGCCTGCGATATCATGACCCCCGAAGGTCACGAGGCCCTGCTGCGCCTCGTCGAGCATTGCGACGTGCTGGTCGAAAACAACGCGCCGCAAACGATGGACAAAGCCGGTATCAGCTGGGAAACGCTGCATCGCATCAACCCCCGCCTCATCATGCTGCGCATGCCGGCCTTCGCGCTCGACGGTCCGTACCGCAACTACCGCGCCTTCGGCCTGCACGTGGAAGCCATGATCGGCCACACTCATCTACGCGGCTATCCCGGTCAGGGCCCCGAGCTACTGAGCGAATCACTGGCCAGCGACGGCCTCGCCGGCGTGCAGGGCGCCCTCACGGTGCTGATGGCGCTGCGTCACCGCGAACGCACCGGCCAGGGGCAACTCATCGAAATGCCCCTGCCGGAAGGCTTCCTGCCGACCCTCGGCGAGTTCATCATGGATTACACCATGAACGGCCGCGACACGCCGTCGCAGGGCAATCGGCATCGCTGGCACGCTCCGCACAACGTGTATCCGTGCCAAGGCGACGACAACTGGATCGCCGTTGATGTAGGAACGGATGCCGAGTTTGCCGCCCTGTGCGGAGTTCTGAAGGCGCCGCGTCTGGCCGACGAGCCGCGCTTTCGCACCGCCGCGTCGCGGTTGCAGAACGTCGACGCGTTGGACACAGCCCTCGCGTCTCTGACCCCGGCGCACGAAAAGGACGCCCTCTTCCGCTCCCTGCAAGCCGTCGGCGTGTGCGCCGCGCCGGTGCGTCGGGCGCTCGAAATCCTGCGCGACCCCCATCTCGCGGCACGCGGGTTTTTCGAGGAATTGCCGACCGGCGACGAGCAGCGCCCGTATCTCTACCCCGGTTTGATTTTCCACATGGCGCGCACACCGAACGCCCTGCGCACCGGTCCCGTTCGCTTGGGCGAACACAACCGGGAAATCTACTGCGACCTGCTTGGCTACTCGCCCGCCGAGCTCGCCGCCCTGGAACAGCAGGGCCACGTCGGCACCGCCCACCCGCCGCACGTCTGGCGCCCTGAATCGGAAGCATGAGGTAGCATGGACCCCCTCTCCCAAGGCGTCCTCGGGGTTACAGCCGCGCAGGCCGTAAGCCAGAAGCCCCAGGCACGCCGCGCCGCCTTCATGGGCTTGGTAGCCGGCTTGGCACCGGACGCCGACGTGTTCATCACCTCCGCCACCGATCCTCTACTGTCGCTGCAATTCCATCGCCAGTTCACCCACGCGCTGGCGTTTATCCCAGTCGGTGCCCTGCTTGTGGCCCTGTTCCTGCATCCCCTCGTGGGCCGCAACGCCCTGCGCTTCAGGACCACTTACCTGTTCTGCCTCGCCGGTTACGCCACGCACGGCCTGTTGGACGCCTGCACCTCCTATGGCACGCAACTTCTGTGGCCGTTCTCGGACCTGCGCGTCGCCTGGAACAACATCTCGATAATCGATCCACTGTTCACCGTACCAATCCTTTTCCTGGTAACGTTTGCCATCTGGCGGAAGTCGCCCATGCTGGCTCGCTGCGCCCTCGTCTGGGCCGTGGCATACCTGATGATCGGCGTCGTACAGCGTGACCGCGCTGCTGCCATCGGCCATGGCGTAGCGGCAACGCGGGGACACGTTGTCGAACGGCTTTCGGCCAAGCCGACATTTGCCAACCTCCTGGTGTGGAAAATCATCTACGAAGCGGAAGGCATGTTCTACGTCGATGCCGTGCGAGTGGGCCTCAGCAGCCGCCACTACCCCGGCACCGCCATTGCCAAGCTGGATATCGCCCGCGACCTGCCATGGCTGCAGTCTGGTAGCCAGCAGGCGCGCGACGTGGAGCGCTTCCGCTGGTTCTCGGGCGACTACCTGGCCCTGGCCAGCGAGAATACGATCACCGATATCCGCTACTCCCTGGTGCCCAACGAAATCGAAGGTTTGTGGCACATCGCCCTCAATTCCCGCGCCGCGCCGCACGAACACGTTCGCTCCGTCGGCCGTCGTACCGTCACGGCCGGCAAATGGCAGGCGTTCAGAGACATGCTGCTGGGAAACTGAATGGCCAGCCTGGAATGCAGGGTTCAGATTGGAAACAGCACTCTGGGTGCCTTTAGTCAGGCGTTAAGGTCTGTGGAAAGATTCCGCGAATCGGAGCACCAAAGGAGAGTCCTGTGAATTGGCGAGATCACATTACGGTTGATCCCGAGGTCTGCCACGGAAGGGCGTGCATTGCCGGCACACGAGTATTGGTAACCACCGTGCTCGACAACCTTGCCGCTGGTCTGGACCCCGAAGCCATCCCCATCGATCAACCGCGAGTCTGTGCAGGCGGCTGTGAGTTATGCGGCGGAATTGGCCAGAGAGAGTCGTTCCATGGTCCGCTTAGCCGCCAAAGCCGCAAAGGCTTGAAATTCAAACTGGTCGAGAATATCCCGATCGAAATTGGCACTCGTGTTCCGCAACGCTGGCCACGACGCCGTCACCGTTCTCGATCAAGGGCTTAGTGGAGAACCAATTGACTGATTTTTTGAACTGCCTCAAAGAATGGCAAACTCTCGCGGCTGGCTTATTGGCGGTGATTGCTGCGATAGGTACGATGTGCGTTGTGTGGAAACAACTCAATTTTCAGAAGCGGCAGTCCAAGGAACGTCTTCGCCGACGCCAACTGGCATGTCGGGCCGCTTTACCAGCCGACTTGAGTACCATCATTAAAGTGCGTTCACTTTGATACCAAGAATTTCTCGAACTCCAGGTCGAGTTCGAATCTTGGCCACAACCGCGAGACCAACCGTTGCGGATCGGCATTGATACGATCGATGAAGGCTTTGCAGGCATCAAAGAGATGGCGCATGGAGGCATGACAGAAATTGCGCGTCACCTCTTCGCGCATCCACTTCCAGAGACCTTCAATCGGATTCAGGTCTGGGCTATAGCTTGGCAGAGCGACCAACGTGAAGCCCAATTCCGAAGCCGCCGCTTGCACACGCTTGGCCTTGTGCCACGGGGCGCCGTCCCAGATGAGTACGACCTCACCAGGCTCATCACCCATCCAAGCGGCAACGTGGTGTAAGAATTCGATCGTATGGGCTTGGTTACAGGAGCCCTCGTTCCAGATGAAACACTGGCCGCAGGAGAAATCGTAGGCGCCATACCAGTTGATGCGTTCAGCCAAAGAGGCACAGCCGCTCAGACGCCAAGCGGGTTTGCCCTCGGGCGCCCAGGTGTAGCCCAGGTCCATATCGCGGTGCAGATGGGCTTCATCGATATAGAGCAAGCGGATATCCCGGCGACAAAGCCGCGCCAACAATTCCTGGAATTGTTGGACAAAGGCGGCACGACGTTGCGGGTCGGCCTTCTTGAGCACTTTTTGGCATTTCTTCCAACTCAGTCTTTGAGCCCGCAGGACTCGGTGCAAGGTCGTGCGGCTGCATGCGTAGCCGATGACCTGTTCAAGCCAACGTCGCAACTTTTTCAAGGTCCAGGCATGGCCTGGCAGGCCATGGTCGAGCGGGTCGGTCTCGACGACCGTGCGGACGAGTTGATCGAGTTGCTCTTGGCCAAAAGGGGGTGGCGGCCTCCGGTGTGACGATAGATGACGCCCGCGAGGCCGGCCAAATTGTAACGATGCACCCAACTCAGGACGGTCTCCTTGGTATGTCCGATGTGGGCTGCCCAGGTAGTCGCATTGGTTTGCTGAGAGGCGATCATGTAGAGGGCCAGGAGACGCTCGCGACTGCGTGGATGCTGGGCGTTGACCGCGAGGCGTCGCAAATCAGCCAAGCTGTGACCCCAGGTGTTCAAATCGGGTCGAACCATCGTTTCCTCCGTTTTCGGTGGGGAGAGAGATACGCTTATAGATGGTTCTATCACACAGGGCCTGTCCATAGCCAAAATTCTTGGTCTCAATAGGGATCTACATTAGATATCTTGAAGATTGCTCTTGTGCAGTCACAACAGCACTACGACAAAAGTTGGAACCACAAGAAAAACGCACCGTTATCGAGATCCCCAAGCTTGAGGATCGGGTTATCAAAAATCTACAAGACCTCATCGAGCATATCGTGGATGAACGCAATGCCGAAGCCATTGTCGAGATTCTGAGGATTTATCAAATACAATATTCTTGGCTTAGCTGGATGTTGGCTGGGTTTAATCATCCTAACAGGAATCGAATTGTAACGATAGAAGATGTCGTTCCTAGAATAGTCAAGTTATTTCTTCATGTAGAATCAGCATTCCGATTTTCCCGCAACGAGGTAGAAACGATACCGAAATTGCAAATCCGTGAGGAAGATCTTGATCGGGCTTTTTTGGCCCTGCAATTATTCGATATCATCTCAGAGAAGTGTAAAGAGAAGTGCAAAAGGATGTGCCTTAAGGCTCAGGAACAGACCCTGCGTGATTTGGCGCACGATAAGCGGTGCTGAGTCCGGGCAGAGCATGCTTAGAGGGTACTGCATTGCGGCGGCGGCAAGAGTCCTCCAGGTGAGTGCGGATTACCTATTAGAGCTCACTGAAAACATGACGCCAAAAATGATAGAGGCCGCCGTAGCGTGAAACCTTGGCGGGAAACCCCGCTACGGCAGTATCGCCCGCGTAACAAGTCACACGAAGGGAGTAAGGATTCTATGACCTCCCAGCAGGCAACCACAAGCGGGGCGACCGGCCTGCATCTTCGCTTGGCGAGCCTGGCGTGGCCGGACACCGCTGAGGTGGTCGGGGAAGTCCGCTGGATGGGGAGAGAACTTTAAGTCTGTACACCGAAACGCTGCACCAACCGGCCAACCTGTAATGTTTCGGGGATATCGCTGATATTCTGACAACTAAATGCGAGCGACAATCTCGCTTATCCACCGCGCGGCTTGGTCGGGCCGCCATGCTTACACCAAGCCTAGATAACCGATACCCTCCCTTTGGTCTATCGTCCAAGTGCCGCCTGTTCCACTGTTTCGGTCAGCCAGGCGTTGAGGCTCTTGCCTGCGCCCTTGGCAGCTGCGGCTGCGGCCCGATGGACCTCCGGCGGGACCCGCAGGGGAATCTTCCCGGAGAAGGGCTTGTCCGGCTGACGTCCTCGCTCGGCGCAGACGGTCAGATAATCGTCGATAGAGAACCGAAATTCCTTCTGCAGTTGTTCGACGGACGTTCCCTCAAACGTGATGACGTCCCGAGTGTCGACCACTTCGCCGTGAAAAATACCGGCCTCGTCGTCGTATACCACTGCCGCCCGATATCCTTTGTACTCCATCATGGCTCTATCCCAGCCTCCATGAGAAATCGCCGCAGCGAATCCACCGCGCCTTTCCCTGCTTCTTTCTCAGGATGGGGCCGGTGAAAGTGACCGGCCACGTCATTCAATTCGACGTATACCCTGGAGCCCTCACGTTCCTCGACGTAGGCCCCGAGGGCATCGAGCAGCGATTCAATATCATCCCACCTGATGTTGGATTGTGTGGGCCGCTTAAAAATCGCTTCCAATATCTTGCGATGTTTCTTTCTCATGCCTTATTGATATTATCAAATAATATCATGATCAAGGGGAGCAGGAAAAAATCCGGCTTCTTGACAGCGCGGCGGGTCTGCATGCGCCTGGCGCTTTCGGCACCAAAGAGCCGACGCCCAATTGACGAGCGGCGAGACGAGCGCCGCCTGACGGCTTGAAAGCCGCCAACAATCAGGAGTTATTTAATGGATGGATAATTAATCAAACGGACGGCAGATGGGCGAAAGGGCCGTTCCCTCTCTGTAACCGTGACAGGGAGAATTTGATGCGACGCATGTTCGGAGCGGCATTGAACCCAAGCGACGCGATGTGCTACGGTTGCCTCATCCTTACAGCCCTGCAAAGGTACAGCAGTTCAAGATCGGTTGGCACCATGCAAGCCACCGTATCGTCATTCCGGCGCATGCCGAAATCCAGCGACCCCGGATCCAGTCCGGGGCAGGCTCTTTGTCACCGGAAAGCCACTCGACTCCGGCTTCCGCCGGCGTGACTCGGTCAGTTTGAACACCGTTTCTTTTCAACCTTGAATTGCTTTAACCGTACATAACCAATCAGGAGGCACCCTCGTTATGCAACAGCGGCAGCTCGGCGATATCCGCATCACCCGTATCGTGGAATCCACCGGCACCGATTTCCAACCCCTGACGTTTTTTCCTGAGACCGGCCCCGAGGACTGGGAAGCGCACCGCAATTGGATGCTGCCGCGGGCCATGGATACGGCTTCCGGCAATCTGGTGCTGGTGTTCCAGGCATTTCTGGTCCAAACGTCGCACCATACCATCGTCGTCGACACGTGCGTGGGCGACAACAAGCCGCGCGAGGCGCGCCCGAGTTGGCACCTGCAGCAACTCGGTACCTTTCTGCCGCTGCTGGGCAAGGCCGGGGTCACACCCGAGGACGTCGATTACGTGTTTTGTACCCACATGCACTCGGACCACGTCGGCTGGAACACACAGTTACGCGACGGCCGCTGGGTCCCCACGTTCCCCAACGCGCAGTACGTCTTTGCGCGCGGCGAGCTGGATGCCTGGGAAAAGTTGCACCGCGATACCCCGCAGCCGCACCTGATCGACAGCGTGTACCCGATTCTGGAGGCGGGGCAGGCGAAACTGGTCGAACCCGACTTCGCGCTCGACGACGAGGTGTGGCTGGAATCGACGCCCGGCCACACGCCGGACCACGTGAGTGTGCGGCTGGCGTCGCAAGGGGCGCAGGCGATCATAACCGGCGATCTCATCCACAACCCGGTGCAATGCCTCGAACCGGCGTGGATCATGCGGGCCGACTTCGAACCGGAACGCGCCAAAGCGACGCGGCAGAAATTTCTCGACGCGCACTGCGAGGCCGACATGCTGATCTGCGCCACGCACTTTCCAGAGCCGTCGTTCGGGCGCCTCGTACGGCGCGACGACGCCTTCTGGTTTGACTACGAAGAATAGCGAATCAGCCGTCTATCCCGGCGGCAACCCCAGCCCGCGTGTGGCGATGATGTTGCGCAGGATGGACGAGGTGCCGCCCTGGATCGTGTAGGCGGGGGCGTAGAGGTAGGCGCGGGCGACGCGGCCATCCAGCGGCGCGCAGGGAGAGCCGGGAAGCAGTTGGCCGTAGCCGCCCATAAGCTCGCTGGCGGCCTGCGCCAGGCGCTGCTCGAACTCGGTGCAGTACGCCTTGGCGGCTGCCGATTCGGCATTCGGTACGACGCCTTGGGTCAGCAGCCAAGCCACACGGTAGATCATCAGCTTACCCATGGTGAATTCGATATGCAGTTGCGCCAGCCGGTGCCGCACCACCTCGCTGCGGTCCCTGCCGGTGTCGCGGACGTGGCGCCGTATGACGTCCATCAGGGCATAGTTGCTCATCAGCCGCTCAATGCCGCTGCGCTCGTAGTCGAGTTGCGAGGCGATCTGATACCAGCCGCGGTCCTTCTCCCCCACCAGTGCCTCCTGAGGGATGCGCACGTCATCGAAAAACACCTCGTTGAAGTGGTGCGCGCCGGTCATGTCCACAATGGGCTTGATGGTGATGCCCGGCGTTTTCATGTCGACCAGAAATTCGCTGATGCCCTTGTGCTTCGGGCCATCCGGCGTGGTGCGGGCCACCAGATAGCAGTAATCCGCCTGGTGCGCAAAGCTCGTCCAGATCTTCTGACCATGCAGGACGAATTCGTCCCCCTCTTGCACGGCGCGGGTCTGCAAACCCGCCAGGTCCGACCCCGCCCCCGGTTCGCTCATGCCGATGCAAAACACCAAATCGCCGGAGACGATCCCCGGCAGGAAGGCGGCCTTCTGCGCCTCGGAACCGTAGCGCAGGATGGACGGCCCCATCTGCCGGTCGCCCAGCCAGTGCGCCGCCACCGGCGCCCCATGACGCAGAAGCTCCTCGGTGAGAATGAGGCGGTCGAGGTAATTGCGACCCTGCCCGCCGTACTCGCGCGGCCACGTCAAACCGATCCAGCCGCGCGCCGCCAATTTCTTCGAAAACGCCCGGTCGAAACCGAGAATCCAGGCGTCTTCGGCCACCGCCTCCGAGGACGGCAGCGCCGCCTGCAAAAAGTCGCGTATCTCCTGCCGAAAGGCTTCTTGTTCGGGTGTGAAACGAAAGTCCATGATGCTCCATCAGGCCGCTCAAGGCTGGCGCTCGAAAGTGATGCGCGTACCGACCGGCGCGTTGATCTGCGCCGACGCGTTGCCCTGCGTCAGGGCGATCTCCAGGGTATCGTTGCTGCTGACGAGCGCCACGAGCTCCCCTCGCGGCTGGTTGCCATAGGTGGCGCAAAAGGGCACCGTCCAGCGTCGTTCGTCGATCGTAAACGAGACATTCTGGCCGACCTGTAACCCCGGCAGCAGTTCTGGGGTGACGTTGGTGACGGCGTTACCGAAATGGTCGACATGTACGACTTCGCCCATCGCAGCTTGGCCAACTGCGCGCGGTGGACTGACAGGGAAGGTGACCAAGTCTTCCACAGGCGGCCCGAAATCAGCCGCCGACACCCCACTGGCAAGATGTGCTGCCACCGGAGCAAAGATATCTCGCCCATGAAAGGTCGACGAAATCCGAGGCCGAAAATAGGCGCTCTCCGTCAACTCGTAAGCCTCGCGCAGCCCGTGTGCTGTCAGTACGTGCGTGAACACGCCGTTATCCGGCCCGACGAACCACCTATCAGATTGTGCCGCGCACAGCACCGGGCGCCGCGTCGTGCCGACGCCGGGATCGACCACCGTTACCACGATGCTGCCGGCCGGCAGATAGCGGCTCGACGCCTCCAGCAAATAAGCTGCTTGGCGCACGTTGAACGCCGCCACCTCGTGATTGAGATCAATCACCGTCAGGGCCGCATTGATGCTCAGAATGACGCCCTTCATCTGCGCCACGTAAGCATCCCGCACCCCAAAATCGGTGAACAACGCAATCAGCATGTCATCCTATTGCACTCGCCCTGCCGCTCCCCTCGACACGGGGAGGGTTGGGGTGAGGGGAACTATGTGAGACACTGCCTTCTTGCTGCGTGCACACGCGCTGCCGATTTGGTAGCATAGTGCCCCATCAAATCCAAAAAGTCGTTTCGGGAGTTCGTCATGCAGTCTGTCTGGTGGGATTGTTGGCACCGGGTGAGCGGCTTGGCAAACCGCAGAACCCTCTTCGCGTTGCCCTTGCTCATGCTGCTTATTCTCGGCAGCGGCACGCTGAGTCTGGCGTATTTCGAGGCGCTGCCTACGGTGGGCGCCATATGGTGGCGCGTGCTCGGCGCCGTCACCATGCTGGCCGCCCTGGGCCTGTTGGCAACCGTCGGCACCTCAATGGTCGGCTTGGTGGTCAGCGCGCGCTCCGATGCCCGGCTCGCCCGACTGCAACCCTACAGCGATCATTTCGTCCTGTGCGGCTGGAATACGAAGGCGTTACAGATTCTTGAGGAGTTGAAAAGCGATCAGCGCACCGCCAACGCCCCGGTGGTGCTGGTTGCCGACTTGCCCGAAAAGCCGGCCGAGGTGCCGCATTTCGTACGCGGCAATCTGACCCTGAGCACCATGGAGCAAGCCAACCTGGCGGCTGCCCGTGCCGTCATTGTGCTGGGCGAGTCCGAAGACGACCCCTTTTCCAGCGATGCACGGGCCATCCTGAGCACCCACGCCATCAAATCGGCGTATCCGGGTTTGTACACCTGCGTTGAGCTTCAGGATGCCAGCAACCTACCCCATTGCCGCAGCGCCCGCGCCGACGAGATCATTGTCGGCGGCGCCCTCAGCAGCGCCTTGCTGGCCCGCGCCGCCCGCGACCCCGGCGTCACCCGCATCGTCTCGGAACTACTGCGCAGCCGCCGGGGTCACGAGTTGTTCCTATGCCCCACGCCGGTCGGCGTCGTCGGCAAAACGTTCCTGGAAACCCTCGTGGAACTGAAACGGGATTACAATCTGTTGGTCGTCGGCATCCAGAGCGGCGAGGACATCCTGCACACCAACCCGCCCGGCACCTACCAGATACGGGCCATTGACCGACTCTACATCATCGCCGCCGAGCGCCCTTCGTTCGCCCCTGTGCGATAGGCCGCTCAATTCGCACTGTAATAACGCACCTCGATCCGCCGGGCCTCGGGGTCCGAAAAATAGATCGACGTGCCGTTGCCGTGCGCCCCCCAGCGCGTTACCGGTCCCTCCTCAATTGCCACACCGTGCGCCGCCAAATGCGTCATTAAACGCGGCATGTCGTTCTCGCTCAGCACCAGGCAGAAGTGGTTGAGATCGCTGCGCTCAGGCGTTGCGTCGTCGCTTTCGGCAACAGGAAACAGGTCGATGACCGTATCGGCGCTGATCCGCACGGACGGAAATGGCGCCTCTCCACGCCGGAACTCCGCCAGCCGCTCTACCGGCAGCCCCAGCACGTCCTGATAGAAATCCAGCACCCCATCCATGTCGCGCACGTTCAGAACGATGTGATCCATAGCCGTCATACGGAACATGTTTCGATTCTCCGTGGAGCGTTCGGGGCGGGGACGGACTTACTCCTCCACCTCGTCGTCGCCGGGCGCCACCGAGCGCAAGTCATTTTCCGATGCTGGGTCGCCCGGCAGTCGGTAGTCACCGGAAGCCCAGACGCCCAGGTCGATCAAGCGGCAGCGCTCGGAGCAAAAGGGGTAGGTCGTCGTTTCGGGCCACGTCACCTCGCGGTCACATTGCGGACACTGCCGGCGTAACTGTCGTCTGGCGCGGTCTTCATTCATCGACTGGCCTCGTTAGCGGGGGCACTGGGCAGGTTGGCCCTAGGCATCGAGTTGATCCTCAGCCAGCAGGGGGGTGTGCTGGCAAGCTTCCAACTGGGTACAGGTGTATTGCAGGGTTTCTTCGGCGTGTTCCAGGATGTGGTCGGCGTACTCGCTGTCGCCGTGATTGACGGCGAAGTCGGCAGCGGTGAACTGCGCCTCAGCGGCACAACTGGCGTCAACAATAAAAGTTTCCCGATGTTCGACAGATACTCGGAATCGCACGAAAATCACCTCATCTCTATGCTCTACTCCGCGCGGACGGTTGGCATCACCCACCCTCTGACGGCCCGCGTCAGCCTAGCACAGCCCTCCAACACTGTCTACGCGCTCCCTGGCCATGTCCGCACACCCTACCTAGCGGTTTTTTCGAAATCGATCTTCTCGTCGACCGGCAGCCCTTGCAACAACCGCCGCACGCTATCGAGCGCCATTTCAATCGCTCCCAGCCGCACCCAATCGCGCCCACCGGCCAGATAACTGCAGCGACTCGCAACGCCATTCCCCGCAACGATGGCGAGCGCAATGGTGCCCCCCTCTTCGCGGCCGTCGGCGTCCGCCTGCATGTCCACCAAGACCGATAATCCATGCGAGGCGCCACTTTGCCGGCGCGCCGCCTGAGCCACCGATGCGGCCAGAGCCGCCGTCGGCGCCCCATCGGGCGGCGTCTCGGGCATGGACAACGCCGCGGCCAATTCTGCACCACTGTTTACCACCGTGCCGCGGCGAAACACCCTCTCGGCGCCGGGCAGCGCCACCAACCGAGCTGCTACCTGCCCACCGGTCAGCGTTTCGGCAACCGCCAAGGTCGCCCGCCGCTCAGTCAGTTGTGACAACACCACACCCTCCAAGGTTTCGTCGTCTTCGGCCAGGATGAAGTTGCCGATGCGCCGCCGAACCTCGTGCTCCACTGGCGCCAGCTTGGCCGCCATGTCTGCCTGATCCTGTCCGCGCACCGTGAGCTTGGTCTCCAATTGCGGGTAGTGGGCGCGAAAACCGAGCTTCACGCTGCCCTCCGGCGCCAAGGCCGCCACGCCGTCGAGCAGGGCATCCACATGCGATTCCCCCAGCCCGAAGGAGTGAAACCGTTTCAGATGAATCACCGCTTGGCTACCGCTGCGTTGCAGCAGGCGCGGCAGAATTTCGTGCTCCAGCATGGGCCGCAATTCGCGCGGCACGCCGGGGGTGAAATAAAACCGCGCCTTGCCGATGGTGACGCCGAAGCCGCACGCCGTGCCTACTCGATTGTCGATGAGTTCGGCCCCAACCGGCAGCATGGCCTGCTTGACGTTGTTCGACGACATCTCGCGTCCGCGCCGCACGAACATTTCTTTCATACGCGCCAGCCAGCCCTCGTGCAGTTCCAACTCCACCCCCGCCGCCTGTGCCGCCACTTCCTGCGACAGGTCATCAACGGTCGGACCCAACCCCCCGTTGACAATCACCGCGTCAGCCCGCTCGCCGGCAGACCGAAATGCTTGCAGCAGGTCCTCGCGGTCATCGCCGACGGTCGTCTCCCATTTGACGGACAAGCCGTGATCTTCAAGTTTCTGGGTGATGTACGTGAAGTTCGTGTTCACGATCTTGCCGGTCAAGACTTCGTCGCCTGTGCAAATGACCTCGATGCGCATGATGCTCCCTGTATGGTTCAAGTAAAGAGCGGCCTTGAAGATGCCATCTCAAGTGGACAGGGCATTCAACTTGGACAGCCTCCCTGTCCCGCTGATCCCTCAGCTGTGCAGTGATGCCTCAAGACCGAAGAGACCAGAAATGTCTTCCCTGCTCAACACTCGTCGGCATGTTTCCCTCACTTTCGTTCATCATGCCAAGTCCGGCCCTGCCAAGTTTCCGGCCAGTGTTTTCTCTCTGACAATCTCACTGGTACAGACGGGTCGCCGCTTCATGCGTCCGCTACCCCGCCCGGCGCGCCACGACGAACGACTCGTCAGTGAACCACAGGGATTGGTGTTTCTGCAGGACGGTCTGGGTAGCTTGCAGGTAAGCGCCCTGGCTCATGGCCTGCTGCAGCAAGTCGTCCTCGATCTGGGCGACGTAAATGGCAGCGTTCCAGGCGGCGAGGAGGGTGGAGGTGCCGATGTTGTTGGTGATTTCCCAGGGCTGGGTGTGCAGGACGTAATTGAACTCGGAGCGTGCTTTGTTGTAGGGGTGGTATGTCAGGTCCGGTTCGCTCTCCTGCAATTGGCTGCGCAATTCCTTGAGCAGGGCTTGGCGTGGGGTGCGAAAGGGGTCCTCATCCGGCCACACCGCACGAATGATCTCCATGCCGGGATCGCGTCCGGTGGATTGAAAGGTCACCAGCCGGCCGCCGGGCGCCAGGCTGTGGACCAACGGCGCCAGGACGTTGCGGACCTTGAGCGGCGCGGGCAGACGGGCGCGAAAAGGCTGCGAGGCGATGACGAGGTCGTATTGATGATCTTGCTGATCCGGCTGCGGGATGATCGGATCGAGAACGAATTTGTGGTCAGCGCGGTACAGAATCAGCACCGACGGCGTCACATACAGCGGATTGCCGGTGCGCTGGCTCGTCGTGGCCTGCCAGCCCTCCCGCAGGTAGCTTTGCAACTCATTGATCTGCTGATTGAATTCATAGGCCGTCGTACCCTGCAGGGGAACGCCCCACCAGTTCATCTTGGCTTGCATGGCCGGGTTGCGCGGGCGCAGCCACGGCGCCTCGGAGTAGAACATGTTGGTGACCACCAGCACTGTCTGCGGGTGCTCGAAAAAGCGGTCCCCCATGCGCCCCAGGCTGATGCGCACGTCTTCCAGGCTGACCTCCTTGCCGACGACCAGAAAGGGGATGGTCGGAAAGCGGTGGTGCAACTGCCGCATCACCTGGCTGAGCACGGTCGCGTCGCCCATGCCGGCGTCGAAGACTCGCAATGCAGGGGGCAACGGTCGCAGGTGCTTGAACTCCATGCCGACGCGGTCGGCAACAACCCATTTTTCGCTGCACGTGGTCACGAACAACAGGTATTTTTCGCGGTTGTCGAAGAAGCGAAAATGCTGTATGTCAGTAGCGGTTTCCATGCGGCGCGGTCTCTCCTCGAAGGTATACGACATGGCGGGTGGTTGTAGCGTAGGGTCGGTTCAAAGTCAACGCCGCCACGCCGCTCGCCCCTGTCTACGGGACGGTAGGCATCGAACACGTCAACAGCGTCACGCAAGCAGCCCGTCATAGTGGAGGTTTATTAAATGAACGCGCATTCATTTGTAGAAGTTTTGGAATCGGGAAAATTTGTCGTCACTGCCGAGTTGAACCCGCCCAAGGGCACCAACCTCGAGCCGCTGTTTGCGCACGCCGAACGACTCAAGGACGACATCGACGCGTTCAACCTGACCGATTCGCACAGCGCCCGCATGAGCATGGCGCCCATGGGGGCGGCGTCCCTGCTGGTGCAACGGGGCATCGAACCAATCATGCAGGTCACCTGCCGCGACCGCAACCGCATTGCCCTGCAATCCGACCTGCTGGCCGCCCACGCGCTGGGGGTGCGCAACGTGCTGACGATGACCGGCGACACCCCGGCGGCCGGCGATCACCCGGACGCCAAGGGGGTGTTCGATGTTGACGGAATCGGCCTGCTGCAGGCCGTTGCCGCCCTGCAATCGGGCCAGGACCTCGGCCGCCAATCCCTGCGCGGCGCGCCTGATTTCTGTGTCGGCGCGGTGGTCAACCCCGGCGCCCCCGACCTGCAAAAGGAACTCGGCCGCATGCGCGACAAGATGGCTTGCGGCGCCCGCTTTTTCCAAACCCAGGCGGTGTACGATCCGGCGGCGTTCGCGGCATTCATGCAGGAAGTGCGGGACGATAAGGTGTCGATTCTCGCCAGTTGCATCGTGCTCAGGTCGGCGAACATGGCCCGCCGGCTGAATACGGTGCCGGGTATTTCCATCCCCGAACACCTGATCAAAGAGATGGAAGACGCTGCCGACCCGGCGCGTCAAGGCATCGCCATCGCCGGACGCATCATCCGGGAACTCAAGAGCCTGGCCCACGGCATTCACCTCATTGCCATCGGACAGGAGAGCCGTATCCCCGAAATCCTTGACGAAGCCGGTCTATCCAACATGGAATGACTGCGTCGGTTCAGCCCCCTCCCGCAATCGTCCCCTATTTTGTGCCCTGCCTTAAGCTCGTCGGAACCAGCCTGCCAATTTCCTGTTTTTCATACAGTTACAAGAAAACGCAGCAGAAATTTAAACTTATTGCAATTTGACGGTTGACGTTGCAATATCCGTTATGTAACTTAGATTTTAGGTTTAATGCAGTTTGCATTAAAAGGAATTTCCTCCGTGGAATACTACGACAGCCGGACGGTCGCCACCCAACTCGGCGTCCCCTATCGCACTCTCATGTACTGGGTGGAGACGGGATTGATTCAGCCGCATGCCTATTCCGGACGACGGCGCACTCCGGTACGGTTTTCCGTGGAAGACGTCAAGGAGGTCGGTCGCTTGGCGCAATTGCGAAAATTCCTCCGGGGACAGTCGCTACGAGATGTCCTCAACAGGCTGCGCACCATGGGTTCCAACCCGTTGTCTCAGGGTGATTTTCTGGTGCTGGAGAATCGCAAGGGCCAGCGCAACGTCATCAAGATCATGCAGAACAACGAAGCTATCCAATTGCTGAACGCCCAACCGGACAGTCAGTTGCGGCTCATCCCTCTCAGTGGAGACGAGGTGCAGGACGCCATTTCGGCGGGGCGGCAGGAAGTGTTGTTCAGCACGCTGGAAGACGACGTGCCTTAGCGTACCGAGAAGCCTGAACGGGCAGAAATTTAGGGAAGGGCGTACTGTGTCTGACCTGATTCTGTGCGACGAACGTGAGCACATCGCCACCCTCACGCTGAACCGGCCAGCGAAACGGAACGCCATGTCGCCGGACCTGCTGACCGACCTGTCAGCACACTTGCGACGGCTGGCGGAGAATCCAGACATACGTGTGCTCATTCTTCGCGGTCAGGGCACGGAGGCGTTTTCCGCCGGCTACGACATCGGCCATCTGCCCGCCCGTGAGGGCAACGAGCCCCTTCCCGACAGCAACGGCGTCGGACTGTTCCAACGCATGCTGGAGCAGGTCCGCGCGTTCCACGCCCCGGTCATCGCCGCGATCCATGGCTTTTGCATGGGTGGCGGGCTGGAGCTGGCCGCCACCTGCGACATCCGCCTCACCGCCGACACCGGCATATTCTGCATGCCGCCGGCGCGCCTCGGCACCCTCTATTCCGGCGAGGGTCTCCTGCGTTTCGTTAACCTGATCGGCATCGCCAACACCTGCGAAATCTTCTACACCGCCTGCCGCTTCGACGCCCAGCGTGCTCACCACATGGGTTTGGTCAATCACGTCATCCCGGCAGCGGAACTCGAACTACGCACGGGCGACATGGCGCAACAGATCGTGCGCAACGCCCCGTTGGCGGTGAAAAATACCAAAACGTCCCTGGCACATGTGCTGCAGTTCCAGGATTTTTCGCAGCACGCCGAAACTCTCAAACGCCTGCGTGACGCGTGCATGCAGAGCGACGATTTCCAGGAAGGCCGCCGCGCTTTTCTGGAAAAACGGCCGCCGCTGTTTCGCGGCGGCTAGGACGGCGTGACCGGGCAAGCGCCGTCACCCCGCCTGCCCATGCCTCCTCAACCCCGCACATTCCTTCCGTTTCTCCTTCCGCAGTCAGGGGCGGGCCCCGCAGCCCGCCCTCCCCGCCGCCCGGCGTGGCGTAAGGAAGTCGGATGGAAAGCCCCACCCTACACGTCAGGCACGAGTCGGATGAGGACTTCGGTACCGTCGGCGAAAGCTTGGCGCAGCCGCGTCCCCAGGATCCACCACCGCAGCCAGTAACGCCGGCGATAGGTGCGCAAAAGGCGGGTCTGCAATTCGGGAATATCATCGAGGAGCTCCGCCCGGCACGACAGGCTGGGACCGCTCGGATTGCCGGCGTGCACCGTCACCCGACCGGTCTGGCGAATGCGGCGCACCTTCAGGGTATCCCGTTGGCTGCAGAAATAGATGGCGTCGTCATCGAACCGGAACAGGACCGGCACGGTGCCGGATTTGCCGTTGGCGCCAAAGGTGGTCAGATAAAGAAACTTGGCGCGTTGCAGAGCGCGCTGAAATTCCGGAGATAACGTCATGTCCTCACACCCGGCCGCGTCCTGCCAGGGGCGGCTAATGATTGTTGAGGGTTCAAGTAGAGGGACAGGCCGTCATGGTATCGTAAATCCATCGCCGCTTCCCGATGGCTTCCGACCCGCCCCGCATTTGACAATTCCCGCCTGTTCTGAGAAGGTCATGCTCGGGTATCCCCGCTGAATGCCGCTTTGGTTCCCAACCACCAACCTCCCCGGACGCATCCATTGAAGCTGCTGTACATACTCGTTGGCATTCTGTTTGTCAGCCCAATTCCCGTCGCGTGGTCACAACCCGACCCCGCTGCAGGCAAGGCGATCTATGAACGCCTGTGCGTGAGTTGCCACGGAGCGGACGGCCGCGGCGGTCGCATGGCGCGCATGCTACCGGTGCCGCCGCGCAACCTCGCGGACCCAGCCTATATGCAAGGCCGCTCGGCGGAACACCTGTTCGCCGTGATCAAAGACGGCAGCGCCGCGGCGGGGTTGTCCAACGCCATGCCCGGCTTTGGCAGCCAACTGGACGACCAGGATATCCGCAATACGGTCGCCTACGTACAAACGCTGGCCGAAGCGCAGCCGGCGCCGCCCGCGCAGGCCGAAGCCGAACCGCCGGCGGATCTGCGGATCGCACGGCTGCAGCTTTCCATCTGGCCGGAATATGATGACCCTCGCGTGCTGCTCATCGTGCGGGGCGAATTGGCGCCGGGTGTTGCCTACCCAACGCACGTCACGCTGCCCATTCCCAAGGGCGCGGAACTGATCGGCGCCGGCATGATCTCCGAACTGGGGGAACTCCTCCTGCATCCGCACCGCGTCATTCCCGGCGACGCCTCGGACAGCCTGGAAATCACCCTGCCGTCGCCGGGTTTCTTCGCCGAGTTGTACTTCGACCCCTTTGAGGCTTCCGGCGACGCCAAACGATTCGGCTATACCTTCGAGGCGCCTCACCCGATAAACCAATTCGACATTGATATCCAAAAGCCTTACACGGCCAGCGAGTTCGGCACCGAGCCGCCCGCCATGGCGCAGGAAACCGAAGGCCGCGACACCACGTACCACCGCTTCGCCTACCGAGACGTTGCGGCCGGGCAACCGACGACGTTCACCGTCAGCTACGTCAAAACCGACCCGCAGCCCTCCGTACCCAAGGCCGCTAGCCCGCCGGCCGCCGACAGCCCCGCCGCCCGCGGACCGCAGGACCGCTTGCTGATCTACTTCGGCATTCTGGCAGGCGTCACCGCCGCGTACGTGCTGGGCACCCTGCTGTGGATCGCCTACCGGCGCCGGCGTGTCGGTCCTGCATCGCCCGAAACCCAGCCCCTGCCGTTGACCGCACCGTCTGTCCCGCCACCGGTCGCGCCTGCCGCCACCAATTTCTGCAGCCATTGCGGCCGTGCCCTCGACGCCGATTACGCCTTCTGTCCCGGTTGCGGTCATGCCGTTGGCGCGTCATAGGCAACGCGCGAAGACGACTCCGTTGGTCTGAACAGCAGCTTTAGTGGAGTGCCGGATTACGCTTCGCTACTCCGACCTACGTGAAACCGCCAGCCCCCTTAGCCTCACTTGGCGATTTATTCATCCCGGTCCGGAATCAGGCGGATCTGCTCGAGCCACAGGATGGCTTCGGCATCGCTGGGGGCTCGGTAATCGCCGCGCGGCGAGAGGGAGCCGCCGGAACCGACTTTGGGACCGTTGGGCACGCAGCTTCGCTTGAATTGGCTGAGTTGGAAGAAGCGCTCGGCGAACACCGTCAGCCACTGCTTAATCTCGCCAATGCCGTAAGCGTGACGCCGGTCAGTGGGGATGTCGGGCCAGCGGCCGCTGAGCACATCGTGCCAGCAGCAATAAGCCAGGAAGGCGATCTTGGTGGGCAAATAGCCGAGGCGGGTGGTGTAGTACAGGAAGAAATCGTGCAGCTCATACGGGCCGATGACCTCCTCGGTGCGCTGACTGGGCTGGCCCGTGTCCTCATCGCCCGGCACCAGTTCAGGGCTGACCTCCGTTTCCAGCACGTCGTGCAGGACGCGGCTGACGCCGTTTCCAAGTTGACCGGTTTCCGCTACCCAGTGGATGAGGTAGCGGATCAACGTCTTGGGCACGCTGGCGTTGACGTTGTAGTGCGACATGTGATCGCCGACGCCGTAGGTTGACCATCCAAGGGCCAATTCGCTCAGGTCCCCAGTCCCCACCACCAAGCCGTTGCAATGGTTGGCGAGCCTGAACAGGTGGCTGGTGCGCTCGCCGGCCTGCACGTTTTCGAATGTTACGTCGTACACCGGGGACGGCGGATCAGGCCAAGGCTTGCCGGCCAGCGGATGGCCGAGATCGCGCAGCATTTGCTCGCAACTCGGGCGGATGTCGAGTTCGTGAGCCTCGCAGCCAATCGCCGCCATCAGCGTCTGGGCGCTGCGCAGGGTTCGCTTGCTGGTCGCGAAACCGGGCATGGTGTAGCCCTTGATGTTACGGCGTGGAAGTCCCAGCACGTCCATAACCCGCGCCGCCACGATCATTGCCTGCGTCGAATCGAGACCGCCGGAAATACCGATCACGACGTTCTCAATGCCCGTGCTACGCAATCGTTTGGCCAGTCCCTGCACCTGGATGTTGTACGCCTCGTAACAGCGCTGGTCGCGCATTGCTGGATTGGCCGGGACGTACGGGAATCGGTCGTAGGGACGCTGGCAAAGCAGGCGTTCCCCGCGATGCGGCAGATCAACTTCAACACGCACCTCGCGAAACCGCTCGACCTCCTCGGCATGGCGTTGCACGCTCTGGCCAAACGTCGTCTGGCGCATGCGCTCCTGCGACAGCCGTTCGACGTCCAGTTCCGCCAGCACTAGTTGCGAGTCGGATCGGAAGCGCTCCGACTCAGCCACCAGCGCACCGTTTTCGTACACCATGGCGTGGCCGTCCCAGGCGAGATCCGTGGTCGATTCACCCGCGCCGGCGGCGGTGTAGAGATATGACGCCAGGCAGCGCGCCGACTGGTTGGCCACCAGGCTGTGGCGGTATTCGTCCTTGCCGATGGTGACGTTCGACGCCGACAGATTCACGAGCACCGTCGCCCCGGCCATAGCGGCAAAGCTCGACGGCGGAATCGGCACCCACAAGTCCTCACAGATCTCCGCGAAGAATGACCACGACAGGTCACTGTCGACGCGAAACAGCAGCCGCTCTCCGAAGGGAATGTCGTCCTGATCGCAAAGGCTGACGAAACGGCGCCGGGCCGCGGCCGCCGGAGCGAACTGCCGCATTTCATAGTATTCCCGGTAGTTGGGCAGGAAGGCCTTAGGCACTACGCCCAGAATGCGGCCCTGATGCAGGACCGCGGCGCAGTTGAACAGCAGATTGTCCACTTGCAGAGGCAGGCCGACGACGGCGATCATATGGGTTTCGCGCACTGCCTGGAGCACGGTACCGAGCGCCTCCTGGGCGCCGGCGAGGAGTGTTTGCTGATGAAACAGGTCTTCGCACGAATAGGCCGTCAGGCCCAGTTCCGGGAATACCACCAGCACAGCTTTGGCGGCCTCGGCTTGCTCGATCAGCGCCACTGTACGGGCGGCGTTGAACGTCGGGTCCGCCACCCGCACCTCGGGAATACCCAGGGCGACACGGATGAAACCGTGCTGGTAAAAATTGAAAAAATCGCCGTGTGCCTGCACCATCCAATCCTCGCAATGACCTTGAATTCACGCCGCTAACGGCGCGTAGCCTGCATCACGCCCACAAAATTGTCAACACGACCGAAACGGCGCGGCCGGCGGGTGCGAGCCTGGCCTTTCGACTTGTTCGGCCCAAGGCGCTTTGCCATAATAGCGCCTTACTTGAGACCCTTCGGCGACTTCTTCAGAGGCCAAGCTGCACTTGGCGAGCCACGAGGAAACGGGATGAACGTCCACACTTGGCGCCTGGAGATCGGCACCTTCCCTGTGCGGCGCCTTGCCTTTGCCTCCCGAACCGCCTACGAAAACGGCACCCTGTTCATCGACGACGCGGAACTCCAGACCCGCATCGCCAAGCCCGCTGCTGTTGCCGATATCGCCGTGCATCTTGCCCACCCGGGTGAATCGTGCCGCATCGTGCACGTTCTGGATGCCGTATCGCCAATGGTCAAAGTAACCGGCCGGTCAACGGTCTATCCCGGCTTTTTCGATTCCGCGTCGCCGGCCGGCAGCGGCCGAACCCACGTGTTGACGGACGCCGCGGTGCTGGTCAGCGGCACGTTTCCGGAACCGACCAGCGGCGCCCTGTCGGCGGCCGAGGCCACCGTCGACATGAGCGGGCCGGCAACGGCTTGCTGCCCCTTTTCGGACACCGCCAACGTGGTCCTGGTCTGCCGCCCGGCCCCCGGCGCCAGCAATGCCGATTTCGATGCCGCCCTGCACCGCGTCAAGCTCAAAGCGGCGGTGTATCTGGCCGAGGCCACCGTAGAGCTTGAGCCGCCGCAGACCGACGTGTACGACTTGCAGCCCGTTGACGACGCCCTGCCCCGCGTTGTTTTCCTGGATCAACTCCACCAGCAGGGCCTGCTGGCGCAGACGTTCCTGTACGGCCGGCACACGCAGGGGCTGGAGCCAACCCTGCTGCACCCGAACGAAATGCTCGACGGCGCCCTGGTCAGCGGCAACTACCGGCAGCCGGGGCGCTCGATCACCTACGGACACAGCCGCAACGACGTGGTGCGCGAGCTTTACGGGCGCCACGGCCGGGATCTCAACTTCCTCGGCGTGGTGGTTGGCCGCGGCTGGCAAGACACGCAGGCGCTGAAGGAACGCCAGGGCTGCATGATGGCGCGCCTCGCCAGCCTGCTGGGCGCGCAAGTGGCCATCGTGTCCGCGGACGTCGGCGGCACCGGCGGCAACAATACCATCGACTTCATGCAGACCATCAAGGCTTGCGAGCAACTGGGCATTCGCACCGTCGCCATCATGCAGGAGGCAGGCAACGCCGACGGCAGTAATCCGACCCTCGTCGATCATGTGCCGGAAGCCGATGCGCTCGTCAGCGTCGGTGGTGTCGGCTGGGACATCCCGTTAGCCCCCGCGGTGTCGCGCGTCATCGGCGGCGCCACCGTGCAGCCGAACCGGGCGCAGGAACCCCTGGATGCCGCCGGGCCGCTGCACGTCGCGTGCTGGTACGGTGCCGTATGGAAGCGTACGTTCCAAGGTCTGTCGGCGGTGGACGCCTGATCCTCAGGACTAGAGCATTTTAAGGTTGAAAAGAATCAGGGTTCATACTGCCCATCACTCCGGCGAAAGCCGGAGTCCAGAGGTTTTCGGACTTACAACGGCCCTGGATTCCGGCATGCGCCGGAATGACGCTACGGTAACCTTGTATGGCGCTAATCAATCTTGAACTGCTGTAAAGGACAACACGCATGACTGCTGACACCACTCGGCCCTTGCGCCTGGTACATTACATAAACGCCTTTTTCGGCGGCATTGGCGGCGAGGCCGAGGCGCATCACGCCGTGCAGACGCACGCGGGGCCACTGGGGCCGGGAATGCTCTTGCAGCAATTATGCGGCGGGCAGGCCGAGGTCATCGGCACCGTGGTGTGCGGCGACGGCTACTTCGGCGAGCACGAGGAAGCCGTGGTGGAGCGGGTCCGGCAATACGTGCGACAGCAGGGCGCCGATGCCTTCATCGCCGGCCCGGCCTTCGGCTCCGGACGGTACGGGCTAGCCTGTGGCCGGCTGTGCCTGGAGGTCGAGCGCCTGGGAATTCCCGCGCTTACCGGCCTGCACATCGAGAACCCGGGCGGCGAGGTGTTCCTGCCGCAGCACATCTTCGCCGTGAGCACCACGGCCAGCGCTGCCGGCATGCAACCAGCCTTGCAGCGCATGGCCGCCCTGACGCTCAAACGCGCCCGCGGCGACTCCCTCGGCTCGGCGGCGCAGGAAGGCTTTCTGCCGCGCGACGTGCGCCGCACCGTGGACACCGGCCTACCGGCGGCTAGGCGGGCCGTGGACCTCGCCCTACGCAAGTGGAAAGGCGAGCCCTACGCCAGCGAAATTACCGTTGAGACCTTCGAGCCGGTGCCGCCGCCGCCGCCGCTTGCCGACCCGAGCCGCACCCGCTTTGCATTGGTCACCGAGTGCGGCCTGGTGCCCAAGGGCAACCCCGACCGCCTGCCCGCCGCCGGCGCCAGCCACTGGGCCGCCTATGCCATTGGCGACATGCAACACTTGATGCCCGGCGACTGGGATATCGTGCACGGCGGCTATGACAACACCGCGGCGCTGCTGGACCCGAATCGCGTCGTGCCTCTGGATGCCATGCGCGCCCTACAGCGGGAGGGGATCATCGGCGGGCTGTTGGACGACCTGCTGGTCACCGTCGGCAATCTTGCCAGCCTCAGCGCCATGAAGAAAATCGGCGCCGAAATGGCCGCCACCCTGAAGCAGCGCGGCGTCGGCGCCGTCGTGCTGCCGGCGACGTGAGGCACCGGCACGCGTAGCGGTGCTACGATCGCCAAAGCCTGCGAACGCGAGGGCATTCCCACCGCCCTGGCCACCTGTCTTTACACCGTCGCAACGCGCGTCGGCGCCAACCGCATCGTGCGCGGCGGGCGTTTCCACCATCCCTTCGGCGATCCGGAGGACCCGCCGGCGGCGCAATACGCCTGGCGCCGCGCGTTTGTCGAGCGCCTGCTGCACGCCCTGCGCACGCCGGTCGAGAAGCCGACCGTGTTCGACGTCGAACCACCGGCGCACGCCCCTGGATCACCCATCTGAGCAAACGGAGAACCCATGATCGACGTCACCGTCTACAAATTCATCCACTTCCTCGGTATCATCATGATCTTCGTCAGCCTCGGCGGCGTCATGGTGCACGTCTTCAACGGCGGCGCCAAGGCCGACAACGTCTGGCGCAAGCCGGCGGGCATCACGCACGGCATCGGGCTGCTTCTCGTCCTCCTCGGCGGCTTCGGCATGATGGCGCGGCTCGGCATTCCGTGGCCGTGGCCGGGCTGGTTGTTCGTCAAATTGGCGGTCTGGCTGCTTCTGGGCGGCATCACGGGCCTCCTGTACCGCCTCGGGACGAGCGGCAAGAGCCTGTGGGTCGTGGTGATGCTGCTCGGCGCTATCGCCGCGTTCATGGGCATCATGAAGCCGTTCTGATTGGCTATCCGGGCACGGGATTCAACAATGGCTTTACAGGCAACATGCGGGTGATGAAAATGGATTTGGTTTCTGCGGCGAAAGCCGGGACAGAGACGTTCAGAGGACAGAGGTCGCAGGATTCCGGTGTTCGCCGGAATGACATTTCGGGGCGTTGAGCGGTCCTCTCAGTAAAGGAAATAACACATGGCAGTCGTCCAACTCGACATCTCACAGCGCCAGCCGTTTGCCGCCGGCGAGGCGTTCGACACGGTGGGGCCGTACGAATTCCTGCAAGGCACGGCGCACTTCGCGGTGGACCCGTTACACCCGCGTAACGCCGCCATCACGGACTTGGAGTTGGCCCCGCGCCAGGCGGACGGAACAGTGGCGTTCTCGGCCGGATTCGCCATGCTGCAGCCCGCAGACGCCGGGCGCGGCAACCGCCGGATGTTTTTTGACGTGATGAACCGCGGGCGCAAAACGGTTTTGCAGCGCTTTAACGACGCGCCGGATATTGTCGATCACAGCCTGCCGCCCAGGCCGGGGAACGGCTTCCTCATGCGCCGGGGCTACACCGTGGTGTGGTGCGGCTGGCAGGCCGACGTGCCGCCGACCCCAGGTCTGATGGGCCTGCAAGCACCGGAAGCTCTCGGACGGCAAGGCTCGCTGCAAGGGCGAATCCTGTGCCAGTTCCAGGTCAACGAATCGACGCCGCAATTGCTTCTTTCCGACCGCGAGCACACGCCGCATCCGGCCGCCGACATCAACGAGGCTGGCGCGCTGTTGCAGGTGCGCGACCACCCCAACGCGCCGGCCACCGAAATTCCGCGCGCGGCGTGGTCCTTCGTGCAGACGGAGGGCGACGCGGCACCCCATTACGTGCACCTGCACGCCGGTTTCGAACCGGGGCGCATTTACCAACTGGTGTACACGACGCGCGGCAGCCGCATCGTCGGGCTCGGCTTCGCGGCGGTGCGCGACATCGCCTCGTTCCTGAAGCACGGCAGCGCGGACGACGGCAACCCTTGCGCCGGCCGGCTGGACTACGCCTACGCCTTCGGTGCCTCGCAGAGCGGCCGGTTCCTGCGGCAGATGCTCTATCACGGCCTGGTGGAAGATGAGTCGGAACGGCTGGCGCTGGACGGCGTCATCCCGCACGTGGCGGGCGGCATGCGCGGCGAGTTTAATCTGCGCTTCGGCCAGCCCTCAAAAGACGTTTGCTTCATCATCCCGGAGATGTTTCCGTTCACCGACACGTCGCAGACCGACCCGCTCACGGGCCGATGCGGCGCCCTGCTGACAAACCTGGAAGCGCGTGGCAAGGTGACCAAAGTCATGTTCACCAACACCTCGGCAGAATACTGGCGCGGCGACGCGGCGCTCATCCACACCAACCTGGACACGATGCGCGACCAGGCGGAGTCGCCATTGGTGCGGCGCTACCATTTCGCCGGCACCCACCACACCTCGGGGCTATTCCCCCTCGCCGGATGGCGGGCCGCCGACGGCATGCGCGGGCAACTGCCGTTCAACACGGTCGATTTCAACCCGCTCCTACGCGCTGCCCTGATCAACCTCGACCGCTGGGCCAGCGAGGGGGTACCGGCTCCCGCCAGCCGCCACCCGTCCCTGGATGACGGCACCAGCGTGCCTTCCGACAGCCTTGCGGCGGCCTTCGCCAAGCTGCCGGGCGTGCGCTTTCCACCCCAGGTGACGCGGGCGCTGCGCCTCGACTACGGCCCCGAAACCGAGAACGGCCGCACGGTGCGTCTGCCGGCCGGTGAGGGAGAGACGTACCCGGCGCTGGTTTCCGACGTGGATGCCGACGGCAACGAACGCGCCGGTATTCGCCTGCCCGACCTCAGCGTGCCGCTGGCCACCCACACCGGCTGGAACCTGCGCCACGAGGCCGTCGGCAACCCGGACCTGGTGATTGGCATTACGGGGGGATTGGCCGGCTGGACCCTGCCGTTCACCGCCACCCGCGACGACCGCGAGACGGGCGACCCGCGCCCGTCCATCGACGAACGCTATTCATCCCGCGAGGAATACCTCAGCCGCGTACGCGCCGCCACCCAGGAGCTCATCGCCGGGGGCTACGTGCTGGCGGAGGATTTGCCCCGCATCGTGGCCGCGGCGAGCACCCGCTACGACGCCTTCAGACATGGGAAGTGAATTGGCTGGGCATTGGGAGGTTGTTTGCACGGCGTGGGTTCGTGCTTTGACAGGGGTATTCGTTCACAACTTAGAGGCTGGGGGTAGGCTGCGGGAATGGGCACTGAGGTTATCGAGAAGGATGAAGACGGCTGTTTCGTAGGGAGTGTTCCCGCCCTTCCGGGTTGTCATACCCAAGGCGTGTCTATTGACCAGTTGCTCGAACGAATGCAGGAGGCAATCGCCCTTTAGCTTGAGGTTGAGGGCGAAGACGCACCCAGGCCGCTTAAATGGGTCGGCCACGCGACAAACTTCCTTAGGAGGTCGTAAGAAATGACTGCTACAGCTTCCCCTAACGCAGACACCACCATTGTGCAGGATGCCAGCCGGTTCAACGATCAGTTTGGCGGGATGAGTCCGCGAGCCAAGGACAAGGTCAAAGGCGAGATGTCGGAATTCGTGCAGGCGTTCATCGCTGCTTCGCCCTTCGTGGTGATGGCGACGGCCGACCCGGACGGCAATTGCGATGCATCGCCGAAGGGCGGCAAACCCGGATTCGTCAAGGTAATTGACGGCAGGCGCTTGCTGCTGCCCGACGTTGCCGGCAACCGGCTGTTCCAGTCCTACCAGAACATGGACGACAACCCCCACGTCGGTCTGCTGTTCATGATTCCTGGCCTTAACGATACGGTGCGTATCAACGGCACCATAACCATCGTGGACCGCGAGGAGCTGGCAGGGCAGAAAGTGGCGTTGTCCCTTTATTGGACCGACGACAACGCCAAGCACCTGCAGGGCGTCATCATCAACGTGGAAGAGTCCTACACCCACTGCCCGCGGGCCTACAACTTTGCCAAGCTGTGGGACACAGAGCAGATTACGGCGAACCGGGCCCATCGGCCCATACCGCTCGCGTCGTAAATCGCTGGCTACACCCTGCCGGCGACACTAACGCCTGTCCAGTTTGGTGATGGTTTTTTCGTCGTTTCGGCGATCCGCCGGGCCGTGTCGCTGCCGTGCTGGACTTCGCCGGGCTTGACCGGGCGGCCGAGGATGGCGCCCTCGCGATACGAGAGCCACTTCTTGAGCACCTGGTAGCCGCCGAGCCAGTAGTTCCAGATGGCAGCAGGAATGTTGCGCCAGTAGGCGCGGGCGTTGAGATACACGTCGAACGTGGTTTCGCCGAGCCCTGGCAGTGCGCCCCCCATCGCCATCCGTTCCGCCGGGGTGAAAGCCCTCTCCACGGCGCGGCCCTGTCCAGGCATCACCGCGTCGCCTGATCCGAAATGACCCCATCCCGCGGTCACCGCGAAATCCTCGCCCGTCATGTTGCGCCCGTCGGTCGTGGCGGGCACGGCGATGACGGCCATCTCCGGGCGCAGTGGCGCTTGGGTGACGCCCGGAACCGGCGTGTCGGGATTGAGGAGAGCCGCGAGTTGGCGTCCGCGCGCTGCGGATTCAACGAGCGCTTCCGCCGCCCCGTTGGCCTCGCCGTCTGGCCAGCCCGGAAGCAGGATGCGCGGCCCCTCAGCTCGCAGCGCATCGGCGTTAAGCTCGTTGTAGGCGAGATCATGGAGTACGGCAACGACGTGGTAAAACAGGTTTTCCACGCCCGCGTCCAAACGACCGAGATAACGTTGCGCTGCTCCCGAAAGATTGGGACGGCGACTTGCTTCCCTGCTGTTGGCTCCGAGACCATCATCGGTTAACTGCACAGGGACACAATACACACCGCTGTTCATCTGATTCAGGTCGCCGATACTGGAAATAACCAGCGGTGGCGACAGGTCCGGCCGTGCCTTGTTTTGTAGGACCATCCACGCGTTCCCCTCGAAAACATGCGGCCGGTAATCGGCTCGCTTCTCGTCCAGCAGCTTCGTTTCCGCCTCCCAATAAAGCCACCGGTTGTCGAACGGCCGGTAGGCAAAGCGTACGAAACCGGTCTCATCCGGCCCGCCGCGTTTCAGCAGGGTATCGCGCACCGCTCGGGCATCAAACCGTGCTGTGGCCTTCATCGCCCCTGGATAGCGCCGCGCGATTTCCTCATGGCTCAGGCCCGCGTCGAAGTAATCGGCGACGCGCGCCCGGAGCCGGTCCAAGTCGACGTCGACGAGAAACCCGTCACGGCTGGTCTTGACGCCAGGATACGACACCGGAAACAAATCGGGCAGGGACGGCCACTCGAACCACGCATCGCTCACCGCGGTTCGCACGAACGGCAGGCCGAGCGGCAAGACGGGCTTGACGCCTTCGTAAAGCGCGTCCGGCTCCGACTCAGCCGTTGCGATTAACTCCGCCGGCTTGGCCTGACCCCAGAGGTGCCGGAAGCCAACTGAATCCGCGGGCGCGTGGTCGGCCTTGCGCACCAGCGTCGTGATGGCGGTGCCGACCTGAATGCCCACCGGATCGCCTGCCGTCGAGAATATGCTCGGGTCCGGCGAGCCATCCGGCGCCACCTTGCCGGTCTTGTATTTGTCGCCGTTCAGGCAGTCGATGCGGATGGCGTCGAACGCCTCCAGATAACGTTCCCGCATGCCCGTGAACGACAACCCGTCGAGCCACGAGTAGTTGGAGATGAAGCACACCACGCCCTGGCCCGTCTTGTCGGCGATGCGCCGTTCCGCCATGCGGAAGAAACGGACGTAGAGGTCGTTCAAACCCTTTCCTTCGGGGCGGCGTACTCGCTTCGTCGAGCGGTACGCTTGCGACAGTTCGCGCTCCTCGTCCATCGCCATGCCGGCAAAGCCGTTGTAGGGCGGATTGCCAAGGATGACGAGGATCGGCGTTACCTGCTTGACCCGCTCCGCCCGGTCGCGCTCCTCCTCCAGTTCCGGGAAGGGCAGCGGCTTGGTCGTTCTCGGCTCCCAGCCGGTGAGCGCATTGGTGAGGAACACGCCGGCGCGTTCGGTTTCGTCGTCCGCCAGCGGCGCGCCGAGGTCCTGCAGGGCCAAGCCGACTTGCAGATGGGCGACGACGAAGGGGGCCGGCATGATCTCGAAGCCGAACACCCGTTGCGTCGCCGCCTGTTTCACCCGCGCGCCGGTGAGCGCCCCAAGGCCCTGCCCTTCGAGGTTGGCGGCGATGCGGCGCAGCACTTCGGCCAGATACGCGCCGGTGCCGCAGCACGGGTCGAGCACGTAGACGTTTTCCGCGGCGAGACCGTCCGGGATGCCAAGATCGTCCTTCAGCGCCTTGTCCACGCGGGCGACCATGTAGCCGAACCACTTCGGTTGGCGTGTACCAGACGCCGAGTTGCTTGCGCAGGTCGGGATCGAAGGCTTCGAGGAAGGGTTCGTAGAAGTAAGGCACCGCCTCGCCCTCCTGGAAGCGGGCAAAGAAGGCGGGACGATCCACCCGGTCGAGCGCTGCCGCGGTCCAGTCCAGCACCTCGACGAGGCCGAGCGGCTGCAGGCGGCCGGGGTCGGAAAGTTGCTGGAACAACGCCCGCAACACGGGCGCGCGCAGATACCAGACCGCGGTGTGCCAGTCGAACGCACCGGTCGGCGGCGGCAGTTGTCGCGCCCACAACACCCAGGCGGAGAAAATGCCGTAGAACAGGGTCTGCACCAGGGTTGAATGGAAGAAGTGCGCGCCGCGCTCTCCCTCAAACCGGACGCCGAGCGCCTCTTCCAAGGCGGAGCGCACTGCCTGGAGCGGCGCATCCCCCGCCGACTCAACACGGGCGAGGCCGTCGCGGGCGTAGGAAGCGAGCAGCCACGCTAAGTCCTTCGGTTCGGCCAGCGCCGCCCGGTGCGACAAGGCGCGGGCGAGATATTCGCCGAGTCCGGCGCCCACGTCACGGGCGAAGGCGCGCGGCTTATCCAATTTGCGAAGGAAGTCCTCCGCGTTGTCGGCCAGCCGGAAAGTTTCGAGCTTCGCGGGGCGGCCTGCTGGGTTTTCACCCACCAACACGAAATCGCGGGTGTTCGTCACCAGGATCAACCGGTAGCGGTTCCAGTAGCGCCTGACCTGATCGGAGTCCGCTGTGAGCCAGGCATCGTCATCGGCGGCCTTCACCTCGACCACGCCGCGCTCCGGCGTCTGGCCCTCGCGCGGTCGGCCCTTCTGCACCTGCCTCGCCGTGTAGAGACCGAAATCAGGATGCCCGGCGCCCTGATCGGCAAGCTCGCCGACGCAGAACACCTTGGGCTTGAGGGACTCGCCGATGGCGTTGAGCAGATTGGCGAGCGGCCCGTAGCTCGACCGCTCCCCGGTCGCGCCGCCCGATGCGCGCACCCGTCCAAGATCGCCGAAGTACGCCTCGACGGCCGCTGTCAGTTTTGTGTTCGTTGCCATCATCATTCCTATAGCCCGCAAGGGTATCGGGGATTGCTGGCTGACCGTTGCGGGATGCAACATTGTTGCAAATCAGCACACCCGCCAATTTTCCCGCAGATCACGTCATAAGCGACGCGATTTCAGAGAATTAGCCGCCTCCCCTTCCCTTCGGCCTCTTTCGAGCCGCTGCATTCTGCATCAGCCCGACATCCCTTATTCCCACGTATCCATGATCTAGAGTATTTTTGGTTCTGATTGAATCGCTCAATGCTCCAAGGCGGTCATTCCGGGCTTGACCCGGAATCCAGCGGCCCCCGAAAACCTCTGGACTGCGGCCTTCGCCGGAGTGACATGGAATTAATGTCAAGCCATTATGATCCAAAAGTGCTCTACCGTTCTTTCGTTCAAAGGACTTATTCGTTTGCCAGGGACTTGGCACGGTTCGTGCGTTTGTAATGGAACCGCTTGGTCGGCACCAAACCGGTCGAGCTTTACGACAATTGGAGCCATATCCGACAGCAGAAGTCTGTATGGAACAGCAGAATGACGAATGACCCATCCTGCCTGAAAGAACGGCTTGGGAATTGAGCCACCCTCATCCGTGGACGACGAACGGGAATATGGTCCACCCCTCCATTTCATGCCGTCGGCACTTGCCGCGTCCTGCTTCCGGCGCCGGCATGGAATTGGCCACGTTACCCGGAAGGCCATCGCATCGTCCTTCCCGCCATTGCCCCGCCTTACTTCGTCACGCCCCCTTCATTCAGGTTCCATACAGGCTGACTGCTGGCTTCGCGGCAAATGCGGACTGCTCTTCACTGATCGGACCTACAACTGACACCCGTGTCCGGGCTCGTAATGGCGGTGGCGCCGTCCTTAAACGGCAGCGCAATTATCGCCGGGAGGAAGGCACTGCTGGGCGGGGAGCATTAGGATTGACGGGGGAAGGAAGCACCTGCAAAGGCCGCCATCGGCGATGACGGCCTTCGGTTGGCTGTGGGCGTAGCTGTCGGTCGGAATCAGGCTACAGGGCGGTGCCGACCGTGGCAAACGAATCGCGCCCGCGGGCATAAGAGCGAATGTCCTGCCCCGCGTTGCGGTTGACAAACTCGCGGCCCCACATGGGGTGGCGCATGCTGCGCACCTCATGCTCAAGGGTGAATAGGACCTTACCGGTGTCGGGATGCACGATGTCCTGGAAACGGTACTGGCAGGTATCGCTTTCTTCGGTGATCAGGCCGTGCTCGTCCAGAAAGGCGTGCGGGCCGGAGAAATTAGCCACATAAACGGCGATGTGATGGCCGTCGTAGGCCGGAATGGCTTTCCGGGTTTCGCGGAAAACCAGCTTCTGTTCACAGCCGACGAGCACTTCGACGACGGCGCCGTTGGTGTCTTCCGACAGCGTGTAGGGCGCCTGCATGACGGTCTTGTAAAACTGTCCGATGCCTGCCGCCGTGCCCCGCTTGACCGGAAACTCGACATACGGAATGCCCAGGCTCATGTCGCCGAATTCTTCTTGGTCCGGCGCGTGGCAGCGGAACTGGTTGCCCCACGGCCCGGTGACGTTGACGTGGCCGTTTTCTTCGGCGCAGGTGAATTGCGTGTCCGTCATCTGCTCCTGAAGCGCCGTGAGACGCATCTTGAGGGCCTCGAGGTCGGGCACTACCAGGCCGATGACGCCCCGTAGCACTTGCGGCTCGCGGGTTGGCAGGTGAAACTGCTGCTGCCCGACGTTTATCCACATGTTTTCGGCACTCACCATCATGTAGGGGTCACGGGTAAAGCCCAGGCCGGAAACGTAAAACTGCGTGGCCGTCACCTGGTCGGGGGCCGTCACGTTGACGTGCTCCATCGCCAGGATGTTGCCAACGTCTTGCGATGCACGGTCGAATATCTTCTTCATGGGAACCGGTCTCCTCAACATAAGCAGGAACGAGTTTGATACCGGGGGAACGCGGCGGATTATAGCACAGGCGTCTCAACCGACGGTTCCGGTTCGGGCAGGGGCTTGCCCAGCACGTGCCGCAGAGCACTCTCGAGGTCTGGATAGCGAAAGGCGTAGCCCGAGGCGTTGAGCTTGGCCGGTTCCACGCGCGTGCTGGCCAGCAGCAAGGCGTCGGCCATCTCGCCGAACAGCAGACGGGCGGCAAAGGCCGGCACGGCAAATCGTGTCGGGCGCCGTAACACTCGGCCCAACGTCTTGGTAAAATCGCGATTGCTGACCGGCTCGGGCGCCACGAGATTCACGGCGCCGTGCAAGGATTCCGTGGCCAGCACGTGAGAAACGGCACCCACGACGTCGTCCAGCGTGATCCAGCTCATGACTTGGGCGCCGCCGCCAAGCACCCCGCCGAGGCCGAGCCGGAACGGCGTCAGCATCTGGCCCAAGGCGCCGCCGGAAGCGCTCAGCACCATGCCCAAGCGCAGCGACACGACCCGGATGCCGCGTTCTGCCGCCGGAGCCGCCGCTGCTTCCCAGTCAACGCAGACGCGCGCCAGAAAATCTTCCCCGGCGCGGCCCCCTTCCCGCAGCAGGCGCTCGCCGCGGTTGCCGTAATACCCAATGGCCGAGGCGCATACGAAGGTCTTGGGCGGCCTGACGACCTGTTGCAGCGCCTCGCAGATGACCTGGGTGCCGCGCACCCGGCTGTCGTAGATACGCCGCTTCTTGTCCGCCGTCCAGCGTCCGGTGATGCTCTCGCCGGCCAGATGCACGACGGCGTCCAGCCCCTCCAGGGCCGGCGGGGGCATGCGTCCGGCCTCCGGCTGCCAGGCCACTTCTCCCCATCCCGGCCGCGCCCGCCCGCGAACCAGCCTCGTCACCCGGTGCCCCGCCGCTTCAAGGAACGGCGTTAAAGCCGAACCGATCAGACCGTTTGTTCCGCTTACGAGTATGTGCATAGCCTCTCCAGTTGACGTGCCAGACATGGCTTCATGCTGGCCTACCCTCTCCTCGCCCCCTCACCCCAACACTCTCCCTCCAGGGAAGAGGGGAAAGACACTACCCCAGCGAGACGATGCCCTCCGCCACCGGCTCAAGGCGTTCCAGAACCAGGGGATCGTGCCCAGGAACGATCAGGTCCGGCTTGTCGGCTAGTTCCCGCATGCGCTCGAAGCTGTCGTACATGCCGGGCAAGTCGTGCAGCACCATGAACGGCACGTCCTTCTCGATGTTGTGGTAATAATGCGACGCGTCCGTCGCGAGGACGGCCCGACCCAGGGCGGTCTGCACCGTGACGATCTGCAGGCCGGCGGTGTGGCCGCCGACCCGGTATACGTGCACGCCCGGGACGATCTCGCGCACGCCGTCAACCAGCGTCAGCCGCCCCTCGTAGTTGTAACGCACCATGGCCACCACGTCGTCCACCTCGATGGAGCGCCGGAAGGCGGCGTGGCGCACGTACTTGCCGGTGTAGAAACGCATTTCGTCTTCCTGCAGGTAGAACGTGGCGTTCGGGAACAACTCGTAGTTGCCAACGTGATCGTAGTGCAGGTGGCTGACGACGACGTGCGAGACGCTGGCGCAGTCGATACCCAGTTCCGCCAAACCTACCGACGGGCAGCGCAGGAACTCGCGCCCGCGGCGCGTGCCGACTGCCTCCGTGAAGCCTAGATCGACGATCACCGTGTGCCGGTCGTTCACCAGCGCCCACACGAAGTAGGACATCTTCATCGGCGTGTCGTGGTAGTCCCCGTAGAACAATTCCGTCGAGGTGGTCTCCCGACGGGCGTATTGCACCGCGTAGATGGTGTATGGCGAGAGCGACATGGTTCCCCCCTTGGATCCTCGTTATCACCGGCCTGCATCGAGGTGCGCGTGGCTGCGTGACGTTCGTCAGTATTGTAGATTCTCCGCCTCACAGATTAAAGGTGTTCATTGCCGAATGCCACGCAGCCGTCGATTTCCCCAGGATACGTTTCAGGCTCTTTCCTCCCCGAATTCAAACACGGAGGTCACGTTGTGATGCACACGGATACGCCCCTGGGTTTCGCCCTTAAACTCGCACTTCTCACGTCGGTCCTGTTTCTTCCCGCCAACGTATTGGCGCAGGCCGAGATGACCCAACCGACCGAGCCTGCGCAGCAGATGTCCGTGGAAGAAGTGGGCATGCAGCGGCTCGACGTCATTGAAGTGACCGCCACCAAACAGGACCTGCTGTCCGTGCAGGACGTGCCGTTCTCGGTAAATGTGCAATCCGAAGTAGACCTCCAACGCCAGAATGCCGCAACGCTGGAAGACCTGTCCCGCACCGTGCGCGATGCCGACGGTAATGTCGTTGGCGGCGTGAAAGAAGGCAATCGCTTGGCTTCCGTGCCCGAATGGCGGTTGTCGGCATCCGGCACGTACACGCTGCCGGGCATCCTGGGCGCCGAGGAAAGTCACCTGTCCGCCTCATGGCAGTATGTCGGCGATCAATACACCCAGCCCGGCGACCAGGAACCCGGCGCCGGAAGCTTCGAACACAATCTGCCCTTTGGCGGTGCCACCGGCAATGAAGTCACCACCCTGGACCTGAAGCTGCCCGCCTACAGCCTTGTCAACCTGCGGGCCGGGCTGCTGTATGGCAACTGGGAGTTGATGCTCTACGTCGACAACGTGACGAATGAAAACGCCCTGTTGTCCTTCGACCGTGAACGCGGCGGCCGCGCCCGCTTGGGATACCGGGTCGGGCAGCCGCTCACCCTGGGCGCGACGATGCGCTGGTTTTTCTAGGACGGATCGGAAGCCACCTGGCCTCTGGTGCGCTACGTACCGGAGGCCAACTGTTCCTTGAGAGCCTGGGAACGGGATTCGTTCAGACCCGTGGCGGCTTCGGCGGTATCGGAGAAGACGGCGCGAAAGAGTCTGTCGTGAGGCTGGGCGATCTCGTCGGCCATGGCTTCAAAGCCCCGACTTGTAAAACGCCTTGACGGTCCGCCGGCGATTCCAAGGCTGTTTTTGCCTGTCAGGGGCGCTCGAACAGCGCGGCGACGCCCTGGCCGCCGCCGACACACATGGTCTCCAGGCCGTAGCGGGCGTCTCGGCGCTGCATCTCGTGCAGCAGGGTCGTCAAGATGCGCGCACCGGTGGCGGCGATGGGATGTCCGAGCGAAATGCCGGAGCCGTGCACGTTCAGCTTGCTGTCATCCTCCAGCTTCCACTCCTTCACCACCGCCAGTACCTGGGAGGCGAAAGCCTCATTGAGCTCGATCACGTCGAGGTCGTCGAACGTCACGCCGGTGCGGGCGAACAGTTTCTGCACCGCCGGCACCGGCCCGATTCCCATATAGGCTGGATGCACCCCGGCCACTGACCAGCCCCTCAGAAAGGCCATCGGCGTCAGCCCCAGCTCGTCGAGCTTGTCGGCTGCCACGACGAGGCAGACCGACGCGGCATCGTTTTGCGAGCTGGCGTTCCCCGCCGTTACGGTGCCGCCCTTTGTCATCGGGCGCAGCTTGGCGAGAACCTCCAGGGACGTGTCAGGACGCGGCCCCTCGTCGGCGTTGAACACCTTGGGATCACCACGCCGCTGCGGCATGCTGACCGGCACGATCTCGTCGGCGAACAGGCCCTGCTCCCGCGCTGCCACGGCGCGCTGGTGGCTGCGTAGGGCGTAAGCATCCTGCTCCTCACGCGAGATGTCGTGGCGCTCGGCGAGGTTTTCCGCTGTCTCGACCATCCCGGAGATGAACCCGAAACGCTCCTCGGGGGCCACAGTGGAACGTGCCCGCGTCAGGCGGTCGTGCAGGGTCACCGAGCCCAGGCGGCTGCCGCTCCGCATGTCCGTGCTGTAGAACTCCACCCGGCTCATGCTCTCGACGCCGCCGGCGATCACCACATCTGCGTTGCCGGTTTGGACCATCATGCTGGCGTTGAGGATGGCTTGCAGGCCCGACGAGCAGCGGCGGTCCAACTGGTATCCCGGCACCTCGATGGGCAGCCCGGCCTTCAGGGCGCACAGGCGGCCGATCGCCGGCTCCTCGCCGCTCGCATAGCCGTGCCCCAGGATGACCTCGTCAACCTTTTCGGGCGCCAGGCTCGTGCGTTCCAAGGCGGCTTTGATGACCGTCGACCCCAACTCGGCAGCAGACACGTCCTTCAGCGCCCCACCAAAGCTCCCGACCGCCGTGCGAACAGGGCTGACAATGGCGACATCTCTCACGGTGTTTCCCCTTGTTTATGAAAGGTTGTATACGCGGGTGGTCCCTGAAATATGGAGGTGAACGACTGTAGGATATTCGACGGCCGCAAGCAACCGCCACAGGGTTGACCCTGTTCGGCCCGGCGCCTTACACTGCCAACAGTAAGCAACAAGTAAAGCGCTCTACGGAAGGACGCAACCCATGCAGGAAGAACCCACCAGCTTACGTATCGAGGACCCCGGCGTTCGGAGCCTGTTCTCGGAGACGGCGCGCTACCAGGCTTGGCTGGACGTCGAAGCTGCCTTGGCGCAGGCGCAAGCGGAACTCGACATCATCCCGGCAGAGGCGGCCGCGGAGATCACCCGCAAGGCGAAACTTTCCTACCTCAACATGGACGCCATCCGGGAGGGCCTGGCGCGCACCGGGCACCCCCTGGTACCGCTGGTCTGGGAGCTGGACCGGGTGTGCGACGGTGACGCCGGCGGCTACGTGCACTGGGGGGCGACGACGCAGAACATCACGCAGACCGGACAGCTCCTGCTGGTGCGGCGAGCACACACGATCTTCCTCACCCAACTGGCCGCCCTGCTCAACCTGCTGGCCGACCTCGCCGAGGAGACCAAGGACGCCCTGCTGCCGGGACGAACGCATGGGCAGCACGCGGTCCCAGCAACCTTTGGTTACAAGGTGGCGGTATGGATCGACGAGTTGTGCCGCCACGTGGAACGCCTGCGCGGCTGCGAGGAGCGCGTCTTCGTCGCCATGCTGGGCGGCGCTGCCGGCACCCTCGCGTCGCTGGGCGAGTTGGGCCTACCGACGCAGGCGTTGATGGCGCAGCGTCTTGGCATGACGCCCATGCCGGTGCCGTCGCGCACCTTGGGCGATCATCAGGCAGAGTACGTGAGCCTGCTCGGCCTGCTTGCCGCCACCAGCAGCAAAATCGGGCGGGAAATTTACACGCTCATGAAGCAGGAATTCGGCGAGGTCGAGGAGCCGGTACCGACGGGCACGGTGGGTAGCAGCACCATGCCGCAAAAGCGCAATCCCAAGCTGGCACAGGACGTCGTGGCGGCGGCGGCGCAGGTGCGCACTCTGGTGCCGCTGGCGCTGGAAGCCATGCAGACCGAGCACGAGGCCGACCGCACGACCAGCATCATGATGCAACGCGCCATCAGCGAGGCGTGCGGCCTGACCGGCGACATTCTGCAACGACTCATCGCGCTGTTCTCGGGCCTGCAGGTATTTCCCGAACGCATGCGCCGCAACCTCGACCTCAGCGGCGGCCTGATCATGGCAGAGGCGCTGATGCTCGAGCTCGGCAAGCAGATGGGCCGACAACGGGCGCACGACGTCATCTACGATCTGGCGCAGGCAGCCGTGACCGAGGAACAGTCATTTCAAGAATTGCTGGCCGCCGACCCTGCGGTCCGGGATCATCTGAGCGACGAACAGATCGCCGCCCTGCTGGATCCGGGCCGCTACACCGGCATGTGCCGTCATTTCGCCGAGCAGGGCGCTATCCAGGCCCGCGAGACTGCGACCGCTATCAACCGTCGCACTGTGACCGAACGACCCTCAACCTAATGCAGGAGAAATTATTTCATGGCCAGTTCCGAACTTACCGACATCATCACCATGCTGCGATCCAGGCCCGTGGTGGAAAATCCACCAGTGGCCGACATGCGAAAGGGCTTCGACGTTCTGGCGTCCAAATTCCCCCTCACACCGGAATTCACCTTCACGCGCATCGACGCGGGCGGCGTGCCGGCCGCCTGGGTTGAAGCCCCCGGCGCCGACTCTGGGCGCACCATGCTGTACCTGCATGGCGGCGGTTACGTCATCGGCTCCATCGACACGCACCGCGAGCTGGCCGGGCGGCTGTCGCAGGCCGCCGCGGCGCGCGTGCTCATCATCGACTACCGACTGGCACCCGAGCACCCGTACCCCGCTGCGGTCGAGGACGCGGCTGCAGCCTATCGCTGGCTGCTGGCCAACGGCGCTGACCCGGCCCGTACGGTCATCGCCGGCGATTCGGCGGGCGGCGGCTTGACGGTGGCCACCCTGCTTGCCCTGCGCAAATCGGGCGATCCGCTGCCAGCCGCCGGCGTGTGCTTGTCCCCATGGGTGGACATGGAAGGCATCGGCGAATCCATGACCAGCAAGGCCGCCGTCGATCCCATGGTGCGGCACGAGGGACTGGTGCGCATGGCGAGCCTCTACCTGAACGGCGCCGACCCACGTACGCCGCTGGCGGCGCCCCTGTATGCCGACCTGAGCGGTCTACCGCCGTTGCTGATCCACGTCGGTAGCGCCGAAACACTGCTGGACGATGCCACTCGCCTCGCCGAGCGCGCCAGGGCCGCCGGCGTGGACGTCACCCTGGAGTCATGGGACGACATGATTCACGTCTGGCACCTCTTCGCGCCGCTGCTTCCCGAAGGGCGGCAGGCCGTCGAACGGGTGGGCGAGTACGTGCGTGAGCGGGCGGCGTAGGCGTAGACCGTTGTTGACAGGCTTACGGACGTTCAACTAGCATGGGCGCCCAATCAGAACCTGCCGAAACATGGCGTGGAAGCGTATCGGTGCTGGTGTGCCGCCTGGACTTCAAATCCAGTGACCGGGGCTAATAACTTCGGAGGTGGGTTCGACTCCCACACGCTTCCGCCATTCCCCCCATATCGCCGGCTTCGCATGCGGTGTATCGACTCACCTCGACGGGCTGGGAATCCGCATGACCACCGGCGGGCTTGGCCGGGACACCCTGGAACTCGGCGTGGATGCCCGCCCCGGATCACGTTCACGAACGATGAGACCGCCGCGGAGAAACGTATGGATTATGGCATCGAGGGGCGAGTCGCGCTGGTGGCGGCTTCGAGCAAGGGGCTGGGCAAGGCGTGCGCCATGGGCTTGGCGCGCGAAGGGGCCAACGTCGCGCTTTGCGCCCGCAACGACGACGAACTGCAAAACGCCGCCCAGGAGATTAAATCGGCCACGGGCGCCGAGGTGTGGGCGCAGACGGCCGACATGAGCCGGCCGGACGACATCGAGAGCCTGATCGGAGCGGCGCGGGAACATTTCGGTCGCATCGACATCCTGGTCACCAACGCCGGGGGGCCACCGCCGGGACAGTTCATGGACTTCACCGATGACGACTGGCTGGCGGCGCTGAACCTGAACTTGATCAGCACCATCCGCCTGATTCGCGGCGTCATGCCGCAGATGCAGGCACAGCAGTGGGGCCGCATCGTCAACATCACCTCGGTGACGGTCAAACAGCCCTTCGAGGCGTTGCTGCTCTCCAACGTGGCGCGCGCCGGGGTGGTCACCCTGTCCAAGACGCTCTCCAATCAACTGGCCAAGGACAACGTGCTGATCAACACGGTATGTCCGGGGATCATCCTGACCGACCGCGTGCGGCAAGTGACGCACAACATGGCCGAGACGCAGGGGATCAGCGAGGACGAGGCGCTGCAGGCCTACGTCTCGCCCATTCCCATGGGGCGCGCCGGACAACCCGCCGAGTTTGCCGACCTGGTGGTTTTTCTGAGCTCGGAGCGCTGCAGCTACATCACGGGCACCGTCACCCAGATCGATGGGGGATTTGTGAAGGGGTATTACTAATGCCCTGCATGGCCTGTAGCAGCAGGGCGTAGAGCAGCGGCAGCATGATCTCGTGGTGACCGGTCAGCGTGTAGCCGCGCCCGCCGTCCTGGGTCGGGCGGCGCACGACGTTGGCGTCGGTGCGGTAATGCTGCAGCATGTCCAGGTTGACGGTCATGAAGCGCTCGACCGCGTGGCCGGTATTGCGGCACAGGGTCAGCGCTTTGAGGAACACCTCGGGCAGGAGCACGGCGGAGCCGACGTTCCAATAGCAGCCGCCGTCGTGGAGGCCGCGCAGGAGCACGGTTAGGCGCTGGAAATCCGTATAGGTCGCGGCGCCAAGCAGGGCGGCGTCGGTACTGGGATGCATGTGGATGGTGTCGGCGCCGATGGCGACGTGCACCGTGACCGGCACTTGGCATGCATGCGCGGCGGCAAGGAGGCTGTGTGCCTTGTGCGGATAATCCCCTTCGGCGATGGCTTGCCCCACCGCGGCGCCGATGCCAAGGCGGCCCGCGTCATGGGTTTTCAGGGCCTCGTTGATCAGGCGCGGTGTCTCCTCCACCATGCCGAAGGTACCGGAACCGAGCCCCTGCGCCACGTCTTCGGACGTCGCGCCGACAAGCGCGACCTCGAGGTCGTGAATGATCGCGGCGCCGTTCAGGACAAGGCCGCTCAGCCAGCCACGGTGCATCATGTCGATGAGAACCGGGTTGAGCCCGCACTTGATGACGTGGGCGCCCATGGCCAGGATGATGGCCCGTCCGCGCTGGTGCGCGGCCACGAAACCATCGACAATCTCGACGATATCCAGGCCCTTCAGCAGACGCGGAAACAGGGCGCGCAGATCGCCATTGGATTGCCAAGCCTGCGGATCGACGAAATCGGCCACGTGCACCTTGTGCTGCCGGTCTCGCACCGAAACCGTGCGTACCCGTTGCAAGGCTTGCAGGTCTTCCGGCGTCACTGGACGAACAGGCGGACGGGGCATCTTAGAATTGCTCCCTCACACAGGACCATATGGGGATACGGTTGCCGGGCATTATAGCAACACGGCTGCACGGTGCGTTCAGTTCTGTAGGTCGGATTAGCGAAGCGTAATCCGACATTCCACTGCGTCCACCTCCTCGATAAGGCAGCGTTTTGTGAATCATCCCTCACAAGCAAGTGACAAGAAGCTGAAACTCTCGGCCCTCCAGCAAGCCATCCTGCACTGGCTGCGGCGGGAGCAGCGCCGACGGCCACAGCTTGCGGACGGCACCGGCATCCCCTACCCCGACTTGGCGCGCGCCCTCAGTGTTGACCGCGTCGAGTTGTCCGCCTGCCTCCGCCGCCTCATCCGCAAGCGGCTCGTCGTGGCCACCCTGCCGCGCGGTTCCTGGGTGCGCTACATCGCCCTGACTGACAAGGGAGAAGCCAAACCCCGGCAGGATACACCCACGGAGCCCAAGAAACAGCGCGACCCATCGGACCGGCGGGACCGCGAACCGCGCCGCTCGCGCCGCAAGGCCAAGACGCGTCGCCGCGATCACCGGACGCCCTTGACTGAAATGGACATGTGAGATGGAAGCTACCGGCAGCCGCAGGCTGACCCTGTTACATACGGCGGACGTACACCTCGACAACTGGCCCCGAGGCACGACGGAGCCGCCCGGCGCTCATCGTGCCTTCGAGGCTATCATTAACCGCGCCCTCGATACGCAGGTGGACATCGTCCTCATCGCCGGCGACCTCTTCGATCACAACCGTGTTGTCGACGAGGTCATCGCCTTCGCGCAGAGCCAATTGCGGCGCCTGCACTGCCCCGTCGTCATTCTGCCCGGCAACCACGACTGCCTGCACCCCAACGGCATTTACCACCGCCACGACTTCGGTGCTGCGTGCGGCAACGTGCGGGTCATCACCGAGCTGGACGGCCAAACGATCACATTTCCCGAACTCAATCTGGTTATCTGGGGGCGGGGCATGGAAGCGCACGAGCCCGGCTTCCATCCGCTGGCCGACATCCCCGCGCGGCACGCCGAGCCGGCCCGTTGGCACGTGGCCATGGCGCACGGCTTTTTCTACGAAGACTTCGAGCAACCCGAACGTTCGTCGCCGATTCTTGCTGCCGAGATTCGCCAGACCGGCTGGGATTACGTTGCCATGGGCCACAAACACGTCACGGCCGACCACAGCCAGGAAGGCGTTGCGGCCTGGTACCCCGGCACACCCCTACCGGAGTGGAGCGCCGCCCCGCCGGGACACGTCCTGCTGGTTGAGTGCTATCCCGAGCGGGGCATCATCGTGCAGCCGCAACAGGTCGCAGGAGCGTGCAAGGACCGCACATAAACAGCAAGCTGCGCAAAGCGTTCATCCCCGCCATCGCCTTGGCAACCGCAGGCTGCGAGAAGCATCCGGCACAATCGGCATTCGAACCCGACCCGATTGTCCACCCGGCCTCCGGGCGCATCGTCTTCAACCGTATATGCGCAGACGAAAATCCTGCAGCGTCCAGGCATACGCCCGGATGGCGTCAGAAGACGACCAGGGGCGCCGGACAGCGCGTCGTGGAAGGACCGAAGGCGCGGCGCGATGTCATGGCCAGTCGATCTTGGTTCTCTGCGCCCATCTCAGGACCGCATGACGGGTCAACTCAGTGCCGTTGTCGGAGACGATCAGGGCAGGTCTGGCGCGCTTAAGGCATGCCGGCAAGAGGCTGATTCAAATGCCCTCACCATCCCAAAATGAACGAGTTGCGGAGCAAGGCAACGGTTTCGCCGTCCTGATTGGTCACCGTGGTTTCCCGCACCACGAAGCGCATCGTGCCGGTTCGCCCTGTCTTTTCGTAGAGGTCAGCGAGGCGGGTGGTGTAGGTCAGCGTATCGCCGGGATAGACGGGGCCGTAGAAGGTGCAGTCGTAACCGGCGTTGATGCCGATGCCCTGGATTGCCATTTCGCGCGGGGCGATGGGTCCGGCACCATGCCAGGTGACGAACGTGGGCAACGCGATGATGTCGCGGTAGCCCTGGCCGCGGGCCGCTGCCGCGTCCACGTGCGCCGGGTCGCTGCTTCCGAGAATGCCGACGTAGTCGAGGAGTTTCTGGCGCGTAACGTGTTGCTCGGTGCGGCTGAAGACTTTTCCCACCAGGCCGCGGTCCCAATTGGCCATCGTCTCTCTCTTCCCGCTTTCACCCGTTCGGTTGACGCTGTCTGGACGCGCGACGCAGCAACACATAGACGGCGCCGGCGCCGCCGTCAGTTGCCGGCGCGGTGGCAAACGCCAGCACCAGACGGCTCAGGCGCCCGTGGGACAGCCAGAGTTGCACCTGTTCCTTGAGGACGGGGCGATTGTCTCTGGAGTTGCGCCCGCGGCCATGGATGACGCGCACGCAGCGCTGCCCGGCGGTGTGTGCCTGCGTCACGAACCGCTGTATGACAATCTTCGCCTCTTCGGCCGTGTGGCCGTGCAAGTCGCACTGCGCCTGCACGGCGAAATCGCCGCGATGCAGGCGCTGAGCCAGGCGTTGATCGACACCCGGCGCCACGCCCTCCATGTATTCATCCGTGCACTGAATGGAAAAAGCGCCGCGCCCTTCAACGAAGTCACGTAACTCGTCCAGGGCGTCCGGGTTTTGGTAGGCGCTGACCCTGCGTTGCGGACGCGGCTTGCCCACCTGCCCGCGCGGATCCTTGGGCAGGGGCGTTACGCCGGCCATCTCGGACAGGAACAACGCCCGCTCCCGACGTGCCCGTTCGTCAGCAGAGACAGTAGCCTGCCTGGACGTGGGGTCGGGCGTTTGGCGATGCGGAGCAGGGACAGACTTTGGCGTGGATGCTGTAGAGACAGGCCGCGTTGCAACCTCGCGTAGTTTTTCCCTCACCTCACTGAAGGGTCTGTGGAAATCTTCTTCTTGCGGTGCGGTGGCAAGGATAGGAGGGCGGGTTTTTCGTCGCTTGCGTCCCATGGCCTTCACGTCCTGTAGGCACGGTCCAGCATCTCGATCGGGTGGAGGATTTCGGCGGCCAGTCCATGCCGCGCAGCCCCTTGGCGCAATTGCAGGAGGCAGCCCGGATTGCCGCTGACGACAACATCGGGCCGCACCGATGCAAGGTGAGCCATTTTGCGGTCGAGAAGGGCCCCGGCCATTTCCGGATGAAACAGATTGAAGGTGCCGGCGCTGCCGCAACACCAGTCGCTTTCGGGAACCTCCAAGAGTTCCAGCCCCGGCACCTGCCGCAGCAATTCCCTCGGTTGTTGGCGGATCCGCTGCCCATGCGACAGGTGACACGGGTCATCGTACGCCACCCTTAACGGCACGGATTGCAAAGGTTTCCGCAGTGGAACAGCAGCCAACAGCTCGCTGACATCGCGCACGCGGGCGTCAAAAGTCTCCGCACGCGCCGCAAAATCGGGGTCGTCGGCTAGCAGGTGGCCGTAGTCCTTCATTAACGCCCCGCAGCCCGCGGCGTTGACCACGAACCAATCCGCCCCGCTCGCTTCAAACGCGCCAATGTGGTGCCGCGCCAGCCGCCGTGCGCTTTCCATGTCATTGGCATGTACCTGCAACGCCCCGCAGCAGGGTTGCGCCGGGGTAGCCAGGACACGGTAGCCATTCCGCGCCAGCACCCGCACGGTGGCGCGATTTACCTGCGGCAAAACCTGCGGCGTCACGCAACCCGTGAGCAGAAGCACCCGACCACGTTCCTCGCCGTGCGCAGGCGTTTCCACCGGCAGGGATTGGCGCGCCCTTGCCGGCGGAACGGCGGGCAGGAGGGCTTCCATGACGGCGAGCCTCGGCGCCAGCCGGGGCAGAAAGCCGCTCCAGCGCACGAACGCCTGCATGCCACTGATCTGGTACACGCGCAGGAGGGTCGCCAACTGATGCAGGCGGTGCGGGGCCGGCAGGATGTGTTCCATGAACAGCCGGTACAGCCAACCGCCGAGACGCGATACAGGCTGACCAACAGCCGCGGCAGCGCGTCCAACCTCCAGCAGCCGGCCGAATTCCACCCCGGCCGGGCAGGCCGTTTCGCAGGCGCGGCAGCCGAGGCAGAGATCGAGGGACGTGAAGATGTCCTGGGCTTCAAGATCGCCGTCGGCCACCGCGACCATCATGGCGATGCGGCCGCGGGGCGACGCCGCTTCACTGCCGGTGAGTTTGTAGGTGGGGCAGACGGGCAAGCAGAAGCCGCACTTGATGCAACTCGTCTCAGCCTGCTGCAGCGTGTTCCGTAAGGCCGACGACTGCGTCATGACTTACAGGTTCGCCTGTGGGACAGCGTAGTTCCTGTCCTTCTTGTAGAGCTGCAGGCGACCGCGCTGGCAATCCGCCACGATGATCAAATCCCGCTCCACGTCGAACGCCACGGCGGCGGGGTAGTAGAAGCGCCATTCGGGCTCGAGGCTCTTCACCCGGCGGCGCATCTTGGCCATGTCGGGGTTGGCGTCGATCGACTGCTGGCCCCACTTGGACAGCCATTGCGCGTCGCCGATCAGAGACGTAATCAGATCCCCATCAGGCCGATAGATGCGCAGCTGGTGGTTCCCCCAATCGGCCACGTAGACATCGTCGTCCGCATCCACGGCGACGCTGGTCGGGTGGTTGAGGTCACGCGGGCCGTCGCCGGGCTGGCCGAATTGCATCATGACCTGGCCGTTGCCGTCGCGCTTTTGCACCCGACCGTTTTTCCAGTCGGCCACATAAACGCCGCCGTGCGTGTCGATGTGGATGCCCCATGGGGTGTCCAACTGATCGGGGCCGCTGCCATGCGAGCCCCAGCCCGACACGTACTTGCCATCCGGGGTAAACACCTGCACGCGATGGTTGCGGCTGTCGACCACGTAGAGTTGGTCATCAGCATCAAAGGCCAAGCCGGCGGGGCCGTCGAGCTCGCCGGGACCGGCTCCCGCCGTGCCCCACTGTTCGATGAAATTACCGTCGGCGTCAAACACGGCGATGCGGTTCAGCCAGTCGTCTGACACAAAAACCCGCCCCTGCTTGTCCAGGGCCACGGAATTGGGCCACAACGCCTGCCCAGGGTTGGAACCATAGCGGCAGAACTCGGCGAGCACTTTCTCCTCACCCGGCTCGCCGACGAACACCTTGGTAAGCCGCGAGCCATAGTTCGTCTCGTTACCGCGACTGACGACGTACATCACCCCCTGCGACGCCGGCGCGATGGCGCAGGGGTAAGAGAACCCATCGCCGGCCGCGGCGTTACGGCCGACGGAGTGACTGAAATCATAGACCCGCCCAGCGATTACGGTAGTCAGCATGGATGCTTCCTTCTACGCCTTGGCGATGAACGCCGGACTCTCAAAGGTGCCACCGACAATCGACGGGGCATCCAGTTCCAACCAGTCTTCCAGTAGCGTGGTGTACACCCCACGGAAATCCTGGTTCGGCATCAGGTCGCCTTGCGTCAGGTCCTCGGCCTTCAGCGACGGGTATTCGCTATACATGCCGCCCTTGACGGACCCGCCAATGGCGAACGCCACGCCGCCGGCACCGTGGTCGGTACCGGAGCCGTTGTCGTGCACCCGGCGCCCGAACTCGGTGAAAATCAGCATCGCGACATTGTCAGCGGCATCGTGCTCGCGCAGGTCGGTGAAGAAAGCACTAACGCCTTCCGAAACCTCGCGCCACAGTTTGGCATGCTCGCCGCCCTGACTGGCGTGCGTGTCAAAGCTGCCGTGGTCCAGATAGAAAATGCGGGTGCCCACCTCGGCGGTGTGCACCTGCGCCACGCCGCGCAGCTTGCGGGCCACCTTGGAGTCGGGGTACGTGACGCTCGATTGGTAGCGCTGCGGCGCCGCCTTGAGAACGTCCGCACCGGCCATGGAATCGAGGCCTGTCTGGCCCATGTAATCCATCACCGCGCCCAGACCGATGGCCGGGGCGTAGGCGTTCTTGAAGCGCTCGAGCACCTTCAGGCGCTGCTGTCCCTCGATTCCCGGCAGCATGCCGTAGGTCTCCAAGTCGCCGCTGACGCAGGCCACGGGGACACCGGGCAGCGCCATGGCGCGGTACATGCTCGGGCCGAAACTGACACCAGTCACCACATTTTCCTTGTTGGGGTCGATGTCCCGCAGGGCGCGGCCCAGCCAGCCCTCCGTGCCGATGGTATCCGGCTCGCAGGTGTGCCAGATGTCCATGGAGCGAAAGTGCGAACGCGGCGAATTGGCGTAGCCGACGCCGTGGATGACGGCCATGTCACCGGCGTCGTAAATTGACTTCAGGGCTTCCATGCTCGGGTTGAAACCCAGGGCCTGATCAATCGGGATGATCTGATCCTCGGGAATACTCACCGCCGGGCGGTTGTCCCAGTACAGCGAATTGGCGTACGGGATGATCGTGTTCAGATAGTCATTCCCGCCGCTCAACTGCAACACGACCAGAATGGGTTCTTTTTTCTCTGCCATAACTGAATCTCTCCCCTGTTACGGTTCAGGCGTGACACACGCCTTAGTGGCTGGTTAGTTGAATTGATACTCGCGCATGGCGACGATCAACTGCAGCATCTCGCCGACCCGCGCTACCGATGCCTCGACCTCTTCCGCCGTGTCCCAGGCCAACAAGCCGCCCTCGCGGGCCTGCTCCAGCAGCTCCTGCCGGGTATCCGTGCCCACCTGGAGCGGACCCATCAGGTCCAGGCAGCTATCTACGAAGGCATCGGGATCGAGTGGACCCTTGGTCCTGAGGCGACCGATCATGTCCTGCACGCCAGGCAAATCGGTGCTGCCGACCATCTCGGCAACGAAGTTGATACGGCTCATCAGCGAACCGCTGTTGATCCATTCCTTGCCCGTATGCCACCCCTCCACGCTTGGCGGGTTGAGCAAGTCCTGGCCCATGTAGGTTGGCTGCAGGGCCACCTCGCGGCCGTAATCGGGACGCGGCAACTCGGCGCCACCGACCAGCCGCAGAGTGCCGACAACCAGCTCCGCCGGGCTCTTCACCTTCGTGAAGTAGGCTTCCTTGAAGAAGTCGGAGGTGAACAGGGTGGTCAGCATCGCTACCATATCGTAGCCCGACTCGTGGAAAGTGTCGGCCAATGCCGCCACCGCCGCCTCGTCGCGTGGCGGGTTGATCTTCCAGCTCGGCACCTGCGGCTCGTCGGCCACGAAAAAGTTGTACAGGTGCCGCGCGATGAAGCGGCCGCAGGCCGGCTGCTGCACGACGATATCGATGATGTCCTCGCCGTTGAAATTGCCGGTGTGGCCCAGGAACTCCTTCTCACCGCCGTCGTGGTCTTCCGCAACGTACTCGAACTCCCAGGGAAAGCGGCCGTACGGCAGGCGCGGAATCTTGACCGAGAACGTCCAGCCGGTGAAGGCGCGCGACGCCTCACGCACGTCGTTCTCGGTGTAATTCCCCTGTCCCATGGTGAACAACTCCAACAGTTCCCGGCCCCAGTTCTCGTTTACGGCGTCCTTGTGGTTCTCGTTGTTGTCCAGCCAGTAAATCATCGCCGGGTCCTTGGCCAAGGCCACCAACAGGTCGCGGTAATTGCCCATGCCGCGCCGCCGGAACATGCCAATCTGCGCCAGCAGTTGGTCGTAATTGTCCACCTTGGAATTGCCGGTAGCGAAGACGTGGTGCCAGAAGAGCGCCATCTTCTCTTCAAGGGGCCGCTGGGTATTCACCATATGGAACATCCAGTTGACGTTCCCCATCGGCGGCATACCGCCCGGCAGCAGAGCGGCCGGCTGGTAGCGCAGCAGGGCGTATTCGTCCGCCGGCTCGCTGTTGTCGGGGTGAATCAACTCGTGCACCGTCGCCTCGTACCCTTCGGCGGCGCGGCGCTCCAATTCCTCACGGGGAGCCCCGAAACCGGCCCGGCGCATCAAATGGGCCATCAATCCGACGTCGTGATTGTCTACCATTGCTCTCTCCTCCTCACAGTGTTGACATTCTCCCACACATGGATTCCCGCTGGCTCGAAAGCGGCAGGGACACGCGAGTCGTCAATCCCGCGCCAGCCGAAATCTCGATCGCCTCCTTCGCCTCTTATGTCTGAGGTACGCGATGCACAGCCGCCCGATAATAAGGACCATGGCAACCACAGCCGCCCATATGAAGAGCTTCTTCTGCTTGCGGTCCAGCAAATGGAAACCATGGGCCAGCACCTTTGCAAGGCCTGCTCGTTCAACCGAGCCGCCGGTGATGAGCGGTATGGATGCCAGAGGCCTGCCCTGCAGCCCCACGACGTATTCGCCAACCACCTGTTGGTACTCCACCGGGGCAATCAGGTACTCGGGCAACGTATCGCGGCGCTCGAGCTTATCCTTGAATTCTACAGGCACGATGAGCATCGGATTGCGCGCCGCCACCACGCCGATGCTGTCTTCTTTTCCCTTGAATACCGGAATCTCGAACACCGCGCCCGGCTCCTGGAACACGTCGAGGAAGGCATAGCGACGGTAGCCGTAGTTGAGCAACTTCGCCGACTCCACCGTGCGCACGGTGGGGTTGGTCGCTCCCATGAGGACGGAAATCAACCGGCGCCCTTCCCGTTCGGCGGTGGCCAGCAAGTGATAGCCGGATGCGGCGGTGAAGCCGGTTTTCAGACCATCGACCGAGTCGTCCCTCCGCAGCAACCGGTTACGGTTATATTGGCGTATGTCGGAGAAGGTGTACTCCGAGAGCGAGTGATAATGCAGCGCTTGTGGGAAATCTCTCAAGTAATGCATGGCCAGCAGGGCCATGTCGTAGGCCGTGGTGAGTTGCCCACTGCCCGGCAGCCCGTGCGCATTGACGAAGCGGCTGTTCATCATCCCCAATCTGCTGGCCGTCTCGTTCATGACCTTGACGAACGCCTCCTCGCTGCCGGAGAAGTGCTCGGCTACCGCCACGCAGGCGTCGTTGCCGGACACGACGGCAATACCTTTGATCAATTCCTCCAACGGCACTCTATCGCCCTCCCGCACGAACATCTTCGAGCCGCCGGTTCTCCATGCCTTCTCGCTAATGTAGACCTCATCGTCGAGTCGTGCCTGACGCTTTCCAATGAGATCGAATACGACGTACAACATGAGCATCTTGGCAAACGAGGCAGGGGGAATTTGCTCGTCCTTGTTCTGCTGCTGGAGGATCCTGCCACTGGAATACTCCATCAGCACGGAACTCTTGGCGCGGACCGACGGGCTGCTTCCCGGCTCGAGCATCAGGTAGGGTTCAGGCATTTCAGCCTTGGGCCTTTCGCCGGAAGCTGTGGCGGAAGGCTCTGCAATTTCAGGCTCGGTCGTTTCCGTGGGAGGCGCGGGGGTCGGTGTCTCGTCCTGGGCGTGTAAGCAGCCGAAGAAGAAAAACACGAACAAGCCGCTTAGTAACAATAGCCGCGTGACACGGCGATTCGAGGAGTCAATCACGTGCAATTCCTCTGTCGGGTATTCCTTGCCCTTCGCGTGCACCGTGTCACCCCGTTTCCTCGGCAAAGCGAACCTGCTCACCGTACGTCTCGACGAACGACTCAAAGCGGGCGACGTTGTCGGGTATGAGGCTCTTGCCCTGGCTCCAATCATAGAAGCTGGGGAAATACCAGACCAGCAGCGGGTCACCACAAGGCTCGCCAGTTTTGAAGAACGCCAAGTGCGGCGTCTGCCCTTCCGAACGACATACCGTGGCCGCTTGCAGGGTATGCCGTTTGAGATGCAGATGGCTGCGCGCTTCGGGCCTCTCGGCGTTGGTGTGATACACCGTCAGCCACTCCTCATAGGGGTGCAGATACATGTCCTGCCCGCGCAGTTCCATGGAGCCATGCTCATTTCGCAAGATGAAGGTGCCGCCCATATTGATCAGCCGCTCCAGGAAATCGTGAAGCGTCGCGGATTTTGCCATGCCACACCTCCTCAAGGAGCCACGCTACGACGGCGCCTCAAACAGCTTGGGACCCGCCAGCACGTGGCTCTGCCAGTGCTGCCAACTCAGGAGATCCTCCCCTGGCAATTTGCATTGTCAGAAGGTCGCCGCCTGCTCAAAGAAGGCGACGTCGACCCGCACTGCACCCTCCTGCCGGGCCTGCTCAGCGACTTTCTGAACCACCATCTGGCGCACAAACGGAATGGGGATGCGCCCAACACGATGCACCACGTCTTCGGTACAAGGAACCGAGGTGCCGGGCAAATATGGGCCGTCCGCCGCCGCCGGCTCGTCGTCATGCTCGCAGGCGTGCGGCACCAATTCCTGCAGCCGCAGGGAAACGTAATCCGTCACCCAATGCTGGATGCCCTCGGTGACCTTACCGGTATCGACGCGCTGTTGCTCAAGCTGCTGCGAAAAACCGACCAACAATTCCTGCACGCGCGTCAACTGCTCCTGCATGGCGTCCAGACGGCTTTCAAGCCCCGTGGCCTCCGTGCTCGGCATGTTCACTGTCTCCTTATACGGGGAACTCTGTCTATCGCATGAAACAATAACGGGTAGCGATGCTCACGACCGTTTGGGACGGAATCGCGCACCCCACGTTTGGCGAATCTGGGTCAACAACTCAGAAGTTATCTCCCGGTAACCCTGCGAGCGAGCATAGGCTTCTACACCCTTCACCACCATACCGCGGGCGAATGACGGAATCGCCTTCAGCCGCTCGCGGGCCGCCGGCTGCCAAACCAGTTCCTGCTTCACCTCCAGGCCGAACGTTTGCGATGCCGGAAGCTCGATCACCTCACCACCGTGCTGACCCGGCTGGTAGGCACAAGCGGGGTCTTCGGCCAGATAATCGCCATAGGTGGCGTAGGCTCGGCAGCGGCAGCCGCCACAGATTTTGCTGAACTCGCACGGACCGCAGCGCCCGCCTAGTTCCGGCTCCCGCAGATTCTGGAAAACGTCGGACCCACCCCACAGATCGGCGAACGACGTCTGACGCAGGTTGCCCGCCACGACCGGCATATAGGGGCACGGCGTCACATCGCCGCTCGGCGTAATACGGCAGTAGTATTTGCCGGCCGGGCAGGAGCCGTGGGCGTAATTCTTGAGCAGCGGCGAACTGGGATCGAGCTCCCAGACAATGCGACGAAAATGGGGGGCGCACTTGGCGCGGATGAGGAGCTTGCCCGCCGCGCCGACCGGCATGCTCCACGGGTCTTCCTGCTTGCTGAAAACCGATGTCGCCTCAGTGTCGCCGTCTTCGCCAACCCCTTGGGCACGCGCCAAGGCCGTCAGGATCCCCTCGTACTGCTCAGCGCTGATATCCGTCAGGTTCTCGCCCCGCCCGGTTCGCACCAGAAAGAAGAAATTGAGCACGTTGGCGCCCAGGTCGTTCGCCAGATCGACCATCGCCGGAATCTCGTCGACGTTCCAGTCGGTCACCGACATGTGCAACGAGAAGTCCAGGCCCTCGTCCTTCAAGACCCGTGTCGCCCGCACGGCACCCTCCCAGGACCCGGCCTGATGGCGAAAGGCGTCATGTTTGTCGGCGCGCGTGGAATCCAGACTGATTGAGGCGCCGAGGACGCCGCTCTGCCGCATCAGCTTGGCCTGCTTCTCGCGCAACAGCACCCCGTTCGTACCCAGAACGACCGTGAAATCCCGTTCCGCCCCGTAAGCCGCCAAGTCAAATATATCCTTGCGCAACAGCGGCTCGCCGCCGGTAAGGATGAGAAAGATGCTGGGATTGACGCGGGCGATATCGTCCATCACGCGGTAGCACTCAGCCGTCGTCAATTCGTTTGCAGCGTCGGCGCCCGCGGAAGCGCTGATGTAGCAGTGCGCGCAAAAGAGGTTGCACCGCTGCGTGAGATTCCAGGAAACCGAATAGGCTTTATAGACCATAGGGCTATTCCGTGTTGCTTAACGCTCCTCGCCGAAATGTTTCAGGTCTTCGGAGCCTTCCTGGGTCACCACCATGCCCTCGCCCTGGACCATTTGGCGGACCGACTCCACCACTTCGGGGTTCGCCAGTGTGGTCACGTCACCAATATCCATGGTATTCGAGATTGCCGCCAACACGCGGCGCATGATCTTTCCGGAGCGCGTCTTGGGCATGTCCGGCACGATGTACACGTGCTTCGGACGGGCGATCTTGCCGATGATCGTCTCGATGGCCTCGATTACCTTGGCTTCGATGACCGGACCGGCGTCAAAACCGGGTTTCAGAGAGACATACATGTCCGGCACCCGCCCGCGAATGTCGTCCGCAACCGGCACGACCGCCGCCTCGGCGATCTCCTCGACAGTGAGGCCGGCGGATTCAAGCTCCTTGGTGCCCAGGCGGTGGCCGGCAACGTTGATCACGTCGTCGACGCGGCCCAGGATGCGATAATAGCCGTCCGCCGCCTGCATGGCGCCGTCACCGGTGAAGTACGGCCAATCGCGCCACTCCTTGCTCTCGGGGTTCCTGCAGTACTTGCCATAGTACGTTGACACATAACGTTCCCGGTCGCCCCAGATGGTTTGAAAGCCACCGGGCCAGGGATTGCGGATGCAGATGTTCCCGGCCTTGCCCGACCCCGCCGGCACCTCATCGCCGTTTTCGTCGTAGATGACAGGATGAATGCCCGGCACGCTAGGCCCGGCGCTGCCCGCTTTCATGGCCTGCAGAGCCGGCAGGGTGCTGCACAAGAAACCGCCAGTTTCGGTCTGCCACCAAGTGTCGCAGATCACGGCCTCACCTTTGCCAACCACGTCGTAGTACCACTGCCACACCTCGGGTTCGATGGGCTCACCAACGGTGGTCATGTGCTTGAAGTGATAATTGTATTTCTGCGGTTCGTCGGGCCCGGCTTTGCGCAGCATGCGAATGGTGGTGGGGGCGGTGTGGAAAATGTTGACCGCCAATTGTTCGGCGATACGCCAAGCGCGCCCGGCGTCGGGATAGGTCGGAACGCCCTCGTACATGACGGTGGTGGCCGCCAGAGACAACGGGCCGTAGACAATGTAGGAATGCCCGGTGATCCAGCCGATGTCCGCCATGCACCAGTACACGTCCTCGGGGTGAATGTCCTGCACGTACTTGGAGGTGCCTGCTACGTATGAAAGGTAGCCGCCGGTACTGTGCTGGCAGCCTTTGGGACGCCCGGTCGTGCCACTGGTGTACATCAGGAACAGCGGGTCCTCGGCCGCCAGCGCCACGGGCTCGATTCTGCTGCCGGCGTAGGTCTTCAACTCGTTGTCCACGAAATAGTCACGCCCGTCCTGCATCGGCGTCGCCGAATGGTACTGGCCAGGATAACGCCGCCATACCAGGACTTTATCAACGACTTGGCCTTCCTCAGCCGCCTTTTTCACGGCCTCATCCGCCTTTTCTTTGTGATCCAGAAGTGTGCCGCTGCGATAATAACTGTCCATCGTGATCAGCACCCGGCTGCCGGAATCGGCGATGCGGTCCCCGCATGACTTGCCGCTGAAGCCGCCGAACACCACCGAATGAATGACGCCCAACCTGGCGCAAGCCAGCATGGCCACCGGCAGTTCCGGCACCATCGGCATGTGAATGGTCACCCGGTCGCCTGCCTTGACACCAGCAAAATCCCGTAGCACGGCGGCGAATTCGTTCACCCGCACGTACAGTTCCTGATAGGTAATGGCAACGTGAGCTTCATCTTCCGGTTCCGGCACATAAAGAATGGCCGCTTTGTTTCTATACTTTGTTAAATGACGGTCGACACAATTGTAGGAAACATTAAGCTTGCCACCAACAAACCATTTCCAGCACGGGGCATCACTGGTATCCAGCAGGGTATGCCAATACGCATACCAATCGAGGAGATCGGCGTACTCTTTGAAACACTCAGGGAATCGGTCAAGCCCAAAGCGATCGTGAACGTATGGATCGGTCATACTCGCCTGCGCGATGAATTGCGCCGATGGCTGAATATAAGCCTCCTCCTTCCAATGCACGGCGATCTGCGCTTCACTCGTCGCCACAACCTCTGGTTCGCTCATCTCTCACCCCTCTGACCTAACAGACCAAGCTGATTCTAAAAGTCTGAATCAAGCCTCCGTGCCCTTTCCAGCCTCACAATAGCGAGGCATGGTAATGGATTGCCAAGAGGCCGTCAACCGCCGGATTGTGCGCCGAAAACGACGCGCCACCACTCCCTGCAAGCTGTCCACAGGGCTTTTTGAACCGCGGTAAATGCTTGACTTTCAGAAGCTTGCTTGCTAAGTTCGCCGTCTGTCGATCTGTGAACCAAGACACACCTTTATTGAACCATAGACGACGATATGATACTGACCATTGATTCAGTTATCGCCGCTGTTGAGCAATATCACCCACAAGCGGACACGGATCTGGTTCGCCGCGCCTATTTTTTTGCCGCAGAAGCCCACAAGCATCAAAAACGCAAATCCGGCATCCCCTACATCTCACATCCCTTGGAAGTCGCGTCCATTCTGACCGAGTTGCAAATGGACGCCATGACCATCGCCAGCGCGTTGTTGCACGACACCATCGAAGATACCGACGCTGGCGAAGAACAGATTGCGTCGACTTTCAGTCCCCAGGTCGCCGCGCTTGTCTCCGGCGTCACCAAGCTGGGCAAGCTCGAGTTCTTCAGCCAAGAGGAGCGGCAGGCGGAAAGCTTCCGCAAAATGCTGGTTGCCATGGCCAAGGATATCCGGGTGATCCTGGTCAAGCTCGCTGATCGGCTGCACAACCTTCGCACCCTGGAACACATGGCGGGCCACAAGCAACGCCTCGTCGCCCGCGAAACGCTGGAGATCTACGCGCCTCTGGCCCATCGTCTCGGTATTACCTGGATGAAGGCCGAGATGGAAGACCTGTCCTTTCTCTACCTGCACCCGCGGGCCTACCGGGAAATCGAGACACAGTTCGCAGGCGAGCAGGACGCGAGCGAGCGTTACTTGACACAGGTTCAGGAAACGGTAGCCAAAGAACTCGTGCAGATGAGCATCAGCTGCAGGCTTTCCGGACGGCCCAAGCACTACTACAGCATCTACCAGAAGATGCAGCGCCAGCAACTGCCGTTCGAGGAAGTCCACGACCTGCTGGCCGTTCGGGTCATCACCGACACCGTGCGCAACTGCTACGCCATCCTGGGCATCATCCACGCCCTCTGGAAGCCCATCCCCGGACGCTTCAAGGATTACATCGCACTCCCTAAGTCCAACATGTACCAATCCTTGCACACCACCGTGCTGGGTCCCGAGCGCCAGCGCGTTGAGTTGCAGATTCGCACCGAGGGGATGCACCGCACGGCGGAGGAAGGTATCGCGGCGCATTGGCATTACAAGGAACGCGGCTCAACCGAAGAGAACGAGGAGTATTTCGCCTGGCTGCGGCGACTGATGGAATGGCAGCAGGATCTCAAAGACCCCATCGAGTTCATGGAAACGGTCAAGATCGACATGTTCCCGGAGGAAGTCTACGTCTTTACCCCACGCGGCGAGGTGAGGACATTCCCGCGCGGCGCCACGGCGGTGGATTTCGCCTATTCCGTGCATACCGACGTGGGTCACCAGTGCACGGGCGCCCAGGTAAACGGCCGCATGGCGCCACTGCGTTATCAATTGCGCAACGGGGATACTGTCGAAGTCCTTACCTCCACCTCCCACGTGCCGAACCGCGACTGGCTGCGCTGGGTTGTCACGTCGCGCGCTCGGACGCGCATCAAGGCGTGGCTCAAGTCGGAAGACAAAGAAAGAAGCATCGCCTTGGGCATGCGCAGCCTGGAACACGAAATCCGCAAGTACACGCCGAATTCGCAGCCCTATGTGAAGACGGACGTCCTACTCGCCGCTGCCCCGACGTTCGGCTGCCACAGAGCGAATGATCTGCTGGAAGCCGTAGGTTACGGGCGCGTGTCAGCCCTGCAAGTCGCGCATCGTTTGCTGCCGTCAAACTTAATCAAGGAGCAAAGGAATCAGGGCAAGGAGGTGGCACCGTCCGGTCGACAGCAGCCACGCAGTGAGGGGGTGAGGGTGCACGGGCTTACCGACGTCCTCATCAATTTCGCTCGCTGCTGCAGCCCCCTGCCCGGCGACCGCATCGTCGGGTACGTCACGCGTGGGCGCGGCGTCAGCATTCACACCACGGACTGTGAAAGCACGCGAAAGCTGGAATACGACGCAGAAAGGCGCGCCTCGGTGTCGTGGGACGATGCCGGCGAGACCCTGCACTCTGCAGCAATCGCGCTTGTGACGCACGACGAACAAGGCGTTCTGGCAAGCGTGAGCGCCGCTGTTTCAGCGTGCAAGGTGAATATCAGCCGGTTCAACACAACGACCACCATTGACAAGAAAGCCTACATGGATATGACGGTCGATGTCCGTGACGTGAACCATCTGAACGAGGTCATTCGCCGGATTGAAGGCGTACGGGGCGTGCTTTCGGTAGAACGCGCCAGGAATGTCAGGCGAGGCAATTGGCATACGTGAGGATTAAGCGGGCTTGCGCACCTTGCCGGAACGCAGGCAGCGCGTACAGACCTTCATGCGTTTGACGTGGCCGCTGGCCGTCTGCACCCGCATCGGCTGCAGGTTGGGATTCCAGCGTCTTTTGGTGAGATTGTGAGCATGGCTGATATTATGGCCAAATCGTGGTCCTTTGCCGCACATGTCACAGCTTCTGGCCATGGCTGCTTCCTTTCATACCCGGAACCGTCCGTTGTCTTTGCTAATCCCGAAAAGCGAGCGCCAAAGCTAGCACATTCTCCCTGGGGCCGCAACAACGCACCGTGACTGCCACGTGAGCCTGCAATGACGGACGTCCGTAACCACTTGAGCCGTCTCGACAAACCCCTTCAATACGCCACGCGCAATGACTTCGCCGACCTGCCCAAATTGCGCGACCTGGAATCGTTCGTACAGCATCAGATCCAGGTTTTGCAGTCATTGCCGCTGCCAGCATCGATGCCCGGTGTGTTAACGCAATTGGCGGAAACGGTACTGGGATTCGACGATCTGACGCTGACCGAGAAACGCCAGCGCGTGCAGCAGGCCGCGCGGATTCTTTCCCGCCTGCACACCTTGGCGGACAAGAGCGACGCCCCGACGCCCAAACGGGCCGCCACGCTCGCGCCGGCATCCGCCGCCGCTTCCGAAGATCCACTGGCCCAGCCGGTGCAATTCCTGCGCGGCGTCGGGCCACGCCGCGCCGCCCTGCTTGCCAGACTATCCCTGCACACCGTGGGCGATCTGCTATGGTGCCTGCCCGGGCGCTACGAAGACCGCCGCAACATCACCCCCCTGGGCATGCTGCAGGCCGGTACCCGGCAGACGTTCTACGGCACGGTAACGGCCTTCCAACTGCACCCCATGTCACGCGGTAAGTCCTTTGCGACCCTGCGCCTGGAGGACTCCAGCGCCCCGCTCACCTGCAAATGGTTCCAGCACCGCGGCCTTGCCCTGCAGGAGCGCTTTCCCATCGGCGCGCGTGTGGTCGGCAACGGCCTCATCACCTTCAATCGCTATGACGGCAGCCGCGAAGTGGTTCATCCCGACCTTGAAGCACTGGAAGAGGACGACGCCGAGCTGGTTCATTTCGGCCGCTTGGTGCCGATTTACCCGCTGACCGCCGGGCTGACCCAGAAGAGCATGCGAAGCCTGATGCACAGCACCGTGGAGACCTTCGTGCCACTAATTCGCGAGACGCTGCCGCATTCAGTCTGCACCGCTCACCGGCTGCCCGCACTGGCACAGGCCATGCGCGGGGTGCATTTCCCGTATGACGACGCCAACCTTGAAGCTCTCAATGAGCAGCGAACCGCCTTTCACGCGCGGCTGATATTCGAGGAGTTCTTCTTGCTCGAACTCGGTCTCGCCATCCGCCACCGCGAGGTCCGCAATACACGCCGCGACAAGCACTACGACCAGCCGAACCACCTCGGCAAGGCGCTACTAAAACATTTGCCGTTTCAGCTCACTGCCGCCCAGCAGCGTGTGCTGGACGAGATTCTCACCGACATGCGTCGTCCTTTCCCGATGAACCGCCTCATCCAGGGCGACGTCGGCAGCGGCAAGACTATCGTCGCCCTGCTCGCCATGCTGCTGGCGGTATCCAACGGCCAGCAGGCCGCCCTCATGGCGCCGACGGAGCTTCTCGCGGAGCAGCACTTGGCAACGTTGCGTACCCTGCTACAGCATCTGGACCTCGAAGTGGCGCTGCTCACCGGCACGGTCAAAGGCCGCAGCCGCCGAAAACTCCTTCAGCGCATCGCCGATGGCGAGGTATCCGTGCTGGTCGGTACCCACGCCCTGTTGTACGAGAACGTGCAGTTCCACGGCCTCGGTATGATCGTCGTTGACGAGCAGCACCGCTTCGGCGTCATGCAGCGCGCCGGCCTGCGGCAGAAGGGCCTCCGGCCCGACGTGCTGGTTATGACGGCCACGCCGATTCCACGAACCCTGGCCATGACGCTGTACGGCGACCTCGATCTCTCCATCCTGGACGAACTGCCCCCTGGCCGCCTGCCGATCAAAACCGTCCTGCTCAGCGAAAAACGCCGCGAACATGCTTACGAGGTGGTGCGCCGCGAGGTCGACAAAGGCCACCAGGCCTACATCGTCTACCCGCTCATCGAGGAATCCGAAAGCCTCGACCTCGGCGCCGCCGCGGTCATGGCCGAGCACTTGCGGCACACGGTGTTCGCGGAATACGAGGTCGGCCTGCTGCACGGACGCCTGGCCGCCGAGGAACGGGACGCCATCATGCGGGCGTTTGCGGAAGGACGGCTACAGCTTCTGGTGTCCACCACCGTCATCGAGGTCGGCGTCGACATCGCCAACGCCACTGTCATGCTGATCGAAAACGCCGAGCGGTTCGGCTTGGCGCAGCTCCATCAGTTACGCGGCCGCGTCGGGCGAGGCACGGCGCGCGCTACGTGCCTGCTGCTGCCTGGTCAGAAGCTCAGCCGCGAGAGCCGCCAGCGGTTGAAGGTCATGCAGGAAAGCACCGATGGGTTTTACGTGGCCGAGCAGGATTTGCAGATTCGCGGGCCGGGGGAATTGCTGGGGACGAAACAGTCGGGACTGCCGGAATTGCGCGTCGGCAATATCCTGCATCACGGCGTGTGGTTGGAACGAGCGCGGCAGTCGGCGTTCGCGTTGCTGGACGAGGACCCCCACTTGAGCCGGGAGGAGCATCGCGCCTTGTTGCAGGCCGCGCAGACCCGTTGGGGCCGCCAGTTCGAATTGGCGACGGTCGGTTAGGATTGGCTTCAACCGCGCGCGATATGAGCCATGTGCGCCAGCTCGGGCAGAATAAGTTTTTCCATGGCCAAGCGCACCGCGGCGCTCGACCCTGGCATGGAAACGATGACCGTGCCACTGGCAACCCCAGCCGTGGCCCGGCTCATCATGGCCGCGGCGCCGATCTCGTCGTAGCTCAGGTAGCGAAAGAGCTCGCCGAAGCCCGTCAACTCCTTTTCCAGACAATCCCGCACCACTTCGTACGTGCCATCGCGCGACGACAGGCCCGTGCCGCCGCTCAGTAGAACGGCGTCGGTGTCGGCGTCCTGGATGTGATGCCGCAGCAAGCGTCGGATGTCGTCGGGCTCGTCTCTGACGATGCAGTAGGCGTGGACGGCGTGGCCCGCCTGTGTGAGAGCGTCCTGCATCAACCGTCCGCTGGTGTCGGTTTCCGGCGTGCGGGTATCGCTGACCGTGATGACCGCACAGCGTATACCCTTGGCGGCCTGCTGCCGGTGTTCCTGGTGGCTCATGATCGATTTCCGTCTGCAAAAGGGGGGAAAGGGCCGAGGTGCGTCACATCGCCCTGATCCGGCAACGCGACGATGATGTGGCGGATGGGCTCGCCCGACGGCAAATGCAGATGCGGTTCAAGCTCGCTGAGGGGAACGAGCACGAACAGCCGTTCGCTCAAGGCTTTGTGGGGAATATCGAGAACGGGCTTGTGCACCTCCAGGGCATCGTAGAGCAGGATGTCGACGTCGATGACTCGCGGACCCCACCTGATTGCAGGCTCGCGCCCCAACCGGCTTTCGACGGCCTGCGTGATGGCGAGCAAGGATTCGGGGCCCAAGGTGGTGTGCACCCGCGCGACGGCGTTCAGGAAGGCGTCCTGCGCGGTAAGGCCGACCGGGGCGGTCTCATACAGCGACGAGACAGCCTGCACGGCGATGGCCGGATGCTGGTGCAAAAGGCCGCAGGCGCGCACAAGGTGCTGCTCACGGTCGCCGATGTTGGAGCCTAATCCGAGATAGACGACTGCCATGATTCCTGCGAGCGTTCGATGTCGACGCCGACATAGTCCAGCACGCTCCCCTTCAGCGACACGTGCGGCTTGCGAACGCAGATCCGCAAGCCGTCGGGAGCAAACTGCTTGCCGATCTGCATCGCCAGCGTCTCGGCGAGTGCCTCGATGAGGTCGAACCGCTCCTCCTCGACGATGCGTTTCACCAACTTGTAGACCTGCGCGTAGTTGATCGTCTGTCGTAGGTCGTCACTCAACCCCGCCGGGCGCGCGTCCACTTGCAGCACGACATCGACTTCGAAGCGTTGTCCAAGGGTTTTTTCTTCGGGATTGACGCCGTGATAGGCGTAAAACTGCATGTTGCGGAGGTGGATGGTGTCGCGGCTCAACGGGTTGTCTCGACGTGAAGGGAGGGCATCAGCGGCTGACGACCAGCGACATGAATTCACTGCGGGTGGCCTGATCGGTCTTGAACGAACCGCGCATGGCCGAGGTGACCATCAGCGAGCCGGGCTTCTTGACGCCACGCATGGTCATGCAGGTGTGGGAGGCTTCCACGACGATACCAACGCCGTGCGCGTCCAACTCGTCAATCAACAGGTCGGCAATTTGCGACGTCATGCGTTCCTGCACCTGCGGACGGCGCGCGAACACTTCGATGACACGAGCAATTTTGCTGAGCCCGACAACCCTGCCGCGCGGAATGTAGGCAGCGTGCACCCGGCCATGAAACGGCAGCAAATGGTGCTCGCACATGGAGTGAAACGGCACGTCCTTCACCAGCACCATCTCATCGTGCTGCTCGTCGAACACCACCTGCAGGTAGGTGCGCGGGTCTTCGTGCAGCCCCTGGAAGAACTCGCCATACATCCTGGCGACCCGGCTGGCCGTGTCCTTCAGCCCCTCGCGGTCGGGGTCGTCGCCGATCGCCTCAATGATCATTCGCACGCCGGCGGCAATTTTTTCCTGATTGATCACGCCGTTCACTGCCGGGGCGTCAGCTTGCTGCATCGCATGGTCTCCTGAGAATTGGCACTGTGATGTTCAAGGCGTTCACCTTACAGGCTTTTCCGGTGAGCCGCAAACGGCTGCGCCTTGAGCCAAAGCCAACATTATCCCTCGGGACGGCCGCCATTCCAGCGTCACGCGGAAAGCGCACCGTACGGGTTGTCTTTCAGTTCTCGAGCCAGCATCTCCTGGTGGCTCAGCCACGCCGTGAAATTGGCGCACAGGGCGGCGTAGTGCTCGGCGTTGTCGATGTCCAGCGTACAGCCGCCGTACGGGGTCGTCACAATGTTGAAGCGGGTGCTCAGGAGTTGCGACAACACGCTGCACACAGTCTGCAACGGCATGCAGATGGGCCGGCTGAGCCGGTAATCCCGCAAGCCGTAGCGGGCCAGCAGGCGTGCCGCGTGCAAGCGCAGGAATGCGCCAACGAATTGCATGGAGCCACGCTGCTTGCCGATCAATTCCCAACACAGGTTCAGGATGTTGTGCCATTCCTTCTGGTACCGGTATTCGTACATCTTCTCAAGATAGAAACGGTTGCCCAGCCGGAAGGGCTTCACCATGTGAAGGTTGTTCTGGCGAATCTGCATGTCGCGCAGATTGAAATACGCCATTTTGATGCCTGGACGGCCACGCCGCGGATAGTAGGCTCGCAGTACCTGCTCCGATGTCATGCCCAGGAAATAGTCGTACCGGTTGACATCGCAGCTTGCGACGAACGCCTCGATCTCTTGCGGTGTCGCCACCGGGATGTCGCCCGACATGAACAGGGCCGCCTTGTCGGCCTCGGGCCTGTCCAGATAGACCTGCCAGCCGGTTTCAGGCGCGTAGTCCGGCAGGGTGTGCAGAAAACCTTGCCAGACGTTTTCGTAGAAGGTGTGGTATTGCTCAAGCAGGTGCAGGGGGCGCTTGCCCTGAAACGGGCTGTGGGGGCTGGCGAGGGCTTCTTCAAGCTGCGCGGTATCGCCTATGACGAAGATGCGGTCGGTACAGCGGGCGCGTTCGACGGCGCTGAGGACGTGCGAAATGACCGGCACGCCGGCCACGGGCAACAGGATTTTGTTGGTGCCCAGAACTGCACGGCTCGCCCGGCGGTTTCCCGCCGCGATAATCACATCGAAACGATGAGGCGTCGGCAACATGGTCGGTTTCATTTCCGCTGACGGATTCCAGATTGAGACACCTACTATACGGGGCAGCTTCCGCAGGATCAATTGCAACCATGCCCTGCCGGTTTGTGGCGGCGCGGCGCCGCTGCTAGAATGCCGTCGCTTTGTGATGCCCGAATGGCCCGAATGGAGGAGACAAATGACGGTGCAACGTTTCTGGTGCAAGCTGAGCGGTTTCGTGTTGCTGGCGTGCATGCTGGCGGGTTGCGGCGTGCAGGCGTCCTACATGCAGGGCTGGGACCCGGTGGAGGACATCACGAATCGCTGGACAAGCGGCACGATCAACACCGACAAGCTGTCTGACGATGAGCGCAACGTGTTCGAGGAATTCGGCACGCCGGACGCGCTGCGATTCTATCGCGACGTCGAATCCCGCAGACGCGTCTACGAGTGGATATACATGGAACCGTTTCGCGCCGTGTGGTTTATGGACGGCACGCAGGTGGACTATGTCATGGTCGATACCAACGCGTCGAGGCAAACTACCACGGCGCGTGAGGCGCTCGCCAGGAAGCTAAGGACGGGCGGAGTATTGGCAGGGACCATCGGCAGCGTTGCGGCGGGAACGCTCTCACTCCTCAACGAATAGAACGGACGGCTCGTCCACCATCCTGCTTCCGTCCGAAAATCCTACCAACGTCCGCGCGCCCGCTCCTTGCCCGGCAGCACTTCCAGGCAGGTCGTCCACCAGCCGGAGCGGATCGTTTCGACGAACGCCTCGGGCAACTGCTCTTGCCGCATGTCGCGCGCCAACGCCTGGTAGTCGTAATATACCGGAATGAACTCCACCTGCAGGTCGGGGTCGGCCGTCAGCAGGGTGTACCAGACGTGCGTCTCGCCGTCGTTCTCCGGGCGCCCGATGACGCCGACGTTCACGGCGTGGCGATCGTCCGGCAGGCGGCGATGCCACTTGATCCCCGTATGGGTGCACAGCAACACGTCCGCTTCATAGTCGCCGCACAGCTTGCTGAGAAAGCCGTCCGGCGTCGTGCTCTCCCATAGAAACTCGTTCACCAGCCGCGGCGAGCCGTGGCACATGTGCAACCGGTAGTTTCCCAACTGTATGCGCAGTATGTCCGGCAGGGTACGCAGCCAGCGTTTGTTTTCCTCCGAGGTGTGCCGAAAGGTGTATTCGTAGCTCAGCGCCGCATAGTAATTGTCGCGCGGGTCGGTGTAGCCGCAACCGCAGTCTGCCAACCCATCGGCCAGCGAGACGTCGTAGTTGCCACGCATGACCTGCACGCCGGATTCCCGCAGCAACGGATAAACGCGGTCCGGGTGGGGACCGAAGCCACCCAGGTCGCCAAGGCAGAACAGCGCTTCCGCCTGGCGCCGGCGGGCGTCATCGATCGTAGCGGCCAGAGCTTGGTAATTGCTGTACACCCCGCCAAACACGGCGATACGGCGACAGAACACATTGCCCCCCTCAGTAGTTGCTGCACGTCATGCCGGTGACGTAGCAGGTATGGCAAGCCGTGTGATAGAGCGAGCAGGGCTGCATCGCCTCGCTCAATGAATTTTCCGACAGACGCGCCTCCGGCTCCCCTACCAGCAGCGGACAGGCGTAGACACCGCCATCGGCGACGATGCGGGATTTAGTGCACTGCAGCGTGGTGACGTCGAAGCCGTGCATCATGCCCGGGGTGACGTAAGAAGCGCCCGTTTCCGAGGGATGCAGCTTGCCCATGGCGAATACGGGAATCACCTTCAGCCGAGGTTTTTCGATACCGTTTTCCAGCAGGAAATCTCGGAATTTCTGATAAAACCCACTGCCGTCACCCGCCTCCTGCGGGGTCGTCTCCTGCGCCTCGTAGAAGTATTCCGTCACCGCCACGATGGGTGGCAGTCCGCGTTTCTGTAGCAACTGCAGCGCCCTTAAGGCCCGGCGCAGGGCGCCCTTGCCGCGCACGGCGTCGTTCCGCGCCTCGTCCACGTCGTCCAGGCTGATGCGCATCTCCAGGGAATAGGGCGACCCGGCGGCCAGCGCCGCCAACTCGCCGGCCACCGCCGGGGTGATCAGGGTGCCATTGGTCAGCACCGACGTGGCGGCCACCTGCAGCGAGCGCGCCAGGATGGGCATGATCTGCTTATGCAGAAACGGCTCGCCGCCGGTGAAGTACACCTCGCGCACACCGTGCGTCTCCGCTTCGTCGAGGTATCGGTACACGGTTTCCGGCGCCACAAATTTGAGGGCGTGGTTGGTCGGGCTACAGGATATGAAGCAATGGCTGCACGCCAGGTTGCACAGGGTTCCGGTCAGTTGGAACCACAGGGCGTGCAGGTGATGGAAAGGTGCCTGGGGTATGGTCTGCATAAAGGGGTTCCCTGAGCCAAGAGGCCCTCGTGTTGTGCCCATGCCGGGGAGGGAGGTGTCGGCAGCGATTGTATCAGGCACTCAGATTTGCGACAATGACCGCCCTTTTGTTGACCTGCAAACCGCCGGGATGAGGGTTTTTGCGTGAACACCGACGTGCAGCAGGCGCTGGCGCATTGCCGACAGGTGACCCGTCAGCAAGCCAAGAATTTCTATTACGCCTTTCTGTTCCTGCCCTCCGACAAGCGCGCGGCCGTCTACAGCGTCTATGCCTTCTGCCGCCATAGCGATGACATTGCCGACGAGCCCGGCACCCTCCACGAAAAACAAGGCCAACTAAGAGCTTGGCGCGACGAGTTGGATAATTGCTATAACGGCAAGCCGACGTGCCTCATCACGCGCGCTTTGCGGCACACCATGGAGCGATATCCCATCCCGCGGCGCTACTTCGAGGACCTGCTGCAGGGGGTCGAGATGGACCTGACCGTGCAGCGTTACGCCTCGTTCGACGACCTGCGGGTCTATTGCTACCGGGTAGCCTCAGCGGTCGGCTTGGCCTGTCTGGAGATCTTCGGTTACCGACATTCCGGCGTCCGGACATATACCCACCATCTCGGCATCGCCTTACAACTCACGAACATTCTGCGCGACGTCCGGGAAGACGCCGAGCGCGGCCGGATCTACTTGCCGCAGGAAGATTTACGAGCCTTTGGCGTACCCGAAGACGATGTGCTGCAGAGACGTTACACGGCAGCATTTGCTGCGCTGATGCAGTTTCAGCAGGAGCGTATCATGAGCTATTACCGCCAAGCCGCTGCCTGCTTGCTGCCGGGCGACCGGACCGGCCTAATAGCGCCGGAAATCATGGCTGCCATCTACCGGGCGACGCTTCACAAGATCCGACGCCGGCACTTCAACGTCTTTCACGGTAGCACGCGCCTGTCAGGGCTGCACAAACTGGCCATTGGCCTGGGGACGTTCGTGGCGCTCCAGACCCGCGACAGATGGCCGGGACAACGCCAAACGACAGCCGGCAGCGGATGAGGAGACCGCCTTTGACAACCCAGCGCCACAATGGTTCCATGCAGGCGGCGGTGCTTTACGGGCCGAGCCAAGTTGCCGTCGAAACGCTTCCTGTCCCGGACATCGGCCCGGGCGACGTGCTGGTTCGCGTGGCCGCCGCCACCACCTGCGGCACCGACCTGAAGGTCTATTTGCAGGGCCGCCATGCGCGCATGCTGACGCCGCCGTCGGTCTTCGGACACGAGTTCAGCGGCACGGTGGCGGCTACGGGCAGCCAAGTGCGGGGTTTCGAGCCCGGCATGCGGGTGGTGTCCAACAATTCAGCGCCGTGCGGGTGGTGTTACTACTGCGGACGCGGCCAGCCAAACCTGTGCGACGATCTGGTGTACATCAACGGCGCCTACGCCGAATACATAACGGTGCCGGAGCGCATCGTACGCATCAATATGCTGCGCCTCCCCGACGCCCTCCCCTTCCCCGTAGCGTGCATCACCGAGCCCTTGGCCTGCGTGCTGCACTGCCTGGACTTGGCCGCGTTTGCCGTCGGGGACACCGTGGCGGTGAACGGCGACGGCCCCAGCGGCCTGATGCTCGCAGCCATGGCCAAGCGGCGCGGCGCGCGGGTGATTCTTTGCGGCCGGGCGCCGCAGCGCCTGCGGGTGGCGCAACAGTTCGGTATCGAATGGCTGGTCAACTACGCCGAGGTACCCGATCAGGTCGAGGCGGTGCGCGCCCTGACGGAAGATCGTCGCGGCGTGGAAGTGGCCATCGAGGCGGTGGGACGGCCCGACGTCTGGGAAACCACCGCGGCGATGGTCCGCAAGGGCGGCCAGGCCATTTTTTACGGCGGCCCCCCTGGCGGCACCAGCATGCGCGTGGACGCCCCGGCTCTCCACTACGACCAGATTACCTTGCAAGGTGTGTTCCACAACACCCCCACGCATGTCGCGCAGGCCCTGGAGATTCTGGCGGATCCCACATTGCCTTGGGCCTCGTTATTGAGCGCCACCTTGCCGTTGGCCCGTCTCCCGGAGGCTTTCCAATTGATGATGGCCCGTGAGGCGCTCAAGGTGGTCATCCTGCCGACACCGCAACCAGATTGAATTTGCCCTCATATTTCAGTGGATTTTGAGGTTTTTTCCCGGTCTATTTTCGGCCATGCCCTTGACTTGGCTAGCGGAAAGATGGATTCTGACGCAGAGAGTCTCGCGACCACGGGAGACTCATGTTCTGGTGGAATGTTATGTGCTGTGACCTGCGAAATGAGAGGAGGACATATGACGAAGGCAGAATTTATTGATCAAGTAGTCAAGTCTGCGGGCGTGGAACTCAGCAAGAAGGACGTTGCCGGGGTTCTGGACACCGTTTTTAGCGTGATCGGTACGGTGATCAAGGATGAGAATCGCTTCTCCTATCCGGGGTTTGGCACGTTTTCGGTCAAGGAGCGATCCGCTCGCAAGGGCCGCAATCCGCGCACGGGCGCTGCGATCGACATCAAAGCCAGCAAGACCGTCGGCTTCAAACCGGCTCCCGGCCTCAAGCAAAATCTCGCCGCTCCGGCGAGACGGCGCCGGTAAGTTCCGAGATACCTGCACCAGACCATTCGGGGCGGGGAGTAAACGGCCGACCCCCCAACAAACGCAACTCACCGCCCTTGATTAATACCCCAGAGCACACCCGTCCTTCCGATAGTCGCTCCCACCTTGCAGTACCCCTCGTTCGTAATCGATCAAAATGGCTTGGCCGCCGCCGTACGATACATTTTGCGCGCCGCGCGGCCACAGTTCGTGCCCCATGAAGCCCAACTCGTCCCGCACCGCCTGCGGGACGGCGCGTTCCAGCGCCACTTCGCGGCCGCCCATGATGCGGCAACGTGGCGCCTCCAGAGCCTCCTGGACGTTCATGCCAAAATCGATGCTGTTGAGGGCGACCTGGACGTGCCCCTGCGCCTGCATGTGGCCGCCCATGACGCCGTAACACAGCCACGGCTTGCCGTCGCGCAGAATCATCGCCGGAATGATGGTGTGGAAGGGGCGCTTACCCGGCTGCAAAGCGTTCGGATGGCTGGGGTCGGCGACAAAACCGGCACCGCGATTTTGCAGGCAGATGCCCGTGTCGCCCGCCACGATGCCGGAACCGAAACCCTGGAACAAGCTGTGGATCAAGGAGACGACGTTGCGCTCGGCGTCCACGCAGGAGACGTACACCGTGTCGCCGCAGGCTACCGGCGTGCCGGGTGAAAAATCGCCGGCCCGCGCGGGGTGGATTTCCTGGCGGCGGGCGGCGGCGTAGGCTTTGGAAAGCAACCCCGCGACCGGGACATCTGCGAAGGCGGGATCCGCAATGTAACGGTTGCGGTCGGCGAAGGCCTGCTTGGTGGCCTCGATGAGGAGATGGTAATACGAGGCTGAGCCGTACTCGTAGTCCGCGAGCTCAAAACCTTCGAGTACGTTCAGGGCCATCAGGGCGGTAATTCCCTGGCCGTTCGGCGGCAGTTCCAGGACCGTGTGGCCGCGGTAGTCGGTGCCGATGGGTTCCACCCATTCGGTGGTGTGGGCGGCGAAGTCCTCCATGTCGAAAAAGCCGCCGTTGGCCTGCGAAAACGCCACGATGCGCTTGGCGATGTCGCCGCAATAGAAAGCGTCGCGCCCTTCGTCGGCGAGGATCCGCAGCGTCTCAGCCAAGCGGGGCTGTCGATGGACGTCACCGGCCCGCGGCGCCTTGCCGTCGATCAGGTACGCTTGGGAACTGGCGGGATGCTGCGACAGCAGCGGCGCGTCATGTTGCCATTGATCGGCAATGACCTCGCTCACCGGAAAGCCGTCGCGCGCATACATCAGGGCGGGTTCGACGACGTCCGCGAAGCTGAGCCTGCCGTGTCGCTCCAGCACCTCCGCAAAGGCGTCGATGGCCCCGGGCACGGTGACCGACCCCCAGCCCTTCGACGGCACGCCCTCGATGCCCCGCTGCCGCAAGGCATCCAGCGTCAGGCGCCTGGGGCAGCGCCCGCTGCCGTTAACCCCGTAGATGCGTTGGTCGGCGGCCCGGTAGTAGAGCAGGAAGGCGTCCCCGCCAATGCCGGTGGACATCGGTTCCACCACGCCCAACGTCAGCGCCGTGGCGATGGCGGCGTCCAGCGCGTTGCCGCCCTTTTTCAAAATGGCCAGCCCGGCCTCGCTGGCCAGCGGCTGGCTGGTCGCCACCATGCCGTTGCGCGTCATGACGACCGAACGCCGTGCCGCAAAGCCGTCGCGTTCAAGGCGACTGGTTTCAAACATGTTTCCCCTCCTGGCGTAAACGATTCCAGATACCGTCCATCTCGCCCAGCGTCGCGTCCTCAATTCGCCGGCCACGCCGCGCGAGTTCCTGCTCGATGCCCCGGAAGCGCTGCTCGAACTTGCCGATGGCCTGGCGCAAAGCGTCCTCGCCGCTCAGGCCCAGGAAGCGCCCGAGGTTCACCAGGCTGAACAGCACGTCGCCGAACTCTTCCTGCATGGCGGCATGATCCCCAGCTGTGCAAGCTTCCCGCAATTCGTCAATTTCTTCGGCCACCTTGGCCCATACGTCGTCGACCTGCTGCCAGTCGAACCCGACGGACGACGCTTTTTCCTGCAGGCGCCGCGCCCGATTGAGGGCCGGCAGGGTGCGCGGCACGCCATCCAGGATCGACTCCCTGCCCTTTTCCCGCTGCTTCGCCGCCTCCCAGCGTTGCCGGATTACCGCCGTATCCGCCGCCGGCTGGTCCCCGAACACGTGCGGATGCCGTCTGATCAGCTTGCGAACCACGGTGCGAATGCTGTCGTCGAGCGTAAAGCGTCCCGCCTCGCTGGCCAGAGACCCTTGAAAAACGATGTGCAACAGCAAATCCCCGAGTTCTTCCCGCAATGCCCCCGCGTCGTCTGCCGTGACACTTTCCATCACCTCATACGCTTCTTCCAACAAATACGGCAGCAAGCTCTGCGCCGTTTGCTGCCGGTCCCACGGGCAACCCTGCTCGGACCTCAGCCTGTCCACCACGCCCATGAGCTCCAGCAGCAACTCCCCGGCCGTGTTCGTCTTGTCATCCGATTCGTTCAGTGCAGCATCGTCCGCCTGCTTCATCTTCTTCCTCTTCTTTTTCCGGGATCTACCGTGCGGGCAGCATTCTACCGTTGCTCCCAGTCCCGAACAACTCGCCATATGTCCCATAAACCGCCAGCCGTGGCCTGCCGCGCCCGCGCACCCGATTCACCAAAGTGCCTCCTGTTGCACTGGGCGCCTGTCGGGGTTTGACAGCAGAATTGTCACATGATGACACGTGTCGGTTTTTGAATCATGGCCGTGATGCCAGCACGCCTGACTGGCGGACAAGACCTACGGTGCGGGCGGCGCCTTGGTCGCTCGTCGGCGATATTGCAATCGCAGGGATGGCCCTGCATGTCTGTCTGCAAGGGGGCAGATACGCCGGCTCGCCCCTATTCCGCCTACAGCTGGACCTGCGGGACGCTGACTTTCTCAACGCTCTGGTGCGGCAGCAGCACGCCGATCATGACACCCGCGTCGTCACGTCGATGCCGTCGCGGGCCAGATCTTCGGCGCGGGCCGGGGAAGCCATGGTGCCGGGCGGGTGGCGGTACCAGCCGGGGTCGTCGTAGGTGGTGAGATTGTCGCGCACCCGGACCAGGGTGAACATGCCGCCGCTGGTAAGGTACTCGCCGAAAGGGCCCGGCCTGCTTTTCATGGGGATACTGTTGCGTGGCATAGGCATCATGGAAGCCATGCGGCCCATGGCCATGCCGTCGTGACCCATCGTCATGTAACCGGGCACGAGCGATTGCATGCGCTGATCCAGATCCCCGGGTTGCATCCCTACCATGTTAGGAAAGCCATGGCCCATCTGGTTCATGACGTGGTGCGTCATGTGGCAGTGCAGCGGCCAATCGCCCGGAGCGTCGGCGACGAATTCCAGGTTGCGCGTCTGCCCCACAGCGACGAGCGCCGAGGTCTCGGGCCACTGGGCCGACAGCGGAATGTCCTCGCCATCGGTGGCGGCGATACGGAAGCGAAAGCCGTGCAAGTGAATGGGGTGGTGGTGCATCTGGCTCAGATTGCCCAGCCGGATGCGCACCCTGTCACCCGTTTTGCAGACCAGCGGCGCGGTAGACGGAAAGCACTTGCCGTTCATCGTCAGAATATTGAAATCGCTCATCTCCAGGGTGTTGGGGCGCGAGGTGCCGGGCGCGATGGCCCACTCGCTGAGCATGATGGCGAAATCGCGGTCGACCCGGTACTGCGGCGCCGGGGTGCGCGGATGAATCACAAGCATGCCGATCAGCCCCATGCCCTCTTGCGTCATGGTGTCGTGGTGGGAGTGATACATGAAGGTGCCATGCTGCCGCAGGGTCCACTCGTACCTGAATGTCTCACCGGGCTTGATGCTGGGATGGCTGAGGCCGCTGACCCCATCCATGCCGTTGGGCACGTACACACCGTGCCAGTGGACGGAGGTCGGCACCTGCAGGCGATTGGTGACGTAGATGCGCACGCGCTCGCCCTCGACGGCCTCGATCACCGTGCTGTTGACGTGGCCGCTGTAGCCCCAGCAGGTGGCCCACAGGCCGTCGTCGAAGTCGTGCGCGATCTCTTCCGCAACGAGGTGAAAAACCTTGACAGCGTCGACGATCCTGAACGGCAGCGCGGCGCCGTTCGGCACGACAACAGGCTGATAATGCCGCCCCGGCAGGCCCGGCGGCAGGGGTTTCACATGCAGCGGGCCGCCGCTGTAACTGGCATCCCAGTACGGCCGCTGGCCCGCAGGATCACCGCCCAGCGCGGCGGGCTGGTAATCCGACCCGACATTGGCCGCGCCGCTGCCAGCGCCTCCAGCCCAAGCCGCAGCGCCGCCGAGGACGCTGGCCGCGAGGCGTACCACATTACGTCTGGAAAGCCTTGTCATTGCCTGTTTCTCCCCGTTGAGTAAGGAAAATCCGAATCGGAAAGTCTGTCCCGGACTGGCCTCCGGGGCCGGCGCCCAGGATGCCCGCCGTTACCCCGGCGAAGACCGGGGTCCGGGAAGATTTTGGTGGCACAACTGTCCTGGATTCCGGCTTGTGCCGGAATGGCGGCATGAGAGCGTGGTAGCTCCCCTAATGCCCACCCTGTGGCGGGCTTGTCTCAGGGCTCTGCGGCCCTGACATCGGCGCTCTCGGGTCTCCCGGTAAGCGGCCGCTCAACAGGTGTTCGAGGTCGTTGCGCGCCAGCCAGTAATCCCTCAAGGCCTTGATGTAGTCCCCGGCGCTTTGAATCTGCCGTTCCTGCGCCTGCAGGAGTCGAAAGACGCCGAGCTGCATGGCGTTGTAATGCAAAAACGTCTCGTTGAGGATGCGCTCGCGCAGTGGCAGCACGATGTCGCGGTAGTATAACGCCCGCTGCCGGGCAGCCTGCAGGCGCTCGCGCAGCCGCCGGGCCACCGAACGAATCCGCACGGCGAGTGCGTAGTAGGCGTGTTGGCTACGGCGCAGTTCCACCGCCGCCCGGCCGACTCGCGCCTGGCCCTGATCGAACAGCGGCAGGGCAAACTCGAGCGTCGGTCCGGCCGACCAGTCGCCCGCCTCGCGCTCCCCGACAACGCCCAGCTCGATATCCGGTACAAGGGCTGCGCTGCGTTGCAAGCCCATCCGCGCTCCGGCAATGAATATGCTTTGCCGTGCGCTGGCCAGGTCGAGACTGCTTTGCACAGCGCGTGCTTCGACAGCTTCCAGAGAGACCGGTGTTTCCGGCGGCTCGGCAAGCCGTTGGCCGGCTTTCCAGACGACCACCGATTCCCCCCATAAACCCATCGTCGTGTTCAGCTGTTCGCGGCCATCCAGGAGGGCCATCTCGGCGCTGGAAAGCGCCAGCTTGGCCGCCTCGAGCAGGGCGTGCTCGCGCATCAGGTCAAGATCGCTGATGTTGCCGGCGGTGTGAAGCCGCTGCGTTACGTCCCACCTGAGGCTGAGGCCGTCGACGATCGCCTGCTGCAAACCCAGCATTTGCGAACTGGCCTGATGGCGATAGAAGTCGGTCCGCGCCTTGGCGGCAAAATCCAGCACCGCCCCGGTGACGCGCAGTTTGGCGTCTTCAAACTGCGCCGCGGCGACGCGTCGGCGTAGCGGGATCATGAACACACCGAGAAAATCCAGAGCGGCACCGAGTTCCAGGACTGCCGCGCCGCCGCCGACCGGAACCGCAGCGCCTACTCCAAACAGCGGGTTCCTCAGCAGTCCGGCCTGCACCAGGTCGGCCTGCGCAACCCCTAAATCCGCGTATAACGCCTGCAGGGATCGGTTGCTGAGCAGTGCGACCCGCACCGCTCTATCGGCGGTCAACTCCTGCTCCAAAAGGTTCCGCAGCTCTTGCTCAGCCTCGGTATCGAGCTCCGTGCCGAGGTTCCACACGACCCGTTGGCCGGTGCGCTCCCGCACCGCCTCCTTGACATCCGAAAAACCGGTGAGCGGATCGAACGTGGCACAACCACCGAGCACCGCCACAAGCAGCAGCCCGCAAGCCAGCCTCCCCGGCCTTGTCATGGCGTCAATTTTTCGAGGGCGATGATCGTGCCTGTCGCCGTGTTGATGGTGAAGCGCACCCCGTCGCCGGGCTGAACGTGATCGAGCAGCGACGGCGCATGGACTCGAAATCCCATGGTCATGGCGCCCATGAACCCTTCGATTTCCTCGTGATCGATGACGACCTGTTGTGTGCCGGGCACCAGTGCCACCACGGTCCCCTCGCCGACGACGGTCTGTTGCCCCTCCATGGGCATAGCATCGTGCTCCATGGCATGGGTGCCCTCCATCTCCGTAGACATGTCATCGCGGGGCGTGTCATCAGCACTGACCGTCAGCGTCGGAGATGGGGGCCGGGGCGGAGCGGCCGCAGCCTGTGGGTGGGCGGGATGAGCGGTGCCTGGCAGCGGCGTGGTGTAGGCGGCGCATCCGTTGAGAAATGTGAAGCACACGAAAGCCGTCAAGACCGCACGCCCCACAGGTCGGATTAGCGCAGTGTAATCCGACATTGCCGCAGAGGTGTGCGTTCTGTGCCAGTTGCTACTCATGGACGGGCTCCTCAATCTTGATGGTGGTTTGTTGCCGCGTGTCGATGGTGAACAGGATCGTCTCACCGGGCTTGGCGTGATGCAGCAGCGACGCCGGATCGACCTTGTATCCCATCGTCATGGCCTCCATGAAACCCTCGATTTTCTCGTGGTCCACAACGATCTGCTGCCGGTCCGGAAGCAGGGCAACCACATTGCCTCTGCCCACCACCATGCGGGGCATGGCGGCCATGTCGAATCCGTTGTGAAACGCCGCATGCACATAGGCGAGGACACTCCATCGCTGGTCCTCGCTGAGCAGTGTCTTGAACGCCGGCATGGCCGACTTGAAGGGCTCCACCGCGCCACCCTCGCTGACGCGCCAGAACAGATAGGCGTCCCCTTCACCGGGCCGCGTGTGAAAGTGGTGGGTGAGGTCGGCGGGCGGATGTTCCAGGGCATTTGCAAAGGGGGTCGTGCCGCGGCCGTCGCTGCCGGGGCACACGATGCAGTGGGTGTCGTACAGCGCCTTGCCGCGCGCGATGGCGCCGTCGTCGGACCAGCGGCGGCTGGTCTTGGCGGCGTACGCCGGCGGTAGAGTTTGCCACGCCCTGTACTTGTGCGTGCCGTGATGGTCGTGTGCCTCCGTTGCCGACAGAGTGCCCGCCGTCACGGCGGACAGCAGGATGGCAAGGCTCAATCCGACAATTGATCGCTGCATGGAGCGCTCCTTTTCTCCCTCACCCCCGCCCCTTTCCCGGTGAAAAGAGGGGTTCCATGTGAATCGTCGTGTGGGGTCAGCAGGCCAAACCGGCGTCGATACGGGCCTGCAGGCGCGGCAGCACCGTCTGTCTCACCCGCACGCATTCTTCGACGTGCGGAAAGCCGGACAGGATAAACTCGTCAACGCCGAGCCGCCAGTATTCATAGAGTTCCTGCGCCACCTGCTGCGGGGTGCCGACGATGGCCGTGCCGCAGTTCACCCGCACGGTGGCAAGGCCATTCCACAAATGCCTTCCGAGCCGATGCCGGTCCGCATCCGCGCCCGGCGTCGACTGCTCACCAACCGCCACCGCCTGACGCTGCCGCAGCACCTCGGGATCGGCGTCGGCAATCAGGCGATGCGCTGCGTCCCATGCCTCATCAGCGTCGTCGCGCACGATCAGGTGGGTGCGCAGACCGAATGCCGGTGCGCGGCCGCATGCTTCGTAAGCCGCCCGCAACCGCGCAATGCGTGCCGCAATCTGCTCCAACGGCTCGATCCACAGCAGATACACGTCCGCCTCGCGCGCCGCCAGCGCCTCGGCACGCGGCGACGCCCCGCCCTGGTAAAAACGCGGTGTTCCGAACGGTGTCGGCATACAGCGGGCGCCACGCAGCGTCAGGTGCTGGCCGGCAAAATCGGTCAGTTCCCCCGTCCATAGCATCCTGCAGGCGCGCATCAATTCCTCCGCCTGCTCATAGCGTCCGGTGTGGTCGCTATCCACCCCGAGCCGCTCAAAATCGTGCCGAATACCGCCGGGCACGATGTTGATATCCACCCTGCCGCGGCTGATCTGGTCCAGCGTCGCCACCATCTTGGCCAACAAGCCGGCGGCGATGAACCCCGGCCGCACGGCAATCAGGAAGCGGATGCGTGTCGTCACCATCGCCAGCGCCGTAGCCGTCGTCCACGTTTCCACCAGCGGCGCGGCCTCGTCGAACAGGCCGTTGACGAAGCGCGTGGGAATCAGCAGGGCGTCAAAACCCTGCGCTTCCGCCGTCCGCACCACCCGTGTCAGGTAGTCGAAATCCGGCGGCCGTTCGGCCCGCGCCGTGCCCAGCCGGACCCCGTCACCGTCAATGGGAATGAACCAGTCGAACAGCGGTTGCGGACGCGCTGCTGACATGCCGTTTTCTCCTCTCCAAACCCCCAATCCCGCCTGGCAGACACGACGATCGGGGCGGATTTCAAACCCGCCCGTGTTGGCCCAACGCCGCGCGGCGTCGTTTTGACTTGGCCTGTGGATTTCATTATAGTGCATCGCTTTGTAATTCCTGTATCAAGACAACGGCAGGGGCATGCGGCGCTTCGGTTTCCCTCGCCCCTTGCAAGCGGGTCGGCGCCCCAATGAGAGCGCGGCCCGGAGACGTGCAATCGCATGAGGAGAGGCACGATGACGGCTTCTGACGTTTATTACATGGACGCGCGCAGCGAGTCGCCCCAGACCGGTCTGGTGGCCAAGATGCTGACCGTATTCGAGGAAGCGGGGCTTGACGCGATGATCAAGCCGAACGACCTCGTGGCCATCAAAATTCACTGCGGCGAGTGGAACAACACCGCCTACCTGCGGCCTGTCTACCCGCGCGCCCTAGCCGACCGTATCAAGGAGCTCGGCGGACGGCCCTTCGTGTGCGACACCACCACCCTCACCTATTCGCCCTACGCCTCGCGGGCGACCGAGCTCGACATCATGATGACCGCCGAGCGCAACGGCTTCAGCTCCGCGGTGCTGGGCTGCCCGTTCATCTGCGCCGACGGCTTCATCGGCACCAGCGACTACCGCGTCGACGTGCCGACCGGCTACCTGCTCAAAGAAGCCTTCATCGCCCAGGCGGTTGCCGCTGCCGACGTGCTGATCTGCCTCACCCACTTCAAGGGGCACCCCATGGGCGTCATCGGCGGCGCCATCAAGAACCTCGGCATCGGCTGCCAGTCCAAGCGCGGCAAGCACAACGTGCACCTCGGCGGACACCCCAAGTACAGCGTTGCCAACTCGGCCATCTGGCACCCCGAAAACTTCAAGGGCAAGGCCGACACGCCGGACTGGAGCATCCTCGAAGAGTGCTGTCCCTACCACCTGTTCAAGGTCGAAGAGGACACGATTGAGTGGGACCGCGCCGCCTGCACCAGCTGCCTGGGCTGCCTCGGCATCATGGCGCCGCGCGGCTTGTTCGAATTTCCGGAAGAGACGTTTGCCGCCACCGACGCCTCCATCGCTGATGGCGCCTTGGGCGCCGTGCTGGCGGTGGGCCGCGAAAAGTGCGGCTTCATCAACTTGGCGATCGACATCTCGCCGCGCTGCGACTGCGTGAACTTCTCCGACATGCCGGTGGTGCCGAACCTCGGCGTGTTCGCCAGCACGGACGCGGTGGCCATCGACATGGCATGCCTGGACAAGGTGCGCGAGTCGCATGGCATGCCGGGCTCGATTGCGGAGGATTTCGATTTGCTGGAAGCCGGTCAGAAGAAGTTCGAGACGGTGTCGGCCACGGTGCACGGCCTCAGCGAGGAAGCCCAGATCAACACGGGCACCCTGAACGGCCTCGGCAGCCGCGACTACAACCTCATCGAGGCGGAACCGCAGCCGGCCAGCCGCCACCTGTTCGCGCTGGACAAGCGGCCCAGCGGCGTGCGCTTCGGTGCCAAGTTCATGAAATTCTCGCCCTTCCCGTACGATCGCTACGATGGCCAGGGCTTCCTGCGCGAGCAGGAAGTGGACACGGAGTTCGTCAAGACCTGGCATGGCAACGGGAATGGCGGCGTGCCGGGCGCCTCGGGTACTGTTGAAGAGGCGGCCACGGGCGATTAAACGTCCTGCGGACGCGGCGTGCAAGGCCCGGTTCGGGGCCGCACGCCGCGCCCTTTGTTAGTTCTCACTTCAAATTCCCCCCCTCACCCCAACCCTCTCCCGCCAAGGGAGAGGGAACAGGAATAAGACCCCCAGAGAGGGAATAGCAATCCTCCCCGATCAAAGAGGACAGGATGCGAGTTCCCTCCTCCCTTGAGGGGGAGGGCCAGGGTGGGGGGAAGTATGAACCGGTTATTTCAGGAGGTAGACATGGCAGCGGTCACGAAAGGTTTGGAGAACCTGCAAGAGGCTATCAGCACGTGCGAGCAGCTGGACGCCAGCCTGTCCGCCGCCACCGATGCCGAGGCGGTGAAGGCGAAGAGCGTGGTGCAGGAAACACTCACGGCGTTTAATGATGTCAGCGACAAATTTTTCCTCAAGACCATGATGAGCGTGCCGCCCACCAAGGCTTGCCGGGTGGAAGCCGCGGCAGTGGCGTCCGTGGTGTCCGAGCAGAAATGGGACAGCCTGCCGGGCGCCCTGGAGAAGTTGCAAAAGGCCACCAAGACGCTGGTGACCAAGGCCAAGATGGACGGGACGACGATTACATGAGCGGTCCGATCCTGATCACCGGAGGCGCCGGCAGCGTGGGCCGCAGCTTGGTAGCCTGCTGCCGCGCCGACGGCTATGCGGTGCGCGTTTTCGACCTGCCGGTGTGCGACTTTACGGGCCTGGAAGGCGAAACGGGAATCGAGGTCGTCAAGGGCGACATTACGAAGCCGGAGCACGTCGAAGCCGCGGTGCAAGGGGTGAGCAGCGTCCTGCACTTGGCGGCACTGCTGCCGCCGGCCAGCGAGGCCGACCGGTCACGGACGTTTGCCGTCAACGTGGACGGCACCGCCACCATCATCAGTGCCATGCAAGCCGCCGCCAGCGACGCCGTGCTGGTGTTCAGCTCGTCGGTGAGTACTTATGGCGACACCACCGCCGAATCCCCGCCGCTGGGGGTTTCGCATCCCCAAACGGCCCTCGACCTCTACGCCGAAAGCAAGATCGCCAGCGAGCGACTGGTGCGGGAATCCTCCCTGCCGGTGGTGGTTCTGCGCATTGCCGGCATCGCCGTGCCGGTTCTGCAGGAACCCCCCGAGGTGTGGCCGTTCACCGCCGAGCAACGCCTTGAAATGGTACAGCGTGACGATGTAGTGACCGCGCTCTACAAGGCCCTCATTACCCCAAAAGCGCGGGGTCAGACCCTGAACATTGCCGGCGGGCCGACTTGGCAGACGACCGGACGCCGGTATGTCGCCGACCTGTACGACATCATCGGCGTGCCGCTTGAGATGGCGGCATTCCGCGGCCAGGACGAGCCCGGCTGGGTCGACTGGTACGATACCGAGTTGTCGCAGCAACTGCTTGGCTATCAAGACCACTCGTATTCGACCTACCTCGACACCCTGCGTTCGGAAGTCGCCCGTTTGTTGGAAGACGACTGTTGAGCGTTTGAGAAGAGGCACGTTGATGGCCATTATGTCACCCCCCTCTGCCCCGCCTGCCGCGGCTGACCGCGAAACCATCACTACCCTGGAAACCATCGCGCAGCGCGTCCTGTGGCTGTCGACGTACATGATCCACTACGCCAACAAGATTCGCCCGAACCCGGACGGCCTCAAGGTCGGCGGGCACCAGGCGAGCTGCGCCTCGTCGGTCAATTTGATGACGGCGCTGTATTTTGGCGTCCTCCGGCCCGAGGACCACGTGGCGGTGAAGCCGCACGCCGCGCCGGTGCTTCATGCCATTCAATACCTCCTCGGCAACCTGCCGCGCCGCATGCTGACCACCCTGCGTGATTTCGGCGGCCTGCAGGCCTATCCCAGCCGCACCAAGGACCCGGACGGCGTGACGATTTCCACCGGCTCGGTCGGCCTGGGCGCCGCGGCGACGGTTTTCGGCGCCCTGACGCAGCGTTACGTGCGCGATCACTTTGGCAAGACCGACGGCCAAGGGCGCTACATCGCCCTGGTCGGCGACGCCGAAATCGACGAGGGCAACATCCCGGAAGCCATCGGCGAGGCCAGCGCCTACGGCTTGAACAATCTGTGGTGGATCATCGACATCAACCGGCAGAGCCTCGATCACATCGCCCCGGAGGGCCAGGTGATGCAGATCGCGCGGCTGTTCGAGGCCAAGGGCTGGGAGGTGTTATGGCTCAAGTACGGCAGCCAGCAGCAGGCATTTTTCAAGCGACCGGGCGGCGACGGATTGCGGCAGTGGATCGATTCGTGCAGCAACGCCGAATACCAGAGCCTGCTGAACGCCGACGGCTCGGAGATTCGCCGCGCCGTGATCGATTGGGCGGCCGGCGCGGCGGCCGGCACGGACATGCGCAGCGTCCTGGCCGACGTGCCGGATGCCACCCTCATGGACCTGCTGATGGACCTCGGCGGGCACGACATCCCGGAGATTCTCAAGACGTTCGCCGCCGCTGAGGCCATCGCCGACCGGCCGGTCGTCATCATGGCCTATACCATCAAGGGCTGGGGGCTGCCGATTGCCGGGCATATCGACAACCACGCCGCCCAGCTGACGTCGGCGCACATCGCCGCCCTGCAAGAACAGCACGGCATCGCCGAGGGCCACGAGTGGGACGGCTACGAAGAGCCGGACCCCATTGCCGGATGGATCAAACAGCGGCAGATATTCGGACGGAATGGCCGAAAGCACCCGCCGACACCCCCGAGCCCGCCGCCGATTCCCGAAACGCTGGACATCCCCTTCCCCGAGCGCGCCGCCACGCAGGGGGCGTTCGGCCATATCCTGGTGGCACTGAATGAATACGAGGACGTGGCGGCGCGGCTCGTTACCACCTCGCCCGACGTGGCGGTATCGACGAACCTGGCCAACTGGATCAACAAGCGCGGCATCTACGCGCCCGCCGAGAAGCCCAACTACTGGGCCAAGTACGACGTCACCAGCCTGCTGCGTTGGCAGGAAACCGCCTCCGGGCAGCACATCGAGCTCGGCATTGCGGAGAATAATTTCTACCTGGCCCTGACGATGCTGGGTCTGTCCTACGAATTCAACGGCGAGCTGTTGCTGCCCGTCGGCACCGTGTACGATCCCTTCGTGGCGCGCGGCCTGGACGCCCTAACCTATGGGACCTACGTGGGGGCGAAGTTCCTTTTCGCGGGCACCCCGTCGGGGCTGAGCCTGAACCGCGAGGGTGGCGCGCACCAATCGATCTACACGCCGCTGGTGGGCATGGGCATGCCGGGCTTGATTTACTACGAGCCGGCTTACGCCGCTGAGTTGGAGTGCATGATGTGCTGGGGACTGCGGCAGCTGGCGGACCGCGACAACGGCCAGAGCCTGTACCTGCGGCTGTCCACCCGGCCGATTACGCAGGCGGTGCGCCACTCGACCCCGGAATGGCGGCGGCAGGTCTTGGCCGGCGGCTACTGGCTGCGCGATTACCGCCAGGAGCGCGACTACGCCGAGCGCCCGCGCGTGCACCTGTTCGCGTCCGGCGTCATGTTGGAGGAGGCGTTGCAGGCCAGCGATCTGGCTTGCGAGGACGGCATTTACGTCAACGTCATCAACGTCACCAGCGCCGACCGCTTGTTCAGCGACCACTTCGAGGCCGCCAGCTCCGGGGCCGGTTCTTCCTACCTCGACGAGTTGCTTCCCGCCGCCGACCGCCAAACCCCGGCGATCACCCTGCTCGACGGACATCCCCTGACGCTCGCCTGGCTCGGCACCGTCTTCAACGCCCCGCTCAAGCCCTTGGGCGTGGTGCAATTCGGCCAGACCGGCTCGGTGCAGGAGCTGTATCACCAGCACCGCATCGACACGGACGCCGTCCTCACCGCGATTGTTCAGATTTTATTCGGCCAATAAACGGCTCAACTGCTGGGTTGCCGTGCACGGATCGGGCACTGCCAGGACGGCGCGGATCATGGCGACGCCGTGCGCCCCGGTTTGTCGCACCTGCGGCAAGTTGGCGGGCGTGATGCCGCCGATACCCAGCACGGGTATCGAAACCTCGCGCACCACCGCGGCCAGTTGAGAAAGCCCCTGCGGCGGGCCGTAGGCCAGTTTGGAGGGGGTTGCGAAGACGGGGCCGAACACCACGAAGTCGGCGCCGTCCTCCGCGGCTTGGCGCGCTGCGTCGAGGCTGTGGGTGGAAACGCCAAGGAGCTTGTCGGGTCCCAGCGCGCGGCGGGCCGTTCGGGTGGGCAGGGAATGGCCAGCAAGGTGAACGCCTTCAGCGTTCAGGGCCAGAGCGACATCAAGGCGGTCGTTGATCAGCAGCGGAACTCGGTAGGGACTTAACACCTCTTGCAGGCATGCGCCCATATCGTAGAGCTCACGGGCGCTGAGATCCTTCTCCCGCAACTGAACAGCCCCCGCCCCGCCGCGCGCCGCCGCGGCAACCACTTCCGCCAAGGGGCGCCCGGCGGTTTGGTGCCGGTCGGTCACCACGTAGAGGCGAAAGCCGGGGCCATGCGTTCCCCTACTCTGCCGGGTGTTAACTGGCATACCATTTCTCTCTCAACGAGAAAGCCGAGGCCATACATCCCTCTCCCCTTTGAAGGGTTCACTTCCTCCATTCCCCTCCCCGTGGGAGGGGTCAGGGGAGGGTCCTGCGGCTTCTCAGGTGCCAATGACGCCCTCCAGCGGGCTGCTGGCGGTGGCGTAGAGTCTACGCTCGATACGCCCGGCCTTGAATGCCAGACGGCCGGCCTCCACGGCCATACGCATGGCGTGAGCCATGGCCAGGGGATCCTTGGCGCCGGCGATGCCGGTATTCATCAGCACGCCGTCCACACCGAGTTCCATGGCCACCGCGGCGTCGGAGGCCGTTCCGACGCCCGCGTCGACGATCACCGGCACCTGCACCGCTTCCAGAACCAGCCGGACGGTGTAGGGGTTGCAGATGCCCAGGCCGGAGCCGATCGGCGCGCCGAGCGGCATGACAACCGCGGCGCCGGCGTCTTCAAGCTTCTTGGCCATCACCGGGTCGTCGTTGGTGTACGGCATGACGATGAAGCCTTCCTTGGCCAGCACGCGGGTGGCTTCCAGCAAATCCACCACGTCCGGGAAGAGGGTCTTCGGGTCGCCGATCACTTCCAGCTTGATGAAGTCCGACAGCCCCGCCTCGCGCGCCAGCCGGGCGGTGAGAATAGCGGACTCGGCGTCGTAGCACCCGGCGGTGTTGGGCAAAATGGTGAAACGGTCGCGGTCGATGTAATCCAGCAGCGTTTCCTTGCTGTCGGGGAGTTCCATACGCCGCAGCGCCACGGTCACCATATCCGCCCCGGAAGCCTCGTGGCACTGCTGCATCAGGTCCATGGTGGGATATTTGCCGGTGCCGACGATGAGCCGCGAACCGAACGTTTTACCCCCAATCTCCAGCAAATCGTCTTGTTGCATCTGACATGTCTCCTATCCGCCGCCAACAGCCTGCACAACCTCAATTCGGTCGCCGGCCTGCAAAACGGTGTCCGCATGGGCTTGGCGCGGCACGACCGTCATGTTCACGGCCACCGCGGTTCCTTGCCGATCGGCCACGCCCAGGGTTTCGAGCAAACTGCGTACGGTACTTGCCTCTGGAATGGTGCGCTTGTCGCCGTTTACGAGTACGTCGATCATCATGATTGGCCTGCCACAAACAAAAAAAGCCGCCACGCCAGGGCGTGCGGCTTCAGCTTCCGTAAAGGACCCATTCTCTGAGCGCATCCGGCCTGCGGCCCGGCGATGCGTGAATGGCGCTTCCCTACGCTGGCATTACCCAGGTCAGGTTCTGAGGGTTGTTACCAGAGACCCGAACCGTCCCGGTAACTCTCAGCATCTCACACCCCTAGCGAATGGCGCAGACCTTAGCAGAGCCCATCGGCCATTGCAAGGCTGAGGCCGGGACATCTTCGTAGCTCATCTTCATTTTTTAATCTGAAGAGGACGTTATGAGAGAAGTCGGCGCGGTCGAGGCGAAAACCCACCTGTCCGCGCTTCTTGACGAGGTCGCACGCGGAGAAACCATCGTCACCAAACTACGTCCGGCAGCACGCTCGTATCGAAGGCCGTGATCACCTGCCCCGAATCTCCTCGATGTAATCGTCGATGTTTCCCCGCCTGCCGAGAATGGCGTAGACACGGTCCACAGGATGTTCTGCGGCCGGTCGTTTCCGAATAAGCAGGCCCTCCTCGGTAGGCATGATCTCAACCTCGACGTTTGGATTCAGCCCGAAGCGGTCACGAAGTGCCTTGGGAATGGTGATTTGACCGCGCTCGGAGATTCGCATGTTTACTCCGGTTCTGTCTGCCGCCTGGACATTCGGACCCCCTTGACATTCAGGCCCGAAAACTGCATATATACCCCAGTCTCACCTGCCAAGTGTAGGAGGAGCATTCGAAGCCGTCCGGGCTTGCCTGGGCGGCTTCAGTCATTTTGGCCGACTCCTCGCAGCACGGTGAAAATCGTCGCGTTCTCGGCGAAGCCGCTGAATCCGGTGAGATTGGTTGGTGCAATAAGCGGTCTTGAGCAGCCAGTAATTCCGGCGTTGGGCAAGCACCACCACGTATTCTTCACGATACCAAAGCAACGTGTTGGTCTCATTTCCTCGATTATTCTGCCATTCATCGATCTCGGGATGGACCGGAGCGTTGTCAATCACCCAGCGCACCCAGCGGAGGCGTTCGCAGCGGCGCAGATCAGGTGTGCGCTCATCCTCCACTGGACCCTCCTGAACCAAGTGCCAGAACAAGGCCCAGCGCCCCGGCCCTCTCAGGCATACGGCGGCAACCTATCTCTTGGCCGCGAAATCGAAGGCCGGCTCGCGCAATCTCACCCATGAAAATACGGTACAACTCGTTTTCATAGGCTTGCCAATTACCGCCGAAAGCATCAAATGACAGCAGGTCCGGCGGCGTCATCCGCCAGCCTTTTGTGGGCGCCAAAACAGAATGTTGAACTTGGCGGCGGCGATGGGCGAGGTACAGGTGAGGGCCTGCGCTCCAAGTCGTTCGTGTAGCCGGGCGATGATAGCCGTCTTGGCTTGGCTGCCGGTCAGCCCTCGGTTGGCGTATGCCAACGCACCGATCAGGAGGTCGGCAAGTGGCAGGAGTTCACTTTCTTGGGACCGTATCTGCTGGACCCGCTCGATACATTCTCGGCTGAAATCGTGGAGGCTGTTGGCTAGTACATCGTGCAGTTCCCGCGTCTTCGGGCCGCCTCGCGTGTCTTTCACGTCGAGGTAGATACGGTAACGTTGCGTGTCAACAAACACGGGGCGCAGCATCGTAAAGTACATTTTGTAATACCAGTCATTGTGGGACTGATCGAATCGCTCGTGGTCGAGTTGACTTTTGTCTGGCACGACAAGCCCGCGAAACCGCAGGCGGTCGTCGGCTAGGAAAAAATCCGTCAGCGCCAAATAAAAATCCATTTTGGCCGGCGACACCTTGGTCCATTTCACCTCGAAATCTGATTTGAGTCCGTGTTCAACCTTGATCGCCCGTATCCGTTCTGACAGGTCCGGTACTTGCCGCCCTTCACACAACACCGCACCCCACACCATGACCGGAATATGGTCATATTCCAGATGACAGCTTTCGTCGCAGTAGACGTTGATGTCTTTGATGTCAGCCATCTCGTTGCTCCCCATCGGCTGAAAACTCCAGCACCTCACACAGCAAAGACTCAAGCAGCCGCCTACGGGTTTCTCCACTCGCCGAGAGGCTCGCTTCCAGGCAATCGCACAGGCTCATCAGTTCGTCGACTTTGGCGACGATGCGGTGTTGTTCGGCCAAGGGCGGAAGGGCAATTACTGTTTCGTTGATCTGTCTGGCACTCAGGTTAGGGATCGCCGTTCCAAATGATATTTCCAGGTTCTTAGCAACGATCGTGTCAAAGAAATATTTTACGAAGTTGAGATCACTGAAAAAGGACTCAATTCGCCCAACGCGCTGATTGAGAAGCAGGTGTTGGCCGGTTTTATTGAATGCCACTTTACCGGTAGTTGCGCCTGACATGGCGATAAGAAGCGCGTTAGTGGGAACCCACACCTCCTGTCCTACGGATTTTGCAACCTGCTCCGAGACATGAACGGCATTAGATAAAGTGACCTCGCCTCCCCGTAGATCACCGATACGGACAATGGGTACACCATGCGTCTGGTAGTCTTCACTCCTAAAGGCGAACCCATTCCAAAGTTGAATGACGTTCCCTAGACGGACCAATTGCCAACCCGATGGAAGCTTAAGCCCGCTAGATAGCACCAATGATGGGAGAGGTTTCCGGGCCGGGTGATTCTTCATCTTCCCCCGCCTAGCTTTCTCCGTCGCAATCTTCTTCAACAACTCCGACGCCGGTTCATCGTTCGGGTCCTGCGGCACCAACTTCCCGCGTACTGCAAGGTTGAGGATGGCTTGACGGAGGACATTGATCTGACCGGGGCGGGTGGTGAGCGGGGTGAGGTTGTCGAGGGCGAAGGCGGCATCCTTCCGAAACGACGCCGGGTCGGGGTCGGGTGCGTTGAGGCGGGCGAGGCTAGCCGCGGTCAGCCGGTTGCGCGTGGCTTCGCGCTCTGCCCGTGCGGCTTCCAGCCGGTCGCACAGGGCCATCAGTTCATCTACTTTGGCGACGATGCGGTGTTGTTCGGCAAGGGGTGGGAGCATTATCGGGATGTCTAATGCCTTGGCTTGGTTAAGCTTTGCCCTGGTTGCGCCAACCACTCGCCCTGAGTAATCGAAGACATTCAGACAGTGGACCAGGTAGGCTTGCGAAACGAAGATACCGCGAAACACGTGAGCGTGGTTATTCACCCAAGATTTGCCGGTGATCAGATAGGCCTTTGGGCGCAGAGCATCCAAAAAGGGCACACCATCCTCGCCGAGCAAGACGAGATCCTCGTCAAATATGTATTCGTCAATCCAACCTTGCTGCTGTGTCGCTCCATAATACGGAAACAACTGGGATTGAGGCTTACCCGCAACTCTCCGTTTGCGCTCGGTCGCGTTTATTGGTATCCGCATGTAGTCCAAGCACACAGCTATCGCATCGAGCCTAGCTGGTAGCCAACCCCTCGGCAGGTCAAATGGCGGTTCCACTTCCTCGAAGGGACCGCCATTTTTCTGCTTCTTGAGATCCCCTGCTTTCACCAACCGCGCCTTTTCCGCCGCTATCCGCTTCAACAACTCTGACGCCGGCTCGTCATTCGGGTCCTGTGACACCAGCTTGCCGCGCACCGCCAAGTCAAGAATAAACCGACGCAAACGCGGAACGGCATCCGCCGCGTCAGCGATGCGGTCGAAGTGCGTAAGCAGGTGTTCGACGCTCATCCCTGCGTCAGAATCGAGCCGATGTTCGGTGTCGGGGGTCAGTTGAATCGAGATCGCCATGTCCTCCACTCCAGGTGGCAGTGTCTCAGATCGCATTCCTCCTCACGGTGCAAGCTGAAGAAATTGACGGCAACGACCATCAAATCGGAACGCCGCGTTCGTCATAACCGATGATCTGCTCGGCGCTCCGCCGGTCGCGGCGCGGCAAACCGCCGCAATGCAGGGCAATGGGGTCCAGTTCGTCGGCAAGCCGGATGGCACTCCGGGTTTTTTCCACCTGCGCCAGTCTTTCCTGAATGGCCAGTTTGACGGCTTTGGTCAGCGACTCTCCGGTCAGGCTGGCGAGCCGTTTCGCCAAGGCGTGCGTGTCGGGGTCTTTGATGTTCAGTGGCATTGACAAATCCTCCATGGCTCAATATAGGGAGGAACCTCAACTTGGATGTTGCAACGCACGCTCCGACCTGAAGAACCCTCACCGGCTTACCAGAGCATCTTTTGGTCGGATTGAATCATGTGTGGATTGGCGGCTCCAAGTAGGTCGGGTTAGCCGTAGGCGTAACCCGACAACAGTAGGCTGAGCAGTGGAACGTCGGATTACGCTTCGCTAATCCGACCTACAGCTTGATGAAATGCAATAGACGTCACCTTCACGTCTATCGCAGCAGTGCCTCGGCCAATACCGCCTTCAAGTCTTCGCGCAAGGCCGCGGTTTCAGACTCCGCAGCGGCCAGCTTCGCCAGCAATTCTTGCGGGTCACCAAGGTCATCCTCGACCGTGTGCGGGTTCTTGATGTCCAAATTGTAGCCGCGCGCCTTCACCTCTTCAGCCGTCACTTTCCAGGCGCGGTCCGTATCCTTGCGGCCCTCGCGGCCCGTCCCGCCCCACCAGTCGATGCAGGCTTGCAGGTGTTCTACGCGGATGGGCCTGGTCATGGAATAGGCCTTCTGGCCATCGGGCACACGGTGCTCGTAGAACCAGATGTCCGTGGTCGGGACGCCCTTCTCGAAGAACAGCAGGTTGGTGCCGATGGAGGCATAGGGCCGGAACACCGAGTTGGGCAGGCGGACGAGGGTGTGCAGGTTGCACGTTTCCAGCAGGTGTTCCTTGAGCCGAGTCTTGACGCCCTCGCCGAACAGGGAGCCGTCCGGCAGCACGACCGCGGCGCGGCCGCCCGGCTTCAGCAGGCGGATGATGAGGGCCAGGAACAGGTCGGCGGTTTCCTTGGTGCGGAAATGCGTCGGAAAGTTGCTCTCGATGCCGTCTTCTTCCTTGCCGCCGAAGGGCGGGTTGGTCAGCACGACGTCCACCCGGTCCTTCTGCTCCCAACTGATGAAGGGACGCGCCAGGGTGTTGTCGTGGCGCACGAAGCCGGGGTCTTCGATGCCATGCAGCAGCATGTTGGTGACGCACAGCATGTGCGGCAACTGCTTCTTCTCGACGGCGCGGAGGGCGGCCTGCATCGTCCGTTCGTCCTCGGGCCGCTTGACGTAGCGCTCGCGCATGTGGCGCAGCGAACAGGTCAGGAAGCCGCCGGTGCCGCAGGCGGGATCGAACAGGATTTCGCCGGGCTTGGGGTCGATGCGGTCGGCCATGAAGGCGGTGACGGCGCGCGGCGTGTAGTACTCGCCGGCGTTGCCGGCGGATTGCAGGTCGTTGAGGATTTGCTCGTAGATGTTGCCGAAGTGCTCGCGCTCGGTCAGGTTGTTGAAGTCGATGTCGTTGATACGGTTGACCACCTGCCGCATCAGCTGACCGGACTTCATGTAGTTGTAGGCGTCTTCGAACACGTCGCGCACGACGCGGCGGCGGTCGCCGGGCTGGCCGGTGGTTTGGAGTTGCTTGAGGGCCGGGAACAGCTCGTTGTTGATAAAGGCCAGCAGGTCCTCGCCGGTGATGCCCTCGGGATCGGCAGCCCAGGCGCGCCACTGGAAGCGCTCGGGAATCGGCGACGTGTAACCCGTGTGCATCAGTTCCAGTTCCTGGTCCTGATCGTCGATGATCTTGAGGAAGAACATCCAGCACAACTGGCTGATGCGTTGCGCGTCGCCGTCGACGCCGGTGTCCTGGCGCATGACGTTCTGGATGGACTTGACGAGGGTGCGGACGGACATGGGCTAGGCGGTCTCCTGGTAGAGGGCGGCTTGCAAGTCGTGGACCGCGGCAACGAATTGATCCCTGCCGCCGAAGGCGTTGATCAACTGCAACGGGGTGCCGAGTTGGTTGAGCGGCGGAATGCGCAGCACCGCGGTATCGTCCAGGTTGAGCAGCCCTTCGTCGGCGTATTTGACGAGCAGGGCGTCGAGCACGGCGCGCGCCTGTTCGCCGTACCTGCCGAACACGTCGCGGTTCTTGACGTTGGCGGCGCGCTCGCGGCGCGTCAGCGGCTTGGCGTCAAACGCGACGTGGCAGATAAGGTCGAAGGGATCGAGATCCTTGTTCAATTCCTTGACGATGGCGTCGAGCGCCAGACCCTCGCCCGCCAGTTCGTCGATGATCGCCTGCTTGCGCTGCTCGGCCTTCCAGCGCCGCAGGAAGTCGTCGAGGCTGGCGTAGCGCTTTTTCAACGCCTTGCGGGTGAAGTCGCGCAGGGATTCGGTGACCAGCCTGCCGTACTCGTCGAGGTACTCCACCCGCTCGGCGATGATGGTGGCATCGATGCCGTCCACGTAAACCTTGTGCGTGCTGCCGAGGGGGTACGGCAGGGGGAGGGACGGGTCATGGACGACAACCTCCTCGTCACCGGGTTGCAGCGGTTCCGGTTCGCCGGCATCGTCCGGGGGCGTGATCGGGTCGTCCTCGCCCGGCTCGTAAATCTGCACCGGCTCGCCGTCAAATTCCGGATCGGCGAAATGATTGGTGGCGCCGCGGAAATCCATCAGGGTGAAATAGAACTTGTGCGTATCCTCGTGCACGCGAGTGCCGCGCCCGACGATCTGCTTGAATTCGGTCATGGAGTTGATTGGGCGGTCGAGCACGATCAGCCGGCAGGTCTGCGCGTCAACACCGGTGGACAGCAGCCGCGAGGTGGTGACCAGCACCGGGTACGCCGATTCCGGGTCGATGAAGTTGCCGAGTTCCGCCTGACCTTCGGGGTCGCCGCCGGTGATGCGCATGACGTAGCGGTGGTTGTGGGCCATGAGGTCGGCGTTTTCGTTGACGAGCGCTTGACGCATGCGCGCGGCGTGTTCCCGGTCGACGCAGAAGATGATCGTCTTCTGGAAGCGGTCGCCGCTTTCCTTGAGGAATTCGGTGACCTTGCGGGCGACAAGGTTGGTGCGGCCGTCCAGCACCAGATTGCGGTCGAAGTCCTTGGTGTTGTAGATGCGGTCGTCGACTTCTTCTCCGCGGCGATCGAGCTGGCCCTTTTCGGGACGGTAGCCTTCCACGTCGCGGTCGACGTGGACCTTGATGACTTTGTACGGGGCGAGAAAGCCGTCGCGGATGCCCTGCTTCAGGGAGTAGGTGTAGACGGGCTCGCCAAAGTAATGGATGTTGGAAACGTATCGCGTTTCCCTGGGGGTGGCGGTCAGCCCGATCTGCGTGGCGGTGCTGAAGTATTCGAGGATTTCCCGCCATGCCGAATCCTCGGCGGCGCTGCCGCGGTGGCACTCGTCGATCACGATGAGGTCGAAGAAGTTGGGCGAGAACTCGCGGAAGAGCTTCTGGTGTTCTTCGGGGCCGGTGATGGCCTGATAGAGGCCGAGGTAGATTTCGTAGGCCGTGTCGATGCGGCGCTTCTTGTTGATGGCGGTGCCAACCGTTGAGCCGTCTTCACGTTCGATGGTTCCGGCGTGGGTCGAGAGTTTGGCCATGGCCGGGCCAAAGGGCCGGAAATCGTTGACCATCGTCTGATCGACCAAGACGTTGCGGTCGGCCAGGAACAAGATGCGCTTCTTGCGGCCCGCCTTCCACAGCCGCCAGATGATCTGAAACGCGGTGTAGGTCTTGCCGGTCCCGGTCGCCATGACGAGAAGAACGCGGTCGCGGCCCTTGGCAATGGCCTCGATAGTAGCATTGATGGCGCTCACCTGATAGTAGCGCGGCGCCTTGCCGCTGCCGTCCTCGAAATAGTCCTGCAGGACGACGGCCTCGGTTTCGGGGGTCAGGCTCTTCCAGGCGCGAAAGCGCGCCCACAGGTCGTCCGGTGGCGGAAAGGCGTCGAGGGCGAGGGTCGTTTCCGGGGTGGCGCTGGCGCCGGTGCGGTCGTGGAAGACGAAGCCGTCGCCGTTGGAGGAAAACACGAAGGGGATGTCGAGGGTGACGGCGTAATCGAGCGCCTGCTGCATGCCGTCGCCGATGGTGTGGTTGTTGTCTTTAGCCTCAATCAGTGCAATGGGGATGTTGGGCTTATAGTAGAGAATATAATCGGCCCGTTTGCCCTTGCCGCGGCTGACCAGCCTGCCGCGCACGATGATGCGGCCCTTGGTGAAGCTGACCTCCTCGCGGATTTGCGTCATCTCGTCCCACCCGGCCCTGCGCAAGGCGGGGGTAATGAACTTGGTGCAAGTGTCGCGTTCGCTGAGGCTTTTCTTGTCCATGGGAGTCAGTCTCTCACCCTTGGCGTCCGACGCCTACATTCTGGAGCGGGCAAGGTCTGACGAAGCCGTCAGAGTTTGCGGTGCCTATTCAGGCGCGCCCGGGTCGAACCCCAGCGCCCGTTCCGGCTCGTGTACGTGCATGAGGAAGATTTTCCATTCGCCGTCCTGGCGCAGCAGCGTGTAGGTCGCGGCGCCCTGATGGAGCAGCTCGCCCGTGTTCTTGATGCGGTTGAACACGGTGCTGACGATAGCGGTGTCGTCGCTCATCGGCTGCACGTTCACGGATGCCCATTCGGTATGGTCGTAGCCGTTGTGATTGAGGGTGCGCTTCCACCTGCGAACGGTACGACGGACCTTTTCGGTGGTCTCGAATTCGGTGAGCACGCCGTGCGGCGCCAGCAAGTAAAGGGGGGCGTGATGCAGGGAAGCAATATAGCGGGAATTTTGATTGTCGAAGCTGTCGAGGTAGTGGTTCATGAAGGCCAGGACGTCTTCCTTGGTATCCGCCTGTGCGGTCGCCGCCACCAAAAGAAACCCTGCCAGGGCCAACAGCCATGTGATGCGATAAGCGGCGCGCGCGCGGTGCCCGTCGGTCATTCTTTTCCACCTCCATACAAAAAACGGGAGAAGGAGCCAATCAAGCTCCTCCTCCCGTTGGTCTTAGGTCAGATCAGCAGCCTTATGGCAGCTCGAAGACCCATACGACACCACCCTGCGGCACGTGTTCCGCGTAACCCGGGATCTCCCGGCGCAGGATGTCCTGCTTGCGTTCCGCGTCAACACCCCAGCCGGACGCCACGGCGACGTACTGCTTGCCGTTCAGCGAGTAGGTGCTCGGGGGAGCGCCGATACCGGAGTTGGTGGGGTACTCCCACAGCACCGCGCCGGTTGCCGCGTCAAAGGCGCGGAACATGCGGTCGTTGGTACCGCCGGCGAACACCAAGCCGCCGCCGGTGGACAGGATCGGACCCCAGTTGTGGTGCTTGAAGGTGTGCTTCCACACCTCGTTCTTGTTGCCCACGTCCCAGGCCTGAATTTCGCCGATGTGCTCCCAGCCTTCACGCAGGTAGAAGCCTTCGACGAGCTCCGGAATGTCTACGCCGAGCCACAGCTCACCCGCAACGTATTCCGACTCGTTGCCGGACATGGTGCTGCAGATGTTCTCGTTGGCCGGGATGTAGAGCAGGCCGCTGGCCGGGCTGTAGGATACGTACGGCCAGTCCTTGCCGCCCCACAGGGAGGGGCAGAACGGCGCGCTCACGTTCGTCTTTGGCCAGTGGGCGTCGTCATAGGTGAAGCGCCCGGTCTCGGGATCGATGGCGGTGACCACGTCGGTGTACACGTAGCTCCACGCATCCACGAACGCGATGGGACCTTCCGGGGAGGGTTCCAGCACGAAGATATGGCCGTTGCGAGCCACGTTGACGAGGGCCTTGAAGGTACGGCCGCCGTAGGTGATGTCGGCGAGAACTGGCGGAGAGACCTCATCCCAGTCCCAGGAATCGTTCCAGTGGTACTGGTGGTGGCCGATGATCTGGCCGCTTTCGAGGTTCAGGGCGATAACGGAAGTGGTGTACAGGTTATCCAGGCTGCCGCGCCGGTCGCCTGCCCACGGTGCGCCGTTGCCAACGCCCCAGTAGACGATGCCGGTCTCGGCATCGAAGATGCCGGTGCTCCAGGTGGAACCGCCGCCCGTCTGCCAGGAGTCAGCCGTCCAGGTCTCGTGGCCCGGCTCGCCAGGGGCGGGAACCGTGTAGGTACGCCACGCCTGGGTGCCGTCGTCCACATTGTAGGCCGCTACGTAACCGCGGATGCCGAACTCGCCGCCGGAGACGCCAACCAGCACCTTGCCCTGAGCGGTCAGGGGCGCCAGGGTCATGTAGTAACCCCTCTGGTAGTCGTCTACCGCCATTTCCCAATTCACCTCGCCGGTCTTGGCGTTGAGCGCCACGAGGAAGCAATCCGTGGTCGCCACGAACACCTGGTCGCCGTACAGGCCGGGGCCGCGGTTGGTCGGGTGAATCTCAACCAGATCCTCAGGCTTCTCACGCTTGTAGCGCCACAACTGCGCGCCGGTCGCCGCGTCGAGGGCGATCACCTGGTTGCTCGGCGTGGTGACGAACATGACGCCGTCGTTGACGACCGGCGGTGCCTGGTGGCCTTCCACCACGCCAGTCGAGAACAGCCACGACGGCCGCAGGTTCGCTACGTTGCCGGTGTTGATCTGATCCAGGGGGCTGTGCATCCAGCCCTCGTAGTTGCCGCGAATCTGCAACCAGTTATGCGCTTCCTGGCTGGCCAGCCGCTCGTCCGTTACGGTGCTGTAATTCTCTATCGGTCCCGGCGTCGGAGTCGGCGGCTGGGCCGCGGCACTGAACGCCATGGCCAGGCTGACCGCGAACGCGACCGCAAGGGCCGTGAAGGTTCTACTGGACATAATCCCTCCTTGAAGAGTGGAATCATTCCCCCAAACGGGAACGTTCTTGTTTTCTTACGATGCCAGACAGCATAGCGGCTGGCCCTGCGGCTGGCAATGAAAAAAACCGCTGCGTGGCTTGACGAAGCGCAGGGTCCCAACGGGCCGCAAGGTGCCCGAGGCCCGGTTTACATCGGTTCGGCAAGTTCGTAGAGTAACAAGTTTTGTTGGCCTGCTCAGGATTCTCGACTCACAACGGAGGCAAGACACGCGATGCAGCACAGCGCTGCGGTACGGACGCCCCCCGCCGGCAAGTGGATCATTGCCGGCACCGTGGTTCTGGGCTCGTTCGTATCGGTAATGGATATCAGCATCGTCAACGTGGCGATGCCGCAAATGATCAGCACCTTCGGCGTGTCGCTGGACGCCATCACCTGGGTGGCGGTGGCCTACAGCATCTCCGAGATCATCCTCGTCACCATGGCCGCCTGGTTCAGCACCCTGATGGGCCGCAAGCGCTTCTTCGTCTTCTCCTTCATCCTGTTTACCGCCGCCTCCCTGCTGTGCGGCCTGGCCCGTTCCATCGAAATGATGATCCTGGCGCGCATTCTGCAAGGCATCGGCGGCGGCGGGCTCATTCCGGTATCGCAGGCCATCGTGCTGGAGACCTTCCCGGAGGAAGAACGCGGCATGGCCATGGCGCTGTATGCCATGGGGGTGACCATCGCACCGGCTGTCGGGCCCGTGCTGGGCGGCTGGCTGACCGATCAGTATGGTTGGCCGTGGATTTTCTACATCAATCTGCCGCTGGGGGCCCTCGGCATCGGCCTGTCGATAATCGTGCTTAAGGACCCGCCGTATTTGCAGCGCACCCTGGCGCGCATCGACGTGTTGGGCATCATCCTGCTGGCGGTGGGGCTGACGGCCCTGCAACTGTTCCTGGAGCGCGGCGAGCGCGAGCAGTGGTTCGCCTCTTCCTTCATTGTGCTGCTGGCGGTGGTCGCCGGGATCTCACTGGTCGCGTTGGTGGTATGGGAACTGTACGCCGAGGAACCGATCATTCACCTGCGGCTGCTCAAGAACGTGCCCTTCAGCGCCGGCATCGGCCTGGGGTTTCTGTTCGGCATTACGCTGTTCGGCAGCATCTTTGTGCTGCCCTTGTTTCTGCAGCGGCTGCAGGGCTATTCGGTGACGGATTCGGGGTTGTTGCAGCTGCCGCGCACGCTGATCATGCTGGTGGTGACGCCCATCGCCGGGCGGCTCTACAACTCGGTGGACAGCCGCCTGCTGATCGGCCTCGGCGTGCTGATGATGATGGTGGGATACCTGAATATGTCGGGCTTCACGCTGGACATGGGATGGACGCACATGATGACCAGTTTTCTGCTCACCGGGGCCGGCATGTCGTTCATGTTCGGCCCAATGTCGGCGGTGGTCATGCGCTCCGTGCCGATTCGGTCCCTCACCGCCGCCACCAGTCTATACACGCTCGGGCGCCGGGTGGGCGGCAACGTCGGCTACGCCTTCGTGGCCAGCCAGGTACAGCACCGCACCGCCTTTCACCGCGCCCGCCTGATGGATCACGTCACACCCTACGACACCAGCACGAGTCAAATGCTCGACGGGCTCACCAGGAGGCTCGGCAGCGGTCCCGGACTGGCGCCGGGAACGGCGGAGCGCGGTGCGCTGATGCTCCTGAACGGCACCGTCACCCGCCACGCCGCCATGATGGCCTACAACGACGTGTTCTGGCTGATGGGCATGCTGTTCATCCTGAGCATCCCGTTCGTGCTGATGCTCAGCCGCGGCAGCGGCCATGCGGCCCAGGCCCGCAAGGAGGCGGGACAGCGGGGGAAGGAAGTCATCCGACGGTGAGCGATTTCAACTGGACGGCCAACACCTTCTTGCGCCCGCCCTTGCCGAACGCCTCGTCGAACTCCTTGATCAATCCCTGGATGGCCTCGGAATTGACCGCCTTTTGCATCGCTTCGTAGGTCTCGAACTCATACATGGCCATGAAGCGGTACTCGTCCTCGCCTTCCATGATCTGGTAGCGCCGCCCGCTGACCACGCCGGGAAAGCGTTCCAGCGCCTTGGGCAGATGGTCCTCGTTGTACCAGCGGTTAAACGCCTCCTCCGCCTCCGGCTTCACCTTCGCCATGACGATGAACAGCCCTTTCTTGTCCATTCTCGAGACCTCCATTCGGGTTTGAATTGGTGTGCGATGCGCCGCCCGGCTGCGATGGCCCGGCTTCCCCGCCCTTCAATTTTCCCAACAGCTTGCGACCGCGCCGGCGCAACTTGGCGAGCGGACCGGGAAGCCGCCGCAAGGCGATCTGGCCGGCGCGCTCGCGGACGATCTGCGCGTTGCCCGCCAGCATGTAAACGTGCAGCTTGCGCAGCGCCGCGGCGTCCTGGCCGAACGGCGCCGACAAAGCTTGGCGCTGGAACGCTTCCCACGCATCCCAGCGGCGCGCCTTGCCGTTGCAGAACAACACGGCGCCGCCGGCTTCCTGAACGAGCACGGCGCCGGCTACCATGTCCCACAGGCGTGCGCCGCTAATGACGGTCAACTGAAACGTGCCGCGCGCCGCGTAGGCCAGCTCGTAGGCGATGCTGCCCGCCGAGCGCACGTTGAGGCGCTGGACCTTGGCGCCGCGCTGCACGCGATATTGGTGCAGCATCCAACCCGGCGTGCTGGCCAGGCGCGTGCCGTCCGGCATGTCGGACTTGGCTGCCTGCATGGGCTCGTCATTACAATACGCGCCGCCGCCCACATGGGCGCGGAAAATCGTGCCGCCCGGGCCTTCCCACGGCACGGCGACGACGCCGAGCACCGGCACGCCGCGAAAACACAGGCCCATGGAGACGGCGAAGGCGGGCAGGCCGGCCGCAAAGTTCGTGGTGCCGTCGAGAGGGTCGAGGAACCATAGGTAATCGGCTTCAGGGTTGACGGCGGCCTCGGCCTCCTCGCCGATGATGCCGTGGCCGGGAAAAGCGTGGCTGAGGGCGTCCCGCAGCAGCGCCTCGGAACGCCGGTCGGCCTCGGTGACCGGCGACTGCTGGCCCTTTTCCTTGAACTCCACCTCAAGAGGCCGCCGGAAGTACGACAGCAGCAACGCGCCGGCTTCTTGAATGGCCTGCACGCACACGGCCTCGGCGTCGACCAGTACCTGACGGTCGACCTGCATCGCCGCGGCTTCCCCCTTAACCATCGGTGTCGGACGGTTGCGCGTCCGCACGTCGCAGATGGAGAAACGCCTCGCGGATGGCATCGGCCGCAATGGCGACGCCGAGACTGTGCTCGGCGGTTTCCGCGAACTGCGCCTGTTCGTGCAGGCGGGCGGCGAGGGTCGCCGCAACCTCGGCGATCTCGGCGGCGCTCGACGATTCGGCAAAGGCCCGCATGTCGGCGGCGTCCATCTCGGACAGGCAATTGCCGACGTGCTGCGCCAGCACCGTGTATTCAATGCCGCGCTGGTACAGCTCCCGCAGCGGCGGCACGTGCCGTCCCAGGTAGCACTGCCCGAAGTGCAGCACCTTGTAGGGGATGTCTTCGTGCGTCTCCGCCAGTTCGCGGCGCGCCTCGAGGCCGTGCTCCCGCAGGTAGTCCCGCACCCACGGGTCCTCCGGGTCGGCACGCTGCTGATTGAAATACAGTTTGAATCGCACCATCGACAGGCCGTTGGGTTCCGTTTCGACAATCACCGCGCTACTCCTCACCGTTAGCTAGGCGTCGAGCCCCAGGTATTGCAGCACCGCCTGTTGGTCACTCAGATCGACAAAACAATGGTCCGGCGCATGGGCTTGCAGATCTTCGAGGCAATAATTGCCCGTCGCCACCGCCACGGCCTGCAACCCGTGCGCCCGCGCGCAATCGATGTCGCGCGGCGTGTCGCCGATCACAAAGGTACGCTCCGGCCCGATGTAGGTCACGCAGTACTGCCGGGCGCGCAGTTGGGCCACCGGCACCAGGGCCTTACGGTCCTCGTTGTCGCTGCCGTAGGCGCCGATGCGGAAGTAGTGCAGGATGCCGAATGACTCCAGCTTGAGTTGTGCCCCGGTAACGAAATTGCCGGTCAGCAGCCCCAGGACAACGTTCTCGTTGGCCGCCATGGTGTCAAGCAAGCCCGGCAGCCCTGGCTTGAGGTGGCGCGGACGGTCGGACTCGTTCAGAGTGTTCTTCAGATGGCCGACGTAACAGTCGTGAAACGCCTGCAAATCGCGCTGTGCCGGGTCGACGCCGGCGGCATCCCAGGCTTCCCGCAGGATCGCCGGATCGGTCTTGCCGGACATCTCGATGCCGGCAAAGGCGTCCGCAACGCCGTGGATTTCTTCGAAGGCCCTGCCCATGGCATCCCCCCCTGCGAGGCCGGTGCTCACGAGGGTGCCGTCGATATCGAAAAGGATGAGGGTCATGCTCACCGGATTTCCTCCTAAGGGGCATTCTGTGGATCAAGGTCAAGACGTGGACGCCTATCTAAACCACGCGGCGTTGGCGTGTGTCAAGATTCTTTGGCCGGCAAGCCTTGCGTCAGGCGCCGGCCTGTCGGCGCCCCGGGCAATCTGTTACCATGCCGGGCCAGGCGCAGCCGAATGAAAAGGAAGTCCGCTTACGCTTCGCTAAGACGACCTACATCGAAGGAATAACCGTGCCCGGAATTCTCGACCGACTGGCGCAGAACGCCCGCACTCACCTGTACGACTTTCTGCAACGGCACCTTTTCACAACGCCCGCCGCCGCGCCATGGCAGGCAGTTGACGACTGGCCGGACGAACCTCTCCATGACGACGCTGCCGAGCCGCACCAGCCGACCAGCCCCCTGCCTTACAGCGCCGGCCTCGCCGATGCCTACCGGTTGCTCGACCTGCCCTTTGGCGCACCCCTGGCGAACGCGAACAAGCGTTGGAAGACCTACCTGAAACGCTGCCATCCGGACCGTTTTCACGCAGACCCGCTCCGACAGGCCGACGCCACCGAGCTCACCCAGCAACTGAACGCAGCTCACGCCCGTATCGAAGCCGCTTGGAAGAGCGCCCCCAGCTGAGTCCGGGCGTGCATGAGCCCAGGGTGGCGCAGACATTCTCGTCTGCGCAGCTGAACCGCGCAGTCCGCGCGGCTGAACCGGACACGCATGTGCCCACCATCCGGGAGGAAAAACAATGCCGATACTTGCACCGCAGCAACTGCATCAAATTGGCACGGACATCTTGCAGGCCGCCGGGGCGTCCGGCGAGGAAGCGCAGGTCGTCATGGAGCACCTGGTGGGGGCGAACCTCGCCGGGCACGACTCGCACGGCATCATCCTGCTGCCCACCTACATCGCGCGCATCAAACGGTCCCACATCGTGCCCGGGGCGCCGATGGTAGTGGAGCGCGAAACGCCCAACAGCGCTCGCATCAACGGCAACTGGGGCTTCGGCTACGTGGTCACCGAGCGCGCCATGGAAATGGCCATCGCCAAGGCCCGCGAGCGGCAGGTGGCGGCCATCACCATTTACCAGCAAAGCCACGTCGGGCGCCTAGCCGATTACCCCCTGATGGCCGCCCGCGCCGGCATGATCGGTCTGATCACCTGCGACTCCGGGCGCGGCCCCAAGGCGGTGGCGCCGTACGGCGGGCGCGAGGCGCGTCTCGGCACCAACCCGATCTCGGTGGCTTTCCCCAGCGATCTGGAAGGGCCGATCTTCCTCGACATGGCCACCAGCGCCGTGGCCGCTGGCAAGCTGGCCGTGCGCCGCAGCCGCGGCGAAGCGGCGCCGCCCGGCTGGGTAATCGACAAGCACGGCAATCCCACCACCGACCTCGGTGTCTACTACGACGGCGGCGCCATCCTGCCCATGGGCGGCGATCAGGCACACAAAGGTTACGTGCTCTCCTTCATGGTCGAAACCCTGTCCGGCATTCTCACCGGCCTCGGCTTCGGCATCGACCCGCAAGGGCGGCACAACGACGGCTCCTTCCTGGCCGTGTTCGACGTCGAGGCGTTCCGGCCCCTGTCGGAGTTCAAGCGCGAAATCGCCGCCTTCGTCGACTACCTCAAAGCCACGCCACCGGCAGCGGGCTTCACCGAAGTGCTCTACCCCGGCGAGCTGGAATTCCGCACCACGCAGCAGCGCCAACGCGACGGCATCTACGTGGAGGACGCCACCTGGGAACTGATCACCGGACTGCAGCAGGAGTACGGTCTGAGCGGGTGAGGCGGCTTCCGCACTTGGTTGCAATAAAAACTGCGATCATTCAGACTTACGCCGTTTTATCGCCACCAGTCGGCGGGCAACACGTCCCGCGCGGAGCCCAGCGAACAGCGCTTAGAGCGGTTGGCGTTCGGTTGTCTGGCCTATCTACGCGCCTTGTCGTGATGCGCCGCATCGAGATCGTTCGTGACCGGGGCGTTTGTTTTACAGAACCTCGATCCGGCCCATGGGTTCTGCGGGGGTTGGGTTTTGGCGGTTCTGACGCGCCTTTTCGGCCAGGGATTTGTTGTCGGGGATAGAACCCCCCTTGCCCCCCTTATCAGGGGGGAATTTCTGAAGACTGCAAGGGCTCAAGGACAACGCCTCCGAAGCCCCCCTGATAAGGGGGGTCGGGGGGTTACACCAACGCAGGCGCAGGGCCGCTCGGGTGGATGTCTCCGTCCGACGCCTTACACTGCGGCAGATATCCCATATAGGCCTGCGGAAACCGCTCTATGATGCTCGGCGTGCTTACCCAACTTGGCAGTGTCACCCTGACGCGGCTCGCCGCTCTCGGACGAGCCGCGTTTTTTGTGGGGCGGGTGCTGGGGCTTGTGGTCGTGCCGCCGCTGAAGGGGCGGCTCATTGTGCAACAGATGCACTTCATCGGGGCGCGCTCCGTGCTGGTTATCGCCCTGACGGGCGCCTTCGCCGGCATGGTGCTGGGTCTGCAGGGCTTTCACGTGCTGACGCGGTTCGGCTCCGAGGCGCTGCTCGGGCAGTTCGTGTCGCTGACGCTGATTACCGAGTTGGGGCCGGTGTTTTCGGCCATCATGGTGACGGCGCGGGCCGGCTCGGCGATTACGGCGCAAATCGGCATCATGCGCATCACGGAGCAACTCGACGCCATGACCGTCATGGCCCTCAACCCGTTGCGCTACGTGGCGGTGCCGAACGTCGTGGCGGGCACCCTGGTGATGCCGCTGCTCGGCGCCATGTTCTCGGTCGTCGGCATTTGGGGCGGCTACGTCGCCGGGGTGCTGATCCTCGGCGTCAACCGCGGCACGTATTTTGGTGGCATTGCGGACGTGGTCGATCTGCAGGACGTAACGAACGGCGTTTACAAATCCCTGTGCTTCGGGCTTGTCGTGTTGCTCATCAGTTGTTTCAAGGGCTATCACGCGGGCTACGGCGCCGAGGGCGTCAGCAAGGCAACCACGGAAGCGGTGGTGATCTCGGCGGTGCTGATCCTGGTGCTGGATTACGTTCTCAACACGGTGCTGCTGTGACGTCAGCCGCGCCGCCGGCCCCGGACCATCCGGTCATCCGCGCCGAGGGCCTGTACAAGCGCTTCGGCGAACAGGTCGTGTTGCGCGGCGTGGACCTCGACGTTATGCCCGGCGAGATACTGGCCATCGTCGGCCGCAGCGGCGCCGGCAAGAGCGTGCTGCTGAAAAACCTCATCGGCCTGTTGCGGCCCGACAGCGGCACCGTGCTGGTGGCGGGCGAGGACCTGCACCGGGCACGCGGACGGCGCCTGTCGCGGCTGCGCGAGCGTTTTGGCATGCTGTTTCAAGGCGGCGCCTTGTTCGACTCGCTCAGCGTGGCCGACAATGTGGCGTTTCCACTGCAGGAGAAGACGCGCCAGTCAAGGGGTGGGCGGGACAACGCTGGCCAGCCAGTGGCCGAGGCGGTGGCGGAAATGCTGAAAAGCGTCGGTCTGCAAGGAGCGGACGACAAGTTTCCCGCCGAATTGAGCGGCGGCATGCGCAAGCGGGCCGCTTTGGCGCGCGCTCTGGCGCATCGCCCGGAGATCATGCTGTTCGATGAGCCGACGACGGGCTTGGATCCCATCATGGTACGGGCCATCCACCGGCTCATCGCCGACACGCAGCAGCGTTTTCAGTACACCGCGGTGGTGGTCAGTCACGAGGTGCCAGGAATTTTCGAGATCGCCTCCCGCGTTGCCATGCTACACGAGGGCGCCTTGTTGGAGGTCGCCACGCCGGACGCCTTCCAGGGGTCCGCCAACCCCGTGGTGCAACAGTTCATCGCCGGGCGTCTCGAAGGGCCGCTCGCACCTACGTAGCGTTACGGGGTTCCATTTTGGAGGGGATATGAAACGACTCCGTCTCGAAGCGGTTGTCGGCTTGTTCGTCGTGGTGGGGCTGGGCTGCCTGGCTTATCTGTCCGTGCAGTTGGCCAGGGTACAGCTCTTGGGCGGTAACATGTACACGCTGACAGCCGTCTTTCCAACCGTATCCGGGCTGCGCAGTGGTGCGTCGGTGGAAATCGCCGGGGTGACGGTGGGCCATGTGCAGAGCGTCGAACTGGACGATTTTGACGCTGTGGTCACCATGCGTGTGAGAAAGGAGGTTCAACTCAGCACGGACGCGATTGTCTCCATTCGCACGCGCGGGTTGATTGGCGAGAAGTATCTGCGTGTGAGCCAGGGCGCCGACGAGCGGACGATTCCGGCCGGTGGCCGTGTGCGGGAGGTCGAGCCGCCGCTCGACTTCGAGGAGATGATCGCTCAACTTATCCAGGGGAAAATTTAAGGTGACCATGATGTCTAGTAGCACGCTGGAGCGCGTCAGGGTTCACGCCGGCCTGATGCTCGTGCTCGTCATTCTGTGTGTCGCAATGGCCGCGCGACCAGCGTTTGCCCGAACTGAGCCATCGGCCGTTAAAATGTTGACGGTCGACGAAGCCGTGGCGCTGGCGGTCCGCAACAGCCCGGAAATCAAGGCCGAACAATTTGCCGTCCTGATGCGCCAGAGCCAACGCGCTCAGGCCGACGCCGCCCGCTTCGCCCAGCTTGACGTGACCGTCGTCGGTGGCCCATCGCCGCGTGCCCGCGGCGACCAAGTCGACTCGCCGGATTCCAAAAACTCCGTGAGCGTGTCGGGTGTCTTTGGCCTGGCAACCTTCAATATCATCCAGCCGATTTATGCGTTCGGTAAAATCAACAACCTGCGCGCCGCCGCCACCCACGGCATGGCGGTCGAGGAAGCCCGCGTGCACCAGAAGGCGACGGAAGTGGCGATGCTGGTGCGCGAGGCGTATTACGGTTATCTGCTAGCCACCTCCCTGGAAAACCTGGCCCTGGAGATCGGCGCTCAGCTCGGCGGCACCATGAAGAAGGTGCAGCGCCAGCTTGACGCCGGAGTGCCGGGCGTGGACAACGTGGACCTGCTCAAGCTGCGCACCTTTCAGGGGCAGTTGGAGAAGCAGCTGAACGACATCCGCCAAGGCAAGGCGTTGGCGTTGACGGGCCTGCGCACCCTGACGGGCCTGGAACCGGCACTGCCCATTCAACTCGCCGATAGCCGGCTGCAGCCGCTGGAACGCGAGTCACCGCCGCTGGACGAATCTCTCAGTGACGCAATGCGCCTGCGGCCCGAGTTGGTTCAGGCGCGCGAGGGCGTCAAGGCGTTCGAGCGTTTGCTGTCAGCGGCCAAGGCGGATTACTACCCGCTGTTTTTTGTGGGGCTGTTCGGTAGCCTGGCGGAAGCCAACAACCGCGACCGCCTCAGCAATCCCTTCCTCAACGACCCCCTGATGGACGACGTGCTGGCACCGGTAGTCGGCATGCGCTGGCATTTCGATCTTGGCGTTACCGCGGCCAAGGTCGATGAGGTGGCGGCCGAGTTCGGCCAGGTGCAGCAACAGCACGCCCTGGCGGAGCAAGGCATCCCCTTCCAGGTGCGGCAGGCGTACCTCGAACTGGAGCAGCATCAGGCCAACATCACCGCGACCCGCAAGGCGTTTCGCAGCGGGCGCCAGTGGCTGGTGGCGGCAGTGGCCAATTTCGATCTTGGGGTTGGCGAGGGCAAGGACGTGGCCGAGGCCGCATTGGCATACGCGCAATTGCACGCCGCCTATTTCCAGACCGTTTACTACTACAACCTCAGCCTCGCCAAGCTCGATCACCGGGCCGGCCGCGACGTGGCCGCGGTGCGTGAGCACCTGCCGCCGATGCCGCAGGTGCGGTGAGGCATGGTGTTTGATGGCGGGATAAGGACATGACTATGCTGGGCAGATGGGTTGTCGGGATCGCGGTTTTAGGCCTGTTGACGGGGGCCGCCGGCGCCGGGGAACCTCTGGACAAGATTCGCGAGACCGTCGAGGCCGTGCTGTCCGTCCTCGGCGACGAGACCCTGCAGGCCCCGGAGCGTCGGGAATTGCGCCGCGGCAAGCTGAGCCAGGCGGTGCAGCAGCGGTTCGGCTTTGAAGAGATGGCTCGGCGCGCCATGGGGCGGCATTGGCGCGACCTGAGCGCAGACCAGCGGCAGGAATTCGTCGCCCTGTTCAGCGACCTGCTGGAACGTTCATACGTCGGCAAAATCGAGGGCACCGGGGCCGGCAGTCAGGTCGCCTACCCCAAGGAAACGATTGATGACGAGGGCTTTGCCTCGGTCCTGACCGTGATTACCAATCGCCTGGGGTCACAGGTGGAGGTCGAATACCGCCTGCTGCAGCGCGGCGGCAACACGCCCTGGGTGGTGTACGATATGGTCATCGAAGGCGTCAGCCTGATCAACAACTACCGCACCCAGTTCAACAACATCATCCATCGAACGTCCTACGACGGCCTCGTCAAACAGCTGCGCCTCAAACAGGAGCAGGAAGAAGCGACGGATTGACAAGCATGACGGCGCCACGATTCAAACCGGCATTCTTTGACTTCCTGCGTGAGTTGAAGGCCAACAACGAGCGGTCGTGGTTCGAGGCCAACAAGGCACGTTACCACGCTGACGTGCGCGATCCGATGCTCGATTTCATCGCCGCCTTCGCCGAGCCGCTCGCCGACATCAGTCCGCACTTCGTTGCCGACCCGCGAGCCAACGGCGGCTCCCTCTTCAGAATCTACCGCGACACCCGCTTCTCCCCGGACAAAACACCCTACAAGACCAACGCCGGGGCTCATTTCCGCCACGTCGCAGGCAAGGACGCGCACGCCCCCGGCTTCTATCTCCACCTGGAGCCAGACTCGTGTTTTGCCGCCTGCGGCATCTGGCATCCGGACGGTGAGGCATTGGCCAGTATCCGCAATGCCATCGTTGAGAACCCCGCCGACTGGACGCGTATCACCCAGGCGAAAGCCTTCCGCGAAACATTCAAGCTGATGGGTCAGTCCCTGAAGCGCCCACCGCGGGGTTACGACGCCGCCCATCCCTTGATCGACGACTTGAAGCGCAAGGACTTCATCGCGGGAGCGGTGTTCCGCGAAGCCGACGCCATCCGACCCGATTTCCTCCAGCGCTTTGCCCAAATCGCGCGGCGCGGCGGCGCGTTCGTCGGCTTCCTGTCGCGGACGGTTGGGGTGCCGTTTTAGGGGGGAGTGCCAGAAAGTGTGGGGCAATTGCAGATCTACGCGGGTGATGGCATAAAGTCCGTATGGCCAGCCTGGAAGAATCCACCAGCCTTGTCCAACTGAAGGTCCGGCTGCTGGGCATCAGCCCCATGATATGGCGACGGTTGCTTGTACCCGCATCCGTGTCGCTGCGGGAGTTGCACGGCATCTTGCAGGTGAGCATGGGCTGCGAGGGCATTCACCTCTGCTACTTCGACATTCATGCCGTGCACGACGGCTCCTTCGAGTTGTCTACCCAAAGCCCGGACATTGCCCTTTCCCGGTTCCAGTATCGCGAGAGTGACCGTTTCGCCTACCTCGACGACATGGGCGACTACTGGGAGCACGAGGTCATCGTGCTCGGCAAGGGACGTGATCGGCACGACGCGACCGGCCTGTCAATCGCCGAGGCCCAAGCTGAAGCGTTCTGCGCCTCCAGATCCGTCTGCCCCGGTTGTAGACGCCGGTTGTGCCGCAAGGGCAGCCGCTCCATCCGCTACCGCACGGTCTTCGTGATATCCCGGTCACCAGCCCGCGGTATTACCAAGGTGCCTGCCACGGCCATCGTCCCAAGACCTTCAGCCCCCTGCACGATGTCCTGAAGGAGCAGGGAAGGCAGGAAAACCAGCCCGTCACCTTCCTGACCGACGGTGGCGATACGCTGAGGACCATGGCGCAATACATGGCCCCAGCGTCCGAGCACCTGCTGGACTGCTTCCACATCACCATGCGCATCACCGTCATGCGCCAGTATATCAAGGGACTCAGCCATGCAAATCCCGGTGGCGGGGAAGCCGTGGACCGTCTCCTGCGCCAGATCAAAGGCTACCTGTGGAACGGCAACCTCCATGACGGCCGGCGTGCGATCGAGGGACTTGTCATGGAATTGGAAGGCATCGAGACGGACTATGCGGGCATTAAGGCGCAGCGAAAAGCTGCTGGCGAGTTCGATACCTACATCCGCAACAACGCGGGCATGATCCCCAATTACGCCGAGCGGAGACGCTGCGGTGAGCGGGTCTCCACCGGGTTTGTGGAGAGTGCCATCAACACGGTTGTCGGCAAACGGTTTGACAAGCGTCAGCAGATGCGTTGCTCGAAAGCCGGCGAGCATCTCATGCTGCAGGCCCGGACGCGAACCCTTGACGGCATGCTGCGGGGGAAATTCGAGCAGTGGTACCCAGGACTGAAGGCCGGAGACAGGGCAGCTGAAGCTGAACCATGCGCTGTCTGATTGCCCCACAGTTTTGGTACTCCCGCTTGAACGGGGGCCATGAGGGATTCCCATTCCGCGACTGTCCGCTGTTGCATCTCCCTGATCCTCCCAAGCCCCCCGGTTCAACGTCAGATGACGCCGCCGCTGGTGTCCTTGATCAGACCTTGCCTCTATAATCCACGGCCTCTAATTCGTACGATCAACACAACCACGACAGTGTGAAGGAGCTGAGCATGACACGACTCATGAAGGCCCTGGTATTGACGGTGCTGTGCGGTGGTCTCGTCCTCAAGGCGGCCCTGCCAGCTACGGCGCAAACCCCGAGCCAGCTGCAAGCCCAGATTAACGCGCTGCAAGCCCAGAATAATACGCTGCAAGCCGATATTACGGCGCTACAGTCCAAGATTGCTACCCTGCAAAGCCTGATTAACGGCGTGGCAGCGGGCATTCCCGACTGCATGACCACGGCGTCGGGAGCGGGGTCGGTCGACGATGTCGTCTTTACAGGCTGCAACGTGCATGTGCAAAACGGCCAAGGAGGCACCGATATCAGCAATGGCGTCGGCAATCTGATCATTGGCTACAATGAGACTGGTGGCTCCCTCGCCCGCAGCGGCTCGCATAATGTGGTGATTGGTCCTGAGCACAGCTATTCGGGTTATGGCGGTTTGGTGGCGGGCTTTGACAACACGGTGAGCGGGGCGTTTGCCAGCGTCAGCGGCGGTAACGGCAACACGGCCAGCGGCGATTATGCCAGCGTCAGCGGCGGCGCTTTTAGTGAGGCCAGCGGCTTTGCTGCCAGCATCAGCGGCGGTTGGGACAACGAGGCCAGCGGCGATTATGCCAGCGTCAGCGGCGGTAGCACCAACAAGGCCAGCGCCCCCTATGCCAGCGTCAGCGGCGGCAAAAACAATGAGGCCAGCGGCGAGTATACCAGCGTCAGCGGCGGTGGCAGCAACACGGCCAGCGGCTCTCGGGCCAGCGTCAGCGGCGGTAAGGACAACGAGGCCAGAGGCTCTCGGTCCAGCGTCAGCGGCGGTAACGGCAACAGGGCCAGCGGCATTGCTGCCAGCGTCAGCGGCGGCAGTTATCGGAGGGTTACCGGGATGTATCACTGGAAGGCCGGTGGGCTCTTCCAGGCCCATTAACATGGGCCGGCGGGGGTTTTCGGCGCCTGCAGGGCCCCCGTGCGCGGCGCCGGGCCAAGCGTTTCCCGCCGGACTCCCCAACGATGCCCTGCTTGAGGCGGCAGCGCCGAGCGGCTGTACCGGCACACCCCCGTCCCTGCAGCCGGCTCCGGGTGCGCTCAGAGAAACCCATTCGGTAGCGACCCCACCCGCTCGTGCAGGCGGCTTCCGAGAGGCCCACGGGGGCTAGGCTTCACGCCGCTCGCTCCACCCCTCACGAGCCGCCTGAGACCCTGGGCGGATGAGTTAGGAATCCCTACGCGGCGGCGCCGAAGGAGCTTTCGATTGGCGCTCGCCGTCGTCTTTCCATTCCGCGACTATCCGCTGTTGCATCTCCCTGATCCTCCCAAACCTCCCGGTTCCATGTCCGATGGTAACGCCGCTGGTGTCCTTGATCAGACCTTGCCCCTATAATCCATGGCCTCCCATTCGTATGACCAACACAGACACCACAGCGTGAAGGAGTTGAGCATGACACGACTCATGAAGACCCTGATCTTGACGGTGGTTTGCGGTAGCCTCGCCGCCCTGCCGGCGACGGCACAGACCCCGAGCGAGTTGCAAGACCAGATTGACGCGCTACAAGCCCAGATTACCGCCCTGCAAAACGCATTCCCGGACTGCATGACCACGGCGTCGGGAGCGGGCTCGGTCGACGATGTCATCTTTACGGGCTGCAACGTGCACGTGCAAAACGGGCAGGGAGAAACCGATAGCAGCAACGGCGTGGGCAATTTGATCATTGGCTACAATGAGGATGATGTCCTCGTTGGCTCCGGCGCTCCTGCCCGCGGCGGCTCGCATAATATGGTGATTGGCCCTCGGCACAGCTATTCGAGTTATGGCGGTTTGGTGGCGGGCTTTAACAACACGGTGAGCGGGCCGCATGCCAGCGTCAGCGGCGGTGGGTACACGAGGCCAGCGGCTGGGTCGCCAGCGTCAGCGGCGGTAGCACCAACAAGGCCAGCGAATGGCATGCCAGCGTCAGCGGCGGTTATGGAAACGAAGCCAGCGGCGCTTATGCCAGCGTCAGCGGCGGTCAGTACAATGAGGCCAGCGGCGATTATGCCAGCGTCATCGGCGGCAAAAACAATGAGGCCAGCGGCGAGACTGCCAGCGGCGGCGGCAGCAACACGGCCAGCGGCTCTCGGGCCAGTGTCGGCAGCGGTCAATACAATGAGGCCAGCGGCACTTTTGCCAGCGTCGGCGGCGGTGGCAGCAACACGGCCAGCGGCCATCGGGCCAGGGTCAGTGGCGATACGCTCAACGCGAGCAACATTGCGACCAACGCCAGCAACGTTGCCACCAACACCAGCAATGTTGCGACCAATACGGGCAGCATTGCCACCAACGCGAGCAACATTACGACCAACACGGGCAACATTACGGCCAATACGGGCACTATTGCCACCAACGCGAGCGACATTGCCACCAACGCGAGCGACATTGCCACCAACACGGGCAACATTACGACCAACACGAGCGACATTGCCACCAACACGAGCGACATTGCCACCAACACGAGCAACATTGCCACCAACACGAGCAACATTGCTACCAACACGAGCGACATTGCCACCAACACGAGCGACATTGCGGATTCATTTGTGCTTCCGGCCTGTATCAATACCGTTGCTGTTTCGGGGCAAGGCGTCGATGATGTGGTCTTTAGCGGCTGCAACGTGCATGTGCAAAACGGCAGTGGAAGCACCAACAACAGCAATGGCGTCGGCAATCTGATTATTGGCTACAATGAGGATGACGTCCTCATTGGCTCCAATCATCCCACCTACGGCGACAATGACCGCGGCGGTTCGCATAATGTGGTGATCGGTCCTGAGCACAGCTATTCGAGTTACGGTGGTTTGGTAGCGGGCTTTTCCAACACGGTGAGCGAGAAGTATGCCAGCGTCAGCGGCGGCCATAACAACACGGCCAGCGGGGATTGGGCCAGCGTCAGCGGCGGCCATAACAACACGGCCAACGGCAATTCTGCCAGCGTCAGCGGTGGTTTCACCAACACGGCCAGCGGCGCTGCTGCCAGCGTCAGCGGCGGTCATACCAATGAGGCCAGCGGCGATTTTGCCAGCGTCAACGGCGGCAGAGACAACGAGGCCAGCGACACTGCTGCCAGCGTCAACGGCGGTTATGGCAACGATGCCAGCGAGCAGTATGCCAGCATCAACGGCGGCTTATACAACGAGGCCAGCGGCCTTTATGCCAGCGTTAGCGGCGGCTATAACCGGACGGCTTCCGGGCAGTACGACTGGAGGGCCGGTGGGCTCTTCGAGGACGATTAACGCGGGCCAGCGGGGGGCTTCCGGCGCCTGTAGGGCCCCATGCGCGGCGGCGGGGCAAGCGATTCCCGCCGGCCTCTCTAACGATGCCTTGCTTGAGGCGGCAGAGCCGAGCCGGCTGCAGCGGCACACCCCCGTCCCCTGCAGCCGGCTCCGGGTGCGCTCGGAGAAGCCCATGCAGTGACGACTCCGCCCGCTCGAGCAGGCGGCTTCCGAGAGGCCCGCGGGGCTGGGCTTCACGCCGCTCGCTTCACCCCTCACGAGCCGCCTGAGACCTTGGACGGATGAGTTAGGAAGCCCTACGCGATGACGCCGAAGGAGCTTTCGATTGGCGCTCGACGAGAAGCATGACGGCGAGGTCACTGGGCGTCCACCCACGCCCCGCTCGGCGATAGGGCATCCGGGCGCTGCCGCGGCATGAGCCATTCCATTGTCTGCAACTTCCGGCGGCGGGTGCGGCGTTTCTTGCCGTCGTCTTCCCATTCCGCGACTGTCCACTGTTGCATCTCCCTGATCCTCCCAAACCCCCCGGTTCAACGTCAGATGGTGACGCCGCTGGTGTCCTTGATCAGACCTTACCTCTATAATGCACGGCCTCCCATTCATATGACCAACACAAACACGACAGTGTGAAGGAGTTGAGCATGACCCGACTCATGAAGACCCTGGTATTGACGATGTTGTGCGGTGGTCTCGCCGCCCTGCCAGCGACGGCGCAGCCCCCGGGCGGCCCGTTGCAGGCCCAGATTAACGCGTTGCAAGCTCAGATGGCCGCCCTACAAGCCCAGATTGCCGCCCTGCAAAACGCCATCCCGGACTGCATGACCACGGCTTCGGGAGCGGGCTCGGTCGACGATGTCATCTTTATGGGCTGCAACGTGCATGTGCAAAACGGCCAGGGAAGCACCGCCAGCAGCAACAGCGTCGGCAATCTGATCATTGGCTACAATGAGAGTACTGGCTCCCCCGCCCGCAGCGGCTCGCATAATGTGGTGATTGGTCCTCATCACAGCTATTCGAGTTATGGCGGTTTGGTGGCGGGCTACAACAATATAGTGAGCGGGGCGTATGCCAGCGTCAGTGGCGGCAGAGACAACACGGCCAGCGACTTTTCTGCCAGCGTCGGCGGTGGCAGAGGCAATAAGGCCAGCGGCTGGTATGCCAGTGTCAGCGGCGGTCAGTACAATACGGCCAGCGGCTATTCTGCCAGCGTCATCGGCGGCAAAAACAATGAGGCCAGCGGCGATCATGCCAGCGTCAGCGGCGGCGGCAGCAACACGGCCAGCGGCTCTCGGGCCAGCATCGGCGGCGGTCAGTACAATGAGGCGAGCGGCACTTTTGCCAGGGTCAGCGGCGGTCACACCAACACAGCCATCGGCCATCGTGCCATTTCACCTGGGCTTCCGGCCTGTATGGATACCGTTGTTGTTGCGGGGCAGGGCGTCGATGATGTGGTCTTTAGCGGCTGCAACGTGCACGTGCAAAACGGCCAGGGAAACACTGATAGCAGCAATGGCGCCGGCAATCTGATCATTGGCTACAATGAGAGTAACAGTGGTGGCTCCCCTGACCGCGATGGCTCGCATAATGTGGTGATTGGTTCGCTGCACAGCTATTCGAGTTATGGCGGTTTGGTGGCGGGCTACAACAATACGGTGAGCGGGGCGTATGCCAGCGTCACCGGCGGTTTCAACAACGAGGCCAGCGGCGATTATGCCAGCGTCAGCGGCGGCCTTAACCGGACGGCTTCCGGGTCTCACAACTGGCGGGCCGGTGGGCTCTCCCAGTCCGATTAACGTGGGCAAGCGGGGGGCTTCCGGGCGCCTGCTTGGCCCCGTGCGCGGCACCGGGCCAAGCGGTTCCCGCCGGTCTCCCCAACGATACCCTGCTTGAGGCGGCAGCGCCGAGCGGCTGCAGCGGCACACCCTCGTCCCTGCAGCCGGCTGCGGGTGCGGTGTTTCTTACCGTCGTCTTCCCATTCCGCGACTATCCGCTGTTGCATCTCCTTGAGCCTTCCGACCCACCCGATTCTATGAGGACTTCTAAAGAGTCGCCTAAGCTGGAGGCTAGGAACTTGGCTCGCCTTGCGCAACCCTCTAGGCGGAGGCGATGACGGCGCGCCTCTCGTACGGACCGGCACGGGGGTCACCCACGGCTCGCGGGCAACGCCTCAGAAGGGAAGCGACAGTCGCGCCAAAACCCCTAGATCGACCGGACCCGTTTGGGCCTCCCGCCTTATTGTCTCCAATGCCAACAAAATGCCAACAACAATGGCAGTGCCTGTCGCGAGCTCGTCGGCAGGGTCCAAGCGGTGCCCAGGGCCAACTCCCGACCCCGCCCGTCCCAGCGCAACCGGCTGCACGGCGGCAGCAGACCCGGTAAACCCAGCGCCTGCAGGCCACCTCACTCTCCATCCGGCACTGGGAGCCCATCCCCATCGCCTACATCCCCGCCGGGCGCATGACGGTATCCGCGTTGTCCCACAGCGTCATGCGACCACCGCCGTCCTGGTCCAGCGAGGACGTCACCGACGCCCTGAACCCGCGCTGCTTCTCACCCGGGTCCCAGCTCGCCTGCACGCCCACTCCCCATTCCCGGTAGTTGCTCTCATGTGCACCACCAGCACCCGGCCGTGCAGCGCCACGTCTAGTCCACTGTTCGCATCCAGGTACCCAGACGGAAACCGGGTCTCCACCCCAGCGCCCCCGTCGAAACGCCCGCCGGCCTCCGCACGCGCAGGGATGACCGCGACTTGTGTCAGCCTTTCCCTAGCGCAGATACGAATCCTGCCAGCCGGAATAGGCATCCTGCCGGAGCGCCGTCGCCAGCACGTCGCCCGCGGCGACCGGGGTTTTAAGATCGGCGGGGGCGCCGCCGGCCTTGAGGTGCTTGAGCACGTCGTACACGGCTTGCGCGGCGGCGTAGAACGGGGCGTGGCCTTGCAGGGCGATGCGCACGCGGCGGGGGTTCAGGAAAGGCAGGTCGGACCACAGCGCCGCCGGGCTGCCGCCCAGCATTAGCGGCAGGGACGTGGCGGCGTGAATGGCCTCGATTTCCGCGCGTTCGCGGGCGCCGACGATGAAAAAGGCGTCGACGCCAGTGGCCTGATAGGCTTGCAAGCGGCGGACGGCTTCGTCGATGCCGCCGTGACGCAGGGCGCTGGTGCGGCCGATGATGACCAGCGACGGATCCTGGCGCGCCGCCACCGCCGCCCGCAGCTTACCAAGCATCTCGGGGATGCTGATCAGCCCCTCCCCCTCGCCGCCAAACGCGGTCGGTAGCAAGGTGTCCTCGATGGTCAGGGCTGCCACCCCGGCCGTTTCCAACTCCTCGACTGTACGCATGACGTTCAGGGCGTTTCCGTAGCCGTGATCGGCGTCGACCATCAGGCTGAGCGAGCTGGCGCGCGTGATGCGGCGGATTTGCTCGGCGAACTCGGTCAGGGTGAGCACAACGAGGTCCGGCGCCCCCAGCACCGTGGCCGAGGCGATGGAGCCCGCCAGCATGCCCACGTCGTAGCCGAGCGATTCGGCCAGACGGGCCGACATGGGATCGAATACCGAAGCCGGGTAGACACAGGCGTCCCCCGCCAATACCCGCCGATAACGTGCGCGGCGTTCGGACAGCAACATGGATGGTTTCCTTTCCGGCCGCTAGCTTTGGGCCTGCTTCAGTACCTGTTTCGCCTGTTCTTCCGTCAGGCGGCTCATCTTGGTGGTCAATCGCTCCAACTCTTCCGGCTCGACCTCGGCGTCCAGCCAGGCATCCAGCACCGACTTGCGGATGCGCCAGAGTCCGTCGGTCTGCTCCCCGGCAACCTCCCCCGATTCGAGCATTTCGTAGATCGCCTCAAGCTTCAACCCGGCATAATCGGCGGCTTGCCAGGGGGCCAGAAATGCTTCCCGTGATACGCGCATGCGGTATTCCTTATGAGGTTGTGGGTATGATCCGACGCCGCAACGCAGCCGCTGCGACGCGGCGGGATTGTAGCACAGCGTCACGCCTCGTTCGGCCCGGGCGGTGCGGTGTGGCTGAGGGTGGCCAGGCATTCAACGTGGTAGGTCTGCGGAAACATGTCCAGCGGCTGCACGCTCTCGGTACGGTAGCCGAGGCCGGCCAGCAAGCGCAGGTCGCGGGCGAGCGTCGGGGGGCTGCACGAGACGTAGGCGAGCCGCGGAACGCGCATCTTGGCGAGGGCTTCGAGAGCTTGCGGTCGGCAGCCGGCGCGCGGCGGGTCAAGCACGGCGACGCGGGCGCGGATGCCTTGGGCCAGATACCGGTACAGAATGCGCTCCACCTTGCCGGTGCGAAATTCGCAATTGGCGATGCCAAGCGTGGCCGCCTGCCGGGCGGCGAGAAGCGTTGCTTGGCGGTTGATCTCGACGGCGTGTACCACCGCACAGTGCGGCGCCAGGGTCAACGCGATAGAGCCGCCGCCGCTGTAGAGGTCGAGGACGATGTCATCAGGCTGCAGTCGCGCGGCGGTGCGCACCAAGCCATATAACCGTTCGGTCTGCGCGCTGTTGACCTGGAAAAAGGCTTCCGGTTCGATATGAAACCGTAGGTCGCCGATGCGTTCGTGAATGACGGCGCTACCGGCAAGGCGGGTTGTGATGCCGTCGAACACGGCCGGCGTCGTTGTCGCTTTGCGGTGCATCAGTAAGCCGGCAGCCAGGTCGCGCAGGCTTTCCCAAAGTTGGTGCTGCACCTGCGCCGGTATCTCACGTCGCACGATAACCGTTACCAGCACCTCCCCAGTGCGCTGGCCGACCTGCACCTGGACTTGATGCAACACACGCCGCAACGCCGGCTCCCGACCCGCCAAACCGCGCACCCGCGCCATCACCGCGTCGATTCGTGCGTCGCTGATGCGGCACTGCGGCACGTCGAGCACGGCAGATTTGCCGCGTTCGATCAGTCCGAGGGCGTTGCTGGCCGCGTCGAAATGGTAAAGGGCCTTGTTGCGGTACCCAAACGGTTGCGGACTCGCCAACGTCGGCAAAACGGGAACTTCGGGCAACTTGCCAATGCGCGTCAGGCAATCGCGCACCTGCTGGGTCTTGTTGTCCAGCTGATCGTCGTACCCGAGATGCTGCAGGTGGCAGCCGCCACAGCGTTCGTATAGGGGACACGGCGCCGGCACCCGCAGCGGCGACGCCTTCCGCAGTGCCAGAAGTTCCGCAAAGGCGTGGCGCTTGCGCCGCTCGGTGAGGCGAACGTCAACCACGTCGCCCGGCAGGGTGCGCGGCACGAACACGGCGAGCCCGTCGAGGTGTCCAATCCCTTGTCCGCCGTGCGCCAAGCGGGTAATCTCCAGGGTGCCCTCGATTGGCTCAGCAGGCGGCAGGTCAGTCGTCGTGCGTGATCGTTGGCGGCGGCGCGGCATGACAGACCTCAATGAAGGAAGGATGATCGGCAATGTGGCCAGCGGTTCTCACCGTGTCGACGTTTGCCATTGCAATGGCGCACGTCGAAACCATGATCGTTGTCTACCTGCGGCGCCTGTATTACCCGGAGGGCTTCAGCTTTCCGCTGGTCATCATCGACACGCCGACCCTGCTACTGGAACTCGAACGCGAAGCCGCCACCCTCGTCATGCTGGCCGCCTACGGCTTCGCCGCGGGGCGAACCAAAGCGGGCAAACTGGCCAATTTCATCATCGCGTTCGGCGTCTGGGACATCTTCTACTACGTGTGGCTTAAGGTGGTGCTCAACTGGCCGGCCTCGCTGCTCACCTGGGACGTGCTCTTCCTCATCCCGGTGCCGTGGGCGGGGCCGGTCATCGCCCCGATCAGCGTCGCCTGCACCATGATCGGCATGGGGCTGGTGCTGCTGCATCTGGAACAACGCGGCGCCGTGCCAGCAGCGGGGAAGCGCGTCTGGACAGCCCAGATGGCCGCGTGTCTCATCATCATCGCCTCATTTACGCTCGACGTGCTGCCGCGACTGCCGGACCACGGCGCCCTGCTGAGCGAATGGATTCCCACGACTTATCGCTGGTGGATGCTGGCGCTCGGTCAGGCGTTGGCCATTGCGACGTTTGCGGCGTGGGCGCGACGGGCGTATACGACGCTGTAGGTTGACGCCGCCAAGGACGAGGGGCGCCCACGAGGGGCGCCCCTACGACGGTGGATGCTGGCGCTCGGCCAGGCGTTGAATGAAGGCGGCCTGTAGGGGCGGGCCTGGTGCCCGCCCTGCGGGTGTCCGGCGCACGCGGCGGGCTAGGGGTCACCGTCGTGCAGCGCCTCGTATACCGCCGCCGCCACCCGTTGTGGCACGCCGGGCACGGCTTGCAGGTCGTCCAAGGAGGCTTCGCGCACCTGCTTCAGACTCCCGAAATGCCGCAAAAGCTGCACTTTCCGCTTCTCGCCCACCCCCGCAATCTCTTCCAGGTGCGAGTGCAGCCGCTGCTTGCTGCGCAGCTTCTTGTGATAGGTCACGGCAAAGCGGTGGGCCTCGTCACGAACACGTTGCAGCAGAAACAGGGCCGGCGCGTGGTTCGGAAATATGACCGCGTTTTTGCGGCCCGGACGGTAAAACTTTTCGTCGCTGTGCCATCTATCGCCGCTCGCCTCGTCCACCTTCAGACGGCTCTTGGCAATGCCGACCACGTCCAGTTCGCTCAGCCCCAATTCGTCCAGAATGCGCACCGCCATGCTCAGTTGTCCCTTGCCGCCGTCCACCATGAGGAGGTCCGGCAGATCGTCCTCCGCCAGCGCCCGCCGGTAGCGCCTCCCCAGCACCTCTAGCATCATGCCGTAGTCGTTCGGCCCCTGCAGCGTGCGGATGCGATAGCGCCGATAGCGCTGCTTGTCCGGCTGCCCGTCCTGGAAGCACACCATCGACCCCACCGACTGCGTGCCGCTGATGTTGGAAATATCGAAACACTCGATGCGGCGCGGCACAACTTGCAGGCGCAATCGCTTTTGCAGGTCCTCCAAGGCTCTGTGCTGTTGCTCCTCGGCGTCCTGCTCCTTCTCGTACGACAGCCGGGCGTTGGTCATGGCCAGCCGCACCAGATGCTGCTTGTCCCCCTTTTGCGGCACGCGCACAGACACCTGGCGGCCCTTCTGCTCGCTGAGCAGTTCCGCCAGCGAGTCGGCGTCTTCCAGCTCACACGGCAGCAGCACCTCGCGCGGGATGTGCGGGTTGGTCGTGTAGTATTGATTGATGAACGAGCTCAGCACCTCGGCCTCCGGCACCAGCTGGCGCGTGAACGTGTAGGCGCGGCCGCCGACGAGTTGCCCGCTTCTCACGTTGAGCGTCTGGATCTGCACCGTATCGCCGGCGCGGTGGTAGCCGAAAATGTCCTGGTCGCGATGCTTCAACAGGTTCATGCGCTGCTTGCCCATCGTCTCTTCCACCGCCTGCAGGCGCCGGTACAACCGCCCCGCCTCTTCAAAACGCAGGTCCTCGGACGCCTTGCCGATCTCGGCCTTCAGCGTCTTCGCCAGCTCGTCGCTCTTGCCCTGCAAATGCAGCACCACCTGCTGCACCAACTCACGGTACGCCTCCGCGGTGGTGAAGCCTTCGACGCACGGCGCCACGCATTGGCCGATTTCGTGGTACAGGCAGGGGCGGGTGCGGCTGTTGAACACCGCGTCCGTGCACGAACGGATGGGGAACACGCGGTACATGCCGCGCAGCGTCTCGCGCACCGCCTGGCTGGAAGCGTACGGCCCGAAGTACAGCGCCTTGTCCGTGCCGGCGCGCCGCACCACCATCAGGCGCGGATACGTCTGCCGCGGGTCAAGCCGCAGGTGGACGTGGTTCTTGTCGTCGCGCAGGTTGACGTTGAAGCGCGGCTTGTGTTTCTTGATAAGGGTGTTTTCGAGGATGAGGGCCTCTTTTTCGGTGTTGGTAACCAGGAAGTCGATGTCCACCACCGAGGGCAGGCCCAGGCGAATGTGAAAGCGCGGGTCGCCGCTCTGCGAGTAGTACTGCCGCACCCGGCTGCGCAGGTTCTTGGCCTTGCCGACGTAGACGATCTTGCCGTCGGCGTTCTTCATCAGATACACGCCCGGCGCGCGGGGGAAGCGTTCGATCTGGGCGCGAACATCCGACACGGGGCGTCTCCTACTCGCTGCTCCTCAGTTCCAATTCCTGCTCCTGCAGGGCGAAGATCTGATCGCGTAATTCGGCAGCGCGTTCGAATTCGTAACGCTCGGCAGCCGCCTTCATCTCCTTGCGGAGCTTGTTGATCCGACGCGGAATGGCCTCCGGCTTGACGTCGTACGACACCGACGCCTCAGCCGCGATGGGCACCGTGACGTAATCCGCCTGATAGGCCGCCACCAAGGCGTCGCCGACCGCCCGGACGACGCTGACCGGGATGATGTCGTGCAACTGATTGTAGGCGTCCTGCGTCTCGCGGCGCCGGTTGGTCTCGGCGATGGCTCGCTGCAGCGAGCCGGTCATCCTGTCGGCGTACATGAGCACTTGGCCGTTGATGTGCCGCGCTGCCCGGCCTATGGTCTGAATCAGCGAGCGCTCCGAACGCAGGAAGCCCTCCTTGTCGGCGTCGAGAATAGCCACCAGCGACACCTCCGGCAGGTCCAGCCCCTCGCGCAGCAGATTGACCCCCACCAGCACGTCGTAGGTGCCGAGGCGCAACTCACGGATGATCTCGGTGCGCTGCAGGGTATGAATGTCCGAGTGCAAGTAGCACACCTTGACGCCGAGCGCGCGGTAGTAATCGGTCAATTCCTCGGCCATGCGCTTGGTCAACGTGGTCACCAGCACACGCTCCTGACACTGCACGCGCTGGCGCGCGGCGTCGAGCAGGTCGTCCACCTGCCCGGTAGCCGGACGCACCAGAACCTCCGGGTCCAGCAGGCCGGTGGGGCGAATGATCTGCTCCACCACCACGCCGCCGCTCATGCGCAATTCATAGTCCGCCGGAGTCGCCGAAACGTAGACGACCTGGTTCGTGCGGCTGCGGAATTCGTCGAAATTCAGCGGCCGGTTGTCCAGCGCCGAGGGCAGCCGAAAGCCGTATTCGACCAGGGTCCGCTTGCGCGAGCGGTCGCCGTGGTACATGCCGCCAATCTGCGGCACGGCGATGTGGCTTTCGTCGACGAACAACAGGAAATCGTCGGGGAAATAATCGAACAGCGTCGCCGGCGGTTCGCCTTCCTGGCGCCCATCGAGGTGACGGGAATAGTTCTCGATGCCCGAGCAGATGCCGGTTTCACGCAGGATTTCGAGGTCGAACCGGGTGCGTTGCTCCAGCCGCTGCGCCTCGAGCAGCTTTTCCGAGCCCCGCAGCTCGCGCAGCCGCTCCTCAAGCTCGGCGCCGATGTCGCCCAGGGCGCGCAGCAGGTTGTCGCGGCTGGTGACGTAGTGGCTGCTGGGGTACAGGGCGGTCTTGCCGACCGGGCGCAGCGCCTCGCCGGTCAGCGGGTCGAACTCCGTCATGCTCTCGATGACGTCGCCGAAGAACTCGACGCGCAGCGCCCGCTCCTCCTCGTGCGCCGGGAAGATGTCCACCACGTCGCCGCGCACGCGGAAGGTGCCGCGATGAAAGTCGATGTCGTTGCGGGAGTATTGAATTTCCACCAGGCGGCGCAGGATGTCGTCGCGCGACACCTCCATCTCGTTCTGGAACAGCACCAGCATGCCAGCGTAGTCGGCCGGAGAGCCGATGCCGTAGATGCACGACACGCTGGCCACGACGATCACGTCGCGCCGTTCCAGCAGCGAGCGGGTGGTGGCGTGGCGCATCTTGTCGATGTGCTCGTTGATGGCGGCGTCTTTTTCGATGTACGTGTCGGTGCGCGGCACGTACGCCTCGGGCTGGTAGTAATCGTAATAGCTGACAAAGTACTCGACGGCGTTGCGCGGGAACAGGCGGGCGAACTCGCCGTAAAGCTGCGCGGCGAGGGTTTTGTTGGGGGCCAGCACCAGGGTGGGCTTTTGCACCTCGGCCATCACCGAGGCCATGGTGTAGGTCTTGCCCGAACCGGTAACCCCCAGGAGGGTCTGGTGGGTCAAGCCCTGGTCGATGCCCCGGGCCAGTTCGTCGATGGCCTGCGGCTGATCGCCGGCGGGTTCAAAGTCGGATACGAGGGTGAATGCTTCCATGGCGGTCTCGGGGCAACGGATGGGAACGCCGGAATCGGCGGGCGGGTTTGAGACCCGCCCCTACTGGCCCGGTCTCAGCCCAGGAGAGAGGGTAGGTCGGATTAGCGCAGCGTCATCCGACAATTCGGCTGGATCCGGGGTCCCTGGATTCCGGGTCAAGCCCGGAATGACGATTTGGGGGCTCTGAACAGTCTGTTTTCGGCATCCCCCATGGCCCCCGTTCAAGCCGGAGGCAGGCCGTGCAGGCTATATAGTGGCGATGAAAAAGCGTCCCGGCACGGCCGCCCCCCTGACAAGGGGGGTTGGGGGGTTCCCGCCTGCACGGGACAATGGGCACCCACAAAGGGCGCCGCTGCGACGGTCGGGGGCGTTGCTCAGCCCAGTGCCGCCAGCAATTCGCGCTGGCCGCCCAGACGCTGCTCGCGCTCGGCGGCGAAGCGCTGGATACCGGCAAAAATGGACTCCGAATCCAGGTGCGCCTCGGCGATGACGTCCGCCTCGGTGCCGCCGGTCAGCCACTGGTTGTCCCAGTCGGAGGTCAGCGAATACGCATCGGTCATCGGGCCGGCGTCGCGGACGGACCACATGCGCCGGGTGCCGGTGCTCACCATCATGAGGTCGTAACGCGCCTCGGGCGGCAGCACCGATCGGCGGTAGGCTTCCGGCTGGCGGTCGAACAGATCCTCGCTCACCGCCGCGATGATCTTGACGTTGACGCCCGCCGCTTCCAGGCGCGGGATGATCTTGACGAGGTTGACGGTGGAATTGGACCCCTGCGCCACCACATAGCCGTGCCGCGGCTGCCCCGGCGCGAAATCACGGATGACGTACAGGCCCTTAGCCGCCGCCTTGAGGTCGGTGTCGGCAAACTGGCTGCGGTCGGCGACGGGAAAATCGGGGCGCGCCACTTCAAGAATGATGACGCCGACTTTCGGGTCGCGGGCGGCGATTTCCGCAGCGGCGAAATAACCCGGCGCCACGTCGTTGTAATCCCAGAAGCTCAGGTGGATGGCCTGGCCGCGTGGGAACAGCTTCCATACCTGGGGCGCAAAGATACCGAAGTGAGTGCGCGCGTCGGCTGCCGTCTCCGGCCCGGAATGGCCGGCGAGAATATGCAGCACGCCCATGCGGAAGCGGCTGTCCTGGCTCTGCTGGCTCCATACCCGAGCGGGCAGATACATGAGCGGTGTGAAGGCGCCGTACGTGCCGCTCAGCGCCCAAAGACCGGCGAATTGGTGCGGGTCCAGACTCGCACTCTGGCTCACCAGCCCGATGGCCGACGAGGCGTTGCCGGCCTCCTGGATCGGTGCCTTGAAGCGGGTGCCCAACGGGTTGTCGGCGGCGTGGTAATGGCCCCACAGACTGCCGTGCTCGACGTTGATCGACTCCGACAAGTCGGCGGCCAGGGTGATGAAGCGGTTGTCAGTCACGTAGTTGACCCACTTGATGATCTCCGAAATCCCCCGCCGCGTGCCGGCCACCTCGCCCGCCTCGCGGAACAGCCGGATGCCCACTTCTTTCTCGGCCTTGGACAGCGGGTTGTGCACCGTGACGGTCTGCGGCTCGACCGGCAGGTTGCGGACCTGCAGGCGGTCGTCCAGGAAGGGGTCGCGTTTCGTGTCGATGCGCGTCGGCGTGTCGTCGCGCACCGAATCGCCGATTTCCGCCAGGCGGTCGGCGAGCCAGCCGCCCAGGCCGTTGCGCTCCAGTACCGACATCACCACGTCGATATTGGTCTTGAACTGGATCAGCCGCTCCCGCGTGTCGCTCACCGCACCGTCCCGGATGCCCTGGAACTCGACGCCGTAGTACTTCTCGAAGGTCTCGGCAAGGGCGACAAAGTACTCACTGTTCATCTTCATGGCGTAGGGATGGCTGGCGTAGCTGACCAACTGATCGCCGTAGCCGGGAATCTTGCCCTGCACCGCCGCCGGCCAGTAGCCCTTGACCGTTCTGCCGAGCACGATCATCGGGCGGCGGTCGCTGGCGTCCCAGTCCTCCATGGTCTTCAGGGCGGCGAGAACCTGGTCGTAGTCGTTACCGTCGTCCAGCGCGAAGACGTTCCAGCCGTAGGACGTCCACTGACCCTCGATTTCGTAGCGGTCGAACTTGGCGTCGATGACGCCGCCGATCAGGGTGTCGTCGATGCCGGCGTTGTTCAGCGACAGCAGGACGCGCAGGCGCTTGCCGACCTGCATGGCCACGGCCTGGGTTTTGAGTTCCTGGGCGTGCCCCTCGGTCATGGCGAATTCGCCCTCGAGGCTCAGAATCTTCAAGCTGTCCGGCGCGCCGATGAAGTTCCAGAAGGCCGCCTTGCCCGCCGCGGTGGCGATGCCGATACCGGACGGGCCGCCGTTGACGTCGTTGGTCACGTCGGTGGTTTCGGCGTGTCCGGCCAGGGCGCGAATACCGCGCAGGTTGGCTTGCGCGAAGAGCGGGTGGCTGTCGAGGTCATTGTCCTTCAGGAGGGTCGCCAGGGCGCCGGCGCCGCGCCGAAACCCGAGGGCGTCAATCGGCAGGATGGCGTCGTTCGGGTCCACGCGGTAGCGGGCGTCGCCGGTGGCGGCGTGCTTGCGGCTGAGCGCCTCGCCCATGATCATCCACAAGGCGTAGGAGGTGGGGACGTTGTGCCCGCCGGCCAGCATGAATTTGTCGCAGAATGGGTGCTTGGGGCGGCGGTAATCGTACCGCAAGCCGCCCAGGTCCGCCCCGGCAAGGTGCAGCGCGACGTTGTACGGCGTGTAGGCCAGCGGCCCGCCAAAATGCCCCGTCTGGGCGTAGTTGCCCATCATCACCAGGGTCATGCAGGTCATGAAACCGACATCGTCAAAACGCTCGCGGTCGTACGCCGCGGCCAGTGGCTTGACGGGTGACAGTAAGGTTGTCGTACTCATAGCTGATCCCTACCCCTCCTGAATTTGGTGTGTCTCATCCTGCACCCCTGCGGGCCTCGCCGGCGGCCTTGCGCGGATGATAGAAACCGGAAGTGCTTACCATAACATAGGCCATTGGGCTTGGGTAGTCGCCCGGCCAAGGCCCCGCGCGCCGACGCATGCCGGCTACAAAACCGGTTCGCGCAGTTCCGGGATAACCCACATGGGCTGCCGGCCGGCGGCGACCCGCTGGATGTTGTCGAAGCCGTTACGGAACGCCTTGGTCCAGTTTTCCAGGGTCGGGCCGGCGGTGTGCGGCGTGAAGGTGACGTTGTCCAAGGCGAACAGTGGGTGATTGGTGGGCGGCGGCTCTTCCACCAATACGTCGAGGCCGGCGGCGGCAATCTGGCCGCTGGTCAGGGCGTGGTGCAGCGCCTCCTCGTCCACCACGGGGCCGCGGCAGGTATTGATGAAAATGGCGTCGTTCTTCATGGTGGCGAATTCGCGGGCGCCCATCATGTTGCGGGTCTCCTCGTTCAGCGGCATGTGCAGGCTGACCACGTCCGAGGTGCGCAGCAGTTCGGGGAAGAGCACGTAGCGCACACCAAGGGCGTCTGCCTGGTCCTCGCTGAGACGGAAGGCATCATAGTACTGCACCCGCATGTCGAAAGCCTGGGCGCGGCGCGCCACCTTCTTGCCGATGGTGCCCAAGCCGACGATGCCAAGCGTCTTGCCGGCCAACTCGTAGATGCGCAGGTCGGCGAAATCCCCCACCCGCCACTTGCCGTTGACGACGTTGTTGTGGTCGCGGACGACCTGTTTGTACACCGCGAGGATAAGCATCAGGGTGTGCTCGGCAACGGCCACCGAATTTGAGCCGCCGTTATTGGCCACCGGCACGCGCGCCTGCCGGGCAGCATCCACGTCGAGGCGGTCGTAACCGGCGCTGATGAGCTGCACGAGCTTCAGATTGGGCGCCGTGTCGTAAAACGTCTGTCCCATGTGCTCGCGCGGAAGTCCCATGAAATAGTCGGCGTCCTGAATGGCCTGTGCAAAGTTGGGGTCGTCCTGGGCGACGACCTGGAAGTCGAAATCGGCTGGCGCCATGGCGTGCGCGACATCCATGATCGAGGGCGGGAATGGGGGAGAAAAGACGATTTTGTTTGCCACGGTAATCTCCATACTAGCGGGGGCAATGAACGAGGCGCGGCGAAGTTGGTGTTGGGCCGTGCGTTTTGCGGTCTCAAATTCCTGTGCGGTGGCCATTATAGCTTCACTCCGATGGCCCGTGCTATAGTCGCCGCACGCCCTGGGACGCCCCGCCGCGGCGCCCGCAAACGCACCCCATCAAAAGGAGATTTCGCATGCCCACGCCCCCGCAACTCTACGCTGATCTGGACCGCGCCATTCCTGCCGTGCGCGAGGAATATGAGAGTTGGCTGCGCGATTTGGTGGAGATTCCGACGGTGAGCATGGACCCGGCGCACGCTGACGACGTTCGACGCGGGGCAGAGCGGGCGGCTGAGATTCTGCGGGCGTGCGGGGCTGAGGCTGAGATCGTCGAAACGCCGGGCAATCCCGTTGTTTTCGGAAACATCACCGCCAATTCGGACTACCCCACGGTGGCCATTTATAACCACATGGACGTGCAGCCCGCCAACGAGCCGCAGTGGGAGAGCGAGCCGTTCGTGTTCCAGCGTCAGGGCGACTGCTACCTGGGTCGCGGCACCACGGACGACAAAGGCCCGGCGCTCACCGCGCTGATGGCGGCCCGCTTTGCGTCGCAACAAGGATTGCCGGTGAATTTCCAATTCATCTGGGAGTTGGAGGAAGAGATCGGCAGCCCGAATTTCGAGCATTTCGTGCAGCAGAAACGGGAAGCCTTGACCTGCCAGTCCGTGCTGGTGTCCGACACCATCTGGCTGTCGCCGGAAAAGCCCGCGGTGCCCTACGGCCTGCGCGGCATGCTGACCATGCAATGGCGCCTGGAGACCGGCAGCAAAGACAGCCACTCCGGCCTCACCGGCGGCGCCGCGCGCAACCCCATCGGCGAGTTGGCCGAGCTGATCGCCTGCTGCTACGAGGCGCGCACCGGACGCGTCAGCATTCCCGGCTTTTACGAGGACGTGCAGCGTCTCAGCAGCGACGAACTGACCCACTTCCTGGGCAGCGGCTTTGATCTGGATGGCTTCCGGCTGGCCCACGGCCTGCATGACTTACGCAGCGACGACGTGCGGCAGATCGTGCAAGCCATCTGGAGCGAGCCGACCTTCGAGGTACACGGCATCAGCGGCGGCTACCAGGGCCCGGGCATCAAGACCATCGTGCCCCATGAGGCGGAAGCCAAGATCAGCATGCGGCTGGTGCCCAACCAGAACCCCGACCGCATTCTGGAATTGACGCGCGATTTCGTCGCCCGCCTCAATCCCGACGTACGCATCACCCCCGGCGGCACCCTGCTTCCCTACCTCGGCGAGTTCAGCGGCTTCTATGGCGACGCGGTGCGCCAAGCGGTGGAATTCGGCTTCGGCATGTCCCCCAGCTTCATCCGCGAGGGCGGCTCCATCGGCGCCGTGGTCACCCTCGACACGCTACTGAAGGTCCCCATCGTCTTCCTCGGTCTCAGCCTCCCGGAACACGGCTACCACGCCCCCAACGAGAACTTCGATTGGGGCCAGGCCAGCGGCGGCATGCGGGCGTTCGTCAAGTATTTTGAAACGCTGTCGGCGGCGTGAGGATACTCAGGCGGGGAGAATCAGTATTGCGCATGACCAAAAGGAATCGATATGTCAGCTTGGCTGAAAGAAAAAGCAGGCACCATAGCCGCTGTTGCCGGAACAATCGCCGCGTTCGTCGCCGTCCTGCAATTGTTCGTTGTTGGCCCAATGAACCAGCGATTCGACGCCATGGAAAGGCACATTGACCAGCGCACCAACGATTTGACGGTACTGACGAACCAGCGCTTTGACGCTCAGGACCAGCGCCTTGACCGCCTTGCCGACGAGGTTGTAGAACTCCGCAAGCTGACGATCAGCATCGGTGAACGGGTATCGCGCAGCGAGGGCCAGATCGAGATTATCCGGGAGCAGATCAAGACCGTGGATGCACCGCAAATCCGGGTCGCAGGTCTGCGCCAGCACGGACGCCAGACAGCGATTGCCTTTGAGAGCCTGCCCCGTACTTGATACGGGGTCCGGGGCAGGATTCCCGAGCGGGGAGACGAACACCTCCTCCTTGTCCCTTGGTATCAGCCGACGCTTCTGATCCTTCCTTCACCTGGAGTCCTGAAAAGGAAACGAGCCTGCAATGAAATCGCGTTTCCTGTCATAATGTCCGCGTAGATATTGAACATTGATGGAAATGAAACGGAAATGACCCGCGAAACGACCAGCCTCTATGCCCTGCCTGAGCGGGGGGCGTTCTACGAGACGACGGCCATCCTTGACCAGTTGGTAGAAGCCAGAAGCGCCGCCGGGTCCTGGCCGAGCGCCAGTTGCACATCCTGGAATCTCTGCTTGATTCGCCTACGCCGGAAACCACGGATTTGCTTCTTCGTACTGTGAGTGAATACCGCCATCTCAAATACCCCGGCCGCGCGTGGGTCAGAGACGTCATCAATTTGCGGGACATCGGCGCTATCAGAATCGACGAAAACGGCATCATCACCCTTAATCTTGACTGGCCCCAACAGCTATCGGAGTCGGAATTGCTGGACGGATACGAGAACCTGCCGTCAGCGGTTTCGGCCAGTCATCCCGCCATGGCCGCTGTGTCCCAACTGCTCAATCGCCGCCGTTGAGGAAGGTCTGAACAGGTCGCTACAACACGAACAGATACCGCGTTCATCGCCGCGGCACGCCGCTGCTCATTGCCGTGAAAATAGCCCGTTCCAGGTCCCATATCGTCATTCCGGCGCAGGCCGAAATCCAGGACCGTTGTACCGCAGAAATCTTCCTGGACCCCGGCTTTCGCCAGGGTGACGAGATCCATTTCCATGGCTCTTGATGCGGCCTTGGCGAGGACATGGGATCCCTATGAAAATAGCCTGCGCAACGCCCCGGGCCGTCGTAGGGGCATCCCTTGTGGGTGCCCCTTGTCCCGTGCAGGCACGAACTCACAGGGCGGGCACGAGACCCGCCCGGGGGAAGCATAACCCCCCAACCCCCCTTGTCAGGGGGGCGGCGGCCACTCCGGGACCGATTTTTATTGACCTTCGCGTGGCCTTGCAAAAGGCATGGTGGTTCCGACGGCGTGACGAAACGCTGTCAGCTTCGTGAGGGGCGGCGGAACGGCATCGCCAGCAGGCCAAAGAGCGGCCAGCGGTCGGGTTGGCGGACGTCATCGAGGCCGATAGCCATTGCGGTATGGCCGGCTGCTGGCTGGGCGCGGTAGGTGCCGAAGAGACGGTCCCACCAGGGCAGGTTGAATCCGAAATTGCTATTGGTTTCTACAGGCAGGGGCGAGTGATGCACGCGGTGCATGTCAGGCGTCACCAGGAACCATCTCAGCACCCGGTCCACCCCGACGGGCAGGAACACGTTGCCGTGGTTGAACAGGCTGGTGGCGTTGAGGATGACCTCGAACACGAGGACGGCTATCGCCGGCAGTCCAAGGGCAGCCACGACGCCCATCTTGTAAATCAGGGAAAGCAGGATTTCGACCGGATGAAATCGCACCCCGGTGGTCACATCGAAATCGCGGTCGCTGTGGTGCACCCGATGGAAACGCCACAGCAGCGGCACGGCGTGGAACAGGACGTGCTGCAGGTAAATGGCGAAATCCAGCAACACCACCGCAGCCAGACCCTCTAGCCAAGGGGGCGTCCGGAGCAGGTGGTTGAACATCCCCCAACCCTGCGCCTCGACGGCCAAGGCCGTACCCACGGCTGAAGCCGCGGACAACAGGCGCAGCACCAGGCTGTCCACCACCACCAGCCCCAGATTAGCGATCCATCGCGGCGCGGTCGCCGTGCCTGCCTGGCGCCGCGGCGCCCAGCGCTCAACCAGCGCTACCGCCAGGAAGACGACTCCAAAGCCGCTCAGGCGTATCCACTGCTCGAATTGCAGAATGACGTCTGGCACGGCGAACCTTTTCGTAAATCAGGGGAATCCAAACGAGACACGACCTGTTAGGCGAGGCAGGTACGATGTGGCTCTTGACAGCAAGCCTTGGCACTTGCCAGGATGGCTAGGGGCGCATGCCTTGCCGGAAACACATCACGACACACCATACCACAAGGCGGGAGAACCTATGCTCACCGTTGCAAGGCGTTTCAAGAGAGGGCTTTCGTTACTGACGTTCGGGCTACTGATAATCGGCTGCAGCGGGATGGCGTTCAGCCAGGGGGACAGCGGCGACGCGCTGCTTGAGCGGTTGAATCAGAACGCCACCGAGTTTCGCTACGAAGTCGGCAAGCCGGGCGGCTCGCTGACGCACTCCACAATCAGCGGGCCGAAGACCTTCAATCTGGCGATCTCGACGGAAACGTCGTCCACCGAGATCCTGGGGTACCTGTTCGAGGGGCTGACCGAGTCCTCGTGGCTGACCGCCCAGATGGAGGGCAACCTGGCCGAGCGCTGGGAGCACTCTGAGGATGGCCTGGTGTGGACGTTTTACCTGCGCAAGGGCGCCCAGTGGTCCGATGGCGCGCCGTTCACGGCCGACGACGTTCTTTTCACCTTTCAACGCATCGTCTACAACGACGACATCCCCGCCTCGGCGCGGCCGGGCCTGACGATCCGCTACCTAGACGAAACCACGCAGGAATGGCAGCGCGGGCAGATCGCCGTCGCCAAAATCGACGACCACACCGTCCAATTCACCCTGCCCGTCCCCTTCGCACCGTTCCTGCGTACGATAGGGACCCCCATTTATCCCAAGCATATTCTGGAAAAACACGTCGACGACGGCAGTTTCACCTCGACCTGGGACGTGGGCACCGACCCCGGCGAGATCATCGGCACCGGGCCGTTCACCATCGCACGGTACGACGTCGGCGAACGCATCGTGCTGCGCAAGAACCCGCTTTACTGGAAGAAAGACGCGGCGGGCGACGCCCTGCCCTATCTGGATCAGGTCGTGTATCTGGTGGTGCAGGACACGGCCGCCGCGGTGCTCAAATTTCAGGCGGGCGAGACCGATACCCTCGGCGTCACGGGCGACCAATATCCGGTGCTGAAGCCGGAAGAGGCCGCCAAAAATTTCACCCTGCACCGGCAGGGGCCGAATTTCGGCACCACCTTCCTGGCTTTCAACCAGAACCGCGGCAAGAACCCCGACAACGACCGGGCGTTCGTCGAGCCGGCCAAGCTGAAGTGGTTCACGAATCGGGATTTCCGCAAGGCCGTGGCACACAGCGTCGACAAGGACAGCATTATCGACAACGTCATGAACGGCCTGGGATACCCGCAATGGGCCGCCATCAGCCCGGCGGCGGGGCCGTTCCACAACCCGGACGTCAGCAAGTACGCCTACGATCTGAAACAGGCCAACGCCCTGCTGGACGGCCTCGGCTGGTTCGACCTGGACGGCGACGGCTTGCGCGAGGACGACGAGGGCAACACCCTGTCCTTCACGCTGGCGACGAATTCCGGCAACGACGTCCGGGAGAAGGTCTGCACGTTGCTGAAACAGGACCTCGCCAAGGTCGGCATCCAGGCCAACACCCGCTTCATGGAATTCAACTCGCTGGTGTCGCAACTCGTTAGCACATACGACTGGGACGCCATCGTCATCGGCTTCACCGGCGGCGTGGAGCCGCACGGCGCCATCAACCTGTGGCACTCGTCGGAGCGCCTGCACCTCTGGTATCCCCTTCAGGAGACGCCGGCCACGCCGTGGGAGGCGAAGATTAACGAGCTGTTCGTGCGCGGCAGCCGCGAGATGGATGAGACGAAACGCTATGCCATCTACCACGAGTTCCAGCAGATCGCGTCGGACAACGTGCCGGTGATCTACACCGCCCTCGCCGAGCGCATCACCGCAATGCGCAATATCTACGGCAACATGACGCCGACGCTGTACGGCCTGTTCGATGTACGCTACCTTTACGTGCGGTAGCCATCGGGCTTCGTGCCCGCCCGGCGTCGTGCTCCCCGGACAGGCGGGCGGGTTTGGAGCCTTGCCCGCATCTCCATAACGAAGAGCCCCGCCCATGTACACCTACATCGTCCAACGCCTGCTGATCACCATCCCGCTGCTCCTCGGCCTCACCTTCGTGATTTTCATGATCATTCAAATTGCGCCCGGCGATTTTTTCGACCAGTGGGCCTTGCAGCCCGACCTCGACCAGCGGCAACTGCGGCAGTGGAAGCGCGAGTTCGGAGCGGATAAAGGCTGGGTGACCCAGTATGTCCGCTGGCTGCGGGGCGTCCTGTTCGACGTGCGCTTCGCCAACGAACGGGTCCGTATCGGCGATTTCGAGTACGACACGCTGGCCGACAACCGCGACACCTACGACATTCGGGGCGACGCCACCCCCATCCACGTCCGGCTGCGGGACGAGGGCTCCTTCGCCCTGGCCTTCAACTTCGACGCCCCCGGCGCGAGGGGCGTGCTGGGCAAGACGGACAACCCCAACGCGGCCAGCGAGCACCCAAGCAGCCACTGGGCCACCGCGGATTTCCAGGCCTTGGAAATGGAGATGCGCAACGACACGGCTGCCGGCGCGGACGTCTTTCTACGGGTGCAGGACGAGGACGGCCAGGCGTTGGTCGAACGGCGCTTCATCGCCACCGATGCACCCACCTCGATCACCCTGTCGGACGCCGACTACGCCCGCTTCAGCGTCGCCCGGCAACGCCTCAAAGGATTCATGCTGTTCGCGCAGCAACACGGTGGCATGCCGGCAGAATTGCAGGCTGCCTGGCTCGCCGGCGACACCCTGCTCGCCACCAGCCGCCACATCCTCGATCCGAGCAAGCGTCAGGTCCTGCTGCGCAATCAGTTCCCCGACGGCCTACTCGACCCTGGCCGCTGCGACCGCGTCGAGTTCACGGTACTGCCGCCACCAGCAGTGGACATGACCGTCCACATCGGCCTGTATGATGCCGCCGACGGCGCCTACGAAACGTCCATCGCCATGCCCGCCAACACTACCCGGACCGTCTATGTGCCCCTCGCCGATCTGCAGGCCGCCGGCGTCGATACCACCCGCATGGGTCCGATCAGCTTTCGCAGCGACGCGCCCGGCTCCCTGCTGGTGGACGAAATCCGCCTCGTCAAGGCCGGCAGCGGCTTCAGCATTGGCGCACCCAATTTCGGCAGGTCCATCGAAAACCGCCAGCCGGTGTGGTCCACCATGTGGCCGTTCTTGAAAAACACCGTGCTGCTCAACGTTTTCGCCATCCTGTTCACCTGGGTGCTGGCGCTGCCGATCGGCATCTACTCGGCCACCCACCCGTACTCGTTGAGCGACAAGGTCTTCGGCTTCATGGCCTACATGGGCATGGCCATCCCGTCGTTCTTCTTCGCACTGCTGCTGCTCTACGCCACCACCTTGACCTACGACTTCAGCCCCAACCACCTGCTGTACGAATCGTTCCCCATCGGCGGGCTGACCTCGGCCAGCTACTACGAGATGAGCCGCTGGGAGCGCATGATGGACCTCGCCCGCCATCTGGTGCTGCCGGTGGTGGTGCTGGGCACCGGCGCCATGGCCGGCCTGGTGCGCGTGCTGCGGGCGGAGTTTCTGGACAAGGGCAACATGCCGTTCGTGGTCACCGCGCGGGCCAAGGGACTGTCCAATACAGTGGTCAACTACAAGCACATTCTGCGCAACGCCATGACGCCGTTCGTGGCCGGGTTCGGCTCCCTTCTACCGGCCATGATCGGCGGCTCGGCGCTGGTCGAGATCATCTTCAGCTACCCCGGTATCGGCCAGCTCATGCTCAAGGCCGTGCGCTCCTACGACATCTACCTGGTAATGGCGAGCTCGCTGGTAAGCGGGATGCTGCTGGTCATCGGCAACCTGATCGCCGACATCCTGCTGGCCTGGGTCGATCCCCGCATCAGCTACGGTTGAAAGCCATGCAACAGATCAAGTCCCACAGCCAACCGCGCCCGGCAGAGGCCCCGTCCCGGAGGGCCTCCGGCGATCCGCCTCTGTCGCGCTCGCCATTGCGCCGCGCCCTGTTCCGGCTGCGCCGCAACCGCCTGGCCATGCTCGGCTTCTGGCTCCTGGTGTTTTTATACGGCAGCGCCGTCTTCGCCGACTTTCTGGCCCCGTATCACTACGCCAGCAGCGCCCGCAAGAAGGCGTATCACCCACCGATGATCACCTGGCTGCGCATCTCCGACGCCAACGGCCTGCGTTGGCCCTACCTCACCAACAGCACGTATGAATTCGACATGAACCAGCGCAAGGTGTACCGCCCGACGCCCGGCGCTGCCTACCCGGTCGGCTTCTTCGTCAAGGGCGATCCCTACCGCCTGCTGGGGCTGTTCGAGACCCGCGTGCACCTGTTCGGCCTGCGCGGCCTGGAACACGTCGACCCGGACGACCCGAACCGGCCCATGCTCTTCCTGCTCGGTGCCGACAACTTCGGGCGCGACGTGCTGTCGCGGCTCCTCTACGGCGGGCGCATCTCGCTGTCCGTAGGGCTGATCGGCGTTGCCATCACCTTCGTGCTCGGCATGCTGGTGGGCGGTGCCTCCGGCTACTTCGGCGGGCGCACCGACATCGCCATCCAGCGCCTGTGCGAAATGCTCATGCTGATCCCGGGCTTCTACCTGCTGCTGTCGCTGCGCGCCGCCATCCCCGCCAATTGGTCGTCGTTTCAGACTTACGTGGCCATCATCGCCATCCTCAGCTTCATCGGCTGGGCCGGGCTGGCCCGCACCATCCGTGGCCTGGTGCTGTCCATCGCCGCGATGGATTACGTGGCCAGCGCGCGTGCCATGGGCGTTCCGGACCGCCTCGTCATCGTGCGCCACGTGCTGCCCAACACGCTCTCCTACGCCATCGTTTCAGCCACCATGTCCATCCCCGGCTACATCCTGGGCGAGTCCGGCCTCAGCCTGCTCGGCCTCGGCATCCAGGACCCGGAAGCCTCCTGGGGCAACATGCTGGCGCTATCGATGGACATTGCGCAGATCAAGTTCCATCCGTGGATTCTCATCCCCGGCGCGCTGATTTTCGTCACCGTCATGGCATTCAACTACCTCGGCGACGGCCTGCGCGACGCCTTTGACCCACGCGGCGTGCAGGGTAAGTAGAGGAGTGTGCGATAATGCACGCCCTGGACTGGCGTAAGCCAACCGGAGCCCAAGAGGGAAAATCATGGCCGACGAGTATGTCAGCAAGGAGCAGTTTGGAGAGTTCGGCAAGCGTATGGAGCAGGCGTTTGCCCACGTGCATCAGTGCCTCGACGAGCAGCACCAGAATTTTTGCGATCCACGGCGATATACGCTAAGCGCGTAGCTGGTTGCTCCAGCTCTACATGCTGGTGGTTTTTGGCTTGGTGATTTTTGGCTTGGTGATTTTTGGCTTCATGGGCAGGGTTGCGCTGATGCCTTTCAAAGAACTGCTTTTTCAGGTAGGCCCGATACGGGCAGGAGCGCTGATGAGGCACCTCGCTCTGCGTCGGGTGTCGAATTGCGCTATGTTTGGCCGTTTCTCAAAAACGCAACCGGCAGCGCCCCCAGGGCGCGTCCGCCCGACCCGCAGGAGGATAGCCACATGAAAGTGTTTTCCGGCATCGAAGAGGCCAAGGAGTACGTCGGCAAGGAAATCGGCGTCAGCCCGTGGTACGACATGACGCAGGAGCGCATCAACGCCTTCGCCGACGCCACCGGGGATCACCAGTGGATTCACGTCGACGTTGAACGCGCCAAGAACGAATCGCCCTTCGGCGGTCCGGTGGCGCACGGGTATTTTACGCTGTCTCTGGCGCCGAAAATGATGTGGGAAGTGTACAAAATGGAAGGCGTCACGATGGGCGTCAACTACGGCGTCAACAAGGTGCGCTTTCCCGCCCCGGTGCCCGCCGGCAGCCGTATCCGCATGCACCTGGAACTCAAGGAGTTGCAAGACATCGAAGGCGGCGCGCAGGCCGTCATGCTGCTGACCTTCGAGCGCGAGGGGCAGGAGAAACCGGTGTGCGTGGCCGAATCCGTATCGCGCTGGTACGTGTGAGATGACCCCGCCTGGCGTTCCCTCCCCGGCGCCCCCGCTGCCCGGTAGCGGCTCGGCAGAGCGCGGTTCGCATGGCCCCGAGGCGGCGCTGATCAACAAAATTCGTGCCGCCGCCTCCCTCGACGACCTGTTTCTCAAGCTGAAAGAAGACTTGGTCGATCTGTTCGAGGTCGAGCAACTGACGCTCTACGCCATCGACCGCGAGAACCGCGAACTGTACTCGCGTTTTCTGCTCGATTCCCTGCAAGGCATTCAGGAAATCCGCGTGCCCATCGACGCCACCAGTGTGTCAGGGTACTGCGCCCGGTACGGCAAGACCCTCAACATTGGCGACGTGTATGACGCCGACGAACTGGCGGCCATCGGCCCGCATCTGACCTTCAACTGCTCGTGGGACGAGCGCAGCGGTTTTCGCACCCGGCAGATGCTCGCCGTGCCCATCCTGGTGGACGGCAAATACCTGATGGGCGTGCTGCTGCTCATCAACAAGCGCAATAACGGGCGATTCACCGCTGAAGAGGAGAGCTTCGCGGGCACCATCGCCGAGGCCATCGGCATCGCCATTCGCCAGCACAACACCGCCACCCGGCAGCAGACGGCCAGCCAGTTCGATCATTTGCTGGAACAGGCGACCCTCTCGCGTGCCGAACTGGAAAGCGCCATGGCCGAAGCGCGCCGCCGCAACTGCGACACGGAATCGGTGTTGCTGGACACCTACCAAATTCCCAAGACGGACATCGGGCGAGCGCTGAGCCTGCACTACGGCTGCCCATTCGTGGCCTACGACGAGCGGGTGTCGGTGGATGCCGGGTTGCTGAGAGGGCTTAACGTCGACTACTTGCGGATGAATGACTGGATGCCGCTGCGCCGCACCGGGAACCACATCGACGTGCTGGTCGACAACCCCAACGACGCGGCGAAGACCGAGCACATCCGCGCGCTGCTGCCCGGCGCCAGCCTGCGTTGGCTGGTGGCGCTGCGGCAGGACATCGCGCGCTTTCTGCAGCGCGCCAGTAGCCAACAGAACGAGTTCGGCGGCATCGAGGACATCCTGGGCGAGTTGCACGACAGCACGCCGTTGCCGCAGGACGATGAGCCGACCGCCAGCCTGCGCGAGGACGACAGCGTCATCGTGCGGCTGGGTAACCAGATCATTCTGGATGCGCACGCCCAAGGGGCCTCGGACATTCACATCGAGCCGTACGCGGCTCGGCACGACACTGTGGTGCGGCTACGTGTCGACGGACACTGCCGGGAGTACCAACGCATCCCGCCGAGCTACCGGCGCGCCTTGGTATCCCGGCTGAAAATCATGGCGCGACTCGACATCGCCGAGCGCCGCAAGCCGCAGGACGGCAAAATCAAGTTCCGCCTGCCTACCGGACGGGACATCGAGTTGCGGATCGCCACGGTACCGGTGGCCAGCGGCGATGAGGACGCGGTGCTGCGAATTTTCACCGCCAGCGAGCCGCTGCCGCTGTCGGCCCTGAACATGACGCCCCGCAATTTGGCGGCGTTCGAGGCGGCCATCCGCAAGCCCTACGGCCTCGTCCTGGCTGTCGGGCCCACCGGCTCGGGCAAGACCACCACGCTGCACGCCGCGCTCGGCGCCATCAACGAGCCGTCGCGCAAGATCTGGACGGCGGAGGACCCGGTCGAAATCACCCAGTACGGCCTGCGGCAGGTGCAGGTGCAGCCACGCATCGGCTTCACCTTCGCGGCTGCCATGCGGTCGTTTCTGCGCGCCGACCCGGACGTCATCATGGTCGGCGAGATGCGTGACGCCGAAACCGCTCACGTCGGCATCGAGGCGTCGCTGACCGGGCACCTGGTGTTTTCGACCCTGCACACCAACAGCGCCCCGGAGACGGTGACGCGGCTGCTGGACATCGGGCTTGATCCGTTCAATTTCGCCGACGCGCTGGTGGCGGTTCTGGCGCAGCGGCTGGTGCGCACCCTGTGCCCGGCGTGCAAAGAGACGTATCAGCCGGACGAGACGGCGTGGGCAGCGCTGCGGCAGGCGTACGGCGAGGACGCCTTTGCCGACCTGGACGCGCCGGGGCCGGCGGACGCCACCCTTTACCGCGCCAAAGGCTGCGAGCTGTGCCAAGGACTGGGCTACAAAGGCCGCGTTGCAGTGCACGAGTTGCTGGTGGCAAGTGATGACATCCGGCACGTTATTCAGTCGCGCGCCCGGGTGACCGACATTGCGGCCCTGGCCCGGCAGCAGGGCATGACCACCCTGTTGCAGGACGGCGTGCTAAAGGTGTTGGGCGGACTGACGGACCTGAGCCAAGTCAAAGCCGTCGCGGACCGGTAGACGAGAACCCCTATGCCACACCTGAAGCTCCCGGATGGCGCTCTGATTTCCTATGAATCCGCCGGCGACGGCTTCCCCCTTCTCCTGCTTCCCGGCCCCGAGGGCATCGCCGCCTGGTTGCCCCACATGCCCCTCTTCGGCGAGCTTTGCCACGTCATTGCTTACGAGTTTTGCCAGCCGCAACCGACCACCGAATACCTATCCGCCCTTCTCGACGCCCTGCATCTGGAGCGCGTCTACCTGGCCAGCCCTGTTCCCGCCTGGATGCCAGCCTTGCAGGTCGCCCGCCGTCGTCCCGAAGCTCTCGAAGCCCTCCTCCTCGTGGACCTTCCCGGCTCGGCGGCCAAGGCTCCACCGCTTGATTCCACCCTCGCCACACATCTGTCCAGCCTGACCCTGCCGACCTTCATCCTGCTCGCCCACGAGGCCAGCCCCGCGCGTGCCGCTGCCGACCTCCTCTCAACCCATCTCCCCCATTGCCGAACCCTCACCATGGGTCGGCTTGGCCAGGGCCAACCCGATCTTCCCAAGGCACCCCACCGCCAGTTCCCGCACCTCATGATGCGCTTCCTCCTCGACCGCGAACGGCATCGCAACCTTGTTCGCGGCGCCTCCTTCTTGTTGTAACAGCAGGTTTGCAAGCGGCCGCCGCAATCACAAGACTGAAATTCCGGGAGGCGGAGCGCCGGGCTCGTTTGTAAACGATGTTCGGTTTGCGCACTGCCCCGCACCCCGGATCAGGTCCGGGGCAGGCTTTGATCCAGGGGTCGGGGTGAAGGGGAAATACGCGATTCGTTGATGACGTCCAGGTGTTCGTCCCATTCCAATTCCACCTTTGGACCTTCCAACGCGTCGCAGCCGCGGCAGAACCTTTCGAGGTCCTCTGATGACTTGAAGGGGTCGGTTCGCTGTTGTTCTTCGAGCCGCTGACGGGCAGCGCTCCTCAGCCACGCGCTCAGCGTCATGCCTTCTCTTCGCGCCTGGTGGACAAAGCGGTCGCGGTCCTCATCGGTGCTGCGCCGCCTGCAAGTTGGTATGAACCGCTGGAGTGTCTCTCGACACCAGTACCGGACAAAAACAAGTCGGTCAGCTTTTGGGTGGACGGAAATCCGGCCGGCAACGACGAACCGGCGCCCTACAGGATCGCGGTTTTCATGGGTGGGGTCTCGGTCTTGCCGCCTCGTCGTCCGTCGTGCGCGGGTCGGTCTTGATGAGCGATTCCGCCGGGATGCCCAGCCCCTGGTGCAGCCGCCAGATCATCTTCAGGCTCAGCGGGCGCTTGCGGTTGAGAACCTCGTAGACCCGACTGCGGCTGCCGATGTAAGGCACCAAGTCCTTGGGCGCCAGCGCGTTCTGTTCCATGTGATAACGGACCGCGGCGACCGGATCGGGAAGATCGAGCGGGTAGTGCTTGGCTTCCCAGGCCTCGACGAGCGTCACCAGGACATCAAGACGGTCGCCCTCCGGCGTGTTGCGCTTCGCCGTCATCAGGCCCTCGATCTCCTTCAGCGTCCGCTGGTAGTCCCGCTTGGTCTTGATCGGTGCGATATCCATGGCTCGGCCCTCAAATCGTCTGGGCATCGATGGCGTCGTAGTCCCGGTGGCTGCCGATGAACCGGATGTAGACGACGCGGTAGGGAAAATTGATCCACACTACGATGCGGTACTTGCTGCCGGCGACGTTGAACATCGCCCGGCCGTCCTTGAGGATGCTGACGCTGCGGATGCCCCGCTTGACCTGGGCGGGGCTGCCCCAGTCGGCGGCCTTGACCTGGCGGTACCACGCCATTACCGGCTCGCGGGCGTCGGCATGGGCGGGATCCGCGTCGCTGAAGGGCTTCAGCGTTGCCAGCGCGATGAGCCTCATGACGAGTACGATAGCATGATCCCATATGGGCACCAAAGCCGAGTGTCCCGATACGGGAACTGCAGAATTTCCCTATTTGGGACGTGAAATCAATCAGACCCTTTCACAGCGGGAGGAGTCAGTTCCGGCGGCCTTACCCGCCCCAGGCGCTCGCGGCCATACGTGCGGGTTCGTCCTTGGCATAGCAGCCGTCCCGATCGTAATAGCCGGTATCTCGCGCCAGCGAGGCGACCATCGCCCGAGGCCCCCGTCAGATTGCGGTCGCGAATCCCTGGCAGCGTTCCGTTATCGACGCCCGCGGATGTGGTACAGGTAGTACGCCTGCAGAGCGGCGGCGAGCAGCGGGACGCCGATTCGCAACACCATTCCCAGCCAGCTGGCGTGCTCGCCGCGCCAGCCGAGACGAATGGCCAGCAGCAGGCAAACGACAATACCGCTGCTGATGAGAATGCGGTGAATTCTCAAGAGTGTCATGTGGTGGAACCTCGTGTCAGGGGGTCGGTGGGCCGTGCGCCGTGCAGGGCGAGGGCCGGGTGACGCCGCGTGCACCCGACCTGCGTGGGAATGACGGTGGCCTCGGAGAAGAAAAACAGGTCAATAGGTGCGGGTAACACGGTACGGGGTGATTTCGGCGTGGGTGAAGCCGGCCTGGGGCGAGTGGAATTCGACCTGGAGAACGTAGCCCTCGGCGTCGCGGATATAGTTGACGAACCGAAAGCCGGCCGCGGATTCGCTGTCCGGGATTTGGCGGCGCTTTCTGCCGTGTTGCGAGACAAGCTGGCGCAGGCTTTGCCAGTCACGGATCAAGGTCTCATCCGGCGGGACGTTGTTGTTATCGACCGTGTAGCGGCTGATCGCCTCGCGGATGTTCTGGAAATACCTTTCCAAGTCCGCGTCGACGACCTGGACCGCTTGTTTCTTTAGCTTCAGACGCTGCGCCAGGCGTTTCCAGAAGCGCTGCTTTTTGGGCTCCGACTCGGCGGCCGCAGCGTTGACCTGAGAAGGGGCGCGGAAGGTATCGTTGAATCCCTGCAAGGTAGCGTGAAATTGGGCGTCGGACAGGAGCCGACCGACATCCGTCGAGGTTGTCGTGACGAGGGGTTCCTGAGGCGGCGGTTGCGGCGCGCCGGTCCCCGGCTGCGGAGCCGTGGCGCCCGCTTGACCAGCCGGTGCGCGCGCCACCTGACTGCCGGGAACCTGCCGCAAACGGGCGAATCTGGCGTCCATGATCGCGCTGATCAACCATATGTCGACCTCGCGGATGAGCGTAAACCGCAACCGCGACTCCTCCATGGGAAAATTCACCGTGGTCAGATAGGTATCGATTGCCGTAATGATCTCATACGGCTCCGCGCCTTGCTTCGGCAGCACCGCCCATTCGTACAGGTGCGCCACGTCGGGCGAGGACCGAATCGCCGTCACGTATACCTGATTCTCGCCAACCGGCGTCGTACCGGTGATGGTGTAGCGGAACGTCTGCACGAACTTCTGGCTGAGGAACAAATCCGCCGTCGCCGTGGGGAGCCCGGCACCGCGCGCGCCAAATAGCCAGTTGCCAAAAATCGACCCATCCATGTTGGCGCTTTCCAGCGTCAGGGTGCGGGCGTCGGCAAACCGACCCCGCGACAACGCCGCGATGTACTGCTCCACCACTCTGTCCGGCTCGCTCTGGGCGTATGCCAAGCCGCTCGCCTGCAGCAACATTGCCGCGCCCACCAGCATCCAACCGCTTCGCAACATCCGTTTCCGCCTCCCGAACTGTGCATGTGTCAACGATGTAGAACCCTGAATTCTTACCATAACACGACGGCCGAATGCACGTGCTTTGATAGCGTCTCACTGCGGATTTCCCCCTCACCCCAACCCTCTCCTACTGAGGGGAGAGGGAGCCGCAACTGTCCTTTCAGCCCCTTGCGGCAAGAAAGCGGAGTCGCGGGCGAACCCACGCGGCTATTTGAATTCGCCATCCGGTGTGCTACACTTCGCAAATTCCCGGCGGCATGCGCTGTTCACGCCGCACACGTGGTTTCAGGGCGACCCAACAAACCCCCTTTTCACACTGTCCGCGTCATTAAGGAGAAGTCAGATGATCACCATCACGGAAGCCGCCGCCGAAAAGATCAAGGAGTTGGCCCCCGATTCTCAACACGCGCTGCGCATGCGGGTTGTTGGGGGCGGCTGCTCGGGCCTGCAATATCAGATGGGCCTCGAAGACGAGCAGAATCCCGGCGACAAGGTGTTGACCAGCAACGGCATCAAAGTCCTCGTCGACATGAAAAGCGCCTTGTACCTCGCCGGCGCCGAAGTCGATTACATCAACGGCTTGATGGAATCTGGCTTCAAAATCACCAATCCCAACGCCAAGACGACGTGCGGCTGCGGACAGTCGTTCCACTAACCCGCGCCTGACACCAGCCCCCACGAACGCCCCGGCGCTCTGGGGGCTTCAGCGTTCTTGCCCACTCATCCGACGTTGCCCCTCCTCCGCTTTCGGTATCCGTATGGAGAGCACCGCCCATGTTTGACGGTTTCTACAACGCCTTCTGGTTCCTGATCGTCGGCTGCCTGTTCGTCCTCGTGAACCTCTTCGTCAGCAGTCTCATTCGCCCGGCCGACCCGCATGAAGAAAAGCTCCTGCCCTACGAATGCGGCGAGGAATCCAGCGGTACCGGTTTCGTGCGCTTCAACCCCCGCTTTTACGTCATCGGCCTCATCTTCCTCATTTTCGACATCGAAACCGTGTTTATCTTCCCCTGGGCCGTCATCCTCAAAGGCGCCGGCCCCTTCGTGCTTATCGAGATGCTCATTTTCCTGGCCATTCTGGTGGTCGGGTTGGTCTACGCCTGGGGCAAAGGCGACTTGGAATGGATCAAACAGCCAACCCAGTGGTAAGGCCGCGCGGCCTGGTGCCGGTGACAACGGCGTGACGTAAGGAGAGGTGTGTGCTGATCGAATGGGTGGCGTGGCTGATGCGCGCGGTTGCCGAGTTTGTCCTGCCTTTCACGGCTTCCTGGACCTGGATTCCCTGGTACACCATTGCCCTGCTACACGTTGCCGCGATCCTATTAGTGGTTATTTCCATCCTCACCATGTTTCTCGTCTGGCTGGAGCGCAAGGTGTCGGCTCACATGCAGGACCGCCTGGGCCCAATGCGGGTGGGCGGCTGGCACGGCTGGGCGCAGTCCATTGCCGACGGGCTCAAGCTGTTGCTCAAGGAAGACATCATCCCGGCAATGGCCGACAAGCCGGTGTTCAAAATCGCCCCGCTGCTGATTTTCGGGGCGACCTTCATGTCCTTCGTCGTGTTGCCGTTCAGCCAGGTCATCATCGTTTCCAACCTGAACATTGGGGTCTTGTTCATCTACGGCATCTCGACGGTAGTGGTCATCGGCATCATCATGGCGGGCTGGGCGTCCAACAACAAATGGTCGCTGCTCGGTGCCATGCGGTCGGCAGCGCAGTTGGTGAGTTACGAAATTCCAGTCGGCCTGTCCTTGCTCGCCGGTGTGGTGATGGCAGGGTCGCTGAGCACGGTGGAAATCAGTCTGGCCCAGAGCGGCGGCGTCTGGAACTGGTTCATCTGGCGCTGCTTCCCGTTCGGCTTCCTTGCTGCCATCGCACTTTACATCGGCGCACTGGCGGAAACCAACCGCACACCGTTCGACTTGGCAGAGGCCGAGTCGGAGCTGGTATCCGGCTACCACACCGAGTACAGCGGCTTTCGCTGGGCCCTCTTCTTCCTTGCCGAATACGCCAACATGTTCGTGGCCAGCGCCCTCGTCGTGGTGCTCTTCCTCGGCGGTTTCTCCGGCATCATCCCCATCGACTTCGTCCCCGACGTGATCTCCGGACCGTTCTGGTTCCTCTCGAAAACGTTGTTCCTCGTCTTCGTGATGATGTGGATTCGCTGGACGCTGCCGCGCCTGCGTGTCGACCAGCTCATGGGCATGTGCTGGAAGTACCTGATCCCCATCGCCCTGGTCAATCTGGGAGCGATTGGCCTGTGGACCTCCATGAGCGGCTAACATCCGTACCCGACCTACCCTAGGATTTAACCATGGCGAAAAAGCTGACGATTGACGGCAAGGAAATTACCGCGCGGGACGACGCCACCATTATCCAGGCGGCGCACGAGGCGGGGATCGTCATTCCCCACTACTGCTACCACCCCAAGCTCAGCGTCGCCGGCAATTGCCGTATGTGCCTGATCGAGCTCGAAGGCCGCCCCAAGCTCGAAATCAGCTGCAACACCCCGGTGGCCGACGACATGGTCGTGTACACCAACTCGCCGAAAGTCGTCGAGGGCCGCCGCGGGGTGCTGGAATTCCTGCTCATCAACCACCCGCTCGACTGCCCCATCTGCGACCAAGCCGGCGAGTGCGGCTTGCAGGATTACTACATGTCGTACGGCCTGTACCAGAGCCGCTTCCAGGAAGAAAAGGTCCACGGCCGCAAGGTGGTCGATTTCGGTCCCGACGTCGTCTTCGACTCCGAACGCTGCATCCTGTGCACCCGCTGCGTGCGCTTCTGCGACGAGGTGACGCACACCAACGAACTCGGCATTTTCGAGCGCGGCGACAGCGCCCAGATCGCCATGTTTCCCGGCAAGCAACTGGACAATCCCTACGCCGGCAACACCGTGGACATATGCCCCGTCGGCGCCCTGACGAGCAAGGATTTCCGCTTCAAGATTCGCGTGTGGTTCCTGCAGGAGACGCCGTCGGTGTGCCCGGGCTGCGCACGCGGTTGCAACACCAGCGTGCACCACCACGACGGGCGGGTGTATCGCCTGAAACCGCGCCGCAACGATGAAGTCAACGACACTTGGATGTGCGACGCCGGGCGCTTCGGATACAAATCGCTGCACGACAACAGGCTATCGCAGCCTGCCGTGCAGGACGAAACGGGCGAACTTGCGCCGGCCGCAATGCAAGAGGCTCTGGCGCGTGCCGCTGACCTGCTGCGAGAGCGCGACCCTGCCACCATTGCGGTGCTGGCCGCCCCGCAGGGCACCAATGAGGACTGCTATCTGTTGGCCAGACTGACCGCCGAGATGCTGCCCGGATGCCGGGTAGCCATGACTGTCGGCGAGCTTGGCGATGAGGATGGATTTCTGCTGCGTGCCGACAAGAACCCCAACACGCGCGGCGCCCAGGACATGGGCCTGGCGGGGCCCGCTTCCCCGGATGATCTGACGCAACTGGTCGCTGCCATCGAAGCCGGCACAATTGAGATGTTGGTCGCCATCGACGTTGATCTCAAGGCCGTCTTTGGCGCCGAAACCTTCGCGCGCCTGGCGGCAAAACTGCAGGGCCTGATCGTACAAGGCTCAACGATGCGTCCGGGCCACGAGGCAGCGCAAGTGCTGTTACCGTCAGCCGCGTACGTCGAGCGCGACGGCACCTTCACCAATTTTCAGGGTCGGATTCAGCGCATCAACGCCGCCTTCGCACCGCCGGGCGCCTCGCAGCCGGCTTGGCGCATCTACAGGCGGCTTGCCAATCTGCTCGGGGCCGACTGGAATTACCCGAATCACGAAGCGGTCTGGGCGGACATCGCCGACACCATTCCCGGCTACGGCGTCGATAATGCCGTCATCGGCGATCAGGGTTGCCTTATTTCCAGCGAGAGTTGACACACTATGCGCAAGCTTACGTTCTGGCAGCGGCTTTACCTTCCTGAAATTCTTCGCGGCATGCTGGTCACAACGCGCCACTTCTGGATCAACGTGCTGCGGCAGCGCCACACGGTCACGCAGCAATACCCGGAAAAACCCACCTACGTGTCGGAGCGCTACCGTGGGCGCCACCGTCTGACGCGCAAGGAAGACGGCTCGCCCCGCTGCACCGCCTGTATGCTGTGCGCCACTTCGTGTCCGGCCCTGTGCATCCATATCGTCGCCGCCGAGCACAGCGACCCGACGGTGGAAAAACACCCGGCTTCCTTCACTATCGACGAACTACGCTGCGTGTTTTGCGGCCTGTGCGTCGAGGCCTGTCCGTGTGACGCCATCCGCATGGATACCGGCATCTTCGCCCTGGCCGCCGAGAAGCGCGAGCATTTCATCTATTCGCGCGAGTTGCTGCTGGGCGACGGCGTGCCCGAAAACATCGCCGAGGGCAAGGCACCCGCACATTAGGCGGCTGCCCGCCGAGAGGAAAACCGCATGGTGCCGACACGCGAGATATACGGCAACATCGTTGGCGGCGAATGGGTCTACGCTTTCATGGCGGTGTCCTTCGGCATTCTCGGCTGGGCCCTTTACCGACGCTATCGGCTGTGGATGCAGGGCCGTGCGGAAGACCGCCTGACGGACGTGTGGCGGCGCTGCAAGGCCATGCTGGTCTACGGCCTCGGGCAGAAAAAGACGCTGCGCGAATGGCCGGGGGTGCTGCATTTCTGCATGTACATCGGCTTCGTGGTGCTGTTCATCGGCACTCTCATGGTGGCGGTGCACGAAGACCTGGGCATCGAATTCCTGCACGGCCCCTTCTACCTCGTTTTTTCCCTCACCCTGGACCTGTTCGGCCTCCTGTGCCTGGTTGGCGTGGCCGGCCTCACCTGGCGGCGCTACGTCATCCAGCCCAGCGGCCTGGACAACCGCCGCGAAGACCTCATCGTGCTCGTGTGGTTCATCGCCGTGCTGCTCAGCGGTTTCGTGGTCGAGGGCGCCCGCATCGGCGGTACCGAGTTGCAACAGCACCCCGGCTGGGCGGTGTGGTCGCCGGTGGGTGCACTGATTGCCCTGGTGTTCACCGCTTTGGGTGTCAGCGAAAACCTCTTCCTCTTCTGGCACCGCGTATGGTGGTGGGCGCACATGGTCATCACCTTCGGGTTCCTGACCTACATCGGCTTTTCCAAGCTCAGCCACCTCGTCTTCTCCCCTGCCAACCTGTTTCTGCACAAATTCCGCGCCAACGGCGAATTGGCGCCCATCGCCAATCTGGACAAGGCGCTCGAAGGCGACGAAGAAGCCATGGCGAGTGTGCGCTTCGGCGCCGCCAACCTGGCCGATTTCACCTGGAAGCAGCTCCTCGACCTGGACGCCTGCACCCGCTGCGGGCGCTGCCAGGACAACTGTCCGGCGTGGCTGAGCGGCAAGCCGTTGTCGCCGAAGTTCGTCATTCTGGACCTGCAGCGGCACATGAACGCCACGGCCGCCGCCGTCTTGCGCGGTGACGAACCCAACGGCGTGTCGATGATCGGTGACGTCATTTCGGAGGACGTATTGTGGTCCTGCACCACCTGCGGTGCCTGCGAGGAGAACTGCCCGGTTGGCATTGAGCACGTGGACACCATCGTTGACATGCGCCGCAACCTGGTCCTCGAGCAGGGCCGCATGCCGGAGACCGCCGAGGCGGCGCTGCGCAGCCTGGAGCAGCGCGGGCACCCGTGGCGCGGCACCCAGGAAACCCGCACCAGTTGGACCGAGGGTCTCGACATTCCGTTCATCGCCGATCATCCCGACGCCGAATACCTCTTCTGGGTCGGTTGCACCGGCGCCTTGGTCGAACGCAACGTCCAGGTCACCCAGGCACTGGCGACCATTCTCAAACGCGCCGAAGTCAGCTTCGCCATCCTCGGGCAGGACGAAACCTGCACGGGCGATCCGGCACGCCGCCTGGGCAACGAATACCTCTTTCAACTGCTGGCCCAGCAGAATATCGCCACCCTGCAAGCCCACAACGTGCGCAAGATCGTCACCCACTGTCCGCACTGCTTCAACACGTTGAAGAACGAGTACCCGCAGTTCGGCGGCCACTTCGAGGTCATGCACCACAGCCAGCTTATCGATCAGCTGCTCGCCGCCGGGCGCATCACCCCCACCCAGGCCAGCCGCGACAAGGTGACCTACCACGACGCCTGCTACCTCGGCAGGCACAATGGCGTGTTCGCCGCGCCGCGTCAGGCTCTGGACGCGATTCCCGGCTTGCAGACGCGGGAGATGGAGTGGAACCAACGGCGCGGGCTGTGCTGCGGCGCCGGCGGCGGTCACGCCTTCATGGAGGTCAACATCGGTCAGCGGGTGAACCACATCCGCACCGAGCAGGCCATCGAAACCGGCGCCGACGTGGTGGCCACCGGCTGCCCGTTCTGCATGCAGATGTTCGCCGACGGCGTCAAGGCCAAGGGCGTGGAGGACAGCCTGCGGGTGCAGGACATCGCCGAGATCGTCGCCGCATCGCTGCCGCCCGAGGCGGAGGAGACATCGTCATGACACCGCGCCCCATCTACCTCGACCACCACGCCACCACGCCGCTCGACGACGCCGTGCTCGAGGCCATGATGCCGTACCTGACCGACAAGTTCGGCAACGCCTCCAGCCGCACCCACGCCTACGGCTGGGAGGCCGAGGAAGCCGTGCACCAGGCGCGCGAGCAGGTGGCCTCTCTGATCAACGCCAGGCCGGAGGAAATCGTCTTCACCAGCGGCGCCACCGAGTCGGACAACCTGGCCCTGAAGGGCATCGCCCGCGCCTACCAGGATCGGGGCAATCACATCATCACCACCACCACCGAGCACCGCGCCATCCTGGACGCCTGCCAGGCGCTCGAAGCCGAGGGTTTCGACGTGACCTACGTGCCGGTGGACCGCGGCGGCCTCGTGGATCCCGAGGACGTGCGCCGAGCCATCACGCCGCGCACCATCCTGATTTCGGTGATGTACGTCAACGCCGAGATCGGCACCATCGCCCCCCTTGCCGACATCGGCGCCGTGGCGAGAGAGCACGGCGTGCTGTTTCACAGCGACGCGGTGCAGGGCGTCGGCAAAATCGCCTGCAACGTGGATGACCTGCGTGTCGATCTGATGTCCATTTCCGCCCATAAGATATACGGCCCGAAGGGCGTCGGTGCACTGTACGTGCGCAAGACGCACCCAGAGCGGATCCGCCTGCACCCGATGATTGACGGCGGCGGACAAGAACGCGGGTTGCGCTCCGGCACCGCCAACGTCCCCGGCATCGTCGGTTTCGGCAAGGCGTGCGAGGTGTGCCAGGCGCAATGGGAGCCCGAGGCCATCCGCCTGCGCGGCCTGCGGCATCGGCTGCACGAAGGACTGACGGCGCGCATCGACGACATTTATCTCAACGGCCACGCCGAACCCAGGCTGCCCGGCAACCTGAACGTCAGCTTCGCCTCCGTCCAGGGCGAATCGCTGCTGCTCAGCCTGCAGCACGTCGCGGCGCTGTCGGCGGGCTCGGCGTGCTCGTCCGGCTCGGACGAACCGTCTTACGTTCTGCGGGCCATCGGCATGGACGACATTCTCGCCAACGCCTCCATCCGCTTCGGCCTCGGGCGCTCCACGACGGCCGAGGAAATCGACATCGTAGTCGATGCATTGGTGGGAAAAGTGGCGCGGTTGCGCGCGCTGTCACCCATGAGCAAGGGGCAGCCATTCGGATCCGCGCCGGCTGCTAACCGCTGATCATTTCATAAATTAGACGCCCGCGGTCATGGCCGACATTTACCAACCTCACGACAGGCTTTTCCGAGCCGTTTTCTCCGACGCCGGCGAGGCCGCCAGCCTGTTGCAGGCAGCACTGCCCGACACCGTCCGCAACAGCTTCGATTGGAGGACCCTGACCTTGGTCGAGGGCACCTTCATCGACGAGGACCTACGCGAAAGCCAGTCCGACCTGCTCTACGAGGTACAGCACACCAGCACCGGACAACCCGTGTCGATGTATATGCTCTTCGAGCACCAGTCGTCACCCGACCCGTGGATTCGCCTGCGGCTGCTGCGGTATTGCTGCCGCATCTGGGAAGGCGATCTGCGTGGCGGTCCAGACCGGCACGAGTTGCGGCCTATCGTGCCGGTGGTATTCTATCAGGGCGAGCGCGGTTGGAATTATTCGACGGAGTTTGCCGATCTGTTTCCCGAAGCCGCACGCTCCTGGCCGTGGGTACCGCGGTTCACCCACGAACTGATGGACCAGACGACCCTGGAACCCGAGACAGTCACCGGCGGCATCAAGGGCCGCATCGCCCAGTTGCTGATGATGGTCGCGTTCGGCCGCAACGTGGAAGCGGCACTGGACTGGGCGGCGCGCTGGGCTTTGTCACTGAGCCAGGCCGGCAGCGGGGTCGATGAACTCCGCCGATTCTTCGTGTACCTGATGGCGACACAGGAGTACGAGGTGATCGAGACGTTCAGGGAGGCGCTCAGACGCCATGGACTCGAGCGAGAAGGAGAGAGCATGACGTATGCGGAAGAACTCTTGGCGAAAGGGCGGACGGAAGCCCAAGTCGAAGTCGTGGAGGGTTTTTTGCGGGTCGGCGTGACGTGGGAGGTCATCGAGGCCGCCACCGGGCTGACCGAAGCCGGCTTCCAGGCGCTCAAGGCACAGTTATCAGAGTCTGATTCGTAGGCTCTTCAGGATTTAGGCGTCGTCGTAAGGTTTGTACCTGAAATTACTCTAACGGCATTCATGCTACAGCGGCTTCCGGTTGCGGGCCGCGGCGACGCAGAATCCCTCACCCATGCTCCACTCAGGACCTGACGGCAGCCCTTTCAGACGGGATTCGCCCTACCGTTTTGAGGCAAGGTCTATGTCGTCATTAGGGGCGAGAATTGTGCGGTGGAGCGCCTACCGCCACCGCGCCAGTCGCCGACTCTACAAGTCGGGGAGAATGGGGGAGTGGAAACGGTTATTGTTTCGCTGCTATCGGGTTTGGTCGGCGCAGTCCTTGCTTCGATCGGCACGCTCCTTGCGGTGTATCTCAATTCGCGGCTTGAGAAAAAACGCTACCGGCTACAGTGGAAGCGAGACGTTCTCGCCCGATCTGTCGGCTATCGGTACCTCCTTGTGCCTCCTTGGATATGGAGAAACAGCGGTGAGCCGTACATCGCTCTCAATGAAGCGTTTGTCGCATTTGACGATTCTCCACCCGTGATTGATGCCTTAGAAAAGTATCGTGTGGATCGAAACAACAACAATCTCGTGACCCTTTTCAAAGCGATGTTCAAATCGTCAGGTGTGCATTTCGATCACTTGAATGACGATTTTATCATCCATCCGCTCGGTCCCCCGACCCCGAAGGATGAATGAGGCGACAAAGGGGCTTGGCGGAAGTTGGGAGATTAGGAAGAGTGACGAAGTTCGTCCTGCTGATGCTTGCTGTTGGGATTGGATCCATACTGTCGATACTGCCGCTATTCGTAGCAGTCATGCCGTCACCTTGGAGAGAAGTGGTCATCCTCGGGATAGTTGGGATAGCCCTCTCACTAGCGGCGGCCGTGATATCGAGGTGGGGAGAGAAGCGAAGAAAGGCAAAGGAGCTAAAACAACTTCAGATGGAGGCGGAGCGGCAGGCAGAAGAAGAAAGGAGATTGGAAGAGGCAAAGGTAGTGTGGTGGCAGGATGAAAAGACGAGACGGGAAGGGGAAGAGCGGGAACGAGGGAAGCTGAAGGAGATAACGGGGCAAAAGCAGGAGGAAAGGGGACCATGGTTATTCGACATCCAACGCCCACGCCCCATCGACGAAAAGCACACTCTGTACGGCTGGCAAGAAGGCCGGTGCAACGGCTGTGGCGTGCTGTTTCACTTCCGCAACCTGACCCTAGACCACATCACGCCGAGAACCAACGACGGCCCGGACCATATCGACAATTTGCAGTTGCTGTGTGGCACCTGCAATTCGCTCAAAGGCGCGGGAACGCATGAAGAATTGCTTGAGAAGCTACGTTCCCAGGGGGTTACCTAATAGTCCAAATAGGACTTGTTAGAACGCCCCGGATTGGCCACAGACTGCCAGGCTGCCGGATTGCCCCACACAGCCAACGTCGCGCCGCCGACAAGGCCGGGAGGTAGGGGTCTATTGTGGGAGGGAGGAATCATGACTCAGGAAAACGACAGGCCTTTTTCAGAACGATGCGGATATGTGCGCAAAGCGATGCAAATTGAATCCATGGACGCAGCGCTTAAGAACGGCCTGTGGAATGCGTTTCTTCAGCATGTATGGGATCGGTATCCGCTCGGCCGGAACACCCAATATATGGCGAGTTTCTGTGAGAATCTTTGGCAAGGGCACTTCAAAGAAAGGAGAGACGATTTCAACAAGTTCAAGAACCCCTACAGTCCCGAGCCTGGTTATAACTGGTATTTATGGCTGAATGCGTTTAGAAGCCGATTTGATGGAAGCGATTGGTATGAAGTTTATGACTTTCTCGAATTTGTAGGGATTCAGTGTCCCCGCATGAGTTCAGGCCCCTTCATGGAAGCGTGCAACGTAACGCTCGAACGCGAACGAGCCGCATACAGGTTTGTGGGTGGGCGCATTGCGCCCATTACAAACGACCTGGAGATTGAAACAATTGACTCTGCCATAGAGGAGAGAGAGGGGCCTGCTGTCCATATACGCAATGCCTTGGAAAAGCTTTCCGACCGAAAGACACCTGATTACAGAAACTCAATCAAAGAGTCCATTTCTGCTGTTGAAAGTCAGGCTCGGATAACTATGAGGGATGAAACAGCAACTTTAGGGGTACTTCTCACCAGCTTGCAAAGGGAGCGTGGGTTGCCTGCGCCACTTAAAAAAGCCTTTTCCACGCTCTATGGATATACGTCAGGTCCAAGCGGAATACGGCACGGCCTTGTGTCTGAAGGAACGGAGGTGGGTTTCGACTTGGCCAAATTCATGCTGGTTGCTTGTTCTGCCTTCGTGAACTTTATTGCAGCCAGTGCAGAGGAAACCTGATGCAACCCAACTGGCAGAACCGCACGATGTGGACAGGCGACAACCTGGACATCATGCGCGGCATGAACGCCGAGTCCATTGATCTAATCTACCTCGCCCCGCCCTTCAACTCGAACCGCAACTACGCCGCGCCCATCGGCTCGGAAGCGGCCGGCGGCGCCTTCAAGGACACCTGCACGCTGAGCGACGTGGACGAAGCGTGGCACGGCAGGGGCATGAGGTCCTACCTCATCAGGATGTCCATGCGCCTCCTGGAGATGCGCCGCCTGCTTCAAGCCCATCGGCTCCCTCTACCTGCATTGAGACCCCACCGCCAGCCATTACCTCAAGATGCTAATGGATGCGGTGTTCGGGAAGGAAGGATCATAGCACCATGGTAGCCACGGCCCTCACCATCGCCGGCTCGGATTCCGGCGGCGGCGCCGGTATCCAGGCCGACCTGAAGACCTTTGCGGCCCTCGGCGTGTACGGCACCAGTGCCATCACGGCCATTACGGCGCAGAATACCTGCGGCGTTGACGCCGTGCAGGCCATTGATGCCGACGTCGTGGCGGCCCAGATTCGCACCGTGGCGTCCGACATTCCCATCGGCGCCGCCAAGACCGGCATGCTGTTTTCAACCGATATAATTCGAGCAGTGGCTGCCGCCGTTCGGGCCGCCAACCTGCCGTTTCTGGTGGTGGACCCCGTGATGGTTGCCACCAGCGGCGACCGCCTGCTGCAGCCCGACGCCGAGGCCAGCTTGCAAAACGAGGTCATCCCCTTGGCCACCGTCGTGACCCCCAACTTGGCGGAGGCGGGGGTATTGACCGGTACCAAGGTGCATACGCTCGACGATATGCGCGCCGCCGCCGAGCATCTGGTTGCGCACGGCGCCGCCGCCGTGGTGGTGAAGGGCGGACACGCCATCACCAAGGCGACGGACGTGTTTTACGACGGCAACCGCATGGACTTGCTGGAGAGCGTGGTCGTTGACACCACGAGCACCCACGGCACCGGCTGCACCTTTTCCGCCGCCATTTGCGCCTATCTGGCGCGCGGCGCCACACTTCTGGAGGCCGTGCGCCGCGCCAAGGCCTATCTCACCGGCGCCCTGCAAAACGCCGATCCGATCGGGCAGGGCAACGGGCCGGTCGGGCATTTCTGGAACGTCACCCATGCCGCGGATTAGGACGCTCCGGGACGCCTTCCATATGACGCCGCATCCGCAGACACCGGGGCAGCCCCGCGTTACCCTCAGCAAGAAAGCCTCGGCACCGGCGCCCACTCGCTTGGGCGTCCTGGGCGGCGCTTACAATCCCATCACCCTGGCGCACCTGGCTGTTGCCGAGGCCGCCATGACGCGTTTCAGCATCGACGAGGTGCTGTTTCTGCTGCCGCAGGTACCGCCGCACAAAACGATCTTCGGCGCCTCCCTGGAGCAGCGTCTGGAGATGATGCGATTGGCGGTCGAGGACGCCCCGTATGCCGCCGTGGGGCTCAGTTCCCACGGCCTGTTCGTTGACATGTACGAGGGTCTGCTGGCGGTCTACCCACAGCGCCCGCAGGTGTATTTTCTCACCGGTCGCGACGCCGCTGAACGCATCCTTGCCTGGCACTACGACGACGCCGAAGCAGCTCTGAAACGTATGTTCGAATCCTTTCAATTCATCGTCTGCTCGCGTCAAGGGGCTTTCAGCCTGCCGGACGACCCGCTTCTGACGCCGTACCGCGACCGCATCCACAGCTGCGAATTGCCGCCGCAGGCCGACGCGATTTCCGCCACCGAAGTGCGTGAGCGGTGCGAACGGGGTCTGCGCATCGACGACCTCGTGCCCGCCCCGGTGGCCGATTACATCGCGGCGCACAAGCTATATGCAGCCTCATCTTCCATGCAAGGTATCGACCCATGCACATAGGCATCATCGGACTCCCTTCCTGTGGCAAGACCACCGTTTTTCGCGCTCTGACCAACGCCGACGGGCAGACTTCGCGCGCCGGCGGTAAGGGCGATACCCGCGTGGTCGAAGTCCCGGACGCCCGCCTGCAAACGCTGGCGGGCCTGTACAATCCCCGCAAGGCCACGCCCGCCGTGATGTCGTTTGTCGATCCCGTCCTGACCGGCCAGGCGGGCGCGCATTTCGCCGAAAGCCTGATGACCCTGATGCGCGACGCCGACGCCCTGGCCCACGTGTTGGGTGTGTTCGGCGACGACGTTGACCCGTTGGGCGATTTCAATGACCTCAACAACGAGATCTTGCTAGCCGATCTCGCCGTGGTGGAAAAGCGCCTGGAACGGGTTACCAAGGACCTCGGCAAAATGAAGCGGGCGGACCTGCAACGGGAGCAACAGTTGCTGCGTCGCTGCCAGGAAGCTCTGGAAACGGAATGCCCGCTGCGTCGTCTGCCGTTCAGCGAAGACGAGCAAAAAGTTCTGCGCGGCTTTGGCTTGCTGAGCAGCAAGGCCCAACTCGTAGTGCTCAATCTCGACGAGACCCGCCGCCCGGTCGCCGGGGAACTGGCCAGAGATTTCAGTGAAAAGCTGGCGGATGACGACGTGCAGATCATCACCGTATACGGGCAGATCGAGAGCGAAATGGCCCAGCTCGACCCCGAAGAAGCGGAGCTCTTTCAGCAGGATCTCGGTCTGCAGGAATCGGGGCTCCACCGTTTCATCCGGGCCTCCTACGCACTTCTCGGCCTGTGTTCATTTTTTACGGCCGGCGAAAAAGAAGTGCGCGCCTGGACCATCCCGCATGGCGCTGTGGCGCAGCAGGCCGCCGGCGTCATTCACTCCGACCTGGCCCGCGGCTTCATTCGCGCCGAGGTCATCCATTACGACGACCTGGTGGCCAGCGGCTCCATGGCCAAGGTCCGCGAGGCCGGCAAATTACGCATCGAAGGCAAGATGTATCCGGTTCAGGACGGCGACGTCCTGACCATCCGTTTCAACGTTTAGCAATTTGAAAGCAAGGAGCAAGACATGGCAGACAAGGCCCTGGAGGGCGTGCGCATTCTAGACATGACCCACGTGCAATCGGGTCCGTCCTGCACCCAGATTCTCGGATTTCTCGGCGCCGACGTGGTGAAGCTGGAGCCCCCCGGACGCGGCGACATCACCCGCGGACAACTGCGCGACATGCCGGACGTCGACAGCCTCTACTTCACCATGCTCAACTGCAACAAACGCAGCATCACCCTGAACCTCAAGAACGAGCAGGGAAAGACGATCTTCACCGAGCTGCTCAAGACCTCCGACGTGGTCGTCGAGAACTTCGGGCCGGGCGTGCTGGACCGTCTGGGCTTCCCGTGGGAGACGATCCAGACCGTCAATCCGCGCGCCATCTACGCCTCGATCAAAGGCTTCGGCTCTTACGGCCCCAATAAGGACTTCAAGGCTTACGAGCCCATCGCCCAGGCCATGGGCGGCTCGATGAGCACCACCGGCCTGGCGGACGGGCCGCCGTTGTGCACGGGCTCGCAGATCGGCGACTCGGGCTCCGGCATCCACATGGTGGCGGCCATCCTGGCAGCGCTCTTCCAACGCACCCACAGCGGCCAGGGCCAGCGCGTCGAGGTGGCCATGCAGGACAGTGTCCTCAACCTGATCCGTGTGAAAATGCGCGACCACCAGCGGCTGCAGCGCGGCACCCTGCCCGAGTACCCGAACACCCACTTCGACGACGCGGTGCCGCGCTCCGGCAATGCCTCGGGCGGTGGGCATCCCGGCACCGCCCTACGCTGCAAGCCCGGCGGCCCAAACGACTACATTTACGTGGTCTTCCAGCCGCAAATCTGGGACGCCCTGCTGCGCACCATGGAGCGCGAGGACCTCGTCGACGACGAGCGCTATGCCACCCCGGCGGCACGCCTTCAGCGCCTCGACGAGGTGTACGGTTTGGTGGAATCGTGGAGCCTGAACTACACCAAGTTCGAGGTGATGGAGAAATTGAACGCCATCAACGTGCCCTGCGGTCCGGTGCTCGACAGCGCCGACCTGTTTGAGGACGATCACTTGCGGGCGCGCGACATGATCGTTGAAGTGCCGCATCCGCAGCGCGGCTCCTTCAAGACCGTTGGCAGCCCGTTGAAGCTGTCGGATTCAGCGATCGAGATTACCTCGTCGCCGCTGCTGGGCGAGCATACCGCCGAGGTTCTGGGACAGGTGATGGGTTACTGCGCGGACGAAATCGACCAGCTGCGTCAGGACGGGGTGATTTAAAGAAGGTCCCAACCAGTCACTGCAACACCCCCGACCGTCATAGGGGCGCCCCTTGTGGGTGCCCATTGTCCCGTGCAGGCGGGAACTCGCGGGGCGTGCACGAGGCCCGCCTGGGAGCAAACATGTACCCCCCAACCCCCCTTGTCAGGGGGGGCAGCGGTCACTCCGGGAGCCATTTTCATCACCCTTATGTGGCCTGCAAGGCCTGCCCTCGGCTTCCGCCGGGGTGACGTTCTTTCGCCGGAGGCGAAGCGTCGCGGTATACTCTCTCCTCACAAATTGGCCGATTTGCAAGCGGGTGTGGCCCAAGCAGGAGGGTACAAAGTCCGACGTGCCGCGTAACAGGGTGTTCAGCATCCTGATGACCGTCTTGATCGGTAAGTTGTTCAGGTCCAGCGGCCCCGGCAGCGCGGGTTGTATGACGCAGGCCCGCTCACTGCGCGGCCCCCACATCTGTGGATCGGTGGGTCCGAACAACGCCAGGGTGCGGGTGCCGACGGCGGCCGCGAGATGCGTGACGCCGGAATCGTGACCCGCGAAAACCGCACAGCGCGCCAATATCGCCCCCAACTCCGGCAAGGAAGCGGTTCGCAACACCTTCCACGACGGGCTGAGGGTAGTCAGTAACCTACCGACGCATCGTTCCTCCTCGGCCGGTCCGCATATCACCACGCCGGGAATCCCTTCCTCGGCGGCCCACGCCATCACCTGCCGCCAGCCTTCCAAGGGCCACAGCTTATGCCGCCCGCCGCTGCCGGGATGCACCGCCAACACGCCCTGTTCCGGTAAACCCGCCGATCGCCAGAAACGGTTAGCGGCTTGCTGGTGCGCCGCACTGGGATAGAAGCGGGGCTGGGCAGGCGGGGTGCGGCCCACAAATCGCAGCACAGGTTGCAGAAGGTGGTCCGTTGCGTGCACCCCGGTGCGCGGCTGTGGCGGCCAGGCAATGACCTCGCCGGGGCAGTACCGCTTGAGGTTGTCCGTGAATGTTGCGTCGGGCGCCGGAAGGTAGGACAGAATCAGGTCGAACCCGCTCAGGTAGGTCGCCAGTCGCTGCGGCAGCCGGGGTTCATGGCCGAACAACCGGTACAGCTCCCATTGCTCGGCGTCGGCGATGGCGTCGGCATAGGTAGGGTGACGCGCCAGACAGGCCCGCTTGGCGTCGCCCATGACGTCGATCCGGGCGCTCGGAAAGGCCAGCCGCAGGGCGCCAACCGCCGGCAGGGTGAGAATCAGATCGCCGATTGCCCCGCCGCGTATGACCAACACCCGCCGCATGCCGTCTCCCGCAGGCCATCAGCCGCCATCGCCCGCAACCCTCGCTGCCGCGGGGGTTACCGGCAGGCCGGCCAGGCGCATGATCTTCAAGGCGTTCGTGGTCGGGCAAGGTCCCGGCCGCAGCCGGTAGTCGAAGACCATACGGCCGTCGCGAATCTCCTCCCGGAAATGGAAGTTGTGAATCCCCGGCACGGCCGCGGCCGTGCCGACGAGTTCCAGGTCGTGGGTGGAAATCATGCCGACACCGCGGCCACTGGCGAGGGCCTCGATGTAAGCGCGGCTCCCGACCAGGCGCTCGTGGTTGTTGGTGCCGCGGAAAATTTCGTCGATCAGATACAGCAAGGGCGCTTCGTCCTCGGCGTTCAGGGCGGCCAGCAAGGCCTTGAGGCGCCGCACCTCGGCGTAAAAATACGAGATGCCATCGGTCACCGAATCGGTGACCTGGATGCAGGTAAACAGCCGCAGCGGCACGGTGCGCAGTTTTTCGGCATGCACCGCGGCGCCGGCGTATGCCAGGCACAGGTTGACCCCGAGAGTACGTAGAAAGGTGCTCTTGCCGGACATGTTGGAACCGGTGATCAGGGCGATGTCGCCCGGCGCTTCGAAGCTGAAATCATTGTGCACGCGCTCGGCGTCCGGCAGCAGAGGATGTCCCAGGGCACGCGCCTGCAGCAGGGGTCGGGTCTGCGGCACGATCTCCGGAAAGGCATTGTCGGGGTGCAGGTAGCTGTAGGTGGCCAGAGCGTTCAGGGCCTCCAGGTCGTACCAGGTGTGAATCCACACCGGCAGCGTGGCTTTGGCCGACGCCTTATAGCGGTTCAGCCGATTGGCGAAGAACAGGTCCCACGGCACCAGAGCGTTCACCAGAAAGCCGAGCAGATGGCTCTGCTGCACACCGGCAGCGCCCGCGATGCGCACGATCTGACGCACCGACGCCGACGGCCGGCTGGCGGCGCGCCAATACGGTTCGCAGAGCTTGGCAAGGTGCGGTGTCCTGCCGTAGGGGAAGCCCTCCAGGTAGATCAGTACGGCGCGCAAATGCCGCAGCACCCGTTCAAGCTGGTAGGCATCGGCGAACAGGCTGCGGGCCTCGCGGTGTTTGTAGGTATACAAGCCCAGATAGGCCAGCCAGGTTGCAGGCCACACGGGCGGCAGGTGACCCAGGGCGTACAGAACCGCGAGCAGGAGGTTGGCAAGCGCCAGCAAACCGAGGCCCCACACCCACGGCGTCAGCCGCGGCGACGACGCCTGCAGAAGCCAGTCGACGATCTTGTCGGCGGACCACCTCTCCTGCGGCCGACTGCCGAGCAGGACGCCGTGCAGGTTGAGTCGATCACGGAAACGCGCCAGCGGCGCCAGCTCACGGATGATCTGCTGCCGCTCGCGCACCGCGTCGGCAGTGTTCAGGGGCTTCAAGAGCCAAGTGCGCAACCGTGCGCAGCCGCCATACGAGGTGCTGGTGTCGAGGAGGTGGTGTACGGAACGCGGGCCGGTCAGACTGAGGTCGGCGGCGAACGGGTGTTCCGGGTCGTTCGGTATGTCGGGCGGTTGGGGAATGTTTGCCCAGTCATGGGTCAAGCGCGCGACGTGGGTGGACTTGATGTGTTTCCAGACGGCGTGCCGGACGGCACTGTGACGCACCCGGCGATGGCCAAACGCGGTCGCCACGAATGCGGCCCCAAATAGCCCGAGGGTGAGCCAGGCGATGCTGTTGCCGAGGAAACGCTCGGCGACCAGCGCAGCGCAAATCCCTCCCAGCACCAGCGCGGTCCGCAGCCGCGAGAACTTCCGGCTCAGCCGGTCCAGGCGCAGCAAGCGGCCGTCCAGCCGCTTGATTTGACGTCGCAGCGCATCCAGTCTGCGCTGGCTGGCGTATGAGATCATAGGCAATTCGACTCCGATCCCCTACCGGGCGCTTGAACACCACGCCGGAGTTGGCCGCGATACGGGTCTTCGCTGCAAGACCGCAATGGATCATGGCTCAGGTTGACGACGCTTGTGCCAATGTGCAAGGGTGTTTCCGGCGCTTCGTCGTTCGCGTACCGGCTGAACTGACGGCTCGGTGCAACCTTACGTTCTTTCAGGTCGATTGCAAGCCTTGAGTGCACGAGGCCTTTCGACATATCGTCGGTGTCCTCATGCTGGTCAATCCCATGAAAACAGCCCGTCCGATACCATGCCCCGACCTTCGTGGGGTGCCCCTTGTGGATGCCCACTATCCCGTGCCAGCGGGAATCCACAGGGCGGGCACGAGGCCCACCTGGGGGAAACATGTAACCCCCCAACCCCCCTTGTCAGGGGGGCGGTCGCTCCGGGAGCCATTTTCATGGTTCTTGATGTGGCCTTGGCAAGGCCATGGGAAATTACCATGGGAATAGACCGTCCGGTGTTCCCCTATCGTCATTCCGGCGAAGGCCGGAATCCAGTGACCGTTGTACCACAAAAACCTTTCGGACCCCGGCCCAGGATCCACTTCGAGGCAGGCTCTTCGCCGGGGTGACAGGGGCCGCAAGGCAGCAGGACAACCTCAGGACCTTGAACATGGAGCAACAAATATGTTTCAACGGCGAGAATCAGAAGGTTACGTTGGCACCGGCAGTTCATGGTGCCGTGAGCTTGGGACGGGCGGTGCGATCCACCGGGACAGGCGATGGCTGCGGCGAGGCGGGCGGGCCAGCGCTGTTCTCGCCGTTTTTGCAGCGCTGACCTTGCTCGCCTGCTCGGACGACAGCCCGAGCACCATTACCGACGAGCTCAAAAGGAATGCCGAGACGTTCGAGTATACCATCGGGGTACCCGACGGGTCCCTGACGTTGGCAACCGTCTCCGAGCCGCTGACCCTGAACCTGGCTCTGGCGAACGACGCCGGGTCGTCGAGCATCCTGGGATACCTCTTTGAGGGCCTGACTGAGACCTCATGGCTGACCGACGAGGTCCAGCCGGCGCTGGCCGAGTCCTGGGAACGCTCGGATGACGGCCTGGAGTGGACGTTTCACCTGCGCCAGGGCGTGACGTGGCACGACGGAACGCGCTTCACGGCGCACGATGTGGACTTCACCTTCAACGACATCATCTACAATGAGGACATCGACGCAAGCGCCCGGGCGACGTTCAACTTCCGGTTCCTGGACGAGGAAGGCGCTTGGATGGAAGCAAAAATGTCCGTCGAGGCGGTGGACGACCATACGGTCAGGTTCGAACTGCCGGTGCCGTTTGCCCCCTTCCTCCGTTCCATGGGCACGCCGATCTATCCCAAGCACATTCTTGAGGAGCACGTGGAGGCTGGCACCTTCGCCGAGGTGTGGGACATCGACACGGACCCGGGCGAGATCGTCGGCACCGGCCCCTTCACCATCGAGAGCTATGACCCCGGTGAACGCGTGATTCTGAAAGGCTACTCCAACTACTGGCTTGAGGACGGCCACGGCGACCCCCTGCCGTATCTGGCCGAGGTCAGGTATCTTATCGTGTCGGATCAAGCGGCTAGGCTCGGAAAATTCTGGACGAAGGAATCGGATGTTCTTGGCGTCTTAGGTGAGTGGCACGCTGGCCTCAACGCCTTGCAGGCAATACAAAACTTCACGATCTACCGGCGCGGTCCCACATTCGGGACGACATTCCTGGGATTCAACATGAATCCCAATGCTGTCGCGCCGGAGAAGCTGAACTGGTTCAGTAATAAGAGCTTCCGCCAAGCCGTGGCGCACAGCGTTGACAAGGACATGATTATCAACGACATCCAGAACGGCTTCGGTTACCCGCAGTGGGCTTCCATCAGCCCGGCCGCGGGCGACTTCCACAACCCGAACGTCCGCCGGTACGAATACGATATAGGCGAGGCCAACGCCATTCTCGACGGCCTCGGTTGGCGGGACACCGACGGGGACGGTGTGCGCGAAGACGCGGCGGGCAACCGCATCGAATTTTCGCTCCTGATCAGCGAGAACGCTGACACACTGGCGCGGATGACCAACCTGATCCGCGATGGCCTTGCGGATATTGGCGTTCAAGCAAACGTCAATGCCGTCGAATGGGGTGACGTTGTGTCCCGGTTAACCGATTCCTACGACTGGGAGACCACGGTCGTCGGCTTTACGGGCGGGACCGACCCCCACGGCGGCATCGAACTCTGGCACAGCAGTGAGAACCTCCACCTGTGGTATCCGAACCAGCCACAGCCGGCGACGGATTGGGAAGCGGCAATTGACGACCTTTACGTCAGGGCCAGCCAGGAACTGGAGCGTGCCACGCGCGTAGATCTCTACCACCAAGCCCAGGAAATTGCGGCCGAGAACGTGCCGGTCATTTTCACGACACTGCCCGAACGGCTGGCCGCGGTGCGCAACGTCTTCGGCAACACCACACCCACGTTGTACGGGCTTTGGGACATCCGCTACCTGTATCGAATGGATCAATAGGCCCCAGCGGCAATCCGGCCTAGCCTCGGGTCAGCCAGGCGAATTGCTGCGGCCGGCGTTTGGCCTCGGGATTGATTGTCACGTTAATCAGCGTCGTCTCCCCACTGTCGAAGGACGCCTGCAACGCCGCCCGCAATTCCTGCGGGGTTTCGACGTGGTAGCCCTTGCCTCCGAAGGCTTCCATCACCTTGTCGTAGCGCGCATTGGGCACGAAGGCGTTGGGCGGATACGCGGCGCCCTCGGGCAGGCTGCTGGGGCCGCCGCCGATGCCGTTGTTGTTGAACACGATCCAGGTGATGGGCAGCTTGTGGCGCACCGCCACCTCGACCTCCAGGCCGTCGAAGCCAAACGCCGCGTCGCCTTCCAGGGCGATGACGCGCTTGTCCGGGTTGGCCACCTGCGCGGCGATGGCAAAGCCCGGCCCTACGCCCATGGTGCCCCAAGTGCCGGCGTCGAGGCGTTTGCGCGGCTCGTAGTTGTCCAGCACCTGACGGCTGATATCCATCGTGCTGGCGCCCTCAGTCACAATGATGGCGTCGCGCGGCAGCATCTGTTGGATTTCCTGTAGCGGCCGGTAATAGTTCATCGGCACCTCGTCCGACTCCAGCATCGCCGTGGTGGCCTCCTGCTTGGCCTTTCTCTCCTTGTCGAGCGCCTGGCGCCAGGGATTATCGGCGGCGATCTGCCAGGGGTCTTCTTCCAAAGCGGCAACCATCTGTGCCATGACCACCTTGGCATCGCCCACCAGGGCGGCTTCGGCGGGGACGGTGGCGCCGATTTCCTCAGCGGCCACGTCGAGCTGCACCACGCGCAAGTCCTCGCGGAAGCGCGGCGGCAGGCCGAAGTGCATAATCCAGTTGAGCCGGGCGCCGATGGTGAAAACGAGGTCGGCGTTCTGCAGGGCGTAGCTTCGCGCCGCCGCCACGCTGAGCGGATGGCCGTCGGGCATGACGCCCTTGCCCATCGGCGACGGCAGGAAAGGCATCTGCGCCTCTTCGATAAAACGCCGCACCTGTTCCTCCGCACCGGCCCAGGCGGCCCCCTTGCCGATAATCGCCAGCGGCTGGCGCGCCGACTTCAGGGACGCCAGGGCCGCCTTGATGGCCGTCGGGTCCACCGGCGGCGCGGGCGGAGCTTCGACACGCGGCGGGTAGGTCAGGTCGTCTTCGTCCAGGCTGCTGGCGATGACGTCGCCCGGCAGGTCGAGATAAACCGGGCCGGGCCGTCCGGAGATCGAATGGCGCACGGCGGTGGCGATGTAGCGCGGGATCAGGTCGATACGCTCCGCCTGTCCTACCCATTTGCAGAACGGCTTGGCGAGGTCCAGCTGCGGAGCGGCCTGAAAGTCCCCCATGTGGTTCAGGGCCTGATTGGACGACCCGCCGATCAGCAGCATGGGCCAGCAGTTCGCCCAGGCGTTGCCGAGGGCGGAGATGGCATTCGTCATGCCGGGACCGGACACCACCAGGCAGGCGCCGATGCGGCCCTTGAGATACGAGATGGCCTGCGCCGCGTAGCCTGACGCCTGCTCGTGCCGCGTGCCGATGTAGCGGATGCCCTCGCTCGCCGCCGCTGCCGCAATGCCGGTGACCGGAATGCCGACCACGCCGAACAGTTCATCCACGCCCTGCTGCTTCAAGCAGCGGGCCACCAGTCTCGCGCCATCGATTTCAGCCATGATGTACTCCTGTCGGAAGATGGAAGATGCACGTTCCAAATCTGTGTACCGGGCGTTCGCCGTGGTACAATCGCGCCCTTGTTGGCAAGCGTTTCTGCGTGTCTGGGGAGTGCATGAACCTATTGAAGGGTATCGTGTGATGGGCGAGCATCATACGTCAGCACCGGGGTGGATGCAAACGCGCGCTGGACGCCTCAAACGCTGCCCGACCGGCGAGACGGGCGCCGTGTTGATCCTCAGCCTGCTGCTCCTGATGGTGCTGACCCTGCTCGGCGTCGCCGCCTTGACCCACAGCCGCATCGAGTTGCAACTCGCCGCCAATGACCGAGCCCATAAGCAGGCCCTGGCCGCCGCTGACTTTGCCCTGGCAATCGGCGAAACAGTCATCGAGTCGTGGACCGACGCCGCTGAACTTGATGAGGCCGCCAGCGTTGAGGATGGCCGTTATGGCATCGGTGAACAACCGGCCTGGGGACACTTGAAATGGGGTGCCGCCTGTGCCGGGCCGCCCGGCACCTGCCGCGGCGGCTCGGAGGCAGTGTCCGCCAACGACTTGCCCGCCGGCATCCAAAACGTTCTGCACAGCCCGCAAACCCTGCTCCCGCGCTACACCATCGAACGCCTGCCCACCGTGCCGGACAGCTACGTGACCGGCGTGCAGTACCACGGGCCGCGGGAAACCACCTATTTCCGCATCTCCGCGCGCGGCGTCGGACCGACGGGCGTCCTCGGCGCCCAGCCCTCGCGGGTCATCCTTCAGAGTATCTACGCCAGGCGGTTCAATTGACGATCGGATCGCGTATGACGCGGAACGTCTACCTTAACCTGTATATCGTGAGTGCGGTGGCCGCGGGTGCGTTGAGCGGTGTTGGGATGGCGTTCGCCGCCGCGTTGAACCTGAGCCAGGCGCCGGTTGTCAGCCAAGCCGGTTACCGTTCGGCGGCTGGCGTGGCGGCCAGCAGCCGCACTGTGGATACCAGCACACGGCTGTATCAGACACGGTTTGACGCCAGCGCTTGGCACGGAGACGTGGTGGCCTATGGCATGGACGGAACCGGCGGGCTTACCTTGGCCTGGGAGGCTGGCGCGCTGCTGCGACAGACCCTGCTGGCGAACGGTCATCAACGGCGGCAAATTCTGACGTATCACGGGACGGCCAGACGGGGCATCCCGTTGGCGTGGAACGAGTTGTCCAACGCACAGCAGGACGCGCTGCGAGAGCCGCACGATATAGATGACCAGGTGGCCATAGACCGCCTCGCCTATCTGCGCGGCGATCCGTCGAGGGAAGGTCGGCCCGACGGTTTTCGGCAACGCGGCGGCCCTTTGGGCGACTTGGTCCACTCGCGGCCGGTGTTCGTTGGCGCGCCGGGGCTTCCGGGCGTGATCGACCCGCACACCTACCCGGCGTTTCGCAACGCTCAAGCGGGTCGTGCACCGATGCTCGTAGTCGGCGGCAACGATGGCTTTGTCCACGTTTTCAGTGCCGCCACCGGTCAGGAACTCATGGCCTACGCGCCGCACGCCGTCTTTCCGCACCTTATCGAATTGACCAAACCGGGGTACGCGCACCGTTACTACGTGGACGGCTCCCCCACCGCCGCGGACGTGCAGACGGCCAGCGGCTGGCGCACCTGGGTCGTCGGCGGATTGGGTGCCGGCGGGCGCGGCGCCTATGCGCTGGACGTGACCGACCCGGCCCGGCTCGCCAATGCCGCGGCGTCCGGCAATCCGGCGCTCATCGTTCAGTGGGAATTTACCGCCGCCGATGACCCTGACCTGGGTTTCACCTTCAGCCAACCATCCATTGTCCGCATGCAGAATGGCCGCTGGGCGGCGCTGTTCGGCAACGGCTACAACAGCCCCAACGACCATGCCGTGCTGTATGTCATCTTTCTCGACGGCGGCCAGGACGGCACCTGGACGCGGGGTGTCGATTATGTCCGCATTCCGGCCAGTGGCGGCCTGCCGGCTCAGGCCGGCGCGGCGAACGGCCTGTCGACGCCCGCCGCCGTGGACCTCGACGGCGACTTTTTCACCGATCTGATCTACGCCGGTGATTTGCAGGGCAACCTGTGGAAGTTCGACGTGAGCAGCCCATTTCCAGGCGATTGGGGCAGCGCCTACCGCGGTGGCGCGACGCCGGCGCCGATGTTCGTGTGTACCGACGCCGGCGGCCAGCGCCAACCCATTACGACGCGTCCCGAGGTGGGGCCGCATCCGATCGCCGGGGCCATGGTCTACGTCGGTACGGGCAAGAACCTGGAGCCGGGAGACCGCAGTTCCACCGCAACGCAGACCCTGTATGGCCTGTGGGACCGGCAGGCGCCCACGACGACGCCATACAACCGCCTCGACGGATCACTGTTGCAACAAACGATGCAGCAGCGGGGGGACGTGCGGATCATGGATAACCATGCGGTGGATTGGAACCGGCACGTCGGCTGGTTTGTCGATCTGCCCGCTGCCGGGGAGCGGCTCGTCAGCGATCCCATCCTGCGTCACCGGCGCCTTGTTTTCACCTCCTTCGTTCCAAGCCTTGGCGGCGGCTGGCTGAGCGAGTTGCACGCACCGAGCGGCGGGCGCCTGCCGTTCACGCTGCTGGACCTGGATAACGACGGGTTTTACACCGTCGAGGACCATACGCCCCTAGGCCCCGACAACACTGCCCCGGCGTGCTGTATCCTGCCGGGAACGGGCGGCTATGTCGACGCACCAGCGGTTTTGGTGGACGGCGCGACGGAGGTGCAATTCATCAGCGAGAGGGCGGGAACGGTGGCCCAGTGGGTGAAAAGCCCCGGCCCGCGGGTTGTCGGCCGTCAGTCTTGGGAGCACGTGTTATTGCCGTAATGCCGCTGGCTCCGGTGGTCCCTAAAGGAGACTGGTTATCATGTGGCCGCGACGTAACTGCAGCCGGGCAAACGACGAGCGGACCGTTCGCCTGGACATGGTGCGGAACCAGATCGAACGGCGCGGCATCATGGACGAGCGCGTTTTGCAAGCCATGCGCGAGGTGCCCCGGCACGTCTTTGCGCCGGCCAAACGGCGTCACGAGGCGTATGGCGACCACCCTATCTCCATCGGCGAGATGCAGACGATTTCGCAGCCCTACATGGTCGCCGTGATGATCGAGCATCTTCGGTTGCGGGGCGGCGAGCGTGTCCTCGAAATCGGCACCGGTTCGGGTTATCAAGCCGCCGTGCTCGGGCGACTGGCAGCCGAGGTGTACACGGTGGAATGCTTCCCTTCCCTGGCCGCCGATGCCCGTCTCGTTTTGCAACAGCTCGGCTATGAGAACGTGCAGGTCGTACAGGCCAATGGATGTCAAGGGTTTGCCCAGGGCTCGCCGTACAGCGGCATCGTCGTGGCGGCAGCGGCTCCGTTCATCCCGGCGCCGTTGCGGCTCCAGTTGGCGGATGGCGGACGGTTGGTCATACCAGTCGGCGGCCCCGAAGGACAACGGCTGGTCATCGTGACCCGGCAAGGGGATACGTTTACCGAGGAAAAGACGGTGACGTGCCGGTTCGTGCCTTTACTGGGTACAGACGTTGCATAAGGGGCACGGGCGCCTTCTGCCAATGGCGTTCTTCAGAAAAATGTGCGACTCTGACCGCTCGGCCAGGAAATGGGCCGTCTGCGGGAGGACATGACGCGGTTGGGTGAGCGTTTTTCGCGGCTGGAGCACGGCCAAGCCTGGCTCGAAGGGTTGCTGGATGGGCTGCACGAGGCCATCACCGGACGGACCGCGAGCAGCTGGACATTTGTATCCGAAGGATCCGCTTGATGAACGAAGTTGAGGCACAGCACTGGGCCGACCAGGTAGCCTGCGAGCTTTTGGCGAACCAGCCACGGCACTTGCTGAGTACGGGCATTACGCCGTCGGGGGAGTATCACGTCGGGCACTTGCGGGAGGTGCTGACCGCGGAAGGAGTGCGCTGCGCCTTGCGGGAGCAGGGGACGGACTGCCAGTTGAACTACGTGGCCGACACCATGGACCCGCTGCGGCGGGTTTATGATTTTCTCGACCCTGAACGCTACAAGCCGCACGTGGGCAAGCCGTTGTGCGACATTCCGTGCCCGTGTGATGAGCACGCCAGTTACGCCGAGCATTTCCTGCAGCCCTTCCTGCAGGCGATGCAGACGCTAGGGGTCGAGCTGGAGGTGCATCAGGCGCACGAGTTGTACCGCGGCGGCCATCTCGACGACCAGATCATCACGGCCCTGGAAAGCACCGAGGCGATCAAGGCCATCCTGCACGAGGTAACCGGCAAAGCGATGGCGGACGATTGGTCTCCATACAATCCGGTTTGCGAGGCGTGCGGCCGCTTGGCGGGCACGCGGGTGACGGGTTTTGACGTCGCCGCCCGAACCGTATCGTACGCCTGCGACTGCGGTCACGAAACCACGGCGCCCGTCTCCCAGGCGGGTAAGCTCACCTGGCGGGTGGACTGGCCGGCACGCTGGCAGGCTTTGGGGGTGACGGCGGAGCCCTTCGGCAAAGACCACGCCTCGCGCGGCGGTTCGTATGACACCGGCAAACGCATTATGCGCGAGGTGTTCGACGGTGAACCACCACACCCCATTCCGTACGAATGGATTGGCTTGAAGGGCCAGGGGGACATGTCGTCCAGCAAGGGCAACCTCGTCAGCATCGTCAACGTGACGCAAGCCATCCCGCCGGACGTGGTGCGCTACCTGATATTTCGCGTCAAGCCGATGCGGCGCATTGCCTTCGACCCCGGCCTGCCGCTGCTCAACCTGATGGACGAGTACGACAACCTCTCCAGCAACAACCGCGACGCCCGCGCCGCCGACCTAGCCAGAATCACCGAGATGGATTCCATCGGCGTGCCCTTCCGGCACTTGGTCAATCTCGTGCAGATCACCGATGGCGACGTGGCCAAAATTCAGGCCATCCTGAAACGCCACAACCTGCCGGTGACTGACGCGGCAACCCTGCAAAAGCGAGTGGATTTCGCCGCCTACTGGGTAGAACGTTTCAGTCCGCCGGACAGTCGTTTACGCTTGCAACCAACCTTGCCCGAGCGCGCCGTCGACTTGACCCCGCCGCAACGTCATGTCCTGGCGCTTCTGGATCAGCGGCTGCAGCCCGACATGGACGGCGACGCCATTCACACCCTGGTCTACGCCCTCGCCGAGGAGTCGGGATTGGCCGCCAAGGACGTTTTCGAGGCGGTCTACGTCGCGTTTCTGGACCGCACCCGCGGCCCGCGGGCAGGCTGGTTCCTGCGCTCTCTGGAGCCCGATTTTGTGCACGCCCGATTGCGGGAGGCCGCCGGCCAGGGCGAGGGAGCGCGGTGTTGACCTACGAGCAGGCCCTGGCCTATCTGGCGCGGTTCATCAATTACGAATCCGGCCAGCGCGTCCCGTACACCCCCGAGCATTTCAACCTGGACGCCTTTGCCGCCTTCCTGCACGAACTTGGCGACCCGCACCGGGCCTTCCCTTCGGTGCTGATCGCGGGCTCCAAGGGCAAGGGTTCCACCGCCGCCATGATCGCGGCCATTCTGTCGCAAGCGGGCTTGCGCACGGGACTGTTCACCAATCCGCATCTGGTCACCCTGCGCGAACGAACCCAGATTGACCGCCAGCTCATCAGCGAACCGGCGTTTGCCGCCCTTGTGTCCGAGTTGCGGGGCCACCTGCAACCGGCGCAGCGCGGCCAGCCGAGGCGCTTTCGCACCTTCTTCGAGCTGACCACAGCCTTGAGCTTTCTGCATTTCGTCCGCCAGCAGATCGACATCGCGGTGGTGGAGGTGGGACTCGGCGGCCGTCTCGACACCACCAACGTTCTCACCCCGCAGATCGCCGTCCTGACGCCTATCGGTCTGGAGCACACCCACATTCTCGGCGATACGCTGGCGGTCATCGCTGGTGAGAAGGCCGGCATCATCAAGCCGCGCGCCTGTGTGGTAAGCGCGCCGCAGGAGCCGGAAGCGGCGGCGGTCTTCGAGCAACGGTGCCAGGAACAGGAAGCAACACTTTCAATGGCAGGGCGGGATTTTGTCTGGCAGGTCATCGACGCTTGCGCCGAGGGCACGCGTATGCGCTTCCGCGGGTTCGGCCACGAAATTGACGATATCGCCGTGTCGCTCGTCGGACGCCATCAGGCGGCCAATGCTGCGGTGGCGGTGGCGGTTTGCCTGCAGTTGCGGCAAAAGAGCTGGACCATCAGCGGCGACCACATTCGTCGTGGACTCGCCGCGGTGCAATGGGAAGGCAGGGCTGAAATCATCGGTCGCCAGCCGTGGGTGGTGCTCGACGCCGCTCACACGGTGGAATCGGCCCGCTGTCTTGCCGACACGCTGAGCGAGCTGTTTGGCGCCGAACGCCTGTTCCTGGTGCTCGGCATGGCCACGGACAAGAAGGTGGAGGACGTCGTGGCCATCCTGGCTCCCCTGGCTCACGAGGTCATCGTCACCGCCTTCCACAGCCCGCGCGCCTGCAAGCCGCAGCGCCTGGCCGATGAAGTACGCCGCCACGGCGTGGCGGTTCGACTTGCCGAGACGCCCGAGCAGGCGCTGGCCCTGGCGCGCGCTCAGGCCCGCACAATGGACGCCATCTGCGTCACCGGCTCGGTACTGCTGCTCGGCGAGATCAAGGCGCACCTGCTAAACCAATCCCTCGAATTTTCAGGCTGACATGCCAAGCGACGACTTGCTGGACGCGAACCGCGTCAGCACCTCGCCGGGCGCCTGCTGCGGCGTCAGGTAATCCACACCGTCGAACACCTGAACGCCGTTGACCCATGTGCCCAACAGCCCCGGCGCGCGGCGCAGCAGACGCTCGCCGCCGGCAGGCAGGTCGTGATGACGCTCCGTGCCGGTGATGCGCAGCCTGTCGGGGTCGAACAGGATCATGTCGGCGAAAGCGCCGGGGACAAGGCGGCCCCTATCGACAATGCCGTACACGTTGGCAGGATCGCTGGTGACCTTGCGGATGGCTGTCGGCAGATCGAACACGCCCCTGTCGCGCACCCAATGGCTCAGCAGGTGCATGGCGTAAGCGGCGTCGCACAGCAGCGCGTTGTGCGCCCCGGCGTCGGACAGACTGACCAGGGTGCCGTCGTTGGTGATCAATTCCTCCACGCCCGCCTCGTCCATATTCAGGATGTAGAAAGTGTAGAGCGTCTCAAATTCCTCTTGCAAGGCGACGTCCAAAAACAGATCGAGCGGGTCGACGCCGCGCGCCTGGGCGATGTCGGCGACGGTCTGGTTTTCGAGTTCGGCGTTTTCCGAGCGCCCGGCGCGGGTTACCAACACCCAGTCCCAGCGACCGTTGAACACACGCCCGCCGACCGGGGTGGCGAGGGCGTCGCGAAAAGCCTGGCGGAACGAGGGATCCGAGAGAATGCGCCGCAGTTCCGTGTGGTCCGAGGTGGCGGGCCAGGGATCGATGGCCTTGAGGATGTAGGCGGCGTCGAGCGGGAAGCTGAGACTGAGAGGCTGGCACGAACCCTGCGTGTAGACGCGGTGGCCGCGCTGGCGGGCGGCCTGCGCCTGGAGCATGAGGTTGCGCCCGCGCTCGGGCTCATGGGCGTAATGGAAGTGCGCCGCGTACACCGCCGGGCGGCCGCTGCGGCGGGCGAAATCCTCCATGAAGTCCATGCCCATGTGATTGCCGGGGGTGATCAGGAAAACGCCATGGTCGTAGTCCGCCATAGCGTCGGCAAAAGCGCCGAATTCAGCTAGCTCGGCGAGCCGGGAGGCGATGGGCACGCCGCCGTGGCCGCGGTGATTTTCGTTGGTCGAGGAGCCGAACCCGACCGCGCCGGCGTCCATGGCGTCACGGAACAGCCGCACCATCGCTTCGAGTTCCTCATCGCGCGCCGGGCGCTGGGAGCTGTCCTTGCCCATGACGACGGTGCGAATGGTGGCGTGCGAGGCTAGCGCCGCGACGTTTGGGTACACACCCTGATGGCGCAACAGGTCGAGGTACTCGCCAAAGCTCTCGAACGACCAGCGCACCCCGGTTTTCAGGGTATCCAGCGACATGCCTTCGACCTCGGCGAGGTTAGCGAGAATGGCATCGCGCGCGGCGGGCGGCGCCGGAACGATGCCGAAGCCGCAGTTGCCGATCACCACGGTGGTGACGCCAAGCGCGGGCGACGGCGAGGCGGTGGCGTCCCAGGTCAGTTGCGCGTCGTAATGGGTGTGCAGGTCGATCACGCCGGGTGCCAGCACCATGCCCTGTGCGTCCACGGTCGCAGCCGCCGGCTGCCGCACGTCCCCAATTTCCGCCACGCGGCCGCCCTCAACGGCGAGATCACCCTCCTGCAACGAATTGCCGAGCCCGTCGGCGATTCGCGCATTTCGTATTACCAGGTCGTACATCGTCTTTCCCCCCGTTTTTCACCCGCCCATTGGTTTCATCGTACGTGTCCCTGCGATCACATTAGGAAGGCGCAGCCTAGCACATTCCCGCCCTGCCCGCCTGTCCGCCATCCTGCAAAAACACCTCCGCCCAGTTACAGCAGACGCCACGGCCACCGCGTATTATCCCGCGGTCCCTTCAAGGACGATTCAACCCGTGCCTATGTCCTCGAAGGTCCGCTATCAGGCGGACGAAAACCCGCCGAGCCCGCCCGCCTTTGGCCTCGGCCTGCAATACGCCGTGCTCACCATCGCCGGGATCGTGCTCACGCCTGCCATTGTCATTCGCGCTGCCGGACTGGGCGACCCGCTGCTCACCTGGGCGGCGCTCGCGGCACTCGTTGTGAGCGGCGTGACGACTATCATCCAGGCACGCCGGGTTGGACACATCGGCGCCGGCCACATCCTGCTGATGGGCACCTCCAGCGCCTTCATCGCCGTGTGTGTCACCGCCTTGATCGAGGGCGGCCCTGCCCTGCTCGCAACGCTCGTCATCGTCTCCTCGCTGTTCCAGTTTCTCCTCGCCTGGCGGCTCTCCTGACTGCGCCGGATCGTCACGCCCATCGTCGCCGGCACCGTCATCATGCTCATATCTGTCACGGTTATGCCTATCATCTTCGGCATGTTGACACAGGTTCCGCCGGACGCGCCCGCGGCAGCGGCGCCGGCGAGTGCATTTGTAACCCTGGCCCTCGTCGTGGGCATTGTCATGCGCGGGCGGGGCTTTCTTCGCCTCTGGGCGCCGGTGGTCGGCGTGGCGGGCGGCTGCATCGTCGCCGGCTTCTTCGGCCTTTACGACTGGGCGCGCGTGATCGAAGCGCCTTGGGTCGGCATCCCCACCGAAGGCTTCGGCGGCTGGGACCTGCGGTTCGGCCCGGCGTTCTGGGCGTTGTTGCCGGTGTTCGTGTTCGTCACCGGGGTCGGGGCCATCGAAACCGTCGGTGACCCGGTGGCCATCCAGCAGGTGTCCTGGCGCAACCCCCGGGCCGTGGATTACCGGTCGGTGCAGGGGGCGGTGAACGCGGACGGGCTCGGCAATTTGCTTTCCGGCCTGCTCGGCACTATTCCGAATACCACGTATTCCAGCAGCGTCGCGGTCGCCGAACTCACCGACGTCGGCGCGCGTGGTCGGCGTGTACATCGGCGCCCTGTTTCTGGCGTTCGCCTTCCTGCCCAAGGTCACCGCGGTGCTCCTGGCCATTCCCGGCCCGGTGGCGGCCGCCTACATCCTGGTGCTCCTATCCATGCTGTTCGTGCTGGGCATGAAGATCGTCATCCAGGACGGCGTGGACTACAAGAAGGGGGCGATTGTCGGCGTCTCGTTCTGGATCGGCGTCGGCTTTCAGGATCAACTGATCTTCGCGGATCGTCTTGGAGAGTGGTGGGGCGCCCTGCTCGGCAATGGCATGACCGCCGGTGGCCTGACGGCTGTGGTGCTGTCCCTGGTGCTGGACCTGCCGGCGGCAGACGGGTGCGCATGGAGACGGAACTGAACGTGGCGGCGTTGCCTGCAATCCGGACGTTTCTGCAAAACGCGTCCCGTCGCGCGGGGTGGGATGAGGAAGCGACGGAACGCCTGTCAGCAGCATCAGAGGAAACGGTGCTGAGTCTTTTGGACGGCGAAACCGATTCCGACGGCCGCCGCCTGCCCGTCATCGCCCGTGCCGACGGGGAAGTGGCGGAATTGGAGTTCGTCGCCGCTGGCGGCGGCGAGAATCTGGAGGATCGGATGGTGCTCGGCGACTCCATCGACGTGCCGCCGGAACAAAACGTGTCGCTGCGCCTGCTACGCCACTTCGGCTCCGAGGTGCCCAACCGGCAATATCACGACGCGGACATCGTGACGGTGCGGGTGGCACGCGCGCCGGCGCCGCAGGGCTGAGGGCTCCAACAAAAAAACGGGACAACCGAACGCGCCGAGTGTGGCCGCGTCCAGTTGCCCCGAAAGCATCAAGCCATATCCTGATAGTGAATCGTTCAAATGCCCCACAGCGTCATTCCGGGCTTGACCCGGAATCCAGCGGTCTTATTCCAGACGAACCTTCTGGACTCCGGCTTTCGCCGGAGTGACCCAGACTCAATCTTCAACCCTTATGATCCGAAACGGTTCTAATCCTTGAACGCCGGGATGATGTGCTTGGCGAACATCTCCAACTGGCGTTCCTGCTCGTCCCACGACATCATGCCTTGGTCGAAGAACCAGCCGAACCATTCCAGCTCGCCGTCGCCTTCGTGCATCTTGTGCAGGTTTTCGATCTCCCGCTTCACCTGATCGGGGGTGCCGGCCAGGGCGTACTTGACGTCGCGCATACGCTGCATGGTCCACTCCTTGGGCGGCAGCGGGGTGTACGGGTCGAGAGGGTACTGCTTGGCGTCGTCGGGCGAGCGGTGCGCCTCGAAGAAACCGAACGGCCCGAAGAACTCTTTGAAGCTGGCGAAATTGGTTTTGGCCAGCAGGTCCACGGCCTCCTGCTCGTTGTTGCCGAAGTGCACGGAGCGCACCGCGCCCAGGGCCTCACCGAATTTGAGGCCGCGGCCTTCATCGTTGGCCGAGTCCTGATAGACCTTGGCGATGTGCCGGAAACTCTCCGGGTGGGCGGTCAAAATCCACGGCGTGATGCCCTGCTTGGCGCACCAGAGGATCGTCCGCTCGCTGGCGCCGAAGGGCTGCATCATGGGCGGGTGCGGCTTCTGATAGGGCGCCGGGATGACGCACACGTTGCGGATGGCGCCGTTTTCGTCCAGTTCGCCGGGGGCGCCGTAGGTGTTCGTGAATTCCGTAATCGGCCAGCGGGTGATGCCGGTGTCGTACGGGTAAGGCACCTTGTAATACTCGCCGTCGTGGTTGAAGGTCTCCTGCGTCCAGGCTTTCTTGACGACCTTGACCGCTTCCTCGAATACCGCGCGGTTATGGTTGTCCACGGCGCTGCCGTCCATGGTGGCGCCGGTGGAGTGGTACTGCTGCCCCATGATGTTGACCCAGCGGTCCTGGTAGCCGCGGGCGAAGCCGACGTACAGGCGGCCCTTGCTGAGGTGATCGAACACCGCCACTTCTTCCGCCACCCGGATTGGGTCCCAGGCAGCCAGGACGAGGCCGAGGGGGGCGAACTTGAGCCGTTCGGTACGGGCCGCCAGGTCCGTGTACAGGAGCATGGGCGCGACGGAGGCTTCCATGCCCTCGGAGTGCATGTGATGCTCGGTAGTTCCCATCACGTCGAACCCCGCCTGGTCGGCAAAAACGGCCATCTTGCGCAATTCGTCGATCATCTGCTGATACTTGTCGTGATTCCTGCCGATGGGCCTGAGTTGCTCGCGTTCCGCGAACGTTTCGGCCGGGACGGTCGGCAGGGCAAACAGCATGAATTTCACGCCACACCTCCTGTGTTTTCCACCGGTTGCAAGGAAGCTTGAAACGAGGGCGGCATTGTAGGTGAGGCGTAGGGACAGCGCAAGCGGCCGGCCTGGACTTGCCTCCTGCGGCAGGATAGGGTGGAAGCCTTCGGGAAAGGGGACGGCAAGGGTCTCTTTGGGAAATGATACCTGCATGGAATTCTTCAAAAGCGTCGGCGCGGCACTGCCGGACAACGCCTGGGGCGTAGCGGTATTTGTCACCGTTTTCGCCACCCTGCTGGCGCATTACCTGGTAAAACGCCTGTTCGACCGTCTGGCAAGGCGGTTCGAGCGCACCGACAACATCTATGACGACGCCATACTGGCGGCGGCCCGCAAACCCATTCGCTGGGGCATCTGGTCGCTCGGCCTTCTGTTCGCCGCCGAGTTGGCCGGCCGGGGCTCGACATCGGAGCTAGTCGGTTACATCGACCCCCTGCGTGACATCCTTGTCGTCGTTCTGCTGGCCTGGTTCGTGGAGCGCGCCATCAGCCTGGTTGAGGCGCACGTCACGGATCCAAATTACCGCCCGGACCCCACGGACAGGGCCACCGCAGGCGCCATAAGCAAGCTGCTGCGCGTCTCCGTGCTGATTACCGCCATGCTCATGGCGATGCAGTCGCTGGGTTTCTCGGTTGCCGGGTTGCTCGCGTTTGGGGGCCTCGGCGGCATCGCCGTGGGGTTCGCGGCGCGCGATCTGCTGGCCAACTGCTTCGGGGCGCTGACGATCTTCCTCGACCGACCCTTTGCGGTGGGCGACTGGATTCGCTCGCCGGACCGCGACATCGAGGGCACCGTGGAGGCCATCGGCTGGCGCCTGACGCGCATCCGCACCTTCGACCTGCGGCCGCTTTACGTTCCCAACTCGGCGTTTACCACGCTGTCGGTGGAAAACCCATCACGCATGCACAACCGCCGCATATACGAAATCATAGGCGTGCGGTACGACGATATCGGTGTGTTACCAGCGCTCATCGGCGACGTTCGCCGTCTGCTCACCAACCACGACGGCATCGCTGCCGACCGGCTGATGATGGTCAATTTTCTGCGATTCGGACCCTCGTCGCTGGATTTCATGGTCTACGCCTACACCAAGACCGTCGTGTGGACCGAGTATCACGCCCTCAAGGAAGACATTCTTTTCGAGATTGCCCGCGTCATCTCCCGTCACGGCGCGGCGATTGCTTTTCCGACCCGAACCGTGCAGATTGCCCGGCCGCCGAGCCCGGAACCGTAGGCACGGCATGGCCGCCATTCATCCCTTGGCAGTCCCGTATTGCCGTTGCAATTGGCTGATCACCAGGCGGTCAGTGGGAAAGGCGAGATTGTCCGGCACCTCGTGCAAGGCCACCCAGACCACCTGGTCAACGTCGTCATCCGCTTGCAGCGTGCCCTCCAACACCTCCCCCAGGAACCAGATGCCGACCGTATGCGCCGCCGGGTCGTGAAAATTCGAGTGCACGGCGTAGACGCTGCCAACCTCAACGAGCAAACCGGTCTCTTCCCGGAATTCGCGCCTCGCCGCCTCGCGCACGTCTTCGTCGTACTCGACGTAACCGCACGGAATGCACCAGTCGCCCCGGTACGCGCCACGAGAACGGCGGGCCAGTACAATTCTGCCCGCCTGCAACACGATGACGGCGACGCCCACGGCCGGATTCTGCCAGAAGATTAACCGACACGCCGGGCACACCAGGCGTTCGCGGCCATGCAGCACCTGGTGTGTGAAAGCGGCGGCGCAGCGTGGACAATACGGGTAGGTGCGTGGCACAGAAGGACCCTTTCCTCAGAATTGCGTGTCGCGCGGCAGTGTGTGTATAGTGCTGACGAACCCCGATATTCCCCATGCGAGAGGAGCTTGAACATGTCGTCCGAAACAGCGGCATCTCCCGCCGATACCGCCCTGCCAACCATCCCGCAGCCGCTGCTGGACGCCATCTACGCCCACGCTCGCGAGACCTATCCCGACGAGTGCTGCGGGTTTCTCATGGCGCCGCAGGGCGGTCCGGCGATCGACGAAGTACGCCCGTGCGTCAACGAGCAGAATCGCTACCACGCTCTCGACCCGGAGCGCTTTCCGCGCACGGCGCGCGAGGCTTATTACCTCGGCGGCAAGGATTTGAGATTCCTGCTCGAGAGCGTCTCCGGCGAGCGGCCGGTGAAGATCATCTACCACTCCCACCCCGATGTCGGCGCCTACTTTTCTGCCGAGGACACTCGCGCCGCGCTGGGCCGCGAGCCCGATGACAGCGCCGAGCCCCTCTACCCGGTGGACCACATCGTCATCGACGCGCAAGCCGACCACGTTGCCGAGGCCAAGCTCTTTCGCTGGGACGGCCGGCAGCGTTCCTTTGTGCATGTCGACACGTACGCCGGTGAACGCCCCGCCGTCACTGGTCCTTGATGCGCACGCTCTGTTCCAGGACTTCTCACGAGTGTCTAGCAGTTAGAAGTTCATGTACAGACTTGTTGCAGGAGCGACCGGCATTTCACCGACCCTTTCGGGACATCAATTGCCCAGTCATTTCCAGCTCAGGACACCAGACCCGCCTTATGACGTAGACGCCATACCGCCCGTGTTTTGCAAGGCTCATAACGCGCTTGATAAGGCATCTGTTACATAAATCCCAATGTAGAACTGGGTAGAAAACCTGCGACTTTTCTATTACCTTCTAAGCAGGCAAGACCGTTTAGCGTGTGACCAAACGCATTTGAATAGGGAGAAAGTCAATGTTAAGACCACTCTATGCAGCGTTGGGTGTTCTCACGGTTGGTTTCGTCATGTTGGCGACCAGCAGCGCGTATGGGCAGGTGCACTCGCGGGTGCACCCGGTTCCAGCGGTGCTTAAACAGATCATCGCCAGCTTTGACAACCCGGAAGGCTCCATCTTCAGTGCGGATGGACGTTTCGTATTCATTACCAGCGCCGCTGAGCTTGGCCCCAGCCGCTCGGACGGCTTTGGGTGGGGCGAGGGCGAATCCTACATCAGCAAGCTCGAAGTTCTGGCGTCGGGCGAGTTGAAGATGGTGAATGACAAACTCATCACCGGCTTGACCGGAGGTGTGGGAATGGGCGTTCTGCCGGTGGATACGGCGACGTTTCCCGCCGGAACGATTTTTGCCTGTTTGCCCCACGCGCCGTTGCGAGATGGCGATGGACAGGTGATCACGGACCGCAATCGGATGCGCTCGAAACTCCTCGCCTTCAACACCGACGGGCAGACGCTCGGTGAGATTGATATGGGACACGGATCGCTCTTCGAGGAGATCAACGGCAGTCCTGTCCTCATTCCCAATGCCATTGGGTTCGATGCCAGCGGCAATCTCTTTGTAACCGATACCGCGTTGGCCGGTGGTCAGTTTGAACCGCCCTTTGAAGATAAAGGCGGCGTCTGGATGATTCCCGTCGGCGCTATAGACGATCTCGCCGCCGGCAAGCGCCCGGCGCAACCACCGATTTTCCTGCCGGTTCCCGGCAAACCGGACGGGGTCGAAGTCTCTCATCTGGACGGCAAGGTGTATATAAACACGGTAGGCCTGGCGGCTGGAGCCCCGGATCCGATTGGCGGCGGCATCTATGCCCTGACCATGAGCAACTTCGAGACCGGCGATCTGCCGCCTCCGATTGATCGCGACCTGGGCGCGTTGGACGGTCTGGTTTTCACGCGCGGCGGCACGATGCTCAACACGCAGATCCGCGCTGGTTTCCCGAGTTACCTCACGGTGAACTGCCCCGGGAAAATCGCGACCGTGCTGGCAATCGAGCCCGGCGGGAGTGCCGCGGATCTGAGCGGGCCGGCCGATATCGCCATACGTCAATTGCCTGACGGCAGTCACCTGGTCGTCATTCCGGAACTCATGGCTCGTGATGATACGCCGGGAGATGACGAGGTCACGGTCGTGTTGTTGCCGCCCGATTTTGATGCGGCCTGTGAATAAGTAGAACGACAAGGGTAGCTCATTGCCGGAAACCGGACGTCAGGGATCAGGGTCCAAGGCAAGAGCTGCCCAACCTCTCCCCTGGGGACAGACAGATCGTGGCAACCACCCTGCTGCTGTCGAAAATCCTCGGACCCCTGCTGCTGCTGCGCGGCGTCTCAATCCTCATCGACCGTCGCCACCTCGTCGCCATGCTTGACGGGTTGGAAAAGGAGGCGACCTCCGTTGCCTTTTCGGTTTTTCCAACCATTTTGATCATGGCGAGTATCGCCCTGGCAGTGACCCACTCGGACACGTCGAATCCCGCAGCCACATCCTCCACGCCATCGCCTGGATCGGCATCCTGAAAGGGGCGGTGTTGGTCCTCTGGCCCAAGACGGTGCTTGCCAAAGCCCGTCTCGTTGGCGAGGCCGGCTTTCTACACGTCGTCTGGGTCGTTTGTACCGGGCTGGGTGCGTATTTCACCTGGTTCGGGTATTTCCGCGCGCCTTGACGGAGAGCATCCGGTCCCTTAACGCCGCCCCATGTCACCTTTGCCCACGCCGCTGACGCTTCCGACACATCGGCCACCTCGTCATCCTGTGCCAGCATCAGAAACATGGGGAGCCGCGCTTCCGTATTGATGCACCAGGGGCATGCCCGGATGCGGCGTCCGAAAGCTGGGCAGCGCGGTGCCTTCGAGGTTGCCTACGTAGGCCGTGCACAGATCGTCGCCGCCGAAACAGAGATTGCTGGGGCGCGGCAGGATGGTGCCGGAGGGGTCGTCCACCAGGATGTGCCAGTCCGCCTCCGGTGTCAGCACGCCGATGGCGTTGCGGAACGGCATGGTGACCCACAGGTTGCCGGCCTGATCGAAGGAGCAGCCGTCGGGGTAGGAATTCTCGCCCAGGTGCGGACCGAACTGCTCGCGCGCGCCCAGGGTGCCGTCGGCGCGCACCGGAAAGCGCATGATGCGGATGGTCGAGGTCTCGGCGATGTAGAGGTATTCCTCCGCGGCGTCGAGGGTGAGGCCGTTAGCGAAATACACCTCGGAGGCGGCGAGGCGCGGCTTGCCGTCCTCGATCACTGCGATGGCGCCGTCGGGCCGCGGCTCCCATATCGCGGGCCGGCGCGGCTCCGCGTCGGTGGAGTGGGACACCCAGATGCGGCCCTTGCTGTCGACGAACGGGAAATTAGGCGCCTTCAGGGCGCGGCCGTCGGCGTGCGTCGCCAGCAGTTCGTGCCGGCCATCGGGGTGCAGCCGCTGCACCTGACCGTTGCCGATGTTGGCCACGATGATATCGCCCGTGGTGTCGATGCAAATGCCGTTTGGCATACCCTGCAAATCCCCCACCAAGGTATGCTCGCCGTCGGGCGTGATGCGAGCGCAGCCACCGCGCTCGTCAGCCGCCCAAACGGTGCCGTCGCGGGCCACCATGGCGCCTTCCGGGCGGTGCAGATCGTGACTGAATTGGGTGATGTCCGACAGCGCGAGTTGCATGCGATTCCTCCGGGTAGGGGTGCGTCAGATGCTGGTTTGAAGGGCCGCCACTATAGCGGACGGCCTTGGACGGTACAAGCCGCGGGCTGTCTTGACATCCCCATCGCCGCCGTCGCATGATGCCTCGCCGGGGGCTCTTCCCCGCACGCCTGCAATACCCTCGACACCCTGCCGTATGGCCACATTACGAAACGATCGGAGACGCGATGCAATATACGAAGCTCGGGCGCACCGGCATGACGGTGTCGCGAATCTGTCTTGGATGCATGAGTTACGGTGGCGGCGAGCAGCCCGCCTGGGCGCGGCCGCGCGACTGGGCCTTGAGCAAGGAGGAAGCCCGCGAGCACTTTGCCGTGGCGCTGGAGGCCGGCGTTACCTTTTTCGACACTGCCGACGTGTACTCGGTGGGTCTGAGCGAGACCATTACGGGCCATTGGCTGGGCGAGATGGCGGAGCGCGACGACATCGTGGTCGCCACCAAGGTGAACGGCGCCTTGGGACCGGGCCCCAACCGCCGCGGCCTGAGCCGCAAGCACATCATCGAGGCGTGCGAGAACTCGCTGCGCCGGCTCAATATGGACTACATCGACCTCTACCAGATCCATCGATGGGACCCGACCACTCCGATCGAGGAAACGCTCGATGCACTCGACTCGCTGGTGCGCTCCGGCAAGGTGCGGTATCTGGGCGCCAGCAGCATGGCGGCGTGGCAGTTTTCCCAGGCGTTGTACGTGGCGCGCGAGCACGGCTGGCACCGCTTTGTGGCCATGCAGAACCATTACAACCTGATCTACCGCGAGGAAGAGCGGGAGATGATCCCGCTGTGTATGGATCAGGGGGTGGGGCTCATTCCGTGGAGTCCGCTGGCGCGAGGATTCTTCGCTGGCAACCGTCAGGGCGAAGACGAGGCATCGTCCACCAAACGGGCGCAGACCGATGCGTATGCGCAGCAGATGTACTTCCGGGACAACGATTTCAAGATCGCCGCCGCCGTGCAGCAGGTCGCCCGGCAGCGCGGGGTGACGCCGACCCAGATCGCCTGTGCCTGGATTCTACAGGCGCCGGGCGTCACCGCACCGATCATCGGCGCCACCAAGCTTCATCACCTCAAGGAGACCTTTGCCGCCGTCGATATCACGCTCAGCACCGAGGAAGTGGCGGCACTCGAGGAACCCTACCAACCCCATCCCATTCTCGGCCACGAGCAGCCCAAACCGGCGGACATGGCCGGATAACACGCGACTTCTCAGCCGTAGCGGGGATGCCAGGAACCGCTCCAAGTGGTCATTTTGCTCGGTGTCAGCTTCAACAGGTAACGGGGCTTGCCGAGCGTGCCGCGCAGGTAGGTAAGCCCCGCCTCGCCGCCGTAGCGTTGGGCCATTTCGGTGGCGATCTCCAACATTTGACCCTCCATCTTGACCGGCCCGGCCACGACTTCGATGTTGCCTTCGATCAGCACGCGGGGGTGCGCCGGGTCAACGTCGTCGGCGCAAGAGACGGCAACCCGCGCCTCGTGCCGGATGTGGGCGACGAAGCGGGATTTTTCGCGCGGAATGACGTACATCGACGTGCCGTCCCAGTACTGCCACACCGGCACCACGTACGGCGCACCGTCGGGCTTCACGGTTGCCAGACGGGCGTTGATCGGGCCCGCCAGCAAGGCGTCGATCTGGGATTTGCTCAACGGCGGCATGGTGTGCTCCTCAGATCATACGAATACGACGTGGCCTTCGGCCCACGCCTTGATGAGGTGATGGGCGATGGCGATGGGCGCCGGGACGCGCAGGTCTGGGTTTTCGTCGCGCAGCCCCGCCAGCACCACGTCGCGGCTGAACCAGCGCACGTCCGTCATTTCCTCGTCGTCGATGTGGATGTCCGTGCTCAGCGCCCGCCCGTGGCAGCCGATCATCAACGACGCCGGAAACGGCCACGGCTGCGACGAATGGTAGCGCACCTCGCCGACCTCGACCCCCGCCTCTTCCTTCACCTCGCGTCGTACCGCTTCTTCGATCGACTCGCCCTGGTTCATGAATCCGGCCAAGGCGGAATACATGCCGGTGCGCGACAAGCGGCCGCGGCTCTGGCCCAACAGGCAGCGGTCGCCATCGGCCACCAGCATGATGGCAACGGGGTCGGTGCGGGGAAAATGCTCGGCCTTGCAGGCGGGGCACTTGCGCACGATGCCGCCGCGGCCCTGCGCCGTGCGCCCGCCGCACACGCCGCAGAACCGGTGGCGCTGGTGCCAGTCGATCTGGGAGCGGCTCTGCGCCACGATGCCCGCGTCGGGGCCGCACAGTTGGGTGGCCGCCGTGCGGGCGTCTTCAAAGCGCCAGCCACCCACCAAGCCCAAGTCGGTAAGTGGCTCTTCCAGAACCGATACGTCGATGGCAAAGTGCGCCACACCATCCCGCAGGCCGAGAAAAACGGGCGGCACGCCGTTTATGCACGACGCCAGCGCCTCAGGCCCCAGCCAGCCGAGCCGCGTGTCCGCATCGTCCCGGATCAAGATGTTGAGTTGCCACAATGGCAAAAACCGGCTGCCAGGGTTTCCGGCCTGTTCGTCCAACCATCGCTCATCGCGGCGCTGCACGTCGCCGTGGTCGAGCGGGTTACCAGCAAACACGTGTGGGTTCATGTTCTTCGTTCCGGTTGACAGGTGACGATGTTGAATGGATAAGGCGGCTCGTCGGCCACCGCTACAACTGATGTAGATTTGTCAGCATACCACTTTGTCAGGCTCAATATACAATGGCCAGACTCCCCCACCGTTCCTTCGGAGGCGACTGGTGTTGCGCCACACTTGACGGCACCCCTTTAGCGTCATACCGTCACGGCCATGAGGATTCAGAGTGTCAGGCACAAAGGACTCCGGCGCTTCATGAACGATGATGACACGTCCGGTCTACCTCCTTCCCACATCGACAGAATCCGAAAAATGCTGGCATTTCTGCAGGATATGGGGCGTGAGGATGAACTACGCGCCGTTCCGGGCTGGCCGGCCGCATCGACTTACCGAAGAGCGTAGAGGGACGTGGGGCCTCTATGTGACACGGAACTGGCGGATCACCTTCCGCATCGACCGGACCGCGGGCACTATCACCGATCTCGATTTCGAGGACTACCATTGAAGGAGGCCGACATGGCAGCGACGGGAAACTATAGGGTGAAAAACCCGCCTCATCCAGGAGGATTCGTTAAGACCGAGATCATCGAACCTTTGGGGCTTACGGTTACAGCCGCCGCCACGCTTCTCGGCATCACCCGTACCACACTTTCGACCTTCCTGAACGGGCGCTCCGCACTGTCTCCAGAGATGGCTCTACGCATTGAAAAAGCTTTCGGTGTCAGCATGGATACGCTGATGCGCATGCAGACCAGCTACGATATCTCGCAGGCGCGTCTCAGGGAGTCGGATATCCGCATTGAGCGTTTCACCGGCGCACCTCTGCTCGAACCGTAGGCCGAGTTATACGAGGGCGGACTCCCTCACGACGCCTGCGGCGGCGTGCTCTCGATCAGGGGATAGCCAAGCTGGCGCAGCCGCTCGGCGGTCCGGCGCAGCCGCTCCGGATCGCTGATGGCCATGGTGGCTTCGGGGGGACCGAGCCACGTCTTGGTTTTGGGGGTGGCAAAGAGCCGTCCGATGATTTCCTGCGGCCCCCGGATGGTGCCGCCTTCGTAATCGACGTAAAGGGTTGGCTTGTCGGGCATGAGAACTCCTTTCGGGATGGATTTTCAATGGACGCCAACGGCGCCGGGCCGGCTGCCGGCGCCACCCCGTACCGGCTGCCATTATCCGATATAATGCCCCGCTTAATAACCATTGCGCGCAGATATTACCAACCGTAAAGGGGCCACTGATGAAACTGTCGGGCTACGAAACCCTGCACTGCGACGCCGGATGGCGGACGTTCTCGTTCTTGAAACTGACCACGGATGCGGGTCTGCACGGCATTTCCGAGTACAACGAGAGCTACGGCAGCCCCGGCCTCAGCGGCGTGATCGAGAATCTGGCACAACGCCTCATCGGCAGCGACCCGCGCGCGCACGAACTCCTCAGCCAGCGTCTCTACGCCATCACCCGGCAGGCCTGCGGGGGCATGACGCAGCAGGCGATTGCGGCTATCGAGAACGCCCTGCTCGACATCAAGGGCAAGGCCCTGGGCGTGCCGGTGTACGAGCTGCTCGGCGGCGCGGTTCGGGACCGCTTGCCACTGTATTGGTCGCACTGCGGCACCTACCGCATGGCCGCCAACTCGGCGCAGGTCATGGGCAAGCCGAAGCTCGAACGCGTCGAGGACCTTGTGGCCCTCGGTCAGGAAGTCCGCGAGCGCGGCTTCAAGGCCCTGAAGACCAACATCTTCCTGTTTGACAGTGAGCCGCGCCTGCACATGCCGGGCTTTGGTGGCACGCCAGGATGGCCGTCGCTGAACGCCGAGCGCTCCGTCATCGATGCTCTGCGCGCCCAACTGGAGGCGCTGCGCGCCGGTGCGGGTCCCGACGTCGGCATCCTGCTCGACCTCAATTTCAACTTCAAGACCGAGGGCTACCTGCAGGTGACGCGCGCGCTCGACGACCTCGGCCTCTTCTGGTTCGAGCTGGACATCTACGATCCCGCGGCGCTGCGGCGCATTCGCGACGCCCTGAAGACACCGGTCGCCTCCTGCGAGTCGCTGTTTGGTCTGCGCGGCTTCAAACCCTATTTCGAGCATTACGCCATGGACGTGGCCATCATCGACGTGCCGTGGAACGGCATCTGGCAGTCGCTGAAAATCGCCGCCATGGCCGAGGCGTACGAGGTCAACGTGGCGCCGCACAACTTCTACGGCCACCTTTCGACTCTGATGAGCGCGCACCTGTGCGCCGCCGTTCCCAACTTCCGGATCATGGAAATCGACATCGACGACGTGCCGTGGAAAGACGACATCGTGACGGTCGTGCCGGAAATCGAGAACGGGCAACTGCGGGTGCCCAGCGGCCCCGGCTGGGGCACCGATCTGAACGAGGCGGCCATTCGGGCCCATCCCCCTTTATCACGTTAAAGCGCCAGGAAGGAACCCAAGGCATGACAAAACCGTTGGACGGAATCAAAGTGTTGGACCTGACACGGGTCCTTGCCGGACCCTATTGCACCATGCTGCTCGCCGACATGGGCGCCGACGTGGTGAAGGTGGAGCGCCCCGGCGCCGGGGACGACACCCGCGCCTACGGTCCGCCGTTTGTCAATGGCGAGAGCGCCTATTTCATGAGCGTGAACCGCAACAAGAGAAGCCTGACGCTGAACCTCAAGCACGCCGACGGGTTGAAGGTGCTGGAACGGCTGATCGCCACTGCGGACGTGCTGGTGGAGAATTTCCGGCCAGGCACCATGGAGTCGTTCGGTTATGAATACGAAAAGGCGCGCGAGGTCAACCCGCGCCTGATCTTCTGCTCCATCTCGGGCTTCGGCCACACCGGCCCGAAGGCCGCCCTGCCGGGGTACGACCTGATCATCCAGGGCGAAGGCGGCGTCTCCAGCCTCACCGGCAGCCCGGACGGCCCGCCGTACAAGGTCGGCACCTCGCCGGGCGACGTGGTGGCCGGCATGATGGGCTTCCAGGGCATTCTGCTGTCGCTGTTGTCGCAGCAGCAAACCGGCTGCGGGCAGAAAATCGATATCGGCATGCTGGACTGCCAGGTGGCGTTGTTGACCTATCAGGCGGGCATCTACTTTGCCACCGGCGAGAGCCCGACGCGCATGGGAAATCAGCATCCCACCATCACGCCGTACGAGACGTATCTCTGTGAAGACGGCTACATCAACCTGGCCTGCGGCAACGACGCCATGTGGCGGGCGTTCTGCGGCGCTCTGGGACGCACGGAGTGGACTGAAGACACCCGTTTTGCCACCAACGCCGACCGCGTGCGGCACCGTAAGCAATTGCAGGCGCTGCTCGAGCCGGTCATGCAGCAGAAAGCGACGCGCGAATGGATGGACACGCTGCAACGGCACGGCATTCCGTGCGGCGTTATTCAGTCGGTCGGCGAGGTGTGCGAGGACCCGCAAGTTATGGCGCGCGACATGGTGGTCGAGTTGGAGCACCCAAAGGCTGGGCCGCTGCGGGTGACGGGGGTGCCAGTCAAGCTCTCCGAAACACCGGGGGCCGTGACCACGCCGCCGCCGCTGCTGGGGGAACACACCGAACGGGTGCTGTCCGAATGGTTGCACATGGACGCCGCGGAGGTTGAACGCCTGCGTGATGTCAAGGCTGTCTGACACCGTCGCGACTCTCACCGTCACCGCGGCGAAAGCCGAGGTCCGGATAGGATTTTGTGACGCGGGAGGCCGCTGGATTCCAGCCTACGCCGGAATGACCGATTCGGGGCATCGGATAGGCTATTTCACCAGCAGTTGCCAACAGACTTTCCCTTGGAGAACACAGGCATGGCATATACCATCTGGCGGAAGCCGTACGGGAACGAGCAGTGGGTTTTCGATGGCATGCAGATCGACAGCGAGAAGCTCGCCGATCAAACCTTTTCCATGTACCACTTGGCACCGGGCGAGACCATTCAACTACGCGATCCGGACGGCTTCGTGATTGAAGAGCGCCGCGACGAATCACGGCCCTTCCCTGCTTAATCACCGCCTTCTTCAAGCCACCACGGGTAGGCAGGTTCCTCGTCGATCGTGACCGTCAAGCCATCGTGTGGACGCAGGCGTTGGATGGCCTCCCTGGCGATTTCCCGCTTGGCCTCGGTATCCACGACGATACGGGAATCCGGGGCGGCATTGCGGATTCGTTTTTCCAGCATCTCAAGCCAAGTCGTAGAGTTGCCCCCCTGAAGCCGGTCACCACGGGTCGCTGAGCACCTCGCCGGCGTTGAAACAGCCACGGCTGCGCAACCGGATGCCGCGTTCCGCGCTAATACGGCCGACCACCTGCGCGGTGATGCCGTGGCGCTCGGCGACCGCCAGCACGGCGTCGGGCTGCGGCGTGCAGACCAGCATGCCATGGCCCATGTTCCACACCCGATAGGCCTCCCGGTCGCTTACCGGCCCGTGCGTCTGCAGGTACGTCAGCAACGGCCCCGGCGGCAATGGCGAGGTGATGTCGGCGCCCAGATTGGCGCGGCGCAGCAGGCGTCCGAGTTTGCCCGGCAATCCGCCGCCGGTGACGTGCACCACACCATGCAGCGGCGCTTGCGGTTCACCGTGGATGCCGCCAAGCATGTCGACGATCGCTTTCGCGAAAATGCGCGACGGCTGTAAGGCCAACTCACCCAGTGTCGTCTCGCCCTGCGGCACGGTGTGCCAGGCGTCGCCGTGTAGGCGCTGCAGAATCTGACGCAGCAAGGTGTAACCGTTCGAGCGGCAGCCGGTTTCGGCCAGGCCCACGATGGCGTCGCCGGCACGCACCGCGGCACCGCTCAACAATCGGTCGCGGCGGGCGAACCACACCACGCCGGCACTCCAGTTGCAGGTGAAGGGGCCATAGCCGTTGAGACGCGGGCCGCATTCCGCCAGTTCGCCGTTGAGTACGGCAACGCCGGCAGCATCAGCGGCCGATACGTAGCCCTCGGCAAGCCGGGCGACGGCGTCGAGGTGCACGCGGTTGACGTCCAGAACGGTACCCACCAGCACCGGCTCGGCGCCCTGGGTAACGGCGTCATCGCACACCATGGCAAAGAGATCGTGAGCCAGCGTGTCCCAGACGCCCATGCGCTCGGCGATTTCAATCTTGCTGCCGATGCCGTCGAAGCCGATCCCCATTACCGTGTCGGGCGGCAGGTTTCCCACCTCGATGGCGCGTATGCCGGAGAAGTCGTCGTGCGGTATAATCACGGCGCCCAAACGGTCCTGTCGTTGTTTCCAGGTCTGCTGGGCGGCCTCGTAGAGCAGACGCGAGGCGGCGTCGCCGAGTTCCAGATCAACACCTGCGGCGGCGTAGGTAACAGGATCACGTGTTTCTGCCATGAAGTGCCTCAGCCGGAGGAAAGGAGCGAAAAATGTCCGAACAGCCGCACTACAAGACGTTGGAGGCGTCAGAGCTATTTTGCCAGCGCTGCCGACAATCGCAGCCGGTGCGCCAGCGCCTGCTGCTGGTCTTGCCGACGGGGAACAAGTACGACTACCGCTGCGCGGTCTGCGCGACCTCGGTGGGATCGAAAATGGATTCGGACAGCAGCGACTTCTCCACCCTTCTTTCCGGTCGGAAATAACACCCGCCCCTGCCCGTCCCCATCACCAGCAAGCTCAGAACAGGTCCGTCACAATACCGTACCCGCCCACGTAGGTGCCGATGAGGCTGCCGAGCGTCGGCAGGATGAACGCCAGGAAGATGCGCAGCAGCCGGTTGCGCCACCAGTTCCTCGGAACCCGCATGTCCTCCGCAATGGTCTGCAATTCGTGAACCAGGGGCGGGGCGACGTACGCCTGCACGAAGGCGGTGACGTATCCGGCGCCGATGACCGGGGTCAGGCTGGTGAGCGGCGCGGCCACGAGCCCGGCGAGGATCGTCAGCGGATGCGCCAGCGCCAGGGTGGCGCCAATGGCGCAGGGGATGGCGTTGACCAGAACCCAGCAGAGCACGCTGTCGCCCATGGCAGCAGCGCCTTTCTGCCAGCCGATGGCGGCAATGGCCGCGATGATCAGGGCGGGAATGGCCCAGCCCAGCCACTTGCCGATCGGCAGCGTCGGCGGCACGGTTTCGAGGGCATCCAAATCGACCGGTGACGAAGCTCGCAACGCCCGAGCGATGCCGGGCACGTGCGCCGCACCGACCACGCCCACAACGCGTTCGCCCTCGGACTGGCGCATTTTTTCCGCCAGGTACAAATCCCGCTCGTCGATGAGCACCTTGTGCAGCGCCGGGAACATCGTGCCGAGTTCCTGAAGCAACTCGGTGAGAACGTCTTTCTGCCGGATGTCGCGCAGGTCGTCTTCAGATACACGGGTGCTGTCGAACATGCTGCCGATCAACGCCGACAGCAGCCAGAACTTGCGCAGAAACGACGTGGAACGCCAGGCTCGCAGCATGGTTACCCGCACGGCGCGGTCGCACAGCGCCACGGGTATGTCGTGCTCCTCCGCGACCTTAGTCGCCTCCAGCAGTTCCGTGCCCGGCGTCACGCCCAACTGGCCCCCCAGCCGCTTCTGATAGGATGCCAGGATCAGGTTGGCCAGCAGGGCGCTGAGCTGGCGCTTGCGAATGACCTCCTTGAGGTCGAGGTCCTCCCACCGGCTGCCCGCCGACAGCGCCGCATAGCGCTGCGCGTCCAGTTCCACGCACACGCAATCCGGCTGCTCTGTGCTGATGACCTGCCGCACCAGTTCGGCGGACTCCTGCGAAATATGGGCGGTGCCCACCAGCAAGAACGTGCGCCCTTGGTGCTCCACGATTTGCACGTCGGACGGATATCGGTCGGGATCGAACGATGCGGGGTCGGACAAGGTGTTCGCTTTCGTTGACGGTCTCGGAAATCGGTTGGGATGGGCTAGCCTGTGGTCCGGAAAGAATAACACGCCGTGCAGTGCCCGGCGAGGTTGTGTCACAATTTCCGCTTCACGTGAACAGCATTATCCAGGCACGAAAGGAGCCACCGATTATGAGAGTCTTTGAAATTCGCGACGCGTTCGGCATCGACAACCTGAAGCTGGCGGAGCGGCAGGAAGCAGCCTTGCAGCCGGGGCAGACGCGGGTGCGGGTGCGGGCAACGTCGCTGAATTACCGGGATCTGATGACCGTCAAGCATGGCGGCGCCCGGGGCGTGCGGGTGCCGCTGATCCCGCTGTCGGACGGCGCGGGTGAGGTTGTCGAGGTTGGCCCGGGCGTAAGCCGCGTCAAGCCGGGCGACCGGGTCATGGGCATTTTCATGCAGACCTGGCTGGCCGGGGAACCGACGCAGGCGCATGCCGAATCGGCGCTGGGCGGCGCGATTGATGGCATGCTGGCCGAGCAGGTCGTCCTGCACGAGGACGGCTTGGTGCACGTGCCCGATTATCTGTCGTACGAAGAAGCCGCCACCCTGCCGTGCGCCGCGGTGACCGCCTGGCAGGGGTTGATGACCAAGGGGGGCCTGCAGGCCGGTGACACCATCCTGGTGCTCGGCACCGGCGGCGTGTCCATCTTCGCGTTGCAGTTCGCCGCCATTGCGGGCGCCAGGACCATTATCACGTCCAGCAGCGACGCCAAGCTGGAGCGGGCGAAGCAGATCGGGGCAGCCGAGTGCATCAACTACAAAACCACGCCGGATTGGGAAAAACGGGTGCTGGAATTGACCGACGGCGTCGGCGTGGATCACGTGGTGGAAGTCGGCGGCGTGGGTACGCTGGAAAAATCGCTGCAGGCCGTACGCATCGGCGGCACGGTCAGCCTCATCGGCGTGCTGACGGGCAGCGGCACCATGGATCCCATGGCCATCCTGCGCAAGAGCATCCGCATGCAGGGCATCTACGTCGGCTCGCGGGCGATGTTCGAAGCCATGAATCGCGCCCTGTCGCTGCATGCCGTGCGGCCGGTCATCGACCGCGCGTTTCCGTTCGAGGAATCGCGGGAAGCCCTTTCCTACATGGAAAGCGCCGCCCATTTCGGCAAGATCGTGGTGACCTTGTAAGTCAAGATCAGGGTTGCTTCCGTGCCGCCTGTTTAGCGGAATGTCGGATTACGCTTCGCTGATCCGACTTACAGCGAATCCCGTGCTGCCCGGTTAGCGGCCAGATGACCGCGAATCTCATCCAGAAGAATCTCGCCGTACTTACGGGCTTTCTCCTCACCAATCCCGTAAATCTCCAACAGGGAATGGCGCTCGGTGGGCAGCCGCTGCGCCAGTTCCCGCAGCGTGCGGTTGTTGACGATGCAGTACGCCGGCAGGGACTCGGCCTCTGCCAGTGCCTTGCGCCGTGCCTGCAAGCGCTGCAGCAAAACGGCATCATATTCGGGCTCGGGCTCCGAGGTCTGCGAGGGGGTCTGGAAATCCACCGCGGAGAACACGTCAGGCGTCAGCGATGGGATCGCCGCGGCGGAGCCCTCAGGTCCGGCAGGTCGGGGCCGAGCCGACGGCGCGGCAGCTTGACGGGGCGTCGTCCCAATATCGGGCAAGAGCGGCAACCGGATATCCTGCTGGCGGCGCATCACCGCCTGTCCGTGATCCGTAATTTCCAGTTTCGGGTATTCGTCCCCCACAACGTCGATGCAGCCTGCGCCGATTAACGCCTCAATGTAGGCGTCTATCATTTCACGCGGTGACCCCTTCAGAATGCCATACGTTGATAGCTGCAACAGGTGCGTATCGCGAATCTCTTTGGCCCGCGAGCCCTGCAGAACCTGCACCACCCGGGTGCGGCCATAGCGTCCGCGCATGCGGGCCACGCAACTGAGAATCTTCTGGATATTCAGCCACTCACCCTCCGCAGGGGCACGCACCGGACTTGCCGCCGCGCTCTTGGGAACCGTATCGCTCAGGCAATGGTCGCAGGCAGCGCAGTTCGGCTTGCCCCAAGTCTCGCCGAAGTATCCCAGTATCTTCTGCCGCCGGCATTGACGGGCGTTGGCAAAGCCGACCATGCGGCGGACTTTGGCCAATTCGTTTTGTCGGCGACGCCGCAGGGGGCCATCATCCAAAACCAGCGACTGCCCCGGCACCGGTTCCCCGACCAAGCGCACCAGCATGTTCGGCGTGCCGGCCGGCAGATCGTCCCCGGCCTCGAAAATCGTCAGTTGCTCGATGTAACCCGCCTTTTCCAACAGCCGGGCAGCCGCGGCGAGTTGCATGGCGCTACTGCCGCGCCCCAAGTGCCGCAGCAGGGCCGACAATTGCACGTCCGTACCCGGAGGCCCCACCCCCGCGATCAACTCGTAGACCCGCTCCATCACCTCGCGCGTCGGGTTGTTGTGCTCGACCAGGAACTCCTGGATGCGCACGTCGCCGTAGCTGAACAGCAACACGCACTGCGCCTCGGCGCCGTCCCGCCCAGCACGCCCCGCTTCCTGGTAATAAGCCTCCAGCGAGCGCGGCAGATTGAAGTGCACGACGCAGCGCACGTCCGGCTTGTCGATCCCCATACCAAAGGCGTTGGTCGCCACGATCAGACCGTTCGGTCGCTCCATGAAGGCATCTTGCGCCTGTTTGCGCGCCGCGTCCGACAGCCCGGCGTGGTAGAGCAGCACCTCCGCGCCCCGCTCTTGCAGAAACGCGACGACTTCCTCTGCCGCCCGGCGCGTCGAGGTGTAGACGATCGTGCTGCCGTCACGCTGAGCGACGAGCGCCTCCTGCAGAGCCCGCAGCTTGGCCGCCTGACCGTTCAGCGTCAGCACCCGATAAACCAGGTTAGGGCGGTCGAAGCCATACACGAAGGGCTGCATGTCCGGGCGGCCCAACTGCTGCACGATGTCCTGTTGCACGTCCACCGTCGCCGTGGCGGTGAGGGCCAGCACCTGCGGCCGGTCCGGCAGCGCCACGGCTTCGCGGAGACGCAAGTAATCGGGGCGAAAATCGTGTCCCCATTCGGAGATGCAGTGCGCCTCGTCGATGGCGAAGAGCGACACCCGCATGCGGGAAACGACTTCTACGAAGCGCGGGCTGCGAAAGCGCTCCGGCGCGATGTACAGCAGATCGTAGACGCCCGCCCGGCACGCCAGCAGCCGCTCCTGCTGTTCGCGCGGCGGCAGCGAGCTGTTGACGTACGTGGCGGCGATGCCCTGCGCCTGCAAGGCGTCAACCTGATCCTTCATCAGGGCGATGAGCGGTGAGATCACCAGCGCACAGCCCTCCTGAAACACCGCCGGCAATTGGTAGCAAAGGGATTTGCCGCTGCCGGTCGGCATGACGGCCAGAACGTCGCGCCCTTCCAGCACCGTTTCGATAATGGCGGCCTGACCGGGCCGAAAATCGCGGTGCCCGAAGCGCTGGGACAGAACGTCACGGGCTCGACTCAGGGTGTCGGTTGCTGTCATGGCTTTGTGGATTCAGTGGAGGTGTGGGAACGAGCGAAACAGACGGGTGCCAAAGGAAGCGCAAGCATAGCCCAAGGGATCAACGATGGCCAACGCATATTTGACAGATAAAATTGACAATAAGGCTGGTAGCCGTTAAATTACCCGGCACTATCCTCTCTTATTGAGGGAACTGAGCCATGTTATCCGACATTCGACATGACAATTCGCCGGCCGGCCAGATTCTGCGTCTCTTGCAACACCAGGGCAGGCGCAGCATCAAGGAGATCGAAGCCGAGTTGGGCGTCACCACGACGGCCGTACGCCAGCAGTTGACGTCGCTGGTCGCCGCCGATCTGGTGACGGCTGACACGGTGCGCGAAAAGCGAGGCCGACCGCACGCCGTCTACAACCTCTCGGACAAAGGCCACGAGCTCTTCGCCCGCGGCTCGATGGATTTGGCGCACGCCCTGCTCGGCGAAGTGCTGCGGCTCGGCGATCCCGGACTGGCGCAGCAGCTTTTGAGCCGGGTCAGTACGCGCCTGGGGCGTCGTTACGCCGAGCAAATGCACGGCATCGCGGTGCAGGACCGTTTGCAGGACTTGGCGGCCTGGCTCGAGGTGCACGGCATTCCCAGCAAGGTGGACGAAGAAGCCGACGCCTTCGTGTTGACCGAGTACGGCTGTCCCTACTACGGCTTGGCCCGCGAGCACCGCGAAGTGTGTGACATGGAAATTGAAGCGATGGAATTGGCCCTGGGATCACCGGTGACGCTGTACCAATCGCAGCTTGACGGGCACCACGGCTGCCAGTTTCAGGTGAAGAAACCACCGGCGTGAGGCCGGGCGCCCAGCGCTGAAGAAACGGAATTGACTTTCTTTAGGGAGAAATGAGTCACATGGACTTGAGTATTCGGAACCTGCAGGTCAGTGTCGACGACAAGCCCATCCTGCGGGGCCTGAACCTGGAGATTAAACAGGGAGAGATTCACGCCCTGATGGGACCCAACGGCTCGGGCAAAAGCACCCTGGCCTACGCCCTCATGGGCAATGAGAAGTACCGCGTGGACGCCGGCGAGATTCTGCTGGACGGTGAAAACCTGCTCGATCTCGCCGTTGACGAACGCGCCCGCCGCGGCCTGTTCCTCGCCTTCCAATACCCCACCACCATTCCCGGCGTCACCCTGGCTGATTTTCTACGCCGCTCCGTCAGCGCCGTGCGCCGCGCCCGCGGTACCGCTGCCGGTGCCGAATCCCAAGAGACAACAACCGGTCAGGGCATGCTCGTACCGATGCGCGAGTTCCGGCGCGAACTGCTCGGCAAAATGAAGGACCTCGGCGTCGACCAGGCGTTTGCGCGCCGCTACCTGAACGAGGGTTTTTCGGGTGGGGAAAAGAAACGCGTTGAAGTCCTGCAACTCGCCATGCTGCAGCCGAAATTCGCCATTCTCGACGAAACCGACTCCGGTCTGGATATCGATGCCCTGCGCACGGTGGCGGAAGGGGTCAGCGCCCTCGCCGGCTCGGAGCTCGGCGTCCTCGTCATCACCCATTATCAGCGCTTGTTGAACTACATCAAACCACACTTCGTGCACATCCTCCTGGATGGGCAAATCGTTGAATCGGGCGGAGCGGACATGGCCGAAAAGCTGGACGCAAGCGGCTACGACGGGCTCCGCGAGAAGTACGCCGAACCGGTCGCTTAGCGGCCCGGTCAATCGGCCAGGAACAGCACTTAAGGAGATTGCTCATGACAACCCCTGTGCAGGAAGAACGAGTCGAAGTTGCGGCCATGAAGAGCGACTACCAATTCGGTTTTCACGACCCCGATCATTCGGTGTTTCGCGCTAAAAAAGGCATCGATAAAAACATGGTTTCGCAAATGTCGGAAATCAAGGGCGAGCCGGGCTGGATGCGCGACATTCGCCTCAACGCCCTGGAAATCTTCCTGCAGAAGCCAACCCCGACGTGGGGCGGCAGGATCAGCGACATCAACTTCGACGATATCTACTACTACGTGAGGCCCACTGACCGAGAGGGACGGACGTGGGAAGACGTTCCCGAGGACATCAAGAAGACGTTCGACCGGCTGGGCATCCCCGAGGCCGAGCGCAAATTCCTCGCCGGCGTCGGCGCGCAGTACGACTCCGAGGTCGTCTACCACTCCCTCAAGGAAGACCTGGAGCGTCAGGGAGTCCTCTTCCTGTCGCCGGATCAGGCCCTGCAGGAACATCCCGATCTGTTGCGCGAGTACTTCGGTACGATCATCCCGCCAGAAGACAACAAGTTCGCGGCGCTCAACACCGCAGTGTGGAGCGGCGGCAGCTTCGTTTACGTGCCGCCCGGGGTCGTCGTGGACGTGCCGTTGCAGGCGTATTTCCGCATCAACAGCGAGAACATGGGGCAGTTCGAGCGCACCCTGATCATTGTCGACGAGGGCGCCCAGGTGCACTACGTGGAAGGCTGCACGGCACCGACCTACTCCAGTGAGTCGCTGCACAGCGCCGTGGTGGAAATCATCTGCAAGCCGGGCTCGCGGGTACGCTACACCACCATCCAGAACTGGGCCAGTAACGTCTACAACCTGGTCACCAAGCGCGCTGTCGCCTATAAAGAGGCCACCATGGAATGGGTGGACGGTAATCTGGGCAGCAAGCTGACCATGAAATACCCCTCCGTCTACATGCTCGGCGAGGGGGCGCACGCGGAAATTCTGTCGATCGCCTTTGCCAGCACCGGCCAGCATCAGGACGCCGGCGGCAAGGTCGTGCACGGTGCCCCGCACACCTCGTCCATCATCACCTCCAAATCGATCAGCAAGGACGGCGGACGCAGTTCCTACCGCGGCCTGGTGAAAGTGGCGAACGGCGCCAAGGGCGCCCGCTCGAAGGTGGTCTGTGATGCGCTGATCCTCGACAAAGACTCGCGCTCCGATACCTACCCGGTCATGGAAATCGACGAGTCCGACGTCAGCATCGCCCACGAGGCGTCGGTCAGCCGCATCCAGGAAGAGCAACTCTTCTACCTGATGAGCCGCGGCCTGTCGGAGACGGAAGCCTCGACGATGATCGTCAACGGCTTCATCGAACCGCTGGTCAAGGAACTGCCGATGGAGTACGCGGTGGAAATGAACCGCCTGATCGAACTGCAAATGGAAGGATCGGTCGGCTAAGAGAGGAGCAACGTGGCCGTTGTAACGAATGCGAGTGAACTGAGCGCCGAGGCGGTCGAAGCGCTCAGTGCCTCGAAGAACGAACCGGCGTGGATGCGCGACAAGCGCCGCGCCGCCTGGCAACTCAGCCAGGAGTTGCCCATGCCGACCGATACCGACGAGGCATGGCGGCGCACCGATCTGCGTGGGCTGGACGTCGGCCAGTACGCGGCGCTGTCGCCGCAAGTCGAGGCGGTTTCTGTCCGTGAGGAATTGCCGGCCTATATGGCGCCGCATCTTGCCATGCCGGAAACAACCGTCGGCGGTGTGCTGGTGCACCAGGACGGCAACGCCCTGTGGCAAATATTCGAAGCCGATCTGGCCGCACAGGGCGTCATTTTTTGCGACCTCGACACTGCGGTGCAGCAGCATACCGATCTCGTTGAAGCGCACTTCATGACCGAGGCCGTGCCTGTCGATACCGATGCCTTCACGGCCCTGCACGGTGCTTTGTGGCAAGGCGGCATCTTTCTGTACGTGCCCAGCGGCGTTCAGGTGCAGGTGCCGTTGCAGGCGCTGACCGCACATGCTACGGCCTCCGGCATGGTGCAGCCGCACCTGCTGCTCATCGCCGATGCCCAGAGCCAGGTGACCCTCGTGGATGAGCAGTTTTCGCAATCGGCCGATCTGCCAGGCTTCCACAACGGCGTTGTCGAGCTTTACCTCAAGCGCGGCGCCCGGGCGACCTATCTGCAAATCCAGAACTGGAGCCGACGCCTGTGGGGCATCAGCCACCAACGCGCCGTGCTCGACGCCGACAGCCAACTTCACTGGGCCGCAGCGGGACTGGGAAGCCGCCTGTATTGGACCTCGCAGGCCGTCTGGCTGCGGGCGCCGGGCGCCAATTCGAAGCTCTTCGGTCTGAACTTCGCCGACGGACGCCAGCACCTGGATTACCAAACCCGCCAGGACCACACCGCCCCCCACACCGAAAGCGATCTGCTGTTCAAGGGCGTGGTTCTCGACCGGGCGCGGACCGTCTTTCGCGGCGTCCTGCATCTGCGCAAGGAGGCCCAGCAGACCAACGCCTACCAGGCCACCCACAACCTGCTGCTGAGCCCGAAGGCGCGCGCCGATGCCCTGCCCATCCTCGAAATCGAAGCCGACGACGTGCGCTGCAAGCACGGCTCCACCACCGGCCGGGTGGACGAGGAGCAAATGTTCTACCTGATGAGCCGGGGCCTGTCGCGCCAGGAAGCGCAGCGCTTGATCGTCCAGGGGTTCTTCGAGACGGTGATCACCGAGTTTCCGGTGGAAGGCGTGCAGGAGAAAATCCGTTTGGCGATTGAGGACAGGATTTAGCGCCATTTTGCATCGCAACGGCTTAGGGTTGAGTTGGCGTCACTCCGGCTTTCGCCGGAGTCCAGGGTTTTTCTGGAGCAGAGGTCACTGGATTCCGGGTCAAGCCCGGAATGACGCTTTGGAACATCGAATGGTTAATCCAGAACGGAAAATGCTTTAGCGAGAAGGATTGGACGGTATGGCGGAGTGGGTCAAGATCGGCGAAGTGGGGGAACTGGCCCCCGGCGAGAAGAAACAGGTGGACCTGGACGGCCTGGAGGTTGCGCTGTTCAACGTGGAAGGCGCGTATTACGTCATTGAAGACGTGTGCACGCACGACGGCGCCCCCCTGGCGCACGGCAAATTCGCCGGCAAGGAAGTCAGTTGCCCGCGGCACGGCGCGCGCTTTGACGTCTGCACCGGCGCCGCCCTGTGCATGCCGGCGATCGAGCCGGTGGACACCTATGAGGTCAAAATCGACGGCGACGACATCTGCATCGAGGTCGATCTGTAGTCGCCCCCGAGGGGTTTTTAGAAGCCCCCCTGACAAGGGGGGTTGGGGGGTTTTCCAGCCATCCTGGGAGGAGGCATACATGCTTGAGCAAGAAACAATCTACGACGCCCTGAAGCAGATCATCGACCCCGAGGTCGGGATCAATATCGTCGACATGGGGCTGATTTACGATCTTGAGATCGGCGACCAGAAGATCGATCTGACCATGACCCTCACGAGCCCCGCCTGTCCCGCTGGCCCGATGATTCTGACGCAGATCGATAATCAGCTTAAAGCCCTGGAAAACGTCGAGGACGTGGACATCAAGGTTGTCTGGAGCCCGCCCTGGACTCCGGACATGCTGTCGGAAGACGCCAGGGACCAACTGGGGATTTTCTAACGGTGGCAACCGGATTTGCCCTCCCCTAGCCCTCCCGGGAGGAGGGGCATTTTGAACCGGTGAGGAGTTGATGATGCACGAGACGGCATGCCCCGAGGCGCTGCAGGACATCATCGAGGAGTTCAGCAGCGCCTCACCCGAGGAACGCCTGGAACTGCTCCTGGAATTCGCCATGGAGTTGCCCGACCTACCGGAGGAACTGCACAACGCCCGCGACACCATGGAGCAAGTGCATGAGTGCCAGAGCCCCGTCTTTCTGCACGCCTCGCTGAAAGACGGCCGCGTCGTCTACCACATCGACGTACCCCGCGAGGCGCCAACCGTACGCGGCTTCGCGAGCATCCTCCACAGCGGCCTGAACGGCGCCACGCCGGCGGCCATCGCCGCCGCTCCCGCCAACCTCTACCAGCAACTCGGACTGCACAAAGTCATCTCGCCCCTGCGGCTGCGCGGACTGGCGGCATTGCTGGGCCGCATGAAACGCAACGCCGAGGAATTGGCCGTTTCGAGTCGGCCGGATTAGCCGCAGGCATAATCCGACGGCGGGAATTGCGACCTCTTGCCAGACAGTCGTTACAGGCCCGTAATCGGCGTATCCACCAACTCTGGAAACACCCCGCCCTCGTAAGCGTGGCGCTCGGCCACCTCCTCGTTCAGTTCAAAGCCCAAACCGGGCTTGGTCGGCGGAATGATGAAGCCGTCCTGCCACTGAATGGGCTCCTTCAACACCTCGCCGTAAAATCCGCCAAACGTTTCGATGCTTTCCTGAATCAGAAAATTCGGGCTGCAGGTGGCGATCTGGATATTGGCCGCCGCTTCCAGCGGCCCGCAGTAGAGATGCGGCGCGATCTGGACGTAGTACGCTTCTGCCATGCCGGCAATCTTCTTCGCTTCCAGGATGCCGCCGACGCGCCCCAAGGCGGGCTGCAGAATGGCCGCCGCCTGCTTTTCGAGCAGCGGCGCGAACTCGTACTTGGTGGTCAGCCGCTCACCGGTGGCGATGGGAATGCAGGTCGAATGCGCCACCCGCGCCATCTCGTTCAAGTTCTCCGGCGGTACCGGCTCCTCGAACCACAGCGGCTCATACGGCTCCAGGCGGCGGGCGAAGCGAATCGCCGCGGCGGTCGTCATCTGGCCGTGCGTGCCAATGAGCAGATCACACTTGCTGCCCACCGCCTCCCGCATGTTCTTGACCACCAACTCGGCGTTGTCGAGCACCTCCAGCGTCAGCTGCCTGGGGTCGAAGGCGCCCATCGGCATGATGGGGTCGAATTTCAGGGCGGTGAAGCCCTGCTCCAGGTACTGCAGGGCGCGGCGCGGCGCGCGCTCCGGGTCGCCGAAGATATTAGCGACTTCAAACGCGTCCGAGGTCCCGTCTGGCTCCGCGGGAGCTGGGTAAAGATACGTGTAGGACCGCAATTTCTCGTGGACCTGGCCGCCGAGCAGGTTGTAGACCGGCTGGTTGAGCGCCTTACCCACGATGTCCCAGCAGGCCATTTCGATACCGCTCAACACGCCCATGAGGCTCAAGTCCGGGTGCTGCGTGTAACCGCTCGAATAGACGACGCGCCAGAGCTTTTCGATCTGGAACGGATTCGCGCCGATGACGTAGCGCTCGACCACGTCCTCGACCAAGCGCGCCACCAGCTTCGGGTGAAACGGCACGCCGTAAGCCTCGCCAAAGCCCTCGATGTTGTCGTCCGTCGTCAGCTTCAGGAACACCCAGTACGCACCCCCGTGGTGCGGCGGCGGATTACCTACCACGTAGGTTTTGACATCCTTGATTTTCATTGGCTTTGTCCTTTCACCTTCGTACAGTTCGAGCTTGCCTGTTCGAGAACCTCCAAATAACGACGGGCCGTCTGTTCACGGGAGAAGTTCTCGATGACGTACCGTCGCCCATTTGCACCCATTCTTTGACGCAGGTCAGCGTCCCGGCTGAGGCGAACAATTGCGGCGGTCAGCGCCTCATTGTTCCCCTGCTCAATCACCAGGCCGGCATTGGCCGCATTCAGTATCTGCGAAGCCTGCCCTTCCGCACATAATACAACGGGACGCGCACAGGAGCATGAATTCGAGCATCCGGACGGGAATGACAACGTTGTTCACATCGGCCTTTCGCAACGTGACGAGACAAACCTCACTAGGGCTTGGGGACATTTTTTTGAACCGCTGGCTAAAATTGAGGGATCATTCAGTCCGAAACAACTACAGGGCATCTCTAATAATACCCATCTCCCACATGGTTTAGAATTACTGAAACACGTCAACCAGCAAGGCCGGAGGAGTTGAACATGTCTCAGATGGGCTTTTTCGATGTCGAGAATCGCTACGCCGCTCTGGATGCCAAGAACGATCCCTTGGTGAAAATCAATGCCGTCGTTCCTTGGGAAGCATTCCGCAGCCGCCTGGAGAACGTCTGGCGCAAGCCAGCCGACAAGCGCAAGTCCAATTCGGGGTGCAAGCCGTGGGATGCCATCGTCATGTTCAAAGCCATCATTTTGTGCGCCCTCTACAATCTGTCGGATGATCAAGTCGAGTATCAAATGCGCGACCGCCTGTCCTTCGTGCGCTTCTTGGGACTGGCACTTGAAGACAAGGTGCCGGACGCCAAAACCGTGTGGCTCTACCGCGAGCAGTTGTCACAGGCTGGCCTCATCGATGCCTTGTTTGAGGATTTCGACGGCTACCTGAAAAACCAGGGCTACCAGGCAATGGGTGGTCAGATCATAGATGCTTCGATTGTCGCGGTTCCCATCCAGCGCAATCGTCGTGACGACAATGAGCAGATCAAGCGCGGTGAGCTACCCGAGGCCTGGGCCGACAAGCCGGCCAAGCGTCGGCAAAAAGACAGGGATGCGCGCTGGACCAAGAAGCACGGCAAGAGCCACTATGGCTACAAGAATCACGTCAACATCGACCGTCGGCACAAGCTGATACGGCGTTACCGGGTGACGGACGCAGCGGTGCATGACAGCCAAGTGCTTGAGGAGTTGTTGGCGTCGGACAACACGGCAAGCGGTGTCTGGGCGGACAGCGCCTACCGGTCGAAAGACACTGAAGCGAAGGTGAAAGCCAGGGGCTTGACGAGTCGGATTCATCGCAAGGCTTCTCGCAACCGCCCGTTGCGCGATTGGGAGAAAGCGGGCAACCAGAGTCGTTCCCGATTTCGGGCTCGGATAGAGCATGTCTTCGGCGCGCAGCACAACGACATGGGCGGGACTCTGGTTCGCAGCATGGGGCTTGTACGGGCGAGGGCGCGCATAGGTCTTAAGAACCTTGCCTCGGCGCGCAGCACAACGACATGGGCGGGACTCTGGTTCGCACAACATAAGAACCTTGCCTACAACATGCTGGTTCACTTGCAATGCGGCGCCTGGTTCACTTGCAACGTCTGGCGAGGGTGGATTCACGCTAAAGGGCGCAGCGGGGTGCCGGATGCCCTCTTTGAAGGCGCCATGGCTCCTGTTGAGGAGCGACATCACCACGCAAACCGCCGTTTATTCTCTGTCGCCATGGCGCGGCAAAGTCACTCACGCCAGTTTTGCCCGCCAGTGAGTCATTTTTCGAGGCGCCCTACAGCAAACGGAGATGGATGTTTGTGTCAGATATTCTTAATCCTTCATATGAAGGTGCCAGGTATCCTTAGATCACGCGCGGTAAAACGAGAGGCGTTGGGCAGGTTAAAATGCCGGAAATAGACAGCAACTAGGAGCATATATCTTTGATTTGTTCAGCCGCACCCGCAGGCGAGTCAGCTCGCGCCGTGATGCGAACCATGGCGCTGGCCTGGCCACGTGTGTTCCGAGCGCCGCGGACGCCCACCAGCTCGGCATCCACGGACGTCAGCAAAGCAGCCGGCTCCCACCGGAAGCCTGGCGTCTCTTCATTCAGGCGCTCGCTCACCGCAAGCGCCACGGCGCCGCTGGAAACCAGCCCGAACAGGGTGTCCTGGCCGGCCGGCAATCCTGCCGCAGGCTGCCGGCCTCCTTCCGAAAGGGTTTTGAAGCGCTCGTCGTCAAAAACGACACCGGTCCTGGCACGCAGCACCACCACATCCGCGGCGGCCTCATACTGCACGGGGACCACGATGTATATGGCCGTGCCCAGCACCATCGCAACGACTGCCAGGCACAGAATCTCCCGCCACCAAACCGCCAGGATCAAAATGCCTTCTCGAAGGTCGAACTCGGTTTCAAGGGGGTCGGGCACAGGATGCCCGGAGGGATTGGTTTCGGCCATGGGGGGTTTTCTCTGTCCAGTGGATGTACTCAACGATGGGTCCAGGGATATTAAACCGCATTCAGGTGCCAAGGCAAGGCTCCGGGCACGAAACGGCATTGGCAATTGAGCCGCACGAACGTTGCGGATACACTTCGATGCCACTGCCACCCACACCGGCCCAGGCACGCCGCGGGTTTGCGGAAGCCTGACAGACAGCGCTCGGATCCATGCTTCTCACCCTGCGCTCCAAACGGGAGTTCATCATGCAATGCCACCGCCATCTCTTCTCCTTACCGGCGTCTCAGCACTACCTGAACTGCGCCTACATGTCGCCACTGCTGAAATCGGTGCAAGACGCCGGCATCGCCGCTGTCGGGCTGAAAGCCTCGCCCGCCGACATCGGCGGGGCGGAATTTTTCGAGCCGGTCGAAACCCTGCGCGACCGCTTTGCCCGCCTCGTCAACACCTCGGCCGATCGGGTCGCCTGCATACCCGCCGCCAGCTACGGGGTGGCCGTGGCGGTCCACAACACGCCGCTGCGGGCCGGTCAGAACGTGGTCATCCCGGCGGAAGAGTTTCCGAGCAACGTCTACGGCTGGATGGCCGCCTGCGACCGCAGCGGGGCCGAACTGCGCCTTGTCGAACGCCCGGATGGACCGCCGTCGGCAGCGGCGTGGAACGCGCGCGTCCTGGAGGCTATCGACCGCAATACCGCGTCGGTGACGCTCACTGACGTCCACTATACCGACGGCACTCCCTTCGATCTCGAAGCCATCGGGCAGCGGGCGCGCGAGGTCGGCGCCCTGTTCGTCGTCGATGGCACCCAATCGGTCGGCGCCCTGCCCTTCGATTTTGACCGCCTGCAACCGGATCTGTTGGTGTGCGCCGGTTACAAGTGGATGCTCGGTCCGTATCAGTACGGCCTCATCGCGGTCGGCGACCGGCTGCTGGACGGCGAGCCATTCGAACACAACTGGATTAACCGCAAGGACAGCGAGAACTTCAGCAACCTGAGCCAGTTCCGACGAGATTACCAGCCCGGCGCCCGGCGCTTCGACACCGGCGAGCGCTCGAATTTCATCCTGGTGGCAATGCTCAACGAGGGGCTGAAGCAAATCCTGACGTGGGGCGTGGAGGCCATCCGGGATCATTGCGCCGCCCTCAGCGGCGACGTGGAAGCGGCCCTGGCGGACAGCCCATACGTGATGGCGCCGGCAGCGGAACGCTCCCCGCACCTGTTCGGCATTCGCGTGCCCGACGGCGAGCGGCTGCCTGCCATCCTGGAGGACCTGCGCCGCCGCGAGGTTTACGTGTCGCAGCGCGGCACGTCGCTGCGGGTATCGCCGCACGTCTACAACACCCCCGACGACCTCGGCGCCTTGGTTGAGGCCCTGCGCGCCGCGGTGCCGTAGCCCCGCACGCGGCGCACGAGTCGCTTGATAGTGCTTGTCCCCTCCTTCCCTAGTCTTCCCCCTCGCTGGGGGGAGGGAACCAAGAGGTCGTATTCCCCGCAGAGAGGTTTTACTCCCTCTTTCCTGGCGGGAGAGGGTTGGGGTGAGGGGGAATCCAACGCGAGACACTAAGGGGTTTGTGTCACCGGCGGCCTACGGCTATTCTGGCACTTGATAGCCATTTCGACACCATACCCCATACCAAGAAGGTATTCCCATGATCGCACGCCCCTGGCAGTTTATTCAGACCGCAGCCATAACGTCCCTGCTCTTTGCCGGCCTTGTCGCACCCGCTAGCGCCGAGGCCGCCTATCCCGACGGCCTGTACGCTGAGATGCACACCTCGAAGGGCCTTATCGTGCTGCGTCTGGCCTACGAAGAGGCGCCCATGACGGTGGTAAATTTCGTCGGCTTGGCGGAAGGCACCAAAAACTCCAACAAACCAGCGGGAACGCCATTTTACGACGGCCTGACGTTTCATCGCGTCATCGCCAATTTCATGATCCAGGGCGGCGACCCGGAAGGCAGCGGGGGTGGCGGTCCCGGCTATAAATTCCCCGACGAGATTCACCCCGCCCTCCGCCATGACGGCCCGGGCGTGCTGTCCATGGCTAACGCCGGCCGCAACACGAACGGCAGCCAGTTCTTCATCACCTACAAGGCAACACCGTGGCTGGACGGCAAGCACACCGTGTTCGGACGGGTCATTCAGGGACAGGACGTCGTCGATGCCATCGCGCAGGGCGACAAGCTGGAAAAGCTGACGATCGTGCGGGTGGGCGACGCGGCCAAGGCGTTCAAGGCGGACCAGGCGAGGTTCGACGGCATGATCGCGGAGATCGCGGGCGCCGAAGAGGCGCACGCCAGGAAGGAATACGAGGACGCCATGGCGGTGCTGGAAGAAGCGTTCCCCGGAAAAATGCGGACTACCGAATCGGGTCTCATGTACATCATCGTCGAGGCGGGCGACGGCCCCAAGCCGCAGCCCGGCACACGCATCCAGGCGCACTACACGGGCAAATTTCTGAGCGGCAGGGTCTTCGACAGCTCGGTGCAACGCGGCGAGCCGTTCGCCTTCGAGGTCGGCATGGGGCGTGTCGTCAAAGGATGGGACGAGGCGCTGCTCGACATGCAGAAGGGGGAAAAACGCATCCTGATCATTCCCAGCGACCTGGCCTACGGCGAACGGGGTTATCCGCCGGTCATCCCGCCGCGGGCAACGCTGGTGTTCGATGTGGAACTGGTCGATTTCTAAGCTGTTGACCTGTAGGTCGGATTGGCTATCCCGAATTGTCATTCCGAGCTTGACCCGGAATCCAGCGACCCTGGTTCCATTTCGCAACAGGCCGTTGGCCCGACAAAACCCTGGACCCCGGCTTTCGCCGGGGTGACGGGCCGTGGCGAGGTCAATTGGAATTCCTGCTACCAATCCGACCTACGGGCCTACCTACGCCACGCCTTCCGGCTGCGCGTCTTCTGCTGCCTCTTCCGGCAACGCCTTGAACGCCGTGACCAGTTCCTGCCAATCCACCTGCCCGAGCGCCCAGGCCAGCAGATCGGCGCCGAGGCATTCCGGCACGTCGTTCTCGTCCACGCCCAGAAGCCCCTCCCACACGTGCTCCTCGGCCCACTCGCTCAGCCGTTCCTCCGGCACCCGCCCGGCGGCGATCTCACGCACCGTCGCCAGGTGCTCGTCGTCAGCGAAAAGCCACGTAGACACCGCCCATGTGGTATAGTTGCGCCAACCGTTATACCCTGGTTCAATCATGACCGAAGTCCTTTCCTTACAGTGATTTGACTGCCTGTTACGCGACACGATCAGAACACATTTGGGCGCTTGCCACAAGTCCTGAACCCGCCGGTGCGGCCCGCACGCGGCCGTTAATCCGAAGGAGAATCGATGACCGTCAAACCGGAGGAAGTTGGCCTCTCATCCGCCCGTCTCGACCGCATCCGCGGCCACTTTCAGCGCTACATCGACGACGGCAGGCTCGCCGGCACCCTGACCCTGGTAGCCCGCCACGGCGAGATTGCCTATTTCGAGCCGCAAGGCCACCTCGAGGTCGAACGCCGGCGCCCCATGCAGCGCGACACCGTCTTTCGCATTTATTCGATGAGCAAGCCAATCACCACGGTCGCCCTCATGATGCTGGTCGAACAGGGCCTGTGCCAGCTTGACGACCCCGTGCACCGCTACATCCCCGCCTGGGAGGGCCTGCGCGTGTTCGTCGGCGGTAACTACCCAACCTTCCTCACGGCGCCGGTGGCGCGGCCCATGGTCATCCGCGACCTGCTCAATCACACCTCCGGCCTCACCTACGGCTTCATGGAACGCACCAACGTCGACGCCGCCTATCGCAGCCTGAGAATCGCCGACCGAAGCCGGCCCGACTACACCCTCCAGAACATGGTGGATACCCTGGCGGAGTTGCCGCTGGAATTCTCGCCCGGCACGCGCTGGAATTATTCGGTCGCCACGGACGTCGCGGCATACCTGGTCGAGGTGATCTCGGGTCAGCGGTTCGATGCCTACCTGGGGGAGCGCATTTTCCAGCCGCTGGGCATGACCGACACGGCCTTCACCGTGGCCGACGAGCAGCTTGAGCGCTTCGCCTGCAATTACGAACGGCTGCGCGACGGTCGGTTGCGGCTCGCCGACGCCCCGGAGAGCAGCGAGTATCGCAGCGGCAATTTCTTGTCGGGCGGCGGCGGGCTGCTCTCCACGGCGCCGGATTACCTGCGTTTTACGCTCATGCTGCGGAATCGCGGCGAGCTGGACGGCGTCCGCTTGCTGGGCCGCAAGACCGTGGAACTGATGACTATGAACCACCTGCCGGGCGGGCAGGACCTGACGGCGCTGGCGCAGGCCGGCATGTTCACCGAGACCGCCTACGCCGGGGTGGGATTCGGCCTGGGGTTTTCCGTCATGCTGAACCCGGCGCGGGCACAGGTACTCGGCACGCCGGGCGAATTCGCCTGGGGCGGCGCGGCCAGCACGGCCTTCTGGGTAGACCCCGTCGAGGACCTCATCGTCATTTTCATGACGCAGGTGATGCCGTCGTCGTCCTACCCCATTCGCCGCGAGTTGCGCACCCTTACCTACGCTGCCCTGGTGGATTAGGCGCATGTTGTTCCGATCGAACTATGAGGACAAGCCATGGCATACGAACTGACGATTGCCTGCGGCGTCGCGTTCGCCGCCGTTCTAGTTGGCCGCTATATAACCCGTGGCGCTGACTCCATCATCGCCCTCGTTGTGCGCCGCGCACTGCTGTTCCTTGGCCCCCTTTTCCTGGTGGCGCTACTGTTCTCGCTGCACCACTACTGGCTCGGGGCCACGGCGGACATCGTAAGAACCGGCACAACAATCGGCCAACTCGAGGACGCCATCGCCAAGGTGCAGCTTCCTCCCCTGCTGCAGGCGGCCCTGCAGGGCCAAAACGCCATTGCCCTCGTGATCGCCTTGGTCGTCCTCGCGGCGCTGTTGTTCGTCAAGCCCGGCGCCCCGCACCTTGGCGTCGGCAAGGGGGCCGCCGCCGGTGTCGGCGCCGTCTATGTGGTTGTCACGATGATCGTATCGGGCGCCCTTCTGGGCCACGCCGCGATGCGGGACATTGACGCCAGGGTCGAGCGCCTCAAAGCCCAGGTCGACGGTATCGAACGCAAGACGACGGTGTATAAGGCAGAGATCGAAGACGCGGCGCGGGAAATCGTCAAGGAAGCGCTCATCGAAGCCCTTGACGTAGCGTCCATCCAGGCACAACTCGACACCGTGCGGGCCAGCCTGCGGGCCGCCCAGGAAGAGATCGAGCCGTACAGGTACCTGTTCCAATCCGCCGAGCGGCCCTTTGGAGGCGGCAGCCTTGGATCGGACTTTGCCGATACTTGGCGGGGCATCCAAAATGCCATCACAGAGATGCACTGGGACCGGAAGCCCGCCAAGGCCGCCATCCCCGACGCTGGCCGTTCTGCCTGGTCGACGCTGCGGCTCTACGAAGCCGGCACGGACCTGCGGAATTACAAGCTAGCCCGGCCCAGGGAAAACTCCTCCGAATTGCACGACACGATTGCCAAGACGTTCGACATCGTCTACGCCGCTGCCGGCAAGCCGGACTTCGCAGCCGCGCTCGAAATCGGCCATGGCTATCCTCTGGCGCCCCTGGTCGTATCGCTCGTGGACGTGTGGTACGAACCGCTGAAAGCCCTGTCGGCGACGCAGGCCGAGAGCTTGTTTCACGCCACCGTGGCGGAGCGGCAACCGTTTGCAGACGTCGCAGCCACCGCGCTAACCCAGGCGCGTGAGGCCATGACGCCGCTCAAGGCGGACTTGCAGCCCGGGCTTGAGCGGGTCGCCAGGGGTCTGCAGCGGCTTGAGGGGGAGGCCGCGCGCCTGCCGCAATCCTTCCGCCGCTTTGCCGAGCGAACCTACCCGGAACGACTGCAAACCTTTCGCAGCAACTGGCACCGGGTCCTGAGCTTTTCCACCCCCGCCGCGGCGCGCGCGGCGACAGCGTTGCGAGAGCAAACCGAGGCCCTTCTCGATGCGCCGGCAGACCCCTTCGAGAAGCACGAGCAACTCACCACGTACGAACAGACCCTGCAAACCCTGGCGGGCCGGGTGGACGACAATTCCCGCTACCAGGCGCTATTGCGGTTCGAGCAGCAGCTTCTCGATGGTCAGCCTGGAACCCGAGCCTTCGCCCGTTTCACCAAGGAACACGTGGAATCTCGGTTGGCGGCGCAGCCCGACGCGAAGAACGGCGGGCTTGCCGAAGGCGAATCGCTGGCGGAGTTGGAAGTGCGGAGTCAGTGGCTGGAGACGCATCGTCTGGCGGCAGCAGGGTTGCTTGACGACACGGACACGGCATGGGAGCCCGGCGACCGCGAGCGTATTTTGAGGCATCTGGCGCTTGATCTGCAGTTTTTCACGCGCGCCATTCGAGAACGCTACAAGCCGGAAACGTACACGACCGACGAACTGAGAAAACGCATTCGCCGCTATAGCAAGCTGGCCAGTGCTCTGGAGCCCGAAAATCTGCAGGGGGGCGAGTTTGTCGACACCATATCGGGAAACCTCACTGGGCGCTCAGCGAAGGGCGCCCTGCGGTTTGAGATCGTCTACTTGGTAGCCAGAGCCGAAGCAAGGCTGCGGCTGTCGCCGTCCAAAGCCTCTCTGCAACTGGCGGATATCTTGCGCCAGGAGCGCGACCTCATCGCCGTTTATCAGAACGGCTCGGAAGGCAGGTACGTAAAGGCATTGTTCGACCTGTGGCAAGAGGCCGACCTGCGACCGGAATTGGGGGCGCAGGTTTCGGAAACCGTCGTTGACTCCATCGAGGATCATAGCGAGCAACTGAAGGTGCCCGCCGTGGGCGCCGTACGCGCCCTGCGCCGCTTGGTCCAGCAATCCAAGGACAAAGCGCGGGAAGTCACCCGCCTGCGCCAGGAACTGGCGGCGCTCGAAACGTCGGACGCTTCACTCAACAAGGCGCTCACCGTGTCGCATACGCAATTCGTGTGGCTACAGGAGCAGATTCGACAGGACTGGGCCAAAACACGCCGCCAACTGCATATCAGCGCTGCTTACCGGTCGCGCTGATCCAGCCTGGGAAGATCCTTACAGCCTGTCAAGGCAATCGAAAATTGCACGCATTGAGGGAAGCGCGGCCGCTGCGAATCCGCCAATGTCGGTTTGGCCAGTATTGGGGAATGCTTTCGGCGTTCCTGGGGAGTCGCTGCGGGTTGATATGAGGGGTGCTATTCGAAGTTAAGGTTCGATTTTCCGACAGGATCGGGAGGCCAAAACAATGATCGACGAAACCAACGAAATAGAGAACGAACCCACGATGAAACCGGCGACTGCCGGAGAACGCCTACGAAAGACCCTGGAGCGAATGGCGCAAGGCAACGGCGGCGACGCCGTGAGAGCAGCTCTCGCGCTTGCACTGTGGGATAACGTGGGTGTGCCGGCCCGGGTTCAAAACCTCATCAGCCAGATGGGGCACGAAGGCACTGGGGCGGATTCTTAGTCTTCGGATGCCATGGCTCCCGCCGTGCCAAGCTGAAAGCACCAGAACCGGCCTTATGGGAATCAGCAAGGAGGTGCTCACCAGAGAAAGACGGGCCGGCGATCCCTTACCGCGGGGCCTGGAAGCAAGCCGAAGGTCCCTACACGTCCATCACCACGCCACCAGAATTCCCCTTTCCACCCTTCTGCATGCTGGTATACCGAGGGCAACCTTTCGGCGACCGGTAGGAACTCCATGAAAGCAACCCTTGAACGCTACTTCGGCTTGGCGCAGCGCGGCACCGACGTGCGGACGGAGGTGACGGCAGGCGTAACGACGTTCCTGACGATGGCCTACATCGCCTTCGTGAACCCGCAGATTCTCTCCGACGCCGGCATGCCGTTCGATGCGGTGTTCGTGGCCACCTGCATCGCCGCGGCGCTCAGCACGCTGCTGATGGGCCTGTACGCCAACTACCCGATCGCGCTGGCGCCGGGCATGGGGCTCAACGCCTTCTTCGCTTACGGCGTCGTCCTCGGCATGGGCCACACGTGGCAAGTCGCGCTCGGCGCGGTCTTCATCTCCGGCGTGCTGTTCCTCATCCTGAGCGTAGTGCCGGTGCGGCGCTGGATCATCGAGGCGATTCCCCAAGGACAGAAGCTGGCCATCGCCGATGGTATCGGGCTCGGCTTCCTGACCTACGTCGTGATCAAGTTGATAGCAGGACGCTGGGGCGATTGCTCGCCGACGCTGGTCGCGGTGGCGCTGCTCTTCGCCGTGAAGTTCGCGTGGCTGTGAACACCCCCGCAGGAAATCCCCGTTGGTGTGTGGAATGAAGAAGAGTCACCTGAGTCGTCACGCCGGCGAAAGAACGTCACCCCGGACTTGATCCGGGGCCGGAGTCCAGGGGTTTCCCAAGCGCCAAGCACCTGCCCAGACCGCGAATCGGAACTTGTCTCGTTCTTGAAACGAGGTCTGGGACAAACTTCGATTCGGGGCTGCTGGATTCCGGGTCAAGCGCGGAATGACGATGGGGGGCGGGCGGACGGGTCTCTACATAGGAATGGCGCGCCCGCCGTTCACACCATGAAATTCATGCGTGTAACGATAGCCTCCCCGAGCGCCCGGTCGCCGTCGATGCGCACCTTGTTGGACGCCAGCGCCGGGCTCCCCTCCCAGCGGCCGTTTCCCAGGCAGGTAAACGTTTCCACGTCCATGATAAGGCGCACGTTCGGGCTGGCCGGCGGGGTGTCAAGGAAGGTGGCGCGCCCGCCTTCGACACCGATCGGCAGGGTGCGGCCGGCTGGACCGGTGATTTCGAAAACGACCGTCGTGCCGTCGGGGGCGGCGGCTTTCTTGCCGACCACAAAAGGCATCGCCCGGGCCATGCGGTCCATGGAATGCACCACCACCGGGCCCTCCAGGTGGCCGGAGCGCCCAACGGCGCGGCGTACGTCCTGCTCGTGTACCCAGCAATCGAAAATACGAATGACCATGAAATCGCGTATCGTGCCGGGCCCAACCGGCGTCTGTGTGGGCTCCGAGAAGTCGTCGGCGCTCATGCCGCGCAGCCGCTGCAGGCGCGCCGCGGTGACTTCGCGGAACGCCTCGAGCACTTCCGCGCCGGAACGCGGACGCAGGAAATCCACCCATACCTCGTTGCCCTTGCCGATGTCGTTCTTGACGTGTTCCATCTCCTGTGGTGTGTGATCCGGCACCGGGCGGCCCGCCAACCGCGACTCGGTGCCGACGATGTGCGCCACGTGATCCTGCACCGACCACTTTGGGCAGTCGGTTGCAAGCTTCCACTCCTGCTCGCTGAACGTAGCGCACAATTCCGCCATCGAACCCCACACACGCTCCAATTTATCCACGATTTCCTGGTCACTCATGTTGTCTCCTTGGCTTGCCGCTGGGTGTCGAAAAGCTCATGTTGGCACAGGAACCGCCGGCAGGCAAAATCCACGCGACGCGCCGGACAGCATGCCACCCATGCGCGATTTTGCTATGATGCACGGTCTCAGATTCCAACACGCCGCCATTCCACCCACAGCGAGCGCCAGCGAGCGTATAAGCCATCCGCCACGAGCCTCAGCGAGTGAAAGGAGCAGTCATGCAAGGGAACCAGGTTATTGCGCAGATACTCAAAGCCGAGGGGGTCGACTGGCTGTCCTGCTTCCCGGCGCAAGGCTTGATCGACGTGGCCTCCATGGAAGGCATTCGGCCCATCATGTGCCGCCAGGAGCGGGCCGGCGTGAATATGGCAGACGGATACAGCCGGACCACCAACGGCAAGAAGATCGGCGTCTTCACCATGCAGACCGGGCCGGGCGCCGAGAACGCCTTCAGCGGCGTCGCGCAGGCCTTTGCCGATTCGGTTCCCATCCTGCTGCTGCCCGGCGGCCAGCCCGCGTCGCGCATGGGTGTGCATCCGAATTTCGAGGCGGTGCCCAACTATCAGGGCGTCACCAAGTGGGCCGGGTTGTTCAATCAGGTCGAACGTATCCCCGAGATGATGTCGCGCGCCTTCACCCACTTGCGGCACGGGCGCTTGGGGCCGGTGCTGCTGGAAATCCCCGGCGATGTCGCCACCACCGAGATTCCCCAGGATTCCTTCACCTACACACCGCCCAAGGTGCATAAGTCGGGCGCCAGCGCCGAGGACGTGCGCGACGTGGTGACGGCGTTGCTCAAGGCGTCCAACCCGGTCATCAACGCCGGCCAGGGCGTGCTGTACGCCGAGGCCACGCCCGAGCTCGTCGCCTTTGCGGAACTGACCCACGTTCCCGTCTTTACCACTCTGGCCGGCAAGAGCGCCTTTCCTGAAACCCATCCCTTGGCGCTGGGGACCGCCGCCTCTTCCGGCACGATGATGGCCCGCGACTTCCTGCGAACTACCGATTTCATCCTGGGTATGGGAACGAGCTTTGCCATTTCGCACTTCAACGCCCCGATGCCTGTCGGGGTCCCCATGGCGCAGTGCACCAATTGCGCCGAGGACCTCAACAAGGATTATCGGGTCAGCTACGGCGCCGTGGGCGATGCGAAGATCGTGCTGCAGCAGATGATCGAGGAGGCCAAACGGCAACTCGGCGCGCAAGGCCGGGGGGACGTCAACGGCGTGGTGGACGGCATCAAGCGGTCGCACAAGGCATTCATGGCGGAATGGGGTCCGCGGCTGGCGTCGGACGAGGTGCCCATGAGCCCGTACCGGGTGATCAACGAAGTCGCCCACAACGTGGACGTGGCCAACACCATCATCACGCACGATTCGGGCTATCCCCGCGAGCAGCTCGTGCCTTTCTGGAAGCCGGTGACGCCGCGCGGCTATATCGGCTGGGGCAAGTCGACGCAGCTCGGCTACGGCCTCGGCCTGGCCATGGGCGCCAAGCTCGCCGCGCCCGACAAGACGGTCATCAACATCATGGGCGACGCGGCTTTCGGCATGGCCGGCATGGACGTGGAAACCGCCGCCCGGTCGCGCATCGGCATCCTCACCATCGTCCTCAACAACGGCGTCATGACCCACTACGCCGACCACTTTCCGCACGCCGCCAAGCACTGGGGCAGCAACAAGCTCGGCGGCGAGTACGCGAAGGTAGCGGAGGCGCTCGGCGCTTACGCGGAGAAGGTGGCAACGCCGGACGCCATCGGCGGCGCCATTCAGCGGGGTTTGGCGGCTACCCAAGAGGGGCGGCCTGCACTGCTGGAGATGATGACCAAGGAGGAAGAGGACGTGTGCAGTTATTGGCGGTAGCCCGCCTGCCGTCACCTCGGCGGAAAGCCAGCTCCGTGCTTGATACGGGGCTGGGGTCCAGGAGGTTTTCCGGCGGTCGAAGTCATTGGATTCCGGCCTTCGCCGAAATGACGATTTGGGAACCTTTAAGGGTCGTGATCCGCATGGTCGTCATGGGCCGCGTGCGACGCCATCCGGTGGCTGAGTTCCGGCGGCGTCACAAGGCCATTGTCGATCAGGAGTTTTTCGAGGCTTGAGAGCCAGCGTTCGTAGTAAGTCGAGGTATTTCCCGCCTGTTCCGCCTTGGCAATTTCCGCCGCCAGGGCGGAACTGAATTCCCGCCATTCATAAACGCCGCTTTCCTGCAAAGCCACGGCAAGACCAAAAATCCTCGCCTCCCACGGCGTGGCAAAGACCAACTCGCCGTTCTGGCGCGGCAGGGCCATCTCACCCGACATGTCGGTTATCTGGCGGTGGGGCGTGGTATCCATGCGCGTTCACCTCTGCGGACTCGGAGTCTTCACAAGCCGCCTTGCGTCAGACCAGCGCTTCAAGGGCGGCCTCCGGCGTCAGATGCGGCGACGCAAAAGGATCAACCACCCGGACGGCGCCAAACGTCTGGCCGTGCTGCAGGTCCTCGGTCAGGAGCACATTGCACTCGCAGGCCTGCGCCGCCGCAACGATGAGCGCGTCCCACCAGGACACGGCGTGACGATCCTCCAAGAGCCAGGCGCGTTCCAAAATGGCAACGTCAATCAGCACTGGGCGCCATTCGGCAAGAACACGCACAATCTGTCGGGCTTTCGACGCCTCAAGACCGGGCTTCAGCTTACGTGTCAGCGTGGAGTAGAGTTCCTGCAGGACCTGAAAACTCAATCGTCCGCAACGCTGACGCCAAAGCAGCCTGTACCAATCGTCGGCCCGGGACTGCTTGAGCGGATTCGTCATGTCGTGTCGGTAGACGATAACGTTCGTGTCAACGAAGACAGGACCCGTCATATAATGCCTCGCCTATCAGCGGGGACCCGGCGCCGAGCGGTCGTAGAGAGAGTCACGCGGCGGATAGGGCTTCCCGCCATCGTTCAGTTTCTCAGGCTGGGTCGACAAAGCGTGCTGCATCGCGGCCTCGTACTTGTCCTCCTGGCACCGCATCCCATCAAGGAGTTCTGCCACCCATCTCGATACGCTGCGCTCGTTCTCCGCCGCCCGGACCCTCAACCAGCGGGCGAGATCCTCCGGCAGGGTAATGGTGACGTTCTTCATATTGGTCTCCTCATGATTCGACCGGATCCGGAAATGTGCCGGCGGCATGCACGACGGCAACGCCGATCATGGCATCGCGGCTGACCAGGGGGATGAGTGCGTCTTCGCACAGACCTTCCGTGCCTGCGGGGCGCTCGGGCAGCACCATGTAGCGGATATCGGAATTGCTGTCCCAGACACGCACCTCGATGTGTTCCGGCAGGTCGAGGCCGAACTCGCGCAGCACCGTTCTCGGCTCCCGGACCAGCCGCGAGCGGTAGGCGTACGACTTGTACCAGGCAGGCGGCAGCCCCAGAACGGGCCAGGGATAGCACGAGCACAGGGTGCAGACCACCACGTTGTGCACGCTCGGGGTGTTCTCCAGCACGACGATGTCAGCGCCCTGCGCGCCGCTGAAGCCAAGCTCCGCCACCGCCGCGGTGCCGTCGGCCAGCAAGCGCTGCTTGTAGGCGGCGTCAGTCCAGGCGCGAGCCACCACTTTGGCGCCGTTGAGCGGCCCGACGTCTTGTTCGTAGGTGCGCACCACGGCGTCGATGACGTCGGTGGTGATGAGGCCCTTTTCGACCAGCAGGGACTCCAGGGCCTGGGTGCGCAGCGCCATGTCGGCGTCGCTTCCGGCGTGGTCGTGATGGTCGTGGTGTGTGCCGCTCATTTGCCTCACTCCTCCAGCGGTTCGAGATAGCTTTCCCACATGTCGATGCAGACCGTACTGTTGACCTGCGCGGCGTCGCCCCAGAGCTCCGAAGCCGCGAAACGGACCGCGTATACCGCCTGGGGTTCGACGGTAACACCGAGCGGCTGCGCATCCTGCACGTCCTGAAAGCCGTAGAAGCGCACCACCACGCCGTGTTTGCCGCGCACGTAGCGGGTCAACCGGGTATGTCCGGGCGGGTGCAGGTTGCGGACCCGCACGGCGTCGCCGAGGCCGAATTGGGGCTGCGTGTCCACGTCGCGGCGCGGCGAGCGGTGCGTGCGCAGGTTCGCCAGCGCCGCTTGCACCCGTTCTGAATCCTCGCGGCGCGGCACCGGGGTTTCGGGCCGGTCGCGGTAGAGCGCTTCCCGGGCCTGCAGTTCCTCTGCCGTCAGAACGCCGCTGTCGATGAGCCCCTTGACGCGGGCGTGCAGCCATTTCTCATAGTAGCTCGACCGCAGGTAGTGCAGCGGTTCCATGGTCTCGATGTTGTTGCGCGCGCCGCCCGGAATGGGCACCGGCGTCACCGCCCGCATGGCGAACACCCGGCCCTCCCAGTCGTGGTGGAACACCGGCTCGTTCGCTTCCCGCTCGATAGCCCCGAACCCGTGCATGCCACCCATGTCATGGATGCCGTTCATGCCGTTCTCCTCTCCCTCACGCCACCATGGCCCGTCGCAATTGGTCGATTTCCGCGTCACCCAGACCGGTCGTCCGCACATACGCTTCGATGCCGCCGTAGCGTTTCTTGAGATGCGCCAGCGTCGTGCGAATGAAGCCGGGGTCACACAGGACTAACAAATCATACGAAAAGCCCTGCGCCTCGGCCCGCCGGCGAGCTTCTTCGAGATAGACGCCCGCCAGACAGGTGCCGCTCAGCGCATAATCCGTCACGATGGTTTCCTCCGGCACTCCGGCGAGGCCGAGCACCAACGCCACGATCAGTCCGGTGCGGTCCTTGCCCGCCGTGCAATTCACCACCGCCGGCAAGGCGCCCGGCGTTGCCAGGGCTGCCAGCGCGGCGCCCACCTGCTCGCTGCGGTGGTCCAGAATACTGCGGTATATCTCAACGAGGGTCGGTAGAACTTCCGGCATGGAAGGGGTGTCGTTCAGGAGCGGCAAGTGGCGATAGGTAACCTGAGCCGACGCCGCGAAAACGTTGGGCGCCTCGGCCAGTTCCTCGGCCTGCCTGAGATCGATTGCGCTCCGCAAGCCACACTCGATGAGGGAGGCACGGTCGGCTTCGGACAGGCGGTGCGGGCTGTCGGAACGGAACAGGGTGCGCCAGCGGGTAGTGCCGCCATTGCGGGCGGGATAGCCGCCGACGTCGCGGAAATTGTACGTCCCTGCAAACTTCAGGCGACGCGGTGGCGGCGGCGTGTCAGGCGGCATGGCTGTTGGTCTGCTTTCCAGGGGGCAAGCGGCCAGTGCCTCTTGCCCGGACTTGCGGAAGGGCGCGACGTGTGTCTAGACGCTGGGACGTTCGGCAAAAATCGGCCCCGTCTCGCGCGTGCGCTTGAACTCGTAAAAGCCGTCCGTGCGGCCCGCCAGGACCATGGCGTCCCACAGCGCCACGGCAGCCTCGCCGGTCGGCGCCGGGCTGAACACCGGGCCGAAAAAGCCGGGGCCGCTGCCGCCGTCGAGAACGATCAGCGGCACACCGACGTCGGTACCGGCCTTGGCGGTGGCGTTCTCCATGTCCTTTTTGATCACCTCGTCCCATCCCTCGTCGTCCGCAGCGGTGGCGAAATCCGTGGAGAAGCCGCAGGTATCGAGGATGGATGCCAGCTCGGGCACTTGGCCAATGTCCACCTCATCGTGGTGCCAGCGGGCGCCCATGACGGTATACAGCTTGCCGACTGCCTCCTCGCCGAGATCCTGGCGCACCGCCGCGGCGACGCGCAGGGCGCGCAGGCCCATCAGGTGCCGGGGGCCGAATTGCGGCGGCAGGTCGCGGCCCTCGTTGATTTTCTTCAGGCTGAACAATTTCCAGTGCACCTTGATGTCCTTGTGCCGCCCGACATCTTCCATCCAGCGGGCCGTGATCCAACACCAGGGACAAACCGGGTCCCAGTAAAACTCAACCGCGTCTTTCGCTTCCGCCATCTCTCTTTTCTCCTTGTAGATTCGCGTCATGGACGGGCATGCCGCTGCAGCCCGGCGCGAAAGACTACCATATTGCCCCGGCGGAAGTAAGGCGGTAGGCTGCAGGTTCGTTGTCATTCAGGTTGGCCCTACCCCATCTGCGTAAGGAATCCAGGTGAGCGACAGGCACCCGCCCGACGTTTTCTCCGCCCCGGTGTCTCGGCCCGACTCGATGGCCGATTACGTCGAGTTCCTCAAGACAGGCGTGCTGAAAGACGCCCTTGTTCATCACACCACCCTTCCGGCACGGCCGCGCCGGCTGGCGCCGCCGCTGCGGCGCTTTCCCAGGGCGGTGGCCGACATTCTCCAGGCCGCTGGGGTGACGTCCCTGTACAGCCATCAAGCCGAGGGCATCAGCAAGGCGCTGGACGGCGAGAACGTCGTGGTGGCGACGCCGACGGCCAGCGGCAAGACCCTGGTCTACAACGTGCCGGTCATCACCACGCTGCTGGAGAACCCCGACGCGCACGCGCTCTATATCTTCCCGCTCAAAGCCCTGGTGCAGGATCAGCACGACGAACTGCACACCCTGCTGCAGCGCCTTGGCCGCGGCCTCAGCGTCGAGATCTACGATGGCGACACCCCGGCGCATCGGCGCCGGCAGATTCGCGGCGCGCCGCCGAACGTGCTCATCACCACACCGGATATGCTGCACGCCGGTCTGTTGGCATTCCACGAGGCATGGGCAGGGTTCTTTGCGCGGCTGCGCTACGTGGTGATTGACGAATTGCACACCTACAGCGGGGTGTTCGGCACCCACGTGCTGCACCTGCTGCGACGGCTGAACCGCCTGTGTGCCGCGTATGGCAGCCGGCCGGTGTACATGACCAGCTCAGCCACCATCGGCAATCCCGGGTATCTGGCCAGCACCCTGGTGAACCGGCCGTTTCACACCGTTTCCGACAATGGCGCCCCGGCCGCGGCGCGGCACGTGGTGTTCGTCAATCCGCCCGAAAGCCCGCAGGTCCTGGCCGCCCGCCTGCTGCGGATGAGCGTGACGAACGGGCTACGCACGATCGTCTTCACGCGAGCGCGGGTGGTCACGGAACTCGTCTACCGCTCGGCAACCCAGCAGCATCCCGAACTCCGCGAGGTCATCTCCTCGTACCGCGCCGGATACCTGCCCGAGGAGCGGCGCCAGATCGAAGCCGCCCTGCATTCGGGCGAGTTGCTTGGCGTCGTGTCTACCTCGGCCCTGGAACTGGGCATCGACATCGGAAACCTGGACGTGTGCATTCTCGTCGGTTACCCCGGCTCCATCGTCAATACCTGGCAGCGCGCCGGGCGAGTGGGGCGCGGCGGACGCGAGGCACTGATCATCCTCATCGCCGGCCGGGACGCCCTCGATCAGTTCCTCGTCAAATACCCCGAACACTTCCTCGGGCGCAGCGTCGAGGATGCGGTGGTGGACCCGGCCAACGCCTACATCCTCAAGGACCACCTGGCGTGCGCCGCCCGCGAGACGCCGTTGAGCCGCGACGAGCCCGAGTATGCAATCCCCGGTTGGCGGACGGCGGTAGACGAGTTGGTGCGCGACGGCGTGCTCCTGCAGAGCGCCGATGGCGACACTTGGCACGCCGCCCGCAAGCAGCCGCACCGCCGGGTCAATCTGCGCAGCATCGGCGCATCGTGGACCCTGTACGACCGCAGCACCGGGGCGCCCATCGGCACAGTGAGCGGCGGGCAGGTATACGGCGAGTGCCACGACGGCGCCGTCTACCTGCATCGCGGCCGCCAGTACCTCATCACCGGACGCGACCCGGCCAAGGGGCACATCCACGCCGATGCGGTCGAGGTGCCGTATTACACCCGCGCCAAAACGGAGAAGGAAACGGAAATCCTGGACACCCTGCGCTCGCGCCCGATGCCGGGATTTCTGTCCAAACTGGGACGCCTCAAGGTGCGCTCCCAGGTGGTGGGCTACGAGAAGATTCGCGTGCGCGACGGCGCCATGATCAGCCAGCACCCACTGGAATCGCCGGTCCAGCACCTGGAGACCATCGGCTTCTGGCTGGAATTGGAGCCGCAATACCAACGAGACCTGAAACGGCACGCCTTCCACTACATGGGCTCGATCCACGCCATCGAGCACGCCATGAAGTCGCTCTACCCGCTTCTGGCGTTGAGCAATCGCACCGACGTCGGTGGCATCTGCTACCCGCTGCACCCGCAATTGGGCAAGGGCGCCATCTTCGTCTACGACTACTACCCCGGCGGCATCGGCCTGGCCGAGAAAGGCTTTGTGATGCTTGACCGGCTGCTGGACATGACCCTGGACCTGGTCGAAACCTGCGATTGCGAGCGCGGCTGCCCGTCGTGCATCCACTTTCCCACCTGCGGCGCCGGCAACGTGCCGCTCGACAAGGCGGGCTGTCTCCACCTGTTACGCATTCTGACCGGCCGCGAGCGCCTTGATCTCAGCAGTCAGTCGTTCGTCGAAGACGCTGACGAGGCACCCATCTTCGCGGCTTGGGAAGTCGTCGAAGCCATACCGGAGGAACCGCTCCCACAAGGCCCGCACCTCGTGGTGTTCGATCTCGAAACCCAGCGCAGCGCCGCCGAAGTCGGCGGCTGGAACCGCGCTTACCTCATGGGCATGTCCCTCGGCATCGTCTGGGACAGTCACCAACAAGTCCATACCACCTATTTCGAGGACGACGTTGAAGCCCTTCTGCACCACCTGCAGCGCGCCGACCTGGTGATTGGCTTCAACGTCATCGGCTTCGATTACAGCGTGCTGCGCGGCTACACCCCCTTTGACTTTGGCCAACTCAACACCCTCGACATCCTGCGCGACGTCCACGCCCAACTCGGCTATCGCCTCAGCCTCGACGCCCTCGGCACTGCCACCCTCAACACCCCCAAATCCGCCGACGGCTTGCAAGCCTTGCAATGGTACAAAGAGGGCCGCCTCGACCTCATCGAAACCTACTGTAGGCAAGACGTCGACCTCACCCGCGACCTCTTCCGCTACGGCCTCACCCACGGCCATCTCCTGTTCGACCGTAAAGGCGAAGGCCGCCTGCGCGTGCCGGTGGATTGGGAGCTCGATAAGCTGGTGCAAAGGGGGCGGGAAACGTAGGGATACGGGGTTTGGCGCCATCCTGGCCGTTGACGATCAGGCCACGGAAGTGCCGTTGGCGACCGGAAACGACGGGTGCAGAAGCACCACACCCTCATCCTCGCTGACGGTGCCGAGCACCAGCACCTCGGACCTGATGCCCGCCACCCATTTGGGCGGGAAGTTCATCACCGCCACGACCTGTCGCCCTATCAGGCCCTGCGGCGTGTAGTGACGGGTAATCTGTGCCGAGCTTGTTCGCAGCCCAAGCGGCCCGAAATCGATCCGCACCACGTAAGCCGGCACCCTCGCCTTCAGGTTCGGCGCTGCCTCGACGATGGTGCCGGCGTGGATTCGAATGCGTTGAAATTCCTCGAAGGTAACTTCCTCGCCTGCGTCCATTTTTGCTCCTGGTACTCACAAAAAAACACCCCGGTGCCCCCACACCGAGGTGTTTCGGAAAATAGCGGAACATCGGCCCCGTGGCTGAGAGTCCAGCCTACTTGAGCCGCGGATCGAGCGCGTCGCGCAAGCCGTCGCCGAACAGATTGAAGCCCAGCACGGTGATGAAAATGGCGAAGCCCGGGCCGAGTGCCAGCCATGGGGTCTGTTGAATCCAGGCGACGTTGGCCTTCAGGTCCCAGCCCCAGCTCGGGGTTGGCGGCTGGGTGCCCAGGCCCAGGAAGCTGAGGGAGGCTTCCACGATGATGGCCGTGGCGATGCTCAGGGTACCGGTGACAATGATGGGCGCCATGCAATTAGGCAGGATGTGCCGCAGCAGAATCTTGGGGTCGTGCTGCCCGAGGGCGTGGCAGGCCTCGATGTATTCCTTTTCCTTGATGGACAGCACGCTGCCGCGCACCAGCCGGGCGTATATGGGAATACGCACGATGCCGATGGCCATGATGATCTTCATGGCGCCGAGCAGTCCGGCAGTCGGCGTAAACATGATCATGATGACGATGGCCAGCAGGAAGACCGGGAAGGCGAGGATGACGTCCATGGCACGCATGATGAGGGTGTCGGCCTTGCCGCCGTAGAAGCCGCCGATAATGCCGAGCGGCACGCCGACGAAGATGGCCAGCAGCACGGAGGACAGCCCGACGGCCAGCGACACGCGGCTGCCGTGGATGATGCGGCTCAGCATGTCGCGCCCGAACTGGTCGGTGCCCAGCCAATGAACGCGGCTCGGCGCCTGGAACAGCTCGTTCATAGAGTTGACCACCGGATCGTACGGCGCCAGGACGTCGGCGAAAATCGCCACCAGTATCAGCAACACCACGATGCCCAGGCCGAAAAGCGCCGTGTAGCTGCGCTTCAACCGCCGCGCGGTCTGGGCCAGCAGCGATTCCGACGACGGAGCTGCCTGCCTGACCGGTGCCGCCGGCTCGATCACCGCGGTGGCGGCGCTGCCGTTGGCCGCGCCGTTCAGCACCTGGCTTTTCATCAGGGACCCTCCTGTTCGTTGTGCGTGTACCAAACCGACGGCACCGGCATGCCCCCTCTCCCTAACTCTCCCCCACCAGGGGGGAGGGGACTTGACGCTGGGCGGCCGCTATGGATGATGGAACGTCGGATTACGCTGCGCTAATCCGACCTGCGTTTGGCCGCGCAGTCGCTAAACGTTGTACCGGATGCGCGGATCGAGGAACGAGTAGGTCAGATCGACCAAGACGTTGATCACCACGAAACATACCGCCACCAGCAGGATGAAGCCCTGCACCTGCTGATAATCGCGCAGAATGATGGCGTTGATGCCGTATGTCCCCAAGCCGGGAATGGCAAACAGGGTCTCGACGACGATCGCACCGCCGATCATGAAGCCGACCTGCAGACCCATGATGGTGACCGTGGGGATGAGGGCGTTTTTCAGGGCGTGCTTGAGGATAACGAATTTCTCCGCCAGCCCCTTGGCGCGCGCCGTGGTGACGTATTCCATGCGGATGATTTCCAGCAAGCTGGCACGCAGCAGCCGCGTCAGGATCGCCGCCCGCCCGACCCCGAGAGCGATGGCCGGCATCAGGACGTGCTTCAGATTGCCCCCCACGCTGGCCTCGCAGATGAGGCTGGGGCACGTGCCCGGCAGGTACACCCAGCCGAAACTCGGCAGCAGCCCGTTGAACGCCACCGAGAAGACCAGCAGCAACAGAATGCCGAGAAAGAAATCGGGAATCGAAATGCCCACCAGGGCGGTGGACATGGCGGTGTAGTCGCCCCAGGTGTTCTGGCGCAGCGCCGCAATGGTGCCGGCCGGAATGGCGATGAGCAGCGCCACCAGCATGGCCAGGACGATCAACTCGGCGGTGACCGGCAAGCGGATCAGAACGTCCTGCAGCACCGGGCGGGCGCTGATGAATGATTCGCCCCAATCGCCCTGTACCAGCTTCACCAGCCAGATGAGGTACTGCGAGACGATCGGCTTGTTCAGGCCGTACTCCTGACGCAGTATCTCGGCGTCTTCCTCGTCATAGGCATCGCCCAGCAGAGCCATCAGCGGGTCGCCGGGAATGGCCTGCATCATGGCGAACACCACGAGGGTGATCATCAGGATGGTCGGAATGACCTGCAACAGGCGTTTGATGATGTATTCCCGCATGGCAACCCCTCAATCGCTCGCTGAGCTCGCGCTGCTGATATCTAATACGCTCGACTCGCCGGCGCTCGCTCGCTGTGGCGCGGCGCGGCTACTTGTCCAGCCACACCGTCTCGTAATGCACCTCGAATTCCGAGTTGAACGTGTAACCCTTCATCCACGGCTGCGCGATCTGGAAGAACGGCGAGCCCGACACCACGTTCCAGTACAGCTTGTCGGCCATGAACTCCTGCAATTCCTTGGCAATGGCCCGCCGTTTGTCGGCGTCCAGCTCCTCGGCATAGCGCGCAAAGTATTCGTCGACCCTGACATCCGTGTGCCGTGTCTGATTCCACGTCGATTGTGTCACCGTCAGGTAGGCATTGCTGTCAAGGGTCAGCAACGACAACAGGTCCTCGACGTACATGTCCCACGGCCCGTCTTTGAGGCCGGTGTTCATCCAGGTCACCTTGTCCACCAGCTTGATGTTTACGGTCACCCCGAGGCGCGCCAATTGATCCTTGACTACCGTGGCAATGGCATTGAACACCGCCTTCTCCGTGTCGGTCATCAACTCGGTCACCAGCGGGTTGTCGGGCCCGTAGCCGACTTCCTCCAGCAGGGTCTTGGCCTTGTCGAGGTCGTAGGGGCACATGTAATTGACGTCCACCGTATCCATGGTGCCGGGTGGAATCATGCCGACCCAAGGCGTCGCCAGGCCGCGCAGCGCCACCTTGACGATCTCCTCGCGGTTAATGCCGTAGCACAGCAGCGCCTTGCGGGTGCGGATGTCGCCGAAGATGGGATGCGGGCAGCGCGGGTTGGTCATCGAGGCATCGGGCCTGCCGTCGCAGGGCACCGTCACCTTGGCTCCCAGCACCATGGGGGTGGTTTCCGGACCGGTCAGCACCTGCGCCTCGGGAACTTGCGCCTGAATCGTCTGCACGTGCTCCGGGCTGAAGGAGGCAATGAAATCGATTTCGCCCGTCCTGAGGGCGATCATCTGGGCGATGGGGTCGCGGATGACGCGAATGATCACGCGGTCCAGGTAGGGCTGGCCGGGCTTGAAGTACTTTTCCCAGCGGTCCATGACGAGGTGGGTGTTGGGCACCCACTCGACGAGGCGGAACGGGCCGCAGCCGATGACTGCCTGCGGGTCGCCGCGCTTGCGGGCCTTCAGGCTGTGCGCCTGCGTGGCGGCGGGGGAATAGAGCACCAGGCCGGTACGATAGGCGGCGAGCATGTGCAGAAAGAAGGCGTAGGGCCGCTTCATATGCACCTTGACGGTCAGCGGATCGACCACTTCGACACTTTGCACCGACTCGTAGAAACGCCGCATGCCGGACCTGGTCTCCGGGTCCATGAGCCGGTCGATGCTGAACTTTACGGCCTCGGCGTCCACTCTGGAGTTGTCGTGGAAGAGGGCATCGTCGCGCAGCCGGAAGGTCCACGTCATGGCGTCGTCCGACAACTCCCAGGCCGTCGCCACGTCGCCCACGAACTGGCCGTCGGGGGTGACGTTGACCAGGCCGCAGCCGATGTTCATGGCCACCCACATCATTTCGTAGCCCGGCGCGGTGTGGAAATCGAGGTGGGAGACTTTGTTGCCATAGGCCACCCGCAGCGTGCCGCCGCGTTTGGGCTCGGCGGCGAGCGCGAGGCCCGGCAGCAGGACGGCCAGTGTCAAAATGACAAGACTCTTGATAAGCACCTGTGCGTTACGCATGATGTTGCCAGCTCCTTCAGACCTGATTTACCTGTCCTCGTGGGGCTTCAGGCTATGCGTGCTGAATCCCGCTCTGCCCGCAGTTGCAAGCGCGCACTTTAACGAATTGTCTGAACGATGGGCAAGCTTAAAATTGTTACCTGGGTGTGCCCTAGAGGTGAGTAAATAGCGCGGAGCTTCTTGCATGACCATCGAAAAATTTGATCTGATCGTCGTTGGAGCGGGTTCTGGGAACATGATACCCGGTCCTGAAATGGACACTTGGCGGCTGGCGATTGTGGAGCCGGACAAGTTCGGCGGCACCTGTCTGAACCGCGGCTGCATACCGTCCAAGATGCTGCTGTATGGGGCGGAGGTTGCCGAGATAGCGCGGCACGGCGCGCAGCTGGGCGTGCATCATACCCTGGCGCATGTGGATTGGCAGCGGCTGGTGGGACGGGTATGGGAGAAGATCGACCCGATTGCCGAAGCGGGGGCGCAGTACCGCAGGTCGCAGCCGCACGTGACGGTGTACGACGCCCCGGCGCGCTTCGTAGCGCCGCACGTCCTGGAAACGGGCGCGCACCGTATTACGGCGGATCGCATCGTTCTCGGCGCCGGCTCGCGACCGCTGGTGCCGGACGTTCCGGGGCTGCAAAGCATTGTGTACCACACCTCCGATACCATCATGCGGCTGGAGACGCAGCCGCGCTCGCTGCTGATCGTCGGCGGCGGGTACATCGGCGTGGAAATGGCACACTTCTTCGGTTCGCTGGGAACCCACGTCACGCTCACCGACCACGGCGGGGCGCTCATTAAACGGCAGGACGACGACGTAGCGCGGGCGTTCACGCAGGTCTATCGGCAGCGCTTCGACGTCCTGTTGCACACCAGCGTTCGCAGTGTCAGCCCGGATAACAACGCCGTTGCCGCGCACCTCGACGTAGCCGGCGAGGCGAGCGCGGTCACCGTCGATACCGTGTTGTTCGCCAGCGGCCGGCGCCCCAACTCCGACCGCCTGAACGTCGCCGCCGCCGGCATCGAGGTGGGCGCCCGCGGGCGCGTGCTGACCGACGCCGGCATGGAAACCAACGTCCCCGGCATTTTCGCGTTCGGCGACCTGGCTTCCCGCCACCCGCTCAAACACATCGCCAACGCCGAGGCCAGGGCCATTGCGCGGCACCTCCTGGGCGCCGACAAGCACCCGGTCGATTACGACGGCGTCCCCAACGCGGTCTTCAGCGCCCCGCAGGTGGCCTCCGTCGGCCTCACCGAACGCGACGCCGTGCGGCAAGGCCGCCCCTACATGACGGCGCGCCGACAGTACGCCGACACCGCCTACGGCTGGGCCATCGGCGACACCGACAGCTTCGTCAAGCTGCTCGCCGACCCGCACACCCGGCTGCTGCTGGGCGCCCACATCATGGGGCCGCAGGCCTCGCTGCTCATCCAGCCGCTGGTGCAGGGCATGAAGTACGGCCAGACGGTTGACGACATGGCCGGCACGATCTACATCCACCCGGCCCTCACGGAGGTCGTCGAGCAGGCTCTGCTCGAATTCCCACGCAGGTCGGCTTAGCGCAGCGTAATCCGACATCCACGCCAGAGAGGAACCGTTCCACATGGCATTGTTCGACCACACCTCGACAATCGGCTTTATCGGCGCCGGGGCGGTTGGCGGCTCCCTGGGCGTGTGCTTGTCGCGCGCCGGGTATCAGGTCGTGGCTATTGGGAGCCGGACGTTCGCTTCGGCGCAGCGGTTCGCCGAGAGCATCGACGGATGCCAAGCCTATCACATGGCCCAGGAGGTGGCAGACGCCGCGCAACTGGTCGTCATCAGCACGGCGGATGACGCCATTCGCAGCGTTGCGGAAGGCGTGACGTGGCGGCCCGGACAGGGGGTGATTCACTGCTCCGGGGCAACGTCACTGGACGTGTTCCGGCATCCGGTAAGCCAAGGGGCGGTAGCGGGGGCATTTCACCCGTTGCAGGCATTCTCGTCGGTGGAAAACGGCGTGGACAGCATTCCGGGAACGACGTTTGGCATCGAGGGCAGCCCGGAGGTGCGGACGGCGTTGGCGGACATGGCGCGGGCCATCGGCGGCAAGCCGGTATTCCTGGACGCCGAGGACAAGGCGCTGTATCACCTGACGGGCGTCATGATGGGCAATCTGCTGACGTGTCTGGCGGCCACCGCGGCGCAATTGTGGGAACAGTGCGGATACTCGCGGGCCGAGGGGGTTGAGGCGCTGGTACCGATGATGCGGGGGGTGGTAAACAACCTGGAACGTTCGGGGGTGCCCGGCGCGGTTGCCGGACCCTACGTACGGGGCGATCTGGGAACGATTCGCAAGCACGTCGAGACGTTGGCCACCCGCGCGCCCGAGGTGCTGCCCTTGTACCGCGAATTGGCCCGCGCCGCGATACCGTTTGGCGTTGAAAAGCGGGCGCTCAACCCGGAAACCGCGCAGCGGATCGAGGCGATCCTGAAATCGTCCGAAGCCTGACGCACACCTGCCTCATGCTCCTTTATTCTGTTGCAACGCCTGCAACTGGGCTTGCAACCGGGCCACCGTGTCTTCCATCTCGCGCAGCCGTTCGGCATCCGCGGCGGCGCTGGTCTGCAGGCGGGCTTTTTCGATTGCCTGCTGGATGGCCTTGCCGAGCAATCCGGAATTCACCTGATCCTTACGGAAATAATCCAGCGCGCCGGCCTGCATGGCCGCCACCGGCAGGCGCTCCTCGCCGAAAGCCGTCAGCATGATCACCGGCGTTGTCATACCCCGCTGTTGTTTCTCTGCCAGAAAAGCCAAGCCGTCCATGTCCGGCAGATAGTAATCCAGCAGCACCAGGTCGTAGGTCTGCGAGGCGAGTTCTTCCAGCCCGGCGCGCGCCGAATCGCTGTGGGTGATCGTAAAACTGGCGGCATTGGCTTGTTGCAGAATGCGCTCGAGGAGCAGCGTGTCGCGCTTTGAATCGTCGATCACCAAGAGTCGGTAGGACGGGGTTGCCATCGTGTTGTTTCCTCCTGAGGCTGTCAGACCTTCTCTATAAGTCCGGCGGCAATTCCACCGTTTCCAGCCAGAAACTCGCCAAGTGGCCAATGACCTCCGTAAAGCGGCTGAATTCAACGGGTTTCAGCAGATAGGCGTTGGCGCCGTTCTCGTAGGCTTGGCGCACGTCATCGGAACGCCCGGATGTCGTCAGAATGATGATGGGCACCTGCCGAAAGCGCACGTCCTGCTTGACGCGCTGCATGAACTCGTGACCGCCCATGCGCGGCAGGTTGAGGTCCAGCAAGATCATGTCCGGGCGCGGCGAGCTGTCGGGAACCGTGTAGGCGCCCTCGCGGTGGAGATATTCCAGCGCCTCGTCGCCGTCCCGCACCACCCGCAGGTCGTGCGGGATATTGGCCTGCGCGAAGGCCCGCTCTGTCAGGCGCACGTCGCGCGGATTGTCCTCCACGAGCAGTACGGTCAGGCGGCGCATGGTGAGCCCTCCGTTTTCGGAATCGTGAACCAGAATGTCGAGCCGACGCCCGGCGCCGACTCCACCCCGATTTGGCCGCCATTCGACTCGACAATTTTCTTCACGATGGTCAGCCCGGCGCCGGTGCCCGGATATGCCTCACGGGTGTGCAGCCGCTTAAAAATCTCGAAAATGCGCCCGCAATGCTCCTCGGCGATACCGATGCCGTTGTCGCTCACCGCAAAACGGTAGTACCGCTCGTGGTCTTCGCACGCCACGCTCACGCGCGGCGTTTCGCCGTTGGTGAATTTAAGCGCATTGCTGATCAGGTTGCTGAAAATCTGCACCAGCCGCACCTCGGAATACATGACGGTGGGCAGCGACTCGGGCAACTGAACATCGGCCCCGGTATCATTCACCTCGAGTTGCAGATCATGCAGCACCCAATCGAGCACCCGCCGCACGTCCACGCTCACCGCCTGGGTATGAATGCGCCCGATGCGGGAGTATTCAAGCAAACCGTCGAGCAACTTTTTCATGTGCAAAGCGTCGTCGATGATTTCCTCGCACAACTGGCGGCCCGCCTCGCCGAGCACCTCGCCGTAGTCGTCGACGAGCCAGCGCGCGTAGCCCTCGAAGGTGCGCAGCGGCGCCTGCAAATCGTGGCTGGCGGAGTAGGCGAAATCCTCCATCTCCTGCCGCAGTCGGGCACGTTCAGTGACGTCGCGGAACACAGAAAGCAGGCAGGCCTGCCCTTCGTATTCGATAAGACGCGTGGATGCCTGGACGATGATGGTGCGTCCGCGGCGGGTGCGAAGCTCGCTGCCGCGGCCTTCGATATGATGGCGCTGGGTGACCTGTTCCAGCAGCACCAGGCGCTGTTCGGGATGCACATAGAACTCCACGGCGTCCAGCCCGACCATGACCTCCGGGCCGTCGAACTCCAACAACTCGGCGGCGCGTGGATTGGCTTTCAGGATGATGCCGGTGGAATTGGTGACAACCACGCCGTCGGGAGACAGGTCAAACAGACCGTGATAGAAGGCCTCGGAGCGGGCCAAATCCTTGGAGGCCTCGGGAATATCGACGAGCGCGTCGGTAGCACTCGGTGTGGCGCCGTGGGTGGCAGCCTGGATGGTAAATAGGGTTGGTTGCCCCTGCAAGCGTCCATACAGTCGCAGCGCCTGGCGCGCCACGTCCTGCAACAGCGACAATGGCGCCTCGGGTGGGAGGGCGACGGCGGCCGATTCTTGAGCGGCAGGTTGGGAACCATTGCCGCGTTCGAGGGCACCCCGTTGCTGCTCGGTTGCCGCCGCCAGACGCTGCGCCAGGGTATCTCCGCCGATCTCCCGCACAACCGTGTGCACGCCTTGCAAGAACCGTTCACAGCCGGCTTGCACCTGTTCCGGCCTCTCACCAGCTATGGCCTTCGCCAAACTGCCCGGCTCCAGCCCCCGTGCCGACCACGCGAAGTGCGACAGAAACGGGTAACGCTCACGCAGCGCACTCCGGCTCAGCGTGACGAGCTCCTGGGTTGCAGCGGCGCCCAGCAGGCTCTCCAGGTATTGCCACACACAAGCGTAGAGCGATTCGTAGAAATGCGCCGTGCGAAGCCGCCAGTCCTGCTCGTTGCGGGCCATGGACCTCGTTCCCCTATCTCTTCGGACAAGCTCGCAGCGCCTACCGTGCGATCCTGTGGTACGGTGGACCCCCTCCCTCCGCAACGCCGTGCTAAAAAGCGGTAGATCATAGATTAGCAGGGTGGATAAGACAAGATACAGAAAATAGACCTCACTCCTTCGGGAAGGAAGAACCGATTTTGACCGTGCTTTTCAGCAGCCTGAATGCTATATTCGCACCTTTCACGGCATCCATCTCGGGTAAGGAATCCTGTTTTGTGGGTAGATATTGCGTACGCTCAAGGGTCGATATTCGGCGGGGCGGGTGATTTACTGAGTTCACTGTTCCTTTTCCTCCCTCTCATCCTCATTTTCTACTTCCTGATTTTCCGTCCGCAGCAGAAGCAGCGTAAGGAATTCCAGCAACTGGTCGCGGGCCTCAAGAAGGGCGACCGCATCGTCACCCGCGGCGGGCTCGAGGGCGTCATTGACAAGATTGAAGAGAAATCGCTGCGCCTCGAATTGGGCAACGGTATCAAGCTGAAGATGCGGCGCGATTATGTCGATCAGGTGTTGCAGGACACCTGATCCGAAACACTCTTTGCGGGCCATGCGTGGGAGACAACGTGGGACGGACCTTATTGATCAAACTCGCCGTTGTAGGCGTCGTGATTATTGCCAGCCTGGTGCTGTCCATACCGCCGGGGGAGAAAATCTCGCTGGGGCTGGACCTGCGCGGCGGACTGCACCTCGTGCTGGAGGTACAGGTTGACAAAGCAGTGGAACAATCGCTCGAACGCACCGCCGAAACCGTTCGCAAGGACCTGCTGGCTTCCGGGGTCGGCATTGTGGCCGTGGAGCCCTACAACCTGCAGGGGATTCGTTTGCTGTTTCGCGAGCCGCCCGAGCAGGCGGCGGTGAATGACGTCGTGCTGAATGCGCTGCCTTTTTCCCAGTCCGTGGAGCAATCCCCGGAGGTCTGGACGTATGAGATTCCAGCCGATGAACTGGACCAGATCCGCAGCGACGCGGTGAGTCAGGCGCTTGAGAAAATCCGCAACCGCGTGGACGCCTTTGGCGTCAGCGAGCCCAGCATCAGCCGCCAAGGCGCCCACCGCATCGTCATCCAACTTCCCGGTCTTGAAGACGCCCAGCGCGCTATCGACCTGATCGGCAGGACCGCCCAGCTGGAATTCAAGCTGGTGCAGTCGCTGGCCACCAATCCCAACGAGCCCGCCCCGCCCGGTACCGAGGTCCTCTACGAAAAGGTGAAAGACCCACAGACACAGCTAATGGTCCGGGGCCAAGCCTACATCGTCGAGCGCCGCGCCGGCCTCACCGGTAACATGCTCGCCGACGCCCGCGCGTTGCCGGATCAGTATCAGTTCGGACAGTATTACGTGCAGATGCGGCTCAACAGCCGCGGCAAGCGCCTGTTCGGTCGCCTGACGCAGGAAAACGTGGGGCGCGCCCTGGCGATCGTCCTCGACGACACCATCTTCTCGGCGCCGGTGATCCAGGAACCCATCCTCGGCGGCGAGGCGCAAATCACCGGCACGTTCACCCCGGAGGAAGCGCGCGACCTCGCCATTGTGCTGCGCGAAGGCGCCCTGCCGGCGCCGGTCAGCATCATTGAGAACCGCACGGTCGGCCCATCGCTGGGCAGCGACTCGATCCGCCGGGGGCTGCGCTCAACCATCCTCGGCGGCGCGCTGGTGATCCTCTTCATGCTGGCCTATTACCGCATGTCCGGCCTCGTCGCCGACGTCGCCCTGGGCCTGAACCTGCTCATCCTGATGGGCGTCCTGGCGCTCCCCGGCCTCGGCGCCACCCTGACCCTGCCGGGCATCGCCGGCATCCTCTTAACCCTCGGCATGGCCATCGACGCCAACGTCTTGATATTTGAGCGTATCCGAGAAGAATTGCGGCTCGGCAAATCGGTGCGCAGCGCCGTCGACGCGGGCTTTGCCAGGGCCTTCACGGCCATTCTGGACGCCAACGTCACCACCCTGATCGGTGCCTTGGTTCTGTTCCAGTTTGGCTCGGGGCCTATCAAGGGCTTTGCCATCACCCTCAGCATCGGCCTGTCGGCCAGCATGTTCACCGCGGTGTTTGTCAGCCGCACCATCTTCGAAACGGTCTTCAGTCTGCGGCAAGTCAACCGACTGAGCGTCTAGACAGGTTCATCCACCATGCTTGAATTGATCCCCAGCGGACTACGCATCGATTTCATCGGCAAGACCAAGGTCTGTGTCATCGCCGCCGTGGTCGTCATCCTTCTCGGCCTGGGCTCCATCGCGCTGCACGGCGGCCTGAAACAGGGCATCGACTTCAGCGGCGGCACCCTGCTGCACCTGGGTTTCGGGCAAGACGTGGAACTCGGCGTGGTGCGCGAGGCGCTGGCGCCGGTGGGGCTGGAGCAGAGCATCGTGCAGCATTTCGGCAGCAGTGACGAAGTGCTGATCCGGGTGGCGCAGTCGAAGGAGGACATGTCCTACATCGCGGTTCAGCTGCAGGAAGCCTTGCAGCAGAAATTCCCGCAGCAACAGGTAGAAATTCTGCGGGTGGAGGTGGTGGGGCCGCAGGTCAGCGCGGATTTGCGGCGTAAGGCGCTGTTCGCCCTGTTTTACGCCGTGCTGGGTATCGTGATCTATCTGTCCGGACGCTTTGAGGCCAAGTGGCTCATCTCGCTCGCCCTGGCGGGAACCATTTTCATCGTGACGTACCCGATCATGCAGTGGCTGCCCAATGTCTCTCCCACCATCCTGATCGTCGTCGCCCTGGCCGTCACGACGGTCTTCAGCCTGCTGCTGCGGCTGCACTACGCGCTGGCAGCGCTGGTCGCCGTGTATCACGACGTGCTCGTCACCGTGGGGCTGCTGTCGATCTTCAACCGCGAATTCGACCTGCAGGTGGTGGCGGCGCTGCTGACCATCATCGGCTACTCGCTGAACGACACCATCGTCATCTTCGACCGCGTGCGCGAAAACATGCGCAGCCGGCGTTGGGACAACTTTCCGTCGGTCGTCAACCAAAGCCTCAATCAGACCCTCAGCCGCACGGTCCTCACCTCGGGCCTGACCCTCTTCGTCATCGTGTCCCTGCTCCTTCTCGGTGGCGAGGTCATCCGCGGCTTTGCCATCGCCCTGCTCGTCGGCGTCATCGCCGGGACCTTCTCCACCCTCTTCATCGCCAGTCCGCTGCTCGTATACTGGCAACAACGCACCCCACGCCGCCAATCCAGCGGTCTCGCCGTCGGTGGCACGAGTTAGACAGGCCCCCCACACGGTCCTTATGCGATTGTCAAGACGCGCGAAGCACGCCCCCAATTTAGAACCATGACAGGAAAACCCTTATGGTGATCGGCATCCCCAAGGAAATCAAAACCGAGGAGACCCGCGTCGCCATCACGCCCAGCGGCGTTGCCGCCCTGGTGGCGCACGGCCACCGCGTTGTGATTGAGACCCAGGCCGGTGCCGGGAGCAGCCTCTCAGATCAGCAGTACGCCGCGGCTGGGGCTCATATCCTGGATTCCGCCGAAGCGGTCTGGGCGCAGGCCGACCTCATCCTCAAGGTCAAAGAGCCGCTGGCCGCTGAGTACCCGTTTTTGCGGCCCGGCCTGATCCTGTTCACCTACCTCCATCTGGCCGCCGAAGAACAACTCACCCGGCTGCTGCTGGATCGTCAGGTGACAGCGCTGGGCTATGAAACCATTCAGTTGGAGGACGGCTCGTTGCCGCTGCTCGCGCCCATGAGTGAGGTGGCCGGGCGCTTGGCAATTCAAGTTGGAGCGTGGAGTCTGCAAGCCCAAAACGGAGGCCGGGGCGTCTTGCTGAGCGGCGCATCCGGCGTGAAGCCCGGACACGTGATCATTCTCGGGGCCGGCATTGCCGGCGCGAGCGCCTGTCAGGTAGCCGTCGGCATTGGCGCCTACGTGAGCATTCTGGACGTGAACCCGGCACGACTGCGCTACGTCCACGACATCCTCGGCGGCCACGTCACCACCGTCATGTCCAACCGGGCCAATATCGAAGAGGAAGTAACCACTGCCGATCTGGTCGTCAGTTCCGTCCTGGTGCCGGGGGCGCGCACGCCGAAACTGCTCACCCGGAGCCTGTTTCACGACATGCGACCGGGGACGGCGTTCGTCGATATCTCGATTGATCAAGGCGGCAGCGCGGAGACCTCACGCCCAACGACGCACCACGACCCGATTTACCGCGAGGAGGAAGTGGTGCATTACTGCGTCACCAATATGCCCGCTATCGTTCCCCATACCTCGACCTACGCCCTGACCAACGTCACCCTGTCCTACGCCCTCGAACTGGCCGATAAGGGCGTGGCCGCCGCCCTGCGGGAGAACCCCGCCCTGCAACGCGGGCTGAACACCATCAACGGTCACGTTGTCCACCCCGGCGTGGCCGCGGCATTCGACCTGCCCCGCGCCGACATCACCTCGACGTTATCCGCCGAAGCCGAGCAATAGAGCATTTTCGATCAAGCCGCTGGTCGAATTAGCGAAGCGTAATCCGACATTCCATCGCGCCACCAACCGCGAAGGTTTCTGGTATCGGATTACGTCTGCGTCTAATCCAACCTACGAGCCAGCAGTCGGCGCGTCGCGCCAGGCGCGGAGCTTGAGGCGGAGGCCGTTGAGGCGGATGAAGCCTTCGGCGTCGTGCTGGTTGTAGACGTCGTCGGCCTCGAAGGTGGCAAAATCGGTGCGGTAGAGGGAGCGGCTGGAACGGCGGCCGGCAACGATGCAGTTGCCTTTGTACAGCTTCAGGCGCACGGTGCCGGTCACGTCGTGCTGGGTCTCGTCGACGGCTTTCTGCAGCATGACGCGCTCGGGCGCGAACCAGAAGCCGTTGTAGACGAGCTGGGCATACTTGGGGATCAGGCTATCGCGGATATACATGACCTCGCGGTCGAGGGTGATGGACTCAAGGGCGCGGTGGGCAATGTGCAGCACGGTGCCGCCGGGCGTTTCGTAGCAACCCCGGGACTTCATGCCGACGAAGCGGTTTTCCACCATGTCGACACGGCCAATGCCGTTCTCGCCCGCCACGCGGTTCAGGGCGCGCAACAGGGCGGCCGGGGTATGGGACTTGCCATCCAGGCCAACGGGAACGCCGGCTTCAAAATCAATCTCGGCATAGGTCGGCTTGTCCGGGGCGCGCTCCGGCGACACGCTGAGCACAAACATGTCGTCCGGCGGCTCGTGCCAGGGATCTTCCAGCACGCCGCCCTCGTAGCTGCTGTGCAACAGATTGCGGTCGATACTGTACGGCTTGGCCTGCGTTGTCGGCACTTCGATACCGTGCTGCCGTGCGTAGTCCATCATGGCGTCGCGGGAATTCAGGTCCCACGCCGGCTCGCGCCACGGGGCGATGATGCGCAGGGACGGCGCCAGCGCCTGAAAGGTGAGCTCGAAGCGCACCTGGTCGTTGCCCTTGCCGGTGGCGCCGTGGGCCACGGTATCGGCACCCACGCGCTGAGCAACCTCCACCTGTTTCTGCGCGATCAACGGCCTGGCCAGCGAGGTGCCCAGCAGGTAGGTGCCCTCATACACAGCATGGGCGCGCAGGGCGGGGAAGACAAAATCGCGCACGAAGGCTTCCTGCACGTCCTCCACGAATACCTGCTCGGCGCCAGTGCGCTCGGCCTTGCGGGCGATGGCTTCGAGGTCCTCGTCCTGCCCGAGGTCGGCGACAAACGCCACCACCGGGCAGCCGTACGTCTCTTGCAGCCAGCGCATGATGACCGACGTGTCCAGACCACCGGAATACGCCAGGACAATTCGTTTCGGCTCCGTCGTCACACGTATCTCCCTTCCGGGTTGACCAGAAATGCCAGCAGGGCCTTTTGGGCGTGCAGGCGATTTTCCGCTTCCTCGAACACCAGCGAACGCGGCCCCTCCAGAACCTCGGCGGTGATTTCCTCGCCGCGATGGGCGGGCAGGCAATGCATGGCCACGGCGTGCGAAGCGGCCCCGACCATCAACTCCGTTCCGACCTGATACGGGCGAAAAATCTCGGCCCGCCGCGCGGCCTCAGCTTCCTGACCCATGCTGGCCCACACGTCCGTGTACACCGCATCGGCGCCGCTGACGCCCTGGCGCGGGTCCTCGACGACTTCCAACACTGCCCCGGTGCCCTGCGCCAAGCTCTCGGCCTGCTCGCAAACGGCAGCGTTCGGCTCATAACCGGGCGGGCACGAGACGGTCAGCCGTAAGCCCGTCTGCGCGGCGCCCAGCAGCCACGAGTTGGCCACGTTGTTGCCATCGCCGACGTAGGCAACGTGCAAGCCGCTCAGGCTGCCGAAATGTTCCCGCAGTGTCAGCAGGGCGGCGAGAATCTGACACGGGTGCAACAGGTCGGTCAGGCCGTTGATGACCGGCACGCTGGCATGCCGCGCGACTTCCGTCACGTCGTCGTGCTCGAAGGTGCGCATAACGACGACGTCGTAATACCGCGACAGCACCTGGCCGACGTCCCCCGCCGACTCCCGCGTGCCAAGCCCGACCTCCTCCTTGCGCAGGGTGGTGACGGCACCGCCAAGCTGCACCATGCCGACCTCGAACGACGCCCGCGTGCGCAAGGACGGCTTCTCCAGATATACCGCCAGGGCCTTGTCGGCCAACAGGGGTGTCGATTCGCCGCGTTTTCGCCGCGCCTTGAGATCGATGGCCAGGGAGAGCAGTCTATCGATCTCCGCCGGCGTTACGTCGGCGAGCGACAGTAAATCCCGTTTCACAATGCCTTCCTTCGCCGTGGCTAGAGCACTTTCGGATCAAAACGGCGGGTAATCCGGGGCTGCCCCCTCACCCCTACCCCCTCCCTCCCGGGGAGAGGGAGCAAAAGCCTTCCGCGAGGCAGCTCTCTGGTCCCCTTCCCCCTGCGCGGGAGAGGGCTGGGGAGGGAGGTATGATCCGAAATTTATTTAACGGACTATCTCCGTGCCCACGCCGCGGTCCGTGAACAGTTCCAGAAGCACCGCGTGCGGAACCCGGCCATCGATGATATGGGTCTTGGCGACCCCGCCGTCGAGAGCGCGCAAGCACGCCTCCACCTTGGGCAGCATGCCGCCGGCAATCACAGCCTCGTCCTGCAATTGTTGAATGGCCTGCCGATCGAGGCTCGGCAGCAGCTTCTTGTCACGGTCCTGAATCCCTTCCACGTCCGTCAGAAACAGCAGCCGCTCGGCTTGCAGGGCGGCGGCGATGTCCCCAGCGGCAGTGTCGGCGTTGATGTTGTAGCTTTCCCCGTTTTCGCCCACACCCGTCGGCGCGATGACGGGGATGAAGCCGTTGTTCTCCAGCGTGTGAATAATCGACGTGTTGACAGACGTGACTTCCCCGACCAGCCCGATGTCAATCAGTTGCGGCGGACTGCCGGGTGCGACGGAGCGGTACAACCGTTTCTTGGTGGCGGTGATCAAGTTGGCGTCCTTACCGCTCAGGCCAACCGCCTGGCCGCCGTGCAGGTTGATGGTGGCGACGATCTCCTTGTTCAGCTTGCCGCCCAGCACCATGTCAACCACTTCCATGGTGGCCGCGTCGGTCACCCGCAGCCCCGCCTCAAAACGCGCCGAGATGCCCATGCGCTTCATGATGGTGTCGATCTGCGGCCCGCCGCCGTGCACGACGACCGGGTGCATGCCCACGCACTGCAGCAGCACAATGTCGCGCGCAAAGGAATCACGCAGCGCCTCGTCGGTCATGGCGTGGCCGCCGTATTTCACCACGACGGCCTTGTTGGCAAACAACTGAATGTATGGCAGAGCCTCGATCAGGGTGTGGGCCTGCTGGATGTGGTCAGTCGCGTGCATGACCAATGACTCCTCGCGCAGCGGCGGGCTTTACAGGATGTAGCGGGTCATGTCCTCGCTGCTGACGATGTTTTCGAGGCGTTCCACGACGTACTGGCGGTCGATGGTCACCTGCGCGTCCGTCATATCCATATCCGAGGCGCGGAAGGAGAGGTCGTCCAGCAGCCGCTCCAGGATAGTGTACAAGCGGCGGGCGCCGATGTTTTCCGTCTGCTGATTGACGCGGTCGGCAATGCTGGCGATTTCCTCGATGGCGTCGTCGCTGAACGCCACCTCCACACCCTCGGTGCCGAGCAGCGCCCGGTACTGCTTAAGCAAGGCGTTGCGGGGCTCGCGCAGAATGCGCACAAAGTCGTCCTTGCCCAGGGCCTGCAGCTCGACCCGGATGGGAAAGCGCCCCTGCAATTCGGGGATCAGATCCGACGGTTTGGAGACGTGGAACGCCCCGGCGGCGATGAAGAGAATGTGGTCGGTTTTCACCATGCCGTATTTCGTGTTGACCGTGCTGCCCTCGATGATCGGTAGCAGGTCGCGCTGCACGCCCTCGCGCGACACGTCCGGGCCGCTGCTGCGCTCACGCCCGGCGATCTTGTCCAGCTCGTCGAGGAAGATGATACCGGACTGCTCCACACGCCGCACCGCCTCCTTGACCACGGCATCCATATCGACCAGGCGCTGCGCCTCTTCCTGCATGAGGATGTTGAAGGCGTCGGGGACCTTGACCTTGCGCCGCTTCTTGCGCTGCGGAAACAGGTTGCCCAGCATGTCCTTGATGTGAATGCCCATGTCTTCCAGCCCGGAGCCGGACACCACCTCGATCATCGGCAGGTTGTTGCCGTCCTGCACCTCAAACTCGACAAATCGGTCGTCGAGCTTGCCATCCCGCAGGTATTGGCGGAACTTCTCGCGCGTCTTCTGGTAATGCTGCTGCCCGAGGTCGTCGAGATTGCCGGACGATTCAGCATCCGGCGCGCTCGGCGGCTGCGGCAGCAACAAATCCAGCAGACGTTCCTCGGCGTTCTCGGCGGCCTTCTCCTCCACCCGCCGCATCTCCTCCTGCTGCGCCATGTTTTTACTGAGTTCGGTGAGGTCGCGGATCATCGATTCCACGTCACGCCCGACGTAGCCGACCTCGGTGAACTTGGAGGCTTCGATCTTGAGGAAGGGGGAGTGCGCCAGGGAGGCAAGACGGCGCGCCACCTCGGTCTTGCCGACCCCGGTGGGGCCAATCATGATGATATTCTTGGGCGCCACCTCGTTGCGCAACTCCGGGGCCAGTTGTTGACGGCGCCACCGGTTGCGCAGCGCGATCGCCACGGCGCGCTTGGCGTCGTCCTGCCCAACGATGTATTTGTCCAGTTCTTGAACGATCTCACGCGGGGTGAGGGCATCCATACGGCAACCTGCTGAGGGGAGGGTTAAAGCTCTTCGACGCTGAGGTGGTCATTCGTATAGATGCAGATATCAGCGGCGATACGCATGGCCGTTTCGGCAATCTCACAGGCGCTGAGTTGCGTATGCTGCTGCAAAGCGCGAGCGGCGGCCAGGGCGTACGGACCGCCGGAACCAATGCCAATAATGCCATCGTCGGGCTCAATAATATCGCCTGTACCAGAGAGAATCAACGAGGTCTCCCGGTCCGCCACGGCGAGCAGCGCCTCCAGGCGTCGCAGCACGCGGTCGGCGCGCCAATCCTTGGCCAACTCCACGGCCGCGCGGATCAGACTGCCTTGGTATTCCTCCAGCTTGGTCTCGAAACGATCCACCAGCGTGAAGGCGTCCGCGGCGGCGCCGGCGAAGCCGGTCAGCACCTGATCATGATGCACCTTGCGGATCTTGCGGGCGTGGTGCTTCATGACGATCGTGTTGAAGCTCACCTGGCCGTCGCCCGCCATCGCCACCTGACCGTTGTGGCGCACACATAGAATGGTCGTGCTGCGAATCATGTCTTCCCCTGCGACCGCCGCGCGCGTGGATGGGCCCGGTCGTACACGTCGAGCATGCGGTCGACGCTCACGTGGGTATATTTCTGCGTGGTGGAAAGCTGCCGGTGCCCCAGCAGTTCCTGGATGCTGCGCAGGTCCGCGCCGTTGTCCAGCAGATGCGTAGCGAAGGCGTGCCGCAAGGTGTGCGGGCTGGTGCGCGTAGAGATGCCGGTGCGGCGGCAGTGCTTTTTGATGATCAACTGCACCCCGCGCGTGCTAAGCCGGTGCCCGTGACGGTTGAGAAAAAGCGCCGCCTCGGACTGCCCAAGGCCGCCGATCTCCCGCGCTTCAAGGTAATCCCGCAGGGCCTGAGCAGCGGTCTTGCCGAAGAACACCTGGCGCTCGCGATTGCCCTTGCCGAGCACCCGCATAGCGCCCGTCCCAAGGTCGATGCTCTGCACGTCGAGGGCCGCCAACTCGCTGACGCGAACACCGCTGGCGTAGAACAGTTCCAGGATGGCCTGATCGCGCTGACGCATCCACGGGATGGCCATTTCGGTGTTAGGCTCCTGCGGCGTGTCGAGCAGCGTGAACACGTGATCAATCGGCAGCGTGTTGGGCAGCGGGCGTGGCGCCTTGGGTATGCGAACAGCGCGTGCGGCGTTGCTGCCGACGTGCCCGCGGCGCTCCATCAATTGCAGAAAACTGCGCAAGCTCGCCAGCTTGCGCCCCAACGTCCTTGCCTCGGCGCCCCGCTGATACAGGACCTTGAGATACGTACGGATCATACCGGCATCGATCTGTTCGGGATGACTGAGCGGTGCGGCCTCCTCTCCCCTCGCCTCCGCCACGACCTCCAGGAATTGCCGCAGATCGCTCAGGTAGTTGCGCACGGTGTGGGGCGACACTTGGCGCTCGTCCTCAAGATGGGTTCGAAAAACGTTCAGGTAGGTCTGCATCGCGTTATACCACCTTCTGTTGCCAATTCCGAAAATCCGTCAAGGCGCGGTCGATCATGGCCTCGCGCCGCAGCCGCTTGCGGCTCACCGGCGTTGGCAAAGCGGGCAACAGCCCGAAGTTGATGTTCATCGGCTGAAAAGTGTCGGGACACGCCCCGGAGATGTAGTGCACCAAGGCCCCGTGCGCCGAGGTCGCCGGCGGCACCACCGGGGCGGCGCCGCGGGACAGGGCGACCGCGTTGATCCCGGCCAGCAGGCCGGTCGCCGCCGATTCCACGTACCCTTCCACCCCAGTTATTTGCCCAGCAAACAGCAGGTTCGGGTCGCGCTTTGTTTGCAGTGTCGGCAGCAGCAGACGCGGCGCGTTCAGGAAGGTATTTCGATGCACCGAGCCCAGGCGCAGAAACATCGCCTGCTCCAGACCGGGAATCATGCGGAAAATACGGCGTTGCTCGCCGTATTTCAGGCGCGTCTGAAAGCCCACCATGTTGTAGGCGCTGTGCAGGCGATCCTCAAGGCGAAGTTGCACCACGGCGTGCGGCCGCGGTTGATCCGGCGGCGTCAGGCCCACCGGTTTGAGCGGCCCGAAAGCCAGGGTCTGCGGACCGCGGCGCGCCATTTCCTCGACCGGTAGACAGCCCTCGAAAAACAACTCCCGCTCCACCTCGTGCAGCGCCACGCACTCGGCATTGCACAAAGCGTCGCATAGCTGCTCGTACAGGTCGCGGTCCAAGGCGCAATTGAGGTAATCCTTGCCGTCACCGCGGTCGTAGCGCGAGGCGAAGAAGGTCTTGGTGTAATCGATCGAATCGGCAGCCACGATGGGCGACAAGGCGTCGTAAAAGTACAGCTGCTCAGCCCCCACACGACGCTGGATGTCGGCGGTCAGCGCCTCCGAGGTTAGAGGACCGCTGGCGACAATGACAAAACCGTCCGACGGGAGTTCCGTCACCTCTTCCCGAATTAACGTGATGCCAGGATGGCGGCAAACAGCGTCAGTGAGGTAGCGCGCAAACTGTTCCCGGTCGACCGCCAGCGCCGACCCCGCCGGCACGCGGCAGGCATCGGCGGCGCGCAGCACCAGCGAGTTGAGGTGCCGCATCTCGGCTTTCAGCAGGCCGTGCGCCGACGACAGGGTATCCGCCTTGAGGGAATTGCTGCACACCAACTCGCCGAGGAAGTCGGAGCGGTGCGCGTGGGTGGGGGTATGTGGGCGCATTTCGTAAAGCCGGACCGGCACCCCGCGGCTGGCGATCTGGAAAGCCGCCTCGGTGCCAGCCAGACCGCCGCCAATCACCATGATCGGGCGGGCATTCATGGCGAGACTGCTTGCGGTTCAGCCACGTCCGCAGAAGCAGCAGCCTCTTCGGGCACTGTTTCGGTGGCGCACGCGGGGCAGCGCAGGGTGACCCCCTTCTTGGCGCGCTTTTCAAGGAGATACGGCGCGGCGCACTGCGCACAAGGCTGCGGCACCGGACGCTGCCAAGTGGTGAACGTGCACTTCGGGTAATTGTTGCAGCCGAAGAAAATGCGCCCGCGCCGCGAGCGCCGCTGCACGATGACGCCACCGCAGCCGTCTTCGGGACAATCCATGACCACCCCGTCGAGCGGGCGCGTCGTCTTGCAGTCGGGATAGCCGGTGCACGACAGAAACTCCCCGAACCGCCCGCGCCGCACGGCCATCGGCTTGCCGCATTTGTCGCAGAATGTTTCGGTCTGCGGTTGTTGGGTGGTCTGTGCGGCGCCGTTCGTGGCCGACGGCAGTTCGGCGGTGTTTTTGCACTTCGGATAGGCCGAGCAGGCCATGAAACGTCCGAACCGTCCCCGGCGGATCACCATGCCGCTGCCGCATTTGTCGCACACTTCGTCCGTCTCTTCGACTTCCTTCTTGATGCCGCGCATTTTCTGCGTGGCGCGCTGCAAATCCACCTCGAAGGATTCGTAGAAGTCGTGCAAGGTGTCCACCCAGTCGTGTCGACCCGCCTCGATCTGATCGAGCTTGTCCTCCAACTGAGCGGTGAACTGCACGTTCAATAGATCGGGGAAATTTTCGACCAATAGACCGGTGATGGTGATGCCGAGTTCGGTGGGCACGAGCTTGCGCTCCTGGTCCTCTACGTACTGCCGGTCGCGCAGCGTGCTGAGGATGGAAGCGTAGGTGCTGGGCCGTCCGATGCCGAGTTTTTCCAGCTCGCTGACCAGGGAAGCCTCGGTATAACGCGGCGGCGGCTGCGTGAAATGCTGATTGGGCACCAGCTCGCGGACCTCCACCTGTTGACCCTCCTGCAGCGGCGGCAGCGTCGGGTTTTGGCCGTCGTCCTCATTGGCGTTGGTATCGGGCTGCGATTCCTCGTACAACACCGTAAAGCCCGCGAAGCGCATCACCGCGCCAGTGGCGCGAAACGCATACGGCGCCGCTTCCACGTCAACCCGCGTCTGGTCGATGACCGCCGCGCTCATCTGGCTGGCCAGCAGCCGGTTCCAGATCAGCCTATAGAGAGCAAACTGCTCGGGGGATAGGTGCGGCTTGAGGCTGTCCGGCGAGCGCAGCACCGACGTGGGCCGGATGGCCTCGTGCGCCTCCTGCGCCCCCTTCTGCTGGCGGTGCTTGCGGGGCTTCGTCGCCACGTAATCCTTGCCGTAATGCTCGGCGATGTAGGCTTGCGTTTCCTGTACAGCGTCATCAGCCAATCGTGTCGAATCGGTCCGCATGTAGGTGATCAGGCCGGTCTCGCCGGCGTCGCCGATGGGCAAACCCTCGTACAGCCGCTGCGCCACCCGCATGGCGCGCTTGGCGGTGAAACGCAGCTTGCGAACCGCCTCCTGCTGCAGGGTACTGGTGGTAAACGGCGGGGCGGGCTGACGCAGCCGGGCGGTTTTGCGGACCTTGGCGACCGTGTATTTCGCGCCGCGCAGGTCGGCCACGATGCGCTCGGCCTCATCCCCGGTGGCGATGTTCGACTTCTTGCCCTCGATGGCGTGCAGGTAAGCCTTGAATGGCTTCTCCGGGTCCGCCGCCATAGTGGCGTTGATGCTCCAATACTCGCGCGGCACGAACGCCTTGATGGCCTGTTCACGGTCGCAGATGATGCGCAGCGCCACCGACTGCACCCGCCCGGCGCTCAAACCGCCTTGAACGTTCTGCCACAGCAACGGGCTGATTTTGTAGCCGACCAGCCGGTCGAGCAGACGGCGCGCCTGCTGCGCCGACACCTTGTGTTCGTCAATGCGTCCGGGATTTTGCAACGCCTCGGACACGCCCTTGCGGGTGATCTCGTTCAACAGCACACGGTACACCTGATCCGGGGGCGTCTGATTCAGTTCGCTGGCAATGTGCCAGGCAATCGCCTCGCCCTCGCGGTCCGGGTCCGGCGCCAGGAACACCTGCGTCGCCTTCTTGGCCTCCGAGCGCAGTTCCTGCAGCACCTTTTTCTTACCCTGAATGGTGACGTACTCCGGTGTGAAATCGTGCGCCGTGTCGATGCCCAGGCGCCGCTTGGGCAGGTCCTTCACGTGCCCCACCGAGGCCTTCACCGTGTAGTCTGGACCCAGATATTTCTTGATCGTCCGCGCTTTCGCCGGAGATTCAACAATAATCAGGGATTTTGCCATGATCGATCATCACTCCCAGGTGCCGGGGGTTTTCTTAAGGTCCCAAGATTAACTTCGTGCGAAAAATTTGCCGGGAAACTGCCGCACCATGCCTCGCAACTCAAGGGTAGCTAATATACTGGCGACAACGTGGGCTGGCAATTGGCTGGCGTGAATTACCGCCTCGATGTGGCTCTCCTCGCCGCTGAGCAGCGCCAGAATCTGCGATTCCTGCGGCGACAGATCGGCCGGCGCTTCCTCGACGAGCGCCTGCGCGGCGGCGTGCTGCTGCAAAGCCGCGGTGCGCACCGCATCGGGCAACTCGTCCAGAATGTCGCCGACACCGGTTATCAGCTTGGCACCTCCTTGGATCAAGCGGTGCGTGCCGCGGCTGCTCTCGACATCGATGCGGCCCGGCACCGCGAACACCTCGCGGCCTTGCTCGACGGCATGATGCGCGGTGTGCAGCGAGCCGCTACGGTCGGAGGCTTCTACCACCAGCACACCCAAGGACAGGCCGCTGATGATGCGGTTGCGGCGCGGAAAATTCCAGCGGTCGGGCTTGGTGTCGAAGGCAAACTCCGACACCACGGCGCCCTGGTCACGAACGGCGTCATACAAACGGCGGTGCTCGGCGGGGTAGATGCGATTGACGCCGCAGCCGAGCACGGCAATGGTCCTGCCGCCGGCCTGCAGCGCGCCTTGGTGCGCTAGGCTATCAATCCCACGCGCCAGACCGCTGACAACCGTGAAGCCATGCTCCGCCAGTTCGGTGCCGAAACGCTTGGCCATCAACTGGCCGTAGTGGCTCGGCCGACGCGACCCGACCACCGCCATGGCCAGTTGGTCCTCGGGCAGCAACTCGCCGCGCACGTACAGAACCGGCGGCGGGTCCGGCAGCCAGCGCAGCAGGTCGGGGTACGCCGCGTCGGCAAAGGTGACGAGCTGCGCCCAGTTTGCCTCCAAGCGTTCACATTCCTGCGCGAACGCCGCGCCTTGCCGCACCGCCGCCAGTTTGTCGCCGAGGCCGGGAACGACCCGCTCCAATTCCGGCACGCCGTGATGCTGCAATCGCGACAGGTCGTCCGGCGTCGCCGTATGCCGGGCGATGTGCCCGCGCACGGCGGGCCAGTTGTCGCATACCATGTTGAGCGCTAACCAGGATGCAACGTCGGAGGAAATCGTGGAGGTCATGGCGGCGTTTACAACCCGCTGGGGTTTACGTTATAGTCACGACTTTCGCGCCCAAACTGCTTTGCAGAAACCCTGTCCAGGGTGTTTCACTATAACGAGAAACGGAATCGGCAACAACGGCTTCATTCCAGGGCCGTGAGGCTCGGCCGGTATTCAAGGGGACCCCGATGTTAAAACAGATGCGCGAGGCCCAGGCATGGATGATCAAAGGCGTGCTGTGGGCTGTCGTCCTTGCCTTTGTGGTAACAATTTTCTATTCCTGGGGCGTGCAGTCCAGTTCCGGCCCGGCGCGCACGGAAGTGGCCACGCTGTGGGGCCAGGGGATCGAGGCAGCTGAATTCCAGCGCACCCAAAACGCCTTGTATCGACAATACCGGCAGGTTTTCGGCAACCAGCCCGACGTGGACCTGCGCGAGCACTTCAATTTTCGCCAGATGGCCCTCGAGCAGATCGTCAGCCGCGCCCTGCTCCTGCGCCTAGCCGAAGAAAACGGCCTGGGGGTCACCGACGCCGAGCTCTATGCCCACCTCGCCCGCCAACCCAATTTTCAAAACCCACAAGGGCAGTTCGATTCCGACCGCTACCGCGTCGCCCTGGCGAGCGTGGTACCTCCGGTATCCATGCAACAATTCGAGGATGAACAGCGCCGCAGCCTGATGCAGTCCAAGGTCTTCGCCCTGGTGCAACAGGGTGCCCAAATCACCGACGCTGAAGCCGAACAGGCCTACCGCCACGAGCATCAGCAGGCCAATGTGCGCTACGTCACCCTCGTCCCGAGCCTGTTCGAGGCCGAAGCCACCGTCAGTGATGAAGAGGTGAAGACTCATTACGAAACCTACAGGGAATCCTACCGCGAGCCGGAGCGGCGCCAGATTCGCTACCTCACCGTGACCCCGGAGCCCTTTCGGGTGACGAGAGAATTCTCCGAGGATGAGCTCCAGGCGTATTACGACAGCCAGCCGGAAGCCTTGGTCCGGCGCGCCGAGGCGCGTGCCCGGCATATTCTGTTCAGGCTGCCCGAGAATGCCTCTGCACAACGGGAGGAACGGGTACGCGGTCTCGTTCAAGGCGTGCTCGACGACCTACGAGGCGGTGCCGACTTTGCAGCCGCGGCGGCCGAACATTCGGAGGACGAAGGCACCGCCGAGGCGGGCGGCGATCTGGGCTTCTTCCCGCGTGGTCGAATGATGCGGCCGCTCGAAGAGGCTACTTTTTCGCTGCCCATCGGGGAACTCAGCGATCCGGTGCGCACCGAGTTGGGCTTCCACATCCTGCGCGTCGAGGAACGGATGGAAGCCGGCATCAAGCCACTCGAGGAGGCGCGACAGGAAGTGATCGACGCCCTCCAGGACGAGAAGACCCGCGAAGCCGCTTTGGTCTTCGTGGACGATCTCGTGGTCGCGATGGATGAGGCGCCGGAGCGGTTCGCGGAATTGGCGGACCAGCACGGTCTGGAAGTGGAGACCACGCCCTTCGTGGAAGCCGCCGGGTTCATTGAGGAACTGGCCGGGGCGCCGCAGCTCATCGGTCGGGCCTTCTCGCTTCGTGCTCAGACCGTCGATGCGGTGGTCGGCAGGAACGGTAACCACTACATATTTCAGCTCGCCGAAACCCAGCCGGACAAGGTGCCGCCGCTGGAGGACATCGTGGAGCGCGTCACCCGGGACGCGCGCGACGGCAAGGGTGCCGACCTGGCTTCGGAAACGGGTGCCGAATGGGTAACGCAGTTGCGCGACGGCGCATCGCTGGCGGAGTTGGCTGGTGCCCCGGAGTTGCAAGTGACCGAGACCGGCTGGTTCAGGCGCAACGAGCCGGTTCCCGACCTCGGCAACGTGAGCGAGTTCCGCCGCGCGGCGTTTCAGCTGCAACCCAACGAAGGCGAGGCGGTCGGCGAGGGCGACCGCACCTACGTGGTTCAGGTCATCGAGTACCGCGATGCCGATATGAGCACCTTCAAGGCAGACCTGCCGGACTACCGCCGGCAACTGCTTGCTCAGAAGCAAAACCAACTGGTCCAGGCGTTTCAGGAGTCCCTCGCCACGCAGTATCAGCAATTGCTGCGCGACGGCGACTTGGTGGTTAACTCACAATATGTTTTCTAGTCCGTGCCGCTGGCCGTCCCGGTCGATACAGACTCAAGGCCATCGGTCAAACGCGCACGTTTCGTGGCTTGCCGGAAGTGCACGGCGTGCCAATCGTGTTCAGGAAGGAGTCGATATGCCTGTTGTAGTACGCATCCCCACCCCATTGCAGAAGTTCACGCAGAATCAGAGCGCGGTTGAAGTCGGCGGCACCACCATTGATGGCGTGGTAGGCGAGCTTGACGCGCGGTTTCCCGGCATTCGCGAGCGCCTGTGCGACGATAGCGGCGCCATCCGCAAATTCATCAACCTCTATCTGAACGACGAGGACATTCGTTTCATGGACGGCGAGAAAACGGCTGTGCAAGACGGCGATGAGCTAGCCATCATCCCCGCGATCGCCGGCGGCCGCCGGTAGGACGGGGGCCGCAAACCGCCCATGGCCTTCACCGACAGCCCAGACCAACTCCTCGACGCTTGCAAGACTTACCACCGCACCGTCGCCTTGGCCCACCTCGACACCCCGCCCGGTGAGACGCGGGATGGCAGACTGGCCGAGGCGATGGCGCAAACGGAATCCGCCTGCACGATCTCCGCCCTCCAGGCTTTTGCCAACCTCGGCGCCAACGCCCCGGCGGCGCAGCGGCCCGCCATGCAGCGCCTCAACGCCTGGGGACTCGGTATGCACGTGCAACAGAGGCTGCGGCCGGCTTGGCACGCCGCTCAGTCCCGACTGCAAGGCGCCACCTGTTACGTAGATGACGAAGCCATCCCGCTGCGCCACGCCTTTGCCCACATGGCCGCCGAACGCCGGCGCGACCAGCGGGCGGCCATCGAATCGGCCGTCGTGGCGCAGCTTGGCACGGTCAATGAACCCTTTGAGGCATGCTTCGAAGCGCACCGGCGGGTCGCCGCCGACCTCGACTTTGATTCCCCGGACGGCCTGTGGCGCCGCATCGCGGATATTGACGCCGTCGCGCAGCAGGATGCGGCAATCGAGGTCCTGGAAGAAACCCGCGAGGTGTACGCCGATCTGCTGGCCTGGGGAGTCAAGCAGCGCCTGCGCCTGCCGCTCAGCCAGTTGCGGCGGCACGACGTTCTGGCCCTGTTCACCTTCGCCGAATACCAGCAGTATTACCAGCCAGGCGCGCTGGTGCCCGCCATGCAAGCCTGCTGCCGGCACCTGGGCCTCGACCCGACCGCCGATGGCCGCCTGACCTGGCGCGAACGCCCCAGCCACTTCGGCCCGCCGGAAGCCCTCGCGCCCCGCGTTCCCGACGAGGTCTTCCTCGCTTACCCGCCCATCAGCGGCCTCAAGGGCGCCGAACTGTGGGCCGGCGCCTTGGGCCGCGCGTTGTTGTGGGCCCACGCCGACCCGGACCTGCCGCTGGTCCACCGCCTCCTCGCGGACCCGGCCATCGCGGAAGGCAACGCCTGTCTGCTGGCCGAATTGGTTGCCCACCCTGACTGGCTGCGGCACTACCTGTCCGTGCACGTTGACGAAAATTACCGCCTGTGGCGCCGACTCGACCGCCTGTACCGCCTGCGCCGGCAGTTGGGCCGTTTCCTGTTCACCCGCCACCTGTATACCGCCGATTCCTTGGCCGGCGCCGCCGACACCTACCGCGATCTGATGATGGAAGCCTGCTGCGTCGATTACGCGCCGGAATACTACCTGCTCGATGTCGATTGGCACTACGAGTCGATCGCTGCCCTGTGGAGCCAGAGCCTGGCCTGCGTTCTCATGGAGACCCTGCACCAGCAATTCGCCACCGATTGGTTCCGCAACCCCGACAGCGGCGCTTGGCTGCGCCACTTCTGGTTCGGCGCCCTGGGGGGGTCGGTGAGCGACCTGTTGCAGCGGCACCTCGACGCCTCTGAATGGACAGCGGCTCTGTTTGCCGAGATGCTTTCGGAAGAGAGATTGTGAGGAGAAAGCGTCGCCATTGCCATACGCGGTGTCTCGGGGACGGCGGGTCCAGACGTGATGCAGGGCGCGGCAATAGGGAGATCAGCCATTGAGCGAGTACCAGCACTGCGAATTCCAGGCCATCGAAGCCGAACGTCGGGAGGCCGAGCGACAGCGGCAGGCACGAGAGGCCGAGGCAGCACGACGGCTACGCCTCGATGCCGTCAGGCGTCGGGAAACCGAGGTCTGGAACGAGGTCGAAAAGGCGGTCTCAAAACGTAACCCCGACGGCTGTGAACAGGCTACGAGTCTGCTCCTCGACCTGCAGGCGCTGGCTGGTGAAGACGGCGAAACAGAAACCTTCAGGAATCGCCTTCGCTCGCTTCGTGAGCGGCACGCGCGCAAGCCTCGATTCATCGAACGGCTGGCGCACTAGGACGGGCCATGATAAATCGGTATGAGCAGGCACTGCTTCGCCAAACCTGAGGCCAGCCTCGTATGAAGCCAATTCCCACCAACGCCCGCCGTCTTGCTTCCGTCCTAATCCTCGCCGTCGCCGGCGTGTCGCTGGGCTGCGGGACGATCGCCGAACAGCGGGCGCAGGCCGACAACTACTACCAATTGGCGCAGACGTATCTCGGCGCCGAATTCTACGATGCCGCCGAACAGGCGGTCCGCCAGGCACTGAGCCTGCGGCCGCGCGAGCCGAGCTACTTCGAGCTTCTGGCCCTGACATACCAAATTCGCAACCGCTTCGACCTCGCCGAAGACGCCTACCGGCAAGCGCTGCAGCAGCGCGACCCGTCGCCCTCCGTTCTGGTGAATTACAGCACCCTGCTGTTGCTGCGCAACCGTCCCGACGAGGCCCTGGATTTGGCGCAACGCGCCCTGCAGGACCCCGGCTACGACCGGCCCGCCTTGGCGCACGTGAACATGGGACTGGCTCATTCACAGCAGGGACAGTTCGATTTGGCAGTGGTGCAGTTTCGCCGCGCCCTGAGCTACCGCAGTCTGCCCGAGGCGTACCACAACCTGGGCTTGGCATACGATCACATGGGGCGTCCTGACGCCGCCATCCAGGCCTTTCGTGATGCTGTTCGCCTGCGACCTACTTACGCGGCAGCCTACGCGGGACTCGGCGATGCGCTGCTAGCTGCTGGACAGGTGGACGACGCGCGTCAGGCGCTTGAACGGGTCATCGCCCTGCAACCTGGCAGTCCCCTCGCCGCTGCGTCCCGCGAAAAACTCGACCGCCTCGCACCCACAGCGAGCCCCAGCGAGCGCAACCAATGAAGCATCGCGAGCGGCAGCGAACGGTGCAGGAGGACAGTATGCCAGCCGAATCCACCTCCCCCACCAGCGTCTCCGGGTCCACCCGGCTGTACGGCATCATGGGCTATCCAATCGGGCATTCCCTGTCGCCGTTGATGCACACCCTGGCGTTCCGGCATCACGGGCTGGACGCCGTCTACGTGCCTTTCTCCGTGGCGCCAGACGACCTCCCCAGAGCCGTCGCCGGGGCGGTGGCGCTGGGGGTGGCGGGTTTTAACGTGACCATCCCCCACAAGGAAACCATCATGGCGTGTCTGGACGAGGTGACGGCTGAGGCGAGGGCAATCGGCGCCGTTAATACGGTGCACGTGCACGACGGCCGCACCGCCGGCCACAACACCGATGGCGCCGGGTTTCTGCAGCCGTTGCAAAATCTGGGAACGCCTTTGAGCCAACTCCCAGTGCTCGTCCTGGGTGCCGGCGGCGCGGCGCGTGCCTTGGCAGCCGCGCTGCTGAACGCCGGCTGCCCGCGACTGATCATCGCCAATCGCACCCACGCCCGCAGCGAGCGTCTGGCCGCGGACTTGCAGAAACGGTTTACGGACGCCGAGGTACACGCCGTGCCGGTGTCAGACGCCGCCGACGACGCCCAGCAGAGCCGCCTGCTCGTCAACGCCACCTCGCTCGGGATGCACGAAGGTGACGAACCCCTGCTGCCCAGCCGCTGCTTCGGGCCCGAGCAGATCGTCTACGACATTGTCTACCGCCCCCTGAACACGCCGTTCCTGCAGGACGCCCGAGCCGCCGGCTGCACCACGATTGGCGGCCTCGACATGCTGCTGGGCCAGGGCGCCGCGGCGTTCACGATCTGGACCGGCCTCGCCTTCCCTTTGGAGGCGGTGGGCCCGGCGCTTGAAGCCCATCTCGATTAAAGGTCGATCGACAGCCCATGCCGACTTTCACGTACACGGTCCGAACAGCCGCCGGCGCCACGCAGCGCGGCCAGATTGATGCTGCCGACCGTCGCGCGGCCGCCTTGGCGTTGCGGCAACGCCAGCTCATCGTCACGTCGCTGCGCGCCCGACCCAGGAACTTGACGATCAACCTCCCCGGCCTCACGAGCGGCGTCGCAGCCGTGGACCTCGTCGTGTTCACCCGGCAATTTGCCACCATGATCTCCTCGGGGCTGCCCCTCGTTCAGTGCCTCGACACGCTGGGCCGTCAAACCTCGAACAAGCGCCTCGGGGAAATCGTCATGCAAGTGAAGGCGGACGTGGAGGCAGGCGCCAGCTTCACGGAAGCGCTGCGCAAACAGCCGCAGGTGTTCGGCGATTTCTACGTCAACATGGTCGAGGCGGGCGAAGCGGGCGGCGTCCTGGACACCATCCTCACCCGCTTGGCCGTCTATCTGGAAAAATCCCGCGCGCTGCGGGGCAAGGTCAAAGGCGCCATGGCCTACCCGGCGGCCATTGTCGCGGTCGCCGTGCTGGTCATGATCTTCATGCTGATCTACGTCATCCCCATTTTCGCCGACCTGTTCGAGAGCTTGGGCGGTGCCCTGCCCGTGCCAACGCGCCTCGTCATGGCGCTGAGCAGCGGCGTCAAAACGGTCATCCTGTACGTGATAGTCGCAGCCGTCGCAGCGGTCTGGGCATTCAGAAGGTTCCGTCGCACCGCCAGCGGGCGGCGACTGGTAGACGCTGCCCTGTTGAAGGCACCCGTCTTCGGCAGTCTCATCGAGAAGGTCGCGGTGGCGTCGTTTGCCCGCACACTGGCGACATTGGTCAGCAGCGGCGTGCCCATCCTCGACGGCTTGGCCATCACCGCCCGCATCACCGGCAACAAAGTGATGGAAGACGCCGTTCTGACCGCCATTGAGCGCATCAAGCAGGGCAGCACGATTGCCGAGCCGCTGCGCGACCAGACGGTTTTCGCGCCGATGGTGGTGCAGATGATCGAAGTAGGCGAAAACGCCGGCGCCTTGGATGTCATGCTGAACAAGATCGCCGATTTTTACGACGACGAGGTGAACCACGCCGTCGAGGCGCTGACCTCCCTGTTGGAGCCGCTGCTGATGGTGGTTCTCGGGGCGCTCATCGGCTTCATGCTGATCGCCATGTATTTGCCCATCTTCGAGATGGCCGGCACCCTTGGCTGATGACCATGCCGACACCTGCAACCGACACCGCGTGCCATAACGAGACGGGTTGGCCGGCGCCGCAAATCCTGCGGGGATCGCGTCCGGGCGGCCAAGGCTATCTACTGGCGCGCTGGTTCGCTGAACGCCGGGGGCCACTGTTCGTCGTGACACCGGAGCCTGCCCGCCGCGATGAGCTCATTAACGATCTGCGTTGTTTTCTCGACGACCTGCCAAGTTCCTCATCCTGTTGCCAAGAATCCAGCGCCGTCCTGGGTTACATACCCGAACCGCAGGGAGCGACCCAGACGCAAGCGCTGTCAGCCGACCTGCCCCTGTGGCGGCTGCGCAACGGCGAACCCGTGGTGGTGGTCGCCGCTGCCGCCTCGCTGCGTTACGGGACGGCACCGGGGTTGTTCGCCGAGCGCCTGCTGCCGGTCCAGGTCGGCGACGTCACCCCACTGCCGGGATTCGCTACGGCGCTGGTCCAACGCGGCTACCGGCGCACCTCCATGGTGGAGGCGGCTGGGGAGTTCGCCCTGCGCGGCGGCATCCTGGACGTTTTTTCGCCCGGGGAAAGGCGGCCCTGGCGGCTCGAATTCTTCGGTGACGAGGTGGAAACCATCCGCACCTTCGACGTCGCCTCGCAGCTATCGGTGGCCGAATTGCAGCGCATCGTCATCGCGCCATTGCACGTCCTGCCGCCGCAGGGCTCCGAAACGGCGCCGGGCTGGGAGCGGCTGCGAGCGCATCTGCGCGCCCACGACTGGCATGACGCCAGAATCGCCGCCAGCTTCGAGCATTGGCGCCAGCAGCATCCCGCCGTCTGGCCGTGGGGTCTGGATACCTTTTTCTTTGACGACCTTGAATGCCCATTGGCGGGCCTGCCGGACGCCGTGACGTTGTGCTGCGTCGATCTGGAAGACGTCCATCTCATCCTGGATCAACTCCCGCCGCCGCTCGCCATGCGACTGGGCGACAGCACCGTGCCGTTTGCTACGGAGCGATGCGTCGCCGTGCCAACGCTGACCCGGCAACTGCGCGAGCGAACCGACGTCGCGCTGACCCGCTACCACAACCTCCAAGGCAGTGATGAGTGGTTCGTGAAGAGTGGGGAGCAAAAACCGCTAGCCACTAACCACTATCCCCGATCCACCAACCTCACCGAACTGCGCATGCGCGGCACGCCGGCGTTTTCGGGCGACCTGGGACGCTTTATAGCGCACCTCAAACAGTGGCATGGCGATGGCTTCGGCGTGCTCATCCTGTGCCGCTCCGGCCCGGAAACACGGCGACTGCACGACGTGCTGGCGTCGTACGGCCTCGGTTGCCGCATCGCAGACACCGCCGCGCAATGCCTGAACGAAGGCGCCATCCCACCGGGCAGCACCATGCTGGCCGTAGGCAGTCTCAGCCACGGCTTCCTGTGGCCGGATGAACGCCTCGTGGTCCTGCGGGGGGGCGATCTGTTCGGCGATAAGCAGCAAACCGCGCCATCGCCCGCTGGCCCGGCGCACCCAACGAGCCACGTCAGCACGCTGCGTCCCGGCGACCTGGTGGTGCACGCCGACTACGGCATCGGGCGCTTCGGCGGCATGACGTTCCTCGACGTCGATCACCAGGGCGGCGAATTCATGGAACTCACCTACGCCGACGAGGCCAAGCTCTACGTCCCATCCTACCGCCTTAGCCTGGTAGAGAAATACCGCAGCGGCAGCGGCAGCGGCGAAGACGTCAAGGTGTCACTCGACCGCCTGGGCGCCGCCGCCTGGGCGCGCACCAAGGCGCGCGTCAAGGCGGCGCTGCTCGACATGGCCGGCGAACTGGTCAGCCTGCACGCCTCGCGCCAGCAGGACGTCGGCCACAGGTTTGCGACGTCCACAACGCTGCACCAGGAATTTGAAAACGCCTTCGAGTACGTCGAAACCGACGACCAGATGCAGGCCATCCAGGACGTGCTGACCGACATGGAACACCCGCGGCCCATGGAACGGCTGGTGTGCGGCGATGTCGGCTACGGCAAGACCGAGGTCGCCCTGCGCGCCGCCTTCAAGGCGGTGTTCGACGGCAAGCAGGTGGCCGTTCTGGTGCCCACCACGGTGCTGGCGCAGCAACACACCGAGACCTTTCAGCGCCGCTTCGAGGCGTTCGGCGCGCGGGTTGCCGTGCTGAGCCGCCTGAACAGCCGCAAGGAACAGACCCGAACGCTGAAGGGGCTGCAAGAGGGAACGGTCGACATCGTCATCGGCACCCACCGCCTGCTGCAGAAGGACATCCGCTTCAAAGATTTGGGCCTGCTGGTGGTGGACGAGGAGCACCGCTTCGGCGTTGGGCACAAGGAGCGCATCAAGCGGCTGAGCATGAAGACCGACGTGCTCATCCTCACCGCCACGCCCATCCCGCGCTCACTGCAGATGGCGCTCAGCGGCCTGCGCGATTGCACCATCATGGCGACGCCGCCCGGTGGGCGCAGCGCCATTGAGACAGTGATCATGCCGTTCAGCGAAGAAATCATCGAGCGCGCCGTACGGCAGGAGTTGGCCCGGCACGGGCAGGTGTTTTTCGTGCACAACCACATCGCCAGTCTGCCGGTCATCCACGCCATGCTGCAGCGCCTGGTACCCGAGTGCCGCATCCGCCCCGCCCACGGCCAGATGCCGGAGCGCCAACTGGAGACGGTGATGCTGGATTTTCTGCGGCGCGACTTCGACCTGCTGCTGTGCACCACGATCATCGAATCCGGCCTCGACATCCCGTCGGTCAACACCATCATCATCAACCGTGCCGACAGCTTCGGGCTGGCGCAGATGCACCAATTGCGCGGCCGGGTGGGGCGCGGCCTGATACAGGCCTATGCCTACCTGCTCATTCCCGGCGAGGCGCTGCTGTCCGGCGTGGCGCGGCGGCGGATCGAGGCGTTCGAGGAGTTTTCCGAGTTGGGGTCCGGCTTTCATCTGGCTTCCCGCGACCTGGAAATCCGCGGCGCCGGCAACCTGCTGGGGCCGCAGCAATCCGGCCACATGAACAGCGTGGGGTTCGATCTGTATTGCCAGATGATGGCCGAGGCGGTACGCGAGGCCAAGGGCGAGGCCGTCACCGTGTGGGTTGAGCCCGAACTTCGCCTAGGGGTGCAGGGTCACATTCCGGAGAGCTACGTGGAGAGCGAAACCCAGCGCCTGCAGTTGTACCGGCGCTTGTCGGCGGTGACGAGCAGCGCGGCGTTGCAGGCGTTGCGAAACGAAATGCAGGATCGTTTCGGGGTGCTGCCCGAGACCACGCTGCAGCTTCTGGAGGTGTTGGAAATCAAAATCCTGGCGCGGCAATTGGCCCTGGAACGCATTGAGCAGCGGGGTACGGAAGTCCGTCTGGCATTCCACCCCTCGACGCCACTGGCGCCGGAACGACTGCTGCCCTGGCTGGAGTCCGACTACCCTGGATATCGCTTCCAATCCGAGCACGTGGTGTGCATTCCCGAGCCTGAAGGAACGCCCGCCGAGCGCCTGGTGCAGCTCAAGAGAAGCTTGCAGCGGCTCCTGGCTAGCGAGCTTTGAATATGATAGCATTTAACTATCTCGCCTCCATGTCGTAACACATCGGATCCCTTCTCTCAGGAACACACGCCTTATGGCCGAAAGAACCGCCCTACCGGGCCGCCTGCGCGTCATTCTGCCCGCTATTGTCTTGGGCCTCGGGGTGATCGTTGGCTTGTATTACGGAATCGATTATTGGATCTACACAACCAAACACGTGGTGACCGACGACGCCCGCGTCAAGGGCCTGATGGTACCGGTGGCGCCGAAGGTGGGCGGCACGGTGCGCGCCCTGCACGTCGACGAGGGCAGCGTGGTGCAGAAGGGCGACGTGCTGCTGGAAATGTACAGCACCGATTACGAGCTTCAGTTCGAAGAGACGCAGGCCCGGGTAGACATGATTGCTTTCCAGCTCAGGGTACTGCGCGAGGAAGTTAAACTCGACAGTAAACGCGCGCGGGATCAAATCGCTCATGCCCGCGCCGAACACGCCGCCAAGCAGAGCGCCCTGGCCGAGGAGAGAACGGCGCTGGAGATCGAAACCGAACAGGTGCAAAACCAACTGGCTGAAGCCGAGGCGGCGCTCAAGGAAGCCGAGTCCACGGTCGCCGAGATGCGGGGGCAAGTGCGCAGCGCCGAGAACAACTGGGAGCGCGTCAGCACGTTATCTGACGAGGGCATTGTGTCCGCCACCATCCGCGAAGACGCCGAGGACGACCTGGCGCAAACCAAGGCCCGCCTCAGTGCCGCGCAGGAGCGTGTGGCGCAGCTTCAGGCGCGATTGGAAACTGCCCTGACCTTGAAGAAACGTATTCAACTACGCCGCAGCCGTGTGCAGACGCTGGAGGCCGAGGTCGAAGCGGCTCTCGTCAAGGTGCGCTTGGCGGAAACCGAGGGCGAGCGCAGCCGAATTCAGGAACAGATCAACATCCTGGAGGCGCAATTCAAGGAGGCGCGCGCCAAGCGCGAGCTTGCGGAACGCAACGTGGGCAAAACGGTGCTGAGAAGCCCGCTCTCCGGCATTATCAGCCGCAAGCGCGTCGAGGAAGGCCAGGTCGTTCAGAAGGGCCAGCCGGTGCTGGTAATCGGCGACCCCCATGATGTGTGGATCCTGGCCAACATCAAGGAGTCGTACATCCGCGACGTGGCGGTCGGCAAGGCCGTCGACATCCAGGTAGACGCCTACCCCGACCACGAATTCCGCGGCGTCGTGGACACCATCGGCCACGCCGCCATTTCCGAGTTCGCCCTCTTCCCCCCCACCGGCAGCTTCACCAAGGTGGAGCAACGCATCCCCGTCCAGATCACCGTCCCCAACGCCAACGGCCTCCTCAAGCCCGGCATGATGGTGGAAATCGGCATCGTCAAGGATTAGCGCGTTATCGAGATCACCGTGGTTTACACGGTCCGGAACGGCCACCGCAGAATCATCACCGCGAAACGGACACGAAGGCATGAACGACGAAGCTATCACGCGCATATCGTTGGCGGAGGCAATCCGCCGTGAGGGCGAGGTTGATCCGTTTCAGTGGACGGTTTATGACTTGGGTTTCATGCAGCTTCCTGGCAGGTCTTCTCAAAGTCGATAGGTGACTGGTAGCCCAGCCCTTGGTGACAACGGTGCGGGTTATATCATCCCTCGATGTACTCGAATATCTCACTCTGTGCCTAGCGATGATCATGGAACCGTATTCGATCGAGCAGTTCGCACTCCAGGATGGCGAAGAAGCTCCCCGCCCTCGGCCTCCAATCGCCGAGAATTGGCGTATCCGGGCAGGAAGTGCGGGTTTGCGACGACGCCTGCCGCACCGCCGGTCGAGACCATCGCGAACGCCGGACTCGATACCTGGTACGGACTCGGTGGGTTGTTTCACCTATCCTTTATTTTCGAGATTCAGGATACGTCGCTTTACTCAACAATCGGATGGAAGGAACTTGATAGACGTAATGGGCTTCCCGTGCATATCCCAATAGCTCCATTGGACCCCGACCCCTTCCCGCACGACCTGAGTCATCTGACTGCAGTAGGTCGTGCCGATCCGTTGTGTCATTATCTCGTCAAAATGATCAAGGTCCATATCTTCGATGCGTCGGCCAATCAGCAAGTATCGGTAGACGACAGTGGTACCCTCGCAATAAATCTCGTCAAGACGTGTTTCAGCGTCCACCATTTGAGGTTCTTGATTCGATGCCAGGAACTTGCACCACAACTCGGGATTGTCCCCTTCCAAACCCACCGGGTCCGAGAAGATTGCACGGCCTAGAAGACGGCCTATATGAGTTCCCAGACTCTCACCGATGACCCCTCCGAGCCCGATTCCGACGAGCGTTGCGAAGACTACAGCGCATACACATGTCCACACGAGAACCCTCTTCAAAGGACCTATCTCCTTCGTTACCGATGCGGTGTGTCTACGCCACCGGCGGCAGGCCGCTCGACCTTGATCTGGTCGGCTTGTTTCATCGCCTGGGCCAGGTCGTAGGCCGCCTGCAGGCGGTACTACGTGTTCGCGTCCCCACCGAACGCCTTGTCAAGGCGGATCGCCATCTCCGGCGAAATCCCCGACTGGCCATTGACGATGTCGGACAGTTGCTTGCGACTGACCCCAAGCTTTCTTGCGCCTTCCGTCACACTAAGCCCCAGCGGTTCCAAGCAGTCGCGACGCACGGACAGGCCCGGATGAGGCGGGTTTTTCATCAGCATATCGTGGCCCTTCTTCAATGGTAATCGACGAAGTCGACGTCGCTGGCATGAACGCCCTCGAAACGGCAAACAACGCGCCAGTTACCGGACACGGTGACCGCCCAGAAACCGGCAAGCTCGCCCTTTAAGGGATGCAGCCGGAAACCCGGCAGAGCCATGCTTGTGGGCCCTGTTTTCTCGTCGAGGCGCGCCAGAATACGCTCGATCTTCGCAACGTATACTGCTGGCACCCGTCGCCGGTCCCCCTTCTCGTAGAGAAGTTGGAGCCCCTTATGCAGCAAGAGGCAGGACCGCCTTACGAAACGCCGCATCACCGCTGTTGAGCCGTACACACCGGGGGAGCCGTGTAATCCAAACCCAGCAGGCGAAAGTAGTTCTGACCCAAGGCGATATTCCGAAAGGCGTTGTCGTCCAGGTAACGATGGATCCGACTGGTGACGCGTAGCTCTCCCCGATAGACCTCGAAGCTCTTGTTCGCTGAAGCAACGAAGTCCGTTCCAGGCAGAAACCGCTCGGAGTATTCGTTCAGGAACGGAACATAGAGCGCCCGCTTGTCCGGCTTTGAGAAGTAGTGGTCGTCGATCACCCGCCAGGATAAATCCACCATCAGATTCGGAAACCGATCCAGCAGCGACTTCATCGTCTGGATGTGCAGCGCAGCATCTATGCTTGTAAGCTCCCTGGACAGCCCCATATGCATCCAGACGATCTTGTTGTCAGGATACAGACGCAGCATTTCCTCGATCAATGGCAGGAATTTCGTTGGATTCTCGTCGTTCCCCAAATCCGCGTGAATCGCCAGCGGGGCGTCCCGTTGCCGCAACTCGTTCATGAAGGGTCCCCACTGTGCAAGCTTGCCTCGCGGAACGGGTTGATGTCCATTGTTGAACAACGCCTGCTTGACCATGTTGACTTCGCCCATCCACTTGAACATGCTCGGATATTCTCTTTCCAGGAGTTGCATGCCGGGAAGGATGGACGCCGGTTGCGACAGGTCCGGGAACGTCATCGAAAGCGTCATGTGGATGCCCGGCGGAGCCTTCAGCACGTAGTTGGCGGCATTGACGAAATCGTTCTTCAGCGTGGGTGTCACCGGCGTGCCCAGACAGTCCAGGTAGTAGGTACAGGGCGACGACGCCGGAAGCATCTGCCCAATCCCATAAATGTTGACGAACCGCACTCCCGTCTTTTCCAGGTAAGAGACAACCTCCTCGAACGGCAGCGCATGACCTCCAAACGGCCGGAAGTGCAAGTGGGCATCCACGACCGAGGTTTGGGGTTGAGTTGAGCGCTCATAACACGGGGCGCGAGCCGTCTTGAACGCCGTCAGGGTTGGCGCCGAGGCGCAACCTGCAACCGCAACGGCACTTATCAGAAGAAGGACAAACGACGTTCTTCGTGCGGTACTCTTCATAGACGATTCCTTTGTCGGAAGGTTCTTGTCGATTCTCTGATCCATCTCAACCAACCGGTCCCAGGACCGGACGCTGCCGGTGAGCAATCACGGAACATGTTACAGGACGAGCGCATATTCACGTAGGTCGGATCAGCCGCAGGCGTAATCCGACAGCGGAAGCCTGTAGGGGCGGTGGGATGTCGGATTACGCTTCGCTAAGCCGCCCTACAAGTTGATCCGAAAATGCTTTAACGGTTGCAAGTATTAGCCGGATGATGCCATATGCGCTTACCCTAGCTGTTGAGATTGCAAATGGTGAGACGACAAGATAAAAGAGAACTCATGCCGTTTCAGGGGTATTGGCGGGTGGTCGAGGAAATTCTGACCGACGACGGCCATGTCTGACACCCGAGTATTCGGTATCCGGATTCACCGGGCGACGGATTGGGAAACGGATCAAGAAAGGATGAGCGTGATGCACAACGTCGTTCACAATGTTGGGGTTGCCGCGCAGGTCGGCAGCTACAGCGACGCCATTGAAGTGCCGCCGGGCGCACGGTGGCTGTTCACCTCGGGAACGCCGGGCCTTGCCCTGGATGGCAGATTACCGGCCGACATTACCGGTCAAGCCGAGCTGGCCTGGGGCCACATCGTCAACATGCTGGAATCGGCGGGAATGACGGTCGACGATTTGGTCAAAGTGACCCACTATCTGCTGCACGAGCGGGATATCCCAGATTATGTCAAGGTCCGATCACGCTTCCTGGGCGATGCGCGGCCGGCATCGATGCTGCTCACCGGCGCCGGCTTGGTGAGAGGCGAGTTTCTGCTTGAGATCGAGGCGATTGCTGCAAAGGCGTAGAGCCAACAGGCGGGCCTGCACTGGGAGGGCATTCACCCATCCGCTGCCTGAATGGCCCACACTTTTTGGTACGCCCTGATTGTGACAGTCGCAAGGTAGTGCCGCGCAAGCTTGTCGTATCATGCGATGCAGCGCCAGACCTGCCAAGAAAGCCGAGAAATACAGACCCAACGCAAGCCCGTTCATGCGGACCTCCCCAAACAAACGCTCAGCGCTCGCCACCTCCCGCAAGCGCTTCGCAGCGGACGTAAACCGACGGCGGGTAGGTCCCAGAATGAGCCCATATTCATGCAGGTCGGATTAGCGGAGCGTAATCCGACTTACGCGAAGCCGCCAGTTCCCTCATGGTTCGATCAGATACGGAAATGCTCTAAGCCCAAATGCGATCACCTCCGCTTTCCCCCTCCTCACGCAGACCTGCCCAGCAGCGCCGTGAGCTCGGCGGGCTCGGTGACGGGCAGGGAGCACGCGAAGTCGTGGCAGACGTAGACCGTCGCTTTGCCGTCGATCTGCGTCTTGCCGGCGAGCACGTCGCGTAGCAGGGGCAGGGCGGCGAGGGCCACGTCGGCGCGTTGCGGGTCGACCAGGACGAGGGTCTTGTGGGGCACGTAGGTGCGGTGCAGGGCGGCCAGCAGAGCCTGCGTGTCCGGCGCGCCGGGGGTGCCGATCAGCACGATTTCCTGCGGCTTTTGGAGGTAGTCGGCGCACACGCTCAACAGGCTGCCGTAGCCGAAGGGCTGTTGCTCCATGTGCTGCCGGTACAGGCGCAGTACGCTTTCGGCACGCTGCAGGTAGTCGGTTTCGCCGGTATGGGCGTAGAGGCGCAGCAGGTTGCGGGTGGCGACCGCAGTGCCTGACGGAATCGCCTGATCGGTGGCCGACTTGACGCGGTCGATCAGCGTTTCGTGGTTCCTGCCGGTGAAGAAGAAGCCGCCATTCGCCTCGTCCCAGAAGTCCCCCAGCAGCGTCGCGGTCAACTGCCGCGCCAAGTCGAAATAGGACGGCTCGAAGGTCGCCTCGAAGGCGTCGAGCAGGGCGGCGGCCAGGAAGGCATAGTCGTCGAGGTAGCCCGCCAGCTTTGACTGACCGTCCTTATGGCTGCGCAATAGCACGCCGTCGCGCAGCATGTGTTGCCGCAGAAAGGCGATGGTGTCGCGCACCGTCTGCATCGCCTCACCGTCCCCAAGTGCACTGGCGGCGGCGATCATCCCGGAGAGCATCAGGCCATTCCAGGCGGTCAGGATTTTCTCATCGCGGAACGGCTTGATGCGCTGTTCGCGCGCCGCAAACAGGGTGCGCCGTCCCACCTCGAGCTTTTCGCCGACCGTCGCCACGTCCTGCTGGAATAAATCGGCGAGCTGTTGCAGCGACACCGTCAGGTGCAGGATGTTGTTGCCGCTCTCCCAGTTACCGGCCTCCGTCACGTCGTAATAACGGCAGAACAGGCGGGCGTCGTCGCCCAACCGCTCGTCCACCTCGGCCTTCGTCCACACGAAAAACTTGCCCTCTTCACCCTCGCTGTCGGCGTCCTGGGTGGCGTAGAAGCCGCCCTGCGGATGGCACATTTCACGCTGCACGTAGTCCAGTGTTTCGCGCACCACGCGGGCATACTGCGCCTCGCTGGTGATCCGGTACATGGCGGCGTACAACGGCAGCAATTGGGCGTTGTCATACAGCATCTTCTCGAAGTGCGGCACCAGCCAGTGGTCGTCCACCGAATAGCGGTGAAAGCCGCCGCCGAGTTGGTCGTAAATGCCGCCGCCGGCCATTTTGTCCAGCGACAGCTTGACCACGTTGAGGAAGTTTTCGTTGCCGCTGTAGCGCCAGTACCGCAGCAGGCAGTCGAGGTTGGTGGGGTTGGGGAATTTCGGCTGCGTGCCGAAGCCGCCGTGCACCATATCCACGTTGTTGGCGAGGGTGCGCACGGCGTTCGTCACGAGGTCGGGCGCCAAGCCCTCGCCGCTGGCCGCAAAGCCGGAGAGTTTCTGCATGGCGTCACGAATCTGCGAGGTGCTCTTGACGACGTCTTGCTGGCGGTTGTGATAGGCATCGGCGAGGGTGCGCAGGAGGCGCGGAAAGCCGGGGCGGCCGTAGCGGTCGTCGGGCGGGAAGTAGGTGCCGCCGTAGAACGGCTCCTGATCCGGGGTGAGGAACATGGTCAGCGGCCAGCCGCCCTGACCGGTGAACAACTGCACGGCGGTCTGGTAGATGTGATCCAGGTCGGGGCGCTCCTCGCGGTCGACCTTGATATTCACGAAGTGCTCATTCATAAGCGCCGCGATCTGCTCGTCCTCGAACGATTCCCGCTCCATGACGTGGCACCAGTGGCAGGCGGAGTAGCCGATGGACAGCAAGATAGGTCGGTTTTCAGCGCGGGCTTTGTCGAGTGCCTCAGGGCCCCAGGCATGCCAGTCGACCGGGTTGTGGGCGTGCTGAATCAAGTAAGGACTGGTTTCGTGGATCAGACGGTTGGCGCGTTGGTCATTCATGGATCACTCCATAGCTGGCAGGCCTTGAATCGGGGTGAAAAATTCAACGCTTGCTGGCAACAGCCGGTTGTTGTTGGGTCACGCAGTGGATGGCGCCGAGCCCCCAGACGAGCGGCTCGCAGGCAATGCCGACGACGCGGCGGCCGGGAAAGAGGTCCTGCAGGGTGCGCAGGGCGCGGTCGTCGTTGGGATGGTCGTAGGTGGGCACCAGTACGGCGCCGTTGCCGACGTAGAAGTTGGCGTAGCTGGCTGGCAGGCGCTCTGGTGGGGAGCCGACGCGCCCCGGCATGGGAAGGGGCACCACGTCGAGGAGCCGGCCGCGCCCGTCGGTGGCCGCCTGCAGGCGCCGGAAATTGTCCTGCAGGGGCACGAAGTTGGCGTCCTGCGGGTCGGTTTCCAGGGCGCAGACCACCGTATCCGGGCCGACGAATCGCGCCACGTCATCGACGTGCCCATCGGTATCGTCCCCAACAATGCCGCGCCCGAGCCAAATGACATGGCAAACGCCGAGGGTGGCGCCAAGATGGCGCTCAATGTCAGCGCGCTGCAACTCGGGGTTACGATTCGGATGCAGCAGGCACTGCTCGGTGGTCAGACAGGCGCCGCTACCGTTGACGTCGATGGCGCCGCCTTCGAGGACCATGCCGGGCTCGAAACACGACACGCCGAGGCGCGAGGCGATGCGTTGCGATAGGCCGGCGTCGGCCTGCAAGTCGTCGTATTTGCCGCCCCAGGCGTTGAACCGCCAGGCGCTTGCGGCCAAAGGCGGCTGCGGGTCGACGCTGGTGAGGAAAATAGGGCCACTGTCGCGCAGCCAGGCGTCGGCGGTGGGTATTTCGTGCAGCTTGATGGCGCGTGCATCAAGCCCGCGATCATGTATCCGTTGCCCCACCTGATCGGCGGCGGCCGCGTCGTTGACCAGCAGGTGCACCGTTTCGTCCTGGTGCAATGCCTCGATCATGTCGAGGAAGATGTCCCGGACCTGCGGCAGGCGCCCCGGCCAAGTATCTTCGTTATGCGGCCAAGCCAGCCACGTGGCGGCGTGCGGCTCCCACTCCGCCGGCATCCGGTAGCCCAGGGCGGCGGGGGTGTCAGGCGTCATGCTTGTCCCCGACCCCGACCGGGGAATCGAGGAACCGGGCGGTGAGCGCGCCGTACGTGTCGATACGGCGGTCACGCAGAAAGGGCCATTGCTGGCGCATGGTATCGACGGCGTCCAGATCACACTTGGCGACCACGATGGCTTCCCCATCGTGCGCGGCGCGCGCCACCAGGCTGCCGTCCGGCGCGGCCAGGAACGAGGCGCCCCAGAACGTCACCGTGCCCTCGCGCCCGACGCGGTTCACGGCGGCGGCGTAGACCCCGTTGGTAATGGCGTGGCTGCGTTGCACGAGTTCCCAAGCCTCGTGCTGCGTGCGGCGCACCTCGGCCGTCTCATCGTCGTGCCAGCCAATGGCAGTGGGATAAAACAGGATGTCGGCGCCGGAAAGGGCCACCAGGCGCGCCGCCTCGGGGAACCACTGGTCCCAGCAGATCAGCACGCCGATGTCAGCGTAGCGGGTTTTGAAGGTTCGGAAGCCGAGGTCGCCCGGCGTGAAGTAGAACTTCTCGTAGTACGCCGGGTCGTCGGGAATGTGCATCTTGCGGTAGGTCCCGAGGCGGGCACCGTTGGCGTCGAACACCACCGCGCTGTTGTGATACAGGCCGCGCGCCCGCTGTTCGAACAGCGGCACGATCAGCACGACTCCCAGTTCCCCGGCCAGCCCTCCCAGGGCGTCAGTCGTCGGGCCCGGAATGGGCTCCGCCAGGGCAAACGGGCCGAGGTCCTCGGTCTGACAGAAGTAGGGCGTGCTGAACAACTCCTGCAAGCAGATGATCTGCGCGCCCTGCGCCGCGGCATCGCGGATAGCGCTGACGGCCCGCTGCAGGTTCCCCCGCGGGTCCGCCTCAGCCTGCATCTGGATGAGTCCCACCGTCACTTCGGACGACCCCTTGGCCATCGCCTCCTCCCGTCGGTCGGATTCGCACAATTTCGGATCACACCCCTCCGACCCTCTCACGAGACGGAAGGATTCCTGCTCCCTCCCCCCTGCAGGGAGAGGGTCGGGGTGAGGGGGTAGTGCACAGCGTCATCCGACGTTCGCCTACCCTCTCAGGACGCCGCCGACTCGGCACGCACGAAGCCGCGCGCAACCAGTTCCTGCAAAATGGCGCGGGCGTTCTTCTCAGGGGTGTTGGCCACCGTGTCGAGGGTGATCTCGGGGTTCAGGGGCGGTTCGTAGGGGTCGTCGATGCCGGTAAAATCCTTGATTTCGCCGCGCCTTGCCTTGGCGTACATGCCCTTGATATCGCGGTCCTCGCAGACCTCCAACGCCGTATCGACGAAGATCTCGATGAAATTGTCGCTGCCGACCATGGCGCGGACGGCACCGCGGGTCGCGCGATAGGGGCTGACCGCGGCGCAGATCGCCATGCCGCCGTGTCGCACCACTTCGGCAGCCACGAAGCCGATGCGCCGGATGTTGGTGTCGCGGTCTTCCTTGCTGAACCCCAGGCCCTTCGACAGGTGGGTGCGCACCACGTCGCCGTCCAGCACGGTCACCTGCCGGCCGCCTTCCAGCAACAGCACCGTCAGCGCGTCGGCGGTGGTGGACTTGCCGGAACCGCTGAGGCCGGTGAACCACAGGCAGACGCCCTGGCGGTAGCGCGGCGGGTAGGTGTCGGCGAGGATGTCGGCCACCTCCGGGCGCGTGAACCACTCGGGCAGGGTGCGGCCCTGACTCAAAAACTGCTCGCGCACCTGGGTGCCGGAGATGGAGGCGGTACGGGTGCCGGCGGGAATTTTGGAGACCTCTTCGTAGCGCGCTTCGTCCGGCAGGTAGACCAGCTCGCGGAACGGCACCATGCCGACGCCGAGCTCTTGGCCGTATTGCTGCAGGAGCTCCTGCGCATCATACGGTCCGTAAAAGGGCTTACCGGTGGAATCGACGCCGGGGCCGGCGTGATCGCGCCCGACGACGAAGTGGTTGGCGCCGTGATTGCGGCGGATGAGGGCGTGCCACAGCGCCTCGCGCGGGCCGGCCAGGCGCATGGCGAGCGGCAGCAGCGCCAACAGGATGCGGTCCGGGTCGTAATAACCGGCGGCCAACGCCTTGTAGGCTCGCACCCGCGTGTAATGATCGACGTCGCCGGGCTTGGTCATGCCGACCACCGGGTGCAGCAGCAACACGCCGCCGACTTCCTGCGCGGCGCGCTTGGTCAGTTCCTCGTGTACGCGGTGCAAGGGGTTGCGGGTCTGGAAGGCCACCACATTCTCATAGCCGAACGCCGCCAGACGTTCCCGCGTCTGCGCCGGGGTCAGCCGGATGTCCTCGAAATCGTAATGCAGCGGCAGTTGCAGCACCCGCAAAGCGCCAGAGATGCACACCCGACCCCAACGCGACATCTCGGCCACCAGCGGGTGTTTCATGTCCTGGGTGCGGAAGACCTTCTGCGACACCTCGGCGTGATCCCACGAATACATGTCCTCGACCGTCATCACCGCCAGCAGGTTGTTCTTGGCATCACGCAGGGCAACCTCTCCGTCGAGTTTCAGGTCATCGGTGGGATCGACCGGCAGGGTCACCGGCAGCGCAAACACGTGGCCACTGGTCAGACGCATGTCATCCAGCACCCGCTGGTGGTCCTCCTTGCCCATGAAGCGGTCGAGCGGCGAAAACGCTCCGGTGGCCAGGAGTTCCAGGTCGCAAATGGCGCGTTCGGATATCTGGATCGACGGTAACTGACTGGCATGCGCTTTGAGTTCGTCCTGCGCCTCGGCGGGGACCAGCAGGTCCACCAGGGTGCCGCCGTACGGGGAAATCAGAGAGGCGCCTTGGGTTGACGTGGCCACGAATGTTGCTCCTTTTTGGTGGATGCTGAACGCCGCGAAACACTGCAGCGGCATGCCGAGCGGCGGCTGGCGCAAGTTGCCTTGCTAAATTCCTTAGGGTATCGTTTGGTCATGCTATCTGATCCTGGGAGGGTTGGCAAATTGACTCGCCAACCCCTTGTTTTTAAAAGCTTTGGCAGCCATCTTCGGAGGCAGTGTGAGCCCAATCAGCAGGCACGACACGGCGGCGTTTCCCGAGGTGCCGATCGCCAGACTACGGTGGCGGTGCGACCCCGAAAGCCTTCCCTTCGCGAGCACTGATGACGTGGCGCCGGAGGCAGGCTTGATCGGCCAGGAGCGCGCCCGCAAGGCGCTGCTGCTCGGCATGGAGATCAACCACGCCGGGTACAACGTGTACGTTTCCGGCGACGCCGGTACGGGCAAGCTGGCGGCGGTGCGGCAGATCGCGGCGCAGCTTCAGGACCCCGAGGCGAGGCCGCCGGACCTGTGTTATGTGTACGGCTTCAAGAGCCCGGAATGCCCGCGCCTTTTGGTGCTTCCGGCGGGACAGGGCGCGGCGTTGAAAAAGGCCATGCAGGCTTTGATCGACAGCCTTAAGGAGAGCATTCCGAAGGCGTTGGCCGGCGCTGACTGCCAGCACCGAAAGACTCGCTGCCTGGACCGGTATCAGCGGCGCGAACAGCGGCTGGTGGCGCAACTCGAGGCGCGCCTGGCGCCGGCCTTCGGCCTGATTTGGCAGGGGCTGGACATGGCGCTGGCGGCGGAAGTGGCGCCAGTGATCGAGGGGCGTCTGACGCCCATGGCGGAACTGGAAGACCGTGTCGATGGCGGCGGCTTCGACATCACCCGCTTCCGCGATCTGCGCGCCCGACAGGACATGCTAAACGCGGCCAGCGCCGACGTATTGGCCGAGCTGGGCGAACTGCGCCAGAAGATGCAGGAGGACCTGCGAACGCTGGAGCGCACCGCGTTAAAGCCGGTCATCCGGGAGGCCGTAGCCGAGGTCGAGAAGGTGTCTGACGCAGCGGGTGTGAAACGCTACCTGCAGGACGCGGAAGAGGATCTGAACGAGGAGTGCGAGCGCTTTCATTCTGGTCTCCCGGCGCCGCCCGACAGGGAGCCCGCGCGATCATCGTATGACGACGAGGAGCCGTTCCATGACTTTCAGGTCAACGTCATCGTTGATCACGGCGACACGACGGGCCGCCCGTTGGTCTTTGAAGCCTCGCCGACCTACAAGAACCTGTTTGGCGCCATCGAGCCCGCCGTCGAGCACGGCGGCGCCTGGCGCAGCGACTTCATGGGCATCCGCGCCGGAGCCATCCACCGCGCCAACGGCGGCTACCTCATCTTTCGCGCCCAGGAGGCCCTGTACGACCCCCTCGTCTGGTCAACGCTGAAACGCCTGCTGCGCCACGGCAGGGCGGACATCCAGTCCATCGATCACCATACCCTGGTGCCAACGACGCCGCTGAGGCCGGATGCGGTTCCGTGCGACGTGAAGGTCATTCTGCTCGGCGATGAGGACCTCTACCAGCAACTGGCCTACGAAGACGCCAATTTCAGCCGCTTGTTCAAGGTCAAAGCCGACTTCGATACCACGCTGCCGCGCCGGCACGAAACCGTCTTGCAGGTTGCCGGTTTCCTCAGCCGCATCTGCCGCGAAGCGGGGTTGCGTCCGTGCGCCCGCGAGGCCGTAGGAGCGTTGGTCGAGTGGGGTGTGCGAACTGCCGGACGCCAGAACAAAATCAGCGCCTGTCTGGACGTTATGGCCGACGTGGCGCGGGAGGCGAATTATTGGGCCGGCAAGGACGGCGCGGCGATGATCACCGCGGCGGCCGTGGAGCGGGCGCTACTGGCGCGGCAGGAGCGGCTGAACCTGACCGCCGAGCAAATCTACGAAATGATCGACGAGGACCTTTTGCTACTGACCACCCGCGGTGCGGTTGTCGGCCAAGTGAATGGCCTGTCGGTATACGAACTGGCCGACGGCACCACCTTCGGCTGCCCGATGCGCATTACCGCGGTCACCTCGATGGGCGACGCGGGCATCGTCAACATCGAACGCGAGGTGGAACTGAGCGATGCCGCCCATCACAAAGGCATTCTCATCCTCAGCGGCTACCTGCGGCGCGCTTACGGGCAGGATAAACCCCTGATTCTCAGCGCCAGCCTGTGCATCGAGCAGTCGTATGACGGGGTGGCAGGCGACAGCGCCTCAGCCGCCGAGGTGTACGCGTTACTGTCCGGGCTGGCCAATCTGCCGGTCGATCAAGGCATCGCCGTCACCGGATCGGTAAATCAACAAGGACAAATACAGCCCATCGGCGGCGTTAACGAGAAAATCGAGGTCTTTTTCGACGTCTGCCGGCGGCAGGGCCTGACCGGCACGCAAGGGGTGCTGCTGCCGCCGCAAAACGTCGATGACCTGATGCTCAAGCAAGAGGTCGTCGATGCCGTGGCGGCCAGGCAGTTCCATCTCTACCCCATTCCCACCATCGACGACGGGTTGCCCATTCTGACGGGTGTCGACGCCGGCGCGGTGAACGGCCGCGTGGATGCCCAACTGCGGCGCTACGCCGAGCAGTGGTACGCCTTCCAGCATCGCCGTGCCCCCACCAACGGCGTTCTCCAGACGCCGCCTGGGGGGCGATCCGGCCTCGCCTAATCTTGCGGCGCCAGATACGTCGCCCCGATGACCGACCGTACGCCCGACAGCACGAACGTCCGCTTGCCTTGGTCGAGACGACCGTTGTCATTGGCGTCCTCGCCGGCGTCCAGGGCGCAGTTCAGATTGCTGTCCTCAGCGGCATCGCCAGATTGCACCGCGACGACGTCGATGGCCTTGAGCTGGGGACGCGGGAATCCCTCGTTGACGCACCAATACACGCGATGACCGTCCGGGACGTCACCGGGCGCGACGTCATAGGTCGTCTTGGCGGCGCCTGCGGCCGTGTCCAGCAAATGCGGATGGTTGTAGGGAAGCGCGAGCAGTAATTCCAGCCGTTCCTGCGCCATCGTGACGAGCCGCGTCATACCGTTGGCCCTGGCGTTAATGGTGATCGCGGTTATCTGCATCGCAGCCAATGCCGACAGTCCCAAGGCCAACAGAAGCACGGCGACCATAACCTCGATGAGCGTGAAGCCGCGCTCCCGACCCCTGTTTGCTGCCTCGTCCGGCATCCGTCACCATCCCGGCTCGCCCGCCAAGGCGACATTCCTGAGTTGCACCGTGGCGACCCGTTCGAGCGTTCGATAGCCGTCGTTTTCCGCGTGCTGCGGATCACGGCGCGACGCTCTGGCGGTGAGCGTCAGGCGCACGGCGCGGATGTTTTGCAGCTGCCCCGCCGGCACCTGCGGCACACAGGGGAGCCGCGGATCGTTGCTGGGCAATACGTAGCAGAATCGCAGCCGCTGAATTGTGTCGACGACCGCCTGAAAACCGCTTGCCTTCTCCCGCACCGACTGGATGCGCAGGCTGCCGGACCTGGCACGGTAGGCAACGTCTTCAAACGCGGCGTCACCGATCGCGCCGCTGCCGTTGCGGTCGATCGTGAAGCGCATCAGGTCGGCCTCAGCGGTGACGATGCCGGCGCCGGCGTTTCCTGTCGGATCAAAACCGGCCATGCGGATGTCGTTGGCCATCACGTCGAGACCCATGCGAACGTTTTGCCGCATTTCCAGCATCTGCTGGTGCCGCGCATAGACGTTGTGCTGCTGCACCAAAATGCCGTAGATGCCGCCCATGACGAGCGAGCCAACAGCAAGGGCGATCAGCAGTTCGATGAGGGTGAAGCCGTGCTGGTCTCGCAGGGTGGCTTTCAAGATTTATCCCGCCTTGGCTTACTCGGACCGCACGCGGCCGTTGGGGGCCACGATAATTTTGCGTGCATGGCCGTCCGCGATGGTTTCGAGGGTGAAGCTGCCGGCGGTCGCCGTCCCGCGCGGGCCAAAGACGAACGACCGGCGGGTCGTCTTCGTGATGCGGACACCCGGCAATTCGGTCATCGTCCGGCGGAATGCCGCGTAGGCGGGGCTTGACGTTGCCGGCGGCGCGGGGCAGTCGGGCTGCAGGGCGTCGAGGCTGCGGAGGGTCAGGAAGTCATGCGGGGTTGCGGTACTGTACAGGCATACCCGCAGGCGGGTGTTGCGGGCGATGGCTTGCAGACGCGCCGATTGCAGGACGGAAACCACCTCATCGGCAACGGCACGCGAGCGCAGGCGGGCCAGCCACGACACCACGTTGGGCGTGCCAACCGCGGCCACAAGCCCCAAGATGGCGAGCACGACGATCAACTCCAGCAGGCTGAACCCCGTCTCACCCAAGCGGCACGGCCTGCCGCCACCCATCAATCGTCGTTCCACATTCCCCTCTCTTGCAGGACTTCCTTGCAAACCTTCAGCCCCTCCACCATGGTGGGCACGCCGCCATAGGTCATCATCTGAAAGATGACCTCGGCAACTTCCTCTCGGGTGGCGCCTACGTTCAGAGCGGCGCCAATGTGGATGCGAAGCTCGTCGAGCCGCTGCAGCACCGTCAGCGCGGCGACAGCGCACAGTTCCCTCTCCTTCTGGGAAATGACGTTGCGGGCGTAAAGCCGGCCGGTGAAGAAGGTGGAAATGTGGCGGGCCAGGTCCGGGTCGAATTTCTTCCACAACTGGAACACGCCCTCGCCCGGCTTCGGGGGGCCAAAGAGCATCTCGGCAGTTTCTCGCGTCACGCGCCTCAGTTCGGCATCATCCACGGTGCAGCCCTCTCTCGCTGGTGATTCGAAGCGGAATTTTGGCGGCAGCATACGGGCGGCGCGCCGGGGGTGTCAATGACGGTGGCCCACGCGGTACACTTTGCCGGCGAATCCGACTTCATAACGATGATCAACAGACAAATGGAGAAGCCATGCGTCTTACCGAGTACCTGCGTCAGCAAACCGCCGACCTGCGCCAGCAAGTCCTGCAGCACCCCTTCGTGACGGGGATCGGCGACGGCGGGCTGCCGCTGGAGGCGTTCCGATTCTACCTGTGTCAGGACTACGTATTTCTGGTCGACTACAGCCGCGTGCTGGCGCTGGCGGCGGCGAAGGCGGGCGACCTCGAGACGATGGGGCGGTTTGCGGGGCTGCTGCACGAAACGCTGAACACCGAAATGGATTTGCACCGCGGCTTTGCAGCAAAATTCGGCATCCGCCCGGGCGAGCTGGAGAGCACGCAGGCAGCACCGGGCACGCGAGCCTACACCCAGCACCTGCTGGCCACCGCTTACAGCGGGGATCTGGCAGACATCGCTGCGGCCATTCTGCCCTGCATGTGGGACTACAGCGACATCGGCCAGAACCTGGCAGCACAAGGCGCCCCGTCGCCGCAGCCGCTGTATGACGAGTGGATTCGAATGTACGCGGCCCCCGAATTTGCCGCCCTCGCCGACTGGCTGCGGGGCCTACTCGACCGCCTGGGAAGCGGCGCGGCGCCGGACCGGCAAGTCCGCCTCAGCCGGCTATTCGCCGATAGCTGCCGCTACGAGTATCTCTTCTGGGACATGGCGTATCGGCAGGAGACCTGGCCCCTGTAGGCCGGATTGGCCGCAGGCGTAATCCGACCTCCGACTGCGCTGGCTCACACCAAACTGCGCTGGATGATCTGCGACCGTTGCAGCATGTCCGCCAGATACTCGGCGCCCAGGGCGTCGGCGCTCGTCGTCATGCTGCGGGTGAAAGCGTCAACGTTGCCGTCGATCAGCGCCTGCGCCAGGGTTTGCACGACGTCGAGGTAGGCTTTCAGCACCGTTGGGCCCTGCAGGTTGTAGGACTGGATTTCGCTGTAGAGGTCCGGGTCGGCCCGCAGGATGCGGCCCATGATGGCCAGCGACGTGCGGGAGTTGGGCGAGCTGTAGCGGTCCATCTCGGTCGGGTCGCTGAAATGCGTATGCAGCACCTGCGCCAGCGCGATCTTGGTGAAGTGTTCCAGGTTCTGGTGGAAGGCCATCTGCTTGTCGTGATACTGCGGCGTCGTGTAGGTGATGGTGGCGCCGTACTTGTAGAAAATGTCCTCGAACTCCTTGGCGCGGGCACCCGACAAGGGCGTGCGGGTGAAGACGATGTTCTGGTTGCGCAGGCTCTCCACGCGCGGGCCGAAGATGGTGTGCATGCCGAGCACCTCGACGCCCTCCGGCACCGCCGCCAGCATCGCTTCGACGGGTTGCGTCTTGATGGAGGTGTTGTCGGTGATAAGCTGGCCGGGACGGAAATAGCGGCCCACGTCGTGGATCACGCCCACCGTATTGCGGATGGGCACGTTGATGATGACCACGTCGGACTGCTCGATGCACTGCTGGTAGGTCAGCGGCGTGCGGCGGCCGCTGATGAGTACGTTGTAGCGCGCCTCGCCCAGGAATTTCCGGAACCATTGCCCCATCTGGCCCGTGCCGCCTAAGATGCCGATCGTCTTGATGCCCGGCTCGTTGAAAGCGCAGCACGGGTAGGTGCCAAAAACCCTGACCTCGAGTTCCTGGTCGCCCAACTGCCGCGCCAGGTGGGTCATGCACGCCGCCACGGGTTCGTCGTCCAGGTGCCCCTCGACCTCCATGTGGAACAGAAAGGCGCCGCGGGTGTCCGGGCGCGAGTGGATAAAGGACAGGTTGAGCTTGTGGTCGTGGCTGATGGCGGAGACAATGTCATTCAGCAGGCCAAGGCGGTCGCGGTGCGGATACAGGGCGAAGGCGGTGGCGTCGCGTCCGGTGCGGGGGTGATGAGGCTCCGAGGCGGGGCCGAGGACGGCGAAACGGGTCTTGTTCTGTTTGATGTTGCCGATGTCGCGGTCGAGGACGTGCAGGCCGTACTGTTTCAGGGCCGTCTCGCTGCCGATGGCCGCCGCGTCCGTCAGGCGCTGCGCGGCGATGGTCTCCATGGCCGCGCTGGTGCTGTCCACGTCGAGGCATTGCGCCTGCGGGTAGTTGGCTTGCAGGTAGACCGAGCACTGCTTCAACGCCTGGTCCTTGGAAAGGACGCGGCTGACCTGGGACTGCGGGCTGAGCACCCCGATGGCGTGCTGGATGGGCAGCACGAGCATGTCGACAATCTTGACGCGATCGGCGCAGTGGAACAGGTTGTCCAGAGTCTCGGTCACCGGACCCTGGATGACGTTCTCGATAGGCACCAGCCCGCGCGCCACTTCCTGCCGGGCCACGGCGTCGAACACCGATTCAATGGAAGCGTAAGGCATGTAAACGGCGTCTGCCATGGCCGCCTTTGCTGCCTCCTCCGTGTACGTTCCCTGCGGTCCCAAAAAACCGATTTTCACAAGCTGCCCCTTGCCGTGATAATGTCGTTCCTCATGAATGTAGCCCGTCCAGTTCCACAAGGCGTCATTCCGGGCTCGACCCGGAATCCAGTCGCTTTAATTCTGGAAAAACTTCCGGACCCTCGTCCCGGATCAGAATCGAAGGCAAGCTTGATGTCCTTGCGGTGTCTGCGGAATATTGGAAGCGCTTCTTATAGCACGCCATAAGGGGCCGGACAAACATTGCGGGAAGGGTGATCGCATGCGCCGTTACGCCGTCTATGGCGGCAGCTTCGATCCGATACACGCCGGGCACGTATCCATGATCCGGCGAGCCGTCGAGCTCGACTACCACGTCATCATCGTGCCGGCCTTCCGCCACGCCTTCGGCAAGCAGTCCGCGCCCTTTGCGCACCGGGTTCGCATGTGCCGCCTGGCCCTCGACGCCCTGTTGCAAGCCCGCGTCTGCGACGTCGAACGCCGCCTGGCCACCGACGACGGCAAACCGGTCTACACCTACGACGTCCTCCGCTACCTCCAGCAGCGGCTTCCCCTGCCCTCCTCCCTTCTCGTCGGCCCCGACATCGCCGCCGAATGGCACCGCTGGCACCGCCACACCGACATCGACCGGGAGTTCGGCCGCCTCAGCCTGCGCGCCACCCACGCGGTCCGCAGCAGCGACATCCGCCAGCAGCTCCGGCAAGGCGCCCCGCCCGCTTCACTCGGCGGGATGCTTCCCGAGGCAGTGGCTGATTACATCGCGGAGCAGGGGCTGTATCGATAAGTGAAGCGCGCATCACGTTCGTCAGGGACGACAGGAGAAGATCGTGCCGCCAAGCGATCGTCAAGCTCAAAGGCCAAGAGATCCCGGTTCCCCTGAAGCGTCTTGGCGACGAATCTGATGGACGCCAATACTGCTCTATCGGCACGCTGGAGGGTCATGGATTCTAAAAAGTGATCATGTAGAATATTATGGGGTTTGACAGCACTTCCTATAGAGACTATTTTGTAAGCATGAAAACTACTATTGATATTCCCGACCACGAACTTGAGGATGCTATCCGATTCACGAACGCGAAGACCAAACGCGATGCCATCGTCGGCGCCGTCGCCGACTTCAATCGCCGCATGCGCATGTCGGAACTCACCAAATACGCCGGCACCTGCGCCAACCTGATCACGCCGCAGGAACTTCAGGCTGCGCGCCGCCAGGGCTGAGCCAGTGATTCTTGTCGATACGTCGTCCTGGATACACATGCTTCGACCGAGCGGCGACCCGATGGTCCGCGCCCGTGTCGAGGCCGCGCTGACCGCCGGGCAAGCCTGTTGGTGTCCGTTGGTGCAACTCGAACTCTGGAACGGCGCCCGCGGCCAGCAGGAACGGAAGGTTCTGCTGGATTTCGCCCGCACCCTGCCGGAGCTTCCTATCGACGATCAAGTCTGGGCAGGGGCGTACGATCTGGCCCGTCAGGCGCGAGTCCAAGGTGTGACCATTCCGGCGACCGATGTGGTCATTGCCGCCTGCGCCCGCCGCCACGGCGCCAGACTCGAATCCGCCGACACGGACTTCGACCTCCTGGCAACCCTTGGCAAACCAACTGCATAGTCGACCGCTTTTGGGCGAGAAAACCCCGCAATCGTCATCTGCGAGACCCGGACGAGCAACCCATGCGGATGAAGGCGAATACAGAAGCCGGTCTATTCTCTCCCGGGATCAATGCGCATCGAAGTGGCTCGCAGGTCCGCGTCTCGAGGTTGAGACGTCCGGTCTCACCCCGGGAACTGCCACACCGGCCCCGCGGGCGGCTCGTCGATCAGGCGGAATTGCGGCAGTGACAAGTCGGGCGACAGGTCCTGGAAGACGACGTCCACGCGCTTGCCGATGGCGACGTTGGCTTCGGCTTCGGGCTGGAGTTGGTCATCCACGAGGTTGGCGATGAGGCGGAGGCCGTCCTGAGGGGTGGGAGCGCCGCGTTGTTCGTCGAGTTCGACGATGATGACGGGATAGGGGGTGAAATCGCGGAAGCCGGGCTGGATGGCGTGGGCGATGATTTCGTAGGAGTAGATGATGCCCTTGCCGCTCACCTCTTGCCACGTCCAGTCCAGTGAGGTGCACCAGGGGCAGCCGGAGCCAGGCGGGAAGCGCAGCAGGCCGCAGGCGGTGCACCTCTTTACCACCAGTCGGTGTTCCCGGGCGGCCTCGAAGTAGCCGCCAAATTCGCTGTCGTTGTCGGGGACCATCAGGAGCATTCCACGGTATTCGACTTGCGGCATGGTGCCTACCTCCGCAGGATGAGGGCGCTTCCCGTTACCGGGTTGGCCCATCCCAGGTTCATGGAAATTTCAGCCTCGCGCACTTGGCGGCAGCCGCCTTCGGCGTAATCATGACTGTGGACGCCGTCCTGCCACTGCGGGCACGAATCGTCCGCCTGGCCGCGCAACTGCCGCACGTTCTCGATCACCATGCTCATGCCGTGTGTGTAACCCTCGCACAGGTGCCCGCCGCTGGTGTTGTTCGGGCGCTTGCCGCCCAACTCGATCATGCCGCTCGATACGTAATCGCCGCCTTCTCCCTTGCGACAAAAGCCATAGTCCTCCAGTTGCAGCATCGTCGTGAACGTAAAAGCGTCGTACGAGCCGGTCACGTGCACGTCCTCGGGGCCGACGCCGGCCATACCGAAGACCCGCTCGGCGGCGTACTTGCCGGCCACGTCGGTAATCGGCGCGTCGTTGTAGAAGGTGTCGCCACGCTTCTTGGTGACGCGCCCGACCACGCCCATGACGCAGACTGGCCGTTGCCGCAAATCCGCCGCGCGCTCCGCCGAGGTGACGATCAGGGCCGTGGCGTTGTCCGTCTCCACGCAGCAATCGAGCAGGTGCAGCGGCTTGCAGATCCAGCGCGAGTTCAGCACGTCCTCGACCGTATAGCGCTTGCGGTAATACGCCTTCGGGTTGTTGCTGGCGTGCTTGCTGTGCGCCACCTTCACCGCCGCCACCTGGGCGCTGGTGGTGCCGTACTCCATCATGTGGCGCATGAACACCGGGGCGAAATTCTGCCCGGCGCTCACCATGCCGTACGGGCGGCTTAGCAACTGGCTGCCCGCCACCGGCGTCGCCGCCCGTCGTCCGGTGCCGCCGATGCGCACCTCGCTGTAGCCGTTCATCGACCTGAAAATCGCCACCGTTTCACACATCCCCACCTCGATGGCGCCGCTGGCCAGGCCCACCAGTGCCTCGGTGCTCGAGCCGCCGCCGGAGCAGTCCATGTAGAAGTCCGGGCGGATGCCCAAGTCGGCGGCAATCTCCGGACCCGCGGTCGAATCGCCGCCGTGATAGCTCAGCACGCCGTTCACCTGATCGGCGCCCAAGCCGGCGTCGCGCATGGCGTTGCGAATCGCCTCGGCGCCCATGGCGCGCGTCGTCTTGCCGGAATTCTTGGAGTACGACGTTTCGCCAACGCCGACGATGCAGTACTTGTCTGTCAGGCGACCCATGATTTGTTCTCCGCGCCGCTACAGCAGCTTGTCGTAAAAGGTCAGCACCGACGGCCCCTCCAACAGGTCGCGCAGGTCGATGCCCATTTCCTTAAGGTGGGCGCGGTGCGATTCCAGCGCCTCGGCGTCCTCGTATTCCTCATAGACCATGAAAACGCGCGGGTTGTCGGTGGAACGATGCAGCACGTAGGCGCGGTTGCCAGGTTCCTCGCGCACCTTCGGCACCACAACGTGCATGATGCGCTCGAATTCGGCCTCCTGCCCGGCTTGCACCGTCAGAACAGCGGTTAAGGTCAGCATGGTGTGTTTCCCGATGGCAGATATCTATCGTGATGGAATGTCGGATTACGGCTACAGCTAATCCGACCTACATGACTGATTCACGCCGAGCAAACTAAATTTGGCCCACCGCCATGTCAAGCGGCATTTCGCCGGACAACTCGACATCGCGCTTGCGCCAACGGGCGTTTTCACGCATGCTAACGCGCTCCTGACAGTGGCCGCGGTGCCCCGGCGCCGCACCGCTCGCCAAGCCAACAAGGGAGTCCCCATGGCCATCGCGCAAAAGGTCCGGCAATACATGCAGGCGGCGTCCTGGATACGGGGCATGTTCGAGGAGGGCATCCGGCTCAAACAGGAACACGGGGCCGACAACGTCTACGATTTCTCACTCGGCAACCCGGTTGTCGAGCCGCCCCCCGAGTTCCACGAGGCGCTGCACCGGCTGGTCAGCCAACCCAAGCCGGGCATGCACCGCTACATGCCGAACACCGGCTACGCCGAAACACGAACCGCGGTGGCGGAACAGCTCGGGCGCGAAACCGGCATCGCCTTCACGGCCGAGCACATCACCATGGTGGTCGGTGCCGCCGGTGGCCTCAACGTGGTATTCAAGACGCTCCTGGACCCCGGCGACGAGGTGATGATCTTCTCGCCGTACTTCGTCGAATACAACTTCTACGCCGACAACCACCAAGGCGTCAGCAAGGTGGTGCCGACCGACGCGCGCTTCAATCTCGACCTGCCGGCCATCGAGGCGGCGCTGTCGGTCCGCACCAAGATCGTCCTCATCAATTCGCCCAACAATCCCTCCGGCGTCATGTACGACGCGGCCACCGTTGAGGCCCTGGGCGACCTGCTGCGCCGCAAGCAGTCGGAATTCGGCACGCAGATTTATCTGGTCAGCGACGAGCCCTACAAGAAGTTGCTGTACGACGGCCTGACCTACCCGGAGGTCCATGCCCACTTCGCCAACAGCATTGCGGTGACCTCGCACGCCAAGGACTTGGCGTTGCCCGGCGAGCGGATCGGCCACATCGCCGTCAACCCCGCCTGCGCCGGCCTGGAAGAACTCCTGGAGGGCCTGAACTTCGCCAACCGCACCCTGGGGTTCGTCAACGCCCCGGCGCTCATGCAGCACGTGGTGCGGGAACTGCAGGGCGTCACCATCGACATGCGGCAATACGAGCGCAAGCGCGCCCTGATGTGCGACGCACTGGCGGCCATGGGGTACGAGTTCGTCAGGCCGCAGGGGGCGTTCTACCTGTTTCCGCGCTCGCCCATCGAGGATGACACGGCGTTTGTCAACATGCTGCTGCAGCGGCGCATTCTCGCCGTGCCCGGACGCGGTTTCGGCACGCCGGGCTATTTCCGTCTGGCCTACTGTGTGGAAGACCGCACCATCGTGAATGCCCTGCCGGGCTTCAAGGAAACGCTCGAAACCTGCCGCGGCTGAGCCGACGCCTCGGCACGACCCTGCCCTTTCCGCCATGGGGATGCCCATGCTGCTCACCATCGACGTCAGCAACACCACCATCAAGGCCGGCGTGTTTCGCGGTGATGCCCTGTTGGCCGATTGGCGCTTTGCCACGGAGCGGCAAAGACTCGCCGACGAGTACGCCATCCTGCTGCTGAACCTCTTCCGCGCCAGTGACATCACCGTGGAGGACATTCGCGGCGTGTCGATTTCCTGCGTCGTGCCGCCGCTGCGCGCGGTCTTCGATCAATTGTCGCGCCAGTACCTGCGCGTCGAACCGCTGATGGTCGGGCCGCACACCCGCAGCGGCGTGACGCTGTCGGTCGACAACCCCAGCGAGGTCGGCGCCGACCGCGTGGTGAACGCCGCGGCAACGCATCATTTATACGGCGGCCCGGCCATCGCCATCGCCTTCGGCACCGCTACCGTGTTCGACTGCGTATCGGCGCGCGGCGAATACCTCGGCGGCGCCATCGCCCCTGGCATCGTGACGGCGCTGGAATCGCTGACCCGCTCGGCAGCGCAGTTGTACCAAGTGGAGCTTGTCCGCCCGCCGCACGCCATCGGCACCAATACCGTGCACACCATGCAGTCCGGTCTCATCCTCGGATACGCGGCGCTGGTCGAAGGGCTGGTGGCGCGGCTGAAGGCCGAAATGACGCCCGCGGAGGAGGATCAGCAGGCAGTAAAAGTCATCGCCACCGGCGGCCTGGTGGAGGTTATTACGCCGGAAACCAAGGCCATCGATGTGATTGATCCGTTGTTGACCCTCAAGGGGCTGCGGTTGATTCATGAACTCAATGGCTTCAGGGATTCGTGAAGCGGCATCTGGGATCGGGTTTGTGAATAATCCTCCACCCCATGCCTGGGAGCGCGGGCTACCAGCCCGCAAAACCAGTGGCAAGTGGCTAGTGGTCAGTGAAACCAAGGGCTTGGCCGCCGGACACTGGCTACCAGCCACTGCCCTTTCGCTATTCACAAACATGCTCTCAGGCTAACCCCATGCGCCTATCCTGGAACGAGGTTCGCGTCCGTGCCGCCGCCTTCGCCGACAAGTGGCGGCAGGCGGCCTACGAGAAGGGCGAGACGTAGAGCTTCTACAACGACTTCTTCCAGATATTCGGAGTCGAGCGCCGCACCGTCGCACGCTATGAGGCGCACGTGGCAAAGCTGGACAGCCGGCGGGGGTTCATCGACTTGTTCTGGCCCGGCGTCCTGATCGTCGAGCAGAAGAGCGCCGGGGGCGACCTCACCCGCGCCTACGAGCAGGCCGGAGACTGCGTCGACGCTTTGCCCGAGAACCAGCGCCCTCGCTATATCCTGGTCAGCGACTTCCAGACCTTCGAGCTTCACGATCTCGACGAACGAGACACCGCCGCCTTTGCGCTCGCCGACCTACACGCCCACGTCGAGAAGTTCGGCTTCATCCTCGGCGTGCAGCGCCGCACCTTCCGTGACCAGGACCCCGCCAACATCAAAGCCGCCGAGCTGATGGGACTGCTGCACGACGCGCTCGCCGCCTCGGGCTACCAGGGCACGACCTGGAACGCTTCCTGGTGCGCATCGTCTTCTGCCTGTTCGCCGACGACACCGGCATCTTCGAGCCGCGCGACATCTTCCTCGACTTCATCGAAACCCGCACCAGCGAGGACGGATCGGATACCGGCTCGCGTCTGGCCGAATTGTTCCAGGTGCTGAACACCCCGGAAGCCGAGCACCAGACAACCCGCGACGAAGACCTCGCCCGCTTCCCCTACGTCAACGGCGCCCTGTTCGACGAGCCGTTGCCCATCGCGTTCTTCGACGCAGCCATGCGGGCGGCGCTGCTCAACGCTTGCCGCTTCGACTGGTCGAACATCTCGCCGGCCATTTTCGGGGCGCTGTTCCAATCGGTCATGGAGCCGGCGGAGCGCCGCGCTCAAGGCCCCCATTACACCACCGAACAGAACATCCTGAAGGTCATTGAGCCGCTGTTCCTGGACGACCTGCGCGCCGAATTCGCGCGCCTGAAGTCCCGCCGCGACAACCGCCGCCGCAACGATCTGCTGAGATTCCAGGAGAAGCTGGGCCAACTGCGGTTCCTCGACCCGGCCTGCGGCTGCGGCAACTTCCTCATCATCGCCTACCGCGAACTGCGCCTGCTCGAGATCGACATCCTTCGAGAGCTTCGCGCCGTGGCGTACTTGTCCCGCGTTGACGTGGATCAGTTCTACGGCATCGAGCTCGGCGAGTTCCCGGCCCGCATCGCGGAAACCGCGCTGTGGATCATGGACCACGTCATGAACAACCGCTTCAGCCTGGAGTTCGGGCGGCTCTACCGGCGCATCCCCTTGCAGAAGGCGCCGCACGTCGTCCACGGCAACGCCCTGGAAATCGACTGGTCGGAGGTCCTGCCGGCGGAACAGTGCGACTACGTGCTGGGCAATCCGCCCTTCGTCGGCGCCAAGTACCAGACGGCGGCGCAGCGCGCGCAGGTGCGCCGCATCGCGGGTCTGGGCGGCAGCGGCGGCACGCTGGATTACGTTTCGGCCTGGCTCATCAAGGCGGGGACCTACGTAACGGGTGGGACCCGGATCGGCTTTGTGGCGACCAATTCGACGACGCAGGGAGAGCAGGTCGGGCAACTGTGGCCGATCCTGTTTGACCGCTGCGGGCTGGAGATTGCCTTCGCGCACCGCACCTTCGCTTGGGGATCGGACGTGCGCGGCAAGGCGCACGTGCACGTCGTCATCCTCGGTCTGGACCGGCGGGCCAACACGCGGGACGCGAAACGGCTGTTTTCGTATCCCGACCTCAACGGCGACCCGGAAGAGACGCGCCACGCGGCGCTGTCGCCGTATCTGTTCGATGCCGGCGGCCTGTCCGACCCGCACCTGACGGTGCACGAGGCAAGTGGGCCGATCAACGGATTGGTCCAATTGCTCACTGGCTCGCAACCCATCGACGACGGGCAATACATTTTCAATGCCGGGGAACGGGCCGCGTTCCTGGAAACAGAGCCGGACGCCGCATCTTTGCTGCGCCCCTTTGTCGGCGCCCGCGAATACCTGCAGGGCGGCGAACGCTGGATTCTCGCCCTGCATGACGCGGCGCCGGAGGTGCTGGCGCGATTGCCGCGCGTGCGGGAACGCATCGGCGGCCGCGACGGTGGCCAGCCGGGTGCTGGGGCGATTGCCGCGCGTGCGGGAACGCATCGGCGGCCGCGACGGTGGGCCAGCCGGGTGCTGGGGCGATTGCCGCGCGTGCGGGAACGCATCACCACCGTTCGCGCATATCGGCAGGCAAGCAAACGCAAGTCCACACTGAAGCTAGCCGATACGCCCACGCTCTGGCAGGTGAACGTGGTTCCTACCGCGCCGTTCCTGGTTATTCCCGAAGTTAGTTCCGAGCGGCGGGATTACGTGCCCATCGGCTGGCTGGAGCCGCCGACGATTCCAAGCAACCTCGTGCGCGTTCTGGAGAACGCCACGCTGGCGGATTTTGCGCTGCTGGCTTCAGCCCTGCACATGGCCTGGCTGCGCCACGTCGGCGGACGGTTGAAGAGCGACTACCGCTACTCCATCAGCCTCGTCTACAACACTTTTCCAACGCCGCCGGAAAGCGCTGACCCCGTATCAAGTACGGGGCAGGCTCTATCGAAGCTCCCCTCGCGCAAGCCGTGCTCGACGCCCGCGCCGCCCATCCGGGCGCAACGCTCGCCGAACTCTACGACCCCGACCTCATGCCGCCCAATATGCGCCGGGCGCACCAAGCCCTCGACCGCGCCGTGGACCGCCTCTATCGGCCCGGCGGCTTCGCCTCGGAACGCGAGCGTGTCGAGCATCTGTTCATGTTCTACGAGAAGATGCGGGCACCACTGGAAGCGGCGAGGCAGGTGAAACCGAGACGGCGGCAGGCGAGGCGTAGTGGTATCTGAGAGGCGGACGTTCGGAATCTCGTCCACCTTATGGCGGTTTGCGTTTGCGTGTCTGGCCTATCTTATCGTGAGCCTGAAGCATGAAAATGGGACCGTCACCCCGGCGGAAGCCGGGGTCCAGGGGTTCTCGGACGCCCTAAGGTCACTGGATTCCGGCGTGCGCCGGAATGACGGCTTCGGGGGCTTTGGCCATCACGCCGGCGGCTATTTTCACGGCAAGACATCGGATGATCAGGACTGGTTTTGCCCATCGCGACGATCCCATATCGTCATACGAAAACCGCCCCAAGGCCAAATGGCAAGCATTTATGGGTCCTGGGTCTGCACCTGACAGTAGTTGGCCGGCAAATTCCGGGGGTGATATTTGTTTTCCGGCCCGGCCATGCGCTCAAACACGCTTTCATGAATCCAGGCATGCTTAGGAATCTTGCGGGTTCTCTGACCCCGAAACTTCCAGAAACCCGTGAACGACCCGTGGAGTTTGTCGTGCGGGTCAGGCTGATAGCCCGCCAGCTTCTCCCTGTTGATCCGCAGACCGCAGGCAACCGCTTTGCCGATCATCCAGCGCAAGGCGATGTTGGACAAGCCGCGCTCGTCATGCCAGCCGCCTACGTCCGAATGAGCCCCGGCAAACCACACCTGCTCGATCGTCTGCCCCGCCGCAACGTTGCGCTCGTCCCACCGGCAAGGCGCAAAATCGCGGCGTTTCTCGTCGATGGCGAGGGCGTGATAGCCGTACCGAACTTCGGGATTCAGCCGGGTGTCGTGAAAGCGTTTGCCGGCGTTCATCGCCAACGACTCCACGGTATCCCAAACGCCGATGAAGTGAACCGGGCAGGGTCGGGCGAAGGCTGCGCGGAAGCCCCGCGCCACGTCGTTGTTGTCCGGTGTGTTGTAGACCTTGGAGGCGTATTCCACCAGATTTCCGGCGTCTTTGCCGAGCAGGCCGCAGGTGTAGAGCATGCCGGCCAGGGAGCGCACCGTGAACGCGCCGCGGCTGAACCCGAAGAGATAAACGGCGTCTCCGTCTTCGTGGCAACGCATCAGGTAGCGGTAGGCATCCTCGACGTTTTTCTGCAATCCGTAGCCGGTCGCCTGATCGGCAAAGGCTGTCAGGCTTCCGCTCTCTTCGTCGTATTCCCAGCCGCCGGTGCCGACGCCCGGGTCGTAATACGCGACCTGAGAGGCGTCCTTCTCCGCCAGAACGTAGGTTTCCACCACGTTCGTGTTGTTGCGTCCGTATTCGTTGCCGGTTCCATCACAGCAGATGACGATGTTCTTCATGTCATGCTCCTCACATGTAGTATGATGCGCCCCGGAGCATAGCCGATGGGTTACGGACACTCCACGATTCCGCCAAGGAGAACCCCGTGCGCGTGCTGCTGATTGCCACCAACCGGCACGACCGCCTGATGAGCCGCCTGAACGCCAAGCCGTTGCCGATCGGGCTGGCCTACGTGGCCGGTGCCTTTGCCAACTCGCGGCACACCGTCAAATCGCTGGATCTGATGTTCTCCGAGGACGCTTCCGCCGACGTCGAACGGGCGGTGCGTGACGTGCAGCCCGATCTGGTGGGCATTTCGCTGCGTAACCTGAGCAACCACAGCTACCTCGACCCGCAATGGGCGCTGCCCGATTCCAAGGCGGTGATCGACACGGTGCGAGCCTGCTGCGGCGCCACGATCGTGTGCGGCGGCCCGGCCTTCAGTATCCTGCCGCAGGCGGTGTTCGACTATCTGGAACCGGACCTGGGACTGATCGGGGACGCCGCCGACACCTTTGTGCGCCTCGCTGACAGCCTGGAACCCGGCGCGCCCCACGATGACCTGCCCGGACTGGTCTACCGCCGAGACGGCCGCGTCGTCGTGAACCCGGCGGGCGACGGCAGCGCCTTCAACCACCCGCCCCGCCTTGACGGTCTGGACATTGCCAAATACGCCCAGGCCGGCTTCGGCATGGGCGTGGTGACCAAGCTCAGCAGCTTCGCCTATCCCACCCACGCCGGAGATAGCTCGCAGCAGGAAGCGTGGCGCGTCATTCGCCCCATCGACGAGGTGCTGGCCGAGGTCCAAAACCTGGAAGCCCGCCATGGCCTGCGCAAGGTGTTCTTCATCGACAACGCCTTCAACGTGCCGCTGCCGCATGCCAAGGACCTGTGCCGCGCCCTGGTCGCCTCCGGCACGACGGTGCACTGGGACACTTGCCTGGCGCCATTTGGCTGCGACGCCGAACTGATCCGCCTTATGAACCAGGCCGGGTGCGGCCTCGTCCTCATGGGCGCGCTGCCGACCGCGCCGCTGGCGGCGGGGAATCTGGCCGAACGCCTGCAGCCGGCGCTCGAAACCTGCCGCCTGTGCGAGCGGCACGGGCTGAACTACACCCTCTCCGTCACCTTCGGCGAGCCCGACGAGACGCGGCAGACGGTCGCCGCCAAGCTCGACTTTCTGCGCGGCGTCAAACCGTCCCTGGCCAACCTGCGCGTCGGCGTCAGCGTTCTGCCCGGCACCGCGGTGGCCGCCCGCGCTTTGGCCGAGGGGCTCATTGGCAACGAGGCTGAACTCGTCAAGCCCACCTTCTACGTCGCCCCCGCCGTGCGCGACTGGATCGTCGACACCCTGCTGGCGGAAAAGGCCGCAAACCGCCGCTGGAACGTGCTGTGAGGCTCGACCCGCCCTGGCCGAATCTCCTTGTCTGGTATAGGCAGTTCTGATACAAAAGACGCTTTGACCCTTTAGCCACGACATAGAATCGGAGGAACAGCCCAACATCATGGAGGTCCTGAGCGCCCTTGCCGGGGAGAGGAAAACGTACCGGAAAAAACTCACGGTGTTGGATCGGGAAATCCGACAGGTGATAGTCGGCTATGATCGGCTGGTACGGCGGCTGCTCTACGGCCTCTTCTCAGACGGCCAAAAAAGTCTGGGGCGCACCACCTGTGCCCACCTGTTGCTACTCGCCTACCCGGGCCTTGGCAAATCTACCGCCGGCGAAACCGTTGCCCAGCTCATTGGCGGCGTTTTCCGCAGGATTCAGCTGGTAGCCGACATGCTGCCCGCCGATATCCTCGGCGCCCCGGTGCTGGAAAGCCAGAACGGCAAAAAGGAATTCACCTTCCTGCGCGGCCCCATCTTTTCCAACAGCATCCTCCTCGACGAAATCAACCGCACGCCGCCGCGCACCCTCAGCGCCGCCCTGCAAGCCATGGCGGAGGGCAAAGTCGACGTCGGCCACGAGCGTTTCTACATCGACGAGCCCTTTTTCGTCATCGCTACCCAGAACCCACTCGAACAAGAGGGCACCTACCCGCTGCCGGAAGCCCTCCTCGACCGCTTCGCCATGCGTATCACCCTGGATTACCTCTCCGAAGCCGAAGAAATGGCCCTGTCCGAGCGCGAGGACGTGTTCGCCGACTTGTCGCTCAAGCCGGTCATGAGCCGCGAGGAAGTCGTCGCCGCGCGCGCCTTCATTCGCGCCAACGTCTACGTTGACCGCGCCTGCCGGGCTTACGCGGTGCGGCTGGTACACGCCACGCGGCCGCCAACCGACGACCCCACCGGCTCGCTGCACCGGCAATGCCTGGATGACCTCTATATCGGCGACCGCTCGCCCGTGCTGGTCGGCTGCTCGCCGCGCACCCACCTCGTCCTCGTTAACCTCGCCAAAACGCGGGCCTTCCTCAAGGGCCGCGACGAGGTGTGGTACGAGGACCTCCAGGACTTGGCGTTCGACGTGCTCAATCACCGCCTGGTGCTGGATGGCACCCTGTTGGCGCAACGGGCCAGTCGTCCCATGGCGTTTCTGGACGACCACCTCATCGAGCAGGGCGAACGCGCCTTCGATCTGCGTGACGACATCGGCTTCCTGCGCCAAGTGGTGCGCCGCATCCTGCGCGGCGTTCCCACCGAGGTGGCCGATTAGGGCCGCGGCAACCACAGCGAGCGGAGCCGAGCGGAGATATGCAGATAGCGCGCGCGACAGCGAGCGATAGTGGCGACATGGATTTCGGCACTTGGTACGCCCACGCCACCCGCCGGGCCGATCTACACCTGAGGCAACGGGTGCAGACCATCATGCAGGGTATGCACGGCAGCACCTTTCGCGGCCGCGGCGAGGATTTCGAGTTTTTCCAGCCGCACGCCCTCGGCGAGGACACCGCCCACATCGACTGGCGAGCCAGTGAGCGCCTGGAAAGCGGCCTGCTGGTGCGCCGCTTGCGCGAAGAGCGCGTGCTCGAAGTATGGATCGCCGCCGACCTCAGCGCCTCGATCTTCACCGGCTTTTCCACCGAGGGCTGCAAGCAGCGCCTTCTGCTGGACCTCATCGCCATCATCGGGCGCTCGGTCATCGGCCAGCAGGACCTCCTCGGATTCGTCGGTTTCGACCGCAACATCCGCACCGTGATGCAACCGTTTCGCTCGGAAAAGACCTTCGTCAATCTGCTGCAAATGATCTGGGAGCACCAGCCCGAGAGCGGCGCAACCACCACCTTGCTGCCGGCCCTGCGGTTCTTCGAGACGCAAGAGGGCGCCTCGCAGAAGAAGAAAAAGCGCCTGCTGCTGCTGCTGTCCGATTTCGAGACCGAGGACGACTGGCTGCCGGCCGCGCAGCGCATACACGCCATGCACCCGTTGCTGCCCATCGTGCTGGAAGAAGCCGTGCCGGAACACCTGCCGACCTCAGCTGGGCTGCTGACCTACCGCGATGTCGAGAGCGGGCAGTTACAGACGGTTGACGCACGCGCCTGGCTGCGGCTGCTGCACGAGGAAAGGCAGGAACAGCGCGAGCGCTACCTGGCAGCGTTCGAGGCCTCGGGCCTGGGGGCGCTGTTCGTATCGCAGCAAGCCTTCGACGTGGACGCCGTCATCGAGTATCTCGAAGCGCAACGTGTGTAACTGCCCGGTCGGATTAGAGAGGGTCTGATTTTGACGTCACTCCGGCGAAGGCCGGAGTCCAGAGGGTTTTCCGCCGGCAAGAGCCTGCTCCGGTCTGGGGTTGATGGATTCCGGAGCCTGCCCCGGACCTGATCCGGGGTCAAGCCCGGAATGACCGATTTGAAGACTTTGGACGATCTAGGGCGGTTTGCGTTCGTATGTCTGGCCTATCTACGTGCCATGCTGTGATGCGCCCCATCGAGATCGTTCGTGCCCGCGGCGGTTTGTTTTGCGGGACCTCGTCCAGCACATGGGTTCTGCGGGGGTTGGGTTTTTGCGGTTCTGACGCGCCTTTTCGGCCACGGATTTGTTGTCGGGGAGAGAACCCCCCTCGCCCCCCTTATCAGGGGGGAATTTCTGAAAACCGCAAGGGCTCAAGGACAACCCCTCCAAGGCCCCCCTGACAAGGAGGGTCGGGGGGTTACGCCAACGCAGGCGCAGGGCCGCTCGGGTGCACGTCTTTGTCCGACGCCTTACACTGCTGCGGATATCCCATATAGGCATGCGAAAACCGCTCTATCTGTATAGAAAAGGATGCCTCATTTTGGTTCCGAAACAGTTGATGCCCAAACGACCAACCGGACGCTGTGTTCTGCTGGCCTTCGTTAGTGCTTTGCTGTTGACCAGCACCGGGCTGACGCCTTCCGTCTGGTCGCAGGACGCCATTTACGAGCGCTCCGAAGAAGAGCGGCTCTACTACGAACCCGAGCATTTCGTGCGTTACCGCATGGTCGACGCGGGATTGCAGCGCGAGGACCTGCTGCCCTTGCTGTCGCGCCAGCACGCCGTCATCGTGCTGGAAAAGCCGGACGACTACAGCGAACGCCGGGTGCGCGAGCTGTTGCAACAGCCGCCGGTGAGCCTGCCGTCCATCGCCGCCTTCCGCGCTATGCCCGGTCCGAAAACCGCCGAAACCTTCGCGGTCGGCTACATCCAGGACCCGCTGGCGGCGCTCCGCCTCAAGGCCGGAAAGGATTTCGCCATTTACCTGGTCACCTTCGACCACCGCCTGCGCCTGGGCGTTTTCCTGCAGGCCCTGCAGGAACTGGCCGACCGCTCGGAGGTGGATTACGCCCTGCCGGCGTTTTTCTTTGCGGATAAGATGGCGGCGCCGTTTCCGCTCTTCGAGGCGGAATTTCTGGCGCCGCAGCTCATCCCCGGCGGCCTCCGCCGCATCGTGTCACTGAACCGCACCAATCACGTGCAACCGGTGCAGGACGAAACCGAGGAGGAGCCCGATTTTGAGCAGCCGGTCGTCTTGCAGCTCAGCAAGAAGGCGCCCAGCAACATCCTGGCCACGGTGTTGCGCTACCAGCAGATGCCCGGCGTCGTCAAGCAGGCGCAATTACGCTGGCTGCGGCTGCGCCTGCCGGTGGAGGTTCAGGCAAGCTGGGAACTGCCCGCCGGCATCAACTCGTTCGGCATCTGGGAGCCGGTGCGCTACAGGCTGGCCATCGAGCGCGACCAGGACGTCGATCTGCTGCCCAAAGCCTTTACCGAGGGATCGGTGCGCGCCTGGTTGTCGGACAATACCAGGCTGCCGGACGAACTCATTCAGGTGGACGATATCGAGCGGCAAACCCGCGACGTCGGCGACGGCCGTGCCCTGGACGAGGTGTTGCTGACCTTCCGCCTATCCAAAACCGGCATTTACATTTTCTCCCCGTATCCCATTCAGGCCACCTACACGGGCCTGAACGACCAGCGCCGCATCGAGGTGTTCAACGCCAAGTCGCAAAATTTCCTCAGTATTCCCGGCCACCTGCCGCGGCAGGTCGGCCAAATGCCCGGGCAACTGCTGCCCGTCGCGGCTCTGCAGACGCCAACCTGGATCAGTCCGACCGGTCTGGCGCTGGGCGTCCTGTGTATGGTTGTCGGGCTCATTGGCGCCCTGCGCGTCTCGAACCGCACCTGGAGCTTTCGCGCCGCCGCCGCTATTGACGACACCAAGGCGCACGCGCAGGCATTGGCGGCCCTGCGGCAGCGCTACCGCGAGCGGCTCGGCGACCTGACGCAGCAGGCGGACTCGCTGTCCCTGCAAGGCCACGCGGACGCCACAGCGAACGAAGCTGAGCGTATCAATCAGATGCAAGCGAGCGCTGGCGAGCGTGCTTGGCTGCGGGCGCTCAGCGTGTTCCTGAAACAGCTCCTCGGCGAACGCTGCTACGAAGACGAGCACCGGCTGCTCGGCGGCCTGGGCACGTCGAGCGCAACGATCCATCGGTACATGCTGGCCACCTCGGTCGACCCGCAGGCGCCGCCGGTGGCGGACGCGCTGGATCTGCTGCAAGCCATCGAGGGCCGGGCGCTGAGCCAAGATCTGTCGCTAACCAAAGACACCATCGATGATCTGCTGAGCCGCGCCACCCGTCTCGCCGAAGCCCTTTGTGAATAGCCCATGTTGCAATTCGAGCACCCCGCCGCTCTCCTGCTCGCCCTACCCCTCATCGCGCTGGCTTGGTGGCCGCGCCGCCGTCCGCTGCCATACCTGGCGGTGAGCCTGCCCCCGGCGGTTCGCGCGCGCGCCGGAGCGGCAGCCGGACAGCGCCGCCTCACCCGCTTGCCGTTTTACTGCCTATACGGCTTCCTCGCCATCTTGCTCGTCGTCATGTCCGAACCCTACCTCGGCACGGTGGAAACGCACGAGGTGGAAGAAGCGCGGAGCATCCTCATGCTTCTTGACACCTCCGCCAGCATGATCCAGACCGGGCTGCTGAAGCGCGTGGTGACAGGCTTTCTGGTGCCGTTCATCGCCGCGCGCCCCGAGGGCGACCGCCTGGCGGTGGCACGCTTCGATTCCGACGCCAGCGGCGGCATCTTCACGCGCAATCACGACGGCGTGATCATGGAAATCACCCGGCGCAGCGTGGTGCAGCAATTCGACGTGTCGCGGGACCTCGCCAAGCTGAGCACCAAGGGTACGCAGCTCGGTATCGGCCTGTTCAAGGCTCTGGCCAGCTTTGTGGAAGACGAAGTGGAAAGGCAGGTGGCGGAGGCCCGCCTCGACGTGCCGGCGCAGGACGGCATTTACCGCGAATTGCAGGACGTTCTGGCCCGGTTTCTGGGGCATTTCCGGAGCAAGAGCAAGGACGAATTCCAGCTCGAAATCCCGCTTGTGGATACCCTGGCCGACATCGGCACCGGCAAGTCGATGATCCTCATTACCGACGGCCAACTTCTGGAATCCAGTTCCGAGGCGACCCGCGTGGACTACCTGAAAATCCTGGACACCTACGAGCAACTGGGCTTCCGGCACATTTACTTCGTCAGCCTGAAATCACACCCGGCGCAGCTAAACCCGCTGCTCGGACGCAACCCGAGCTGGCGGGCGTACACCTGGGACCAGACCACCACCGGCCTGCGCAGCATTTTCGCGCAGATCGCCCGCGACATCGACACCACGGCGCGCGGCAAGAGCGTCGTCGCCACCGAGGTAAGCAAGCAGCCGGTCGTGCGCTGGTTTCTGCCGGGCCTGCTGCTCTTGCCGCTGAGCGCCGGCCTGCGGCTGCACCGGCGCCTGCGGCATTTCCCCTGAGCCGACCCCGTTATCGCGCTGGCAGGTAAGCCTCAGTTTGAGAGAATCCGCTCAATCGGCCCCTCCCCAGAACGGCTTTACTCCCTCTCCCCTGAAACGTGTGATGCAAATGGCTTCTTCAAGGAGGTTCTAAGCACCCCTCTGAGGCATCCCGGACTCCAAAGGGGTCATTCCGGGCTTGACCCGGAATCCAGAACCCCGGAAAGCCACTGGACTCCGGCCCCGGATCAAGTCCGGGGCAGGCTTTTCGCCGGCGTGACGCGGCGTTGCCAGAAAGGGTTGACCAGCGCTTCGTCAGACCATTCCTTATGTGCATCCCACGTCTGGAGGGAGAGGGTCGGGGTGAGGGGGAAGCGAGGTGCGAAACGACTCGTCGGTACGACAGCTTGCCCCCGTGTGGGGGTGTTTGCTACAGTCCGCCCCACCGCCAAACGGGGCAGGCACGCCATAGTCCACATCGAAAAGGAGAATCAGAATGGCCGTTGACGAGGCAATCGAGATCAAGTGGCAGGGTTTGCAGCGGGGCGATCACGCGCCCGAGGCGCTGCAGGGCAAGCTATCCCTGCATGACGCCTACCAGGTGCAGCTGGGGGTTTTGGAGCATTACAAGGTCAGCGGCGAAACGCAGGCGGGCTGGAAGATTGGATTGACGGCCGACGCCATTCGACAAATCTACGACACCAGCGATCCGGCCTTCGGCTTCCTGCTGGAAAGCAACGCCTACACCAGCGGCCACCGCTTCAATTTCGCCGACATCGTCAACCCGGCCATCGAATCCGAGCTTTGCTTCACCCTCGGCGAAACGCTGCGCGGCCCCGGTGCGACCCGCGAGCAGGCGCTCAACGCGGTCAGTTCGATCGCCCCGTCGTTCGAGGTCGTATCGATGCAGGTCAAAATGGCGGAGGATTTGCCCCTGGGCATCGCCGACAACGTCAGCCAATGGGGCTATGTGACGCACACGGCGATAGCGCCGTACCCGAAGGACCTGGTGCTGGGTGGGGTCACCGCCGAGGTCAAGACGGATGGAACCATCATCGTCAGCCTGCTCGGCGCCGACGTCATTGACGATCAACTGCAATCGCTGGCCTGGTTGGCCAACCAGCTCGCTGTTTTTGGCAGAGTGCTGGAGGCCGGCCAGTGCGTCATTACCGGATCGTTCACCAAGCCGCTGCCCATCAAGCAGGGCGAGAGCTGGGAAACGCATTTTTCCTCGGTAGGCGCCGTTTCGGCGACGTTCGCATAGGGGGGAAGCAGGGCGACGAGAGGGAAGCGGCATCGTGAAAGGCGTTCAATTTGTCGTTGACGAACAGGGTAACAGAACGGTGAGAGCTTTCATCTCCAGGTCGATGTCCTGGATCCGGAGTCGAAGGCACTCCGTGATGCGCAAGCCCGAGCCGTACAGAAGCTCGACCATGAGCTGATGCACTCCGGACGTCAGTGCGATCACGCGAGCCGTCTCCTCACGGGTCAGGACAATAGGTATCCTGGTTTGTTTGCGGGCGCGGTCTGCGTTGATTTCGCCGCTCAGAGGAATCCTTCGATCTTCTCTTCCCCGGGGTGAAGGTCGTCCCGGGACTGCATATTATGGAAACGGGCATAGCGTTTGACCCAATCGCGGTAGGCGCGTTCGGTATGGATGGAATAATGACGTCGTCGCATGAGGTCGCGCATTTCGTCGAGCAGTTTCGTCGCCATACAAATCCCCGAGCGCTGGGTCATGCGTGGAGCTTGGTGAGTCAAGGCGTTGAGCGCCTCTGGCGATGAGATGACACTGAGATGACACATGGCAGATCTGCTTGATAATCAATGGTTTAGCGTCAATAGGAAACGAAGGTGAGACCTAGGTTCAAGAGAATATTCACGTGGGCACTTGGAGTCGCGTTCTTTCTCTATCTCGCGTATTTGTTCGTTCGGCTCCAAATTGGCCTCACCGAAGAAACGTGGAACTTGATCAGAGAGCAGTGGTTGGCGGTCATCGTATTTCCATCGGCGTGCTTTGCTTGTCTTGTCGTTGTCATGATGCTTCACCAAGCTTCTGGCAACATGGAATTCAAGGCAATGGGCTTCGAATTCAAAGGAGCTTCGGCGCCAACAGTAATTTGGGGTTTTCTTGTGCTCATTATGGCAGCGTCATTGCATTTGCTGTGGCAATAGCCCAACCCGTAATTCAATCGGACGCAGCAGAGCTGGGCCGCTTAATTCTGCGTTAGGTGGCGCTGGGAGAGCTACATGAGGTCAAACACCAGTGAGCACTGAAGAGCATAAGAGGAAGAAGAGTTTACGACTGGGTTGGGTACCGGTCGTTCTGGTTGTCATCGTCTTTGTGGGGGCACGACAGCTTCATCCGGGTGGAATTCGCGGTCTCATCGGCGATTTCGCCACCAAGTCGTCATCTAACTCGGAGGTCAAGGCACTCAGCGACAGAATGTTGGCTTCACTCGTGCCGATTGGGGCGGCTGCAATCTGCCTAAAGAAGCATGGAGAGAATGCGGATCTAATGGATGCGGCAGTTAAGTACAACAATCGCAATGAGGTCGCAATGCAAGAACCGGCGTCAGAAATCGAAGCGGCAGGGGGAATGTCGCACGATGAGAAGGACCTCTTAGATAGAGAGGGTTACCGATCAGCACGTAGTCTTCTGGGTAAAGGACTTGGTGCCGAACAAGGATGCAGTAACTTGGCAGTCCGCATCAACTCCGGTGAGTCTGATCTTGACAAGACCAATAAATGATCACTACTGGCAGGTCTACTTTGTGCGAGTTCAGGGTGCCACCTAACAAGCAGTTGCAGCGGACCGTGAGATCGAGACGCTCTTTTCAGCCGGCTCCTACCGCCTCGTTTACGAAATCGACGAGTCAATGGCCCGTAACCTTGTCACGAAAATCCGTCAACGCAGCGAAGTGTATCGTTGACCTGTGTAGGAAACCCTACGCCGTCAGTAGGCGCAGGGCGTCGCGGTATTTCTCGGCGGTCTGCGTGACGATCTCGGCGGGCAGTTGCGGCGCCGGCGGCGTCTTGTTCCAGCCGGTGCTGCTGAGGTAATCGCGCACGTATTGCTTGTCGAAGCTCGGCTGCCCGCGTCCCGCCGCGTAGTGCTCCAGCGGCCAGAAACGCGACGAATCCGGCGTCAGGATTTCGTCGATCAGGTACAGCTCGTCGTCCATCAGGGCCAGCTCGAACTTGGTGTCGGCGATGATGATGCCGCGTTCCAGAGCGTAGGCTGTCGCTTCTTGATACACCCGCAGGCTGGTATCCCGAATTCGCTCGGCCAGCCGGGTGTCGCCCCCCAGCACCCCGCACATCTCGTCGAACGAAATGTTGAGGTCGTGCTCGCCCTCCGGCGCCTTCGTCGAAGGCGTGAAAATCGGCTCGGGGAACTGCTCCGACTCGCGCAGCCCGGTCGGCAGCGGCAGGCCGCACACCGTGCCCTGCCGTTTGTATTCGGACCACGCCGAGCCGGTTATGTAGCCGCGCACGATGGCCTCCACCGGCAACGGCTCCATACGGCGCACCACCGCGGCGCGGTCGCCGACCTGCGCAACCTCCTCGGCGCTCAGCACGTCGTCCACCCGCACGCCGCTCAGGTGATTGGGCACCACAGACGCCGTGCGCGCGAACCAGAAATTCGACATGCGGGTCAAGATGCCGCCCTTGTCGGGAATGGGCGTCGGCAGGACGACGTCAAACGCCGACAGGCGGTCGGACGCTACGATCAGCAGATGCTCGTCATCGACCTCATAAATGTCACGCACCTTGCCCTGACGCAGACGCTTCAGGGAATGCAGATCAGACTCGAAAAGCGTGTTCATCTCTCGTTCAACTCCTTTGCCAATGCCGGGTAGACGCTCCAGGCGCGGCCCCGGAGGATGGCTCAAAACCTCTTCCCCCTCACCCCAACCCCGGATCAAGTCCGGGGCAGGCCCTCTCCCGCCAGAGGAGAGGGAAGAACACCCTTTTTTACGGAAGTTAAGGTGCGTCACACGTCCGGAGGGGGCGGGGATGTTGGCAGCCCCCCTCAGACTGTTGGCGCCGCCCCGGCGAGCATGGCGGGTTCACTCAGGGGGGTGGTCGACCACGATTTCAACTCCGGCAACACGTGCCGGACAAAGCATTGCATGTTGCGCTCGGCTTCGTCGTAAGGCATGCCGGCAAAGCCGAAGTGGCACATGATGCCGTTCATGTCGATCTTGTCGCGGATGACTGCCAGTTTGTCGAGCACCTGTTGCGGCGTACCCCAGGGCATCAGCTTGGTGAAGTCGCGCGCCGCGCCGTCCGTGCCGTGGCGCCCGATGTAGCGGCCGACGTTGCGGTAGAACTCGTAGCCCTTGTGGGTGCCGAAGTGCTCAGCGGTCATTTCGTAATGCCGCATGACGGTGTGGTAATAGCCGCCGATGTATTTGTAGGCCAGTTCCTCGGCGCGGTCGGCGTTCTCGTCAACGAAGAAGAACCCGCCGCAGAAGGGTTGCGGCGGCTCGCAGCCGTTCTCCTCGCGATAGACCTGGGTGTAGACAGCGAAATCCTGCTCGACGACATCCCACGGCTTTTGCGGGATCACCAGCAGGCCGACGCCGAGGCGCGCCATGATGGGCATCGATTCAGGCGACACCGCCGCCGCGAAGGTGCGGCCACGGAAGGACCGCATCGGGTACGGGCGCAGATCGCGGCGCGGCTGCTGCAGCGTTTCGCCGCCTTCCACGTAACCCCGCTCCAGCCCCTGCAGCACCAGTTCGGCGTATTCGACGAAGCGCTGCCGGCCCTCGTTCTGGTCGATCCGAAACCCTTCGTACTCCACCCGCGCCAGGCCGCGGCCAAGGCCCAGAATGACGCGCCCGCCCGACAGGTGATCGAGCATCACGATCTGCTCGGCCACCCGCACCGGATCGTGCCATGGCAGCACCACGACCATCGAGCCCAGCTTGACGCGCTGCGTCTTGCCGGCCATGTAGGAGAGAAACTGCAGCACGTCCGGGCACATGGTGTAATCGGTGAAATGGTGCTCTACCGACCACACCGAGTCGAACCCGAGGGGCTCGGCCAACTCGGCGAGCCGCAGTTCCTGGGCATAGACCTCGGCGTCCGAAAGGGCGTTGCCGGGATTCTGGAAAAGCGGTGCGTAACCCACGTGCATGACGTGCCTCCTCACAGAAGTATGATGCCACCTAAATTGCCGCGAAGGGTCTTTTCCCCTCTCCCCTGGCGGGAGAGGGTCGGGGTGAGGGGGAAAGCGGGGCAAAGGGAGCAACAAAGTGGTATCGGGTGCCACGGGGAGCAGCCCCTCTCCCTAGCCCTCCCCCACAATGGCGGGAGGGAACGGCCGCCGGGTGACTGTCGCTTGCGTCACGCCTCACAGAATTGCGACGGGTGAGCGGCGGGTCTCAGTAGGCCGGAATGGCGCCGGCCTTCACGTTGCCCTGCCGCATGACGGCGACTTCCTCGGCTGCCTTGGCCGCCATGAAGCGGCTCTCCGACGCGATGGTGACGAACTGGAACCCCTCTTCGATCATCTTGAGGGCGTATTGCGGCGTGTTGTTGTGCAGGCCGGCGATGACGCCGTACTTCTTGCAGGTGGAAACGATGCGCCGCAGCGCGTCCACCACCGCGGGCTCGTCCTGATCCAGACGCGGCTTGTAGCCCAGAGCCAGGCTCAGATCCGAAGGGCCGACGTAGACCGCGTTAATGCCGGGCACCTGCAGGATGGCATCGAGGTTTTCGAGGGCTTCGGCGGTTTCGATCATCGGCATGACCAGCACGTCGTCGTTGGCGTGGTCGCCGTAATCCGCCCCCGCGTAAATGGAGGCGCGCACCGGCCCCCAACTGCGGTAGCCCTGCGGCGGGTATTTACAGGCTTTCACCATGGCTTCGGCCTGCTCGACGGTGCTGATCATCGGGCAGATCACCCCGAATACGCCGGCGTCGAGGATTTTCATCAGCAGCGCCGGATCGTTCCAGGCGACGCGCGCCAGGGGGATGGTGCTGGTGGTGGAGACCGCCTGCAGCATGGTGACGGCGGTCTGGTAGTCGACAACGCCGTGCTGCATGTCGACGGTCAGCGAATCGAACCCCTGGTGGGCCATGATCTCGGCGGAGAAAGCGCTGGGGATCGACAGCCAGCCGTTGACGACGGCGTCGCCGCGCGCCCAGATCGCTTTCAGTGTGTTCTCGCGCATCGGTTCGGTTTCTCCTTACTCTGATTCTGGCAATGTCGCAGGGCGGCACGCTACGCGGTTTGACGGCAGCGGTAGGAAAGCGTACAAAATGAGGCGGCGGGCAAGCGGGTCCCGCCTGTCATCCGCTCACGTATTTCAGGGAGAATCATATACGATGCGAACTTCAGTCACCAGCGACCCCAAACAGCTTACGGATTACCGTTTTCGGCGTGTGCGCATCGATCTCGGAGAGGCGCGAATCGAGCAAGAGGAGATCGCCTGCGCGGACGTGGAGGACTTCCTCGGCGGCATCGGACGCGCCTTCAAATCCCTGGCTGAGCACGACGTGAGCGACGCCTACGCACCCGCGGCGCCCCTGATCATGAACCTCGGCGTCTTCTCCGGCACGGAACTCATGACCGGCCTGCGTGTGTTCTTCTCCGCCTACAGCCCGCTCAAGGCAGCCAACAACGGCCAACCGCTCGCCATGTGGTCGACGGCCTCCGGCAAATTCGGTACCAAGATGCTCGCCGCCGGCGTAGACGAAGTAGTGTTCGTCGGTCGGGCGGCGCGTCCGGTCTATCTGTTGATCTGCAACGATGACGGCAACCTGAGCTTGTCGCTGGAAGACGCCGGCGACCTTGTTGGGCAAACGACGCACGACAAGATCATGCAACTGGCCGATCGGCACGCTGACGCGCACGTGGCGGCGCTGGGACCGGCGGGCGAGAACTGGCAGCACAACGCCTACGCGGCGATCGCCTGCAGCACGGTCAACCAGTTGCAATCGCGGCAGTGCAAGCCCAGGTTTGCCGGGCGCGGCGGCATGGGCAGCGTCATGGGCTCGAAGAACCTGCTGGCCGTGGTGGCCCAGGCGCCCGACCTGAAACGCGGCAAGCTGCCCGCCGAGGTGCGGGACGCCAACAAGGAAATCAGCCGCGGTGAGGGCTCGCGCAATTACCGCGACGCCAAAAAGGCCAACGGCGCCGGCGGCACCTGGCGCAACGTCGCCGGTCTCCATCCCATGGGCGCCCTGCCGGAAACCAATTTCTGGCCGCAGGGCGACGACTCGCCATCCAGCCTGTACCGCAGTTCCATGGAGGAGCCGTACCTCATCAAGGACGAGTCGTGCTACCAGTGCGGCATCGCCTGCCACAAGAACATCTACGACGTCGATGAGTCCGACGGCCGCCGCAAGGCCGGCAAGTTCTACGCCAAGTTCGATTACGAGCCGCTCGACCTGATGACCATCAACCTCGGCATCTACGATCAGCATCAGGCGCTGGACCTCGTCGAGCTGGTCGATCAGTTGGGCTTCGATTCGATCAGCCTCGGCGTGACGCTCGGCTATGCCATGGACTACAACCGCCAGCACCCCGAACAAGCCATTCTCGGCGGCTTGAGCTTCGGCGATTTCGCCGCCACCTGCGACGTCATCCGCAAGACCGCAGCCGGCGAGTGCCCGGAGATCGGCCTGGGCGTCAAACGCCTCTCGGAAGCCCTTGGCGAGACCGACTACGCCATGCACTGCAAGGGCCTGGAACTGCCCGCCTACCTGCCGGAAACCAACCCCGGCTATCCGTTCGCCATCGCCGGCGGCCACATGTCGATGCGCACCTTCCTGCTGCTCGTCTTCGAGGGCCGAACCGAGCTTGACTACTGGGTGGACGCCATCGTCAACAAGGGCATCTACTACACGCGCGACGACCTCCTGGGCCTGTGCAAGTTCGCCGGCACCCCGGACGCCGTCATCGAGCCTTCCTTCCGCAGCCTTTTCGGCGTCGAGGTGACCACCGCAGACCTCATGCACGCCACCCAGCGCACCTATCTGCGCGGCCTGCTTTTGGAGCGCAAACAAGGCGCCACCCTGGATGATTACGTCCTCCCCGCCCGCTCCTATCAGCACAACCCGCACGTCCAACTGCCCCACTTCGTGACGCCTGAGTTCATGCACGACCTGCGCCAGCAGGTGTTCGAGGCCTTCGACGAGCAGATTGAGGAATACGGGTTGGCTGCGACAGCGGGCGGGTAAAGGACATATTCGCCTGATCTCGGCTCGTCTGGCGTCAACCAAGGAAAGGCAGGCTTACCATGAACAGATGCGATAGCCCCCTCACGCCCGAACAGATCGCGGCCACAAAGGACGAGGACATCGATTTCAGTGACATTCCCGAACTGGACGAAACCCTCTGGCGGCAAGCGCGCCTCGTCGAACCCGACCGCCGATCGGTGGGCGACGAAGCGTAGCTGATTCGCCGGGACGTGGCTGGGTTCGACTTTGCAGGCGGTTTCATGGGCATAACCCTGCAAGGAACTCTTACCCAACGGCGAAGGACGAGTGATGTCGATTGCCAACCAGACACCCGAGCAGGCAGCGCGGGACGTGATCGACGGGATGCTGCGTGAAGCGGGGTGGGTGGTTCAGAGCAACAAGAAGATCGACTTCAGGGCCGGCCCCGGTGTCGCTGTTCGTGAGTATCAGACGGACGCCGGTCCCGCCGATTACGTCCTCTTCGTCGGCAAGAAGCCCGCCGGGGTGATCGAGGCCAAACCGGATCACCGGGGTCAGAACATCACGACGGTCGAGGAGCAGTCCGCGACCTATGCCGCCGCCAGGCTCAAGTGGCTGAACCATTCAGAGCCGCTGACGTTCGTGTACGAAAGCACCGGCGTGTTGACACGGTTTACCAACACGCGCGATCCGAAACCACGCTCCCGGGAGGTGTTCCATTTCCCTCGCCCGGAGACGATGCAAGAATGGCGTTCCCGGCCGGCCACGCTCCGCACGCGGCTGCAGGCGCTGCCGAGTCTGGACCCCGCCGGATTGAGAGCGTGCCAGGTCAATGCCATCGAGGGGCTGGAGGCATCCTTCCAAGACGACCGCCCGCGCGCCCTCATTCAAATGGCGACCGGCTCGGGCAAGACCTACGCCGCCATCACGTCGATCTACCGGCTGCTCAAGCATGCCGACGCCAAGCGCGTCCTCTTTCTCGTCGACACCAAGAACCTGGGCGAACAGGCCGAGCAGGAATTCATGGCCTACGTGCCCAGCGACGACAATCGCAAGTTCACCGAGCTCTACAGCGTCCAGCGCCTCCAATCGTCCTTCGTCGCCAAGGACAGCCAGGTCTGCATCAGCACCATCCAGCGTATGTACGCGCTGCTGAGGGACCAGGACATGGACGAAGCCGCCGAGGAAATCAACCCGGCGGAGATGGTGCAGATCAGACAGCCGAAGCCGGTCGTCTATAACCCGAAGATTCCGCCCGAGTTCTTCGACTTCATCATCATCGACGAATGCCACCGCTCGATCTACAACCTGTGGCGCCAAGTCCTGGAATACTTCGACGCCTATCTCGTCGGCCTGACGGCCACGCCGGACAACCGCACCTATGGATTCTTCGGCAAGAACGTCGTCAGCGAATACGACCATGAGCAGGCCGTCGCCGACGGTGTCAACGTCGGCAACGAAATCTACGCCATCGACACGCTGAGGACGCAGCGCGGCGGTCAACTCAGGGCGCACCAGCAGGTCGAGAGGCGCGAACGGCTGACGCGCCGCAAGCGCTGGGAGATTCAGGACGAGGCCGTCGTCTATACCGGCAAAGAATTGGACCGTTCCGTCGTCAACCCGGACCAGATTCGCACCGTCGTCCGCACCTTCCGCGACAGGCTGCCGGAGATATTCCCGGGCCGCGCCGAAGTCCCGAAAACGCTCGTTTTCGCCAAGACCGACAGCCACGCCGACGACATCATCCAGACCGTGCGCGAGGAATTCGGCGAAGGCAACGAGTTCTGTAAGAAGGTCACCTACAAGGCCGCGGAAGACCCGAAATCCGTCCTCGCCCAGTTCCGCAACGACTACTACCCGCGCATCGCCGTGACCGTGGACATGGTCGCCACCGGCACCGACGTCAAGCCACTCGAATGCCTGCTCTTCATGCGCGACGTGAGGAGCCGCAACTATTTCGAGCAGATGAAAGGCCGCGGCACCCGCACCCTCGACCACGACGACCTCAAGAAAGTCTCGCCCTCCGCCGTCAGCGGCAAGACCCACTACGTGATCGTGGACGCCGTCGGCGTCACCAAATCCCTCAAGACCGCCAGCCAGCCACTCATCACCAAACCTGCCGTGCCACTCAGGGACCTCGCCATGGGCGTGATGATGGGCGTGCACGACGAAGACACCGTGAGTTCTCTGGCCGGCCACCTTGCCCGGCTCAACCGGCGACTCGACCCCGCCGAGCAGGAACGTATTCGCGAAAAGGCGGGCGGTATCGAGTTGACCGGCATCGTCGGCAATCTGCTGCAAGCCATCGACCCGGACCGGATTGATGAGAAGGCCCGCGAGATTGGATCGGTGCCCGGCGTTGCCGAGCCGTCACCGGCCGCACGCGACAAGGCTCAGGAGCAGTTGGTGGGTGAGGCGGCCAGCGTGTTCAACGGCGAGTTGATCGAGCTGATCGCCTCGATTCACCATGCCAAGGACCAGACCATCGACCATGACAGCCTGGACACCGTGCTACGCGCCGAATGGGAAGGCGACGCGCACGAGAACGCCAAGGCCATGGCACAGGACTTCCAGCACTATCTGGAAACCAACCGCGATGAAATCGAAGCCCTGACCATCTTCTACGCCCAGCCGCACCGTCGCCGCGAGTTGACCTACGCCATGATCCGAGAGGTGTTCGACAGACTGAAGAACGACCGGCCCCGACTGTCCCCTTTGCGGGTCTGGCAGGCGTATGTCCTGCTCGACGACTACAAAGGTGCCCAACCCGTTCGCGAACTGACCGCACTCGTCGCGTTGGTCCGCCGCGCCTGCGGCATTGACAGCCAACTCTTGTCCTACTCGGAAACCGTACGCCGCAATTTCCAGAATTGGATCATGACCCGCCACAGCGGCAGCGGCGAGAAGTTCAACGAGGCGCAGATGGAGTGGCTGCGCATGATCCGTGACCACGTCATCACCTCGTTTCATCTGGAGCGCGACGATCTGGACATGGCTCCGTTCGATGGCAAAGGCGGTATGGGGCAGATGTACAAGCTCTTCGGCGACTGGATGGATGATGTGATTGATGAGTTGAACGAGGCGTTGGCCGCATGAAGGCAGAAAGTAGAAGGAAAAAGGATGAAGTCGTGGATCTTCGGACTCGGACGAAGGAGTTTGCGCTGCGGATCATTCGCCTCTACTCAGGTCTTCCCAAGCGGACCGAGGCTCAAGTAATAGGCAGGCAAATTATTCGTTCCGGAACGTCTGTAGGGGCAAATTACCGGGAGGCATATCGCGCGCGGAGCAAAGCGGAGTTCATCGCAAAGGCTGGCGATTGTTTGAAGGAGATTGAAGAAACTGGTTATTGGCTTGAACTGCTTGTCGACTCAGGAATCGTTTCGGAGGATCGACTTGAAAGCCTGAGAAATGAATGCGGTGAATTGACCGCGATATTCGTCACTTCAATTCGGAATGCGAAGAGCAACAATGAACGTGGTGCATGAAGCGATACCAATCAGAGAAGCACTCGCCCCGAGAAATGAGAAAGTCGCGCCTGCCGACTATCCTGAGTTGCCTTATATTGGCCTTGACGACATTGAAGCTCATGCCATGCGTTTGCTCGGTTCAAAACCCGCTGCAAGCATGAAAAGTTCTGCCAAACGTTTCTATCCTGGTGATGTACTTTACTCACGGCTTCGCCCATATCTGAACAAAGTCTGGCCGTCGGACCGCAACGGCATTTGCTCATCCGAGTTCATCGTGATGCCCGGCAATCATCTCGTGGATCCCCGCTTTCTCGCACTCAGGCTTAACGCGATGGATTTCGTTTCATTCGCAAACAGCTTGAATGCGGGCGACAGACCCCGCGTTGATTTTGACCAGATTTCTACCTTCTGCCTTCCTCCTTTTTCCTTAGTTCGCCAACGCCGAATCGTCGCCAAGGTCGAGGAACTATTTTCCGAACTGGACAAGGGCGTCGAGAACCTGAAGACGGCGCGGGCGAAACTCAATGTCTACCGCCAAGCCGTGCTCAAGCACGCCTTCGAAGGCAAACTCACGGCGCAGTGGCGCGAAGAGAACAAAGACAAGCTTGCGAAATCCGAGCAATTGCTCGCCCGCATCAAGCAGGAGCGGGAGGCACGCTACGAGCAGCAACTTCAGGAGTGGAAGGCCGCCGTCAAGAAATGGGAGGAAAGCGGTTGTCTTAAGACGAAACCTTCGAGCCCTCGTCCCCCTTCATTTCCAGAGCCGTTTACTGACATTGAGCTAATGGCTTTACCAGAGATTTCCTGCCCCTGGCTCTGGGTCAAAGTCGGTGAACTTTTCTCCGTTTACGTCGGAGCTACTCCCAGCAGAAAGCAACGGAGTTATTGGAATGGAGCGATCAATTGGATAACCAGTGGCGAAGTCCGCTTTGCGCCGATAAACAAGACGAACGAGACGATCACTCCCGAAGGTTTGGCAAGTACTTCTGCGGAGGTCCATCCAATTGGCACTGTGATGCTGGCAATGATTGGGGAGGGGAAGACCAGAGGCCAGGCAGCAGTAACACACGTCGAGGCGTGCCACAATCAGAACACGGCTGCAATTCGGGTAAGTGAATCGGAGATCTCGCCGGAATACGTCTATTACTATCTGCTCTATCGATATGAAGACAACCGACGGGTAGGGTCTGGCAACAACCAAAAGGCTCTTAACAAGGAACGGGTGTCGAACTTACCTATCCCTCTGCCGTCTCTTGCTGAGCAAGCTGTCATTGTACAAGAACTGAACAAGCTACTTTCGGTCATCGAACAATTGGACGGGGAAATTGGCAGGCAGCTTACGAGTGCGAACGCTCTCTGGCAATCCATCCTGAAGAAAGCCTTTACCGGCCAACTCGTCCCGCAGCACCCGCATGACGAGCCTGCATCCATCCTGCTCGAGCGAATCAAAACCGCAAAAGCTGCGTGGTCTCAAAACAACACGCGGGCAAAACGCAGTCGCACGGCGGCAACAACATGACCGGCAAACTTCCCATCAACATCAACCACCTGCTTCGCCAGCGCGCCATTGAAGGCGAGCGCATCGAGTACAAGGCGGGTTGGAATCCGCAGCGCGTGCTGCACACCATCTGCGCCTTCGCCAACGACTTCCACAATCTCGGCGGTGGCTACATCGTGTTGGGGGTCGAGGAGCGCGACGGTCTACCAGTGCTGCCGCCTAAGGGCATTCCTCCAGATTCCATCGATGCGATCCAGAAGGAACTGCTGAATCTAGGCAATTCGGCCATACAGCCCTATTACCACCCGCTTACGGGGACCTACGCAATTGACGGCCGGACCCTACTCGTGCTCTGGGTACCCGGCGGCGAAACCCGTCCTTACAAAGCCAAAGTAAATCTCACCAAGGGGCGCCCGGAGTGGGCATACTTCGTTCGCAAACACACAAGCACGGTCCGTGCGAGAGGCCGCGATGAACGCGAGTTGCTCAGCCTGGCGGCCACCGTGCCCTTTGATGACAGGTATCGCCAGACGGCTTCGCTTGATGACCTTTCGCATCGGCTTATCCAGGAATTTCTGCGCGACATCGGCAGCGACCTCGCCTCTGAGGCGGTCGGTCTCTCGATTGAGAGCCTGGGTCAACGCATGAACATCGTCGGCGGTCCTCCCGAAGCGATGTTCCCCAAGAACGTCGGCTTGCTGTTTTTCAACGACCGCCCGCACGACTTCTTTCCGGCAACCCAGATTGATGTTGTCTGGTTCCCGGATGGCCCTGGCGGAGACCATTTCGAGGAGAAGGAGTTTCGCGGCCCGCTGTCGATCATCCTCAGCGAGGCGATCAGCTACATCGGACGGAACTACCTGAAGGAAACGGTCGTCAAGCATCCACACAAGCCCGAAGCAGAGCGATTCTGGAACTTTCCCATTGGGGCCATCGAAGAGGCACTGGTGAATGCGATCTACCACCGCTCGTACGAGGAACGGGAGCCGGTCGAGGTCCGCATTACCCCGGAAGAGTTGGTGGTCTTGAGCTTTCCCGGCGCCGACCGATCCATCCGCATGGAAGATTTCAAGAACGGGCAAGCCGTCAGCCGCCGCTACCGCAATCGTCGAATTGGCGAGTTTCTCAAGGAACTCGAGTTGGCCGAGGGCAGGTCAACCGGAGTCCCCAAGATTCTGCGAGCCATGCGGCAGAACGGCTCCCCGGAACCGGTCTTCGAGAGCGACGAGGACCGAACCTGGTTTCTGGTTCGGCTGCCGGTGCACGAGCGGGCGGCTAACGTGGCATCCGGGCAAGATACCCTACAAGATACCCCGCAAGATACCCCGCAAGATACCGGACAGGTCACCGATCACGTCGAGCAACTCGTGGCTGTCCTCACCGTAAAGATGAGCCGCGCCCAAATCCAGGCAGCATTGCAACTCAAAGACCGGAACCACTTCACCACTGTCTATCTGAAGCCCGCCCTCGAAGCCGGCCTAATTGAAATGACGCTCCCCGGCAAGCCGACCAGCCGGAACCAGCGTTATTGGCGAACCGCGGCCGGTGATGCCTTGACTCGACAAACCATGGGGAAGGATTCGACTGCATGAACACCGCTCCCATCGTCTCCAAAGTCTGGAGCTTCTGCACCACCCTGCGCGATGACGGGGTGAGCTACGGCGACTACCTGGAGCAACTCACTTATCTGATCTTCCTCAAGATGGCCGACGCGAGTATGCCAAACCGCCGTACAACCGCGACGTCGGCATCCCGGCCATATACAACTGGCAAAGCCTGAAGTCGAAAAAAGGCGCGGAACTCGAAGACCACTACGTCGCCCTGCTGCGTGAGCTTGGCACCCGAGCGGGCATGCTGGGCCAGATCTTTACCAAGGCGCAGAACAAGATCCAGGACCCGGCGAAGCTGTTCCGCCTCATCGACATGGTGGACGACACCGAATGGGTGACCATGGGCGCCGACGTAAAGGGGGACATCTACGAAGGACTTCTGGAAAAGAACGCCGAGGACACCAAATCAGGCGCCGGCCAGTATTTCACGCCGCGCGCCCTTATCCGCGCCATGGTGGAATGCGTGCGGCCCGAACCGGGCACGCGCATCGCCGACCCGGCCTGCGGCACCGGCGGCTTCTTTCTGGCCGCTTACGACTTCATCACCAACCCGGACAACTTCAGCCTCGACCGGGAGCAGAAAGCCTTCCTGAAGCACAAGGCGTTTCATGGCAACGAGATCGTCGCCAACACGCGGCGGCTGTGCCTGATGAACATGTTCCTGCACAACATCGGCGAGATCGACGGCGGCGCGCCCATTTCGCCGAACGATTCGCTGGTGGCCGATGCCGGCCAGCGCTTTGACTACGTGCTGGCGAACCCGCCGTTCGGCAAGAAAAGCTCCATGAGCTTCACGAACGAGGAGGGCGAACAGGAAAGGGACGACCTGACCTACAACCGGCAGGACTTCTGGGCGACCACCGCGAACAAACAGCTCAATTTCGCGCAGCACATTCGCACCATGCTCAAGACCACCGGCCGGGCTGCCGTCGTCGTGCCGGACAACGTGCTGTTCGAGGGCGGGGCCGGCGAGACGATCCGCAAGAAGCTGCTGGACACCACGGACCTGCACACCATCCTGCGCCTGCCGACCGGCGTGTTCTACGCGCAAGGGGTCAAGGCCAACGTGATCTTCTTCGACAACCGCGAAGCCAGCCCGCACCCCTGGACCAAGCGGGTCTGGTACTACGACTACCGCACCAACATCCACCATACGCTGAAGAAGAAGCCGCTGCGTTATGAGGATCTGTCGGACTTCGTCACCTGCTACAACCCGCAGAACCGGCACCAGCGCAAGGCGACCTGGGACGAACATGACGCGCCGGACGGCCGCTGGCGCAGCTACAGCTACGAGGAACTGGCGGCCCGCGACAAGACCAGCCTCGACATCTTCTGGCTCAAGGACAAGAGCCTGACCGACCTGGACAATCTGCCCGAGCCCGACGATCTCGCCGAGGAAATCATCGAGAACCTGGAAGCCGGCCTTAACAGCTTCCGCGCAGTGCTCGCCGGCTTGCAGCAGACAGGGTAAAGGAACCAAATGAGGGAGGCGGTCAAGCAAATGATCCCGCTACGCTTGTTGCTGTGCTTCCTTGCGCTGCAAGAAGTGGAAAACGAAGCGGCAGCGATGATCGAGGATTCGGTTGGTGGGCTGGCCGCTGTCGTCGAGTTCCCGGTGGCGCGACGGATACTCGTAGGGCGAATTGAGGTCTCGATCCGCCGCCGGACATCAGGCGCGGATCACGGATCCTGGTTGTAAACGGTGAGGGACCGCTGCCGGTCCTGGTGTCGTTCGATGGCGAGGCTCACGAGGTTGTCGATCAGTTGCGTGTAGGACATTCCCCCCGCTTCCCACAGCTTCGGATACATACTGATCGTGGTAAAGCCCGGCAGGGTGTTGATTTCGTTCACGTAGGGCTTGCCGGTGCGGGTTTCGAGGAAGAAATCCACCCGTGCCAGCCCGGCGGCGTCGACCGCTTGGAAGGCGGTCACCGCCATGGCGCGCAGGTTCTCGGCGAGGCCGGCATCGATCTCCGCAGGGATGCGTAGCTCACTCGATTCGTCGTCGCTGTATTTCGCCTGATAGTCGTAAAACTCACGCGACGGAATAATCTCGCCGATGACCGAGGCATTCGGTTCATCATTCCCCAATACGCTGCACTCAAACTCACGGCAGTCCAGACCCCGCTCGACCAGCACGCGACGGTCGTACCGGCAAGCCAAATCCACAGCGTCCGATAGGCCAGTCGCGTCACCCACCTTGGAAATTCCCACACTCGATCCGAGATTCGCCGGCTTGACGAACACCGGCAGCCGCAGCGTTTGCAGAATGCGCTCGCGGACAACCGCCGGACGCTGCTCCCACTCGTAGCGCCGGACCAGCTGGTGCGGCACCACGGGCAGACCGGCGGCGGCGAAAAGCGTCTTCATGACGTCCTTGTCCATGCCTGCAGCTGATCCCAGCACCCCCGATCCGACGTAGGGCACGTTGGCGAGTTCCAGCAGCCCTTGCACGGTGCCGTCCTCGCCATAGGTGCCGTGCAGCAGCGGAAACACGACGTCCACCGCCTGCGCCTGCTCCGGCTGTACCTCAGCTTTGGACAACGGCAACAAGCCGGGCTGTTGGGGATCGCTGGAAAACAAGGCTACCGAAGTAGTGGCAGGACGAGCACCGGCAGTCAGCCGGGCGGGTTCGACTCCTGGCAGCCAACGTCCCTCGGGCGTCAGGTAGACGGGCAGAACGTCGTACTTATCCCTGTCGATGGCCTGCATCACCGGCGTGGCCGAGGCGATGGACACGTCGTGCTCACCCGAACGACCGCCGTAGAGGATGGCGAGACGAAGTTTAGGCGAGGCGTTCTTTGGCATGCGCGAACCCCGGGACGACCCTTTACAGCAGATAACCGTACTTGAAGTTCGATCGTTCGATGCGGCGTTTGAGCTGCGTCACCTTCTCGTTCTCTTCCTGGAACGGGTCGTTGCACTTCACCCACAGATTCAGCAGGTAGCCGATACGGATATAGTTCCAATCCAGGTCATACGGAATGCGCTTCTTTTTCGCCAGCTTGATCAGTTCGCCACGCATCTTAGCCCGCGTGTTCTGCGGCGGGTCCACCATGGCTTTTTCGATGTCAGCATCGGAAACGATGCGCTCGACCTGCCCCCGGCGCTCCAGCAGGTAATACAGGCCCTTTTCGCGGCGAATGTCGTGGTACTGCAGGTCGAGCATCAGCAGCCGGTCGCCCCGCCCTTCGGCGGCCATACGAGAACGCTCGCCGTAGGTCTTGAGCAGGTGCATCTTGATCACCCAGTCGATCTCGCGGTGCAGTTGCAGGGGCTCTTCGGCGAGCTTGGTGAGCACGTACTCCCACTTCTGCAGGATGTCGGCGGCCAGTGCGCCCATCTTGCGGGTGCTGTAATAAGTGTGGGCCAGTTCGAGATACTGCTTCTGCAACTCCAGGGGCGAATAGCGCTTGCCGTTGTTCAGCGGCACCGACTCGCGGCAAGTCAGATCGCGCGAGATGTCCTTAATGGCCCGCACCGGGTTGCGCAGGGCAAACCGCGGGGTGATGAAATCGTCTTCGATCATCTGCAGCACGATGGCGGTGGTACCGACCTTCAGATAGGTGGTGAACTCCGACATGTTGGAATCCCCCACGATGATGTGCAGGCGGCGGTACTTTTCCTTCATGGCGTGCGGTTCATCGCGGGTATTGATGATGCTGCGCTCGTTGGTCGTGGTGCCGGAAATCTTCTGCCGGATGTGCTGGGCGCGCTGCGAGATGTGAAAGACCGTGCCGCGGCGGGTGCGGAAGACCTTGCCGGAGCCCGTGAAGATCTGACGGGTGACCAGGAACGGGATGAGCTGCTCGGCCATGTAGTAGAAGTCCGAGGTCCGCTCGGCGAGGTAATTCTCGTGGCAGCCGTAGGAGTTGCCGACAAAATCGGTGTTGTTCTTGAAAATCGCCAGCTCGCCGGGAAAGCCCTCCTCACGCACCTTGTTCTGGGCGTGCTGGAGCAGGTTTTCGAGAATGCGGTCGCCGGCCTTGTCGTAGACGACCACGTCCTGCGGGCTGGCGCACTCGGGCGTGGCGTACTCGGGATGGCAGCCGGTATCGAGGTAAAAACGGGCACCGTTTTCCAGGAAAACGTTGAGGAAGCCCTCAGTCGTGATCAACTTTTCAAACAGGTAACGAACGACTTTTTCGGAGGGAAGGGAGCGGCGGCCGTTCGCCGTGAAGGAAATGCCGAATTCATTTTCAAGGCCGTAAATGCGTTTTTTCATAGCGCTTCAACTTCATCGCCAGCAACGGCCATGGCCTCGGCAACGTCGGTTGGCGGCATCCGATAAAACTTGCGGCCGACGCGCTCGCGGTCGAGGATACCGACTTCCAGGACACTGGCCTCCTCCAGCGGCCGCTCGTAGCCGGCCACGACGCCGCGATGGCTGAGCCGCAGGGCCTCGGGCAGGCTCAGGTTGGCGGCGTAGTGATCCTGCAAATAGGCCACGATGCGATCCGAATGGCCACCGATGACCGCAAACTGTTGCCGGTCGCTGATGGAGCCGTCGAACGACACGTGGTACATCTGATTGGTAGCCGGCGCCTCACCAACCTCCACCACCAGAATCTCTACCTCCAACGGCTTCGGATCGCGCGTAAAGACCGTGCCGATGAGATCGGAGTATCCCTTGGCCAGCGATTTGGTGGTCACGTCACGGCGGCTGGAGGCATAGCCGGTAATATCGGCGTAGCGGATGCCGATTTTACGCAAGTTCTCGAATTCGCTGTATTTACCTGCGCCGGCGAAGGCAATGCGGTCGTAAATTTCGGAAATCTTGTTCAGGGACACACTCGGATTTTCGGCCATCAGCAGCAAGCCGCCGGCGTACTCCATGGCCACGATCGACTTGCCCTTGGCGATGCCTTTGCGGGCATACTCGGCCTTGTCCTGCATGACCTGGTCAGGCGAGACGTAGAAGGGAACGGCCATGTACTTAGCCTTTCACGACGCTGAGCAGCCTCTCGCTCACCGCGCACAATTCCTCGTCGTCCACGTCCGCGGTACCGTCAAGGGTGGTGATCTTGACCAACGGATAAATGCCTCGTGCCAAATCCGGCCCGCTGGTGCCGACGTCTATGTCGGCGGCATCCACCAAGGCTTCGAGTGCCAGGGCAATCGCCTCGGTGCGTGACAGACTATCCTTGTACAGCTTGCGCAAGGTGCTGCGGGCCTCTTTTCCCCCGGAGCCGGTGGCGTAGAACTCGCGTTCCTCGTAGCGCCCGCCGGTCACGTCGTACTTGAAAATGCGGCCCTGCTCGGCGTGGACATCGTAACCGGCGAAAATCGGCACCACGACCAGCCCCTGAAAAGCGGCCGGCAGGTTCTGCTTGACCATCTGTCCCAGGCGGTTCGCCTTGCCTTCCAAAGTCAGCGGGGCGCCCTCGATCTTCTCGTAGTGCTCCATCTCGATCTGGAACAACTTGGCCATGTCCAAACACGGCCCGGCGACCCCAGCCATGGCGACGACGGCGTGGCTATCGGCGTTGTAGAGCTTCTCAATGCGCCGCGACGACACCTCGAAGCCCTCGGTGGCCTGCCGGTCGCCCGCCATCACCACGCCGTCGGCGAAACGCAGCGCCAGGATGGTCGTGGCGAAAGGCAACGTCTCCAGCAGCCGCGACTCGCCAGCGGGTATCTGGGGCAAATGTTGCAACGGCAGCATGTGCGGAAAATCGTGCCGCAACAGATCGAAGAAACTCGATCCCTTATAGCTGCCTGACCACAACGACACCTTATTCTCCCCCTCGCTGCACGTAATTCTTCACGAACTCCTCGGCGTTCTCTTCGAGGACCTCGTCGATCTCGTCAATCAAGGCGTCCAGCTCGTCTTTCAGCTTGTCGCCCTTCTCCGACAGGTCGCTCGCCGGAGTCGTCGTGCTGTCCGTCTGCGTGTCGCTGCGCCGGGTGCCGCGCTGCTGTCCACCCTCGGCGCAGGTGACGATTCCGTACCAACGGTCCGTATCTCCAGGGGTCTGCTTGACGATCATGAGCACTCCTTCCAGCCCGCCCGTGAGCGGATTATGTAACGATATTTTCGACCAGTTCCGCCGCGGTCTCCGAGCGTTCGAGCAACTGTTGTACGTGCAACTTGGTGCCGCGCAGGGGTTCGTCCATCATGATGCGCTTGATGGGTCCGTCGCCGAGGTTGAACGAGATGGAGTCCCAGTTGACGCCGAAAATCTGGTGCTTGAACTTCTTCAGACACTGCCCGCGGAAGTACGCCCGGGTGTCTTCCGGCGGCTCATCCATGGCATGCACGATCTCCGCCTCGCTGAGCATGCGGCGGGCGGCGCCGTTGCGCTCCAGAATGGCGTACAAGCTCTTCTCCGGGCGAATATCGTGATATTGCAGGTCCATCATGGCGACACGCGGGTCGTCCCAGTCGCTGCCGCGGCGGTCGATGTAATTGCGCATCAGGTGCATCTTCATCACCCAATCGATTTCGCGGTGCAAGTCCATCGGGTCGGCCGCCAAGCAATCGAGCACCTGTCCCCACTCGCGCACCACGCCGGGATAGGTAGGGTGGCAATCCGGGTGCGTTTCGACGTAGCGCTGCGCCGCCTCCCAAAAGCAGCGCTGGATGTCGATGGCCGTCATTTTGGTGCCGTTGCGCATGGGCAGGGTGAGCTTGCACGTTAGGTCGTGCGACACGTCCCGCAGCGCCCGAACCGGATTGCGCAAGGCCAAGGGGGCCGGCAGGAAACCCTCCTCGATCATCTCCAGCACGAGGAGCGTTGTGCCCACTTTCAGGTAAGTAGTGTACTCGGACATGTTGGCATCGCCGATGATCACGTGCAGACGGCGATAACGGTCGCGGTTGGCGTGAGGCTCGTCGCGGGTGTTGATAATGGGGCGCTTCACCATCGTATCAAGGCCCATCTCGGTCTCGAAGAAATCCGCCCGCTGCGAGATCTGGTAGGGCACCGGCTCGGCGCCGTTTTCGGAGCCCACCTTGCCGGCGCCGCTGTAGATCTGGCGCGTCACCAGAAACGGCATCAGGTGTTCCGCCAGCAACTGGAAGGGCGTACGACGATCCAGAAGATAGTTCTCGTGGTAGCCGTAGCTGCTGCCTTTGCGGTCGCTGTTGTTCTTGTAAACGATGATCGTGTGGCCGTTCGGGATGAGTTGGTTCGCGGCGGCGCAACTGCGGTTCAGGATGCGCTCCCCGGCCTTCTCGTAGCGCAACAGATCCAAAACGTTCGAGCACTCCGGCGTCGAGTACTCCGGGTGTGCGTGATCTACGTAAAACCGCGCGCCGTTGTTCAGGATCTTGTTCAGCGCCATGTTGTCCTGCTGATCGGGCACCTCGCACATCTCGTCGTGTTCAAAGCCCCGCGCGTCCACCAACGGCTCTTCCTGATCGTAATCCCACAACAGTCTCAACGACTGATCGGTGTTGTAGCTGTTGACCAGCAACAACGAGGTGGCGATCGAGTCGAAATCCCGGTCGTTCTGCACGGTAAGGCCGAATTCCGTTTCCGAACCGATAATCTTGGGGAATGCCATGCCGCCTCCGCGAAGCCCGCTCAGCCTCAGAGATATTGACCCGGCGCGATGTCTTCGACCGGCTGCGCACGCGGCGCCGTCGAGCCGACCAAGGTCCGGATGTTGACGATCCTTTCACCCTTGGTGCCCGAGATGCGCGTCCAATCGTCGGGGTTCGTCGTGTTGGGGAGGTCTTCGTTCTCCTTGAATTCCCCTTTGACGGCATCGATCAGGTCCTCGGATTTGAGCCCTTTCTCCTGCGTCGCCAGGTGGCGCTTGAGAGCTATCTTTTTGGCTCGTGCGACGATGTTTTCAATCATGGCGCCGCTGGCAAAATCCTTGAAGTAGAACACTTCGCGGTCACCCTTGGCGTAGGTCACTTCCAAGAACCGGTTCTCGTCGCGGGTGCTGTACATGTGCTCGCAGGCCTGTTCGATGAGCCACGCCACCGCCGCTTGCCGGTCGCCATTCCAATGCCGCAGCAGGTCTTCGTGCAACGGCAGGTCGGGCACCAGGTATTTGGAGAAAATATCTCTGGCGGCGGCCTTGCCGGGGCGATCGACCTTGATCTTGATATCGAGCCTGCCAGGCCGCAAGACCGCCGGATCGATCAGATCCTGGCGGTTGCTGGCGCCGATAATGATCACGTTTTCCAGCGATTCCAAACCGTCGAGCTCGGATAGAAATTGCGCCACCACGGTGATTTCCACGTCCGACGAAATACCCGAGCCGCGCACCCGGAACAGGGCATCCATTTCGTCAAAGAACACGATGACGGGGGTCGTTTCGTTCGCCTTCTCGCGCGCCTTGTTGAACACTTCGCGAATTTTGGATTCGGTCTCGCCAACGTATTTGTTGAGCAGTTCCGGGCCCTTGATGTTGAGGAAATAACTGCGCGCCTCGACGCCGGTGCGCTCCGATAGCTTCTGCGCCAGGCTGTTGGCCACGGCCTTGGCGATCAGTGTTTTGCCGCAGCCGGGCGGGCCGTATAACAACACGCCTTTAGGCGGCCGCAGGCGGTGCTCACGAAATTCATCGGGATACAAATACGGCAATTCGATACCGTCACGCAGCTCGCCGATCTGCTCGTCGAGGCCACCGATGTCGTCATAGGACACATCCGGCACCTCTTCGAGGACGACCTCCTCAACCTGGAACTTGGGCAGCTTTTCCAGCACGTAGCTGGAGCGCGGCTCCAAAAGCAGATTGTCCCCCACGTCCAGATGCACGTCGCGCATGTATTCGGTCAGCATGACCACCCGCTCTTCGTCCGCACGCCCAATCACCAGCACGCGGCTGTCATCGAGCCGGTCCAGCAGGCGCACCACTTCGCCGCGATTCTCGTACTCGCCCACTTCGATGACGTTCAGGGATTCATTCAGAACAAGGAGCTGACCGGGGGAAAATTCACAGAATTCCAGCTTGGGGTGAATGTTGACGCGCAAATGCCGGCCGTCGAGGTCCAGGTCGATAGTGCCGTCCTTGTTGCGCTGCCGGAACACGCCGTAGCTGTTCGGCGGCATGCACAGCTTTTCCACCTCTTTCTTCAGGGTGCTGATATTCTCCTTCGCCTCCCGAAGCGTGTGCACCAGCTTCTCGTTTTGCCGCCTGCCCTGCCCCAACTGCTCAACGACCTGATGGTATTTGCGCTTGAGCGCTTCGTAATGACCAAGCGTCTTCTCCAGATGCCGTTCGACGTGCTCGGAATTGTGCTGGACATGCCGAATCTTCTCTCGCAGGTCCTTGATCTCCAACTCGTATTGAATGAGTTTGCTCCGAACGGAGGCTTGTGAGCGAAGCGTGTCAATGGAGAACTTACGCACCGTGTCGCGAATGGATTTCTTTCCTTCTCTCTTGCCCGGGAAGTCTTCCATAGGGAACCCGCCCTCCTTCTCCCATTCAAACAGTGCTCAGGCAAATCCTTCCACCCCTCGATGTGGGGCGCTTACCGTAGCACATTTCTCGAAAGAGTGTCAAGCCTCAAAATTCTTGTAATGTACTGAATTTCTTGAATTTACTGACGCGCCACCTTGCATCCAATTCCCCTTGTAAGAAACCGCCACGATTCAACGGGATGCGTGAAGCACCGCTCACGATAGGGCGATGAGCCTCGCTTGACAAAGCCCGATGCAGCGAAGCATGATTGTAGACGTTAACTCGGCTTGTACGTGATGCATTCCGAACCACGGCCGGCGATTGGAAATAGCCGCCGTCCGTTGTCTGTGGCATGTTAATGAACAGTTTGTTTTTCCATGTCGTCCTCCTCGCATACCTGTTGGCCTCGCTCACCTTCTGGTTTCATCTCGGCCTCCGCCGGCGCTGGATATACCAGCTCGCCAGCGGGCTGCTGGCGGGGGGCTTCGTCCTGCAAACCCTCTTGTTGGGCTACCGTTTGTGGACGCAGACGTTCCTTTCCTGGGATCACGTTTACGCCTACTTGGGGCTGCTGTCCTGGGCGATTATCGCCGTTTACCTGATCACCGTATGGCGCTATCCCATTGATGCGCTGGGCGCTTTCATTGTCCCGTTGGCGTTCCTCGCCGCAGCGGTGTCGGGGGTGCCCGAAATCATACCTACAACCTTGCCCACGGCATTCCGCAACCTGTGGTTGGGCATTCATATCTTTATGGCCCTGCTCGGCTATGCGGCGCTGACGCTGATGTTTTGCGCCGGCGTGATGTATCTCATGCAGGAAAATCAACTGAAGTCGAAACGCCCCGGCGCCCTGTACTACCGCCTGCCGTCGCTTTCACTGCTGGACGACTTGAACGGGCGGGCGCTGATTCTGGGCTTTCCGCTGCTGACCCAGGGCATTGTCACCGGCTCGGTGTGGGCCAAATATCTGCACGGCTCCTATCTGCACTGGAGCCTCACGTCGCTGCCCCTGCTGCTCGCCTGGCTGATGTACGCGCTGTTGCTGGCAGGTCGTTTCGCGCTGGGATGGCGGGGCAAGAAAGCCGCGTTTGCCGCGGTGGGGGGATTTGTCGTGGTGCTCGTCTCCTATTTCGTTCACGCCTTGTGAAAAGAGACGGCTGAGGAGGGTTGCGAAGCATGGCGATTGCCTTGGTTGGGCTCAATCACACGACGGCGCCGGTGGCCGTTCGGGAACGCCTGGCGTTTTCCGACGCCGCGCTCGCCGACGCCCTGACGACGTTCCGGACGCCGGAGGTCGAGGAGCTGGTGATCCTGTCCACCTGCAATCGGGTCGAGTTTTACATGCAGGGCCGCGACGTGGCGGCTTGCAACTCGGGGTGCGAGAGTTTCCTGGCCGCCTATCACGCCTTGGCCCGAGAAGACTTCGCTCCCTGCCTCTATTATCTGAGCGAGTTGGAGGCGGTGCGCCATTTGTTTCGCGTCGCCGCCAGCCTGGATTCCATGGTCCTGGGCGAGCCGCAAATCCTCGGCCAGGTGAAATCCGCCTACTACGCCGCCCGCGATGCCGGCAGAACCGGCACCATCTTCCACCATCTCTTTGAACGCACCTTCAATGTCGCCAAGGCCGCCCGTAGCGAAACGGGTATCAGCGACCACGCCGTGTCCGTCAGCTACGCCGCGGTGCAATTGGCGAAGAAAATCTTCGAGGATCTGCGTCGCCACACGGTTATGATTCTTGGCGCCGGCGAAACCTCGGAGTTGGCCGCGCGCCACTTCGTCCGGCAGGGGGTGGGTGAGGTCTTCGTGGCGAACCGCACGACGGCGCGCGCCGAAAAGCTGGCGCAGAGCCTCTCCGCCAAGGCTATCCCCTGGGACGAGTTTCCCGAACACCTGGCGCAAACCGATATTGTCGTCAGCTCGACCAGCGCCCCGAACCTCGTCATCACGCCCGGCATGGTGCAGGAAGCCATGCGGACGCGGCGCGGGCGCTCCATGTTTTTCATCGACATTGCCGTGCCGCGCGATATCGACCCGGCAGTCAACGCGCTGGAAAACGTTTTCCTCTACGACATCGACGGCCTGGAAAACGTCGTGGCGGCCAATCGCCGCGAACGCCAGCAGGAAGCGCTGGCGGCTGAGGATATGATCTGGCAGGAAGTGCGCCACTTCCGACAATGGCTCGCCACCCGCGACGTGGTGCCGACCATCGTGGCGCTGCGGCAACAAGCGGAAGCAACGCGGCTGCGCGAACTTGACAAAGCCCTCGCCAAGCTGGGACCGCATGACGAGCGGCAGCGTCGTGTCATCGAGGCCCTGACGGTGGCGATTACCAACAAATTCCTGCACGCCCCGACGGTGCACCTGAAGCGCTGCGCCAGCGCCGGGCAGGCGCAGAACGAAGCGCAACTCCTCCGTGATCTCTTCGATCTGGACCCCTCGCCGTGACACCCCCAAAGGCCCACGTTCGTATCGGAACCCGCGGCAGTCCGCTGGCCCTCTGGCAAGCGCGCTGGGTGGCAACGGCCCTGCAACACCACCACGCCGGATTGCGTACTGAAATCGTCGTCATTAAAACAGCGGGCGATCGCAACCGCCACGACCCGTTGCCGCAGATCGGCGGCAAGGGACTGTTCGTCAAGGATATCGAAGAGGCGCTCCTGCGTGGGGAGATCGAGGTGGCGGTGCACAGTATGAAGGACATGCCAACGGACCTGCCGGAGGGGCTGCACGTCGGTGCCGTGCCGCCGCGCGCCGAGGTGCGGGACGCGTTCGTCAGCAAGGACGGCCGGCGGCTGACACAATTCGACGGGCCGTGGCGTATCGGCACCGGCAGCCTGCGTCGGCAGGCCCAGTTGCTGGCCTTCTCCGAGGCGCTACAGGTCTGCGACCTGCGCGGCAATGTTGACACCCGGCTGCGCAAACTGCGCCAGGGCGACGTCGACGGCGTGGTGCTGGCAGCGGCGGGCCTGAGCCGCCTGGGTTTGGCGTCGGAAATCACCGAATTGCTGCCCATTGACGTGATGCTGCCAGCCGCGGGGCAGGGCGCTCTGGCGCTGGAAACGGTTGCCGGGCATTGGGTGGACGACCTGTTGGCGCCGTTGAACGATACCGCCACGGCCAGCACCGTTGCCGCCGAGCGCGCCGTGCTCCGGCATCTGGGCGGCGGCTGCAGCGTGCCCATTGCCGTGCTCGGCCAGTGCCAGGATGAGCACCTGCACGTGCAAGCCCTGGTCAGCAGCCCCGACGGTAGGCGCGCGCTGCGCCGGGAGATCACCGGCCCGCTCGACCAAGCCGTACCGCTCGGCGAACGCTTGGCCGCGCAGTTGCACGCCGACGGCGCCGGTGACATTCTGCAAGCGCTTTAGCCGAGAACCCTTACGGTTTCTCCCTGAACACTCATTTAAATGTAGACATGCTCGCCAGCCTCCAAATGAACCCCTAGCGGCGCAGTGAAGCCCAGGACACACATGATGGAATTCGTTGATCTCCAACGGCAATTTCACGACGTGCCAAGAGACGCTGAACTCGAAGAGACGGAGCACCTTGTCTCATTAAGTGAACATGAATCCGGCCCGAGTTTCGGCTGGTCCAAGTTGTTGGAGTCTATGCGGGTGGTCCTTCTCGCCGAGGCGGGTAGCGGGAAAACCAAGGAGATGGAAGAACAGGCGAAACGCCTCGCTCAAGAGGGACGGTTCGCGTTTTTCGTGGCGTTGGATGACCTGGAACGAGAGCGTGTGGTCCACATCCTCTCGCCGGACGAGGAGGAGAGCTTCAAACGGTGGAGAGCGAATGGCCAAGAAACGGCTTGGTTTTTCCTCGACGCGGTGGATGAGTTGAAGCTTACCGGAGGAAAGCTCGGCCGCGCGCTTAATCGACTCTCAAAAGACCTGAATGGTCTCCTCGATCGTGCCCGAGTAATCATCTCCTGTCGTCCCAGTGACTGGCGCCCCATCGTGGACTTGGACACGGTCCAGAATGCACTGCCGGTGCCGCAGAGAAGCGGCCACGCTTCCCTTCAACCATCCGAGGAAATGTTCATCCAGGCGCTCAGGAAAGACTTCGGCCACACGAGCCCTTATCGCGACGAAGGCGAAGACTCCGCGGATCGCGAAGGCGTACGAATCGTAAGAATGCTTCCGATGAACCGTACGCAGATCAGGCTCTTCGCGGAACAATCCGGCGTGAACGACGCGGCGGGCTTTCTCAATGAAATCGACCGAGAGAATGCCGGGACCTTCGCCCAACGGCCCTTGGACTTGAGCGATCTGATCACGGCGTGGATAAACTCGAGTTGCCTCGGCACTCGGGCACAGCAGCACGAGGCAAACGTCGCGGCCAAGCTGAAGGATGGCCCTGATCGACCCGACAGCGGCGTTCTCCCCGACGCCAAGGCTCAGCTTGGGGCAGAACGCCTTGCGCTTGCCTTGGCCCTCACCCGCACACGGACCATCCGATCCCCCGAACAGGCGCCGGACATCCGATCGGCGAAAGGCATTCTTGATGCTGCAGACATCCTTACCGACTGGACGGAAGCGGAACGTCAGGCGCTGCTTCGACGCGCTCTTTTCGATCCCGCGACCTACGGGCGCGTTCGCTTCCATCACCGTTCCGTTCAGGAGTATCTCGCTGCTCGACGCCTGCGTGCCCTGCGCGAAGACGGTATGTCCACAAAGGCATTGTTCCGTCTGTTGTTCGCGGAACGCTACGGCGTCAAGGTGGTGCTACCCTCGATGCGCGCGATCACTGCATGGCTCGCTCTCTGGGATGATGCCGTACGCAAAGAACTGATCGAGCGCGAGCCGGAAACGCTGATCTCTTTTGGCGATCCGGGGACACTCGACCTTGCCACGCGAAGCGACCTCCTGCGAGCGTTTGTTGGCAGGTACGGCCAGGGAGATTGGCGCGGCCTGGATTTCACAATCGACAACGTCCTCAGGCTGTCACACCCGGAACTCGCACCGGTAATACGAGAATGTTGGGGAGACGAGCCGGCGAACCACGATGTTCGTGGCTTGCTGCTTCAATTGATTTGGCAGGGATCGATCAGGGATTGTGCGGATTTGGCTGATGTTGCTGCCCGCAAAACGGATTGGGACCCCGCCCATCGGATTGCCGCGGTCCGAGCCCTTCTGGCCTGCGGATGCGACGACAGCGTTCGCGAGCTAGCGAACGAGATGCTGGCCTATCCGGAGTCCTGGCCCGCTGAAATCGTGTACGGCGTCGCGTCGGATCTGTTTCCGGACATCATCACGGTCAAAGAGTTGGCCACGCTGATTGAGGAGTGGCCCCGCGAATCAGACCAAGTGGCTCGGGACTTTGATTGGGCATTGCGGCAGATCGTCCAGACTATCGAGCCTGGGTCGGCGCAGGCCGTCGACCTGCGGGGAAAATTGGTAGACCTCATCTGGCACGGACGCGAGGAAACACAGGGACTATACGATATCCGAAGCGAGTTTGAACACCTTGCGCCGGAACTCGCAAGGTTGTGCGAACGGCAGTTGCCCGAGGTTTCACGCAGCCCTTCCGACGAATTGATCCGCGCCTGCGTCATCGCCTGCCGATTTGGTGGCAAGGAATCGGGCAGGCAGGAGCCGGTTGGCAGGCTTAGGACGCACTTCGACACGAACTCAAACTGGCGAAACGATGCCTTTTGGGCTGAGTTGGCATTCATGGACAAGGTCGTCCCGTCTGACGACGACCGGTTACGACTCCATCATGTGGAGATGGATGGCCTTGTAGGTGCCCTCGTGGATGCAGACCGGCCCTGGCTCGAAACAGCCCTCGAAGACGAGAGCCGCCCGGAACGACAAGTCGTTGCCCTTCATGCCCTCTTGCGGGGCTGGCTTCGACGAGCGGGAGCTGCGTCGGAACTTGATCGTCTTCGTGCGAAGTTTAAGGACGCCACGTCCTTCGGACGGGTCTTGGCGGAATGGACAGCGTGGCGCGAGCAGGACGAAAAAGTCAAAAGGATGGAACAAAAGGCGCGGGTTGCAGCCGGTGCTCGGGACGACCGTGAAGCGCAGCGCCTGGAAGATTGGAAGAAGTGGCGTAAGGAAATGCTTGTCGATCCTGCTGACGCCTTCTCGGCGGAAAAGTTGAAAAGCACGATACACAACCTATACCAGTGGCTCCGTGCAGCCAGACCAAACCAGAGTCGTTACGGCTTGTGGGACAAGGACGCGCTGGTACAGGCATTTGGGTTGGAAGTCGTCAACCTCGCCGAGACAGCGTTCCAAGAATTCTGGCGTACTACTCTGCCAATCCTGTGGTCCGCGCGGCCGGTCAACGAGAGCGGCAGTACGCCCCATGACTGGATTTACGGACTTCAGGGGCTCCTCGCAGAGGCTTCAAAGCCAGGCTGGACGGCTGCCTTGTCCCCTGCCGAGGCCCGCACGGCAACGGCTTACGCCACCATCGAATGGAACGGCTTCTCGCCCTTCATCTCGGATTTGGCGGAATTCCATCCCCAGGAAGTGGAGGCGGTGATTGGCGGCGAAGTGAGTGCGGAACTGAGGGTCGGGGGTTCTCACAGTCAGCTGTCAACCCTCCAGAATCTCGTGTATGCGGACAGTAACCTCAAACGACTTGTCATCCCTCGTCTGATAACTGAACTGGAATCGTGGCCCGAGCCCTGCACGGAGGATTCGGGGCCGAACCTGGCGCACCATCTCGATCACGTACTACGCATTCTGCGCAACGCAAATGATGGGGCGGACCGGGGAGCAATCGCGCAGATGTGTGCCCATCGGTACGAAGCCGATCCAACCGGCCCACTGGCACTAAATTGGCTCAGGGGGTTGTTCCAGTTTGATGCGGTACGGGGGACGCAGGCTTTGATCGGACAATTCGCGGACGGCAATGACCCCGGCACTCGCAAACGCGCGGTCGAGACACTCGCCGCACTGTTTGGTGGGCGCGACCCCATTGGTTTCGAGATCACGGATACGGGTCAACGCGCTCGTCTCCTTGGTCAACTTGTCCGGTATGCCTACGCGTTCATCCGACCAGAGGAAGATGAGATTCACGAAGTGGTGTATACACCGAACGCACGGGATAACGCTGAAACGGCTCGGAACTCCCTGCTCTCCTGGTTACTCGACACGCCTGGAGCCGAGGCCCGCCGTATCGTCCTGGAACTCGCTGAGGAGCAGGATTTCGCGCACTGCAAGGATCGGCTGCGGCTACTGGCTCGGCAACGAGCGGCCACTGACGCTGAGTTTCCACCGTTTGATGCCAAGGACGTAACTGACCTTGAAGATCGTTACGAGGCTCCTCCGAAAGACAGGGATGGCCTGTTTGCCGTTATGATGGATCGGCTGGACGACCTCCAACATGACTTCGCCCACAACGATTTCTCAGATCGGCGAACGGTTCAGAGAATCGACGCGGAATCGGAGATGCAACGCACGCTTGCCCGGCGAATCAAGGAGAAAGCGAACGGTGCCTACTTGGTAACGCGGGAAGAAGAGGTAGCCGATGGGAAGCGTACCGACATTCGGCTCTCGACTACCAAGGGTGACCAGAAAGCCGTAATTGAAGTGAAGATCGCGGACAAGGGCTGGACATTGACCAATTTTGTACAAGCCCTCCGGGACCAATTGGTAGGGAAGTATTTACGACATGCGAACTGCAAGGCCGGTTGCCTGTTACTGACTTATCACGGAAAAAAGAAGCACTGGGAACACCCTGAAACCAAAGAACGAATCAAGTTTCCAGAACTCGTTACAATTCTGAAAGACAAAGCGCAGGCTCTTGAGGCGGAAACCCAATATGATGTTCGCATTGCAGTGTTTGGCCTCGACCTAACCGACCCAACGCCCAATAATCCTGGCTTTGAAGAAAGGATGGCCAAAGCCGAAGACGTCATCGGCCGCTATCGCAATACGCTGCACGTTTTGGCCAAGTGACGGAACCGGTTTGGATTGAAACGCGGGACGTGCTGGAACTGCACGACCGCCTTCTTGCGTTGGACGGTGGCGCAACAGGGTTACGTGACAACGGCTTGCTACAATCCGCTCTGGCGCGGCCACGGCAACTTTACGCCTACGCGGATAATCCCAATCTCATCGACATGGCGGCGGCATACACGGCTGGTATCCTCCGCAATCATCCATTCTTCGATGGTAACAAGCGCACAGGATTCGTGGTCGGTATTCTGTTTCTCGAGTTGAATGGTTATAACTTCATTGCTACGGAGGAGGCCGCGACTCAGGCTGTTATAGAACTGGCCGCCGGCACATTCGACGAAGCGGGTTACAGCGCGTTCCTTCGCGCAAATTCAGAGGCGAAATAGGCAAGGTTCACAGCAAGGAGGCAGACCATGCGTTTCCCAGCATACCGGGCGCGTCGGTTGCGTGAGCGGCAAGGGTGGCGCCGTTTGGTGCAAGAGACGACGTTGAGCCCGAGCGATTTCATCTACCCCATGTTCATCACGCCGGGCAGCCGAGTGCGCCAGGAGATTTCCTCGCTGCCCGGCCAGTATCACCTGTCCGCCGATATGGCTGTCGAGGAGGTCAAGGACGTCGCAGACCACGGCATTCCAGCGGTGCTGCTTTTCGGCCTGCCCGAGAGCAAGGACGCCGTTGGCAGGGAGGCGTACAGCGCCTCTGGCGCGGTGCAGCAGGCGATTCGGGCCATGAAGAAAGCCGTGCCCGACTTATTGGTGATCACCGATGTGTGCCTGTGCGAATACACCGACCACGGCCACTGCGGCGTCGTGGAAGGCGAGCACATCGCCAACGACGCAACCCTGGACCTGCTGTGCCGCACCGCGCTTTCGCACGTCGAAGCCGGCGCCGACATGGTGGCGCCGTCTGACATGATGGACGGCCGGGTACAGGCCATCCGCGCCAGCCTCGACGGCAAGGGCTACGCGCAAATTCCCATCATGGCATACGCTGCCAAGTACGCCTCGACCTTCTACGGCCCCTTCCGGGAGGCCGTACAGTCGGCGCCGCAGTTCGGCGACCGGCGTTCCTACCAGATGGCGCCGCCCAACGCCCGTGAGGCGTTGCGGGAAGTGCGGCTCGACATCGAAGAAGGCGCCGACATCGTCATGATCAAGCCGGCCCTACCCTACCTCGACATCATTGCACGGGTTCGGCAGACAACGGACGTTCCCCTGGCGGCCTACAACGTCAGCGGCGAATACGCCATGATCAAAGCGGCGGCGGCGAACGGCTGGCTAGACGAGTCGCGCGCCATCCTCGAAGCCCTGACCAGTATCAAGCGCGCCGGGGCCGACATGATCCTCACCTATCACGCCAAGGAAGCGGTTCGTCTGCTCCCCACCCTGGACTGGTAATCGCCGACCTGCGGGAAGAAAACGGATGCGCATCGGGGGCGGAAACACCAAGGGGCACCGCCTGCAAACAGTCCCCGGACGACAGGTACGGCCCACCAGCGGGCGGGTCCGACAAGCCCTCTTCAACACGTTGCGGGAATGGATTCCCGGTTGTATCTTCGTAGACATGTTTGCCGGCACCGGGAGCGTGGGTCTGGAGGCTCTGAGCCAGGGCGCCGGGCACGTTTATTTCGTTGAGAGCAACCGTCGCGCCCTGCTGGCCCTACGCGCCAACGTCAGCCGTTGCGGTGTCGAGTCACAGGCAACCATCGTGGCAGCGGCACTGCCCCAGGCGGTGCGGAAGCTGCCGGCGACTCAGCAAGTAGACGTTCTCTTCCTCGACCCGCCTTACGCGTCGGATTTGGCAGAGGCGACGCTCAGCACCTTGGACGGTTACGGCCTCCTGGCACCCGATGGCCTGATCGTTTGGCAGCACGCCGTGCCGCGTGAGCCGCTTGCTGTGCCGGGCTACAGACTTTGGCAAAACAAACGTTACGGCAATACGCAGCTTTCTTTCCTCACCCCAGCGAAAAAAGGATCCCCGTGAACAAGCGCGTGGTTGTGGCAATGAGCGGCGGCGTTGACAGTTCGGTGTGCGCCGCCCTGCTGCACGCCCGGGGTTACGAGTGCATCGGCGTAACCATGAAGCTCTGGGACGGCCCGGAAGCCGTCGAGGGGCATCACAAAACCTGCTGCACGCTGGACGACGTTTCCGACGCGCGGCGGGTCGCCGGCCAGTTGGGCATCCCCTTCTACGTGGCGAATTTCAAGGAGCCGTTCGCCCGGCACGTCATCGACGACTTCATCTCTTCCTACCAGAGCGGCTATACCCCCAACCCGTGTGCACAATGCAACCGCTACCTGAAATTCGCCGCCCTGCAGCAGCGGGCGCAGCAGCTTGGCGCCGACTTCGTGGCCACTGGCCATTACGCGAGCGTGGTGTGCGCTGATGACGGGCGGTACCACATCCGGCGCGGCAGGGATGCCGGCAAGGATCAATCGTATTTCCTCTTCGATCTGTCTCAGGAGCAGTTAAGCCACGCCATGTTTCCGCTCGGTGATTTCAGCAAGGACGAGGTGCGGGACATGGCCTCGCAATTCGGCCTCAAGGTGGCGTCGAAGCCGGAGAGTCAGGAGATCTGTTTCATTCCCAGCGGCGACTACCGGACGTTCCTGCGGCCCAGGCTGGACGCGGACGCGGTTCGACCGGGACCCATCGTCGATACCTCCGGCAAGGTGCTCGGCGAACATCAGGGCCTGCCGTTTTACACCGTTGGCCAGCGGCGCGGTCTGGGCATCGCCGCGGCGCAGCCGTTGCACGTGGTCAGCGTGCAGCCGACCGACAACATCCTGGTGGTCGGGACACGGCACGAGGCGGCGCTGGACGCCTTCATGGTGGAGCGCCTGAACTGGATGCAAACACCCCCCGAGCGTCCGTTAGACACCACCGTGCAGATTCGCTACCGCCAGCAGCCCATCCCGGCAACGGTGCATCCTGTTGACGGTGAGCAGGCCCGGGTAGAGTTGCGCGAACCCCAGTTTGCCGTCGCACCCGGGCAGGCAGCGGTGTTCTACGACGATGATACGATCATCGGCGGCGGCTGGATTGCCCGCCACGCAGAATAGGACATCAGTAGGAGGGAAGGTCATGGCAGCGGAGCATTCGCCGGAGGACCAGGAGGAGAAAGGGTTCGTCGTATCCGACAAGCGATTATTCACGCCTTCCGGGGAAAGAGTCACTGACGCCAGCCCGCCCGAACCTGCCGAGCCCGAAACGCCACCGCCGCCCAAGCAGGAGGAACCTGCAGCGGCCCAGCAGCCGCAAACGCCGCCGACGGAAACCGCTCCGCAAGACCTGCCACCGGTCGATTTCGCCGCCTTCGTGATGATGCTGACCAACAACGTGATGGTTTTCCTCGGTCAGGTGCCCAACCCGCTTACCCAGCAGCCGCAGGTCGATTTGGCGCAGGCGCAACACACCATCGACATCATCATGATGCTGCGGGAAAAGACTCGCGGCAATCTGACCACCGAGGAAGACCGCTTTCTGAAGGAATTGCTCCCGCAGCTTCAAATAGCCTACGTTCAGGCCAAACAATAAGTCGGATAAACGCGGAAGGACGCCCACAGCCCCACGAAGCGAGCCAGCGCGCGTAGACGGGGCATATTCGTTGCGAAAGCACGAGCGGAGCGAGTGATGGGACGGGTGCAGACGTTGCCCGAGGGTGTGATCAATCATATTGCCGCCGGCGAGGTGGTGGAGCGCCCGGCTTCCATCGTCAAGGAACTGCTCGAAAACGCCCTGGATGCGCAGGCGCAAACCATCAAGGTGGCGGTGCAAAAAGGCGGCGTCGAGCTAATCCAGGTGGACGACGACGGCATCGGCATGGACGCCGACGACGCGGTGCGGTGTTTCACCCGCCATGCGACCAGCAAGATAACGGCCTTGGCGGACCTCGACGACCTGGCGACCCTCGGCTTCCGCGGCGAGGCGCTCCCCAGCATCGCATCGGTGTCTCGCCTGCACCTGGTCACGCGGTGCCAGACAGACAAAGCCGCGACGCGCGTCAGGATAGACGGCGGCGAACTTGCAGGCGTGGAAACCTGCGGCGCCCCGCCGGGCACGTCCATACGGGTCAGCGAGCTTTTCTACAACACCCCGGCCCGCCTGAAATTCCTCAAGCATCCTACCACTGAGGCCAGCCATATCACCCAGTGCTTCACCGGTTTGGCCTTGCTGGCGCAGCACGTCCACATGAGCCTCCATTTGAATGACCGGCTGCATACCCAGGCGCCGGCAGGGAGCCTCGGTGAGCGCATCGAGGCAATCTTCGGGGCGGGTCTGCAGCAGGAACTGTTGCCGCTGGAGGACAGCACAGACGGCCTGCAAGTTCACGGCTTTATTGCCAAGGCAACCTTTCACCGCGGCACGCGGCGGCAGCAATTCCTGTTCGTCAATGGGCGCTTGGTGCAGAGTCGACCAGTCAGCCACGCGCTCTATGAGGCATACCGAACGCTGCTGCCGCGAGACCGACATCCGGTGAGCTTCCTGTTTCTCACCCTGCCCGGCAGCGACGTTGACGTGAACGTGCATCCGGCCAAGCTTGAGGTGCGTTTTCGTCAAGAGGCGCGCTTGTACGACCATTTGCGGCGGCTCTTCCAACGGCGCTTGCAGGAAAGTCTCAGCGCCCCCATTCCGAACGCCGCAGGCAACGGCCAGACGGCATTCTCGACCCCCGATCCGGCCGGCCGTGGCAACGTGCCCATGATGTGGCAAACAGGTCAGGTCAGTGCCGCCGAGACGCGAGTGGAACCCGACGACGTGCCCGATCCCTCCCCGCCTGTTGGCTGGCCTGCGCCCACCGAGCCGGCTCAAGGGCTCAAGCTATACGCCGGTTATCCGGAGGCCAATCGTGTCATCCTGGAAGGGCGCCCGGTGGGGCAACTGCACGACACCTACGTTTTGCTACAATACCCGGGTGGTGTGATGTTCGTTGACCAGCACGCGGCGCACGAACGCGTCGTGTACGAGCGTCTACGCATCCAGATGGACGACGGCCCGGTGGCATCGCAGCGCCTCCTGTTCCCGGCCACGCTCGACCTGGGCGCCACCGACCCGCAATGGGTCGAAAGTTGCCTGCCGCAACTGGAATCGCTCGGTTTCGGTCTGGAGCACTTTGGAGGCAACACCTTTCGCCTGCTCGGCGTGCCAGCCGTGCTTGCCAGCCGTGACTACTCCGCTGCTTTAATGGATATTCTCGAAACGCTGCGCTCGCCCACCGTCGAAGACGTGTTTGAAGAGGGCTTGCCGAGGCTCTTCCACCGCCTGCTGACGGTCACCGCCTGTCACGCTGCCATTCGTGCCCACCAGCGCCTGCAAGATGAAGAGATGCACGCCCTGATGCACGACTTGGCGCGCAGCAACATGCCGTTCACATGCCCGCACGGACGGCCCGTGCTTCTACACGTCGCCCTGCCCGAAATCGAAAAGAAATTCCTGCGGTGTTAGCGGGACACCGTCCGCGCCTACGGTTCCAGAAGGAGGTCACCATGCTCGAAGAATCCCTGCCCGAGGGTTTGACATTTGACGACGTGCTGCTGTTGCCCGCCTATTCGGACGTACTGCCGCGCGACACCGACGTGTCGACGCTGCTGACCAACGATCTTGAACTCAACATCCCGCTGCTCAGCGCGGCGATGGACACAGTCACCGAGGCCAATCTCGCCATCGCCCTGGCGCAGGAGGGCGGCATCGGCATCATCCACAAGAATCTCAGCATCGAGGCGCAAGCCGCCGAGGTCGACAAGGTCAAGCGATCCGAAAGCGGCATGATCGTAGATCCCATCACCATGGCGCCACACCAACGGGTGCAGGAAGCCATCGAGGTGATGACGCGCTACCGGATTTCCGGCATTCCCATCACCGAAGGGCCAAAGCTGGCGGGGATTCTCACGAACCGCGATCTGCGTTTCGTGACCGACTTGCAGCAGCCGCTGTCCGCCTTGATGACCTCCGACAACCTGGTCACCGTGCCGCAGGGCACCAGCCTGGGCGAGGCGCAGAAATTGCTGCACCAGCATCGCATCGAGAAGCTCCTGGTTGTGGACGACGCCTTTCACCTGAAAGGGCTGATCACCATCAAGGACATTGAGAAACGCCGGCGCTATCCGCTGGCTTGCAAAGACACCCTGGGCCGTTTGCGCGTCGGGGCGGCGGTCGGCCTCGGGGAAGACCGGCACGAGCGGCTGGCGGAGCTGGAGCGTTACGGCGTGGACGTGGTGGTGGTCGATTCGGCTCACGGACACGCCACCAGCGTCCTGGCGGCAGTCGAGGAAGCCAAGAAGATGTACCCCGGCCTGCAGGTCATCGGCGGCAACGTCGCCACCGCCGAAGCTGCCAACGCGCTCATCAACGCCGGTGCCGACGCGGTGAAGGTCGGCATGGGGCCGTCGTCCATCTGCACGACGCGCGTGGTGGCGGGCATCGGCGTGCCGCAACTGACGGCGATCGCCGAGTGCGTCAAGGTGGGCGAGCGATTCGGCATCCCCATCATTGCCGACGGCGGCATCAAGTACTCGGGCGACATCGTCAAGGCACTGGCGGCCGGGGCCTCTTGCGTGATGATCGGCAGCATTTTCGCGGGCACCGAGGAAAGCCCGGGCGAGCGTGTTTTGTACCAGGGCCGCAGTTACAAGACCTATCGCGGCATGGGCTCCCTCGGCGCCATGTCCGGCGGCAAGGGGGACCGCTATTTCCAGGGCGATGAGAAACAGACGAGCAAGCTGGTGCCGGAGGGTGTTGAGGGGCGCATCCCGTACAAGGGCTCGCTGGCGGACGTGGTGTATCAGCTCGTGGGCGGTGTGCGGGCCGGCATGGGCTACTGCGGCTGCGGCACCCTAGCGGCCCTGCGCCGCGACAGCCATTTCATCCGCATCACCAACGCCGGCTTGCGGGAAAGCCACGTGCACGACGTCATCGTCACGCAGGAAGCGCCGAATTATCAGTCCGAGTAGCACAGCACATTCGAGGAGAAGGTGCGTTCATGGGGCAACAGAGTTTCGTTCATCTTCACCTGCACACCGAATTCAGCCTGCTGGATGGGGCAAACCGCATCGACGAACTCCTGGATCGCGCCAAGCAGCTTCGCATGCCGGCCGTGGCGATCACCGACCACGGCAACATGTTCGGCGCCATGAAATTCTACAAGGCGGCTCAGGCGCGCGGCATTAAGCCGATCCTGGGCTGCGAGACCTACGTGGCGCCGACCACGCGTTTCGACCGCAGCCGCCAGGGCATCGGCTCGGCGGCGCATCACCTGACGCTGCTGGCCAGCAACTACGCCGGTTATCAGAATCTCTCCCGACTCCTGAGCAAGGCGTTCCTGGAGGGCTTTTATTACCGCCCGCGCATCGACAAGGAACTCCTGGCCGAACACGCTGAGGGGTTGATCGGCCTCACCGGCTGCCTCAAGGGCGAGGTCAACGGGCACATCCTCAACGGCAACATGAAGCAGGCGGCGGACGCCATTGACAGCTATCGCCAAATCCTGGGGCACGAAAACGTTTACCTGGAGCTCATGGATCACGGCGTCGACGGCCAACGTCAGGCCAACACCGAACTGCTGAAGTTCAGCAAGGACTTCGGCCTACCGGTCGTCGCCACCAACGACTGCCACTACCTGCGCAAAGAGGACGCCTCGCCGCACGACGTATTGATGTGCATCGGCACCGGCAAGAGCGTGCACGATACCCAACGCATGCGCTATGAGCAGGAGGAGTTCTACGTCAAGACCCCGGAGGAGATGTACCGCGTCTTCGCCGAGGCGCCGGAGGCGTGCGCCAACACGCTGCTGATCGCCGAGCGCTGCGACCTGCACTTGCCGTTCGACAAACCCCTGTTGCCCCGTTACCAGACGCCGGACGGCGAGCCGCTCGACGCCTATCTGGAGCAGGTCGCCCGCCAAGGGCTGGAAGACCGCTTGGTGCAGGCGCGCAGCGGCGGAGAGCGCAAACACAGCGACGAAGCGTACCAACAGCGACTCGACAAGGAACTCGGCATCATCCGCGATACCGGGTATTCGGGCTATTTCCTGATCGTCTGGGACTTCATCCGCTACGCCCGCGAGCACGACATCCCGGTGGGACCGGGGCGGGGGTCGGTGGCCGGCAGCCTGGCCGCCTACGCGTTGCGTATCACCGACGTCGACCCACTTAGATACGACCTGCTGTTTGAGCGTTTCCTGAACCCCGAGCGTGTCACCATGCCCGACATCGACATCGACTTCTGCATGGAGCGGCGCGACGAGGTGATCCGCTACGTCACCGAGAAATACGGCGCCGAAAACGTCGCCCAGATCATCACCTTCGGCACCATGCTGGCCAAGGGCGTCCTGCGCGACGTGGGGCGCGCCATGGACATGCCGTATAGCGAGGTGGACCGCATCGCCAAGCTGATACCGAACCGCCTGAACGTGTCGCTCGACGACGCCGTGCAGGAGGAGCCGCGGCTGCGTGAGATTCAGGAACGCGATCCGCAGGTGGGACGCCTGATCGAAACGGCACGGCGGCTGGAGGGCCTGTCGCGACATGCCTCGGTGCACGCCGCCGGGGTGGTGATTTCGCCCGAGCCCCTGCACAACATCGTGCCGCTGGCCAAGGGTGCCAAGGACGAAGTGGTCACCCAATACACGATGGACGACGTGGAGGGCATGGGCCTCCTGAAGATGGATTTCCTCGGTCTGCGCACCCTCACGGTGATCCACAACACAGTCAAAATGATCAAGAAAAATCGGGGCGTCGAGATCGACAGCAACAACCTGCCCCTTGACGATACGCCGACCTACCAACTGCTGTCCGAGGCGCGCAGCGTCGGCATCTTTCAGCTTGAAGGACGTGGGGTGCGCGACCTGCTTCGCAAGCTACAGCCGGAAGTCTTCGAGGACTTGGTGGCTCTGGTGGCGCTCTACCGCCCCGGTCCGTTGGGCAGCGGCATGGTGGACGATTTCATCGAGCGCCGACACGGTCAGCGGAGCATCACCTACGAAGTGCCCGCCTTGGAGCCGATCCTGCGCTCGACCTATGGCGTTATCGTCTTCCAGGAGCAGGTGATGCAGATCGCCACCACCCTGGCCGGCTTCACCCCCGGCGGTGCCGATCTACTGCGCCGGGCCATGGGCAAAAAAAAGGCCGAGGTGATGGACGAGCAACGCGAGCATTTCGTCCAGGGTGCGGTGCAAAACGGCTACGCCGCGGAGCAGGCCGGGCGCATTTTCGACCTGATGGCCTACTTCGCCGGCTACGGTTTTAACCGCAGCCACAGCGTCGCCTACGCCCTACTGGCCTATTGCACAGCCTACCTCAAGGCCCATTTTCCGAATGAATTCATGGCCGCGCTGATGGGCTGTGACATGGAAAACACCGACAAGCTGATGCGATATATCGGTGACTGCCGCGACATGGGACTGACGACACTGGCGCCCAACATCAACGATGGGCTCTACGGCTTTGCGGTCGGCGGGGAGCAGTTGCGCTTCGGCCTAGGCGCCATCAAGGGCGTCGGGCAAAATGCCGTTGCGTCGATTGTCGAAGAGCGCGAGGCGAACGGCCCCTATCAGTCGTTCTTTGATCTGTGCGAGCGGCTGGATTCCCGACAGGTCAACCGCAAGGTCATCGAGGGTCTGATCAAGGGCGGCGCTCTGGATTGTCTGGGCCTGACGCGCTGGGACATGCTGGGCAACATGGCTCCCGTGCTGGAATGGGCGCAGCGCCAGCAGACGGACCGTCAGGAGGGTCAAATCAACCTGTTCGGCAACAGCACCGAGGGTGCCGCGGCCACGGCACCTAAGATTGATGCCATGTCGGCATGGTCAAACAGTGAGCAACTGACCTACGAGAAGGAAGCTCTGGGATTTTACTTCAGCAGCCATCCGTTGATAGCCGTGCAGGACGAGTGGCGCCGCATGATCAGCACGACAAGTCGCGAGCTCGCCGAGTGCCACGGCGGACAATCGATCACCGTCGGCGGTATCGTCACCCAGCACCGCTCGCAGCTCACCAAGAAGGGTGATCGCATGGCCTTCCTCACCATCGAGGACCTGCACGGCAGCTTTGAGGTGACCGTTTTCCCCGACGTTTATCGAGACAGTATCACCGCCTGTGAGAGCGATGCGCCGCTCATCGTCTGGGGCAAAGTGGAAGGCGACAGCAGTGACGGACGTCTCATCGCCCAACGTATCGCGCCTCTGAAGGACGCGGCGACGCTGGGCGAACTCAAGCGCCTGACGCTGACCCTGGCGTGCCATCTGGAGCAAGACACGCTGCGGCAAGTGCGTGACCTGTTGACGCAGACCCCCGGCACCTGCGGCGTCATGCTGGCACTGCGCTTTGCCGATGGCGATCAGATGAGTCTGCGCGCCGCCAATCAGTTCAACGTCACGCCATCCATGGACCTGCTGGCACAGTTGGAAGGCCTCTTGGGGACGGACAATGTACGAGTGGCTTAAAAGCGCTGGCTTAGAGGACGCCATGGAGTGGTTCCCCGGGTCATTTTCGGAGGCCGCCGGGCAGCTCGGCGATTTGGTCCTGCCCATCGCCTCCCTGGCCTCGTGGGGCGGGCTTATGCTGTGTTCCGTGGTGGTCCTCGGGCTACTGCTGGAGCGCAGCGTGGTGCTGCGGCGCCGGCGCATCATCCCGACGGGCTTTCTCGCACAGGTGCGGCGTCACTGGTACAAAGGTGACGTGAAAGCCGCACTGGCCTGCTGCGACGAGGAACGCGCCGCCATCTCCCGTATTCTGCGCGCCGGGTTGGGCCGTCACGAGGCCGACAGGGAGGAAATCGAGAAGGCGCTGGAAGTCGCAGGCCAACTTGAGCTGTACAACCTCAGCAGCTATATCCGCGGCTTCGGCTTAGTCGCGAGCCTGGCGCCAATGCTGGGCTTTCTCGGTACCGTGGCCGGCATGATCGGCGCATTCAATGCCATTGCCGCAGCCGGCACGAGCAATCCTTCCCTGGTGGCAAACGGCATCTCCGCCGCCCTGCTGAGCACCGCGTCGGGCCTTGTCATCGGCATCCCCGCCCTTGCTCTGTATCATTTCTTCCGCGGCCGCGTGGACCGCTTTGTGCAGGAGATGGAAGAAGTGGCGCTCGAACTCGTCGAAGACCTCATGCAGCGACAGAGAGTAAGCGAACTCAGGAGACAGGCGGATGCGGTTTAAGCGTCATGAAGACGATCGTGGTGGGCAGTTTGAACTCATTTCCATGACGGATATCGTCTTTCTCCTGCTGATCTTCTTCATGATCTCCACCACCTTTGTCGATCTCGGCAGCCATTTGGACATACAACTGCCGGAGGCCTCGGGCGGCGAGACCGAACAGACGGCGCAGTCTTACCTTATCGAAATGGGAATGCAAAACGCACTGCTGCTTGACGGAACGCCTATACAATTGCACGAGATAGCGGGAAAACTCGTCGAAAATCGCACCCCGGGCCGTCAGGATTCGGTGGTCATCAGGGCCGATAAACGGCTGCCTTATGGCGAGGTGATGGCGGTTTTAGGATTGGTACGGCAGACGCAAATCCGTGATATCGCGGTTGCCGTGCGTTGATCTTTGTGCTTGCTTGGAGGCGGCTGACTGCCTACCATATTTCCTTTGTGCTTTTGTAGAGCGACATGCAGCCGGCGATTCGAGCGACAAAGGGAAGGTTGTGTCGTGTCGTTTGGCGTGAAAGAAAATCAGACGGATGGCCCACGGTGACGAATCATCGGAGAAGCGGTCCCGGTGGCTGCGGCGAGTGGCGTACTGGGGCGGGCGGCTGTTTCAGGTTCTCGGCCTGCTACTGCTGTGGTGGCTCTTGCTTATTTTCCCAACCGCCGAGGATATCCGCGCCCTGCTCTACGGCGGGGTAGCGGTAGCCGCGGCGGTGTTTTATCTGGGCTGGCTGGTTATCCGGTGGACCGTGAAGGCAACGTGAGAACCGGGGGTAGCCGGGTGCCCGAAGGGCCCAAGGCATAACGCCGATGCTGACCAAAAAGACACTGTGCTTGTTCGAAATTGATCTCACGTCCGGCGCGCTGCCGCCGTGCGAAGCCCGGCTGGCCGTTGACTACAAGCGGTTGGACGCCGCGGCTTGGGCAGAGCAAACCCATGTCGATCACGTTACCGACCGGTACTTGTTTCAGGCCCGATTCGACCGCGGCGAACTCGTCTGGACGGCCCATAACGACGCCAACAAGATCGTTTCGTATTGTTGGGTTACCGGGCAAGCGGTCGAGATCGGTGAGATCGGCTGCGCTATCAACCCGCGCGCTGATGAAATCTATCTGTACGACGCCTTTACGTTCGCGGAACATCGCGGGCAGAATCTCTATCCGGCTGTTTTGCAACGGATTCTGGAACACAGCCGGGAGGTCGGGCTGCGGCGCGCCTTGATTTTCGTGATGAGTGACAACGTGGCTTCGATTCGCGGCGTTCGCAAGGCGGGCTTTCGCGAGTTTCAGCGCGTCACGTATTACAACATTATCGGTTTTGTCCGTTATTCGTACCGGCCGTCCCTCAGCCGCGCCGCGGGGGTCGACCTGCTTCCTGCTTGACGGATTCGCAGGTCGCGGTTGACGAGGCCGCGCGTGCCGCCTTCCTCCTGGTAAGGACTTCTCCATGCATGTTGACGTTTTGACGGCCGAAACTGCCTTTCAAACGCTTCGGCCAGAGTGGCTGCGGCTGCTCGGCGAAATGTCTTTTCAGAGCGTGTTCTTCACGCCGCAGTGGCAGGAAACGTGGTGGCGCCATTTCGGGGCTGGGCGGCAGTTATCGATCCTCACGGTGCGCTCCGACGACGGCCGGTTACAGGGGCTTGCACCTCTGATGCGTGGCAACGCGGCCGCCGATACCACCCGTCTGGAGTTTATTGGCGATCTCGAACTGTGCGATTATTTTGACCTGCTTATCGCTCCGCAGCAGCAGGATGACGTCGTGCAGGCGATGGCGGACTACCTCGTGTCACAAGCCAGTGAAGATGTGGAAATCTGCCTGAACAATCTGTCGGCCAGTTCGCCGACAGCGGCCCTGCTACAGGACAGCTTGACCAAACAGGGGTTGCTGGTCGAAACCGAAACGATCGAAACCTGTCCCACCATCGTTTTCCCCACGGATTGGAACGCCTACCTGGGCACCCTGCGCGGCAAGGACCGCCACGAACTGCGTCGCAAGATTCGCCGCGCCGAAAACGCCGCCGAGCTTGCCTACACTGTCACCGAGGCGCCGGAGCGACTCGACGAGGACCTTGATACCTTCATTGCACTACACCGCATGAGCCAGCAAGACGACAAGCAAGGCTTCATGACCCCGTCGAAAGTGGCGTTCTTCAGAGACATGGCACGTCAGCTGTGGCGGGAAGGGTGGCTGGAGTTGGCCTTCCTGCACGCCGACGACCGGCCCATCGCGGGGCTGTGCTGTATGACCTACGGCACCACCTATGCGGCGTATAACTCGGGTTACCACCCGGACTACGGCGCCTTGAGCGCGGGGATTGTGCTGTTTGCCAACCGCATCCGCAGCGCCATCGACCGCGGCTTCGTTGCGTTCGACTTTCTGCGCGGCAATGAAGCCTACAAGTATCGCTTCGGCGCCAGTGACCGCCCGCTGTCGCAGTTCATGGTGCGGAGCGTTTGTCCGGTTCAGGAGTCGTGCGTATGAGGTCTGTTGCAACCCCCGTGCTACCACCGCGGCGGGTGGCCATGATCAGCGTGCATAGCTGTCCGCTGGCCACCCTAGGCGGGCGCGAAACCGGCGGCATGAATGTTTACGTGCGGGAGTTGAGCCGCCACTTGAGCGAGCTAGGCATCGCCGTGGACGTTTACACGCGCCGCCAGGACCCTTGTCATCCGACCGTGGTTGATTTTGCGGATCAAGCGCGCGTCATCCATCTGTCTGCCGGCCCGGCGGCGCCGTACAGCAAGCACCGGGTTTGGGACCACCTGCCCGAATTTGTTAATGGTATACAGGACTTTATCAACGAGCACGCCCTGCAGTACGACATCATCCACAGCCACTACTGGTTGTCTGGCTGGGTTGCGATGCAGCTTCGCCTGACCCTCGGCCTGCCCATCGTTCACATGTCTCATACACTGGGTTACCCGAAAAACGCCGCGGCTCAGCTTCCCTGGGAGCAGGAACCCAGACGGCGGCTGCAGGTCGAGCGCAAGGTGCTCCAGGGCAGCGACGCCTTGGTGGCGGAGAGCCCTGCCAGCAAGCAGCATATGGTGTGGCACTATGACGTCGATCCGGCAGACGCGGTGGTGATCCCTTGCGGCGTGGATATGGCGCGGTTTCAGCCCCAGGATAAACGACGTGCCAGGACTGACTTGTCGTTGCCGCCCACGGCGCCAATCCTGCTCTCTGTCGGGCGCCTACAGCCTTCCAAAGGAATAGATACCTTGCTGCGGGCCGCCGCCGACATCCGTCATGACTACCCGGACGTTTGCGTTCTGGTCGTCGGCGGCGGACTCGATGATCAGGACGAGCGTGAAACGGCGGAACTCAACCGCCTGCAAGCGCTGGGACACAGATTGAGGTTGACCAACGTGCATTACATCAAGGCGCAGCCCCAGGAAAAATTGGCTCAGTATTACGCTGCCGCCGACGTTTTCGTCATGCCGTCGCACTACGAATCATTCGGCATGGTGGCATTAGAAGCGATGGCCTGCGGCACGCCGGTGGTGGCGTCGGAAGTCGGTGGCCTGGCCTCCACGATCATTCACGACGACTCCGGCTTGCTGGTTCCCTCGGGCGACTGGCGGGCCTTTGCGCAGGCCATTTCCCGCCTCCTGGCCTCCCCGCAGTTGCAAAGCGCCATGCGCCAAGCCGGCCCCGAACGGGCACAAGCTTTCGCTTGGCCGCTTATCGTCGATAACAATGTGCGGCTTTATCGCCGTCTCATCCTTCAGCAAAACACCACGACCTCCACGCTCGCCGTTGGCGTCCCCTGTTCCACTACCCCCGCCTGAGCCGTGAGCCCGACCGAAAGTCGTAGGAACCGCAGAATCGTCGTTCGGTGGGCCCTGGCCGTTCTCTACGCTGCCGGCATTTCCGTGGTCTCCAGCATCCCAGGGGACGATTTGCCGCAACTCATGATTGGCGACAAACTGGTGCACGCGCTGGTATTCGGCGGTCTGGCCGTATTGATCTACCGGAGCTTGAGGTTGCAGAAGCCGGCGTGGTCGCGGCAGGCCGTGGTCGTATTTGGCGTGCTGGCGACCGTTGCCTATGGTTGTCTTGACGAAGGGCATCAATCGCTGGTGAGCGAGCGGCGGGCGGAACTAGCGGACGTGGCGGCCGACGGGATCGGCGCCCTACTGGCCGGGTGGGGATGGAACAAGGCAGCAAAAGCGTGGGATTGGTTGCAATAGGAAGCGATGCGGACTACATGCCGAGGGCCGGACTCGAACCGGCACGGACCCAGGGTCCAACGGATTTTAAGTCCGTTGTGTCTACCATTCCACCACCCCGGCAATAAAACGCAGACGAGAATTTGTGTTTGAAGGGGAAAAAGGAATCTACTGAAGGCGTGAGAGGCGGCACCCGGATTTGAACCGGGGATGGAGGTTTTGCAGACCTCTGCCTTACCACTTGGCTATGCCGCCGATGTATGAGGAAGTGTCCGCAGCCTAGCGCTTAGCGGAAGCGGGTGACCGGATTCGAACCGGCGACCCCAACCTTGGCAAGGTTGTGCTCTACCAGCTGAGCTACACCCGCGTTGCCTCCCGCAAGGCAGGAGACTATATAGCAGATTCCTCTTCCTTGCAAAGCCAAAATATCCCCATCTCGATGGGTCACCACAAGCGGGATTCGGTCCCCTGCATGAGTCGTTGCAGGTTGCCGCGGTGCGCGCCCAGAATGAGCAACGCAGCGGCGCTTGCCGCCATCACAAATGGCGGTGGATCGCCCCGCAGCAATGCCAGCAACGGCACGATCAGCGCGGCAAGCATGGACGCTACAGACACGTAACGCAGCAACAGCGTCACGGCCATCCAGACGACGACCGCACCCAGAGTCGGCCAGGGCAAGAGAGGGACCATAACGCCCAGCGATGTCGCCACGCCTTTGCCGCCCTGAAACCGGTAGTATAACGGAAACATGTGGCCAAGGATGGCGGCCAAGGCAGCCAGGGCCGTGACGATTAAGGAAGCCCCCCACCACTGCGCCAACAAAACCGCCAGACAACCCTTGGCGCTATCGCCCAACAGGGTGAAGAGCGCCGGCCTTCGCCCCACCGTGCGCGCGACGTTGGCGGCGCCGATGTTGCCGCTGCCGCTCTCCCGCAATTTGGCCTGCCCATACCACCTCGCCACGAACAGCCCAAACGAGAACGATCCGAGCAAGTAGGCCACTGCTACGACTGCGACGTTCGAGACCATGACCGAAGGCTTTCTAGAGAATCTGCGCCAGGTACTTGCGCAGGTACTCAATGCCGGAAACGACGCTCAGGACCAGTCCCACGCCCAAGGCGATCATTCCAGGCCAGTATAACTCGGGGAGGTTCAGGACAAGCAAGAAGGCGCCAACGATGAGGAACAGCATTTTGTACTTGCCGTATACCTCGGCGGCAATGATGACGTGCCGGTCCGCGGCCATGGCGCGAAGGCCGGTAACCGCCAGCTCGCGGCACAGAATGATGACCACGATCCACGCCGGCACCTGTTGCCGGCCCACCAGCGATACCAACGCAGCGGTAACCAGAAGCTTGTCGGCTATCGGATCGAGCAGTTGGCCCAGACGCGTGATCTGGTTCGTGCTGCGCGCCAGGTGGCCGTCGAGCCAGTCCGTGAAAGCGGCAATGAGGAAGATGGTCGCCGCAATGATGGGCGACCAGCCGCGCGGCGAAATCAGAAACACCAGCAGAATCGGCACCAGGAAGATGCGCATCAGGGTGATCCGATTGGGCCAGTTCAGCCCGTGCCACGTCTGTGACTGCGATGCAGATGAATCGGATTGCTGTAATGCCATAAGCTCCAAAGCCTCGACCAGCGGGCGTTATGTCATGGCACGGCGCCGTCCGTATCGCGCGATATACCGGTGTCGGGCAGGTTACGCAACCGCGCCGCCGAACGGGACACATAGGCGCTGGTGGGGAAACGATCCACGAGGTTACGAAAGACGCGCGCCGCTTTGACGTAATTCTCTTCTCGACGGTAGCTGTCGGCCAGCATGTAAAAGGCGACGTCCGTGTCGGACATATCGGGGTATACCTGAATCAGGTTGAGCAGGCGCCGGATAGCTGCCTGATAGGCTTGCTTCCGGTAGTAGAAACGCGCCACGTCGAACTCGTGTTCGGCCAAGCGCTGGCGCAGGAAGGTGATCTGCGCCTCCGCTTCCTGCAGCAACGCCTCCTGGGGGTATTTTTGCCTGAAGCGGCGAAACGTCCGCAAGGCGTTCAGGGTTACCTTCTGGTCGCGGTCGAACAGGTTCACTTCCTGCGCGTGGCACATACCAATCTGAAATTGCGCCTGCGCGGCGAGCGGGTGCTGGGGGTAAAGCTCCAGAAACTTCTCGTACTCGAAGCGAGCTTCAAGATAGCTCTTTTCGCTGTAGAGTGATTCGGCGATCTTGAATTGCACCTCCGCCTTGTATCTATTCTCGGGATATTCTTCCAGCAGTTGCTGGTAAAACCCGCGCGCCTTGTCGCCACGTTGGCGCCCGAGTTGCGTGTCGCCCGAGCGCAAGATTTCCTCCGCCGTCAGCGTCTTCTTTTTCGAGGCGCAGCCAGTCAGCGCGAACACACACAGAATCCCCGCTGTGACAACCATCAGCAGCCTGCCCACGTCAGTCCTTTCAAATTTTTCAGGATCGGCAAAACAGGCGTCCGCCATCGCTATTTCAGGAAATGAAATGGCATTGTACTGCCCTGCCCCAAGCCGGGCAAGTCCCTTGACGATGCGACGAATACCATGCTATGTTGGCGCCTCCTCAGACTGCGATTAACGTACGTTTTTCGCTCGAATAGACGATGGGCCGTCCATAATGATCCTCGGTATCGACACCGCAAGCCCCTCCTGTAGTGCAGCCCTTGTTGAAACAGGTCAAGTCATCGCACGCTCCCACTTACCAGCGCGATCTGCCGCCTCCTCACATTTGGTGCGTCTTATCGACGACTTGTGCGCGCGGGCGGGCCGCGCTGTCGCCGACGTTGCCGGTGTGGCGGTAAACCTGGGTCCTGGGGCTTTTACCGGCTTGCGGGTGGGGTTGGCAACGGCACAGGGTCTGGTTACGGCGTACAAGAGGCCCCTGATAGGCTGTAGTACCTTCGAGGCGCTGGTGGACGCAGCCGCAGATTGGGATGGCCTGATTTGCCCCGTCATCGAGGCACGCCGCGGTGAGGTGTATGCCGCCTTTTACCGCCGACAAGACCGGCAAATATACGAAACCATGCCTGGAATGGCCGTCGCACCAGACACCCTGTGCACCCTTGTTCAGGAACGCATCTTGTTTCTCGGCAGCGGGGTGCAAAGCTACGGCGAATTCTTAGCGTCAAGATTGGGCGAACTGGCGGTATGCAGGGACCTTGGCAGCGATTTTGCGCTCGCGGCCAACGTGGCCCGCTTGGGCTGTGAACGTCTGGCGACGACCGGCTCTGACGACGGCTACCATCTCACACCCATCTACATCAGACCCGCCGATGCCCGCCTGCCGCGACGCAAGGCGTCACCTGCGGCAAGCCGGCAAGAGAAAGGAGCAGCCCATGCTTGAAGGCATTGACGAGGCGACGATTGCACACCTACGGCAGGAAGACATCGAGTTTCGGCGCTTGCTCGACGAGCATCAACAATACGAAAGCCAACTTGAGGCGTACACCAACTTGCCGTATCTCAGCAGTGAACAGGAACTGGACCGCAAACGGCTGCAGAAGCTTAAGCTCCAGGGCAAGGACCGCATGCTGGTCATCCTGCAGCAATACCAGTAATCCGCATACCTCACTAACGCGGTGCTTCTATTCACACGCGTTGTAGGGAAGGGCCTAAGCCATGCAAGGCGCTGAAATTTTCATCGAAAGTTTGTTGGCAGAGGGCGTTGATACCATCTTTGGACACCCGGGCGGGGCCATTTTGCCGCTCAACGACGCCCTGTACAGCGGCCGAATCCGCCATATTCTGACTCGCCACGAGCAGGGGGCGGTACACATGGCGGAAGGGTACGCGCGCGCCACCGGACGGCCCGGCGTCGTGCTGGTAACCTCGGGACCCGGCGGCACGAACGTGGTCACCGGTCTCGCCGATGCGTTCATGGACTCCACGCCCATCGTCGTGTTCACCGGTCAGGTGCCCACCGGCGTTATCGGCAACGATGCCTTTCAGGAGGCGGACATCGTCGGCATCACCCGCTCGTGCACGAAGCACAACTACTTAGTAAGGGACGTCAAGGACTTGGCCCGCACCATCAAGGAAGCCTTCTACATTGCGGCATCCGGACGCCCCGGACCAGTGCTGGTCGATATCCCGAAAGACGTGGCCAACGCCTTGACCGATTTCAGCTATCCTGACAGCGTGGACATTCGCGGCTACAGGCCGACAACCCTCGGCCACGCCGGGCAAATCCGGCGCGCCGCTGAAATGCTGGCCGCCGCGGAGCGGCCGGTCATCTACGCGGGCGGTGGCGTCATTCACTCCGAGGCGGCGGCTGAGTTGCACGAACTCGGCGAATTCGCCGCCACACCGGTTACCAACACCCTGATGGGGCTGGGCGGCTTTCCCGGCCGCCACGACCTGTGGCTCGGCATGCTGGGCATGCACGGCACCTACACGGCGAACATGGCCATGGATCAGGCCGATCTGGTCATCGCTGTCGGCGCCCGCTTCGACGACCGGGTCACCGGCAACCTTGAAGAATTCTGCCTCGGCGCGGAGTTCATCCATATCGACATTGATCCATCCTCGATCGGCAAGAACATTCCCGTCACCCTGCCGATCGTCGGTGACGTGAAGATGTGCTTGCAGCGCCTGCTCAAGGAGTTGCGGGCCATGGAGGGCAAGGATTGGTATGCGGCGCACGCGTCCTGGTTGGCGCAAATCGCCGAGTGGCAGCGGGATTTCCCGTTGTCGTACGAGCAGGATCCGGATGGGGAACTCATGCCGCAATACGTCTGCGAGCAGATTTACGAAGTCACGGCGGGCGACGCCATCATCACCACCGAGGTGGGCCAGCATCAGATGTGGGCCGCGCAGTTTTACCACTTCATGAAGCCCCGCCACTTCATCACCTCGGGCGGCCTCGGCACCATGGGCTACGGCTTTCCCGCCGCCATCGGCGCCCAGATCGCCTGCCCGGACCGCACCGTTATCGACATCGCCGGCGACGGCAGCTTCCAGATGAACGTGCAGGAGCTGGCCACCGCAGTACAGTACGACCTGCCCGTCATCGTGGCGATCCTGAACAACCACAGCCTGGGCATGGTGCGCCAGTGGCAGCAGTTTTTCTACGAAGGCCGCTACGCCGACACCAGCCTGGAAGTGAGCCCCGACTATGTGAAGCTCGCCGAGGCTTACGGAGCGGTGGGACTGCGGGCCACCAAGCCCAACGAGGTGCGTCCTGCGCTTGAGGAAGCCATCCGCCTGCGCCGTCCGGTAGTTCTCGATTTCGTGGTGAAAATGACCGAAAACGTTTTCCCCATGATCCCGACCGGCGGCTCCATCAAAGACATGCTCTTGGCATAGGGGTGGCATCGATGCCAAGGCAGCAAAGCGGCGAAGTGCAGCGACATACCTTTGCCGTCCTGGTGGAGAATCAGTTCGGTGTTTTGGGCCGTATCACCGGCCTGTTCAGTGCTCGCGGATTCAATATCGAGAGCCTGAGCGTGGCGGAGACCGAAGACCCGTCGGTGTCCCGCATCACGCTGGTGACGGCCGGCAACGACATGATCCTGGAACAAGTCAACAAGCAGCTTAATCGCCTGATCGACGTCATCAAAGTGACGGACCTCAGCGAAGAGCCGCACGTTGACCGGGAAATGGTGCTAATCAAGGTCCATACGGAGGATTTCAGGCGCGCCGAGGTGTTCCGCATCGCCGAGATTTTCCGGGCGAAAATCGTCGATGTGACGGCAAAGACCTATGTGCTCGAAGTGACTGGCGATGAGGGGAAGATTCGCGCTGTCATTGACCTGCTCAAGCCGCTCGGCATCAAGGAAATGGTGCGCACGGGTAAAATCGCCATTGGCCGCGGCCAGGGCGCAATGTAGCGCCGGCCGAAACCCCATATGGGCGGAAGGGATCGTATGACGATTTGGCCTGCCCGACTCCCTTTGGCCTCGGAAGGCCTGCCATTCATCCTACCGCTGGCTGCGGCAACGGTGGTGAGCCTGCTGCTCGGCTGGGAACTGGCCGCTGGGATTGGTGTTTTGCTGACGGCGGCCGTGTCGTGCTTTTTCCGCGACCCGGAACGGGTCATCCCGCAGACGCCTGGCGCTGTCGTATCGCCGGCCGACGGACGCGTGCATGAAATTGAAATGGAGGAAGGACGCCGTCGCATCAGCATTTTCCTATCGGTCACGGACGTGCACATCAACCGAACTCCGTATACCGGCAGGGTGACCGAAGTGATCTACAAGCCGGGCCGCTTTGTGCCGGCTTATCGCTCCGAGGCGTCGCGCGAAAACGAGTCGAATCGCGTGACCATCGACGGCCCGGACGCGGTTATCGGCGTGAAGCAGATCGCCGGTATTTTGGCGCGGCGCATTGTCTGTCGAGCGCGTCCTGGCGACGTATTGGAGAGAGGCCAACGGTACGGCTTGATCCGCTTCGGCTCGCGCACTGACCTGTTCCTCCCTGCTGATGCCGACGTTGCCGCTCAGATTGGCGATAAGGTGCGCGGCGGCGAAACCATCCTCGCTAATCTGAAGGTGCCGCGAGACACATGAAAAAAGGCCTGTATCTACTTCCCAATCTCTTTACGTCAGCCAACTTGCTGTTTGGCTTTCTCAGCATGATTGCCGCCAGTAACGGTCAGTACACGCAGGCCGCCTTGGCGATCTTGGTGGCGGTGGGGCTGGACGCGGTCGACGGCAAAGTCGCCCGGATGACCAACTCGGCCAGCGCCTTCGGACTGGAATACGACTCGCTGGCAGATCTGCTGTCGTTCGGCATGGCGCCTGGATGGTTGCTGTACAACTGGTTCCTCGGCTCGCTGGGCCTGTTCGGATGGCTGGCGTCATTCGTCTTCGTCGTGTGCGGCGCTCTGCGGCTGGCGCGCTTCAACGTTCAGGCGTCACACGTACAGCGGTACGTCTTCACGGGCCTGCCAATCCCGGCAGCGGCAAGCGTCATCGCCGCGGCGACGCTGTTGGGGCACGACACCACGGGCCATTTTCACGTTCTCAATACCGATCAGCCCGTTGGTCTAGTCATTGCCATCTGCGCGATCGCTTTCCTCATGGTGAGCAACGTCAGATACCGCAGTTTCAAGAAAATCCGCATCAAGCGCATCTGGTCCCTGCCCCTCGTTGTGGGCGGCACGTTCGTCCTCATCATGCTCGCCCTTATGCCGGAATTGTCCCTGTTTCTCCTGTCCCTCAGCTACGCGCTCTCCGGGCCTGTCGAAACCCTGATTCGACGCAGGAGACCAAAAGAAGACGTCATTGCCGCAGAGCAGTAAGAGGGTAGGTCCGGCCATGGGTATCAGGGGTAGAGGGCTGGATACAGAAGGCCCGCGCTCTCCGGCAAGTCGCACATCAGGTTCATGTTCTGGACGGCCTGTCCGGCGGCGCCGCGTCCGAGGTTGTCGATGGCGGCAATGGCGATCGCCGTCCGGGTGCGGGGATCGATCCTCACCGTCACGTCGCAGTAATTGGACCCCAGCGTCGCCTTGGTCTCCGGCAAGGCATCGTGCAGCACACGCATGAACGGGGCGTCGCCATAATAGTTGTCGTAGAGGCTCAGCGCCTCCTCCTGCTTCAGGTCGCCCGCCAAGGCGGCGTAGGTGGTGGCCAGAATGCCCCGCGTCATTGGTATCAGATGCGGCGTGAAGACCACCTGCAAGGCCTCGCCGGCAAGCTTGCTTAGTTCCTGCTCGATCTCCGCCGTGTGATTGTGACCCGCTACGCCGTACGCCCGCGCGTTTTCGTTGACCTCGGAATAGGCGAAACCGCCGCCGTCGCCGCGGCCGGCACCGGAAATACCGGTCTTGGCGTCAATGACGATGCCCGCGGGCCTGACGACGCCAGCCCGCACCAAGGGCGCCAACGCCAGCAGCGCGGCCGCGGGGTAACAACCCGGATTGGCGAGTAACCTCGTCTCGGCAATGGCGTCGCGGTGCAACTCCGGCAGGCCATACACCGCTTCGGCCAGGAACGAGGGCGCTTCATGCTTGAACTTGTACCAGACGGGGTAGAGAGACGCATCACGCAGACGAAAGTCGGCGGCAATATCGATAACCTTGCAGCCCTGCTCAAGCAACTCCGGCACCAAGTGCATAGCCTTGCCGGTAGGCAGCGACACGAAAGCCACGTCGGATTCGCGTCCGATGCGTTCCGCATCCACCGCGATCATTTCCTGATCCACAAAGTGCCGCAAATTCGGATACAGGCTGGACATGGTGCGGCCCTGTTGTGATTCGGCGGTAACGTGCACGATATCCACGTGCGGATGGCTGACCAGCAGCCGCACCGCCTCGGCGCCGCCGTAGCCCGAGGCCCCAATAACACTTGCCTTGATTTTGCTCACGGCAGATCCCCTGATTCCCCGACACCCATGGCACAATTCGGTCACTGTCCGTCCGCTCGTCTAGCCGAGCCACACCGCCGGAATGGTTTGGACGGCGCAGTATAGCTTGGCGGTAAGGGCGGGGCAAACGGCCGTCCGGCGCCATTGCAGCCCTAGGAACGCACCGTGATTGCGTGTAGAATTAGGTCTTCCAAACAGTCACCTCTATTTATTTCCTGGAGATCGGTATGCCTGCCACGGACACCCAGAAGGCCGCACCGCTGACCATGCTGAAGGAGGAGGAAAATCTCTTTCGCGCGGCGGTGCGCGACTTTGCAGAAGAGACAATCACCCCCTTTGTGGCCTCAATGGATGAAAACGGGCGCCTCGAGCCCGCCCTGCTGCCCAAGCTGTTCGACCTCGGATTGATGGGCATCCAGATCCCGGAAGCGTACGGCGGCCCCGGCGGTTCCTTCTTCATGGCGTGTCTGGCAATCGAAGAGTTGTCGCGCGTCGATGCCGCGGTAGCTGTGGTCGTGGACGTGCACAACACCCTGGTCACCAACGCCGTCCTGCGCTGGGGCAACCCCGAGCAACACGCCGCGTTCCTGCCCATGCTGGCGAAACACGCCATTGCGTCCTATTCACTGTCGGAAGCCGACGCCGGCAGCGACGCCTTCTCCTTGCAGGCCCGCGCCACGCGCCAAGGGGAGCAGTACCTGCTGAACGGGCGCAAGCTGTGGACCTCCAACGCACGCGAGGCCGATCTGTTCATCATTTTTGCCAACGTCGACCCTACCTTGGGCCACAAGGGCATCACCGCCTTTCTAGTCGAGCGCGACACCCCTGGGCTTCAGGTCGGCAAGAGTGAGAAGAAACTCGGCATCCGTGCCAGCAGTACGTGCGAGTTGCTCTTAGAGAACTGCGCCGTGCCTGCGGCAAACGTCCTGGGGAAGGTCGGCGAAGGCTACAAGGTGGCCATCGAAACCCTCAACGAAGGGCGCATCGGCATCGGCGCCCAGATGGTCGGTGTCGCCGCAGGCGCCCTGCAGGCTGCCATCGGCTACGCCAAGACGCGCCAGCAGTTCGGCAAGCCCATCAGTTCCTTTCAAGCCATGCAGTTTCAACTGGCCGAAATGGCAACCGAGATCGAAGCCGGCCGGCTCATGGTGTACAACGCCGCGCGATTGAAGGACGCCGGCGAACCCTTCCTGACGGAGGCGGCGATGACCAAGTACTTTACCGCCCAGGTCGCCGAGCGGGTCACCTCGAAAGCCCTGGAGGTGTTCGGCGGCATCGGCTACACCAAGGAGGCACCGGTCGAAAAGTTCTTCCGCGATGCCAAGATCGGCAAAATTTACGAAGGCACCTCGTTCATCCAACTCCAAACCATCGCCAAGCAACTGCTCACCGATTAGGGCCGGCCCCTCGCACAACGGAGCGTCCCATGGTCTTTCCCGACGAAGCCGCGTTTCAGGCATACCTGCAAGACGTCAAAACGTTCCTGTGGCAGGAGATCGACCCCCTGGTGCCGCAGATCGAACGCGATGAACTGATCCCTTTCGAGCAATTGCGCCCGAAATTCCGCGACCACCATCTCTTCGACTGCCTAGTGCCCGAAGCCCACGGCGGCCTGGGCCTCAGCACCGTGCAGTATGCCGCCGTGCTCAAGGAACTGGCCAAGATACACGGCGGCATTCGGGCCATGCTGCACGTGCACAACAGCAGCGTGCACCTGATCGAAACCGGCCGCCCAGAGCAGCAAGCGCGCTACCTGCCGGCCATGGCGACCGGTGATCTGCTGGTCTGCTTTGGCCTCACCGAGCCGGACAGCGGCTCCGGCCTGGACAGCAATTGCACGGCTGTGCGTAAAGGTGACGCCTACATTCTGAACGGCCGCAAGCACTTGATCACCAACGCGCGCGAGGCCGATCTGTTCGCCATTTTCTGCTTCACCAGTAATCCGGCCCAAAGCCCTGAGCGGCAGTTCAGCGTACTCTTGGTCGAGCGCGGCATGCCCGGCTTCACAATCACGTCCATGGCTCACACCATGGGTTGCTCCGGTGCCTCGCACGATCTGCTGACCTTTGAGGACGTGGCCGTGCCTGTCGAGAACGTCCTCGGCCAAGAGGGCATGGGACCCGAGCAGTTGCTAGCCTTTCTCGAGGTCAGTCGCATTTTCATCGCCGTCGCAGCCCTCGGCACCGCCGAGCGCTCGCTGGAACTCTCGCTGGCGTGGGCCAAGCAGCGCGTCACCTTCGGCAAGCCCATCGCCAGCCGCCAAGCCGTGCAGGGCTATCTGGCCGAAATGGCCACGGACATCTACGCCCTGCGCCACATGATCCTCGACGCCTTGCGCAAGTACGACGCCGGCCAACGCATTGCCGCCGAGTCATCCATGTGCAAGCTCTTCGGCCTGGAAGCGGTCGGACGGGTCACCGACAAAGCCCTCCTGGTGCACGGCGGACTGGGTTACCTGAAGTCCAGCCGTATCGAGATGCTCTACCGCGATGCGCGTCTGAATTGGCTTGAGGAGGGCACCCCGACCATCCACAAACTGATCATTGCCAGGGCGCTGCTGCAAGAGGGGTTCGAAACGGTCGGGCGAGATGGGGAATTGATCTGAAGGTCGGCCCAGCGGTGGCTATCAGGCTTGCGGCTCGCCGGACCGGCGGTGTGAAAAGCCCCGTATCAGGTGCACAAGGGCGAACAGGAAGGGGATTCCAAGAAGTGCCAGCATGATCAGGACTTCCGGGTTTGCAAGTACCCGGAACCCGTGTTCCAACAGGCGATTGTTGCGGATGAACAGCACGAAACCACCGCCCAGAAACAGGCACAGCAACACCCTGAAGATCACGCTCCAATCGAACGGTGTCCTGGCGTCAGCCATGTCCTGCCCTGCCCCTTTCCAATGCCGACCTACCCCTTGGGCAGACCCAGCACCCGCTCCCCGATGATGTTCTTTTGGATTTCCGACGTCCCCGAGTAGATGGTCCCCGCCCGGCTACGCAGGAAATTGTATTGCCAGTTGCCCTTGACGGCGTGCTCGGAGCCTTCCATGAGCTGCGAATAAGGCCCCTGAAGCGACATGCCGAGTTCCTGCATCCACTTGTCCAATTCACTCCAGTACAGCTTGTCCAACGACGCTTCCGGGCCGGGCGGCTGCCCCCGCAGGCGGCTCGTGATACCGCGGTACAGGTTGAGCAACATGAGCTCAACGCGGATGTGCGCCTGCGCCAAGTCCTGCCGTAACACCGGATCCTCCGACAAGGTGCCGCCGTTGCGCCGGGTCTTGCTGGCGTAGCCGATCATGGCGCCGAGTTGTTGCTTGATGCGCACCTGCGTGGCCAGCGACGATATGCCGCGCTCGTAAGTCAGGGTGGTCATGGCGATGCGCCAGCCCTCGTTCATCTCGCCGATCAGGTTTTGCTTCGGCACCCGCACGTTGTCGAAAAAGGTCTCGTTGAACTCGGAATTGCCGGTAATCTGTTTCAGGGGACGCACGGTAACGCCGGGGCTGTGCATATCGACCAGCAGGTAGGAAATGCCGCGGTGTTTGGGGGCGTCGGTGTCGGTGCGCACCAACAGAATGCACCAGTCGGCATATTGCCCCAGGCTGGTCCAGATTTTCTGGCCGTTGACCACGAAGTCGTCCCCGTCCAGCACGGCCTTGGTCTGCAGCGACGCCAAGTCCGAGCCGGAATTGGGTTCCGAGAAGCCCTGGCACCAGATTTCGTCGGCGTTGAGAATTTTGGGGATGAAGCGCCGCTTCTGGGTCTCGGTGCCGTGCTCCATGAGGGTGGGACCGACGATGCCGATGCCCAGCCCATTGGCGGGCTGCGGGGCGCGGGCGCGGGTCATCTCCTGCGCATAGATGGCCTGCTGAAGCAGCGTGGCGCCTTGGCCGCCGTACGCCCTTGGCCAATTGATGCCGACCCAGCCGCCGTCGTAGAGCTTGCGCTGCCACGCACGCCGGAAGGCGAAATCGGCGTCCTGATCTGAGGGCGCCGCCTCCGTCGGTATGTTCGCCTCAAGCCAGGTTCGGAACTTCAGTCGGTACTGCTCGTCTTCAGGAGAAAAGCGCAGGTCCATAGGAGGGCTCCACCACCTGGAAATAGGGCGCCAAACCGTTCGCGGCCACACATGATTCGAGCCGCACACCGTAGCACCCTTCATGACTCTGCGCAAACGGCGCGGTGAGTCGGGACGAGGACATAAGCCCCGATGCGCGCTTGACTACCGGCAATCGTTCGGTTAAACAGACCCCATTCCAAACCACTGATATGGGGATCATTAAATGAGTGGGTTGCATGCCTTCCAAGCCCGTGGCGTGTATGTCGCGTCGTCGTACATGAGCCGCGTGGGGAAATACAACGGGCGTCATCTGCAAAATCGGACGTTCGTTGAGCTTGCCGAACAGGTGAGCGAGATATTCGACGACAGCCCAATGCGCCGCGAGGAAATCGAGGCGGTGGTGGTGGGCAGTCAGAATCCTTTCGCGTTCAACAACATGGATAACGTGGCGGCCAAGATTTCAGGCCTGCTGGGAATCAGCGGCGCCAAGTCGGTGCTGATCGACACCGCTTCGAGCTCCGGTGCGAGCGCCTTTGAAAACGCCTACCTGGAGGTGGCGTCGGGGCGCTACGATCACGTGTTAGCGCTGGGTATCCAAAAAATGACCGACGTGAGCACAGCGGACGCCACGCGGATCATCGCCGGGGTGATCGACCGCGAGGAAGCGGAATACGGTCTCACCATGCCGGCCTGCGGCGCCCTAGTGGCGAAGAGTCTCATGCACGAGCTGAAACTCAGTGAGGAAGACTGGATGGGACTGGCCGCGCAATGGGCCGAGCGCGCGCACCGTTTCGCCACCGGGCGCGAGGAGACGCACCTCAACTTTCCCCTGCCGGTGGAAACCTACATGGACGACAGCCACAACGGGCGCAACTGGGTGTATTACGACCCGCTGCGGCTGTACGACTGCTGCCCCATGTCGGACGCCGTGGCGGCGTGCATCCTGACCGCCGAGCCGCAGCCGGTTCAGGTGGTCGGCGTCGGCTCGGCCACCGACCTGCCCACCATTGCCGACCGCGGGCGCTTTGACAGCTTCCCGGCCACCGTCATGGCCTCGCGCTACGCCTACGGCATGGCCGGGATACTCGACATCCGCGACTTAGCGGGCGAGCTGTACGTCAACATGCACGACCCGTTCAGCAGCTTCGGACCGGTCAACCTCGTGGACTTGGGATTGATCGACCGCGACGCCTGCCTGACGGCCCTGTTGGACGAGGACATCACCGGCCCGCAAGGACGCTTTCCGACCAACCTGAGCGGCGGCCTGTTGGCGCGCGGACATCCGCTTGGTGCCACCGGCATGGTGCAGGTGGTGGAGAACCATCAGATGCTGATGGACACGCCGGCCTATCAGATGGCGCTGTCCCACTCGATCGGCGGGCCGATCAACAACAACGTCGTGACCCTGCTGGAAAAGACGGAGCATTACCAGAATGCCCAGCGCGCGCCGTTCAAGCCGACCTCACTGCCATTGCTGGCAGCGCCGAAGCCGAGAGGCATGTCCCTGGAGACGCTGTTCGCCGAGGGCGAGCGCGTCAAGGGGCGATTTCACTGCGCGACGACGCACTTCAGCCCAGAGGGCGAGCCCCTCAACAGTATCGTGCTGTTGCAGGCGGTCATCGGACGCCAACGGCACGAATTCCTGATCGGCACCGGCCCGGACGAATACGAAACCATCCGCCGCATGCACCCCGGGCAGGAAATCCGTCTCGCCAGAAACGGCGAGGGTCTCGAGGGTCTGACGATCGACGAGGTACCGGTGCAGCGCCTGTACCGGAAAACGATGGAGGGAATTGTGGAGATCGCCGACTCGGCATGGCACCTGCTGGTCAGGCGCAGGAGCGGCGCGCTGGTCGAAAACTGATTCGCGGTGGAATGTCGGCGCTTCGCTAATCCGACCTACTGACTCCGCCGGCTAACGGCCAATCGCCAAGCGCTCCGCCAGCAACGGCGGCAGCATGGCATCGTAAATTTTCTCTTGCGCCGCGGGGATGTCGTAGGGAACGCGGCGAAACTCGATCGTGACTGCTTCCTCGTCCAGAATCGCGTACGCCGCCAGGGGGTTACCGCTGCGCGGCTGGCCGACGCTGCCCGGATTCACGATGTGCCGGCACGCCGGGTCCAGCCTAACGGTTCGCGACTCGGCCCTCACCTGAACCACCCGCCCCTCGGAACTGCACGCCCAGATCATCGGCAAATGCGTGTGACCGACGAAGCAGCCGCGCATGTCGGGTCGAAGCCGTCGCAGGCTGTCAAAGGCCATTTCGAAGCCCGGCGCGTCAAAAAGGTATTCGTCCGTGTCGCGCGGCGAGCCGTGTGCCGCCAGCCAGCCGTTGCCAAACGGTGCCGTGCCGGGCAGGATCCTCAGATATCCCACTTCCGCGGCGCTGAGTTGCTGCCGCGTCCAGTCCATCGCTTCCCGCGCCCAATCGTTGAAGTCGTCGTAGCGCCGCGCGCCGCACGCCGCCTGGTCGTGGTTGCCCGAAATGACGACGGCACAGGTTTCCCGGACGATGCGCAGGCATTCGTGCGGGTTGGCGTTGTACCCGACGATGTCGCCAAGGCAGACGACGGCGTCGACTTTGGGCGATGCGTCATCCAGCACCGCCTGCAGGGCTTCGAGATTGGCATGCAGGTCGGAGATAATCGCGTATTTCACGGCGTCACCTCTTCGAGTTCGCTCAGTTTCGGCGTTGGGGGGAGCCCTGGCGCGACTTCCAGTGTCCGAAAGTTGTTCACCTGCACCTGACCGGGCCTCGCGCCGCGAAACTTGCGTACGTGCTTGACGGCTGTGTACACCACTTCCACGGCTGCGGCGTCCTTGCCCTTGCTGTAGTAAGCCGCCAGAGCAGCCGCGGCGCGCAGGGCTTCGTCGGGCACCGCCGCATCGCTCGGCACCTTGAGCACCACGTGCGCCCCAGCGTGCCCGTGGGCGTGGAACCACAGGTCATCGGGCGCCGCGACCTGGCGCACCAGCGCCTCATTGCCGTGGTTACTTTTGCCGCAGTAGAGGGTATAGCCGCCGGGAAGCGCAAACGTTCGATAGGGCGGCGCCGCGGCAGGACGAGGACGAATCGAATGCCGCGCCGGACCCGCTTGCCGATTGTCGCCGAGTTCCGCCTCGATCTCCTCCAGGGTGGGCCAGTCCTCGGCCGTCGCCGCTTGGTGGGACAGCCCTTCGAGGTACCGCTCCTCCGCCGCGCATTCCTGCAACAGCGTTTCGATCTTGCTCAGGCCGGTCTTGGTTTTACGGTATTTCTTGAAATACACCTGCGCGTTTTCGTTGATCGACAAACGGGGGTCGAGCGGGATGCCAACGGTTTCCTGCTGCGGGCTGTAGTAATCGGTCACCGTGGCGCACGTCGATCCGCGCGGCAGTCGCTGGGTAAGGAGCAGTGTCCCGTAGCGCTGGTACGGCTCATAACCTTTCAGCTTCTGCCGGTCTCGGTTGAGATGATCGACTTTCCTGACGAGCTTTTGCAACCGTCGGCGCAGCGTCTTGCGCACGCCGGCACGGACCGGTTCCAGAGCGGTGGACACCAGGGCCGGCTGGGATATGGCCGCCATAGCCGCCTGAGCGTCGGCCAGCGGCTCGGCGCGATACCCGTCGTGGCTCAACGGCAGGACGCTGACGTGCTGCCGGCCGGCCGGTGTCGTGCAGCGGAACAACGACAACGTCTGGTTGTCGTAGTCCCGCCGCAACGCGTCCAATTGTTCCCAACACGCCCGGGTATCGTCCGGGTAACGATGCACCAACTCGGTGGCCAGTAAGGGCGACAGGCCAACGACGAGTCGATTCAGGCTCGCGGCATTCCACGCCTCCCGCGCCTGCAACAGCTCAAGATGGTCGACCGTCAGGTCGGACAGCAATACGCGTTGCGGTGGCACGGCGCGTGGAGCATAGGGGACTCCCGGCAGCACGGGGCGGCTCTGTGCCGTCGATGCCGGCATATGCTTGAGCGCGTCGATTATCACCCCCGCCGCGTCCACCAACAGGATGTTGGCCTGTGAGCCCTGCAACTCGTGAATCAGCCGCAACGACGGTGCCGCCTCGTCGGCTTGCTGCCAGGCGAGCGTGACCACTCGCTCGTAGGGCTGCACGGCCACCGACCGCAGCCGCGCACGCCGCAGACGGGCGCGCAGCAAGGCGGCAAAACGCGGCGGCCGCGGCGGTGCCTCGAACCGATCCGTGATGAGGTGCAGGCGCTGCCACGTGGGATGAATGGAGAGCAGGAGCCGCTGGTCACGGTGGCGCCACAATCGCAACAGGAGGTCATCAGGACTGAGCTGAAACACCTTCGACACCCGCGAACCAGGCAGGCAGCGCGCCAGTTCATCCACAAAGGCTTTCAGCACAAAGATATCCATAATTTTCCACCACTCGCTTGGAAGAAACCGAGAAGGTCCGCAAGTATACCACTACGCCTTTCACCCGGCGGCGAGGCGGCTCCTCCGACCGCAGGTCACAGATTGAAAAACACGTTACAATCCTGCTTTGAAGCTGCTACCTTACTAGCGCAGGGACACCCCTCACGGGAGCCTCAATCCCAAAGTTGTCAAGAATTCGGAGAAGGAAACCAGCCATGTTTTGGAACAAAATGCCCCGCACGTTTTGGAGCTACACGGCGGGGAAAGGGGACGCCGCCGCCGAACAGCGCGAGGTGACGCGCGACCGCGTGCTGCGCATGATGGCGCGAAATCTTCCCGGCCTGGCGGCCTTGGGTTTTGTCATGCTTCTGACCTTGTTGATGCTGGCCATGATGCTTGCCGAATTCCGCGGCTTCTACCTGGACCAGATCACCGAAATCCTGCGGCCGGGCTAAATGCGAAAAGCACGAGCCGGCCATGAATTCCGCTTAACTTGACAATAAGCGACTCAAGAAATATATTTCACTGATCCGCATGATTGGCGATCCATTCCGCTTTTTTCAGACACGCCGAACGAACCGGCATTGAACCTCACAGAACCGTATGGGCGTCTATCTGCACGATAAACCCTGGCAGGAGGACAAGACGTAATGGGCAAGATCATCGGAATCGACTTAGGAACTACCAATTCGGTCGTGGCGGTGATGGAAGGCAGTGAACCGACCGTTATCGCCAATCGCGAGGGCAACCGTCTCACCCCGTCCGTGGTGGCCTTCACCAAGGACGGCGAACGCCTCGTGGGGCAGATCGCCCGCCGCCAGGCAGTGACCAATCCCGAGAAAACGGTCTACTCGATCAAACGCTTCATGGGACGCCGCTTCAACGAAGTCACCGAAGAAAGCGGCATGGTGCCCTATAAGGTGCAGGCAACCAGCAACGGCGACGCCCGCGTCAAGATTGACGACAAAGAATTCGCGCCGCCGGAGATTTCGGCCATGGTGCTGCAAAAACTCAAGGAAGCCGCCGAAGATTACCTGGGCGAGAAGGTCACCGAGGCCGTCATCACCACCCCCGCTTATTTCAACGACAGCCAGCGGCAGGCCACCAAGGACGCCGGCCAGATCGCCGGGCTGGACGTGAAGCGCATCATCAACGAACCCACCGCCGCAGCCCTGGCCTATGGCCTCGACAAGAAAACCGACGAAACCATCGCCGTCTACGACTTCGGCGGCGGCACCTTCGACATCTCCATCCTGGACGTCGGCGACAACGTCGTGGAGGTGAAAGCCACTAACGGCGACACCCATCTTGGCGGCGACAACTTCGACCAGCGCATCATTGATTGGCTGGTGGACGAATTCAAGCGCGACCAGGGCATCGACCTGAGCGGCGACCCCATGGGCATGCAACGCCTGAAGGAAGCTGCCGAAAAGGCCAAGTGCGAACTGTCTTCCGTGGCCGAAACCGAGATCAACCTGCCCTTCATCACCGCCGACGCCAGCGGCCCGAAGCACCTCCTCACCAAGCTCAGCCGGGCCAAATTCGAGCAGATGATCGAGGCCCTCGTCGAGCGCAGCATCACGCCGTGCAAGCAGGCGCTGAAGGACGCCAACTTGTCGCCCAGCAATATCGACGAGGTGGTGTTGGTCGGTGGTTCCACCCGCATGCCGCTAGTGCAGCAAGCGGTGGAGCGCCTTTTTGGCAAGGCCCCGAACAAGACCGTTAACCCGGACGAGGTGGTGGCGGTCGGCGCCGCGGTGCAGGGCGGCGTGCTGGCGGGCGACGTGAAAGACGTCCTGCTGCTGGACGTGACGCCGTTGTCCCTCGGCATCGAAACCCTCGGCGGCGTCATGACCAAGCTGATCGAACGCAACACCACCATTCCCAAGCGCGAAAGCCAGACGTTCTCCACCGCCGCGGACAATCAGCCGAGCGTCGAGATTCACGTCCTGCAGGGTGAGCGCGAAATGGCGCAGGGCAACCGTACCCTGGGCCGCTTCCACCTCGAAGGCATCCCGGCCGCGCCGCGCGGCGTGCCGCAGGTCGAGGTGACCTTTGACATCGATGCCAACGGCATCGTCAGCGTCAAGGCCAAGGACCTCGGCACCGGCAAGGAGCAGGAAATCACCATCACCGGTTCCGGCGGGCTGGGCAAGGACGAAGTGAACAACATGGTGAGCGACGCCGAGGCGCACGCCCAGGAGGACGCCGAGCGGCGCAAGGCGGTCGAGGCCAGAAACCAGCTCGACTCGCTGATCTATCAGACCGAGAAGACCATCAAGGATCACGGCGAAAACCTGTCATCCGAGGACAAGACCGCCCTGGAAAGCGCCCTGGAGGAAGGCCGCGAAGCGTTGAAGGGCGACGACGTGGCCGCCATGGATAAGGCCCGCGACCGCATCACGGAAAATTCGCACAAGCTCGCCGAGGCGATGTACAAACAGGCCGCTGCCCAGAATCCCGATGGGGATGGCGCCGGACAGCCGTCCGGTTCGGCCAAGGCCAGGAAGGACGACGGCGAGGTTGTCGACGCGGAATTCGAGGACGTCAATTAAAGAAGGTCTGACAAATTGCCATCCGGGCTTGACCCGGAATCCAGCGGTCCCGGACGGTATGCGGGGCCGGCCGTTGGCCGAGAATCACCGGACCTAATCAGGCACTCCGCAAGTCCCGTGTGTTGTCAAGAAGGGTGAGTTGATGGACACCAAGGAGCAAGAAACGGCGCCCGAATCCCAGGCCGAGGAAACCGCGGGCGCCGAAGAAGTAAACGACCAGGCGAGGGTGGCAACGGCAGAAGCCCAGAATGAGGAGGAGGTTCCCGAAGCTGAGGTTGAACCGGAACCCGAATCACTGGAAGACCAACTGGCCCGCCAACAGGCGGAAGCGGATTCCTACCGCGACCACCTGCAGCGGCTGCAAGCCGAGTTCCAGAACTACCGCCGACGGGTCACGCAGGAGAAGTTGCAGGCTGCCAGCCGCGGCAAGGCCGACCTCCTGCAAACGCTGCTGCCCATCCTGGCCAACATGCATCTGGCCCTGCAGCACGCCGACCAGGACGCCGACGCCGTCCGGCAGGGCGTTCAGATGATCTGGCAACAGTTCGAAGGGTTCCTGCGCGACCAGGGGGTCGAGCCGGTCGCCACCATCGGCGAGCGTTTCGACCCGGCGCATCATGACGTGCTGTCCACCGTTCCCGCCACCGACGATCATCCCCCCGATACCATCGTCTCCGAAATCAAGGCCGGCTACTTGTTTGAAGGGCGGTTGCTCAGCCCCGCTCAAGTCATCGTGGCACGCGCCGCGGAAACCGACAGCGCGGATGCACTTTGAAATCATTGGCGATATATCGACATTGAAACCATCGCCGTTGGGCTTCTATACGTGACGCTGCGCGCTTGCATAAGCAATATGGACGAGGGCGCTGGCGTAAACTGAAAGGCATTGCCTCGGTGCGCCTGGCCAATGGGCAGATACGCCGTGCCGAGGTGCATTGGTATGAAGCCCATGGTATTGCAGGAAGAAGCGGAAACGATGCGTGGATGACGACTATGCAGCAAACTAACCAACCACAACCGCAATTCGCGGTCTGTATCGACAACACGGGATACCCCGCATCCTTGGAATGCTACAAATTTATCGCGTGCTGCCGCATGAAGAAGCCGCCCGTAGCGGCGATATACGAATGACCGACGAGAGCGGGGAGGATTACCTCTACCGTGCAACCTGCTTCGTGACGATTGAGGTGTCGCAGGAAGTCAACGCCATCCTGCAGGTCTCGTAGGATGGAGACACTTCCTCCCCGAATCCAATCATCCCGGTTCTGGAACCTGCCCGATGTTCCCGCGCGCCCTACTACACGGTATCAGAGAAAACCCGTTCGGCCTGCCGGGCGATACGTTGACCCTCCGGGACGTTGACAAACGCGAGCAGGCCGCCGCCGACAAGAAAAAAGGTGATCACGGCGAGGATGGCGTTGCGGCTGGAGCCGGTGAGGGCGATGGTGCCGGCGAAAATGGCGGGGCCGAGGATGCCGGCGAACTTTTCGAAGACGGCAAAGAAGGCGAAGAACTCGGTCGAGCGGTGGCGCGGAATCATACTAGCGAACAGCGAGCGGGAAAGCGCCTGGCAGCCGCCTTGCACCATACCGACCAGAACGGCCAGGATGATGAAGTGGGCCGCTGTCTTCATGTAGTAGCCGAGCACACTGACCCCGGCATACACTGCCAAGGCGATGAAAATGCTGCGCTTGGCGCCGATGCGCGATGCCAGCCCGCCGAACAGGAAGGCGAACGGAATGCCGACGAACTGCACGACGAGAAAGGCGCCCATAAGCGCCCCCTGCCCGATGCCGATCTCGGTGCCGTAGACCGTCGCCATGCGGATGATGGTGCCGATGCCGTCGTTGTAGACCAAAAAGGCGACCAGCAGCATAAGCGCCTGCGGGTAGGTGCGAAGTTCGCGCAGCGTCACCCGCATGCGGCCCAATGCACCGCGCACGGGGGAAAAGTCGCCACTTTCGCCAACCGCCAGGGCGCGCGGCGGCTCAGGGACGCGGCGAAACAGCGGCACCGAGAACAGCAACCACCACATCGCCACACTCAGAAACGCCCAGCGGCTGCCTGCCGCGGCGTCCGCCATGCCGAAGGCCGTGGGAAACTGAATCCACGCCAGATTGACCGCCAGCAGCACCCCGCCTCCCAAGTAGCCCAACGCGTATCCCGCCGTGGACACCCGATCCATCTCATCCGCCCGTGCCACGTGCGGCAGCAGCGCGTCGTAGAAAATGAACGACCCGGATGCGCCGATGTTGGCGAGAATGAACAAGCCGGCGCCGAGCATCCACTCGCCGCGATGGATGAAGAACATCCCGCCGCTGGCCCCCACGCCCAGAATCAGAAACGCCGCCAGGAGCTTTTTCTTCATGGCAGCGAAATCGGCCAAAGCGCCCAGAAACGGCGCCAGAACCGCCACGATGGCCAGGGCGATGGTCGTCGCCGCGGCGAAGCGCGCCGTGGCCATGGGCGCCGGCATCTCGGCAGCCGCGACGGCGCTGAAATAAATCGGAAAGACCGCGCCGACCACCGTGGTCATGAAGGCCGAGTTCGCCAGGTCATACATGGCCCAGGCGCGCAGTTCGGGGCGGTCGAGGCCGAGCCGTTGCAAAACCGTGTGACGATCCGCTTGCATCTAGCCGTTTTCCCTCCCGACGATCCGAACCCGCTTCAGTGGTTGTCGCCAAACGCCTCATCACGCTGCCGGGCACGGTCGGCGCCGGCGAGTGTCTGTTCCCCATCCTCGAGGCGATAGGCGCGGGTGACGGCATAGGTCTGAAACGCGCCGGTGACGCCGGTTCGGTAGCCCATTTCATCCTGCATCTGGTTGAGCGAGAACTTGGCCATGCGCAGGGCGAAGGGGTCCTGCATGGCGATACGCTGCGCCAGCGCCATGGTTTCCTGCTCCAGGTCGTCGCGCCGCACCACACGGTTGACCAGGCCCAGCCGGCAGGCCTCGTCGGCGCTGATCCAGTCGCCGGTGAACAGGTATTCCTTGGCCTTGCGCACCCCGATGTCCCACGCCAGGCTGGCGTACTGCACGTGCGCGCCGCCCCAACGCACCGTGCGGTCGCAGAACTTGGTGTCGTCGGAGGCGATGATCAGGTCGCACGCCGAGGCCAGCATGAGGCCGCCCATGATGCAATAACCCTGTACCTGCGCAATGGTCGGCTTGGGACAATCGCGCCAGCGGAAGCCGGTGTCGATATACAGGTTCCAGGCACGCAGGTATTCCCCGGAGATGCCCGCCGGCCACGGCCGGCGCTCGCGGTCGGCGCGTTCCTGCGGGCTGCCGATGTCGTGCCCGGCGGAAAAATGCGCCCCGGCACCAGCCACGATGACCACCCGGACGGTGTCGTCCGCCATGGCGTCCATCAAGGCGCGGTCGAACTCTTCGAGCATGACGCGGCTCTGGGCATTGAGGACTTCCGGACGGTTCACGGTCAGGGTCAGCACCGCGCCGTCCTGTGCGAGTTTGAGGGTCTCGTAAGCCATGCTTTTCCTTTCTCACGCTGTGTCGATTCACGCCACGCCCGAGCCGCCCCGCACGGCTTCGGGCGGGCTATTGTAGTCGGCCCATCCCGGCGAAACAAACCGTCGCGAACGGCAACCCTGGGCGCCTTTTTTCAGCCTGTCGCACCCCGCCACATCGCTTGATCTTGCCACCGACTGCGGCTACACTGCCCACCCTGCCGGACGGTTCCAGCACATCCTTAACCGACGCGCCGCAACCCGGCGCAATTCCGAGTCTGCTAGCCAAAGGCGCCCGACTGCCAGAACTCAAATCCTGCCAGCCAGAAGCGGCGCACGCGAGGGTCATTATGACTGAGGCAAGCCAACAGGTCATTTCGGGGCTCGAGGGCGTTCTGGCCTTCGAGTCGAGCATCGCGTTCATCGACGGATCGATCCCCGAGTTGTTGTTTCGCGGCTACGACATTCAGGACATTGCGCAGACGCTGACATTCGAGCAGGCTACCTACCTGCTGTGGAACGACAGGCTGCCGAGCGACGACGGGCTTGCGGCGTTCAGCGCCGATCTTGCCGGCCAACGAGCCATTCCCGAGGCCCTGATCGGCATATTGCGCGGCCTGCCGGCCTCGGCCCATCCCATGGCGGCGCTGCGTACCGTGGTATCGTGGCTCGGTGCCATGGACGCACAGGCCGACGATAACGGTGCCGCGGACAACCAGAGAAAGGCCATGGCACTGACAGCGCAAATGCCCACCATCGTGGCGGCGCAGGCACGCCTGCAGCAGGGCCAGGAGCCGTTGGCCCCGCGCGCCGACCTCAGCCACGCCGCCAACTACTGCTACATGCTTACCGGCGAGACCCCGGACGACACCACGACCCGCACCTTCGATACCATGCTCATCCTCTACGCCGAGCACGAAACCAACGCCTCGACGTTCGCCTGCAGGGTGGTCGTGGGCACCGAGGCCGACTTGTATTCCGCGGTGGTGGCGGGTCTCGGCGCCATCAAGGGCCCGTTACACGGCGGCGCCATCGACGACGTGATGCGCATGCTGATCGACATCGGCTCGGCCGACCGCGCCGCGGCGTTCGTCGACGAGGCGCTGGCGGCGCGACGCAAGCTGCCCGGCTTCGGCCACCGCGTGTACCGCGCCGGCGATCCGCGAGCCGCCCAACTTCGCGGCATGGCAGAGAAGCTCGGCCAGGCCGGCGGCGACGACAAGTGGTTCACCATTGCCACCGCCGCCGAGCAGCGAATGCGCGACACCAAGGGCATCATTGCCAACGTGGACTACTTTGCGGCGCCGGTGCTGTACCACTTGGGCTTCCCGCTTAGCATCTTCACCAACGTGATCGCCAGCACGCGCATCGTCGGCTGGTCGGCGCACATCCTGGAACAGTACGCCAACAACCGCCTGATCCGGCCGCGGGCGCTGTACGTCGGCCACCGCAACCGCAAGGTCGGGGCGTAACGCGAGGTGCGCAGCATGCAACACAAAATCCCGGCGGTGTTCATGCGCGGCGGTACAAGCCGCGCCGTGTTTTTCACCCAGGCGGCAATGCAGCCTTACGACGCTGCTACCCGCGACGCCATCATCCTGACGGCGCTCGGCAGCCCCGATCCGTACGGACGGCAGATCGACGGCCTCGGCGGTGGCATTTCGTCGCTCAGCAAGGCCGCCATCATCGGGTCGTGCGACAGCCCGGAGGCCGACGTGACCTTCAACTTCGCGCAGGTGGACGTGCACAGGCCGTTCGTCGATTGGAGCGGCACCTGCGGTAACATGTCGGCGGCGGTCGGTCCGTTTGCCATCGACGAGGGTTTGGTGCAGCCGGTCGAGCCGGTGACGCGCCTGTGGGTGCTGGCGACCAATACCGGCAAGCGCTACATCGCCCACGTTCCGGTGCGGGACGGCCGCGCGGCGGTCGAGGGCGACACCACGGTTGACGGCGTGCCGGGCACCGGCGCGGGCATCGCCCTGGAATACCTGGAACCGGGCGGCACCTTGGGCGGCGGCCTGCTGCCCACCGGACAGTCCCGGCAGCAGATCATCCTGACCGATGGGCGCCAAGTCAGCATTTCCATCGTAGACGCCGCTCTGCCTATGGTATACGTGCGCGCCGAGGAATTGGGCGTCGATGCCATCTTGCTGGCGCCGCAATTGGACGCCGATACCGGGTTGCAGGCGCTCCTGGAAGAAATCCGCTGCCATGCCGCCGTGGTCCTCGGCCTAGCGGACGACCTACAGCAGGCCACCGACACGGTCAAGGCGGTACCCAAGATCGCACTCGTGGCGCCGGCGGCGGACTATACCAGCAGCGCCGGCAAGGCTATCGCCGCCGAAAGCATCGACTTGGTAGCGCGGGCCATTTCCATGCGCAACACCCACCGCACGTTTCCCGGCACCGCCTCCATGTGCACCGCGGTGGCCGCGGCCGTGGAGGGCACGGTGGTGCACGAGGTCGCCCGCCCCGAACGCGGCGCGCGGCTGCGCCTCGGCCATCCCGCCGGGATCATGGAAATCGCCGCCCAGGTGCATCAGAAGGACGGTGTCTGGCAGGTCAAGAGCGTCACCACGCAACGCACCGCCCGCCGCATCATGGAGGGCGCCATCCTCGTGCCGCAAAGCACCATGGCCGGCAAGCCCTGGTTCAACGCCTGCTAGCCGAAGGAGTTCCCGCATGAATCTCACCAGCCAATTGATCCACGCCCATCTCGTTAGCGGAGACATGACGCCGGGTTCGGAAATCTCCCTGCGCATCGATCAGACCCTGTCCCAGGACGCCACCGGCACGCTGTCATACCTGCAGTTTGAGGCCATCGGGGTGCCGCGCGTGCAGACGCAGTTGTCGGTCAGCTACGTCGATCACAACATGCTGCAGGGCGACTTCCGCAACGCCGACGATCACGTCTACCTGCAAGACGTGGCCGCCAAGTACGGCCTGCACTACTCGCGGCCCGGCAACGGCATCTGCCATCAGGTACACCTCGAACGCTACGCGGTGCCGGGCACCACGCTGTTGGGCACCGACAGCCATACGCCGACATGCGGCGGCATGGGCGTGCTGGCCATCGGCGCCGGCGGTCTGGACGTCGCCACTGCCATGGCGGGAAGCCCGTATTACATGCGCATGCCGAAGGTGCTGGGGGTGGAGTTACACGGCCGCCTGCAACTCGGCGTGACGGCCAAGGACGTGATTTTCGAGGTGCTGCGGCGGCTGACCGTCAAGGGCGGCGTAGGCCGGGTGCTGGAATATTACGGCCCCGGCGTGGCGCATCTCGACGTGCCGGAGCGTGCCACCATCACCAACATGGGAGCCGAGCTCGGCGCCACCACGTCGATCTTTCCGAGCGACGAGCGTACCGCGGCGTACCTCGAACGGCAGCAGCGGCTGGACGCCTTCACCCCGTTGGCGGCGGAGGATGGGGCCACGTACGACGAACATATGCGCATCGACCTCGACACCCTGGAGCCGCTGATCGCGCAGCCGTCCAGCCCGGACAACATCTGCCCAATCCGCGAGGTGCTCGGCATACCGGTCAATCAGGTGGCGGTCGGCAGTTGCACCAACTCGTCATACAGCGACCTGATGACCATCGCCGCCATACTCAAGGGCCGCACGGTGCACCAACGGGTGAATCTGGTGGTTAGTCCGGGGTCGCGGCAAGTGCTGCAGATGATTGCCCGCAACGGCGCTCTGGCGGACCTCATCGCCGCGGGCGCGCGCATTCTGGAATCCGCCTGCGGGCCGTGCGCCGGCATGGGGCAGGTGCCGTCGTTCGACGCCGTGTCGGTACGCTCATTCAACCGCAATTTTCCCGGTCGCTCGGGCGACCCTAACAACCGTGTGTATCTGGCCAGCCCGGCGGCTTGTGCGGCTGCAGCCCTGGCCGGCGAAATCGCCGACCCGCGCCTGGTCGCGGTCGAACCCGTCGGTCTGCCCGATGCGTACGTGATCGACGACACCGGCGTGCTGCCGCCGGCCGAAGACCCAGCGCAAATCGAGATTCGCCGCGGACCCAACATCAAGCCGCTACCCAGCCGCGGCGACCTAGAGGAAGCGCTGTCGGGCGAGGTTCTCCTGAAGCTCGGCGATAACATCTCTACCGATCACATCCTGCCCGCCGGCCCCGTGGTGCTGCCGCTGCGCTCGAACGTTCCCGCCATTGCCGAATACCTGTTTCGCTACGTCGATCCGACGTTCGTCGAGCGCGTCAAGGCGGCGGGCGGCGGTTTCATCATCGGCGGCCACAATTACGGCCAAGGCAGCTCGCGCGAGCACGCCGCCCTGTGCCCCATGTTTTTTGGCGTCAAGGCCATCATCGCCAAGTCGTTCGCCCGCATTCACCACGCCAATTTGATGAACTACGCCGTGTTGCCCCTGACGTTCGTGGACGAAGACGACTACGACCGCCTCGACCCCGAGGATCACCTGGAAATCCCCGACGTGCGGCAGCGACTGCTGGACGGCGCCGAGCACATTCTGGTGCACAACCGCACCCAACAGCGCGTCATGGATACGTATCTGCCCCTCACCGACCGCGAACGACAGATCGTGCTGGCCGGGGGCCTGCTGCGATTTGCAGGAAAGCAGTAGTCAGTGGCCAGGGCTTGTTAACGCCAAATACGCGATGGCAGAGGTTTCAGGGCTTCTTTCGTCATTCCTTATGAAAATAACCCGCGCAACGCCCCCAGATCGTCATTCCGGGCTCGACCCGGAATCCAGCGACCTTTGGGCGACCAGAAACCTTCCTTGACCCCGGCCCCGTATCAAGCACGGGGCAGGCCCTTCGCCGGAGTGACGGCATGCACCGCAACATCAATGAATGACAGCATTAACAGGCCCTGTTGCCGGCACTGACCCCTAGCCACTATTCACTGGCCACGAAAAGGAGAGCACCGCATGACCGATCTGCCCATTCTTCCCACCACCGTCGTCGGCTCGCACGGCAAGCCCGGCTGGTGGCACGCTTGCAAAGACCTGTGCGACGAGGGCACCTGGGGCCCGTACGATCTGGCGGAACTGCTCGACGACGCCACAGACGTTGCCATCCTGGACCAGGAGCGCGCCGGGGTGGACATCATCAGCGACGGCGAATCGCGCCGCCTCGACGGTTACGTAGACGGTTATTACCTCATCATCGACGGCATCCGTGCCCTGCCCACGGCGCGCCAGGCCGGGCCCTGGGGATACGACCAGCAGACGCGCTACGAGGCCGTCGGCAAGATCAACGCCCCCACCGGGCTGGGCATCGTGCAGGAGTTCGACTACCTGAACGCCCACACGCACAAGCCCACCAAGGTGACCTGCGCCGGACCGCTGACCTTCGGCTCGCGCATCCGGCCCAATAATTTCTACAGCGACACGGTGGCGGTGGCCGAGGAGTTCGCGCACGTCATCAATGCCGAGCTCAAGGCGCTGGTCGACGCCGGGGCGCGTTTCATTCAGATCGACGAACCGGCGCGCGGCAACGTCAGCGGCGCCGAAATGGCCCGCCTGTTCAACCTCGCCACGGAGGGCGTGGAGGCCAAGCTGGCGTTTCACATCTGCTTCGGCAACCGCTTCGGCAGGGCGCGATTCCAGCGCTGTTACGGCAATTACTTTCCCGGCGCCCTGGAAGCGCGCGCCGATCAATTCGTGCTGGAGTACGCCAGCCGCGAAATGGCCGAGATCGAGATGTGGAAGGATTGGAACGACGGACGGGAATTGGGCGCCGGCATTATCGACGTGAAGTCGTTTCACCCGGAAACGCCGGAGGACGTGGCGGCGCGGCTGCGTCAGGTTCTCAAGTACGCCGACGCCGACAAGGTGTACATCAACCCCGACTGCGGGTTTGGCTGGAGTCCGCGCGGCATGGCGGTGGACAAGCTGCGCGCTATGGTCGCCGGCACCCGCATCGTCCGCGAGGAACTCACCCGGTAAGGAAGGTGACCCATGTACTGGCCCAAGAACAAGGTGCAGACCGTTCTGACGGTGCTTCTGACGTTGGCGTTTCTGCTGTCGGGAATTATGAAGCTGACGGGGGCTGAACAGATCAGGCAGGGCTTCGAGAACTGGGGCTATCCGATCATCTTCATGTATTTCATCGGCCTCTGTGAGGTAGCGGGCGCCATTGGTTTATGGCTGCGGCGCTTCTCATTCGCCGCCAAAGTCTGCATCCTCCTCCTCATGGCGGGCGCAGTACTGACGCATCTCGTCTTCGACGGGGTCGGCGAGGCCGTGGCGCCCATCATCCTGATTATCCTGACCGCTGTGGCGCTGGCGCTGCACCGCAAAGAGCGGGACACGAATGATGACCTGATGCCCGCGGGTTAGATCGGTCGGCAGGCCAAGCTGGTCGACTTGTTTGTCTGTCCCTAACCGTCCGCCTGAATTCCGAGAGTTTCACTGCGACCGGCATATTCGGGACAAAGCTGGATAACCTGTACGCCCAAATCATTTATCAGGTCGCCATTTTCGTGCCAGTCACTATCAGTAGCATTCAGAATGGGCGCTCGCGCTACTACCGCAACCGCGAGGAATTTCCTGTCAGAGGGATCAAGTTGGTTGGGTGGCAATTCTGCGAAGCCTTGGTCCTCTCCAGATGGATTAATGGCCACCCGGGACACACGCTTCGGATTGTACCGGTAATTGAACAGGTGCTTGAAAAACATGTCACCTGTCCCAGGCCCTCCCGAGAAATTCAGGTGGTTCTGATATTCCGCAAATATAAGATCCCCTGTGTCAATCGTAACTCGATGCCGCTTGACCACTTGTTCCAATTCTGAAATGCAGGCAAGCTGGCAGTCCAGATCTGTGTGAATATCTCTACCGTTGGCAACGACAGCAACGTTACAATCCACCACAATGTCCCTCACCCTGTGGGCTCTCCCTTCTTCTTCATCAAACCAGCCTTCTGTATCGCCGCGATTTCTCCGAGCTCATCCCCAAAGAAGCGCTCAGGCCAGTTTTCTATCTCGCCGAACATGTTCAACTCGAGATCCTCAATGGAGGCAACTGAACCACGGCTTCGGCAAAAGTAAAGTTTTACAAAACCGTCGCTGTAAGCCTCCTGCTCGGCCACTCGCCGCTGAAAGCGTCTCAAAAGATGTTCGCTATGACTCTCCACAAGTACTTGCAGGCTTCGGCTCTTGGCGGCAGTGAGCATTACGTCGGCCAGCCCGCTCTGCACCGAGGGATGGAGATGGATCTCCGGCTGCTCCATCATAATTGTGGAGCCCTCCGGAACGTAATAAAGCAGCACCAGAGCGGGCAACACCTGAGAGACCCCGAATCCTACATCTGTTAACAACACCTCTGGACTTCTTGAATCCTGTTTGACCCATGCCTGATAGAGGTTTGAACCTTCGGCAATCTCTTTGATACTGAAGGAGTCAATCAGACCTAGTTCTCGTAACCAATAAGCAATGATGCCTTGAAATGTTCTGAGACGAGTCCTTTTGCCGAGATTGCGTTTCTCATTTCGTGCGGTCGCTGCGAGAATCGCGTCAATGGTTCTTTCGCCCCGCAATCCGACATCTTCAGGCTTGGCGCCAGCCCAGCGATATTCCCGCTTAGGATACTCGCGAAGAGGGCCGAGGTAGAAAAGCCGATCAAGCAGACTTTCATATTCATGTTCAAATACACTCAGAAAATCCGCGTTTTTGTAATATGTCTTGGCTTGGTCTGGAAATAGGTAATTTTTTACCGGCCCCGGCAAATCCCAGACTCGCCCTTGGGTTCGTACGAAATGGAAATTACCTTCAGAACGCCTATCCGGTTTCAGTTGATAGCGCGTTCTGGATTGCGCTTTGGGTTTCAGGGAAAAGCTTTGTTCCGAAAACCGGTACGTAAGTTCCGTCCTAAGCTGTAAATCGTTCTCAAAGATGATACTTTCGATCTCCATATCGTCACCGGAAAATAGAACCTCGGTACGTTTTCCTTCGGGGTTGGAAATCCTCAAAGTCTTGGGTAATTTCCACTTCAATAGTGAATACACTGACAACGTATCATCGTGGTTGTGAACCACGTCTCGATATGTCCCCAGATTTACATGTTGTTCCGGGCCGCCGAAATCAAGCACCAAGCCCCGATCAGTAGCTGCTTTAGTTTGTTTCAGCAACAACAGCCATTGCAACAAGGAGCTTTTGCCAGTGCTATTGGCGCCAAATATCCCGGTCACCCGACCAAAATCAATTTTGAGCTTTTCCCATATCTTGAAATTATCGAGTGCTAGATGCTTAAGCATAATGCGAGCCCTCATTTACACATGGCTAGCAGTGCGAGTGGACACTGGCAAGCCATCAATGGATGTCCAAAGCAGCAATACCAAAAAATTTAACGCGCTTCACATAATAGATGGATAATAGATGGGCGCCTCATCCTGAACAAGAGCCGAGGTTCTTATCGCTCACACACAGCGCCCTTAATGATAATTTAAGGCATTTGAACGTGGGATTTTTGTAGATACGCCGGCCAAAGCGGCGCGACGGCGGGGCTTGCGACCATGAAGAAGGGATTGAGCAGGTCCTCCTTGTTGTACCGTAACGGCTCGTTCCCCAGTGTGGTGACGCGGCCGCCGGCCTGCTCGACGACGCACTGTGCCGCCGCGGTGTCCCATTCCATAGTCGGGGCAAGCCGGGGGTAGAGGTCGGCCTCGCCTTCCGCCACCATGCATAGCTTCAGTGCGCTGCCTCTGGATACCACCGCCAAGTCGTGCTCCCGCGCCATCCTGTCCAGAAACAGCACGGTCGGCGTCGAGGCATGTGAACGGCTGGCCACCACCTTCACGGGCTGCCCGACGGTTTGCGCGGCCTGCAGCCGGACGGTCTTGCCGTCGGCTGACCTGTACGCGCCCTCCCCTTCAGCCGCCCAGTACGTCTGGCCCGACACCGGCAAGTGCACCACCCCCAGGACTGGCCGGTGACCGCGGATCAAGGCGATGTTGATGGTGAACTCGCCGTTGCGGCGCAGAAACTCCTTCGTCCCGTCCAACGGATCGACCAGCCAAAACGTGTCCCAATGCCGGCGGTCGGCGTACGTAATGCCCTGCGACTCCTCCGACAATACCGGCCACTCCGGCGTCAGACGCTCCAGCCCCGCCACGATATGCCGGTGCGACGCCAAGTCCGCCTGCGTCAGTGGCGAGAAATCCTCCTTGACGACCACCCCAAAATCCGCCGATTGATAGACCTCCAATATAGCTTCAGCCGCTTCCCCGGCAATGCGCCGAACCTCCGGTAATAACTCCTGCATGTTGTCTCCCAATTGAACACCCTTGCACTGCGCCCACGGCTACCCATGGGACCTGCCGGAACCTCCCTTCTGCGTTCCCCCCGAGCGATTCCCGCTGTCCGCCAAGATAGCCATAAGAAACTATTAACACCGCCTTAATTGCGTGCTTACGTTGGCTTTGTAGAAGGTTCCTATTGTTTAGTCTTCACCACCGGAGCCGAGTTGCGCCGGTGGCACTTTAACGTTTACAAGGAGGAAACACGACCTATGCGGCATCTCAAAGGATTGGTGATCGGCATCTCCGTTCTGGCCCTGCTGGGTTGCGCGGCTCAGCAGAATGCGGCGTCGAGCAAGGCCATGCCCGAAGCCGACGAGATGGCCTCGATGGAAGGCCTGCCCACGCTGGTGGATCAGATCGGTGGAGATTTCTACGTCTACGACCACGACGGTCGGTACTACGTCATCGGTAGCGCCGAGATGGCCAAGAAGTTCAAGGGAAGCGGCCACCTGCCCTACACCCACACCCTGATTGGCGCCGGCCCGCACGGCAGGACTGTTATCTTCGAGGTCGTCAAGAAGAAGCCCGAGTTGTGGAGCGCCTGCAAGAGATGTATGAGAGCACCCCCCACCTGGTGGCAAGGGAGGGTGAGGATTATTTTGGTACCACCACCAGGGACGCTATTACGTTGTCGGCAGCACCAAGATGAGCATCAAGTTCATCGGCAGCGGGCACCTGCCATACACCCGCACCGTTATCGGCGGCGGACCGCAAGGCAAGACGGTGGTCTTCGAGATCGACAAAAAGAAGCCGGAATACGTCGAGCGGCTGATGACCCAATTCCGGTCAAAGTCCATGTAGATTGATCCACCCCTCGTCCAAATGGTAGAGGAGCTGCCCCACCGATCAGTGCATGGGCCACATGGCGGCGGCGAGGGACGATTCGATGTCCCGCACCGCTTTCGAGACCTCCCGGCCGATCAGGTCCATCCTGCGGACCTGATCAATGCGTTGGGTGACGCCCTGCAACTCCCGCCTGGAGAGCAGGATTTTGAAGATGTCGCACACGTCGGCAAGGGAAATGATGATGATATCGCGCGCATCCGGGATTTCATTGCTGAACAGGACCTCCATGATCCGCAGCTTCACTTCCTGGATGGACTGGTTGTTGATGACCGGGTAGCGCCGCGTCTGGAACACCCACAGGAAATAATCGTCCTCTCGGTGGAGAACCCCACGCTGGACAAGACGCGCCAGCGAGCGCTCGCGAATCTCAACCGCCTGGGCGCTTGTCTGCTCGACCCAGTAGCGGGTGTCGTGTGTCTCCGTCGATTCCACGATGCGGGCAAGCGTCGGATCCAGCAAATCATCCCCAATCGGTGTCGTATCGGTGACGAAGAGATGATTCTCATCGGTATCGATGCGGCCCTCTATCGCCAGATCCATCAGAACCGCGCCGGCAAGCGCGTACTTGAACGACAGCATGGGTATGTCGGCGAATTCCCTACCCTTGTCATCAAGCAGAAGAAGCAGCAGCTCCTCCGAAAATCTCAACATAGGCGCAGTCTCCTGATCTGAGGGCACAATTGGCACGTGTGTCGTGGCGGCGCGGAATGGACGAAACCAAGCCTGGAACCGGCCCCTTCCGCCAAGGCTGTATTTGATATGGCCCCATATTATGACATCGTTGGGGACTATGACAAAGGCAGAGTCCGCCTCGTTAACGGCCGGCTACAGAAAATCCTCGCCGACCCCTTCCAGTCCGTCTCGAATCGCTTCCCGCTCCTCGGCCGTGAGTTCCGGCATGTCGCTCACGGCCAGGTTTTCCGCCGCCTGCGCTGCCGTTTTGATGCCGGGAATGACCACCGAAATTTCCGGCGCGTCCAGAACGAACCGCAACGCTGCCTGCGCCAGCGAGCGCTGCTCGGCGGCCAGAAAACCCACCCCATTGGCCACATCAGCTTGCAGGGCGAGATAACCCGGCGGCCAGGAAGCTCGCACGTCGCTGGGGTCGAACGTGGTGTCAGCCGTGTAGTTGCCGCTCAGCACGCCGCTGCACAGAGGCGAACGGATAATCAGGCCAACGTCGTTATCCCGCGCCTCCGGGAAAAGCTCTTCGCGCGGGTCCTGCCGCAGCAGGTTGTACTCCACTTGCAGGGCATCCGGCTTGCCGGTATGGATGGCCATGATGCCCTCGTAGGCGTCGTGCACCGAGACGCCGTAATGGCGAATCTTGCCCTGCTGCTTCAGATCGTCCAGCACCTCGTAGTGCTCGCCGCGCTCCAGCATCATCAGCGGCGGGTTGTGCAGTTGGTACAGATCGACGTAGTCCATGCGCAGGCGTTGTAGACTCTTGTCCAGCGCCTCCCGGATGTAGCCGGGATCGAAGTTCTTGCGGAACGGCCCATGGTAGAAATCGCATCCCACCTTGGTGGCAATGACGCAGGCCGAGCGGTGCTTCGCCAGGGCCTGGCCGAGCAGCTTTTCGCTGAGGCCGTGGCCGTACACGTCAGCGGTGTCGAAAAATGTGCAGCCCAGATCGAAGGCACGAGCGACGGCGCGCAGCGATTCCCTGTTGTCGGTCGGGCCGTAACTGTGGCCGTGAGCGTTGCCGCCAATCGCCCAGGCACCAAACCCCACCTCCGATACCTGCAATTCCGTCCGTCCCAACCGCCGGTAGCGCACCTGATCCTCCTCCCCTTGCTGAACGCCTGTCGCGCCATTGTCACCACTCCTCGCCCGCCTGCGCCGCCAATTTTACAACAGGTGACAGGAGCATAAACCAGATAGTATAGTAGCCCGCCGCAAAAGCCGAGCCACTTTCTGGAACGGAGATTCCCACCCCTGGCGTAGGGGCCTATGAACGACCTGCTTGCGTATCTTCACCCTGCCCTGCAAGTGATCGTGCTGGTAATCGCCGTCGCCGTGCTGCGTTTGGGGCTAGCCCTGAAGAACGATCGCCTGGGGCCGCGGCGCTTGGAGCAGCGGTATGGCGTGATGCGGCGGCATACGCAACTGGGATGGCTATTCCTTGGGTGCCTGGCGGCCGGTTACGCGTTCGGGCTGGTCAGCATGTGGCTGTTTCGTGAGCAGGCGCTGTTTCGTTCGGCGCACTTTTTCTTCGGAACGCTGGCGTTACTGCTGTTTCTGGGCGGCGGCTACATGGGCTGGCGGCTGCAACGCGGCACGCCCCGTTACGCGGACGTGCGGGACGTGCACGGCTTTCTGGCGTACCTGGGGCTATTCGTCTCGCTCGGGGTCGCCGTGATGGGGTTTATCCTGCTGCCCTAATGTCACGGGGCGAGTGGATTGTTGGGATAGCCGGAGGTACGGGACCTCGGCCATTGGGAGAAAGGCATGACGGCAGAAGCTCCGTCGGCGGCAGTCGCCGACAGCATGTCCTGGTTTGCGGACACCCACGAGCAGTTGTTGGAAGAAACGTTGCATTTGTGCCGCATACCGGCGCCGACGTTCGACGAGGCCGAGCGCGCCGTTTACGTGGCCGAGCGCATGCGAACCATCGCGCTGAGCGACGTGCAAGTCGACGCCATTCACAACGTCAGTGGCGTGCTGAACTATGGCGGTACGGGGCCGACGACGCTGGTGGTGGCCCACCTCGACACTGTGTTTCCGCGCGCCACCCCCCTGCACGTGCGGCGCACCAGGCAGCGCCTCTACGGCCCCGGCATCGGCGACAACTCTCTGGCGGTGGCGGCGATGCTCAACGTGGCGGCGGCCATGCAGCGTTTTCGGCCCGAGACGGCCGGACGCGTCATCTTTGCCGCCAGCGTCGGCGAGGAAGGCTTGGGAAACCTGTGCGGCATCCGAGGGCTGATGGAAACCTGGGGGCGCGACGTGGATACGGTCATCGCGGTCGAGGGGCACGGCGTCGACGAAATCCGTCACGCCGGCATCGGCAGCACGCGGTTGAAGGTAACCTTCAGCGGTCCCGGTGGCCACAGCTGGGGCGCCTTCGGTACCCCCAGCGCCATCCACGCCATGGGCACGGTCATTCACAAGCTGTCGCAATTCAAGATGTCCGCCAATCCCAGGACTACCTTCAACGTCGGGCTTGTCGATGGCGGCGCCAGCGTCAACACCATCGCGCCGCGCGCCACCATGCTGGTGGACCTACGCTCGGTGTCGGCGCGCCACTTGGAACAACTGGAAGCGCGCGTAGCCCACCTGCTGAAGGACGTCGAGCGCCACACCGGGGTCAGTGTGGAAAACATCATTGTCGGTCGGCGCCCGGCGGCGGCGTTGTCGGTCTCGCATCCGCTGTGCAAGGGCATCTTGGACATTCGCAAACGTCTACGCATGCGGCCGGCGGTCTTCAGCGCCTCCAGCACCGACGCCAATTTACCGCTCAGCCTGGGGGTTCCCTCGGTGTGCCTGGGCATTACGCGCGGCGGCTTGGCGCACACCGTCAAGGAATACATCGAATGCGGCCCGGTCCTGGGCGGCGTGAAGCAGCTGTTTTTCACCCTTTTGCACACCCTGGAGAGCCCCGCGATCGCGTAACGGCGGAGACCGGGAAAGGAGTCGAGATGACAGAGGGTCCGTTGGTCTACGAACGGCGCGGCGGCGTCGTGACCCTGCGGCTGAATCGCCCCGAAACGCTCAACGCTATGAATGAGGCGATGATGGCGGAATTCGAGCGCTTGTTGCCGGACATTGCGGCCGATGCCACAGTGCGGGCCGTGGTGCTGACGGGGACGGGGCGGGCCTTTTCGTCGGGCGGCGATCAAAAGCGCGACCGCGGCCAGGAGGCCGAGCGCAAGGTTTTCGACGGCGACCTCGGGGGCGGTGTGGTGGAGCGGCTGCATCGCTGCATCCTCCAGCTGCAGCGGATGCCCAAGCCGGTGATCGCCAGCGTCAACGGCGTTGCCGTCGGCGCCGGTTGCAATCTGGCCCTGGCCGCCGACTTGCGCATCGCCGCGGACAGCGCCCGATTCGGCGAGGTGTTCAGCCTCAGAGGGCTGGTGCCGGACGGCGGCGGCAGCTATTTCTTGCCCCGCTTGGTCGGCGTTGCTAAGGCGATGGAGCTCATCATGCTAGCCGACATCATCGACGCCGATGAGGCGCTGCGCATCGGCTTAGTCAATTGGGTCAAACCGGTGCACGAACTGCAAGCGGAAACCGACAAGCTGGCTGAGCGCCTGGCGCAGGGACCGACCCTGGCCTACGGCATGGCCAAATCCGCGGTGTATCAGGGACTGGAGATGTCGCTGGAGGACGTGCTCAACGTGGAGTCGCGCAATCAGGCGATTGCCGGGCGTTCGCAGGATCGCGCCGAGGGCGTCGCGGCGTTCCTGGAAAAACGCCAACCGCACTTCATCGGGCGTTGACGGCTGGCCGCGCGCTAGCTTACGGCTCTGGGGTCTGCGGCACGGGCGTCGGGGGGGCCTCGCCTGAAGCGCGTTTCTCAACCTTGATACGCGCGATTCGGGGACCGTGCATGTCGACCACGGTGAACGTGTGGCCATGCTCGGTGATCGACTCGCCCCCCTGCGGAATGTGTCCCAGGCGCGTCAGCAGCATGCCCGCCAAGGTCTGGTAATCCGGGTCCTCTTCAACCGGCAACTCGTACTGCTCTCGCAGGTCCCACAGCGGCGTGTTACCCTGAACCACCAGCGCGCCGTCGGGCAAGCGCGCCACCGCGGCATTGGCCTCCGGCTGCGCCTCGTCCGGCAGGTCCCCCACCAGTTGTTCCAGCAGGTCCTCGATGGTGATCAGTCCCGCTATGCCGCCGTGTTCGTCCACCACAATGGCCATATTCAGATGACGCTGCTGCAAGGTGCGCAGCACACGGCTGATCTGCACCGTTTCCGGCACGTACAGCGGCGGGTGCAGCAGGCTTTCCACGGTCCAGGGCTGGTTCTCGATGACCATGCGCAGAACGTCCTTGAAATAGAGCACGCCGACGATGTGGTCGAGGTCGCCGCGGTAGACCGGCACCCGCGTGTGCCCGATGTCGACGAGCCTGCGGGTGACTTCCTCGGGCGGCGTCGTGACCTCCAGCGCCTGCATGCGCACCCGCGGCACCATCACCTCCCGCGCCGCGGTATCGGTGAACTCGAAAACACCTTCAATGAGCTCCTGCTCGACTTCCTCAAAAATGCCCCGCTCGGCCCCCTCGCGTACCAGGCTGGTCACGTCTTCCTCGGTCACCATGGGGATTGTCGGCGTGGCTTCCGAGGTTCCCCGCTGGCCCAGCAAGCGGAGGACGACGGACGACGACAACGCCACGATGGCGCGCGCCGCGCCGCAACATCGCGTCAGAACGTGAAGCGGCCAGGCGGCCGCACGTACGACGTGCTCCGGGTGCTGCTGGGCAAGTGCTCTGGGCACGACCTGGCCTGCCACCAGGGCGATATACGTCAGCGCCGCGGTAACCAAACCGAGAGCGCAGGCGAGCGCCCAGGAACCGCCGGCGGAGAACGGCCAGCGGGCGCCCATCCAGGGCGATACGTCGCGCACCGCCAACCAGCCGGCCAGCACGGCGGCGAAGATGCCCATGAGGGTCATAAAGAGGCGCGACGTGGTGAGATGGCGTTCCGGGCTTTGGCGGATCAGCAACGCCGTTGCCGCGCCCCGCATGCCGGCCTCCAGCATTTGCTGCAGACGGTTTTTCTGCGCCGCAAGAATCGCCACCTCGATGCCGTGAAACGCCCCATACAGGAGCATGGCTATCCCGATCGGGATGAGCTTGCCCCACATCGCATCGGAATCCATGACCCCCTCTCCTGAGCAGGCCTCGCAGCCTGCCGGTTGATTCTCCTTACCCGTCGGCACCGGTCAGGTCGGGCATTCGGTCGACGTACAGCGTCAGGCGCTGCACGTCAATGACCTCCACCGCTTCACCGCTGTCAATCGTCTCGCCGCTTTGCGACACCGCGTTCCACAGCACGCCGCCCGGCATGTTCACCCTCCCTGCGGGGGTAAGCGGATGCACCACCGTGCCGCATTGATAAAGCATGCCCTCGGCGCCGGTCCAGTTGCTGTTGTCGTATTGATAATACAGCGCCCCGTACCGCCATTCGTAGACCAGGATGCTGCCGGTCAGAACCACTGCCCACGCCAGCCCGCAACTCCCACCCAACACCGTCCACCAGTGGCCTGACAGACTCACGGTCAAGACGATCACCACGACACCGAGGGCCACGGGGATGGCCAGATAATAGCTGTAGACGAACATGGCGGCGAGGGCTTCGAAGGCGCTGAGGTAGTTGACAGGGATTTTGTTGCGCTCGTAACGCCGGTCGCGGCGCGTGATGCGTCGGGCCAAATAGCGCCAGCGCAGCAGCGCGCCCGGAACGGCCAGCGACGCACCCAGGGCCACGGCGTCGGGCGCCTGCCAAGCGCGGTCGCCAAGCCACCAGATGAGACCGGCGCACAGCAGCCCGAAGCCGATAAGGTTGCGCAAGACCCGCACCTGTTTGACCTTCGCCATGCCGTTGCGCCCTCCCGTTGAAGGAGGTTAACCGAGCCCGTGCTTACAACGTGAAGGTAAAATCCCGCACCAGGACGCCGGGAACCCGGCTGCTGCCGGTGGAGCGGCGGCGATAGGTGCCGCCGTCCAGCAGGAAGGCTCGCGCGTCCGTCAGCCCCAACAGGTTGTCCCCCAACATTCGATAGATGGACTCGTCGAAGCGCATGACGTTCAAGGGCGCTTGGATCGTGCCGTTTTCGACCCAGAAGGTGGCAAAGCGGGTCATGCCGGTGATGCGAGCCGAGGCGCGGTCGGAGTAGTTGAGGTACCAGACGTTATTGACGTAGAGGCCAGTGTCGAGCTGGGCCAGGACCTGCTGCGCCGGCACTTGGCCAGCCGCCATGTCCATGGATTCGGGCGCCTCGCCGCTGCCGGCACCGTTGGTGGGCACGCCGTATTCCTTGGCCGAGCGCGCGGAGACCAAGCAATCGCCCAATCCGCCGGCGTCTATCAGGATAACTTCGTCGGGCTTGATAAAGCCGGCGGCGTCGAAATTCGGCGCCACACCCTCGCGGGTATTCTCGCGCAGCATGACCTCCGGGTGCAGGCGCTGGTTCGATTCCGTCATTTTCAACAAGGCGGTCTTCTTGGTGCGATGCGCCTTGAGGCCGAAGCCGCCCCAGGCCAGCATGTCGAGGATGTCGGCGACCGCGGCCGGCGCCAGGTAGACCCGATAGTTCCCCGGCGGGACGGTCTGTGGTGGCCGGCCCAGGGCTTCCAGTTGCGCCGCGGCGGCGTCCACTTGGCGATCGAAGGCATCGGCTTCCCAGCACAAACCGGCATAGGCGGTTTTGACGGCCTTGTCGCCCTGAAAATAAAAGCTCCAATCGCAGTTGAAATTGTAGCTGGCGAACCAGTTACGCTGTCCGAAGGCATTGGCAAAACCCACGTAAATTCCCCCGGCAGCGTACAGGCCAACGAGGTCGCGTCCACGCCCGGCCCGCAGAATGGCGTCCACCGCCTCGGCGCGTTCCGGCAACTCGCTGCGACCCGCCGCGGTGCTGGAGCGCACCTCGGTGGCGTAGAGCAGGTGCGGGTCTTCGGGGAGAAACGGCAATTGCTCCCGCAGCCCCTCCAGCAATCGGGTGACGCGGACGCCGTCCTGTTGCAGGTCGCCCGACAGGACCACATTGCCGGCGGCGTGTCGTTGCCCCTCGATGAGGTCAAGACTCAGGGCGCGCTGGCGCACGGTGCCCGCCTGCCGCACGGCGCTGCGGTTGAAGCGCACGAAGTCGGAATCCTCGCCGCGAAAGGTGCAGGTATACACTTCCCGGCCGCGCAGGTGGGCGGTGATGGTGTCCGCCAAGGCGTGAAAATAATCCTGCATCGCGTCCTATTCTCCCCCGAAAACCTCAACGTTGGTGAACAGGCAGGCCGGGGAGGCGTGCCCGACGCGGATCATCTGATTGGGCTCGCCTTTGCCGCAGAACGGCGTCCCCATGATTTCCAGGGTGCCCCGGTTGCCCACCATCGCCAGATCGCGCCAGAAGGTCGCCGAAATGCCGCGGTAGTTCGGCTTCTTCACCACCGTGGTGAGGCGCCCGTCCTCGATCAACTGCCCCCACTCGCAGCCGAACTGGAATTTGTTGCGCGAGTCGTCGATGGACCAGGAGCAGTTCGTCCGCATCAAAATGCCGCGCTGCATGGCGGCGATCATGGCGTCGAGGCTAGCGTCGCCCGGCTCGAGGTTGAGGTTCGCCATGCGGTCAATCGGCGGCCGGTTCCAGCTACAGGCGCGGGAAGTCGCCACCCCCGGCACATCGGCGCGCACCTGCGAGGTGAGGCCGCCGAGGGCACGCTGCAGGATGCCATTTCGGATGAGGTAGGCGTGCTGCGCCGGCTGGCCGTCGTCGTCGAAGCCGTAACTGGCGAACGCTTCCGGCTGCGTGGGATCGAAGGTGACGTTCAGGAGGTCGGAGCCGTAGCGGTAAGTGCCAAACATGTCGGGGGTGACGAAGCTGGTGCCGGCGTAGTTTCTCTCGTCGCCGAGGATGCGGTCGAGTTCCAGCGGGTGACCGATCGACTCGTGGATTTGCAGAATCATCTGGTCAGGCGCCAGCAGCACGTCCATGGTACCGGAGGGGCAATTGGGCGCCAGAAGGAGTTGGATGGCTTCCTCGGCAATACGCGGCGCGGCTTGACGGAAGCCGAGATGGTCGAGGACCTCAAGGCCGCCCTGGCGGCAATAGCCGCGTCCGCCGAAGGTGCGGGTCTGCGTTTCCGGGCCGTCATTGGCGGTGGCGCTGAGCGACGGCACGAGGGTGCGGAACGATTGGTGCACGCGCCCGCCGTCGGCAGTGAGGTAAAGGGTATCAACGTCGGTGTGCCACAGCGAAGCGTCCCAATCGACAATGCGCGGGTCGATGTTAAGGCGGGCACATTCGCGTTGCAGCAGGTCGATCTTGTCCGCCAACGGGACGTTTTGCCAAGGTTCGACCTCCGGGCTGGCGTAGTCGCCCTTGGGCGGCTCCATGACAATTTTCGAAAAGTCCACCACGCTGTGGGCGGCACTTTCGCGGGCCCACTGACGCGCCTCGTCAACCGCCTGGCGCAGGCCGCTCGGGCTCAGATCGCTGGTGGCGGCGTAGCCCATACCGCCGCCGTCCCACACGGTGAGCATGGCGCCGCGGTCCTCAGAAGTGACGACCGGCTGCAGCACGTCCTGCCGCACCGCGAGAAGCTCGGAGCGCTCGCTGACCAGGCGCAAGGAGCAGAAATCAACGGCCGGAACGACCTGACGAAAGTGCGCTTCGATGGGATCGGACATGACACAACTCCTCTGCGGCGCAGGGTTCAGCTTGTCCGCCGGTGCGGCGCCTAGTAGACTGGGTGCAGGTCAACACCTTGAATTAGAAACCATTGTAGCATGCAAACAAGCTCCCGAGCAGTTGTTCCACCCACCACCGAAAACGCCCCGCCTTATCCTCCCGGCTACGTTTTCTGGTCCATGACGTCCATCGTCCTGGGCGGCTATATCAGTGTCCTCAATGTGCACGTGATCAACATCGTCATCCCCAACATGATGAGCGATTTGAGCACCGACGTGGTGACCATCCGCTGGGTGGTCACGGCATTCATGCTGGCCAACGCGGTGGTAATTCCGCTCGTTGGCTGGATCAGCCGGACGCTGGGCACCCGCGAATTGTACATCGTCGGGCTGGCGATATTCACCGGCAGCGCGGTGCTGTGCAGCCTGGTGGGCAACGTCTGGGTACTGGTCGGCCTGCGCGTCGTGCAGGGGCTCGGCGGCGGCGTCATCATGCCGGTAACCATGCTATTGATGCTGGACATCTTCCCAGCGGAAAAGCGCGGCCTGGGCACGGCCATCTGGGGCATGGGGGCGTCGTGCGGCGCGCTCACGGGCATTCCGCTGGGGGGCTTCGTCACCGACTGGCTGAGCTGGCGCGCCGCGTTCTTCATCAACCTGCCGGCGGGAATTGTGGCGCTGCTGATCGCCATCTTCATCATGCGCCGGTCGCCGCGCCAGTCGGGCGTACCGCTTGACTGGTGGGGATTTCTGACGCTGTCCACCGCCCTGGTAACCCTGCTCCTGGCGCTGAGTGACGGCCAGCGCCTGGGATGGGACAGTATTCGGATCGTCACGTTGTTCGGCATCTGCGGCCTGGCTTCGCTGGCGTTTTTACTGCTTGAGTCGTACGTCAGCGTGCCGTTGATCGACCTCAGCACGTTTCGCAGCCGGCCCTACGCCATCGCGATTGTCCTCAGCCTGATTGCCGGCGCGATGTTCAACGGCGGACCGTTTCTGCTGTCGCTGTTCCTGCAGCAGGCGTACGACCTGTCGGTGTGGCACACGGCGTTGATCATGTTCCCCAGCTCGGCGTCCATGGTCCTGTTTACCTCGGTCACCGGCTGGGCCAGCGACCGCATTGACACGCGTGTACTGATGGTGCTGGGCTACCTGTGCTACGGCACCTTCGGAGCGCTGATGATGTTCGCCGATCTGAGGTTGTCGCTGCTGGCCATCTTGCTGATTTACTTTGGCCGCGGACTGGGGCTGGGGCTGTCCTATCCGGTGCTCTATCCGGTCGGCATCAGCGGCCTGCCGGCGGCGCAGGCGAAAACGGCGACCACGATCCTCAACCTGTGCATCGTGCTCGGCGGCGCGCTGGTGGTGTCGCTGCTGGCGGCTCTGCTGGATCAGCGGCATCAGATCCACCAAGCAATGTTGGCCGAGACGCAGGCATTGCCGGCGGTCGGGACGCAACACGGGCTGCGGGTGTTTGAAATGCTCGCCGCGCAACTCGACGGCGCGGCGGCGCCGGCAACCCAAGCCAAATTCCTGCTGGGCCGTTTCGTCAACCAGGAGGCGCTGTTGTTGGCCTTCAACGATTGCTTCTCGGTGTTCGTGGTGATTTCGCTGGCCGGTATTGTGTTGGCGCTATTCTTCCGGCGGGCGTCACAGCGGTTTTGAGGCGTTCCCGCAAGCAGGGAACGGCTCCGCCGGCCCCGCCAGCCAGGCAGCCCTGCGAGCCAACTGAGCGTCGCCAGCGTCGGGATGCGGCTCCAGTTTCCAGACATTCGGCGGTTCGGCTTCAAGGACAATATCGAGCCGCCGCAGGCGGTCGCGGCGGGCGATGAGCACGGACACGCGGATGCCGGATTGGTACTGCTTGAGCCGTGCTTTCCACTGGTCCGGCAGTACACGATCGTCGTCAACGGCCAGGATTTCGTCGTCAACGTTAAAGCCGGCGTGCCAGCCTGGCGTTTCGCGCCGCACCTGCGAAACCAGCAGGCGGCCCCGAACGACGCGCGTCTCCAGGCCGGTCCAGCCTCCCGCTACGCAAGACGCCTTATCCGAGGCGAAGCGCAGCCCCAGCCAATTCAAGGCCTCCGTGTAGTCCAATTCCGCCGTGGTTTCCAACGTGCTGACGAACCAATCCTGCAGGGATATTTTCGCCACCTCTTGCGCCACGGCGCGGAATTCTTCACGGGTAAAACCCCGTACCCCCGAATAACGCGTGTAAGCCAGTCGCAGCACGTCGTCGAGGTTGTTGGCATCGTCCGTGGCGGCGCGGATTTTGGCGTCCAGCAGGAAGGCGACGACGGCACCCTTGGTGTAGTAACTGATGGTGGTGTTGGGGGAATTCTCGTCACTGCGATAGAGCTTGACCCAGGCGTCGTACGAGGCCATCTCCAAGGGGTGGACGAGCCGCCCGGGGGTGGTCTGCAAGCGCCGGGTCAGGCCGGAAAGGCCGTCGAGGAATTCCGCATCGCTGCACAGCCCGGCGCGCCGCACGCCCAGCCCGGTGTAGTAGGCCGTAACGCCTTCGGCGATCCACAGGTTTTTGGTATATACTTCGCGCTCATAATCAAAAGGCCCTAATTCCACCGGACGCAGCCGCTTGACGTTCCAGACATGGAAGTATTCGTGGCTCACCAATCGCAGCCAATCGAGATAGGGCTCGCGACCGCGGGTGTTCCAGCGATTGGTCATCAGTACGGTGGAATTATGGTGTTCGAGACCGCCGCCGGCCTGCGTGAGCAAATTCAGGAAGAGGTATTGGTCATAAGGCAGGCGCCCGCCCCACATGCGCCAATGGGCGTGCACGATTTTTTCCGTGTCCGTGGCCGAACACGGGCCGTCCCATACACCGGCTTCGCCCTCGTTGACCAGATAGTGCGGCTTGCCGTCAACCTCGAACGTGTGAACGGCAGGGTTGCCGGCGAGGATGGGCGTATCGACGAGCGTGTCGAAATCGGTAGCTCGGTAGCCGTGCTCACCGAGTTCGTGCCTGGCGGGCAGGCCGGTCATGATCGTTGCCCAGTTTGGCGGCGGGATCACTTGCACGTCATGGGGTCTGGGCCCGTCCTCCACGAGGGTCAGGAACGTCGGGGCGCCATTGAGCAGGGCGAAATCGGCCTCGACCCAGTTGGTGCGAACGGACATTTCGCGGCAGTAGACGCGGTAGGTCACGCGCACCGGATCGGCGGCGCCAGTGTCGACGCGCCAGCGGTTCTTGCTGATTTTCTCAACGGACAGCGGTTGGCCGTCAACGGCCTCGGCTTCCACGGCTTCGACGTGGCGGGCGTATTCCCGAACAAGATAGGAGCCGGGCGTCCACACGGCCATGCGGAGGTCGACGGTGGGCCGCCCGCCCGTGGGAATCGTCATGGCCACCTCGACGTAGTGGGTATGCGGGGCCGGGAATTGCAACGTATAGTGCAGTGGTTCGGGTGCGTTGAGCATGGTAACTCCAGCGGTGCGGCGGCCCCCCGGATATGTGCCGAGGGCAAGGTTCCGGGCCGGTTGGTCGTCTCTGATGGGCAAAGCGGCCTAGCTTACGCCGTGCGGGGCCGGCGCAGCAAGGCCGCGATCGCTATCGGGCCACAGAAAGGTGTGATGACGTGAAGGAATACTGGATGACAAGGCGCTTCTGGGCGGGACTCGTCGTGATTGCCGCCTGCGTTGGCTTGGCTGGCGACCTGTTGGCGTTCTCGGTCGGAGAAATTGATGTGCAGAGCGCCGCAAATGAGCCGTTCCGCGCCGAAGTGCCTTTCGTTCTGGAGCCCCACGAACGCGACAGGGACCTCGAAGTACTGATCGGAACGCCACAGGATTACCAGCTTGAGAAACTCCCGCGGGCGCCCATCCTCGAACACATGCACGTCATTGTGGCCCCGGACAAGCGGGACACGGTACGTATTTTCTCGAACGTGCCCATCACGGACGAAGTCTTTGACCTGATCGTGCTGGTGCGCTCGGGAAAGCTGACCTTCGTGCGCCATTACCACGTCGAGCTGACCGAGGCGGCGACCCCAGAGGCGCAACAGACCACCGTCGTGGGGCCGGTCGTCCGCCAGGCTAACGTTGACCCAATCCCGTCCCCGCAGCCCACCGCTCCTTCCCCACCGCCTGCAACGGCGCCCGAACCCGTCACGCCGCCTACGCTGCCGCGCGTTGAAGCGCAAGCCGATTTGCCCGATCTCTACGGACCGATCCGGCAGGGCGAAACGATGTACAACATCGTCAGCAAGCTCGACGTGCCCAAGGACCAGATCTGGCAAGCGGTCGTGCTGCTCTGGTCTTTCAATCACGGGGAGTTTGTGCGCGGAAACCTGCATGGTTTGCGGCTCGGAGCCTACCTGGAAATACCGGGGGATCTTGCCGAGCGGCTGGGCGGTATGAATAAGGAAGCGTCCCAGCAAATCATTCATGGCCAGTGGCAGGCTTGGCGGCGACGACGCGGGACCACCGCCGCGCAGGTGCTCGCTATGACGGCGGAACTAGCCGTAGAGAAACCAGAACCTGCTGCGGAGACTCATGAAGAACCCGTCGACGCCCAGGTCCCGCAATCCGTTGCAACAACCCAGGTAGCCGAGGCGGAAATCCCGCCCGAGGAGCCCGCCCCCGACGACAGCGCCGCTTCCATTGCACCCCAGCAAGCCCCCGCGATGCCCCCAGTGGCTGAAGTGGCTCCCCCGCCCGAGGAACCCGTTCCCGATGACAGCACCGCCGCGGTTGCACCCCCGCAAGTCGTGCGGCTGCCCACGGATGAGGGATCGTCTTTTGTCAGCACGCAGGAGTTGAAATTGCTCCTGGGAAATCTGGAAAATCGCCTGTTGCGCCGTCTGGCGCCCGTGCAGGAACCCCGCGGAACGGCCCCGTTCGTGAGTCCGATGGAGCTTCAAGTATCGCTGCAGGATTTGGAGAGCCGTCTCACTCGACGGGTTGAGCAGATGGTCACCCAAGGGGGAGCGCCGCCATACCGCGAACCGTCCGCACAACCGAGCCCGGCGCCCATGCCGCCCGGCAGCTTCGAGTTTATCGCCGGTATACAGATGCCGCCCGTGGCTTACCTTCTAACCCTGATCAACGTGGTTCTGCTGGTGTTCGGCTTGACCCTGGGCTGGCGCTGGTGGAAGCAGAACGCCAAGGGCGAGGCGTAGGGCGCTTGTCGCCGGTACGCTCGGATTACGGGGTGGGACTGCCGGAAAGCAGATCAAGCAGGCCGGTTTCATCCAGTTGCTGCTGCATGCCGGAAGCCAGATGCTTCAGGGTGTATTTCTGCTGGGCGAGTTCATCGGAACCGATGATCAGCGCGTAGGGTATCTGCAAGTCGTCCACCGTGGCGAGTTGGCGGCCCAACTTGGATTGTTCCGGATACAATTCAACCCTGACGCCACCCTGGCGCAGCCGCGAAGCCAGCCCGACAACGGGTGCTAACGGCGTCTCGGGCAATGGGCAGATCATGACTTCGGCGGACATGGGCAAGGCCGGAAACAGGCCCTTTTCGTCCATGAGCAGAAGGATGCGCTCGAGGCCGAGTGAGAAGCCGACCGCCGGGACCTGCTTGCCGCTGAACATGCCAACCAGATTGTCGTATCGCCCGCCGCCGCCCAGCGAGCCGCTGAAGTCGCTGGAAACGACTTCGAAGATGGGCCCCGTGTAATAGCTCAAACCACGCGCCAATCCCGGCATCAACCGCAGCAGGGGGGCGCTGGGTGCTTCGGCGGTGAGACAGAAGAGGTTTTCCAAGTCATCGAGGGCCTGTTGGGCGGGCGTCAAGGGGAGAAGATCGCGCAACGCCTTGAGCCGCTGGGCATTGTCGCTTCCCTCGGACACGACGGTACAATCCAGCAGGTGGCGCGCTGCCGGCGCCGGAATGCCGCGCTCGACGAGTTCATCCTGCACCCCGTCCACGCCGATTTTGTCCAGCTTGTCGATGGCCACCAAGGCGGTTTCTTCCTGATCCGGCGCCAATCCAGCGACCTCAATCATGCTGCGTAACAGAACCCGGTGGTTGATGGCGATCGTGCAGTTGCGAAAGCCAAGGTCCTGCAGCACGTCGCTGATGGCGTTCAGCACCTCGGCTTCGGCGATCAGGGACCGGGTGCCAGTGACGTCCACGTCACACTGATAAAACTCACGGAAACGGCCCTTGGCGGGCCGGTCGGCACGCCACACCGGCTGGATTTGGTAGCGTTTGAAGAAGCGGGGAAGCTGGTGCCCGTATTGGGCCACGACCCGCGCCAGCGGCACGGTCAGGTCGTAGCGCAATCCCAACTCCGCCAGGTCGGCCTGCTGCACCCCATCTTGGGCCAGGGCGCGGTTCAGCTTGTCGCCGCGATGCAGAATGCGGTACAGCAACTGGTCGCCCTCGTCTCCGTACTTGCCGATCAGCGTCGTCAGATTCTCCATTGTGGGGGTTTCCAGGGGTAGGAATCCGTACCGCTGGAAGATCCGTTCGGCCTTTGCCATGACATAACGACGCTTGCGGACGACTTCAGGCAGATAATCCCGCATGCCGCTTGGCGGCTTGGTGCTGACCATGAATTTTCCCTTTTGGATTGGACGGCTGGACTTGGTTGGCAAGGCTGCATTATAAGGCATCAAAGCTTGCTAGCCAGCAGCGTTTGCATAAGCGCCGGTGTTTAGGATATATACAGAATCTTCGCTTCAGGGCACGTTAAAGGAGGCCCGATCATGCTGGGAAGACAGCCTGGGCTGGTATTCACAGTGGCGGTCGTCTTTTTGGCTTTGTTCACTGCGCCATCGGCACAGTCAACAAGCCACGGCGCGTTTCCCGGCCCCGAGTACGGCCCGACAGAGGTTGTCCGCATACAGGTTCAAGCCCTTGCCAACAACGACACGCCGTACCCGAACGCCGGTATCGAGGTGGCGTTCCGGTTTGCTTCCCCGGCAAACAAGCGGGTTACCGGCCCCCTGTGGCGCTTCATCCGGCTACTTTATGACCCCACGTACCGACCGTTTTTGCACCACAAAGTCGCACACTTCGGGCAGGTTGATATCCAGGGTTCTGAGGCGACCCAAACCGTGATTCTGACAACGGCCGAGGGCCAGCGGGTGGGCTACGTCTTCCGCCTTTCCAAGCAGCGGGGAGCCCCGTGTAAAGCGTGCTGGATGACGGACGGCGTGTGGCGCATAGACTTGCAGGAAGCGTAGGCGCAGGAGAAAGGGGCCATCATGAAATACCTGGTGCTGTTCGCTTTGGTTTTGGCAGCCGCGCGGCCTTGGCCGCCGACGGCTTTACCCAGCAGGATCGGGACCTGTTGATCGAATTGAAGGCACGCGTTGATCAATTCGAAAAGCGGATGGATGAGCGTTTTGAAAAAGTCGACAAGCGCTTCGAGCAGGTCGACAAACGCTTTGAACAGGTCAACAATCGTTTCGGTGACATGTTCAACTACTTCTATATCCTGACCGGCATCTTTACGACCATCATGGTGGCGAACATCGGTTTCGCCTTCTGGGATCGGCGTACCATCATCCGGCAGGCGCGGCAGGAAGCAATCGAATTCATCGAGCGGGAAGTGTTATCGCGCCGACTGCTCGAAACCCTCCGCACGGTGGCTCAGGAGGATGCCAACTTAGCCGAAGCCATGCGCCGCTTTAATCTGCTCTAGGCGCGGCCGTGAACCGCCGCCCCGCTCGACCGCGCGAAAGCCCTGCCGAGTGCCCTCTCGTCCCCCTGTCTAGACGTCGAAACCGAACATCCTGACGGCATTATCGGCGGTGATCTTGCGCCGCACCTCGTCGGGCGCATCGGCAAAGATGCGGTCGAGAAACTGCTGCGAGCGCGGCCACGTGGACTCCGCGTGCGGAAAGTCATTGCCCCACAGCATGTTGTCCGTGCCGATCAGGTCGCGCAGCCGAATGCCGATCTCGTCCTCCATGAACTCCACAAACATGTTGCGCTGCCAGTAATCGCTGGGCAGCATGCCCTCGCGTGAGCGCCAGCGCTGGTTGATGAGGGGCCGTTCGCGGTAGGTAAAATCCATTTGCTGCAGCCAGTGGGGCACCCAGGCGGTTTCGTGTTCCACCGAGCCGACCTTCAGGCGCGGGTAGCGTTCGAAAACGCCCGCGAAGATCATGGCCGTTAGCGAGTAACGCACCCAATGGTCCATGGTCGCAAACCCCGCCGCCGTGAGCGCGTTGATGTCGATGGTGAATTCGCAGCCGGGAATGCCGCCCCGGTTGGTGCCGATATGCAGCATCAAAGGCAGGTTGACGTCCTGCGCGGTCCACCACAGGCGGTCGTAAATGGCGTGCCGGTACGGCCGATCCGGCAGCGGATAAACGGGGATAAAGGCGCCGACCAGGCCCATTTTGGCGCAGCGCTCCAACTCGTAACAGGCTTCGTCGACGTCGTCGACGTTTAGCATGGCGATGCCCTTGAGGCGTTTGGGATCGGCGTTACAAAAGTCGACTATCCAGTTGTTGTAAGCGCTGCACAAAGCCGTCAGCAGGGTACTGTCCTCGATGCGGTACCAGAAGAGTCCCTGACTCGGTTGCAGGCAGGCACCCCACACGCCGTCCACTTCCAATTCCTCGATCATCGCGTGGGGCTCGTAAGCCGCCTTCTTCACGTCCTCCCATATACCGAGGAAGTCCAGCGAGCCGGGTTCCTCGAAGCGCTTGCCGGCCTGAATGACGGAGCCGACCGTGCCGCAGCGCATGCCGTCGAGATACCAGGCGTCGTATTCCCGGCCCTGGCGCGTGCGATGCCGCTCCAGACGCGGGGCGGCGTCTCTGAATTTCGGCTCGATCCGGGTGGCGTAAAGATCGGGCGGCTCAACGATATGGGAATCGGCTGAAATGACACTGTAAGCGGCCATCGCTCTCTCCTGTGCGCACAAGTAACTGCCGGGCCGGCCTTCCACAGGTCGGCGTCCAAGGCCTCGGGTTTCAAAAAACTGGCGAGGTATGGTAAACAATGCCCGGCAGGCAGTCAACGCGGCGTCGCGGTGAGCAGCAAGGCGAATGATGCAACGCCCAAAAGCGTCATTCCTTAGCAGGAAAGGAGTATGTCATGTCTGATGCGATCGGCATCGTCGCTCTTGGCAACGCGGGTTCGGCCATGGCCGCAGCCCTGTCGGGAAAATTGCCGCTGATTGGCTACGACCGCGACCCGAACCGCCGCCAAGCGGTGGCTGGATTGGCCATCGAGTGCGTCGACTCGGTGGCAGAGGTGGCGGCCCGCGCCAGGCGGGTCATCCTGTCGCTGCCGGCGTCGGATATTTCCCAGGCCGTGGTGACCGACCTCCTCGCAGGCGAACGGATTCCCGAGCTCATCATCGAAACGAGCACGGTCACGCCCAAGGTAGCGCAGACCCTGGACGGTTTGTGCCGCGCGCGCCAAGTGCGCTTCGTGGACGCAGCGATCGCCAGCGGTGTGGCGGCGATGGCGGCGGGGCAGGTCACCTTCCTGGTAGGCGGCGAGCCGGCGGATGTGGAGCAGGCGCGGCCCGTGCTCACGCCCATGGCCAAGAAGATCATGCACCTGGGTCCGGTCGGCGCCGGCATGGGCGCCAAGGTGGTGAACAACGCCGTCATGCACGCCGTCATGGTGGTGTTGATCGAAGCCGCTGCCCTGGCCGCCAAGCTGGACATCCCCATGCCCACCCTGGTCGATCTGCTGGCAGGCGAGGAGGGACTGAAGCGCCCGCTGACCCACCGGGTCTGCGAGCGCATGATGCAAGGCCACTACGACGGCGGCATGTCCGTCCTCAATGCCCGTAAGGATTCCACCTTGGCGCTGGAAATCGCCCAGCAGTTGGGCGTGCCGCTTTACGCCATTCAGGCGTCGCACACGCCGTACGAGATCGCCGCCGCCAGCGGCTTGGAGAACCTGGATTACGCTGCCCTGGCCACGCTGTGGGAGCAGTGGTGCGGCGTTCGTTTTGTTGACCATTCTCCGACCCAAGAGGAATGACGTTGAGATGAAGAATACTCTGGGCGGACTCGTCTTGACTCGTCCGCGTTACGCCGTAGCACAGAACGCTCACTGATGCGCGAAGTACAAGTAGGCCGCTATACTCCAACCGAGTCTCTCATAGCAGACCTGCCCGCTCGACTTTACGAACGACACCACTCTCGGCAACCTGTAACGGGGCGATGGTCAGACGGGGTATAACTACTGATCTGCGGTAGGAAGAAGTTTTGGAACTCAACGAACGAAAGCGAATGCAGTTGTCGCTGTAAGAACCGACAAACCAAAAAATAGTGGTAAGGCCAGGAGCGAGCCTTCTGGCTTCTACGGAACGGCGCTCGGATTGTCCATTCTCGGCCTAGGGCCTGTTGACATTCATATAGTCCATCGTCTGTAATTGGCGGGAATTCAACCCCCAATCCCCGATCAGCCAAGTGGAGGTGGGCGCATGGTGCGAAGAATCCTCAGCGACTCGCAATGGGCGCGTGTGGCGCCAGGATATTGACGAAAAGAATCTTGCGATAGTCGTCAACAGGCAGCACCCTCACTGGCGAATGCTTGAAGGCGAGAATTCGATAGAAAACTACTTGCCGCACTGCGTCTACAATGGTGTCGCAGAGCATCGGGCGGCGCGGAAAAAGAGACTTGAGTCAGACACGGTGAAGAGACTCAAGGACAACTATCTGAGGGTTGTGTTTGAATTGCTGCAGAGCGCTGAAGATGAAGAGAATGGAACAGGGTAAATTGGTAATGCCTGCACGTTCATAAATGGCCATGGTGAACCCCAAAGAAAGGTTGTCGGATGAAGAACGAATTCACAGCAATTATTGAGCAGGACGGGGAATGGTTCATTGCCTACTGTCCCGAAATTCCGGGGGCAAACGGTCAGGACAAAACCAAGGACGAGGCACGTGAAAGTTTGGCTGAGGCGATAGCGCTTATCCTCGAGGACCGTAGGGAGGAAGGGTTGCGTGGTGTGCCGCCAGAGGCCATCCGAGAGACGGTCACCGTCTCGTGAAACGGAGCAGCTTGCTCCGACATCTTCGGAGGCACGGCTGCCGCCTCAAACGCGAAGGACGTTCTCATTCGCTGTGATTCAATCCAACCAACGGCGCCGTCGAAACGGTTCCACGTCATGCTGAAATATCCAGCCGCTTAACTCGCAAGATCTGTCGTAGTCTTTCGGTGCCGGAGGTCGGAGTATGCGACCTGCAGATTGACGTGCATTTGGGTTTGTTGAGCAGTGAATCCAGAGATTTGTCTCACGGCATCGGCTGCGGGCGGGCAACCAGCAGGCCATTATCGCGGGTGACGGGAATGGCAAAAGGATAGCGGTCGATGTGCAGGGCGAGGTCTTTGTCCTGGGGATGGAATTGCGGTTGGGTTGGGTCGTCGTACTTCTGGGCTTCGTGGCCCACGAGTACCAGTTGGCGAACCGCATCGGGGTCGGGTTGTCGGCCCTGCAAGCAGTTGCGCAGGTACAGAGCGCACTGCTCATCTTCATCGGCGCGCTGCTTGGAGGCATAACCCATCGCGACGATGCTGACCAGGGCCGGCTGCTGCTGCTGAATGGTCCGCACGGTCGCCGCGGCGGTGACGAACGATCCCAGGTAAAGTTTCTCGGCCGCCGATGCCGCGGTGGCGCCGACGGTGCCGGCGCGGGTCGATTGAATGACTGTTTTGCCCGTCAGATCAACGTTTTCGAGTTCGTAGGGTGAATTGCCGTAGTCGAAAGCGTCAGGTTTGACGCCGGCGACCTCGCCCATACAGAGATGTCCGACACCCTGGCGCCGCAAGGCCAGGGCTTCCTCGACCTCAGCCACCAGGACAATTTTCTCGGCCCCGCGCGCAAAAGCCACCGCCGCGGTCGTAAAGGCGCGGAACACGTCAATGATAATCGTGGTCCCCACGGCTTCCCGGGCGCCGCGCAACAGGCTGCCGATGCGAATTTCCACCTTGTGGCACCTCCCCCAGGGCTTTTACAAGCTGCGTACAGCTTCCATGAAGGCTGGCAGCACCGCCTGCCAATCCGCAACCACACCGTAGCGCGCTTCCCGAAAGATCGGCGCCTCGGCGTCCGTGTTGATCGCCACAATCACCTTGGCGCCCGAGCATCCCGCCATGTGCTGGCTGGCGCCTGAAATGCCGACCGTGATGTAGAGTTCCGGGGCAATCGTGGTGCCCGTGAGGCCGATCTGCCAGTAGCCGGGAACCCAGCCGGCGTCCACGGCAGCGCGCGAGGCGCCAACCGCTGCCCCGAGCGTGCCGGCCAGTTCTTCCAAGTCGCGGAAGGGCTCCGGGCCGCCCAACCCGCGGCCCCCGGAAATGACGACGCGGGCTTCCGTCAGGCTGACGCCGGAATGCTCGTGCCGGATACGCCGCATCACCCGCGCGCGCGCCTGCGAGGCATCGAGGGCTACTGGTACGGCTACGATCTCGCCTTGCCGGTCTGGGTCCGGTTTCAGCGGCTCGTATGCCTGTGAACGGAGGACCGCTATCTGCGGCGAGACGGTGCACCGCACACGGGCCAGAAAATTGCCGCCGTACACTGGCCGCAGCGCCGTCAAGCGCCCACTGTCGGGTTCGAAGCTGACTTCCAGGCAGTCCTGCAGCAGGCCGACGCCCAATCGGCCCGCCAAGCTCGGCGCCCACTCACGCCCCCAGGCCGAGCGGGCAAAAAGAATGACGTCCGGCGTGACGGCCTGACAAAGGCCGGCCAGCCCGCTCAAGCACAAATCAGCCGGCAAGTCCTGCAACAGCGCGTCATCCACGGTATAGACCCGTTCGGCACCGGCTTGTATTGCCGTCTCGGCGGCCATCGCCAAGTTGTGCCCGACCAGTCCAACCGTCAGCTCGCCTTCGAGGTCCCGCAGTAATGCTCGGCCAGCCGCCAGGAGTTCAGCCGTCGTCGGACCGAGGCCCCCGTTGCTGGCTTCCCCAACAATCAGCACCTGTCGTCCCGCCTGCATGCGCGTTACCCCTTTGCGGTCACTCAGATGAGGCCGGCCTCGTGAAGCGTCGCGGCCAGCTTTTCCCCTGCGGCGGCGCCATCTTCAGCAGCGATGAATTCGCATGCCTGGGAGCGCTGCGGCAACAGCAGCTCAACGACCTCCACGCAAGCGGACAGAGCGACCGCATCCAGGCTCAAATCGGCGCGCGTCCACACCACGGGGCGCTTGCGCTTTGCCGCCATCAGGTTCCGCATGTTCGGATAGCGCGGCGCACCGAGCTCGTTGCTCACCGTCACCAGGGCCGGCAGCGCAGCTTCAACCACGTCATAACCATCGGCTACCAACTGCTCGACGACCACGCGGTCCTGTTCGACTTCCACCTTCTGCGCCAACGGGATACAAGGAACATCAAGCATTTCGGCGAGCAGCAGGGGTACCTGGGCGTTGTCCCAGTCCGAGGCTTGGCGGCCGCACAGCAGCAGGTCAAAGGCACCGATCTTGCGGACCGCCGCCGCCAGCACCCGGGCGGTGACCATACTGTCCGACAGGTTGGCGAAGGCCGTGTCCTGGCACAAAATCAGCGTGTCGGCTCCCATGCCCAGGGGTTTCTTAATGATGTCCAGACTGAATTGCCCACCCACGGAGACCACGGTGACCTTGGCGCCGCAGTTGTCCTTGAGCCGCAGCGCCGCCTCCACGGCAACCTCGTCAAAGCCGTTCACCACCGGGGGCAGCGTGGCGGGCGTCACCACCTTCCGGGCGTCGTCGCCAATGCGCATGGCCGACAACGGCATGTCCGGATCGATCACCTGTTTGGCCGTCACGATCACGTGCAGCGCCATACCCCTTACTCCCCACCAGCGACGTCCGCAGCGGCGCTGGCGCCCGCCAGGCGGCCGAACACGGCGCCGGACGTCAGCCCGGAGCCGCCGGGGTAGTTGTGATAAAAGACGCCGCCGACCAGCTCGCCGGCGGCGTACAGGTTGGCAATGGGATTGCCTTCGGTGTCGATCACCTGCCCGCGCGTGTCGATCCGCAGCCCGCCGAAGGTGAAGGTGATGCCGCACGTCACCGCGTAGCCGACGAATGGCGGCGTGTCGATGGGCAAGGCCCAGTTCGACTTGGGCGGCGTAATGCCCCGGGTCGCCTTGCCGTCGAGTTCGGTCGGATTGTAGTCGCCCGGCTGCACCGCGGCGTTGAACGCCGCGACGGTCTGCTCCAACCCGTCGCGGTCGATGCCCAATTGATCCGCCAGGTCCGCCACCGTGGCGGCCTCCGCTTTGGACACCTGAGCGATATGGTACTCGTCCCGTAGCAGGTGTTTGACCTTGTCGTCGAAGATCTGAACCGCCATGCCCAGCGGTTGGTGCAGGATTTCGCGTCCGTATTTGGCATACGTGTAGTTGCGAAAATCCGCGCCCTCATCGACGAAGCGCTGGCCCTCGGCGTTGACGATGATGCCGAACGGGTAGGAATGCTTCTGATACAGCTCGGTAATGGTGCGGTCGCCGGTTGGCGGCGCGTTCAGGTCCCAGGCCACGGCGTGGCAGCCGCTCCAGTGGCCGTACGGCTGGGCGCCGATGTCCAGCGCCATGCGAATGCCGTCGCCGGTGTTGTAGGGGATGCCCCGCACCTTGGCCAACTCCCAGCCGGGGCCGAGGTAGCGCGTGCGCATCTCGGCGTTGGACTCGAAGCCGCCGCAGGCCAGGATGACGGCCTTGGCGTGCAGGTCCTCAAACCCCTGCGGTCCCTGCACCGTCGCGCCGATCACCCTGGCCTGTTGATCCTGCAGCAGCCGCACGCCTTTGGTGGCGTAGCGGGTTTCGACGCCCATGCGCTCCGCCACGGCGAATTGCTGATCCGACAGACCCTTGCCCGCCCCCACCGCTTCCACCAGCAGGCCGCCCCAGAAGTGGTATTTGTCGCCGCGCTTGAACGCCTGGCGCCCAAAGGCGAGCACAAACCGCACACCGTGTTCTTGCAACCACTTGAGGGTCGGGAACGACTCGCTTACCAGAATCTGCGCCAGCTCGGGATCGGCGAGACCGTTGGAAACCCGCATCAGATCGTCGTAAAAATCGTCTTCGGTGTACTGTCCGACCTCGACCGAGGCTTCCTCCTGCGGCGACATGTCGGGAATGAGCTGCTTGAGGTCGTCGAGGCCGTTGTAAGCGCAGCGGATGATGCCGCCGGTGAAGTAGGTGTTACCGCCGCGAAAGTACTCGGGCGCCTTTTCCAGGGCCAAAACGCTGGCGCCCTGCTCACGCGCCGCGATGGCCGCGCACAGGGCGGCGTTGCCGGCGCCAATGATGATGATATCGTGTTGCTTGCTCACGGCACTCCTCGTCATGAACGGTGTTTCTGTGAAAATAGCCGGCGCAACGCCCCCGACCGTCGCAGGGGCACCCCTTGCGGGTGCCCATTGTCACCGTACAGGCGGGAATCCACAGGGCGGGCACGAGGCCCGCCGGGGGGGAATGTAACCCCCCAACCCCCCCTTGTCAGGGGGCGGTCGACCCGGAATCCATCCAACCCTCCTTGTCAGGGGGGCGGCGGTCGACCCGGAATCCAGCGACCTTTTGCCCCGGAAGCCTGCCGGATTCCGCCGGAGTGACGGGACTCGAACGCAAGCCAGAATCCAGAGTAGAGGCACCACTCCGGAAACCATTTTCATCACCCTTATACGGCCTTAGCAAAGCCTGCCCCCGTGTTTGAACGGGGGGCCATCGTGATTCCGGGGTTATGAGGACGGCGCGACGATCCAGGGCAGCCGCTCCAGGTCGACGTTGCCGCCGGTCAGCATGACGCCGACGCGCTTGCCGGACACCTCCAGGCGGTTGTCGAGCAGGGCGGCGACAGGCACCGCGGACGACGGCTCAATGATGATCTTCATGCGCTCCCAGACGTAGCGCATCGCCGCAACGATGGCTTCCTCGTCCACGGTGACGATCTGCGCGACATGGCGTTGCAGAATGGCGAAGGTGAGTTCGCCGAGCGAGGTGCGCAAACCGTCGGCGATCGTGGTCGGATCATTCGCCGGCAGAATCTTGCCGGCCGCCAGCGACCGGCAGGCATCATCCGCCGCCGCGGGCTCTGCCCCGATTACTTGGGTGCCGGGGGTGCGCGCCGCCGCGGTCAGCGCCGTGCCGCTGAGCAAGCCGCCGCCGCCTACGGGCGCCAGAATCACGTCGAGTTCCGGTACCTCGGCGCAAAGCTCCAGGGCCGCGGTGCCTTGGCCGGCAATGACCTTGGCATTGTCGTAAGGATGGACGAAGGCGGCGCCGGTCTCACGCACCACGGCTTCCAGGGTAGCCTCCCTCGCCTCCTGGGTCGGTTCGCAATACACAATCGTGCCGCCATAACCGGCCACTGCCGCCTTCTTGCTCGCCGGCGCATTGGTGGGCATCACGATGCGGGCCGACATACCGCGCAAGCGCGCAGCCAAGGCCAGGGCGGCGCCGTGGTTGCCCGACGAATGCGTGGCGACGCCTCGCTTCGCCTCAGCGTCCGACAGTGACATGACGGCATTGCACGCGCCGCGGAACTTGAAGGCGCCCGCCTTCTGGAAATTTTCGCACTTGCAGAAGATCCGCGCGCCGACCCGGTCGTCCAGGCTGGAACAGGTCAGCACCGGGGTGTGGTGCACGAGCCCCTCAACACGGGCTACGGCTTCTTGAACGTCGTCAAATGTTGGGACGGCTGTCATCTGTTATCTCCAAGCACGGCATGGTTTGCGCGCCGAAAACCACGCGGTATACAATGCCACCACACGCTGGCCGCATCCTTGCGGAAACCGCCCTCAGCACGGATTTTCCCCCAAATTCAAGGACGATCCCATAAATGGCAGACTTCAAAACCCATCTGTCGGTGGCCGGAACCCTCAGCGGCGTCCTGGTGATAGGATGCTTGCAGACCAACCTTGCCGAGCCGAAAGACGCGCTGTTGTTCTTCACCATGGGAACGGTCGGCGGCATCCTGCCCGACATCGATTCCGACCACTCCGTTCCCGTCAACATCCTGTTCAGTTGCCTGGCTACCCTGGCGGCGTTCTTCAGCGTCTTCAGCAAAATCGGCGTCTACTCGATAGCCGAATCGATTCTTCTGTGGATCGTCGTGTTCGTCATCGTGCGCTATCTCGTCTTCCAGTTATTCAAACGATTCACCGTACACCGCGGCGTCTTTCACTCCCTGCTCGCGGCGGTGTTCTTTTGCTTTCTGAGCACCATTGTGTTGCACGATGTCTTTGCGCTGCCCGGCGCTCTGGCGTGGCTCTCAGGCTGTTTCATTGTGGTCGGCTATTTGATTCACTTGCTTCTCGATGAGCTGTACAGCGTGGACATGATGGGAGTCCGTTTGAAGAAGTCGTTTGGCACGGCGCTGAAACCGATCAGTTTCAGGTATCTGAAGGCATCCATCGCGCTCATCACCGCCACGCTCGTGCTGTACTTCTTCGTACCGGAGGTGGCGAGTTTTATCCAGGAGGTAGGCGATGTCAAGCTGTACGACACCCTCAGACAAAACCTGCTGCCGCAAGAGGGGTGGTTCGGTTTCTGACCGACCGGTTTTGATCGCAGGAAAACTTGGCCGAGCGGGGACGTTATCAAAACAAGGAGAAATCGTGTGCAGCACATCCTGATTTACGCCGATTCACTCTCGTGGGGCATCATTCCGCTGACGCGCCAGCGGCTGGCGTTTGAAGCGCGCTGGCCGGGGGTGATGGAGACCATTTTGAACGCCGAAGGCTGCAAGGTGCGGGTGCACGAGGACTGTCTCAACGGACGGCGCACGGTGTGGGAGGACCCGTACAAACCGGGGCGCAACGGCTTGCAGGGGCTGGCGCAGCGCATTGAAATCCACTCGCCCTTGGCCTTGGTGATCCTGATGCTGGGCACCAACGATTTTCAGTCCATGCACCCGCACAATGCCTGGCACTCGGCCCAGGGGATTGCGGCCCTGATCACCGCCATTCGCCAAGCCCCCATCGAGCCGGGCATGCCGGTGCCGCCGGTGTTGGTGGCGACACCGCCGCCCATTCGCACGCCCCAGGGGCCTATCGCCGGCAAATTCGTGGGCGGTGACGAAAAATGTGCGGGCCTGGCCGGGGCGTACCGTGAGGTTGCCGACAGCCTTGACTGCGCTTTCTTCGACGCCGCCACCGTGACCACCTCCAGCCAGGTGGACGGCGTTCATCTCGACGCCGACCAGCACGCGACGCTCGGCGAGGCCATGGCCAAGGCGGCAGACCCGCTGCTCTAGTCGCGTGTTGACACCCCAGCTCAATTTCGAAAGCGATTGCAGTCGATGGTGTACTTTTTCACCTTGTACCGCATGATGCGCTCGGTGGTGCCGAGGAGCTTGGCAGCCTTGGCGCGATTGCCGCGCGCGGTTTTCAGAACATCCATCAGCATATCCTGCTCGAAGCTGTCCACCGCCTCGCTGAGCGACACGCGCGTCAGGGTGCCGGAGGCTTCCGCCGTTTGCAGCGTGGGCGGCAGATGGTAGCCGTGGATGACCTGCCCCTCGCACACCAACACGGCGCGCTCGATGGCGTTCTCCAACTCCCGCACGTTGCCCGGCCAGTGGTAGCTGGCCAGCATGTCGATTGCCGGTGTCGAAATGCGCCTGATCGGCTTGCGGTTTTCCCGGGCGTACTTCTCCGAAAAGTAATCGGCCAGCAGCAGCACGTCGTCGCGGCGCTCGCGCAGCGGCGGCACGAAAATACTGAAGACGTTCAGGCGATAGTACAGACCCTCGCGGAACGACCCGTCGGCGATGGCCTTCTCGAGGTCACGGTTGGTGGCGGTGAGCAGCCGCACGTTGGCCTTGATCGTGGTGGTGCCGCCCAGACGCTCGAATTCGCGCTCTTGCAGAACACGCAGCAGTTTTACCTGGGTGGCGAGGCTGAGGTCGCCGATTTCGTCGAGGAACAGGGTGCCGCCGTCGGCCAGCTCGAAGCGTCCTTTCTTGCGGGCGTCCGCCCCGGTGAAGGCTCCTTTTTCGTGCCCGAACAGCTCGGCCTCGATCAGGGTTTCGGGCAGCGCGGCGCAACTCACCTTGACGAACGGCCGCTTGGCGCGCACCGAATTGTAGTGGATGGCGTGGGCGATCAGTTCCTTGCCGGTACCCGATTCGCCGCGAATCAGCACGTTGGTATTGGCCGGCGCTACCTGGGTGATCTGCTCGTAAACCTGCCGCATGCGGTTGCTGCGGCCGATAATGTTGGAAAAATCATAGCGCTCCCGAAGTTCGCCGCGCAGATGCTCGTTCTCGTCTCGCAGGCGATCGTTCTCGCTTTCGACCAGGTGCGAGATGTTGATCGCCTGGGCGATCATGGAAGCAACGACCTGCAGGAAGTGCAACTCGCGGTCGTAGTCGCGGTCGTCCTTGAAGCGTAAATCCACCCCCAGCGACCCCACCGCCCGGCGATTGATAACCACCGGCACGCAGATGAACGTCCGGTCCTGCTTGTGCAGATTCTTGCGCTCGCCGGCGCGGTTGAGGAACACCGGCTCGTGGCTGATGCGCGGCACGATGATCGGCTTGCCGCTTTCGGTTACCCGCCCGGTGATGCCTTCCCCCAAGCGATAACGCGCCTGCTTGCCCCGCGGTGTCAGGCCATGCGCCGCGGCGATGGTCAGTTCCGCCGCCTTGCCCTTGAACAGGGTAACGATGCTCGGAAACATAGCGTGGTGACGTTCGAGCAATTCCAACACCCGGTGCAGGGCGGCTTCCAGGTGCAGGGTGCTGGCCAGAGCCTGACTCACCGCCACAAGCGTGGTGAGCTGCGTTTTTTCGGCAACGGGTGCTGGCATGTTGGCGGGTTCCTCGGTTCGGTGCCGCCCGGCGTCGACCGGAGAGCGGCAGCCGGCGCCGGGTAATCGAATGCGACTTTTTGATTGCGTTAATGGAGCAAGTTGTATGCCAGCATCCGAAAAATCGCGCAACATGTGCTGCGGCCAACGTAAACCCGCGACCCTTGAAGACCCACATACCCAACCACCTGTTCCTGCCAGCGATCAATCAGCGACAAAAAGCCGAACATTGTTGTGCCCGGACACAACAATGTTGTCTTTCCGACAAAACTGTCGGTCATGACTGGCCGGGCCGGCCTCGCACGGTTTCGATTCGACATACGGAAGCACATAAATCATTGACTCCGCGTCGCTTCAGCGATCCGATGGCCGGACCCGCGCCGGCTGGCATAAGAATTGCTCTACCACGGAACAGCCAACTCCGAGGACGGCATCTCAACCTGACACGATCCACCTGTACAGGAGGTAATCATGTACACCCTACGCGCTCCGAAATGGCTTCCAACCTTGTTGCTTCTCGTCGCGTTCGCGGTCGCGTTCACGACGGCAGTGGCGCTGGCCCAAGACACCGCACCGGCGCCGGAGGCCACTGAGTCCGTCGCCGCCGAGGCAGCGGCACCGGCCGAGGACACCGTGTCCATGGGCGTTTTCACGGCCAACAACCTGTGGATGATGCTCTGCACCGGCTTGGTCTTCCTCATGCACCTGGGCTTCGCCACGCTGGAAAGCGGGCTGACGCAGCAGAAAAACACGGTCAACATCCTGTTCAAGAACACGTTTATCATCTGTTTCGGAATTATCAGTTACGCCTATATCGGCTTTAACCTGATGTATCCGGGGGATGGATTTAATGGCTTCCTGGGCTTCGCGGGATTCGGGTTGGGCACCGACGCGGCGGGCGTCACGCAGGCTTACAACGTGGGCTACACGTATTGGACGGACTTCCTGTTCCAGGCCATGTTTGCGGCGACCGCGGCTACCATCGTTTCCGGCGCCGTGGCCGAACGCATCAAGCTGAGCTCGTTCATGATCTTCACGGTGCTATACGTGAGCTTAATATACCCCTGGGCCGGCTCCTGGAAATGGGGCGGCGGTTGGCTGGATGCCATGGGCTTCTACGACTTCGCCGGTTCCACGCTGGTGCACAGCGTCGGCGGCTGGGCTGCCCTCATCGGCACCATCATGCTGGGCGCCCGGCGCGGCAAATATGTGGGCGACAGGATTCGCGCCCTCCCCGGCCACAACATGCCGCTGGCCACCATTGGCGTCTTTCTGCTGTGGCTCGGCTGGTTCGGGTTTAACGGCGGCTCCGTCCTGAGCGCCGATCCGGCAGCCACCTCGCTGACCCTGATGACCACGTGCATCGCCGCCGCTGCCGGTGGCCTGGGCGCCATGTACACCTCCTGGATTTTCTCCAAGAAGCCGGACCTGTCCATGGGCTTGAACGGCATTCTGGCCGGACTGGTAGGCATCACCGCCGGCGCCGATCTCATGGGCCTGCACTCGGCCTTCTTCATCGGCTTGATCGCCGGTGTGATCGTGTATTTCTCGGTCGTCCTTTTCGACCGCATCCGGGTGGATGATCCGGTGGGCGCCGTGTCCGTCCACCTCGTCTGCGGCATCTGGGGCACCCTGGCGGTCGGCATCTTCGGCGCCAAGGCCGGTGCCGGACAATTCGTCACGCAGATCATCGGCGTCGTCTCCTACGGCGTTGTCTGCGTGGTCGCCTCCCTGGTGTTCTTCAGCATTATCAAGTCCGTAATCGGTCTGCGGGTGTCGGAAGAAGAGGAAGTGGAAGGGCTGGATCAAGGCGAGCACGGCATGCCGGCGTACAGCGATTTCGTTTCCGCCACCAATCCCCGCTAAAGGGGCCATGATGCGTGGCGAGTGGCCGCGGCGCCGGTTCACTCGCCACGGGTCTTCCGGTGTCCTTCGTTTGTCCCGTAACCCTCTTACAGCAAGGCGCCCAGCGCCTCGACAAAACTGGCCATGTCGTCGTCGGTTCCCACCGTCACGCGCAGGGAGTCGGCGACCAGCGGAGCGGGGAAGTAGCGCACCAGGATGCGGCGCGCTTCGAGGGCTCGATAGACCTCGGCGGCGCGTCCATCCGGGATGCGTGGAAACACGAAGTTGCTCCGTGAAGGCGGTACGTGCAGCCCCATGGCCGTCAACGCCTCCAGGACCTTTGTGCGGGTGTCGACGATGCGGCTCGTCGTCTCACGCAGCCACGCCTGATCCTGCAGCGCCGCGCAACCGGCCACAATCGCCAGGCGGTCGAGGTTGTACGAATCCTTCACCTTCATCATCTGCGCAATGACTTCCCGCCGCGCGAAACCCAGCCCCAAGCGCATGCCCGCCAGCGCGTACGATTTCGAGAATGTCCGCACCACGATCAAATTGGGAAACTCGGGCAATAGGTCGATGGCGCTCTCACCGGCAAAATCGGCGTAGGCTTCATCCAGCACCACCATGCTGTCGCTGCGGGCCAGGAAGTCGCGCAGCGCACCGGCCGGATGCAGCACGCCGGTAGGGGCGTTGGGATTGACGATGAAAACCAGTTTGGCGCCGCAGGCGTCGAGGCCGTCTGGCAGGGTGTAATCGGGGCCCATGGGGATTTCCCGGTAGTCGGCATCCTGCAACGCCCCGAGCACTTGGTACAGCGAGTAGCTCGGCGCCGGCGTGACAAGCTTGTCCCCGGCGTCCAGAAAGGTACGGAAAATCATCGTCAGCACGTCGTCGGAACCGTTACCAACGATGACCTCATCCACCGCGCAGCCGTAGTGTCGGGCGGCCTGCTCGCGCAGCGGCGTGGCCAGCGGATCGCTGTAAAACCGCAGGTCCGCGTTGACCGCCTGCCGCAGCGCCGCGAGTACGGTGGGCGACGGCGGGTAGGGATTTTCGTTGGTGTTCAGCTTGACGTACTGCCCTTGCGCGGGCTGCTTGCCCGGAACGTACCCGTGCATCGTCCGAATGCAGCCGCGAACCCGCCCGAGCACCGAGTCAATGTGCATCTGTCTGTCCTCTTCTATGAAACCGTCCCAAGCCGCACCGGGCCGCCTGCGTTTGCGCTGGCAGCGTGATTTTTCTTGCTGTTCAGGGCGCGGTATTATAGCAAACGTACGGGATTGGCATGCTGCCGTATGGCGTCATCATGCGCCCCGCGTCACGATGGCGTCCATGGGCATAGGGACACAAACGGGGAGAAGGGGAAAGAAATGGGGGCGGTTGACAAAACCGGCTGGGTACTGGGCACGGTCCTGGCCAAGCAAGGGGCGGCCTTGCGCGACAAGCCGTTTGTGCAGTTCCAGGACAACCCGCCCCATACCTTTGGCGACATGGACGCGCGGGCCAACCGGGTGGCCAACGGCTTGGCGGCCATGGGTGTGCAGCGCGACGAACGGGTTTTGCTGATGATGCCCAACAGCATCGCCTTCCTCGACGCCTGGTTCGGTATCAACCGCCTGGGCGCCTGCATGGTGCCGATCAACACCGCCTACAAGGGCGGCTTCCTCGAACACGTGATCAACAACGCCGCCATCCACGGCAGCGCCCGCGTGATGATCATCGGCCGCGAATTCGTGCCCATGCTGCAAGCCAGCGAGGATCGCGTACCGCATCTCGAAACCGTTGTCGTCAGGGACGCCGAGGGTTCGGAGATGGACCTGCCGACCTTCTCACGGCTTCGCGCGGTTTCCTTCGGTACGCTGCTCAACGCCCCGGCCACCCCCGTGAACGTGCCCGTTGCCTACCACGATATCGGCGCCATCATGTACACCTCCGGCACGACCGGCCCGTCCAAAGGCGTGTTGATGCCCCACGCCCACCTCTACCTATACGGGCACGCCAAGATCGAAGCCATTCGTCTCACGCCGGACGACGTGTATTACTGCTGCATGCCGCTGTTTCACGCCAACGCCCTGCTCATGCAGGTGTACAGCGCCCTGATCGTCGGCTGCCGGCTCGTTCTGGCGCGCTCGTTCAGCGCCAGCCGATGGCTCGACGACGTGCGTCGATGCGGGGCAACCGTCACCAACACCCTCGGCGTGATGACCGAGTTCATCTACCGGCAGCCCGTCCGCGCCGAGGACTGCGACCACCGCTTGCGCGTCGTCGTCGCTGTGCCGATCGCCCCGGAATGGGGGGAGGCGTTCCAACAACGCTTCAACACCAAACTGTTGGAGGTCTACGGCATGACCGAGGTGAACATCCCCACCTACATCCCCTACGACGAGGGGCTGCGGGCCAATTCTTGCGGCAAGGTGCTGGACGAGTGGTTCGAGATGGCCATCGTCGATCCCGATACGGATGAGAAGTTGCCGCCCGATACGGTGGGCGAGATGGTCGTACGACCCAAGGAACCGTGGACGTTCATGGCCGGCTACCACGCCATGCCGGAAAAAACGGTGGAGGCCTGGCGCAATTTCTGGTTCCACACCGGAGACGCCGGAACGCGCGACGCGGAAGGCTATTTCTACTTCGTGGATCGCATGAAGGATTGTATTCGTCGGCGGGGAGAGAACATTTCATCCTACGAAATCGAGCAGGTTCTGAACGACCACCCCGCCATTGCCGAGTCTGCCGCCGTTGCGGTCAAGTCCAGCGTTGCCGGCGGCGAAGACGAGGTCAAAGCCTGCGTGCTGCTGCGCCCCGGCGTACAACTCCAGCCGGAGGAATTGCTCGATTACTGCCAGGAACGCATGCCCTACTTCGCGGTGCCACGATATGTAGAGTTCATCAGCGACATGCCCAAGACACCTACGGAAAAACTGCGCAAACACATCCTGCGAGAGGCGGGCGTCACTCCGGCGACCTGGGACCGCGAGGTTGCAGGTTACGTCGTGAAGCGGTGAGAGAGAAGGCGTTTGGAGAAGAGGACCCGATCAGAGGCCACGGCCTTCACGATAGCCCTGGCAAAATTGGGGCTCTCGGGATTCACGACGAGCGTCCGCGCCGGCGGCGACACCAGCACGTCCATATCCTCCATCGGAACCGCCCCCAGGAGCACTTCACCGCCAAGTACCAATGCGCCGGTCAGGCATTGTCGGTTTTCGAACTTCACCAGGACAGGCCCCACGTAAGGCGCCAGATGCGTCGCCCCGTCGGCAGTCGTCACTTCGCGTTTTTCCAGTTCTTGCAGTCCGAGTTGAACCGCGACGTGCACCGGGACGCAAAGCAGAAGCGCCCCGGTGTCCACCAGGGAATCGACGGTCATCGGCTTGATTGTCGGATTTTTTGCATTTGCCAGTTCGATCTTGGCCCTTACCAGTCCCACCTCTTTCTCCTTTGGCATTCCGCGCAGCAAGCGAATCGACGGGTCTGATTAGAAGCTCGTCATCCGCCTGCCTACTCCGACATCCATGCCGGCAGGTCCTTGGAAAGGTCGGCCAGTTCCAAGTCGGGGATGGCGTTGCGAATGACGTCGTCGAACTGCTCGGCCAGAAGAAATTCCATCTCGTCACGTACTGCATCGGGAAGTTTGCGCAGGTCCTTGGCATTGGCCTTGGGCAAGATGACGCGCCGGAAGCCGGCACGGCGCGCCGCCAGGACCTTTTCCTTCACCCCGCCAACGGGCAACACCAGGCCAGCCAGGGTGATCTCGCCAGTCATGGCGGTATCCGAACGCACCGGTGTATGGGTCAGCAGCGACGTCAGCGCGGCAGCCACGGCGATGCCCGCCGAAGGGCCGTCCTTGGGGATGGCGCCGGCGGGCACGTGCACGTGCATGCCGTTGGTCTCAAAGTTTTTGGCCTGAATGTCCAGGCGTCCGGCGGCGGACCACAGAAGATCGCGGGCGATCTCTGCCGATTCCCGCATCACCTCGCCGAGCTGCCCGGTCAGCGTCAGCCCCTTACCCCCTGGGAGCAACTGCGCCTCGATGTACAACACGTCTCCCCCTGCCGGGGTAACCGCCAGGCCGGCGGCGACGCCGGGCGCCAAGTTCTGGCGGGCTTCCTCCAGCAGGTTTGTCTCCGGCCCCAACAGGTCATCTAGATCGTCCACCTCCAGGCTTTCGCGTAACGTCTCCTGCACGGCCACTTGGCGAGCGATTTTGCGTGCCACCTGGCCGATCATGCGCTCGAGTTGGCGCACCCCGGCCTCGTGCGTGTAATGGTTGATGATGGTCTGCAGCGCCGCCTCACTCAGCGGTAACTGCTCAGCCGACAGACCGTTTCGCTCCACCTGCCGCGGCAGGAGGTAGCGCCAGGCGATTTCCAGTTTTTCCTCGGCGCTGTAGCCCGCCAGCGTCATGCTTTCCAGGCGGTCGATGAGCGCCGCGGGTATTGTTTCCAGGGTATTTGCTGTACAGATGAAAAAAACGTTCGACAGGTCAAACGGCAGGTCGAGGTAGTGATCTCGGAACGTGTGATTCTGGGCGGGGTCGAGAATCTCCAGCAGGGCTGCCGCCGGGTCGCCGCGAAAATCTCGCCCGAGCTTGTCGACTTCATCAAGCATCAGAACCGGATTGCGCACCTCTGAGCGCCGGATGGCCTGCAGGATGCGGCCGGGCAGCGAGCCGATGTAGGTGCGGCGGTGCCCCCGCAGTTCGGCTTCATCGTGCACGCCGCCGAGAGAAAACCGCTCGAAGCGCCGCCCCAGCGCCCGCGCGATGGAGTGCCCCAGGCTGGTCTTGCCGACGCCCGGTGGTCCCACGAAGCACAGAATCGGGCTGGGGGCTCCCGGCTTGAGCTGCATCACGGCCAAGTGCTCGATGATGCGATCCTTGATGTCGTCCAGCCCGAAGTGGTCTTCGTTCAGAATATTCTGGGCGCGTTTCAGGTCGAGCTGATCAACCGTCGCCGCGGTCCACGGCAATTCCAGAGCAAACTCGAGGTAGCTGCGCAGCAACTGGTGATCCGGCGCCATCGGCGTCAACCGCTGCAACCGCGACACCTCACGATCGAGCTCCTTGCGCACCTCGTCCGGAAGTTCCGTCTCCGCCAGGCGTTCACGCAGCACGTCAACGTCGCCTTGGTCCTCATCCTCCCCGAGTTCCTTCTTGATCTGCCTGAGTTGCTGCCGCAACACGTACTCCCGCTGTGCCTTGTCGAGCTCCACTTGCGTCTCGCCGGCAATCTTGCGGCGCAGACTGAGGATTTGCACCTCGCGCGACAGGTGTTCCGCAATCTGCTCCAACAGGGGCCGCAGGTTGTCCGTCATCAACAACTCGATTTCCTGCTGGGTGTCGATGTTGAGCACGGTGGCAATCAGGTAAGCCAGCTTGACGGGTTCCACCGTGTTGATGAGCAGGTTCGCCATGTCCTCGGGAATCGTATCCAGGTACTGGACCGCCTGCCGAACCAAGTCCTGGGTGTTGCGGAACAGGGCGGTCACTTCGGTGGAATTGTCCTCGGGCTCGGCCAGCGGACGCACGGCAACGCGCATGTAGTCGCTGGATTCGACCTCGTGAAGCAGTTCGACACGCTCGACGCCTTGCAGGACGAGTTGCAGAACGTTTTCGTGACGCTGGATGACGCGCTTGACCACCGCCAGGGTCGCCGTGGAATACAGGTCCGCGAACTCAGGCGTCTGAGTCTGGGGTTCGCGTTGCACGGCGGCCACCAACCGCTTGTCTTCCGAGGCCAGGGTGGCTTCGGCAGCGGCTACCGACATGGGCCGACCGACAGCGACGGGTAGCAGGATGTGGGGAAACAGGACGGTGCTTTTGAGAAGCAATACAGGGTATGTGGGGCTCTCATCCGGCATGCGTGGGTTCTCCCTGAATGCAGTCACGAATATCAGCGATGCATACGGAGAATAACCCGTCAGTGCGGCCTCCGCATCCCGAATCACTGCACTGCTACCAATACAGGAGCGACGCACCCCAGTTGAAGCCGGTTCCAAAGGCGGCCAGCAGGCACAGGTCGCCGCGTTGGATGCGGCCCTCCTGCAGGGTTTCGTGGAGCAGAATCGGCACGGAAGCGGCAGAGGTGTTGCCATACTTGCGGATGTTGGTATAGGCCTTTTCAGAGGGAATGCCGAGGCTATCGGCGATGGCGTCGATGATGCGCTGGTTGGCTTGGTGAAACAGGAAATGATCAACCTCATCGAGCTGCATCTTGTTGGCTTCCAGGCATTCGCGGATGACCTCCCGGAAGCGCCGCACGGCCTGCGCGAATACAACCCGCCCCGCCATGCGCGGTCGGGCGCGGTCGGTATCAATGCGGGCCTTGGCCGCGGGCGGGAACGTCGAACTGCCGAAGGTGTCGGCATACAGCTTGTCGAGCAGCGTGCCGTCGGTGTGTAGATGGTGCGACAACAGGCCGCTGGGCTCGTCGTCCTCGGCCGGCACCAAGATGGCCGCCCCGGCGCCGTCGGCAAACAGCACGGACATGTCACGACCGCGGTCGCTGTACTCGAAAAGCGACGACAGCACCTCGGCGCCCAGCACGAGCACCGTGTCATACATGCCGGTCTTGATGTACTGGTCCGCCATGGACAGCGCATAGACAAACCCGGCGCAGCCCTGGTTGAGGCTGAACGTCGGCGTCGAGGTGAGGCCCAGCTTGTCGGCCAGCACACAGGCGCTGCCTGGGAAGACGTAATCCGACATCACACTGGTCTGGATGATCAGGTCGAGGTCCTGCGGCTTCATGTTGGCTTGCCGGAGGGCAACCTGAGTGGCGTTGAAGGCGAGGTCCGCGGTGGACATTTGCGCGCCGATCTTGCCGTCGATGCCGGTGTCGTACAGGGTTTGCAGGTACGCCTCCTTGTCAGGAGCGGCGGCCAATTGCGTCAGCATCCGGTACGTATCGGGGATGACTCGGCGCTCCTTGATGCCGCTGCGCTGGGTGATCCATTCGTCGCTGGTGTCCATGACCTGAGCGAGGAGGTCGTTGGTTACCACGTCGTCCGGCACATACATGCCCGTGGCTAGAATCTTGGCCCTGCGCATCGTTTCCCTTCCTTTAGTGGTTAGTGGATGGTTCTGCCTTTGCTCTTCACCCCCCACTAACGACGGACCACTGGGTTTTAACCTACGGCAGATTCGTCGTCTTCATCAGATATTCATCGCACGCCCTGGCGGCGCCGCGTCCTTCGTTGAAGGCCCACACCACCAGGCTTTGCCCGCGGCGCATGTCGCCGGCGCTGAAAACGCCCTCGACGCTGGTGGCATACTTGCCGTATTCGGCCTTGACGTTCGAGCGTTCGTCGCGGTCGAGTTCGAGTTCCTCGACGATCTTATCCTCCGGGCCCAGAAAGCCCAGGGCCAACAGCACGAGATCCGCCGGCCAGGCTTTCTCGGTGCCGGGAACCTTCTGCGGACCGAAGCGACCGTTGGCGTCGGTGCCCCAGGTGACCTGCGCGGTGTGCAACTCCTTGACGTTGCCGTCCGCATCGCCGACGAATTTCTCCGTCATGATGTCGAACGTGCGCGGGTCATTGCCGAAGCGTGCAGCGGCCTCTTCCTGCCCGTAATCCGCCCGGTAAATGCGCGGCCATTCCGGCCACGGGTTGTTCGACGGGCGCTCGTCCGGCGGGCGCGACAGGATCTCGAACTGCTCCAGGCTCATGCATTGGTGCCGCATTGAAGTACCCACACAGTCCGTGCCGGTGTCGCCGCCGCCGATGACGATGACGTGCTTGTCGCGGGCCGAGATGTAGTTCTGATCGGCGTGGTCGGAATCGAGCAGGCTCTTGGTGTTGGCGTGCAGAAACTCCATGGCGAAGTGGATGCCCTTCAGGTCGCGGCCCGGAATCGGCAGGTCGCGCGGTTTTGTCGCGCCACAGCACAGCACCATCGCGTCCGAATCCTGGAGGATGGCCGTCGCCGGGATATCGACGCCAACGGCGGTGTTGGTGACAAACGTGATGCCCTCCTGGGCCAGCAGGTCGACACGACGCTGCACGATGCTCTTGTCGAGCTTCATGTTCGGGATGCCGTACATCAAGAGCCCGCCGATGCGGTCGGCGCGTTCGTGCACTGTGACCAGATGCCCGGCGCGGTTCAATTGCGCGGCGCACGACAGCCCCGAGGGTCCCGAGCCGATCACCGCAACCCGCTTGCCGGTACGTTTTCCGGGCGGCTGCGGCGTCACCCAACCTTCTTCGAACCCCTTGTCGATAATCTGGCACTCGATGTTTTTGATCGTCACCGGCGGATCGGTAATCCCCAGCACGCAGGACCCCTCGCAGGGCGCCGGGCAGACGCGGCCCGTAAATTCAGGGAAGTTGTTGGTCTTGTGGAGGCGTTCCAGGGCCTCCCGCCACAGGCCGCGGTAAACCAGGTCGTTCCACTCTGGGATGAGGTTGTTGATCGGACACCCCGACGCCATGCCGCCGATCAGGGTGCCGGTGTGGCAGAAGGGAATGCCGCAATCCATGCAGCGGCTGGCCTGGTCCTCCAGCTTCCCGATCAGGAAGTGTTCGTGGAATTCCTGCCAATCCTTGACCCGTTCGCGCGGCGAGCGATCCACAGGCAATTCGCGTTGATATTCCATGAATCCGGTCGGCTTACCCACTACGTCTCCTCCAGCAATCCACTGCCCTGCGCTTAATTTCCGCTGACGCGAGCCAAGTCGTTTTTATTTGCTTCAAACGCTTCCATGACCGCCGCTTCGCCGCTGAGGCCCTCCGCCTCGGCGCGGCGAATCGCGTCGAGCATACGCTGGTAATCCTTCGGCATGACCTTGACGAACTTCGGCGCGTAGTCTTCCCAGGAAGCCAGAATTTTCCAGGCGCGCTCGCTCTTGGTGGCTTCGGCGTGGCGGCGGATCATCGCTTCGACCTCAGCGCATTCGTCGGCGTCGTCGAGGCTTTCGAGGGCGACGGTCTCCGTGTTACAGCGGGACTCGAAGTCGCCGGCCTCATCGAGCACATACGCGACGCCGCCCGACATGCCGGCGCCGAAGTTGCGGCCGGTGGCGCCGAGCACGACGACCCGTCCGCCCGTCATGTATTCGCAGCCGTGGTCACCAACGGCTTCGATGACGGCGCGCGCGCCGCTGTTACGCACGCAGAAGCGCTCGCCCGCCGTGCCGCGGATGTATACCTCGCCGGCGGTCGCCCCGTAAAATGCCACGTTGCCGACGATGATGCTGTCCTCGGCGGTAAAGGTGGAACCCTTAGGTGGATAGAGGATGAGCTTGCCGCCGGACAGGCCCTTGCCGAAGTAGTCGTTGGCGTCACCCTCGAGCTCCAAGGTCATGCCCGGCGGCACGAAGGCGCCGAAACTCTGACCGGCCGAGCCCTGGAAATGCAAATGGATGGTGTCCTCGGGCAGCCCCTCCGGGCCATAACGGCGGGTTACCTCGCTACCGAGAATGGTGCCGGTGACCCGGTTGGTGTTGTGGATGGGGAGGGTTTTCTTGACCGCTTCGCGGCGTTCCAGAGCAGGCTTGGCCAAGTCCAGGAGGACTTGGTTGTCGAGGCAGTGGTCCAGGCCGTGGTCTTGAGGGATTTGGCAGTAGCGGCCCACTTCCGGTCCCACTTCCGGCTGATGCAAGATGCTGGAGTAGTCCAGCCCCCTTGCCTTCCAGTGCTCCAAGGCACGCCGCATTTCGATCTTGTCCGTACGCCCGATCATCTCGTTGACGGTGCGAAAGCCGAGCTTGGCCATCAACTCACGCATTTCCTGGGCGACAAAGCGCATGAAATTGACGGCGTGCGACGGGTCGCCGGTAAATTTCTCGCGCAGCGCCGGGTTCTGCGTGGCGACGCCCACCGGGCAGGTATCGAGGTGACACACCCGCATCATGATGCAGCCGAGGGAAACCAGCGCCGTGGTGGCGAAACCGAATTCTTCGGCGCCGAGCAGGGCGGCAACCACCACGTCGCGCCCGGTTTTCAGTTGCCCATCCGTTTCGACCGCGATGCGGCTGCGCAAGTCGTTCAGCACTAGCGTCTGGTGCGTCTCGGCGAGCCCAAGTTCCCACGGCAGCCCGGCGTGCTTGATACTGGTCTGCGGGGAGGCGCCGGTGCCGCCGTCGTGACCGCTGATCAGCACCACGTCGGCGTGTCCCTTGGCAACCCCGGCGGCGATGGTGCCGACCCCCACCTCGGAGACCAGCTTGACGCTGATGCGCGCGTGATGGTTGGCGTTCTTCAGGTCGTGGATCAGTTGCGCCAGGTCCTCGATAGAATAAATGTCGTGGTGCGGCGGCGGCGAAATCAGACCGACGCCCGGCGTCGACAGCCGCACCTTGGCGATCCACGGATAGACCTTGCGTCCGGGCAATTCGCCGCCCTCGCCGGGCTTGGCGCCTTGCGCCATTTTGATCTGCAGTTCTTTGGCCTGCGTCAGGTAGTAGCTGGTCACCCCGAAGCGCCCCGAGGCGACCTGCTTGATGGCGCTGTTACGGGAATCGCCGGAGGCATCCGGCACGTAGCGCGCCGGGTCCTCGCCGCCTTCGCCGGTGTTGCTCTTGCCGCCGATGCGATTCATGGCAATAGCCAGCGCCTCGTGCGCTTCCTTGCTGATCGAGCCGTACGACATGGCGCCGGTCTTGAAGCGCCGGACGATTTCTTCCGCCGGCTCGACCTCGTCCAGCGGGATCGGCTCGGCGGCAAACTGCAATTCCATCAGGCCGCGCAGGGTGGCAAGCTGCTCCGACTGATCATCGATCAGCGCCGTGTAGGACTTGAACACCTCGTAATCCTCGTTGCGGCAGGCCTTTTGCAGCAAGTGAATGGTCCTGGGATTGAACAGGTGCAACTCGCCGTCCTTGCGGTACTGGTACTGGCCGTGCACGTCCAGCGTGTGGCCGTTGACCGGAATGGCCGGGAAAGCCTTGGTGTGCTGCCGCTGCGCCTCCAGCGCAACTTGCTCCAGGTCGATACCGCCGACGCGCGACGCCGTCCAGGTGAAATACCGGTCGACGAGTTCCTGGCTGAGACCGACCGCCTCGAAAATCTGCGCGCCGCAGTAGGACTGGATCGTCGAAATGCCCATCTTGGACATCACCTTGACGACACCCTTGACGGCGCCCTTGATATAGCCGCTGACCGCTTTTTCGTACGTGATGTCCTTGAGCATGCCCTCACCGATCATGTCGTTGAGGGATTCATAGGCCATGTACGGATTGATCGCCTGCACGCCATAGCCGAGCAGCAGGCAGAAATGATGCACCTCGCGCGGCTCGCCGGATTCGAGGACCAGTCCGACGCGCCGCCGTGTGCCCTCGCGGATCAGGTGGTGATGCAGACCTGCCGACGCCAGCAACGCCGGAATCGGTGCGCGTTCGCGGTCCACATCTTTGTCGGAGAGAATCAACATCGTGGCGCCGTCTGCGATTGCCTGGTCCGCTGCTTGGTAGAGGGCCTGCAGGACCGCTTCCAGGCCAGCCTTGCCGTCCGCGGCCTTGAAGACGATGGGCAGGGTGGCGGCGGGAAATCCGATGTCACCGCAGCGGCGCAGTTTCTCCATCTCGCCATTCGTCAGGATGGGGAGCTTGAGGCGAATCTGCCGGCAGTTTTCCGGCTCCGGGCGAAGCAGGTTACGCTCCGGGCCGAGGGTCAGCGTCGTGGCGGTGATCAGCTCTTCGCGGATGGGATCGAGCGGCGGGTTGGTAACCTGGGCGAAGAGTTGCTTAAAGTAGTTGTACAAGAGTTGGGGCTTGTCGGACAGCACGGCCAACGGCGTATCCGTGCCCATCGAGCCCACCGGCTGAATCTGGTTCACCGCCATGGGTCCGATGTTGATGCGCAGGTCCTCAAAGCTGTAGCCAAACGCCTGCTGCCGCTGCAGCGTCGCCGCGTGGTCGTGCGCGGGCGGCTGTTCGGGCACGTTGGGCAGCTCGTCAAAGTGCACCAGATGGTCGTCCAGCCATTGGCGGTACGGGTGCTCCATGGCGGCGGTATGCTTGATTTCCTCGTCGCTGATGATGCGTCCCTGTTCGGTGTCCACCAGGAACATGCGCCCCGGCTGCAGCCGCTGCTTCAGCAAGACGCGCTCCGGCTCCACCTCGAGGACGCCAACTTCGGAGGCCATGATGACCAGATCGTCCTTGGTGACGTAATAGCGCGACGGCCGCAGGCCATTACGGTCGAGCACGGCGCCGACCCGCACCCCGTCGGTGAAGGCAATCGAGGCGGGGCCGTCCCACGGCTCCATCAGGCTGCTGTGGTATTCGTAAAACGCCTTCTTCTCGTCCGGCATGCTTTCATGATTTTCCCACGGCTCCGGGATCATCATCATCATGGACTGGGATAGCGGCCGGCCGCCCAAAGCCAGGAATTCCAGGCAATTGTCGAAGATGGCGGAGTCGCTGCCGTCGCCCTGGAGAACCGGGAAGAGCTTGGGCAGATCGTCACCAAACAGTTCCGAGGCGAGCATGGTCTGGCGGGCGTACATCCAGTTTTCGTTGCCCCGCAGGGTGTTGATTTCGCCGTTGTGAATCAAGTAGCGGAAGGGCTGCGAGCGCTCCCAGCTTGGAAACGTGTTGGTGCTGAAGCGGGAGTGGACGACCGCCAGGGCGGTTTCGACCCGCGGGTCGGACAAATCGGGAAAGTATGTCGTCACCTGCCGCGGCGTAAGCATGCCTTTATAAATGAACGTCTTGTAAGAAAGGCTGGCGACGTAGAAGAAATCGCCGCCCGGCATGTTGCCGTAGCGGATGGCGTTCTCCGCGCTGCGGCGGATAACGTACAGTTTGCGTTCGAAGACGAGGTCATCTGAGAGGCTTGCGTCACGGCCAATAAAGATCTGTTTCAAGGCCGGCTCGCACAACCGGGCGGTGGCACCGAGGTCGGCGTTGACGGTGGGCACGTCGCGCCAGCCCAACACCGTCTGGCCTTCCCGCTCGACAATGCTTTCCAATTGCGCCATGCACTGCCGTTGCTGCTGCGCGTCGGGCGGCAGGAAGATCATGCCGACACCATACTGCCCCGGCGCCGGCAGCGCCACGCCGATATCGGCACAGGCGTCCCGGAAGAAGGCATGCGGCACTTGCAGCAAAATCCCGGCGCCGTCCCCCGTGTTGGGCTCGCATCCGCAGGCGCCGCGATGGTCGAGATTCTCCAACACCGTGAGTGCCTGATCGACGATTTCGTGGGATTTCCTGCCTTTCACGTTGACCACAAAACCGATGCCACAAGCGTCATGCTCGTAACGCGGATCGTAAAGCCCTTGCTTGGGAGGAATGCCGGGTTTGGTCATGGGGTTGCCCTTCTTCGGTACGGCAGCGCTACGGACCAGCGGAAGCGTTCGTAACGCTATATGGCGCGTGTAATTGGGATTGGGAACCACCTACTCAGGCGGGCTGCGAGGCCATACTGGCTGGCCTCAGATTCGATACGTCTTACGCCCTCGTCAGTAAGGATGGAATTTGGCTGGCCGGACCTCTCATGCAGGGGAGGCCGGGGCTTGCGATTAACGTGGCAATAGAGGGATCAAATTAAGCGCCGTATTATGCGTGCGGGTATATGGGCTGTCAAGTTGCAAGTAGGCGCTGGACACGGCCCGACAGCGAAGGGTAACATGCCGCTTCCGTGGCTTCTGGGCTGATTTCCCAGCACCCGTTTGTGCAAGGGAGTGCGAGCATGTTTCGGCAACCTAAAATCGGCCGCTGTATGGCCTTCCTGGGGCTTTCCGTTCTGTTGTTTGCCAACGTGGTTCAGGGGCAGCAGAACGGAGCGCTTTCCATCACCCACCAGGGCTTCTCCCGGCCTCAGGCACGCGGCAAGCCGCTGGCCATCGAAGCCACCATTACCGCCGCGGCCGGTATTCGCAAGGCGCAGGTATTCTGCCGCTCTGCGGGCGGTGGCGACTTCATGGCGCTGCCGATGTTACCCGTCGAGCGCGACCTGTATCGAGCCGTGGTGCCTGACTGGCTAATGGCCGGCGCAGGTCTGGAGTACTACGTCGAGGTGACCGACAGCAACGGTCAGGCCGCCTCGCAAGGCTTCAGGGGATTCCCGCTGCAGGTGCTATTGGTCTCCACCCGTCGGTCCTCGCAGGAAGAACGCCTGAAGGCGCTACAGGAAGCCCTCGACCTCATCCGCGAACAGAATCGGCCGTCTGGAACCACCGATCGGTATAACCGTTAAGCAGCGCTGACGGGCGGTATCCTCACCCCATACAAAGAGGTAAACATGAGTAGGATAACGGCGTTGATGTTCCTGGTGGCGCTGGCCGTGATAGCAATTGATCCGTTGAACATGGCACCCGCTGCCGCAGCACAGCACCGCTGCCTGCGCATCGCAGTGCTGACCATTGAGCCCCACGGGCAAACTGCCGAAGACGGCAAGGCAAGCCCTAGCGGCTGGTTTCCGTTGGTCTGCCGGCACGGGGCTAAATTTACGGCAACCGGGCGGCCCGCCGACGTCGATATCAGCGGCAAAGCACTGGCAGCCAAGGACGACTTCGCGGAAATCTGTGGACTCGGTACGGAACTGGGGGGTAGTAGGATAAGCCAGTGGATATTGAACGACGCTCGCCTGAACGATGACACTCCGATGCATGACGAAGACCGCATCTGTCTCGCGCTGCATCCGATTGGCCTGTACTGCGGCGTCAGGGCGAACATGGCCGAGGTCATGAGCTTCCGCGTGATAAAGGGCGATCTTCCCGTCGCCGTGAATGAGGATTATTGCCCGGACCGGTAGCCGTGCCGCTCTTGACCCCCCGTTAGGTTGGCCGATTGATAAGGAAGTTGTCGTGACCCCCATGGAAGAAATCGCCGGCCGCGCCAAGGACGCTGCGCTCAGGCTTGCCGGCCTGTCGACGGACGTGAAGAACCGCGCCCTGCAGGGAATGGCGGACTTATTGCGGGACCGGCGCGCGGACATTCTGGCGGCTAATCAACAAGACGTACAGCTCGCCACCGAGCTGGTGGTGAGCGGAGCGCTGTCGAAGCCGCTCTTGGATCGCTTGAAGCTGAGCGCAGACAAGATACTGGGCATGGCGCAAGGGGTGGAAAGCGTCTCCCAGTTGCCCGATCCGGTGGGGCAGATCTTGTCGGCGGTGGAACTGGATGCCGGCCTGGAATTGCGGCAAGTGAGTTGCCCCATCGGCGTTATCGGGGCGATTTTCGAGTCGCGCCCGGACGCGGTGCCGCAAATCGCCTCACTGTGCTGGAAGTCCGGCAATGCGGTCATCCTGAAAGGCGGCACCGAGGCGCAGGCATCCAACCGGATGCTGGTGAGTCTGCTGCGCCGCGCCGTCGCCGCCGTCGAGCCCGGCCTGGCAGACGCAGTGCAGATGATCGAGACGCGTGAGGACGTGCGCGCCCTGCTGCAACTCGAGGACCACATCGACCTGTTCGTGCCGCGCGGCAGCAACGACTTCGTGCGCTACATCCAGGACAACACCCGCGTGCCGGTGCTCGGGCACGCCGACGGCATCTGCCACGCCTACGTGGACCAACGCGCCGACGTTGCCCAGGCCGTCGCCGTCTGCTACGACGCCAAGGTGCAGTATCCGGCGGTGTGCAACGCCATCGAAACGGTGCTGGTGCATCGGCAGATTGCGCCGACCTTCCTGCCCCTGTTGGCCAGGGCTTACGAGCAGGCGGGCGTCGAAATGCGCGGCTGCGACGCCACGCGGATGCTGCTGCCGAACATCGTACCGGCAGCAGACGAGGACTGGGATACCGAGTACCTTGACCTGATCGTCTCGATCCGCCTGGTGGACGACCTGGAAGCGGCGATTGCCCACGTCAATCGCCACGGGTCGGGCCACACCGACACCATCGTCACGGAGGATCACCAAGCCGCCGAACGCTTCCTCGACGGCGTCGACGCTGCCACCGTCATGCATAACGCCTCCACCCGTTTTGCCGACGGCTTCCGCTTTGGCAAGGGTGCCGAGATCGGCATCAGCACCAACAAGACCCACGCACGCGGCCCGGTCGGGCTGGAGGGGCTGGTGCTCTATAAATACCGCCTCAGCGGGCGCGGCCACGTGGTAGCGGACTATGTTGGGCCGCAAGCCAAGCCGTTCACCCACCGCCGCCTGTCCACGGACTGACGCTTCCCCTCCTCGCCCGACTCAATTGAGTTTCGCGCTCCGCATCATGCCCAACACCCGGGTGAGTCGCGCGATCTGTTCCTCGACCGACAGCGTTTGCAGCACCTCCTGCTGCGCGTGCGGGTCAAGGGGCAGGTGTGAGGCGACGAAGAAGACCATGTCGATCGGGCTGGCGAGTAGCTTCAGTTGGGTGCGAAACTGGTCGGCGGCGACGCCCTTGCGGTCCAACAGGTCGAGAAATTGCTGCCGCATGGCCTCGGCCTGCTGGGCTAGCAGCGCCTGGTTCTCCAAATCAGGGTTCAGCGTCTGCACCGAGGCGCGCAAGTAGGCGCGGTCCTCGTGGAAGTCGAGCATCTCGATACGTCCCATGCCCTGGATAACGATGTCCATGCAGTCGTTCGGGCGCCGCACCGCCCGCGTGATGCGCCCAAATCCCGCAATGGGATAGGGCCGCGGCGTCCCCGACTGCTGCTCCCACCCCTTTTGGAGCAGCGCCACCGACAAATACGGCTCGCCCTCCAGGCAATCCTGCACCATCTCCTTGTAGCGCTCTTCAAAAATGTACAGGGGCAGACTGGCGTTGGGCATCAGGACGACGTTGGGCAGGGGAAAGATGGGCAGAGGGTCAGGCAATTGCGATCGATCTTCGAAGATCGGATCGTCTCCCGGGATATCGGCCATGGCTGTGTTCCTGTCTCAGTAGAGGTTATGGCAGGACGAGGCTCGGTCTGGGGATAAAGGCCGTATCGCCTCCCTCGGGGCACCAATGTAAACGCGGCTCCGGCGGGATTCAACCCGCTTCACCCGGCCGCGGGGCGCCGCTTGGGAACCCTTTCATGCTCGGCGTGCCACCCCCGGCCATGCGCTTTGTTATTGAACATGCTACCATTCCGCCGTCCATGAACCAGTTGCGCAGCGTGTTTTCCGGTCGATGCCCGACCCCTGCCTTTCCCTAACGAGCCTGCACGGTGCGTCGGCGGCAGAAGGAGTTGACTGCATGTCAAAAACAGTGGGGACCCTCCCCAGGCCCTGGTCGGTGGCTGATGCGGTCGAGACCTATGGTATCGACGATTGGGGAAGGGGCCACTTCTGCATCAGCGACGCCGGCCACGTATTGGTAACGCCGCCGGATCAGGCGGGTCACACCATTGATTTGAAAGCCCTGGTCGATGAGGTTCGGCAACGAGGCGTCGGGCTGCCGCTCCTGCTGCGCTTCTCAGACCTCCTGCGTAGCCGCATCGACGAGCTCAACCACGCCTTTCAGAGCGCTATTGAAGAATATGGGTATCAGGGCACGTACCGCGGCGTGTATCCGGTGAAGGTCAACCCGCAGCGCCAGGTGGTCGAAGAGGTGGTGCGCTTCGGACGGCCCTATCACCACGGCCTCGAAGCGGGCTCGAAGCCGGAGCTGCTGGCCGTGTTGGCTATGTTGGAAGACGAGGAAGCCCTGATTATTTGCAATGGCTATAAGGACAAGGAATACGTCGAAACCGCCCTGCTCGGCAGCACCATGGGCCGCACCATCATTCTGGTGGTGGAAAAGCTCAGCGAATTGCCCCTGATCGCCCGCCTGGCCGCAAAAACGAACGTTCGCCCCCGCATCGGCGTACGCCTGCGGTTGTCAACCCGCGGCAGCGGCCGCTGGGAGGCGTCGGGCGGGGATCATTCCAAATTCGGCCTTTCGGCGCGCGAACTACTGGAATCCATCGACCTGCTGCGCCAGCACGATCTTCTTGACACGTTTGAATTGCTTCACTTCCACCTGGGCAGCCAGATCTCGAACATTCGCAACATCAAGGACGGCTTGCGGGAAGCCGGCCGTTTTTACTGCGAGTTGGTCAGAATGGGCGTGCCGCTGCGCTACCTCGACGTCGGCGGCGGCCTCGGGGTCGATTACGACGGCTCGCAGACGAACTTTCATTCCTCCATCAACTACACCCTTCAGGAATACGCCAACGACGTGGTCTACGCCGTCCTGGAAATGTGCGAGGAAGCCTCGGTGCCGACCCCGATTCTGGTCAGCGAATCCGGCCGCGCCACGGTGGCGCATCATTGCGTGCTGGTCACCGACATCCTCGGGGTCAGCGAATTCGGCACCGCCTCGCTGGCCAGCGAGCCGCCGGAGGACGCCGCGGCCGTGGTGTGGAACATGTACGACACGTACCGCGAATTGACCCGCAAGAATTTGTTGGAAGCCTACCACGACGCCCTGCAATACAAGGACGAAACGCTGACCCTGTTCGCCCTCGGTCACTTGCAACTGCAGCAGCGGGTGCTGGCGGAGGAGTATTTCTGGGGCATCTGCCAGAAGATCCTGCGCTTCATCCGCGATGTGGACGAAATCCCCGAGGAGCTTGAAGCCCTGGAGCGGCTGCTGGCCGACACGTACTTCTGCAATTTCTCGCTGTTTCAGTCGATCCCCGACTTCTGGGCGGTCAAACAACTCTTCCCCATCATGCCCATCCACCGCCTGCACGAAGAGCCGACGCGCCGCGCCGTGTTGGCGGACATCACGTGTGACTCGGACGGCAAAATCGACGAGTTTATTGACCGGCGCGACGTAAAACAGGTGCTCCGATTGCACTCCCCCACAGGCGAAGATTATTACCTCGGCTTCTTTCTGGTCGGCGCTTATCAGGAAATTCTCGGCGACCTGCACAACCTGTTCGGCGACACCAACACGGTGCACGTCTTCATCGGCCCCAACGGCGAGTATCATCTGGATCACGTCGTGGCCGGCGATACGGTGACGGACGTGCTGAATTACGCCAACTATTCGCGCGACGACCTTGTTGCCCGCTTGCGCCGGTCGATCGAGCGCGCCCTTCGGGCCGGGCGCATGCCCCTTGAGGCGTCCCGCCATCTGTTGGGCATCTACGAATCGGGGCTGGCCAGCTACACGTACCTCGAAGCACACTGATCCGCGCCGTCCTTCTTCCGGCCCATAACCCACGCACGAGGGAGATGATGAGGCAGCGCCAAAGCCCGTCGATGCTGTGCCCCGGTTGCCGCAAGCTGCTGAACAGGGAAGCGCCGTTCTGTCCGCACTGCGGCATACAGCGACCGGGTGCCTGGTGGAAGCGCCTCACTCTGCGGGGATGGCTGCGCGACCCTAGTCAAGTGGTCAAGGTTCTCATCGGCATCAACGCCGGCGTGTACGTCATCTCGCTGCTGATTTCCCCGCGGAATTTCCAGGTCTCGTTCGACCTGCTGACCACGCTGTCGCCAAGTAACCAGAGCCTGTTGCAACTTGGCGCCACCGGCACCATCCCCATCGACCATCTGCAACGCTGGTGGACGCTGCTGTCGGCCAATTACCTGCACGGCGGCGTTCTGCACATCCTGTTCAACATGCTCGCATTGCGACAGCTCATACCCTTGGTGGGGCATCTCTACGGTATCAGCCGTTTGATCGTGCTCTACACGCTGACCGGTGTCGCCGGATTCTGGGTGTCGTACGTGGCGGGCGTTCCGTTCACCATCGGCGCCTCGGCGGCGTTGTGTGGGTTGATCGGGGCAACGCTGTATTACGGCAAGAGCCGCGGCGGGCTGTTCGGTGAGGCCATTTACCGCCAGATCGGCGGCTGGGCGATCGGCATTTTCGTCATCGGGCTGCTGATTCCCGGCATCAACAACTGGGGGCACGGCGGCGGCATGGCGGCGGGCGCCCTGCTCGGCTTCTTGATGGGCTACCGCGAACGCCGTGACGAGCAGCCTTGGCATACGACGCTGGCCGTCGTCTGCACGTCGGCGACGGGGCTCGTCCTGGCCTGGATGCTGCTGAGCAGCATTTGGCCCTACGTCCTGGGCTGATCCCTCGGAAAAGGTTGCGTCGCAGCCAGGCCCTATGCGAATGTGCGCCGCAACCGACAATCGCGTGAGGGGCGTGCACAGCCATGAGCAAAGCGAAAAACGAATCGGCTTCGCGCGAGCGCGACATCGTCGCCACGGCCGCCCGATTGTTCAAGGAGAAGGGGTATCGGGCGACGACCCTGGAAGATATCGCCGCAGCGGTGGGGATGCTCAAAGGGAGTCTGTATTACTACATTCGCAGTAAGGAAGAGTTGCTCTATCTGGTCGTCCGCGACCCCATCCGTGAGGTGTATAGCGAACTCGAAGCCATTGTCGCCGCCGACCTGCCGTTCACCGAAAAGATCGCCCAGGCCATTACCAACCACATGACGGTTTTCCATCTGCATTACCCGCACATCGCCGTGTACCTGCACGACTACCACCATCTCATGGACAAACTGGAGCAGAACGTCATTGAGACCCCCAAGCAGTATCAGCGCTTGTGGGACACCTTGCTGCGCCAGGGCATTGCCGCCGGAGAAATACGCGACGACGTCGATGCCACCATGGCCGGCTACGCCCTCCTCGGCATGTGCAACTGGGCTTATCGCTGGTACAGCCCGACCGGCCGGCTTTCACCTCAGGAAATCGCGGACGTGTTCACCAGAATCGCCCTACATGGTCTCAGCCGTACCTGATCTGCCCGCCTTACGGCGCCATGACCGAATAGCCGCCGTCCACCGGCAGCGCCACGCCGGTGATGAAGTCCGACGCCTTGCTAGCCAGAAATACCGCCACCCCCGCCAAATCCTCCGGCTCGCCCCAGCGCGCTTGCGGGCTGCGCGACAGCACCCGCTCGTGCAGGCCGGGCAGGTCCCGGATGGCCTGATTGGTCAACGTGGTGTACAGCCAGCCCGGCAGAATGGCGTTCACCTGGATGTTGTCCTTGGCCCACGCCACCGCCAGGCTCTTGGTGAACTGCACCACGCCGCCCTTGCTGGCGCCGTACGCCAATACGTGGCTGCCGCCGAAGATGGAAAACATCGAGCCGTTGTTGATGATCTTGCCGCCGCCGCCCCGCACCATCGCGTCGTGCACGGCCTGCGAGCACAGGAAGGTGCTGGTCAGGTTGGTGTCCATGATGGTGCGCCAATCGTCCATGCTGAGTTCCTCGGGCGGCCGGCGAATATTGGTGCCCGCGTTATTGACCAGAATGTCCAGCCTATCGAACGCCTGCAGCGTCTGCGCCACCATGGCGTGCACGGAGGCTTCGTCGCACACGTCGACCTGCACCTCCAGCACCTCGACGCCATGCGCCTGCCGCAATTCGGCTGCCGTCTCGGCGGTCTTGGCCTGATCGCGAGCCGCGATCACCAGGTTCGCGCCGGCCGCCGCCAGACCCAGCGCCATGCCACGTCCCAGGCCGCCGTTGCCCCCCGTCACGATCGCCGCTTTACCGCGCAGATCAAACAAATCCATCGCCTGCCCTCCCTCTGTCGACACTTGACAACGATGCCAATCTCACCTACAACTCACCCCTGCGCAACTCGTCCCCGAGGCGTGAAAATGATGCGCTGAGCCGGGCGGGAAATGGATTGTGGCGGGAGGAGTTGACGATGCTCACCGGTGAGATTGACGGTTATTTGACATACTACGAAATCGACGACTTCACGGACCCCTGGAAAGAGCCGGAAATGGTGCTACTCTACCACGGTCTGGGACGCACCGTCGATGTGTGGTACGGCTGGGTGCCCGTCCTGGCAAGACACTATCGCGTGCTGCGAACGGACTACCGCGGGCATGGCCGCTCGGCACCGCCGCGGGTGGGTTATCCGTGGTCCCTGGAGACCCTGGCGCGCGAGGCCAAGTTGCTGCTCGATCGTCTGGCAGTTCGCCGCATTCACTGGGTGGGAGAGTCGCTGGGGGGAAACGTGGGGATTCAGTTTGCCCTCGATTATCCGGACCGCTTGGCCAGCCTGACGCTGTGCTCCACGCCGTATCGCTATCCCGGTGCGGTGCAGGACAAGGTGCGGCAGTGGTCGAAACAACTCCAGCAAATGAGCGTCAAGGAATGGTATTTGTACGACACCACCACGCGGTTCGACCCCGACAAAGACGATCAGCAGATGATTCAGTGGTTTGCCGATCTGGTGGGGCGCACGGATGTTGACGTTATCCGTGCCATCTCGCGCTTCCTGCCGAGTGTTAACATGTCAACGAAGTGCCCACGAGTGCCGGTGCCGACGCTCATTTTGCATCCCGGCCAGTCGCCGATCGCCCCGGTGGAAGACGCGCGGGCGATGTGCGAGTCCATCCCCAACGGGCGTCTGGTGGTGTTCTACGACGCCAGCCATCATGTCTTCCTGACTCGCAGCGAAGAATGTGCCCACGAAACCTTGCGCTTCCTCGGCGCCCTCTCCTGATCCAACGCCCTTCTCGCCGTGCTCCGGCCTGCTCAGGCAATAATCGCCTTTTCCAGAACCTGGTCGTCAAACTCCAGCCCAAAGCCGGGCCTGTCCGGCAACTTGATGACGCCGTTTTCAGGAATGATCGGGTCCACGAAGAGTTCCGCCACACGCTCGGCGGGGCCGGTGAATTCCTCTGAGAATTCGTGCGGCCTGACGGCGTTGGTGACGGTGCCGTAGGCATGCAGGCTGGCAACCGAGTTGACGCCGACGTTGGGGCTGTGCGGCATGATGACCTTGTTGCTGGCCACCGCCATGTCGTACACCCGCAGCATTTCGGTGAGGCCGCCGACGTTCAGGATGTCCGGCTGCAGGATGTCGGGATTCGCCAAGTCCATCAGGTCCCGGAAGCGCCACGACGAGGTCTCCTGCTCTCCAGTAGACACGGCGCAGTCCAGCGCGTCCACCACCTGCCGCAAGCCGCGCAGGTCGTATTGCGGCAGCGGCTCCTCAAAGTGCGCCACGCCAAACGACTCCAGCCGGCGGCCCTGCTCGATCGCCGTGGGGACGGAATAGCCGTTGTTGGCGTCGAAGCCTAGCGGCACGTCGTCGGGCAGCCACTCCCGGCAGGTACGGAAAATGGCGAAGTCCTTCATTGGGTTGCCGTCCTGCCGATAATCTCGCCAATCCATGCGCACCTTGAATGCCCGGAAGCCCTTTTCAAACCCTTCCTGCACCTCCTGCAGCATGGCGCCGGGAGCCTTCTTCCAGCCGTTGCCGCGACTCCAGTACAAAGGGATCTCCCGCCGCTTGAGGCCGCCGAGCAGCGTGTGCACCGGAAGACCGGCCGCCTTGCCAAGGATGTCCCAGCAACAAATGTCGATGGCGCCGACGACCTGCGGCGGAAACCGCGTCGCGTGTTGAGCGCCACCCTGCGCCAGCAGTTCCCAGATGCGCTTGGGCTGCAGGGGATTGACGCCAACCAGCAGCGGCTTGATGAGGTCGTCGACATAAGCCCGGAACACACTCAGGTTGCGGGAACCCTCGGCGATGCCCACGATGCCCTCGTCGGTATACACACGCACGATCAACCGGCCACCGGCACCAACGAAGGGGGTTGCTTCCTTGGGTAAGAAGCTCTTCAACTGGTTCACTGTGATGTCTGTGATCTTCAACGTCTCACCTCGCGAACAGCAATGACCATAAACCCAACCCGCCACTCCATGCCGGGAGCGCAGCATATGGGCCCCAGATAACATTGTCAATCGGCATCCCACCACCGGCACGTGGCGCCCGCCACCGGCCCCGCAAAGCGCCGCGCCGTTGTGCTAAGATGCCCGCTCGCTGCTCGCCCGGCGAGCCGTTGTGGCGCCTTGCGACAGAGACGTGACCTGAAAAGGAAAGGAATCTCGAATGAAAGGCAACCACGTGCTTTGCGCCGTTGCGGCGGCATGCCTCTTGTTGGCTTCGGCGGTTATCACCGGGGCGCACAACAAGGATCAGAAACACTTCGAGAAGCTCTACTACGACTACCTCATACCCGATACGGACTTGTACTACGCCTCCTGTAAAGTCTGCCACATTAACAAGCGGAAACTGAACTCGTACGGCAGGGCGCTGCGGCGCGCCAAGAAGGCAGGCATGGAACCGGCGGTGGAAATCTATCTCGCCGTCGAGGAAAAGGATTCCGACTACGACGGCGTCTCGAACGGTGAGGAAATCCGGCTAGGCACCAAGCCGGGCGACGACGAATCCCATCCCTAACCGACGACTCGGCGTTCACAACGGCAGCTTCACCAGCACGGGGGGATGCTCGGAGACGCCGGCCAGTGGCGGCAAGACCCGCACTCTGGCGTCAGGCCAGCCGCTGCCAAGGAGCACGCCGCCGGCTTCCGGACGCAGGGTTGGTGTAGCGCCCAAGTAGGCGCAGATTCCATCCGCATCGGACTCGTCAACCCCCGTCATGACGCAACTCGGCATCGCCGCACGACGCACGATGGCCGCCAACTGCTCTTCCTGCCGCTGGAACCTGCGGGTGCGACGCAACGCCAGATGAGTCTGCATCAACCGTACACCGCGCACGCCGCAACGCATGTCAACCACCTGCACCGCGTCGTGCGGAGCAAACAACGCCGCCAGCAAGGGAAACGCCCGCGATTGTGGCAGGCGCTGCCAACTGTTGTGCTCTAGCGGTAGGCGGCTGATGACCCCCTGCCCAGCGCGCACACGACCAGCTTGCCGCCAAGGCACCGGCAAGTACCGGCACTCCCAGGTCGTCACCGTCGCCACATATCCCCAACCTAGTGCCGCGGCCATGTAGTGCAGTTGCGCAGTGTCATCCGTGCGGCGACTGGCAAAATCGACCGCTTGCAACAGCACCGCGTCGGCCCCGCAAGCCGCGATCGCTTCGATGACGCGGTCCAGCCGATCATACACCGCCGCGGCCTCCTGCGGCGCCGACCGCCACCCCGCTCCGCCGAGTCCGTAAGCCAAGTTATAAGAAAACAGGGTCAGCAAGTCTGGTGGCGCGGCGGACGACTCGGGAAGACTCCCGGAAATGGCCTCGACGATGCCGACGCCCTGCGCCTCAAAGACGGTTTTGCCGCCACCGGCCCACAGCACCGCACCGGTCACTAGGACCAGCAGCACCAGTGCTATCAGCGCCACGCCCATGCGCCTACCTCCATCCATGCCTCATCCACAAGAAAAAACTGGCGACCACTTGCCGGGTATGTCATTCTCAACTGTCCAGGATGAGCACGCCGAGGCGATTTCGTGGGACAACACCAGATCAGGGTTGGAGGAGAGGCGACACCCATGGCGACACGACAAAAGCTATCCGAGGCGGAGGTGGCCGCTCGGCTGCCCGAGTTGCAGGGCTGGGAACTCATTGACGGCAAACTCAGCAAAACGTTCCGATTCGACACATTCGTCAACGCTTTCGGGTTCATGGCCAGCGTCGCACTGGCGGCGGAATCGATGAACCACCATCCGGAATGGTCCAACGTTTATAATCGCGTCACCATCGCCCTGACCACCCACGACGTCGGCGGCCTCAGCGGCCTGGATTTCACCCTCGCGCAGCGCATCGAAGACATCGCCGCCTGAGGCGCCGCGATCTTGGAAAGGAGGCTCTGCAAATGGACAAGCCGAGCGACAAGAACATCGCCAAAATGCAGAAATACGCCGAGAAATTTGCCGAAAAGTCAGGTAGTTACCTGCACCCGGACCGCAGCGTCACGGAAACCGTTGTCGAGGGTTTGGCGCGGCATATCGAGGAGGTCGGCGTGCCGCTGTGCCCGTGCAACTTCTACCCCGACAAGCCGGCCGAGGCGAAGCTGCGCCGCTGGCGTTGCGCCTGCGACGAAATGCAGATGTACAAGTACTGTCACTGCCTGTTGTTCGTTAACAAGGAGGGCGTCCCGATTACCGAGCACCTACCCGAGGATCACGAGGGACGGCAGATATACGGCCTTGTGAAAGACCCACATGCTGATAAAGGACGGGCGATGCGGCACAGGATCGGCGCCACCGAGGAGGCGGCGCACGATTAAGCGCGCGGCGTCTGTCCTGAGCGGCGGGGCGTTCGCCGCGCGCTTTCCTACGAGGCGAGCGCCGCGTCGATGGCGGCGGGATTAAATCCGCTGAGCCGCTGCTCGCCGATCACCACCACCGGCAGGGAGCGCAACCCCATGCCGATCAATTCCTGCACGGCGTCGGGATCACGGGCGACATTTTTTTCAACAAACGCGACCCCCTTCTGCGATAGATACTCCATCGCTTGGTGACAGGGGCCTCAACCGACGTTGCTGTAGACGATCACTTCTTTGTCCACGCTCACTTCCTTTCTCTCAGCCCGCGCCTTGCCGCGGAATTAGCCCAACGTCTCAACCAGTACTTGCTCATTGTAGCCGACGACGAGGGTGCGTCCGACGCGCAGGGTGGGGGCTCGCAGGTTGCCGGTGGGCCCCAGCATCAGCTTGGCCACCGCGTTATCAGTCGGCGGCTCGGCGCCCAGATCGAGCTCCGTCAGCTTCTTGCCCTTCGCGACAACCAGGCGGTCGGCCTGCTCCACCAATGCCAACGCATCGCTCAGCCCGAGCTTCCTACTCGCCGGAATCGTGTCTTGCACCGTCACGTCATGGGTCTCCAAAAACCTGGAAACCTTGGCGCAGGTGGTTCAACCCTTGCGGTGATAGTACCAATCCACTTGCCGGCTCATGTGCACTCCTTCGCGGGTCTTGCGCCTCTACTCGTCCGCCGTTTCCCCAACGGTGATGCGGTCCTTGATGTTTTCAAAGGTCTTCTCGCCAATTCCCGAGACCTTCATGATGTCTTCGATGGTTTCGAAGGACTGTGCCTCCCGGTACTCGATAATGGCCTTAGCTTTTGCTTCACCGATGCCCTTCAACATCATCAACTCGACCTCGTCGGCCGTGTTGATGTTGATGGGCGTGCCCTCGTCCTGCGCCGTACCCAAACCCAGGCCGCCGACCAGAAGGGCAATCGTCAGGGCAGCGGCTGCCAAGCGCCGCCTATCGAATTTCATAGGGGGCTCCTTCTCCGTTGAGTGGGCCGAACACGAACAAGAACCGACCTCCCGGAGTCTGTCCGGGAAGTCAGAAACCGAGGCGGCAGGTTACGGACTGGCACCGGCGAAGTCAAGCCATTCTCGGCTTGACAAACCGTGCGGGGTTTTGCCACCGTACCGGAGCCGAAAACACGCGCTCCTTTGGCCAGGAACGTTTGAGACAGTCATCAAACACGGGGATGCGGCATGCGCTTCACCAAGATGCACGGGCTTGGTAACGATTACATATACGTCAACGGCTTCGACGAACAGGTCGACGACCCCGCCGCGGTGGCGCGGGCGGTGAGCGACCGGCATTTCGGCATCGGCGCCGACGGCCTGATTCTCATCCTGCCCTCCGACAAAGCCGATTGCCGCATGCGCATGTTCAACGCCGACGGCAGCGAAGCGCAGATGTGCGGCAATGGCATCCGCTGCGTGGCCAAATACGTCTACGACCACGATATTGCCCGCCGCACTGCCCTGAACGTGGAAACCCTGGTGGGTGTTCTGAATCTGGACTTGTTTGTCGCCGACGGCGTGGTCGACAGGGTGCGCGTCAAGATGGGCGAGCCTCGCCTGCAGCGGGCGCAGATTCCCATGCAAGGGGCATCGGGCGAAGTGATCAACGAGCCGCTGCCTGTCAATGGCGCCACCTTCGACGTCACCGCGGTATCGATGGGCAACCCGCATTGCGTGGTGTTCGTGGAAGACGTTGCCAGCTTCGACGTGGCCGGCTGGGGCCCGCACTTTGAGCACCACGCCGCCTTCCCGGAGGGGGTCAACACCGAGTTCATCCAGGTGCGCGACCGGGAATCGTTCAGCATGCGCGTCTGGGAACGCGGCTCGGGCGAAACGCTTGCCTGCGGCACCGGCGCCTCGGCCGCCGCGGTGGCGTGCCACCTCACCGGGCGCGCGGACCGGCGGGTCACCGCGCACCTGTTGGGTGGTCCCCTGGAATTGGAATGGCAGGCCAGCGATAATCAGGTCTTGATGACCGGCCCGGCCGTGGAGGTGTTCAGCGGCGAATGGCAGCAGCAGGAGGAAGCGCGCTCATGATCGATCTACGCAGCGATACCGTCAGTAAACCGTCCCCGGAGATGCGCCGCGTCATGGCCGAGGCCGAGGTCGGCGACGACGTGTTTGGCGAGGATCCGTCCGTCAACCGGTTACAGGAGCTCGCCGCGCAAGTGCTGGGCAAGGAGGCCGCCCTGTACGTGCCCTCCGGCACCATGGCCAATCAGATCTGCATCAAGGTGCATACGCAGCCCGGCGACGAGATTATCATGGAGCGCACCAGCCACCCGTTCAACAGCGAGTCTGGCGGCTTGGCGGCGCTGTCCGGCGTGCAGGTCAACCTGCTGGACGGCCAGCGCGGCCTTCTGTCTGCCGAGCAGGTGGCGCGCGTGATTCGCCACGACAACGACGTGCATAACGCTCCGACCCGCCTGGTATCGCTGGAAAATACCCACAACCGCGGCGGCGGCACCGTCTATCCCTTGGACCGCATCAAGGAAATCCACGACGTGGCCCGCGCCGAAGGGCTCGCCATGCACCTCGACGGCGCCCGCCTGATGAACGCCACCGTGGCTTCCGGCCTGCAGGCCATCGAGATCACCCGGTACTTCGATTCGTGCACGCTGTGCCTGTCCAAGGGCCTGGGCGCGCCGGTCGGCTCCGTCATTGCCGCCAGCGAGGACTTCATCCGCCGGGCGCAGCGCTACCGCAAGATGTTCGGCGGCGGCATGCGGCAAGCCGGCATCCTGGCCGCCGCCGGCATTTACGCACTGGAGAACAACGTCGAACGCTTGGCCGACGACCATCTGAACGCCAAGCTGCTCGCCGAGCGCATCAGCGGCGCCCCCGGCCTGCGGGTCGAGCCGTCCAACGTCGAAACCAACATCATCTACCTGCAACTCGACCCGGACGAGGCGCGCGTGGACGCGCCCGGCTTGGCAGCGGCGATGTGGCAACGGGGTGTCATGGCCCTCGTCATGGGGCGCTACGGCATGCGCCTGGTCATACACCTCGACGTCAGCCGCGACGAGGTGGAACGGGCCGCCGAAATCATGTGCAGCATTCTGGAGGTTCGGTAATTCAATTCGTCAATCAGACAAGGAGCAACGTATGGCGCGGCGGCTGTCCGTAGGCTTTAACTGGCAGGGGCCATTCGATTGGGAGCAGGGCATTGCGCGGGTGCGCGCGGCCGATGACGCAGGAGTGGATACGGTGTGGGTGCCGGAGGCGTGGGGCCGCGATTGCTTCACCATGCTGGCGGTGCTGGCGCGCGAGACGAAGCGCATCACGCTCGGCAGCGGCATCGTCAACACCTACTCGCGCACCCCGTCGGCCCTCGCGCAGCACTTCGCCACCCTCGACGAACTGAGCGGCGGGCGTATGCTGATCGGCCTCGGCACCAGCGGTCGCCGCGTCATCGAGCACTGGCACGGGGTGCCCTTCCAGCCGTCCCTGACGCGGCTGCGCGAATACATCGAGATTATCCGCATCATCCTCGCCCACGAGCCGCTGCACTACGAGGGCAAGGTGTTCACGCTGCAGCGCGGCTTCCGGCTGCGCTTCGAGCCGTTGCGCGCCAACATCCCGATTTTCATCGCCTCGCTGACGCCCAAGAGCGTGGCCCAGACCGCCCGGTTGGCTGACGGCTGGATGCCGGTTCTCATTCCGTTGGGACAACTCGGGCAGGAGGTGAAGGCGTTCCGCCAGCAGGTGTCGGCGGCAGGCCGCGACCCCGGCAGCGTCGCCGTGCGCAGCCCGGGCAGCGTCACCGTGACCGCCAACATCGAGGCCTACCGGCAGGAAGGCAAGAGTCACATCGCGTTTTACGTCACCAACATGGGCGATTACTATCGCGAGCAACTCACCCGCCTGGGTCATGGCGACGCCGTCCAGACCATTCGCGCCGCCTGGGACAAGGGCGGCCGCGTCGCCGGAACCGCCGCGGTGCCCGACGACCTCGTCGACAGCCTGTTTTTCGCCGGATCGCTGGAAGCCTGCCTGGACCGCCTGGCGGCGCAATCGGAAGCGGGAATCGACATGCACACCGTGCAGGTGGACGCGCCGCCGGACGAAACCGCTCGCATCCTGCGGCGCTTGGTCGGATGACGAAAGCTGCGGGTCGAATTGGCGGAGCGTAATCCGTCCGCAGGCTGCTGCCGTCGGGCTGCGCCTATGGCTGACCGGACCTACTTGAAGCCGCCAGTCCACACACCATTCAATCCGACCCGGACCGGCAATCCTGAACAATTGTTTCTGATTCATACCCCCGGCTTCTCACTTTCCGAAAGCGTGGCGCTCCGGGGTCCGCTTGAGCGGCAGATTCACGGTCTCGCCCGACAACGCCGAGGCATAAATCCCCAGAATGATTTCCACGGACTTGCGCGCTTCGACGCCGTCGACGAGCAGCGGCGCCTTGCCCCTCAGATGGCGCACGAAATTCTCAAACTGCAACTGGTGCCCCTCGGTGCCGATGGAGGTGGGGCTGCCCGCGCCCCAACGCGAGGTCTTTTGCGACTGTGGCCCCAGTGTGCGGCGAATGCGCGCATCAGTGGATTTCTTGTCCACGAAATCCCAGTGCACCAACTCCCCGCCGCGCAGGCACACCGAGCCGCCCGTTCCCACCATGTGAATCTCATTGGGCCAGCCCGGCCACACCGCGGTGGAGCCGATGATGGTGCCCAGGGCACCCGACCTGTAACGCACCACCGCCACCGCGGTGTCCTCGACGTCGATGCGTTTGTGCGCCAAGTTACCCGCCAGGGCGTGCACGGAGCGGATTGGCCCCGCCAGCCACTGTAGCAGGTCGATGGTGTGGATGGACTGATTCATCAAAGCGCCGCCGCCGTCCAGTTCCCAGGTGCCGCGCCAGGCGCCCGAATCGTAATACGTCTGGCTGCGGTGCCAAGGGATGATGGCATTGCAGACCGTCAGGTTGCCGAACCGCCCCGCGTCAAGCGCCTTCTTGATGGCTTGCACCGCTGCCCCGGTGCGGCTTTGGAAAATACCGCCCAACAGCACGCCGGCCCGCTTGCAGGCGCGAATCATCTGCGAACAGCGCTCCAGTGTTATCTCCAACGGCTTTTCGCAGACGACGTGCTTGCCGGCCTTGGCAGCGGCTACCACCGGCTCCAGATGGACGCCGGACGGCGTGGCAATGACCACAACGTCAAGATCCGGGTGCTGAAGAAAAGCATCATAGTCGCCAGCATACAACTCGCCGCCGCAGCGCCGAGCCAGCGCTTTGGCGTTGTTGCCGCCGCTGTTGGAAAAAAGGCAGGCGAGATGCCCGCCGCGCATGTCCTGAATGGCACGGGCATGAAAGTCGGCGATGACACCGAGGCCGACGACGCCGAAACCAAAACTCCGAGAACTCGCCATAGGTAAGGCTCCTCTGCCGATAGCTCCTGAATGCCGCGTTTACCCTTGCCGCCGTTCGATACGCGCTCCGAGGGCCTGCAGGCGCTTTTCGAGGTGCTCGTAGCCGCGGTCGATCTGGCTGATGTTGTGGATGCTGCTGACGCCGTCGGCCGCCAGCGCGGCGATGACCAACGCCATGCCGGCGCGAATGTCCGGCGAAATGAGGGGTTCGCCATGCAGGCGGGAGGGGCCAATCACCACGCAGCGATGCGGGTCGCACAGCACGATGTTGGCGCCCATTTCGATAAGGCGGTCGACGAACACCAGGCGGCGGTCGAACATCTTCTGGTGAATCAGCACGGTGCCGCGCGCTTGCGTGGCGACGACCAGGGCGATACTGATCAGATCGGGCGGAAAACCCGGCCACGGCATGTCGTCGATTTTCGGCATGGCGCCGTCAAACTCACTGCGCACGTACAGATCCTGATCCGCGGGGATGACAATGTCGTCCCCGTCGTCGTGCCACATCGCTCCCAGGCGGGCGAAAACGATGCGGGTCATACGATGCTCGCGCGGGCGCGCCTGGCGGACACGAAGTTCCGAGCCGGTCATCGCCGCCAGCGCAATCAGGGAACCGACTTCCATGTAATCGGGCCCGATGGCGTACGTCGTCCCCCGCAGGTTGCCGACGCCGCGAATCACCAGGCTGTTGCTGCCGATGCCCTCGATGTCGGCGCCCATGGCGTTCAGGCAATGACACACGTCCTGCACGTGCGGCTCGCAGGCGGCGTTGCCCAGGAGCGTGGTGCCCTCGGCGAGCACCGCGGCCAGGAGCGCCTGCTCGGTGCCGGTGACGCTCATTTCGTCCAGAAAAATGTCGGCGCCGCGCAGCCGCTTGGCCTTCAGGATGAAGCGGTCCGTGGTGACCTCGATATCGGCGCCCAAGGCTTGCAGGGCGAGCAGGTGGGTATCGAGACGCCGCCGCCCGATGCGGTCGCCGCCCGGTCGCCCGATGGTCACAAAACCGCGCCGTGCCAGCAGCGGACCGGCGAACAATGGCGCCGTGCGGATCTGGCGGCACAGGTCGAGGTCGGGCTGGTTATCGCCTACGGTGCAGGCCTGGAGGATGCAGTGCCCGTCGGAACTCAGGTGCGTATCGACCCCCAGGCGGTTGAGAAGGGTGATCTTGGTGCGGACATCGCCAATGTTGGGGACATTGTTCAGGTGCAGCGGCTCGTGAGTCAGCAGGCTAGCCGCCATCAGGGGAAGGGCGGCATTCTTGTTCCCCGCAGGGGTGATGGTGCCCCCGAGCCGATGCCCGCCCTCGATGTGGAAGTATTCCATGGCGTTCCTGTCGGCCTGCCGCCGACCACGGGGTGAAGGGGTTGGATTACGGATTTTGCGGGGCGCCGGCCCGGATCGGCGGATGCTAACCGTTTTGTAGCCGGCGCCTGTTCACTATTGGGAAAGGACGTCGACTCGCTGGCCCAGGGTGTCGATTTGTCCCTGCATGACGTTGATGCGCTGGAGCTGGGCCATTTCCTCGGCCTGCAGCGTTTCGTTACTAGCGGCAAAGGTCGCGGCCTGCTGGCTCAGGCCGTCGATCTGCTGCGCCAAGGCGGCCAGTCTAGCGCTCTGGGCGTCTTCCTCAGTGGTCAGCCGTTCGGCGGCCTCGGCCAACCGCTGTGACACGGCGGCCACGGACTCCGTGCTGGCAAAGGAAGCGGTCTGCTGGCTCAGGGTGTCGATTTGTCCCTGCATGACGTTGATGCGCTGGAGCTGGGCCATTTCCTCGGCCTGCAGCGTTTCGTTATTAGCGGCAAAGGTCGCGGCCTGCTGGCTCAGGCCGTCGATCTGCTGCGCCAAGGCGGCCAGTCTAGCGCTCTGGGCGTCTTCCTCAGTGGTCAGCCGTTCGGCGGCCTCGGCCAACCGCTGTGACACGGCGGCCACGGACTCCGTGCTGGCAAAGGAAGCGGTCTGCTGGCTCAGGGTGTCGATTTGTCCCTGCATGACGTTGATGCGCTGGAGCTGGGCCGTTTCCTCAGCCTGCAGCGTTTCGTTATTAGCGGCAAAGGTCGCGGCCTGCTGGCCCAGGCCGTCGATCTGCTGCGCCAAGGCGGCCAGTCTAGCGCTCTGGGCGTCTTCCTCAGTGGTCAGCCGTTCGGCGGCCTCGGCCAACCGCTGTGACACGGCGGCCACGGACTCCGTGCTGGCAAAGGAGCCGATCTGCTGGCTCAGGGTGTCGATTTGTCCCTGCATGACGTTGATGCGCTGGAGCTGGGCCATTTCCTCGGCCTGCAGCGTTTCGTTATTAACGGCAAAGGTCGCGGCCTGCTGGCTCAGGCCGTCGATCTGCTGCGCCAAGGCGGCCAGTCTAGCGCTCTGGGCGTCTTCCTCAGTGGTCAGCCGTTCGGCGGCCTCGGCCAACCGCTGTGACACGGCGGCCACGGACTCCGTGCTGGCAAAGGAGCCGATCTGCTGGCTCAGGGTGTCGATTTGTCCCTGCATGACGTTGATGCGCTGGAGCTGGGCCATTTCCTCGGCCTGCAGCGTTTCGTTATTAGCGGCAAAGGTCGCGGCCTGCTGGCCCAGGTCGTCGATCTGCTGCGCCAAGGCGGCCAGTCTAGCGCCCTGGGCGTCTTCCTCAGTGGTCAGCCGTTCGGCGGCCTCGGCCAACCGCTGTGACACGGCGGCCACGGACTCCGTGCTGGCAAAGGAAGCGGTCTGCTGGCTCAGGGTGTCGATTTGTCCCTGCATGACGTTGATGCGCTGGAGCTGGGCCATTTCCTCGGCCTGCAGCGTTTCGTTATTAGCGGCAAAGGTTGCAGCCTGTTGGCTCAGGTCGTCGATCTGCTGCGCCACGTCGGCCAGTTGGGCGTCCTGGTCGGCTTCATCTTCGGCAGTCGCAAAGGTTCCCATCTGCGCTTCCAGAGCGGCCAGATCGTCACGGGCGGCAAAGGTCCCCAACTGGGCTGCCAGGGCATCCAGGTCTTCCATACTCGCCTCATCGGCGCTGGCGAATTCGTCGGCTCGACCGCTCAGGGAAACAAGCTGCTCCTGAATATCGGCAATCTGCTTGCCCCGGGCGGCTTCCTCGGCCTGCAGCGTTTCGTTATTAGCGGCAAAGGTTGCAGCCTGCTGGCTCAGGTCGTCGATCTGCTGCGCCACGTCAGCCAGTTGGGCGTCCTGGTCGGCTTCATCTTCGGCAGTCGCAAAGGTTCCCATCTGCGTTTCCAGAGCGGCCAGATCGTCACGGGCGGCAAAGGTCCCCAACTGGGCTGCCAGGGCATCCAGGTCTTCCATACTCGCCTCATCGGCGCTAGCGAATTCGTCGGCTCGACCGCTCAGGGAAACAAGCTGCTCCTGAATATCGGCAATCTGCTTGCCCTGGGCGGCTTCCTCGGCCTGCAGCGTTTCGTTATTAGCGGCAAAGGTTGCAGCCTGCTGGCTCAGGCCGTCGATCTGCTGCGCCACGTCGGCCAGTTGGGCGTCCTGGTCGGCTTCATCTTCGGCAGTCGCAAAGGTTCCCATCTGCGCTTCCAGAGCGGCCAGATCGTCACGGGCGGCAAAGGTCCCCAACTGGGCTGCCAGGGCATCCAGGTCTTCCATACTCGCCTCATCGGCGCTGGCGAATTCGTCGGCTCGACCGCTCAGGGAAACAAGCTGCTCCTGAATATCGGCAATCTGCTTGCCCCGGGCGGCTTCCTCGGCCTGCAGCGTTTCGTTATTAGCGGCAAAGGTTGCAGCCTGCTGGCTCAGGTCGTCGATCTGCTGCGCCACGTCGGCCAGTTGGGCGTCCTGGTCGGCTTCATCTTCGGCAGTCGCAAAGGTTCCCATCTGCGTTTCCAGAGCGGCCAGATCGTCACGGGCGGCAAAGGTCCCCAACTGGGCTGCCAGGGCATCCAGGTCTTCCATACTCGCCTCATCGGCGCTGGCGAATTCGTCGGCTCGCCCGCTCAGGGAAACGAGCTGCTCCTGAATATCGGCAATCTGCTTGCCCTGGGCGGCTTCCTCGGCCTGCAGCGTTTCGTTATTAGCGGCAAAGGCTGCAGCCTGTTGGCTCAGGCCGTCGATCTGCTGCGCCACGTCGGCCAGTTGGGCGTCCTGGTCGGCTTCATCTTCGGCCGATGCAAAGGCCCCCATCTGGGATTCCAAGGCGGCCAAGTCGTCATGGGTAGCAAAGGTATCCAACTGGGCTGCCAGCGCATCCAGGTCTTCCACACTCGCGTCATCGGCGCTGGCGAATTCGTCGGCTCGCCCGCTCAGGGAAACAAGCTGCTCCTGAATATCGGCAATCTGCTTGCCCTGGGCGGCTTCGTCAGCCTGTGCCGCTTCATCATTGGCGGTAATGGTCGCGGCCTGCTGATTGAGGCCCTCGATCTGCTGCGTCAGAACGGCCACCTGCTGACTCAGACGCCCCTCGAGGCCGGCGAGCTTGTCGGCCTGCTCGGTCACGCTTGCCGCCGTCGCCAGGCCGGCCACCTGCTCGCTGGTGGCGGCTTTTCTGAAGCCGTCCGACAGTTCCGCCATACGCACCTGATTCGCGTCCATGCTGGAAGCGTTCTGACTGAAGCGCCGCTCGATCGTAATGACGTAGATAGCCAGGAAAACCACAATGGCAACGAGAGCCAACGAGACGGCCCGATTGAACATCGGTTCCAAGAAGGACGACAACTGCGAACTACCTTTCTCCTGCGTCATATCTGTTCTCCTTTGCGCCATGAAGCGTGAGAATCGCCGTCGTTTCGTCGCGGCGGGAAAGACCGCCGCACCGCCGGGATGACGGCCATCAGAATTACCAGGAAAGCCAGAGCCGTAAAGAAGGTGCGCATGCCGGTCCGGGGCTCCCCTAGTTGAGGTTCAGGCAGCCGAGCTTTTCATACGTGCCGTTGACGATCGGCTTGGCCTCGACCGCCATCCAGTCTTCCAGAATCTCCGTGTATACGGAGCGGAAATCGAGGTTGAAGGCTAAGTCGCCCTCGACCAGCTTGTCGTCGTCGAGGGAAGGATACTCGCCGTAGTGCCCGCCCTTGACGCGGTCGCCGATGAGGAACGCCACGCCGCCGGAACCATGGTCGGTGCCATTGCCGTTGTCTTTCACCCGGCGGCCGAACTCCGAGAACACGAAGATCAGCACGTCGTCGCTGGCGTCGTGCGTTTTCAGATCGGTGTACAGGTCGCGAATGCCACCCGCTACGTCGTCCCACAGCTTGGCTTGCAGCGCCACCTCGTTGGTGTGCGAGTCGAAGCTGCCGTGCTGCGTGTAGCAAATGCGCGTGCCGACATCGGCCAGCAGCACCTGCGCGGCGCCCTTGGCGCTCCGGGCGAAGGGGTTGCTGCCGTATTCAACCGTCGAAGCGTATTTCTGCGGCACGGAACCGAGGATGTCGGCGCCGCGCAGGGCGTCCAGGCCGGTTTTGCTCAGGTAATCCGTCACCGGCCCGCTGCCGAGCGCGCGGCTGTACATGTCGCGGAAGGCTTCCAGCGCCTGTGAGCGTTGCGGCGCTGTGTCGATGTGATTGAGCAGTCCGTAGCTCTCCAGATGAGTCACCGAGGCCACCGGCGCGCCCAGGGTGACCAGCGCCCGCGGCAGCGCGGCGGCGAAGTTCACGGCGATGACGACATTATCGCCGTCCGGCGTCATGTCCTTGATCGCCTGCCCCAGCCAGCCCTTGTCGCCCACCTTGGTCGGCTCGGCGGTGTGCCAGATATCCATGGAGCGGAAGTGCGACCGGCTGGGCTGCGGATAACCGACGCCGTGGAGTATCGCCACCTTGCCCGCGTCGTACAGGTCCTTGATGGGCTGCATGGCGGGGTTGAGGCCGTAGCCGTTGTCGAGCGGGATGATCTGATCTTCCGACAGGCGGACGTTCGGCCGGTTGTCGATGTAGCGCGGATTCGCGTACGGTACGACGCAGTTGAGGTAATCATTGCCGCCGGAGAGTTGCACAACCACCAGCTTGCGGTTCTTTTCGTCACCCATGATGGCCTTCCTTCTTGATCGTTTCAATCCTCGCCGGCCCGTTAAGACCGGTGCTCCGTGATCGCGAAATGTTGCTGCCTCACACCTTTTCGTAGACCTGGAAGCGATGCCGGCTGGTCTCCAGGACGTAAACGCGCTCGTCGTCATCCAGCACGACGTCGACCGGGTCCCAGAAGTACGGTTCGATACGCGCCGACACCTCGCTGGCATCATTGGTATCGACGTCGAACACCGGCACGAACGTGGCGCGCGCCGCCAACTCGTCGGCGTTGGCGTTGAGGTATTCCTGTGCCCACGGCGACAGCTTGCCCTCGCCCCTGAGTTGCAACAGGTTGTTGCCGGCGGCATCGAGCACCTGCACCCGCTGGTTGCCCCAGTCGGCGACGTAGAGATTGCCATCGGCGTCCACGGCCAGGCCGGAGGGCCGGTGAAACTGCCCGTCACCGTCACCCGGCGTGCCGAACTTGGCCACGAACTCGCCGTCCGGCGTGAACTTCTGGATGCGGTCGTTGCGCCAATCGGCCACGTACAGGAAGCCCTCGCGGTCCTGCGTGATACCCCACGGCAGGTTCAATTGCCCGTCACCGCCGCCGTAGGCGCCCCAGGTGCCGAGGCTCTGCCCGTCCCGGGTGAATTTCTGGATGCGATGGTTGCGGTGATCCACCATCAACAGGTTGTCATCGGCGTCAAACAGTAGGCCGGAGGGCCCGTCGAACTCGCCGACGGCGCTGCCCTTGGTGCCCCAAGTGTCTTGCACGGCGCCGTCGCGGTCGTACACCGTGACCCGTTGCAGGTAATCGTCGGCAAGATATAGATGGTCGTTGCGGTCCAGCGCCAGGGCGGTCGGCCAGATCATGTTGCCCGGCTGCTGGCCGTAGGCGCCGATTTGCCCGAAGAATTCGTGCCCCAGGCTGACCATCTGAATCCCGACGATGTCCAGCGCCTGTGTGTTGCTGCGGCTGACCACGAAGATGCGGCCGTCGCCGCGAATGACCATCGACATCGGCAAATGAAAGCCGCGCCCGCCCTGATCAGCGACGAAGCCGATGGTCTCGGTGCATTGCAGTCGAAACGTTGCGGTTGTCATGCCCTGTGTGCTCCCTGGCCTAAAGCGATAGGTCGGATTCGCGGCGCGCAATCCGGCATTCCACTACACCATCTGGTATTCCTGCGTGGTAACGATCAACTGCAGCAGCGCCACGATGGTGCGCTCCGCCTCGGCGGTCGCCGCGGCGTCGGCGAAACTGACGTCGCCCCAGGAGCGGGCGTAGTTGACGAGCCCGTCGCGGGTACTGTCCGGCACCTCCAGCGGGCCGACGATGTGCAGACAGGCGTCGACCAGTTCCTCGCCCGACATGCCGCGACCATTGGCGAGGTCGCGAATGCGTCCGATCATGGCCCGCATGCCCGGCTTATTCGGATCGCTGAGGATGCGGCTGGCGAAATTGACCCGCTGCACATAGGCGCCGGTGTTGATCCACTCGCTGCCGCCCTGCCAGCCCTCGACGCTGGGCGGGTTCATCGGGGACTGCCCCATGGCGGCGCACGCCCCGACGGCGGCGTACGTATCGGTCGACGGCAATTCCAGGCCGCCGGCCATGCGCAGGGTGCCGACCACCATCTCCACCGGGCTCTTGATGCGGGCGAAGCGCGACGCCGCCGACTTGAAGAAGTCGGCGTTGAACAGGACCCGCAGCATGGCGGAGATCGCGTAATCGGAAGCGAAATAGGCTTGGCACATCAGGTCGATGGCCTGCGGATCGCGCGGCGCGGTGTGCGGCCATTGCGGCACGGGCACCTCGTCGGCGACGAAGAAGTGGTACAGATGGCGGGCGATAAAGCGCGGCGTGGCTTCCTGCCGGCAGATGATGGCGATCGCGTCCTCGCCATTGAAATCCCCTGCCTCGCCGAGGAATGTCTTGTCGCCGTGGTCGTGGTCCGTGTCGTCATATTCGAACTGCCAGGCGATATAGCCGTAGGGCCGCGCGGTGTTGTTGCGCATTTTGATGGACATGTAATCGGGGTTGACCACCCGCCAGCCGGTGAAGGCGCGGGCGCATTCCTTGATGTCGTCCTCGGTGTAATTGCCCACGCCCATCGAGAACAGTTCCAGAATTTCCCGCCCGTAGTTCTCGTTGATCGAGTCCTTGTGGTTGTCCTGGTTGTCCAGCCACATCATCATGGCGGGGTCGCGCGACAGCCGCAGCAGCAATTCCTGGAAGCTGCCCAGGCCGTGGTTGCGGAACATGTCGAGCTGGCTCGCCACCATGCGCGCCTGGATGAGCTTGGTGGCGGCGGTGGCAAAGACGCGGTGCCAGAACAGGCACATCTTTTCGCGCAGCGGCGCCGGCGTTTGCACCATGCGGTAAATCCAGTAAGCGGCGCCGGCGGCATGGTTGCGCAGGTCGGACTGATCGACATGGTAGCGGCGGATCAGGTCTTCCGGCACGGCGTCCGGCGCCGGCGGGCTCAGCAGCGCCTCTACGGTGGCCTCGTAACCCTGCTCGAGGCAGTGGTCGAGTTCTTGCAGGGTGGCGCCAAACCCCGCTCGCCTGAGCAGGTGCGCCATCAGCGCGACATCTTGCTTCGAATGCACGGTGGGCATGCCAGCTTCCTTCTCGAAGGGGGGTCGTCTCAAATCGCTTCTTGGCGTGAGGCGCGAATTATATCAGACAATCCCCGCCCGTGTAGGGGTGATTTGCGGCCCTGCGGTGCGCCCGTTGCCCCACCGCAGGTGATGGAGTATCCTACCGCTTTCGCCGCGTCACACCGCACAAATCGGGGAGGAAACAGGATGAACACGCTGCAAGCCGTAGCGCGACTTTTGAAGGTAGAAGGCGTCGAGTGGGTGGCATGCTTTCCGTCCAATAATCTCATCGAAGAGGTGGCCAACGAAGGCATCCGTCCCATCATGTTTCGGCAGGAGCGCGGCGCCATGATGGCCGCCGACGGATACAGCCGCATGCACGACCGCAGGAAGTTCGGCGTGGTCATCACCCAGGGCGGCCCCGGCTCCGAGAACTCCATGGGCGGCTTGGCCCAGGCGTTCGGCGACAACGTGCCCATCCTCTACCTGCCCGGCGGCCCAGCGGTGAACCAGCACGACATCCGGCCCAATTTTTCCCCGGTGCGGACGTACCAGTCGGTGTGCAAATACGGCGAGGTGATCTGGAAACCGGACATGGTCGGCAGCGTCATGCGGCGCGCTTTTCACCACCTGCGCAACGGGCGTTCAGGTCCGGTGATCGTCGAGATCCCCGGTGATGTCGGCACCGGCGAGGTACCCGATGCCGTGGTGCAGAACTACCAGCCGCCCAAGCGCCACCTGCAGGCGCCGTCGGCGGGCGACGTGAAGGACGCCGTCAAGTTGTTATTGGGCGCCCGCAAGCCGCTCATCTGGTCCGGCATGGGCACGTTGATGGCGGAAGGCACTGAGGAGTTGCGGGAATTGGCCGAGCTGACGGAAGTGCCGGTCTACTGCACCATGCCCGGCAAGTCCGGCTTCGACGAGCGCCACCCGCTGGCCCTGGGCTCCGGCAGCGGCGCCACCGGCCTGCACGCGCGGCGCTGGATTCAGGAATCCGACGTGCTGCTCGCCCTCGGCTCCAGCATGACCCGTACCACCTACGGCCAGCCCATCCCGGACGGCAAGACGATCCTCCACAACACCGAGAGCATCGAGGACATCAACAAGGACTTTTCCGCTGCCGTCGGCCTGCCCGGCGATGCCCGCCTCGCCATCCGCATGCTCATCGACGAGGTGAAGGGGCAACTTGGGGAGAACGGCCGCAAGGGGCAGACCCAAGTCGCCGCGGAGATCGCCGAAGTGAAGCAGCAATGGATGTCCGAGTGGACCGACACCCTGCGCTCCGACGAGGTGCCGGTGACCGCCTACCGCATCATTGGCGAGCTGGAACGCAACCTCGACAAGGACAACAGTATCGTCACCCACGACGCCGGCACGCCGCGCGACACCATCATGCCGTTCTACACGGCCACCGTGCCCCACAGCTACGTCGGCTGGGGCAAGACCACCCACCTCGGCTACGGCATCCCGCTGATGATCGGTGCGAAGCTCGCCAAGCCCGACAAGTTCTGCCTCAATTTCATGGGTGACGGCGCCTTCGGCATGTCCGGCCTGGACATCGAAACGTCCGTGCGTGCGGGTGCTCCCATCACCACCATCGTGCTGAACAACGGCGACATGGCGACCTACCCCACCGGCTACCAAACGGCGCGCGAGGTGTTCAACGTCACCTCCATGACGGGCGATTACGCCAAGATCGCCGAGGGCATGGGGGCCGTGGGCATTACCGTCACGCAGCCCGACGAAGTGGCCGGCGCCCTGCAAAAGGCGCAGCAACTCAACGCCGAGGGCCGCACGGTGCTACTGGACATCCACACCAACTTCGAGGCGCGCCGCTCGCGTTTTGACTAGGGGGCTACGCTCCTCCAACAAGTAAGGTTTACGAAACGCTTGGAAGACTTGGGACAGGAAATTGATTGCCGGAATGGAACCCTTCATTCACGCAACCGGAGACACCCATGCTGAGCTAGCACCGCGTTGCCACCGCTCAAGCGTTTCTCGGCATCTCCGATCGTGAGTTCGAGGCCGGTGACCGGCTACAGGCCTCAGAAAAGCTCTGGGGTGCTGCTTCCCATGCCGCGATGGCCGTTGCCTGCCATCGCGGCTGGGGCCATCGTACCCGTCGTGACCTGAAAAACGCCGTGCAGCGGCTTGCCCAAGAGTCCGGCGACGACGCGTTGCACGCCGGTTTTCTGGCCGCGGAAAAGTTCCACAAGAACTTCTACCACGATGAGATGGAAGACTTCGAAATAGAGATCGAACGTCCATTGATTCATATCTTCGTTGCCCGCACCCTGGCCCTGCTGGAATAGCCGTGCACACCGATTAATACGAATACTGAACGGCTGTAGGAGCTTGCAACTAACGCCCCAGCGCAAAGAACGCCTCGTTGGGGCGCATGTTGGTCAGGTGGGCCAGCCGGTTGGACATGGCGAAGAGCGCCGTGATGGCGCCGATGTCCCAGATATCCTCGTCCGAAAATCCCGCCCCGCGCAAGATCTGCACGTCTGCTTCCTCAATTTGCTCGGGCTGGCGCGCCATCTTGAGGGCGAAATCCAGCATGGCCCGCTGCCGCGCCGTGATGTCTGCGTGACGGTAGTTCACCGTAAGTTCGTCGGCCAAAATGGAGTTCTTGGCGTAAATGCGCAGCACGGCGCCGTGCGCCACGACGCAGTACGGGCAGCCGTTAGCGGCGCTGGTGGCTACCACGATCATCTCGCGCTCGGCCTTGGACAGGCCGCTGTCGCGCAGCATGAGGGCGTCGTAGTAGGCGAAAAAGGCGCGAAATTCGTCCGGCCGGTGCGCCAGGACGAGGAAAACGTTGGGGATGAAGCCGGTTTTGGCCTGCACCTCGACAATGCGTTCTTGCAGGTCAGCGGGCAGGTCGTCAAGGGCCGGCACCGGGTAGCGGCTGATCGGCTTCTCGACCGCGGCAGGTTGGCGCTTGCGTTTTGGCATTGTACGGCTGGCCATGATCCGTCCTTCGTGTGTGCGGGGCTGTCAGGGGTTGCGGAGGATGCGTTTGTCCCCGGTGCGTAGGGTAATGCGCTGACCGTCGAAATGTTCCAGCAGCGGGATGGCGTACTTGCGGGATATTTCCAGCATGTCCCGAAACTTGCCGGCGGTAATTTCCCGGTGTGCTTCCAGGTGGGCGCGCAGGCGCTGCTCGATTTGGTCCAGCGCCTCCTTGTGGTAGAACACGTCGCCCTTCAAGCGCACCAGCCGGTTCTGATCTACCAGCACTTGCAGCAGGGCACGCGCGTCAGCGGGTTTGGAACTCTGCGCCGCCAGGGCTTCCTCGACGCTCGGTGGCTGAAAGGCGGCTTCCTGAAAGGTGTGTTCCAGGGCATCGACCAGCGCCTGCCGCTCGGGCGACAGCGTGACCGCGTGACTGGCCAGCTTCACCTTGTCGCGGCTGACCTCGAGCTCACCGGCGGCGGTCAGGTCGCGCAGGATGGCGCTGAACACCTTATCCGCCATGCGCGGAAATTTGCTGCGCAACTCCTCGGTGAACATGGCCGGCTTGAGCGGGTTGTGAAGGTGAAAGTCCGCCACCAACCCTCGCATCTCGGCGCAGGCCTGGTTGTAGCGTTCACGGTGCAGCAGCCACGGTGGGTTGTCGTCGATCGCCACGCCGACGCCCTGCTCGGTGACCTCGGCAACCACTCGGCGCAGGACGTCGTCCTCCAATGGGGTGCGTTGCACGAGCTCCGGCCATTGCAGGCCGGCGTACCCGGCGTTGAACAGGTGCACGCTCAGCACCTCGGCGTCCTTGCCGTCGCGCAGCACGACAAGTTGGTCGAGAACCTGCGGGCGATGGCGCCGGTGCCGCACGGGCACGGCGTCCAGAATGACGCCGCCGCCGATGGTACGGATGGGCGAATAGCTGCGAATCACGTAGCGGTCCCGCGCCGCGGCAACCGTCGGTTGCTCCAGGTGCAGCTGCGCGCACACCTCCTCGCCGGGCCGCATCTCGTCGCGGTCGAGCAGCATGACACGCCCCATGATCTCGCTGGTGCCGATGTGGAAACGGACGCGGGCGCGGTGCTTCAGAGCACGCGGCGCGTCGTCCAGAAGTTTCAGCGTCACGTCCAGCATGTAGGTGGTGGGAAAACGCCCCGGCGTTGCCAGCACGTCGCCGCGCTGCAGGTCGTCCAATTCGACGCCCTGCAAGTTGACCGCGGTTCGCTGTCCGGCGACTGCCTCGCTGACCGTCCGGCTGTGCGCTTGCAGACCGCGCACCCGCGCCAGTTCACGCTTCGGCAACACCTCCAGGCGATCCTCAAGCCGCACGCTGCCGGAAAACAGGGTGCCCGTCACGACGGCGCCGAAACCGCGCATGGTGAACACGCGGTCGATGGGCAGACGCACCGGGCCGCCGGAAGTGCGCGGGCTGAGCGCTTGACAGGCGTTGCGCAACGCTTGCAGAAGAGCCTCCAGCCCCTCGCCGGTGCGTGAGGACAGCGGTACGATCGGCTTGCCTTCCAGAAACGTGCCGCGCAGGAATTCGGCGGTGTCGTCGCGTACCAGCTCCAACCACTCCGCCTCCACCATATCCGTCTTGGTGAGCGCCACCAGACCCGCCTGCACCCGCAACAGCTCGCAGATGGCCAGGTGCTCGCGCGTCTGCGGCATGACACCCTCGTCGGCAGCGATGACCAACAGCACGAGATCAATGCCGCCAACCCCCGCCAGCATGTTTTTGACGAACCGCTCGTGGCCCGGCACGTCGACGATGCCCAGCTGCACCTCGTCCGTCAGGTTGAGGAAGGCGAAGCCGAGGTCGATGGTGATCCCCCGCTCCTTTTCCTCCTTGAGGCGGTCGGTGTCGATGTCGGTGAGGGCTTTGATGAGGCTGGTCTTGCCGTGGTCGATGTGGCCGGCGGTACCCAGGACGATTTGTTTCATGGCGCCGGTACCAGTTCGTGCAGGGCGGCAGCGAGCTCGGGAATTTCGCGCTCCGTAACGGTACGCAAGTCCAGCAGCAGTTGATCTCGCGCGATACGCCCGATGATAGCCGGCTGACGGCAGCGCAGGCGCCGTTCGAGGCTGCTGACCGAGCAGAATTCCGGCTGCAGCGCCAGCAGCTTAGTGGGCAGAACGGCCATCGGCAGGGCGCCGCCGCCCACGGCTGAGGTGCCGTCGATCACGCGGGGCCGGTAGGCGGCGGCGCTGCCGGCCGGCAGCAGGCGCCGCAGCCGCCGAATGCGCCGGGCGACGTCGCGCGGCGACAGGCCGAGCATCGCCAGGGTGGGAATCTGCCGCCGCGCCGTTTGCGGGTCGGCGTACAGCTTCAGCGTGGCTTCGAGCGCCGCCACCGTGAACTTGTCCACCCGCACGGCGCGGTGCATCGGATGGCGCCGCAATTGATCGACGCAGGCGGCCTTGCCCACCACGATGCCGGCCTGCGGGCCGCCCAGCAGCTTGTCGCCGCTGAACGTCACCACATCGACGCCGCTGGCGACCACCTCGTTGACTGTTGGCTCGTCGTGCAAGCCGTACGGTTGCAGATCGACCAGCGTGCCGCTGCCCAGGTCCTCCATGACAGGCAGGCCGTGCTCGCGGCCCAGCGCGACCAATTCGTGCCGCGGCACCTCGGCGGTAAAGCCGACGATGCGATAATTGCTGGTGTGCACCCGCAACAACAGCGCGGTGTCGGCCGAAATGCCGGCGGCGTAATCCCGCAGATGTGTCTTGTTGGTGCTGCCGACCTCGCGCAGGACGGCGCCGCTGCTGCGCATGATGTCGGGAATGCGGAACGAGCCGCCGATTTCGATGAGCTGGCCGCGCGACACGATCACCTCCCTGCCCTTGGCCAGCGCCTGCAGGGCCAAGTACACCGCCGCGGCATTGTTGTTGACCACCAGAGCGGCCTCGGCGCCGGTGAGGGAACGCAGGCGCCCTTCAAGGTGCCCGTAGCGGGTGCCGCGCTCGCCGAGCTCAACGTCGTACTCGAGGTTGCTGTAGGCGGCGGCCACCGTCCGCATGTTGTCCACCGCCGCGTCGGCCAGCAGCGAGCGCCCGAGATTGGTGTGCACGATGACCCCGGTGGCGTTGATGAGGGGCTGCAGTTCGCGGGCTTGCGCGGCGCCCAGGATGGCCTCCACCTGCGACAGCACGGCGGCCGAGCCGACGGGCAAGGCGGCCAAAGCGGCCTCTTCGGTGGTTTGCAGAATGCTGCGTCGGGTGGCTTCCAGCGCCTGGCGGACAGCGTCCGTCACGGTTTGCCGCGACAGTCGGGCCTGCCAGTGTTGCGCTTGCGGCGTGCGCAGGAGTTCATCGACCGCCGGCAAACGGCGAAGATAGGATAGGTGCACGTTGCCGGCGGGTTCGGAAGGCATGGTCGAATCCTGTAAACGCGTGTCGGTCGCTTCTACGGAGGCAAGCATTGTAGCGTCTCGCATGGTGGAATGCCAGCCGCCCCGCGCGCTGCCGGGACGCTCCGCGACCCGTCTGGCGCCGCCGTCATGGCGGGGAAATTCGCGTTGACGCGCCCCGGCGCCAACCCTACAATTAGCCAATCTCAGACCAACCGCACAGCCCCTCGGAAACGAAGGATTGTCCCCATGTCCAAGGCGCCGCCAGCCTCTATTCGATTGCAGAAGGTCATCGCACAGGCCGGCTTGGCCTCGCGCCGCAGAGCCGAGGAGATGATCCGGCAGGGGCGTGTGCGCGTCAACGGCCACCTGGTAACCGCCCTCGGCACAACGGTCGACGCCAACCGCGATGACGTCGTGGTGGACGGTCGCCGGCTGCGCCCGCGGGCGCCGATGCGCTACATGATTCTGCACAAGCCGACCGGTTACGTCACCACCGCCGACGACGAGAAGGGCCGCCCTACCGTGTTCGACCTGCTGAAACGCCAGCCAGTGCGCCTGTTTCCGGTCGGACGCCTGGACTTCAATACCGAAGGGTTGCTGCTGCTGACCAACGACGGCCCGCTGGCGAATCGTCTGCTGCACCCGCGCTACGGTACGCCGCGCGTCTACCTGGTACGCGTCAACGGCACGGTAGCCGAAAGGGACCTCGAAACCATGCGGCGCGGCGTCGATCTGTCCGACGGCAGGACCTCGCCCGCGCAGGTACACGTGGTGCGGCGCTTTGAGAAGACCTGCTGGTTGCGGATCACGCTGCGCGAGGGGAAAAATCGGCAGGTCCACCGCATGCTGGAACGTTGCGGCGGCTACGGTATTCGGAAGTTGCAGCGCGTTGGCCTGGGACCCCTGACCCTCGCCGGTCTCGCCCCGGGCCAGTTTCGCTTTCTCGATTCGTTTGAAGTGGACCGGTTGTACCAATCCTGTGGCCTCGACAAAGCAGCGCCATAAGCGCCGAGGCGGGGGAACACGGATGCGCAAGACGATAATCGGACTGATCCTGCTGCTGTTGTCGGCGGCGTCGAACGGCTTTGCTGCCCCCTCGTGGACCTATCAGGTTGAGGGCGTCGGGGCCATCGTGTCGTCGGACCAGGCGGCGGCGCGGCAGCAAGCGGTTCGTGTGGCGCTGCGCGAGGCACTGGAAGAGGCCGTCCTGAACGTGCTCGGCACCGATGCGGTGGTGGCCAATATCCATGTGCTGAACGAGCGTTTGTACGCCGAGCCGTGGCCGTACATCGCCAGCTACCGCGTGCTGTGGGAATACCCCGACGCGCCGGGCAAGGTCTACCGCGTCCGCCTGGAGGCAGAAGTCGCCTCGACAAAGGTGCGGCAAGCGCTGGCGGTGTTGGATTCGTCGGTCGCTGCGGTCGATCCGGGACGGCTGCCGGAAGATGACGCCGGACGGCTGGCCATCCTGATTACGGAGCGTCGCCTCGGCCAGGCAACATCGACGTGGTGGGCCGAGCGCGGCGTCGTCACCCGCACGCTGCGCTCGCAGCTGGCGGAACGCGGCGTGCGCATCGGCGAGTTGGAGCCCGGTCTGCATTGGGACGGCACCGAGGGCGCAGCCCTGAAAGCGGCGCGCGAGGCCGAGGTCGCCATGCTGCTGGTCGGTCATGCCGGGGTGCAACAGATTTACAATGCGCTGTCCGGTTCCACCGTGCACGCCACGTTGCAACTGCGCGTTCTGGATACCCCCACGGGCGGCGTGCTGGCGCAGGAGTGGGGTGAAGCAAATGTGAATGGCACCCAATCCAGGCAGGCCGGCGCCCTTGCCCTCGAACAGGCGGCCCGCACGGTCGTGCCTCGGCTGATGGCGTTCCTGAGCGCTGCCCTGCAACCCACCCCGCCGGATTCGGCGGCGACGCCCTAGACCCTGGAGCACAGGCGCTACCTATGCAAAGCATGACCGGCTACGGCCGCAGTGACGTGCACGACGACCGGCTGGCCCTGACCATAGAGGCCAAGTCGGTCAACCACCGCTATCTCGACGTCGCCTGGCACTACCCTCGCACGTACGCGCCCCTCGAAGCGCGGATGAAACAACTCGTCAGTCAGCATTTCGCACGCGGCCGTATCGACATCCGCATCACCCTGGGCAAGAACGGCGATGCCTCCCGCACCGTGACGCCGGATTACGCCCTGGCCCAACAGTATTACGAGGCGCTGCGGGAGTTGCAGTACCGCTTGGGGGCGCCGGGCACCGTCGACTTGAGCCTGCTCATGGGCCTGCGCGACGTGCTCAAGGTCAGCGAGAACGCGCCGGCGGACGTGGAGGCCGACTGGCCGCTCATTGCCGAGGGGCTGGCAGCGGCGCTTGCGGCGCTTAAGGCCATGCGGCTGCAGGAAGGCGCCTTTCTGCGCGGGGATCTGAGCGCGCGCATGCAGGCGGTGGCGCAACAGGCGGCGCTCATCCGGCAGCGCCTGCCGCAGATGTTGACGGACTATCTGCAACGTCTGGAACAGCGGCTCAAAGAATGGTTTGAACGCGTCGCCCTGGACGCCGCACGCTTGGCGCAGGAAGCGGTCCTGTTTGCCGAGCGCGGCGACGTCACCGAGGAGTTGACGCGCTTGGAGGCGCACTTGCAGGCCACGCAGACGCTGTTGGCCTCCGGCGAGACGGTGGGCCGCAGGGTCGATTTTCTGGTGCAGGAAATGCGTCGCGAGATCGAAACGATCGCCGCCAAGGCCAACGACCTGACGATTTCGCATTGCGTGGTGGAGATCAAGAGTGAGCTGGAGCGCTGCCGCGAGCAGATCCAGAACATCGAATAGCCGATGCGGAGTTGGGCCGGCCGGCTGCGCGTCACGGGACACCAGATGAGCCGCAAGGGAATCCTGTTCGTGATATCGGCACCCTCCGGCGTCGGCAAGACGTCGTTGTGCGAGGCGTTATGCGCCGACGTGGACGACGTGGTGCGCTCCGTCTCCTGCACTACGCGCGCGCCGCGGGCGCAGGAACAAGACGGCCTTGACTATCACTTCATCAGCGCGCAACAGTTTGCCGAGCGTGTGGCGGCCGGCGATTTCCTGGAGTGGGCCTGCGTGCACCGGCACCGCTACGGCACGCTGCGGCAGCCCATCGACAAGGCCGCGGCCGCCGGCAAGGACGTCCTGCTGGTCATCGACGTGCAGGGCGCCGCGCAGTTGCGCGGCGCCGGTATCGATGCGGTGCACGTCTTCGTGCTGCCGCCCTCGTGGCAGACGCTGGAAGAACGGCTGGCGGGGCGCGAGCCCGGCGCCAAAGCAGCACGCTCAAGGCTGGCCAGCGAGAGGCTGGCGGTCGCCCGGCAGGAAAGCGCCCAATACGCAGCGTATGATTACGTGCTGATCAACGACTGCTTTGCCGAAGCGCTTGCGGCGCTGAAGGCCATCGTCCTCGCGGAGCGCCACCGTGTTCGGCACGCTAATCCGGCACCCATCCGACAACTCCTGAACAGCGGTGCGTAAGGTGGGAGTTTCAACCATGCTGCAGGACAAAACCATCTTGCTCGGCGTTGGCGGCGGGCCGTTGACCTCGACGGCCGTCGAGGTGCTGCGTACCCTGCAGCGCGCCGGCGCCGGCGTGCGGGTCGTGATCAGCGCCGAGACCGAAACCTTTGTGCCGGGCCTGACCTTCCGCAGTCTCGCCGACGGCGACGTGATTATGCCCGGCGACCTGTACGGCCGGATGGGCGCGCAGGACTTCCATTCCCTGCACGGCCTGGTAAAGAATGCCGACGGCTTGGTGGTGGTGCCCGCCACCCCGGCGCTGATCGCCAAGGCGGCGGCCGGCTTGGCCGACGAGGCCCTGGTGCGAGCGATGCTGCTGCACGACGGGCCGACGGTGTTCGCCTTCGCCGCGCGCGCCGCCGAGTACCAGCACCCGCTGGCGCGGCAGAACGTGCAGCGCCTACGCGACGCCGGGATGATCCTGTGCGACGCCGGGGTGGCGGAAACGGACGACGCTGCGGACGAGCTGGGCTGGAACATCGCTGCCGCAACCGTGGTCGAGGCCGTCGCCGCGGCGCTGCGGCAGACGACCGTTCTGAGCGGCAAGACGGTGATCATCACCGCCGGCCCCACGCAAGAGCCGATCGACCCGGTGCGCCACATCTCCAACACGTCTTCCGGCAAGACCGGCTTTGCCCTCGCTGAGGCAGCCCGGCAACGCGGCGCCGAGGTCGTACTGATCACCGGCCCCACGCACTTGCAGGCGCCGGCCGGCGTCACCTGTGTCCCGGTCCGCACGGCGGTGCAGATGCGCGACGCGGTGCGGGAGCACGTCGCAGCCGCCGACGTGGTCATCAAATCGGCGGCCGTGTCGGATTTCCGGCCTGCAATCGCTATCGCCGACAAGATCAAGAAGGAGGACGCGACCCTGAGCATCACGCTCGAACGCAACCCCGACATTCTGGCCGAGTTGGGCGCCGCAAAAGGCAACCGCGTGCTGGTTGGCTTCGCTGCCGAAACGCGCGACCTGCTGGCCAACGCGAAGCAAAAAATGAGCAAAAAGGCCCTGGACCTGATCGTGGCCAATGACGTTAGCGACCCCGCCATCGGTTTTGCCAGCGACCACAACCGCGTGCACCTGATCGACGCCGCCGGGGGCGTCGAGCCCTTGCCGGTGATGAGCAAGCGCGCCTTGGCGGAGACCATTCTCGACCGCGTCCAGGCGGTGCTGGCGCAGCGCCAGGGAGGCAAGGCATGAATCCGACTGGCGCCGCGGCCGCCGCGGCGCGCGACTACGTGCGCTATTTGCAGCGCCTCGGCGTTACGGAACTGCCGTTGGTGCTGCCATCGCCGCGCGGCGCCGCGGTGGGCCCGAACGTCTCAAGCGCGGCGCCGTCCGCAGCCGACGACGCCGCGCAGTTGGCGCAACTGGCGGCCTCCGTCAGGGATTGCCAGGCCTGCCGACTGCACGAGGGCCGCCGGCAGGTGGTGTTCGGCACCGGCAACCCGGCAGCTGACCTGGTATTCGTCGGCGAGGCGCCGGGACGCGACGAGGACCTCCAGGGCGAGCCGTTCGTCGGCGCGGCCGGCCAGCTTCTCACCCGCATCATTCAGGCCATCGGCCTGACCCGTCAGGACGTCTACATTCTCAACGTCATCAAGTGCCGCCCGCCGCAGAACCGCAACCCGCAGCCCGACGAGGTGGCGGCGTGCCGGCCGATCATCGACAAGCAACTCGCCTGCCTGAAGCCGCGCGTCATCTGCGCCCTCGGCGCGTTTGCGGCGCAGGCCCTGCTGCATACCGATGAGCGCATTTCGCGCCTGCGCGGGCGATTTCACTCAATGGGCGACATCCTGGTGCGGCCCACCTTCCACCCGGCGTACCTGCTGCGCAATCCGCAGGACAAGCGCAAGGTGTGGGAGGACATGCAGGACATTCAGCGTGAATTGGGCCTGCCGGGCCGGGGAGGACAAGGGAGATGAGAGAGGGACCGCAGAAGCGCCCGCCGAGGCACGGCAGGTCGCGGAATCCACACGCAAACGTCAGAGCGCCGATACGCAGCGGCGGCGCACGACCGCCGAGACGGTCGGCCCAGGCCCGGCGGCGGCGGCGCATCCTGCGCCGCGTGCTCGTCGGCTTTGCCGTTTTGATGCTGTTGGGCATTGCCGGCGTCGGCACGGCGGGCTACGTCGCGTATCGGGACCTGGCGACCGACTTACCCGACGTGGCGGCGCTCGAAGATTATCAGCCCAGCCTGGTCACCGAGGTGTACGACCGCCACGAACAACTGATCGCCGAGTTCTTCGTCGAAAAACGCCGCCTGGTGCACCTCACCGAAATCCCTATCTACGTGCGGCACGCGACAATTGCCGCCGAAGACAGCCGTTTCTACTCGCACAGCGGCGTGGATTACATCGGTATCGGGCGCGCCGTCTGGGTGAACCTGCGCGCCGGCACCACACGCGAGGGCGCCAGCACGATTACCCAGCAGGTGGCGCGCAATCTCTTCCTCACCCGCGAGCGCACGCTGCGGCGCAAAATTCGCGAGGCCATACTGGCCCGTCGCATCGAGCAGCAGTACGACAAAGACAGCATCCTGCAAATCTATCTGAACCAGATTTTCTACGGCCACAACACCTACGGCATCGAGGCGGCAGCCCAGCTTTACTGCGACAAATCCGTGGCCGATCTCAGCCTCGCCGATGGCGCCATGATCGCCGGTCTGCCGCCGGCCCCGAACACGTATTCACCGCTGAGAAACCCACAGCGCAGCCTGCGGCGGCGGGTACACGTCCTGCGGCGCATGGTAGACGAGGGTTATCTGGATCCCGAAGCGGCGACAGCGGCGGAACAGGAACCGGTGTGCTCTCCCGGCGAGCGTCCGCACGTCACCCATCGCGTCAACAAGGCGCCGTATTTCATTGAGCACGTGCGTCAGCATCTGGAAGACGAATACGGCCCGACGGCGCTGTACCGCGGCGGTTTCACGGTGCACACGACGCTGGATCTGCGGCTGCAACAGGCGGCGCAACGGGCCATCCAGGATGGCCTGTTGACGGTGGACAAGCGCATCCGCCGCGGCGCTTGGAAGCGGCCCTCCCGCAGCGTGGTGCTCACCTCGGACGCCGCCCGCAACACCACGCTGATCGAGAAGATCACCATGACGCACGGCGCCTCTCCGAAGGTGCGCGACGGGGACTTGTTGACCGGCGTGGTGCTGGAGGCGCAGGCAGATAGCGCCACCGTGGCCGTCCGCAAGTCGCGCGGCGTGATCAAGCCGGCGGGCATCGAGTGGATCCGATCGGTGGCCGGCGAGCCGGGCAAGTTCGACGGTCATTTGACGCGGTTGCTGCGGCGCGGCGACGTCGTACGAGTGCAGGTTATGCAGCCCGACCCCGAGGGATTGTCGCACCAGTTGGCGCTGGAGCAGGACCCGGAGGTGCAGGGGGCGTTGCTGGCGCTGGAGGCCAGCAGCAACCACGTGTTGGCCATGATCGGCGGCTACGACTTTGACAGCAGCCAGTTCAACCGGGCGCTGCGGGCGGTTCGACAGCCCGGTTCGGCGTTCAAGCCGGTCATCTTCGCCGCCGCCATCGAAGCCGGCATGAATCCGACCTCGCAGGTCGCGGACGAGCCCATCGTGCGCGAGATTCCCGGGGGCGGCACGTGGGAACCGGAAAACTATGACCAGAAATTCCTCGGGCCGATCCCGCTGCGCCTGGCGCTTACCAAGTCGCGCAATCTGGCGACCATCGACGTGCTGGAGAAAATCGGTGTGGATGCCGCCTGCGCCTACGCCCGGCGGCTCGTCGTGCGCCGCAAACTGCCGTGCGTGCTGTCCCTGGCCCTGGGGGCCGCGGAGATGACACTGCTCGACGTCACGACCCTCTACGGGGTGTTTGCCAACCAGGGGATTCATACCGAGCCGGTGTTCATTACCCGCATCGTGGACCGCTATGGAACGGTTAAGGAAGAGCACATGCTGACGGCGCAGCGCGTGATGAGCCCGGAGGTGGCCTACACCGTCACCAACATGCTGGAGAGCGTCGTGCAGCACGGCACCGGGCGAGGGGTGCGCGCCCTGGAGCGCCCGGCGGCAGGCAAGACGGGTACCACGAACGACTTCCACGACGCCTGGTTTATCGGTTATACGCCCGAGATCGTCACCGGCGTATGGGTGGGATTCGACAATCAGATCTCGCTGGGCAAACGCGAGGGCGGCGGCCGGGTGGCGGCGCCGATCTGGCTGGCGTTCATGCAAAAGGCGTTGCAGGGGCACCCGGTGACGGCTTTTCCGATCCCGCCGGGCATCCGCTTTGTCCGTCAGGCCGCGCAGGATGAAACGGCTGCCATCACGCGCACGCCAGAGGGCGACCCCAATTTCGAGGTGTTCATCGACCCGAATTACGCCACCTCAACCGCCGCCTTGATCAACGGCACGGTGACAGCCGTTCCCCTGTTGGCCGAGCCTTCGGCCCCCACCGGCGATACCGTTCAGCCGTCCCGCCGAAGGCTCAATCAACTGGATCGCCGGCGTCGGGATACTGAAACGCCGGCGCGTTGATCTGGATGATCTTGCCCTCCCGAACGCTCAACACGTAAAGCACTTTTTCCGCATCCCCATTGGCGTTCATCGTCGTGACGCCGGAGACGCCGGGGAAGCCGCGTATCTGCGCCAAGCCGTCGCGCAGTTCGGGGCGCGTTCGCGCCCCGGTTCGCAGCACCTGGGCGCACATCATCAGGGTGTCGTAGGCCTGCGCTGCCAGCAGATCGGGAACGGCGCCGTAGCGGTCGCGAAAAGCGCTCACGAACGCCGCCACGTGCGGCACCGGCGAATCCGCGTAGAAGCCGTCCACGAATACCGCCCCATCCACCACCCACGCCGGGATGGTCGTGATCTCCGAATGGTTCCAGCCGTCGGTTCCCAACAACTGGACCCCGGCTTCAGCATCATAGGCCAGCTCCGGGGCGAGGCGTGCGATGTTGTCGGCGTAGTCCGGCACCAGCAGGGCATCGTAAGTCTCGGTGCGGATACGCCGCACGGCGCGGTGGACGTCTTGGGCGGCGGGTGGGTAGGCGGCTTTCACCACCACCCGGCCGTTGTGGTCGGCGAGCGCGGCGCTGAAGTGGTCGGCGAGCGCGGCGCCATAGGCATCGTCCGGGTAAAGGATGGCGAAACGCCTGCGGCCCAGCCGTTGGGTGGCGTATGAGGCCAGCAGACGGCCCTGCATGGCATCGGTCAGGCTGTTGCGAAAGGCGTAGCGGCTGAGCTGCGGGAACTGACTGTCGCGCGCGAATGGCGAGATGAGCGGCACGCCCAGCTTGTCGGCGAGGGGCGCCAGCTTCTCGGCGGTCTGGCTGAGCAGCGGGCCGATGACGCCAATGACGTGTGCTTCCTCGGCCAAGGCGTGCAGCGCGCTGCGGGCCGTCTCGGTGCTGGCGCCGGTGTCGCGAATGACCAGCGACAGGTCGAGTTCGGCATGGCGTCGTTGCAGCGTGTCGAGGGCGAGTTGCACGCTCTGCAGGGCCGACCTGCCGATCTGCCCGGTGGGGCCGGACAGCGGCAGCAGAACGCCGAGCCTGGTGGGGTCGGTGTCAAGCATGGCCTCAAGCGTTTGCAAGCGTTCCAGCGTCGTGGCGGCGCCGGGATGCTCCGCGAAGGCGTCGGCCAAGCGGCGCAGGGCGTCGACTTCGGACGGCACGTTGCCGGCGCTGCGGTGCCTTTGCGCCAGTTGGGCCAGGATCAGGTCGCCGGGATAGACGGCCGGAAAGCGATGCGAAAGGGCGTCGAGCTGCGGGGCGTCGAGGTGGTCGCGGACGACGTCGCCGAGCAGGTCGCGGGATTTTTTGGCCAGCGCGGGATCGCCAGCAGCAGCAGCCATGGCCAATTCGCTGATGGCTTCCCCGTATGTTCGCAGGGCAACCGACGCGGCGCCGAGGTGGTAGTGGGCGCGCGCCGCCTGCGCCGGCGTGGGGGAGGCGTCAAGGGCGCCCTGCAGGGCCACCCAGCTGCCAGTGTAGTCCCGCTGATCGTAGCGCACCCGTCCCAGGCCGAGATACGCCTCCGCCCGCAGCTCGGAATCCGGGAAGTTGCCGATCAGGTCCGTGTAGGCCGCGACGGCGTCATCCAGACGGTTCAACGCGGCGGCCAGTTTCCCGGTGGCCAGCCGCGCGTCGTCGCCCAGTGGGCTGTCGGGGAACCGCTCCATGAAGTCGGCGAACGCCTGCAACGCTTCGGCGTTGTGCTCGTTGCGGCGCAACGCCGAAACGGCCGCGAACACCTCTTCGGCGCTCGGTTCGACGCTGGCCTGCGGCGGCTCGGGCTCGGGTGTTGGTGCTGGCGGCCTTGAACACCCGGCGAGGAACAGCAGTGTCAGCACCAGGCAGACCGTGCGCGTCCATCGCGTGTACCGGGTGGATCGAGGGGCTTTCATTGCAACTCCGGGAATAGGGATAAGACCGGATGGCGGCGGCGCGCCGGGTGGGCGGGACAAGCCCGCGGGGTTCTACTCGATCACTTCGAGGATCTGGCGTTTTTCTTTCTGGGCTCTGGCGGCGTTCAGGATGGTTCGCATGGCGGTGATGGTGCGACCCTGCTTGCCGATGACCTTGCCGATGTCGCCGGGGGCGACGCGCAACTCAATGACTACCGCGTGCTCGCCCTCGATGGCTCTGACCTGGACTTCCTCGGGGTTCTCAACAATGGTCTTGGCGATCTGTTCGATAAGTTCTTTCATCGGTTTCCCCTCAACCAAGGTATCGGTCGCTAGCGCTCCCGGTACCCTGTCTTCTACGCTCGCCGACGCTCCGCTTCGGCAAGCTGTGGTGCCGGGCGTCTGAGGGCAGACGCCGGCGGCGACTTGGCCGGGTCTTCGCGCGACGCCTGCCAAAAGCGGGGAAGTGCTGGGCCGGTTCGGCACGCCAAAAAAGTGCGCTATGGTAGTGTCAAACGATACATCGCGCAAGGACGGGTGGGCTGGCGCGGTATCAGGGGCGCTCCGCGCCGTCGTCGGGTGGGTCTGTGGCCCTCTGATAGTCGTCCTGGTAGCGGGTGATGTCGTCCTCACCGAAATAACTGCCGAGCTGGATTTCGACGAACTGCAGGTCGCTGTCGTAGGAGTTGATCATGCGGTGTCGGCAGCCTTGGGCGACGAAGATGTAGTCGCCGGTTTTGATGTCGCGGGTGACGTCGTTGAGGATGACCTGCCCGGCGCCGCGCACGACGATCCAGTGCTCCTCGCGGTGCTCGTGCGATTGGTAGGACAGGCGGGCGTGCGGGGCGACGGTGATGACCTTGGCCTTGAAGTGCTGCGGTGCGGCCAGCACCTCGTAGCGGCCCCAGGGGCGTACGTCGAAGCGGTGGTCGTGCTGCGCGGCGGCGGGCAGGCCCTGCTGCCTGACGGCTTCCACGATTTCCCGCACCCGGTGGCTCTGGCCCTTGCGGGTCACCAACAGGGCGTCGTCGGTATCGACGATGATGAGGTCGTCCACGCCGGCCAGGCCGTACACCTTGGCGCCTTGCGGATACACGTAGTTGTTGTCGGCGGCAGCCGTGAACACGTGGGCGCCGGAAGCGCCGCCGTTCGACAGGGCGCTCACCTCTTCCCAGGAACCCACGTCGCTCCAGCCGATGTCGCAGGGAATACACAACAGGGAATCCAGGCGCTCCAGAATGCCGTAGTCGAAGCTGAGCGGTTCGATCTGCTCGTAAATGGCCGCGAGGTTTGAACACGAAGTGTCAATGGTTGCGATGCCCCGCCACAAGTCGGGCAGCAACGATTGGAAGTGCCCGACCATCGTGTCGACACGGAACAGGAAGATGCCGGCGTTCCACAGGCAGTTGCCGGCGGCGAGCAACCGGCGCGCCGTGGCCTCGTCCGGCTTTTCGACAAACCGCCTGGCGGTCAGAACGCGGGGGGCTTCGCGCACCGGGTCGTTATCTGCGGTCTCGATGTAGCCGAACGTGACCGCCGGGCGCGTTGGCGTGATGCCGAGGGTGACCACCTTGCCCTTGGCGGCGTACCCGGCCGCCAACTCGACCGCCCGCCGCAGGCCCTCGTCGTCCTCAACCAGATGATCCGCCGGAAAGATGCCCACCACCTCGCCGCCCTTGCCCCACAGGGTGAACAGGCGGCACACCAGCGCAATGGCCGGCGCCGTGTTGCGGCCGAACGGCTCGTAAACCACCTGTGACTCCGGCAGGCCGACCTGCCCGCACACTTCGCGTGTGCGCCCCCGTAACGCCTGCGCGGTCACCGTCCACGGGCTGCCCAGGGGCAGCAGCCGCTTCAGCGTTTTCAGGTACAGGCTTTCATTCGCATCGAACAGGTCGCAGAACGGCTTCGGCCACGACGCCCGCGACACCGGCCACAGCCGCGCCCCACTCCCGCCCGACATCACAACAGGTATCATGCCTCGTCTCCCCATACGGCAAGCCTGCCGGACATCATGAAGATTCGGGATCCGCGTAATGAAGAATCGTGTGGTCCCTGATCGGGCCGCTCTTTACACCACGGGATCAGGTGCTTCTTCCCACGTCGCATGTGCCGCCAAGTCGACCGAGTGTTGCTTTTGCAACTCTCGTCGGTCGGGACGATCAGACAAATTGAGGCAAATGTCCGCATGATATGGGTTGGATTCGACTGGCGTGGCTTCCACGATTCTTCCGTTTGAAGCCGCATTGTTGGCGGTTAAGATCGCCCAACCGTAAAAGGTCTTGCCGGCGGGATCCCTTTCCTGGCCTCTTGCCGTCGTGAGCGTTGCCATCTCCAGGCGCGTGGCAAAGTCCATGCGGTCGACGGAAATCCGGTTATCGGCCGGGCGCACCAGAAACGCCTCCGGGATGGGCTGTGGCCGGTTGGCTCGTTTGGCCTGTCGACTCGAAAACACGCTTCGACCGAGATACTCCGCCCCATGCAATGGCGGCGTCTTGTTACGCAAGGTTCTGCTGCCAGAGAGACGTCCCGCCCAATGCCCGCAGCTGCGCCTTCAGGAACTCGTCAGGCAGCGCCGAAGAATCGTCGTAGCGCCGCCGCCGGTTTTCTCCTTGTATGGACGCATAACACCCCGCTTCGCCGCGATTGTTCACCAGGATCAACAGCGCAGCCGTCACAACGGGGGATTTGAAGTAAATCGCAATCTCTCCGTCCATCGAGGGATATACGGCGGGCTCTATCGGACTATCTCCCAATGTGAAAAGAAGACGCTTCACACTTCTCTTCGCCGCATCGCTGATGGACGGATAGCCTTCCTCGGCCGCTTCTTCGTCGATTTGCCTCAATTGCGCCAGAGCGTTCGGCATCCATCCCGCATGCAGGCCCCGCCTTTGTGCGACAGCCGAGGACAGCATCGACTGTTCGCTTACGTCCGGCAACTGAACTGCACGGGACGTCCATCCCTGAGATTTGGGCGAGCGGAGGATCATCCGCGCCCCGTGCTCATCGCCGAAACGCGGCACCGGGTAGCGAATATGCCTAAGTACCTGATTCATGATCAACTTCTTCCGTTTGATAGGCGATGCCGACGGCGCGGTCCGCGATATGGCAGATCCGGTCGATCCAGTGGAGCTCGTCTTCAAAACTCGACAGACCGGAGGCTGAAACAAAAATGTGGGTCGTCACGAACAATCCATTGGCCAACACCTCGGACTGCTCCACTGAACGTCGCAACACCCTGTCTCCGTCGCGTTCAACGAGCGTAAAACTGGCGGAGGGTCGATACTGCATGCTAGGCACGTTCGCCGCCGCGTTCGCCATTTCATCGCTGGAAAACCGGGCAAGGTGGGCTTCCGCAACACCGGCCAAGGGGGCCAGATGGCGATTGGCGACCACAGAGTATACGTGCGGCTCGTAGCCGCCGAGTTTTGGCAACAGGAGCGCCGCACCCCGGCTGACGATCTCATAGACCACCGGATAGTCGGTGCCAAGCAGGTTCGGGAAGGCGAACAGGAGCGAATCCGGTCGAAGGGTCATGGTGCTTGAGCCGCCGTACATCCGGTACGTGCACCAAGCGTCGCCGGGTTCCGAGGAGGAGGAGGCGCTGAAGTCACGGGGCAGAACCCGCACCAAGACGTCGCTGAAGTCGCGTGTGATACAGGAAACGAAGGTCTGCTTTGCCCCTTCCCAGTTGCTGATGAACGGGTGCAGGTGGAAGGTAAAGGATGCCTCATCTCGATCAATGCGCACCGGCATATCCTGCATCGGGCAACTCACTTCACAACAAGTCGAAGGCTGGAATCCGCGTTGTTATTCCTTGAGGAAGGACTCGCGTGGGCGCACTATAGATGCCGGGCTGTCGCCATGTCAAACAGGCGTCCAAGGAGTTCCTCCATGTCCTCTGCGCTGCCCACTCTGACCGTCGTGGCCGGGCTCATTCAGCGTCACGGCGACTTGCTGATTTGCCAGCGGCGGCGTGATGCGGCGTTCGCGTTGCAATGGGAATTTCCGGGCGGCAAGCTGGAGGCGGGCGAGGGCAGCGCGGCGGCGCTGCGCCGGGAGTTGCAGGAGGAGTTGGGCATCGTGGCCGACATCGGCGCCGGGCTGTACCGCACGCAGCACGACTATCCGGGGCTCTACAGCGTGAAGCTCGTTTTCCACCACGTCAGCCGCTTCCACGGCGACGTGTGCAACCGGGCCTTTGAGCAGATCCGCTGGGCCGCCCCGGACAGATTGCCGGCGTTCGACTTCCTGGCAGGCGATGCCGAACTCATTGGCCTGCTGAACCGGGGGGAGATTTCCGTGCCGCCTACCCGTACCTGAGCCACTGTATGTTGAGATTCCCGGGGGTGCTTAACCCTTCCCGTCTTCCTCGGCCATGCACGCCAGCAGCAAATCCAGCGCCGCCTGCGCAAACGTCCACATGTTCGCTTCGCGGTCGGTTTCCCCGGTTTCCAGCGTGATGGCGCGCGTCACCGGGCCGGCGACCGCGATGCAGGCGTGCCCGGCAGCGTCGCCGTAGCGGTTGCCGGTGGGGCCGCTGGCGCCGGTTTCGGCCAGGCCCCAGGTGGCGCCCAGGGTTTCGCGGATGGTGCGGGCGTTCAGCAGCGCGTAAGCCTCCGTGCTGGCCCGCAGCCCCTGCATGGCCTGCGGGCCGATCGCCAACAGCCCCTCGCGCGACGCCGCGGTATAGATCACGCCGCCGCCGAGGTAATACGCCGAGGCCCCCGGCACCGCCACCAGGGTTGCCGAGATGAGGCCGCCGCAGGAAGATTCCGATACCCCCAGCGAGGCGCCGGAGGCTTTCAGGCGCTCGCCGACCGACGACGCCATGGCTGATAATCGAGACATCGCTTCCCTCCTTATACCTTGCGCAGCGCCGGCAGCAGTTCGTCCGACAGCAGCCGGATGCTGGACAACGCGGCGGACAGCGGCAGCCCCGCCCAGTGGGTGCGGATAATCAGGTGGTTCACGTTCAGCTCCTCCCAGTACGGCCGCAATTGCTCGTAGCAGTCGTCGGGGGAGCCCAGAACAAAGCGGTCCTGCAGCAGCGCGTCAAACGCCTGGTTGAACGACTCGTTGTCCGGCATCGCGTCGTCCTGGCCCCACTTGGCGTAATCCTGATACTTGCCGAACAGGTACGGGCCGGCCACTTCCAGAGCCGTGGCGCGGTCCTTGGCGCAGAAGACTTCCTTGATCGACGGCAGCTCGCTCGGCAACGGCTTGTTCGCCTTGGCCAGCTCGTTCCGGTACAGCACGAGCTGGCGCCGCACCGTCTCGACGGTCGAATGCGGGTTGATCATCCACGCATCGCCCAGGCGCGCCGCGCGCCGCACCGCGGCGTCGTTATTGGCGGCGATCCACAGCGGCGGGCGCGGCTGCTGCACCGGGCGGATGTTCATGCGCACCGCGTCCAGCTTGCACATCTCGTCCTCGTAGGTCACCGCCTCGCCGCACCACAGCCGCTGTATGACGTCAAGGTACGCCTCGAAGCGCTTCACCCGCTGCCCCTTGCGCACCCCGAAGGCGTCGAACTCCACTTCCCGGTAGCCCAGGCCGACGCCGAACACGAAGTTGCCGCGCGCCAGAATGTCCATCGACGCCACCGTCTCGGCCACGTACACCGGGTTGTGCAGATTGAGCAGCAGCACGCCCATGCCGACGGTCATCTCCCCCGCCTCCGCCATCAGCCGCGACAGGAACGGCACGATCTGCAACTGCTTGTTGTTACCCTCGTTAAGGTAGTGCTGACCGGTGAACAGCGAATCCCAGCCGCGGTCGCGGGCCAGGCGCACCATGGCGTACTGCGCCTCCAGCGCACCCACCATGTCCGTGTCCAGGTACTGCTGGTTGGTGGTAAACAACCCGATTTTCATGTCTTCATCCTTCGTCCTCCCTCTCCCCTGGCGGGAGAGGGTCGGGGTGAGGGGGAAAGGTTCACAACCGAACCTCCCCCACGTCCAACTCCCGGAACCGCCGCAACAACTCCTCCGGCGTCACGCGCCCGATGATGCGGAACAGCGCCCGCCTGCGGTAATATACCACCAGCGCGGGCGTGCCGAAAACGCCGTGGTCACGTGCCCAAGGCCGGTGCTCGGCCAGCTTGAGGTGCAGCACCGAGACCTGTTGGAAACGCTCCATGCCGCCGAGCATTTGCGCCATGTAGCGGCTGGCGTCGCAGCCCTCCTGCCAGAAATTGACCAGCACCAGGTCCGGGTACTGCTGCAAGAAGGTTTCCAACTCCCTACTCATGCGCCGCTCCTGCATCGCCCGCCGCGGCGGACTGGGCGTTATCTGCCGGCTGCCCAGCGAGGTCGGCGCGGGTGATGCCGAGCGTCTTCATGTGCCGGTACAGGGTCACCTTGTGCACCCCGAGCAGCCGCGCGGCTTGCGTAATGTTGCCCGCCGCCTGCCGGTAGACGCGTTGCAGGCGCTCCGGCGTCAGGGGCGGCGGCAACCCGTCGTCGGGCCGCGCAGCCGGCAACAGCAACGGCTGGCTGGCAGCGCCGCTCGGCAACGGCGTGATGAGCGGCGGGCGCGCCGCCTGTGCTTCCTGACGCGCCCGGACGTCCCAGCCGCCGGGGGCAAAACGCGAGCGCTCCGCCACCCACTCGTCGAAGGCGCGGCGTCCGATCACCTCCGTCGACGTCTCGACGTACACCCGCTCCAGCACGTTGCGCAATTCGCGCACGTTGCCCGGCCAGGCATAGGCTTGCAGCAGCGCCACGGCCTCCGGGGTGAGGCGACGCACCTGCCGGGCGTACTTGGCGTTGAGCAGACGCAGGAAGTGCTCCACCAGCAGCGGCACGTCGTCGAGGCATTCGCGCAGCGGCGGCATGTGGATACGCAGCACCTCCAGCCGGTAGTACAGGTCGGCGCGAAAGCTGCGGGCTTGCACCGCCTGCTCCAGCGAAACGTTGGTGGCCGCCAGCAGGCGCGCGTCCACCCGCACCTGGCGCTCGCCGCCCACCCGCTCGATGACGCCCTCCTCGAGCACCCGCAGCAGCTTGGCCTGCAGCCGCGGGGGAATTTCGCCGATCTCGTCGAGGAACAGGGTGCCCTCGTGCGCCCGCTCGAAGCGCCCGCGGTGCGAGCGCACGGCGCTGGTAAAGGCGCCGCGCTCGTGGCCGAACAATTCGGATTCCAGCAGCTCCTCGGACAACGCCGCACAGTTGACGGCGATGAAATCGCGCCCGCGCCGCTTGCTGTGGTCGTGCAGGGCTCGGGCGGTCAGTTCCTTGCCGGTGCCGGTCTCGCCGGTAATCACCACCGGGGCATCGGCGGGGCCGTATATTTCGATCTTGCGCCACACGCCGCGCAGCACCTCGGAGCGCCCCATCAAGCCGCTGAAGCCGCTGATGCGGTCATCGGCAGGCGAGCGCGCCCAGCCCGGCGCCTCCTCCAGCCGAATGGCGATCCGCACGCGGGCGTCCGGGAAGGTCTCGGGATCGCGGGAAGCGCGGATCAACACCGCATGGTCGATGCCGTCATGGTCGGTCAGCGAGACGCGGTAATCGCGCACCGGCAGGCCGGAGTCGAGCACCTGCTCGACCACCGTGGACAGGGCGGGAATGGCGTCGTCAAACGCCGCCGCCAGCGCGCAGCCATCGAACGACGCGGCGGAACGCCCCAGCCAGGCGGCCAGTTGCGGGGTCACTGCCTCGACCACCGGCTCGTCCCCGGGCCGCACCGACACCAGCAGTCCCGGCGCCACCGGCGCGGGCCACAGTACGGTGTCGTGCGTGGAAGCAGAATCGGTCTCCATGGCTTGTCCTGTCGGGTTTCCCTTTGGGGCGTTAGGGTGAGGGGGGCCTCGGCCCGCATCATAGCAATCGGCGCCGAACGCGCGCAAACGAAACCAGCTCAGGGAGATTTGGAACTGAGCCCCTGTCCGGTTTATGAACATCCTTGACTTCTACCCTCAAGGGAAGCATCTGCTCTCGTGTAGAAATGGTGAAACTGAGAAACGATGACGGGGTTTTTCCCCTCTCCCCTGGTGGGAGAGGGGACAAGAGGAAAGGATACGTTGGCCGTGCCTTAACCGACTCACTGCTCCAGGCAATACAAATGCGCCAGATAGTCGCACCTTCCCGGAAACACGCCGCTACGCGACCAGGCCGGCGTGGCCATGTCCACCGCGCCCCACCAGCCGCCGTCGTAGCGGCGGCGTGAGGTCCAGTCGGCGCAGGTGGGCGACAGGGCCCGGCCGGCGGTGGTGGTGGCGGTGCGGGCGAGGAACGGCGAGGCCACGGCGGCGCCGTATTCCGTGCGGTCGATGGGGTGGGCGAGGTCGCCGTCCGTCAGATCGTCGTAGTTGTCGGCCACCCGGATGCCGCCCGGCATGGCGTAGGGCACGTTCCTGTGGGCAATGCGGGCGCCGGCCGGCTCGGCGGCGGTGGACAGCCAGGCGCGGAACACGCCGGGCAGTCCGGCTTCGCGCGCCGCCGCCTGACAGCGCGCGTCGGCGCCGGCCAAGCCGCCGAAATTGCCCTGGAAAGCGCCCTGGGTGACGAAGACGAGCACCGTCTCCTGACACGCCGCCGGGCGCGGAATGCCAATCGCCACCGGGCAGTCGGCTTCTTCCGCAACCGCCGCACCACGGGGTGTTTTTCCTCCCCGCTCCTCTTGCGGGAAAGGGTCAAGGGGAGGGGAGCTTACCAACAACACCGCTGCCAGGAAACCTGCCGCTGTCACCAACCCGTGCCGCATCCTTGTTTCCCCCGTCTTCCTGTGCCGAGGCGTCGGATTGAGCGGAATGTCGGATTACGCTGCGCTAATCCGACCTACATGTTTACATGCTCTACGCCGCGGCGCGAAAGGTGGCGATAAACTGCTGCCACTCGGCCTCCGACGCACCTTCGGGCACCGGCGCGTAGATCGACAGCCGGTGCAGCACGCCCTCGTAGCGCTGCCGCAGCTTGGCGGCCAGCTCGCCGGGCGGCGCCACGATGGCCACCGCCTCCAACAGCTCGTCCGGCACCCGACGGCCCATTTCGTCAAAATCCCCTTGGCGCATCAGCCGGTTCAATTCATCACCCAGGGCGCCGCAGCCGTGGTAGTCCAGCATCACGCGATAGCTCGGCGTCGAGCCATAGAAGGCGATCTGCTGCCGCGCCTTCGCCGCCGCCTCGTCCATCTCCGCCTGCGTGTCGCCCGTCACCGCCATCACCGGTGCGTACAATTCCAGCGCCGCGGCGTCGCGCCCGCTGCGCCGCGCCCCGTCCGCCAGCGCCGGGCGCACCACGTCCTGCAGGTAGCCCACCGAGTGCATGGGGTGCACGTGCAGGCCGTCCGCCACCTCGCCCGCCACGCGGCACATGCGCGGGTTCACGCCGGCCACGTACACCGGGATGTCCGGGTGCTCAATCGGTCCGGCGTTGAAGAATTGGTTGATGAGCTTGAACTGGTAAAACGGCCCCTCGTAGCGTGGCCGCGTATCGTTCTGGAAGGTGTCCCAGATAGCGCGCAGGCAGCGCACGTAATCGGTGAGGCGCGCCGCCGGGTGGTCGAACGGCATCGAATAGCGCCGCTCAACGTGCGCCCGCACCTGCGTGCCCAGCCCGAGGTGAAAGCGCCCGCCGCTGCCGCGCTGCAGGTCCCACGCCGCCTGCGCCACCGCAAACGGGCTGCGCCCGAAGGCCACCGTGATGTTCGTCCCCAGTTGCAGCCGCTCGGTAGCGGTCGCCGCCAGGGCCAGCGGCAGAAACGGGTCGTGCTTCGCCTCGAACGTCCAGGCGCCGTCGAACCCCATGCGCTCCAGGCGTTGCGCGTCCGCCGCAACGTTCCCGGAAACCCCGCCGCCGATCTGCGTGTCGATTTTCATGGAATATCCTCTGGTATTTTGCGTTTCGGGTAAAATGTTCCGGCTCCCCTCACCCCGCCCCTCTCCCACCAGGCGAGAGGGAGTAAAACTTTTCCGTGGGGGGAGACCAGCCTTTGGTCCCTAACGCCCTTCGCAGGGGAGGCCAACCCTCTGATCCCCTCCCCCCTCCCGGGGAAGGGTTAGGGAGGGGGGCACCCGCCCCAAAAAAATCGACAAGGAGCTTACCATGTCCGCCCGGCCGACACGCCTGGATTTCTATTTCGACATCATGTGCCCCTGGGCCTACCAGACCTCCAAATGGATTCGCGACGTGCGCGAGCGCAACGGCCTTGAAATCGCCTGGAAATTCTTCAGCCTGGAGGAAATCAACCGCCCCGAGGGCAAGAAGCATCCCTGGGAGCGCCCGTGGTCCTACGGCTGGTCGCTGCTGCGCGTCGGCGCCCTGCACGAGGACGGCAAAAAAGTCCACCTGCCCGACGGCGCCCGGCAGGTGCTGGCCGACATGGGCCTCGACCCGCAACTCGTTGACGTCGCCATCGCCGACGACACCACCCATGACGACGTGCGCGCCGACCACGACGCCGTGGTGCAGCGCGGCGGCTTCGGCGTGCCCACCCTGGTGTTCGACGACGGCACCGCGCTGTTCGGCCCGGTCATCACCCCGGCGCCCAGCGGCGGCGACGCCATGCGCCTGTGGGACCTCACCGTCGGCTGGGCCGCCTTCCCGCACCTCTACGAACTGCGGCGCCCCAAGACCGCCGCCGATCAAGCCCACGTCGACGCCCAATTCGCCCCCTATTTCGACGCCCGCGACTGGCGCACCATCAGCCATCCGGCGCCGTGAACACGCAGGTCGGATCCAGTAGGTCGGATTAGCGCAGCGTAATCCGACCTGCAGCCTGATGCAGAAAGGCTCTAATCCACCAAAGCGGTCGCGTTTTCCGTTTTTCAGGCTATAGTAACGTGCCGGACAGACGACGCGGTGCCAAGAGTTGAGGGGAGGGAAATCATGATCGGCCACACCATTACCGTCATCGCCGCGGTTATTGCGCTGAACGTCATCTTGGGCGGGCTGTTGATCAGCACGATGAACAGCCGGTTCAATGATTTTGTCAATGTGTTCAACAGCCGATTCGAATCAATCGAGAGCCGGCTCGAATCAATCGACGGCCGGTTCGAGACCCTCAACGGTCGGTTCGATTCTCTCAGCCAAACCGTCAACAGCCAGCTCGAAGCCGTCAACGCCCGGTTTGACGACGTCAACAGCCGGTTCGACGCGCTAGACAGGCGCTTCGACGCCCTGGAGAGAAACATCGCACGGCTGGGAGACCTCATCTCGAACAACGGCCAACGCATCTCCCGGCTTGAAATCGCCTCCGGCACGCCGGAGGCGCAGGAGCCGGACGACGCCTCGCCGCCCGAGTGACCGACTTAGCCGGACTAGCGAAGCGTAATCCGAACATTCCACTTATCCCCCTCACCCCGGCCCTCTCCCACCAGGGGAGAGGGAGCAAATCCCCTTCGTGGAGAAGATTAGTGGTTTGTACCTCTGATTCCCTCCCTCCTTTGCGTTTGCACCACTGATCCCCTCCACGGGGGCGTGAACACAGATCGCATTAGCGCAGCGTAATCCGTCATTTCCGCAACGGCCCCCCACGCCGCAAAGCGCACTCGCCGATTCAGCCGCCGGCGCCACCCGGCCCGGGCACCATCCAGGCCGAAATACCCGCGCTTCGTGATACAATCCTTCACAATCCTGAAACGCTGGAGGACCTATGCGGAAAATATGGAATTGGACCAAAGACAACGCAGGTCCCATCACGGTGACCATCGCCATCCTCGGCGGGTTCGCCGCCATCATCCAATTCAGCGTCGTCAGACCCATGCACCAAGGCTTCGACGCCGTCAACCGGCGCATCGACGACCAGATCACGTACATCCACCAGCACTTCGACGACCAGAACATATCGATCAACCAGCGTTTCGACGACCAGAACAGATCGATCAACCAGCGTTTCGACGCCGTCCACCAGCGCTTCAACGACCAGAACCGATCAACCAGCGTTTCGACGACCAAGACAAGTACATCAACCAGCGCTTCGACGCCCAGCGCTTCGACGCCCGGACGCATCGAGGACCTCGTTAAAGATTTCTCTGAACTCCGCAAACTCAGCGACCGCGTCACCCGCAACGAAACACGAATCGACACCCTCACCGAGCAATTGCAGACCGCCGACGCACCCTCGCCCCCGGATTGAGTCCGGGGCAGGCTCTGATCCTGTCCACGACCCCATCCTGAATCTGCGGGTCGGAAATGCAGGTCGGATTAGCCGCAGGCGTCATCCGACTTCCGCACCGTCCCCCCATCCGACTTCCGCACCGTCCCCCCCCCCACGCCGCCACGCGCCCTCGCCGATTCAGCCGCCGGCGTCATCCGGCCCGGGTGCCATCCAAGCCGAAATACCCGCGCTTCGTGATACAATCCTTCACAATCCTGAAACGCTGGAGGACCTATGCGGAAAATATGGAACTGGATCGAAGACAACGCAGGTCCCATCGCGGTGACCATCGCCATCCTCGGCGGGTTCGCCGCCATCATCCAATTCAGCGTCGTCAGACCCATGCACCAAGGCTTCGACGCCGTCAACCAGCGCATCGACGACCAGATCACGTACATCCACCAGCACTTCGACGACCAGAACATATCGATCAACCAGCGCTTCGACGACCGAACAGAGATCAACCAGCGTTTTGACGCCGTCAACCACCGTTTCGACGCCGTCAACCAGCGTTTCGACGACCAGGACGATCAACCAGCGTTCCGGACGCCATCCAAGCCGAAATACCCGCGCTTCGTGATACAATCCTTCACAATCAACCAGCGAAAATTGGACGCCGTCAACCAGCGCACCAAGGCTTTCAACCAGCGCATCGACGACCAGATCACGTACATCCACCAGCACTTCGACGACCAGAACAAATCGATCACCAGCGCTTCAACGACCAGAGCGTTTCGACGACCAGAACAGATCAATCAACCAGCGCTTTGACGCCGTCAACCAGCGCTTCAATGACCAGAATAAGTACATCAGCCAGCGTTTCGACGCCGTGGACCAGCGCTTCGACGCCCAAGACAGACGCATCGAGGACCTCGTTGAAGATGTCTCTGCACTCCGCAAACTCAGCGACCGCGTCACCCGCAACGAAACACGCATCGACACCCTCACCGAACAGTTGCAGACCGCCGACGCACCCTCGCCCCCGGATTGAGTCCGGGGCAGGCTCTGAACCTGCCCGTAACCCCACCCACATAAGTTTCCCGCCCGTCGCATTTAATGCTTGCACCACCCCACCGCCTGCCGTTAAGATATCCGCCTTGTACCTCCGACACCGGCTTGCAGCGGCGAGCCGCCTCACCTGCGGGAATCCCATGTCTACGGACTACGGGGCTTGTTATCGTAAATCGACTTCGGTATTGTTGACCACCTTAACGGACTGCAGGGGGCCGGTTGGTCGCACGGGCTGCCTGCGGACGTTTCGTTTTCCTGAATCACGGGGCTTGTCAATGCCAGTCAACTTCGGTATGGTTAGCCGCCTGACGCTTTGGCAGGGGTGCCAAGGCAGCCCGCACGCAGTACGATTCGCCAAAGCGCGCGGCGAGCGTTCACGATTCGGGGCCTTCACCGCTGGGGCTTCCGGGGTACCGGCAAACAGTTCTGCTTGAGAGGAGGGTTCTGGATGAACCTCAAGAAATTGGGAAGGACGTTTTGGGTTATCGCTGCCGTCGCGATGCTGGCGATGGTTCTTCAAGGATGCGGGGGTGACGACAACGGTGTTGACCAGTCCCTGCACGATACCGTGACGATGGAGCGCGACGGCTTGCAGATGCAGATTAATGCTCTGGTCGCCGCGCTTGGCGCGACGGACGTGGCGGGGGCGACGGACGAAATCAGCAGCCTGCAAATGAGCCTGCAAGCGATTCAGGCCGCCCTCGGCACGACTGACCCCGCGATGGTGCAGAATCAGATCAGCCAGCTACAGGCTGATCTCAAGAAGCTTCAGGACGCCGAGAAGGAGCGCATGGACACCGCGAACGATATGATGCAGGCGGCCATGATCGCAACGGCCGCGAAGCTGCATGCGGGGATCAGTGCGCCTGGCGGCACTGGGGCTGACACCCGTACCGCTGCCTATGGCACCGGCAACAACGCTAACAACATCGTGGTGACGATCGGCACTGCCACCCCCGTCAACCTGTCGGAAGACGACAAGACGATGGTTTACGACCTTCATGGCTGGGAAGGCAAGAGGTATACGGCCGAACCCGAAGACGACGGCATGTACGAGGCGGTTGTCTACTCGAATGTCGGCGAACTGACGATGGGGAAGAAGTTTGGGGGTGCTGCAGCAAACGACGAGTTCGAGTACGAACTAACGAATGGTATGGTGTCTGTCGACACGTCTACGGCTGGGGTCCCGGCGAGAGTAGCTCTCGATGGCGTCACCCGGACCGCTGGCATGGAAACATTCAATTTGCCGGATCCGAATCCGGGCGGCGCGACGATGATCCTTGTCCCCGGCAGCTTTCATGGTGTGTCCGGCACCTACAGTTGCACGCCTAGCACTCCCGCCGACGGTTGCTCGGCTTCGGTAGCCGAAATGGGATTCACGCTTGCGGCCGGGGCCTGGACGTTCAAGCCCAGCGACCCGAACGCCAGGGTGACGGATACGCCGGACAACATTCACGCCTCCTACGGCTGGTGGATCCACAAGGCCGAGAACGACGGCGACTTCACCGCCAGCGCATTCGTGTCGGATAAGGGTGACGTCCCCAACGCCTCCGGCATCGACACCCTGATGGGGACGGCAACGTACATGGGCGGTGCTGCCGGCAAGTACGCCCTCAAAAGTTCGACCGGTGGAACGAACGACGCCGGCCACTTCACCGCGCGGGCGATGCTTGAGGCCGATTTCAATGACGACATGATCACGGGCACCATCGACATGTTCATGGGTGCGGATGGTGAGATGAGGAACTGGTCGGTTGAGCTGATGGAGTCCGGAGTTAGTGCTACCGGGACAATTACCGGTTCAGATGGTGCAGGTGATCCCATGATGACGAAGTGGACCATCGACGGGACGGCCGCTGATGCCGCCGGCCAGTGGTCTGGAACCCTCCAAAACAATGGCGACGACGGTGTTCCGATGGTCGGGACTGGAACATTCTACTCGATGTTCGGTTCGGATGGCCGCATGGTCGGCGCGTTCGGCGTGAACAGGCAGTAGACGATCCGGGGACGGGGTCTCGCTCCCACGGAAAGCTGACCCCGGTCCCCAGCCTTCCATATCCAGGGTGGCGCGAAGAGCGCCACCCTTTTTTTGTTCCCCCATTCCTTCAAGGACCGTGATGCACTGCCGCTCCCTCTGCCACGCTTTCGCAATGGTCGCTTGCGTTCTGATGGCCGCCCCGGCCTGGGGCGCCGACCATGCGACCGATCCCCCGCCGCCGTCTGCCCCCGTGGAAGGCGCCGCCGCCGTTGGCGCCGTGCAGGCGCTGATCGATGCCGGCCGGTTCGAGGAGGCAATCGTCGCGCTGCGGCCGCTTCTCGAGCAGGAACCGGTCAACGTCAACGTACTCTTCCTCTACGGCCTGGCGTCGCTGGAGGCGTCCCAGCGGCCTGGACGGACGGACGAGGACCGCGAGATCCTGCTCAACGAGGCCATCGCCGCCTTCCGCGCCATGCTGGTCAATGCGCCGGGTCTGGTGCGGGTGCGCCTGGAACTGGCGCGGGCGTTCTTCCTGAAGGGGCAGGACGGGCTGGCGCGGCGACACTTCGAGCTGGTGCTGGCCGGTGGGGTGCCGCCCGCGGTGGCCGCCAACATCCGGGCCTTCCTGAACGCCATGCAGACGCGCAAGCGCTTCACCGGCTACTTCGGCGCCGCGGTGGCGCCGGACAGCAACCTCAACGCCGCCTCCGAGAGCGAGATCATCTACATCGACACGACGTTCGGTCGACTGCCCTTCACGCGCCAGGGGGATTTCGGCGCCCGCTCCGGCCTGGGCGTCTCGGTGTGGGGCGGCGGCGAGTACCAGCATCCCCTGAGCAAGCGGCTACGGCTGCGGGTCGGCGCCGACCTGGCCAAACGAGAATACAGCGGCAGCGATTTCGACCAGCTTTTCGTCGCCACCCACACCGGGCCGCGCTGGCTGGCGAGCCCGAGGACCGAGATCAGCCTGCTGGCCACCGCGCAGCGCCAGTGGCTCGGCGGCATCCCGTACACGGACGAGACCGGCGCGCGCCTCGAACTCGACCGCCGGCTAACAGCGCGGCTGTGGGCGCGCGGCACCGCGGCGTACCGCGAGCGCGACCACCAGCAACGCGATTTTCTCGACGGCCCGGTGGTCGACTTCACCGCCACTTTCGCCTGGACGCCGGCGCCCGTGCTGCGGGTGCACATGACCGTCGGCTACGAGCGCGACCACGCGGCGTCGGAGCACTGGCGCAACCTGTCGCGCTGGGTACGGGTGGGCACCTCGCTCGCCCTGCCGCTGGGCTTCACCCTCGGCACCAGCGCCCAGGTGCGGCGGGTGTATTACGACGGCAGCGGCCGGGTGCACCATACGTTGCACGGCCGCAAGCGGCTGGACCGCACCCGCACGTTCACCCTCTCCGTGCTCAACCGCGCCTTCACCCTCTTTCGCTTCAGCCCCCAGCTGGCGCTCATCCACGAAGCCCGCCAGACCAACGCCCAGGCGCAGGACTTTGAACGCAACCGCGCCGAGCTGCGCTTCGTGCGGCAGTTCTGAGGCGCCTTGGCCTTCCGGTCTCGCCCGCGGCGCACGGTCGTCCGGCGGGCGGCAAAAAAGCGCCTGTCGGGTCGTGTCTCACTTTCAAATTTCCTCCTCGCACCAACCTCCCCCTCTCCCTAGCCCTCCCCCGCGGAGGGGGGAGGGGACCCGGACTGGGGAATTCTCCCTCTCCCTTGGCGGGAGAGAGCCCGCCCCCGCCTTGAACGGGGGTCGGAGTGAGGGGGAAACCGGCGCCGAACGACCGAACGTGCAACCCGTCTGGGGAGCACGTGAGCCAGTCTTTTCCAACTGAGACACTGCCGCCTGTGGCGTTGACGTTGCCGGGGCCCTTCTGATACGGCCGCACTGGGGGCATTTCCTTCCTCAAATCCCGTGTTAAACTCTGAATTCGCTCCGTCCTGGCTTCCCCCTGGGATATGGTGTGATCAGGGCTTCGTTTTCCTGCCTGTTGTTTTCCGAGACGTGGCCTGCCAAGGCGAGCGCCAAAACAATTCGACACCGTTTCAATGTCGAAAATACCGCGTTAGTGAATAAAACCAGTCAGCCGGATAAGTGTCTCCGAGAACCGAAGGGATTCTGTCGTGAATTCGCATACTGTTGATCGGACAGAATCGGATTTTTGCAGACAGGCGGGGACAAGTCGGTTGTCCTCGGCTCAAAAGGAACCAGCAGCAGAGATACATCGGCGTCCAATCCGGCCGTCTGCTGTGGCTCCGCCCTCACCGTTTGCGAGTGGCCGCCAAGTTCACTTCCTTGCCTCCCGTGCCGCCGCTGGTATGTCGATGGCCCTGCGGCGCCATTGCGCGGCGTTCGCCCGTCGCCGTGCAATCACGGGCCTGTTGTTGGCATTTGCGGCCTTCCTGGCCATGCCAATGCCCGCCACACCCCACCAGATTGGCGATTCCGACCATGACCCCGATTGCACCTACGACTATTGCCACAGCCCGGAATTCTTGGTGCCCGCTCCTACCTTCGAGATACCCGACAACATAGGGGAATACCAGGACATCGGCGCGCTGCCGGTGGCGACGGACGCGGACCACTCTGATCCCAACATAGATTACACAATGGTCTACACGCTGCGCGACGGGGATGCTCCCGTTGCGGAGGATGATGAGGATAAGCCGGAGTATGCGGATGGGGATGCCGCGGCCTTCACAATGTACAACGACGGCAGCGGGCAGCGTAGGCTCAGGACTGCCATCGACCACTACGAAACGCGCGTGTACAGGTTGAAATTGGTGGCATGCGACGGCAACTTCAGACGCGGGTACATTGACGTGACCATTGTCGTCAATGATGCGGCCGGCGAGCGGCCGCTGGCGCCTGACCGGCCCGAGGTCGAGGGTGCCTCGACCTCCTCGCTCGTGGTGCGTTGGACAGCGCCGGACAACACGGGCCGCGCGCCGATCACCAGCTACGACTTGCAATACCGGGAATCTGGAACCGGCAACTGGAGGAACGGTCCCCAGAACCGGACCGACACGTACGCGGTCATCTCGGGATTGACCGAGAACACGCCGTAACAGGTGCAGGTGCGGGCAACGAACGTGGATGGTGACGGCCCCTGGTCGCCGCCGGGCCCCGGTCGGACCCTGGCTGAGGACAACGCGGCGCCGGGCTTTGGTGCCGGGACGGCCACTCGCAGTATCCCCGAGAACACGGGGCCGGACCAGGATGTCGGCGCTGCGTTTACGGCGACGGATGCGGACAAACGACCCGCTGACCTACGCGCTTGAGGGTCAGGACGCGGCGTCGTTCGACCTCGTAACGGTAGGGAGCAGCGCGCAAATCAGAACCAAAGCCGGGGTGACCTACGACCATGAGGCCAAATCCACCTATTTCGTGACGGTGAAGGCGGACGACGGAAAGGGTGGGACAGACGTCATCACCGTGACGATCAACGTCGCGGACGTGAACGAGCCCCCGGACGCCCCCGCCGCGCCCTCTGTGTCGAGCGAATCAACCACCAGCCTGTCGGTGATCTGGAGCCCGCCCGCCAACAACGCGGGCCGCCCGCCCGTCACCGGTTATCGCCTACAGTACCGGGAAGTTGGGACTTCGCCCTGGACCGATCCGCTGAATCAAAGCGGCACGAGGACTACCCTCACAGACTTGAACCCCGACACGCAGTACGAGGTACAAGTACTGGCGCGGAATGGCGAGGGGGATAGCCCCTGGTCGGACTCAGGCTTCGGGCGGACCAACGTTGCCGGGAACAACGCGCCGGAATTCGTCGGCGACATGACCACCCGCAGATTTCGCGAGAACACGCCGCCGGGCCGCAACATCGGTGCGCCGGTAACAGCGTTGGACGCGGACGGCGACACGCTGACCTATACGCTCGAGGGCCGGGACGCGGGATCGTTCACCATCGTGGGAACGAGCGGCCAGATCAGGACCCGATCCGGCGTAACCTATGATTACGAGACCAAGCGTTCCTATGTCGTCACGGTGAAGGCCGATGACCGCAAGGGCGGGACCGATATCATTGCCGTGACCATTTACCTTACTGACGTGGCCGAGAACCGAATACGGTCGGACGATGATGATGACGAGGACCCTACGACAGACGACAAAGGGCCTCCTGCCGTCGACGTCAAGCCGACGTTTCCGAGTCCCTCGGCCATCCGCAGCTTCCCGGAGAACACGCCGCCGGGCCACAACATCGGTGAACCGGTGACGGCCAAGGTCGTCGTCGGCCCGTTGACCTACGCACTGAGAGGCGCGGACGCGGCGTCATTCGATATTGACTCTTCGACCGGACAACTCAAGACCAAGGCCGGCGTGACCTACGACTACGAGGTTAAATCCTCCTATGCCGTGACGGTGCGGGCGACAGGCTCGACCAACATTAGCGCCAATGTTGCGGTGACCATCAACGTCGAAAATGTCGCCGAGAAGCCGTCGGCACCGGACGCACCGACGGTGAGCGCGCCGGACGGCTCAAGAACGAGCTTGTTGGTAACGTGGACGACGCCGGCCGTGAACGGCGGCCCGCCCATCACGGGCTACGAGGTGGAATACCGCCAGGGTACAAGCGGGGTCTGGGTGCCGTGGCCGCATGGCGGCACTGATACCACCACCACGATCGCGGAGCTTAGCGCAGGCAACGATTATCAGGTTCGGATACGGGCGAGGAATGCCGACGGCTTTAGTGAGTGGTCGCCGCCGGGCAGCGGACGCACGAACGCCGACACGATGAACGGCTGGCTGGCCCGGTTCGGGCGCAGCATCGCGCAGCAGATGATGGAAGGCGTGGGGGACCGCCTGGCGTCGCCGTGCCGGACGGGGCTGCAGGGCGCGCTGGCCGGGCATGGCTTCGGGAACGGGGGAACCGGCAGCGCGGGGGGTGCGTTGTCGCCCTGGGCCGTCGGCGACCCGGAAGCGGAACGGCTGCTCGACTCGCGGCTCCTGGTGCAACGCCACCCTGTTTCAGGAACGGGGTCAGCTCTGTTGGCGGGAACCGTTTTTGAGTTGGGCAGCGAGACGGCCGGCAACGGTGTTACCTGTGTCTGGGGCCGCGGCGGGCATTCCGGCTTCAGCGGACGTGACGGCTCGCTCTTCCTCGACGGCGACTTGACCACGGGGACGCTTGGCGCCGACTACGCGAAGGATCTCTGGACCGTGGGATTGGCGCTTTCGCACAGCCGAGGTGAGGGAAGCTATGCCAGCAAGGACAGCGTGGAGGCGTCGCTGACGGGTGTTTTCCCCTACGCCGGCTACCGGGTCACGGAGCGGTTTTCGGTCTGGGGCCTCGGAGGGTTCGGGCGCGGCGGGTTGACGGTGAGGCCGGAGAACGGGAGTTCGCTGGAGACCGGCCTTGGCCTCGCCATGGTTGCAGTAGGGGCGAGGGGCGCCTTCGTAACCGCGGCTGAGACGGGCGGGATTGACGTTACGCTGGAGACGGACGGGTTCTGGGTGCGCACGGACTCGGCCGCAGCGACCGGTCTGTTGGCGGCGAAAGGGGACGCCAGCCGCCTGCGGCTCGGGCTGGAAAGTTCCTACACGGCAACGTTGAGGAATGGCGGGACGCTGACGCCGAGGTTCAGGATCGGGTGGCGTTATGACGGGGGCGGCGCGGAGACCGGCCTGGGTGTGGATATTGGTGGCGGGCTCCTCTGGTCGGCTCCGGTGCGGGGCATATCTGCGGAGATCGAGGTGCGTCGCGTGTTGATGCATGAAGCCACCGGGTTCAACGATTGGAGCCTCTCGGGGTTGGTGCGCTATGACCCGAATCCGTCCTCGGAGCGCGGTGCGCTGCTTGCGCTCAGGTCGTCCATTGGCACGCCGTCACTGGCCGGTTCAGGGGGGTTGCTCGAGCGCGACAACCTGTTGGGCTTGGCAACGAGCGACACGGCGCAGGGCAGGCAGCTTACCGCGAAAGCCGCCTACGGATTCCCCATTCTGGGGGGTCGGTTCACGGGCGCGCCTTGGGTTGGAGCCGGGGTGTTGGAGAGCGGGCGCGACTATCGGGTGGGTTACCGGATCAGTCGTACAGGGCTGTCCGGTTCGGGCATGCAGGTCGGCATCGAGGGCCTGCGGCGGGAGAACGACGGCAGCGATGCAGAAGCCGAGCACGCCATCGGGCTGCGGCTTGGGCTGGGCTGGTAGCCGCGTCAGGCCTCGTCATGCCGTGGAGGACTGATGGCCTTGTTCGGGGTAGGGCCAGGGAGGACGTAGGGGCCTTCACGTCGAGCCGGGGCGTCACCCGCGTCGACGCGGCGCAGCGGGAATATAACTGCGGTTTGTTAAGGCAGTTTTGAGTGGCGATTTGTGGATTGTGTAATTATGCAGGTCTACTCCCGCCCGATCGTTCCCTTCCACACCGGTCCGCTGCTGCCCCAGTCCTCCGGATATAGCCCTGCCTTGACGTAACGCCGAAAACTGGAGTACGGCCACTGCAACGGGCGCGAGACATAACCGTGCTTCACCGGGTTGTAATGGATGTACTCGACGTGCTGGCGGTAGTCGGTATCGTCGCGGACCAGGTGTTCCCAATAGCGCGGCTGCCAAAGGGGGCGATCGGCGCCGTGCCGTTGCGTGACCCACGTTTTGATCAGCCGCCACCGGGCCGGGTAATCGACGTCGTCCGGCGGCAGGGTCCAAAGGCAGTGCAGGTGGTCAGGGAGCACGACCATGGCGTTGACGGTGAAGGGCCGTTGTTGGGCAACCTGCCGGAACGCCTGGCGGAGGAGGTCGCAGGCCGCGGCGTCGCCGAACAGCGGGCGGTGACGACGGTGAAGAAGTGGGTGGCGCCGGGGACGAAAGCGCGGCGGCATTGCATGGCAAGGCTCGGTAGGTGGGTGGATATGTAGGTCGGATTAGCCGCGACAGTGGCGTAATCCGACTTCCTCAGCGAAAACGCCCCAAAATACAAAGCGGAATCGTCGGATTACGCTGCGCTAATCCGACTACATTTAACTTGACTTGACAAGGTGCGGGAACCTCTGGTAGAAGTAGGTCATACTTACAGTATGAAACGTTAACACGCAGGAGGTAAACCCATGCGCAAGCCTATCGTTGTCTTCTTGACCTTGGCGATGTTCCTTGTCGGTTCCTCTGTGGCGTTTGGTGCCAGCCATGAGGAAGGCGAGGCGAATCCGTGCAATCCCTGCAACCCGTGCAATCCCTGCAACCCGTGCAATCCCGACGGCGGTGACAGCAACTAGTTAGTCGTCAATTCGTCGCCGTAGCAGGAAAGGCGTGTGGGGAACTTCTCCCGCACGTCTTTTTTTGCTTTGGAGTAATCCCGGGTCGGATGGATTGATGTGTGGACTCGTGGTTTCAAGTAGGTCGGATTAGCCGCCAAGCGGCGTTTCAAGTAGGTCGGATTAGCCGCCAAGCGGCGTAACGACTTCCTCAGCGTAACCGCCCCCAGAACCCAAAGCGGAATCGTCGGATTATGCTGCGCTAATCCGACCTACATGTTGATGAGGAAACGATTTGGATTCAGGCAGACCGCTTCGGCACAAAAAAACCGGCACCCCCTGTTCAGGGAGTGCCGGTTTTTTGATAGCGGGGGCTGGATTTGAACCAGCGACCTTTGGGTTATGAGCCCAACGAGCTGCCTGACTGCTCCACCCCGCACTGGATGCCGGGAAGCATATCGCCTGCCGATGGCACTGTCAAGGTTTGAAGAAGAGGGACGCGGCCCCCCGTTTGCCATGACCGGTTCAATCCCCCCTCCCCGCTCACAGCCCCGCGCAACCCCCTACAACTGCAGCGCGATGGAAAAATCCGGGATGCCTTCCCAGCGCCCGGGGTCGGAGGCGCGCATGACGGCGAGGGTTTTGATGACCTCGGGGTTGGCCAGGCCGTGGGGGCGCTTGCCGGTGAGGACGTTGATGACGTTCTCGGCCTGCTTGCGCGGGCATTCGTCGAGAAAGGTGGGGGAGAAACCGGCGAGGTGGGGCGTGATGACAAGGTTGGGAACCTTGAGCAGCGGGTTGTCGTGCTCGATGGGCTCGATCTCGGTGACGTCGATGGCGGCGGATTCGATCTGGCCTTCCTGCAGGGCGGTGAGCAGGGCCTTCTGGTCGATCAGCGGCCCGCGCGAGCAGTTCACCAGAATGGCGGTGGGCTTCATCTGCGCGAAGAGGTCGGCGTTGAACAGGTGGACGTTCTGGCTCGTGGCCGAGCTGTGGATGGAGATGTAATCCGAGGTGCGCGCCAGTTCTTCGAGGCTGACGAGCCGCACGCCGTACAGGTCGGCGGACGACTGCGGCACGAACGGGTCGCAGGCGATGATCTGCGCCGGGCCGAAGCCGCGAATACGCATGGCGAAGGCGCGCCCGATGTTGCCGAAGCCGACGATGCCGACGGTGTGGCCGCCGATACGGCGCACGGACTGCTGGAATTCGCTGATCAGCGGCGGGTTATCGCTCCACTGCCCTTGCCGCGTGGCGGTGATGGTTTCGTAGAGCCGGCGCGTCATGGCCAGCAGCATGGCAACGGCGTGATCAGCCACCTCGGCGGTGTTGACGCCGGGAACGTTGCAGGCGAGGACGCCCAGTTCGGTGGCCGCAGCCAAGTCGATGGAATCCACGCCGACGCCCATGCGCGACACGACCTTGAGCTTGGTGCAGGTTTCCATCACCTCGCGGCTGGTGTCCGGACGGGTGTTGACCAGGGCGCCATCGGCGTCGCGCAGCAGGTCGATCATATCTTCGGTGGTGCGCGCGGTGCCTTCAACGGTCTCGATGCCCGCTTTTTCGAACAGGTCAAAGCGGTTGTACTTGTTGGTCATCAGAGCGACTTTCAGGGGCATTGTGGTACTCCATGCGTGTGGGGTAATTCAGAACGGTGGCGGTGTTGATTACGCAGACTGGATGAACTCGACCCAATTGCCGTCGGGGTCCTCGACCATGGCGATGACGACGCCGGGACGCACCTCTCTGCGCGGCCAGACGACCTTATGCCCCGCGGCGGTGACGGCGTCCAGCACCGCGTCGAGGTTGCTGATGGTCATCGTCCAGTAGCGGTAACCGGTGCCGCCGGGGATACCGCCGGGCGCTGCGGGCCTGTTGGGGTCCTTGACCGGCACGACGATCTTGATCAGGCTGTTGCCGAACCACAGCCGGTGCATGGTATGGATGCCGACGTGCTCCATGTGGATGTCGCCCTCGTGCCGAAAGCCGAGCACGTCCCGGTAAAACGTCAGCATGGCATCGCCGTTGGTGGTGACGATGCCCAGGTCGATTGCGTCTTTCACGACGTTGACGCCCATGAACGCTTCTCCTTATGGTGGGGAATTGATTGGCTGCAACGGCACACTAAATCACATTTTGGCGGTGGCGTCCACAGCGGCGCGGCGCGGCGCTCGGGGTCGTGCCGCACGTTCGGATTTTCTCCTCGCGCCAACCTTTCCCCCTCTCCTTAGCCCTCCCCCGCCGCGGGGGAGGGGATCAGAGGCAAAGAAATTTACGCCCTCGACGTTCCCGAAGGTTTTCCCCCTCTCCCCTGGCGGGAGAGGGTCGGGGTGAGGGGGAAAGCGGCGGTGGAGACGCCAGGCCCGCTGTGCTATCGTAGCTGAATCATCCCACCTCCCACCCGTACCATAAGGGGACACCATGCAATACGATCTCATCATTCGCAACGGCACCGTCGTCGATGGTTCCGGCATGCCGCGCTACCGCGCCGACGTGGGCATCGTGCACGGCCGGATCGCCGCCATCGGCAGGCTCAACGCCGCCGCCAAGGAAACGCTCGACGCCGAGGGGCACGTGGTGGCGCCCGGCTTTATTGACGGCCATACCCACATGGACGCCCAGGTCAATTGGGACCCGCTCGGCACCTGCTCCTGCTGGCACGGCGTTACCAGCGTGGTGATGGGCAACTGCGGCTTCTCCCTCGCCCCCTGCGCCGAGGCGCACAACGACTTGGTGATGCGCAACCTCGAACGCGCCGAGGACATCTCGCCGCAAGCCATGGCCGCGGGCATCAAGTGGACGTGGGAGACCTTCCCGGAATACCTCGACACCGTGGACCGGCTGCCCAAGGGCATCAACTACGCGGCCTACGTCGGCCACTCGGCCCTGCGCACCTACGTCATGGGCGAACGGGCCTTCGACGAGGCGGCGACCCCTGAGGACATCGACCACATGCAGCGCCACGTGCGCGACGCCATCCGCGCCGGCGCCATGGGCTTCACCACCTCCCGCAGCCAGTCGCACCGCACCCCCAACGGGCAACCGGTGGCCAGCCGGCTGGCGGCCTGGGATGAGGTCCGGCATCTCGTCGGCGCCATGGGCGAGATGGGCGCCGGGGTGTTTGAGATCGCCAACGAGAACCCCAAGACGCCCGAGGACCTGCAGGATTACCTGTCGCGCCTGCGCGACCTCGCCGTCGATACCGGCGTGCCCATCACCTACGGCCAGTTCAGCCGCCGCAACGGGCCGGAAACCTGGCGCTCCTTCCTGGCCACGGCCGACGAGACCGCCGCGGCCGGCGGCAGGATGTTCATCCAGGTGCACAGCCGGGCGCTCAACCTGGTGCTGTCGTTCGAGACCCACATGCCTTACGACAACCTGCCGGTGTGGCGCGACGTGCGCCAACTCTCCCTCAGCGAGCAGCAAGCCGAGCTGCGCGATCCCGACCTGCGCCGCAAGCTCGTCGCGGCGGCCCATGGGCAGGCGGATGACGGCGGCCGCGGCGTTGGCCCCGAGGCGCGCTCGGCGAATTACGACTACCTGTTCGTCATGAACGGCGGCCTGACGCCGCATCGCTCCGTAGCCGAGGTGGCGCGGGAGCGTAACCAGGATCCGGTGGGCGTGGTGATCGATCTGGCGCTGGAGAAGGACATGAAGCAGTGCTTTCTGCAACCCATCGCCAACGAGAACGAGGAGCACGCGCTGGAGTTGATCCGGCACCCGCGCACCGTGGTCACCTTTTCGGATTCCGGCGCCCATGTGTCGCAGATCATGGACGCCTCGCTGCAGACCCACCTGCTGGGCTATTGGGTGCGGGAGCGCCAGGAATTGACGCTTGAGGACGCGGTGCGGCAACTGACGTTGGTGCCCGCTTCATACTGGGGCATGCACGATCGCGGCCTGCTGCGCGCGGGTGGCGCGGCGGACGTGGTGGTATTCGATCCCGAAACGATCGCGCCGATGCTGCCGGAGGTGGTGCACGACCTGCCTGCCGGGGCGCGGCGGCTGAAACAGAAATCGGTCGGCATCAAGGCGACCGTGGTGAACGGCGAGGTGCTGATGCGCGACAACGAGCACACCGGCGCCCTGCCCGGTCAGTTGATCCGCGGCGCGCTGGCGCGAGGGTAATCCCGCCGGCGCCCGGTGCCGCTTGCGGGCAGGTTTCCGATCAAGTGGAATGTGTGTGAGGTCGCTGTATTTGGCAGACCCGTTCCTGAACAGGGGGGCGTGATGGCAACAGGAACACCGGTGACACGGACAACATCCCAGAGCCGCTGGCAGTGGGCGGTGATTGCCGTGCTGGCCGCCGGCTTGATCTACGTCGGCTGGCAGCTTCAGGGCGGAGCGGTGCGCGTCCGGGACGCCGGGGATCGTCTGATTGGGATGCAGGACCAGTTGCGCGCGGCCATCTCGGAGCAGCAGGAGGTCACGCAACGCCTGGCGCAACTCGTGCAGCGGGTCGACGGCGCGGTGCAGGGTGTCGAGGAGACGCAATCCACCCTGGACACGCTGCAGCAGGGCACGAATGAGCGCCTCACGGCGTTGCAAAGCCGGTTGGAACCCGCCATCGCCGCTCAGCAGGCCGCCGGTCGGCGGTTGGCGCAGATTGAAGATCAAGTGTTTATGGCCATGACCCGGCAGCAGGCGGCCGCTCAACGCCTGACCGAGCTCGCCAGGCAGGTCGAATCCGTTACGCAGGAACTGCGCGAGGCGCGCGCTGATCTGGATGCGGCGCGCGAGGACATCGCGGCTCTCGCGGCGGCCCCGCCTGCTGCCGCGGCCGCCGCTGCCGAGCCGTCGAAGACCTGGACGAACACCCTGGACATGGCGTTCGTGCTGATCCCGGCCGGCTCGTTTGAGATGGGGTCGGAACGTGGCGATGCCGACGAGCAGCCGGTGCGCTCGATGGCCCTCGACAAGCCGTTTTATATCGGGCAGTTCGAGGTGACGCAGGCACAGTGGCACGCGGTGATGGAGAACGACCCCAGCCAGTTTACCGGCGACCCCAGCCGGCCGGTCGAGAGCATCTCCTGGAACGACGCGCGGGAATTTGCCAGCAAGCTGAACGCCATGGAGCCCGGCGCCACGTATCGCCTGCCCACCGAGGCCGAGTGGGAATACGCGGCGCGCGCCGGCTCCGCTGCGGCCTACGCCTTCGGCGACGACGCGGCCCAGCTCGACGCCTACGGCTGGTACGCCGATAACGCCGGCAACACCACCCACCCGGTGGGCCGGAAGCAGCCGAACGCCTGGGGCGTGTACGCCATGCACGGCGGCGTCTGGGAGTGGGTGCAGGAGCGCTACGGCGCCTACCCGTCGGAAGCCGCCACCGAGTCCGTCGGCCCGCCTCCCGGCAACCGGCGCGTCATACGCGGCGGCAGTTGGCTCGCTTCCGCCGAGGATTGCCGCGCCGCCTCCCGCAGCCACGCCCACCCCGCCTTTCGCGGCGCCAACGTCGGCTTCCGTCTCGTTCGCACGGTCCCGTAACCTGGTTCTGCAGACTTGTCCATTGCTGCCCCTATCGTCGTTACCCTGAAAGTAACCCGTTCAAAGTCCCGAATCGTCATTCCCGCGAAAGCGGGAATCCGGCGACCCGGATCCAATCCGGAGCAGGCTCTTCGGCCGCCGGAAAAACCCTGGACCTCGGCTTCGGCTACTCATCCGGAACGATCCGCATTGCGACTGATTCAGATATTCCTTATCACTTCGTCATGCAGGTTGGCTGCATGGGTTTACGCTGCGCGAAGCCGACCTTACGCACTTCCTGCCCGCCAATCAGAGCGCGGCAGGGTGTGTGAGGGCGACCAGCGCGTTGGAATTGTCCACTTCGTCCAGGTGATCGACGAGGTGGATGAGCCGGTTGGCCGCCTTGTCGGCAAGGGGTTGGGCACCACAGGACCAGCAGCGGCGGAATTTGGCTAGGTGCTGCTCGCGGCTGAGGGGACGTTCGGGGCTGCCGAGGGTGTGGGGAATATCGACGCGCAGGGTGCGGCCGTCCTTGAGATGAGCGGTCACGGCTTGCGGCGCCAGGGCGTTGGGGTCGGGATTGCCGTCGGCCACCAACTCGATGCGCCGGGCGAGGCCGTGCAATTGGGAGTCGGCGAGGCGTTCGGGACTGAAGTCAGCGACATCCACACCGCCGTGCAGCAGGGCAAGGGCGCCGGCGTATTGGAAACACAGGCGGGCGTAAGTCACGTCCATATCAGGCTGCACGGGCCGCCCCACCAGTTGGTGGATCAACGGCGGCGCCGCCAAGGTCAGCCGGGCGACATCATCGGCCCGCAAGCCGTGCGCAGCCCGCAATTGCAGAATGCCGTCCAGCCCGCCGTGCGCCGCGCGCCCGGTGGGGAACGGCTTGTGGCTGACCTGGGTGATGCGCCATACCGTTCCCAATTCCGCCCACACCGGTTCCAGGTCCCATTCGCCCTCGTACAGACGGAAATAACCGAACGGACCCTCCAGAACGTCGTGCGGCCCGGGCAGGCCGGCTCGGGCAAGATCAACGGCCCGGACGGCAGCGCCGGCGGCAAAGCCCATCTGCAGGGCGAGCGCCGGACCGCCTTCGACGTGCGATTGCATGGTGCCGGCGTTTTGCGCGTAGGCCAGGCCGAGCGCGTCCTTGAGCCTTACGGCATCCAGACCGGCCAGCTTGCCCACCGCCGCAGTCGCGCCGAACACGCCGGCAGTTGCCGGGCGAAAGAAGCGCAGGCCTGTTGTTGCCGCCATGCCGATGGACGTGGCCACGTCGACGCCAAGCGCCAGCGCCAGGATCAACTCCCGCCCTGTCACACCGCCTGCCCGTTCGGCATAGGCCAGCGCGGCGGATTGGATCGTCGTCAGCGGATGCACCACCGCCGCCTCGTGCACGCAATCAAATTCCTGATTGTGGGCATGAAAGGCGTTGACCATCGCCGCCGCACTTGCCGGCAGCTTGTTGCCCAATCCGAGCACCGCGGCTTCGTCACCGCTGCCCCATGCACCCACCGCCGCACGCATCTCAGCCGCGTACCGCGCCCTGGTGCCGGCAACGCTTACCCCGATGGTGTCCAGACAAAAGGTCTTCACGGCCGCCACCGCCGGTTCCGTAAGGTCTGGGAACCGGGCCGCGGTCACGTGTTGAACGAGACGATCAACGGCTTGTGTCATGATGATTTCCCTCTTCGACTCTGCAAGTAGTACGCTCAACGACGCGCTCCCCGGAGGCTTTGAACGGAGCCCGGAATCGGTAGCACGGCGACGATATGCTATCATGCCGCCCCGGATTTTCCCTGATCCGGTTGCATGCCTGCTGAACCCTATCCCATTCAGCTCGTGGCAGAAGCTTATCACCGCCTTCCCCGCACCGGCGTCGATCGGCGCCTTCCGGAAGGCCGTCCCCAACCCGCAGCGCCTGGTTACAGCAGCAGCCGTCATCAACCTGTTCCTGCGAACCGCCGTCTTCTGGTTTGGGTCATGGTACTTTCAGATAAATTGCTTCTCAGAAAGCGGGCCATCATTGGATCGGTCAATGAGCAACTCAAGAACATCTCGCAGATCGAGCACACGCGTCATCGAAGTGCGGCGAACTTCCTGGTAAACGTATTGTCCGGCTTGGTTGCTTACTGCCTTCAACCTCGAAAACCATCTCTTGTGATTCAAAACCTACAAGACACTTCGACCCTTATCCATAACTGACGTTATTATGGACGCAGATCGCTTAACGTTTGTCTTGTCTTCGAGGGGGGTTATGGGCGCTGCCTTGACGACGTATTATTTGGAAATGACCGATGCCATACAGTTGCAGCCGTCGCGTCGGGTGGTGGAGGACTTGGCGGTTGAGCGGTCGCAGAAGCCGTACGGCGCCTTAAATCGCTTCTTCTACCACACGGTCGGAGCAGCCTGGCGCTGGACGGACCGTTTGCCTTGGTCGGACGAGGAGTGGCAAGCCTATGCCGAGGGGCCGGGGTTGCAGACGTGGATTGGCTACGTGCAAGGAACTCCGGCGGGGTACTTTGAATTGGCGCGACAGGAGGGGAACCAGGTGGAGGTGGCGATGTTCGGTTTGTTGCCGCCTTTTGTCGGAAGTGGCGTGGGTGGAGCCCTGTTGACCGCGGCGCTACGACGGGCTTGGGAAGAGGGGACGCAACGGGTGTGGTTGCACACCTGTTCGTGGGATCATCCGCACGCTTTGGCCAATTACCAAGCGCGGGGGTTGCAGGTTTACAACACCGAGACAGGGTAAGAGGACGATCTTGCTTCAATTGGGTGGGATCATACCAATGGGGGATAGGGGAGGAACGCCATGCGTCTAGCGGGTAAGGTGGCCCTGGTGACGGGCGCCCAGCAGGGGATTGGCACGGCCATCGCCCTGGCCTATGGCCGTGAGGGTGCGGATGTGGTGGTGAACTATCTCGACGACCAGGCGGCTGCCGAAGACATTGCGGCGCGCATTCGTCAATACGGCCCACGCGCCGTTACGGTGTCGGGAAGTGTGGCGCAGGCCGACGATATCCGCGCCATGGTGGCAGCGGGTGAGGACCTTGGCGGTGTCAACGTTTTGGTGAACAATGCGGGTATCTTCCCTCGGGTGGCCTTTTTCGACACGACCGAAGCGCAGTGGGACGACGTGCTCGGCGTCAATCTGAAAGGGACCTTTCTCTGTACGCAAGCGGTTACGCGCCAGATCGCTGCGCGCGGGCAGAGCGGCGCCGTCATCAATCTGGCTTCCGCCGCCGCCTTTCGGAGTTCTCCACGTGGCGTGCACTACGTCTCCAGCAAAGCCGGCATCGTCGGCTTGACGCGTGCCACCGCCCTCGAGTTGGCGCCGTATCGCATCCGGGTCAACGCCATTGCTCCCGGCACCACGGATACGGCCCAACCGCGCTATGGCATGTCCGAAGCGGAACTTCAAGCGGTCGGACGAGAAGTACCACTTGGACGTCTGGCCATGCCGCAAGACGTCGCAGATCTGGCAGTGTTTTTAGCCTCTGATGAATCCCGCCATATGACTGGGCAAACGCTCCACGTCAACGGTGGTCAATACCTCTATTAGCACGCTGTCGGGTTTGATACCAGAAGACCTTCGTCCCAACCGTGTGGAAGTGTGGTCCATATTAAGGAGGTCGCTCGGTCCAACCAGGGATGGATTAACCGGTTCACCGGGATCTAAGGCGATCGGCTATGGCCTCGCAGGTTGGCTTTGGCATCGGTCTGAAGTTGACAGAATCGGGCGGCACCGCTTGAACCAGATGGTCGAACGCCAAGCGCTCGCCGTTCCCGAACGACTCCGAAATTTCGACCGCGACGGCCCGGGATTCCCAAAAGACCGCCAACCTCCTGTTGTAGTGATAAAGACTGATCAGGACCTGCACCATGAAAACATGACGACCACAGTCACCACCCGATAGATTATCTTATCGGTCAGCAGGCGCCAGATATTCCTATCCCCGGTGCCCTCACCGGCGCCTGGCGCGAACGTTGGGTCGGGGGCGGATAACACACCATGGAAACGGTACCCATGAAATTCGGCATCATTGAGTTGCCTCGCAGCGTGGCTGGCGCGGTAGCAAACGCGCGGCTGGCGGAGGCGGCAGGGTTCGATCTGGTGGGGGTGGCGGATTCGCAGTCGGTGTTCCGGGAAGTGTACGTGACCGCGGCGATGATTCTGAGCCAGACGTCGCGGGTGCGGGTGGGGCCGACGGTGACAAACCCGATTACCCGTCACCCGGCAGTGGCGGCAAGCGCGATTGCGACTTTGAACGAAATCGGCGACGGGCGCTGCCTGTACGGTATGGGATCGGGGGACAGCGCCATCCTGAACCTGGGCGAAAAACCGTTCAACCTGGCGGGGATGCGGGCGGCCATCGAGGCCATGCGGAGCCTGCTGCGCGGCGACCACGCGGAGTGGCAGGGTCGGGACATTCACACCCAGTGGGTGCCGCGCCCGGTGCCGGTGTACATTGCGGCGGAGGGGCCGAAAACGCTGGAGCTGGCGGGCGAGGTGGCGGACGGCGTGATTTGCGGGCTGGGTCTGGAACCGGAGATCGTGACGCTGTGCCTGGAGCATCTGCGGCGCGGCGCCGAGCGGGCCGGACGCAGCCTGCAGGACCTCGACATCTGGGCCATGGCGCGCGTCAACGTCGGCCAGGACCGCGACGCCCTGATCCGCGACATCCGCATGGAGCTGGCCTCAACCGCGCACCACGCGTTTCGCTTTACGCTGGCGGGAAAGCAGGTGCCGCCGGCATTTCACGACGCCATCCGGCGCGTGCAGCAAGGCTACCAGCCGCACCAGCACGAGGCGCACGGGGAATCGCCGAACGCCCAATTGATCGCCGACCCGGAGTTTCTGGAATACATGGTGCAGCGCTTCGCCATTCTGGGAACCCCGCAGGAATGCGCCGCGCAGATTCGGCGGGTCGGCGAGGCGGGGATACCGAACATCCTGTTCACCGGCTTTGTGGAAGCCCGCCAAGCCCTCATCCGCACCCTCGGCGACTCGGTGTTTCCGCTGGTGTAGTCCTTACTATGAAAATAGCCTGCGCAACGCCCCGACCGTCGTAGCCCATGGTCCCGTGCAGGCGGGCATCCACAGGGTAGGCACCAGACCCAACTAGGGGAAACATGTAACCCCCCAACCCCCCTTGTCAGGGGGCGGCAGTCGCTCCGGAAGCCCTTTTCATCATTGGTAGACCCCGGACAACGCCTCGGTACTACGGCCCGCTGCGCTCCTCGGTAAACAAGGCCACCATTCCGCACCGGTCCACCGCGGCCTGCATCTCCTCCTCGGACGGCCGGCGTTCAAAGCGCCCGGCTGCCTCCAACACCCGCGGCAAGAGACGAACGTCGCCCGTGGTGTTGAGGAACACGTCAGGGCAGCCGAGCACCCAATGCACCGCGGCGTCGATGTCCGGCTGTTCTTCCAGCGGCTCGTACCAGGTGCTGCGCGTCGGCGTCCCCTCCCAAGGCCCAACGGCCAGGGACTTGATCGTCTGCACCGCAACGCCCCTATCCGCGCACACCTTCAACAGCGCCGCCACGTCGGCGGCGTACTGCGGGGTCTGCATCATGGTGACGTTGTACGGCAGCAACACCGAATCGAAGGCAAAGCGTTCCAGGCTGCGCAGGTGCATGGAGGGAATCGGCAAGCCATGGCCGGTGACGCCGATGAAGCGGATCAGACCCTGCGCCTTCGCCTCGACGGCCGCGGCGAGCGCGCCGTCCGGTCCCATGGCGATTTCCCATTCCTGCGCGTCGACAAGATTGTGAAACTGCCACAGGTCCACGGCATCCACCTGCAGCCTGTCCAGAGAACGCCGCAGGTCGTCCCACGCCGCCTGGTAGCCGCGCTCTCTCGTCTTGGTGGCCAGAAAGAAATCCTGCCGGTGCCGCGCCATCCACTTGCCGATGCGCAGCTCGGAGTCGCCGTAGCGAGCGGCGGTGTCGATGTGGTTGACACCGTGCTCCAGCAGCACCTCCAACGCGCGGTCGGCCGCGTCCTGGTTGACGCGGCTGAAAGCGGCGGCGCCGAAGATCACGCGGCTGCTGAGGTGTCCGGTATGGCCGAATAGTTGGCGGCTGATCATGCGGTATGTCCTCATTTAAGGTGAATTCAGGGTGGTCTCAGAGACTTATCGAAAGCGGGACCAAGGTTGAATCGTGGTCATATCCGAGAGGCGGGCCGATGGCTCCATGACAGAGTGGTTATCCATAGACCAATTCTTGAGTTCAGGCTGCCTTCGTGCGGACACCGTAGAGCGGAATGCGGGCGTCTCTGATGACAAGGACGAGCCCTTCGCCTGTGCTTGGGCGATCAGGAACCGATCGAACGGGTCCCGGTGGTAGGCCGGAAGATTTCCTGCCTGTTCCGCGTGATGAAAGGTCAGTGGCAGATACGTGAACCCCTTTTCTTCAACGATGGCTGACAAATTTTCTGGCGCGGTTATCCGCCCCCTCGCCCGATTAACCACAATTTCCCATCCCGTGATGGCGCTGACGAAAACATCGTTGCGCGGGTCGGCGATAGCGGCGCGCGCGCCCGCAGCCAACTTCGAAACGTCGGATAGCCACCATACGAATGCGTGGGGTATCCAGCAGCAGGCGAGGCATGGTCAATCCTCATCCGGGAAAATCTTCGACTTCTCAATCGCCTCGATCAGTTCTTCGTCTTCCTCTTCGAAGTCGGGAGACACCCAGAACTGCCCTTCCAGCCCGCCCGGTGTCCGTTCTTGCCTATCCCTGCGATACGGCTCCAAACGCAGATAAGGCTCGCCGGCCTTGGCGATCACGATTCCCTCGCCCTCCCAGGCCAGTTTGCCCAGCCTCGAGAGTTGGGATTTCGCCTCGTGCATATTGACCTGCATCGAATCCTCCAAGCAGCCAAATTTACCCACACTACTCGGGCACCAAGACGTTCGCAGTTACGAAGTACACTGAGAATGGACAAACAAGCTCTCCGCAGTCTTTTGCAGCAAAGCCCCTATACACTCCGCTAAGAAAGATTGGGATGAGCGACAACATTAAACGGAAAGCGAGGACTCTCCTCGCCATTGAGCCGTGCTACCACCTCGTACGTACCGGGATGCTTAAGTGGTAGTCCTAAGTTCACCGCGATCTGCGTCCGTTGATCCTGTCCCGGTGGAATTCCAGGTGGTCTGCCGACTTCAAATTGGCCAGCCAGTTTGGCAATTCCAGTACCATCGGCATCAACGACTTCAATCTCAAAGTCATGTTTTTGGTTGGTCTCATTCCACGAAACTCGAAACGCTGTTGCAACAGCCATCTGGTGTGTGACGGGAAATGTTCTTGCAATTACAAGCCGGTCCCAGCCACCCCCGAGGAGATAAAGTTTGTTCGATGTCACTTGCGCAGCATCTGCCAGAATCAGCCATTCTACCTCCATGCTGTTTCCCCATCTTCCACGACTTCCTCTGACGCCGGCCTCTCGACCAATGAACTTGAAAAGATAGTCCGTAAGTTGTCAGAGTGGGTCACGTCAAAGTCCGAAAAATCCGAGGCGCTTTGATTCTTTATGAAAACCGATTCGAAGAGGCTAGGTGCCTCCATGGGGGTCAGACTGATGGAGGGTCTATACCACATGTATGCGAGCAATCGGCCGATGTTCCCGACAGTGGGATTTGCGTCGCCTCTCTCCAGCTTTGCGATGTACGCCTGAGATACGCCAACTTGCTCCGCCAGTGCAGCCTGAGTGATGCCAGCAGTTTCCCGGGCAAAGGCAAGCGCCGCTGCGACCTCTAACTTGGCGCCCTCAGACCCGAACTCTCCCCGATACTCGATGTCTTGTAGCCACAGAGTGTGACTATCCTGCTGGTAGTGGCGCTTCATGAACCATCTCCTTATGTGTCAAGATGTTCAGCTCGTAGAGTTTCAGCTTTGGTCAGCTCTTTACGTGGGGTCTTGTTCGACTTTTTCTGGTAGTGGCGCTTCATGAACCATCTCCTTATGTGTCAAGATGTTCAGCTCGTAGAGTTTCAGCTTTGGTCAGCTCTTTACGTGGGGTCTTGTTCGACTTTTTCCGGAAACCATTCAGCAGGACATATCGCCCGGCCTGGGCGTGCCAGAAATAAAAAATGCGATGATGACCTGGTCGGAGTTGCCACACGCCATTCATCTTTTCCGCCCACTGCATTGTAATGAGCCGTTGAGAGCCTGATTGCCCAAGACGTTCTACGAAAGCTCTAATCTTCGCAGCGTCACGTTTCCTCCCCGAGTAATAAACATCCCTCACATACTCTTCATATGGGCAAGATCCGTCAGGCCGCTTATGAGAGACTATTGCGTACATTGCCTAACTATAACCCTAGAAGTTATATGCATCAACAGATCGGATTTTTTGAAGATCTGGCGGTCAAGATCAGCGAATGATTCTTGCTGTCGTTGCGGCGGGTGTGTTGGGCCGCACCTGAGGCGAGGCCTCACCGTGCAGCGTGTGTTGCGCTGGGGGCTTCACGACAGTTCGGGATCTGCGCCTTCAGCCAGTTCCGGTAACTGGCTCAACTGCCGGTGAGTTGATCATGTTGCTCTACGTATAGGCGACAGCACAGTCGCCGGCCCCTAAAACAGGAGCAGAATGACGTCCAGAAAAGAAAAAATAGGGTCGTAACCCTTTCAACGATGCTGACTGCAAGCGACCCGTCCGGTTTCACCGCTGCGGCGGCAGCACTTCCAGTATTCTGCGGGCCGTGATGGTGCCCACCGTCAGTCCGTCCTGCGTCACGCTGACGCAGCCGTCGGGATTGCCCTGCATGGCGGTGAGCACGGTTTCCAGAGTGTCGTTTGCTGCCACCTCGGCCTGCAGGCTGGCCCCGTTGGCTGCCGCAACGGGCTCCATGACTGAGCGCGCCCGGATTACCCGCGCGCGGTTGATGTCCTGCACGAAATTCTGGATGTAGTCGTTGGCCGGATTCATGATGATGTCCTGCGGATCGCCCGTTTGCACCACCCCGCCGTCGTTGAGAATAGCAATGGTGTCGCCCAGTTTCAGGGCTTCATCGAGATCGTGCGTAATGAACACGATGGTCTTGTTGAGCTTGGCCTGCAGTTCCAGCAGCAGGTCCTGCATACTGCTGCGGATGAGCGGATCAAGGGCGCTGAAGGCCTCGTCCATGAGGAGAATTTCGGGGTCGGTGGCCAGGGCGCGCGCCAAGCCGACCCGCTGCTGCATACCGCCGGAAAGCTGCCCCGGATAGTGATCCTCGAACCCCTCCAGCCCCACCTGCTCGATCCAGTGCATGGCCCGGTGGTCGACGTCCGCCTTGCCGACGTTCTGCACCGCCAGGCCGTACCCGACGTTTTGCAGCACGGTACGGTGCGGCAGCAGCCCGAAGCGTTGGAAGACCATGCTCATCTTGTGGCGCCGGAACAGCTCCAGGTCGCGGCGCGACAGCCCCAGCACGTCCTGCCCGTCGATGCTGATGGCGCCTTGGGTTGGCTCGATCAGGCGATTGAAATGGCGGATGAGCGTCGACTTGCCGGAGCCGGACAGCCCCATGACCACGAAGATTTCCTGGTCCGCAATAGCCAGGTTGATGTCCGCCAAGCCGAGAACGTGCCCGTACTCGGTGAGCAGGCTCTGCTTGCGGACGCCCGCTTTGACGCGCGCCAGCGCCGCGGCGGGCGTTGGCCCGAAGATCTTGTAAAGCTGCTCGACGACGATCTTGGCTTCCGGCATTGTAAATAATCCTTTTCTTTTATTGTTTTCTGTATTATTCTGTGCTCTATGAAACAACGTCAGTACCGACCTTCACAAGCCGCCGCCATGCTCGGCGTCGCCAGTTGGACCCTGCGCCGCTGGATACGAGAAGGACGCGTCCCGGCTAGAAGAACCGAAACCGGACGCCTCTACGTGTCCGCTGACTGGATCGACCAGCAGACCGGACATGCTGGCGCCGCAAGCGACAGCCGGTGTGCTCTCTACGTCCGTGAATCGTCTTCCGAGAATAAAGCCGCCTTGCAGTCCCAGGCAGACGGTCTGAAAGCCTACGCCAGCGCCCGCGGGTATCAGATCGTCCACGTCGTCCGCGAGGTCGCCTCCGGCATGAACGACGAACGCCCGAAATTGCATCGACTCCTTCAGGAGCGAGACTTCGACGTGCTGGTTGTCGAGCACAAGGACCGCCTGACGCGCGTCGGCTTCTGGTGGTTCGAAGCCTTGGCGCCGTTTCGCATCGACGTCGTCAACACGGCTGAGGAAGCCACGCACGACTTGATGGAAGACCTTGTCTCCATCATGACGTCCTTTGCCGCCAGGCTCTACGGCAGGCGCCGGGGAGGCAAGAAGACCCAGGCCGCGATTCAAGCCCTGAAAGACGCTGGATGATCAAACAGCACAAGAAGTCCAAAGCTCCCTTGATGCGACGGACAGCACGCATCTACCTCAACGACCTGAACGCCCGCAAAGCCGAGAGGCTCAAAGACTTCCTGCACCTCTGTCATGACGTGACGCAGTACGCGGTCGATCTGTTCTGGCAACGTCGGGACTTCAGCAGCCAGATGGCGGACCTCGAAACCGTCCACCGCATCCGCGACCGTTTCGGCATCACGACCCGGCTTGCTCAGGCGCTCGCCAAGCAGGCGAAAGAAATCATTCGCTCAGCCAAGGCAAACGGTTTCAATCGCAAGCCGCGCCTGCGCAGGCATACGGTAACGCTCTATTCGCATTTTGTCCGCCTTGAAGCCTACCACCAGGCCCACTTCGATCATGCTGCCGTTCTGACCGGCTCCGGTGCGCCCAAGGGCTTGACAGTTCCTTTCCACAACAGCCGTCTCATCCGTCGCCGACTCAAGGACGGCTGGCGACTGGATAACACCTTGCGGCTTGGCCGTACCGGGAAGCGTCTGTGGCTCGAGGTCATCCTGGTCATGGAACGGCCGAAACCCTACAGGTGGAAGCGCCCGCGCATCGTCGGCATGGATACCAACTACGTCTCAGGCTTCGTGTTCAGCGACGGCCAGCATGTCGGACAAGACATCTACGACCGTATCCAGACGTTCGCTAAACGCCAGAAACACACTTTCAAGGAGATTTCCGACCTGGTAGGCAAGGCCCTTCACCAGGTCAATTGGTCACGCCTTGACGTGCTCGTTCTCGAAAGGCTCAAGTACGTCAAGACGGGAAGAACGAGGGACGTTCTCTCGTCGCTTCAACAGGCGTCTGTCCCACTGGCTTTACAAAGCCTCTGAGCAGCGTATACGGCAGTATTGCGAGGAATGGGGGATCGTCGTGAAGCAGAAGAACCCCTGGAAAACGTCGCAGTGTTGCAGTCGCTGTCTCAAGTGGGACCGGCGAAGTCGCAAGGGAGAACGGTTTGCGTGCGTCTTCTGCGGTCATGAGGCCCATGCCGATTTCAACGCCGCGCGCAACCTGGCCTTTCTTGAGACGGTCGGAGTCTATGGTCTCGGCAATCTCAAAAACAACAACCAAAGTCCGAAAAGACACAGTTGTTGTTAACCATGCTGTCGTTACTCCTGTACGTGCTTCTGGCTCTGCAAAATCGTCTGCCGCGTCACACGGTCGAACATGATGGCGAACGCCACCAGGGCCAGGCCGTTGAACAGACCCTTGGCGAGATACTGATTGGTCACCGCTTCCAGCACCTCGATCCCCAGGCCGCGCACCGAAACCATCGAGGCGATGACGACCATGGCGAGCGCCATCATGATCGTCTGATTGACCCCCGCCAGGATGTTCGGCATCGCCAGCGGTATCTGAACGTCGATCAGCTTCTGCCAATTGCTGGCGCCGAACGCCTCGCTCGCCTCCAGCACTTCCTGGTCAACCAAGCGGATACCCAGATCGGTGAGACGAATGACAGGCGGAATGGCGTAGGCGATCACCGCGATGGCGCCGGGCACCTTGCCGACCCCGAACAGCATGACGACCGGGATCAGATACACGAAGCTCGGCATCGTCTGCATGACGTCCAGGACGGGGGTGACGGTGCTGCGCATGCGGCTGTGGCGCGCCATCAGCACGCCGATGGGAATACCGAAAAGGATGCAGATAAGGGTGCAGACGAGAATGAACGACAGCGTCCGCATGGCGTCGTCCCACATACCGAAAAATCCGATGACCGACAGCACCAGGAGGACCGCCACGGTATGCAGCCGCTGCCGGGTCATCAGATAGACGATAGCGGTGATGATGACGAGGGTCAGCCACCACGGCGCGCTGACCAGCAGGTTTTCGGTCCAGATGAGGAAATCGAGGAAGGGGTTGAAGAAAGACTCGATGAGGTCGCCCCACGAGCGGGTGAAGTTCTTATAACCGGTGTCAACGGCCTTTTGCAGGTCGCGGATGCGGGGCAGGGCGGGGCAGGCAGCGCTGAATTGATCCAGGGACGGGAAATTCGGCGCCTCGCGATTGAGCGCGAAGAGTTGCTCGCTGCCGCCGTCTTCCGGGTTGCAGGCGGCGTGCAGGCCAAGCATGGCGAGGATGTCTTCCAGCAACGGCACGATTCCTGGCCTCCGCAAACCGGCGACGCCGCCGGGAATTGGCGTACCCGTGGGCGGCGGACGCGCTGTGCGCCACCCGTTGTCGCTTATTTCAGGGCCGCTTTCACCTTGGCCGCCACGTCCGCCGGCAGCCAGGACGACCACAATTCCTCGTGCTTCACGATGAAATAGCCGGCCATTTCGTTGCCCTCGGCCTGATTGTCCTCGCCCCAGGCCAGCACGGCGTTCATCACGTCGTTGGGAATGGAGATGCTGCCGAGGAAGGCGAACTCCTCGGCGTGGCTGTCGGCGAAGGCCTTCGTCGTCATCGCCAGCACCTGGGAGGGGGGATAGCGGCCGGCGTGCGGCGTATCGCAGTTCTCCCTGGTATTACACGCGTGCCCCTCGGCGTCGAAGCCGGCCAATTCGATCATCACCATGGGGTATTTGCCAAGAATGGAAGTCGGCGCCCAGTAGTAGCCGAACCATGGCTCCTGCCGCTCGTACGCCTTGGCGATGGCGCCCGACAGCCCCTCGCCCGACCCCGGATCGAAGTTGTTGAAGCTCTCGCCCATGCCGTAGGCGCGGAAGAGATTGTTGTTGATGATCTTGCAGCCCCAGCCCGACGGACAGTTGTAAAAACGGCCCTTGGACGGGTCCTCCGGATCCTGGAACAACTGCGCGTTGGCCATCACCTGCTGCAGGGTGCGGATGTCGGGATGCGCCTCGGCCAAGTAGGCGGGAATCCACCACGCCTCCACGCCGCCATCGGTCAGCACGTTGCCGGCCGACACGATACGGCCCTCGGCGACGCCGTTTTCAAAGGTCTCCCGGACCGAATTGATCCAGATTTCCGAGGCGATGTCGGGCTCGCCTTTCTCTACCATCGAGGTCATGGCCGGCACGGTAGAAGTCTGCAACAACTCGACCTCGCAGCCGTAGCCCGCCTCGAGGATGAACTTCTCGAGGTTGGCAATCACACGCGCCGAATTCCAGTTCATCTCGCCGACGGCCACCTTGCCGCAGTCGGCCAGCGCCATGCCGGTGGTGACGACCAGCGCCATCACCGCGACGGCCACCACGATCCCAAAACGCCTTCCTGAACGCTTCATCGCTTGCTCCTTTTCGGCTTTGCGAAGTTAGAAGTCATTCGTAGCAACTGTGACCAATTACCAGCGTATTGAGATACGCTAGAAGTAATAGCGGAAATTGAAATTAATCCGCCAATTCCACGGATTGTTCTCGTTGGCGCCAAAATCCCCGTCACTGCCTATCCAGAAGTTGCCGTCGGAAAACGCCAGCTCGCTGTACATGTACAGGGCGCCGTAGATCGTCCAGACGGCTCCCACCGTCACCAGCGTGCTGTCATTGTACCCGTCCGCCGATTTCAGGATAGAACTCCACTCCACATACGGCGTCACGCTGTCCACCCACGAGACACTCGACGCGTCTACGCCGTTATAGCGTAAAGACACAGCGCGGGCACGATCCCCTCAGAAGCAACCAGCGATGGGCCATCGTAAGCCCCCATGGGAATCAGGTCGTCGTTCATCCAGGGCGTCTCGTCCGTAATGTTGTACACGTAATATGTCAACTGTGAGTAGAGGGTGAACTTCCCAAAGGCGTTTTTCACGTGCCCCGAAAGGGCGTAGTGGTCGTTGCTGTCGTCGTCCCCTACGTTCGTTCCCTGCAACAATCCGTATTGCAGCGACGCGCCCACCTCAGTCCCGCCTTCCAGCGCATAGATTGCGCGCAGGTTGAACTGGTGCTGCTCCTCGAACCCGTTTCCGCCATCCGTTCTCCTCCTAACCACATCATAGGCATACCGCGAACTCTCAAGACTTTCCCCATACGTCTGGAATTCGCTGCTCGGGAAGTAACCGACGTCGAGCGCCAGCTTGTCAAAAGCCCCGCTCCATCTGATTCCCAGATCCATGTCGTCAACGAGCCCGACATAATAATGCTGGTCGAAAAAATAACTGCTGGAGACGCCATACGCCGTCGGTCCGAAAGGTACCCGCACGATGCCGGCCTTGAGAGTGCGCGAACCGCCCCAATCGTACCCCAGCCATGCCGTATGAAACATGCTGTAACTCTCGTACCAGCGATACTCGACCCTGCCGATGACGTTCTGATGGCCCAGATCGGCATTCAAGCGGAAAACGTCAAGGCGAGTAGCGCCGACTCCTTCGCCTCGGGCATCATCGTAGTCCCCGTATATAAAGTTCACCCCGATCGCCCCGCCGATTTTGATCGGACTCTTCTCAGGCTCCTGCGCCATCACGACCGAAACCGCGACCAGTAAACAGGCGATAACGAGGACAAAGCCCTGTGCATATCTTTGATCGTTCATCGTTCCGTCAACTCCTATGTGAGGGTGAAAACAGGATTGTTACGAAACCGAAAGCACCCGGTGACAGAGGCAGTTTCCGTCACTTGTATCTATCAAATGGCAGCAATCAACTGGCATGTTGGTAAGTATTCAGAGAGTCCCTGACTTCCGATAAAGGCGATCATGCCGATCTGGTAAGCGGCCAGCGCCGTGCCGGAGGTGACGACCAGTACCATCGCTGCGACGGCTGCCACGATCCCAAAACGCCTTCCTGAACGGTTCATCCCCTGCTCTTTCAGCCCTCTTCCTCAACCCGATATGCGGTCTGCACGCCAATTTTCAAGGCACGAAACTGTCTGAGAACACGGCAATTCTTGATGACATGGGGCCGCAAGTCAACCCCGCGGGGCTGAAGCAGGCCGCCGGGCGGGCGGATCAGATGTCGAATATGACCCGTGCCTGCCAGCCGGCGCCAAGCCGCTCGACGGCGATCTGGTGGTAGGTGACGGCCTTGATTTCGGTGTCGATGGGATGGCGCGCGGCGTCGAACGTCTCGCCGCGCAGGGTGGCTCGCAGGCGGGTCGGCTCCAGGGTGTGGAAGGCTGCGTTCACAGCCAGGAATCGATGTGTGTCGTAGGCGTAGAGCAACTCGCCGAGCCAGCGCACCATGAGGTCCTCCAGGTCGATAGCCTCGACGGTCAGGTCCCGGTTGAGGCGCGGCTCGATGCGCTCGGCGTCGGTCATCAGGTCGAACAGGCCCCAGGCGGCGTGGGCGAACAGTTGGTGCAGGTCGGCGCCGAACACCAGCATGCCGAGGTCGCCGGTGTGGTCGATCGCTTGATAAATGGGCTTGCCGGCGCCGGACACGTCCGCTACCTCCCCGCTCGAGCATTTTCGTATCTGATGGCATCAGGAAGATATCCGCCAAGCTCTATCCGCAACATGACGCCCCTCTCAAACCCCGGCGTCCGGGCAGACGTCCCGACTTGTCCGACAGTGAGGTCCTCACCCTGGCCCTCTGCGCTCAGTAGCGCGGCAGGTCCCGGCGCGCCTTCGTCCGCTCTGCCGCTGAGCTCCGAAAGCGCGCTAATCCATCACCAGCATGATCTTGCCGACGTTGCGGTTGTCTTCCATGTACTGGTGCGCCGCGGCGGCCTCGGCGAGCGGGAATGAGGTGTCGATGAGGGGCTGCAGGCGGCCGCTTTCGAGCTCGGGAAGCCAGCGGCTGCGGAAGCGCTCGGTGATGGTGATTTTGTTCGCCAGCGGCTGGCTGCGCATGACCGAGCCGATGACCTGCAGGCGCTTGCGCATGAGGCCGAGATCGGCTTCCACCTTGGCGCCGCCCATGAGGCCGACCAGCACCAGCCGACCGGCCGTTTTCAGGCATTTGAGATTGTTTTGCCAGTAGGCGGCGCCGATGAAGTCCTGCACCAGATCGACGCCGGCGCCGTCGGTCAGTTCCAGCACTCGCGCCGCGAAATCGGTCGTCTTGTAATTGATGCCCGCCTCGGCGCCCAGCGCCACGGTGCACGCCACCTTGGCGCCGCCCACCTTGCGGCCTTCCTCTGAACCCACCGTAACCAGCACTCGCGCGCCCGCTTGCCGCGCCATCTGAATGCCGGCGGTTCCCACCCCGCTGGCGCCGGCGTGAATAAGCACCGTTTCCCCCTTGTCCAGCCGCCCCAAGGTGAACAAGGTCTCGTTGGCGGTGAAAAAGACCTCGGGCACCGCCGCTGCCTTAACGAAGTCCCAATCGTCTGGAATGGGCATGGCCATCCGGTAATCGATGCAGGCTTTCTCGGCGTAGCCGCCGCCGCCGACCAGGCCGAAGACGCGGTCGCCCGGCTTGAAGCTCGACGCGTTGGCGCCGACCGCCTCCACCTCGCCGGCGAGTTCGAGGCCGAGGATGTCCGACTCGCCGGGCGGCGGCGGGTAGTGGCCGCGCCGCTGCATGGTGTCGGCGCGGTTGAGGGCGCTGGCCCGCACGCGCACCAACAACTCATCGGCGGTGGGGGTGGGCTCGGCGACGTCTTCCAGGCGCAGCACGTCGGGTCCTCCGCAGGTTGCGAAGGTAATCGCTTTCATGATGATGGCTGTCTCCAGACGGTAAATGGGGTCGGATTCGCGGGGTCACAAAGTGTCTGCTGGAACCGCAAGTTCGTGGGCCACGAAGCTAGCACGCAGGCTCGCGGGGTGTCAATTTGGCCCCTGCGCCGCATGGCGCCGCGGTTTGACGCCTCCCGGCGAGTCGTGCTACAACCGCACCCGTTTCTGCAACAGCTACCTACATTAAGGGAGCACCTCACCGGGATTTCCCCCTCACCCCTACCCTCTCCTGCCAGGGGAGAGGGAGCAAAATCCTGTCGCGGGAGAGGTTCAGTTCTCTGGTCCCCCCCCCTCGGTGGGGGAGGATTAGGGAGAGGGGGATTCGTGGTAGCGCGACCCCCATCTTGACCTCGAAAAGGAACGCCATGACCGAGCATCGCCCCCCGGTAGAGAATCTTGCCGCCGAGCGCGTCAACGAGATGAGCCGCAACTTCTGGAACTCGGCGGTTCTGCGAGCGGGTATCAAGCTGAACGTCTTTGCCCTCTTGCAGAATCAAGCCCTGCCGTGTGACGACGTGGCACAGGCGTGCGGCGCCAACCGGCGCTTCATGGAGGCCTTTCTGGAGGCGTGCGTGGCGCTGGGATTGCTCGACAAACAGGGCGAGCTCTATACCGACTCGGCGCAGGCGGCGGCCTTCTTGATCCCTGACAAGCCGACCTACGTGGGCGACCTGGTTTTGCATATCACCAATTACTGGCACACCTGGGGCAAGCTCGACCAGCTCATCAAGGAGGGCCGCACGGAACTGCCGTTCGAGAACGGTTTCGTCGACGTGCCGACGTATTGGACCGACTACATGCTCGGCCAGCACAACCGCGCCACCGCGGGTCAGGGCGCCTATCTGGTGCAGAGCGTGGCGCTCGACGGCAGGCGCAAGATGCTCGACCTCGGGGGCGGCGCGGCCAGCTACAGCATCGCCCTGTGCGCCGCCAATCCGGCGTTGCGCGCCGACGTCGTCGACCAGGTGGAGCCGCTGGAGGTCGCCCGCCCGCTGGTCGAAGCGGCGGGGCTGCAGGACCGTATCACCCTCGTGCCGGGTGATTTCAACACGCTGGAGCTGGCGAGCGATTACGACGTGGTGCTGATTTCCGGGGTGGTGCTGATCAAATCCGAAGCGGATTGCCGAGCGGTGTTCCGCCGCGCCCTCGGCGCCCTGCAGCCGGGCGGCCTGGTCATCGTGCAGGATTTCATGCGCGTCGACCACAGCGCCGCGCGCAGCTTCCTGGACACCATGATGGACATGTACGTGGTGGTGGGCTTCGACCCCGGCGCCAGCGACCGCTTTGGCGACGAAGTGGCGGGTTGGCTGTCCGACGAGGGCTTCGCCAACACCCGGCAAATCCCGCTGCCCACGCATCTGGCCCTGGTACTCGCCGACAAGCCGTAGGGTGAGGGGTTTCGCGGCGAGCCTGTGACCCATTCGCGGTTTATTGGAACCGCCTCCGGTTTTGCGATACCATGGCGGCTTTGGACGTTGGCATTGATGTTTCCATCCAAACAACAGGCCCACCGCATACCTTATGGCTTACTTTACGCAGCAACTGATCAACGGCCTGACCCTGGGGTCGATCTACGGCCTGATCGCCATCGGCTACACGCTGGTCTACGGCATCATCGGCATGATCAATTTCGCTCACGGCGAGATTTACATGCTGGGGGCGTTCATCGCCATCATCACGTTTTTGCTGCTGGGTTTGGCGGGGGTGACGTTTGTGCCCCTCGTTCTGCTGCTGGTGCTCGTCATGTCGATGCTGTTCACCGCGGTGTATGGCTGGACGCTGGAGCGCCTCGCCTACCGTCCGCTGCGGGGCGCGCCGCGCCTGGCGCCGCTGATCTCCGCCATTGGGATGTCGATCTTCCTGCAAAACTACGTGCAGATTCTGCAAGGCGCGCGGGTGAAACCCATCCAGCCGGTGCTGACGGGCGGGATGGTGCTGGCGGAGACGGATGGGTTCGCGGTGATGCTGAGCTATCTGCAGTTGATCATCATCGTGCTCACCGTGGCGCTCATGGTGGCGTTCTCGCTGCTGATCGGCAAGACCAAGCTGGGACGGGCGCAACGGGCCTGCGAGCAGGATCGCGCCATGGCGGCGCTGGTCGGCGTCAACGTCGACAAGACCATCGCCTTGACGTTCGTCATGGGGGCCGCCTTGGCAGCGGTTGCGGGGGTGATGGTGACGCTGTACTGGGGCGTGATCGACTTCTTCATCGGATTCCTGGCCGGCCTCAAAGCCTTCACCGCGGCAGTTCTCGGCGGCATCGGCTCGCTGCCCGGCGCCATGCTGGGCGGCCTCCTCATTGGTCTCATCGAGTCGTTCTGGTCGAGCTATTTCAGCATCGAGTACAAGGACGTGGCAACGTTTTCGATCCTCGTGCTCGTTCTCATCTTCATGCCCTACGGCCTGCTCGGCAGACCCGAGATCGAAAAGGTCTGAGACGATGGCAGAGCACCCATTGCCCGGCGGCGCCATGGCGCCGGACGGGGGTCACAAGAACACGCTGACCGACATGTTCAAGGAGGCAGGGCTGGCGGCGCTCGTTGCGTTGCTGCTGGCGTTGCCCATGGCCGGCTTTCGGACCACGGAATCCCTCGTCGGGCTCAATCTTGATTTTCGTCCCCTCTTCGTCATTGTTGCCGTGGCGATTGTGTTCCTCGGCCGCGTCCTGCTGATCGTGCTGCGCGAGCGCCGCGGCGTCGCGACGCGCAGCGACGGCGGCGCGGGTCTGATGGACCGCATCGCGCGCGGCGCCTCGGCGGGCTCGACGACCATCGGCGTCGTCATCCTGGCCGTGGCGGTCCTCCTGCCGTTCATGCCGTTTTCCAGCCGCTACCTCATCGACACGGCGACCACCGTCCTCATTTACGTCATGCTCGGCTGGGGGCTGAACATCGTGGTCGGGCTGGCGGGCCTGCTGGACCTGGGCTACGTGGCCTTCTACGCGGTCGGCGCCTACTCCTACGCCCTGCTGGCGACGCAATTTGGCCTGTCGTTCTGGATCTGTCTGCCCCTGGCCGGCGTACTTGCGGCCCTGGCGGGCGTTCTGCTCGGCTTTCCGGTGCTGCGACTGCGCGGCGACTATCTGGCCATCGTGACGCTCGGATTCGGCGAGATCGTTCGGCTCATCCTGTTGAACTGGTACGAGGTCACCAACGGCCCCGACGGCATTTCCCGCATCCCCCGCCCGACCTTCCTCGGTCTTGAGTTCACGCGCCGGCCAACCGAGGGCATCACGGCGTTTCATCAGTACTTCGATATCCCCTACTCCGGCCAGCATCGGGTGATCTTTCTGTATTTCCTGATTCTGGCGCTCGCCTTGCTGACCAACCTGTTTACGCAGCGCATTCGCAAGTTGCCCGTCGGACGCGGCTGGGAGGCGCTGCGCGAGGATGAGATCGCCTGCCGGTCGCTCGGCATCAACCCGACGAACACCAAGCTGACGGCGTTCGGCCTGGGGGCGCTGTTCGGGGGCTTCGCGGGCGCCTTCTTCGCCACCCGGCAGGGGTTCATCAGCCCGGAGAGCTTCACGTTCATCGAGTCGGCCATCATCCTGTCCATCGTCGTGCTGGGCGGCATGGGCAGCCAGCTCGGCGTGGTGCTGGCGGCGGTGCTGCTGATCGTTCTGCCCGAGCTCGGCCGCGAGCTGGCGCAGTTCCGCATGCTGGTCTTCGGCGCCGCCATGGTGGGCATCATGGTGTGGCGTCCGCGCGGCCTGCTGGCCCACCGCGAGCCCACCCTGCTGCTCTACGGCAAGGGACGAGGTGCGACATGACGCAAGCGGCGAGCGACAACAGCGTGTTGCTGACCGTTGGGCACATGACGATGCGCTTCGGCGGCCTGCTGGCCATCGACGACCTGTCCTTCGAGGCCAGGAAGGGGGAAATTACCGCCATCATCGGCCCGAACGGCGCCGGCAAAACCACGGTTTTCAACTGCCTGACCGGTTTCTACAAGCCCACCGTCGGGCGGCTCGCCCTGCATCACCCCAATGGCACGATGCTGCTGGAACGCATGGAAGGGTTCCGCATCGCGCAGCGCGGCGGCGTGGCGCGGACCTTTCAGAACATCCGGCTGTTCGGCCGCATGACCGTCCTGGAAAACCTGATCGTGGCGCAGCACAACGTCCTCATGAAGGCCTCGGCGTTTACGGTTGCCGGGCTGCTGGGGCTGCCGCGCTACCGCCGTGCCGAGCGGCAAGCCATCGCCAAGGCGCGCGAGTGGCTGGACAAGGTACAGCTTCTGGACGTCGCCGATTGGGAAGCCGACAACCTGCCCTACGGCGCCCAACGGCGGCTCGAAATCGCCCGTTGCATGTGCACCGATCCGTTTCTGCTCTGCCTCGACGAGCCCGCTGCCGGCCTCAATCCGCGCGAATCCGCGGAACTGAATGCGATGCTGCGCAACATCCGCGACGAGCAAGGAATCGGCCTGCTGCTCATCGAGCACGACATGAACGTGGTCATGGGCATCTCGGACCACATCGTGGTGCTGGATTACGGACGCAAGATCGCCGACGGCACGCCGACCGAGGTGCGTAACGACCCGGTGGTCATCCGGGCCTATCTCGGGGAAGAAGAGGAGGGCGAGTTGCCGCCCGTGGTCAGCGACACCATGCGGGCGCAGCCGGAGGGAACGGACGACAACGCAGGAACGGCATGATGCTCAGTATTCAGGGAGTGCACACCTTCTACGGCCAGATCGAGGCGCTGAAGGGCGTCGACGTCGAGGTCCAAGAGGGCGAGATCGTCACGCTCATCGGCGCCAACGGGGCCGGCAAGTCGACGCTGCTGATGACCATCTGCGGCAACCCACGCGCCGCCAGCGGGCGCATTTATTTCGATGGCCAGGACATTACCGACCTGCCAACGCACAACATCATTCATCGCGGCGTCGCCCAGGCCCCGGAAGGGCGGCGCATTTTTCCGCGCATGACGGTCATCGAGAACCTGCGCATGGGCGCCCTCTCCACCGACGACGCCTATTTCGCGGACGACATGGCGAGCGTTTTCGACCTCTTCCCGCTCCTGCGGGCAAGGCGCAACCAGCGCGGCGGCACGCTTTCCGGCGGCGAGCAGCAGATGCTTGCCGTCGGCCGCGCCCTGATGAGCCGCCCAAAACTCCTGTTGCTCGACGAACCGTCGCTTGGCTTGGCCCCATTGATCGTCAAGCAGCTTTTCGCGGTGATCAAGGAGATCAACGAGCAGCAGCGGGTGACCATTTTCCTGGTGGAGCAAAACGCTTATCACGCCTTGCGGCTGGCGCACCGGGGCTACGTCATGGCCACGGGCGAAGTCATCATGGCCGGAACCGGGGCCGAGTTGCTTGCCAATCCGAGAATCCACGCGGCCTACCTGGAAGGCGGGCATCAGGGAGCATAGAGCGTTGGAAGGCATCCTGGGATCATCGCTTGGTGTTTTTATCGGTCTAAATGTTATATTGTTCGGCATCGCCTCGTGGATGACCGGAGGGGCCCTCGCCGAGAGTTGGAAATCGCTCTGGCCGGCCCTGCCTTACAGCCTCCTGCTGAGCCTCGGGTCGCGTTTTCTCACCTATGCACTCTTCGATGGCGAGTTTCTGGCGGCGAGCGGGTATGTGGTCTCGGCCGTCGTGTTGTGGTTCATCATGTTCATCGCCTACCGACTCAATCGGGCGCGGCTGATGGTTCAGCAATATCCCTGGATGTACGAACGCCGCTGGCTGTTTGCCTGGCGGGCGAAAACGCCGGACGCAGCCTGATGCTTGTGGGGCGGCTCCCATTACCCATATGAATGGAAGGAGAGGATGCTGATGCGCGGACTTACCGTAACCCTATTGGCCATCGTAACGGCTTTGGCTCTGGGCGCCTCGACGGCCCAGGCGGAAATTGTGATCGCCACCGCTGGTCCCCTGACCGGCCAGTATGCTTCGTTCGGCGAGCAGATGAAGGCGGGCGCCGAGATGGCCGTCCAAGACCTCAACGCCGCGGGCGGCGTGTTGGGGCAGCAATTGCGGTTGGAGCTCGGCGACGACGCCTGCGACCCCAAGCAGGCCGTGGCCGTGGCTAATCAGATGGTGAACAAGGGCGTGGTGTTCATGGCCGGGCATTTCTGCTCCGGCTCGTCCATCCCGGCTTCCGCCGTCTATGACGAGGAAGGCATCGTGCAGATTTCGCCGGCGTCGACCAATCCGAAGCTCACCGACGAGGGCGGCCCGGGCGTCTACCGCGTCTGTGGGCGGGACGATCAGCAGGGCATCGTAGCGGGGAATTACATCGTGGACAACTATCCCGATGCCAAGATCGCTATCCTGCACGACAAGACCGCGTACGGCAAGGGCCTGGCCGACGAAACCCTGAAGCAGTTGAACAAGCGCGGCGCGCAGGAAGCCATGTACGAAGCCTACACCGCCGGGGAGAAGGACTACGCAGCCCTGGTGTCCAAGATGAAGGCCAACAACATCGACATCATCTACATCGGCGGCTACCACACCGAAGCCGGGCTGATTGTACGCCAGGCGCGTGACCGCGGGCTGGAAGCGCAGTTGATCTCCGGCGATGCCCTGGTCACCCAGGAGTACTGGCAGATCACCGGCAGCGTCGGCGAGGGCACGCTGATGACCTTCAGTCCCGACCCGCGCAAGAACCCCGACGCCGCCCCGATCGTGAAGCGTTTCCGCGATGCCGGCATCGAGCCGGAAGGCTATGTGCTCTACACGTACGGCGCCATCCAGGCGTGGGCGCAGGCGGCTGAAAAGGCCGGTTCGACTGACTTCGACCAGGTTGTTGAAGCGCTCAATACCGGCCAGTTCTCGACCGTGCTCGGCGGCATCGGTTTCAACGCCAAGGGCGACGTGACCGCGCCCGGGTACGTCTTCTACGTGTGGAGCAACGGCTCCTACGATTACGTCCAGTAGGATCCAGCTTGGCGGGCGTTCCGGGTATCCGACCACGGACTGTCCGGACCGCCCGCAATGCCTTCCGTATCAACCGGTTACTCTTCGACCGGCAGGATCGTCGGACGTCTCCTTTCGTGCCAGGGCGACGGCTCAGCCCGCGGTTGACCGGCGCATCCTGCTACGCTATGGTTAGGGGCGTTTTACGGGCCGCGCAGGCCGCAATTCCTTCACAAAATCAAGTGCGTTTGACGGAGAGAGCAGGATGGTGAAAGGCTTCACATTGCCTGGGTCGCAACAGAGAGGCGCGCTCGCGGGGACGAAGATCGACGACCAGATCTTTCTCACCAGAGCCGATGAGCTCACCAAATGGGCGCGAAGCTACCGGGTGGCCCGCTTGATGAAGCTCCTGGGGGTGATCTGGCTGTTCAGCTGGGCACGGCTCTCCTCCCTGTGGCCCATGACCTTCGGCCTCGCTTGCTGTGCTATCGAGATGATGGCGACCATGGGGCCGCGGTACGATCTGGACCGCCTCGGCGCCGGGGCGTTCCGAGCGTCGCCCCGCCAGTCGGACGTCATGATTGTCGCGGGCACCGTGACGCTGAAGATGGCCAGCCGCATCAGACGTCTGTACGCACAGATGCCGGAACCCAAATTCGTCATTTCCATGGGCGCCTGCGCCAGCGCCGGCGGCCCCTACTGGGATCACGGTTATCACGTGCTCAAGGGGGTTGACAAGGTGGTGCCGGTGGACGTGTACATCCCCGGATGCCCGCCGCGCCCCGAGGCGCTGCTGGAGGCATTCGTCAAGCTGCAAGACAAAATCCGCCACGGCGCCATGTACCAAATCCCCAAAGAACCCGAGAAGTTGATCCGTCCCGCTCCGCAGCTTGCCGCCAAGGCCGCAGCCAAGGTCGCCAAGGCTGCCCCGAAAAAAGCCGCACCCGCAACGGCTGCCGCCCCGGCAGCGGCGCCAGCCGCCGTGGAGGAGACCGAGGTGCCCGCCGAGCTGATGAACCGGCCCTTTAAGGAACTCAGCAAGGAAGAGCGGGTCTTGGTAGCGCGCGCCCGTTCACGGGCCATGCGCGCCAAAGCCGGTGTGCCGGTTGCCGGCCCGGCTGACAGCCCCGCTGAACCCGCTGCCGCTCCAGCCCCGGCGCCGGTTGAGGCAGAAACCGTCGCGGCGGCCCCCGAGGCCATGGCCGATCCGATGGCGGAAGTGCCGCCCGACCTTCTGCAAAAGCCGTTCACGGACCTGAGCAAGGAAGAAAAGGTCATTGTCGCGCGCGCCCGTTCCCGGGCCATGCGGGCCAAATCCGGCCTGCTTGAGTCCGCGCCGGCCGAGGCTGCCCCGGCGCCGGCAGCCGCTGCAGCGCCCGAACCCGCGGCGGAAGAGGCTCCTGCCGCGCTGGCCACGGCCAGTACGGACGCCGACGGCGACGACCCCATGGCGGAGGTGCCGCCGGAATTGCTCAGCCGTCCGTTCAAGGACCTCAACAAGGAAGAGCGCGTTATCGTGGCACGCGCCCGCTCGCGGGCCATGCGCACCAAGAGCGGAAAATCCTAGATCTATCCCCCCCTTTAAGGACCCGTCAGCATGACCCCTGAGGCGATTCACGGCGCCCTTCAGCAGCGCTTTGGAGAGGCCGTGACGGCCTTTGAAGCCGACGCTATCGACCCGACGGTAACGGTCGAGGCGTCCGCCATCCACGACGTTGGCGCTTATCTGCGCAGCGAACCGGGCATGATGTTCGATTCACTCATGTGTTTGAGCGGCGTGGATTATGGCGAGGAGAAGAGCAGCCTCGGCGTTGTCTATCATCTTCACTCGACCTCGCTCCGGCACACCATCACCCTACGAGTGGAGGTGCCGCGGCAAGACGGCGTGGTGCCAACGGTATGCGACATCTGGCGCACCGCCGAATGGCATGAGCGGGAGGCATTCGATCTCTTCGGCATGCGTTTTGACCGGCACCCCGATCACCGCCGCATCCTGCTGCCGGACGACTGGGAAGGTCACCCGCTGCTCAAGGATTATCAGGTCCAGGAGTTCTACCAGGGTATTCCCGTTCCCTACGAGGGCGACCCGCCGGAGATCGGCATGGACGTTTATCGCTTTCAGGACCGCGAGGACCCCGCCTAAACGAAGGATTTAACCGTGCTGCAATACTTTCAGAACATCTGGGAAGGCTTCTGGACACCCTTGGTGGGGCTGAGCATGACGTGGCGCAAGCTGTTCACCCCGGCCGTCACCATGCAATACCCGGAGGAGCGCTGGGAACTGCCGACAAACTCCCGCATGCAACTGTTCGTGAACATGGACGACTGCATCGGCTGCCTGCAGTGCGAACGTGTCTGCCCGGTGCAGTGCATCAGCATCGACACCGTCAAGGCCATCCCCGGCGAGGTCGAGGCGACAACCACCGGCCACAAGAAGCGCCTGCATGTCACCAAGTTCGACATCGACATGGTCAAGTGCTGCTACTGCGACCTGTGCACCTTCCCCTGCCCCACTGAATGCATTTACATGACCCCGAGCTTCGAGGATTCTTCGCCGGATCGCTATGGCTTGGTTTATCACTTCGTCAACATGACGCCCCGACACGCCGCCGAGCTGGAAGAAAAGGCCCGCCAATTCGACGAGGCGGAAGCAGCCAGGAAAGAGGCGAAGGCGTCCGAGAAATCCGCTACCGCAACGGCCTGATCTCGAGCAGGAAACCAACATGTCCGCAATGGCACGGCAAACCGCCGGCGATGAGTTTGGCATCAGTTACGAGCGGCAGGGCGACGACATGGTCCTGCAGATGGGACCGCAACATCCCAGCACGCACGGGGTGCTGCGGCTTGAAATCGTCACGGACGGGGAGTTGGTGAAGCACATTACGCCGCACCTCGGCTACCTGCATCGCTGCTTCGAGAAGCACGCCGAGGCGATGACGTACCCGCAGGTGATCCCCTACGCCGACCGTATGGACTACCTGAGCGCCATGAATCAGGAATTGGCCTATGTGCTGGCGGTGGAAAAGCTCATGGGGCTCAAGGAGTTTCCCGAGCGCCTGGAATACATCCGCGTGCTCATGGCCGAGCTGCAGCGCATCGCCAGTCATTTGCTGGCCATCGCTACCTACGGCCTGGACCTGGGCGCCATGACGCCCTTCTTCTGGTGCCTCCGCGATCGCGAAAAGATCCTCGACCTGTTTGAATGGGCAAGCGGTGCGCGCTTACTTTACAACTACCTGTGGATCGGCGGCGTGGCGCACGACCTGCCGGCGGGCTACACCGACAAGGTTACGGAATTCATTACCTACTTCGAGCCGCGCGTCCAGGAGTTGAACGATCTGCTGTCGTCGAACAAGATCTTCATCGAGCGCGCCGCTTCGATCGGCGTCCTGACCGCGGCAGATGCCATCAGTTACGGCATCGGTGGTCCGAATCTGCGGGGCAGCGGCGTCAAATGGGACCTGCGTAAGGAAGAGCCCTACGGGATTTATGATCGCTTTGAATTCGACGTGCCGGTGGCGATGGGCGAGTTCGGCGTCTTGGGCTCGGCTTGGGACCGCTACATCGTGCGGGTGCGCGAGATGCTGGAGTCGCTGAAAATTATCCGGCAGGTCGTCGATCAGATGCCGGGCGGCGACCCCAACGAGGCCATGCCGCGACGCATTCGCCCGGCGAAGGGCGAGGCGTATCTACGCACCGAATCGCCACGCGGCGAGTTGGGCTTCTACCTGGTCAGCGACGGCACCGAGAAGCCGTTCCGCTGCAAGGCGCGCTCACCGTGTTTTACCGCCATCAGCGCTCTGAACGCCATGAACCACGGCGGCATGCTGATCGCTGACGCCGTCGCGGTGATCGGCAGCCTGGACATCGTGCTGGGTGAGATTGATCGGTAGTCCAGGCTTATCCGGCTTTGATGGCTTGTGTCTGAGGTAGGTCGGATTTTCGAAATGCTCCGACCCGCCTCTGTTGGCTTCTACTCCAACCGCGTGCAAAGACCACCCCCCCCCTGAACGTCCATTCTCCTCCCCAACCATCACGCTTGCACCGCCTGCATGCTCGCCACCACAAGCAAGCCGGCGTTCCACGTGATATCGCCGTTTGACATGTCTACCAATGACCTTTCCGGCATGGTGCTCGTTTTGCTTGTTTCACCAGGTCGCAAGGCAAGGGGGCCTTTCGCCCGTCGGGCGCAGTAGACCGTCGTGTGTCTTCAGTCGGCCGACAGCGAACGTTGCCAAACACGTCTGCATTGATACGAATGACAAGTACGTTTTAGTATGACAATACTCATTGTTAATTGTCGCAATGCTGTTGTCTTTCATTGTACTGTCAGAGTACTGTCAGAAAAGCACCTGAGACGGTTCGAGGAGCGATATATGCAAGCGGATGCCGTCGAGATGAAACGCGTCGTGGAAGGCTTGCCTACGATATCCACGAAGATCCGTGCCCTTGATGCTGCTGGATACATGCGAGCCGACATCGCCAGATTTCTGGGCAAACGTTACCAGCACGTGTGGAACGTTTTGGTGCGAGCCCGGCCGAAAACCGAAGCCACACAAGCCCCATGTCCCATGCCCGATGAACCCGGAGACGTCGAATCTCAGAGGATTCGCCTTCTTGCAGACGGACGCATGGTGATCCCCGCCAAAATGCGGTCGGCCATGCTGATTGATGAGGGCGGCTATCTGACGGCTCGTGTGGTCGAAGGAGAACTGCGGGTGCTGACACCCAAGGCGGCAGTCTTGAAGCTGCAGAGGAGGATGCGAGAAGAAGTGCCGGAAGGCGTTTCTGTGATTGATGACCTGATCGCCGAAAGGCGCGCCGAGGCACAGCGTGAGGATAGCGAATGATGGTCGTTCTTGATGCCTCGGCTGTGCTTGCAGTCGTCAACGGCGAGCCCGGCGCAGCACGGGTCGAAGATGTCTGGATGGACGCCTCGATAAGCGCGGCGAATTTTTCCGAGGTCATTGCGAAGCTGGTAGATAACGGCCTCGACGATGCCGATACCATCGGCGTCCTCGAGGCACTGCCGCTTACGGTTCATGACGTCGATGTCGCCCAGGCCCGGCGGGCGGGATTGTTGCGCCGTCAGACGCGCGAACACGGCCTGTCGCTCGGTGATCGTGCCTGTTTGGCTTTGGCGGTATCGCTGGGGCTTCCTGTGATGACGGCAGACCACGCCTGGATGGCTCTGGACCTGGGTATCGAGGTTATTGTGATCCGGTGATCTGGCAAGGGCTATGTCGCCTGCCGCCGCCGGTAATCCCCGACAGCAGCCTTCACGGCGTCCTCGGCGAGGACGGACGTATGCACCTTCTGCGGGCTCAGGCCGCCGAGCGCCTCGTTCACCTCGACGCGCGTCAGCGGTATGGGTTCGTTGACGCTGCGTCCGATGAGTAGCTCAGTGGTCACCGACCCGGCAGCGATGGCTGCCGGACAGCCCATCGTCTTGAATTTGGCCTCGGCGATGCGTGCGTCGACGATGCGCAGGGTGAGGTGCATGATGTCGCCGCAGGCCGGGTTGGAAACTTCCGCCGCCGCGTCGGGGTGTTCGATGGCACCGATATTGCGGGGATTGTCGAAATGCTCGTGAACCGCATCCGAGTATCGCATGCCGTGTCCTCTCTTTCCGTCCCGCCTCACACGCTGCGGGCTTGCGCCACGATGTCCGGCAGGATGTCAAGGACGTAATCGACGTCGTCCGTCATGGTGGCGCGCCCCAGGCTGATCCGCAACGCCCCGTGCAAATAGAGTCGCGGCACGCGCATGGCCCGCAGCACGTGCGACGGCTCCAACGAGCCGGAACTGCACGCCGAACCGGTCGAAATGGCCACCCCTTGCAGATCGAGGCTCATCATCAGCGCCTCGCCCTCCGCCCCGGCAAAAGCGACGTTCGTGGTGCCCGGCAGCCGCGGCGCGTCTTCGCCCTGAATGCGTACCTCGCCAATGCGTTCCCGGATGCCGTGTTCCAAGCGCTGCTGAAGCTGCCGCTGGCGCTCGCCTTCGGCTGCCATGTCGCCAGTGGCGATGGCGCAAGCCTTGCCCAGCGCGGCGATGCCGGGGACGTTCTCGGTGCCGGAACGCCGCCCGCGCTCCTGATGGCCGCCGTGCAGGAGGGGTTGCAGCGCCGCGGGCGAACGCTCGTACCAGCCGCCAATCCCCTTCGGGGCGTATATCTTGTGCCCGGAAAAGGAAAGAAAATCCACCCCCAGATGGTCCACCGACAGCGGCACTTTGCCAAATGCCTGAACCGCGTCGGTGTGCATCAGGATGCCGCGTTCGCGCACCAGACGGGCAATATCGGCGATGGGCTGCAACGTGCCGACTTCGTTGTTGGCAGCCATGATAGATACCAGAATGGTCTGATCGATCAGGCTGTCGCGCACCGCCTGTGGATCGACGAGCCCGCGTTCGTCCACCGGTACGTAGGTGACTTCGTAGCCTTGCCGTTCGAGAGCGGCGCAGGCGTCGAGGACGGCGGGATGCTCGATCTGCGAGGTGACCAGATGGCGGCCGTGCTCGCGGCGCGCCTGAGCCACGCCCTTGATGATGGTGTTGTTGGCCTCGGTGCCGCCACTGCTGAAAATGACCGACGACGCGGGCGCCTCCAGCACTTCGGCGACCTCGTCGCGGGCGTCATCGACGGCCACCCGCGCCCGCCGGCCGTAATGGTGCACGCTCGACGGGTTGCCGAAAGCCTCGCGCTGATAGGGCAGCAACGCCTCGAGCACGTCGGGCAGCACAGGCGTTGTGGCATTGTGGTCTAAATAGACGTAGCGCATGTTGTCAGCAATTCCGCTCAGCCGTTAAGGGTCTTGCCGTAGAGTTGCTACGTGTGTGGTCACGCTGCGTCCCAGGGCTTCCACGTTGTAGCCGCCTTCGAGAACCGAGATGAGGCGGTTCCGGGAACAGGCGGCGGCGATTTCCTTGACCACCTCGGTCATGCGCCGATATCCTGCCTCGCTCACTTGCATGTGGGCCAGGGGGTCGGCATAGTGGGCATCAAAACCGGCGGACACGAGTACGCAGTCGGGACGGTATGCCAGGGCGCGCGGCAGGATGGCCTGCTCGAAGACCGTCAGGTAGGCGTCGTCGCCGGTGCCGGCAGGCAGGGGGAAATTCAGGGTGTAGCCCGCGCCGCTGCCGGTACCGGTCTCGCTGCTGGCGCCGGTGCCGGGATAGAACGGATATTGATGCGTGCTGACGTACAGGACGCTCGCATCGGCCTCGAAAATATGTTGCGTGCCATTGCCGTGATGCACGTCCCAGTCGATGATCAGGATGTTGTCCAGCCCGTGCCGTTTCTGCAGGTAGCGCGCCAGGATGGCGACGTTATTGAACAGGCAGAACCCCATGGAACGGTGCGCTTCGGCGTGATGGCCGGGCGGCCGCACGGCGCAAAACGCCTGCGACACCTCGCCGCTCACCACGGCGTCGGCAGCGGCCAGGGTACCGGCAACCGCTTGCAGCGCGACGGTGTAGGAATCGCGGCTGACGATGGTATCGGGATCGAGCGCGGCACCGCCCTGCTGACTGGCCGCCTGCACCCGCTGCATCACCTCAGTCTCATGCACCTCGGCCACCCAGGCTTGCGGATCGTCGTCCCAGTCGAGATGCACGAGTTGCTGCGACTGGCCGCTGGCCTCCAGGGCCTGCATGACCGCTTCGAGCCGCCCGGCGTGTTCGGGATGATGCCCGCCGGGGTCGTGCTTCAGATAATCGGGATGGTAGACCAGACCAATGTCCATGATGTCCTCGGCTGTATTGGACTATTGAGAATGACGGGGGAAACAATGATGCGGGGGAGTATACTTGCCGAACCACCCAGCATCAACAGCCCCGCATGGTTGGCGGTGCAAACGCCATGAAGGCGATGATTCTGGCGGCGGGCCTGGGTACGCGCCTGCGGCCGCTGACCGACCGGTCGCCGAAGCCGCTATTGCCGCTCATGTTGGTCCCGATGGTGGGACACCTGCTGGCGCAACTACGCTGCCAGGGCGTGCGCGAGGTGGTGATCAACGGACACCATCTGGCGGACCAATTGGCCGCATGGCTTGGCGGTGGCGGCCGGTGGGGGGTACGCCTCAGCTTTGCTCCTGAGCCGGAAATTCTGGGAACCGCCGGCGCGCTCAAGAACGCAGAATCGCTTTTGCACGGGGCGCCGTTTCTGGTCATCAACACCGACGTGCTGGCCGATTTCGACCTACAGGCGCTGTGGGCGTGGCATCGTGCCCGCGGGGCGCTGGTGACCATGGTCGTCAGACCCGACCCGGCGGCTCACGACTTTCGCCCCGTGGTGATTGATGAGCACGACCGGGTGCGGCGAATAAACGGCCGCCCGGAGGCGTGGGACGCCGGCCCGGGAGAGGAGGGGACGATTTTCACCGGCATTCAGATCGTCGAGCCGCAAGTGCTCGATGCCATCCCCGCCAACCGTTTCGTGAGCACGACCGCCGACACCTATCCGCGATTGCTGCAGGACGGTCAGGCGGTTTTTGCTTATCGCCACCACGGCTACTGGCTGGACGTGGGCGTGCCGGAGCGCTATCTGCAAGCGCATTGGGACCTGCTGGACGGCGCGCTGGGCACGTCATGGGAGGGCCGTTTGCCAGCCGGCAGCCGGGTGGTGCGCGGCACAGGTGAACAGCGTATGGACGGTGCCATTCTTAACCCGCCCGTTGTGCTGGGCGCCGGCATGATGCTGGCTGCTGGTGTGCAGGTTGGCCCATACGCCGTGCTCGGTTCCGGGTGCCGTCTCGAGCTGAACGCCGAAGTGCGAGAAAGTGTCTTGGGTGACAACGTACATGTCGGCGCCGACGCTGCCCTGCGGCGTTGTATTCTGGGACCAGGCGCGCGGGTACCGAGCGGGCAATCTCTTCAAGAGGAGTGCCTCGTATGACCACCGGCAATCGGACTTTGACGTTTGAACGTTTACAGCCGTTCCTGTCCACCCTGCTGCCCGGTGCTTCCGAGAATCCTTCTTTCACGCCCCTGACGGCCGACGCCTCGATGCGTCGCTACTACCGGCTGCGCTGGGCGGCGCCCGCCACCGGTTACCCAGCCACCTGTGTGGTGATGCATTGCGACCCGTGGCCGCCGGAGGAATCGACGGACTTTCTGACCGTCGGGCGGCATCTGCGGGCCTGCGGCGTGCGTGTGCCGGAGGTTTACGGCGTGCAACCCGAAGCCGGGCTGATGTGCCTGGAGGATTACGGCGATCGAGGCCTGGCGGCACTATGGCAGCATGGCGACCCGGAGGACCGCTTGCGTTGGGGCCGGCAAGCCGTGGACGAGCTCGTCAAGATGCACACTCGGGCGACGCAAACGCTCGATCCCGCATGCCCGGCTTTTCATCTGGCGTTCGACGTGGACAAGCTGACGAGTGAACTGCACTTCTTCCAAACGCATGCCGTCGTTGAGCTTTGGCAGCAATCCCTGGGGCCAAACGACTGCCGGACCTGGGACAACGCCTTCCATGCCCTGTGCGCACCGCTCGCCGCAGCCACGCGATTCTTCTGTCACCGGGATTACCACGGCTGGAATATCATGGTGCACGACGGCTCCGTCGGCGTGCTCGACTTTCAGGACGCCCGCCTGGGGCCGCAACCTTACGATTTGGTATCGCTGCTCACCGACCGCGGCACCGCCGACCTGCTCACTGCTGATGGCACGGCGGCATTGGTTGCTCACTATCTGGACAGGTGGCAGGCCGAAAGCGGCCAGACGGTGGACAAGGACGAGTTCGCGTGGTTGTTCGACATGGCTGCCGTGCAGCGCTGCCTCAAGGCCATCGGTACGTTTGCCGCCATGCACGTCGTCCACGACCGTCCGCAGTATCTGCCCTACATCCCGCCGACGCTGGTCTATCTGCGGCCCTTGATACGACGCTACGAGCGTTTGCGACCCCTCGCCGACCTGCTGAGGCGATTTACGCCCCTGTAGAGAGCGGGTCGCAGCGTCCGCGGGAGCCTGCCGTGCGAATCCTGCGCACCTTGTGCGATTTCATCCTGCCGCCGCGCTGTGTGGTATGCGAGGCGAGTACGTCGGGAACAAGTGATCCGTGGGTGTGCATGGGCTGTTGGACCACAGTCGAATTCGTGCGGCCGCCGGTCTGCGCGCAGTGCGGGACGCCGTTTGCCGCCCCGGTGAAAGGCATCGGCAGCACAACGCATCGCTGCGGCAAGTGCTTGCTCAGCCCGCCGCCCTACGAGCGGGCACGGGCCGTGGGGCTGTACGAGGGCACGTTGCGGAAGGTCATCCACGCCATGAAATACCGGCCCGTGTCCGGTCTCGTCCGGCCCCTGGCCGATTTGTTGAGCGGGCAATTCGCGGTCCATTGGGGCGGACGGATGCCCGATGCCCTGGTGCCCGTGCCGTTGCACCGGCTGCGGTTGCGCCAGCGCGAGTTCGATCAGGCTCTGGATCTGGCCAACGTCTTGGGCCAGGAGGTCGGGATTCCTGTGTGGCGTCAGGCGTTGATCCGGCGCACGCACACCCGGTCGCAGATCGGCCTGAGCGCCACCGAGCGCCGCCGCAACATTCGCGGGGCATTCCGGGTGCAACCGGGATGGTCCTGCGAGGGCAGGTCCCTGTTGCTGATCGACGACGTTTACACCACGGGGGCAACGGCGCAGGAGTGTGCCCGCGTGTTGAGGCGAGCCGGGGCAGCGCGTGTCGACGTGTACACCGTTGCCCGTGTCGGGTGAACTGCGAAAGGCAGGGTTGGGTGGATGCTGGGGTGCCGGGCGGGTCCATCGGGCCGTCAGCGGCTGTACTTGCGCTGGCCCTTGCTGACGCGCAGGCGGGCGCGCCGCAGCTTGGCTTTCAGCATGGCTTTCAAGCGGGCTGTTTTATTGCGTTTCTTCGTCGGCGTTTTCATATCTTGTTCTCCCACATCCTGACGGCGTTTGATGCCGCTTAAGCCGTGACGGTTTGAGTTTCTTCGGCCAGACGCCGCAGCGCACGCTTGCGCCTCTTAATGTCCAGTCGGGTGCGGTCCAAGTCGTTCGCATCGCCGGCCTCCAAAGCCTCATCGCGCGTGGCCTTCAAGGAGCGAATCTCCCTTTTGAGGACCGATTTGTCGCCGGAAATCTTCACCTGTGTCGCCCGCGCCGGCGTCGTCGCGTCGACGCCCAAAAATCCGGCCAGCGCCTCGACCAATTCGGCTTTGGACATGCCGCTGGCACCGTTAATGCCGCCGTGCTGCGTCGCTTCCTGACGCAACTTGACGACGGTCATCTTTTGCAGTTCCTGTAATGTCATCCCTGCCACTCCTTTGGCCTGTCATTCAAAAATTCCGATTCATACCATACATGGGGAGGGGCGAAATGTACCACACTTCCTGCTGCCCCTCAAACCCGCGCGGCATGCGGGAATTTGACGATTCCGCGTGCCGTCGTGTAGGCTTGCCGCCCGCTGCCGGACCGTACGTACCGGCTCCTCACGCCCTGGAGATGGCATGGCATTTTTCAACCTCATGCGCTGGATCCACATCCTGTCCATGATCGTCGTCCTGGGCGGCTACATCTTCCTCACCGCGTTCTGGCTACCGGTAATCAGGCGCAGCACCGAGGACGTACGCATCCGGGTGCACTTCCTGGCGCGTACCCTGCGGCCTTTCTTTACCGCCGTCGTGCTTGCCCTGATGCTGCTGATCATGACGGGTGGTCTATACCTGCTGCCGCCGGCCTACCGGGCTTTTGGCGCCGGCGACGAGTTGGCCCTGGCGTCGTTTCATCTTGTCCTGATCCTCAAGCTGGCGTCCGTCTTCGTGGTGGCCTTTCTCGTGCCTATGCAGCTCTTCAGTATGGCCTTCCGCCTGACCCGCATGGACGCCGGCATCTATCCCATGGATGCTGAGGTGGTTGACCGCGTTACCGGGCGCATGCAGGCCGTTTCCTACCTCATCATTGCCCTTCTGGTCGTGATCGTGGTGTTATCGACGCGGCTTTAGCGGCCGCGGCCAGAAGTTCCTCGCGGGTGTTGCGGGTGGGGTCGTCGAGCACCTTCTGCAACAGATCGTTCAGAATCCGTCCCATGCCTGGACCGGGTGCAACGCCGATTTGCCGCAGGTCGTTGCCGTTAACCGCGAGGTCTTTGAGTCCCAAGGGCGAACCCCGCTCGATTTCGGCGCGAAGGCGCCGGCGCACGTTCAGCAGGTCATCAATCCCTTGAGGCGCGCGGTTGGCAAGGCGATCGGCCGCACGAAGATCGATCACCATGAACGCCTCGTTGCAGCCCAGCCTGTGGGCGAAATGGCGCAGGTCCCCCGCCTGAGCCAGAGCATCGACCTCAAAATCGCTCCCGGTGATCAAGGCGGCGACCAAAGCCGGCCGAACGCCAATGGTGGTGGCGCGCAATGCTTCCAGGCGCTCTTGCGCCAGACCGGCGGCCCACCGCAACGGCGCTGGCCGTGCATCCGCGGGTTCGTCCTCGGCTGGCTGGCAATCAAGCCACAAAGCCGCCAGCGGTAGGTGCAGGTCGCCACGGCTGACCAGGTCGGCTCCTTGCTGCACGGCGTCGAGCCGCCGCATACTGCGCCCGAACAGGCTGGTATCCAGCGGCGAATCCCCCTGCGATACCGCCGACCGGGCGTCGCGAATGGCTGTCAGGCGGTCGATCTCGGGAAACAGATGCGGCAGCAAGCCCACCTCGTGCATCAGAACAAAGCCGTGCGACGGCTTGGGCGCCTGGAAAAGTTTTTGCAATTCCATGGCAATCCGCTCAGGTGCCACGGTGCCGATCGAGGCGGCGTGTGCCGACATCGCCGACCGTGTTTCCGGCTCGACCCGAAGTCCGAAGCGGCTGGCAAATTGCACCCCGCGCAGCATGCGCAGGGGATCCTCGGGAAAGGCCAGCGGGCTGACCTGCCGCAGCAGACGCTGCTCCAGATCGGCGTGCCCGCCGAACGGGTCGATGAGGCGCTCTGCAAGCAGGTCAAGCGCCATCGCGTTGATCGTGAAATCGCGGCGCTCGAGGTCGGTTTCAACGGGCAGCGTATGATCGAAGGCCACCTCGAAATCCCGGTGGCCGACGCCGGTGGAGGTTTCAACCCGAGGCAGGGCGATGTCGATGGGCGAGCCGTCCCACTCGCGCGGCAGAAATTTGAGCACTCCGAAAGCCTGGCCGACGCGCTGCACCCGCCCGCGCCGCCGCAATAGGCGCATCAGATCGTTCTGGGGCAGCCCGGTGACCAGCAGATCGAGGTCTTTGTATGCCTTGCCCAGCAGGAAATCCCGCAGCGTGCCGCCCACCATGTAGACGCGCCCACCGGCTTCGCGGACGGCGTCTACGAGCGACACAACGGCGGGGTGCAGGTCCATGGTGCGGCGGCAGTCCTGTGAGGGGTATTCAGCGAGATGGGTCGAGTACGGGATAGCGGCGGTACGTGATCTCTTTTTCGTCGGGGCTCAGCGTGCAGCGCTTTGCGAAGTCCTGCATGCTCTCGTGCAACAGCCCCTGGTGGGAGCGCCAGAAGCGCAGCGCCTTGCGCTTGGCTTCCAGGCGATTGCGGCCGGTAAATTTGAGGACTCCTTGCGGAGGCGTAAGGGTCATAGCGCATCTCCTTCGTGCTGTGGACACAAAAAAGCCGAATCGCCTCCCTCATCTCGAACCTTGGGGAAGGCATCCGGCTGCTATGCACCCTTATTGAGGCAAACGGTCAGGGACGCTTCACCTCCTGATTCCCCACGCGGCACAGAGAGTTGGTGGCGATTCCAGGTAATCGACATGATCGAACAGGGTCGCCCGGTTCCATAAACCTCTTTCATGCTGGAGTGATGTGTGGGCATCGCGCATCGGCTTGTGCCGTCTCCAGTCGGTACCCGTTTGAGAGACGGGGGACTATACCCCTGTCCGCAGGACAGCGCAAGCCAAATGCACCGCCTGGATTTTACTGCGGCTTCTATCCGTTCCTGACCACCTGCCATGGCCGGAGGTTCCTTGATGATGCCGACGCCACCAGGTTATCGGTCACCTGCGCCTTGTGCCCGTCTACCAGGGCACCGCCCGTTTCAACCGTTGTCAATTCCGTTCTTTTCGCCGTCGCTATCGCTTCCTGTCCCTCCTGTATTGACCCAGACAAGACAACTTCCTATAAATGTTATCTCATGGCATAGTAGGCACGCGTTGAAGCTGTGGAGACGACGTTACCACTTGCACATCCAGGAGGTGTGGCCATGAGGAAACGGGTTGCATTAACGATCGCGATGACTGCCGTTATCTATCTCGGACTCTTCGGTTCTCTAGCACAGGCCCAGGAGGTTACGCTGAAAATACAGGCCAGTTGGCCGTCCGGGCTGATGGCTTACGAGAACCTCAAGATGCTGGCCGAAACCGTGGAGAAGATATCCGCCGGCCGACTCAAGATTGAGCATCTTCCTGCTGGCGCGATCGTGGGCGCCTTTGAGGTTTTGGATGCCACGAACCGCGGCGTCATCGACGGCGGACACACGGCGGCGGCCTATTGGGTGGGCAAACATTTTGCCGCCGGCCTCTTTTGCTGCGCGCCCGGCGGCCCTTTCGGGATGGATCATCACGACTTCCTGGGCTGGATGTATGAAGGCGGCGGCTTGGAACTGTACCAGGAGCTCTACCAGGACGTGCTCAACATGCAAGTCGTGGCCTTTCCCATCCTGCCCATTGGTCCCCAGGCGCTGGGATGGTTCAAGGAAGTCATCCGCAGTTGGGACGACTTCAAGGGTTTGAAGTACCGCATCCCTGGCGTCGCAGCGGAAGTTTTCAAAGCGGCGGGCGTCAGCGTCGTCACCCTGCCGGGCGCCGAGATCCTGCCGGCGGCCGAGCGCGGCGTCATTGACGCGGCGGAGTGGGTAGGAGGCCTCGAGGATATGAAGCTGGGCTTCCACAACGTGTGGAAAATCCACTATACGCCCAGCATGCACGAACCCGCCCCGATGGGGGAATTGTTGATCAACAAGGAAGTATGGGATGGTTTAGCGGAGGATATGCAAGAGATCATCAAAGTGGCGGCACTGGATACCGCTACCCGCTGGTTCGCTTGGTTCCATCGAAACAACGCCGAGGCCTATCAAGAACTGACGCAAAAACACGGCGTGCAGGTCTACAAGACGCCGGACGACATCATGCTCACCCTGCTGCAGTCGTGGGACAAGATCGCGGCTGAGGAGGCAGCCAAGGACCCCTTTTTCAAGAAGGTGATGGAATCGCAGCGGGAATACGCCTCACTGATCGTCCCCTACCGGCTGTCGACCTGGCCGCCCTATAGCTTTGCCGGCAACTATTACTGGAAGGATGCCGTGTTCGGCAAGACGCCGGAGTAATCGCGAACACCTTCCGACTGCCTGGTGGTGGGAAGAAAATGTGGATGGAAGCGCCGCGGAGGCAGGGCCCGGCGGCGCTCATCGAGCGCACCGTCGGCAGGCTGAGGAGCAGGTAATGGCTGACGAGTACGTCAGGATGGAACAGTTCGGCGAGTTCGTGAAGCGCATAGACCAACGTTTTGACCATGCCAATGAGCTTGCCGACCAGCGTTACGACAGTATCAACCGGCGCTTTGCCGATGCCGAAAAGGCGCGGCAACAGAACCTTGTCCATATCAACCAGCGCTTCGACAGTTTGGAAAGGCCCATGGACCAGCTCCACGATCAACTCCATGCGGATATGCGCCAGATGCGCAACTGGTTGATGCGGCTTTATGGCCTGGTGGTCTTCGGCTTCATCGGAACCATTGTGCTGATCCTGTTCCAGGGCGTTTTCCAGTAATCGCGGCATGAGGTGATCGTACTAACGGCGTCCGAGGAGCGCGGACGGCGACCCCAACATGGCCGTTATGCCCATGCCGTGCAAAGGCGAGCCGCCTGCTTGACAACCCCGGCGAAACTCTAGTATTCGTATGCTTTCCCGTGCCCTGGGCGGCACGATGCAATGGCAACAATCGGACGCAACGAGCAAAGGTGTGTGCGGAATGGCAGCAGAGTTGCAATCCACGCGGTACGACGTGGCGGACATGGCGCAGGCGGTGGAGTTTTACTTCGACAAGGGCTGGACGGACGGCCTGCCGGTGGTGCCGCCGACGGAGAACGCCATCTGGGGGATGTTGGAATCGGCCGGATTGGAGCCGCAGGCGGAGATCACCTTCATCGACAATCGCCAGGTATCGGTGACCGCCGAGAAGGTGGCGATCAACAGCGTCATGGCCGGTTGCAAGCCGGAATACATGCCCGTGCTGGCGGCGGCGGTGGAGGCCATGGGCGATCCGTTGTGGTCCTACCACGGCCCGGCGACGAGCACCGGCGGCTCGGCGGTGCTGGCGGTGGTGAACGGCCCCATTGCGCAAGAGCTGGGCCTCAACCACGGCGACAACCTCTTCGGCCCCGGCTGGCGTGCCAACGCGGCCATCGGGCGGGCGCTGCGGCTGGTGATGCGCAACGTCATCGGCACCCTGCCGGGGCGGCTCGACCGCAGCACCCTGGGGCACAGCGGCAAGTACAGCTTCTGCATCGCCGAGAACGAGGCGGAAAGCCCCTGGCCGGCGCTGCACGTTGAGCGCGGCTTCAGTTCGGAACAAAACGCCGTCACCATCCTGGCGGCCCTGGCGCCGGAACAGTTTTACAACCAGCTGAGCAGCACTGCCGAGGGCATTCTCACCACCGCCTGCGCCCACATGCGCATCTCGTCCGGGGTCAGGAGCCAGCCGCAATACGTCCTGGTCCTCGCCGGCGAGCACATGCAGGTGATGGCGCACGACGGCTGGTCCAAAGACGACATCCGGCGCTTCTGCTTCGAGCGCACGCAAACCTCGCGGGCCGAACTCAAGCGCATTCACCTCATGCCGGGAGAGCCCAGCGACTCGGACGAAACGGCGATGGTGCCGCTGGTGCCGACCGCGGAGGATTTTCTGATCGTTGCGGCGGGCAGCCGGGCGGGCGCGTTTTCGGCCTACATCCCCGGCTGGGGTAGCAAGAGCACGTCACAGAGCGTGACGCGAGAGATCCGCCGATCATAAGGACACGGCGGCTACACGAAAAAGGAGACCCTGATGGCAACCTTCCAGGTGTTCGATCCCACCACCGAGGCCGAGCAGCAGACGCTGACCTTTGTGCCGCGGCCCGATTCGCTGCGCAACGTGCGCATCGGCCTGGTGGAAAATACCAAGTTCAACTCGGATCAGCTGCTGCGCCGCATCGGCACGATTCTGGAGCAGGAATACGGCGCCAAGAGCTCGATCATGCGCAGCAAGCACAACTCCAGCGTGCCGGCGCACCAGGAGATTCTCGACGAATACGGAGTGGAATGTGACGTGGTGATCGCCGGGGTGGGCGATTGAGGCTCGTGCAGCTCGGGCAGTGTGCTCGACGGCATTCTCTTTGAAAAACTCGGTGTTCCTGCCGCGTCCATCGTCACCGACGTGTTCGAGGCCACCGGCCAGGCCATGGCGCAGGCGTGGGGCGTTCCCGATTACAAATTCCTGCGCATGCCGCACCCGATCGCCAACCTCACCGACGAGGAATTGGACCAGCGCGCGCGGGAGATCGTGCCGCAGGTGGTCAACCTGTTGCTCGAAGGCCAGGAATCGTAGGGGACTCGCCAGCGATCATGTCGTGTATCTTCTGTGAAATCATCGCCAAGCGTCAGCCCACTGACGTGGTTTATGAGGACGACGAGATACTCGTCTTCAAGGACATCAACCCCACCGCGCCGATTCACGTCCTGCTGGTGCCCAAGGCGCACATCGCCACCGTCAACGACATCGACGAGGCACAGCACACCGAGCTGATGGGCCGGTTGTTCGTGGTTGCCAAGAAGCTGGCGGCGCAGTGGGATATTGTCGAGCAGGGATATCGCCTGACGGTGAACGTCGGGCGGGGCGGCGGTCAGATTGTGGACCACGTGCACATGCACCTGGTGAGCGGCCGGCGCCGGTGAGGGGGTACGTAAAAACCCCTCCGGGATAACCTGGAGGGGTTGCCTGACGGTGCTTCTCGCACATCGCCTGGTCAGCGGCTCAGAATCGGCAGGCTCAAAGATTGGCGCCGCATCGCCACGCGGTATGATCGCTGTGCGCACACCGTCTACAGCGCCATCTGTATTGCTGCCGCGGTTATCTACTGATCACGAGTCCTGAGCCTGGCGATTTAATGAACCCGTCAGGAGGCCCTTCCATGCCCCGTCTCAGGCAAATCCCCCGTGATCCCTTCGATGCGCTACCGCGACGCCGCAGCCGCTCTTGACCGGCTGTGCCGCGTGCTTGGTTTCTCCAGGCACTTGGTCGTACCGGGTGAAGCCGGCACCATCACCCACGCCCAACTTGCCCTGGGCGACGGCATGATCATGCTTGGCAGCGAGCGTGACGACGCGCACGGCCAGTTGATGGCCGTACCGGGCCCGCAGGGAACCAACATCCAGTCCGTCTATCTCGTCGTGGACAACCCCCAGGCCGTTCACGACCGCGTCCTTGCAGCGGGCGCCGATGTCGTCACACCCCTTCACCATCCGGAATACGGGGGCGCCTTCTTCGCCTGCCGCGACCCCGAAGGCCGCGTCTGGAACATCGGTTCCTACGATCCTTGGCAGACGTCGACATAGCGACCGAGCCATAGATCATGTCCGTATCTAATCGAAAAGGGAATGGCGGCTTCACGCAGGTCGGATTAGCCGCAGGCGTAACCCGACCTGCAGCTTGATGCGGACGTGCTCTGACCGTGGATTCGTGAGGGCCATCTGCAGAATGTCGTGTGGAAAACAAAGGGGGAGGGGCCGTTAAAATGCCGAAGGGGAGACTCGAACTCCCACGAGGTGACCCCCACATGACCCTGAATCATGCGCGTCTACCAATTCCGCCACTTCGGCATACGGGGTAAGGCGAGACACTATAAAGTTTTCCGCCTTGCCTTGCAATTGCCAATTTGAACCCCGCCATCCATGAATCAGGAAGCGCTGGGCCGGCCGATACGGTGGGCGCGGACGGGCTGGCGGCGGCCTTTGAGCCGTGTTTCGATGGTTTGGCGGACCGTGAAGTGTCCCCGGATATGGGCGAGGACATTGTCGCTGATCACGATGTCGCCGGCGGCGGCCTCCGTTTGCAGGCGTTGGGCGACGTTGACCATATCGCCGATGACGGTGTACTCCATACGCTCTTCCGTGCCGATATTCCCAACGATGGCCTCGCCGCTGTTGATGCCGATGCCGATATGGAGAGGGGCTAAGTCGGCGTCGCGTCGGGCAGCGTTGAGGTCCGCAACCGCCGCCTGCATTTCCAGCGCGGCCTGCACGGCGTGCCGGGGATGATCGGGTTGTTCCAGGGGTGCGCCGAACAACGCCATGAGGCCGTCGCCGAGGTACTTGTCCAGCGTGCCGTGATGCGCGAAGACCACGCGTACCATGCAGTCGAAATACTGGTTCAGGGCGGTCACGACCTCCTCCGGTTGGTGGCGCTCGGCGAAGGTGGTGAAACCGCGAATATCGGCGAACAGCACGCTCACCTGGCGGCGTAAGGTGCGGAGGGAGCGTGACGCCTTGTCGCTGAGCACCTGTTCCATGACCGGCTGGCTCAGGTAGCGGCTGAAGGTATCGCGTAGGATTTCCCGCTCCGAAATATCATCAACGAGGACCAACACGCCCTGCTCGCGGCCCTGGCTGTCGTAAAACACCTGACCCTTGATCGTGCCGTGACTGACGCGGCCCTCGGGGTCCACCAGACGGTGCTTGCGAAGCGTGATGCTGCCCTGCCGCTGCACCTCCTCTGCGAAGGCGGTGATCGGCAAACCTTGCATGCCGGCAAAGACGTCCTCTACGGTCCGCCCGACCATCTCGTCGGCGCCGCGGCGGCTCAGGCGTTCCATGGCCTGGTTGACCTTGAGGATGCGATGGCTGTCCTTATCCGCAACTAGCAGGCCGCTGGTCATACTCTGCAGGATATTCTCATTGAAATCCTGCAGCGTCTGATACGCCTCGCCCACGCGAATGAGCTGGGTCTCCAGACCCCGGTTGTGCGCTTCCAACTGCACGTACTGCTGCTGCACGAGGAGCTTGGAGCGTTTCTCATACTCCCCTACCAGCTTGTTGAGCGTGGTGTCGATGAGCAAGTGCATGCGGTGCAGGGCGCCGAGGATGCTGCCGGTGTCGTCGCCGTAGCACTCGCGCAGCAGGGGCAGGAGCATGGCGGCGAAGACAGTGAAGTTGCGATGCAAAACGGTCAGCGGGAAATCCGCCACCGTGCTGCCTGCCAAGAACCGGGCCAGGCAGTCGTCCAGCGGCTGGGAGTCGTTCGCTTCCAGGGCGCTGAGGAAGGCGTCGGCGGTCTCGGCCACGCTGCCGCGCAGGAATTCGGCATCGAAAGCAGGGTCGCCCCTGATGGTCTGCAGAATGCTTTGATACAGCCTCTCGACGAGGCGGGCTTTGTGTTCGTGGAGGTAGGCAATGAGCATCGAAGCGCTCCTCGTGGGGCGGGCTGGGCAGACGACGGGATATGCTACACTTGGCACCGTCTCGGGAGACTACAATTGCTGCGTGGGCGGTATTATAAAAGGAGCCGAAAGGGATGTCACTGACCGACCTGCGCGACCTGCGGCGTGATGAGATTGCGGCCTTCCTGGCGGCTCAGGGAGAGCCGGATTTTCGCGCCCGGCAGGTTTGTCAATGGGTGTACAAGCGCCAAGCCACCAGCGTGCAGCAGATGACGGACCTGCCCGAGGCACTGCGGCAACGCCTGCAAAAGCAGATGTACGTCAGCACCCTGAGCCTCCTGCGGCGACAGCGCAGCGAAGACGGCACCGAGAAGCTGCTGTTTGGCGTCGAGGGCGGCAACCGGATCGAAACGGTGCTGATACCACGCGGCGACAAGCGCACCATTTGCGTCTCCACGCAGGTGGGCTGCGCCCTGGGCTGCCGGTTCTGCCTGACCGCGCAGGGCGGCTTGGTACGCAGCTTGCGACCGGCCGAGATTGTCGGGCAGGTGCTGCATTTTCAGGAGCCGGGTCGCGAGCCGGCGCGGGACTTTACGAACATCGTGTTCATGGGCATGGGCGAGCCACTGGACAATTTTCGCGGTACCGTGCAAGCGGTGCGCATTATGACGGCCGACTGGGGACTGGGCATTTCACCGCGCCGGATTACCGTCTCAACGTCGGGCCTGGCCCGCCGCCTGGAGGCGTTTGGCCGCGCGGACCTGAAGGTGAATCTCGCCGTCTCCCTCAACGCCACCACCGACGCCGTGCGCAGCCGCATTATGCCCATCAACAAGGCCTATCCCATCGACAGGCTGCTGCAGGCATGTCGTGATTTCCCCCTGGCGGCACGCCAGCGGATTACCTTCGAGTACGTGCTGCTACGCGACGTCAACGACAGCCTGGCCGACGCCAAACGCCTGGTCAAGCTGCTGCACGGCCTGCGCTGCAAGGTCAATCTGCTGCCGTTCAACGAGATACCCGAGTCGCCGTATCGCCGCCCTGCGGACGACACCGTGCAACGCTTCTGGACGTGGCTCGTCGAGCACGGCGTATCGGCCTCCGTGCGCCACAGCCGCGGGCGCGATATCTCCGCCGCCTGCGGCCAGTTGCGGCATGTGGAGCAGTCCGCCGAGCGGTTGACAGCCCCCGAGGGCTGCTCTACGATACCGCCCGTTTAAGGCAGGGCGCCGAAGGCTCAGAACGCCGCGCCCATGGGGGTTGTCGGAAGGGGGGAGTAATGACGACTGCCGTTTACCCAGGGACGTTCGACCCGCTCACGAACGGCCACCTGGACCTCATCAAACGCTCCGTGCGCATGTTTGACAAGTTGATCGTGGCCATCTTCGACAACCCGGCGAAGGGGCCGATGTTCACGGTGCCGGAGCGCCGCCGCCTGATCGAGGAATCGATTCAGGGTCTGAAGAACATCGAGATCGACAGCTTTTCCAGTACCTTGTTGATCTTCTACGCCAAGCAGAAAGAGGCCAACGTGATCATCCGCGGACTGCGCGCCGTGGCCGACTTCGAGTACGAATTTCAGATGACCCTGATGAATCGGCGTTTGGATGAAGACATCGAAACCATCTTCCTGACCCCGCGCGAGGAATACACCTATGTGGCGTCGCGCCTGATTAAAGAGGTCGCGGCCTTCGGCGGCAACGTGGACGAGCTGGTGCCGCCGCCGGTGGCACTGGCCCTGAAAGAGAAATACCAACGTCAGGCGTAGAGGAGCCTATGCAGCTTGCACAGTTCACCCGGCATCTGAAACCCTCCGAGACCCTGGCCATCAGCGCCAAAGCCAAGGCCCTGCGCGCCCAGGGCCGCGACGTGATCGACTTCAGCGTCGGCGAGCCGGACTTCAACACACCCGACAACGTCATCCAGGCCGCCGAGCACGCCATGGCCGAGGGCTTCACCAAGTACACGCAGGCGAGCGGGCTGCCGGCGCTGCGGCAGGCGATCGCGGATAAATTGCGGCGGGAAAACGATCTGCATTACGAGCCGGACCAGATCATCGTGTCGTGCGGCGCCAAGCACGCCCTATACAACCTGGCGATGGTGCTGGTGGATCCGGGCGACGCGGTGATCATTCCCGGGCCGTACTGGGTGACTTACCCGGCGCAGGTGCAGATGGCCGGCGGCACGCCGGTGATCATTCCGACGACGGCGGCGGAAGGTTTCAAAATCACCGGCGAGGTGCTGCGGCGCTATCTGACGCCGGCGACGAAGGGCATCATCCTCAACAGTCCGTGCAACCCCACCGGGGCGGTGTACACCCCCGAAGAGTTGCAAAACCTCGCCGACGTGTTGTGCAACACCGACCTCTACGTCATCACCGACGAGATTTATGAACACATGGTGTACGACGGTCTGCGACAGGTCAGCATTGCCACGCTGTCGCCGGAGTTGAAGGAACGTTGCATCGTGGTCAACGGCCTCTCCAAGTCCTACTCCATGACCGGCTGGCGTCTGGGTTTCTGTGCCGGCCCCGCTGACGTTATCGCCGCTTGCGGCCACTTGCAGAGCCAGAGCACCAGCAACCCGACGGCGTTCGCGCAGATAGCGGCCATCGAAGCTCTTACCGGCCCGCAGGACAGCGTGCACGCCATGGCCGCGGCTTTCGTCGAGCGGCGCGATTTCGTGGTGGCGCGTCTCAATGCCATCGACGGCATCTCCTGCCCCATGCCGCAAGGCGCCTTCTATACCTTCCCAAAAATCAACGCCCTGTTCGGCCGCCGCGCCAATGGCCGTACCCTGTCAAACTCGGCGGACGTAATCGATTACCTGCTGGATACGGCGGGCGTGGCAGCGGTGCCGGGCGAGGCGTTCGGCGCCGACGACCACATGCGCCTGTCCTACGCCGCATCGATGGAAGCGCTTCGCACCGGACTCGACCGCCTCGATCAAGCCGTGCAGCAGTTGCACTGAGAGACCTCCCCCTTCAGGTTTTCATGGCGTATCCAAAGGGGGAGAGGTGCGTACGGGGGTGGGACCTACTCGCCGCCGGGGAGGTCTTCCTGGCGCAGTTGCTGCAACAGCGCGGCGCCTTCTTCCCGAACCTTACTCACCATCGCGGCACCCACGAGACCCTGCTTCTGTTGCTCCTGCAGCGACTCGATACCGATGAGCTCGGCGGGTTGATCGGGACTGTGGCAGACGCTGACGCCGAGGTCGACAAGGTGCAATTGATCCGAAAAAATAGCGGTGGGCGTGGCGATGCCCACGTAATCCGCCTTCCAGGCGCCCTGCCTTCCGTAAAACCGCGTCACGCAATGCCAACTGCCTTCCTGAAAGCGGGTGACGGTGTAATCGCCGGGCTGTTTGTCGAGCCGCAGGCCGGCGGGATAGCTGTCCTTGTTGCGTAATTCCTGGCGAATCTCGACCCAGCCGGCGTCGAGGTCGTAAGCGACGCGCTGGCCCTCGTACTGCGCGGCGGCGTTCTCCCGGAGGCCGCGCATCCGCACGCGCAGGGTGTCGCGCAGCGGCGATTCCATGGCATTCACGCTGGCCAGCACGCCGAGCGGCGCCGTGCGGTTGCGCAGCACCTCAGCGGGCAGTTCCTTCTCCAACCCGTCGACGGTGGCGCCGTACACGTCGCCCTGGGCTTTGTACTTGTGGTGCCCCGGCAGCGTCGGCAGGAATTCGGCGCGCAGGCGATCACAGAGACGCTTGGCGTCGCCGGGCATTTCCACCTGCGTGCTCACGTCGCCGCCGTAGAGATAGCCGAGGGCCTTGGCGCCTGACAAGCGCTCGCGCAGGTCGCCGGCCTGCTGCACCAAATCCTGGATTTCTTCGCTCAGAACCGCGTCTTCGGCGTTCTGGGCCGCGGTGCGCCAGATGATGCCCCAGCCGTGAGTTTCCTGCGCCTGGCCGAGTTGTTGCAGCCGTTCACGCGCCCCCGCCGAGGTAATCTGCTTGCTGATGCGCACGGCCGGGGTCATGCTCAGCACCGCATAGCGGCCCGGCACGCTGAGCACGGCGCTGAGTTGCGGACGCTTGTCGGGACCATCGCCCAATGCCTCGATGCGAACCGGAATACGGGCGCCGATCTCCGGCCCGCGATCGTCCGGGCCCATCGGCAGTGTTGCGGACAGCTGGCCGCCGAGATACACAACGGACTGACGCCGCTCACGGCTGACCAGCCCCACCAAGCCCAGGTACATAGAACCGACCTGCATGCCGCTGCGGCGAATGATGATGTCCGTGAAATGCTGCTGCAGGACGCCCAGAACGCGCTCAATGCCGTCGCCCGAACCCGACAGCCACAGGGTGTCGCGCACGCCCTGAGCATCGGCGTGCTCGTCGATCGCCACGTCCGGTGAATCCATCCGCCAATCGCCCGGCAGACACGCGCGCACCTCATCATCGGGCTGCACGATCTCCCAGTCCTGATGATGCTGCCGAAACAGCGACGTCAGCGCGGCTCCGTACAGGCCTCGTATGCGTAGTGTTGTCATGATGATTGCGATACCTGTGTAATAGGGGAAGGTTCGTCGAGAGGGAAAACGCTCGGTGTGGTTTCCTTCTACGGGTCGGCACGATCATAGCACAAAGCGCCGGCGCCGGTGGATTACGTCTCGAGATCGGGAACCCGTTGCAGGTGCTTGCCGAAGCACGGTCCGGCAACGCAGCGGCCGGTTTCAGGCTCGAATCTGGCGCCGTGGTTGGGACAAACCAACAGGCGTTGCTCGCCGGAAAACTGCAGCCGTCCGCGGCGGTCCAACGGCAGGCGGCGATGGGGGCAACTGTTGACGAACACGCGGTCGCCCGCCGGCGTGGGAATGATGAGGTAGGTTTCACCCTCGGGGGCCGTGTAAGGCGCGCCGCCCTGCTCGGCGGCCTGAGTGCGAACGGCTTGCGGGATGCGGTCTGGGGTCACGTGGATATGCCTTGCCGAGGTGTCGCTCAGAGGAGTGACGGATGAGATGAAGAAGCGAGGGGAATATGGATAGCCCCAACGGGACTCGAACCCGTGTCTTCGGCGTGAGAGGCCGAGATCCTGGACCGCTAGACGATAGGGCCACGTGCCGGAATTGGCTGGGGAACTAGGATTCGAACCTAGATAGCCAGATCCAGAGTCTGGAGTACTGCCGTTGTACGATTCCCCATCCGGTCCGTAAAGCGATTGCGAAAGGTACAGCGACTGTTCGCATCAGGTCAAGAAAAAAATCGTATTAAACGGCTCGGCGATCGGACATGCCGAGACGGCCTTTAATCGGGGGACGCTTGACCGCCGTGCGAAGCTGGATAATGGGTGAGAATTTCATACGTCGAGCCGTCGGTGCTGACGGTGACGGCGCCATGGACGTCGATGCGCCACACCCTGACCTGCTGTTCGATCAGGGTGCTCAACACGCGCGGGTGAGGGTGGCCGTAGGGGTTGCCGGCGCCGAGCGAGATGATGCCGTCGCGGGGCCGCACGTGCCGCACGAAGCCGGGCAGGGTGGAGGTTTTACTGCCGTGATGCGGGACCTGCATGACGTCGGCGCGCAAGTCGTCGCGGTGGGCCACCAGCCAGTGCTCGGCGGCATGTTGGATGTCGCCGGTCAGCAAAATACGAACCTCCCCATATTGCAGCAGCATGACGAGTGAGCGGTCGTTTTCCGACTTGGGGTTCCAAGGCATGCGGGCTTGTTCGGCGGCGCTCGGTGGCGACAGCACCGTGAGTCGCAGGTCGCCCCAGCGCCATTCGCGCCGGCCGCTCGGGGCCGTGTGGTGCCGCGTGTTCCAGCGTTCGCCGGCGGCGAGGATGTCGCGCAGGTAGTCGTATCGCATCGGGGTGCCGTTGGTAAGCAGGTGCTCGGTTGGAAACAGCCGCAGCACGCTCACCAAACCGCGCGCGTGGTTCGGATGCGGGTGGGTCAGGGCCACGAGGTCGAAGCGCCGGATGTAGCGATCCCAGAGCACCGGGGCGATGACGCGGGCGCCGACGTCAAAACGCCCGTCGTAAGTGCCGCCGCCGTCGATCAGCAGATTGTGATTACCGGGCGCCTGCACCAAAATCGCGTCGCCCGTGCCGACGTCCAAAAAGGTGACGCGTAGCCGATCGCTGCGGGTTTCCAGGACCTGCCAACTCGCGCCCAGCACCACCACTAGGGCACAGGCGCCGGCATACGTCAACCGTTTCGGCCAACGCCCGGCGAACACAAGACTGGCCAGTGCGCCGTAATAGGCCACGATCATCAAGGCCGAGGGCGAGGCAAGATGGAGCTGCGCGTTCGGCAGGCCGGCGACCAGATCCGTCAGGTTGACGAGCCACGAGATCGGATAGGCAAGAGCGCTAAAGACAACGGGCGCTGCGTTGGGCCACAACACCAACAGGCCGAGGGCCAGCATGCCCGCCGGTACGAGAAGGCCGGCGAGGGGCAGCAGGAGCAGGTTTGTCAGAACGCCGAAGGTCGGCACCGTGTGGAACGCCTGCATCAGGATGGGCAGCGTGCCGAGGTAGGCCGCCACGCTTGCCGTGGCATACGTCAGCAGGTAGCGACGGAGGCGCTGCCCCCTGCTTGGCGGCGTTGGGTGCGGTTTCAGGACGGCGGCAGTCGCCAGCAGGATGGCGGCCACCGCGGCAAAAGACAGCCGAAAGCCTACGTCGGCGAAGGCCCACGGATCGACAAAGACGATGAGCACGGCTGCCAGCACCAGGGCATAGCGGGCGTCGCTGCGCCGTTCGATACACAAGGCCAGCAGATAGCTGCCGACCATCAGCGCGGCGCGCAGGGTGGGCACGCGCCAGCCGACCAGGGAACAGTACAGCAGTACCGGCGGCAGGCTGAGCATGGCAGCGAAGGGCGTCGGGCGCCAGCCGGGCAGCCGGGCGCGCGGCAGGCGGCTGCGCACCGTGCGCAACAGCTGCCGCCAGCCGAATAACGTGGCCGCCGCCATGAAGCCCACGTGCAGCCCCGAAACGACCAGCAGATGCGCCACCCCGGCGGCGCGAAAATCGGTCTGGACGTCCGCCGGCAGCGAGCCCTTGTGGCCGAGTACGATGGCCAGGAAAACCGCATCGTACGGCGCCGGCAGACGCCTGGATACCTCAGCGCGCAGCTTTTGCCGCCAGCCTTCCAGGGCGCGCGCCAGACGGAAACCGTCTGGCCGGCGCAGCAGATGCAGCCGCTCCGGGTTCGTGACGCCACCCACTGCATGAATGCCCCGCCGTTGCATCAGGCCCCGGAAGTCGAACGCCCCCGGATTGCCCGCGGTGCGTGGACGATGCAGCCGCAGCCGGTCCACTCGTACGACGTCGCCGGGCAGATACGGCAGGCTGTCCGCGTGCACGTTGATGCGGATCAGCCCGCTGACCGCCTCCCACGGCTGCTCCAAACGCTGCAAACGGTGCAGGCGCAGGTACACGAACTCTCGGTCACCGCGCGGCACCACGGCACGGTCAACGACGCCCTCGACGTGCCAGCGCTCGGGTTGCTCCGACAACTTGTGCGACACGTGCTCAGGCGGCAACGGCAAGCCGTGCCAGCCGAGATGCAGAGAGGTCAGTACCAAGCCGAGAAACGCCACGCGGCAGCACCGCCGCGTGTCAACGCAGGGCCAGCGGGGCAAAAGCCCCAACCCCACCGCTGCCAACACGCCGACGACCAACGGGACGGGAAGACGGATCACCGCGTTAACAGCGCTGCCGCCCAGCAGCCCCGCCGCCAGGCAGAGCAGCGGCCGCTCCCACCCGCGGGCCGCGCAGTCTTCCAGGCGCTGCATGGCAGCGGCTACCGTTCGACGGTCTAGCATGGTACGTTCATGGCCACGAGGGTCTCGGGCGAGGGGTTATCTTGACGGCTTTGGGCACGCATTATATGATTCTTCGCTTTCCATAACCCAATGATTTTTCTCTCTGAACATTCCTGAAACCAGTAGTGCTTTGGCGCCCGCCGAAATGCTATCTCAACAGACGGAGGCAGTGGTGAAGCAGTTGGACCCTCTCGGCTCGATGCGTCGTACCCACTACTGCGGCATGTTGCGCCCGGAGCATGTCGGGGCGGAAGTTACCCTGTGCGGTTGGGTACACCGTCGGCGGGATCATGGGGGCGTGGTTTTCATCGATCTGCGGGACCGCAGCGGCGTGGCGCAGGTGGTGTTCAAGCCGGACGCCGCACCCGTCGCGCACGACAAGGCAAGCCGCCTGCGGGCCGAGTTCGTCATGGTCGCTAGCGGGCGGCTGGAGCGGCGCGAGAACGAGGCCATCAACCCCAAATTGCCCACCGGAGAGGTGGAGCTGATCGCTTCCAACCTGCGCATCCTGAACACCGCCACCACCCCGCCCTTCCCTATCGAGGACGACGCTGCGGTGGACGAGGCGTTGCGCCTGCGGCACCGTGTGCACGACCTGCGGCGGCCGCTTATGCAGGCGCGCCTCAAGACCCGGCACCACTTGCTGCAATCCGTCCGCGCCGCCTGCAGCGACATGGGCCTGTACGAAATCGAAACCCCCATCCTGAACCGCTCGACGCCGGAGGGCGCGCGAGATTTTCTGGTTCCCAGCCGCATCTATCCGGGCAGTTTCTATGCCCTGCCGCAGTCACCGCAGATCATTAAACAGCTTTTGATGATCGCCGGGTTTGACGGCTATTTTCAGATTGCCCGCTGCTTCCGCGACGAGGACCAACGCGCCGACCGCCAGCTCGAGTTCGCGCAGATCGACATCGAGATGTCGTTCGTGGGCGTCGATGACGTGCTGCAGGTGCTCGAAGAATTGACCGTGCGGGCGTTTCGCGACGTGTGCGGCGTCGAGTTGCCGCGCCCGTTTCCACGCTACGGCTTTGCCGACGTGCAGGCGCGCTACGGAACCGACCGCCCCGACACGCGCTTCGGGCTCGAATTGGTCGACCTGTCGGACATCCTCGTCAACAGCGATTTCAACGTTTTCGCGCAGGCCGTGCGCAAGGGCGGCATCGTCAAGGCGCTGCCGGTGCCGAACGCCGAAGCCGTGTCGCGTAGTGAGCTGGACCGGCTGATCGAGCGCGTACAGGACTGGGGCGCCAAGGGCATGGCATGGATTCGTGTCGCCGCTGACGGCACGTGGCAATCTCCCATTGCCAAGTACCTGGACGATGCCGAGCAGCAACAGATTACCGAGCGCGCCGGCCTGCGTCCCGGGCATCTGCTGCTGTTCATCGCCGACCGCCCTGCCCTTGCCAATGACGTTCTGAGCCGCCTGCGCCTCGAACTCGGTAACCGCCTGGGTCGCGGTGACGGACGCGATTGGGATGCGCTCTTCGTCGTCGACTTCCCGTTGTTCGAGGAAACCGACAACGGTCAGTTGACCTACATGCACATGCCGTTCGTCGCCCCATTGGAGGACGACGTCGACCTGCTCGCCGGCGACCCCCTGAAGGTACGTGCCACGCATTACGACTTGATAATTAACGGCGTCGAAATGGGCTCCGGCAGCCTGCGCAACTACCGCAGCGACGTGCAGCTCAAAATCCTGGAACTGCTGGGTTACGATGAGGCCGAGGCCCGCGGGCGCTTCGGCTTTCTGCTCGATGCCCTCGACGCCGGGGCGCCGCCGCACGGCGGCTTCGCCTTCGGCTTCGACCGCCTCTGCCTGCTGCTCGCCGGCGGCGACAGCCTGCGCGACGTCATTGCCTTCCCCAAGACACAGCGTGCCCAGGACCTGTTCATGCAATCTCCCGCCGGAGTGGACGCCGGGCAATTGCGCGAACTCGGCCTGCGGGTGCAGTGAGGGCCGCCATGCGCTGCGGATTCATCAGCATCATCGGCGAGCCCAACGTCGGCAAATCGACGCTCCTCAACACGGTGATCGGCACCAAGCTCGCCATCGTCACGCCCAAGCCGCAAACCACGCGGCACCGCATCCTGGGGGTGAAGAATCTTCCCGACGCGCAACTGGTGTTCCTCGACACGCCGGGCATCCATCGCGGCAAGACCCGCCTGAGCCGTTTCATGATGCAGGCCGTCGACGAAGCGTTGATCGACCCGCAGGTCGTCCTGTACATGACCGATGCCAATCGCTCACCGTATCCCGACCTGGCGTTCCTGCGCCGCCACCTGCGTCAGCCGGACGTGACGGTGTTCTGGCTCCTCAACAAGACCGACCGTATGGCGACGGCGCAGCTCCTGCCGCTGATTGACGACTTTCCCGACAAAGACGCCTTCGCCGAAGTTCTGCCGTTGTCCGCCTTGCGCGGCGACAACGTGGGGGCGCTGATTGACTGCCTGGTGCGCTACCTGCCCGAGGGTCCGGCGCATTTCCCGCCGGACATGCCGACGGACCGCGACGAGCGTTTTCTCATCGCCGAACTGATCCGCGAGCAGGTGATGCTGCGCACCCACGAAGAGGTGCCCTATGCCGTCGCCGTCGAGGTCGAGGAATTCCGGGAACGGCGCGACGGCGGTGTCGAAATCGAGGCCAACGTGATGGTGGAAAAGGCATCGCAAAAGGGCATCCTGGTGGGTCGCCAGGGGCAGATGATCAAGGCCATCGGCACCCAGGCGCGCCGGGCGATCGGCGGGCTGCTGCACTGCCCGGTGCGGCTGCATCTGGTGGTGCGCGTACGGCGCAACTGGAAGGAGCACGCAGGAACGCTGCGAACCCTGGGATTCGGCGAGATGCGAGGCTGAAGGGTGGCGTTATACCGTAGCGACGCTTTCGTGTTGCGCACGTACAAGCTCGGGGAATCCGACCAGATTGTAGTGCTGTTTACGCGGGATTTCGGTAAGCTGCGCGTCGTGGCCCACCGGAATCGCCGCGGCCACAGCCGCACTGCTAGTTATTACCAACCGCTGACGCGGTTGCACGTCATCGCCTACGGGCGCCCGACGCGTTCCCTTTACCATACCCACAGTGTCGACATCGCGCAGGCGTTTCGCGTTCTGCACGAGGATTTCAACCTGCTGAGCTGCGGCCTCTATATGACCGAGCTCATCGACATCAGCACGCAGGACCGGCAACCCGCTCCCGAGCTCTTCGCGCTGTTTGACGAGGCTCTGGAGGCATTGGCGGGGGCTGGGCAGGTGCCACAGCGAACGCCAGCGAGCGTATTAACAACCAGACGACACGAGCGCCAGCGAGTGACGCCGCCGATGGTCCTGCGTCACTTTGAAATCTCCCTGCTGACGCTCAGCGGCTATGCTCTGCAACTTAGCGAGTGCGCCCACTGCGGCGGGAAGTTGCCACCCGGCGCCTGCGGCTACAACGCGCGCGCCGGCGGCCTGGTTTGCGGGACTTGCGCCGCCACCCTCCACACCCTGAAGGTTGGCCGCGCCGCTTGCGGCTACCTGCGCGGCATGATGGGCCATATTCCCTTGCCGGACACACTACCCGACACCGCCGCCCAACAGGAGATGGAACGGCTGTTGCACCTCCACCTGACCACCTGCCTGGGCCGCGAAATCAAGTCGTACCCCTTTCTGTATCTGTAGGTCTTACCGCCCGCATATCTGGCTTTTCATCCACACCTTTATATTGTATATTTCGCACCCAGTTTTGATTGGACAGCCACATGCAAGCCGATCTGTGAAGGAGCCCTGTGGAGGCTTATAAGGAAGCCATTGCCGAGTGTCTCACCGAGTCCCTAGGGCAGCCCACCGAGACCATCGTCCCCATGCTGCGCATTCCCCCCGAAGCCGCTTGGGGAGATTTCGCCTTTCCGTGCTTCACCCTTGCCAAGGCTTGGCGCCAGGCGCCGCAACAAATCGCCGCTCAACTCGCTCAGAAACTCACCCTCGCGGCCCCGGTTGCCGCCGTAGCCGCCCATGGGCCTTACCTCAATTTCACGCTGGATGACGACATTCTCAGCCGCGAGGTGCTGCAGGCCATTGCCCGCCAAGGGGAACGCTACGGCTGCGGGGACGAGGGACGCGGCAAGAAGGTAGTGATCGATTACTCCAGCCCGAACATCGCCAAGGAACTGGCCTTTCATCACATCCGCTCGACCATGATCGGACACGCCCTGAAACAGATTCTGGCAGCGCGCGGCTACAGGGTCGAGGGCGATAACCACCTGGGCGATTGGGGCACGCCATTTGGGCTGCTCATCGCTGCCTACGAGCGCTTTGGCTGGGACGATGCGGCGGATGTCGAGGACATCGTGCAGCTCAACGCCCTGTATGTGCGAGCGCGTAATGAAGCCAAAGCCGATGCCGACTTCGCCGCCACAGGCCGTCGCTGGTTCCAACGCCTGGAGGCCGGCGACCCGCAGGCACGCAAGCGTTGGCGCTGGTTCGTCGATGTGTCGCTGACCGAGTTTGACAAAGTTTACGACCTGCTCGGCGTGTCGTTTGAGCACACCCTGGGCGAGTCGTTTTTCGAACCGTACATGGACGACGCCATTGCCGAATTGCAGGCGCGCGGCTTGGTGACCAAAAGCCAGGGCGCCCTGGTGGTTGATCTGTCGGCCTACGACATGCCGCCGTGTTTGCTCAAAAAACAGGATGGCGCTACCCTTTACAGCACTCGCGACTTGGCGACGGTGCTCTACCGCAGGCGCGAGTGGCGCTTTGATACCTGCCTGTACGTCGTGGACATGGGGCAGAGCCTGCACTTTACACAGTTGTTCAAGGTGCTGGATCTCGCCGGTTTCGAATGGGCGGCGAATTGCCATCACATTCCCTTCGGCCTTGTTCTGCAACGCAACCCGGAGAGCGGCAAGTGGGAAAAGGGTTCCACCCGACAAGGCAACGCCTCCCTGCTCAAGACCGTCCTGGAAGCGGCCATCCGCATGGCGCGCGACAAGATGGCGGTGAGCAATCCGGATCTGCCTGATGCCGAGTTGGTGGCGCGGCAGGTCGGCGTTGGGGCAGTGATCTTCAACGACCTCAAGAACCGCCGGACACGCGACGTGAAGTTCGATCAGGAAGCCATTCTCAACCCGCAGGGAGAAACCGGACCGTACATGCAGTACACGCAAGCGCGCTGTGCCAGCGTGCTGGCGACAGCGCCGGAAACCGCCGGCGTCGAGCCGTTGTACGAGTTGTTGCAACAGCCGGAAGAACGTGCCTTGGTACGCAAACTCGCCGCCTATCCCGACGCCGTGGCGGAAGCGGCGCGAACGTGGGAGCCCTCGGTAGTGGCGCAGCACCTGCTCGCTATTGCCGCTGATTTCAACAGCTATTGGACGCGTGGCAACAAGGACCCCGGTCTGCGTATTCTGCGGCCGGACGCCGCGGACCTGACGGCGGCTCGGGCAGCTCTGACCGCCGCGGTGCAAGCGGTCCTTTGTAACGGCTTGAAGCTTCTGGGTGTTCCTACGCCTGACGCGATGTAACCCTCTCACTCTAACTGGAGACTGGCATGGGAGAACGTACGACCGAGCAGGTGCCCCGAAGCGGGTGGCGTCCCGGGTTCTATATGAAGCCAAAGCACGTCGGGCTGGTGTTTTGCGTGTCGCTGCTCGGGTGTATGGTGGCATTCGGCGCCGGATTTATTGCCGGCATGGGATACAAGGCCAACGAGCAGATCAGCCCCTACGTTGTCAAAAGGCAGCAGGCCGTCAAGTCTCCAGGGCAAGAGAAGGTTTCGAGCGCTGCATGGGAAGAAGGATCGCTGACGTTTTACGATACGTTGATAAAAAACGAGCCGGCCGAAATGATCACAGCGCCAGAACCGACCCCAGCTTCAGTTCCGCCGGCTCTGCGTCTTGTGGCGGAAAGAACGGACCTGGACCCGCGGGCAGCGGACTCAGCAAACACGTCCTCTCTGGGTACCAATGAGTCAGTGGTGGAAACTTATAGCGTCCAAGTCGCAAGCTTTCTCAAGCCGGAGCGAGCCGAGCGCCTTATCAAGGAATTAACCAAACAAGGCTACCACGCCTACCTCCACCCATTTGAGGCCCCGGGTAAACCGTTGTGGTATCGGGTCAAAGTGGGCAAATTCGCCGACCGTGACACGGCGAACCTGGCGCTGCAGAAACTTGGGACGCCGGACGCAATGATCACGAGGAACTGAGGCCGCCAGGAGTTGAGTTTTTGAGAACGCAGGACACCCCGCACTTCGCACGCATTGACTGCCTTCCTCCATACGTTTTTGCCATCGTGGACGAACTCAAGCTCGCCGCCCGCCGTGACGGTGAGGACATCATCGACTTTGGCATGGGCAACCCCAGCGATCCGCCGCCGCAACCCGTCATCGACAAGTTGTGCGAGGCGGTCCGCAGGCCCCACAACCACCGCTATTCGGCCTCCCGCGGTATCGGCAAACTCCGCCTAGCCATCGCGGATTACTACCGCCGCCGGTTCGAGGTCGACGTCGATAGCGACGACAACGTGGTGGCGACCATCGGCGTCAAGGAGGGCTTTGCGCACCTCATGTGGGCCATCGTCAATCCCGGCGACGTGGTGCTGGTGCCGACCCCGGCCTACCCGATCCACATGTACGGCCCCGTGTTTGCCAACGGCGACATCCTGCCCGTGCCGTTTACTTCCCCGGCGCATCTGCTTGAAAGCCTCAAAGCAGTCTGCGAACGGCACCAACCACGCCCAAAAATTTTAGTCCTCAACTTCCCGCACAACCCGACGACGACGTGCGTCGATCTCGATTTTTTCACTCAGGTGGTGGATTTCGCCCGCCACATGGGGCTGATCGTGGTGCACGATTTCGCCTACGCCGATCTCGTCTTTGACGGCTACCAGGCACCCAGCCTGCTGCAGGCGCCAGGGGCCATGGAAGTCGGCATCGAATTTTTCTCGCTGTCGAAGAGCTTCAACATGCCCGGCTGGCGCGTCGGGTTTGCCCTGGGCAACCCGGAACTGGTGGGGGCGCTGCGCAAGATCAAGAGCTATCTGGACTACGGAATTTTTCAGCCGATACAGATCGCCAGCACGGTGGCGTTGAATGAATTGGCGGAAGAGGCCAAAACCATCTGCGAGACATATTGCCAGCGGCGCAACACGCTCGTCGACGGGCTGCAGCGCATCGGCTGGCCGGTGGAGAACCCCGAGGGCACGATGTTCGTGTGGGCCAGAATACCCGAAGCTTATCAAGCCATGGGCTCGCTGGAGTTCGCCAAACACGTGCTACGCCAGGCCAAAGTGGCGGTGGCCCCCGGCATCGGGTTCGGCGAAGGCGGCGACGGTCACGTGCGCTTTGCGCTGGTGGAGAACGCCCACCGCACCCGCCAGGCCCTGCGCGGCCTGCGCACGCTGCTGTGAACGGTACGGGAGACGGGAAACCCATGCAAACCATTCAGGTAGGACTCATCGGCCTGGGCAACGTCGGGGGCGGCGTGGCCACCATCCTGGCGCAGCAGGCCGAGTTGATCACGCAGCGGCTGGGCGCGCGCCTGATGCTAAAACGCGTCGCGCGGCGGCACCCCGAACACCCAATCGATGTGCCCTTATCGGCGAATCAGGTGACCGGCGACGCGCTGGCCGTCATCCACGATCCGGAAATCGACATTGTGGTCGAGTTGATGGGCGGCTACGAACCGGCACGCACGTACCTGCTGGAAGCCCTGCGAGCCGGCAAGCACGTGGTGACGGCCAACAAGGCGCTCCTGGCCGAACACGGACAGGAACTCTTCGAGGCGGCAGCCGCGGCGGGACGCGACATCGGCTTCGAGGCCAGCGTCGGCGGCGGCATTCCGGTAATCCGCACCATCAAGGAAGGCTTCGTCGCCAACCGCTTTGACGCCATCGCCAGCATCATCAACGGCACCTGCAATTACATCCTGAGCCAGATGAGCGACGAAGACCTCGATTTTGCCGAGGCCCTGAAGGAGGCGCAAGCCTTGGGGTACGCCGAGGCCGACCCGCATTTCGACATCGCGGGGATCGACGCCGCGCAGAAGATCGCTCTGCTCGCTTCGCTGGCCTTCGGTTCGTGGGTGCCGCACCAACAGGTCTACACCGAAGGCATCGACGGCCTCAGCCGGCAGGACATCGCCTATGCCCGCGAGTTGGGCTACCGCATCAAGCTATTGGCGCTCGCCAAAACGGCCGGCGGGCACCTTGACGTGCGCGTTCATCCGGCCTTCGTGGCTCTTGATAGTTGGTTGGCGCACGTCAACGGCGTCCACAACGCGGTGTCCATCCAGGGCAATGCCGTGGGCCGCAGCATGCTGATCGGGCGCGGCGCCGGGGCCATGCCGACGGGCAGCGCAGTGGTCGGTGACGTGGTGGACGTGGCGCGCAACATTCTGCAGGGCAGCAGTGGCCGGGTGCCGCCGCGTGCCTATCAGGAAAACAGCCTGCAGCAACTCCCGCTGCAAAAAATCGACGACGTCGTGTGCCGATACTACCTGCGGTTTCAGGTGCTCGATCAGCCCGGCACCCTGGCCGCCATCGCCGGCATCCTCGGCCAGCACGACATCAGCATCGAGTCGGTGCTGCAGAAGGGCCGGGCACACGCGCAGGGTACGCCGGTTTCCGTCGTCATGATGACGCACGAGGCGCGCGAGCAGAGCGTGCAACGGGCGCTTCAGGCGATTGCCAGCCTGCCGGCGGTGCAGGGCGAGACCATTCGTATCCGCGTCGAAGATGCCATGGAAACGTGACGGCATGGCGGCGGCGGAACTTGTCGTACAGAAATACGGCGGTACCTCGGTAGGGAACGTGGACCGCATCCGGGCGCTTGCTGAGCGCGTGCGGCGCGTGCGGCAAGCCGGGAGCCGCGTCGTGGTGGTGGTATCGGCCATGGCCGGCGAGACCGACCGCCTGCTCGGCCTGGCGCAGGAAGTCACCGCGATGCCGGCGGCACGCGAAGTCGATATGCTCCTCGCCACCGGCGAAATGGTGTCCATTGCCCTGGTCGCCATGGCCCTGCAAGAGGCCGGCTGCGTAGCCCGATCCTTCACCGGCATGCAGGGTGGCATCATCACTGATGGCGCCCACACGCACGCACGCATCCGCAGCATCACCACCACACGCCTGCAGCGGGTTCTGTCTGCGGGTGTCATCCCGGTAGTCGCCGGTTTTCAGGGCATCAGCGAAAGTGAGGAACTCACCACCCTGGGGCGCGGCGGCTCCGACCTCACTGCGGTGGCCTTGGCCGCGGCCCTCAAGGCTGACAGTTGCGAAATTTATACCGACGTGGACGGGGTTTACACCGCCGACCCGAATCTGGTGCCGCAGGCCCGCCGCCTGGACCGCGTTTCCTACGACGAAATGCTCGAAATGGCGCGCCTGGGCGCCAAAGTGCTGCAGGCCCGTGCCGTCGAGTTCGCCAAGGCGCACAACGTGCCTCTGCGAGTCAAATCCTCATTTGCCGAAGGAAGCGGGACATTGGTCACCAAACCCGACCAGGATATGGAACGCGTCGTCGTTACCGGCGTGACGGCGGACAGCAACCAGGCCAAGATCACCCTGACCCGCCTGCCGGACCGGCCCGGCATCGCCGGCAGCCTGTTCGGGCGCATCGCCGAGGCCGGTATCGTGGTGGACATGATCATTCAAAACGCCAGCGAGGGTGGCCTGACGGATATTTCGTTCACGGTGGCGCGCGCCGACGCTCAGCAAACCCTGGCCATCGCCCGCCAGAGCCTGGCGGAAATCGGCGCCGACAGCGTTACCCTGGAAAGCGGCATCGCCAAGGTGTCGATCGTCGGCGTCGGCATGCAGAGCCATGCCGGCGTGGCGGCGCGCATGTTCCGCGCCTTGGCGGCGGAGAACATCAACATCGTGATGATCAGCACCTCCGAAATCAAAATTTCGTGTGTCATCGACGACAAATACGCCGAGTTGGCGGTGCGAGTTCTGCACGCGGCATTCCAACTCGACAACCCCGATGCACTTGGGAGTCGTAATGCCTGACAAGAAATACGTTTACCTGTTTGCCGACGGCGCGGCCGAGGGCCACGGCGATTGGCGCAACCTGCTAGGCGGCAAGGGCGCCGGGCTCGCCGAAATGACCACTCTGGGCATCCGCGTGCCGCCGGGCTTCACCCTGTCCACGGAAGCCTGCCTGGCCTACTATGCCCTGGGCAACCGCTACCCGGACGGTCTGTGGGACGAGGTGCTGACGGCCCTGGGGTGCGTCGAGCGCTCGGTGGACGCGACGTTCGGCGGGCCGGACAACCCCCTGCTATTGTCGGTGCGATCGGGCGCCCGCGAGTCCATGCCGGGCATGATGGATACGGTCCTCAACATCGGACTCAACGACCAGACGGTCGAGGGCCTCAGCGCCGCGTCCGGCGACCCCCGTTTTGCCTACGATTCCTACCGCCGTTTCGTCACCATGTTCAGCAACGTGGTGATGGGCGTGCAGCACGAAGTGCTGGAAGCACTACTCGACGAGGCCAAGGCGCAGCAGCGGGTGGCCAGCGACAGCGAGCTCAGCGCCGAGGCGCTGTGCGACCTCATCGCCGTCATGAAGGCGCGGGTGCAGGACGTGACCGGGCGGGCCTTTCCGCACCGGCCGTGGGATCAACTGCGGCTCAGCATCAACGCCGTGTTCGCCTCCTGGCACAACGACCGCGCCGCGGCCTACCGCCGCCTGCACGGCATTTCCGACGACTGGGGCACGGCGGTGAACGTGCAGGCCATGGTGTTCGGCAATCGCGGCGAGGATTGCGGCACCGGGGTGGTGTTCACCCGCGACCCGTCGAGCGGCGAAAAATATCTGTTCGGTGAATTCCTGCCCAACGCGCAGGGCGAGGACGTGGTCGCCGGCATTCGCGATCCGAAGCCGCTGACGGCGCTGCGCCATCGCTTCCCCGACATCCATGCCGAGCTGACGCAGGTATGCCAGCGGCTGGAGCAGCATTACCGCGACATGCAGGACATCGAGTTCACCGTGCAGAATGGCACCCTGTACCTGTTGCAGACACGCTCCGGCAAACGCACGGCGCCAGCCGCGGTGCGCATCGCGGTGGAGATGGTGCACGAGGGGCTGATCGACAGCCGCGAGGCGGTGATGCGCGTGCAACCGGCGCAGATCGACCAGTTGTTGCACCCCATGATCGACCCGCAGGCGTCGCTGCAGGTCCTGGGCCGAGGGCTGCCGGCATCGCCGGGGGCGGCGAGCGGCCAGGCCGTTTTTACTGCCGAGGATGCCGTGCGGCGGCACGAAAACGGCGCCCGCGTTCTGCTCATCCGCAACCAGACGTCGCCCGAGGACATCCGCGGCATGCATGCCGCCCAAGGCATCCTGACGGCGCGCGGCGGCATGACCAGTCACGCCGCGGTCGTGGCGAGAGGTATGGGCAAATGCTGCATCGTCGGCTGCCGCGATCTGGTGATCAACGAAAGCGCCGGTTATTGCCGTATCGGCAACCAGATGATCCAGGCCGGCGACGCCTTGACGTTGGACGGCACGACGGGCCAGGTCATCCTGGGACAAGCGCCGCTGGTCGAGACCGACCTCGGCGGCGACTTTGCCGAGCTGATGAAGTGGGCCGACAGTTTTCGCCGCCTCGGCGTGCGCTGCAATGCCGACACGCCGGAGGACGCCGACATCGCCCGCCGCTTCGGCGCCGAGGGCATCGGCCTGTGCCGCACCGAGCACATGTTCTTCGCCGAAGACCGGCTCATGGCGGTACGCCAGATGATCGTTGCCAACGTCGACGAAACGCGGCAGGAGGCGCTGGCGCAAATCCTGCCCATGCAAAAGGACGACTTCAAGGCCATCCTGCGTATCATGCACGGCCTGCCGGTCACCATCCGCCTGCTGGATCCGCCGCTGCACGAATTCCTGCCGGAGGCGTTGGAGGAAATCGGCGAGCTGGCGGCCTACATGCGGCGCCCGGCCCGCGAGGTACGCCGGCGGGTGGAGGACATGCGCGAATCCAATCCCATGCTCGGGCACCGCGGCTGCCGCCTGGGAATTACCGATCCGGACATTTACCGCATGCAGGTGCACGCCATGATGGAAGCGGCGTGCGAGTTGAAGCTGGAAGGTGTCGAGGTGGAACTCGAAATCATGGTGCCGCTGGTCGGCCACGTGGAGGAACTGGTCATCGTCAAGCGCCACGTGCAGGCCGTGGCGGAGCAGGTGATGCAGGCTCAGGGGGTGCGGCTGACGTATCTCATCGGCACCATGATCGAACTGCCCCGCGCCGTCCTCACCGCCGGTGCCATCGCCCGCGAGGCGGAGTTTTTCTCATACGGCACCAACGACCTGACGCAAACCGCCCTCGGGCTCAGCCGCGACGACGCCGGCATGTTTCTGCCGCCCTACATCGACCGCCAGATTCTGCAGCACGATCCCTTTGTCGTGCTCGACGAAGAGGGCGTTGGGGAGTTGATCCACATGGGCATCGAGCGCGGCCGCGGCACACGGCCCGATCTCAAGATTGGTATCTGCGGCGAGCACGGCGGCGAGCCGTTGTCGGTGGCGTTTTGTCATCGCGCCGGCATGGATTACGTGAGCTGCTCGCCGTTCCGGGTGCCGATTGCCCGGCTGGCCGCGGCCCAGGCGGCACTGCACGAAGCGGCGACCGGGAATGGGAGTGCTTAGGGGATGCGAACAGGTTCCATGGGAATCGCCGATGCTTCCATATTGTCATGTCGGCGCAAGCCGGAATCCAGCGACCTTGGATGCAGGCCGGGGCGAGCTCTTGGTTACCAGAAAACCTCGTGGACTCCGGCTTTCGCCGGGGTGACGTCGGAAATCCACAGGGCCCGTCCGGCATGACGATTGATGCGGACGCCGGCAGGCGTCATATGCAGAGCGCCCTGGAATTGGCCGCGGGCGGCACGGGTTGGGTCAGCCCCAACCCGCTGGTGGGGTGCGTCATTGTCAATGACGATGAGGTCGTCGGACGGGGATACCACCAGCGTTTTGGCGGCCCGCACGCCGAGGTGTATGCCCTGCGCGAGGCCGGCAGCCGAGCCCGGGGGGCGGTGCTCTACGTCACGCTGGAACCGTGTTGCCACACGGGCAAGACACCGCCGTGTGTCGATGCCGTTCTGCAGGCACAGGTCGGGCGGGTGGTGGTGGCCATGCGGGACCCGAATCCACGAGTTGACGGTGGTGGCCTTTCCCGGCTTGAAAGCGCCGGTATTGATGTTACCGTTGGCGTCTGCGAAGCCGAGGCCCGACGGCTCAACGAAGCCTTCATCAAGCATATCACCACACGGCGGCCTTTTGTCACCAGCAAGAGCGCCATCACCCTGGACGGCAAAATCGCCACACGTAGCGGCGCCTCGCGCTGGATTACCGGCGAGGCGGCGCGCGCCGCCGGACACCAATTGCGGCACGCCAACGATGCGATTCTGGTGGGCATCGGCACCGTCTTGCAGGACGATCCGCAGCTCACCACGCGCCTGCCGGAACAGCGCGGCGCCAACCCGCTGCGCATCGTCGTTGACAGCACCCTGCGGCTTCCCCCGCGGGCGCAGGTGACGGCCGTAGCGGAGGACCGGCGCACCCTGATTGTTACTACCGATCAGGCTGCTGATGCCAAGGTACAGGCTATGCGGCAACGCGGCGTGGAGGTGATTTGCCTGCCGGATTGCGGCGATGGCCGGGTGAATTTGGATGCTCTGTGCACGGTTCTCGGCAAGCGCGGTGTCAACAGCGTGCTTGTGGAGGGCGGCGCGCTACTGACAGCGGCCTTGCTAGAGCGGCGTCTGGTTGACAAAATGGTGTTTTTCGTGGCGCCAAAGATCATCGGCGGCGACGGCGTCAGTGTTTTCGGACCGTGCGGGGTCGATACCATGGAACAGGTCTTGTCATTGCGGGACCTTACGAGCCGGCAGATCGGCGACGATGTCATGCTGGAAGCCTATCCGGCGTGGGCCACGTGTTCGCTCGAGTCTGACAGGATGAAGGAGAGCACGCGGTGACGGAGTGGCGTTTTCACACCATCGAGGAAGCCTTGGAAGACATGCGGCAGGGCCGCGTGGTCATTCTGGTGGACGACGAGGACCGCGAGAACGAGGGCGACCTGACCATGGCGGCGGAGAAGGTAACGCCCGAGGCCATCAATTTCATGGCCACCCACGGGCGCGGGCTGATCTGCCTGTCGCTGACGCCGGAACGCCTGGCCGAGTTGCAGGTGCCGCAAATGGTCGAAGATATCGAGAACACGTCACTCTTCGGCACCGCGTTTACGATATCCATCGAAGCCCGGCGCGGCGTCACCACCGGCATTTCCGCCGCCGACCGCGCCATCACCATTCTCACCGCTGTCAACACCAAAACCAAACCCGAAGACCTTGTGCGTCCCGGCCACGTATTTCCCCTGCGCGCCCGCGCCGGCGGCGTCCTGGAACGCGCCGGCCAGACCGAGGGCTCCGTCGATCTGGCGCGTCTGGCCGGCCTGGCACCGGCGGGCGTCATCTGCGAAATCGTGCACGACGACGGTACCATGGCGCGGGTGCCGCAACTGATGGAATTCGCTGAGCGCTTCGGGCTCAAGATCGTCACCATCAAGGACCTGATCCACTACCGCATGCAGCGCGAGGTGCTGGTGCGCACCGTGGCGGAAACCCGCCTGCCGCTGCATGTCGGCGAGTTTCGCGCCATCGTCTTCGAGCACGAAATCACCAAGGAACAGCACGTGGCGCTGGTCAAGGGCACGATCGACCCGGCGCAACCGGTGCTGGTGCGCATCCATTCCTCCTGCCTAACCGGTGACGTCTTCGGCTCGTTTCGCTGCGACTGCGGCGCCCAGCTCAAACGCGCTCTGAACCTGATCGCCGAGGAAGGGCAGGGGGTACTGCTGTATCTCAACCAGGAAGGCCGCGGCATCGGCTTGGCCAATAAGATCCGCGCCTACGCCCTGCAGGACAGCGGCCTCGACACCGTGCAGGCTAACGAAGACCTCGGTTTTAAGGCTGACCTGCGGGATTATGGAACCGGCGCCCAGATTTTGGTGCGCCTCGGGGTGCGACGCATGCGGTTGCTGACCAACAACCCGCGCAAGGTGGTGGCGCTGGAAGGGTTTGGCCTGCAGGTGGCCGAGCGCGTGCCGATTCAGGTGCGCCCCGGCAAGCACAACGCCCAGTACCTGCGAACCAAGCACGAAAAGCTGGGCCACGTCTTCGACGCCATGGACGAGGTGGAACCCCTCGACAATCAGGAGTGGTGGTAACCGCCAGCGCCGCGCGTGCCGGTGCGTGTGACAGCCAAGGAGAAGGAAATCGCCATGCCCCGTTTTGTCGAAGGCCACCTGTCCGCCGCCGGCCTGGAGTTCGCCATTATCGTCAGCCGGTTTAACGAGTTCATTACCGAGCGCCTGCTCGACGGCGCCATGGATGCCCTGGCTCGGCACGGCGCCAGCGACGAGGCGATCACGGTGTACCGGGTGCCGGGCTCGTTCGAGGTGCCCCTGATGGCGCGCAAACTGGTCGATAGCGGGCGCGCCGGTGACGCCGTCATTTGCCTCGGCACGCTGATTCGGGGAGCCACGCCGCATTTTGACTACATCGCTGCCGCGGCGGCCAACGGTATCGCCAATACGGCCCTGAACAGTGGCGTGCCGGTAAGTTTCGGAGTGCTGACCACCGATACGCTGGAGCAGGCAATCGAGCGCGCCGGCAGCAAGGCCGGGAATAAAGGCTGGGAGGCAGCCGTTTCGGCCATGGAAATGGCGAACCTGTATCGCCAGCTGCACGCCACAGCGAGCGGTAGCGAGCGTATTAGCTGATCCGCTGCGAGCGCAGCGAGCAACGGAGTCTCGAAATGGCCACACGACGCCGAGGACGAGAGGCGGCCTTGCAACTTCTGTACGCGGTCGAGATCACCCACGCGGACGTGGAGGCTGTGCTGGCCAGTCCATGGGCGCATGCGCTCACGGCGGCGCGTACGCGGGAATTCACCGGTGTTTTGCTGCGCGGCGTGATCGCCAGCCGTGACGAGATCGACGCCCTCATCCGGGAATGGAGCGCCAACTGGTCGCTCGAGCGCATCGGCCTGGTGGAGCGCAACATCCTGCGGTTTGCCATCTACGAGCTGCTGTTCATGCCGGAAATTCCCCCCAACGTGACCATCAATGAGGCCATCGAGGTGGCCAAGCGCTACGGCGCCGACGACGCGCCATCCTTCATCAACGGCATTCTCGACCGCATCAAGAATCAAGTGGCGCCGTCCGAAGACGCCCCGGTTGCCGCTTCCGATCCCGTTTCCAGTCCTCCCGCATAACGCCCGCGCCGGTCGGCGGCCTTCTCGCCTATTGACTTTTCGCCCTTCCACGAGGTGCCACCATGCGCCTGCCCTGGCTTCAAAGCTTGCTAACAAGAGGCCGCCGTACGCGCCACAAGCCGCTGCTGCGGGTGCCGTTCATCGGTCGGGAAGCGGTGCTGGCCGAGCTGGACGCCGGTTTGCGACTGGCGACCCAGGGCAGGCAGGTATTCGTGGTGCTGCAGGGGCCGGCGGGGAGTGGCAAATCTGCGCTGCTGGAGGAATTCGTGGCGCGGCGCTGTCAGCCGTCCGAGGTGCTGCTGGTGCAGGTGAATGCGGCGGATTGCCTGCTGGCGCAAGACGTGTTCGCCTCGCTGCTTGCCGCCTTGCGGGCAAGAAGCCAGCAGATTGTGCAGAAGGCATATCGCGACACCAGGCGTCTGCGCAGTCTGAAGGGACTGAACTGGGACGATGCGGACTTCACCCGCATGGTTGCCGGGACGGACAGGGCAGAGTCAGGACAGAGCGCGGCGCCGTTGGCGAGCCTGTTGGCGCGTGTGCGGCAGCACCCTTGGGCGGTCGGCTCGGCAACGGCGCTGGAAGGTCTGAATCGCGCGGGCGATGCGGCATTGCGGGATCCGCAACGGAGCTGGACGGACCTGATCGTGTCGATGCGCGATCGCATGGAAGCGGTCAAAGCGGTGCTGGTCGTGGTGATCGATCAGGTGGATGGGGGATGGGATTTACCGGCGGGCATAGTACAGGCCGAGCCTGTCCATGCGGCTTGGGCGTCTTTCGTCGAGGCACTGAATCGAGCTCGCATGCCGGTGCTGGTCGTATGGGCCGGGCCTGCCGAGGCCGTTGAACCCATTCGGCAAGCGCTGTCGGAGGGGACTACGCTGACAACCTGCACCCTCGAACCTCTGGCCGGTGAGGAGCGGAAACGCCTGCACCAGCAGTTGGCGCGTTGCCTGTCGAGCGCCGTCCGGACGCCTTGGCGGGAGGCGCTTAGCGAGGTACGCGACGCCCATGCACTGGCCTGGCCTTTTCTTGCGGCGGCCGCCGCGGTGGCGGAGGACGCCGCGGCGCAAACGGTGCGCGACCTCGTTCGAGACGACACCGACGCCCTCGTGGGCCGCATCATGCGGCGCATTGCCCGCGACTATTCCGACGCCGCGCCGCTGTGGCATGAGCTTCTGGAAGCCTGGGCATTCCTGCCGCCGGGCAAACAGGTTGGCGTTGAAGAGTTCATGATCCGCTGCAGCGATGAAGCCTCGCCGCCCGACCCCGCCGCCCTTCGCGCCGGCATTGAAAAGCTGCTGGGGCAAGGCGTGCGCTACGGCTTGTTGCACCACGATCCCTACAGCATGCGGTACACGACGGGTCACACGGGCCTCCAGGCATCGTTGCAATCGTTTCTGCATCCCGATCCGACTGCCCGGCGGCAACGGGCGAGGCTCCGGCGCCTCGCCGCCGCCATTCTTTCGCATGTGTATGAAGGTCAGCGCGCCCGGCTCCCGGCTCTGGCCGGGCTCGTGGACGGGATTCCACTGGCCGATGACGACCTGTGGAACGTCGCGCTGCTGACGCCTTTTCACCGCCTGCTGGCGACCTGCGGGATTGTCGAACGGCAGCGCATGGCAATGGCCCTGGGCGGCTTCTCGACTCCGTTGGCGGTGCCGCTTCTGCGCTTCATGCTGCACGACGCCGAGGGGAGAGTCCGCAGCGCCGCAGTGCAATCCCTGGCCGACGTCGCCCTGCCGCAAACGGCCGCGGTGCTGATCGAAGCACTGGCCGACGGCAACAGTGACGTGCGCTGGATTGCCACCTGCGCCCTCGGCAACTTGGCCGGGGCCGACGTGGTGCACGCACTGATTCCCATGCTGATCGACGAAGACAAGGAAGTTGGCCGCATTGCCGCTGAGGCGCTGGGCCGCCAGGGCGACCGCCGCGCCGTGCCGCATCTCATCGCGGCCCTGCGCGAGCACTACCCGTTGCTACGCGAGAGCGCCGCCCTGGCCCTCGGCCACTTGGCGGACGAGCGTGCTGTGTCCGCGCTTCGCGATCTGCTGGGTGACGGTAACCCGCAGGTGCGCCGCAGTGCCGAGCGCGCCCTCAGCCGTTTCGGCACATCCTGAGGCCTCGTCCCGCACCCGCTGGAAAGAACGTACCAGCTTCGCCCAATCCCAAGACATAATGGTCAAATACCTCTCAGACACCAGCCAGGGCGTCCCCCTTGCGAGACTCACCAGCATGGAGACCGGATGGCTAGAAAGCTCCTGACTTTGTGCTATATTTGCCGGGAGCCGTATTGATCTTTATCGCGGCATACTTCCTGGAAGATTCAAACGACAATGCCTGATAACGGATTTGAATGGCCCGGCATCTTTGCCTTCATTGAGTAAGGTCTCATCTGCCTGTGGGCCTACCTGTACGATCACAAACACCGAGCCAGTAAGTAACCTGCCTACTGATACCCCACCTCCACCTGCCGATTACCTGAGCAGGCCGCAGAGGACAGCCATGGCTGAACGAGATGCCATAAGCCGCCAACAGGAATTCGAAGACGTCGCCCTTGAGCACTTCGACGTGCTCTACAGCACCGCCATGCGCCTGACCCGCAACGTCCATGAGGCCCAGGACTTGGTTCAGGAGACCTACCTCAAGGCGTATCGCTTCTTTGATCGTTTCGAACCTGGAACAAATATCAAGGCGTGGTTGTTCACAATTCTACGGAACACACACATCAATACCTATCGAAAAGCCTCGCGGCAGCAGGAGCAGACGGATTTTGAACGTGTCGAGCCCTTCTATGCCGACCCGACCCTGTTCCCCGAATGGAGCGATCAAGCCTCCCTGGAAGAGGTGCTGCGGCACGTCGTTCAAGACGACGTTAAACGCGCCTTGGACGCGCTCCCCGAGGTCTATCGCATGGTCGTCTTGTTGGCCGACATGGCCGAATTTTCGTACAAGGAAATCGCCGCCATCATCGACTGCCCGGAAGGAACGGTGATGAGCCGTCTGTTTCGCGGGCGACGGCTGCTGCGAAAGAGTCTCGCGGAGTTCGCGCGCAATAACGGATACGTTAAGGAATAAGCCATGTTGTCTTGTGAGCAATGTAGGAAATATCTGGCGTTTTTTCTCGATCAGGCACTGGGGGTAAAGGAAAGCCTGGACGTGCAGGAGCACCTGCAGGAATGCCCCGAATGCACCGATCTGGTTGCGGCTGAGCGTGCCGTGCGGGCCGTGGTCCGCCGGCAGGCTGCGACGGCGCCCCTGCCGCAGGCGGAAAAACAGCTGCTGATCCGGCGCGCCACGCAACAGCGCAGGCATCGCTGGCCGCAGTTGGCGATGTTGCGCGAGGCGGTGCAGTGGCGGGACGTCGGCCTTGGCGCAGCGCTGGCCACAGCCATGCTGCTGGTGTTCCTGAACCCGGTGCGCGACCTGTTAAGCGGGGACAACGCGGTGCACAAATTCGTGCACGAGACCGCCATGGCGTATCACACCTATCTGGACCAGGACGTACCCATGGAAGTCAAGACAAGTGACGACGGCCAACTCATTCGGTGGGCCAACGACGTCATCGGCCATTCCTTGAACGTGCCGTGCATTACCGACAAAGCCGCGCAGTTGGTGGGAGGCCGCCTGTGCCGACTACGGAACCGCAAGGGCTTGGCGATGAAGTACAGGCACGAGGGCTCGGACCTGCTGGTGTTCGCTTTCCGGGATGCCGCCCTGTCGCTCCCTGCCCGGCGCATGACACCGACCGAGGGCGGCAGGTTCTACGTACAGCACGTCGCCGGGCGCCCGGTTATTTTGTGGCAGCGCGCCGGCGTAACCTATTCAATGATCGGCGACATCGACCGCCAAGCCCTGCTGCGGGTGGCCGGCTCCGTCAGGTACCTGCATGCGGAGGACGCCACCCGGAACGTTACGCTGATAAGGTCGCCCTTTACGACGACCTCAGGGCAGTGATCAGTCAGGCGCGTCGACACGCGGAGGCCACAATCAAATCGATCAACGCGCCATAGCCAATCCCCGCCAGCCGACACAAAATGGGCAAGTCCGAGTGCCTCGGATGCAGCCCTGCCAGTGGACTGACCTCCAGAAATTGAGGCCGCTTGTATCCAGCGCAGATTCACCCGCCGCGCCTCCCGGTCCGCGCCCCGCAACCCCTCGTCGATGCTGAGGACCATCCCCCACCGCGCGTTTTGCCTTTTGCCGGTCCGTGTGATAAGGTCGCCGCCCATAAATTGAGAGATACATTGAGGTTACGGATAGGAAATCAGCCATGATGAGAGCAGGCATCCGGGCGGTCGTCGAGGGGAGGCATCTCTCCGAAGCGGAAGCCATAGGGGTGATGACCGAGATCATGGAGGGGGCGGCAACGCCGGCGCAGATTGCCGCCTTTCTGATCGGCCTGCGGGTGAAGGGCGAGAGCATCTCGGAGATCACCGGCTGCGCCCGGGTGATGCGGGACAAGGCGACGTTTATCCGCACCCCGGCGGGCAGCACGCCGGTGGATACCGCGGGCACGGGCGGCGACGCCGCGGGCACGTTCAACATTTCGACGGCGGCGGCGTTCGTAGCCGCGGGCGCCGGGGTGATCATGGCCAAACACGGCAACCGGGCAGCTTCCAGCAAGTGCGGCAGCGCCGACGTACTGGAGGCACTGGGCGTCGACGTGTCGCTCGAACCCGCCGGCGTGGAGGCGGCCATCGCCGAGGTGGGCATCGGCTTTCTGTTCGCCCCGGCGCTCCATGGTGCCATGCGGCATGCCATCGGCCCGCGACGAGAAATCGGCGTACGGACAATCTTCAACATTCTTGGCCCCCTGACCAATCCGGCCCACGCCCGGCACCAGTTGGTGGGGGTGTACGACAGCAAGCTGACCCCGGTACTGGCCGCGGTGCTGCACAACCTTGGCGCTGAGCGCGCCTTCGTGGTGCACGGCAGCGACGGCCTGGACGAGTTGACCACGACCGGTGCCACGATAGTCTCGGAACTGCGCAGCGGCGAGGTGCATACCTACGAGGTGCGCCCGGAAGATTTCGGTGTGACGCGCGCCCGTCCTACCGACCTGCAGGGCGGTGAGGCCGCTCACAATGCTGACCTGGTGAAGCGGATTTTCGGCGACGAGGCATCACCGCAGCGCGACATCGTGCTGCTGAACGCCGCCGCCGCGATTGCCGCCGGCACCGCCGATCAGAGTATCGCCGACTGCTTGCCGCAGGCGCGCGAATCCCTCGAAAGCGGCCGCGCCCTCGCCAAGCTCGAACAATTGCGGGAGTTTACCCAACAATGGTCGCCGACATCCTAGCGCGTATCCTGGACAGCAAACGGCAGGAAGTCGCCCGCGCGCGCCAAGCCGTGCGGCTCGAAACCCTGCGGCACGAGGCCGAATCACTGCCGCCCACGCGCGATTTTTGGAATGCCCTGCAAACCCGCGACGGCCGGGGGACGCGCATCATCGCCGAAATCAAGAAGGCGTCGCCGTCCGCCGGCGTCATCCGCGCCGATTTCGATCCGCTCGCCATCGCCGCCACCTACGCCCGCCACGGCGCCGCAGCCATCTCGGTGCTAACGGACAAGCCCTTTTTTCAAGGTGATCTGGCCGTTCTGCAAGCCGTTCGGCAGCACGTGGCGCTGCCGCTCCTGCGCAAGGACTTCATCCTCGACGCCTACCAACTCTACGAGGCGCGCCTGCACGGCGCCGACGCGGTGCTGCTGATCGCTTCGGCCCTGGAAGTGCCGGTTCTGGCCGATCTAGCGTCCCTGAGCCGCGAACTCGGCCTGGAGCCGTTCGTCGAGGTGCACACCGCCACGGAGCTGGAGAAGGCGCTGTCCTGCGACTGCCGCCTGATCGGTATCAACAACCGCGACCTTCACACCTTCCACACCGACGTGGCGACCACCCTGGAGCTTCTGTCCCAGGTGCCGTCCGGCCACCGGGTGGTCAGCGAGAGCGGCATCCGGGACCGCGCCACCGTCGAACGCCTCGAAGGCCACGGCGTGGCGGCGTTTCTTGTTGGTGAATCCCTGATGCGCGAGCCCGACATCGGCGCCAAGCTGGATCAGCTACGCGGCGTCGCGCCCGCATCCTAGCGTGCCTATCATGACCCTCGTCAAAATTTGCGGCGTCACCTCGATTGCCGACGCCGGCGTGGCGGTGAACGCCGGCGCCGATATGATCGGCCTGATCTTCTACCCTCCCAGCCCCCGCTACGTCACCCCCGAACAGGCCGGCGCCATCGTCGCCAGCCTGCCGGTAGACCTGCCGGCCGTCGGCGTGTTCGTCAACGAGAGCTTCGAGACGCTCACCCAGGTAGTGCGGCAAAGCGGTGTCAGATGGGTGCAGTTGCACGGCGATGAAAGCCCCGACCTGTGCCGCCGCCTGCCGTGGCGCTGCATCAAAACCTTTCGCTTCACCGAACGGGTACAGCCGGAGATGATGCCGCATTACCCCGTCGACGCCTTTCTGATCGAAGGCTTCCACGGCGAACTCTACGGCGGCGGCGGCGTCAAGGCCGATTGGCAGCGGGTGGCGTCGCTGCACGACTACGGGCGCATCATCCTGGCCGGCGGGCTGACGCCGGACAATGTCCAAGAAGCCATCGACACCGTGCGACCCTACGCGGTCGACGTGTGCAGCGGCGTGGAGGCAATGCCGGGTAAGAAGGACGCCGCCAAGGTGCGGGACTTCGTGAAGCGCGCCAAGTCGGCAACGAACGGAGGACAGGAAGGCTTCTGATGGCGGAGACGACGTACGTCAGCAAGGAGCCGTTCGAGGAGTTCGTCAAGCGCATGGAGGAACGGTTTGACCATGCCGAAGAGCGCGCCGACCAGCGGTTTCTCAGCCTTGAAAAGCGTATGGAGCAGGGCTTTGCCTATATGGAGCAAGCGAGGGCGCAAGAGACTTCGCCCATCTCGAACAGGGCTTCAACAACCTCGACCAAGGCTTCAACTGGCGATTTGACGATATCAACCAGCAGGTACTGGATTTCCGAGCCGAGATGCGGCAGATGCGCAACTGGCTGGTGCGGCTCTACGGCCTGATGGTCTTCAGCTTCATCGGCGCGATTGTGCTGATTCTGTTCAGAGGGTTGATCTTCAAGTAGGTCCCGGCGAAACGGACCTGATGCGGGAGTATACGGAAACATGACGTACCGAATTGCAGTGTTACCCGGAGACGGTGTCGGCCCGGAGGTTGTGGCGCAGGGCGTCAAAGTCTTGCGCGCTCTGGAGGCGCCGTTCGGCATCCGGTGCGAGTTGCAGGAGGGCTTGGTCGGCGGTGCCGCCATCGACGCGACCGGCGACCCGCTGCCCGAAGCGACCCTGCAACTGTGCCGCGACAACCAGGCGGTTCTATTCGGCTCCGTCGGCGGCCCAAAATGGGACGACTTGCCCCCGGACAAGCGGCCCGAGCGCGGCCTGCTGCGGCTGCGGCAGGCGCTCGACCTGTTCGCCAACCTGCGCCCGGCCAAGCTCTACACCGCCCTCATCGAGGCGTCGAGCCTGCGCCCCGAGGTGATACGGGATATCGATCTCCTGGTCGTACGGGAGTTGGTCGGCGGCATTTATTTCGGCCAGCCCCGCGGCATCGAGCCCGACGCCAGTGGCGAGCGTGGCATCAACACCATGAGCTACAGCAGCGCCGAAATCGCCCGCATCACGCGCTTGGCCTTTGATCTGGCCCGCAAGCGCCGCGGCAAGGTGACCTCGGTGGACAAGGCCAACGTGCTCGACGTGTCGGTGCTGTGGCGCCGCGAGGTGACGGAACTGGCCGGCGGCTACGCCGACGTCGAACTCGAGCACCTGTACGTCGACAACTGCGCCATGCAGCTCATCCGCGATCCGCGGCAGTTCGACGTCATCGTCACCGGCAACCTGTTTGGCGACATCCTGAGCGACATCGCCGCCATGCTGACCGGCTCCATCGGCATGTTGCCGTCCGCCAGCCTCGGCGGCACGGTGGGGGTTTTCGAGCCCGTGCACGGCAGCGCCCCCGACATCGCCGGACAGGACATCGCCAATCCGATCGCCACCGTCAACTCGGTCGCCATGATGCTGCAATATGCGCTGGACGAACCACCCGCCGCGCAGGCCGTCGAGGCGGCAGTGGAGACGGTCCTGAATCAGGGCTACCGCACCGCCGACGTTATGCGGCCCGGCGCCACGCGGGTCGGCACCGCCGAAATGGGCGACTTGATCTGCGCCGCCCTGAACGACGCCGCGGCGAGCGCAGGCTAAGCCATGGAAGCATGTCATCTGGCCGTCGTCGGCGCCACCGGCCTGGTTGGGCAAGAGGTGCTCCGCATCCTGGAAGAGCGCGGCTTCCCCGTCGGCACTCTCACCCTGCTGGCCTCGGACCGCTCCGCCGGCAGCCGCGTGGAGTTTCGCAGCCGCAGCACAGTGGTGCGCGAGTTGAGCACGGAAGCCTTTAACGAGGTGGACACCGCCATCTTTGCCGCCGACGCCGAGGCGAGCCACGATTATGCCCGGCAGGCCGCGCAGGCGGGCGCCCTGGTCCTCGACTGCAGCAGCGCTTTTCGCCTGCATCCGCACGTACCCCTCTGTGTGCCGGAAATCAACCCCGAGGTACTGCAGCGCCATCACGGCATCATCGCCATCCCGCACAGCATGACGACGCAACTCGCTCTTGCCCTCGCCCCCCTGCACGCCGAGGCTACCCTGGCGCGTGTGGTGGTATCGACGTACCAAGCCGCCTCCGGGCGCGGCCGCCGCGCCGTGCGGGAGTTCGACCAGCAATTACGCGACCTGCTGAATTTCCGCCCCGTGGAAGCGGAGATATTTCCGCACCAGCTCGCTTTTAACTGCTTGCCGCAGGGCGGAGCGTTTGTGGACAACGGCCACTGTGAAGAAGAAATGGCGCTGATGGACGAGACCCGCAAGCTGCTGGCAGCGCCGGACCTGCCGGTGAGCGCCACGGTGGTCTACGTGCCACTGGCGCACAGTCACTCCGCCTCCGTTTACATCGAGACCGAGCGCACGCTCAGCGTGCCGCAGGTGCGCGATCTGCTCGAACAGGCACCCGGCGTGGAGGTCGAGGACGATTGTCGGGAACAGGTATATCCCCTGGCGATTCACGCCAACGGCCGGGACGAGGTTTTCGTCGGGCGCATTCGCGCCGACCTCTCCATGCCCAATGGCCTACACCTGTGGGTGGTTGCCGACAACCTGCGCAGGGGTGCGGCGCTAAATGCGGTGCAGATCGCCGAGCACCTGGCCAGTTGACGCTGTAAGTCGGATTAGCGGAGCGTCTCCGACTTCTTCCCCCCCCCTCAGCCGTCGGACTACGCTTGCAGCTAATCCGACCTACGCTAGGCACTCATTCGCCCCACCAGTTGAAGCCGGAGCAGAGGAGAACGCAACACATGCACAAGGGTAAGATCGGGGTCATCGGCGGCAGCGGATTATACGCCATGGCGGCGCTGGAAAACGTCAGCGAGGAGCGGGTCGAGACGCCCTTTGGGGCGCCGTCCGACGCCTTCATACTCGGCACCCTGGGGGACCGGGAGATGGTCTTCCTGCCCCGCCACGGGCGCGGTCACCGCATCCCGCCGTCCGCCATCAATTTCCGCGCCAACCTCTACGGCATGAAATTGCTCGGCGTCGAATGGGTCATCTCCGTCAGCGCCGTCGGCAGCATGCGTGAGGACATCCACCCCGGCGATGTGGTCATCCCGGACCAGTTCTTCGACCGCACCCGCTCGCGCGTCTCCACCTTTTTCGATACCGACGTAGTCGCGCACATCGCTTTTGCCGACCCCGTCTGCGGCGTCATGGCGCAAGCGCTGCAGCAGGCTGCCGCCACCGCCGGGGCCACGGTGCATGTCGGCGGCACCTACTTGTGCATCGAAGGGCCGCAGTTCTCCACCCGCGCCGAATCGCAGATCTACCGGCAGTGGGGCGTGGACGTGATCGGCATGACCAACCTGCCCGAGGCGCGCCTAACCCGTGAAGCCGAGTTATGCTACGCTACACTGGCCTTGTGCACCGATTATGACTGCTGGCACGACAGCGCCAGCGACGTGGACATTAGCGCCATCCTGGAAGTCCTGCGGCGCAACGTGCAGCTCGCCCAGAACATCATCGCGCACACCGCGCCCGCCCTGAAGGGGGAGCGCACATGCCCGTGCAGCACCGCCTTGCAATACGCCTTGATTACCGACCCGGCGATGATTCCGGCGGCGGCCAAAGAGCGGCTGGGGCTACTGATTGATCGTTACCTCTCATAAGGAAAGGAATGGCGCTGTGACGGATCGGCGTATGGACACCTCCGCAGAGCTCTTCGAGCAGGCACAGCAGATCATCCCCGGCGGCGTCAACAGCCCGGTGCGGGCGTACAAGTCGGTCAACCTGAAGCCGCCCTTCATCCAACGCGCCAAGGGCTCGCGGGTCTACGACGTGGACGGCAATGCCTACATCGACTACGTGGGCTCGTGGGGTCCGATGATCTTGGGGCACGCCCACCCGGAGGTGGTGGCAGCCGTTCAGGCCGCCGCCGCCGAGGGCTGCAGCTTCGGAGCGCCTACGGCGCGCGAGGTTCAATTGGCGCGGCTAATCGTCGAAGCGTTTCCGTCTATCGACATGGTGCGCCTGGTCAATTCCGGCACCGAGGCGACGATGAGCGCCATCCGCCTGGCGCGCGGCTTCACCGGGCGTGACAGCATCCTCAAGTTTGCCGGCTGCTACCACGGCCACGCCGACAGCCTCCTGGTGAAGGCCGGCTCGGGCGCCATGACCTTCGGGGTGCCCGACAGCCCCGGCGTGCCCGCTGACCTCGCCCGCCACACCCTCACCATGCCGTTCAACGATCTTGACGCCGTGCGCGCGGTGCTGGAGCAGAACTCCGGCAAGGTGGCGTGCGCCATCGTCGAGCCGGCCGTCGGCAACATGGGGCTGGTACCGCCGGAGCCCGGCTTCCTGCAAGGACTGCGCGACCTGACGCGCCAGCACGACGCGCTGTTGATCCTCGACGAAGTGATGACCGGCTTCCGGGTGGCCTACGGCGGCGTGCAGACCCTGTACGACATCGACCCCGACCTGACCACCCTGGGCAAAGTGATCGGCGGCGGCCTGCCCGTTGGTGCCTACGGCGGCAAGCGGGAAATCATGGAGCACATGTCGCCGGTCGGGCCGATCTACCAGGCCGGCACGCTGTCCGGCAACCCCTTGGCCATGGCCGCCGGCATCACCACCCTGGAGATTCTGCGCGCCGAGCCGCCCTACGCAGCCCTGGGCGAGCGCGCCGCCTATCTGATGGACGAGACCGCCAAGGCCGCCCGTCAGCACGGGGTGCCAGTCTACACCACGGCCCTGGGCTCGATGTTCACGCTCTTTTTCAGCGCCAAGCCGGTGCGCAACTTCGACGACGCCAGCGCCTGCGACGTGCCCGCCTTTCGCCGCTACTTCGCCGCCATGCTGCAAGCCGGCATCTACCTGGCGCCCTCGCAGTACGAGGCCGGCTTCCTGTCCACGGCGCACTCCGACGCCGACATCGAAGCCACCCTGCGCGCCGGCGCCGCGGCCTTGCAGGGCCTGTAGGAATGCAGGTGGGATTAGCCGCAGGCGTAATCCGACATCCCAATTGGAGGACACCAACGATGCGTGGCGCCCCGATGACATCCTCGGGCATGGACTCCGAAGCCCCCAGGAGCGGCGTCATACGTCAGATTTTCACCGCGCCCTGGCTGTGTATCGCCCTGATCCTCAGCGGTATCTTTATCCTGGGCATGATGGCGCTGGCCATCCACAGCGAAAAGGGCTTCCTCGCCATGTGGGAAAAGCAGCACGAGCTCGCCGTGCTGGAAAGCGACATCGCCGACGTCGAGGCAGTAAACGCCGAGTTGCACGGCGAGATCTGGCGTCTGCTGAACGATCTGGAGTACATCGAGAAGATTGCCCGCGAGGAACTTCGGCTGGTGCGTCCCGGCGAGGTAGTGTTTGAGTTCGCCGACGAGCCGTAGAATTCAAAGCCGCGCGCACAATTGGTCAGGGAATTCCCCATGAGGCGAAGCGGTTTTAAGGGAGAGCCTCCGTAGAGGGGGCCGGAAACAAGAAACAGGGAGGAAAAATATGGCACTGCTAAGAAAGAGGAACGGTTGGCAGGCGGTGCTTGGGATTCTGATCGTTGTCAGCCTGCTGGCGCCGGTAACGGCCATGGCCGTCAAGCCGATCAATACCAGCCTGCTGAGGGGGGCGATCAAAGGGTATGACCCGGTGGCCTATTTCACTCAGAGCGAACCGGTGAAGGGCAGGGGCGCCCACAGCTACGCGTGGATGGGCGCCACCTGGTACTTTGCCAGCGCGGACAACAGGGCGTTGTTCGCGGGCGACCCGGAGAAATATGCGCCCCAATACGGCGGCTACTGCGCCTACGCAGTGAGCCAGGGCTATACCGCCAAGATCGACCCGGATGCTTGGAGAATTGTCGACGACAAGCTCTACCTGAACTTCAGCCTCAAGGTGCAGAAGATCTGGGAGAAGGACATCCCCGGATACATCGCCAAGGCTGACGTGAATTGGCCGCAGATCCTGAGCGGAAATTAATCCCACCTTACCCTCTCCGGCGAGGCGCCACTCCTTGGCGCGCCTGCCGGAGAGCCCTTCACCGACGGGCCAGCATGCGGACGCCGATCAACGACTCCACCGTGCCTGTCGCCAACACCTCCAGAAACGCTTTCCCCGATGAGCATACCTTGACGTGACCGACCAGCTCCGTGGGCAGCGCCCCGAGCGACGCCCCGGTGTCGCCGCCGCCGACGAGAACGTGGGCGTTTCTCGCCTGCGCCGCATAGGCGGCATAGCGCAGAATTTCATCGTTGCCGCGCGCAAAACTCGGCCACTCGTAGCGGCCCATAGGGCCATTCATGACCAGCGTGTTGGCCAGCGCGATCTCGCACGTGTACCGCGTGATCGTTTGCAGACCGATGTCGCCGATGTGGCGGGGGTCGCTCCGATCAATCCGGCTCGCCGGTAGCTCGGCTCGCTCCACTGCAGATCCCTGCTGCGGCCCCAAGGCAACGTCGACCGGCACTCTGATCTTGTCGCCGCCAAAGTCGTCCATCAAGGCGCGTGCCTTGGCGAGGGTCTGCGACAGGTCACGGGTGACGGCAGCAATGTTCGTCTCCGTCTGTTCGTTGAGTTGAATCCCTTGCGCCTGCAACAACACCAAGCCGACGAGCCCGCCCGTAATGACCGTGTCCGCCTTTCCCTGCTCCAGGAAAACCTGCATGCTGCTGAGCGAGTCATCGACCTTGGCGCCGCCGACGATCAGCAGCATGGGGGCTTTGGGCGACTCCAGGGCCTGCGACAATTGCTCAATCTCACGCATTACGACCGGCCCCGCATAGAGCGGTCCCAAGGCCGCCAGACCCACCACCGAAGCCTGGGCGCGGTGCCCGACCGAGAAGCCGTCCAGCGCCACGACGCGATTGTCCACCTCGGCAAGCATACGGATCAGGGGGGTATCGGCGAAAGCCGCCGGCTGGTCTCCCTGCACCCGTGATTCCGCTTCGCTGAAGCGCACGTTTTCGAGCAGCAGCACCGTGCGCTCCGGCAGGCTGCGGATGCGCGTCAGGACAGTGTCAGACGCCACCGCCTCTTCGCCCAGTTGTCCAATGGTTTCGCTGTCGGATCCTTCCCACACATAGGCCGTCTCAATTCCTTTCGAGCGTAGTTTGCCGCGGCAGTATACGAAGTGCGGCAACAACGTCGTGCAATCGTCCCTTCCCGGCCGGCCCTGGTGCGCCAGCAGTACAATGTTGCGCGGCGGCCTGGGCAATTCGAACAGGGGCATGATCGACGTATCCAGATGATCGTCAATCCGCGTCGTATCCCGCAGCACAAGGCCCTCGCGCGCCTCCTCGACGGGTGAATTGAAGTCCACGCGCATGATCAAGGTCTTGCCCGCGAGGTCGGCCTTGTTCAGCGCCACATAAGGTACGGCCATACGATCTGTCTTCCTCCTGATTGGTCTTGCCCGTACAGGTCAAAAAAGCGTTTGCACGGGCCGGGCGAGCACCCGCGCAAACGCCATCCATCATCGCCGGGGGCGACTACACTTGCACGAAGCCGTAAGCGGCGTTGCTGCGATTGCGGTAGAAGCCGCCGGACTGGTGATATTCCTCCCTGATCTGCGCGTAGGTGTCCTGCGAGATCGGTCCGCGGGCGGTGCGCAGGTCGAGGCCGAACATCTTGGCCGAGTTGAGGCCGAAGATGGCGTTCTTGACCATCGAGTCCGCGGCCCCCAAGGGCGCGAAGCCGTGCTTGCGCTGGAGGTCCTCGGGGATTTCCAGGCGCCGCAGCGCCTCGATTTCCCACTGCGGCGAGCCGTAGAACGGCGCCTCGCTGCCCCAGATGACGTGCTCCGCCCCCATGCCCTTGATGAGGGTGCCCACCAGGCCCGCGGCCAGACGCGGGTGCGTGACGCAGCAGTTGGCGAACACCGTGCCCAGCTCGGCATACACGTTGCTCACGCCGTATTCCTCGGGAATCCTGGCGAGGTCGGTGGCCCAGCGAATCTCCCCGGTCTGCTCGAAGAGCTCGAGCTGCGGGTCGGGAAGCTCCAGGAATGGCTGGCACGCCGAGTGATAGATGATGAAGTTCAACTGCGGCCAATCCTTCGCCACCTTGCCCACGTCCCACGGGGTGGCGTACTGCCAGGTACCGGCGCGGCTCTGCATGAAGTCCAGCGGCAGCAGGCCCTTGTGCACCGCCACGTTGGTGATGCCGGCCTTCACCATCTTTTCGTAGGTGCCGTACATCAGCTTCTCGTCATCAAGCCGCCAGGGGTAATTCGAGGTGCCGAACGGGTCGCCGATGGTGTACAGCTTCCAGGCGTCCGGCTTATGCACTGCGATGGCCTCGTCCACTTCCTCTTCCCAGCCGGCTTGCGTCGGCCGCAGCACCGCGTGGCTCAGCATGCGCCGGCTGCCGCTGATGCTGTTGACGATATCACGGGCGCGCACCATCTGGTCGTTGTGAACCAGGATCCAGGTAGGATCGTCGAAGGGAGCGCCCGACAGCAACGCAACGTCGGTATCGCTGTCGACGAAAATCTCCTTCACGTAGTTCTCGAACTTGACCATCCACAGTTCCTGGTGGTCCGGGTCGAGCAGTTCGTTATTCGGGTTCCAGTGCGTGCCGGCAAATTTGCGCAAGCCCAGGGCCTCCTCGTGCATGAAGTCGTCGCGCACGAAATGGGTCTGGGCATCGAAAATGAACTGGTGCTTCAGGCCCTCGGCGCGGGCCATCACCACCTCGGGGTCGGCAGCCTCGGCCTGATCCACCGTGAACACCGGCCCGAACACGTCGTTCAGCGCCAGGAACGCCGCCGCCATGCCGCAGCTCGAACGCAGGAATTCGCGCCGATCCATGCCTAGCTTCTTGCCATAGGTATCGGCCAAATCCTGGATTCTGGCCTCGAACTGCCCCTGCTTCTCCGTCTGCGGCAGGGGGTCGAACTCACCGTTGGAAATGATGCGGGTGGGAATGGGAGAACGAAGATCCTCGCGCTCCGCGTGCTGAAGTTTGTCCAGTTCCTCTTTGCTCAGAAAGTATGCCATTTCCCGTCTCCCTATTTTCCAAAAGATGGTGAATCGTACTGAGGGGCGGCATCTTAAGGGATACGCGAGGTGGTGTCCATGAGGAGGAATTCGAGAGTCGGAAAGCGGGCGCGGGTGGCTGTCCTGGCGCTCTTGACCGCCTTGTAACGGGGGGATGGCCTGTGGCATCATGCCGTTCCCTGTTGGAGGCTTCGGAGACAAAAACCGGCCCGTTTTTTGCGGCTTGCAAGGAGGGTTATCGTGCCTGGTCCCCTGGACGGTATTCGCGTCATCGACGTCACCACGGTCCTGCTTGGCCCCTACGCCACCCAGATTCTGGGGGACATGGGGGCCGACGTGATCAAGGTGGAAGCACCGCCCACGGGTGACATCGCGCGCGACATGGGCACGGTGCGCCGCGCCGGCATGGGCGGCATCTATCTCAACGCCAATCGCAACAAGCGTTCGCTGGCCCTCGATCTGAAGCAGGAAGCGGGCTGCGAGGTGCTGCGCCGCCTGATTCCGACCGCGGACGTGTTCGTGCACAACATGCGTCCGCAGGCCATCGAACGCCTCGGTTTCGGTTACACGGCGGTGGCGAGGCTGAAGCCGGACGTGGTGTACGTCGGGGCGTACGGATTCGGGCAGGACGGCCCGTACCGCGACAAGCCCGCTTACGACGACGCAATCCAGGCCGCCTCGGGCTTGGCCAGCCTGTTCAAGCGGCAGGACGGAGAGGCGCGCTACGTGCCTTCCACCATCGCCGATAAGATTGTCGGATTGACGCTCAGCCAAGCGGTGGCCATGGCGCTGGTGCACAGGGAGCGGACGGGAGAAGGGCAGTCCGTCGAGGTCCCCATGCTGGAAACGATGGTGGCGTTCAATCTGATGGAGCACCTCGACGGCTGTGCCTATGAACCGCCCATGGCTCCGCTTGGCTACCAACGGGTGTTGACGCCGGCACGGCGGCCATTTCCGACCCGCGACGGCCATGTGTGCATCCTGCCGTACAGCGACAAACAGTGGCGCGGATTCTTCAACGCTGTTGGGTGCCCGGAGTTGATGGAAGAGCCGCGCTTCGCCACCTACCGGGCGCGGGTGACGAGCGTCGACGACCTGTACGGCTTCGTCGCCAGTGTTACGCCGCAGAAGACCACCGCCGAGTGGGTGGCGATATGCGAAGAGGCCCAGATTCCCTGCATGCCGGTCGTCGATCTCGAGGACCTGATGCAGGACGAACATCTGCTGGCCGTCGGCATGTTCGAGAAGCACCACCACCCAAGCGAGGGCGATACCCTGCTGGTGCGTCCGCCGGTCAAATTTTCAAAATCCCCGGGCAGCATCCGCAGCCACGCACCGCGCTTCGGCGAGCACGGGGTCGAGATTGCATACCAGCTGGGCTACAGCGCGGCGGACATCGCGGCGATGCAGGCGTCGGGCGCCCTGATCGCGGACGGCGGCAACGCGTAGCGCGGGTGCCTTCCCCATCCATCGCCAACCGGAACCGAGTTCCGGAAATTTGTAGAGGCGGCCGTATGACGCAAGCGACCGATGCGCTTCTCGACAAGATGGTTAAAGCCATCGTGGATGAGGTGGACCCGGAACAGGTGATCCTGTTCGGCTCCCGCGCGCGGCGATGCGGCAGCGGACTCGGATATGGACTTGGTTGTCGTGGAGATTCAGCCCTTTGGGGCCGGCAGGGACCGCCGCGCCGAAGCCGTTCGCCTATGGCGCGCCTTGGCGGCCTTCGACATGCCGACGGACCTGCTGGTTTACAGCCGCGATGAGGTGGCGTATTGGCGTGATTCCCGCAACCACGTCCTGGCGCGCGCGTTGCGTGAGGGCAAGATCCTCTATAAGCGACCCTAAGCCGGGCCGCCTACTGTTGGCAGCAGCGGAACGGGACCTTACCGCTCTTCGCGGCATGGAGGATGCTATCGTTTTCGCGGATGAGATTTTCGGCCTTCATGTGCAACAGGCGGTCGAAAAACTGTTCAAGGCGTGGCTTGCGTTGCTCGGCGAGACCTACCCGACGACTCACAATCTGGCGAGACGGCGAGAACACCTTCACGTGGACGCACTCCGGTATCACCGAGTACCTGGCGAACCAGTGGTCCAAGGTCGCGGCAGGCAGCCAGTGAGAAAACACCAAGATCTGGCCACAATGACTGGCCGGAACCGGCCTCGGTCTGAGGCTGCACGACATGCTTTACGGAAGCGACCTGCACCGGGTGTTCCACAATTGGTGGGAGCACGCCAAGGAGTTGTACGGGCTGGGAGCAATCCAGGGCAAGGCCACCGACCGCTCGACGTTGTACTACGACCCGCTGGTGGCCTATCATCACATGACCAAGGCGGGTGGGCATCTGCTGTTGTCGCACGAGCTGATCAGGCAGAAGCCCGCCGAGGCGCGGCGGCTGTTCGACGGGGCCGCCGAGTTCCTGGGCTGGCGCAGTCTTGAGCCGCTCCGGGAAGCATCGGTGGATTACACCACCCTGAAGGGCGAGCCCTCCGGCACCATTCGCGGCCTGACGTTGTAGCGGGAGTTCGGCGAGGACGCCATCTACCCCAAGCTGAAAGCCTATGCCGAGGCCAACTACGAGCCCGCTTGGGACCGCGAAAGCGGCGAATTTACCGGGGGCTTCGGTTTGAACGAGTGGTATCCTCGCGGGCAGTATAACGGCAGCATCGCGGTGCACGAGGCCGGCGGCCCGGGGGCGTTTTGGCGTTTGTACCATGAACCGAATCTGAGGAAGTTCATCGAGCCGACGGTTTATGGGGTGGATTTTCCAGACGTCTGCCTGTCGCAGGCGTGGTACGATGCCGGTCGGCGTACGCTCGTCGTATCCACGGACGCTGGGCTGTCGCGCGCGGCGGGCAGCGCGACGTCGTTCCGGGTTCAGAACATTGGGCGTAACGTGCGGGTTCTGATCGACGACCGGCCCTCAGAGCAATGGGCGATCGTCGATGGGGAATTGGAAATCACCACGACGATCGGGGAGCACACGATTCTCATTTCGCACTAAATCCCCGCGCGGCCAAGGACGGCGGGACTCATCACTTAAAGGAGGCAACATAGATGGCACGGCAAACACGTCGTCACTTTCTGCAGTTGATGGCATGGATCGGGCTTGGAAGTCAGGCTTGGCGGTCGGGCGTGGCACACGCCATGCACCACGGGGCGGCGACAACTCCGACCGCGGCGACGCCGGTAGCACCGGCGATGACTTATCGAACGCTCGGCGCCACCGGTTTCAAGGCCAGCCGGCTGGTATTCGGCTGCGGTTCGGCGCTCTCGCGCGGACAGGCGGTCGGTCTCTTGGAGCCGGCGTTCGAGGCCGGCATCAACGTTTTCGACGTAGGTTTCCGCGGGTTCTACAAGGACGCCGAGAAGAATATGGCGCCCTTCTTGAAGAGGCGTCGGCAGGATATTTTTCTGATCTCCAAGGCCAAGGTCGGTGGGAACCTGAAGCCGTCCGATACCTTGACCGTGGCTCAGGCGCGAGAGGCTGCCCAGGCTTGGTCCGCCTACCTCGACAATAGCCTGTCGGAATTGCAGGTCGATCACGTGGACGCCTACTATCTCATGGGCGTGAACAATGCCTCCCTGGTTGGCAGCGAGGAAGTGTATAGCGCATTCGAGACGGCGCGGCAGGCGGGCAAGGTGTCGTATTTCGGTATCAGCACGCACGAGAACGCTGCCGCGCTTCTGGAGGTGGCAATCGAAACCGGCTGGTACACCTTGGCGCAAATCGCCATTACGCCGGCGGGTTGGTACGACAATCCGAGCCGGCGCATCGTGGCAGGCACGCCGCTGATGCGCGACTTGCAGCCGATGCTGGCCCGGGCGCGGGCCGCCGGCATTGGATTGATCGGCATGAAGGCGGGTCGTCACTTGGCCGGTAGGAGACTCACGCGCGCCAAGCCGAGAGCCTATGACCATTTGTACAACGATAAGCTCATGGCAGCGAACCTGACGATCTTCCAGCGCAGTTACGCCTACGTGCTGGCGCACGGGCTTGATGTGGTTAACGCCGATATGCAAAGCGCTGGGCATTTTCAGGAAAATTTCTTTGCGGCGGCCACGTCGGATACGTATTTCACCTAAAACGACGTAACGCCCAAGGCGTGAAGGCAAAAGAGCCGTATGCAGCGGGAACCACTCCCAAGGCTGCCTACGGCTCTTTTTTTGGCGGGCTTCGGTTACTCCCGACAGGTAACTGCCACGGTGAAGCCGTGCGCCAGCGCCGCCAGACCCTCCGGTGTGAGCGCCTCGTCGGACGGCTGGCGGCTGTATTCGATGCCATGGATTTCGAGGAAGCTGCGTACGATGGCGCCTTTGAGGGCAAAGTTGACGTTCTGAGGAACGTCGCCGGTCTCCTGTGCCGTGCGGACGGCGTTCAGCTTCGCCGTCACCACGCCGATAACGTTCCCGGCGTTATCCAATACCGGACCGCCGCTGTTGCCGTGTTGCACCGGTGCGCTGATTTGCAGCCACTTCGCCTCGTTGCCGAGACCAGTCAGAGAGCTGACGTTTCCCCGCGTGACGTTGAGGGTTGGCGCCAGCAATCCCTTCAGCGGATATCCCGCCACCGCGACCTCCGCGCCCAAGCTGGCGCGGGGCAACTCGCTAAATGACGCCGGCTTGTCGAACACAGCCGAGCACGTCGGGCTCCACCACGCACAGGACTCTTCGGAATCCACTACAAGCAGGGCCAAATCATTCTCGGTGTCCTGCGCCTGAACCACCGCGTGACGGGAGATGTCCCCATACGTAATCGTCGCACCGGCGGCGCACCTTTCGACGGCGTGGTGGCTGGTCAAAATCTCACCGGTACGGCTGACCACAAAACCACTGCCGGAGCCGGTTGTTTCGGGCTTGGCCGGCACCTCGGCAGCCTGTCTCGCCTGTCCCCCCGTGACCGCCGCCTGAAGCAGCCGCAGAAGCTCTTCCGTTATCTGTCCGGTCGGCGCAAGGCCGGCGTAGCGCTGAAAATGCTGCACTGCAATCCGGGTACGCTTGCCAATCAGGCCGTCCGCCGGACCCGGGTCATAGCCCAATGCCGCAAGATATATTTGTGATTCGCGCACGGTGTCCTGCGACGGGCCGACGATGGGCCTAGGGACACTGGGCGCTTGAATCTGTCCGTCATTCGGCTGTACCGGGTTGGTAGACGGGACTGGCTGGAGACGGTCAATCTCCGTAGCACGGTCGATACGGTCTGCGACCACGCCGCTTAGAAGTTGAGCCTCGATAATCTGGGTGGAGGTCATCTCTTCGCGGAGCATTGTCTTCCGTCTTTTGGCCAGTTGTTGGACCCGCTCATCGCCTCTCGCAGCGGCGAGATTGAACCACGCATAGGCCTGGACGTTGTCCCGGGGAATTCCGGAACCGTCCGCGTACATCAGTCCCAGGCCGAACTGCGCCCGCCCGTGTCCTTGCTCGGCTGCCCACCGGTACCAGTTCGCGGCTTGGCGGTCGTCCTCGGGAACCCCCTCGCCGAATTCGTACATCACCCCCAGGTTAAACTGCGCCCGGGCGTCCCCCTGCTTGGCCGATTTCCGAAACCAGTAGACGGCTTGCGGGTCGTCCTCGGGCACCCCTTCGCCGCTGGCGTACATGATACCCAGGTGATACTGTGACTGGGAATTCCCTTGCCGGGCCGATTTCTGGAACCAGTACGCGGCTTGGCGGTCGTTCTCGGGCACCCCTTCGCCGTTGGCGTGCATGATGCCCAGGTAATATTGCGCTCGGGCATCCCCTTCCTCGGCCAGTGGACGCCACTCACGCAGGGCAGCCGTAAAGTCGCCCCTCAAGTAGTACGCAGAACCAACCCAGAAATCCACCGCACTCGCTGATTGAACGGCCAGCAGCAACACAATCGCGATGATTCGGTACATGACTCCTCTCCTATGATGTCCAACAAGGACTTGGCCGCACCGCGGCCCGTCGGATGAATCGGAGTGATGTGGGTTATGGTCTATCATTCAGATCATCAACGCAATGGGTTCCAGGTGATCGGAACGTTGCTCAACCGTGCCGATGACCGCCGCGTACTCGTATCCTAGAGCCTGCAACTCGGCAAGACACGCGGTGGCTTGGTCTGAAGGGACGCTGGCCAACAGACCGCCGGCGGTCTGGGGATCGAAAAGCAACGGGTAACGGGGCGCCTGCGCGACGGAATCGAGGTCGCGAATGGCGCGGCGCAGACGCACGTTCTGCGGCTGCAGGGTGCTGAAAATCCCCGCTGCGACGGTTTCCTCAGCGCCGTCGAGGACGGGCAACTGACTCAGGTCAAGGCACGCACCGACTTGCGACGCGCGGGTCATTTCAACCAAGTGACCGAGGAGGCCAAAGCCGGTCACGTCAGTACAGGCCGTAACACCGTGCCGCCGCAGGCACGCCGCCGCCGTACGGTTCGATAGCAGCATTGAAGCCAGGGCGGCGCTGACCCAGCGGCCCTTGGCCTTGAGCCGCATTTCGGCGGCGAAGAGCGTGCCGGTTCCCAAAGGCTTGGTGAGGATGAGGCGGTCGCCGGGCTGCATGCCGCCCTTGCGTAGCAGGCTGGCTCGTTCGGCAAGTCCGTTGATGGCGAAGCCCAATGACAGTTCGGCGCCTTCACTGGTGTGCCCGCCGACCAGCGCCACCCCGGCGTCGTGCAGTACTTCCTCCGCGCCTTGCAGCATCTGCGACAGGGTGTCCTCAGTTTTTTGCTCCAGGCCATAGGGGACGGTGGCGATGGCGAGGGCCGTCTGGCCTTCGGCGCCCATGGCGAAGATGTCCCCCAGGCTGTGCTGGGCAGCGATCTTGCCGAAGATATAGGGGTCGTCGACGAGAGCGCGGAAGAAATCAACAGTGTGCACCATCACTTTCTGGGACGGCACCTCGACCACTGCGGCGTCATCGGGGTGGTCCAGGCCGACGAGGACATCGGTGCGCTGCACCGGCTGCAATTTCGCCAGGGCACGGTCGAGAGTGGTCGCGCCAACCTTGGCTCCGCAGCCACCGCAGCGCATCGCCATGGCGGAGATTTCCCGCATCGCGTCGGCGTCCGCCAGCCCCGGCGCCAGATCGACGGCAGGTGTTTCTCGCATCTCCGGCAGCACGTTGAACCTGTCCATGAAGCGGCGGTCGATCCAGTCCTTCCAGCGCCAGATCAAGCGGCCCTTCAAGAACCACTTGCCGCGCGATGCTACGGCGTATTTGTCCCCCGTGCTGATGAGGCTGAGCCACTGCTTCTGAGGCGTAAAGGGCTGGGGCGGTTGTCCCAGCAGGACGAGGCGCAGATTGCGGGCGAGCGGCGGGCCCTGGCGCACCGCAAACACCCCGGCCTTCTCGCGTGGGTGGGTCTCAACTGCGGCCACGTCGCCGGCGGCAAAGATGTCGGCGTGCGACACCGATTGCAAAGCGTCATTGAGGCGGATGAAGCCGTGCGCATCCACCGCAAGCCCGGCATCTGCCGGCCAGCAGGGCGCCGCGGCGTTGGTGACCCAGAGTATTTCTTCGAGCTCATGCGTGCTGCCGTCCTCGCAACCGAGGCCATTTTCCCACAGTCGGGTCACGCGGCACGGCGCATGGACGTGCACGCCGCGGGCCACCAGAAGCTGCTGAAATGTTGCTTGTACTCGTTTGTTGTGGGTTGGCAGGACGGTTTCGGTGCGGCTGAAGAGGTGAAAGGTCAGTTGTGCTTGGTACCCGGCTTCCTGGCACAATTGCCCCAGACGGCACTGCATCGCCAGCGTCAGCTCGACGCCGCCGGCACCGGCGCCGACAACGCCGATGCGCGCCACGCCGCGGGTCGCCAATACGCGGGGCACCAAACGCTCCCAGCGGGACAGGAAATTATTAATGGGCTTCACTGGTAGCACGAACTTGTCCGCGCCCGGCACCTGCGAGAAGTCGGGCGTGGAGCCGGTATTGATGGACAACACGTCGTAGGACACGTCCGGCCGATTGCCGCATCGAATACGCCGGTTGACCGGGTCAAGGCCAATCACCTCGTCATGGTACAACCGAGCGCCGGCAAAGCGCGCCAGCGGTCCCAGGTCGATGTGAATGTCGTCGTAATCGTAGTGGCCGGCGACAAAACCCGGCAGCATGCCGGAATAAGGCGTGTGGACATCGCGGCAGATGAGTGTGAGGCGAACGCCGGTCAGCGGCCGCATGCCGAACTGTTTGAGAACCGTGACGTGGCTGTGACCGCCCCCGAGCAGGACCAAGTCTTTGACGACGGGCGTTGAACCATTCTGCATGCATGCATCCTGCTGGGAACCATCGCATCGGGGCTTCCGGCCACGCGGCGGCGGTTTGCTTGTTCATCGGGTGTCAGTGCCCGGCTGTTCGGGCGTCCGGCAAGTATAGGTCGGCGTAGGGTTGGCAACAAGGGGAGGGGGCGGCGTGGAGTCGGTGGGGGCTTTCGTTTATGCTGTGCGCGGGCATCGCATGACGCGCACCCCCCATTATTCAACTCGATTGGGAGAACGCCGTGGCACTGTATGAATTGCGTACGTACACCTTTCACGTTGGCAAGTTGGGCGAAGCCGTGTCGCTGTATGACTCGGAGGGATGGCCGGCGCTTCAGAAGTATGAAGACAAGCTTGTCGGGTATTTCACCGGCGACATCGGCGCGATGAATCAGCTGGTTCACCTGTGGAAGTTCGAGGACGACGCCGACCGGCGCCAGCACTGGGCCGCGGTGTTCGCGGATGCGGATTTCATGGCCTTCGCCGGCAAGCTGCGCCCCATGATCCTGACGCAGGGAAACAAGCTCATGTTTGCCTCGCCCTGGGGGCCGCATCCCTAAGTTCACGGGTGTCGAGGCAGAAGCCCGGTGGGACGCAAAAGAACCTTCATGAACGGGTGAAGATCATGTGTGACCAACTCGCGGCCTGCGGAAATCGTCCCAACTGCGTCTGCAGTCGCGCAGATGCGGAGGCTCGTCATCGCGTCGAGCCGTTCGCCGTGTCAGGGGATGCCGCGGCCACCTTTGCCCGTTTGAAGAGTCTGTTGGCCGGTATGCCGCGCACCGCCGTTGTCACCGCAACCGACGAGTTCCTTCATGCGGTCTGCCGGAGCCGGCTCGGGTTCGCCGATGACGTCGAGTGCCGTCTCTGCCGCGCCGATGCCGTCATCCACGTGCGTTCTGCGTCACGAATCGGTTACTACGATTTCGGCGTCAATCGGGCGCGCGTCGAGGCGCTCCGGCGGCGGCTTCAAAGCGGATAGCCGAGGCGCTCAAGCCCCGGGCTGCACACCTCGGTAAGCGCGTCGCGCTCGGCGGCATCAAGCCGTTCAAACTTCGAGGGTGTCGGGCGTGGAATGGCGCATACCTCACGCATCCAGGCTTCGTCTTCCAGTGCCGGGTCAATGAAGCGAATGAGCCGCCGGATTTGAACCTCCGGCTCCGCTTGTACGTCCTCGAACTTCAGGTTCAGCAGGCGCTCGGAAGGGAGACGGTCGAGCATGCGCTCCCCCCGCTCGATCAGGGCACTCCATAGCGTCCCGAAATACGGAAGCGTCAGCTTGTCGTAGGGCAACCGTTCGGGCTTGAGCAGCACCATCGCCAATGGCTCCAACCGAAAGCTGAGCTGCTCCCAATGTTTCCCCCGCGCCAGCGACTTCATGGCATCGAATCCATACGACCGCATCGCCAGCATGTTCGCCGCAACCAAGCGAAAGAGGTAATGACGGCTCATGGAAGTGGCCGTTTCCCGTCCGTCGCGGTACACGTGGATCACCCGCGCCTCGGGAAACTCAAGCAACAATCTGGAAGCGAACAGGAGAGACCCTCCGGAGCGTTCGGCCCAGGTGCAGCAACCGAACTGCTCGCACAGCCACGCGAAGAGATGACGGAAATGGTCGGCAGGCGGCTGCTTTGGCTGTGACCGCACGACTGGCCCGAGTTCGTCGTACAACTCCTCGTATCGTTCGGTGAGGTGCGGGAGCGTGGCGCACAGAATGGGCGGCACGTCGTCCTGCGTGTAGCGGGCGTTCGGGTTGTCAAGCGGGTAAAGCAATTCCTCGTATCGTCCCCGTAGCATGAGACGGGTTCGAGGCTGTTGCCGGCTGTAACGATCCCACATCCAAGCCCCGGCGGGCCGACGGCGGCTGAGCGAGCGGATTCCGATATAGCTGATGAACTCGGAGAGGCTGAGCACCTGCGGGTGGCGGTTCAGGATGTTCGACACCATCGTCGACCCGCACCGTCCGGTGTTCAGGATGAAGACAGGGGGAATGGTCGAGGCAGGGGGACTTACCACGGGCTCGCCTTCTCCGTCTCCAGGTGATCGGGTAACTGGTAGCTGAAGTCTCCGATCATCGAGGCGTCGAGCAGAAAGACAAAGTTATTGCCCCGCCATTTCTCGGCCATTTGCGGCGCCAATCGGTTGAAGACGATGAGGAGCCGGCGTTTCCATCGCATCCACGTTAGCAGCCCTGCCGTTTGTTGCCGGGGGAACTGAAGCTGATCGGCGAGCTGGTGGCCAAGGAGGGCGCGGCAGACCCGGTACGTATGGGCCACCATGGCCTGTTGGGCGGCCGGCTCGGCAAGGCCGGCAACGTGAGGCAAGGCGGTGACCATGGCATTGGCGATGGCGGTCGCCTCTTCTCCGGGCGGCGGCTCGCAGACCCCGGCGATCCGGTACAGTTCATTGGTCTCGGCCTCGTCGCCCTCGAACAGAAGCGCCTCGGGGGTACCGATCAGCCGCGACGCATAGCGCCAGATCTGCATGAAGCTGGCCCGCGCTTCGGCGTCCAGCCGCGCCCCGAGCCGTTGTGCCTGATGCAGCATCGTGGCGGAGAAGTTCGCCGCCGCAAGGCCCATGTGCGCGGCGCTGAGCGGCACGCCATAAACCGCCTCGTCCCAATTACCCGAGGTGCGAACCAACCGCCTGACCCGCGCGTGCACCAGCCGGATGCGCACGGACAGCTTCCAGCCATCGCCCTGACGCTCAAGAGCGCCCGGCAGCAGGATCTCGATAAAATGCCGGGTGTTCTGCCGGATGCGTCGCAGGCCGTGCTCCGTCAGCACCCGCCCCGTCGTGTAGAACGCCTTGCTGATCAGCGAGGCCGCGTTTTGCACGGTAACCACGAAAAAAGCCGGGATGAACAGGTCGGAGTATTCGTGGAAGGCGCGGCAGCCGGGATAGACCGACTCCGGGTCGAACCACGCGGGTGTCGCTTCGACCTGCTCGAAGAAATTCCGTAACTCCTGCGGCCCGGCCGCGAGGGTCACGGCGTCTTGCTCCATGCCGGTGTGGATGAACCGATGGTCGTCTTTCTGGCGCAAGGCCGCCAACGCCTCAATGGCCGCATCGGCGGCCGGATCGTCAATGACCGTGTGCTCGACATAGCCTGGCAGCGAGTTGCGGATTGAGGGCTCGCGCCTTCTCGTATCCGATCTGATATGCGGAAGGTATATTCATTGTCGATACCTCCCCATTTGGCCCGCTCACCTGTTTGAACCGATAGGGGATTTTAGTCCAGGGATCCGACTTGCCTCAAGGCTCTTGGCTCTCTCCGGCCAGCCACGACTCGCTCAAGCCGTTGAACATGCCCCAAAAGGACCCGCGGCTGCCGTCGGCTTCCTCAAACCCGGCAGCACTGAAGCCTGCCACCAGACGGGGATTGCCCGCCGGGTCGGGGACGTTGGAAAACTGTCCGCCCCAGAAACCCTCCGATTGCGTGATAGCGCGCTCGGGATGCATAACCGTCACCTCCGTGTGTTCGAACGTGCCGTCGTCCGGGTTGAAGGACACGGCGCCGAGATGCATCTCGTAGTCAGTAGGCAGGGCCTCGAGCTGCTGCACCTCCTCGCCCAGAAGGTCATGCAGATGGGAACGCCGGATGGCGATGTCTCCCTGGCAGCCGATGCAGCCGCGCAGGGTGTTGTCGGAAAAGTCCGCCGTCAGTGTGACAATCGCTTCATACTCCTCGACCCCGCGAGTTCCCGCCAGTTCCCCCCAATTGTCGCCGTATTGATACCGATAGATACCCCCGGCGGGGCCGCCATAGGTGGCCTGTCCCTGTACCGGCATCTGGGGTGGATTCGATACGTCGATCTCCGGGCCGTCGATGAACCCGGCGGCCTCGACCGCCGAGAGGTCAGGGGGATGCCCGGGGAAATGGAGCCAATACCCGGCGGCCAGGTAATCGGTCGGGTCGTCATTGGTCCAACTGATCGCAGCATAGGCATACGTGGTGCTGTCCTGAGCGGTGTTGACGAATGTCCATGACCAGCCCGAGTGATCGGGCATGGCCGGACGAAACGGCTTGCCGTTGTCTACGGCAATTCCTGGCCGTCGTGAGTGTGGTCGTGCTCTCGTCTTCGTGTACCACCTTGACGCTCAGAACTTGTCCGTCGAACGTCGTGTTGCGTATGAACCGTATCTCGCCTTCGTCCTGAGCGTCGTCAGACAGAGGGAGTCTACCGCCGCCGCCTGTGCAGGCAACTGTTGCCAGGGCCAGGAGGATGCTGAAAAGGAACGCAGTTAGTTTCATGGCACGTGTTCTCCGAAGCTCTGGTATCGGACGCGGGACGTGCGAGGGAGCCTCGAACGGGCATTTACTCGTCTACGGGTTGTTGACGCCGCCGTTCCTGTTTGAGGATGCCGACACGGCGTTTTCCCTGCAGGCGGCGTTCGGCGGCGGCTCGGCCGGGGCGCGTGGGGCGGCGGGGTTTGGGAACGTGCAGCGCCTGTCGCAACAGGTGCTGAAACCGCTCGGTGACCTCGGCGCGGTTGCGAAACTGGCTGCGAGTGGCCTGGCAAGTCAGGTGCAGGACGCCGCGGCTGTCGATGGCCGATTTCAGCTTGCCGAGGACGCGAACGCGCTGCGATTCGTCTAGGCTGGCCGACTGCTGCACGTCGAACGTCAACTCCACCTGCGTCGCCGTGCGGTTGACGTGCTGACCGCCCGGGCCGCCGCTGCGGCTGAAGTGAAATTGCAACTCCGCCATCGGGATCGTCACCGTGTCGGTGATATGCAGGTCAGGTTGATCGGCCATGATCTTCACATGCGGCGCAGAGCCTCAGGGCGCCGGCACCTTGCTCAGGGCCGCGTCGAGAATGCCGATGGCCTCATCGATTTCCGCCCGGCTGGTGGTCAGCGGCGGCATGAACCGCAGGGTGTTGGGTCGCACCGCGTTGAGCAGCAGACCGTTGGCGACGGTTTCGGCGATCACCGCCCCGGCGCGATTATCAGCCAACTCAAGCGCCAGCAGCATGCCCATGCCGCGCACGTCGGTGACCACGTCGTGCTTCGCCTGCAACTCCTCCAGTCTGGCTTTGAGATACGCGCCGGCCTCCGCGCCCTTGGCCGACCAGTTCTCGTCAACGACGACCTTGGCGCCAGCCGCACCGGCCGCCGTGGTCAGGGCATTGCCGCCGAAGGTGGAGCCGTGGTCGCCGGGCTCCAACACGGCAACTTCCTGCTTGCACAGGAAGGCGCCCAGGGGTGCACCGGCGCCGAGTCCCTTGGCCATGGTCAGGGCGTCCGGCTCGAAGCCGAACTGCTCATATCCGAACAGGGTGCCGAGCCGCCCCATACCGGTCTGCACCTCGTCCGAGATGAGCAGCAGGCGCTTCTCATCGCACCAGGCGCGGACCTGCGTGAAATAGTCGGAGTCCGGAACGTTCACGCCGCCCTCACCCTGCACGGGCTCCAGCAGCACCGCACACGTCTGATCCGTGGTGGCTTCCTTGATCGCGTCCACGTCGTTGTACGGGACATTGACAAACCCCGGCATCAGCGGCCGCCAGTTGTCCTGGTAGTGGGCCTGTCCGGTCGCCGCCATCATGGCCATGGTGCGCCCGTGAAACGAGTTGTTCGCCGTGATAATCTCATGCGCGCCGTTCAGATGCAGCTTGCCGTACTTGCGGGCGAGCTTGCATACCCCCTCGTTGGCCTCCGCCCCGGAGTTGCAGAAAAACACCCTGTCCATGCAGGAATTGTCGACCAGAATCTTCGCCAGCTTGAGCTGCGGGATGGTGTAGAACAGGTTGCTCATCTGCAAGATCATACCGGCCTGTTCCTGGATGGCTGCTGTAACCTCGGGGTGTGAATGCCCGACATTGAGCACCGCCCAGCCGGCGGTGAAATCCAGGTAGCCCTTGCCCTCCGTGTCGTACACATACGTGCCTTGCGCGCGTTCGAGGACCATTGGCATGCGGCGTACCACCTGCATATAGTAGTCGGCCTCGACCTGCTTCCACTGCTCACCGGTTGTCATGTGATCTCTCCTGTTGGCTTATCGCCGGGTAGGTGTGACGAGACACGGCCTCGCTGCGTCTGACCGACACCGTGCCTGGACTGCAATGCTGCGCAGGACGCGCCGTGAGGCTCTCCGAACGGGGGGGAATCATGCGCACGACGATTTGCAGGTGTAGGCGCATAGGGTACATGCGGGTGTGCACCGTTGCAAGGCGGTCGCGGGGCGAGCGGAGGCGTTACGATCCGGCATCGAGCGGTTGACCGTTCCAGCCTTCATGCCGGGCAAAATCCGACACCGGCTTGCGGCGCAGCCGGGTAAGCCGTCTGACCGGCTGACCCAATGGGACGACGGCGCTGACGGCAACGTGCGGCGGGATATTCAGCAACTCCTGCACCTTGGCTTCTTGGGCGACGGCCAACGTCGTAATCGTGCCGCCGTATCCCTCGTGCCGGGCCGCCAACAGGATGTTCCAGACGAAGGGATAGATCGACGCCCCGCTGATCACCCCCACCCGGTCGAGATACTGGTCCGTGGACGCCACCACCCGGAGGTCCACGCACACCACCAGCACCACGGGCGCCTGTATGAACGACTCCCGCAGCCGCGCCGGAGCGGAGGTGCCCTCGATGGTTGCCGCATCGACGCTCGTGGGCGACACCGAATTCCACGGACTCTCGCCGGCAAGCTGCTGGGCGGCGTACCGCTTGGCCGCCGGTTCGCCCAATGCCGCCAGCGCTTCACGGGTTTGCTGCTGGCGCACGATCAGCACGTGCCATCCCTGGCGGTTGCCGCCGCTGGAAGCAAAACGGGCGTTGTCGAGAATCGTGTAAAGCGTCTCGTCCGACACCGGCGCGTCGGTAAATTCCCGAGCGGAAAACGTCGTGCGCATCACCTCATACAATTCCATGCCATCTCCTTCCCAGCCGCTGCCGACCGTGTTGAGGGTCTCAAGCCGTGGTTTCCTCCTGCAGACCAAGCTCGGCGATCATCTGCTCGCGCATGGCGAACTTCTGAATCTTGCCCGTTACCGTCATCGGAAAGTCGTCGACGAACTTGATGTAACGGGGAATCTTGTAATGCGCGATATTGCCGCGGCAGAAATCCTTGATGTCATCCGAGGTTACCACCGCCCCGTCGCGCAGGGTGATCCAGGCGCACAGTTCTTCACCGTATCGCGAGTCCGGCACACCGATCACCTGCACGTCCCGGACATGCGGATGGCGATAGAGATACTCTTCGATCTCTCGTGGATAGACATTCTCGCCGCCCCGTATCACCATGTCCTTGAGCCGCCCGACGATATTGCAATAGCCCGCCGCGTCCAGGGTGGCGAGATCGCCGGTGTGCATCCAGCCCGCCGCGTCGATGGCCTCGGCGGTGCGCTCGGCGTCGTCCCAGTATCCCCGCATGACACAGTAACCGCGCGTCAACAGCTCGCCGGGGACGCCCGGCGGCACGATGCGGCCCTCGGCATCCACAATCTTCACCTCGACGTGGGGATGAACCTGTCCAACGGTCCCCACGCGCCGCTCCAAGGGCGCGTCAACCGCGCTCTGAAAACTGGCCGGGCTGGTCTCGGTCATGCCGTAGGCGATGGTGACCTGCGCCATGTGCATGTCGTCGTGGACGCGCTTCATTACCTCGATCGGGCAGGGCGACCCGGCCATGATGCCGCTGCGCAGCGCGCTGAGATCGAACTGATCAAACCGCGGGTGATCCAGCATGGCGATGAACATCGTTGGCACCCCGTGCACCGCGGTGCAATGCTCAGCTTCCAGCGCCTCCAGAACCGCCAAGGGTTCGAAGGCGTCCGACGGGAAGATCATGGCCGCGCCATGCGTGATGCACGCCAGCGCGCCCAGCACCATGCCGAAGCAATGGTACAACGGGACCGGGATGCACAGGCGGTCTCGCGCCGTCAGCCGCATGCCCTCACCGACGAAAAAGCCGTTGTTGAGAATGTTGTGATGCGTCAGCGTAGCGCCCTTGGGGGAACCCGTCGTGCCGCTGGTGAATTGGATGTTGATAGGATCGTCGAATTGCAGCACGCTCGCCAATGCCGTCAGGCGCTGATGCTCAGCCTCACCGGCCAGGCCCGTGAGGTCCGCGAAACGCAGCATGCCGGCGTGATGTTCGTCATCGAGGCAGATCACCGTACGCAGGGTCGGCAGCCCGGCGGCGCGTAATTCACCCGGCGCACAGGCCGTCAGTTCCGGCGCCAGTTGGCCAAGCATACCCACGTAATCGCTGGATTTGAACGACCCGGCAGTGACCAGAGCCTTGCAGCCCACCTTGCTGAGGGCGTATTCTAGTTCCGCCAAGCGGTACGCCGGATTGATGTTCACCAGAATGAGACCAGCCTTGGCGGTGGCGAACTGCGTCAACACCCACTCCGCGTTGTTGGGCGACCAGATGCCGACCCGATCGCCCGGCTCCAGCCCCAGGGCCAGTAACCCGGCCGCGCAGGCATCGACCCGCCGCTGCAGCTCACCATACGTCCAGCGCACGTTCTGATGACGTGCCACCAAGGCCTCTGCATCCGCCCAGCGCACCGCAGCCCTGTCGAAATGCACCCCGACCGTGTCGCCGAGCAGCGGCAACGCACTGGCGCCGTTTGCATAGCTCTGGGTCAGCCCACCCATCCACTCTCCTTAGTCGGCGTGCACCGCCGCGCACGCCATCTGCTTCGGCCCCTGGATGGCGTCGCCCGCTGAGAACTCGTTTTCGGCCATGTCGAGAACGTGCGGCGCGGTGTGGATATACTCTTGTGTCAACGTGATCCGCTCTCCTGACGGCGTTATCTTTACCTCAGGCATACCTGAGAAGCCACGGAAGCGGGCCACACCATACCACAAAGACCGCCTCGGCGGGCCTGCCCGGTGCGGTGCATCGCAGGCCGTGCTGCGGTTGATATCGGCCCCCCTGCTTTGTATCATCGGCTTCGCTGCCGCCCCGACCGTGCTCCACTGCGGCGGCGTTCCGGCACGGCACGTGCCGTGCACGTAATTGCAGCGGCTCGGTTGCACATCCCCTGATCCCGATGAGGAAGACGATAATGGCCGTGGAACGATTTCCCGTTGAGGCGGGTCACATCATGCTGTTCGCCCGTGCGATTGGCGATACCAACCAGCTCTATCACGACGCGGACTACGCCCGCGGTACGGAGCCCGGTTCCGTCATCGCGCCACCGACGTTCGTGCAGGCCAGCGCACAGTTTAATCCCGACTACTACCTGCGGCCCAAGCCGGGCCAGCCCTGGTTCGGCTCCGGCAAAGAGCCCACCGGTGTGACGCGCAGCGAAGGCGGTGCGGGCGGCGGTCTGCACGCCGAGCAGCACTACATCTATCACCGCCATCCCAAGCCGGGCGACATGCTCACCGCCACCGCGAAACCCGGCAAGACCTGGGAAAAACAAGGCCGCCGCTCGGGCAAGTTGATCTTTACCGAATCCATCACCGAATACCGCGATCAACACGGCGAGCTGGTTGTCACCTCGCGCGGCGTCGGCGTCACCACCGAGCGACCCGTCGATCAGAGCTAGGAGAATCCCCATGGCATTGTCAGCAAAAACGCTCAAGGTCGGCGACACACACCAGGAGATCGTCGTCGACAACCTGACCCGCACCCAACTGGTGCAATACGCCGGCGCCTCCGGCGATTACAACCCCATCCACACCGATGAGGTGTACACCACGCAGGTCGCCGGCTACCCCTCCGTGTTTGCCCACGGCATGCTTTCCATGGGCATGACCGGCAAGATGCTGACCAATTACGTCGGCGACGGCCGCCTCGCCACCTTCGGCGTCCGCTTCACCCGCCAGGTCTGGCCCGGCGACACCCTGACCGCCACCGCCACCGTGCAGGCCGTCCGCGAAGAGGACGGTACTCATTTCGTCGATCTCACCGTTTCCACCGTCAACCAGGATGGCACGGAAGTGGCCAGCGGTTACGCCTCCGCCCGCGTTGATGCGTAAACACGGCATAGGCAAGGGGAGCCGTCTCATCCCGAACCTTGCCGAATAAGCGAACGCCGCGACGATGCGCAACCAAGCGAAAGCGCATGCGTACGGGCTGACCACCGTGCTGCTGTGGTCCACCGTGGCGACGGCGTTCAAGCTGTCTTTGCGGCACGTGGACCACTTCCAGCTTCTGCTGGTTGCGTGTGTCGTTTCGATTCTGGTGTTCAGCGTCATCCTCGTCGTACAGGGCCGGTGGCGTCTGGTGCTGTCGTACTCGGGCAGGCAATATGGGCAATCGCTGGCGCTGGGGGTGCTGAACCCGTTCCTGTATTACCTGGTTCTCTTCAAAGCCTACGATCTGTTGCCGGCGCAGGAGGCGCAGCCGCTGAATTATACCTGGGCGCTGACGCTGGCCGTTTTGTCCGTTCCGCTGCTGGGGCAACGCATCGGTGTCCGGGAACTACTGGCCGGGATGATCAGCTACAGCGGCGTGGTGGTCATTGCAACCCGCGGCGACGTGTTCGGCCTGCGCTTCTCGGACCCCGTCGGCGTTGCCTTGGCACTGGGGAGCACCGTCATCTGGGCGCTGTACTGGATTTACAACACCAAGGACGAACGCGACCCGGTGGCCGGGCTGTGGCTCAACTTCGCGTTCGGATTTCCATTTGTGCTCGCCGCCTGCTGGTTGTTTTCCGACCTGCACGTCGCCAGCCTGCCGGGCCTGCTGGGCGCCGCCTACGTGGGGCTGTTCGAGATGGGCATCGCCTTCGTGTGTTGGCTGATGGCGCTCAGGCTGGCGACCAACACCGCGCAAGTCGGCTACCTCATCTTTATCTCGCCATTTCTTTCCCTGCTGTTTATCAACCTGTTGGTCGGCGAGGTCATTCGCGGCGCCACGCTTGCGGGCTTAGGGCTGATCGTCGTTGGGCTCGTCCTGCAGCATGCGGCAAGGCGCCGGCGCTTGACGTAAGGCAAGCAGGTTGGTTAGAGTGCTTGGCTACCACTCAATGAGGGCATCGCGCCGCTTCCAGTGCCTGACTTTAAGGAGCCTCATAACATGTCCCTGCCTTTGCAAACGCAACCGGCCCTCGACGTCGAGGCCCTGCGGGGCGATTTTCCGATTCTCAGCCGCACCATCCACGACCACCCGCTGGTCTATCTCGATAGCGCCTCATCGTCCCAGAAACCGAACGCTGTCATCGACGCCGTCAGTCGTTACTACCAGGAATCCCACGCCAACATCCACCGCGGCGTCTATGTCTTGAGCGAAGAGGCCACCATCGCCTACGAACAGGCGCACGTGCGCGTCGCCGACTTCATCAATGCCGACTTCGAAGAAATGATCTTCACCAAAAACACCACTGAGGCGCTCAACCTCGTGGCCTACGCTTGGGGGCTGTCCAACCTGCAAGCCGGCGACGAAGTGGTCCTTACGCCCCTGGAACATCACAGCAACCTGGTGCCCTGGCAACAGGTTGCCAAACGCACTGGCGCCGCCATTCGGTACATTCGGCTGACCACCGATGGCCGTCTGGACATGGAGCACGCCGCCGAGATCATCGGGCCGCGCACCAAGCTGGTCTCCGTCGCCCAGGTATCGAACGTGCTAGGCACCGTCAACCCCGTCGCCGAGCTCGGCCGCATGGCGCACGCCCACGGCGCCCTGATCTGCGTCGACGGCGCCCAGAGTATCCCCCACATGGCCATCGACGTGCGCGTCATGGACTGCGACTTCTTTGCCTTTTCAGGTCACAAGATGCTGGGCCCCACCGGCATCGGCGGCCTCTACGGCAGGCGCCGCATCCTGGAACAAATGGAGCCCTTCCTGTTCGGCGGCGACATGATCAGCGAGGTCACCCTGGAGGACGCAAGCTGGAACGAATTGCCCTGGAAATTCGAGGCCGGCACGCCACCCATCGCACAAGGCATCGGCCTGGCGGCGGCGGTCGAGTATCTGCAAGGCGTCGGCATGGAGGCGGTGCGGGCACACGAGCATACCCTGGTTCGTTACGCCCTGGAGCAGATGCGGGAGGTGCGCGACCTGGACATCTACGGCCCTGAGGCCGATGACCGCGGTGGCGTTATTTCCTTTAACCTCGACAGCCTGCACCCGCATGACATCGCCTCGATTCTGGACCAGCACGGCGTCGCCATTCGCGGCGGCCACCACTGCGCCATGCCGCTCATGCGCACCCTCGGGCTCAACAGCACCTGTCGGGCGAGCTTTTACGTCTACAACACTATCGAGGAGATCAACGTCCTCGTCGAAGCCATTGGCGCAGCCAGGAGGTTGTTAAGGCGATGAGTTTCAACATGTACCAGGAAAACATCCTGGATCATTACGAGAACCCCTACAACCGCGGCACGCTGCCGCAACCCACCCTGGAATTCCGCGACCTCAACCCGTTGTGCGGCGACGAGGTATGCGTTGAGGCCAGCCTCGACCCGCAAGGCCGCCTGGCCGAAGTGTGCTTCGAGGGCGAAGGCTGCGTCATCAGCCTGGCCGCCGCTTCCATGCTGATGGAGGCCGTGGAGGGCAAGACGCTGGCGGAAGTCAAGGAGATGGACCGGCAGGACATGCTGGATCTGGTCGGTATTTCGCTCACCACCATGCGCATCAAGTGCGCCATGCTGCCGCTGCGCGCGCTCGGCAAAGCCATTCACCAATACGAGGCGCAGGCCGAAGGCAGCTGAATCGATCCCCTCACCCCGCTTTGACGGCCTCACATCTGAGGCGTCCCACCGCCGGTTACGCGACCGCTTCCGCCTGGGTGCGGTCGAGCCGCCGCGCCATGAGCCACATCATCGGCAGCGCCGAGAGCAGAAAACACGCACACACAAAGAGAAAACTGTCCCGGAAGCCGGCCGCAATCGCCTCGACGTCGATTTGGCGCTGGATCGTGCGCAACGCCATGCTGTTCGCCGCCGAGCCCTCGATACCCTCCTGCGTCAGGGTTTGTTCAAGCTGGCCCAGGGTTTCGTGGTGGTCCGACGCGCCGGCGTCGTACGTGTCGTACCCCAAAAGCTGATGCCGCACCCGGCGCTGCTCGAAAAACACACTGGTCACGGTCACGCCCAGCGAGGCGCCGATGTTGCGAACCACCCCCAGCAGACCCTGTCCCATGCGCACTTGACGCGTGCCGAGAATGCGGATATTGAGGGCAGTAATCGGCATGGAGATGCACAGCATGCAGATGCGGTAGAGCATGATGTAAATGACCAGTACGCCTACCGTGGTCAGCGCCGTCACCGAGGAAAATACATAGAAGACACTGGTGATCACCACCAGTCCACCGATCACCAGAAGCGACGGCGGTAACATGTCGGTGAGACGCCCGATGAGGACCCCTGTCATGGCCGACACGATGAGGGCCGGCACGATGGCCAGCCCGGCGTGCAGCGGCGTCAGGCCGATCACCTGCTGCAGAAAGATCGGCACCATGAACTGGGCGCCGAACAGCCCCAGGCTGTTGAAGAACGCCGTGGCACAGATGAGGCCGAACGCGGGCCGCGTGAACAGCCGCAGGTTGACCGCCGGAAAGGCCGCCAGCAACTCGCGCAGGACGAAACAGCCGCCGCCCAGCAGCGCGCCCAACCCCAGCAACACAAGCATCGACGTCTCCGCGTCCGCCCGGCGCCCCAGGCTGATGAGCAGCAGCAGGGGAACCAGAAAGCCGCCCAGGCTCAGCAGACCGGGGTAATCGACCGGCTCGCCCCGGTACTCCTCCCGGTGCTGCGGAAGCATCAGCCAGCCCAGTACCGCCGCCAGTACGCCGGTCGGGATGCCCAGCAGAAACAGCACCCGCCACGACAGCCGTTCCATCAGGTAGCCGCCCGCCGTAAACGAGACGATCTGCCCCGCCGACCCGCCAATCGAGCGCAGCCCGAGCGCCGTCCCCCTTTGTCGCGCCGGAAACGTCTGCACCAGGATGACGGCGGTCAGCCCCTCCATCGGTCCGGTGGCGCAGCCCTGTATCAGCCGGCAGAGGATCAGGATCGGCAAATTCGGCGCCAAGCTGCAACCCAGGCTGGCGATGACGAACGTCACCAGCATGGCGACGAACAGGTTGCGGTTGCCCATCACGCTGCCAAGCCAACCGAGGATCGGCGTGACCAGGGTTCGGGTAATCAGGAAGCTGGTGATGACCCATTGGGCGGTGGCGAGGTCAGTGCCGAAGGCGGCCATGAGGCGGGGGATGGCGAGGTTGACGCTGTTTCCGGCAAACGTTTGCGTGACGCCGGCCAGCAAAATGATGCCGGCCACCAACCACTTGTAGGAAGGCGCCCGCGTGTCGAGCCCCATGACCGTATATTGCGGCGCGGGTTGGGCACTCTCAGCCATCGGGCTCCTTGGTTGCGGTCCGGGCGGCGGTTACGCTCCCAGGATGTGGTAGCCGCCGTCGACGAAATGCACCGTGCCGGTCACGCCGCTGGCGAGATCGCTGCACAGGTAGAGGGCTGCCTTGCCCACTTCCTCGGCGGTGACGTTGCGGCGCAGGGGGGATTTTTCGGCGTGTTGCTTGAGCATGCCGGTAAAGCCGCTGATGGCTCGCGCCGAGGCGGTGCGCACCGGCCCTGCGGAAATGGCGTTGACGCGGATGCCCAGCGGCCCCAGGTCGCTCGCCAGGTAGCGCACGCTGTTCTCCAGGGCGGCCTTGGCCAGCGCCATGACGTTGTAGTTGGGCACCACCCGCTCGCTGGCCATGTAGGTGAGGGTGAGGATGCTGCTGTCGCCGGCCGGCATCAGCGGCGTCGCTCGCTGCGCCACACCGATCAGCGAGTAGGCGCTGATGTCCAGCGCGGTATGGAAGCCGCCACGCGAGATGTTGCGAAACGGCCCTTGCAACTCACTGCGGTCGGCGAAGGCAATGCAGTGAATCAGGTAGTTGAGGCTGCCGAACTCGTTCTTGAGGCGTTCGAACACCGCCTCGACCTGCGCGTCGTCGGTCAACTCGCATGCCAGCGGCAGCACGCCCGGCCAGTCGCCGGTAAGTTTCAGCACCTGGTCGGCAACCCGCTCGTTCTGGTACGTGACCGCCAGTCGCGCGCCATGCGCCTGCAGCAGCGATCCAATGGCATAGGCAATAGACCAGCGATTGGCAATGCCCAGCACCAGGGCTGTCTTGCCGCTCAGGTCGAGAACATTCATCGGGATTTTCCTTGCATGATGGATGGCGGAAAGCAGGTTATTGAAGTGACTATAGAGAGGAAGCCGCCGCGGGTCAACCGCCGCCGCGCCGCCGTGTATTTGGCCGGGATATCTGGTACACTGCAAGCGTCATTCGCCGGCAACAGCCGGCCCTTTCCGCCTGACAACAACCGGTAACGGACCCATGCCAGCAAATCCGTACAACCAACCGATCAAGGACTGGCCGGAGGACGAACGCCCCCGCGAGCGCTTGCTGCAGTTCGGCGAGGCCAGCCTCTCCGAAGCCCAACTGCTGGCCATTGTGCTGCGCACCGGCGATCCTGCCAGCAAGGCCAACGCCGTTGACGTGGCACGCGGCCTGCTCGATTCGTTCAACAACGACCTCTCGGCCATCAGCAACGCCACGGTCGCCGAGTTGAGCCAGGCGCGGGGCATTGGGCCTGCCAAGGCGTGCGAGATCAAGGCCGCCTTCGAGCTCGGCCTGCGCCGGCTGCAAAAGCAAGGCGGCCCCTTTCAGCAGCAACAATTCCGCTGCAGCGAGGACGTGGCCAATTTCTACATGCCCCGATTCGCCGACAAGAAGCGCGAGCAGTTTCAAGTCCTCATGCTCGACCGCAAGAACCGTTTCATGCGGGATGTGATGATCTCGCAGGGGTCGCTCGACGCCAGTGTGGTACACCCGCGCGAGGTGTTCAATACCGCCATCCGGGATTCCGCCGCCGCCATCATCTGCGTACATAACCATCCCAGCGGCGACCCGCAGCCCAGCCCGGAGGACCGCGCCCTGACTCGCCGCCTGCTCGACGCCGGCGAGACGATCGGCATTCCCGTGCTGGACCATATTATTGTCGGACGCAATTGTTACGTGAGTTTCAAAGATGAGGGGTGGCTGACGAGTGGATGCGGATAAGCTTCACGACGAATGTGCCATCGTCGGCGTATACGGCCCGACCGAGGCCGCCAAGCTGACCTATCTGGGGCTTTACGCGCTGCAGCATCGCGGGCAGGAAAGCACCGGCATCGTATCTTCGGACGGCGAGACCATGCATGCCGAAGTGGGCATGGGGCGCGTCAACGACGTGTTTACCGAAGACCGCTTGACGCGGCTGCCGGGACGCTTGGCGATTGGCCACAACCGGTACGCCACCACCGGCGTATCCAACCTGCGTAACGCCCAGCCGCTGTTCGTCGATTACGCCCGCGGCTCAGTGGCCATCGCCCACAACGGCAACCTCGTCAACGCCGCCCGCATGCGCACCAGCCTGGAGGCCGACGGTTCCATCTTCCGATCCACCAGCGACACCGAGGTCATCCTGCACCTCATGGCGCGCTCGCAGGCCGGGCACCTGTTGGATAGCGTCGTCGAGGCGCTGCAACAGGTCCAGGGCGCCTATTCGCTGCTGATCATGAACCCCCACGAAATCATCGCGGTGCGCGACCCGTACGGCTTCCGGCCTCTGTGCCTCGGACGGCTGCAGAGCGGCCATGTGGTGGCGTCGGAGACCTGCGCCCTCGACCTCATCGAGGCGACGTACGTACGCGACGTGCAGCCGGGCGAACTGGTGCGTATCTCGCAGGACGGCGTGCAGTCCTACTTCCCCTTTCCCACCCGGCCGCCCCAGCATTGCGTGTTCGAGCTTATCTACTTTGCCCGCCCCGACAGCCAGGTGTTCGGGCACAACGTCTACCTCACCCGCAAGGCGTTTGGCCGTCAACTGGCCCGCGAGGCGCCGGTCGACGCCGACGTGGTGATCCCGGTGCCCGATTCCGGCTTGCCCGCGGCGCTCGGTTACGCCGAGGAGGCGGGCCTCCCGTTCGATACCGGCCTCATCCGCAACCACTACGTGGGCCGCACGTTCATCGAGCCGCAACAGGCCATCCGGAACTTTGGCGTCAAGATCAAGCTCAACACCATTCACGGCTTGCTGGAAGGCAAGCGCGTCGTCATTGTCGACGATTCGATCGTGCGCGGCACCACCAGCAAGAAGCTCGTGAGCATGCTCCGGCAGGCGGGCGCGAAGGAGGTGCACATGCGCATCAGCTCGCCGCCCATCACGCATCCGTGTCTCTACGGCATCGACACGCCGACGCATGAGGAGTTGATCGCCTCAAGCTACTCGGTCGAGAATATCTGCAGCTATTTCCAGGCCGACAGCCTGGCCTATCTCAGTCATGAAGGCATGATGGAGGTGGCGCGCCAGCAGGAGAAGGGCTATTGCAGTGCCTGCTTCACGGGCCAGTATCCCGTGCACGTGCCGTGGCGGGACGACCTGCACCAGCTAGCTCTTTTCGACAAGCAGGGCTTCTGACGTTGCCTGTGGGTTGGAGGAGGCGGGAAGTTCCGGGACGGCAAGCTGGTCGGCGTGTCCCCACAAGCGTTCGAGGCCGTAAAATTCTCGCGTTTCGGGATCGAACACGTGTACGACCAGATCCACGTAATCGATCAAAATCCACGAGCCGGTTTGATACCCCTCCATGGCCCGCGGCACCTCTCCACTCTTGCGCAGTTGTTCATCCACCGCATCCGCGATGGCCTTGACCTGACGGTCGGACCGCCCTTGGCAGATGACAAAGCGGTCGGCGATGGACGAGTGCGGCGTCATGTCGAGCACCACGATATCGTCGGCCTGCCGGCTGTCGGCAGCCAAGGCGCAAATGCGGGTTCGTTCGTCCAACGATAGGTCCATGCCGTCTCCTTATAGCAGCACCAGATTGTCCCGGTGAATCACTTCGTCATACGCCTTGGTGCCCAGGATGGGCTCGATGCGCGAGGTATGCTGGCCGCGAATCGCCTGTAGCTCGGCGGCGCTGTAATTCACCAGCCCCTGGGCGAACCGGTGCGCGTTAGTGTCAATGCAATAAACGGCGTCGCCGAAGAAGAAAGTCCCGGAAATGGCGACAATGCCCGACGGCAGCAGGCTACGGCCCTGGGTGGTGAGTGCCCGCTTGGCACCGTTGTCCACGCAAATCTCGCCGCGCGCCTTCAACGCGTAACCGATCCAGCGCTTACGGCTCGATAGGCGCGGCGTCTCCGGTGGCGTGATGTGGGTGCCGACGGCCTCCCCGGCCAGCACGCGCAGCACGCTGTCGGGCTCAAACCCGTTAGCGATGTGGGTATGAACGCCGGTGGCCCCGACCATCCTGGCGGCGCGGATCTTGGTGGCCATGCCGCCCTTGCCAGTGGCGTGCGTGGCGGGGCTGGCCAGAGCCTCAATGCTGTCGATGTCCTCGACACGCGGGATGAGCTTGGCCTCGGGGTGCAGCGAGGGGTCGGCGGTGTACAAGCCGTCGACGCTCGTCAGGATAATCAGGCGGTCGGCATCTACGAGGTTGCACACCATGGCGGCCAGCACGTCGTTGTCGCCGAAGCGGATTTCGTCCACCGACACGGTGTCGTTTTCGTTGATCACCGGCACAACGCCATACTGCAGCAACACGAGTAGCGTGTTACGGGCGTTGAGATAGCGCTTGCGCACGCGCAGGTCGTCGTGCGTCAGGAGCACCTGCGCAACCTTCTTGCCGAAATCGGCGAACAAGTCCTCGTATATGCGGATCAAATGGCCCTGGCCGATCGCCGCGGCTGCCTGCTGGTGGGTGATCGCTTTGGGAATACTCGCCTGACCCAGCACCTGGATGCCGAGCGCAATGGCCCCCGAGGACACCAGGATGACCTCGCGGCCTGCGTCGCGCAGGCTGACGATCTGCCTGACGATGTGCCGAGCCACGTCGTCCCGTAGCCCGCCGCCGGGGTCGCGCAGCAGGCCGCTGCCCACCTTCACCACCAGGCGCTCGCCGTTTGCCATGGGGTGTTTTTCTCCTCAGCCTTGTTTCACGCCGCCTTCAGTTGGAGCGCCAGCCGCTGCACCAGCGTGTCCAGGCCGGCGCCGGTGACCGCCGAAATCGGCACCACCTCCAGACCCTGGGCGGCGAACAGACATTGCATCTCCGGCAGGCGCTGCTGCGCCTCCGGCAGGTCCATCTTTGATGCCACCACGATCTGCGGGCGCTGTGCCAAGTCCGGTCTGAAGCAGGCCAGTTCGTGATTGATCGCCGTGAAATCCTCCCACGGCGTTCTGCCGTCCTCCTGAGCGCCCAGGTCCAGCAGGTGCACCAGCACGCGGGTGCGGTCGATGTGTCTGAGAAATTCGAGGCCCAGCCCCTTGCCCTTGTGGGCGTCGGGCACCAGGCCGGGGATGTCCGCCATCACGCACGACGCATAGTCGGGCAGGGCCACCACGCCGAGATTAGGCGTCAGGGTGGTAAACGGGTAGGGGGCGATTTTGGGGGTGGCGGCCGACAGGCGGGAGATCAGGGTGGATTTGCCGGCGTTGGGAAAGCCGAGCAGCCCGACGTCGGCCAGCAATTTCAGCTCGAGAAGCAGCCAGCGCTCCTCGCCCAAGGCGCCGTCGGTGACTTGCCGCGGCGCCCGGTTCTTTGAGCTGGCAAAAGTGGCGTTGCCGCGTCCGCCTCTGCCGCCGCGCGCCGCGATGAAGCGCTCGCCCTGCGACTGGAAGTCCCACAGCACTGCCTCACTTTCCGCATCGCGGCAGATCGTGCCGAGGGGGACCCGTATGACGCAGTCGTCGCCACGCCGGCCGTGCATGTCCTTGCCCTTGCCGTGCCGGCCCCGTTCCGCAATGTTGTAGGTTCGGTATCGCAAATCCAGGAGGGTGTGCAGCGCCGCGTCGCCCTGCATGATGACGTGACCGCCGTTGCCGCCGCTGCCGCCGTCCGGCCCGCCGCGCGGCACGAACTTCTCGCGGCGGAAGCTCATGCAGCCGTTCCCACCCTTGCCGCCGCGCGCGAATATTTTGGCTTCGTCAACGAACATGAACCGTCGGCATCCTCATCTTGCAAGAGGCTTGCAGAAGGGCACCTGCCGGGCCGGGAGGCGCCAGCCGGAGCGACTGGCTGCTGAGGGGGTTGAAGGGGAAGCTAAGATGCCGCCTGCACGTGGATGCGGCGGTTTTTCTTGCCTTGGTTGGTGAACTCGACGACGCCGTTGATCTTGGCGAAAAGGGTGTAATCGCTACCCTCGCCGACGTTGACACCGGGCTTGAAGGTGCTGCCGCGCTGTCTCACCAGGATGCTGCCGGCCGTCACCGTCTGGCCGGCGAAACGCTTGACGCCCAGCCGTTTGCCGATGCTGTCGCGCCCGTTCGTCGTACTGCCCTGCCCTTTCTTGTGTGCCATGATTGCGGCTCCTCTGTCAGCGCCTACTCCGCCGGGGTTTCGGATGGTGTTTCCTCGGCGGTTGCGGCAGCTTCTGCCACCACAGGGGGTTCGCTCTGCGACGGCTCCGGAGCAGCGACCGCCTCAGCCTGCGCCTCGTCTTGCGCCGCCGTGGGATGAATGCCGGTAATCTTCAGGGCGGTCAGGCTCTGCCGGTGGCCCTGTTTGCGACGGTAACCTTTGCGGCGCTTATGCTTGAAGATGATGATTTTCTTGCCTCGCTTCTGGGCAACGATCTGCGCCTCGACCCACGCGTCGTCCAGCCTCGGGGTGCCGATCGACACGGCCTGCTCCTCGCCGCCAATCATCATGACGTGGTCCAAAGCAATCGTCTGACCAACCTCGCCGGCGAGCTTTTCCACCTCGATCCTGTCGCCCGGGCTAACCCGATATTGCTTGCCACCTGTTGCGACGACTGCGTACATAACGTCCATCCTCATGCTCAAAATGCTCAAAATGCCCTGCCAAACTCGTTTTGGTCTACTTTTCCCATGACAACATGAGGCCCGAACGGGTCTGTTACGTCACCAACGCGCCGTCCCCAGGCTGTCAAAGGCCCCGAATGATATCGGAGGGTCATGCCCATGTCAATTCAGCCACATGAAGTCTACAGGCGGCGCCAGTCTATTCAACAATGAAGTAAATACTGCACAGTACCCGGTCGGCGTCCCCTATTTCCACGACGTCGACCTTCCACATCCCTTGGTGCATGGACGCCCAGGGCGAGATGGACTTGGCGCTCCACGTCCGATAGCCGTCAGCCGGGTCAACCGACAGCACCACATTGGCTGCCACTGTGAATCCTTCTTCCGTCTCCGTGTAATAGCGGTGATGGATTTCGCGGGCTTGAGAGGCGGCGATCTTAGTCCACACGTAAACAGCGTGGTATGCCTGGGAATCGACGACGGGGACACCGTAAGCCGGCGGCGTGCTCGTCCGACACTGCGCTGCCGGTGTAAACGCCCCGACAGGTTCCCGCTCGCTGACACTGGCCGCCAACGCCACATCGACCACTTCCGCCGCACCCGCGACGTTGATCCACAACAAAGCCCCCAGCAGTATGAGAATTGTCATCTCGTGTTCTCCTTTGGAGACATCCCGGTTAAATACCTTGTTCGTCACGTCAAGATTCCGCATAGCCAGGCGACTCGTGTGATAGTATGAACCACCTGATGCAAAAATTGCGCAAGAATAGCACGAGCAGCCGGAGTTGACCGCCCAAACACAACCTGACGATGCCGAGCGCTCGCCGGAAGCTATGTTAAGACACGCGGCTGACAGTGTTTCCCCCGTTGTTCCGGGAAGCGGCAAACGATAAGGTTCCGACGCCGGTCCGCCCCTCGGCAGACCGGTCGGCCCCTCGACAGAAAGGTAGTCAGGATGCGGCATTTTGGATGGCTGATCGCCGCGTTGCTCGCATGCCATCCGGCCGCCGACGCGTTGCACGCCGCCATCCTGGCGGTAGACGGACCGCCGAGCTCGCGGGGCGAAGCCGCGGCAATCATTGCGGCACCCGCATCGGTGCACGACGATGCGTTTTTTGCCGATGCCATGCGGGGCTTCGACGAGCGGCAGGGCGTGGTGCTGCGGAAGCGTCTACTGGTGGACGGCGGCGCCATCACGGTGGGCACGGCGGTGGACAGCCATCTGATATTTCTGAGCCCGTATCCAGATCACCCCACGCGCCACGTGGCGGTGTCGTGGCGTTTCAGCGGGCCGGTGCTGGGCGTCATGTCCGACACCCACTGCGAGCTGCAAATGCAGTCAGACGCGCTACTGGGCAATCCCGGCACGCGCTATCCGGGCCGCTCGGCCTTCCGAGGCATGGAGCGCCGTCTGGGGGATTATTACCGCATCGTTGCCGAGACCATCACGGTCACCATGACCGTACCCCAGCTTGGCGACTGGATTCGCGTTATCACGGCGGCCGGCTACCCCGCCGCATACTCGGGAAAGGATGACTATGGACTTTACGGTACGGAAGCTGACACCCAACGTCGGCGCGGAAATTAGCGGCCTCGATCTTCGGCAGACGCTTGAACCGGCCACCATGGCCGAGGTGCGCAAGGTATGGCTCGACAACGTGGTGGTGGTGTTTCCCGAGCAGCCGATCGACGACGATCAGCAGATTGCCTTCAGTCGCCAAGTGGGGGAACTGGAGCTCATCAACATGTCCGCCCTGCAAATGCCCGGCAAGCCGGAGATTTACACGGCCACCAACCTGGACGAGAATGACGAGTTCATGCCTGCTGATCACCCCGTCATGCAGGTGAACCACGACAACCGCAATTGGCACTCCGACAGCTCGTTCAAGCCCGTTCCCGCCATGGCCTCGCTGTTGCACGCCCGCATTGTGCCGCCGGTAGGCGGCGACACGGCGTACGCCAACATGGCCGCCGCCTACGAGGCGCTGTCGGACGACATGAAGGCGAAGCTCGAAGGTCTGGTGGCGCTGCACAACTTCTACTGGTCACGGCGCAACGTGAAGGTGACGGCGTTCACGCGGAAGGAAACCAACGCGCTGCCGCCGGTGCGGCATCCGGTGGTGCGGCGGCACCCGGAAACCGGGCGCCGAGCCCTGTACGTGGGCTCGCATACCGAATCCATCGAGGGGATGGAGTGGGACGAGGGGCGGGCTTTGATCGACAGCCTCATCGAACACGCGACGCAGCCCGAATTTGTGTATCAGCACGCCTGGCGGGTCGGCGACCTGGTGTGGTGGGACAACCGCGCCGCCTTGCATTGCGGCATGGCGTTCGACATCGCCCGGCACAAACGGCGGCTGCATCGCACAACAGTCGCCGGTACCGGGCCGACTCTGTAGCTACGCCGGTGTGTGTTGCCCGAGGAAGCCCTCGACGGCCTGCATGGCCGCGGCGTGGTGCTCGGGCTCCTTCCACTTCTCCACGTAGATGGAGTTGGGCGCCAGCGCGTGCACGTCTTTGGACGAAATCTGGGGGTGATGCAGATCGCTCCCCGGCATCACCAGGAGCGGCGTCTGGCAGGCGCTCACGAAATCCCGCGAGGCGTTGAAGAGGAAATCCCCGCTGTACATGGACGTCTTGAACGATTCCCAGGCCGCCTCGCTCACCTCCGGACGACTCGGCTTCAGGTCGTTCGCCCAGCTATCGAACATGTCGAAGAAGGCTTGGCGGTTGTTGTCCAGACCAATGGTCTGAAACAGCACGGCCGACGCCACCCGCTGCGGTGCTTCCCGGATCAATCCCATGATGTAGGGCCCGCCGATGCACATGCCGATGACGTGAAAACGCTCGGCGCCCAGGTGGTCGAGCAGGGCGAGTTGGTCCTGCGTATACACGTGCCAGCTATCGTCGGCACTGACCGGGGCCACCGAGTTGCCGGCGTTGCGCTGGTCCATGGCAATGACCCGGTAATTCGGCGACAGATGCGTGATCGGGTTCCACGGCGTCGTTTCCCAATACGACACCGCCGACCGCATACCGCCGGGGGCAATCAGCAGCACCGGGAAGCCGGCGCCATGGATTTCGTAATAAAGCTTGATAGCGTCACGTTCAAATATCGGCATTTCCATCTCCATAAATGGCGATAACGTAAGCGCGGGCCGTCAGTCAGTAGGTCGGATTGGGCAGCGTCATCCCACATTTCCGCTCGCGCTGTCAAGCGCGCTCCAGAACGACGACCGGAATCTCCCGCTCGGTTTTGGTCTGATACTCATTGTAAGGCGGCCAGATTTCAGCCATTTGGTCCCACAGGGCGGCGCGTTCGTCACCTGAAGCGGTTCGGGCACGAGCCGCGAAGCGCTCGGCGCCTACCTGCACTTGCACGGTCGGCTCGGCGACGAGGTTGACGTACCAGCCGGGATGCTGCGGGTTACCGCCCTTCGAGGCCACGACCACATAATGACCGTCGTGGGTGCCGTATATCAGCGGCAGCATCAGCGACCTGCCGGATCGGCGCCCGGTGGTGGTCAGCAGCAGTGTCGGCACGCCCCGCCACACGTGCCCTTCTTCGCCATCGGTGGCGAGATACGTCTGCATGTGTTCGACCATCCAGTCAGCAAGTTGTCGCGGCTGGTTCTCTTCGCTCATAACCCATTTCCCCCTTTCACGTCGGATGAATGGCGGCCGTGCACCGCCGCTGAATGAAGGGCACAGCATATGCACATCAGGGGGCCATTTCAAGCGCCCCGGGGCTGGTTGACCGGCTCGCGGGACAAACGGTAGCATGCGGCGACATTCGGAGCCGTGCGACCACGGAAGGGACAGAGCAAGCAGGAGTCAAAACATCGGGAAAGGGGGTCGCAAGTTGCATGTCGTCGTTGTTGGAGCGGGAATTCTGGGCGCCTCGATCGCTTATCACCTCACCCTGCACGGCGCGCAGGTGACCATTGTTGACGCCGGCCAGCCCGGCGGGGGGGCGACGCGCGTGGCGTTCGCGTGGCTGAACGCGTACGGCAAGACGCCGTTTTCGTACCACGATCTCAACCGCCGGTCGATCGACATGTGGGCCGGTTTCGCGCGCCGTTTGGGCATCGACGTGACCTGGGGCGGCGAGTTGCGCTGGGCGGTGACGGATATCGGTGCGGCGGCGTTGGCCACACAGGCGGAGGCGCTGCAAGCGTGGGGCTATCCGACGCGCATTCTGGACGCCGACGAGGTGCGGCAATTGGAACCGGATTTGCAATTCGATGCGTTCACCGCGGCCTCGTACACCTACAGCGACGGGCACGTCGATACCGCCGCGGTGATGCGGGCGTGCCTCGCGGCGGCGCGCGAGCGAGGCGCCGTGTTGCGGGCAGGGTCGGCGGTGACGGGTGTGGAGATCGGCCGTAGCCGGGCGGGCGCGTCTCGGGCCGAAGCGGTGCGGATCGGCGACGACGTGGTGCCCTGCGACGTCGTCGCGCTGGTCGGCGGGGCGGACATGCCGGCGCTGGCGGAAATGGCCGGGATACAGGTGCCGCACTACCACACGTTCGGGGCCACGCTGCTGACGCAGCCCCTGCCGCCGCTGTTCAAGACCATCGCCCTGCTGCACTCGCCACGCGAACGGCAGCCCCTGATCAACGTGCGCCAGTTGCCCAACGGGGCGGTCATGATACAAAGCGGCGCGCCGGACAATACCCAGGAGGGCGACCGCGGCGCCACGGACGCGGAGGCGGCGCAGATCGCCGTGGATGCAGGGACCGTGCTGCCGATGCTGCGGGACATCGAGATCGCCGAGGTTCGGCGGGGCCGACGCCCGATTCCGCAGGACGGCAGGTCCATCGTCGGATTCGCGCCGGAGGTGGCCAACGTGTACGTGGCCACCACCCACAGCGGGGTGACGCTAACGCCGTTGATCGGCGCCTTCGCAGCGATTGAAATCGTGCACGGGGCGCGGGTGGAGGTGCTGGCGCCGTTTCGGCCGGAGCGATTCGGAAGCCCGGTGTGACGGGCCGTCTGGACCTGATAGCCTGAGACGCTTATACTGGCGTCCCTTTTTTGCAGCCTCCCCCCACGCCCCAAACGGAGAACCCGACCCCATGCACTTTGAATCACGACTCTGGGCCTTCACCAAGGGATTGCGGCTGCGCATCGTGTACGCCGTGGTCATCGGGCTGGCGGCGACGACGTTCGGCATTGCGCGGCTGGCGTTGTTGGGCTGGCTCATCGGACGCATCTTTGCGGGCGACGGATTCGGCGACCTGTTACTGCCGCTCCTGGCGGCCGGCCTGGTGGTCGTGCTGCGCGGAGCGCTGGAGCACTGGCGGGCCATCGTGGCGCACGAGACCGCCGCCAAGGTGCAACTGCATCTGCGCCGTTTGTTGTTTGCCAAGGTGGCTGATCTCGGTCCCGGCTACGTCGCCCAGCAGCGCTCCGGCGACGTGACACTGTCGCTGGTTGACGGGGTGGAACAACTCGAGGTGTATTTCGGCCAGTACCTGCCCCAGCTCACAGTGTCGCTGCTGACGCCGCTGCTGATTTTTGCCTGCATCGCCTGGCTCGATTTGGTTGTCGCCACGGTGGTGCTGGTCTTCGCGCTCATCGCCCTGTTCGCCCCGGCGGTATGGCACCATCTGGACTCCCGCAAATCCATTGAGCGCCGCCGCGCCTATGGCGCCTTCGCCGCCGAGTTGCTCGATTCCATCCAGGGGCTCGCGACCCTCAAAGCCTTCGGTCAGAGCAAGCCCAGAGCCGACGCCCTGGCAGTGCGGGCGCGCGAGTTGTTTCGCTCGACCATGTGGGTCTTGGCGACCAACTCCCTGGGGCGCGGCGTTACCGACAGCGCCATCGCCGTGGGGGCCGCTACGGCGCTCGGCGTCGGCGCCTTTCGCGTCGCCGCCGGTGACATGGAACTGTCGGCCTTGCTGGTCATCCTGATGCTTGGCGTCGAGGTCTACCGCCCCATGCGAGACCTGCGAACCGTCTTGCACCAGGGTATGAACGGCCTGTCCGCGGCGCAAGGTATCTACCAGCTGCTGGACGGCGAGCCGCAAGTGCGCGACGCCGAAGCAACCGCCACTACCCCCGCCTCCTTGTCGCCCGAGATCGTGTTCGACAACGTGACCTTCCGCTACCCCGGCAGCCAACTCACCACACACCGCAACCTGAGTTTCACGGTGTCGGCGGGCGAGCGCGTCGGCATTGTGGGACCGAGCGGCTGCGGCAAGTCTTCCATCGTGCGGCTGCTGCTGCGCTTCTACGACCCTGAGGCCGGCGACATCCGCATCGGCGGCCACCGCCTGCGCGACCTGCCGTTCGCCACCATCCGCAGCCAGATTGCCGTGGTGTCGCAGGACACCTATCTGTTTCACGGCAACATCGAAGACAACATCCGCATGGGGCGACCCGACGCCTCGTACGACGAGATCGTCGCCGCCGCCAGCGCCGCCAACATCCACGGCTTCGTCTCCTCACTGCCCGACGGCTACCAGACGCTGATCGGCGAAAAGGGCATCAAGCTCAGCGGCGGGCAGCGGCAGCGGGTGGCCATCGCCCGTGCCCTGCTGCGCGACACGCCGATCCTGGTGCTCGACGAGGCGCTATCGGCGGTGGATGCCGAAAACGAGGCCGTCATCCAGGATGCCCTCCACCGCCTGATGCGGGACCGCACGGTGCTCATCCTGGCGCACCGGCTGTCGAGCGTGATCGACTGCGACCGCATCCTCGCCCTGGACGACGGCCATATCGTGGAGAGCGGCGACCACGCCGCGCTGATGGCGGCCGGCAACGTGTATCATCGCCTGATGTCGGAACAGGTGCGGGACACCGACGGGTATCACAGCAACGGACGCCTCAACGGAGCCGGGCGCAAGCCGATCGAGGACGTGACCGTGCCGATCGACGCCATCGGCGCGGTGGACCGACCGACGGAGGGCATTCTGAAGGCCGAGGGCATGGCGTGGCCCGAGGTGGTGGGCGAGTTGCTGCGGCTCATCGTGCCGTGGAAGGGTAAGCTGACGCTCACCTTCCTGTTCGGCGTCCTGCGGGTGGTCGGCTTTATCGGCGTCGGCGTGTTGAGTGCCCTGGTCATCCTGGCGCTGAAAACGGGTCAGCCCTTCAGCGGCTACCTGTGGGCGCTGGCCGCGGTGGCGCCGCTCGCCGGGGTGCTGCACTGGCTGGAAAGCTGGATGGCGCACGACATGGCCTTCCGCCTGCTCGCCGAGATGCGAATCGATTTCTTTCGCAAGCTGGACCAACTGGCGCCCGCCTATCTGGTGCGACGGCGCACCGGCGATCTGATGAGCGTCGCCACCCAGGACATCGAACTGATCGAGTATTTTTTCGCCCACACCATTGCCCCCGCCTGCCTGGCGATCCTGGCCCCCGGCGTAGTGCTGCTGGTGCTGGCTTGGCACAGCCCGTGGCTGGCGCTCACCCTGGCGCCGTTCCTGTTCATCGTGGCGCTGAGCCCGTTGGCCATGCGGCACCGGGTCGACGAGCTTGGCTCCCGTGCCCGCGAGGCGGCGGGTGAGTTGAACGCCCACGCGGTCGATACCGTGCAGGGTCTGCACGAAATCAACGCTTTCCAGTACGAAGGCCGGCGCGGCGAGGAATTCCACGTCCTGGGCGAACGGCACATCCGCCTGCGGCTGCCTTTTTTCCGCCAGCTCACCCTGCAGCAGTCGCTGCTGGAAGTGATGACCGGTCTCGGCGGTCTGTCGATTGTCGCCGTCGGAGGGTTGCTGACGGCTAGCGGCTATGTGGAGGTCGGCGTGCTACCGCTGCTGACCATCCTATCGCTGTCGGCCTTTCTGCCGGTTTCGGAAATCGCCCAGATCGGTCGGCAACTGGCCGATACGCTGGGCTCCACCCGCCGCGTCTACGCCATCCACGCCGAGGAAATCACCGTGCGCAACGGCCCCGGTGTGGCGAGCGACCACCGGGCCGGCGAGGCGTCCCTGGAACTGCAGGACCTTTCGTTCGCCTATCCCGGCATGTCGCGTCTGGCGTTGTCGCACGTCGATTGCGTCATTCCGTCCGGGCACACGGTGGCGCTGGTCGGCACGTCCGGCGCCGGCAAGACCACCACGGCGCACCTGCTGATGCGCTTCTGGGACCCGCGGTCGGGGCGCGTGCTGCTCAACGGCATCGACCTGCGCGAGTACGCTCTGGAGGACGTTCGCTCGCGGGTGGCGTTGGTGGCGCAGGACACCTATCTGTTCAACGACACGCTGCGCCGAAACATCATGATCGCGCACCCGCAAGCCAGCGAGGACGAGCTGCTCCGCGCCGCGCATTACGCCTCGCTCGACGACGTGGTGGCGGCCCTGCCTGAGGGCCTGGACAGCCGTGTTGGCGAGCGCGGTATGAGCCTGTCGGGCGGCCAGCGCCAGCGCGTGGCCATCGCCCGCGCCTTTCTGAAAGACGCGCCGATTCTCATCCTCGACGAAGCCACCTCGCACCTGGACGCCATCAACGAACGCGCCGTGCGCGACGCCCTCGACCGCCTCAAGGCTGACCGCACCACGATTGTCATCGCCCACCGCCTGTCAACCATCCGCGACGCTGACCTGATTATCGTGCTCGACGCCGGGCGGGTCGCCGAGACCGGCACCCACGACAGCCTGCTGGCCGCAGGCGGCCTGTACGCGCAACTCGTGCAGCATCAGCTTTCCGCCACCCACGAGTCCGCGGTGTAATCCGAGGCGTGGGGGCTGGCAACCAGGAATCTCCCCCGGCACCGTTGGGGAAGCGGATTGAAACATTCACACCGGAGGTAAGAAAATGACCACAGAAGGCTACGCCCACCCCGAGCTTCTTTGCGACACGGAGTGGCTGGGGGACCATCTGGACGACCCCAACGTGCGCGTCGTGGACTGCGACCAGTTCATGGAGTATCGCCGCGGGCATATCCGCAACGCCGCGGCCATCATGGCCCCGCATCACTACGTCAAAGAACTCGGCTATGAGCGGGCTCCGAAGACGCACCCGCTGGTCATGCCGCAGGAGCCCTTCACCGACCTGATGATGCGCATGGGCATCGACGACAACACGACCGTCGTCACCTACGACCAGTCGGCCAGCCTGTACGCCACGCGCTTCTGGTGGGTACTGGGCCTCTACGGCCACACCAACGTCAAGGTGCTCAACGGCGGCTGGCGCAAGTGGTTCGACGAAGGGCGGCCGCTATCCATCGATTCGCCGCCGGCCCGCGACACCAAGTGGGCACCACAGCGCCAGCGGGACTGGGTCTGCACCCTTGAGGACGGGCTGGCCGCGGTTGGCGACCCAGACACCATCTTCCTGGACGTGCGCTCGCCGGCAGAATGGGACGGCAGCAACGACCGCGGCAACAGCCGGGCCGGACGTATCCCCGGCGCCGTTCACCTGGAGTGGACGGACCTGATGGACACCGACCGCGCCCGCAACTTCCTGCCCGCCGACAAGATGCGGGTCATCCTGGCGGAGCGTGGCGTGACGCCGGACAAGAGAATCATTACGTATTGACAAGGTGGCATCCGTGCGGCGCACGGAATGTTTGTGTTGAGGCTTCTCGGCTACCCGCATGTTCGCAATTACGACGGCTCCATGAACGAATGGGCCAACCGCGACGACACGCCGCTGGTGCTCGATTAACGGACGTGTTTCGGAATCTTCTATGCGGATTATGTGGGTCGGATTAGCCGCAGGCGTAATCCGACATTGCGCTGACTACACCCCACCGTCGAGGCAGCGTTGCCGCTCGGCGGCGGCGAAGGCTTGCAGCTTGGGAAAATAGTCGTGAAAGTCCTCGACAAAGTCGGGGAGTTGCGCGTCGAGGAGCGAAGCGAGCTTGGGGCTGAGATGGGTGATCCGCAAGCGGCTCAGGACGTACTGCAGCGCGCGGTCGCGCACGGCTGGCTCGGCATATCGCACTAGCAGGTCGGTGTCGATCATGCGCTCGATGAACGGCCTGCCTCTGTCGGGCACGTACGCATCGAACCGGCGCAGAGCAGTATAGACCTCGGCGGTGAAGTCGGTGAGGGCGACGCTGGCGTAGCGCGGCCACGTCAGCGCGAGGCAATGATCAGCCACGATGTCGAGCAGCACGGGCGCGGCCCGTCGCAACTCGACGTCGAAGCGCGCGATGCTGGGTTTCATGTCAGCCAAGCGGTTGGAAAACGCGTCGATGCGCCGGTGCAGGCGAATGCCGGCGCGCAGCTCGGTCGGCAGCGACTCGGGCACCCTCCCCTTCACGAAATCGCCGAGCACCCCGCCGGCGATCCAACCCTGGCCGGGCCAGGCCAACAGGCAATGGGCGAGAAAGTTCATACGGTTAACGCCTGGGATTTGATTATCTTACCGGCGACTCCACTACAAAGCCGGCCGGCTGGAAGTGCCGTAGCCGGTGAGTTCCACATAGCCCTTGCCCACCGGTAGGCCGTCCTGTAACAGCTTCACGGCCCCTTCCCAGTAATGTAGCGTGCCGATCAGGCTGCTGCGGTTCTCCTGGTCGGCCATCTCGACCACTATTTCCAGATCAAGCTGCTCCCGTGGAATGGTCAGGCGCCAGCGCGACGGGTAAACGCCTTCGGTGTGCGGGCTTTTCCAGCGTGCCTGACTGGTGACGGTGAAGGTTCCCCTGTCAAGGTACGTGGCGCTGCCGTCCGGGTACACGACCGTGCCGCTGGCGAAGTCGGTGGTGCCGTCCTCGCGCCGCAGGAGGAAGAGCATGACCTCTCGCCGGTCGTCGAGTTGCAGGCTGAACCAGTCCCAGCCGAGCTGGTGCGGCGCCAGAACGCTGGTGAAGAATTCCTTGTCCATCCAGCTTTCGCCGCTGACCTGCCACGTCTGGCCATCGAGGCTCAGGTGGCCGCTGGTTTGCAGCCGGGTGAAGCTGTAGTACAGGCTGGCGCCGCTGCCGGATTGCGTTTTGCGGCTGTAGCCGTTGGGGCCTTGGAAGACGAGAGGTTTGCCGGGCTGCGTGGACAGTGAGAAGGCCATACCCTGCGCGTCGTCGCGCATGTCGAAATCGAAGCCGCTGCCGTTCCACGATAGCCGCCATTGGCCGGGGGTGCCGGCCGGCGCTTGGCTCCAGGCGATCAGCGGCAAACTCGCTTCGCTCGCTCGCTGTGGCCAGTCCCCGAAGCCGCCCAACAGCGGGACGGCGCGGTAGATCACCTCGCTGAAGCGGTGCTCGTTGCGGTCCAAGTCGCTGACCGCGGCGTGGCCCATGATCAGGCCGCGGGCCGCCCAGGCGGAATCCGCATCGGGTGCCGTTGGCAGCACGCCGACGCGGAAGAACGTGAACTGGTAGCCGAAGCGCCGCCCGTCGTCGGCCTGCAAATGGCCGGTGAAGTACCACCATTCCGTTTTGTAACCCTCGTGCGCCCAGTGGTCGCGGGGGAACGACCAAACATAGTCCGGTTGCGCCGTTTTCCAGTCGTTGGCTGCCACCGGGTTCAAAACGCCGAGGATCAGCAGCGCGATGAGTACCCGTTTCATCGTCAATCCTCCTCGCTACAAATCGTCCCGGCTCAACGCCGCCGCGCCTCGGGCTACCAAGCTTTGTCCCGCCCACCCTACGCGGAACGCCGGATACAGGCTCGCCAGCACGGCAGCGCCGAGAATGGTCGCCGCCTGCTGAGCGATCAGGCCCCAATCCACGTACGGCTGAATCGTCCAGCCAAAATAGGCGCGGTTGATGACGTAGATCAGCAATCCGGCCAGCAGCACCCCGCCGATGCTGCCCAGCGCCAGGCCCATGACGCCCATGCTCAGGCCCTTGCCCACGAAGACGCCGAAGAGTTGCCGCCCCCTGGCGCCGAGCGAGCGGCACAGCGCCAGTTCCGAGACCTGCTCGCGCGCCAGCACCAGCAGCATGAGGGCGATACCGCAGACGGCGATGAGCAGGCTCATGAACTGCAGCAGGCGTGTAATCGCGAACGTCTGGTCGAAGATGGCCAGCACCTCCTCGCGCAGGCGGCGATTGCTCCGCACCTCGAGCGGCGCATTCGCTAGCGCGGCCTGCAGTTCCGCTACCACAGCGGCCACGTCGGCGCCGGGGCGCAGGTACAGGGCGGTGCTGCTGACAGGACCCGGGCCGAACGCCTGCGCCATGGTGCGCAGGTCCATGGCCGCGGCGCCGTCGCCAGCGCTGTAATCGTAATACACGGCCGCGACGGGAAAGCGCTGCACGCCGGTGGGCGTGTGAATGGGCAGGACGTCGCCGACCCACACGCCGGCCTTGCGGGCCAGCGTCTCGCCGACGAAAACGCCGCGGCGCTCGCGCACCGCCTCGTACGGATTGGGCAGCGCGCCGGGAAGAAAGGGAAAGCGGCTGAGCCCTTGCGCCAAGCCCATCTCGACGCCGGAAATGGTGATGCGCCGGACGGTGGCCGTCTGCCAGTCGCCCGTGTAGCCGTGAAATCGCCGCAGGCGGTCGACGGCCTGCACCGCTGGATGGCCCGTGACGCTGGCCATGACGTGCGGCTCCAGGCCGCCGTCGCTTCCGGTGCCACGCCACGAAGCCGGGGCGATGTACACGTCTGCCTGGATCGAGGTGCCGATCCACACGCTGAGGGTCTGGCGAAAGCTGCCGATCATCAGGGTGATGCCGATCAGCATGCTGACCGCCACCGCCAGCGACGCCACCGCCACCGAGGTCGTCTGCAGCCGCACGCCGAGCCCCTTCAGGCTGTAGCCGAGACCGAAGCCCCGCACCCGAATACGGGCGCACAACTCGCGCACCAGCAGCGGGGTCAGCAGCGGCAGGGTGAGCAGCAGCACCACGGCGAGCACGAACCCGGCGTGCTGCCAATGGCGGCCGTGCAGACCGTACCAGGCGGCGGCCGTCAGCGGCAGCGCCACGCCGAGGGCGAACAGGCGCGGCGCCAGGCTGCCGACGGTTTCGTGCAGCGTGAAGGCCGACAGCAGCGCTCGGGTATCGCGGCGCGCCATGTCGAGGGCGGGCAGCAGCGCCCCGACCACGGCGCCGCCGATGCCGATGCCGATGCCGAGGACGTACAGCCACGTCGTCATCTCCAGGCGGGCGATTTCTTCCAGCAAATAGAGATTGCTGAGCGTGGCGCTGACCACGCGCACGTTGGCCTGCGCCACGCCGTAGCCCAGCGGTAGGCCGAGGGCGGCGCCGAGGCCGCCCAGCAGGCCGACCTCGGTGATGATGAGTGCAAACACCTGGCGGCGCGTGGCCCCCAGCGAGCGCAGCAAGCCGAATTCCTCGCGCCGCCGCACCAGGGCCGCCTGGGTGCTACTGTAGACGAGAAACACGCCGACAAACAGGCTGATAAGGCTGAGTGCGGTGAGATTGAGCTGAAACGCCGACAGCAAGCCCTTGGCCTGCGCTTCCCGCTGTTCCGGCGTCACCACCCGCACGGCCGGGCCGAGGCGCTCTTGCAGGCGCGCCCGCATGGCGGCGGTGTCGGCGCCGTCGATGAGTTTGACGTCGATCTGATGGATGGCGCCGGCATCGCCGAACAGACTCTGTGCCTGGGCGATGTCCATGACCGCCAGTTTGGGACTGGCCAGCGGATTGAGGGCGTGAAAATCGACCAACGCGCCGACCGTCAGATGCACCAGCCGGGAACCCCACGACACCGTGAAGGCGTCGCCGACGCGCCAGCCCATTTGCTCGGCCAGGAGCGGTGTCAGGGCCACCCAACCCGGTTGGCTGAGGGCCGCCGCCGGGTCTCCCGGCTCGCCTTGCCAGGGGATGTCGACCGGCGTGAAGAAATCGACGCCGATGAGGTCGAGCATGCCGTCATCACGGCCGGATAAGGCCACGGCGGCACGCCACAGCGGCCAGGCCGCCTGCACGCCGGGCGTGGGCAGGACGCGCGGGTAGAGGTCTTCGGGGAAGCTCGGTGTGTAGCCGAGCACGCTGAGGTCGGCCTCGCCGCTGACCGCCTTGACGCTGCCCGCGAAGGCGGCGATGGCGTTGCGGTTGATGATCTGGATCGACAGCACCGCGGCCACGCCGAGGGCCACACCGAGAATGGTGAGCAGGTACAGGCTGCCGCCGGCTCGCAGGTGGGCCGCCATGGCGGTGACGAAATAGCGCCGCATCATGACGGGTGAGGGGCGGCGGGCGCCTCGGCCTCGGCGTGCGGACTCAGGACACCGCTGTGCAGACGCCAGACCTCGTCCGCCAGGGCAGACACCTCGCGGCTGTGGGTTACGAAGATGAGCGTGCCGCCTTCCTCGGCGACCAGCGACAGCATCAACTCCATGACGCGCCAGCCGTTCTCGTCGTCGAGGTTGCCGGTGGGCTCGTCGGCGAGCAGCAGGTGGGGTCGGCGCATCAGGGCGCGGCAGATGGCGACGCGCTGCATCTCGCCGCCGGAGAGCTTTTGCACCCGTTCGTGGGTGCGGTCACTCAGGCCGACACGGTCCAGAAGCTGCGCCACGCGGGGCTCGAACCGTCGCGGTTTGTCCCCGGCGATGAGGGAAGGCAGGGCGACGTTGTCATGCACCGACAAGTGAGGCATGAGGTAGAAGAATTGGAAGACGAGGCCGACGTGATCGCGCCGCAGGGTGGTGCGGGCGGTTTCGGACATTTCAGCTAGGGAGCGGCCCATGACCCGGACGTCGCCGCGGGTGGGGACGTCGATGCCGGCGGCGAGGTGCAGCAGGGTGGACTTGCCGCTGCCGCTGCGGCCCACGATGGCGATGCGGCGGCCCTCCGGCACCGCGAACGACAGGTTGTGCAGAACGTGCCGCTGCTCGCCGCTTGGGGCCGCGTAAGCCTTGCTCACAGCGTCGAACGCGAGGACTGCTGTCGAGTTGTCGGCCACGGGCTGGCTTTCCATGCGAGGCGGGCGCTTGGGCTACGGGTAGCAGGCGTAGACAGTGTTCATCTGGTCGTGCGGATCGGCCACCTCAACGCGGGTGAATCCCGTCTCAGCCAGCATGCGGCGGGCCAACTGCTCGCCCCACACGGTGCCGAGCCCGGCGCCGTCGTGGGCCAGCGACACGGTCATGCAGTGCATCACGCTGACGGAGTAGAGCGCCGGCGCGACGGACATGCCGATGTTGTCGGCGAGATCGCTGGAGGCTTTGATGTCGAGCATCAGAAACGTGCCGTCGGGGGCCAGGGCGTCACGAATCTGGTTCAGCACGCCCCGGGGATCGACCTGATCGTGGATGGCGTCGAAGGCGGTAATCAGATCGAACTTCGGTTCCGTGGGGAAGTGGCGCACGTCCTGCACGTCGAAGCTGGCGTTGTTCAGGCCGCATGCCTGGGCCTCGTCGCGGGCGCTTTCGATGGCGTCCTGGCCGATGTCATAGCCGACGAAGGTGGAGGCCGGGAAGGCTTGCGCCATCAGGTTGGCGGCGTGGCCGGTGCCGCAACCGACGTCGCAGGCGCGCAGGCCGCGGCTGAGGCGCTCCGTGAGGCCGGGCACCGCCGGCAGGTAGTTGCTGAGCAGAAAGCGGTCGTGCCGGCGACGGCTACCGAGGTTCTGGAAGGTGGTGAAATCAGGCCGAAAGGCGGTATACGGCACGCCGCCGCCGTTCTTGAAGGCTTCGGTGACGCCTTGCACGTGTTTGGTGAACAGCACGGTGCGGTGCGCGAAGGCGGTCACGTTGTCGATGCCGGTGAGCAGGCCGGCGTGTTCAGGTGGCAGGGTGTAGGTGAGGGTGTCGGCATCGTATTCGAAGATGCCGCCGGTGACCATGGCGCCGAGCCATTCGCGCACGTAGCGTTCCTGCAGGCCGGCGCGCTCGGCGAGCTGCTGGCTGCTGGCCGAGCCCTGGGCGGCGGCGTCGAAGAGGCCGAGATCGTCGCCGATCTTCAGCATCAGGTTGAGCATGCCGCCGTTGTTAATGCCCGCCAAGGTGTGCCGAAAGGTGCGTAGCTTTTGTTGATCGAGGTTCGCCGCCATTGCCTGTCTCCCCTGGTTGTCGTGCCGCTCAAAGCCCCCTGGTCAAAGGGCGAGTATCGACGATTGCCGGGCGGAAGACAAGGCATAGTCACGCGCCTGGACCGTTGCACGGGGCGTCGGGTGCGGTGATAATGTCTTGCTGCTTGGCATGCCGGATTACGCTGCGCGAATCTGACCTGTTTTCATATCCATACTAAGGAATTAAAAAATGAGTGGTGGCTACGATATCGAGTTTTTCTGGGATCCGGTGTGCCCCTTTGCGTGGATCACCTCGCGGTGGGTGGAGAAGGTGGCGGCGCAGACGGGTTACCGGGTGGATTGGCGTTTCATCTCGCTGCGGCTGCTGAACAAGCACAAGGACTATGCAACCGAGTTCCCACCCGATTATGAGCATTTCCACGGCGCCGGGCTGCGCATGCTGCGGGTCGCCGCCAAGGTACGGGCCGAGTTGGGCCGCGAGCACATGGGGCCGCTGTACGCGGCGTACGGCCAAGCCTATTGGGAGCAGGAGAAGGGCTCCGGCATGCGCCAGCGGCTGGGCACCGCGGCGCACATCAGCGACACCCTGATCGCGGCCGGGCTGCCCACGACGTTCGCCGCCGCGGCTGACGACACCGGCTGGGACGCGGAGCTTGAGGCCGAGACCGACCTGGCGCTCAGCCGCACCGGGCGCGACGTCGGCACCCCCATCATCACCTTCGAGCCGCCCGATGGGCTGTCGTTCTTCGGCCCGGTGATCTCGCGCGTGCCTAGCGATGCAGACGCCGTGACGCTGTGGAACGCCGTCATCACCCTGGCGCGGTTTCCCGGCTTTGCCGAACTCAAGCGCAGCCTGCGCGAAGTGCCGCAACTACGCCTGCTGGGCGCCCTCAGCGATGCCCCGGAACAGGAGGACTGGCAAGGCGGCCATCGTGCCGACGCGCTGCCGGGCGCGCAGGATGAGGGTAAAGACAAGGAGTGACGCCATGGCCCTGTCGACGAGCGACATGACGGTTGCTGATCTGCTGGAGCGCTTCGGCCCGATCCCTGCCGCGCGCATTCGCACCGATCCGCCGCCGGGCACCGCCACCGAGCAGGACGTGATCGACATCGAGAACCGGGAGTCCCGTCTCTGCGAGCTGGTGGACGGCGTGTTGGTGGAGAAAACTGTGGGTTATTACGAATCGTATCTGACTGTGCGGCTTATCTTGTTGATCGGTGCGTTCGTGGAACAACACAATCTCGGTTGCGTAACTGGCGCAGACGGTATGATGCGCCTTGCGCCGGGCCTGGTGCGTATCCCCGACGTTTCGTTCGTCTCGTGGAATCAGTTGCCTGGGCGTCGTGTTCCACGAGTGCCGATCGCCGAACTGGCGCCGGATTTGGCAGTGGAGGTGATCAGTCCAAGTAACACAGCCCGGGAAATGGAACGAAAACTCCAGGACTTCTTGACCGCTCGCGTACGGCTGGTGTGGTATGTGCTGCCGGTGCCTCAGGAGGTCCACGTGTACACCGCTGAGCGGCATGACGTTTTGACCATTGACCAGGAGCTTTCCGGCGGCGACGTGCTGCCGGGGTTTGCGCTGCCGCTGCGGCGGCTGTTTGAAGAATCGGAGGATAGGTAATGCAGGCCGAAACGCTGGGTGTTTGGTACGGCGCCGACAAGCTGGAACCGGCGCAGTGGATCGACTTCGTGACGACGGTGGAGCGGCTGGGCTACGATACGCAGTGGTATTCCGAGGCGATGGGGTTCGAATCCATGGCGTTCGGGAGCTTTCTGCTGGCTAACACGCAGCGGCTGAAAATTGGCAGCTCGATTGCCAACATCTATGCCCGCGACGTTGTGGCCTCGCGCAACGGGCTGAAAACGCTGGGGCGCATTTCGAATGACCGCTACGTGCTGGGTCTGGGCGTCTCGCACGTGCCGCTGGTGGAGCGCTTTCGCGGCCACACGTATGGCAAACCGGTGGCGGCCATGCGCCATTACCTCGAACAGATGCGCGCCGAGCAGCCCGACGCCGATACCTGGCCGGTGGTTATCGCGGCTCTGGGGCCTCGCATGCTGGAACTGGCTGCCGAACTGACCCAGGGCGCCATTCCCTACAACGTGACGCCCGAGCATACCGCGCAGGCACGCTCGATCCTCGGCCCGGACAAATGGCTGGCCGTGGAACAGAAATTCTGCCTGGAGAGCGACCCCGCCAAGGCGCTGGAACTGGCACGTACCGAATTGTCGCGCTACATGGTGCTGCCCAACTATACCAACAACTGGCGGCGCCTCGGCTTCAGCGGATCCGACCTGCAGGACGGCAGCAACGCCCGCTTTCTGAACGCCATGGTCGTGTGGGGTGACGAGGCCGCCGTCCGCGCCCGTATCCGGGAGCACTTCGACGCCGGCGCCACGCAGGTCTGCCTCCAACCCGTCCATCCCCAGGGCGACCTTGCCGGCGCCAAGGCGATGCTCACCGCGCTGGCGCCGTAATAGTCATTATCCGATACGCTTAAAAATGCTGTGCGATCTGTTGGCCGTGTGTGGCCGAATCTTCGTCGGCCACTCGCCCTTTTCCGACTCCGCCAGCCAGGCGTCGCTGCTCGGCGTTTCCGGCGAGTCGATGTGATACACGGCGGCATACCTGGCCATGCCCTCGGCATTGCTCGACTCCAGCCGATACCGGTCGCAGCCGTGCACCCCCGGCGCTTTCAGGATATTGGGCACGTGCTCGGTGTCGTATACCCGGTTGAACTCGTCCTCCATCTCCGCCGGAATGTCCATCTGCACGAGATAAACGTAGTCCGCCATAGCGCCTCCATGATCTGACCTGAAAGGTTTGATTTGCTGGGAGTAAACGGGCACTGAGGTCGGTATGGTAGCACCCGCCCGACATGGCAACAACAGCGCGAGGGGCAAGGTTCAGCGTCAATGTCCAGGAGCGTAACTGTCAGAATTGCCGCCAGGCGTTGATCCGTTCTCCCAGTGGGACGAGGAACTCGGCAAGCTCGGGCTGGCTGTCCTGGGTTTCCCGACGCCCGGCGATTCTGGCAATTCCAGGGCCGGTTTGACTCAACTCTGCGGCGAATGCCTCGAGCGCGGCCTTTGAGTGATCGCCTTGCCGAACCATGCCTGTCATCATCTGATCAATGTCGCGCATTTTCCGGTCCATGTCCTGTGGCGACAGGCCTAGCAGCGGCGCGTACACGTCTCTCCGACGCCTCAGCGTTTGCCAGATCCAGCCTTCTGGCGGCTCGTTACCCAGCAGGAACAACGGTTGCACGCTGCGATCGTCGCGGTCGAGGAAGATTCTCGCCTCCGGTGGCACGCTGTCCAGCACCACAGGACTGTGCGAAGCAACGATGATCTGCAGTTGTTGCCGCAGTGCGATGCGCTGCAACTCCAGCATGACTTGCTGTTGCGTGTAAGGGTGCAGACCCGTATCCACCTCATCAATCAGGATCAGAGCGTCATGGAGGCCTGAAACATCCTTTGAGATACGCAGAATCGCCCGTTCCCCGGAGGACATGTGGAACTCCGAGTAGCGCGTGTCCTGGTTTGTCTCCACCTCGGCAAACAGCAGGTCACGGCTCTGGGCGCTGATGAAGGAGAGGTTGCGGTACCGCTGGCGTAGGATATGGCGGGCGAAGACCAAAAGGTTGGGGGTCAGCGTATCCGCCTGGTACTGCTTACGACCAAGCTGCAGGATGCCTCGAACCTCGGACGGATTGGCGAGATTGGCCAGGGTGCGCAGGTATACGTTGCGTTCCGGTTGCGTGCCGCCCTTGCGGCCCATGAAGCTGCGATTCCATGATTTGTTGCGCTTCCAGGCCAATGGACAGGCGCTCGTTATTGTGCAGGTAGTAAAAGGCCAGTTCCGTTTGCGCTGCGGTATCGGAGAGCGAGCCTCCTTGCCGATCTGTGAAATTGGGAAACAGGCTGCTCCCGCGATCCCCTGCCCGGTACGCGCAGGCACAAGCGAACAGCACCGTGGATTTGCCGCAGCCGTTTGGCCCCGCCAGCACGGATACCGGATAGCCGAACGGCACACGCAAGTACCCTGATGCCCCGGAAATTCCGAATGTGGACTTCCTGTAGCATGTCGCGACGCTGCGGCATGCTGGCACGCATGGCCTCCCATACCTTCTGCAGTTCTCTGACGATCAGTGACATGCTTGGCATCCTCCCCTACCGGGCCGGCGTGCGTAAGCCTCGTCCCCGTAAGCAGCATGCGACCCGCGCTTATGGCCTGATTCAAGGATTGGGAAGGCGTTCGCTTGATGGTGAGGATCCTAAACCGAAATTCTCCTGACTTGGACTTGGGAGAGCATCCGCCGAGACGAATTGAGGAAGACCGCCTGACTTCATCCCCGCCTGTGCGGGGAACACGCATCGAAGACTGGGAAAAGGCATTGGGAACGCGGTTCATCCCCGCCTGTGCGGGGAACACTCGGCGACGGACGGGCAGCCAAGCGGCGTTGATCAGATTGAAGACGTCGGGCTCACACATGACGCGTCTCGGTGGACACAGTACGCTGGACAGGTGGCAAGGCCGTCCGTCGATCTTGCCTCAACAGGGAAAATCCGACAAACTCCCGAACGAGTCAAGCCCTATATACTGCACTAGACGATTCGTTGGGGGGATGACATGAATCTGTACCGGTTACGATCCGTTCTGCGGGAACCGTCGGACGAAACTGAGGGCAAGTACCTGGCCGAGATACCCGATTTGCCCGGTTGCCGGGCGTGGGGCGACACCGCTGCACAGGCTTTGGAAAGCCTGCAATGCGTTGCGGCAGCGTTCATCGAATCATACCGCGATCGCGGCGATCCTCTTCCGCCTCAAGTGGCCGCCGCTGTCGTTGACGCCAGCGAGCATCAAGGTTTCAGTGAAGTCATGGTCGCGGTTTGAGATACAGCGAACTCACACGCAAGCTGCATCGACTCGGATGCGTCCTGGACAGACGCGCTCGTGGCGATCACGAGATCTGGATTCGTCCATCGACGGGCGGCAGAACGACCATTCCAAATTGGGGCGGCCGTGAACTGAAAACAGGAACCGTCAGAGCGATCCTACGGGACTTGGGTGTCACCCGCCAGGAATTCGACCGTGCATGAACGGCTCCTTGAAGCTGCCGACGGGAAGTAGTCTTCCGGGCATGGCTTGCCTTACCCCTCATCGTTCTTTCTTGTCGGTCGTCAAACCGCGCTGCGGACTATAGCTGAGCCGGACGTCCGTCGGCGTCTCGCCGCCCGACATTGCCGTTCCAGACCAGGTTTGATCCCCGGCCTCGGACTCCTCAAGCACCACCAGAATCTTGTCCGCATCGAACCGCGTCCAGTCCATCTTTGCCGCGCGGACAGCATCGGCATGTTCAGACGGCACGGCTTCGCCACCGACACGTCGCGCAGAAATGTTCACCTCGCTGAGCCGCCATGCCCGCCACGGCTCGCTCGGTTCGACATGGGGCGCGTAAGGCTCGATACGGTCACCGCGGACCCGTGCGAGCCGTAGCGTGACTTGCAGGTCGTCAACGAGCCGGGTTGGCGTGCGTACGTCGCTGTCCCAGGCACCGCCGTCTCTCACATAGCCCTTGGTAAGATCAAGTACGTTGGTGTTGGCCACCCCACGCTCGGCGCCCGCTCTGCCCTCTGCATCGAAGAAGCTGCCTTGCAATGCCTCTGGGACGGCCAGTTCGGCATCATCGCCGTATACGGCCTCAATGAGCGCCCGCAAACCGCCAGGGCTTTCGATGCTGCCGGCGTCAGCCAACGTTTTAGCCGTCAGCCAGAGGCGGGCGTGATCCTTGTAAACATACGCGGCGCGTGGAAAAGCCCGGCTGAACCACTTTTCGTCCGCGTCGGCGATGGGTTCCGGTCCCACCACGAGCAATTCCGGCTGCCCTTCACGTTCGGGGCGGTGGTGTCGCCACAGCCTGCCCGCACGTTGGATCAGCAGGTCAATCGGCGCGAGATCAGTGATCAGGGCATCAAAGTCCAGATCCAGCGATTGCTCGACCACCTGCGTGGCGATCAGCACCTTGCCGGCTCGCTGCGTGGAGGTGCTGAGCTTACCGAACGTCGCAACCACCCATTTCTCGATTCGCAGGCGGTCGACAAGCGCGAAGCGAGCGTGGAAGACCTCCGCAGCGAACCCTCTGGCCGTCAACGCGGCATGGGCTTCGAGAGTGTCATCGACCGTGTTGCGAATGTAGAGCACGGCTTGGCCGCTGTGAGTTGCCTGTTCGACTGCGGTCAGCGCCTCCTCCGGGGTGCCGAGGAATCGCATCGGAAGCCTGCGCGCCCGCCCGGACTGTCCAAGAACCTTCATGGATGTGCGGACGTTGGCTCCACAGACCGTGGCCAATGGGTAGTCCATGTCGCTGATGACCGATCTGTGTGTTATCTCTTCGTTTCCCAACCCTTTCGAGAAAGCGCTGGCCAGCCGTTTACGGACCGAAAGGGGAAGAGTGGCCGACAGCAGGATCGCACAGCCACCCAGCCCTGCCTGGAATTCGAGCAGCCGCTCGATCTCGCGCTGCATATAGGCATCGTAAGCATGCACCTCATCGAGAATGAGAACACGGCGCATGAGGCCCAACAGCCGCAGCGATTGGTGCCGACTGGGCAGAATCGACAACAATGCCTGATCCACCGTGCCGGCGCCCGCATCGGCCAGAAAGGCGCGCCGCCTGTCGTCGGCAATCCAGGCCGCGCAGGCTGCCGAGGCAGTCGTTTCAGAACCCTCCCCCCGACTCCCGGTTTGTGAATAGGGAGTCTCGTTGCGCCCGGCCGGCAGCACCGCCGACCGGAAACCGTCGTGCATGTCGCGCCCGCCGTGAGCCAGGGCAATCGAGGGGAAGGCGCCTGCTGAGAACAACTGCCGATACGCGGCGGCGAGCCGATCGAACATGGCGTTGGCCGTGGCCATGGTGGGCAGTGCCACATACAGACCGTCTGCCTGGCCGGACGCCATCAGTCTGTGGGCGAGCATCAGGGCCGCCTCGGTCTTGCCGCTGCCCGTTTCGTCTTCGATCATGAACAGCGCCGCACCGTCCGGCAGTTCGACGCATTTAGCCCAGTCCTGCATCGGAGTTGGGGTCGCATCCGCCCCAATCAAGGCGCCGTAATCGAGGTGGTTGTTACTTTCGGCCGGCAGGACGCCCGACGCTTCAACGGCGCTCTTCGCTTGTTCGCGGGCATGGTTCCAGTATGCCTGGAGGTCTTGAATCGGTTCGCAGTACGGAAACCATTCCTGCCTGGAGCCGATCCAGTCCGCCAGCACAGCAAAGCCGGCGAGGGCGAAAGACGCGCGCCGTACGCCTTCGCGTTCGAGCGGCGGCAACGCCTGCGGCAAGGCGAGCAGGTCGCGAGTCTGTTGGACGAACATATCGGCAGCCTCAATGCCTGCCTTGCCGAAGTCGGGCCGTAAGGTGACACGGTTCTCGCCGATAACCGGCTGCGGTGGGGCACCGTGATGCCCGACGACCGCCGAGACCAAGAGTCGCCAGACACGGTGGCTCGGTCCGCTAGGCAAATGGAAGAGGCCGTCATCTGCATCGAATAGGCGCAGCCCGCCAGCGCCGTGGTCGTAGCGGTCTGGAACAGAGGCGGGATCGTCACCGAGACAGCCGGGGTACAGTGCCGGCTCCTTTGCCTGAAATTTCTTGGCGAACTTGCCGATGTCGTGCAGGCACAGAAGGAAGCAAAGGACGGGAATGAAGTCTTCACTGGGTAGGCCCAGTAAGTCGAGCAGGCTTTGTCGCAGGCCACGATGCCGGGTCATCAGTGCCTCGCCGACCGCGGCGACATCGAGGCAATGGTACGGCAATGGGTGCCATTGGGGGCGGCGGTCGGGGTCGAGAGGCCGCGCCTTGCCCCAGAACGAGAGCTCATTCATGGCCGTGTCACCCCTCAATTCGGCGCTTGCAGCGGAAATTGGACACCTCCAGGACGGCGGCAATGCCCGCTTCCTGAACGCCATGGTCGTGTGGGGCGACGAGGCCGCCGTTCGTTCGCGCCCGCGTCCGGGAGCACTTTGACGCCGGCGCCACCCAGGTCTGCCTCCAACCCGTCCATCCCCAAGGCGACCTTGCCGGCGCCAAGACGATGCTCACCGCCCTGGCGCCGTAGCAAGCCTTACCCGATGCGCTTGAAAATACTGTGTGACCGGTTGGTCGCGTGTGGCCGAATCTTCGTCGGCCACTCGCCCTTTTCCGACTCCGCCAGCCAGGCGTCGCTGCTCGGCGTTTCCGGCGAGTCGATGTGATACACGGCGGCATACCTGGCCATGCCCTCGGCATTGCTCGACTCCAGCCGATACCGGTCGCAGCCGTGCACCCCCGGCGCTTTCAGGATATTGGGCACGTGCTCGGTGTCGTATACCCGGTTGAACTCGGCCTCCATCTCCGCCGGAATATCCATCTGCACGAGATAAACGTAGTCCGCCATAGCGCCTCCATGATCTGACCTGAAAGGTTTGATTTACTTGCAATAAACGGGGATGTCCTCGAACGCAGTCCAGCCCTGCGCGCCCGAGGGTCGGCATGGTAACACCCGTCCGGTACGGCAACAAACAGGATAAGGCGCGTCATCAGCGCCAATATGCAGAAATGTAATCGTCAGGGTTGCCGCCAAGCGTTGATCTGCTCTTCCATCGGAACGAGGAACCCGGCAAGTACGAAGAGGAAATCCTGCAGCGTGCCGAACCTGCCAAGCATCCGAATGTGGGCCGGAAACTCTGCCTGCCCGGTGTTCCTGCCGATGACGAAGTATTCATGCCAAAGGTCCAAGTGGGCGTTCAACACGTCCAGGACGCCGAGGATTACCCCGCCGGCGCAGCGGTCGGGCGTATGTCGGGCCAACAGGTCCCCTGGATCCCCGCGATGGGGTTGGGGTGCTGAGCCGCTGTTCCTACGTGGCGGACAATGGTTTCTTTAGGCCGTGGTGGCAGTCGCATTGGCAAAGGCCCTGCGACGCCTGCGTCCTGACGCCCAAGAACTATCCGGGAGATGGCGGTTGTGCAGCGCGCCGCCGACACGCCGGCTGGCGGCAACTTGTGGAGACCATCAACGGGCATCTGGAACAGAGCCTTTGGTTTGCACTTTACTTTCCTGGCGCCCGCAGCTTGTGGGGTCTGCAAAGCCGGATAGCCGCCAAATTGACGGCCTTGAGCCCTGAATCAAGTAGCGCAGGCTCTGGGCTGCTTTGGAAACGGGGAACGGCTACTGCCGGTAGACGGTGTGAACGGGCCGGTCGCTCAGAATTTGCTCCGCACCCCAGTTGACCACTTTCTTGAACTGATCCGACTGGATAAATGACTGGAAGGCGTCTTCCGAAGACCACTCGGAGACGATGAGGTAGGATTGGCCGTCCTGGACGTCTTTGTAGAGGGCCGACTTCGCGTGTCCTTCCATCGTTTGCAAGCTTTCCAGAACATTCGCGAAGACCTTTTCAAACTGAACCTCTTTGCCCTGCAAAACCCTGTAATTCATACCCACGGTAATCATCTATCCCGATCCCCTTCACGGGTCCTGTTCGGTGCTTCGTTGCCCAGCGGCTATTCTTTGGCCAGCCTACCATGAAGTCGCCGGGCATGTCACTGGCGTCGTCCACGGGCAGGGAGCAGCCATTCCCTCCCCCCGCCGATGGGGAGGGCCAGGGAGGGGGGCATGACCCGCTCCGGCGCCTCACCTTGTACCCTGCCGGGGCGCGTGCTAAGGTTTTATGCCCTACCGCGCCGCTGATTCACAGGCGGTATACGAAGCAATCCCATACATGAGGAAGTTGTCATGGCGCTCGTGGAGCGGTTGACGTTCGGAATCTTCCTGGCTCCCTTCCACCGGCTTGGCGAGAATCCCACCCTGGCTCTGGAACGCAATCTCGAATTGCTTCAATGGCTCGACCGCCTCGGCTACGACGAAGCCTGGATCGGCGAGCACCACAGCGCCGGATGGGAAACCATCGCCTCGCCCGAGGTGTTTATGGCCACGGCGGCCGAACGCACCCGCCACATCCGCCTCGGCACCGGCGTCGTCAGCTTGCCGTACCACCACCCGCTGATGGTCGCCAACCGCCTCGTCCTGCTCGACCACCTGACGCGCGGCCGCGTGATGCTCGGCGTCGGCCCCGGCGCCCTGATTACCGACGCCCACATGCTAGGCCTCAATCCCGCCCGGCAACGCGACATGATGGACGAATCGCTGACCGTCATTAAACGCCTTCTGACCGAGCCCGAACCCATTACCTACAAGAGCGACTGGTTTGAGTTGCGTGACGCGCTCCTGCACCTGCGGCCTTACACCCAGCCGCACTTCCCCATCGCCGTCGCCAGCGTCCAGTCGCCCGCCGGCGTCGAATTAGCCGGCAAGCACGGCGCCGGCGTCCTTTCCCTGAGCGCCTATGCAGGCGTGCGGGGCGTCGTGGCGCTGCCCGAGCAGTGGAAGATCGCCGAGGAAAGCGCGGCGCTGCACGGCAACACCATGGACCGCCGGGGCTGGCGGCTGGTGATGCCGATTCACATAGCCGAAACGCGCCAGCAAGCCTTCGACGAGGCGCGGCACGGGGCCGCCGCGTGGCTGCAGGAGTATTTTCGCGACACATTGGGGCAGCCCTTGCCGCCGGATACCGCGCCGGACGACCTCATCGAGGTGATGAGCGAAAATGGCGCCTGGCTGGTCGGCACACCGGACGACGCCATCGCCACCATCGAACGGCTCGCTAACATCAGCGGCGGCTTTGGCGGCCTGCTGGGCCTGGCGCACGAGTGGGCGCCGCGTGAAAAGATTCTCCACAGCTACGAATTGCTGGCGCGCTACGTCATACCGCGCTACAACGGCTCCCTGGCCGGTATGGTCGGTTCCAATGCCTGGGCCCGCAGCGCGCGTGAGGAGTTGGGCGTCCAGCGCCAGCAAGCCATCGAAACGGCCCACGCCGAGTACGAGGCGCGTCAAGCCGCATCCACCAGGTAATGGCGGCTGAGTCTGAGCCCGCCAACCGGTCCTTCCAGGCACCAGGAGAAGGTCTACTACATGCCTGAATCCTATGACGCCGCAGCCATTGAGGTCCTCAGCGGCCTTGACCCCATCCGCAAACGCCCCAGCATGTTCACCGACACCACCCGTCCCAATCACCTGGCCCACGAAGTCATCGACAACAGCGTCGACGAAGCCATCGCCGGCCACGCCAGGCGCATCGACGTGACCCTGCACGAGGACAACTCCCTGGAGGTGCGCGACGACGGGCGCGGTATGCCCGTGGACTTGCACCCCGAGGAGCAGGTGCCGGGCGTGGAAGTCATCCTGACGCGCCTGCACGCCGGCGGTAAATTCTCCAACAAGAACTACCGCTTCTCGGGCGGCCTGCACGGCGTCGGCGTGTCGGTGGTCAATGCCCTTTCTCTACGCCTGGAAGTCGGAGTGCGGCGCGACGGTCAGGAATACCGCATGACGTTCGCCAATGGGGAAAAGACGTCGGAACTGGAAGGGGTGGGACCTTGCGGCCGCCGCACCGGCACCACCGTGCGCTTCTGGCCCAACGCCACGTACTTCGAAACCGTCAACTTCTCCCTGCCGCACCTGCTGCACATCCTGCGCGCCAAGGCCGTCCTGTGCCCCGGCCTGCAGGTAAAATTTCGCAACGCCAAGACCGGCGAGCAGATGGCGTGGCATTACCAGGACGGCCTCCGGGCGTACCTGCTCGACACCCTGGACGGCTCGCCCTGCCTGCCGGAGAATGCCTTCGTGGGCCGCATGGCAGACGCGCAGGAGACGGCCGATTGGGCTGTCGCGTGGCTGCCGGAGGGCGGCGTCCCACAGCGAGCGCCGGCGAGCGTATTAGATGAGTCAGGGCAAGCGCAGCAAGCGGTGACGGAGAGCTACGTCAACCTGATTCCCACCCCGCAAGGCGGCACGCACGTCAACGGTCTGCGCACCGGGCTCACCGAAGCCATCCGCGAGTTTTGCGAGTTTCGCAACCTGCTGCCGCGCGGCGTGCGCCTGGCCCCCGAGGACGTGTGGGAATCGTGCAGCTACCTGCTGTCGGTCAAGCTGCACGATCCGCAGTTCACCGGCCAGACCAAGGAACGCCTCGCTTCGCGCCAGTGCGCCGCCTTCGTTTCCGGCGCCGTCAAGGACGCCCTCAGCCTGTGGCTGCACCAGCACACCGAGGTCGGCGAGCAGGTGGCGCTGCTGGTCATCCGCAACGCCCAGAAACGCCTGCAAAGCAGCAAGAAAGTGGTGCGCAAGCGCATCACCACCGGCCCCACTCTGCCCGGCAAGCTGACCGACTGCACGGCGCAGGACCTGGCGCGCACCGAGTTGTTCCTGGTCGAGGGCGATTCCGCCGGCGGCTCCACCAAGCAGGCGCGCAACAAGGAATTCCAGGCCGTCATGCCCCTGCGCGGCAAAATCCTCAACACCTGGGAGGTCGATCCCGCCCAGGTGCTAGGCTCGCAGGAGGTGCATGACATCTCCCTGGCCATCGGCGTCGAGCCGGGTTCGCACAACCTCGACGATCTGCGCTACGGCAAGATCTGCATCCTCGCCGACGCCGACTCCGACGGCGCCCACATCGCCACCCTGCTGTGCGCCCTGTTCGTGCGTCATTTCCGGCCGCTGGTCAGTGCCGGCCACGTCTACGTCGCCATGCCGCCGCTGTACCGTGTCGACGTGGGACAGGATGTCTTCTACGCCCTCGACGCCGCCGAGCGTGACGGCATTCTCAACCGCATCGCCGCCGAACGCCCCAAGGGCAAGCCAACCGTGCTGCGCTTCAAGGGCCTCGGCGAGATGAACCCCCTGCAATTGCGCCACACCACCCTGAACCCCGACACCCGCCGCCTGGTGCAGCTCACCATCGAGCCGGGCGACGACACCTCTTCCCTCATGGACATGCTCCTGGCCAAGAAACGCGCCGCCGACCGCAAGGCGTGGCTGGAGCACAACGGCAACCTGGCGGAGGTGTAATGGCAATCGACGCGACCGACACGACCCGGCAGACGGCCACCGTCCTGCCCGCCGCGAACGGCGTGGAACGGCTCCCCCTCAAGGCTTACACCGAGCGAGCCTACCTATCCTATTCCATGTACGTCATCCTCGACCGCGCCCTGCCGCATGTCAGCGACGGCCTCAAGCCGGTGCAGCGGCGCATCATCTATGCGATGTCGGAGCTCAACCTGTCGTCGCAGATGAAGCCCAAGAAAGCCGCGCGCACCATCGGCGACGTCATCGGCAAATTTCACCCGCACGGCGAGACGGCCTGCTACGAGGCCATGGTGCTGATGGCACAGCCGTTTTCGTACCGCTACCCGCTGGTCGACGGGCAGGGCAATTTCGGTTCGCCTGACGACCCGAAATCGTTCGCCGCCATGCGCTACACCGAGGCGCGGCTGACACCGTTCGCCGACATGCTGCTCTCCGAAATCGGCCAGGGCACGGTGGATTGGACGCCGAACTTCGACGGCACCCTGAACGAGCCCGTCTTCTTGCCGGCGCGCCTGCCGCACGTGCTGCTCAACGGCGCCACCGGTATCGCTGTCGGCATGGCGACGGACATCCCGCCGCACAACCTGCGCGAGGTCGCCGCCGCTTGCATCCATCTACTGGAAAAGCCCGCCGCTGCGGTCGCAGAACTCTGCGAGTTCGTGCAGGCGCCGGATTTTCCCACCGAGGCGGAGATCATCACGCCGCGCGAAGAAGTCGTGCGCATGTACGAGACCGGCATCGGCTCGCTGCGCATGCGGGCGCGCTACGAGCGCGAAGCGGAGGCGATCGTGGTCACGGCGCTGCCGTACCAGGTCTCCGGCTCCAAGGTGCTGGAGCAGATCGCCGCCCAACTGCGTGCCAAGAAACTGCCCATGGTGGTCGATCTGCGCGACGAGTCGGACCACGAAAACCCCACCCGCCTGGTCATCGTGCTGTCGTCCACGCGCACCCCGGCGGACACCGTCATGTCGCACCTCTTTGCCACCACCGACCTGGAACGCACCTACCGCGTCAATTTCAACATGATCGGATTGGACAAGCGTCCGCAGGTGAAGAATTTGCGTGCCGTGCTGAAGGAGTGGCTGGAGTTCCGCGCCGACACCGTGCGCCGCCGCCTGCAGTTCCGGCTTGATCGCGTGCTGCAGCGCCTGCACGTCTTGGAAGGGCTGCTGGTCGCCTACCTCAACGTTGACGCGGTCATCGACATCATTCGCAACGAGGAGGCGCCGAAAGCCGCCCTGATGGCGCGCTTCGGCCTCAGCGACACCCAGGCGGAGGCCATTCTGGACCTGCGGCTGCGCCGACTGGCACGGCTGGAAGAAATCGCCATTCAACGGGAGCAGAAGCGCCTCGACGCCGAGCGGCGGAATCTGGAAAAGCTGCTGTCATCGCCCCGGCGCCTGCAAACGCTGATGCGGAAGGAGTTGGAGAAGGATGTCGACACCTACGGCGACGCCCGGCGCTCACCCTTGGTCGAGCGGCTGCCGGCGCAAGCGCTCGCCGAGAACGCCATGCTGCCCAGTGAGCCGGTGACCGTGGTGCTGTCCGAGAAGGGCTGGGTGCGCGCCGCCAAGGGGCACGAGATCAGCCCCGAAACGCTCAACTACAAGGCGGGGGACCAGTTCCTGGTCGCGGCGCGCGGCAAGAGCTCGCAATTGGCCGTCTTCCTGGATTCGACCGGCAAGAGCTACGCCATCCCCACCCATACGCTGCCCTCGGCGCGCGGCCAGGGCGAGCCGCTCACCGGGCGGCTGAGTCCGCCGGACGGCGCTTCGTTCGTCGGGGTGATTCTGGGGGACGCGGAGGATCGCTACGTGGTGGCGTCGAACGCCGGCTACGGGTTTGTCACGACTCTGGAGGATTTGCAGTCGCGGCAACGCGTTGGCAAGGCCGTGCTCAGTCTGCCGCGCAACAGCCGGGTGCTGCCGCCCAGGCCGCTCGGCGACAGCGCGGATTTTATCGCCGCGGTCAGCAGCCAGGGCCGCCTGCTGGTGTTTCCCCTCGCGCAACTGCCGCAACTGGCCAAGGGCAAGGGGTCCAGACTCATCGCCATTCCCACCGCCCAGGCCGCGGCGCGCCAAGACGCCCTGGCCGCCTTCACCTGCCTGTCCAGCGGCCAGTCGTTGACGCTCTACTGCGGCCAGCGCCACCTGACCCTCAAGCCCGCCGACATCGCCCACTACACCGGCACCCGCGGCCAACGCGGCGTCAAGCTGCCCCGCGGCTTCCAGCGCGTCGACCGCCTAGGCGTCACCGCACGCCCCGCCCAACCGGCCCCCAACGGGCAGTCACGGACTTAGCCGAACTTTGTGATACCATGCCCCGCCTAGTCGATGCTTGGGTATGGGAAACGCTGTGGCGGTCGCGGAGAATCTTTTGACCAGGGGAGAGATGGAATGATGCGATGGTTGCTCGTGGTGCTCGGCATCCTGGCGATGCTGCCAACGTGGACGGCGGCCGAGGAGCCGACGCTGACCGTGACGATGCGGTTGGCGGAGGCCGAGTGGGAGGTGATGCGGCGGGACATCCTGCCGACGTTCGAAATCCTTTGCGCTTGCAAGGTGCGCGCCATCGACGTGCCGCCGGAGGCCCTGGTGCAGCGGCTGAAGGCCATGCAACAGGCCGGACGCATGGACATTGACCTCTTCGCCCAGGACAACATGCGGCTGCAGGAACTGGTAGACGCCGGGTTGGTCTCCCCCCTGACGGATGAGGAATCTGAGATGTCTGAGGCGGTGTACCCGGCCTTGAAGGCCGCCGGCGTCATCGACGAGCAGCGCTACTTCGTTCCCTTCCGGCCCAACGTGCAGATCGCTTACTACAACGCCGACAAGTTCGCCGAGTACGATCTGCAGCCGCCGCGCACCTGGCCGGAGCTCCTCGCCGTGGCGCGTGCCTTCGCGGAGCGGGACGGCATCGGCAGGGTGCTGTTCAAAGGCGCGGGTGGGGCGCCGACGACCACCCAGCTCTACGAATGGATCGTTGCCGGTGGCGGTGACCCGTTTGACTTTGCCCATCCCGGCACCGTCGCCACGTTCGAGTTTCTGGCGTCCTTGCGCCCCTACCTTTCTCCTGAATCGCGCCGCGCCAAGTGGGACACGACCAACGACGCCCTGGCCCAGGACGCCGCCTTTCTGGCCCAGAATTGGCCGTTCGGCGTGCCGCTGCTGGTGAAGGATTACGGCAAGACGGCCATTCGCACCTATAGCGGTTGGGCCGGCCCGGCGCGGCAGGCGCACGTCATCGGCGGCGACGTGCTGGGCATTCCGGTCGGCGCTGGTAATCGGCGGCTGGCCCTGGCGATGATCCAATTCCTGCAAAGCCACATGGTGCAGGAAGCGCTAAGCGAGCGGCTTGGCTGGCCCAGCCTGCGTTCGGACGTTCGCACCGCCACCGAGGCGTGGATGCGCCCGCACGCCGAGTCCGTCCAGGAAGCCCTGAGCCACGGCGTTTTTCGCGCCAACGTTGGCTACTGGGCCGATTACGAACGCCTCGCTAATGAGGCCGTACAGCGCATCCTGTGGCGCGCCGAGGCCCCTGCAACGGTGCTGCCGCCCCTCGCCGCACGCCTTGACGCTCTGAGGAAGCGTGAGTGAAATGGCGTCATCACTCGCTGACGCTCGTGCCGGCATTCAATACGCCCCGCCGACGCTCGTTGACTCGCTACGCGGGGCTGTGCCTCGGCTTGGCGCCCCTCACCCTGTACCTCGCTGCTCTGACCCTCGTTCCCGTTATCTCCACCCTGCTGCTCAGCCTGCAAACGCCGCAAGGCGACTGGGGGCTGGCGGCCTACCGCGCTATCATCTCGCACTACCAGTTCGGCGAGGCCGTTGCCAACACGCTGCTGGTGACGGCCCTCGGGCTCAGCCTGGAATTGGCCCTCGGCTTGGCCGCGGCGCTGGCCTTGGCGGAACGCCGGCGCGCCCAGGGATGGGTGCGCGTCGCCTTGCTGGTACCGCTGGGGGTGCCGACGATCGTCGCCGCCTCGGCAATGCGATACATTTTTGGCACCGTCGGCTATCTGAATGAGGTACTGTACCGCCTGGGGGTGATCGACCTGCCCATCGACTGGACCGGCAGCCGCTGGCTGGCCGTGGCCACGGTGGCCGTAGCCGACGCCTGGAAGGTCACGCCCCTGGTCATGCTCATCCTGCTCGCCGGCCTGCAAGCCATCCCCCGCCAGTTCTACGAAGCCGCCCGCACCGACGGCGCCACGCCGTGGCAGCAATTCCGCCGCATCACCCTGCCCCTGCTACGGCCTGCCATCACCATGGCGCTGATCGTACGCGGCGTGGACGCGTTCCGCATCTTCGCCCTGCCGCTGGCGCTGACCGGGCGCAGCCTGCCGGTCCTGTCCACCTATGCCTACGTCGAATACCTGGAGTACGGCAACCCGCACACCGCGGCGGCGAGCAGTACCCTGCTATTGCTGATGATTCTGGTGGCCGTGGCCGCTTACCTGAAGCTCGCCGGACGCGAGGACGTGCTGCGGTGAGGCGTTTGCGGTTGCCGTTCCTGCTGGTGCTGGTGCTGTTCGCCGCCGCGCCGCTCTACGGGCTGCTGAAAATTTCGCTGAGCCCGCCGGCCGAGGTGATGACCGCGCACCCGACGCTGGTGCCGCACGATCTCACGTGGCGCCACTGGCAGCGCGTGCTCGAGGGCGGCCAGATTGGTGCGCCGCTGCGCAAAAGCCTACTGGTAGCCACCGTTACTACCGCGCTGGCGCTGCTTCTGGCCGGTCCGGCGGCGTACACTCTGGTGCAGTTGCCGCTGCGCTGGCGCTACGGGGTTCTGACTGGCCTGTTTCTCTGCCGCATGCTGCCGGAGGTCAGCGTGGCCATGCCCATCGCCGTGGTGTTCTTGCGCTGGGGTCTGATGGACACCGCCCTCGGCCTCACGCTGGCCCACCTGCCGATGGCACTGCCGGTCGCCGCCTGGGTTCTCACCACCGCCTTCGGGAACATCCCGCGCGACGTGGAAGAGGCCGCCGCCTTGGACGGCTGCAACCTGTGGCGCACCCTGGCGTACGTCATCATCCCCCTCGCCCTGCCCGGTGTCATCGTCGCCGCCCTGCTCGTCTGGCTGCTGTCGTGGGAGGAGTTCGTGCTGGCCACCTACCTTACCCTCGGCGATAAAACCATGTCGCTGCAGGTCTACTACTACCTATACCAGGGCAACGCCTTCGTCACCGCTGTCGCCGCCGTGATCATGACAGTCCCGGTGCTGCTGCTCAGCGCGCTGCTGCAGCGCTTCGTCCGGGAAACGAGTCTGGCGGGCGTGGTACGGTGAGTCAGCCACATTTCCTGACCTCTCTGTGTGTCCTGTTCAGGGGCACGATTTGTTTTGCAGCAATGGGGCCTTGATCGTACACTGCGGGCGTGACACAGACCCTCATCGGCAACACCCGCTGCTCCGCCGACAAGCAAGACCTCAGTGCCCAGCGGCGGGCCCTGTGGGACCTCGGCGTTTCTCCCAATCACATCGCTACCGACCACGGTCTGACCGTGACCAGCCGCGCTCGCCCGCGCCCCCGGCGTTAACCGGGTTCAGATCGTAGAAATCGAGGCAGGCCGCAACAGCAGCTCGGTTCACATTCTTCGTAAGCTGGCCGATGCTCTCGGGATCACTGTGGACGACGTGATTCCGGTGGCAGACGGCGAGGCTTGCCAAAACAAGGACGTAACACGCTGAGGTGATCGTCATGACCAACAAGGAAACCCTGCGGTACCTGGTAACGGAAATGGCCGGCGCGACACTGTCGGAAGCGGAATGGGCGCAGGTGGAGACGCAGGCGGAAGTGTTGCAAACCGGGTTGAGGGCATTGGATGCGCTCGACCTAAGCGCGGCCGAGCCTGCGGTCGAGTTTGACTGTTCTGAGGAAAACGGCCATGGCGAATGAAGAATTGACCAGCGGGACGATTGCGGACATGGCGGCGCGCCTGCGCCAGGGCGAGGTGTCGCCGGTGGAAGTGACCGTCGCGCATCTGGCGCGCATCGAACGGCTGAACGAGACGCTGAAGGCGTATCTGACGGTGTTGCCGGAGCGCGCCATGGCCGCGGCGCGCCGGGCCGAAGCGGAAATACGGGGCGGCCAGTACCGGGGGCCATTGCACGGTGTGCCGGTGGCGGTGAAGGACCTATACGCCATCAAGGGCGAGCGCATGACCTGCGGCTCGACCATCATGGCGGAGCACGTCGCCGAGCAGCAAGCAACCGTGAATCAGCGGCTGGAGGACGCCGGCGCTATTTTGCTGGGCACGCTGAACATGCACGAATTCGCCTGGGGCGGCACCTCCATCAATCCGCACTACGGCACGCCGCGCAACCCGTGGGACGGCGAGCGCATTCCGGGCGGCTCCAGCGGCGGCTCAGGAGTGGCCACGGGGGCAGGATTGGCCATGGCCACGCTGGGTTCGGACACCGGCGGCTCGATACGCATTCCGGCCTCGCTGAGCGGCGTGGTGGGCCTGAAACCGACTTACGGACGGGTGAGCCGCCACGGCGTTTACCCGCTGTGCTGGTCGCTGGATCACCCCGGCCCGCTGACCCGCAGTGTCGCCGACGCCGCGCTCATGCTGCAGGCCATCGCCGGACACGATGCCAACGACCCTACCACCAGCCGCCTGCCCGTGCCGGATTATGCGCAGCAACTCACGGGCGACGTGCGCGGTTTGCGCGTCGGCGTGCCGCGCGCGCTGTTCTTTGATCAGATCGACCCGCAGGTGGCCGCGGCGGTGGAAGCCGCGGTGGCCGCATTGGACGGCCTCGGCGCCGCCTGCGTGGACGTGGACCTGCCGCTCATGCGCCACGTTCCGACCGCCTCGCTGACGTTAATGGTCGTGGAAGCATACGCGGTGCACGAAACCCTGCTGCGCAACCACTCGCAGGCATACGGCTCCGATGTCCGCGTCCGCCTGGCGCTCGGCGCCACGGTCACCGGCGCGCAATACCTCAAGGCGCAGCGCTTCCGCTCGCTCCTGACCCAGGAGGTCTCGGAAGTCTTGCAGTCGGTGGACGCCCTCGTTACCCCCACAACCCTGATGACCGCCGCCCGCGTCGATGAGCCCGTGGTGCGCATCGCCGGGGAGGATGTCGTGGTGGCCGCCAACCTGGCGCGCTTCACCCGCGCCTTCAACATGACCGGCTCGCCGGCGCTGTCGCTGCCCTGTGGATTTGACGACAGGGGCCTTCCCATCGGCCTGCAGATCGTCGGGCGGCCGTTCGACGAGGGCACCGTGCTGCGCCTGGCGCACGCCTATGAGCAGCACACCCCATGGCACCAGCGGGCGCCGGTTCTGCCGGGGTGACCGGGGAGGGAGGCGTCATGAAAGCCGTCTACGTCGAGCAAACGGGCCCGCCGGAGGTGCTGATTTACGGCGACTTGCCGGCGCCGAGGCCGGGGCCGAACGACGTGCTGATCGGTGTGGCCGCCACATCGCTGAACCGCCTGGACATTTTCATGCGGGAAGGGTCGCACGGCACCCGCATCAGCCCGCCGCATATCCTGGGACGGGACATCGCCGGCGAGGTGGCGGGGCTCGGCTCCGAGGTGCAGGGCTTCCAGATCGGCGACCGCGTCGTCGCCAGCGGCACCGGCAGTTACGCGGAATACGCCGTGGCCCCCGCCGAGCGCACCTTTCATCTCACGCAGAACTGTTCGTACGACGAGGCCGGGGCGCTGCCCACGGCGGGGCTGACGGCGTATCAGATGCTGATCAACCGCGCCCGCGTCCGGCCTGGGGAAAGGGTGCTGGTGATGGCCGCCGGCAGCGGCGTCAGCAGCTTCGCCGTGCAGATCGCCAAGGCCGTTGGCGCGCGCGTCATCGCCACCGCAGGGAGCGGCGACAAGCTGAGCCAGGCGCGTCTGATCGGTGCCGAGGCGGTGATCAACCACTACACGGAGGACGTGAGCGCACGGGTACGGGAACTGACCGACGGCGAGGGGGTGGACGTGATCATCGAGCACGTCGGCGCCGCGGTGTGGCCGGCCTGCTTCCGCAGCCTCGCCGTGAACGGTCGCCTGGTGACCTGCGGCGTCACTGCCGGTCATCGCGTCGACTTGCATCTGGGACAGGTGTTTACACGCGCTTTGAGCATCATGGGGGTTGGGCGCGGCTCACCCGACGACATGCGCGAACTGCTGCGGCTCGTCGATCTGGGCCGCATACGTTCGGTCATCCACCAGCGTTTTCCCCTGCGGGACGCCGCGGCGGCGCACCGCCTGCTGGAAAGCTCCGCGTTTTTCGGCAAGGTGGTGCTCAACCCGGCGTGATGCGCTGCAAGGCCGCTTTTATGGGCCTTTGCTCAAGACGCGTGAAAGGAGAGAAAGACGGATGCCGAAACGGGACATTGAGACCTACGCGCATGCCGATAAGGAGCGCGTCAACAACCCGCCTGTCGGCTTGGTCACGCCGGAGACCGACCGCGACGCGGGTCGCAGGACCTACGCCCACGACCCGCACCTGGACCCGCAACTCTCCTGGGCCGGCAAGGCGGAGCATACGTCGTTCGAGGTGCCGACCGTGTCGCTGCACGTGCACGAACGGATCGACCCGCGCACCATCGTCGAAGCGGTGCGCAAGCGCAACGGCGTGCAACCGCAGATGTCCTTGTTCGCCGCGCCGAAGGACAACCCGCCGCTGCGCCCGGCTATCGAGTTCTACCGGCACCGCCACAACTGGAGCAACCGCCTGATTGCGGGCGACAGCCTGCTAGTCATGAACGGCCTGATCGAGAAGGAGGGTCTCGGCGGGCAGGTGCAGACGGTCTACCTCGACCCGCCCTACGGCATCCGTTACGGCTCCAACTTCCAGCCCTTCGTAAACCGGCGCGAGGTCACCGACGGCAAGGACGAGGACCTGACCGGCGAGCCGGAGCAGATTCGCGCCTTCCGGGACACCTGGGAACTCGGCATTCACTCCTACCTCGCGTACCTCCGGGACCGCTTGCTGCTGGCACGCGAGTTGCTGCACGCGAGCGGAAGCTGTTTCGTGCAGATAGGCGATGAGAACGTCCATTGCGTTGGCATGGCCATGGACGAGATCTTCGGGGCCGAGAACAGGGTGGCTACCATCTCCTACGCGACCACGGGCGGCAGTTCAGCCAACACGCTCCCGCAGGTGGCCGACTATCTGCTGTGGTATGCCAGGGATCGGAGGCGCGTGAAGTATCGGCAATTGTATGAACCTCTGACGCGAGCCGAAGTGATCCAATTTTTCAGTTCATATGTCATGGTTGAGCTGCCCGGCGGAGAGTGCCGCAAACCGACCCTGGAAGAGTGTTTCGACCCAAATAGTTATCTGCCGGAAGGGACGCGCATCTATCGCCGCATGCCTTTGTTATCGCGGGGCGGCTCCACGACCGGCCGCTCAGAGCCCTATGAGTGGAACAGTCAAGTCTTTCATTGCCCAACGGGTCAGCAGTGGCGGGTATCAAATCCGGAAGGGCTGGACCGGCTGGCTGAGTTAGGCCGACTGGATGCTGCTGGAGCCCAAAGTTCCTTAAGTTGGAAACGATACGAAGACGAGGTTCCCGGTCGGCGCATCAACAATATCTGGGCGCCGCCGATGTCGCCTAAAGACAAGCACTATGTAGTCGAAACCGCAACCAGCGTCATCCAGCGCTGCATCCTGATGACTACTGACCCCGGCGACCTAGTATTCGATCCTACCTGCGGCTCCGGCACCACCGCCTATGTCGCCGAACAATGGGGCCGGCGCTGGATGACCTGCGACACCTCGCGGGTAGCTATCGCTATTGCCCGGCAGCGGCTGATGACCTCAAATTACGACTACTACGAGCTGGCCCATCCCGACGAGGGTGTCGGCGCCGGGTTCCGCTACCGCAGCGTTGCCACCGTCTCGGCGCGGATCCTGGGCTACGACGAGCCGCCCAATAGAACCCTGCTCTACGACCAGCCCCATAGCGACCGCAAGAAGGCCCGTGTCACCGGTCCGTTCACCGTGGAGGCGGTGCCGGCTCCCGTCGTCACGACGGTAGACGAGATCATGGATGCTCCTCCTGCCCCTGACGTAAGCACCGCCGACCTGTCCATCGCCCGCTCCGGCGAAACCCTGCGGCAAAGCGACTGGCGCGACGAATTGCTCAAGACCGGCATTCGCGGCAAAGCAGGGCAGCGCATCTCGTTCGCGCGGCTGGAACCATTGCCGGGAACCCGCTGGCTGCACGCCGAGGGCGAGACGCACCCGGACGCCGCCGGCGCCGACCACGTGCATGAATCCGCCACCGCCTACGCGCCCACGCCTCTTGTGGTCTCGTTCGGGCCGCACCACGCACCGCTGGAGCAGCGGCAGGTCGCCCGTGCCATCGAGGAGGCGCAAAGCCTCGTCCCGAAGCCGAAGATCATCATCTTCGCGGCGTTTCAGTTCGACCCCGAGGCGGCCAAGGACATCGACGAGACCCACTGGCCGGGCGTCACGCTGCTCAAGGCGCAGATGAACGCCGACTTGCTGACCGAGGACCTGAAGAAGAAGCGGGCAAGCAACGAGAGCTTCTGGCTGATCGGCCAGCCGGAGGTGGAAGTTTCGAGTTTTCAGTTTTTTGTTTTTGGTGAGGGGCAGCGGAGGATTGGCGAATATGGAGCGTTCAAGAAGCTATCGGGACTTGATCGTCTGGAAGAGATCAATCGGCTTGATTGGCAAGCTCTATTCCTATACGCGCTCCTTTCCCAGGGAAGAGACGTATGGCATTACCTCGCAGATACGCAGGGCTGGGATTTCGATAGCGGCCAATATCGCGGAAGGCCAGGCCAGAAACACGAGCGGGGAGTTCCGGCAGTTTCTTGGAATAGCCCAAGGCTCGTTGGCGGAATTGGAAACGCTACTGACGATCTCGCAGAATTTGGGATATATGACCTCGCCGGAGGCCGAAGGGTTATTCAGCGACTGCGAGGCGATCGGCAGGTTGTTGGCAGGCTTGCAGAAGTCGCTGAAGCCCTGAATTTTCCCATCCAACCCCGCACTCAAAACTATCAACTCAAAACTCAAAACTTGCACAGCCTCGCCGTGCACGGCTTCGACTACTACAACACCAAGACCGGCAACGTCGAATCCGGCGGCTCGGAACGTATCGCCCTGTGGATGCTCGACCCGGACTATGACGGGCGCAGCCTGTTTCCGCGCCAGGTGTTCTTCCCCACGGCCGGCGGCAATGGAGGCTGGGCGAGATTGGCCCGCCATCTCAAGGCCGAGATCGACGAGAGCCGGATGGAAGCCTATCGGGGCACCGTCTCGCTGCCGTTTGAGGCGGGGGAGCATCGACGGGCGGCGGTGAAGATTGTGGACGACCGCGGGATCGAGAGTTTGAAAATCGTGGAGTTGGGGTAATGGCGCAAACGAAAAAAGGCAAGGCGCTTGAACGGTTGCGGAAAGCGCTGGATGAAATGCCTGAACTGAAACAATTTCGGCTGGACTCGCCATCATTCAAAAAATGGCGAAGAGATACAGAGGTGGCCATCACCAACACGTTTGATAGCGAATCAAGCCACATCAACGATTTCCAAAAAGAGATCCTTTCATATGTTAATGACGCATCCGATGCAGAGGTTCGGGAATCAGTGAAGGCGATACTCGAATCCATGGTTGATGAGATCAACAAGTACTGGGGAGATGAAAGCGAGGCGTCGCGGTCTTCCGATAGTCACAGGGATGGACAGATAAACACGAAAGAAGTCTTCATTGTTCACGGCAGGAACAAAGGTGCCCGTGAAAAGGTAGCGAGGTTTCTGGAAAGGTTGGAACTCAAACCCGTGGTGCTGCACGAACAGCCGAATGAAGGCCGCACAATTATCGAAAAGTTTGAGGATTTTGCGCATGTCGGGTTCGCCGTGGTTCTGCTGACGCCGGACGACATAGGCAGGCTGCAAGACGATGCGGGCGACTTCAGACCTCGCGCAAGGCAAAACGTCATTTTCGAGTTCGGGTACTTTATCGGAAAACTCGGTCGGGAGCGTGTCTGCGCTTTGGTGAAAGGGAACGTGGAAAGGCCGTCGGACTACGATGGCGTTGTTTACGTTCCATTGGACGACCTGGGTGGGTGGGAAATGAAGCTTGTCCGGGAGTTGACAAGCGTTGGATACAAGATCGACCTGAACCGGTTAGTGACATGAACGCACGTATCGACATACCGTCTGACAAAATCGCTGCCTTCTGTCAGCGTTGGCAGATCACGCGCCTTGCGCTGTTCGGATCGATATTGCGCGACGACTTCGGGTCCGATAGCGATATTGATGTTCTCGTTAAATTCAATGAAACGGCGCACCCCACGCTGTTCGACATGAGCCGAATGGAAGCAGAGTTGAAGGCGATTCTGGGGCGCGAGGTCGATCTCGTCAGCCAGCGCGGTGTAGAGAGGAGCCGCAATTTCCTGCGCCGAAAAGCGATATTGGAATCCGCGGAACTCGTCTATGGATCGTGATACCGGATCTATTCTCGATATCCTCGAATCGGCCCGGACGATAATGGCCTATGTCACAGGCGTTACGCGCCAGGAGTTTTTGCGGGCTACTCAAATTCAGGATTCCGTCATTCGTCGCCTTGAGATCATCGGCGAGGCAGCGGGACGCATCTCACCGGGATTTCGCGACACGCATCCGGAAATTCAGTGGTCCGAAATAAGGGGAATGCGAAACCGGATGACCCATGGATACGACGACATTGATATGGATATCGTGTGGGACACTGTTGAGCGCGATATCCCGCATCTCATTCAAATTATTGAATCACTTGCACCACCGAAGACCGAATAGTGGCCCAAACGACCATCGATCGCCTGATCGTCAACTCGCCCTACGAAGAGCCGGCGAAGCACTGGCAGTACGACCGGGTCACGCGCTCGTTCGGCCTTGCGGAGGGCCGGCGACCGGCGGGGTATGTTGTCGCTTCCCAAGACTCCAAGGCGTTTGACGACCCCGGTGTGTTTGTCGAAATTCCCTTGGTCAATCAGATCCGGCCGCGTGTCAAGGCATGGCGTGAAGCCGGGTATCCGGGCGTCACCGGCATGACCAAGCGGCTGCTGGCGCACTGGACCGACCCGGAGGAGTTTGACAGCCGGCGGTTCTTCTTCTGCCAGCTCGAGGCGGTGGAGACGCTCATCTGGCTCATTGAGGCGCCGGCGGCTGAAAAGGTGGGCGTGCAGATTCCTTCCGCTGGCGGCGCGTTCAGGCGACTGTGCGCGAAGATGGCCACCGGCTCAGGCAAAACCGTCGTCATGGCAATGGTGGCGGCGTGGCACATCCTGAACAAGGTGACATCGCCCCAGGACACCCGATTCGCCAGGCACATCCTGGTTGTCGCGCCGGGGCTCACGGTCAGGAACCGCCTGGCGGTGTTGGAGCCGTCCCACCCGGAGAACTATTACGACGCCTTCCGAATCGTGCCGTCAGCCTTGCTTGACAAGCTGCGGCAAGGCAAGGTCGTGATCCGCAACTGGCACGCGCTCAACTGGGAGGGTGGGGGCAAAATCGCCGCCAAGCGCGGCGTGGACAAGCGCGGCGCCAAAAGCGACGAAGCGTATGTGCGCGACGTGCTCGGAGACATGGCGCGGGCGCGGAACATCCTGGTCATTAACGACGAGGCGCATCACGCCTGGCGCGTTCCCGCCGAATCCAAGATGAAGGGCGTGGCGAAGGCCGACATCGACGAGGCTACCAAGTGGATTGGCGGCCTCGACCGCATCCACAGGGCGCGGGGCATTCTGACCTGCTACGACTTCTCGGCCACCCCTTTCGCGCCGTCAGGCAAGCGGAGTTCCGAGGAGGCGTTGTTCGGCTGGATCGTGAGCGACTTCGGCCTGAACGACGCCATCGAATCGGGTCTGGTCAAGACCCCGCGCGTGGTGATCCGGGACGACGCGGTGCCCGATGCCAAGACTTACAGATCCCGCCTCTATCACATCTACAACGATGCGGAGGTCAAAGACGACCTGAACCGCCACGCCAAGACGGAAGAACCGCTGCCCGATCTGGTCCTGAACGGTTATTACCTGCTCGGCTACGACTGGCGCGAGACGGCGAAGGACTGGAGCGACAAGGGATTCCAGACCCCGCCGGTCATGATTACCGTTGCCAACCGCACGGAGACGGCAGCTCGCATCAAGTACGCGTTTGGCCACAAGAGGGTCCATATCGAGGAACTATGCGACCCGGCGCGCACCCTTCACATCGACTCGAAGGTGCTCGAAGCGGCTGAGGCTGCTGAAGAAGTTTTAAGTGGCAAGTTTTCAGTGGATGCCAGCAAGGACGGTCTAAAAACTGAAAACGTAAAACCGCCAACCAAGAAGCAGCAAGCCGAGCTGCTGCGCCGGCAGGTGGACAGCGTGGGCCGGCTTGGCAAGGAGGGCGAGCGGATACAGAACGTGATTTCCGTTGGCATGCTCTCCGAGGGATGGGACGCAAAGACCGTAACCCACATCATGGGATTGCGCGCGTTCACCAGCCAGCTTCTCTGCGAGCAGGTGGTCGGCCGCGGCCTGCGTCGCACCTCCTATGAAGTGGACCCGAGTAGCGGTCTGTTCAAGCCGGAATACGTCAACATTTTCGGCGTGCCCTTTACGTTTCTGCCCCACGAGGGGGGAACGGACGGCCCACCGCCGCCGCCGGAACCAAAGACGGCTATCGAGCCGGTAGCGGACCAGGCGGGTTTCGAAATCTCCTGGCCGAACGTGATCCGCATCGACCACGGCTTCCGTCCGCACCTGTCCCTGGATTGGCAGGCGCTGCAGCCCCTGGAACTCGACGCCAGCCAGACGGCCAGGCTCGCCGAGCTTGCTCCGATCGTCGAAGGCAAGCCCGACGTGTCGAAGATCGAGGCGATCGACCTGGGAAAGCTGGCGACAGAGTTTCGTACGCAGCGCATCGTCTTTGAGACGGCGCGGGACGTGTACGATCTGATGCAGCCGAACTGGCCGGGCGGCAAGGCGTTGCTGCTGGCCCAGCTGGTGCGGTTGATCGAGCAATTCATTCGCTCGGATAGCATCAGGATTACCCCGGCCCTGTTCCGGCATGACGATCTCAAGCGCCGCCTCATCATCACGCTCAACATGACCAAGGTTGTGCAGCATGTCTGGGAGGGCATCCGCTTCGAGAATACCGAAAGACTGGAGCCGGTGTTCGACCGGGACCGGCCCATCCGTTCTACGGGTGACATGGCGACGTGGTACACGGGCAAGCCGTGCGAACGCGCGGCACGCAGTCACATCAACTTCTGCGTCTACGACGGCACCTGGGAGGCAACGGAGGCCTTCGCCCTCGATCATGCCGACGAGGTGGCTGCCTGGGTGAAGAACGATCACCTCGGTTTCGAGGCGTTCTACGTTCACCGAGGCGTGGTGCGGAAGTACCGCCCGGATTTCCTGATCCGGCTCTCCTCGGGCGACATGCTGGTTCTGGAGGTCAAGGGGCAAGACAGCGATCGGGACCAGACCAAGCGCCGATTCCTCGACGAATGGGTACGCGCCGTCAATGCCCATGGTGGCTTCGGTCGCTGGGCCTGGGACGTGTCGAAATCTCCCAGCGACATTCGCGACATCCTCGCAAAGCGCGCCCATGCGGCGTCTACTGCTTGAAAATTCGGAGGGTTGACCGACTGCTTGCGCTGGAGGTCCTGGAGGTAGAATCAATCCCATGATCGACTTGAAATACGACCTAGTCATTGAAGCTACGGCCGACCCGAACTTCTTCGGGTTTTATTCTCCGGATTTGGAAGGGTTCACCGGGGTGGGACACTCGATAGAGGATTGCCTTTATAAGGCCAGATGGGGCATGGAAGAGCATGTTGGGTTGCTGCGCGAACAAGAAATGCCTGTCCCTGATATGAACGCTGCCCCGACGATCATCATCCGAAATGAGCCTGAGAAGGCTGTGGTATAGCCCGCAAGATCAAGTTGAATATCACTGCCCTCACGATTTGTCTGCCTGCAGAAAGCGGCGCAATTCGGACGCATCCATGACGTAGCTATGTGCCCCTGCCGGAAATTCTCCCGCTTCCACCTCGCACCTGAACGCCTGCAAGGCTTGCAACATCGGCTCGCGCAACTGGGCGAATTGCTTGACGAATTTGGGCACGAAGCCGTCGAAAAGCCCCAGGACGTCATGGAACACCAGCACCTGCCCGGCGCAGCCCGCACCGGCGCCGATACCGATCGTGGGAACGCTCAGCTTCTCGGTCACCGCCTGCGCCACGGCGGACGGGACGGCTTCCAGCACGACGGCGAAACAACCCGCCTCCTGAAGGGCGAGGGCATCGTCGCGCAGCTTCAGGGCCGCCCCAGCGGTGGTCGCCTGCACCTTGTAGCCGCCCAGCTTGGTGGCCGTTTGCGGCGCCAGCCCCACGTGTCCCATCACCGGCACCCCGGCTGCGACGATGGCCCGCACGGTTTCCGCCACCTCGACGACGCCCTCCAGCTTCACCGCGTCCATGTGCGCTTCCTTCATGTAGCGCCCAGCGTTGCGGACTGCCTCTCGCCGGCTGACCTGGTAGGACATGAACGGCATATCGCCCACCAGCAAGGCGCGCGAAGCCCCGCGAGCCACGGCCTTGCAGTGATGCAGCATGTCGTCCACCGTCACCGACACCGTGTCGCGGTGACCCAGCACGGTCATGGCCAGCGTGTCGCCCACCAGAATGGCGTCCACACCGGCCTCGTCGACCAGCTTGGCCGCCGGGTAATCGTAGGCGGTGAGCATGGTAATCGGCTGGCCCTTGTCCCGTTTGCGCTGCAGGTCGTGGAGGGAAACTTTTCGTGGCATGTGACGGCACCTTGCTGGAAGCAATTCGGTCGGCGGTTTATGGGAGTTGTTTCGGCGCAACCGTACCCCATCCGCTCCGGTGTGTCCAGACGGCGAGCCCGCTGCCGCAAGCCGCGCCGCTACCTTGACATCAAAACACCGATAGCTTAATAGGTGGGACTTTCACGACGCATCCGAACGCGGTGGCGTACACACCGCAAGATAGCCCACAGGCAGCAACCGGCCGGCAGCAGGGAGGTCCATCGCTGCCCGGTCGGGAGGAAAGGAACGATGAGAGGCGTACCCGAGATACATGCACCAGGGGTCGAGTTGAGTCGGCGGGAATTCGTGGCCGGCGCCGGCGGCGCCGTGGCTGGGCTATCGGCCCTGGGTCTGCCTGCCACCGGCGTCGAGGCGGCTACGCCGCAGCATGGGGGCTCGGTCAAGATCGGTTTGCGGAGCGACGTCAGCCGCCTCGACCCGCATCCCCTCTTTCCCCCTTACCCTACGTCCAACGCTGCGGCGCTGCTCTACAACGGCATCACCGAGGTGGACGCCGACGCCAACATCGTCCCCGCTCTGGCGCATGCCTGGGAGGTCTCCGAGGACGGCCTGACGTGGACCTGGCACATCCGCAAGGACGTGACCTTTCACAACGGCCGCCCGATGACCGGCACCGACATCAAGGCCAACCTCGAGCGGGTGCTCAATCCCAGAGTCGGAGCGATCATTCGCGGCGAGTTGGACATCATCGACCGCATGGACATGCTTGATGACTACACCCTGCGCATGACCCTGAAGTACAAGTACTACCCTCTCCCCTCCGTCCTGTCCAACCGCTGGCTGCCCATCCTCGACCCGCAAAGCTTCGACACCGCCAAGCAGCACCCCGTCGGCACCGGGCCGTTCAAGCTCGTCTCCTGGAAGCGCCTGCATACCACCGAGATGGTTCGGCACGAGGGGTATTGGGAAAAGGACGCCGACGGCAATACTCTGCCCTACCTCGATGAGCTTATCGGCAAGCCCTTGGCCGACGACACCGTGCGCCTCACGGCCCTGCGCACCGGCGAGGTGGACGTGGTTGACGCCGTCAGTTACCGCGACTTGGCGCGCTTCATGCAGGAGTGGACGGACCAGTTTGACACCTACCTGATCAAGGCCATCGGCACCACCTGGTACTGTTTCAATACCCAGAATCCGCCCTTCGACGACGTGCGGGTGCGCCGCGCCGCCGCCCTGGCGCTGGACAAGCAGGCCATTCTGGACAAGACCCTCTTCGGGCACGGCGAGATTATGAATCAGTACTACCCGCAAGCCTCGCCGTGGCATCTGCCGGTCGCGTCGTCGCGGGAGCAAGATGTGGAGGAGGCCAAGCGTCTGCTCGAAGAGGCGGGCGTCAAGCCGGGCACGCATCTCACCATGGTCACTTATGCGCGGTACAACTATGTGAAAGAGTCCAGCCAGATTTTCCAGCAGAACCTGCGCAATCTCGGCTTCTCCGTAGACCTGAAAATCCTCGATGCCGGCCCCCTGCGTTCCGCCCTATCCGGCCGCAGATTCCACATCTCCGGCCTGGGCACCGAACATCGCATGGACCCGCACGAGTACTATTTCAGGGAATTGAGCTCCAAGAGCCCGATACAGAAACGGTTCTACAGCGCTTGGGTGAACCCGGATTATGACAAGCTGATCTACGAAGCCCGGCGCACCGCCGGCCGTGAGGCGCGCATGCAACTCTACGCCGAGGCCGAAAAACTCATCCAGGCGGATGTGCCCACCGTGCGCGTGATCAGCGCCCACACCCTGTCTGCCTGGCAGAACGGACTGCAGGGATACAGCCCGAATGTCGCCGGCAACATGACCTACAACCACGGAGGGCTGCGAACCGCCTGGCTCAAAACCGGCTAGAACCGATTCGGGTCATAACGGCCTATGGTCACTCTGGCGAAAGCCGGAGTCCAGAAGTTCGTCCGGGATAAGAACCTGCCACGAACTGGCTCCGGGACCGCTGGATTCCGGGTCAAACCCGGAATGACGCTTTGGCACACTGGATGGTTCATTCAGAGCCGAAAACGATCTAGGAGACCCTTGGCCCGCGTTTCCAGCAAACATGCAGATTGGTTCAGCGTACCGCCGCTACCGCCCTGCACCCGAACGTGGCCGCAGAGGAGAATCATGATGAAGGACCTGTCTGAAACACACGTGCCAGGAACCGAGTTCAGTCGGCGTGAGTTCGTGGCTGGCGCCGGCGGCGCCGTGGTTGGAATGTCGGCTCTGGGTCTGCCCGCCGGCAGCGCCGAAGCGGCGACGCCGAACTACGGCGGCTCGATCAAGATCGGCTTGCGGAGCGACATCAGCCGCCTCGACCCGCATCCCCTCTTTCCTCCTTACCCCACCTCCAACGCCATGGCGCTGCTCTACAACGGCCTTACCGAGGCGGACGCCAACACCAACATCGTCCCCGCTCTGGCACACGCCTGGGAGACCTCCAAGGACGGCCTGACGTGGACCTGGCACATCCGCAAGGACGTCACCTTTCACAACGGCCGCCCGATGACCGGCGCCGACGTCAAGGCCAACCTCGAGCGGGTGCTCACCCCCAAGGTCGGCTCCGTCATTCGCGGCGAGCTGGAAATCATCGACCGCATGGACATGCTCGATGACTACACCCTGCGCATGACCCTGAAGGACAAGTACTACCCCCTCCCGGCCATGCTGACCAACCGCTGGCTGCCTATTCTCGACCCGCAGACCTTCGACACCGCCAAGAGACACCCCATCGCCACCGGGCCGTTCAAGTACGTCTCCTGGAAACGCCTGCACACCACCGTCATGGCCCGGCACGAGGGATACTGGGAAAAGGACGCCGACGGCAATACCCTGCCCTACCTCGACGAGATCATCGGCAAGCCGCTGGCCGACGACACCGTGCGCCTCACCGCCCTGCGCACCGGCGACGTGGACATGATCGACGCCGTCAGCTACCGCGACCAGACCCGCTTCATGCAGGAATGGACCGACCAGTTCGACACCTATCTGATCAAGGCCCTCGGCACCATCTGGTATTACTTCAACGCCGAAAGGCCGCCTTTCAACGACGTGCGGGTACGCCAAGCCGCCGCCCTGGCGCTGGACAAACGCGCCATCCTGAACAAGACCCTCTTCGGGCACGGCGAAATCATGCACCAATACTACCCGCAGGCGTCGCCGTGGCGGCTGTCCGGCACGTCGCCGTGGGAGCACGACGTCGACAAAGCCAAGCAACTGCTCAAGGAGGCGGGCGTCAAGCCGGGCACCAAGCTCACCCTGGTCACCTTCGCGCGCTACAACTACATCAAGGAGGGCGCGCAGATTTTCCAGCAGAACCTGCGTCAGCTTGGCTTGTTCGTGGACCTGAAAATCCTCGACGCTGGCCCCATGCGCGTCGCCCTGAAGAGTCGCGAGTTCGACATCTTCGGCCTGGGCAGCGAGCACCGCATGGACCCGCACGAGTATTACTTCAAGGAACTGAGCTCCAAGAGCCCGGTGCACAACCAGTTCTACAGCGGCTGGGTGAACCCGGACTATGATCAGCTGATCGAAGATGCCCGCCGTACCGCGGACCGGGAAACCCGCAAGCGCCTGTACGCCGAAGCCGAAGGGATTATCCAGGCGGAAGTGCCCAAGGTGCGCTCGATAAGCGCCCACAATCTGTCTGCCTGGCAAAACGGTCTGCAGGGCTATCGCCCGAACGTCGCCGGCAACCTCACCTACAATCACGGCGGCTTCCGCACGGCCTGGCTCAAAAACAGTGGCTAGAGCAATTTCGGACCAAGCCAGCTTACAATGCGACGTTCTCCCCCTCACCCCAACCCTCTCCCGCCAGGGGAGAGGGAGCAGACTCCCTTGGCGAGGGGAGATTCAGCCCCCTGTCCCTCCCCCTCCGCGGGGGAGGGACAGGGAGAGACGGTCATCGAACGCACCGGCGGCAAGGGAGGGGCGGCATGAGCAAACGCGCGGACCACAGCTCACCGGAGCGTAGCGAAGGTGAACGTATAAGATCAGGCAACGCGAGCGTCAGCGAGCGATGCACGGCGGATCGCCTGACGCTGGCGCGCATGCGAACCGCGTGAGGAGCGCCACGCCCATGTCACGCCGCGCCTTCCGGCTCCTCAAGGCTTTCGGCCGGCGTTTGCGGCGCCGGGAGGCGAGAGAGCAGCTTATCGGGTACCTGTTCACGGCGCCCGCAGTCGCGATCATCGCGCTGTTCGGCCTGTTCCCGTTGGGTTATGCCTTCTACATGAGCTTTTACGCCTGGCGGGTGCGGCAGGGACCTTTCCGGGGTCTGCGCAACTACGGCAAGGCGCTGGGCGAGCCGCAAGGTATCCTCATCTTTGCCGGCGCCGTTGCTCTGCTGGCGCTGGCCGCGTGGATGTGGAGGCGGGCTCGCCAGACAGTTCCCGGACGTCGGCTGCCTGGCCTGCTGGCCGCCGTCGTGTTGTTGGCGGCGGCCGGTGCGGCAGCGGTCACCGGCTGGGGCCGCATGCTGGAAACGGGCGACGTGAAGTTCCTCAACGCCCTGCCCGTCACCGTCTACTACGCCCTCGGCAGCATCCCCCTGCAACTCGCCATCGCCCTGGCGTTGGCTTGCGTGCTGTTCCAGAACCTGCGCGGCAGCGCCTTTTTCCGCATGGTCTTCTTCCTGCCGTACGTCATGCCGACCGTCGCCACCGCCACCGTCTTTCGCAGCATATTCAGTTCGCGCGACACGTCGATGGCCAACCAGTTTCTGGCGCTGTTCGGCCTCGAACCCCAGCAGTGGCTGGCCGAATCCCGGCCGGTCCTTGAAATCCTCTTCGGCTGGCAACTAGGGGGGGCGGAACCAGGCTTGCCAGCCACGGGCGGCCCCAGCCTGGCCCTGGTGTCCATCATTCTCTTCGGCGTCTGGACCTTCGTGGGCTACAATGTCGTCATCTTCCTCGCCGGCCTCGGCTCCATCTCGGGCGAGTTGTACGAAGCCGCCGAGCTCGACGGCGCCAACCGCTGGGACGTGTTCCGCCATATCACCTTTCCGCTGCTCTCGCCGGTCACCTTCTATTTGGCGCTCATTGACTTCATCGGCGCCCTCAAGGCGTTCAATCATATTTTCGTGATGCGCTCGCCGCTGGCGCAGGGCACGGTGAACACCGCCAGCATGGTTATTTTCGACACCTTTTACCTGGCCAACCAGTACGGCTACGCGGCGGCGCAAGTCGTCCTGCTGTTCCTGATGATCCTGGGCGTGACGTACGCGCAGAACCGCGTTTTCGGAAGGAGCGTGATCTATGATTGAGAGCGCCGTGCAACGGCGGGGCGCCCCGCAATCCAAGACGGCGCGACTGCATGTCGGGCGCCTAAGCCTGTATCTCGTTTTGATAGCAGGCGCGGTGGTGGTGGCGCTACCGTTTTGCTGGATGGTCTCCACCTCGCTGATGACCCTGGGCGAGACAATCAACCGGCAATGGCTGCCGGGCACGCCGCGCTGGCAGAACTACCAGACGGCCTGGACGGAGGCGCGCTTCGCGGTCTACTTCATGAACAGCGTGATCATTACGGTCACCTCGCTCGCGGGGCTGCTGACGACCTCCATCCTGGCCGCCTACGCCTTTGCGCGCCTGCAATTCGCCGGCCGCGAGATCATTTTCTTCGGCCTGCTGAGCACCATGATGATCCCCGAGGCCATGACCCTGCTGCCCAGTTTTCTGGTCATCCGCGGCGACGTCATCCCCCTGCCGGGCGGCTCGTGGCTGAACACTCTGCAAGGGCTGACGGTGCCGTTCATGGCCAGCGCCTTCAGCATTTTCCTGCTGCGGCAGTTCTTCAGACGCCTGCCCGTGGAGTTGTGGGATGCCGCCTGCATCGACGGCTGCGGCCACCTGCGCTTTCTCACCACCGTGGCGTTACCGCTCAGCAAGGCGCCGCTGCTGACGGTGTCGCTGTTCGGCTTCATTGCCTCGTGGGACGCCCTGCTGTGGCCGCTGCTCGTCACCACGCGCGAAACCTGGCGCCCCCTCATGGTGGGCCTGTGGTCGCTGGTCACCGAAGCGGGCCCGGAAACCCAGCTTTTCATGGCCGGGGCCACCATCACCCTGCTGCCCATCCTCGTGATCTACTTCCTGGTGCAACGACAGTTCACCGAGGGCATTATGACCTCGGGTCTCAAGGGATGACCTGACAACGTTCAATCGAAGGAGTGCCGTACCCCATGCCACACCGCATCATACTGTCCCTGACAGCCACTATTGCACTCACCGTCAGCTTTCTCGTTATGCCGGCCGGCGCGCAGTCCGACCCGTGGGCCAAGGTCGATCCGAGCAACCAGAGCCTGGTGTTCTGGCACAACCACACCCGCAGCCGTCAGGATGCCCTGCAAGCCATCGTGGAGACCTTCAACGAAAGCAACCCTTACGGCATTACCATCGCCCAGGAAACCCAGGGCGCCTATGCCGACATTTTTCGCAAGATGCTGGGCCTACTCGGCACACCGGAGGTCCCCGACCTGGTGGTGGCCTACCAGAACCAGGCGGCCACCTACCAACTGCGCGACGCCCTCGTCGACATGACCTCGCTGATGCAAAGCCCGAAGTGGGGGCTGTCGGCGGAGGAACAGGCCGACTTCTTCCCCGCCTTTTTCCGGCAGGATATCTTTCCCCTGTTCGATAACGCCCGCCTGGGCCTGGCGCCGAACCGCTCGATGGAGGTCCTGTATTACAACCGCGACTGGCTGGCGGAGCTCGGCTACGACGAGCCGCCGAGCACGCCGGAGGCGTTCAAGGCCGTGGCGTGCAAGGCCGCCCACACACCCTTCAGCAAGACCGCCGGCAGCGGCACAATGGGCTATCAACTCAGCCTCGACGCCTCGCGCCTGGCAAGCTGGACCTTTGCCTTCGGCGGCGACATTTTCGATTACCAGACGCGCCTGTACACATACGACAGCACCGCCACCCAACAGGCCATGGCGTTCCTGCAAGACCTGTATGCCGAGGGCTGCGCGAGACCGGCCAGCGAACGCGGCGGTGCCCTGGCCGATTTCAGCACCGGACGCCTGCTGTTTACCTCGGCGTCCAGTTCGGGCCTGCCATTTTTCAAGGCGGCCGTCGGCGCCGGCGCCAAGTTCGACTGGAGCGTCGCGCCGCTGCCGCACACCACGGCGACGCCCGTCACGAACGTCTACGGCGCCAGCGTCAGCATGCCCAAGAGCACCCCGCAGCGCGAGCTGGCAACGTGGCTGTTCATCAGGTATTTCACCAGCCCGGAGGTGCAGGCGGGTTGGGGACAGGCGGCCAATTACTTTCCGGTACGGCAGAGTGCCGCGCAGCGTCTGGGTGACTATTTTCAGCGTCACACTGCCTACAAAACCGCCTTTGATCTGCTGCAATACGGCCGCCACGAGCCGCCGGTGCCGGGCTACGACTTCGTGCGCGCCATGGCCGAGGAAGCCCTGGCTGCAATCTTCGCGCAGGGCCGCGACGTGGAGAAGACCTTGATCAGACTGAATCGGAATGCCAACGTCAGCCTCAGGGAGCAGCTGGAGTATCTGCCGTCAGCGCAGTGAGGGCGTGGCAGGGAGGTTATTCCGCAACGTGTTTTTGCGGGCAGGCGAGCCAGAAGATTCCCGACAGCACCAGCAGGCCACCGCTGACGACGGCCAGGGTGCGGGGCGTCAGCGCGGCGGAATCCAGCCCCCAGGCGGTGGCCAGGATGGACAGCGTCATGATGACGGTGAAGAGCATGAAATCGGCCGCGAAGACCCGTCCGCGGTAGGTATCCGGAACGCTGATCTGCAGCAGCGTTGAACTGAACACCCACAGCACGTTGGACGCCATCGTCCCCATGAAGAGCGCCAACGCAGCCCAGGCCAGGGTCGGGGTGGCGCCAAACAGCACGTAAAACCCGCCGGTCATCACAAAGGCCGCGCCGATGGTTCCCACCATTGTTTGCGGCTCCTCGCCGACCAGCCGCCGGGCCAGCAGCGGTCCGAGCAGCGCGCCGAGGCCGCGGGCCATGAACAGCATTCCCATGCCGATGGCGCCCGCCTCGAAAATGTTCTCGGCAAACAACGCGATGAGAATCACCATGCCGCCGGCCAACCCGACGCTGCACGCCTTCACGGAAAGCAGCCGCAGGACATAGGGCCGCGCCGCCATATAGCGTATGCCGCCGCGAAACGTCTGCCAGCCGGTATGACCCGCGTCCGATGCAGCGGCGGCGGGCGGAATGGCCACCCGCATGATGCAGCCGGCCGACACCATATAGCTGAAGGCATCGATCAGAAACGCCTCGGTGGTGCCCAGCCAGGCGGTCACGAGGCCGCCGAGGGCCGTGCCGATGGCCAGCATGGCGGCCCAACTGGCGCTGCCCAGGGCGTTGGCTGCCACGAGCTCCCGGCGCGTGGTGATGTTGGGAATGGTGGCCGCGTAAGCAGGGTGGAAGAAGGCCGAGACCGACATCATGACCGCGGTCAGCGCATACACCAGCCACAGCCGTTCCGCCGAGGTGATGAACAGGAATCCGAGCGCCATCACCGCCCGCACCAAATCGGCCCCGACCATGATCCGCTTACGGCTGAAGCGGTCAGCCGCCACGCCGGCCACGGGGCTGAGCACGAACAGTGACGCCGTCTGCGCGATCATGACGCCGCCCAGCGCCAGACCGGAAGCGCCGGTGAGTTTCAGCACCAAGTGATACAGCGCCATGGTGCGGAACCAGTCGCCGATCATGCTGGCAGCCAGTCCCAACCATAGGCGCCGGTAGCTGGGGTTGTCGCGCAGCAGCGCCCAGTAGCCTGCGGACTCGGTTACGAACAGGGCCATGGCTCGCTCCCACTCGCCTGGCTTGGCGCGCCGGGCGCGCCCCTAGGCCAGATGCGGGTGCATCCAGGCGGCCACGGCTAGCAGATGATCGTCGGCGCCGAGCGGTCCTACGGCCTGCACGCCGACGGGCAAACCCTGCGGCCCGCTGAGGCCGGGCAGACTGATGACCGGGGTGTGCAGCAACGTCCACATGCGGTTGAACAGCGGATTGCCGGTGGCCCCCAGGCCGGCGGGCGCTTCGCCGGGCGCGCTGGGCACCAGCAGGACATCGTGCGCGGCGAACACGGCGGGCAGCGCACGGCGGCAGGTTTCGGCCAGCTGCAGAGCCGCCTTGTATTCGGTGTACGACAGCCTTTCCCCCGGCTCCAGCAGTTGCTGCGTGCTGGAGCTCAACTGGTCGCGGCGCTGTGTCAACTCATAGGCGCAACAACGCACGCCCTCGAATATCTGCACCGTCGTTTGCGCCTCTACCAATCCGTCGAACTCGGCGGGCAGCGTCACCTCCTCCACTTGCGCCCCGGCGTCGGCGAAGCGCCGTGCGGCCATTTCCACTGCCTCCTGCGTGGCGGCCGTTGCCTGCGGCCATTGCGGCGTGCGGCACAGGCCGATGCGCGGCGGCTCCGTCAGCACCGTCAACTGTGGCGGACTGCCCATCAGCACCGCCCGCAGCAGCGCCAAGTCCTGCACGCAGCGGGCGAAGCCGCCAAGCGTATCCAGCGTCTGCGACAGCAGCTTGATGCCGGCCAGTGAGAAATCGCTGTGCGTCGGCTTGTAACCCACCACGCCGCAGAACGACGCCGGGCGCACGATGGAACCGGCCGTCTGGCTGCCCAGCGCCAGCGGCACCATCTCCGCCGCCACCGCCGCCGCCGAGCCGCTGGACGAACCGCCCGGCGTGTGCGCCGGGTTGTGCGGATTGGCCGTCTTGCCGGGCTCGTACATGGCGAACTCGGTGCTCACGGTCTTGCCCATAACCACCGCCCCGGCCTGCCGCAGCAGCGCCACGCAGGCGGCGTCCCAGGCCGTTTGATGAGCGGCGTAAATCGGCGATCCGTAGGTCGTCGGCATATCCGCGGTATCGATGATGTCCTTGATGCCCACCGGCACGCCGTGCAGCGGCCCGCTCGCAGGTGCACGATCGCGGTCGCGGGCTTGTGCCAACGCCTGCTCCGGGTCGAGATGGGTCCAGGCTGCAATCGCAGGGTCGCGCTCGTCGATGCGCTCCAGGCAGGCGCGCACCAGCGCTTCGCTCGTCAGGTTGCCGGAGGCGATGGCCTCGGCGGCTTCCCAAGCGTTCAGGGTATGGCTTGATGGCATGGCGAATCCTCACGCTTCAGGGTGTCTGCAGCAATTGGGGTGCCACCATAGCGCATTCCCAAGGCACGGGTCCAGGACACGGTGCTGGTTCAATGCCAGTCGTGCGCCTCGGGCATGCGCGCGCGGGTGTCGATGGCCTTCAGGTCGGAAACGATGACGTTGGGGGTGCCGTCGTAGCGCGACACCACCCCCTTGACCAGCACCACCTGGCTGCGCAGCTGGCGCCGGCAGCGCTCGGCCACGTCGGCCCACAGGGTAACCTGCTGGTCGCCGTGCTCGTCCTCGATAGTCACGAACACCACGCCGTTTTTGCCCCTGGGGTGCTGCCGGGCCACCGGCCAGCCGGCCACCTGCACCTCCTCCCCCTCCTTGCACGCTTCCACCGCTACGGTCGGCAGCACCTTTTTGCTCAGCCGCGGCCGGATGAATTCCATCAAGTGGCCGCGTGGATAGATGCCCATGACGCGGTACTCGCCGGCCATCTTTTCGTAATCCGTGAAGTCCGCCAGCCCGTCAACGCGCTCCTCCGTCTTCAGCGCCAGCCCCACCTGACCCTCGTGCGACGGACGCACCGCCAACCCGGCCTCCCACAACGCGGCGCGGCGGTTGGAATTGAGGCCGTCGAACGCCCCGGCCCGCACCAGCGACAGCACCGCCTGCGGCTTGAGGCCCGTGCGCCGCACCAGATCACCGGCGCTGCCGTAGCTGCCGCCGCGCTGCCGCTCTTCCACGATCAGCCGGGCAGAACTCGTACCAACGTCCTTGATGAACCGCAGGCCCAGCCGCAGGGCGCCCGCCTCGGGCACGCAATCCGCCTGGCTGAGGTTCACGCAGGGATTGCGGAAGGCGACGCCGAAGCGACGCGCATCCTGCTTGAGTGTCTCCAGGGGGTAAAAGCCCATCGGCTGGTTGTTGATGAGGGCGACGAAGAACGCCAGCGGGTAGTAGCACTTCATCCAGGCCGCCTGGTAGGCCGTAATGCCAAAGGCGAAGCTGTGCGACTCGGGGAACATGTAGTGCCCGTTGATCTTGCCGAATATCTTCTCGCCGACCTCCTTGGGCACGCCGCGCTGCCGCGCCTGTTCCAGAAAGCGTTGGCGGTGCGCGGCGATGAGGTGCCGGTTGTTCGGCTTGGCGAAGGCGCGGCGGATTTCGTCGGCCTCGGCGGCGCTCATGCCCGCCACGTCCATGATGAGTTGCACCACCTGCTCCTGCCACACGATGATGCCGTAGCCGCGCTCCAGGGCGCGCTTTTCAAGGGGGTGATCGTAGTCCCACGGGGCGCCGTGGCGGTAGCGCTCGACGAAGTTGGACACCGCGCTGCCCTGCGTGCCCACGCCGGGGCGGATGAGGGCAACCTGATAGGCCAGGTCCAGCAGGTTGCGCGACCGCAGGCGCTGGCCCATCTTGAGTTGCGCCGGCGATTGCAACAGGAAGACGCCCTTGGAGCGGCCCGCGTTGATCAGGTCGTAAACCTTGGGGTCGTCCGGGTCGATGCGGCTGAGATCCGGGCGCCGGCCTTCCTTCGCCTCGATCAGGTCCAGGGCTTCCTCCAACTGGTCCAGCACCGGCAGGGAGAGCAGGTCGATCTTGGCAAAATGGGCGTCCGCCACGCTGTCCTTGTCCCAGTCCATGATGAAGCGCCCCCGCGTGGCGCCGGCGCGCACGGGCACCATGTCCGGGATCGGCGAGCTGCTCAGCACCATGCCGCCGACGTGCTGGCTGAGCAGCTTGGGAGCACCCATGAGTTGCGGCGCCAACCGCAGTAGGTCGCGCCAGCCGGGAGCACGCATGCGACCGCGAAAGGTGTCGAGCGCCAACATCTCCCGCCGCAGGTCGGAAGCGTCGCGAGAGTGCAGTTGCTTGGAAAGATGCGACAGTTCCTTGCGCGGCAGCCCGAGGGCCTTGCCGAGGTCCTGGATAATGCCCTTCACGGTGTAGGTATGGATGGCGCCGGCGAGGACGGCAAAGTCCGGCCCGAAATGGCTGTGCACCCGTTCGATCAGCGCCTCGCGCAGGCTGCGGGGGAAGTCGAGGTCGATGTCCGGCAGGCTCGTCATGTCCTCGGAGATGAAGCGCTCCAGCGTCAGGTTCCACTTGAGCGGATCGACGTGGCTGATACCGATCAGGTAGCCGACCAGCAGGGACACCGAAGAACCGCGCCCGCGGCCTGGCGTGCGCTCCTCCAGAGGCGTTTCCGGGAGCGTGAGGCCGCGCTCCTGCATCAGTTGCTGGGCGATGAGTACGATCTCCCGGTACAGCAACAGGAAGCCGGCCAGATGGTGCCGCTGGATGAGGCGCATTTCCTCTTCGAGGCGTGCCTCCAGCTCCGGGGTGATGGAACCGTAGCGCCGGATGGCGGCTTCGAGGCAAAGCTGCTTCAGGTAGCTCTGCGGGGTGTAGCCCATGGGCACGTCGGGCTCGGGGAGGGCGTAGCCGAGGTCGGTGCTCAGGTTGAAGGTGCAGCTTGCGGCGACATGCGCGCTATTGGCAAGGGCCTCAGGGCAATCGCTGAACAACTCGGCCATCTGCGGCGGCGATTTCAAGGACAGGTGCGGATTGGGGCTGATGAACGGCAGGGCCTGGTCGATGGTCAGGTTGTGTTTGGCGGCGACCAGGGCATTTTGCAGCCGGTAGCGCTGTGGGGCGTGGTAATGCACGTCGTTGCTGGCAATCAGGGGGACGCCGTGCTCGCGGGCCAGGCGGCTGAGTTCGCGGTTGCGGGCGGTATCGCCGCGCAGGAAGTTTTGTTGCAGTTCCGCGTAGACCGAGCCGCTGCCGTACCATGCCAGGCAAGCGCGAAGCAGGCGCGCGGCCTCCTGACGACGGCCTTCCTGCACCAGATGCGAGAGGCGCCCGCCGCGCCCGCCGCACAGCAGCACGACGCCTTCGGCATGCGCCGGCAGATGCTCGGGGTCGAGCCGCGGCTCACGACGGTCGACGGCGCTGGCCAGGGTGAACAGGCGTGAGATGTTGGTGTAGCCCCGTCTCGTCTTGGCGAGCAACGTCAGACGCGAGCCGTCCTGCAGGGTGAACTCGCCGCCGGTGATGGGCTGAATGTCCAGGGAATTGGCCAGGCGGGCGAACTCGAGGGCGCCGCACAGGTTGGTGTCGGTCAGGGCCAGGGCGCGGTAACCGTGCGCCTTGGCCTGCGTCAGCAATTCGTGGACGTGCGAAGCGCCGAGACCGAACGAGTAAAAGCTCTTGGCGTGCAGTTCGACGTACGCGGCACCCATGCGTCCTGCCCTTATGCGCCCTGACGGTACCAGCCGTTGTCCCTGTGGTTGCGGAACACCGTCAGTTGCCTGCCGTCACCGGGACTCATGCGGTAATAGGTTCGCGTCAACGGTTCTGGCAGCCACCACAGGTCGAACGACCAGCGGTCATCGATGCGGGCCACCGGGCACCATTGCCGCTCCAGGCGAACTGCCAGCGGCTGCCGGTTCGGGCCTTCGCGCACCGCCACCGGGGTCGGCAGCGCCAGGGGCTTGATGGCGTCCTTACCCGCCGGGTCGATGGGGATTTGCAAGGCACGCCTTTCCGGCGCCGGATGCCAGGGGGCCACCGTGACCACGCGGTACAGCGCGTGACGACCCTGCATGCGGAAGCGCAGACACCGTTCCGCCTCCAGCAGGCGGCGCTGGCGGTCCGCGTGCGGGGTCGGCAGCAGGCTCAACTGCACGCCCATCGCCGTGGTGAAGTCGGAAAGCGCCAGCTTGACCGCCTCGACCGGAGCATACGGCGGGTTACCCTCGACCTGATGGTTGACGATGAAAGCGGCGCGCTCCAAAGCGAGGATGTTTTCCTTGAAGTGGATGGTGTGCGTCCACGGCGGGGCGTCGCTGACAGCGCATTCCAGGTCGGCCCGACCCGGGCAGCGGCCGCGCATGCGGGGGTTCGCATAGGCCCGGCGCAACAGCGTGTCGACGGCGGCGCGCAGGACTTGCAGGGAAGTGGTGTGGAAGGGCAGCGACAGGCATTCGACGATGGGCTCCTCGCGCTTGAGCGGTATCACGGGGCTGTCGTCGATACCGCGGCACAGGCGCCACGCCCGCCGGCCGTCGAGGCCGAACTGGTCCAGGAGCTGCCCCTCTTGCAGGGCCGCCACGCTGCCCAAGGTGTGCAGGCCAAAGCGGCTAAGGCCGTCGCGCACCTCTTCGGGAACCGGTAGCAGATCAACGGCGTACGGCGCCAGGAAGCCCGGCGCGTCAGCGGGGACAGTGGTCACGCCCGTGCTGCTGCTCGCTGCCACAAAGGCGGGGAATTTGCCGTTTGCCACGCCGACGCGCAGTTCCAGTCCTTGCGGGATGGCGTCGAGCAGCGCCTTCAGCAACTGCGCCTCGCCGCCGTACAGCTTCTCCAGGCCGTCCAGCCGCACGTACGCGATGCCAAGCGCCGCTTCGACGCGGTCACTGATCGCTGCGAAACCGTCCACCACTTGGCTGAACACCTCACAGTCGTAGGACGCGTCGGTGTCCGGCATGGTGCGCTTATCGGCCCTGGCCTGCAGATGCGAAATGACGATACAAGCAACCCTCATGATACCCACCCGTTGATGGTTCAGCGTCTGTCATAGAAAACCGAGGGGTAAAATGATAATGAACATTTGTGCAGTATGTCAAACAGATTCGACGAGGGTTGTGTCAGATATCGGGTTCCAGAGGATGGACGATAAACCGCAGGTTTACGGACACAGATGATCGGGATGTTCAAGGGGTGTCATCGGGCGAGAGAATTCAAGGCGCGATATTCTGAAAGGATCAAAGAGCTCCCCTCAGTCCCTCTTGCGCAATTGAAAACGTTGGATTTTACCCGTCGCCGTCTTGGGCAGATCGTCGACAAAATGAATCCAGCGGGGGTACTTGTAGCGTGCCAAGCCGTCCTGGCAGTGCGTCGACAACTCATTCGCCATGGCGTCACTGGCATCGCCGGCGTCACGCAACACGATATAGGCCTCGGGCTTGATGAGGTCGTCGTCATCGGCACGGCCGACGACCGCGGCTTCGAGGACTTTGGGATGCTCGACGAGGCGGCTCTCGATCTCCACCGGGGAACACCAGATGCCGCCGACCTTCAGCATGTCGTCGCTGCGCCCGCAGTAGACGTAGTAGCCCTCGTCATCCTGCAAATAGGTATCGCCGGTGTTGACCCACTCGCCGCGCATCGTGGCCGCCGTTTTTGCCGGGTTGTTCCAGTAACAGCGCGCCGCCGAATCGCCTTTGACCAGTAAGCGACCCACCTCACCCGGCGCTACCGGGGCATCATTCTCATCGACAATCTGCATCTCATAACCCGGCACCACCCGGCCGCTGCAGCCCGGCTTGTAGTCCTCAAGACGATTGGAAATAAAGATGTGCAACAGCTCCGTGGAACCGATTCCGTCCAAAATAACGAGGTTCGTCAGGGCCTGCCAACGGCGAAAAATATCAGGCGGCAGCGCCTCTCCGGCTGAGACGCAGAGGCGCAGCGACGACACGTCGCGCGGCGTCTGCTCCAGCTCTCGCAGTTGGGCGGCGTAGAGCGTCGGGACGCCAAAATAAAGGGTGGGCTTAAAACACTCGATAAGATCGAAGGTCACCTCTGGGGAGGGGCGCTGATCACTCAACACCGCCGTTGCCCCAGCCCAGAGCGGAAAGGCCATGGCGTTGCCCAGACCGTAGGCAAAAAACAATTTCGCGGCGGAAAAACAGATATCCCCCTCGCCCATGCCCAGCGTATCCACCGCGTAGTGCACACACGTGACCACGATATCGCGATGCCGGTGCACGGCGCCTTTCGGTCGTCCCGTGGAGCCGGAGGAATAGAGCCAAAAGCAGTCGTCATCCGCCGCCGCGGCGACCGCATCAAGCGCCGTCGAGGCCCGCGCCAAACGCGCCTGAAGCGCGGCATCATCACCTGCGGTCGCAAAGACTTGCGGACGCCGGGCGGCGGAGGCAAGGGCCGGCACCGCTTCCGCCGCATACTCCGGTGAATAGACGACTGCCGCACACGCCGAATCATCGATCATGTATTGATAGTCGGGCGCGCGCAGCAGGGTATTGACGGGCACCGGTACGACCCCGGCCTTGATCGCCCCCCAGAACAAGTAAAAGAACTCAGGGCAATCCTTGACGATCATCAGCAGGCGATCACCCGACACGAGCCCCATCTCGCGCAAGACATTGCCACAACGGTTGACCTGCTCGGCGAGCTCGCCGTAAGTCACGTCGCCCGCAACGGTGCGAATGGCCGCCTTCTCCGACCGTCCTTCTGAGAGGTGACGGTCAATGAAGGGAACCGCCACGTTAAAGATCGGCGCAAACGCGATCGTAGACGGCGTCGGGGCGCGATCAGCAACGACGGTATGGTCCTGCACGACGTCTCTCCATGGCCAATGGCCCTTTGACGTTGCCAGAGCATTTCCGTTTCAGATTGCATCAGGAAGATATTCGACAGCCCATACGCCCCCTCTCCCTGGCCCTTCCCCGCGGAGGGGGGAGGGGACGGAGGGCTGAACTCCCCTCGCCAAGGGAGTTTGCTCCCTCTCCCCTGGCGGGAGAGGGTTGGGGTGAGGGGGAAATCCCGGATGACACGCCGTTTTGATTCGAAAGTGCTCTAGGAGGCAAAGCGAACGTAATCAAAATCAATAGGTTGGCCGTTAATGCCACGTGACGGGAGGCCGATCCAACTTGCCATCTCGCCCGGCGCCGTCACCGGTTTCATGAGCGACTCGACAAAGCCGTGATCCGCATCTGACGGCAGCCAGTCATGGGTCTGACGCGCCCAGGCATCGGCCGACACAATGTTCCCGGCCGGGGAGACTTCGATATCGGCAAACACGCCAATGCGACGGTTGAAGCCGCGGTGCGGCAAGGTTAATTGATAATCGACGCCACGCTGGGTAATGGCTCGATTCCACCGGTCGATGCCGCGCTGGCTATCGACGATAAACGCATCCCGCAAGCGCTCGTTGAGCGCCAGCAGCGCGGGCTGATCTTCACGAACAATCGTTCCATCTTGCGGCACATACACGGGCCACAGGTCCTCGGTCAGCCGGTGATCGTCATCAATGCGCGTTTCCTGAAACCGCCCTTTGAGCCCGGTGGTGAAATAATTGGCGGCATTGGTCGAGCGCTCCTGGCCAAAGAGATCGAGCGAGACGCTGTAGTGAAAATTCAAGAAACGCTGAATGGTGGGTAAATCAATGACGCCGGCGGCCCGGATCCGTTCAGGATCATCGGTTTTGAGCGCGGCCATGACATCGCACGTGCGTTCGACGACGCGCCGAATTCCCGTCTCGCCAACGAACATGTGATGCGCCTCCTCCGTCAGCATAAACTGACAGGTGCGCGCCAGCGGATCGAACCCGGACTCGGCCAGTGAGGCGAGCTGGTATTTGCCATCACGGTCGGTGAAATAGGTAAACATGAAGTACGCTAGCCAATGCGGCGTTTTTTCATTAAACGCCCCCAGGATGCGCGGTCGATCGGGGTCCCCCGAGTGACGCTGCAGCATCTCCTCCGCCTCTTCTCGGCCATCGCGGCCAAAATAGGCGTGCAGCAGATAGACCATCGCCCACAGGTGCCGCCCCTCTTCGACATTGATTTGATACAAGTTACGCAGGTCGTAGAGCGACGGACACGTCGCGCCCAAGTGGCGCTGCTGCTCCACCGAGGCCGGTTCCGTATCACCCTGGGTGACGATGAGACGGCGCAGCGCACTGCGATATTCCCCCGGAACTTCCTGCCACGCCGGCTCCCCTCGGTAGTCGCCGAACGCAATGGTGCGCTCCGCCTGCGGCCTGGCAAGAAAAATCCCCCAGCGATAATCCGGCATCTTGACGTAGCCAAAATTCGCCCAGCCATCGCTTTCCACGCTCATCGCCGTGCGTAGATAGACATCATGGGTCAGGGCGCCTTCCGGCCCCAGCTCATGCCACCAGCGCAAATAATTCGGCTGCCACGACTCCAAGGCGCGCTGCAGGCGACGGTTGTCCGCCAGCGACACGTTATTGGGAATGCGTTCGCTATAATCGATGGACATCCCTACACTCTTCTTTTGTCGAATGACGTCTTTTTTCCGGTGCCATACAGCGTCAGGGCACCGCCCTCGCCCACGGCGTTGGGCCGTTGGAAAATCCAGTTTTGCCACGCACTCAAACGGCCAAAAATCTTGCTTTCCATGGTTTCCGGGCCGGCAAAGCGCAGGCTCCCCTCCATACCCGTCAACGCGTCCGGCGAGAAACTCGCGCGCTCCTCCAATGCTAAACGCACCTCGTCTTCCCAATCGATATCGTCGGGGATAAACGTCACCAGTCCAAGCGCATCGGCTTCTTCCGCGTCGATCGCTTCTCCGGCCCGCGTTTGCAAATACGCGACGTGCTCGGGAGCGGACAGAAAACGGCTTTGTAGCCGCGTCAAGCCATTCACCGTCGGGAAAGGCCCGAAATTCAGTGGGGAAAGTCGTATCGCAGCCGGGGGAAACTCGCTCTCTTCAAAAACCCCGTCAAGCATATAAACGCGGTCCGCCGCAAGCACCAATTCCAGCAACATTCCGGCAAAACAACTGCCGGGCTCGACCAAGGCCATCAGGCTGCGCGAACTGACCTCCAAGCGTTTTAGCGTTCGCTTCCAGTACAGCAGAATTTCACGCACCAGCCAGTCGTCAGGTTGCTCGATCAGAACCTTCTCCATCGCTTCCACCGATGCGTGCGCCCCCTCACTGCGAAACACCCACGTGCCAATGTCGCCTTCGTTCAGGCGCAGATGCAGAATGGCGTCATCGAGCGTCCGCGTCATGGCCAATGGCCACCAATACACGCCGGCCTGGCGCATCGTCTCCAGCGTTGCCGGGGCAGCTTTGGCCGGCGCCTGGATCGTCAACGTCGCCGCGGCCAATTCCCGATCGATGTCAACGGTCAAGGTGTCATAGCAGATACGGTCGGCCTCGATGGTACGCGACAAAGGCGTGAGCGTGATGCCCGTCGCATCGGCCGGCCGGTTCGATTGTGCGGCGCGTTCGAGGGCCCGCGCACGCACCACCTCGTCAAACCGGGAGCGCGGCGCCAGGGCATCTACAAGTCTCCACTCCAGAGCCCGCTGGCCCCGCAAGCCCTCGGACGTGGTACAGAAAAAATCGGCGCGATCATGCCGGACACGACGTTTGTCAACGAGCCGTGTCAACCCGCCCGTCCCAGGCAGCACCGCCAGTAGCGGCAACTCCGGAAGAGACACCGCACTCGCGCCATCGTCAATGAGAATGATGTCGTCACACGCCAGGGCAAGCTCATAGCCGCCCCCCGATGCCGTGCCGTTCACGGCGCAGAGGTACGTCTGCCCCGAGTGCTCAGTGGCGTCTTCGATGCTATTTCTCGTTTCGTTGGTGAATTTGCAAAAATTAACTTTATGGGCGTGCGATGCGCTGCCAAGCATGCGAATGTTTGCCCCGGCACAAAACACCTGCGGCTTGGCGGATACGATGACCACGGCCGCAACTTCCGGGTACTCGAAACGCAGGCGCTGTACGACATCGTAAAGCTCGATATCCACCCCGAGGTCGTACGAATTGAGCTTGAGCTCATACCCCGGAACGAGCGGCGCCTCTTCTTGTACATCCAGCGCCAGCGTCGCCACCCGACCGTCAACCGTGAGCGTCCAGTGCCGATAGTGATCGGGATGCGTGCGGAAATCGACGAACGGCTCTTGTCGTGCCGATGGCGTCTGGGTGAGGCTATCGCGGGTCGCCATTACTTCAAGGTCCCTTTCTCATGCTGAACGCAATTCGTCTATGAACCCGAGAAAACCCTGTCCAACCGGTCTCCCCGATGAGCAGGGGGACGTGCTCAAGCCCATGTTACCACCCGATCAGCCAAGAGGACCAAAAACAGCGTGTCGTTATTTTGAAGTATTTCAGGCTTGGGTCGTGCGGAGGGGGGAGGGAGTTTCGACGACTGGTGCAGACGCCGCGGCCTGGGCTCTTTCGTTCTGCGCCATCAGGTCCATGGCCAGCAGCGCCGACACCAGCCCGGCGGCGAAGCTGATCATCCAGGAGACGGCGTAGCCGTTCGAGATATCGTAGAGATAACCGCCGAGGAAGCCGCCGGTGGCCATGCCCACCATCGCAAAGCACATCTGGCCCGAATAGCCCGGCCCGAAGCCGCGCGACCCGTATATTTCGCGCGCTACCACGCCGTATTGCGTGTTCACGCCGCCATAGCCAAAACCCCAGAACACCGCGTACAGGAAGAAGATCGCCGGGTCCTCGGCGTTAACCAGCCACAGAACCAAGGTGCCCTGTATGAACAGGGTGAAAATGAGTGTCAGGCGTGCGCCATGGCGGTCGGCGAAAACGCCCCAGGCGACCCGCCCGGCCACCGCCGACAGCGACATGAGGCCCAGCACCCAGGCCGAGGCGAAGGTGGAGAGGCCGGCGTGCTGGGCGAACACCACGATGTGCACCAGCGGCACGGAGTGACACATGCAGCAGAAGAAGTTAATGACGGCGAGGGTCCAGAAGCCCTCCATGCGCAGGATGTCGCGCCACACCGAGCCCAGCGAGCGGGTGGGCCGCTTGCTGCTGGCTGTCGTCGACGCGGCGTCCGAAGCGGCGCCGAAGGGCACCAGGCCCATCTCGTGCGGATAGTTGCGGATGAACAGGCAGGCCAGCACCGATGCGGACGTTACCGTCAGGCTCAGCATCACGAACGCCGTCTGCCAGTCCCAGCGCAGAATCACCCAGGTGACCAGGGGCGAGAAGATAAACGGCCCCAAGCCGTTGCCGGCCATTGTCAGGCCCATCGCGAAGCCTTGGCGCTTTTCGAACCAGCGGGCGATCAGAGCAGCGGTCGCAATCAGGAACACGCTGCGGCCCACCGAGGTCACCAGGCCGTACCAGAAATAAAAGCCTTCCACCGTGGTCACGGTGCTGGTGGCATACAGGCCGATGCCGTGAATCAGCGTGCCGAGCAGCAGCAGCTTGCGCACGCTGTGGGTGTGCATCAGCGATCCGACTCCCAGGATACCGAGGCCGCTGACGATGGCCGAGAGGGCATAGGTGAACGACAGGGCGCTGTGCGACCAGCCCATGTCGTCGGCCATCGGGTTGATGAACACGCCGAAGGCCATCATGGTGCCGGAGGCCAGGAAGGTGATGAGAAAGCAGGCGGCCAAGACGATCCAGCCAAAGAAGAGTCGCTCGGTGGGGGCAATCTGGGGTGCCATTCACATTATCCTATATTCACAGCGGGCTGCGGCGTTGGCAGTGTGGAACCGTCATTCGCCCGTGGCGCAGGGAGCGAGCATACAGGGCCGCAGCGCGCCCGTCAAACGGCGATACCGGCGCCATTTGACCGCCCCGGCGGACACCCCTTACAATCCTCTGATCCAATCCGAAAGCCCACAGACTGCCTTGTGCAAGGCCGGGGCATCTCTCCTGGAGTTTCTCGATGAAGCTGATTTCGTGGAACGTGAACGGCATCCGCGCGGTGCTGCGTAAAAACCTTTTCCTGCCGTTCGTGGCGGACCACGACCCGGACGTCATCTGCCTGCAGGAGACCAAGGCGCACCCGCAGCAGGTGGAGCTCGAGCTGCCGTCCCACCCCTACCAGTACTGGCACAGCGCCGAAAAGAAAGGCTACGCCGGCACGGCGATTTTCTCCAAGCGCGAGCCGGTGTCCGTGAGCTACGGCATCGGCGTGGCATCCTTCGACAGCGAGGGGCGCCTGGTCGCCGCGGAGTTCGACGACTTCTACGTCGTCTCGGTGTACGTGCCCAACTCCAAGCGCGACCTGAGCCGCCTGGATGAGCGCCAGGAGTGGGACCGCGCCTTTCTCGCCCATTTGAAGGGTCTGGATAAGCACAAGCCGGTCGTATTCAGCGGCGATTTCAACGTCGCGCACACCGAGATCGACCTCGCCCGGCCCAAGGAAAACGAGGGCCATCACGGCTATACTCGGGAAGAGCGCAGCGGCTTTGAGGGCTTCGTCAGCGCGGGCTTCATCGACACGTTTCGCCGCCTGCACCCCGACGAGCGTCACCAATACACCTGGTGGCGGCAGATGGGCGGCGCGCGTGAACGCAATGTCGGCTGGCGTATCGATTACGTCATGATATCTGCCGCCCTGCTGCCTCGCCTGGAGTCCGCCTCGATCCTGTCGGACGTATACGGATCGGACCACTGCCCGGTCGGCATTACATGGAGTCAATAGCACCTTTATACCCGCATCGCCTCTTGAGGAGAAAATGACATGCGAATCGTTGTCCACGGTCAACAAGCCTTCGGCAAAGGCATTCTGGAAGCGCTGCTGAACCGCGGCGAGGACGTCGTTGGCGTGTTCTGCGCCCCGGCTGCCCCCGGTGGGCGCGTCGATCCGTTGCAGGAAGCCGCTGAGAGCCACAACTTGCCGGTGTACCAACCCAAGTCGTACCGCAAGCCGGAAGTGCGGGACACCTTTGCAGCACTGGAAAGCGACCTGTGCGTGATGGCCTACGTGACGCTGTTCGTCCCCGAAGAGGTGTTGAATCTGCCGCGCCTCGGCACCATTCAGTACCACCCGTCGCTGCTGCCGCGCCACCGCGGGCCGAGTTCGATCAACTGGCCGATCATCTGGGGCGAGAAGCGGACAGGCCTGACGATTTTCTGGCCGGACAACGGGCTTGATACGGGGCCGGTTCTGCTGCAGAAGACCGTCGATATCGCCGATACGGATACGCTGGGAAGCCTCTATTTCGACCAGCTTTACCCCCTGGGGGTGGAGGCGATGCTGGAAGCGGTGGATCAGGTCCGGGATGGTACGGCGCCCAAAATTCCGCAGAATGAGACGGACGCCACCTACGAAGGCTGGTGCCGCAAGGAGCAGGTCGAGATCGACTGGAGCCAGCCCCTCGACGCGGTTTGGAATCTCATCCGCGGCGCCGACCCGCAGCCCGGCGCCTGGAGCACGCACGCCGGACAGGAGGTACAGATCCACGATGCCCGCAGACTCCCCGGCACATCCGCCAGCCATCCCGGCGAAGTGACCGCCGTGGATGAAAACGGCATCACCGTTGCCGCTTTAGGCGGCCACCTTGCCATCCAGCGCGTCAGGCCCGCCGGCGGCAAGAAAATGGCCGCCGGCGCCTTTGCCCAGGAAGCCGGACTGCGCCCCGGCGCCCGACTGGGTGGCAGTTGAGAAACAGCTACCCCGCCGTAGCGCCGCCGTCGACAGGCAGCGCCACCCCGGTCACGAACGATGCCTCGTCCGACAGCAGAAAGAGCGCCGCGTTGGCGATCTCCTCCGGCTTGCCGGGGCGGCCCATGGGCACGCGGTCCTGGCGCCTGTGGATCAGTTCCTCCACGTCGAGGTCCTCGGTTCCCGGCTGGTCCGGGCGCTTGACGAAAACGCGCAGCATGGGCGTGTCGATAGGACCGGGGCAGATGGAATTCACCCGGATGTTGTCGGGCGCCAACCGCAAGGCGAGCGCTTTCATGAAGCCGTTGACGCCGAACTTGGCGGCTGAATAGATTGGACTCATGCGCGAGCCCACCAACCCGGACACCGAGGCGGTGAACAGCAAGGCGCCGCCGCCTCTCGCCCGGAGCTGGGGAATGGCGGCCTCGGTCGTCACGATCACCGAGCGCACGTTGAGGTCCATGGCCAACTCGTAAGCCGCCCAATCCACCCCTTCCACTGCGGCCGGACCGGGATGGCCGACGTGATTCCAAACGAAATCGAGCCCGCCGAAGGCGTCGCCGGTCTCAGCGATAATGCGGCGGGCGTCCGCATCCTGCCGCAGGTCGGCGATGATCCCCGTGGCGCGCCCGCCGGCGCTAACGATCTCCGTTACCACGCGCTCAACGGCCTGCGTGTTGATGTCCACCACGCCAACGGACGCCCCTTCCCGCGCAAAGCGCAACGCCCCGGCCCGCCCCATGCCGGAGCCTGCCGCCGTCACCACGCCGATCTTGCCGTCCAGTCTCATCGTGCCTCCCTTTATCCGCGGGCCGGGCAGCCGCGCCCGCGCGCCGTGTTTTGGATCCCCTGCTTTAATTCGAAAATGGCGGCGGCCCGAAAATCTCGATCTCGCCGACCATGCCCGCCTCGGTATGCCCCTCTTTATGGCAGTAGAGGCGCAGGCCCTTGCCCTTGGTCATCGGATAGAAGTACCAGGCGAGGGTGGCGCCGGGGAGCAATTCCATGTCGCGGACGTCGCCGTGCACCTCCGCCACCGTGCTGCCGCTGCCGTCGATGAATTCCACTTTGCGCGTGAAGACCCGCGTCGCCAAGCCGTCCGAGGTGAAGTAATGCGCCTGGCTGCTGGGATTGTGGATGACCAGCTTGTAGTACTTGCCGCGCTGGAACCGGAGCTTGTCCGGTACGAACCGCAGGTGCCCATCCTGACTGCCGGTCTCCACTCGCACCTCGATCGTCTCGGGCTGCCCGACTGCTAAGCTGATGGGCCACAGCATGGCGAGGGTTCCTGAAACCAGCAGACTTATCGCCCAAAGCAGCTTTCCTTGCAATTGCCTGTGCACGTTCAGACTCCCTTCGTTGGTGGTTTCATAGGCGCCTTGCGGCGCTTCCAAAGGTGCGGGCCTGAGTATATGATGAACCGCCGCGCCGCAAAACAGGCGGCTCACACCAGCTTATCAGCCACACGTCATTTCCCTGAGAGGAGACATCATGCTCTACGAATCACGTGTCTACTACACCGTGCCGGGCCGCTTGGCGGCTCTGAACGCGCGCTTCGCCGACCACACCATGGGGTTTTTCCGCAAACACGGCATCGGCATGCTGGGATTCTGGACCGACGAAATCGGCATCAGCAACCGGCTGACGTACATCCTGACGTTCGACAGCATGGCGGACCGCGAGGCCAAGTGGGGCACCTTTCAGGCCGATCCGGGCTGGCAGCAGGCGCGCTCGCAGACGGAAGCCGACGGCCCCATCGTGGCGCAGGTGGTGAATACCTTCATGCGGCTGACGCCGTATTCGCCCGAGCCGCGCATCGACACCAACGTGCAGGAATTGCGCGTCTACGACGCTATGCCGGGCAAATTGCCGAACCTGAACGACCGCTTCGCCAACCACACCATGAAACTCTTCGAAAAGCACGGCATCGCCAACATCGCCTATTGGGTCGAGGACGTGGGCACGAGCAACCGTCTGGTCTACCTGCTGGGGCACCCGGACCTGGGATCGCGCGAGAAGAGTTTCACGGCGTTTCAGGCCGATCCGGACTGGCAAAAGGCGCGGGCGGACTCGGAGGCCGAGGGCGCTCTGGTACGCGCCAGCCAGCATTGCATCCTGCGCCCGACGGCGTACTCGCCGCGCTGACCACCCGCACACCCCGGCCCGCTCCCAGGGAGAGGGAGGGTTATGCCCCATCGGTGGTGACACCGGCAAAGAGATCGTCCTCCGGCAGCTTCGTCGGCACCGCGCTGCGGGCCAGGATATAGTCGTCGTAAGGGTAGGCGGCCCGGTCCACCTGTGGCGGCAGGCCGAACCAGTGCCGCGAGTTGGGATCAACCTGCGTGGCGTGGGCGCGCAGGGCGTTGCGGGTCTGTTCCCAATGATCGCCGACGAACACCTTGGTGGTCAGGAAATGATCCATGGAGCGGCGCCGCTTCCAACGCTTGGGGTTGAGCGGCGACGGCAGGCCAAGCTGCGTGAACGCCTTATGGCGAGCCACCAGGCGGGCGCGCGACCACAGGATGTAGTACAGCTTCTGCGGCGCCCACGGTTCACCCAGCTCGGGATGAAACGCCGGATCGCGGGCCGCCCTGTAGGCGGGCAGCGAGGCGTCGTGCACCCGCAGATGATCGGGGTGCCGGTAGCCGCGCTGGTTGGCGGGGTAGGTCACCATCACGTGGGGCCGCTCCCGGCGGATGAGACGCACCAACGCTCGCACCGTTTCGTCGAGCGGCGCCGCCGCAAAGGTGCCCGGCTCATTGCTCGCCGGTATGTTGGAGTCCCCGTAGCCGAGCATCCACACGCGCTGATAGCCGAGATGGGCCGTTGCCTCGATCAATTCCCGGCGGCGCAGCTCCGGCAGGCGTTCCTTGACCTCCGGCTGATCGAGCGCCGGATTGAGAACGCTACCGGCTTCCCCCCCGGTGCAGCAAACGAGCACCACGCCGACGCCGGCCGCTGCATAACGCGCCGCGCTGCCGCCGCCCTTGGAAGCTTCGTCGTCGGGGTGAGCGTGGATGGTCAGCATGCGACGCTCGCACTTGGCGGGGTCGCCGTCCTGCCGCAAGACTTCAGGCTCCGGGATCACGGCATCCACCTCGTGCGGGTGGCCGCTGCGCTTCGGCATTCCATGTGTCAGGCTTCCTCTCACAGAATCAGGTCAGGGTCAGGGGAACGGGCGTGGCCGTCACGTACACCCACGACGTACGCCACGGCACGATCTGATCAAGCAGTTGCTGGCGGTAGCACGCCTCAACACGGTTGACGTCGTCCGCGTTCAGGCACTTCAGCAGGTGTTGGGCATAGGACGGGCGCCGAGTTGCCGCCTGTCGGTCGAACCAACGCGCCAACGCCTCGGCGGTGATGCGGCGCTCCTCGTCCTGTGCCTCGGCGCCCAGCGGCGTTCGCAATTCGAACCCGGCCAGGCGCAAAATCGCTTCCAGATCCGGTGCGTCCCAGTTGACCAGAGGGTCGTCGTCCGCTTGGTACATGGCAACCTCGGCTGCCTGTAAGCGGGCAACCAAATCCTCCCCCAGAGTCGCCGGATCGACCAACGCCGAGAGGCGCTGCGCACGCCGCGGCACGACCTCGGCCAGGCACAGCCGCCCCGTGTCCCGCAGGCAGGCGCGCAGCACGGCGCACACACTGGATTTATCCGCGTGTCCGCTCAAGACGTTGCGGCCCACCACCGCGTCGAACCGCACCGCCTCATCCCCGCATGCCTTGAGCAGTGCCGGTAAATCCTGAGCGCCGCCGACCAGCAGCCGCGGACGTTGCAGCTCCGGCAGCCGCGCCGCCTGTTGCCGCACCGCCTCGGCGCTGCGCCCGTCGTGCGCCAGCGTCCAGACGCCGCCCTCCGGGGCACGCCGCAGGGCTTCCCAGGTCAGCAGGCCGGTGTTGGCATTGGCGTCCAGCACCAAGCTGTGGCGTTGCAGGGCTGCCGCGTCCAGCACGCGGTCGCGCAGGGCGCCGAGATGCTGCCCGGCGCGGCTGACCGTGCGCTGCAGCCAGCGGTCGTGGGCGCGCCCGGCATCGCTGTAGGTGAACACCTCGCCCACCGCCTCGCCGTCGACGTCCAACATCGCCTCAAGCTGCGCCTCGCGGTGCCCCATCACCTGCTGGCGGATGCCTTGCTCATAGCCCAGAGCGCCGGGCTCGTAAAACACCTTGCCCTGCATGTGGGTGGGCAGGTACTGCTGCGCCACCCAATGATCGCGGTAAGCGTGCGGGTAGAGATACCCCTCGCCGTGCCCGAATTGCTTGGCGTCCCGGCTGGCGTCCTTGAGATGGGCGGGCACGTCGCCCTCGCGCTCGTTCTCGATCACGCCCAGCGCGTCGAAGAACGCGAAGATCGAGTTGGATTTCGGCGCCGTGGCCAGGTAGAGCGCTGCCTGCGCCAGGGGAAAGCGGCCCTCCGGCAAGCCGACGCGGTCGAACGCGGTGGCGCAACTCAAGGTCACCGTCACCGCGTGCGGGTCGGCAAGCCCGACGTCTTCGCTGGCGAAAATGAGCATGCGGCGGAACAGAAAGCGCGGGTCCTCGCCGGCGTACACCATCTTGGCCAGCCAATACATCGCCGCGTCGGGGTCCGAGCCGCGCAGCGACTTGATGAACGCCGAAATGGTGTCGTAGTGGTAGTCGCCTTCCTTGTCGTACAGCACGGCACGTTGCTGGATGCTCTCCTCCGCCACCTGCATGTCGATCACGAAACGCCCGTCGGCCTGCGGCGGGGTGGTTTCAACCGCCAGTTCAAGGGCGTTGAGAACGCCGCGTGCATCGCCATTGGCCACCCGCACCAAGTGCGCCATGGCGTCCTCGTGCACGTCGACGCAGCGACCGCCGTAGCCGCGCTCCGGGTCCCGCAGCGCCTGCTCGGCGATAGCGTGCAGATCGGCGTCGCCCAGCGAGCGCAACTGAAAGATTCGGCTGCGGCTGGTCAGGGCGCGGTTGACCGCAAAGTACGGGTTCTCGGTGGTGGCGCCGATCAGGATGATGGTGCCGTTTTCGACGTGCGGCAGTAGCGCGTCCTGCTGCGCCTTGTTGAACCGGTGCACCTCGTCGACGAACAGGATGGTGCGCTGTTGCAAGCCTTCCGCGCGCTGCCGCGCCTCGGTGATGGCGTTGCGAATGTCGGCGACGCCAGCCAGCACCGCGTTGATGGTGAGGAAGTGGCTGCGGGTGGTGTTGGCAATCACCATCGCCAGGGTGGTTTTGCCGGTTCCGGGGGGGCCGTAGAAAATCAGGGAGGAGAGCTGGTCCGCCTCAATGGCGCGGCGCAGCAGGCGGCCGGGGCCGACGATGTGGTCTTGGCCGATGAACTCCTGCAGGGTACGCGGGCGCAAGCGGGCGGCCAGGGGCTGCCCGCCTTCAGCCGCCGTGCTGGGTGGACCGGATGGCACGCCGAGGCTCCTCTCCGAAGGCATGAACAGGGCGTTCCGCAAGCCGCGCCATCCAATGCGTAGGGGGCCGGAATAGGCTATAGTGAGGCCCATTCAGCGTCCAACCCATCCCCAGCTTCTGGCTAGCAAGCTTTAATAAAGGACCGCCCATGGCTGCTCCCGTCCTCGTTACCAGTGCGCTGCCGTACGCCAATGGCAGCATTCACCTCGGCCATATGCTCGAATATATCCAGACGGACATTTTGGTGCGTTTTCTCAAGATGACGGGGCAGGACGTTGTGTACATGTGCGCGGATGATACGCACGGCACGCCGATCGAGGTCAACGCCTGGCGCGCCGGGGTGACGCCAGAGGAATACATCGCGCCTTTCTACGTCGAGCACCAGCGGGATTTTGCCGATTTTTCCGTCGCCTTCGACTGCTTCTACACCACCAACAGCCCGGAAAATCAATACCATTCGGAGACTATCTTCGAGCGCCTGCGCGAGCGGGGCCACATTGTAACGCGGCCCGTGACGCAATACTACTGCGAGCGGGACGGCCGCTTTCTGCCCGACCGCTTCATTCGCGGCACCTGCCCCAGTTGCAAGGCGGCGGAGCAGTACGGCGACGTGTGCGAGGTGTGCGGCACCACCTACAGCCCCACCGACCTCAGCGACGCCCACTGCGTGCTGTGCGGCGCCGAGCCGACGATGCGGGAATCGGTGCACTACTTTTTCACCATGAGCGCCTACGAGGACTTTCTGCGCGACTGGGTTGGCACGCCGGGTCGGGTGCAGCCGGAGGTGCGGCGCTTCTTGGAGACGTGGATCAACGAGGGGCTGCGGGATTGGGACGTGAGCCGCGACGGTCCGTATTTCGGATTCAAGATCCCCGGCGAGGACGACAAGTACTTCTACGTCTGGCTCGACGCGCCCATCGGCTACATCGCCACCACGCAGAAGTTCTGCGGCGACACGGGGCGCGATTTCGACGCCTACTGGCACAACCCGGAGGCGACGATCTACCACGTGGTCGGCAAGGACATCACGTATTTCCACGCCCTGTTCTGGCCCGCCATGCTGCACGGCGCCGGCTACACACTGCCGAAGAAGGTGCTGGTGCACGGCTTCCTCACCGTCAACGGCGAGAAGATGTCCAAGACGCGCGGCACGTTCATCACGGCGCGCACCTACCTCGACCACCTCGACCCGCAATACCTGCGCTACTACTACGCCGCCAAGATCAACGGGCGCATCGACGACCTCGACCTCAACCTGGAGGAGTTCGTGCATCGGGTCGATGCCGAACTGGTGAACAAGATCGCCAATCTGGTCAGCCGCGTGGTACCGTTCGTGAACCGGCACTTCGAGGGCCGGCTCGGGCGGCTCGATGCCGCCGTGCAGCCGCTCATCGACGATATCCGGGCACGCTTGCCGCGGGTACGGGCGTCCTATGAACGCCTGGAGTTCAACCGCGCCGTGCAAGAGATCGTGGCGATTGCCGAGGTCGGTAACAAGTATTTTCAAGACGCGGCGCCGTGGGAACTGGTTAAGCAAGACCCGCAGGCGGCGCAGGCGGTGTGCACGTTCGCGGTGAATTGCTGCCGTACGGCGGCGGCGCTGATCAAGCCGGCGCTGCCGAAATACGCCGCGGACGTGGAGGCGATCCTACGCGTCGAGCCGCTGCTGTTTGACGATACGGCGCGCTTCGATCTGGAGGCGCACGAGATCGGCGCTTTCGAGCGGCTGATCGAACGGGTGGACGCCAAGCAGGTCAGCGCCATGGTCAAGGCCAGCAAGGAAAACCTCGATGCTATTCCCGCCAGCCCGACGGCGCAACCGGTCGAGGCGCTGGAGCCTCAGATCGATATCGATGCCTTCAGCCGTGTCGATCTGCGGGTGGCAACCGTGCTGCAGGCCGAGACGGTGGAAGGAGCGGACCGGCTGCTGCGCTTAAAGGTCGACATTGGCAGCGAGCAGCGGACCATTTTTGCCGGCATTCGGCAGTCGTACGCCCCCGAAAAGCTCCTCGGCAGGCAGGTCATCGTGGTCGCCAATCTGCAACCCCGCAAGATGCGGTTTGGCGTCAGCGAGGGCATGCTGCTGGCCGCGGGACCCGACGGCACGGACGTGGTGGTAGCGGAGTTTGCCCAGCCGCGTCAGCCGGGACAGCGGGTACGATAATCGGATGACGGCACGCCCCATGATGGCCCGGCTCAAGACCAGTGCCTCCCTGATTCTGGGCGCCATCGTCCTCATCTGGGCCGTGGAATTGGTGAACTTCCTGTCGGTCCGCCAACTCTACAGCCTGGGAATTCTGCCGCGCCGCCTTTCGGGGCTGATCGGCATCCCGCTCAGCCCCTTCATACATGGCAGCGTAGGCCATGCCATGGTCAACACCGTGCCCTTCCTGGTGCTCGGCGGCCTCGTCGCCCTGCGCGGCATCAAGGCGTTTGCGGCCGTCTCCGTCTTTGTCATCCTGTGCGGTGGGGCGGCGTTGTGGCTCTTTGGGCGGGCTTCCTACCACATCGGGGCGAGCGGCCTGATCTTCGGATACTTCGGCTATCTGTTAGCGCGCGGCTGGTACGAGCGCAGCACCGGGGCCATCCTGGCGACGCTGCTGACCCTGTTCTTATACGGCGGCCTCGTCTGGGGCGTTCTGCCCAGCCGCTCCTTCATTTCCTGGGAAGGCCACCTGTTCGGAATGCTCTCCGGCGTCCTGGCTGCCCGGTTGCAAGGGCATCAGGAGTGATCAGACCCCTTTTGTCCGCTTGCCTGCCTTAATCCATAACTGGCAAGACATCGCGTGGGATGAGGAGGAGTGTCGAACGGGATGCACATTAGAATCGCTTCCATACCGCGCCTGACCAGCAGTTGGGAATCAGGGGCGCCGACCCATTCGCGTCTCTTTCGTGGCGCTGTGGTTCCACAACGCCGGGTAGGTCGCGGTCGGGCTGGGCGATGTTTTGGTGAACGGGCCGCGCGGCGGCGGGCCGGTGATGTCGCGGTGAACCAAGCGGAGTTTGCCGACCACACCCATATGAGGATGTGTTCGACGTTGTTGAGAATCCCGATCTTATCCTCCGTGGTTATCGCGGCTCATTGGTTGCGGTGCGGAACTACGGGCACCAGCGATATTTGATGGTTGTCTATCGGCAGGTGTCTGGTGAAGATGGTTTTATCATTCACGGCGTATTTCACACGCAACATTGACAGGAGGAAGGCTCTATGGAGCAGGTCCTGACCCCTGAGCAGGCCCTTTCGCTCGCACGGGCAGTACCCTTCGGTTTTCCGGCTTCTCGGTACTGGGTGGATTATAATCGGGAGGCCGATGTGCTCTATGTCAGCTTTGTCCGTCCGCAGCAGGCCACGGATACGGACATGACGGACGAAGGTTTCCTGTTGCGCTACCGGGATAACCAGATTGTGGGTGTCACCGTACTGGATGCCTCTACGCGCATGCCAACGCGAGGGCTTTTTGATCCGGTAGAGCTTTAAGTCGGATTAGCGAAACGTAATTCGGCATTCCACCGCGCTATGGATGGCCAGGCTCTGGAAGAGGAGAACAGCAGTATGGAAAAAATGGCATTGCTGAGGAAATTCGCAAAGCGAGCCTCTTTAAAGGACTTCCCGACGATTGCCAGGAAACTCGGCGCCATGAACCGAGGCCCTATGGTGAAAATATGGGACAAAGTTCAGTTGTTGTGGAGTTTCATAAAGGACCCGAACGTGGCCTGGGGCAAGAAGGCCGCAGCCGTTGGCTCTCTCGTCTACCTGATTTCCCCCTTGGATGCAGTACCGGATTTCATCCCAGGAGCCGGCCTGCTCGATGACGTGGCCGTTATTCTCTTTGTCGCCCAGATGCTGGCCGAATCACTTAAGACTTACGCCGCAGATGCCGCATCGGAGACCGCGGAAATCAAAGCGGGGGTAGAAATCGAGCATCGTCAACAAAGTCAATGATGTAGCGTGCCGAAAGGCTCGATTCCGGTGTCAACGTGGGGGTGGCCATGACCCGACGCCGCGGTTGGTCGCATTGAGGCATGCTTCCGGATTGGTGAAAACGAGGTCGGATTCACTCTCCGGGTTTGGCGTTTCGAAAATAGTAGCGTGCATACAGCGGACTTTGGCTTCCCGGATGGCCCGGCCGGAGGACCGCCGGGCGTTGCGGGTGAGGCATTCGTCGAGGCTGGTGGGCATGACGACGGCCAAGCAGAGGCGGTCGGGGGCATATCGCTCAACAAGGGTTGTCACGCGGGCTCTAGCCCTGGCTGAGAGGTGGGTGCGGTCGAGAATGATGACGGCAACTGTCTGTAGGTATCTCCGCAGGGTACGTCTGTAATGGTGTTCGGCGGGTCGGCTCAGGTTGTCAAACAGTTCGTTGTAAGTCCTTTGCTGTCGCCTGGCTTCCTTTTCAATCAAGCAGTCGGTTGAAAGGATGCGGACATCCGTAGCGGGCCGCAGGCGGGCGGCCAGCCTTCTGGCGAAGGTGGTCTTGCCGCTGCCGGGCAGGCCGACGAGGAGAAAGAGGAGGCGGCGGTTGGCAGCAAGGGCTTCCTGCAGAAGGACTTGGGCGTCGTCTGGCATAGGCGGTGAGGGGCATCTCCTTAATTTGGACGATGCCGCGTGGTAAAACCGACCCGTCTGGTTGACAAGCGGCCTGAGCGGAGGCGTCGGGAACACGGCACGCCCGATGTGGATATCGTTGACGATCACTGGCACTACAGGTGAAGTGCGGGATTGGGGGCAACCGCGTACCGGGAGCACAACCTGGCGCTACCGGCGATTAAGTAGATCGGGTTGGCCGTAGGCGTAACCCGACAGCAGAAAGCCGCTGAGCGCAGCGGAATGTCGGCTTACGGTTCGCTATCGACCTACAGGTTGATACGAAAACGTTCTGTCTGTTGCCGAAGTTAACCGGATGACGCCATGTGCGCTTAACCTGTAGCGGGCCGTGCCGCGGCTTGCTTCAGGCATGCCCTGACGTTTACAATGCCAGAATTGGTTGCCCGCCTGGACTGAAGCGTCCTCACTTGCTCGTTGCGCCGTAGAAAGGAAACCCAGTGGGACTGGAAACGATCTTTGGGAGCGGATTCATCACCTCGCAGCTCAACAAAATCATCAATTGGGGCCGCAAGAACTCCTTCTTTCCCCTGCCCTTCGTGACCGCTTGCTGCGGCATGGAATTCATGGCCACCTGGGGATCGCATTACGACGTTGCCCGTTTCGGCGCGGAACTGCCGCGGTTTTCGCCCCGGCAATCGGACCTGCTCATGGTCGTCGGCACGATCAACCACAAGATCGCACCGGTTCTCAAGCGCGTTTACGATCAGATGTGCGAGCCGAAGTGGGTGATCGCCTTTGGGGCCTGCGCGGCTTCGGGAGGGTTTTACCGGAATTACGCCACCGTACAGGGCATCGACCGCATCATTCCGGTGGACGTGTACATCGCAGGTTGCCCACCGCGCCCGGAGGCGGTGCTGGAGGGGCTCATGCTGCTGCAGAAGAAGGTTGAGGGCGAGGACGTTCTCAATCGAAGCGCCCCCATCATGGTGAACGGCCAAGCCTATTCCGAGGATCGCCTGGTTCACGTCGAGCCGCCGGTGGACCGCCGGGCCGATCACGTTGTCGCGTCGCACGAGGGGCCGGGCGTGCACCCCTGGCAAGGCTTCGAAGAAACCGAACGCCGCTGATCCACTCACCCGCCGGCGCCGGCCTCAATTGTCCTTTGGCGGCCGGCGCACCTGCATTCCCAAATTATCCTCTAACACCTGCATCATGCCGCTCAAATCGTTCCCGCCGCGGCCGTTGGCGCGTGCCTGACGCATCAGGTTGATACACACGCTGCCCATCACCAACGGCACCGACAGCTCATCGCCGAGCTCCAGCGCCAGACGCAAATCCTTGTGCGCCAAGTCGATGGTGAAGCCGGGGGAGAAATCCCCGGCGAAAATCTTGTGGGGAAACTGCCGCATGGCCCAGCTGGCGCCGCTGCTGGATTGAACGATGTCGTGCAGAATCTGCGGGTCGACGCCCGCCTTGACGCCCAGCAGCATGCCCTCGAATGCCGCCATGGAGTTGACGAAGGCCAGCATGTTGTTGACCACCTTGGCCACGCAGCCACTGCCGCTATCGCCGACCCGGAAAACATTGGCGCCGATGTGCTGCAGCAGGGGCCGGACGGTTTCAAAGGCACTCGCGTCGCCGCCCACCATGACGGCCAGCGTGGCTCCCTCGGCGCCCGCCACGCCGCCGCTCACCGGCGCATCCAGCATTGTGACCCCCTTGGCCGCAAGGGTGGCGCACAGCCGTTGCGCCACGGTCGGGGAATTGGTGCTCAGATCGACGTAGATCAGGCCCGGGCGCGCGGCGTCCGCAATGCCGTCGGTCCCCAGCGCCACCTGCTCGATTTCCCGCGGCCCCGGCAGCGAGCTGAACACGATGTCGCACGCCAGCGCCACCGCCTTGGGGCTCTCGGCCTGCTGAGCGCCCAGGCTGACCATGCGTGCCAAGTTCGATGGATGCACGTCGAATACCAACACGTCATGGCCGGCCTCGATCAGGTGGCGACACATCGGCGTGCCAATGTTCCCGACCCCGATAAATCCAAGTTGCATCACGATTCCCCTCTCGCAGGTAGGAATTGCCGGCCCATCCGGCGCCGTGCGGTTTTGTGAAGGCGCCCATCGTACACACCCGGAAAGGAGCGCTCAAGACCACGCGGATCGCTTCCCGAGGTGCCTGGAACGGCTTGACCCTGCCCATGCCCCTTGCTAGAGTGAGCCGCGAATTTGGCTGTCAACCTGTCCTCCCTCCAATCGAATCAGGAATAATTATGAATTCGGCTCCAGTCAGCAAAGAAGCGGTCGTCCTCAAGTTGTTGGCAGAGGGAGACACCATGCTGTGCCTTGATGCGCGCCACCCCGACGTCTGCGTTCCGCCGCACCAAGCCCAGAACCCGGCCCTGCGACTGATCCTCAATCGCGATTTTCCGCGCCCCATCGACGTGACTGAGGACGGTATCAGCGTCAATCTGTCGTTCGGCGGGCGGCGATTCGATTGCTACGTCGCCATGGACGCGCTGTGGGCGGCGTTCAATCCGCACACCATGGAAGGCGCCCTGTGGCAAGAAAGCGCCTCGCCCGAGGTACTGGAAAGTCTCAAGGCTCAGTTGCAGGTGAAGCAGACCGCCGCGCCAGCTCCTGACGCAGCGCGCAAGCTAGGGCCGAAAGCGTTGCCGCGCGGCAACGGCGAGGCGCCAGCCTCCCAAACGCCTCGCAAACGGGGGCACCTGCGTTTGGTGAAGTAACCCGGCCGATGCCCTCCGGACGCGGAATCACACCATGGCCAAACTCGACGCCTTCTTCAAGCTCATGACGGAGCAGGGGGCGAGTGACCTGCACCTGGCCTCTGGCTCCCCGCCCCTATTGCGAGTCAATGGCGACCTGCAGCGCGTGCGTTACCCCGCCTTGAGCAACGACGACCTCAAGACCATGCTGTATGAAGTCACCCCGGCGACCCTGGTGAAACAGTTTGAGGAAACGGGGGACGCTGATTTTGCCCACGCGCCGCCCGGCTTGTCGCGTTACCGGGTCAACCTGTTCCTGCAGCAACACGGCGTCGCAGCGGTGTTCCGACAAATTCCCACCACCATTCCCAGCCTCGAAGCACTCGGGCTGCCGCGCATCCTGCTCAAATTACCCCTCTTGCCGCAGGGGCTCGTGCTGGTCACCGGGCCGACCGGGAGCGGCAAATCCACTACCTTGGCAGCGTTGATCGATTACGCCAACACGCACCGCAGGGACCACATCCTGACCATCGAGGACCCGGTGGAATTCGTCCACGCCAACAAAAACTGCGTGGTCAATCAGCGCGAGGTCGGCAGCCATACGCGCACGTTCGCCGCGGCGTTGCGGGCGGTGTTGCGAGAGGATCCGGACATCATCATGGTGGGCGAAATGCGCGATTTGGAAACGATTCGCTTCGCCATCGAAGCGGCCTCGACCGGGCATCTGGTGTTCGCCACGCTGCACACCCGGAGCGCCGCCGCCACCATCAGCCGCATGGTGGATCTGTTCCCCGCCGCGCAACAGTCTTTGATTCGTGCAACCCTGGCCGACTCGCTACAGGCCATCGTGGCGCAGGTGCTGTTGAAGCGGCGCGATGCCGCCGGCCGCTGCGTCGCGCTGGAAATCCTTCTCGCCACCCCGGCGGTGCGCGCCCTCATTCGGGACGGCAAAACCCACCAGATTCCCACCGTGCTGCAAACCGGTAGGGCGCACGGCATGCAAGCGCTCGACGACGCGCTGCTGGAACACGTGCAGAGCGGGCGTATTCGTGCCGCGGAGGCCTATCCGCACGCCACGGACAAGACTCGCTTCCGAGTCTTCCTGGACAACGCCGACAACCCTGCCGACACAACTTTGATATTGGGAGAATGATGGATGGGTGAGGCGGCCGGAACGGCCGCCAACCGTAGGGATAGAGCAAGCAGCACGATCCCGCAAGGCGCTTATCTTTTGAACCGCTCCTCTTTGGGTTTACGGAACGGCTTGTGGCAGTCGCCACAGGCTTTGCCGAGGTTCTTCACCTGCGCGCCGATGGCCGCCATATCGCCGGCGGAAGCGACATCGGCCAGCTTGGCGCCTTCTTCCTGGAGCGTCTCTGCCGCGGCCACGAATTTGTCCCAATCCTGCCAGACCTCGGGCTTGGCATCGGTACGCCCCTCGGTGATCTCTTTCTCAAATGCCCCGGCAATCACCGCGCCCATGCGCGAGATATCACTGGCATGCACCCCGATATGGCCTGCAAAAGGCAGCTTGTGCTTCAAAATGTCGCCAATCGCCCCCATGCTGGCCCCCATGGACTTCATCACCTTCTGCCGATAGCCCAAGAAATGCTCATCGTCTTGCGCCTGTGCGCCGGTCAGCATGAGAACCAACCCGAGCATGCCAATCAGCAGCGCCATCAGTGTAAGTTGCCTGCGTCTCATAAAATTTCTCCCCCGTGATGCGATGGACCTTAATAGCCGTGTTCGATTGAACCTTCCTCGCCCAGGACACCGTGCTGCTTTGCGCCGGAAAGTAGCACCCCCGGCTTTTCCATGTCAAGCCACGACAAGGCGCTCGGATGGGCCGGATTGACGCACCAACGGAGGCGGCAACGCCCCTTTTTGAGAGGGTATTGGCCGCCAAATGGCGATGCAGGGGCTTTACAAGCGTGATATACTGCTGCTCCATCGTGGTTGGCGATCTGTAGCAGCCAAAACCGCGACCCCACAGAGCCACGACTTGACCTATCACTTGCCTGATAGGAGGCAGCAGAGCATATGGCTTCATACTTTGGTGCCGGCTTGCAGAACATTATCCCGATGCTCGCAGGTCTCGGTACGATTGTGCAGCTCCTTGTTCTGAGTTCCCTTGTTCTCGCCTCTGTCGTCTGCTGGGCTATCATCTTCAACAAATCGCGTCAGCTCCGCCGTGTGCAGCGGTATGACCGGCGCTTTCGGCGTGCCTTCCAGTCGGCGCAGGATTTTGCCTTCCTGGCAGCCGCGGCGCGGCGCTTCTCGCAGTCGCCGATGGCAAGGCTATTGCGTACCGCGCATCGGTATGCCGCGGTATCGAGCAACGGCAGCGCGCCCGGCCTCTCCGGAAGGGGCTTGGACCGCTTACGCCAGACGCTCGACGCACGGTTGGCGGTCGAAACGGGAGAGCTTGAGGTCGGCCTGCCCTTTCTGGCCACAACCGCCAGCGTCACGCCTTTCATCGGTCTCCTAGGCACCGTATGGGGCATTATGCAGTCATTTCACGCCGTGGGTCAGGGAGGCAGCGCCTCGCTGGTCGTGGTGGGGCCTGGAATTTCCGAGGCGCTGGTGGCGACCGCCGCCGGCTTGGCGGCGGCCATCCCCGCCGTTATCGCATACAACTATTTCCTCAACCGTCTACACCGGATGGAAAGCGACATGCAGGGCTTCATCGAGGAGCTCCTGCAGATGTTCGAGGCGGTGCCAATGGCAGAATCCGAGATGCCGACGGCCGGCGGCCATGTGCCGTTGCAGCATTGATGAAGGATACCCACCATGGTAAGCGGTCGATCATCCCGTCGCGCGGCCCTTGCCGAAATCAACGTGACGCCGTTGGTTGACGTCATGCTGGTGCTGTTGATCATTTTCATGATCACGGCACCCATGCTGCAGCACGAGGTGGAAGTCAACCTACCGGAAGTCACCAACAAGCCCCACAACACGCAGTCGGAGGAGCAACTCGTCCTCACCGTCACCAAGGAAGGAAGCGTTTTTCTCAACCGCAAGGCCTATACCCTGGAGGCATTGCGTCCACATCTACAGGTGCTGTCGCAGGCGCAGCCCGACCAGGAAATGTTTCTACGCGCCGATGCCGAGGTGCCGTACGGCAGAGTCGTCCAGGTCATGGACGCCGTCAAAAAAGCCGGCATTCTCAGGCTGGGGATGATTACACAACCTGAGCCGGATACACGATGAAAGCCGTCAAAGTCTCACATCAACCGGGTCATGCCAGACAGAGGCTGTTCGCCACCTCCTTTGGCGTTTCTGTGTTGATCCACGGCTTGGTGATTGGCTGGATGCTCAGCGGCAGTGGCGCAGCCCGCTCGCTGCTGTCGGATGTGCCATCGTTTCATACGGTCTCCCTGGTTGATGCCCCTGGCTCTAATCTGCCTCCTGAGCCGGAATCGCAACCGCAAGCCATTGCCAAGCCGGCACCGGCGGCTAAGCCCAAGTCCGTTGAAGAGCCCGAGAAGCCAGCGGCAGTCGAAACCCGGGTCAAGAAGCCCGCACCGGCCAAAGCATCCGTCAAAAAGCCAGCACCAACCCAAACGTCCGTTAGAAAGCCAGCGCCGGCGGCGCCCAAGGTCGCTGCTGCGCAACCCAAGGCAGCACCGGCAGCCAAAGCCACCGCAAAGCCTAGATCGCCAGCCGGCCGCAACTCACCGCAGGCAGCGGCGCGCGCCCAACGGGCGGTCGCCAACATGCGACGCGCCCAGGCTCGCGTTCAAGGGACGAGCACGAACCAGACGCACAGCAGCATTGCCGCCCGGATGCAGAACATACAGTTGCAGGCTTACCAGGGAATTGTGCAGGCGCGTATCACCAAGGCCTGGCATCTACCGATGATGAAAAAGACTGCGCAGGCGCTTCAGGCCGTTGCGCTGCTGATCATTGACCGTGAGGGGCAAGTGATTCGATATCAGTTGACCACGTCATCCGGCAATCGGCCGTTCGATGACGCCTTGAAACGGGCAGTGCGGGCTTCGTCGCCTTTACCGCCGCTACCGGAGTTTTTTCCGGGGGACATCCTGGAAGCTGAGATCCACTTTACACCGCCAGCGTCTTCGTGAGGACAAGCATGCGAATCGTGTCTCGCAATTGCGGCATTTTGGCCCTAGTACTCGTGTTGTGCTGGGTTGTCGACCCGGCGTCCCAGGAACGCATCCGTATCGACATCAATCAGGTGGGCGACTACCTCCTTCCCATTGCGCTTCCGAAACTCAAGGGGGAAATGGTAGACCCGGTGCTGGGACAGCAAATCCGCACCGTGATGCAGCGCGACCTCGAACGTACCGGGCTGTTCCGCATCATTGAATCAAACGGCAATAGCGTCCAGACGATCAAGACGTTACCTTATGGCGACTGGTCGAGTCTGGGGGCTGCGGGCGTTATCGCCGGTCAACTTGACGTGTCCCAGGGCCGGGCGCCGCTTACCTTGCAGCTCACGCTCCACGACGTCGCCCAACAATTGATGCTGTTCGGCAAGGTCTACCAGGGCTCCCGCGAGGGGCATCGGCGTATGGCCCACCGCTTCAGCGACCACGTGCTACAGGTCTTCACCGGCGAGCAGGGACCGTTCGACACCCAAGTCATGTGTGTCAGCCCCGTGCCGGATAGCAAGGCGACCGAGATCGTACGCATGGACTATGACGGCCACGGCGCGCGGCGCCTCGTCGCCAACGGCGCCTTGAATCTGGCCCCTGTGCTGTCGCCCGATGGCAGCGTTTTGGCGTACACTTCGTACCGCGCCGGCTCGCCGGACATTTACCTGCTGAACCTGCGCGACGGCCAGGAGGAACGCCTGACGAGCGAGCCGGGCCTGGCGCTGGCGGGTTCTTGGTCGCCCGACGGGCGCTATCTGGCCTTGAGCCGGACGATCGACGGCAACAACGACCTCTTCCTTTATGACACCCGGCGTCGGCGTTTCAAGAGACTGACGAACGATCCGGGCATTGACGTGTCCCCCAGTTTCGCCCCGGATGGCCGCCGTCTGGTCTTTACCTCGGACCGTGGCGGTTCGCCGCAACTTTATCTCACCAACGTGAAGGGAGGGAGGCCTGCCCGTCTGACATTTGAAGGGACCTACAATACCGCCCCGGCGTGGTCGCCGCGGGACGATACCATCGCTTATGTAGGACGCGGTGAGGATCGCGCGATGGCCATTTACACGATCCATGCCGAAAGTCGCCAACGTCAGCGCCTGAGTTTCGGACCCCGTCAGTATGAGGCGCCGACTTGGGACCCGCACGGCCGTTTCTTGATGCACACCAGCAGGGTCGGAGACGCATGGCAACGCTACATTGTGCGCCAGGACGGACATGATAAAATACTTTCTGCCGCCAATGGGCTCGCCTGTCTCTCACCCCAATGGGTAACGCGCGCAAAACCATCGTCCTAAACCGTATAGGAGAATCAGCGTCATGGTCTTTCAACTGTTGCGAATCACGGTAATTGTTTTCCTGTCAACGATCCTTTTGGCAGGCTGTGGGCGTAAAGCCGGTTCGGTGGCGCCGGAGCCCCCCGCCGATATGGCGGCCTCGTCCGAGGAGGCTGACGCCGAGGCAGGCATGCCAGACGGAATGGGTGATGACGGGTCGATATCGGAAGAAGACATGCTCACCGAACGCGCCATGGTGGCCGAGGGGCAGGCTCGTCAGGCAGAAGCCATGCGCCAAGCCGAAATGGCCGAAATGACTCAGGCGGCTTTCGTAAACGAGGACATCCACTTTGCATTCGACAGCTTTCTGCTCGCCCCTGAGGCCGAACGCATTGTCGGGGAGAAGGCTTCGTGGCTACAGGACAATGGCGGCGCCAGCATACAAATCGAGGGGCACTGCGACGAGCGCGGTACCAGCGCCTACAACCTTGCCCTCGGCGAACGCCGGGCCAACGCTGTGCAGCAGTACCTGACGGTGCTGGGCATTGCCCCCGACCGCCTCTCGACCATCAGTTATGGCGAGGAGCAGCCTCTGGATCCCGGCCATGACGAGGCGGCGTGGAGCCGTAACCGGCGGGCTCACTTCGTCGTTATTCAATAAATAGAGAGAGGTGTTGCGTATGCGACGGTTTACCTTATTTGCCAATCTTCTCATGGCCGGTCTCCTGTCCGGCTGCACGAGTGAAGTGGACATGGCCAATATGCGCGACAACACGTTGCATAGCACGCAAATTCGATCCGATCAGGTCACGACGATACAGAACCGTGTGGCACGGTTGGAGGCGTCCGAAGAGGGGAGGCAGCGCAGCTTGATCCGTCTGACTGCCGCCTTGGATGAACTGCGTCTTGAGCAGCGGAAATTACGCGGCGAACTCGAGGAATTGCAGTACCATCAAGAACAAGTCAGAACCGGTCTGGATTACAGGCTGACTGCCCTGGATCAGCGTTTGCGAATCCTGGAGACTCGCTCCGGAGTGGGGGGCATCGCCCCAGGCCAACTTGACTCTGGTAGCGAGCCGCCGCTCCCTTTCGATCCAGGCTCCGAGATTGAGCCGCCCGTGGAACCCGTCGCCGAACCGACTTTGCCAGCACCTCAGTCGGAACCCGTTGCAGTAGAACCGCCGGCAACACCGGAGCCAGAGGTCGTCGAGGCGCCGCCAACACCAGAACCGAAGCCTGTCGTAAAGCCGCCGGCCTTGCCACCGGAGAAAGATCCCGAAGCCATACGGCTGTTCCAGCGCGCCCGTGAAGATTACCAACAGGGCAACTACGAGGTGACGATCATTCTCTTCAAGCAGTACTTACGGCAGTATCAACAGTCCGCCCAAGCGGGGAACGCACAGTACTGGGTTGGCGAATCGCTATACGCGCAGAAGGAATATAATGCGGCCATCGTCGCCTTCGATGAGGTGATTCAGCAATATCCACAGAACGAAAAAGTCCCGGCGGCAACGCTGAAGATCGGCCTATCGTTCGCCCATTTGGCTGACAAGCCGAACGCACGGTTCTTTCTGCGACAGGTTCAGGAAAAATTTCCCAACAGCGCCGAAGCGCAGCTGGCCACCGAGAAGTTCAAGCAATTGCGACGTTAACGGCGCGAGGAGAGCACTGATGGGACGACTGGACGGTAAGGTGGCGTTGATCAGCGGCGGCGCGCGCGGCCAAGGCGCCACCGAGGGGCGGATGTTGGCACAGGAGGGCGCCAAGGTGGTCCTGGGCGACATCCTGGACGAGCAGGGCCGTGCGGTCGAAGCGGAAATCCGCGCTGCCGGCGGCGCGGCGACTTACGTGCACCTGAATGTCACCAGCGAGTCGGATTGGCAATCAGCGGTGCAAACAGCCGAAAGCACGTACGGCGGCTTGCACGTGCTGGTGAACAACGCCGGGATTTTGATCCGCGCCACAATCGAGGAGACCACGGAGGACGATTTTGACCGCATCATGGCCGTCAACGTCAAGGGGGTATTTCTCGGCACGAAGCACGCCATACCGGCCATGCGCCGCGCCGGCGGCGGCTCGATTGTCAACATCTCGTCGGTCGCCGGACTCGTCGGAAGCCCCGGAGAGACCGCAGCGTACTCCGCCACCAAGGGCGGTGTGCGCCTGTTTACCAAGTCCACCGCGATTCAACACGCCAAAGACAACGTTCGTTGCAATTCCGTGCACCCCGGTCCGATCGCCACCGACATGATCAAGGACATGCTCGAAGACCCAGAGCAGTGGGAGCAGCGGATGCGGCGCCTACCCCTCAAGCGCCCCGGCAGGCCGGAGGATATCGCTTACGGCGTTATCTATCTGGCCTCGGATGAATCGTCGTACGTTACCGGCGCCGAACTGGTGATTGACGGCGGCACCACGGCCGAGTAACGCTTCCCGCCGAAGCCTACTTCTTGAGTTTCGTCACGAATGCCGCAAGTTGTGCGCCGAGCCCTTCAACACGGGCCTGCAGCCCCTCGTCCTGAAGACCCCCGTCCGGCTGAAAAGCCCGCATCGCCTGAGAAATCGTGACCTGATCGGGCAACACCAACACACCGATATTCCCCAAGATCGTGCGCACGTGCGTCAGCGATCGCACACCGCCGAAACCGCCTGCCGCAGCACTCATCAGCGCCGCCGCCTTACCCTGAAACGCCACCAGTCGCGGCTCATCGGGTACCGGGCGCGACACCCAATCAATGGTGTTCTTCAGCACCGCGCTGATGGAACTATTGTATTCGGGCGCCGCGATCAGGAAACCGTCATGCGCGATCATCAATTGCTTGAATGCTTGCGCCGCCGCGGGCAGCCCCTCCGCCGCCTCCAGGTCGCCGTCGTACAGCGGCATGGCATAGTCCCGGAGGTCGACCAGGGTGACCTCCACCCCGGCGGCGCGCCCCCCATCCGCGGCGATACGGACTATCTTCTTGTTGAATGAATCTGCGCGCGTGCTACCGGCAAATGCGAGAATACTTGGTTGGTCTGCCATTTCTTTCCTTCCTATATGCTATTCCGCCTGCATGCCGTCCGCCGTTTTCCGAACCCCGTGAGTCGGCGGCGGCATTCTAGCACATCGGCCTGCCCCTTCGGTTCCTTCTTTCGCCATCAGCTTGTTCTTGACAGCATAGAAAATAGCAGTAGGCTAGGCTCTCTTCAGTTCGCCAGTGGCATAGGTGGGGGGTTGGGAATGAAGCACAGACGTACCTGAACTTCTTAGCTTTAAGGAGAGAGACATGGATGAGCGGAAACGTTTAAGGTCTCTGATCGCTTTGCTGACCGTCGCCTTGCTCGTCATCTGGGGCGGAACCGCCATGGCGGCTTCCCACGAGGAGGGAGAGGACGCATCGCGTTTCTCATCTGAAGAGATCGAAGGCGAGGAAGAAGGAGCACGTATCGAAGTCCTGGAGGGATACGTCTCGCCGGGCATCATCACCGATTCCATGTTGCTGAATGCCGGCAAGGATCCGAACAACTGGATTTTGTACGGCAAGGACTATTCCCACACCCGTTACAGCCAACTCGACCAGATCAACACCGAGACGGTGCGGAACCTCGTGCCCAAATGGATGGTGTCGTTTGGCTCGCTGGACAGCCAGGGCAGCCAGACGATTGCCTTCAATGGCAACCTGTTCGTCAGTTCGTCGCACAACCGCTTTTTCCGCGTCGACGGGCGGACGGGCCGCACCGTGTGGCGCTACGACCATCCACTGCCGGGCGACGTCGCCCCGCACCTGTGCTGCGACGTGATCAACCGCGGCCCGGCGCTTTACGGCGACAAAGCCTACGTGGCGACCCTGGACGGCCATCTGGTAGCGCTGGATACGGCAAGCGGCCAAGTCGTCTGGGATCAGACGGTGGCGGATTACAAAAGCTCGTACAGCTTCACCCTGATGCCGCTGGCACTGGACGGCAAGATCATCATCGGCACCTCGGGGGCGGAGTTCGGCATTCGCGGCTTCATCACCGCGCGCGACGCCGAGACGGGCGAAGAAGTGTGGAAGACGCACACCATTCCTGCCCCCGGCGAGCCGGGCGGCGACACCTGGCCGGGTGATACCTACAAGTACGGCGGCGGTTCGGCGTGGGTGACGGGAGCCTATGACCCCGTCCTCGACACCATCTACTGGGGCGTCGGCCAGCCTGGCCCCTGGGACCGTCAAGCCCACCCGGGCGACAACCTGTACACCAACTCCACCGTCGCGTTGGACCCTGCCTCCGGGGCTATCAAGTTCCACTTCCAGTACACCCCGAACGATCCGTATGACTACGACGGCGTGAACGAAACCATCCTGGCCGACATCGACGGTCAGCAGGTTTGGCTCCACGCGGACCGCAACGGGCATTTCTACTCCATCGATCGCACCAACGGCAGTTTCAACTACGCCGTGCCGCTAGGCAAGGTCACTTGGAACCGGGGCTTCGATCCTGAAACCGGTCGACCGATCTTCGCCTATCCGGAGATGGACGTTGGTTATGACAAGGTGACCGAGGGTATCTACCCTGCCCTGTTTGGCGGCAAGGAATGGAACCCCATGGCTTACAATCCCGAGACCCAGATCGCCTACGTGCCCGCCTTCGGCGACCACAGCATGGACCTGCAGGCGAAGGTGGAGAAGTATACGCGCGGCGAGCTCTACCTCGGCATCAAGACCATGAAGTTCTACGGCGGTGGCGGCGAGTTGCGTGCCATCAACGCCAAGAACGGCGAGTTGGTTTGGGTACACAACAACCCGATGCCGTTCCGCAGCAGTGTCATCACCACCGCCGGAAACCTGGTGTTCGCCGGTGATACGGAGGGTTACATCAAGGCATTCAACGCCACCACCGGCGCGCAGTTGTGGAGTTTTAACTGTGGCACCGCCGTCATGGGCGGCGTCAATACCTTCACGGTGGACGGCGAGCAACTCCTCGCCGTTGTCGCCGGCCAGGCCGGCACGGCTATCGAGACGGGCCTGGATCAGGACTGGCCCAAGAAACACCAGAAGGGCGGTTATCTGATCACCTTCGGGCTGCACTAAACCCTGTTCGTTAACTAGCTGCAGGCTGCTATGGGTCGCCATGATCCGTAGCAGCCTCATTTTTATGAAAGCTGCTCAGGCAAGCGGGCTGTACGAGACGGCACGGCAAATCAATTGCAAGAGAGGAGAATCATGGGCGTACGGGGCAAGGTGTGTGTCATCACCGGAGGAGGGAGTGGGATTGGCCGGGGCGCCGCTTTGATGATGGCGGAGCAGGGCGCCAAAATCGTTCCGGTGGGTCGCACGGCGTCAAAGGTTGAAGCCGTACGGGACGAGATTGCCTCGCTTGGCGGTGAGGCGCTGGCTTTCGGCCTCGACGTTGCCGACTACGATGCGGTTCGCGCCATGGTCAAGGAGGTATTGGACGCCTTCGGGTGCGTCGACGTCCTCATCAACAACGCCGGGCACAGCTCGCGCCATCGCCGCATTCTGACCACCCCGCCGGACGAAATCCGCTCCGTCATCGATTCCAATCTCGTGGGGTCGATCTACTGCACGCAGGCGGTGCTGCCGTCCATGCTGGAAGCCAAGGACGGGCTGATTCTCAACGTCGCCTCATTAGCCGGGGTGCATACCAGCTACCTCGGGGGCATGATCTACAGCGCCGTGAAGGCAGGCGTCATTCATTTCACCCGCTTCCTCAATTTTGAACTCACTAACACCGGTGTGCGGGCCAGCGTGCTGATTCCCGGTGAAGTGGACACCCCGATCATGGAAAAGCGGCCCGTGCCGCCGACATCGGACGACCGCACAACCATGATCGGTATTGACGAGTGCGCCGAAACCTTGACAATGATCGCCGGGCTACCCAAGCGCTCTTCCATATCCGAACTGATCATCCGGCCCACCATGATGCGGAACGCCACCGAGGTCGCCGATTTTCCGTAAGGCAGCCGCCTTCCGGCTGGCCCGGCGGTTTGATCCCCTATTCCTTCGGTAGTCCCAGAACCCGCTCGCCGATGATGTTCCGCTGAATCTCCGACGTCCCCGAAAAGATGGTCTCGGCCCGGCTGTAGAGGAAGTAGTACTGCAGGTCCACCGGCGTGGGATAATACGGCGACTCCGGGGAAAGCTGGGAGAGCGGACCGAGCAGTTCCTGGCCGATCTCCTGCATGTACTGATCCGTCTCGCTCCAGTACAGCTTGTCCAACGACGCCTCGGGCCCCGGCTCCTTGCCGCGCAGGTGGCTGGTGATGGTGCGGTAGTTGTTCAGGCGCATCAGATCGACGCGGATGTAGGCGTCGGCGAGCTTCTGGCGCACGATGGCGTCGGCGCTGAGCGGCTTGCCCTTGCGGGTGGTCTTCCGCGCCACGTCGACAATGTCGTCGAGGCGGCGCTTAACGGTGACTTGGGTCCCGAACGACGCGGTGCCGCGCTCGTGGGTGAGGGTCGTCATGGCGATGCCCCAGCCGGCGTTGAGTCCGCCCAGGAGCTGCGATTTGGGCACCCGAACATTGTCGAAGAAAACCTCGTTGAATTCGGAGCCTCCGGTGATCTGTTTGAGAGGCTTGACGGTGACGCCGGGGCTGTGCATGTCCACCATCAGATAGCTGATCCCCCGGTGCTTCGGCGCCTCCGGGTCGGTGCGCACCAAGAGGATGCACATGTCGGCGTGCTGGGCCATGCTGGTCCAGATCTTCTGGCCGTTGACGACAAAATCATCGCCGTCCGCCACCGCGCGGGTCTGCAGCGAGGCGAGGTCGGAGCCGGAGTTGGGCTCGGAAAACCCCTGGCACCAAATTTCCTCGCCACTCAGAATTTTGGGGATATAGCGTTTCTTCTGGGCTTCCGTGCCGTGCGACATGAGCGTCGGGCCAACGATCATCAGTCCCAACAGATTGGCCATCTCCGGCGCCTCGGCACGGGCCATCTCCTCCGAGAAAACGGCCTGTTCGATCAGCGTCGCACCGCGTCCGCCGTATTCCTTCGGCCAGTGGATGCCCGCCCAGCCCGCGTCGTACATCTTGCGCTGCCAGGCACGGCGGTACTGAAAGGCCTCGTCCGGGTCCTTCGGCATCGGCTCCTTCGGCGCGTTGGCTTCCAGCCAGCTGCGGATGGTCTGCTGAAACGCTATCGCATTGTCGTCAAAACGAATGTCCATGGTGAACAGGCCCTCTCACACGGTTAACTTGCCATCGCCATCTCACGTGGGTCGAAATCGCGCGGTATCATACTGTGCAGCGCCCAACGGCACAACAGGCACTGAACTCGCTTCCCTGGAGGCTCCTAACGCATGCAGGCGTTCTGGCACGCGCTTCCAAAACCGTTCTTCATTCTGGCGCCGCTTGCCGGTGTGACCGATCCCGCCTTCCGGCGCCTCATCGCCAAGCACGGCAAACCGCACGCCATGTGGACGGAGTTCACCTCCGCCGATGGCCTCTGCGCGACCGGCCGCGACCGGCTGCTGCGCGGCCTGGTATACGCGGAAAGCGAACGGCCCATTGTGGCGCAATTGTTCGGGGCCAAGCCGGACATGATGGAACGGGCAGCGGCTCTGATAGCCGAGTTGGGCTTTGACGGCATTGACATCAACATGGGATGCCCGGATTGCAGCGTGGAGAAACGCGGCGCCGGCGCGGCGCTGTGCAAGCGACCCGCCCTGGCTCAGGCGATGGTTCGGGCGGCCAAGCGCGGTGCCGGCGGCCTGCCCGTATCGGCAAAAATCCGCCTCGGTTACGAGCGCAACGAGCTCGCAATCTGGTTGCCCGCGCTTCTGGAAGCCGAGCCGGTTGCCATAACCATCCATGCCCGCACCCGCCAGGAGATGTCGCAGGTGCCCGCCCGCTGGAACGCAATCGCCCAGGCCGTGGACATCCGCAACCGTCTCGGCGCCCCCGCTTATATTGTCGGCAACGGCGACGTCACCGACCTTGCTGATGCACGCCGCAAAGTGCGCGCCACTGGCACCGACGGCATCATGCTCGGCCGCGCCATATTCGGCAATCCGTGGCTGTTTGATGAGCGGCGCGCCCTTACCGATGTTCCACCAGCGGAAAAGCTCCGGGTGCTACTCGAACATACGCGCCTGTTTGAGGGACTTCTGGGGGATATAAAAAGCCTTGACACCATGAAGAAGCACTACAAGGCATACCTGAAGGGCTTCGATGGTGCCAAGGCTTTGTTTTTGCAGCTTATGGAAGCGCGCGGCGTCAATGAGGTCGAGAGGCGTGTGCGCGCCTGTCCTATCCTCCGAAAAGCACCCTGGGAAGCCACAGAGCCACTTCTGGAAAAAAGAACACAACCAGCAGTCCTACCACCTGCAGGACCATGAACTGCATCATGCCGTTGTAGATGTCCGACAGCTCCCACTCCGGCGCAACGCCCTTGAGGTAGTAGGCGGCCATCGCCACCGGCGGCGACAGGAAAGCCGTCTGCAGATTCACCGCCACCAGTGTACAGAACCAGACCAGGGTCGCCTGCGGCTCGATGCCCGGCAACAGTGGGTTGGCCGGGTCCGATTGCAGGGCTTCGACGACGGGGAGGAAAATCGGCACGAAGATCAGCACGATCGCCGGCCATTCCAGCGGCCAACCGAGCACGAAGATGACCACCATCAGGATGATGATCATGGCCATCGGCGGCACTGGCAGGGCCAGCATGGTTTCGGTGATGAGCGTCGCCGTGCCCAGGCGGGCGAATACGGATCCGTAGATGTTCGAGGCCACGGCCAGGAACAACACCATGCTGGAGGTTCCGAGCGTGCTCAGGGTCGCTTCGCGCAGCATGGACCAGTTCAGCCGCCCGTACAGCGCGGCCAGCAACAGGGCGCCCAAGGCCGCCATAGCAGACGCCTCGGTCGGCGTCGCCAGCCCGGCAATGATACTGCCCAAGGCGGCGAATACGACAACCGCCAGCGGCACGATGCCCAGGAAGAATTCGCGGATCACCATCCAGAAAGATTCCGGTTGCTCCTCGGGTGGCAGCGGCGGCCCGAGGTCTGGATCGATCTGGCAGCGGATGAACGTGTAGCCGAAATACAGCCCGGAAAGAATGAGACCCGGCACGATCGCGGCGGCAAAAAGCTGTACCACGGACACCCCGACCACCGGTCCCAGAACGACCAACAACACACTGGGCGGAATGAGGATACCCAGGCAGCCGCCAGCCGTGATGACGCCAGCGGACAGGGCCGTGTTGTAACGGCTGCGTATCATCGCCGGCGCGGCCAGCAACCCCATGACGGTGACGGAAGCGCCGATAATGCCGGTCGCCGTGGCAAAAATCGTCGACACGAACAACACGCCGAGGAACAACGAACCCTTGACCCGCGCCAGGATGAACTGGAACGATAGAAAGAGGCGCTCCATCAGCCCCGCCTGCTCCAGGAGGTGCCCCATGAATATGAACAGAGGCACGGCGGCCAGGGTCTCCTCTTTCATGATCTGCCAGGTCTGGAAAAACATCAGGAAGAAGACCACCTTGCCGAAGCCGATGTACCCGAACACGACGGCGAGGATGATCAGGGTAAAGGCAATCGGAAAGCCGATGAAAATACACGTGATGAGGGCGACAAGAAGGATCAGGCCAAGGTATTCCGGATTCATAGGATGTCGCCTCTCAGAACGGGTGGCTCGCTTTTAATGAGGGGTTCGCCTTTAATGGCGGCGTACGCGCTCTTCATGAACTCCGAGGCCCCTTGGAGGATCAGGAGGCCCGCGGCGACGGGCACGACGGTTTTGAAGGGATAGATGATCGGGCGCCACGGGCTGGCATCCGAGCGCTCGCCAATTCCCCACGATTGCATTGCCTCTGCCCAGCCGGCAAACATGAAGAAGAGCATCCCCGGGAAGAAAAAAAACAGGTACATGCTCGCATCCACGATGCCTTTCCATTGCACGGTGAACTTCTCGTACAGCATGTCGGTGCGGATGTGGCTGCCTTTGTACAGGGTGTAGGCAGCACCCAACATGAAGTGAGAACCGTACAGGATGTACGTCACGTCATAGGCCCAGATGGTGGGCGCGTTGAAGAGATAGCGGGCAAAAACCTCGTAGCACAGGCCGCCCACCATGGGCAACACAAGCCCGGCAAAGAGCAGGCCCGACCCCCGCCCGATGACGGTATCGATGATGCGCACCGCAAGAACCAGCGCCTTGGGCGGCACCTCTTCCGGGGATGCGGTCTCGTTTTCAGCAACCATGCTGGGCTCCCATCCTGGCAGCGGGAAAAGATAGACGCTAACACGCCCAAGGCCCGTTTGTGCAACCGGCCCTTGGGCGTGTTGTTACCTCACTCTCAAGGGGCTTTCCTTACTTCAGGAAAATCAGGTCTTTCCAGTAGTAGTCACCGGCGAACTCGTACGGCGGCCACACGGAGCGCCGATACGGAACCAGCAACGAGGCATACGCCTTTTGGGATTCGACCACACGCTTGATGAAGGGATCCTCGGCCACTTTCTGCGCGAGGATTTTGTCGTAGGTCTTGAGAAAGGTGATGAGGATGTCGTCCGGCGTGCGGCGGACCTCGACGCCGTGCTTCTCCACCATTTCCTTGTACGCCTCGGCGTTCTGGCGCTGCCAGCTTACCCACCAGTGGAAGAAAGTGGCCTGCGTCGCGGCGCGCACGATCTCCTGGAGGTCGGGTGCCAAGCTATCCCAGGTGCTCTTGTTGATCAGCAGGTCACCAACGGTGGTAGGTTCGTGCATGCCGGGGGTGTAGTGATATTTCCAGACATTGTGGAAGCCGAGCTTGAGGTCCTCGATGCCGCCCACCCATTCGGCGCCGTCGATGACGCCGCGCTCGGCCGCCGGCAGAATTTCGGCGCCCGGCAGGGTCACGACGGTCATGCCCGCCTCTTTGAACACGTCGGCGCCGATGCCATAGATGCGGAACTTGACGCCCTTGAAATCATCCCACCCCTCGATAGGCTTCTTGAACCAGCCCAGGGCCTGCGGCGCCGCCGCCAGGATGGGGAAGCTGACGACATCGAGCCGCAAGACTTCCTGGTACCATTCGTTGATCAGCTCCAGGCCGCCGCCTTCCCAGATCCAGCCGAACATGTCAATGGTGTCCATGCCGAAGAGCGGCCCGTGGGACAGCGGCACAGCAGCCCAGTGCTTGCCGATGTAATAGCCGGGCGCCGTGTGGCCGCCGTCGATGACGCCGCGCGCCGTGGCGTCGAGGACCTCGAACGGCCCCACCACGGTGCCGGCGGGTAGCGTGTTAATCTTCAACCGGCCACCCGACATTTTGTCTACCTTGTCGGCGAACATCTCGAAATTGTCGTACAGCGTCAGGCCCGACGGCCAACTGGCTTGAAACGTAAGTGTTTTGCTCTGCGCCAGGGTCTCCGGCACCTCCCCGGGACCCAAGCCAAACATGAGTGCCAGCACAACCAGCGCGCTGCTCATCCCGACCCACATCCGTCTACTCATTCCCGCTTCTCCTTCGAGTAAGGTCTTCCCAAAAAAGTGCGCCATCCTAACAAAGATGGAACCGCTGTCAACCCCGATCCCCCGCACCTTGGCCGCGTCGGAATCAGGACGAGATCACCCATTTTTCATCGTTGGCAACCCGCTCAATCTCCCCTTCCAGCTGCCGGAAGGCATCCAGCCCGCGCAGAGTTTGAAAATCTTTGATATGCACAGACACTTGCTGTAAGTGGGTGGGCAATTTTCTGGCAAATTGTTTCAATCGGCGGCCTTGGAGACCACTCGCATCACGCATGAGGCCGTAGAGGGTTTCTTTGGGGTCTTGTAAAGCTTCTAGGTCATTCACATCCGGTAGGCTCAACGGTTGGCTGCCATTGGGATTTCCAGCAGCGCGCCGCAACGCAGCTTCGTCGATGAGCAACCAAGCTTCCAACATTCGCACCGGAACAACGCAGACAAAAGGTGGGGGAGCTTGCAGCCCGCTTTTTTCCACAGCCTGGCAGATCTCTTCCACACGCTTGCCAACTGACTCTCCCTCCGCGTCCCGGTGCACAAATAGCAGATCACAAGGATATAGTTTAATGCTTTGTTGAATCCGCTCGGAAAGTTTTTTCGGAGGTTCCGGCAGATCCCGTAGATCAGCAAACGTCGGTATGATTACCTCACAGTACCGGCGCAGCAGCCACGTGAGAATCGGTATGACAGCCCGGTCGGAAGATCCGTCACCCAGCAGTGTATAACGCAGTCTTTGCATTTGACACCAGATTTACCAAGCAGACGACAGAAGCAGTTGCTGTGCATCTTCCCTGTCGACCACCCGTCTCCCTTCCACTGGTGTCTCCAGTCGATCCTTTGGGAGCACCGAGTTCAAATAAGCGAGCAGATCACCGGGGGCTACTTCATTCGATTCCTCAATTCCTCTGGTTCTCCACGTGTCCGGCAACCAACAGAAGTGGGCTGTTTTGAACAAATGCCCCGCCCCGTCCATAGCCTCTACCGTCTTTACGAATAAAACGCTCTCGTCCAGGACCTGCTTAAACACCGCCGGCGAGTGCGTGTTAACGATCACCTGGCGTAGCGGATTATCGGGTCCTATGGCTTCCCGGGTATCCACTGCAATATCGCGCAGCAGATCCAGGATGGACGGAATCCGCGCTGGGTGGATGCCGTTCTCGGGTTCTTCCAAACAAAGCACGCCTTGGTTTTGCGGATCCATTTCCAGAACGGCCAGGGCCAAGAAGCGCAGGGTACCATCCGACAGTGCCTGGGCAGGATGCGGGGTTCCACCTCTGTCCTTTACGTACAAGGTCAACAATTCTCGTTTTTCATCCCTGTCGATATAGAGGTCGTACACATCATCAATAAGTTCAATCAATCGGTTGGCGATCTGACTATATGTCTGGATTATTTTTGCCTCTTCCACCAAACCGTTGCCTTCTCCTTTTCCGGCATCGCGAGCCAAGCGGTACAACGTGGCCGCCAAATGGCTGCCATCCGTCCCCAGACGCGTGGAGGAGGAGAATTCATCTGGCCGCCTGAGCGCCGCGGGTTCCAGCTGCAGCATTCGCCACGCTTCCATTTCCCGACGGGCCACTAGAACAGTAGGGCTTTCGGCAGCGTTTGCTACCGAAAGGACGGTGCGAGGCAAGTTGGCCGCCGGCCTAGGCAAGGGGCGGCCACTGCTCCCGCCATCCTGATGCAAGTTTATAATTCTGTTCTCGCCTTCTATCTTGGTGGAAATGAATGGCGCGTTTGTGCGCCGGCCGTCCACGACCGACTCTCGCCAATGCTTTGCGCTATGAGGGAATAACAGGTGCTTCAAGGCGTCCCGCTGGGAAATGTGCACCAGCTCCTCTTTCATAATTTCGAGAGCTCCTGGTAACAGACTGTCGCCAGTCTCTCGATAGGCTAGTTCCAGGGAATAGCGCAAAAACGTGATGGTGGCCTTGGCTTCCTGACCCAGATCGTCGACGGCTTTCCTCGGCACGAGCATCTCGGCCTCAAAGGACATCTTTTTGGCATAGAGGTCACCCATGCGATGAAAGAGGCTGCGCATATTCGCCGTACGGCCGTCCTGGTCCCGTACGGAGGCGGCGGCCTCCATAAGCGTGTGATTGGCCAGCACACTCAGAAACCGGATCGCGTCGAAGAGATTCGATTTGCCCACTGCATTGGGCCCGACCACACAGGTGAACGGACCAAAGCGTACATCCACGTCTACAAGGTTCTTGAAACCAGAGACTTTCAGTCGGGTCAGCATGAGCTATCTCCAAATTTTGGGCTTTAGCTACGTCAACTGAGGTGTCTCCGCAGAGACGGCTCGGTTCGTCGGCTGGTTTAAGGAGCCTGACCTAATCTCTGCCCACCAAGCGATGAAGATTGTTACCGCACCAAGTGCTCATACACCGCCTGCAGGCCCGCGCGGCCGATGCGCTGGCGGGCGAAACGCATGCTGCTGACGCGGCGGTATTCGTGCGGGGTTACGGCATCATTGCCGTGGGCCAGGGCGATGCAGGCCACGGTTTCCTGCCCGCCCTGAAACTGCTCGGCGCCGGTGACCGCCAAGCCCAGGTCGGTGCCGTTGCGCTGCCGCACGTTGCGCGCCATAACGGCAGCGACTTCGGGGCTGACGATTCCGTATCGGGCGACCAGCGCCTCGGGCACGTCCAGCAGGCGCTCCAGCGCCGTCGGGTGATGCGCCATGACTGCGGCGACAAACCGATGATCCGGCGTCAGCGCGCTGCCCAATTCGTGGCCCACGCCGCCGCTCATGCCGGACTCCGCCACCGCAATCGTGAGGTCGTGCTGCCGCAGCAGGTCGGCAACGGCTTGGTCGTACTCCACCGCATCGCGCCCGTACACGGCCTTGCCCAAACGCTGCCGAACCGCGGCCTCCAGCGGGTCGAGCAGCGTGGCTGCGGCCGCCTCGTCGGCCGCCTTCGCCGTCAGGCGCACGTGAATCTCGCCGAGTTGCATCTGCGCCAGCAGGCCGATCGTCGGGTTCGATCCCTCCTGAATCAGGTCATCCAACGTCTCGTCAATATAGCTCTCGGTCAGCCCGAGGCATTTCAGGGTCCGCGACACCAGCACCGCCTGCACCTGAAACCGATCCTTCAGATGCGGCAGCACGGCGTTTTCCATCAGGTAGCGCAACTCTCCCGGCACGCCGGGAAAACACACCACCGCGCCGCCGCGCGGCGTCGGCGCCACGAAGATGGGCGCGGTGCCCACCGGGTTCTCAATCGGCAGCGCGCCGGCCGGTACATGCGCCTGTCGGGCGTTGTTCTCCGTGTACCGGCTTCCCATCATCGCCTTGATCTGCTCCAGCAGGTTGGGGTGCATTTCCAGCGGCACCCCGAGCACCTCGGCCACCGACTCGCGCGTCATGTCGTCCAGCGTCGGGCCGATGCCGCCGGTCGTCAGCACCAGGTCGCTGCGGTTAACCGCCCGCTGCAGCGTCTCGACGATGCGGCCCTTGTTGTCCCCCACGGTGCTCTTGTAATACAGGTCAATCCCCAGGCTCGACAACTGCTGCGCGATGTAGGCGGAGTTGGTATCGATGATCTGCCCGAGGAGCAATTCCGTGCCGATGACGATGATCTCGGCTTGCATGCCAGGGCTCTCCTACTCGCTGTCGAAGCGCCGAATGTCCAGGACGCGCAAGCGGCGGATGCCCGCCGGCAGGACGATATCGACGTCGTCGTCGAGTTCTTTGCCGACGAGCCCGCTGCCCAGGGGTGACAGGTAAGAAATGATGTTTCGTTCCGGTACCGCGTCCGCCTCGCCCAAAAGGGTGTACGTCACCTCCTCCCTGCTTTCCAGATCGAGGCAACACACCCGGGTGCCGATGGACACGCGCTCGCATGAGATCTGCAAATCCTCGATGAAGCGGGGGGAGCGGAGTTGCACTTCGAGTTCGTGAATGCGCCGCTGAACCTGCTCCAACTGCTCGCGAGTGGCATGGTACTCGGCGTTTTCGCTGAGATCGCCCTCGGCGGCGGCGACATTCTTCGCCCGGCTCAGGTTCATCAGGTCCTCAGAACGCAATTTCTGCAGGTCCTCGGAGAGTCGTGCGTGAGCTGTACGGGTGAAAAAATAACTCATAAAACGTTACGTCTCCTCATGTTGGTTGGAATCCATACGAAAAACGCAAAGGCACGCACAATTTCGCACGATCACGGGGCCGTGTCAAAGCACCAATCGACGCCCTCGTACCGGGATTTGGGCCCATCCGGCATTGTGCCACCACCCATCGATCTGCTACAGTGCGCGCCAGTTTCAACAACAACCGAACAGGGCTTGTGGGTGGAATCCGAATGGTCACGCGCTTTCTCCGCAGGCGCCAGGCTTCTGACTCCGCCAAGAGTCTGATGCGCGCCGCACTCATCGAGGCTTTGCAGTCGCCTGCCTGCGCGCTTTGCCAAATTGCCCAGCAAAACAATCCGCGATACGTGGAAACGCTGCTTGACGAGGCGGTCATCGACGTTGAGCAGCGGGATGCCTGGCGAGCGGCCAAGGGCTTGTGCAGTTGGCACGCCTGGATGGCCACCAAGTCACCGCAAGGCGCCGGCAGCTTGGCTATCCTGTACCAGGACGTGCTGCGGCACGACCTGTCGCTGATCGATCCCGTCACCGCACCGGACGACAGACGACAGCGCAGCGCGCAGCGCCGGTTCCTGCGCCGTCTGCGAAACTGGCTGGAGTCGTGCCAGGCGGGGCCGACGTGTCCCGCATGCCGTACCTGGGGGGAGCAGGAAGACCTGTACGTCCAAGTGCTGCTGAACGACTGGCCCGAGCCCGCCCTGTCCCAGGCTTTCGCGGCATCGGTCGGTCTGTGTTGGCCGCACCTGCGGCGATTGGCGGCGTGGCAGCCTGGTCACGAAAACCTGCCGGCTATTCTCAAGGCGCAACGCGCCTGCCTCGAGCGCTTGCAGCGCGACCTGGAATCGTTCATACGGAAACTTGATTACCGCTTCGCCGACGAGCCTTACGGCCGCGAGGCCGACGCTTGGCGGCGAGCGGTATCGCTTTACGCCGGCGCCGCCGGCTGGCTGGGTAGCGCACCACGGTAACCTGACGCGAGGAGCCGTTTCAGTATGCCTGAATTGCCCGAGGTGGAGACCATCCGGCGGGGTCTCAGCCAGCAACTCGTGGGACGCACCATCAGCGCCGTCCGGGTACGGCAGGCGAAGCTTCGTCACGTCGTGGACGCCCGGGCACTGCACGAACACGCCGTGGGCCGCACGATCAGCCGGGTGGAGCGCCGCGCCAAGTACCTGCTAATCCACTTGCAGCCCGGCCGGGTCTTGCTGTTCCATCTCGGCATGAGCGGACGCCTCCGGGTGGGCGCCCCCACCAGCGAGGACGCCAAGCACGATCACCTGATCTTCCAGATGGGCGCGGACCTGGAAATGCGCTTCCACGACCCGCGGCGTTTTGGCATGTGCCTGCCCACTACGGTCGCCGACCTGCCGAATCACCCACGTCTGCGCGGCCTCGGCGAGGAGCCCTTGTCGGAAGCGTTCACCTGCGATTACCTGCGGGCGCAGGCGAAACGGTCGCGCAAGCCCGTCAAGAATTTCCTGATGGACGCCGCGGTGGTCGTCGGCATTGGCAACATCTACGCCAGCGAGAGTCTGTATCTGGCCAAGTTGCGCCCGACCCGACCCGTGGACTGTTTGCGCCCGGTGCACTGGACGCGTCTACACGGCTCGGTGCGGCAGGTGCTGCAAGCCGCTATCGACAAGCACGGCACCTCGCTGTCGGACTACGTTGACAGCAACGGCGAGCGGGGTGAGTTCCAGAACGAACTGTTCGTGTATGGCCGCGAGGGCGAGCCGTGCGCCCGCGACGGTCACCGGATCAAGCGCATTGTGCAGGCGGGGCGGAGCAGCTTCTACTGTCCCTGGTGTCAACGCTGAGTTGCTTTTCTATCCACGATAGGTGCGGGAGGTGCGGGGAAATTGAGCGTGTCATCGCTAATCGAGTTTCGCAAAATTGCCGAGGAAGCCGCGCAGGTCGGTGGCCGCGTCCTGATGCAGCATCGCTATCAGCCGCTCGAAATCGAGCACAAGGAGCGTCAGGAAGTCGTCACCAACGTTGACCGCAAGGCCGATGAGGCCATTTGCGGCGTCATCAAACACTATTTCCCGAACGACTCCATCATCAGCGAGGAATCCGGCGTCAGCCGCGCCATCTCGCCCTACACGTGGATCATCGACCCCCTCGACGGCACCGAGTCCTACATCCGCGGCCAGAATTTCTCCGGCGTCACGGTGGCCTTGGTTAAAGGCGGCGAGACGCTCGTAGGCGTCGTCTTTCACCCCTTCCAAGACGAGCTTTACGCCGCCGTGCGCGACAGCGAAACGACGGTCAACGGGCACACGGCGCAGGTAAGCGATATCGCCGACGTCGCGCAGGCGCGCCTAATACTCGATTATTCGCCGCGCGATGCCCTGCGGCAGCATCTCTTTGCGGTGGAGTGGGCGCACGGCATGAAGCAGATGTTTCGCATCGGCGGCTCGGTGGCGCTGAACATGTGCCTGGTAGCCAAGGGGGCGGCGGAAGGTTACGTCTACGGGCGCCGGCGCAATCGCGTCAAGACCTGGGACGTGGCCGCAGCGACGCTTCTGGTACAGCGCGCCGGCGGCTGCGTACTGGATCGCCTCGGGCGCCCGCTGGATGCCACCGAACCGCAGGGCTACCTGCTGTGCCACAACCGGCAGCTCGACGTGCCCGGCCTGTTCGGCGGCCATGAACCCTCGGGACAGACCGCCTAAGGGTCGCTCCGGCGCTGCTTCTGCAGGTATTCGAGGCTCTTGTGATACCACTCTTCGGGAATCCTGTGGCTCTCGCCCAGGTAGTGCAAGACGGATTCCAGCGTCAGGATCGAAACCAGGTTGACTCCAAGGTGTTTCAAGCGCGCCTGGCCGCCCTCCTGGCGGTCAAGCAGAACCAGCGCATCACGCACCAACAGGCCCTCCTGCTGTAGGATCGAGGTGGTATGCGCGATGCTTCGACCGCCTGTCACCAAGTCGTCAATGATGAGTACGCGCTGCCCCACCTCGTAGATGCCTTCGATGATGCCGGCTTGGCCGTTGTGGGTGGGCTTGACGTAGATCAGCGGCGTTCCGGAGATCAGCGAGAACGCCGTGGCCAGGTGAAGGCCGCCAAAGGGGATACCGGCAACGAGATCGTAGGACGCCAAGTGCGGATGCCGCATGACCTGGAGGGTTTGCACTTCTTCCAGCATGACCTCGGCGGCGCGCCGCAGCGCTTCGGGATTGCTGATCAGCCGACGCAGGTTGACGTATACCGGCGAGTTCACGACGGTTTCCCCGAGAGAAAAGTCGCCAAACTGCACGCCGCCGAGATTCCAGAGTTCCTCGGCCAGCCACAAGTTGGCTACCCGCTCGTCTCCTGAGGCCATCTAACACGATCCTTTCATTGTGAGGCAATGTTCGGGTATGAAGAGGTCACTCTTATCACAGGAAGACCATCCATTCAATGGAGGGCACAAGCATGAACTGGCGTGAGCTTCCCATCCCGGAACATTTCGATCCCGACACGGTGGGCCAGGTCTGGCGCGTGCCGTACGGAGACCGCGCCGGGCAGGCGTCGGCCTGGGCCAGGCAGCACGGCATCGCGCCTGCGGCTGCCGACGGCAAACGGGTCTGCCTGCTGGCCATCGACGTGCAAAACACCTTCTGCCTGCCGGATTTCGAGTTGTTCGTCGGCGGGCGTTCGGGACGCGGCGCTGTCGATGACAATGCTCGCTTGTGCGCCTTCATCTACCGCAACCTTGCCTCGATCACCGAAATCCATCCCACCCTCGACACCCATACGGCTATGCAGATCTTCCACCCGGTGTTCCTGGTCAATGCGGACGGCGAACATCCGCAACCGCTGACGCCGGTGTCGCTCGATGACGTCGAAAACGGTGTCTGGAAGGTGAATCCGGCGGTCGCCGACAGCGTATCGGGCGGCGACGTCGATGCCTTGCAGCGACACTTGCTGCACTACTGCCGCAAGCTGAGCAATTCGGGCAAGTACCTGTTGATGATCTGGCCCTACCACTCGATTCTGGGCGGCATCGGCCACTGCCTGGTCTCGGCGGTGGAGGAGGCCCTGTTCTTCCACAACCTCGCACGCCACAGCCAAACGGGCTTCGAGATCAAGGGCGGCAACCCGCTCACCGAGAACTACTCCGTGCTGCGGCCCGAGGTTCTGGACAACCCGGACGGGCAGGCCATTGCCCAAAAGAACGGCCGTTTGGTCAACAAGCTGCTGGAATTCGACGCGCTGATCATCGCCGGGCAGGCCAAGAGCCATTGTGTGGCGTGGACCGTCGCCGATCTGCTCGACGACATCGAGGCGCTGGACCCGGCGTTGGCTCGGAAGGTCTATCTGCTGGAGGATTGCACCTCGCCGGTGGTGGTGCCGGGTGTGATCGACTTCACCGATGACGCCGACGCGGCGTACCAACGCTTTGCAGATGCCGGCATGCACCGGGTGCAGTCCACCACCGCGATGGCCGACTGGCCCGATCTGCCGTAGTAGCCGCCGGTCACCTAAAACATTTCTGTACCGAATTGAATCATGTGCGGACCGGCGGCTTCAAGTGGGTCGGGTTGGCCGTAGACGTAACCCGACAGCAGTAGCCTGCGGGGCGCAGTGGAATGTCGGATTACGCTGTGCTCATCCGACCTACAGCTCGATGCGGAAATGCTCTAGCCCTGCCGCGCGCCGTCGCCCACCCGGGAGTTGCGCATCACCCGGTCGGAGAAGGTGCAAAAATCCGCGAAGGCCCCCCGCAGATAGGCCAGGCGCTCGGCCTCGGCCACCCCCTCGTGCAGCGGATCGACCCCTGCATCCATGGCCTGAAACGCCGGCTCCGGCTCGTCCTGCCGCGTGATGGGGGCGCTGTACCAGCGGTCGCTCCGGTACAGGTATCGCTGCCCCCCCGCCACGAAGGCAAATTGGTTGTAGCGAAACCGCGCGTGCGTGCGGCCACGGTTGTTGTACCAATAGGACTGCATGACCGGCACTGAACGCCACGGCTCGTCCGGCAGCGACACCAGCGCCCGGTCGCGGTCGCCGGCGGCGCGCAGTACGGAGCCGAAGATATCCCGCGCCGATACGGGCTGATGCTCGATGCGCGGCGCCCCGCCGTTGGGCGACAGCCAGAACAACGGCACGCGATTCCCGGCGTCGTTGACGTTCGAGAAGTGGTACTGCCAGCCCTGCTCGCCGAAGTTGTCGCCGTGGTCCGAAGCGAAGACCACCAGGCTCTCGTTCTGTTCCCGCATCTCCTGAATGAACGCGTCCAGGCCCGGCGCCATGCGCTCCCACGACCGCCGCTGCCGCCGTCGCAACAGTGCCAGCATGTCCGGCCGAATGTAATCCTTCTTACCCAGCAATCGCGTTTGATTCACCAAGTGATACAGGCTGTATAGTTCCCGCGCCTTGTTCCAATACCCCGCCGCCGAGGTGCTGAATATATCGCCGATGTGATACGGGAAGTGCGGCTCCATCAGGTTGAGGAACAGAAAGGTGCGCGCCCCACGGCTCTCGTTGGCCCGCAGGATTGCCCGCGCCCGCTCGAAAACCGCCTGCATGGTCGATTGCAGCCACACCTCAGCGGCTTGCAGGTCCTCGCTGAGGCGGCCCAGCAACAAGTCCTTGGAGAGCAGCTTGCGGCGCAGGCGCGGCTTGCCGATCAGCGCCAGCAGGCCGAACAAGTTCTTGTGACGCGCCGGCACCATGTGCCAGATGCGGTCAACGGTCTCGAAGCCGCGACTGAGGCCGAAAATATCGGTGGTCACCACGTTGGCCGTTACCATGTGGGTACGGTATCCGAGGGTGCGCAGGCGTTCGGGCAGGCGGGGCACGTGCTGGTGAATGTCGCGCGTTTGTCCGGTGGCGCCGTGCTCGTGGGGCATCAGGCCGGTGAACATCGAAGCCGTGGCGGGCAACGTCCAGCAGCCGCCCGAGCGCGCTTGGTCAAACCGTATGGCCCGGGCCGCCGTGTACGGCAGACGATGGTCGTCCCCGGCGTGCACGGAGTCCCAGCGCAGGCTGTCGGCTACCAGCAGCACGATGTTCTTCGGGGTGTCCATGCGCCCTCTTCTCAGTTACACGGGAATTGAGGCGTCCGTTCGGGATTCGGCGGCCTGCCAGTTCGTTTGCAGTTCCCTGCCGTGCGGCGTGAATCCAAACAGGTCGTCGGGGGAAAAAACGGGCGCAAAGTCGTCGGCACGGAAGAACACGGCAAACTTGCGCGCACACTCGTCGAGGCGGCGCAGATAATAATCCGTGTTCTCGTCGGGTTGCGCCGGGTCCCAGGCCGACGCCAGACGCGCGTTGTCGAAGGCCGTGACGTGGGCGCCGCTGCCGGTCACGTAGTAGGCGATCTGCTCGCCCTTGCGCACCGCCTGCCCGGTCTCGCGGGCGCGGGCAATGGCCAGTTCGTATGCCGCCGCCCGCGAACGCCGCTTGGCCGCCACGTCGGCCAGGTATTGCGCCTCACTTTCCTTCAGCGTTTCGGTGCGGGCGAAATCCTCCACGCCCCACTCGTGCCGCAAGAGCCGCGCCCGCGTTGCCACGTACAGATCGTGCAGCCCCTGCACGTCTTCAGCCAGCAGCAGGCCGATGGCACCCAGAACGAAGCGCCGGCCAAAGGGCTCCATGGCCCGCGACACCAGGGACGAGCCCTTGCACCGCACCCGGTCGTCATACGTGAGCAAGGCGTAGTTCTTGACCTTGTACGAGAGCATGCGGCGGAAACGTCCGTCATAGCCCAGGCGGATACCGGGCGGTATCTGCTGATTGATGGCATCGACAAAGGCCCGTTCGGCCTCTTCACCCTCGACGTTGGCCGGCGGCACGAACAGAACGCCGTCGGTGTCCACCTCGACCACCCTGCCGCCGCCCGCGCGGATGGCGTCCATGACTTGCCGGATGATCTCCTGCCCGATACGGGCAACACGGTCCGCGGCAGCGAAATCGTTGAACAGCGCGACGCTGAAGCCGAGTTGCCCGTAAAAACTGTTGATCAATATCTTATAGGAACTCTGTTGCGCGTCCAGGCCGCTGGCGTCCGCGCGCCGGGTGGCCGCCTGCATGCGCCGCTTGGCGTCCAGGCGCAGGTCGGTGAGGCGCTGCAGCAGAACCTGGAAGAGTCCCAGGTCGTCCGTTTCGGGATGTACGTCGTAGTTCAGCATGATCGACGGGTACAGGCTTTCCACGTCGGCGTATATGATGGGGCCGACGACACCGGTAGCGAAGATGTTTACGTAACCGCCGCGCATGTGGCTGCCCACGCCACTGCCGCTCGGCAGGGATTGCTTCTGCCGCAGATAGGCGCGCACCATGAGTGCCTCGATCTTGGCGGCGGGGCCGGTGCGGGCGACCTGTCCGTAGGGCATCGGCACCATCCGGGTGAGGTAGTACGCCGAGCCGGAGAGCAGGCGGGCCAGCCGTTCGGTTTCCACTACGTCATGGCGGGCGTATTCGATGAGCCGTCCCGGTTCGCGGTGCCAAGTCTGCGCAATCTCCTCCCCCTTCACGTAGGTCCGGTCGTCCGCCTGCAGGCCGAAATAGCGCGCCGCGGCTTTCAGGCCGTAGCCCGGCAGGTCGCGCTTGAACACATCGAAGGCCATCACCTGCAGATACGTGTCGATGACGTGCCGCCCGGCGATGTCCACCGCGGGCAGGTCCACCGAGCGCTCGGCAAACCGCATGGCGGCGCCGAACGTGCGCGGCGTCGAGCCGTCGCGGCCCACGGTGAAGGCAACGCCGTGCCGGGCGCATCGGGCCGTGATGTAGGCCAGGTCGAAGGCGTAGATGTTGTGCCCTTCGATGATGTCCGGGTCGCGCTCACGAATCGTCCGCACCAACCGTTCCAGCATCGCCTTCTCCGACAGCTCGCGCGCGTCGATGATCTCGTACCAGCCGCGGTTGTCGCTCAGCGCAATGATAACGATGCGGTCCTCGGGCCGTTGGGCGTGCGGGAACGTCCCCGGCTTCGACACCACTTCGATGTCGAGCTGCATGCGATGCAGGTCGTCGAACGCCATGTCCTTGAACAGGGTTCTGCCGCTTTGCATGAGGTACTGCTGCGTCGGGTTGGCGATGCGGTAGATGCGGGCATCCTCCTGCGCTTGCAGGTGGCGCACGGCGTCGTGGTAGGCCGACCAGGTATCGAACACGACGAGGTATCGGTAGGCATGCCGGCCCTGCAGCGTCTGGCAACGGAAACGCTGGCGGGGAAAGCCGCGCAACGCTTGCAGGTCGGTGAGAAACAGGAAGGGGTAGTAAGGGACGTCCTCCACGGTTAGTGCGCCGTCCGACCCGCTGCGCTGATACACCCGCATCAGGGCTTGATCGCTGCCATTCCCTTGCCGCAACGGATGCAAAGCCACCAGTCGCGGCGTCGGATCGTGCCCGAACAGCACCGCATCAGAGATTGTCGAATTCTGTCGGGACAGGGTCATGGGCTTTTCCGGTGTGGGTGGATGCCTCATCAGACTAAACCGACTCTTCAGGCGCCGACGAGCGCGTCCTTCAAGCGTCGACAGGGTTTAATCATATTGCCGAATTTCTTCTCGGCCAAGCGTAGTTCAAGGTAACGTGACGGTACCAGGGCCGGCTCTGGGCCAACTGCGAGCCTCATACTCACCCAACCCTGCATGGCATTTCCAGCGTAACACGATGCTTCGTGCTCGTCTTATGTTCCTATAGCCGGAGCCCCCAAATCTCCCGGATCTCTGCAAGTTGCTCAAGTACTTTGCGAGACTGTTCATGCGCCGACACTGCTCTGTCGGTCGCCTTGACATCAACCTGGGGCTTCTGTACAACCGGACGCCATTCAGCCGGGGCATTCCTATTCTTTTGCGGGGGACACACGATGACATCACGCACGGCGGTTGAGCATACGCAGTCTGACCTGGCCCACCTCATTCACCCGTTGTATCACCCATCCGACCACCAGGAGCCGAAGATCTGGGTCGAAGGCAGCGGCGCCGTTATGCGGGACATTCACGGCGATGAGTTCATCGACGGCCTCAGTGGGCTGTGGAACATCAACGTCGGCCACGGCAGGCGGGAGTTGGCCGAGGCGGCGATGCAGCAGATGCAGACCCTCGCCTACTGCTCCTCGTACACCGGCGCCAGCAACCTGCCGGCGATCGCGCTGGCGGAGCGCCTCAGCGGTCTGGCCTATCCCTCCATCAACACGTTCTTCTTCACCAGTGGCGGGGCCGAATCGACGGAGAGCTCGTTCAAGACGGCGCGTTTTTACTGGAAGGCCCAGGGCAAGCCGGACAAGATCAAGATCATTTCGCGCCATCTGGGTTACCACGGCGTCACCATGGCCGCCATGAGCGCCACCGGCATTCCGGATTACTGGCGCATGTTCGAGCCCCTGGTGCCCAATTTCGTGCACATCGATTCCCCGTATCCGTACCGCTTCCAAGGCGGCGACGGCAGCACAAGTCCGGGCGTGGCGGCGGCCAACCTGCTGGAGGAGGCCATTCTGCGCGAAGGGCCGGACACGGTGGCGGCGTTTATCGCCGAGCCGGTTCAGGGCGCCGGGGGCGTCATCGTGCCGCAGGAGGATTACTTTCCGCGCATCCGCGACATCTGCGACGCGTATGACGTGCTGTTGATCAGCGACGACGTCATCACCGGCTTCGGACGCACCGGCACCTGGTTCGGCCTGGAGCACTGGGGCATCGAGCCGGACATCATGCAGTTTGCCAAGGGCATCACCAGCGGCTACGTGCCGCTCGGCGGCATCGGCGTGTCGGACAAGGTGAAACAGGTCATGGCTGACGTGCCGCCGTCGCAGCGCTGGATGCACGCTTATACCTACTCCGGCCATCCCATCCCACCAGTAGCGCGGTGGCGCTGGCCAACATCGACATCATCGAAGGCGAGGGGCTGGTGCAGCGGGCCGCCGAGATGGGCAATCGCCTGCTGGAAGGGCTGCATACGCTGGACGACCTGGACGGCGTCGGCGACGTGCGCGGCCTCGGCTTGATGACCGCCGTTGAGCTGGTGGCGGACAAGGCCAGCAAGGCGCCGTTCCCGGCTGACGCCAAAGTGGGTCCGCGCATGCACCAGGAGATGGTGCAACGCGGGCTTTTTACCCGCATGCGGGGCGAGGTGGTCTGCCTGGCGCCACCCCTGGTGACCACCGTGGAACAGGTGGATCGCATCGTGGAAATCTTGCACGACGCCATTCCGGCGGCGCTGCACGGGGTGTAAGGATCACGGCGACTGTGCACAAAAAGCCGGGAATCTGCACAAGAAGTCAGTCGCGTCCTGCGTGGTGAGGATCAGGTTCTATCCGCGTTGGGTGGGGTTTGTGCTCAGTTCAGGGTGCGGGTGCGTCGGCGGCCTGTAGTTGTTCCTTAGATGGTGTCGATTCGTGTTTCGTTGCGGGAGACGCGTTCGCTGAGCTTACGGAATTCGGAGACATCCTTGGCGAGGTCCTCGATGCGTTTGTCTTGGGCGTCAAAGCGTTGGTCTACGGCGTCGAAACGTTGGTTGATGTACTTGTCCTGGGCGTCGAAGCGCTGGTTGATCTCTGCTTTGAGGTCGTCGATGCGCTTGTCCTGAGCGTCGAAGCGCTGGTTGATCCCTGCTTTGAGGTCGTCGGTGCGCTTGTCCTGAGCGTCGAAGCGCTGGTTGATGTACTTGTCTTGGGCATCGAAGCGTTGATGAATGGGTCTGACGACGCTGAATTGGATGATCCCGGCGAACCCGCCGAGGACGGTGATGATTACCGCCACGGGTGCTGCGTTGTCTTTGATCCAGTTCCATGTCTTCTGCATGCCGCCTCCGGGATCGTATAATTTGAAGAATTGTAGCACGAGTTCAGGATATTACGGCTTGGTTAGTACTCGGCGCGTCGAGCTTTGGCGGAGGAGTCCGTATCCGACGGATTTTTGTTCAGGAAGTCGAGTTTCACAAAAGGTCCTGCTGGTCAGTGACTTTTTGTGCAAAGCCAGTTGCGGCCCCGGACGTCTCTGACCCGTAGTAAAGAAGCACGTGGGCCTTCACGACACGGCAGCGAAATGAGGCGGTATTCAAAGGAGGAATTGGGTTATGGCCGAAACGACTGTTTTCAGCGCGTGTCCGCATGATTGTCCGGACACCTGTGCGATGTTGACCACCGTTCGTGACGGCAAGGCGATTGCCGTACGGGGCAACCCGGATCACCCGTTCACCCGGGGCGGACTCTGTGTCAAGGTCAACGATTACGAGAATCGGGTCTATAGCGACAACCGGGTGCTGACCCCGTTGCGCCGCACCGGCGCCAAGGGCGCCGGGGAGTTCCAGCCGATCACCTGGGACGCGGCGCTGCAGGAAATTTCGAGCCGCTGGAGCGAGATTATCGATCGCGACGGCCCCGCCGCCATCATGCCGTACAGCTACCTCGGTACGGAAGGAATTCTGAACGGGCTGAACGTGGGTGACGCCTTTTTCAACAAGCTCGGCGCAACGGTGGCCGAGCGCACCTTCTGCGATTCCGCCGCCATCACCGCATTCTTCATGACCTGCGGCCCTACCGCTGCGGTGGATCCGGAGAGTTTTGTCCACTCGAGGTACATCATTCTTTGGGCGATCAACACGATCAGCAACAACCTGCATCACTGGCCGTTCATCGCGGAGGCGCAGCGCCGCGGCGCCAAGGTCGTGGTCATCGACCCCGTCGCCACGCGGACCGCCAAGCAGGCCGATTGGCACCTGCCCATCAAGCCCGGTACTGACGCCGCGCTGGCGCTCGGCATGATGAACGTCATCATCGCCGAGGATCTGGTCGACCATGATTACGTCGAGAAATACACCGTCGGCTATGAGGACCTGAAAGCCCGCGCGGCCGGTTTCACCCCGGAAAAGGTTGCTGCCATCACCGGCATTTCCGACGACGACATTCGAACCCTGGCGCGCGAATTCGCCACCACGCAGCCGTCGGTCATTCGGATGGGCGTGGCGATTGAGCGCAACGCGTCGGGCGGCAACGCCGTCCGCGCCATGTCGTGCCTGCCCGGACTGGTGGGCTCATGGCGCCATTGCGGCGGCGGCATCCTGCATATGCCGATCTGGGCCTTCCCCATGAAATGGGATGATCTGAGCCGGCCCGATTGGATTCCCGAAGGCACGCCGGTTATCAACCAGTGGCGGCTGGGCCCGGCGCTTCTGGGCGAGCTCGACCAGAAGATCAATTCGCTGTTCGTCTACAACTCCAATCCTGCAGTGGTCGCGCCAGAACAGGACAAAATCCTGCGGGGTCTGGCCCGCGAAGACCTGTTCACGGTGGTCAGCGAACATTTCGTCACCGATACCGCGCGCTATGCGGATATCGTCCTGCCGGCGACGACGCAACTCGAACAGTTCGACCTCATGTTCTCGTGGGGCCATCTGTACCTGACGCTGAACGAACCGGCCATCGAACCGCTCGGCGAAGCGGTGCCGAACACCGAGCTGTTCCGGCGGCTTGCAGGCGCCATGGGCTTCGACGACCCCTTCTGGCAACGCACGGATGAGGAAATGGCTCAGGATGCGCTGGATTGGAGCAGTCCGGTGCTCGAAGGCATCGACCTCGGCAGCCTGCGCCAAACCGGTTACGCGCGCCTCAAGGTCGGCTCGCCCGACGACTTCGTGCCGCACCGCGAGGGTAATTTCCCGACCCCTTCCGGCAAGCTCGAATTCAAGTCCTCCATGGCCGAAGTAGGCAACATGGTGTTACCCCTGTTCCGCCAGGGCTATGTGGCCTATCAGTCGGGCGAACCGCTTGATCCATTGCCCAACTTCATCCCGCAAAACGAATCTCCCGATACCAATCCGTCGCTGGCGGCCCGTTACCCCCTCAACATGATTTCGCCCAAGAGCCATGCCTTCCTGAACTCGTCATTCGGCAATCTGCGAACGCAGTTGCATCACGCCGGCGAGCAGCTGGTGATGATCAATCCGGCGGACGCCGGCGAGCGGGGAATTTCCGACGGCGGCGAGGTTCGCGTCTTTAACGACCGCGGCAATTTCCACGCGGTGGTGCGGGTCACCGAAGATGCCCGCCCGGGTGTCATCGTGGCGCCCATGGGCTATTGGGCAAAGGGCAGCCGCAACGGATACACGGTGAACGCAATCAACCCGCCGGCATTCGCGGATTACGGTAGCGCGCCGACATTTTCCGATACCTTGGTCGAAGTGGCGGGTGCCTGAGCGCCGCGGTGCCGGTTGTGATGGGTAGTCTCAGCGCACCCGAACATCGGTAATGACGAAGGTGAAACGGTAGGGGGTGATGTCGTCGCCGGTTTGCAGACCCAGCACGAGGTGGAATTCCTGGCCTTTGTAGGCTTCGGCCAGGGCTGGGGCGTTTCCGGTGTTAGGAAGGAAGGATGGGGCAGGGGAGCCGAGCACCACTTCGCCGCCCTTGTAAAGCGTCACGGTGAGCGGGTTCAGAACCAGTTGCCGGTCCACGGGTGACAGGCCGCCTTGGTCAATCTCGGTCGGCAGTGGCCGAGTCGTTGGCACGCCTCCCGGTTGCACGGTTCCCCGCCAGGTGGCGCCCGGCGCAATCGCGCCCTCGCGCATGGACGCGTCCGGCGCCCGGATGATGCCCTGATCCGTATTGACCGCCTGATGCCGGTGCCCGTGCGGATTGACGAAGTACGATTCGCGCCATGCTACCGCCACGGGTTCCAGGCTCTTGTTGATTACCGCCAACTGAACAACCCCCGGCGCCTCCGTCGGCACCACCTGCACCCGCACCTGATCGTCCTCGATGACCCCCGCCGCACGCTCGCCGGAAGCCTTCAGCGCGTAGTCATAGTGGTATTGATGCGCCGCGCTGCAACTGCTCAGCAATGCGGCGAGCATCACGCACCACACCCAAGAACGATGTCCGTTTGTGCGCCGTGAGGGTTCCAAGGCCGTTTCCCCTATCAATGCCCTGTCGTTTGGAGGGGTCTGCGAGAACGGCTTGGAATCCTAGCACAAAACCCGGTTGGACTGGAGTTGCAACTCCCTGCAACCTCTCCTTCCCGCGCTACAGCGGTTCAAGATTGATTAGTGCCATACAAGGCCACCGTATCGTCATTCCGGCGCATGCCGGAAGCCAGCGACCCCGTCCGGTCGGGGGCAGGCTCATTGTTACCGGAAAACCACTGGACGCCGGCTTCCGCCGGAGTGACTGGGGCAGTTTGAACACAGATTCTTTTCAACCTTGAATTGCTCCAGCGCTATGGGTTGGCGGTGGGCGCTGGCTCGATGCGGACCGCGCACGCTTTGTACGACGGCTGCCGCGAATAGGGATCGAAGGCCGCGAAGGTAAGCTGGTTGGTCGCTGCGTCGTGCATGGGCATGAACACCTGCCCCGGCTGCACCACGTGGCTGACGAACGCCCTGGCGCGCACCTGGCCGCGCTGCGAGCGCACGATGACCCAGGCGTTGGCGCGCAGGCCCAAGTCGGCGGCGTCTTTGGGGCTCAGCTCGACGTACGGCGCGTTGGGGTGCAGCTTGCGTAGCACGCGGCTCTTGCTCGTGCGCGTCTGGGTATGCCACTGGCTCGACGAGCCTCGTCCGGTGAGCAGCGTGAAGGGGTAGGCGCGGCTGGTCGGTTCGGGCAGCGGGCGCGGCGCCTCGAAGACGAAACGCGCGCGGCCGTCGTCGGTGTAAAACCGGCCGTCCTCGAACAGCCGCCGCTCGCTGCCCGCGTCAACGCTTTCGCCCGCCGGCAGCGGCCACTGGATGCCGCCCTTGGCGTCCAGCATGCGGTAGCCGTCGGATGCCGCCGATGTCGCACGGCATATCCGCCGAGCACGCCCTGAGCAGCCGGAAGACCGCCTCCGGCGACTCCCAGGCGCGAAACATGTCGCCGCAACCCCACGCCTCGGCGATCAGCTTGAAAATGCGGAAGTCGCTCAGGGCCTGCCCCGGCGCCTTGGCCACCTGCTTGATGACCCCGAGGCGGCGCTCGGAGTTGATGAACACGCCTTCCTTTTCGCCCCAGCCGGCGGCGGGCAGCACGAGGTCGGCGAAGGCCGCGGTCTCGGTGCTGTGGTACATGTCCTGCACCACCAGAAAATCCAGCCGCTGCAGGATGTCCTGGGCGTCCGCCTGGTTGATCCACGAGTGTGCGGTGTTGGTGGCAATGACCCACAGCCCACGGATGCGGCCCTTCAGGATGCCCCCCATGATCTGATCGTAGGCCCAAGTCGGCTCGCTGGGGATGCGCGCCGCGTCGATGCCCAGAATGCCGGCGACTTTGTCGCGATGCTGCGGGTTAGCGAAGTCGTGGCCGCCCAACAGGTTGGTGGTGTTGCTGAACAGCCGCGAGCCCATGGCGTTGCACTGGCCGGTAATGGAATTGGCGCCGGTGCCGGGCCTGCCGATGTTGGCGGTCATCAGCGCCAGGTTGATGATCGCCTGCGCAGTGCGCACGCCCTCGTGGCTTTGGTTCACGCCCATGGTCCACCAGAACGACACCCGCTTGCCGTCGTGAATTGTGCGCGCCAGGGCTTCGATGTCGTCGACGGCCAAGCCGCAGCGCTCGGCGGCGGCCTCGGGCGTGTATGCCTTAAGGTGCTCGCAGAACGCCTCGAAGTCGTTGGTGTGGGCGTCGATGAAGGGCCGGTCGATCCACCCCTGGCGCACCAGCACGTGGGCGACCGCGTACAGCAGCACCAGGTCGGACTTGGGCCGCAGCGGCAGGTGACGGGTGGCCGCCTGCGCCGTTTCGGTGCGCCGCGGGTCGATGACGACGATTTCCGGCTGATGCGGGTTCTTGCACACGCGCTCCCACAGGACCGGGTGGGCGATGCACGGGTTGGCGCCGATGAAGACGATGACGTCCGATTCTTCGAGGTCTTTGTACGTGTAGGGCGGCGCATCGAAGCCGAAGGCCTGTTTGTAGGCAACCACCGAGGTGGCCATGCACTGGCGGGTGTTGCCGTCGCCGTGCAGCAAGCCCATGCCGAACTTGCCGAGGGCGCCGAGCAGGGCCATCTCCTCCATGGGAATCTGGCCGGTGCTGAGGAAGGCGATGGATTCCCTACCGTACTGCGCCTGGATGCCCTTCATGCGGCTCACGAAGGTATCGAGCGCCGTTGGCCAATCGACCGCCCGCAGCCGCCCACCGACGTCGCGCAGCATGGGCGAAGTGGCGCGGTCCGGGGCGCTCAGCGGCGTCAGCGCCTCCCAGCCCTTGGGGCAGGCCATGCCCAGGTTGACGGCGTATTGCGTGGTCGGCGACAGGTTGACCACCCGCCCCTGTCTGAGGTGAACGTCCAAGCCGCAACCGATGGAGCAGTAGCCGCACACCAGCGTCGTGGTGGCGTCGGGTTGCAAGCGCCGCGGCACCTGCCCCAAGCCGAAGCCGCCGGGGGCGCGCAGCAGATCGCGGGTCAGCACGCCCTGCTTATCCCGCACCAGCCGCCTGACGCGCTCAATCACCGTCGTCGCGCTCCGCTCACGCATTATTGCAGTCCTCCCGGCATACGCGGCGCGCTCAGCGCCGAGAAAAAGGTCATGCGTTCGATCACCTCCGCGGCCAGCAGGGCGATGAGGCTGACCAGCGATCCGGCCAGCGCCGACCCCAGGCTGGCCGGCGCCAGGCCCGTCAGCAGCGTCAACGGCAGCAACACGCCGCCCAGGCCGCCGAGAAAAAAGCGCCACAGCGTCAGGGGGCGCAACTCTCCCCACAGCAGCAGGGCGGTGCGCTTCAAATCCCCCTGTTGATGGTCCCGCAGGTGGAACAGGATCGACGCTTCACCGGCCAGTTTGATCAGCGTCAGCGCCGCCAGGCACCGGGCGCCGACGCGCCCGAAGTCGATCAGCTCGGCGCTCAACGGTCCGCCGCCCAGGGCCGCGACGCCGAAGGTGCCGGACAGAATGGCAGTCAAGCCCAGCCCAACGGACGTCAGCGCGAACTTGAAGCCGGTGCGGCCGCTGCTCCACCATTTGCGCTGGGTGACGTGGTACAGCATCACCGAGCAGAACACCGCCGCCATGCCGACGGCCGCGGTGGCGTAGCCCAGCGCTTCCAGGCCCGCCGCACCTGGCGCGGAATACAGCGCCACGGCGTACAGCGTCGCCAGCAGCGCGAAGGCGGCGAAGGCGATGATCTCCCGGCTCAGCCACGAGGTGCGCAGGCCAATGAAGGCGCGCCAGGCGTATTGCGGGCGCCCGAGATGCACGATGCTGGCCACCATGGCGAGCAGGCCGAGCCCCAGCGCCAGCACCCCGTGGAAGGGCCGCAGGACTGCCAGACTTGCCTCGCCGAGCCACAAGGGCAGCAGTTGATTGAAGCAGAAGGCGCCCACCGACAGTTGCGTCAGCACCAGCATGATGACCAGCGGCAGGTGCTGGTGTCCCGGCCGGACCGCGTAGAAATCCGCCGGTAGCATGTTGCGCGGGAACACATCGGTCGTCTTGTAGCACGTCGTCGGCACGGCAATCCCCGGCGACGGCACCCCCGGGAGAAAGGCGTCGCCCTGCGCGTCTTCGATGGCCGCGGCCTTGTCGATGACGCGAATCGCAATGGCCTCGGTAGGGCACGCCTGCGCACAGGCCGGCGCCTCGCCGTCCGCCAGCCGTCCGGCGCACATGTCGCACTTGCGCACGATGCCGAGCTTGGCGCTGTATTGCGGCACCTCGTAGGGGCAGGTGAACACGCAGTACTGGCAGCCGATGCACTGGTCGTCGAGGTGATGCACGATGCCGGTCAGCGGGTCCTTTTCATAGGCGCCCACCGGGCAGCCGTGCATGCAGGCCGGCTCCAGGCAGTGGTGGCAGGTGGTGGTCACCGTTTTCTGCATCGGCGCCGCCGGGCTGCCGCCGTGCAGCAAGCCTACCGAGCGCCACGTCTCGCCCGCCTCCAGGCCGTTCAGGCTGTGGCACGCGGTGACGCACGCCTTGCAGCCGGAACAGCGGTCGAGGTCCACCTCGAAGCTGTACTGCTGCCCGGCGGTCGGCGGCGACACCGGCATCAGGCTGCGGTAATACGGCTCCTGCAGGGGCGCGGCGTCGCGCTCGTGCAACTGCGCAAAGCGCTCGACCGCGGACAGGTCCTGCTGCGCGGCGAGATAGGCGTCCAGCAGCGGCAGGGGTCGAGCCAGCGGCTCGGGCTGGGGCCGCGGGGGCGGGGCGCAGACGGCTTCGGTTTGCAGGCTCATGGCGCTTACCCCTTTACAGTCGTTTCAGATAATAACGGCTCAAGTCACTCCGGCGAAAGAACGTTACCCCGGACTTGATCCGGGGCCGGAGTCCAGAGGTTTTCGGTGGCCGCTGGATTCCGGGTCAAGCCCGGAATGACGACTTGGGATATTGGATGGTTTATTCAGAATCGAAAACGTTATTGCTCAACACCGGCAACAACTGCATGCCGTCATCAGCGTTGCACGCGGTTGCCATTTCGCAGCCGATGTCGGTAGCCAGAGAGCGCTCCAGCATCTCGGTCGGCGGCAGGTGCAGATACACCTCGCCGTTCTCGACCTTCACCGGAAACACCTGCACGCCGTAATCCTCGCCGCTCAGCGAGGCGCCGGATTCGAGCGAAAAGTTTTCTTGTGCGGGCACATCTGCTGGCTGGCGTACCACTCGCCGCGGCTGCTGAAGTTGAATACGGCGATCTGCACGCCGCCGTATTTGATGGTGGCACCGCCGTCGAGCGGAAAATCGTCCGCCGTGCCGACTTCCATCCAGGCGCGTTCGGCGGCCTCGGTCGCGTCCCCTGCCAAGCGATTGAGCACCTCGAACTGCTGCAGCGACACTGCTTCCGTCGGCCAGTCGGCCGGCCGCCGTTGGCCGCGCTCGGAGACGATCTCGATGGTTGGCTCGGTGGCGTCGGTGTTCACGAATTGCCGGAACAGCCGCCGCTTTTCGGGATCCTTGACCACGTCGGCCCACTCGCAGCGGTACGAATCGACCAGGAACTGCATCATGGCCTCGAGCTCGTCGCAGATGCCGAGCTTGTCGTCGATGATCACCTCGCGCAGGTGTCCCACGCCGCCCGCCGTCTTGTCGAGCCGCACCGCGGTGCGGGTCAGCTTGTCGGCGGTCATGATGTAATACATGAGGAAGCGGTCGATATAGCGGATGGCGGTTTCCTCGTCGACGTCGGCGGCCAGCAGGTCGGCGTGCCGTGGCTTGGCGCCGCCGTTGCCGCCGACGTACAGGTTGTAACCGCGCTCGGTGGCCACCAGGCCGAAATCCTTGCCCTGCGCCTCGGCGCACTCGCGCACGCAGCCGGACACGGCGCTCTTGATTTTGTGCGGCGCCCGGATGCCTTTGTAGCGATTCTCCACACGCACCGCGAAGGCGACCGAATCCTGCACGCCGTAGCGGCACCAGGTGGTGCCGACGCAGCTCTTGACGGTGCGCAGCGCCTTGCCGTAAGCGTGGCCGCTTTCGAAGCCCGCGTCCACAAGCTTCTCCCAGATGTCCGGCAGGTTTTGCAACCGGGCGCCGAACAAATCGATACGCTGGCCGCCGGTGATCTTGGTGTAGAGGCCGTACTGGCGTGCCGTCTCGCCGAGGGCGATGAGCTTGTCGGGGGTAATCTCGCCGCCCGGCACGCGCGGGATCACCGAGTAAAGGCCGCCGCGCTGCATGTTGGCGAGGAAGCGGTCGTTGGTGTCCTGCAGGGTGTGGTGCGCGGCGTCGCTGATCGTCTCGTTCCACAGCGCCGCCAGGATGGAAGTGACGGCCGGCTTGCACACCTCGCAGCCGGTGCCGCTGCCGTATTGGCGGATGATCTCGTCGAACGTCTTCAGCTTCTTGGCCTTGATGATGGCGAACAGCTCGGTGCGCGAATACGGGAAGTGTTCGCACATATGATGGCTGATAGCGACGCCGGCCGCGGCCATGGCGCCGTTAAATAGGTCGGTGACCAGGGGCATGCAGCCGCCGCAGCCGGTGCCGGCCCGGGTGGCGGCTTTGAGATTCGCCAAGGAGGCGATGTCCCGCTCGCGCATGGCGTCGCAGATGGCGCCCTTGGTGACGTTGTTACAGGAGCAGATCTGCGCCGAATCGGCCATCGCGTCGACGCCGACCAGCGCCCCGGCGCCGCCCGAGCTGCCCAGGATCAACGCGTTGGGGCGGCACGGCAGCGGCTCGCCGCTCTTGGCCAGCACGGACAGGGTGCCGTAGTCGCCGGCGTCGCCGACCAGCACGCCGCCGAGCAGCCGGGTGCCGTCGGGGCTGAACAGCAGCTTCTTGTAGACGCCGTCGAAGGGGTCTTCCCAGGTCAGCGGATGGGCGGTTTCGGCACCGGCTTCGTAGTCGCCGAAGCTGGCGACGTCCACGCCCATGAGCTTCAGCTTGGTGGACAGGTTGGCGCCTTGGAAGCGGGCGTCGCCGCCGGTGAGGTTGGTGGCGACGATTTCGGCCATCTCGTAGCCCGGCGCCACCAGGCCGTAGATCATGCCGCCGTGCAGGGCCACTTCGCCGATGGCGTAGATGGACGGGTCGGAGGTTTGCAGCAGGTCGTTGACCGCCACGCCGCCGCGCTCGCCGACCTCAATGCCGCAGGCGCGCGCCAGATCGTCGCGCGGGCGGATGCCGGCAGACACGATAATCATGTCCACGTCCAGCACGTCGCCGTCCTGAAAGCGCATGCCGGCCACGCGGCCGTTGCCGAGCACCTCTTGGGTGGCTTTGTTGAGGTGCACGCGGACGCCGAGGTCTTCAATCTTGCGCACCAGGACGCGCGAGCCGGCGTCGTCGATCTGCCGAGGCATCAGGCACGGGGCGAATTCCACCACGTGCGTTTGCAGGCTGAGGTCGTACGCCGCCTTGGCCGCCTCGAGGCCGAGCAGGCCGCCGCCGATGACGGCGGCGCGCTTCACCCCGTTGCCGTAGTCGATAATTCTCTCCAGGTCCTCGATGGTACGGTAGACGAACACGCCGCGCTTCGATACCAGGCACCGGCGGCACGAACGGGAAGGACCCCGTGGCCAGCACCACCGTGTCGTAGCTCACCTCGACGCCCTTGTCGGAGCGCACCACCTTGGCTTGGCGGTCGATGTCGCTGGCGCGGTCGCCGACGTGCAGTTCCACGCCGTTGGCTTCGTACCAGGCCATTTTGGCCATCATGAGCTTCTGCGCGTCGCGGTGCGCGAAAAACGAGGTGAGCCCGACCCGGTCATAGGCCGCGCGGGGCTCTTCGCAGAAGGTGATCAGCCGGAATTGCCGCTTGGTGTCGCGCTCGACGAGTTGCTCGCAGAAGCGCTGCCCGACCATGCCGTTGCCGATGACAACAACGTTTCGGCGTCCATCGTGTGTGTCCATCGTTTTCATGATCCCCCCTCCCCTCTGTGAATTGTGAGCGCCAACCCGCCCCGGTGGAGTCTCGCCTGCATGCCTTGCCCTGTGCGAAGGAGGGGAACACACACGGAAAGACCCGCTGCGAGGGCCGGGGCGCGGCCGGCGCTCAGTGGCCTACCTGGTTGAGAAGGCGGCCATTACGCTGCCGTGCTCAGAGCTTCCTCGCGCTGCGCCAGGGCCTCGGCGAAGGCGGCTTTCTCCTCTGCCTCCACCGCGGGCGAGAAGCGCACGCACAGCGCCAGGCTCGACGACACCGCCACGGCGATGCCGAGAATCAGCAGAGCGTCCTGGGTGGCCATGGATTCGACCCGGAACAGGAAGCCGGCCGCTACCGCCCCGGCGTTGCCGCCGGCGCCGACGATACCGGCCACCGGGCCGACCGCTTTCTTATTGATGAACGGCACGATGCCGTAGGTGGCGCCCTCGGACATCTGCACGAAGAGGCTGAAGACGATCATGGCGCCGACCGCGATGCCCAACGCCGGCATGCGTGAGAAGACCACCAGCGCCACGCCTTCGAGCAGCAGCACGCAGCCCAGGAGCCACACCCGGCCGCGCAGCCCGCCGCGGCGCGCGAAGATGTCCGAAAAGATGCCTCCCAGGGTGCACGCGAAGATGTTCATCAGGCCGAACAACCCGGCGATGAGACCGGCGGTGCCGACGCTGAGTTCGAAGCGGTCGTGGAAATACAGCGCCGCCACGTTGTTGATGGTCAGCTCGATGCCGAAGCACGCCGCGTAGATGACGAACAGCGCCCATACCCGGTAATCCTTGGCCGCTGCCAGGAACGAGCCGTATGATTTGTCACTGCGCGGCGCCATGCGGCCCGCGGCGCGCAGGTCGCGGTAGTTGCCGTCCGGGGCGTCCTGGGTGAACAGGAGGTAGGCGATGCCGGTGACGAACAGGACGGCGCCGGGGATGATCATGGCCAGCCGCCAGCTCACGAACTTGCCGACGCCCAGCATCAGGAACGCCGAGAACATCAGCGGCATGACCATCTGCGTGACGCCGCCGCCAAGGTTGCCCCACCCTGCGGTGGTGGCGTTGGCGGTACCCACGCAGTTGGGGGCGAACATCATCGAGGTGTGGTACTGCGTAATGACGAATGACGCGCCGATGGCGCCGATGGCTAGCCGGAACAGCAGGAACGATTCGTAGCTCTGCGCCAGGCCGATGCCCATGACCGGCAGCGAGCCGAGGATCAGCAGCCACGTGTAGGTGAGCCGCGAGCCGAATTTGTCGCACAGCGGCCCGATCAGGAGCCGCACCAGCACGGTGATGGCTACCGAGGCGATGATGGTGTTGCCAATCTGCGCCTTGGTGAGCATCAGGTCCTCACGCACGATGGCCATCAGCGGCGCGATGCCGAACCAGCCGAAGAAACACAGGAAAAAGGCGAACCACGTCATGTGGAAGGCCCGCATCGGCGGCGTCTTGAGGCTGAACAGATGGATCCGGGTTGCCTTGTTCAGGATTTCCACGGTGTCCCCTCCCTGGTCGCGTCCTTCTGGGTAGCATGTTGGCTGAGGCCGCCGGATGCGGCGCCTTCGTCGGACGCGCTGGGAAAGAGGCAAGAGGCGTGCCAAGCGGGGTATGGCACGACTTTCGGTTCCGTACGGAATGTATAACTCATTTAGATATAATATCTTGTGTCGATATTAGGAGACGATCCAGGATTATGGTGAGGAGCCGTGTATCCGACGATAGTGGCGGTAATTCATCACAAAACAACAATTTCGTCGCTTTTTCGGCGATGCGACGTCCGCTCGGTTTAAAGCCTGCCGCCTATGCCTGGAAGACTCGGATTCGCCCACATGCCGGGGCGGGTTTCGTGGCGCAAACCAGTTCCTGTCAGCGGGCAAATCCGACAATTTCGTCTGATGACGAGGATTAAACGACATCGTTGTCGGTCGGCAAAAACTTCCTTGCCGATACCGCCTTTATGTTTCGAAACCGCTCTGCTACTGTACGGGAAGGTGATCGTGTGGTTACAGGAGGGGAGCTAGCGAGGATCTGTACATGGACAAAAAGATGACGGTTGGCGTTCAAAAAAGATGGATAGGTTACTTGGGATTCGCTTTGTTGTTGGGACCTGTTCTGGCAAGTTTTGCCCAGGACGTGGAGAGGATGAAAGCGTCGAGGGTGGTTGTGACCCGAGAAAGTCTCCACAGTTTCAGCACGGGCAGCGGCTGTAAGAGCGTCCCGTACACCGGCCTTCAAGACGGCAAGTTTTTCATGGTTGCTGAAGCCTTTGTACGCATGGAACTCTGGACGGTAGAGGGCTTGAGGATGCCCCTCAAGGAAAGAAAGCGTCTCATCGATTCTCAAATCTATTTTCTGCAGGGCAACGCCTATGCAGATTGGTCCCCCAAAGCGCAGCCCGAAGGCGTCTGTCCTGAATTGCAAGAACGTCTGAAAGCATTTCCCAAAGAGCTGGAAGGCATGCTGGGCCTGGTTCACAACAGCCCCGCCCAGCTCGATCCCCCCTGCGAGCCGGCCATTACATTGATGGTGAATGGGAACAGGGTCGTCCAATCGTATGAGTTTGTAACGGACTGCGGCCTTCGCTGAGACTCTGGCGATATCCTGCAACATTCTCCGGTCAATCTGTAGGTCGGATTAGCGGAGCGTAATCCGACACTCCATCGCGCCGCTCCCGCTGCCGGTATACGTCTGCGGTCAATCCGACCGGCGCGAAGCCGCCATCCCGTTTTATTCAACAACGGCCAACAGTTCCGGGTACGTGTAGAAGTTGTGGATGGTGTACTCGCCAAACTTCGGATCGAAGGGCGTGCTGACGCGCGCCGGGTGGCGGATGCTGCGGCTGGGGATATCAACGATGGGCAGGCACACCGCATCGCGCATGATGCGGCGCTGTGCCTCGTGGTAGAGGGCGGCCCGTTTTTCGGGGTTCCGGGTGCGGCGCCCTTCTTCCAGCAGGTCGTCGATGCCGCGGTAGTGGGCGAAATTGGTACCCTTGTTGCCGGTGGCCGGGTCGGGGGCTTCGCCGGAGTGAAAGAACAGGCCGAGCATCACGTCGCCGTCGGTGAGGCGGGTGCCGCCGTACAACACGAACGGATTGAGATTGTTGCGGATGTTCTGGTGATAGGTGACATGCTCGACCAGCTGCAGCTGCACGTCCACCCCGACCCGTTTGAGTTGTTCCTGCACCATGACCATGATCTTCGGGTAGCCGTAGGACTTGGTAATGAAGTAATCGTGGATGGTGAGGCCGTCCGGGTATCCTGCCTCGGCTAGCAATTGGCGCGCCAGTTCGGGATCGTAGGGCGGTATTTCCATCGGCAGGTGCCCGAAATACCCCGGCGGCAGCGGGCTGGAAGCTACCGTGCCGAGGCCGTCCGACCACAGCGTATCGACAATGGCCTGGCGGTCGATGGCGTGCATAAACGCCCTGCGAACCCGGATGTCGTCAAAAGGCGGCTTGATGGTGTTGAAGTAAAACCGGTACTGCCCGCCTGGGCCGCGCTCGTCCAGCACGGCGCCCATGGCTGCCACCTGTTCCTTCAGGTCCGCCGTGACGACGTTCGGCAGTGCAATGTCGAAGGTGCCTTTTTCCAGGCCGAGCAATTTGGTGGCGTCCTCGGGAACGTCGAACCAGTGGATCTCGTCCACCGCCGGGCGGCCGCCGTGGTAATGCTCGAACGCCCTGAAAATGATCTTCTCGCGCGGCAAGCGGCGGTGAAAGTAGAACGGTCCGGTGCCGACCGGATTCCAGCCGAACTCGCCGCCGAACGCCAGCACCGCCTTCTTGCTGACGATGTAGCCCTGTTGGTAACCAACCATGCGCATGGGGAAGACGGGGTCGTATTGCTTGAGGGTGATGCGCAGGGTATGGGGACCGAGAACCGTGATGTCCTGGATCACGTCGAGGTTCTTGGCGAAGCGCATGCCGCGTTCGCGCCGCATCTGGCGCTCAAAGCTGTACTTGACGTCCTCGGCGGTCAACTCGCCGTAGCCCTTGTGGAACTGCACCCCCTGCCGCAGCTTGAAGGTCCACACGGTGCCGTCGTCCGACACCGTCCAGCTCTCCGCCAAGTCCGGCTCGACTTCCGTGGTGGTCACCCGCTGCTTCACGATCTCCGTGCCGTCCGGCGCCGTTTCCTTGACCGTCTTGATGGCAAAGCGGGTCAGGCCGCGATACAGAATTCGCAAGCTGGCCTGCGTCTGCCCGAGAATCGCAACGTGGGGGTCGAGGGTTTCCTGTTCTTCATAGGCGATCTTGACGATCTTCTTGCGAGCAGCGTCAGCGGCAGCGAAGAGTCCCAGCAGGATGCAACCCTGCATCGCCAGCACTGCCAATAGCCGGCCTAATCCCTGTATCCGCTCCCCTGCATGGGTCGTCACGGTGTCTTGGGCTCCTCTGGTTCGGCAGCTTGCGCTGAATGTTGACGAGGCTGCAATGGTACAACAGGCGGCCCAGCAACACCGTCTCCATACCTTCGTGTGCTGCTTGTGGAGCGGTCAAAACACACTTGACACCACCACTGCGGCGGGCGTATCCCTTCTGTACGGAAGGGCCTGATGCCCCTTCGTGCCATGTCCCAAACCAGTCTCTGCAACAGCAAGAAGGAGATGCGCTATGAGACGGATGGTTACAATGCTCGGGATTATCGGAGTGGTGATCGCGCTCGTTCTGGCGCCTGGAGGAGCTTGGGCGCAGTACAGCGAGACGATGGCGGCGGAAAGTCCGTGGGGTCCCGAAGACGAAATCGGCACCCTGAACATGATGACCGACACCTCCAGGCTCGACGTCATCAAGCAGGTCATGAGCGGCAAGGTTTACGACCTCGGCGTCGAGCTGTACTCGGGAATGCCGAGCTGTTGCAGCGCCTTCGGCGACCCCCAGTACCATCTCTGGATGACCCATACGCCGCGCGGCACCATTGCCGCCAATCCGTTCGGCGTGTCGCGCGAGGTCAATGAACGGGTGAGCTACTCAGGGGATGGGGTCACCATGTATACGCATTCGGGTACCCATCTGGACACCCTCAATCACTTCGGCCTGCACGGCAAGATCTGGAACCAGTTCAGCGCCGACGAGCATCTCGGCGACCAGGGGTGGTCCAAGGCCGGTGCGGACAAATATCCTCCGATCGTGGCCAGAGGGGTGCTCATCGACCTGGCGAAGTCCATGGGCGTGCAGCACTTGCCGGCGTCCTACGGCATCACCGCGGCGGATTTGCAGAAGGCGCTGCGGGAACAGGGAACGCAGCTACAACCGGGCGACGTTGTCCTGTTCCGCACCGGGCTCATGACCTTGTGGCCCGATTCCTCCAAGTACCAGTTGGGGAACCAGGCCGGCCTGAGCCTGGAAGCGGCGAAGTGGCTGGTGGAAGACAACCAGGCCATGCTCCTCGGGGGGGACAATTTCGGCATCGAGGCCTTCCCCTCTACCGATCCGGGCAACTATGTGCCGGTGCACACCTATCTGTTCGCCGAGCGCGGCGTGTCGGTCATCGAGGTGATGTGGCTGGAGGACCTGGCGCGGGATCAGGTGTATGAATTCCTGTTCATCGCCACGCCCCTCAAGCTGCGGGGCGCGACCGGATCGCCGATCCGGCCGATGGCGATTCCTGCACAGCGGTAAGAGGCGTTGTAACGCCTGCAGGGTCGGCCTACGGTATTGAATTGCAAGCTACCTTCGGTCGGCCCTGCAAGAACTGGTGGCCCTGATCGGCACTCGTCTCGAATAGGCCCCACAAGCCCGCGTTTCCCCCCACAACCAAAAACAAAGCGGCGTCGAGCGTCTTGTTGGTTATCGCGCGAGCAGCCCTCACCCCTGCATTCGACTCATCGAAGGTCTCCGGCTGATGTTCTCAGCCGCCATTTCCCACAACTGCAGAGTCGCAACCTCCAACTCCCACGACCTGATGCAGACGATCCCCACAACGCCGACGATGCCTCCCGCCCTGCTTGCAAATATGCTTGCATCTTGCTAGCGTCGAAAATATCTGAACCATCAAGGAGGAATGCTATGGGCAATTTAACCATCCGCAACGTCGACGATCACGTCATCCAGCAATTGAAGGAACAGGCAAAGGCGAACCAGCGGTCCCTTGAGGGAGAAATCCGTCACCTGCTGACCCAGCAGGTGAACCGCCTTGGCCGTGTCGCGGGCTTCCGAGAGCGGACGCGGCATCTCGTCTCCCTGACGAGTGGCACGGTCCAGACCGACAGCATCGAGTTGCTGCGCGAGGATCGTAACCGGTGAAGCTGACTGTCGATGCCAGCATCGCCGTCAAGTGGTTCGTGGCCGAGCCCCTGTGTGATGAAGCGCGTGCGGTGCTGGCCCGCCGCATCCAGCGGTATGCGCCCGACCTCTTGCTTGCCGAATGCGCCAATACGATCTGGAAAAAGGCGCAACGAGGGGAAATCCCGGACGCTCAACCGTACCGCGAAGAACTTGCCAGTCTCCCCGACATACTTACGCTCTATCCCGATCGTGGTCTCATCGGACGCGCCACGGAGATTGCCTTCGAGATCGGGCATCCGATTTACGATTGTCTTTACCTTGCATGCGCCGAAGCAACGGCCTCTGTCTTGATCACCGCCGACAAACGCTTGGTGGACAAAGTTGTCGACCGATATCCGAAAGCCCGTGTACGCCACATCGGCGCCCCCGGCATCGCGGGATGGGTCGAAACGGTGGGCACCGCCCCTGTCGTCAAGCAAGACAGGGTCGAAGCCTTGATCGCCGCCTACGAGGTCTTTGCGAAAACAGAGTTAGCAGTCGTTGAGTCTCTTCCCGGGACAGCAGAGATACCTGCCACGACGTTCGACGAGAAATTGGAGCTACTCCTGGATACGCCCGCTTGGCGGCGTCTTGCCAACCTGATCAGGAAGTTGAACGACGAGGAAACGATCGATCTGCTCGCATGTGGCTGGTTCGGCGCCGCTCTGTATCCGACTTGGCGGCAAAGCTTCGAGCATGCCGAAAGGATGTTTGCGGCCCTGGATTCCAGCGACGCGGCCCACTACGGCCGTCATTGGCGGTCCGGGTACGCCCGCGTCATAGCCGAGGCGGGAGCAGCCCAATTGGAAACAGGGGCATGATTGGTATGAATTGAATCAACAAGTTGGTGTTGCCCCAAAGGGCAAGTTCACCGGAACAAGAACAATCATTCTCGCCGGACCAATCTGTGGGAACCGGTCTCCACGCTATCAGAGAAGGGCCTAGGGCGATGTCTAGACACAGGATATCTGCCGCAATTTGATCAGGATATCTGGCGGAACTGGTGAGATGGACCAAGATATGTGGCGGCGTATGTATTGAAGATTCGAGGAGCCAAAGTTGCCTATGGAGTCATGTCAACTTGTAATAACACAATGTTTGTGCTTCCTGACGCAAGGGCAGCAATCATTTCAACGAATTTTCTATTCAGAAGGCAGAAGTTAACAGAATGCCGCTTATCCGAAGTTGGTTATGAAGCGTGCTGCCAACGAAGGAATCTGGCGTGTGGGGAACCCAGACGCTGTCCACTACATCAACCCGAAGCTGAGGAACCCGTCTGGGGGGAACAAGTCGTAGACGCGCCTGCCGACGAGGTCCTTCAACGTCTCGGTCGCACCACCGCCGAGCGTGCCGTAGCGCGCGCCGCGGTAGAAGTGAGAGACCGGGAATTCATCAGTGAAGCCATAGCCGCCGTGGACCTGCAGCGCGTCGCTGGTGACTTTGATGGCCATCTCGTTGACCTGCATCTTGGCGATCGCCGCAAGATAGGGATCCGGGAAGGGATCGGCCGAGGCGGCGGCGCGGTAGAGGATCGAGCGGCTCACCTCGATCTCGCGCGCCATGTCGGCGATGTGCCAGCGCATCCCCTGCATCGTGCCGGTCGGCCGCCCCTTGATCGTGCGGTGACGCACGTATTTCACCGCTTCCTCGAAGGCCCCTTCGGCGAGACCAAGCGACACCGAGGGATTCATGCAGCGCTGGGTGTTGAAAGCGGTCAGCAGCTTTTTCATCCCGTCGCGCTCGATGATAAGGTTGTCGCGCGGAAGCTCCATGTCGCGGAACTGAATCTCGGCCAAGTTCTCGCCGCCCATGGTGTGATACCGCGCCGTCACCTCGAAGCCCGGCGTCGACGGGTCGACCAGAACGCAGCCGATGCCTTCGGCTCCAGGGACGTTGTCGACGCGGGTGAACACGATAAAGCAGTGCGCCTCGTCGGCGCGGGAGATCAGGGTCTTGGTGCCGTTCAGCACCACCGTGTCGCCCTTGATCACCGTGTTGGTCTTGTAATTGGAGACATCGGTACCAGCATGCGGCTCGGTCATGCAGATCGCCAAAATCACCTTGTTGGTGATGACGCCTGGCAGAAATTTCTCTTGGACATGCTTCGGGGCGTAATTGGCGATGATCCGGTTCTGCGCGCCCATCGCACTCATCGCCGCCATCGCGGTAACGTAGCAGACCTTGGCCACTTCCTCGAGCACCAGTACGCAGTCAAGCACCGGCAGGCCCATGCCGCCGAATTCCTCGGGCACGGCCATGCCCAGAACGCCGATCTCGGCCAGATCGTCCAGGTTCTCATAGGGGAAGGTGCCGTCCTGCCACTTCTTGACGCGAACCTTGAATTTCTCCTGCGCCAGCTGCCGGACAGTGTCGACCATGGCGCGCTGGTCGTCGGTTAGTTCAAGCTTCATGTCTCTTCTTTCGTGCGTTCAGTCGAATACGGGTTGGCGGCGCTCCGCGAAGGCGGTGAGCCCCTCCTTGTAGTCGTCGGATTTCAGGATCTCGACGATATGGGCGCGCTCTATCTCAAGCACCTCGTCGAGCGTTTTCTCGATACCGCGGTAGACGGCATCCTTCAGCCGGGCCGCCGTGCGGCGGGACCGCATTGCAACGGTTTCCGCGAATTCCATCACGCGGTCCATGAACGCCTCTACCGGCACCACTGCCGCCGATCAGGCAAGCCTTGAACGGTCACCACGCTGATCCCAGACACGCAGTACTTCGATTCGCTCATCAACGACTCGGTAGATGAAAGAGAACGGCGTGCGCGGGATCGAGAATTCTCGCACACCCTCCATCTCTTCGACTGGACGGCCCACCAGCGGATTATCACGGATAACGCCGCAGGTCCTGCCATACTGGTCGGCGGCGCGCTTCGCGCCATCCGGGAAGATGTGAGCGTAGTAGGTGCGCATCCACAGCAAATCCGAACGTGTGGACGGCAGGAAGACAAGCTTCATCGGTCACTGCGAAGCGATTTGAACATCGGGCTCGGGCGGCGGAAGTTCCGAGTCCTCGCCCCAGGAAGAAACCCAGGCGTCCATCGCCTCCTGCGAGATGAAGGCACCTTCGCCGGCTTCCGAGACAGCCGCGCGAATTGCGGCTCGTTTCTCGGCCCGGTCGCGCAGCATGGCCTCGATCGCCTTGACGGCAAGGTAGGATGCAGAACGCTCCTCGCGTCTCGCTTCCTGTTCAAGGTTCTTTTTGAGATTCGCGTCGATTCGCAAGCTCAATCGTTCTGTCGTCATGCGGCAAATCCTCTGTATGGGTCGGCGGTTGTCGGACATGGTATGACAGTTGAGCGGGTTTGTCGAATCCCGACCCGGGACAGGTGCCATCTCACGATCATCCCAACCTGGTGTCCGTAAGAGGCTCCTCTCTTGCAAATTTCATCGTACCATGCAAATGATACACATATCAGGGCCGTTGCCCGGCACTTCGATGCGGCAACACGATGGCACGTTGAACCCACCTCTTACGGACACCCCCAGCAGATGACAGCAACCCTGATCGGCTACGCCCGTTGTTCCACGGACAGACAGGACCTGACGGCACAGGGACAGGCACTGAAGGACCTCGACGTCGCACCGGACCGCATCTACACGGACAAGGGTCTGACCGGCACCAACCGCGCCCGGCCCGGCCTGGGTCAGGCCATGGCCGCAGTGCGCAAGGGCGACACCCTGGTGGTGCCAAAGCTGGACCGCTTGGCGAGGTCGGTTCCCGATGCCCGGCACATCGCCGATCAACTGCAGGCCAAGGGGGTGAAACTTGCCCTGGGCCGCAATATCCATGACCCCAGCGATCCGATGGGCAAGATGTTCTTCAACATCCTGGCTACCTTTGCCGAGTTCGAGGCCGATCTCATTCGGATGCGCACGCGTGAGGGAATGGCCATCGCCCGCGCCAAGGGCAAGTTGCGGGGCAAGCAACCAAAACTCTCCGACAAGCAGCAAAAGGAACTTTGCCGCATGCACGCCACCGGCGACTATTCGATTGGCGATCTGGCCGAGGTCTTCGCCGTATCGCGGCCGACCGTCTACCGGACGCTCAACCGCGCGGTTCCTTCCACATAGATCGACCTGTCTTGGAGTGCCATGTAGCGCCAAAAGAATCGTGCCATTTAGCGTTGAAAGTCACAGGTGCGGGTGGTGGCGGTTGTAAGATCAAACGCCCGTTTGATGAGAGGACGCCGCCGTGGTGGGCGAACGTGGTTTTCGGGCCTTTGGAAAGTCTGTGAAGGTCGAAGGGCAAAGACGCGGGCAGTGGAGATCCTGAAAAGACGAGGACGGCGAGGGGCCGGATGTCAGGTCAGCACCCGCAGAGCCGTTTCAGGCGCCTTGTCAAGAACCCGCAGCAGAGCCTTGACGGCACCCGTGGGACGGCGCTTACCCTGCTCCCAGTTGCGGATGGTTTCGTGCGCCATTGATCCGTACCGCGACCGCTACGAACGGGCCTTGGGGGTGTACGCCTTGCGTGGCGGGGACCTGAACGCCTGGCTGGTGTCGCAGGGCCATGCGCTGGCGTACAGGTGTTACAGCCTGGCGTATGTCGAACAGGAAAAGGCAGCCCGGGCAGCCGGTCGAGAGATCTGGGCAGGGGAGTTCGTGGCGCCCTGAGACTGGCGGGCCGGCGAGCGGCTGGCGGCAACACCCGAGAATTCACCAGGCGACGAACTCGGTGCCCTGGCCATCTACGATGACAACGGCAACGGCCGCTTCACGTGCAAGGAGGCGAGACACCATGGCATCGCGCCGGTGAGCAGAGACCATCCGGCTTATCCGTACATACACGACCGGGACGGTGGCGGCGTGGTCTGTGAATAGCGGCTACGACGGGATAAACCGTACAGGATTCAAGATGGGCGCGTCATGGTTGGTGACGCTGTTCACCCGGGTGCTGACGGGGCGTTTCTCGAAGGCGCCGGCGCAAGCAGCGCCGCGCCGCCAGCTATCTTGGTACAACAGGCCAAGCCGAGGCCCATCCTGCAGCTTTTTGCCTTCCATCAAACCCCCTTTAAAGCGCCTGATACCGCACGCCGCGTCCCAAACAACAAAATCGCCTCCGCTGCCGGCACCAAAAACGTGGCCAACACGGCTACGAGTGTTCCCGCAGCTTGGCCCTCGAGCCAGGTCTGAAGCCCTACCGCCGCCCAGAAATTTCCACCCGGCGAACCGCCGAACTGGTTGAAGGCGTCGTCGCCTCAAGCAGAGCATCGTTGGGGAGACCGGAGGGAACCGCTTGGCCCGGCGCCGCGCACGGGGTCCTGCAGGCGGCCGAAGCCCCCGCTGGCCTACGTTAATTGCTCTGGAAGAGCCCACCGGCCTTCCAGTTGTACTGCCCGGAAGCCGTCCGGTTGTTGCCGACGCTATTGCTGCTAGCGGTGCTTCCTTGGCCGTTTTGCACGTGCACGTTGCAGCCCGTAAAGATGACATCGTCGACCGTACCCGCTCCCGACGCCGTGGCCATGCAGTCCGGGATGGCGTTTTGCAGGGCGGTAATCTGGGCTTGCAAGCTCGGGGTCTGTGCCGTAGATGGCAAGGCAGTGAGCCCACCGCACAGCATCACCAATACCAGGGCCTTCATGAGTCGCGTCAAGGGTTGGAGTGCCGTCGGAAACGGTGCGGTATCGGAACCGCCGGAGCCAGAAGAGCCGGCGACGTGAGTGGGAAAACGATTAAGCACACCGTCTCCGAATTATTCAAGCTTTTATGTTTTTATTTTCAAATAGTTATATGCGGATATTGTATTTTGTTGCATATTTCGTAAATTTGTGTATGTCATTAGCCTATGTTCGAGGAGGAAACGTTACACTGTTGGAGTTCTCCCCTCAGCCAGCAGGTCAGAAATGTCTCACTCCAGTCGAACTTAGAGAGCTTCAGGGAGCCTCCTTATAAGGCGCCAGCAATGCACATTGTCTGGATCAGCTTGCAGACCTTCCTTCGCCGTGCGGCGGGCACTTTCTTCTTCGCCAGAGTGTAGGTATAGCCATGCAAGCCGGGATAGATCCGTCGCCGATGCGCCCTGTCGACGTGATTCCATGAGCTTGGCCAACGGCTTGAAGAGAGCACTGCGCTGGACAGCATCCATTTCATCAATGATTTCACGGCCACTGTTGACATGATTTGCCATAATGCTGACTTCATTCAGATCCGGTTCCTTAATCTTGGCGGCATTCAAGAAGGCATTACAGCTTCCAATAATATTTCCTATCTGATTATAGAGACGGGCCAACCGAATCCACGCCTTCTGAGTTTCCTCACTCACTGAATTCTGCTCAAGGAAATGCTCAACGCATTTGATCTCGCGTTGAGAGCCGCCACCGGTTTCCCTCTCAAGGTCGGCGCACATCAGCCAAGCTGGGGGATAATTCTGGGCCATGAATTCCAGCATTAGCCGCACTTTGTCTATGGAATAACTACCTCTGCTAATCTGAAGGGCGACCCTCTTGAACAAAGACTCAATGCGCGGGTAGTTACCCCTTCTCAGGTCAGTATTCATGGTAGGTCCCATACTCCGAAGAAACTCGATATCATCCTGAATCAACTGGTAATCATGGCTGACTTCAAGTTTTCTGTGGCCAAACAATGCGGTTATGGTGGGCACTCCGAGGAAGTCGGGCCCATCCTCCACCTCGGTTCGTTCCAAGAGTGACATGCGAACAAGTTCGTCGACAGCTGCTTCTGGGTCCAGCCTTTCAGAACTTCGCCAACGGAGTACTGCCTCAAGGGCGAGCTGAGGTACAAGAGAACGCCATCCGCTAAGCGTCAGAAAAATACGTTTGGCCAACGGGGATAAATTGTCATATGTACGCTCAAACAGTGCGTTCAGAATATCGTCCTTACGAGCCAACATCTGGCTGGGCTTGCCAAAAGTGCCCTTGTCCGCTATTTCCCCCAGAATGATCTTGATTACATATGGATGCCCGTCTGATTCATCAATGATTTGCTCCGTCTGTTCAGAACTGATCCTGTCCAAAATGCCGAGACTTCCGGCGCTTTTCCGAATCAGCTCCTTAGCTTCTGCGTATTCCATACCAGAAACTTCTATAGGGCATCTCTAATAATACCCATCTCCCACATGGTTTAGAATTACTGAAACACGTCAACCAGCAAGGCCGGAGGAGTTGAACATGTCTCAGATGGGCTTTTTCGATGTCGAGAATCGCTACGCCGCTCTGGATGCCAAGAACGATCCCTTGGTGAAAATCAATGCCGTCGTTCCTTGGGAAGCATTCCGCAGCCGCCTGGAGAACGTCTGGCGCAAGCCAGCCGACAAGCGCAAGTCCAATTCGGGGTGCAAGCCGTGGGAGCGCCATGCCATCGTCATGTTCAAAGCCATCATTTTGTGCGCCCTCTACAATCTGTCGGATGATCAAGTCGAGTATCAAATGCGCGACCGCCTGTCCTTCGTGCGCTTCTTGGGACTGGCACTTGAAGACAAGGTGCCGGACGCCAAAACCGTGTGGCTCTACCGCGAGCAGTTGTCACAGGCTGGCCTCATCGATGCCTTGTTTGAGGATTTCGACGGCTACCTGAAAAACCAGGGCTACCAGGCAATGGGTGGTCAGATCATAGATGCTTCGATTGTCGCGGTTCCCATCCAGCGCAATCGTCGTGACGACAATGAGCAGATCAAGCGCGGTGAGCTACCCGAGGCCTGGGCCGACAAGCCGGCCAAGCGTCGGCAAAAAGACAGGGATGCGCGCTGGACCAAGAAGCACGGCAAGAGCCACTATGGCTACAAGAATCACGTCAACATCGACCGTCGGCACAAGCTGATACGGCGTTACCGGGTGACGGACGCAGCGGTGCATGACAGCCAAGTGCTTGAGGAGTTGTTGGCGTCGGACAACACGGCAAGCGGTGTCTGGGCGGACAGCGCCTACCGGTCGAAAGACACTGAAGCGAAGGTGAAAGCCAGGGGCTTGACGAGTCGGATTCATCGCAAGGCTTCTCGCAACCGCCCGTTGCGCGATTGGGAGAAAGCGGGCAACCAGAGTCGTTCCCGATTTCGGGCTCGGATAGAGCATGTCTTCGGCGCGCAGCACAACGACATGGGCGGGACTCTGGTTCGCAGCATGGGGCTTGTACGGGCGAGGGCGCGCATAGGTCTTAAGAACCTTGCCTACAACATGCGGCGCCTGGTTCACTTGCAACGTCTGGCGATGGTGGATTCACGCTAAAGGGCGCAGCGGGGTGCCGGATGCCCTCTTTGAAGGCGCCATGGCTCCTGTTGAGGAGCGACATCACCACGCAAACCGCCGTTTATTCTCTGTCGCCATGGCGCGGCAAAGTCACTCACGCCAGTTTTGCCCGCCAGTGAGTCATTTTTCGAGGCGCCCTATAGGGAAATCGGCTTTGAAGTCACGGAAACGGGTTGTTATGACCGCCTTGTTTGGCAGTCTGATGTTTGTGTCAATCCAGTGATACAGGTCAATCGGGCTGCGGACAGTTTCAAAGTTGTCAAAGACAAACAGTTTGGGACTATCTTCAGAACCATGCATGGCCTGCGGCATGGTGTTGGTGCTGGGATCGGCCACAAGGCTAGTGATCAACTTCGTATATTCCTTGTCAATTTCCTTTTCGGTGAGTGTCTTGGGTTGAACAACCTTTGGACCGGTTGGGGTCAGATCGATATCTCTTGCGCTAAACCATACGATCATCCCGTACCTATCCGTACGGGCGACTTCGTGCAGAACGCTGAGCGCGAGTGAGGTTTTACCAATGCCGCCTTGGCCAACGAGTGTGACAATCGGATGTCGGTCATTGGTCAACTTGTCTCGTATGTCCTGTTCGAGAGAAGGGCGCGTAACGTAACCAACCGGGTTGGCTGGCAAGTTAGTAAAAACTTCCCCGATGATGTCAAATTCGCTCAAACCCTCCGTCTCACTGGGAGGTCGATCCGATGGGGGTGTCAGGTACGGTTGAGCATCTCCTTTCCGGCGATTATCCGTGATAGGTGAATGCAATTCGTAGCTCTGGCCGTTAAATTTCCCATTGGGCATAAAGAAGTCAGTAGCGTCAAGATCGCTGCCAAGAAGAGGAACCAGTCTTGGCCTGCCTGCCCACAAATAAACGCCGTCCGGGTAGTTCTCCCCGTCTTCCGCCGCCGCTGTCTTCAACTCCGAAAAACAAGATGTATCGCCACCAAGTTCGATGACGTTATATCTCCCTGACAGGTTTCGATGCAGGTAGGCCCAAGGCAGTCGAAATAAAGGAGTGTTCTCAAGTAACAGTTCAATGGAACTTCGCAGACTTCGCACGAGACTGGCGCAGGTAGCTGGCGTTATTGCACCATGGCCACGGGTCTTGTTCCGCAGTTCAACAAATTTTGTGAACCAGGCACGCAGGTATACCTTTCTGCCCATGGGTTGGGCGTCAGAATAAACTCCTTCTAAAGCCTCTTGCAGGTCGCACATAGCTCTGTACTGCCAGCTATCAGTCTCAGCCCGCTGTTTAAACACAAGGAGGGCTTCATCAAAAGGAGGGGAAATTTGTTGCCAGGCCGGACCGGTACAAATGTCATCAAAGACATTCGCCCAGTCCCCAATCCCGGCGGCCCTGACGAGCCTGTGCAAGAACTGGTACTTATAATTCTCTCTGTTGTCTTCAACTGAGGCGACGGAGGAGGCTGTTGACGTCGAGGTCTAGCACAATGAGCTTTATCGCAAATTCGCCTGCATAGAGGAGCTCATAAAACAGTATGGGGTCGGATTCACCATTCGTTTCGACTCGCTCCATCATTTTTTTTATTGGCGTGAAGGGCATTGACTTTCTCCTCGGTCCAGGGAGGGACCCTTGACGTATTCGGCGTGAGTGCTAAGGTCGAATTTACAACACGGGGTATACAGAGCGGGAAGATCAACGGTAATTCCTTAAGAACACAGTAGCACCCTGTTGGCCCTCTTTCAAAGTCTCTTCACCGCAGATCAGGGCGAACAGACAGTCCAAACATCCCAGACGGGGATCAGTCGTCGCAAAAACGTCCGTTAAACGAAACGGCGCCAAGCCGTCCCAGAAAACACACCGTTGGCCCATCTTGGCGTGATCCCCTGTCCACAAGACTTTCATGTCATCCGGTCATTCAGGTTGCCAAGCGTAACAATACATATACGATCAGGCATGATACGCAACTTCAGCAGGAACCGGCTCAAGCGATTTTTCGAGCGCGGCGACAAGAGAGGTATTCATGCCGACCCGCGCGACACCGTGCGTGACATTCTGGCGCGCTTAAACGCTTCCACATCGCCTGAAGACATGAACCTGTCCGGTTTGCGGCTCCACCCCCTGAGGGGAAACCAACAGGGTTTCGGGTCGGTGACGGTACAGGCAAATTGGCGAGTCATTTTCCGCTTCGATGCAGGTGATGCCGTCGACGTCGATTACCTGGATTATCACGAGAGGTAAGACCATGCGGATGCACGATCCACCCCATCCCGGTCAAGTCATCAAGCGGCAGTGTCTGGTCCCTTTGCGGTTGACCGTGACTGAGGCCGCAAAAGGGCTTGGTGTATCGCGCAATACGCTGTCGATGCTGCTCAATGGCCGCCTCGGGATATCGCCGGAGATGGCGATTCGTCTGTCACAGGGCTTCGGCGGCAGCCCGGAGAGCTGGTTGCAGCAGCAGATGCAGTACGACCTGTGGCAGGCGCAGCAACGCCAGGGCAAGATCAAGGTGAGGAAATTCGAGGCCGCATAGCGACGCGGTGTCGATGACCTGTCAAGAACACCGCGTGCCTGGGCGGAACTGGCGCTGCGATGTGGAGGGTTTTGCTTTGCTGTTTCACATCTTGATCGTTGTCGTGTGCATGGCTAGCTGGCTGCTGCCGTTGGTTGAGGGCGCCGATACCACCATCGTCGGCGGGGCGAGACGCGGGTAATCGACGGGGACACCCTGGAAGTGAAAGGGGAGCGCGTGAGGCTCAAGGAAATCGACGCGCCGGAGAAGGGACAATTGTGCGAGAACGCTGCTGGCAAACTTTATCCGTGCGGCCAGGTGGTAATCGGCGTGCTGCTCGGACGCATCGGCGACAGCAACGTGGCGTGCGCTATTGATCGGCAGCGCGACCGCTACGGACGGGCCCTGGGGTGTGCTCCGTGCACGGCGCAGACCTGAACGCCTGGCTGGTGTCCCAGGGCTATGCGTTGGCGTACAGGCGCTATAGCCTGCGGTATGTGGAACAGGAAGAGGCAGCTCGGGCAGCCGGGCGAGGCCTGTGGGCAGGAGACTTCGTGGCGCCCTGGGACTGGCGGGCCGGCGAGCGGCTGTGGGCGAGGTCGCCGACCGTGGAATCACCAGGCGACGAGCTCGATGCCCCGGCCATGTACGACGACAACAGCAACGGCCGGATCACGTGCAAGGAGGCGAGGCGACATGGCATCGCGCCGGTGAGCAGAGACCATCCGGCGCATCCATACATGGACGACCGGGACGGTGACGGTGTGGTCTGTGAATAAGCGAATTACCCCCCTTGTCTGACCTTGTCCTGGGGGAAAGATCGTGCTGTGTGCCATCCTCGTGCGCTGTTTGGTGGGGCGGCGGCCCAAATTTCCGACAAGCGACCGCTTTCTGCAGGGCCTAGGATGCATCCGGATCGGCTGCCGGGGAGCTGCACGACGTCGGCCCGGATGTCGGTTTCATCCCACCGGGGCACCAAAAAGCGGCGGTTGTTGTGCCCGTCTCCCCACCGCCTTCGGACGATTTCGGCGCTTTTCCGGCATCCGGTGGGACGTTCTGGAGGCCTGCGGCGCCAGATCGCGCAAGTCCAGTAACGACGCGGGTTTCAGCCAATGGCAAAGTTTATATATAATAGTCTTATCGGAAGTTGGCGTAGACGACAGAGGGAGGAATGATAGATGCCAGAGACGAAGCGACTCTATTACTTTACACCGACAAAATACGGCTTGAAGGCCGTAAAACACCTACGACTGAAAACTGCTGAACTGGACAAGGTAAACGACCCTTACGAATTATTGCCATTTCAACCGAAGAACAACATTTCGGATGAAGCATTTCAGCGGATTAAAAATAATCTATCAAAGACAATTAAGATAGTCTGCCTTAGCAAGACATACCACAATCCTTCGTTGTGGGGACACTATGCTGATAAAGGTAAGGGAATATGTCTCGGTTTTGATATAAAAAAAGATAACAGTGAGATACTTTTGGAAAAAATAAAATATACGAAAGACAAATTGACAACTAGCTTTGGAGATAGCTGGGTGGATGGAGAACTATCCATTGATGACATCAATAATCATAATTTCTATAAAGACATGCGACGTCACAAATCACATCACTGGAAACACGAAAAGGAATGGCGTACCTGGACCGTTGCCAAAGACCTAGAACTAGACCCAATTACCGGCTTTTACTTTTTACATTTCGGATTGCATTTCGAAAGCCCGTTAAGACTACGTAAGATATTGATCGGGCCTCGCAGCGAGGAGGAAAACATAAAAAGCAACGTTGCCGGCTTGAAAGGTTGACCGCCGACTACCCTGAGCCAAAACCGAAGATTATCTTCACCCGCCCATCATCTTCCACTTTTAAGATCGGCTGCGTCGATATGCAGCTTGTAGCCGACCCAGGATTCAAGATGGATAAAGATAGGCAAAAGTAACATAACCGCCCTTATGCGAAGTTTGCGGTCAAGGAGGTGACTCTTGATGCGATATCGAGGCTTGTACTTGCTGATGTGCGGGCTTGTTCTCGCAGCGGCAGTGGACGCGGCGCAGGACAAAAATATTGCCGAGCAGGAGCGGCCATTCAGTCGTACCTCGGTCTCGTTTAAAGATCCAAAAGGAGCTAGAAAACCGGTCAAGGTGACTCTTGATGCGAGGTGTTCTCGCAGCGGCAGTGGACGCGGCGCAGGACAAAAATATTGCCGAGCAGGAGCGGCCATTCAGTCGTACCTCGGTCTCGTTTTCCAGGAGCTAGAAAACCACAAGCGAAGGTCGCCGAGCGCAGTGGCCTGGACGGCCGGGTCGTGTTGCGTTTCACCCTGCGCCGGGACGGGGTAGTACTCAACCCGGAGGTCATCGAGGTCACTGGGCATGATTCGTTTCGCGAGGCGGCACTGCAAGCCTTGGCGGGGGTCGGTCAATTGCCACGGTTTCCCGACGAGATTCGACGCCGTGAACTCTTGGTGGAAGTGCCCATTAACTATCGGATTGTAGAAAGCCCATTGCGCCGGGACGGGGTAGTACTCAACCCGGAGGGTCGAGGCAGCAAGCCTTGGCGGGGGTCGGGTAATTCGACGCCGTGAACTCGCCCATTAACTATCGGATTGTAGAAAGGTCCAGTTCGAAAGCTGTGGCAGATGACGACGCTATAGAGAAGTACCGGAACTACACGCCGGAACAGTTGGGAGAATTGCCGCAAGAGACGATCAGTAGCGAAGTTCCCATCATGTACACGATGGCTGCAAGGCGCGCACTGTCACTTGGCGGGGAACTGAGCTGGTATTCGGGATGGAACTCAACGCGTTGATGTATCCGGGACTTCACGACTTTGAAGGGGCCGTTAAGTTATTCCAGAAGGATCTGGGGGACGAACCAACCGGCATTCTCACGGTCTGGCAGATTCACAATCTCCAGAAAAGGGCTGAAATGCAGAAGTTGGGGCAACTTATTTTTCCTGATCACCGTGGCATGAAGGAAACGCCTGCTCAGACCTGGGGTCCTGCGAAGTGGAATAAGGTGAGAAGAGGGCTTGTCGAGTTGCTGAAGAGTCCTGAAGTGGGACTGCATTCCGCGTCGGCGGTAGCGGAGCGTTTGGGGGTTGCTCCTAGCACGCTGAAGAAACACTGCCCCGAGGAATATGCCGCTCTGAAGAAGGCTCGTGCGGCGCGGCTGGCAGGTGAACGGAAGCGTGGATTTGCGGAGAAGGAAGCCGCTCTTCATGCTGCCTTTGAGGAGTGTCTGAGGAAGGGGTTGCACCCGTCAAAGGATCTAGTTTTTGAAGGTGCGGGTCTTTCTCCGGCTTTGTACATGAATTTAAGGTATCGCCAACTGTTTCGAGAGATAAGGCGAAGTGGCGGCCTAATCTAGGCGGAAGTTTGGATATTGGAGAAGAATGTAGAGGTGTGAAGCTGCTGTGATTGGGACGGACGATCCGTGGTTGGACAGGATATCTGGCGGTACCGCCAGAATTCTTGAAACAAAACAAAACAGGTAGTTAAGGGTGTAAAAGGGCAGGTCGGGGCGCCCGGATTTGAACCGGGGGCCTTCGGCTCCCAAAGCCGACGCGCTACCAGGCTACGCTACGCCCCGTTGTGTCTTTGGAAAGGAGGGTGGAACTGACGAACCGGGAACCTACCACGCAACCCCCGAGGGTGCAATGGCTTTTTTGCAGCCAGTCTTCACGCCCTAATACCGCTCCGGCAGATTTCGCTTCAGCGATTCCAGAAACGTCTGCACCAGCGGCCGCGCCAGGGTAGACTGCCGCCCGTACAGGCTGATCGGGATGTTGAGCCCCGGCTCGGGGAAGCGGACCAGCGCGTCGGTAGGCACCCCAAACGCCCGCGCCACGCCCAGCGTTACCAAGCCGTGGCCGAATCCGACCCTTGCCATTTGGGTCACCGCCTGGAATGACTCCATGGTGTTTTCCACGTGAATCTTCACGCCCCACTGGCGCTCGCCACGGCGCATCTGGCGCTCGATAAAGCGCCAGGTTTCCGACTGCGGCGCGGTAGTCAGCACCTGCAGCTCGCCCGAGGCGGGGAAGTCGAACGGGCGCAGGTAGTTTGGCACGATGACGATGGTTTCATCCACGACGTAGCGGGCTTCGAGGTCCGGGGTGCTCTCGCTGCGGCCAAAGCAGATGCCCACCATATACTCGCCGGAGCGCACTCGCTCGATGGCGTCGGGGCCGCGGTAGGTGTTGATGCGCAGCCGCATGCCGGGGTTTTCCTGCCGCACCTTGGCGAGCACCTCGGCGCCCCAGGCGATCAGAATGGCGGCGCCGATGGCGACCGACAACTGACCGGTGTTGTCCGCCACCTCTTCGCTGAGCGCCTCGCGCAACTCGCCCAGCAGCGGCCGAGTGCGCTGCAGGATGTGCAGGGCGTACGGCGTCAACTCCACCCGCCGGCCGCTGCGCTCCACCAATGGCTTGCCCAACTGCACCTGCAAGTTGGCAATCCGCTTGCTCACCGCCGATTGCGTGACCGACAGCCGCAGGGCGGCCTTCGACATGGTGCCGCACTCGGCCAGCGCCGCCAGGGCTTCGAGGTTGTCGATCATGACGTATTCCTATCTGGAATGTATTATGGAAAAACTATTCGCGCCATTATAAAACCAAGGTGTGGCATAGTGAACACGATCCTTCCTCTCCCTGGTCCTCCCCGTCGCGGGGCGAGGGAATCGTTGCCCCCTCACCCCTGGCAGGAGAGGGTTGGGGTGAGGGGGAAATTCCAAAACGAGACACCCCCAAAGCGCGGGCATTGCCCCTGCGTCCCCGCATCCGTCAACCCTGAAGGAGGAATCCATGGGCAGCACAGCCGTCGCCAACCTGTACGACCGGTTGGAGGAAACCGTTCTCGACCGCGATCAAGTGGGCGCCAGCGGGGCCTATTACGATCTGGTCCGCGCCGAGCGCCCGCTGACAGAAATCGTCCGCGAAACCACCCGCATCCACGCCCCCTACACGCACGTGCCGTATCACCAGCGCATCGACGGCGGCTTCGTGCGGTTCGTCAACAACGACCACTGCCTGCTGAGCAGCCGCGCCAGCCTGGCGCTGCCGGAGTACCTGCCCGGCGAATTGCGCTACCTGCCCATGGCGCAGACCATCTGGTACGTGCCCTCCGGCCTTGATCCGTGGAACCAGCTTTTGGGCAAGGCGCCGGGGCATTACGGGCGCCGCACCTACAAGCCCGAGCCCAACGCCACCGTGCCCAGACCCACCGCCCATTGGCCGGATCAGGAGCCGCTGCGCCTCGACGGCCCGTTCGAGGAGCGCCTCAATCACTGGCTGACGCTGGTGCAATGCGGCGAGGTGCTCGAAGCTTACCGTGTCTTCCTCGGCCTGTTCGAGGAGCCCGGACGCCGCCACGACCTGCTCGGACACATGGCGTTCGCCGGCCTCATCGACGTGCAGGACCGCATGCTGCTGAACCGTTCGTACACCACCGGCCACAAGTCCTACCGCGCCCGCGCAACGTTCGAAATCGGCGACGCCGTCGGCTGGGATCAGGCGCACGACGTGCTGTACGCCGGCGTGCCGGACATGGCCGTGGGGCCGCGCTGGCATTCCGCCTACGAAATGGCCTGCCAAGTCGCCTGGACCCTGCTGGCGCGCGAGGAGGACATGCCGGAATCGTCCCTGTCGCCCAGTCCGAAGCAGCAGCCGGAAGCCTACCTGTTGGCGAACGACAAGCCGTTGACCCCACAAGAGGCCGACGAACTCGTGCAGGCGCTGCACGAGGAGGCCGACATGGCCTGGACCAACGCCATCACCGATCTGCTCCTGGCCGGCAAGGACCCGAAAGCCATCGTCGACGTCATCCAGACAGCCGCCGCCAGGGTCATCCTGCAGGTGCAGCAAAGCAGCGATTTCTCCATGCCGCACCACGGCTACGAGTACACCAATACGCTGCGCTGGTTCTATGACAAATTCGACCACCCGCACCGCATCAAGCTGCTCTATGTGGCCGGCTCGTTCATCAACCAGTGCGCCCTGTGGGTGAAGCACACGCCCGGCAACGGCCCAGCCGAAAACGGCGTGCCGAGCGGTTCCGACCGGCTGCCGGCGGATACGATTTTGCAGCGTGTGGATAACGCCATCATCGCCCAGAGCGGCTCCGAAGGCGCCGCCTGGGTGCGTGCCTACCTCGCCGGCGGGTACGAGCGCAAACCCCTGGTGCGCACGCTGGCCCTGGCCGCCGTGAAAGAAGGCAACGATCCCCATAACCAGGAGATCGGCCTGTGCATGATGGAGGATTACCTGAAAAGCACGGCACCGGAACGCGACGTACTGCTGCCGGCCTGCGCGCACATCGTGGCGGGCCATGTGAAGTACGGCGACCCGCTGGAGCCGTACAATCGTTTCGCCAAGGCGTTTGATTTGTAGGGGAGTTGTACGGTCTTGCTCTGTGCGGGAGCGCTTTACCCCCCTCCCTAGCCCTCCCCCGCGGCGGGGGGAGGGGACCAGAGAATTGATCCTCCCCAACCAAGGTGGTTTCACGCCCTCTCCCCTGGAGGGAGAGGGTTGGGGTGAGGGGGAAGCCCCCGGATTGCAAGCCATCTTGATCAGAATGCGCTCCAATCCGAGCTACTCGGCCTGAAGCCCCAATGCGGCTCGCTGGGCGGCGACGATCTGTTCAATCCCCTGCCGTGCCAACCCGAGCAACTCCAACAACGCCTCCTGACTGAACGGCGCCCCTTCTGCCGTGCCCTGGATCTCCACCAGGGAACCTTGCCCCGTCATCACCACGTTCATGTCCACGTCCGACGTTGAATCTTCCTGGTAATTCAGGTCCAGACACGCCGCGCCGCCAACAATCCCCAAGCTGACCGCAGCCACGGCGTCGCGCAGCGGGACGGTCGTCAGCACGCCTTGGTCCTTCAGGTGCTGCAGGGCGGCGTACAGGGCCACGTAGGCGCCGCTGATCGAGGCGGTGCGGGTGCCGCCGTCGGCCTGGATCACGTCGCAATCCAGCCACACGGTGCGCTCGCCGAGTTGCTCGAAATCGACCACAGCGCGCAGCGAGCGTCCGATCAGGCGTTGAATTTCCAGCGTTCGGCCGCCCTGCCGACCGCGCGACACCTCGCGCGGCGAGCGGGTATGGGTGGCGCGCGGCAGCATGGCGTACTCGGCGCTCACCCAGCCCCGGCCGCTGTCGCGCCGGAACCGCGGCACCGATTCCTCCACCGACGCGGTGCAGCGTACCTGCGTGTCGCCCATGGTAATCAGCGCCGAGCCTTCGGCGTACTTGGCCACGCCGGGGGTAATGCTCAGGGGCCGCAATTCGTCGTGGCTTCGCCCGTCTGCACGCATGGTGTTCCTTTCAGTTGGGGTGAGGGGGGTTATGAGCCAGTCAGTTCAAACTGAGGCGCCGCCGGTGTTTGGTGAGAGGCCCAAGCGCTGCCAGGCCGTGGTGATAGCGTCCCGCAGGGCGCCGAGGTCGGCGGCGTTGTGGATGACGGTGTCGGCGTGGGCGATGCGCTCGTCGTTGGACATCTGGGCGGTGATGCGGGCGCGGGCCTGGTCCTCCGGCATGCCCTTGGCGTCGCGCAGGCGGGCGATGACCACCTCGACCGGTGCGACGACGACCCACAGCTGGTCTACCAGGGCTTGCCAGCCGGCTTCGAGCAGGACGGCGGCCTCGACCGCCACTACTCGCTGCGCTTGTGCTGGCTCATCGTATGCGCTCGTTGACGCTTGCTGCGGGCGCGCCGCTTCCTTGTGGCGAATGTGGGCGATCTGGCCCTGGATGTAAGCGAAGATCTTGCCGTGCATGATGTGGTTCAGGGTTTGCAGCGCGGCAGGGTCGGCGAACACCCGCGGGCCGAGCTTGCGGCGGTCGATGGTGCGGTCGGCGGCCAGCACCTCCTCGCCGAATGCCGCCACGATCTCCCGCCAGGCGGGTGTGTCGGGCAGGTACACCTCATGTCCCGCCTTGTCCGCATCGATGACCTCGGCGCCCAGCTCGCCCAGGATCGCCGCGGCCGAGCTCTTTCCCGCACCGATGCCGCCCGTGATGCCGATAACCGTGACCATATCTCCCTCCTTTCCTAAGTTGTAGCCAGCGTTTGTGAAGTCATTGTCGCACCCCTGGGAACGCGGGCTTCTGGCCGTGCGCGGGCGGGGACACTCCCCGAACCAAACCCCCCGACCCCCCTTTTCAGGGGGGCACTTTCCTTCGACCCCCGATCCCCTCTTCAAGGGGGTTCTGCCTGGAATCGGCCCTCAGGCGGTCAGGCCGCGATACACCTTGGGCAATTCCTGCGGCAGCGCTGCCATGTCGTCGATCACCAGGTATTGCCGGTCAGGGCACATCTGCCGCAGGTAATCATGCCCGCTGGGGTCGACGGTGATGCAAAAGGTGTGAATCGCCTTGAGCCGCGCCTCCTGCAACGCCTTGGCGGTATCCTGCAGGCCGTATTCCTTGCTCTTGCGGTCCTGGCCGTAATCGAAATCCTGCGGGTAGCCGTCGCTCAGCAGGATCAACGCCTTGAGGCGCGTTTCCTGGCGCCCCAGCTGGGCGGAGGCGTGGCGAATCACCGGCCCCATGCGGGTGCTGCGGTGCGGCTCGATGGCGGCAATGCGGCCCTGGATGCGGCGGTCGTAAGGCTCGTCGAACGACTTGACCATGAAGGCGTCGACCTGGTCGCGGCCGTAGCCGGAAAAGCCGTACACAGCGTAAGCGTCGCCGAGGGCTTCGAGGGCCTCGGCCATCAGCACCAGGGCTTCTTTTTCGACGTCGATGATGCGCCGCGGCGGTTCGCCGTCATCGGCTGCGCTGCCGTCGGGGTTCTTGATCTTGTCGTCGGTGGAAGCGCTCATATCGAGCAAAAACACCGCCGCGACGCTGCGGTCGTGCTTGTCGCGGCGGGCATAGACCTTGTCCGCCAAGGCGTGGCCGGCGCGGCGGTCGACAAACGCCTCGACGGCGCTGTCGAGGTCGATGGCCTCGCCGTCGGTGAGCGGCTTGACGGTCTTGAACTGCTCGGGCTTGAGCAACTGGAATTGCCGCTTCACCTGCGCTAGCAACTCCGCGTAGGCGCGGCGCGTGTCGGCGACGAAATCAGGGCCGGCGTCATGCAGGGGCATTTCCCGCAGGCGACACCAGGCACGGCGGTAATCGCCAATCAGGTAGTCCCACTCGTCGTAGTGAAAGGTCTGCGGCAGGCGTACGGGCTCGACTTCCGTGTCGCGTAACTCGGCGCGCAGCAGGTCGGCCCGCTCGCGCAGGGTTTCACGGTGGGCGGTGCTGTCGTTCTCAGCCGGTCGACCTTGCAGATTGGAGACGAACAACCCGGTGGTGGCGTTGACCTCTCCCCGTTGCAGGCTCTTGATGTCGAGGCCGTCGTTTTCCAGCAGCGCCTTGAGGGCTTCCGGCGACAGCGGGCTGAGGCCGTCGTGACGGCGCAGGGCGTCTTCCAGGTCGCTCAGGCGCATCTTTTTCTCGATGACGTCGGGCTTGACGGCGCCGCGGTAGGGAACGGCCTCCACGCCGGTAGCGAGTGCGTCACCGCCCGGCAAAGCGGCCCTGGCACCGGCCCGGTCGGCGGCATCCCCGGCGGCGCGGAACAAGTCAGCGAGGGCGAGCGTGTCGGCGGCGTCCGAGAGGTTGAGGTCGAGGGCCGAGAGCAGGTCCGCGGCGTTGAGCGTGAAGGTGAGGCCGGCGTCGTCTGGAATTTGCGTCAGCAGCCGATAGGCTTGCAGGACGGCGGCGGCGGTGTCGTACACTGTGGCCGCGGCGTTGTGAAGCGCTTGCGCCAGCGGCTGCAAGTGCTGCAACAGCAGGCGCAAGGGGAGCGGGTCGAAGCCCCCCGGGTCGGCGCCGAGGCTGAGCTGCAGCAGGCCCTCCAGCAACGCCTGGCGCAGCGGCATGCCGTGCAACGGCGGCCGCTGGCGGCGGCTGTGCCGCATGAGGCGGCCGAGGTCGGCGCGGATGCCTTTGTAATGGCTAGCGATCCAGGCGTCGACGCGGGTGTCTTCAAAGATGGCGAACAGGCTGCGGACGAGATCGGGCTCGGCAAAGGCGTCGAAGAAGCCCTGGAACGACGACAACCCGATGTTGTCGGGCGCCGCGGGCAGGGCGGGCAGCCGACGGCGGCAGGCGTCCAGGTCGAACGCAAATGTGCCGCTTTCGTAAAACCCGGCCTGGTGCAGGACGGCCACCTTGTAGGCGGCGAAGTTGTGCGCGGCGGTGTCGAAGTCGTCCACCCGCGGCGGCAGGTAAATGGCAGCCCCGTCCGAGCTCGGCAGGTCGGGGCTGCCGCGCAGCATGCCTTGCGGCAGCGCGTCAGTGGTCTTCAGGTCCATGCGGCGGCCCAGGATGGCGTGCGCGTACAGGCGCAGCACCGGCTCGACGGCGGCGAACTCGACCCGTTTTTGCAGCGCTTGCAGGTTGTCGAGCGCCGTCGCCGATTGCAGCGCGAAGTAGGCCGCGCCGGCTGGCGCATGGCGTTTGGCCGCACTGATGCCGGCGTTGATCCAGGCGTGCAGGCGGTCGTCCGGCAGGCGTTCCCGCAGGGCGTCCAGGTGGCCGAGAAACGCCAGCCCGCCGGCGTGGCTGACGGCGCTGATCTGCCGGCACCAGGTGAGCGCCTGCAGGCATTCCGCCGCCGGCAGAAGGGCCAGGGTGGTGCTCACCTGGCTCAGAAAGGTCTCGGCGTCGGCGACTTGCGGCGACAGCAGTTCATCCACCGTGTCGCGCAAGGCTTCGGCGCCGGCATCGCCGAAGCGCCGCACGTAGTCGGGATAGTGTTCCAGGTATTCCAGGGCAAGGTTTTCGGCTGGCGGCAACATTCCGCGCGCTTGTTGCCAGGCCGGAGCGAGATCGACCTCGGGCGCCTGTTCCGCAAGCCGCTGGCTGAGCGCCAGGAAGTCGCGCCCCGACTGCCAGCCGCGGCGGGCGAAATCGTGCCCCAATTGTCCCCAGACCTGCGCCGCAGCGAGCGGGTAGCGGCCGTACACGGCCGGGCTGACCTCGAAATACGTCACCGCCAGGGCGGCAAAGGTCGGGTGTTGCTGCAAGTACCATTGTCCGTCCGCCACCCACGGCCGTAGGGCGCCGCCGGGCGCCTGTTGCACGAAGGGCCTGGCGGCCTGAAAGAAGGACGCGGCGGCCGCGGCGGAGGCGCGCGCCAGCGCTTCGCCGTGCTCGGCCCATTGCCAAAGCTGCGCCGCCGACAGCCGCTGCAGCAGGAACGGGCTTACCTGGATGAACGCCTCGGCACTCTCGGCGCTGCGCCAGCCGCACGTCGCCAGCCGCGCGCAACAGGCCAGCCAGCGCGCCGTGTCGGCCTCCCGCAGTCCGGCGCGCATGGCCGGCATGGCCTGCCGGGCGCACTGCGCCACGGGCGCCGACGCCGCCGCCAGGGCTTCGAGCATATCGGATGGGGATTCAGGGCAGTCGGGCCGGCGTAAGGGCATGGTATCCAGGGATTCCGTCAGGGAAACAGGGTCGTCACCAGCTCGGCGATGGCGCGGTGCACCTCGGTGTCGTCCGTGACGGCGCGGCAGACGGCAACCTCGCAGGCGCGCCGCGGCGGGATGCCGCGCACGATGAGCTGGCCGGCGTACACCAGCAGGCGCGTGCTGACGCCTTCCTCGAAGCCGTGCTGGCGCAGGTGCCGGACCTTGGCGCCGAGGGTGGCCAGATCGCCGGCCGTCTCGGCGCCGGCGCCGCTTTCGTGGGCGATGATATCGGCCTCGCAGTCGTGCGGCGGGTAGTCGAAGGCCAGCGACACGAAACGCTGCCGGGTGCTGGGCTTCAGGTCCTTGAGGACGCTCTGGTAGCCGGGGTTGTAGGACATGACGAGCAGGAAGTCGTCGTGCGCGTTGAGGATGAGGCTGCGTTTTTCCACCGGCAGCATGCGGCGGTGGTCGGTGAGGGCGTGGATGAGGACCATGGTGTCCTTGCGCGCCTCGACGATCTCATCGAGGTAGCAGATGGCGCCGCTGCGCACGGCGCGGGTCAGGGGGCCGTCGATCCACACGGTTTCCTCGCCGCTGAGCAGGTAGCGCCCGACCAGATCGCTGGCGCTGAGGTCCTCGTGACAGGCGACGGTGACGAGCGGCTCGCCGAGGTCACGGCGGCTTGGCGAGGCGTCTTCGCCCTGGCGGTAGAGGCGGTGCGCCATGTATTCGACGAAGCGCGTTTTGCCGCAGCCGGTCGGGCCGGTGAGGAGCACCGGCAGGCGGGCTTCGTAGGCGGCGAGGAATACCTCGATCTCGTCAGCGAGTGGGACGTAGTAGGGGGCATGTTGCCGTTGCGGTGCGATGTCGATGGTGGCTGCCATTGGGGTTCCTTCAGGGAGTGAGCAGGCGCAGCGAACGGGCACTATGATACATGATTTGCGCAGCGGCACCGCGCGGGGCGGCTTTTGCCCTTATCGGTACCAGCGCTTCAGCGTAGCGGGCGGCACGCCGCAGAAATACAGGGTCATGAGCGCAACGTTGCGGGCGGTGGTGACGAGGACGCCGTCGCGCTGCCAGCGGCGCCCGGAGGTAACGACGGCCTGCGGCACGATGGCCAGGCGGCCGTAGCGTCGTAACGCCTGCACCAGGCGGATGTCTTCCATGAATGGCACGTCGTCGTAGCCGCCCAGTTCCTCGAACACCCGGCGCCAGACGAAAAGGGCCTGGTCGCCGTAGGGCAGGCCGCCGAAACGGCTTCTCAGGTTGGTGCCCCAGGCGACCAGGCGCAGGGCGGGCGTCGCCGGGGTGATGGACAGGCGGAAGGCGCCGCCGCCGGTGCCGGGCTGTTGCAGGGCGCGGCGCACCGCGTCCAGGGCGCCGGGCGGCAGCAGCGTGTCGGCGTGCAGGAAGAGGAGAATGTCGCCGCCGGCGCGCCGGGCGCCGTGGTTCATCTGCTGCGCCCGGCCGCGGGGTCCCTGGTAGACCTTGGACGTGTAACGCCGCGCGATGTCGGGGGTGGCGTCGCTGCTGCCGGCGTCGACGACGATCAGCTCGTCGCTGGCGGACAGGGCGACGGCGTCGAGGGTGGCGGCAAGGCAGGCCCGTTCATTGAGGGTCGGGACAATGACGGAAATACGAGGGGCGGCCGGAGCGTCGTTAGCGGTCTGAGGATGGGGCATAGGGATGGTTTCCTGGAAGCGGGGAATATCGGATGGCGCTTTCGTCCAGCAGACCTGTCGGATTACGCGTCGCTAATCCGACCTACTCGGGTCGGTTTGCCAAAATTTCGCAATGGGTTCATGCGTTCCTCATAGTGTACGTCCATGTTTGGCGCCGTGTTATCCGTGCCCGGGTCACACTGGCTCGGGATTGGCTTACGTGCTTGGATGAGGATCGCTACATGTCTGAAAAACCGTTGTCAACGCAGTCGGCACATTCTGACAGCACCACGAAACAGGCCGTCACGCGCCAACAGATGAACGCATGGATCGAACAATTGGTGACCCGCCGCGGCGTGCTGGCCGGCGCCACGACCATCGGTGTAGCAGGGCTCGCCGGGCTTATCCTCGGCGGCTGCGAGGGCGACTCGGGCGCCCCAGGTCCCGCCGGGCCTCCCGGACCCACATCGCCAGCACCGCCGACGTTCAATTTCAATGTCGTATCGCTGAACCAGGATGACAAGGTTACCATTCCGGAGGGCCACAGTGCCCAGGTTCTGTACGCCTACGGCGATCCAATCAGCTCCGACCTGGAGGCCTATTCCAATATGGGCACCGAACCGGCTGCGCAATGGGACCAACGCACCGGCGACCACCATGACGGCATGCACTTCTTCGGTCTGAACGACAACGACGAACTGGACCCCAACGCCAGTAATCGGGGCATCTTGTGCATCAACCACGAGAATATCACCCAGTCTCTGATGCACGAGTCAGGAACAAGCCTGGACGCCGATCGTAACCGTACCGACATCGACGAAGTGCGCAAGGAGCAGCGCGCCCACGGCGTGTCCTGCGTCGAGGTCGTCCGCGACGAAGCCACCGGCCGGTTCACGGTCGTCCAAAACTCGCCATTCAACCGCCGCATCACCGCCTTAACTGAGATGGATCTGTATGGCCCGGCGGCTGAAAGTGACTTGCTGAAAACCAGACACAGCAACGACGGCCTCAAAGGCCGCGGTACGTTGAACAACTGCGCCAATGGTTATACCCCGTGGGGCACCTATCTGACTTGCGAGGAGAATTACGATCTCTACTTCCGCGATGACCGCACGATCGGCGACGGGTCCAAGGAAGTTCCAAGCGAGATCGGCTATGCCAACTACCTGGCCGGTATCGGCGTGCGCGACCCCGAAGGGCGCTACGAATGGGCGACCCTGGCCGGCCATGCGGACGAGCAAGACGACGAGTTCGGCCGCTTCAATGTCACCCCCATACAGGGTAAATCGGCCACGGACGACTACCGCAACGAGGGTAATCAGTTCGGCTACATCGTGGAAATCGATCCGTTGAAGCCGACGGCCGCACCGCGCAAGCGCACGGCACTCGGTCGCTTCGCCCATGAAGGCGTGTGGCCCGCCAAAGCGGTCGATGGCGAGCCGGTCGTGTTCTACATGGGTGACGACGACCAGTTGCAGTTCATCTACAAATTCGTTTCCGCCGAGGCGTATGGGGCCGGTAATGCCAGTACGTCCCCGCTGGATACCGGGGACACTTACATGGACGACGGCACCTTGTACGTGGCCCGCTTCGATGCGGACGCCCCGACCGGGCGCCAGACCGGTGCCTGGCTTCCGCTGCGGCCCGACAACCCGGTCTTACAAGCTGCCAGCGAGGACCCCAATAGCCCGTTCTACGGGTTGTTCGGGACCCTGGCGTCCATCCTGGTGCATACGCGTGCGGCGGCGTTCGTCGTGGGCGCGACGCCCATGGACCGCCCCGAGTGGGGCGCGGTCAACCCTGGGAACGGGGAGGTTTATTTCACGCTGACCAACAACTCGGACCGCCGCGGTTTCGACGATGCCGACCCGGCTGCCCGCGCTGCCGGCGACCGGGGTTCGCGCGACGAGGTCACGGAATTCCTCGCCGACCGCGAATTTGGCGAGGTGCCGGCCAACCCGCGCGGCCCGAATTCCCACGGCCACATCATACGGCTGCAGGAAAGCGGCAACGACCCGGCGGCGCCGGAGTTTGCCTGGGACATCTTCGTGTTCGGTTCCGATGCGGGCGGCAGCGCCAATTTCTCCGGTCTGACCGCCGACAACGAGTTCACGGACTGCGACGGCCTGTGGTTCGACTCGGCCGGCCTGCTGTGGATCCAGACCGACGGCGGCCAGCCCGACGGCAACCACAACCAGATGCTGGCGGCGGTTCCCGGAGAGGTGGATGACGGCGGCATCGACGCCGGCAATAACGACGTCAGCCTGCGGCGCTTTCTGGTTGGCCCCGAGGGCTGCGAAATCACTGGCATCGACATGACGCCGGACCGGCGCTCGATGTTCGTCAACATCCAGCACCCGAATAGACATTGGCCGGCCGATAGCCGTGACGCCACGGAGGTTGCCGCAATGGGCCGTGCGCGGTCTGCCACCATCGTGATCACCCGTGACGACGGTGGTCCGATTGGTACGGAGGGTATGGACGCCTAAATCGGGACGAATCGGGAAAGGGTGTGCCCGGCACCCTTTCCCGGCATGCGACGGGCGCCAGAAACAGCCCATACGCAGCGGGTAGCGGAGCCGTGACGACTAGTACTACAGTTGTAAATTGATGTTACGGTTCTGGCGCCGCCGATAATGACAACGCCGTGCTGACCATTGATGCCGACGGCGCCATCTGCACCACCCCAACACCTGCTCGACACCGTGAGACACCGTCACCACCAGACGCCGTATCTCCGGCACACTCAGCGCGACACAAGGCCCCGTGATGCCTTGAAGCCCGACAGACTGCTCGCCGCAGAGCGTTTTTTCCCCGACACCTCCAAGTGCGCTGCCCGCACCGCACTGAGCAACGCCAATGCCCACATCGACAAGGTGACGTGACGGTACCAGCCCGTCCAACTGCGAACTTCATACTCATCCAGGCCCACTTCGCCCTTGGCCGCCTCGAAACACATCTCAATGCACCAACGCCGACCCGCCACTGACACCAGGGTCGCCAAATCCGTCCGTGACGGTGCAAACACCGCATAGGCCGTCAATTCCCTGTCCGCTTTCAAGCTGCGCCGTACCAGCAAGTAGCGGCACCAACCCACTGTGGGCGGCGCTGTCAACCTCACACACTGCCAATCATAGAGCCTTGGCCCTTTGCTGCCCGAACCCGCACTCAGTCGTTGCCAAGCACCCTCGTCAAGCCCCTGCAGCACCGATTTCACCGAGCGCTGCTCAACCCCCAGCCAGACATACTCGTTGCCCGACACCGCCAGCACATAGGCTTTTTCCTGCCCTTCCAACCACAGCCGCAAGCGACGCGCATCGCCGTAGACGCTGTCACCCACCACCCACGACGCAGGCACCCCTGCCGCAAAGGCACGCTCAAGCATCGCCTGGGCCAACTCAGGCTTGGTGGCAAACGCCACCTCCGGGATAATGCCCGCCCGCTGACAGCGCTCAGCGTCTTTTGTCCACGACGCGGGCAGGTATAAGGCACGATCCAGCAGGCTCTGGCCCAAGCGACTGGCATAGGCCAGAAACACGCCGACCTGGCAGTTCTCCACCCGACCTGCGGTGCCGCTATACTGCCTTGCTACCCCGGCTGACTGGTTGCCCTTTTTCAAAAACCCCGTCTCATCCACCACCAGCACGGCCTGTGAGTCGCCCACGTGCGCCACCACGTAGGCGTACAGGGCATCTCGGAGTTGGTCGGCCTGCCACAAGGCGCGTCCAAGCAAATGCTGGATGCCGTAGGGCGTGACATCGCCGTTCACTTCTGCCAGTTGCCAGGCATTTTTGCGCCCTACCGTACTGAGCAAGCCTTCCATATAGGCCACGGCGCGGTGCCACGATCGACGACGGACAATTCCTCTCGCTCCAATGGGACGGAGGTGCTGTGCCACCTCACGGAGATACGCTTGCCAGCCGCTGACGGGCGTCAGAACCTGCCCCGTTCTTGAAACGGGGTCAGTCTCGCTCGCGAGCGGGTCGAAACGTTGGCTTGACATCATGGCTCCCTCCGCTTTGAAATCAGGGAAAAGACCCTGATAGCATCAAATTACAACTGTAGTACTAAGTGTATAGTCCCAGTGTTTGCACCCCGCATTAGACTTACGCTTGTCGGCTGGCTTGCGCCAGACTTTCTCCAGGCGGTTCCTGAACGCTTCCCAAGGAACCAGCGCATTGATCCTTACTAATGGATCGGTTTTGGCATCCAAAGCGGCGTCGCGATTCTCGACATCGAAAAAGCCCATCTGACCCATGCTCAACTCCCCCGGCTCTTTGGCAAATGTGTCTCAGTGATTCTAAACCAAGCGGGAGATGAGTATTATTAGAGATGCTCTAGAGCATTTCCGTATTAAGCTGTAGGTCGGATTAGCGAAGCGTAATCCGACATTCCACTGCGCTCCGCAGCCCACTGCTGTCGGGTTACGCCTTCGGCTAACCCGACCTACATGAAGCCGCCGGTCCGCACCTCGTTCAATTCAACACGAAAAGGCTCCGAGCCCGTCCAATTTGTTGCGCGTCCAAGCGGCGCCGTGGCACAATCGCCACCTCTTACCAGCCCCAAGCCCATCGCATGAGGAATACAAGATGATCTATGAGATACGAACTTACGACCTCAAGCCCCGTTCCGTGCCCGAATTCGAGCGCCGCATCGCGGAAAAGCTCAAGGAAGGCCGCGAGACCTATTCGCCCCTGTTCGGCTTCTGGTACACGGAGGCCGGTCCGCTGAACCAGGTGGTGCACATCTGGCCGTACGAGGACTCGAACCAGCGGCAGGATATCCGCGCCAAGGTTGTGGCCGACGGCGTCTGGCCGCCGAACCTCGGCGAATTCATCCTCAACATGCACTCGGCCATCTACCTGCCGGCGCCCTTCATGCAGGACCGCGGCGCCGCCAAGCTGGGGCCGCTGTACGAAATGCGCATCTACACCTACGCGCCCGGCGCCATCCCGCGCGTCATCGAGAAGTGGAGCGAGCATGTCCCCGAGCGGGAAAAACACTCGCCGCTGGTCGGTGCCTGGTACTCGGACGTCGGCGACCTGAACGTGTGGATTCACCTGTGGGCGTACGCCAGCTTCGAGGAGCGGCTGAAAGTTCGCGCCGAAACGCGCGCGAAGGGCGTGTGGCCACCGCCGGGCGGCATCGCGCCGCTGCGGCAGGAGAGCAAGCTGCTGACGCCGTTCAGTTGCTCGCCGCTGCAATAAGTCCATCCGGCCCGCCGTTGTTCCGCGAGGGAGCAGAACCATGAAAATCACGCAGGTACGCGTTGTGCCCATGAGCGACCCGGTGCCCGTGGAGCGCCGCCACCGTACCGATCTGGGCACCAAGGTCAAATCGGACTCGGCGATCATTTTCGTCGATACCGACACCGGCCTCACCGGCATGGGCGCGGCACTGGGCAATCCCGGGGTGGTGCAGGCCATTGTCGAGCACGAGCTGGGGCCGGACCTCGTGGGCGAGGACCCGATGTTTTCGGAGCGCATCTACGAGAAGCTGTACAACGGCTCGCGTTTTCGCCCGGCCCTGGAGCGCGGCTGGCAGCAGCCGGAGCCGTCGCGCCGTCGCGGCATGGTGATGGAAGCCATCGCCGGCATTGACATCGCGGTGTGGGACGTCAAGGCGCAGGCGCTGGAGGTGCCGGTGTACCAAGCCCTCGGCGCCGTGCACAGCGAGGTGCGGGCGTACGGTTCGGGCGGCTGGGCGCCGGGCGATGAGGCCGAGGCGGAAATGGCGGGCTATGCCGCGAAGGGTTTCAGCGCCGTAAAAATGCGCGTGGTGGGACGCGACGGCTTCTCCATCGGGAACACCGTGCGCCGCGTGCGGGCCGCGCGGCGCGGCATCGGACCGGACGTGGAGTTGATGGTGGACGCGCACGGCTCGCTAGACGTGTCCACCGCTGTCCGGCTTTCAAAGGCGTTGGAAGAATATGACATCGCCTGGTTCGAAGAGCCGGTGTCGCCGGACGACCATCACGGGCAGGCCCTGGTGCGGCAGGCGACGAAAATTCCGATCGCCTCCGGGGAGCGGGAGTTCACCCGCCATGACTTCCTCGACCTCATGGAGCACGGCGCCCTCGACATCGCGCAGCCGGACGTGGCACGCGCCGGCGGCTTCACGGAAATCCGCCGCATCGCCGCGCTCACCTCGACCCGCCAAGTCCGCCTGGCACCGCACGCCTGGGGCAGCGGCGTGCTGTTCGCGGCCTCCATCCACGTCGCCATGGCGGCGGCAAACTGTCACATCCTGGAAGTGAGCCAAGGCTACATGCCGATGATCTGGGAATTGTTCGAGGAGCCGTTCGACATCCGCCCCGACGGTACCGTGCATGCCCCTGAAAAACCCGGCCTCGGCTTTACCCTGCGACCGGACGCGCTGGAACGGTTCAAGTATCTGACGGGACCGGAATATGAGTGGTAGCAACGGAAACTGCCGGATATCGCGGCGAACCTTCCGGATCGAATCATATGCGGATTGGCGGCTTCAGGCAGGTCGGGTTTGCCGTAAGCGCAACCCGACAGCAGAGGCCTGGGGGCGTCGTGGAATGTCGGACTACGCTTTGCTGATCCGACCTGCAGCCTGATGGGAACATTCTATGAGCAGCGATACCGCAATCGTTGACGATCCATTCGCCATTGCCCGGTGGCAGTTGGACGCCGTCGCTGAGCATCTGAAACTGGGTGACGGCATGCGCCGCATCCTGCGCACCCCAAATCGGAGCTGACCGTCACCTTCCCGGTGATCATGGATGATGGGCGCACGGAGGTATTTACCGGGCACCGAGTGCAACACAATGTCGCCCGCGGCCAGGCCAAGGGCGGTATTCGCTACTCGCCATACGTCACCCTCAACGAGATGCGCGCCCTGTCCATGTGGATGACCTGGAAATGTGCCGTCGTGAATCTGCCCTTTGGCGGTGCGAAGGGTGGGGTCTGTTGCAACACCAAGGAGATGTCGCTGCGCGAAATCGAGCGCCTCACGCGGCGCTATGCCACCGAAATTGCCTTCTTGATCGGCCCGGCCAGCGACATCCCAGCCCCCGACATGTATACCGACTCTCGCGTCATGGCTTGGATGATGGATACGTAGAGTATGCACAAAGGGTACTCCGTCCCTGGCGTGGTGACGGGGAAACCCATCAGCGTCGGCGGCTCCTTGGGGCGTTCGGAGGCGACGGGACGTGGCTGCGTGTATGCCATCGTCAACGTGGCGAAGCAGGTGGGTATCAACCTCGATGGGGCAACCGTGGCGGTGCAGGGTTTTGGCAATGCCGGCTCGGTCGTGGTCAGACTCCTCGCGCAACTGGGATGTCGGATCATCGCGGTGAGCGATTCAAACGGCGGCATCTACGATGAACACGGGCTCGATGCAGAAGCCCTGCAGGCCTGCAAGCGGGGGACGGGCTCTGTCAGAAATTATTCGTCAGGCGACCGCCTCTCCAATGAGGCGCTTCTCACCCTCCCCTGCGACATTTTGGTGCCAGCCGCTCTGGAAAATCAGCTCACCGAGCGGATTGCGCCGAAGGTCCGGAGCAAGCTGATCGCCGAGGCGGCAAATGGTCCGACCACGCCGGCAGCAGACGCGATTTTTCAAGATCGTGGCGTGACGGTGGTTCCCGACATTTTGGCGAATGCCGGCGGGGTCACGGTCTCCTACTTCGAGTGGGTTCAGAATCTGCAGGAATTTCACTGGAAGGAGGAGCAGGTCAATCAACAACTCAAGGACGTAATGGATGCGAGTTGCGGTCAGGTTATGGCGCTAGCCGAGCGGGAGCACGCGAGTTTGCGCACCGCGGCATACATCTTGGCGGTTGATCGCGTCGTCAACGCGATTCAAGACCGGGGTATTTATCCATAAGAGGGTGTCTTGTTTAACGGTCGTTAAATGAGAGGGCGCCAAGCCGGTCTAAAGGACAAAAACAGGTCTAGCGGTCCGCACCGACCGGCAGTACCACGCTTCTCAGATCACGCCCTCGTCCTGCAGCGTGGCGAGTTCGGCATCGGACAGGCCGAGCAGGCCGCCGAGGATGTCCTGGTTGTGGGCGCCAACGGCGGGGCCGGGCCAGGTGGTGGCGCCGGGGGTGGCGCTGAGATGGGGGGTAAGGGCGGGGATGCGCAGGGGTTGGCCGTTGACTTCGACCTGCTGGAACAGGCCGCGGGCGTGGAAATGGGGGTCCTGGAGCATATCCGCGACGCTGTAGATCGGGCCGGCGGGGACGGAAGCGTCGGCGAGTTGTGCCAGCACCTCGGCGGCGGCGAGGCTGGCGGTCCAGGCGGCGATGGCGGCGTCGATTTCGCGTTCGTGCGCCACGCGGCCGGCGTTTTCGGCGAAGCGCGGGTCCTCGGCCATGTCGGCCCGCCCGGCGGCGCGCATCAGGCGTTGAAAGATGGAATTGCCGTTGCCGCCGATGACCACGTAGGCGCCGTCGCGGCAGGCGTAGGTATTGGTCGGCACGATACCGGTCAGGGTCGAGCCGGAAGGCTGCCGCACCAGTCCGGCGCCGTCGTATTCCGGCACCACGGCTTCCAGCATGTTGAAGACCGATTCGTAAATGGCCACGTCCACCACCTGCCCGTCGCCGCCCGCCGGCTTGCCGCGTTGGATGTATGCCAGCAGGATGCCGAGCACGGCGTGCAGTCCGGCCAGCGTGTCGCCCAGGCTCAGGTTGGGCCGCACCGGTGCCTCGCCTGGAAAGCCGTTCAGGTAGCGAAAACCGCCCACCCCTTCGCACACCGAGGCATAGCCGGGCCGTTCGGCGTACGGCCCGGTCTGGCCGTATCCCGAGACGCGCGCGTAGATCAGCCCCGGATTCGTCGTCTTGACTTCCTCGGGTCCGAGGCCCCATTTCTCCATGGTGCCGGGACGGAAATTCTCGATCAGCACGTCCACGCGGTCCGCCAATTGGCGGGCGATGCCGCGCCCCTTGTCGGTCTGCAGATTCAGCGTGATGCTCTTCTTGTTGCGCCCCAGGCTGCGCCACCAAAACGACGTGCCGTTGTCGTCGAGCAGCCGCCAGCCGCGAATCGGATCGCCCTTGCCCGGCGGCTCGACCTTGATCACCTCGGCGCCGAAGTATCCGAGGACGCAGCCGGCGAACGGCCCCGCCAAGAGCTGGCCCAATTCGAGCACCCGCACGCCGTCCAGCGGTCGAGCGGTCGCAGGGTTCGGTTCCGAAGCAGAAGAGGGCATGGGGCACGCCTCCTTGGCATGTCGGGCCAGGGAATTCAGTCTTGCACGTGGATGACGGTGACCTCGAAGACGATGTGCTGACCGGCCAGAGGATGGTTCAGGTCCACCGTCACCGCGGTGTCGTTAATGGCATGAATGCGATAGGGGATGATGCTGCCGTCCGGCCCCGGAAATTCGCCCTCGAAGCCGAGGTGCCGGGCCGAGGCGGGGAATTGCTCCTTGGAGAGTTCCTGGAAGGCCGCCGGGTCAATGCACCCGAACGCGTCGGCGGGCTTCAGCTCAAGCCGCACGGTGTCGCCAACGCCGAGACCTTCCACGCCCGTGTGCAGGCCGGGCGGCATGCGGGTGTGGCCGTGCACGTAAGTCCAGGTGCCGCTGTGTTGGGCCGAGTCGACCAGGGTGCCGTCGGCTAGGCACAGCGTGTAGTCGAGGCACACCGTCTTGCCGGCCTGCACCCGCTCGTTGCTGCTCATGACGCTTCGGGCATCCCCTTTTCCCGCCAGCCGATGAAGCCGCCGATCAGATAATGCACGTTGGTGTAACCCATCTGCTGCAAGGTCTGTCCTGCCAGGACAGCACGATTCTCGCCGCCTCAATGGGTCACGATGGGCGTGTTCTTGTCGGGGACGGTTTCCTCCATGCGGCCCTCGATGAACCCCCGGGCCAGCCACGTCGCCTGCGGAATGTGGCCGTCGTCCCACTCGGCCCGCTCCCTGACGTCCACCACCACAACGCCCTCGCCCCCGTCCAGTTGGGCGCTGAGGTCGGTTTGGCTGAGGCCGGGCACGACGCGCCGGGCTGCCTCGATCATTTCTCGTCCTGTCATGGCCATGCTGAGTTCTCCTGTAAATGCAGTGTCCAGTGGTTAGTGGCTAGTGAAATCTGGGTTTGCTGACCGCTAATCACTGGTCACCAGCCACTGATTTTTTCCGCCTCAAGCCAGGTTGCTGCCGCCGTCGAGCACCACCACCTGACCGGTAATCAGGTCGGCACGGATCAGGCCCATGACCAGATCGGCCACGTCTTCCGGCTGGCAGACGTTCTTCAGAGGCGACCTCTCGGTGGCACCCTGCTTCACGGTCTCGTACTCCTCGCGGGCCTGCCACCAGCGGGTGTCGATGAAGCCGGGCGCGATGGAATTGATGCGAATGGCCGGCCCCAGGGCGCGCGCCAGGGCAATGGTCATGGTGTTCAGTCCGGCCTTGGAGGCCAGATAGGGCACCGAGCTACCCACGCCGTATACCCCGGCCACGCTGGAGATATTGACCACCACGCCGCCGTCGCGCTCCAGGTGGGGCCGCGCCGCGCGGATGACGTAGAACGGGCCTTTAAGATTAACGTCCAGAATCCTGTCCCAATCCTCGTCCTGCACCGCCTCCAGGTCGCCGTGCGGGATGAACGACGTCGCCCCGGCATTGTTGACCAGCACGTTCAAGCCGCCGAGGGTGTCGGCCACCTGCTGCACCATATTCCGCACGGCAGCGTCGTCACCCACGTCGCCCTTGACCGCCATGGCCCGCACGCCCGTTTCCCGCAGCGCCTCCGCGGTGGCCATCGCCTGCCCCTCCGAGCGCGAGTAATTCACCGCCACGTGGCAGCCCTCGTGCGCCAAGGCAAACGCGATCGCCCGACCGGCGCCAACGCCGCCGCCGGTAACGAGGGCGATCTTGTCTTTTACCTGCATGCTCTCCTCCTGTGTGAATTATGGCATCGGTCGATCATGGCTACCGTCCTGACAGAGCGTTCAGTCTCGAGCGGCTGGGGTGTTTGGGGGTAGGCAGGCGGGGTGCGGCGGCCTGTGGAGCCGCCGCGGTCAGAGGTCAGGAATTCTCTTTCAGGAATAGGATGATCTTGCGGCGAATTTCGGAATCGTCTTGCTTGTAATACATGCGCACGCCGGGCACCCACGCCTGGGTGCTGGTGATCCAGACGTCGAGGGTACTGGAGTTCCAGATCATGCCGCGCAGAACGCCCAGAAAGGCTTCGGAATAGTTGTAACTTTCGACGGTGCCGGCCGGCCGGCCGTACACGCCGGTCAAGTTGGGGCCGAAGGGCGGCGCAATCGCCATGCGCTCACCAGCCAGACCGGCGACCTTGACACCGGCGGGCGTATCCGTCACGGCGTCGGGATGCAGGTCCATGGCCAGCCGCACGGCATGATGCAGCGGCAACGGGGCCGGTGCGTGCTCAGCAGCCTTAGCCCTCTCGACTTGCACGCCCACGAGGCCGTGACAGACGCCGCAATGCCTGTCATACAGCCCCTCCGCCTCTACCAATTCGGCGGCCAGGTCCTCGGCGAGCGCCGCCGGGGCCACGGCCAGTAGTGTGATAAGGACAAATCCCAAGATGCGGGACATACGTTAACCTCCCTTGCCTGAACCTCAATTCGCTGTGCACATCGGGCTCTGAAATCGCCGGAAGTGTAGCACCGCGGAAAGGCCGTGCAAAGCCAAAAGTAACGGCTTGCGTTGAGACGGCGCCGCGTTGAGACGACGGGCGTTTATGATATAACAGGGCGACGGGTCGGCTTGGCGGCGGCCGGGTCGCATACCGTACACGAAGGAGGGGTTGGGCATGGCCAAGTCGGCCGCGGCCGGCATGATTGCGTCGCTTATCACCGCGCTGTGCATCGCCAGCGCCGGTGCGCAGGAACGGCGGCTGACACTGACCGAGGCAATCAACTTGGCGATGGCCCACAATCCTGCTCTGGCGGTGGAGCGCCACGGCATGGACATTGCCGGCGGCGAGGTCACCAAGGCGCAAATCTACCCGCACAATCCCGAACTCGAAGTCTCCCCCGCCCTTGGGGGCGATTACCATCCGTCGGCTCCCGGACTGAAATTCGCCTACGACGCCCAGGTCGGGGTGTCGCAGGTGGTGGAACTCAAGAATCAGGGAGCTATTCGCCTGCGGCGGGCGAAGGCGCTGGCCGATCAGGCATCGTGGCAGGTGCGCGACGCCGAGCGCGGCGTGCGGGTACAAGTGCTGCGCGCCTTCAGCGCCGTGTTGTTGTCGCAGCGGCGCGTGCGGCTGGCGGGCGAGACCGTTGACCTGAGTCGCGAGTTGCTGCGGGTGGCCAGAGAGTTATATGAGGCCGGCCACGTGCCGCGCCTCGACGCCCTGCGCGCCGAGGTGGAAGAACGCCTGGCGGTTAACGAACAGACCGCCGCGCAGCGCGCGTTGACGGGCCTGAAGCGCGACCTCCTTCTGCTCATGGGGCAGCCGTCCGACCTGCCGTTCGAGGCCGTCGGCCCCCTGGCCTACGGCCCCCTGGCCATCGTCGAGCGCGCCCTGGCCGAGAACGCCCTGAGCGTGCGCCCAGACGTCAAGGCCGTCGAAGCCGGTTTGCAGGCCACCGAGGCCGAGGCCGCCCTGGTGCAGGCGGAGCAGACGTTCCCCGCCGTCAATCTGTCGGTCCACTACGAGTTTAGCCGCGAAGCCGAGGCGCGCCAGCACCGCGCCGTCCTTGGCCTGGCGGTGCCGCTGCCGGTGTTCAATCGCCGCGAAGGCGACCTCGAGATTGCCATGGCGCGGCGCTCCCGGCAGGCGGCGCGCCTCGAGCTGGTCAAGGCCACCATCAGCGCCCAGGTCGACCAGGCGCTGGAACGGTTTCGCGCCTCGCGCCGCATCGTGGAGCAGTTCACCCGGCACATCCTGCCGCAGCAGCAGGACAATTTCGAGATGCTGCGCGAGGGCTACCAGCTCGGCCAGTTCACCCTCACGGAGGTGCTGGTGATGCAGCGCGAATTCATCCAGGGCCGCTCGCGCTACCTCGACGCCATCGCGGAATTCAACGCCGCGCTCGTCGATCTGGAAGCCGCCGGCGGCGCCGCCGTCATCGACATCAACCGCAAGCCCTGACGCGAACACGGCGGGGGAAACCCATGGCCAAAAACGTTGCGATTATCGTCCTGGCAGGCCTTCTGCTGGTGGTTGCCGGGTTGTGGGTTGCCAGCAATCCGCAATGGTTCGCTGACCTGCAGGACGCCGACGAGTCGCCCCGCCTCGCGCCGGACCGGCATAACGACGATGACGACGAACACGAGGAAGACGCCGCGGAAGGCATTGCACTCACCCCCGAGGAGGTGGAGCGTCTCGGCCTGCAGACTGCTGGCGTCGAGCCGCACGTGATCGAAGAAACGGTCACCGTCAACGGCGTTATCCGGCCTATTCCCGACCTGTTGGCATCTGTCAGCAGCCGTGTGGCCGGCAAGGTCACTCGCGTTGTCGGCAACGTCGGCGATACGGTGCAGGAGGGCCAGACCCTGGCCGAGTTGCGCAGCACGGCCCTGGAGGCGTTGCAGGCCGAGTTGCAGACCGAGGTGCTGCAAGCCCACAACCGTCTGCAGCTCGCCACTGCCGACCTGGCGCGCCTCACGTATCTCGTCGAGCGCGGCATCGGCGCCAAGCGCGTGCTGCTGCAAAAGGAGGCGGAGGTCAGCAGCATCAACGTGGAAATCGCCGGGCTCGAAAACCGCCTGCGCATCATCGGTCTGGAGCCGGCATCTGACGGCGCCTTGCCGGACGGTGACCAATCCGCCTCGCTCCTCACTCTGCGGGCGCCGCGCGCCGGCGTCATCATGCACCGCGACGTCACCCTCGGCGAGACCATCGACCCCGCCAAGGTGCTCTTCCGCATCGCCGACATGCGGCGCGTTTACGCCGAGGGGGAGGCCTTTGAAATCGACGCCACCGCGCTTCGCAAGGGGCAGCCCGTGCGCGTGCAGATACCGGCCTATCCTGGGCGTACCTTCGACGGCGAGATCGCCGGCATCAACTACGAGGTCGAGTCGGAGGACAAGACCGTTCCCTTCCGTGTCGAGATCGCCAACGATCCGCCGCACCCGCTGAAGTCCAACATGACCGCCATCCTCACGGTCACCGTCGGCAGCCGCGGCCACACCCTGGCGGTGCCGCACGCGGCGGTGATCAGCGACGGCGCCGAATCCGCCGTCTTCGTGCAGGAGAACGGCGCCTTCCACAAACGTACGGTGCTGCTCGGCATCCGCGACGACCGCTATGCCGAGGTGAAGAGCGGCCTGGAGGCTGGTGAGCAGGTGGTGACGACGGGCAAGCGGCAGCTTTACACCATCCTGCGGCTGGGCGGCGACACCGACGACCTCGAAGAGATGGGCGGCGATTAACGGCAGTGGTCAGTGGCTAGTTGCCAGTGAAAGACCCGGGTTTGCTGGTCACTGGCCACGGACCACTGGTTTTTGCTGGCCACTGGCCGCTAGTCACTAACAACTGGGTTTTCCATGTTCAGCAAACTCATTCAGTGGTCCTTGGAGAATCGACTGGTGGTCGTCGTCGGCGTCATCGCCACCGCCGTCGCTGGCGTCATGGCGGCGCGCGACATCCACCTCGACGTGTTCCCGGACTTCGCGCCGCCGCAGGTGGTCATCCTGACGGAGGCGCCGGGGTTCTCGCCGGAAGAGGTGGAAACGCTGCTCGCCCTGCCCATCGAGGCCGCCCTGAACGGCACGCCCGACGTCGTCAGCGTGCGCTCGTCGGCCATCGTCGGCCTGTCCACCATCGTGGCGGTGTTCGAGTGGGGCACCGATCTCACCGTTGCGCGCCAGAAGGTTGCCGAGCGGCTGCGACAAGCCGAGCAGCAGTTGCCGGCGGGCGTCGAGGCGCCCGTCATGCTGCCGGTGGCGTCGGTCATGGGCCGCCTGCTGGAATACGGCCTCACCTACGAAGGCGACGACGACGCGGTATCCGAACTCGACCTGCGGACCATCTGCGAATGGGACATCCGCAACCGCCTGCTGGCCGTTTCGGGTGTCGCCTCGGTGGTCTGCGTCGGCGGCGGCATCAAGCAGTACCAGGTGGTCGTCTCGCCCCGCCGGCTCAAGGCTTACAACCTCACCCTGCAAGAGGTCATCGAAGCCGTGGAGGCGGCCAACCTGAACCTGCCGGGCGGGGTGCTGCAAACCTCCGACCAGGAATACATCGTCACCGGGCGTGGGCGCATCACCTCGCTGGAAGACCTGCGAAGCTCCGTCATCACGGTGCGGGGCGGCAACCCGATCACCATTGCCCAGGTGGCCGAGGTGCGACTGGGCGCGGCGCCGAAACGCGGCGACGCCAGCCTGAACGGCGGCAAGCCGCTGGTGCTCGGCGCTGTCACCAAAGCCTTCGGCGCCGACACGCTGACCACCACCTACGAGGTCGAGGCGGCGCTCGACGAGATCGAGCAGACCCTGCCCGAGGGCGTCAAGCTGCACAAGGCGCTATTCCGCCAGGCGACGTTCATCGAGGCCACCATCGAGAACCTGAGAGCGGCGCTGCTGCAGGGCGCCGGCATCGTCACCGTCGTCCTGTTCGTCTTTTTCCTCAGCTTCCGGCCCGCATTCATCAGCTTCCTGGCCATGCCGTTCTCCCTGCTGCTGGCGCTGATCGCGCTCAGGGCCCTGGACGTGGGGATCAATGCCATGACCCTCGGCGGCATGTCGGTGGCTCTCGGCGGCGTGGTCGACGACGCCATCATCGACGTGGAGAACATCCTCCGGCGACTGCGCGAAAACCGTCAGCGCGGCACCCCCGAGCCGACCCTGCGGGTGATCTACCGAGCCTCGATGGAGATTCGCGCCTCCATCGTCTACGCGACCCTCATCACCATGGTCGTCTTTCTGCCGGTGTTCTTCCTGTCCGGCCCCGAAGGGCGCATTTTCACGCCGCTGGGGCTATCCTACTGCATCGCCCTCTTCGCCTCGCTGCTGGTCGCCTTCACGCAGACGCCGGTGCTGTGCTCGCTGTTTCTGACCGGCGGGCGGCTGCTGGACAAGGAAAGCGCCACCAGTGTCGGGCTGAAGAACGTCTACCGGCGGGTTCTGCAACCGGCGCTGCGGCACCCGTGGTGGGTGGTCGTGTGCGCCACGGCCATGCTGTGCGGCGCCGCGGCGCTGATCCCCTCGCTGGGGCGGGAATTCCTGCCGCACTTCCACGAGGGCAATTTCATCGTCGCCATGACGGCCCTGCCCGGCACTTCGCTGGAGGAATCCATGCGCCTCGGACGGCAGGTGCAGGAGCGGCTGCTGACCTATCCCGAGGTGGTGTCGGTGGTGCAGCGGGTCGGCATGGGCGAGGTTGGCGAGGAGGTGTCGCCGGTCAATTTCAGCGAGTTCGACATCACCTTGCACTTTGCAGAGCGCGACCCCGAGGAGTTGGTGCAGGCCATCCGCGCCGATCTGGGCAAGCTGCCCGGTGTCGCCATCAGCGTCGGGCAGTTCATCGCACACCGCATGGACGAGGCGCTATCCGGCGTCACCGCCCAGATCGCCGTGAAGATTTTCGGCCCTGACCTCGGTGTCCTGTGGGAAAAGGGCCAGGAGGTGAGGGCCATCATGCGGCGCATCGAAGGCGTGACGGACCTCGAACTGGAGCCGCTCGTCAACGTGCCCATGGTAGCCGTCAAGGTGAACCGCACGAAAGCGGCCAGCTATGGTTTGCGGGCCGAGGACGTGTTGCGCGTCGTCGAGGTGTTCGGCAACGGCTACGTCGTTTCCCAGGTCATCGAGGGCCAGAAATCGTTTGATCTGGTGGTGCGGTTTGCGTCCACCGCGCCGCCCAGCCTGGAGACGCTGCGGGACGTGCTGCTGGACACGCCCAGCGGCGCCCGCGTGCCGCTGCGGCAGGTCGCCGACGTGTTCATCGAGGCGCGCCCGTATATTATCAATCGCGAGGACGTCATGCGCCGCATCGTGGCGCGCTGCAACGTCGAGGGCAGGGACCTCGGCAGCGTGGTTGACGACATGCGGGCGCGCATCACCGCCGGGGTGGACCTGCCGCCGGGGTACTTCGTGCAGTACGGCGGCCAGTTCGAGAGCCAGCAGAGAAGCCAGCAGATCATCACCTCGCTGGGTCTCGCCGCGGTGCTCCTCATCTTTCTGCTTCTCTATCAGGCCCTGGGATCGGGGAAGGCAGCGCTGCTGGTGATGGTCAACCTGCCGCTGGCGTTGATCGGCGGCGTCCTGGCGGTCTACTGGACCGACGGCGTGCTGAGCATTTCCTCCCTGATCGGCTTCGTGGCGGTGTTCGGCATTGCCACGCGCAACGGCATTATCCTGATTACGCACTGCCAGTATCTCATGCGCGAGGAGGGCCGGGCGGTGCACGAGGCGGTTCTGCAGGGCGCCCTGGACCGTCTGAGCCCGGTGCTGATGACCGCCTCGTCCACGGCGCTCGGGCTGTTCCCGCTGGTGATCGGCAGCCCCATCGGCAAGGAGCTGGAGCGCCCCCTGGCTTGGGTGATTCTGGGCGGCCTGGCCAGCTCGACGTTCCTGAACCTGATTGTGGTGCCAACGCTGGTACGGCGCTTCGGCCTGGGCGGCGGGCCGGTGCGGCAGGCGGAGATGAACCTTGAAAAGGTCTGAATAAGTCTGCAAATTCCGGGGGCCGTGTATTCATACCTCCTCACCCCGGCGAAAGCCGGAGGGTGGATGGCCCCCCGTTCAAGCCGGGGGCAGGCTCTGCAGGCTACCTGTAGGGTAATGAAAACGGGTCCCTCAGCGCCCTCCGCCCCCCTGACAAGGGGGGTTGGGGGGTTACATGTTCCCCCGGGCGGGCCTCGTGCCTGCCCTGTGAGTTCCCGCCTATGCGGGACAATGGGCATCCACAAGGGGTGCCCCTACCCCGTCCTGTGGGCTCCCGCCTGTGAGGCTATGACGGTCGGGGGCATGAGCACCGGACGGTCTATTTTCACGGTAATGCCACAAGGCATCTTTTCACTCTGGGAGGAGCTATGGAAACAGTCGGATTTATCGGTCTGGGCAACATGGGCATGGGCATGGCGGCGAATATCCAGAAGGCTGATTACCCATTGGTGGTGTACGACGTTCGGCAGGCCGCCACGCAGCCGTTCGTGACCGCCGGGGCGCGTCAGGCCGGCTCGGCCGCCGAGGTGGCGCGCATGAGCGATGTTGTTCTTACGTCGCTGCCCGGCCCCAAGGAGGTCGAAGCGGTGGCGCTCGGCGCCGACGGCGTGCTGGCGGGCATCCGCGAGGGCGGCATTTACGTGGACCTGTCCACCAGCCGGCCGACGCTCATCCGCCAAATCGAGCCGCAGTTTCGCGCCAAAGGGGCGCACGTGCTGGACGCGCCGGTAAGCGGCGGCAAGAGCGGCGCGGCGTCGCGCAACCTGGCGGTGATGGTCGGCGGCGAGCGAGAGATATTCGAGCGCATCAAACCGCTGCTGGACGCCTTTGGCGACAAGGTGTTCTACGCCGGAAGCATCGGCGCCGGCAGCGTTTGCAAGCTGGTGCACAACATGATCGGCCACGGCGTGCGGCAGGCCATCGCCGAGGGCCTGACCCTGGGGGTGAAGGCCGGCGTCGAGGCCGAGGCGCTGTGGCAGTGCGTGCGGCGCGGCGCCCTGGGCCGCATGAGCAGCCTGCACGAGGGCATGCCGCGCACGGTGTTCCGCGGCACCTTCGAGCCGCCCAGCTTTTTGCTGTCTTTGGCTCGCAAGGACATCTCGCTGGCCACCGAGCTGGGCCGCGAGTTCGACGTGCCGATGCCGGTGGCCAACCTCGCCGAGCAACTGTGCATCGAGGGCCTCAACCGCGGCTGGGCGGACCTGGACAGCAGCATCACCTTCCTGCTGCAGGAGGAGGCCGCCGGGGTGGAAGTGCGCGCCCCGCAGGTCGATGTGGAACGCGCTGCGCGGTTCATCTCGACGCACCCGGACGCCGAGTGACCGCGATACGTGACGTCGTCGATACCTTCGGGCGCACCGTGCGGCTGTCGGACGACCCGCAGCGCCTCGTTTCCCTCGTGCCCAGCATCACGGAGACCCTGTTCGACTTTGGCCGCGGCGAGCAGGTCGTGGCGCTGACCGATTACTGCACGGAGCCGGCCGCCGGAGTGGCCGGCAAGACGACTATCGGCGGCACCAAGAACCCGGACGTGGCGGCCATCATCGACCTGCAGCCGGACTTGGTGCTGGCGGTGGCCGAGGAGAACCGCCGCGGCGACGTCGACCAACTGGCGGCGGCCGGCGTGCCGGTGTACGTCTTCGAGCCGCGCAGCGTGCGGGACGGCGTCGACCTTCTGTGGCGTGTCGCCGAGCTGCTCGGCTGCCGCACAGAGGTCGCCGGGCGCATCGAAGCCATCGAACACGACCTCGCCGACACCGAAGCCGTGGCCGCTGCACGGCCGCGCGTGCGGGTGTTCTGTCCGATCTGGAAGGACCCGTACATGACCATCAACCACGACACCTACATCCACGCCATGCTCACGGCGTGCGGCGGCGACAACGTCTTTGCCGACCGCCAGCGGCGCTTCCCGCTCGCCGCCGACCTCAGCCGCCGGCCCGCAGCCGACGGCGAGCGCCACGAGGCGCGCGACCGCCGCTATCCGCGCCTCACGCTGGACGAAATGGCCGCCCACCGCCCCGACGTCATTCTGCTGCCGGATGAACCCTACCCGTTCAGCGCCGTCGACCTACCCGATTTCGCCCCGTTCGCCGACGTGCCGGCGGTGCGCGACGGACGCGTTCACCTCATCGACGGCAAGATTGTCAGCTGGTACGGCCCGCGCATCGGGCGCAGCCTGCACACCTTGCGCCGCTTGTTGCACCCTGGGGTATAATCCCGCCCTGAGGCGTTTGATAAGTAACCTGAACTTGCGGTGGCGCCTGATTTCCCCCTCACCCCAACCCTCTCCCACGAGGGGAGAGGGAGCAAAAAATTCCCGCCCCTCGTGAAGGGGATGACTGAGGAAGCAGCGGTCCCCTCCCCCCTTTGCGGGGGAGGGCTAGGGAGAGGGGGTGAAGGCACGACCGAACCTGCAGATCGGAAAGGGAATCACGATGTACGCTCGAAGCTACGCGCAGCCGGTGATACGCGCGGACGCCGGTCTGCGCGCCACGTTCATCCGGCGCACCTACAATCACCTGGCGGGCGCCGTGCTGGCCTTTATTGTGGTGGAAGCGCTGCTGCTGCAATGGTCCGGGGCGGAGGCGCTCGTCGGCGCCATGCTCGGCGGCTTTTCGTGGCTGATCGTCCTGGCAGCGTTCATGGGGGTGTCCTGGCTGGCCGAGAAATGGGCACGATCCGACGCCTCGCCGCAGATGCAATACATGGGGCTGGGGCTCTACGTGGTGGCGGAGGCGGTGATCTTCCTGCCCTTGCTCTATATTGCGGCCTACTTCAGCTCGCCGGACGTCATCCCGACGGCCGGCATCATCACCGCGCTGCTGTTCGGCGGCCTGACCCCGGTGGCCTTCACCACCGGGCACGATTTCGCCTTTCTCGGCGGCCTGCTGAAAGTCGGCGGCTTCGTCGCCCTCGGGGTCATCGTGGCGAGCATCTTGTTCGGCTTCAGCCTGGGGCTGTTTTTCGTCGGCCTGATGATACTGTTCGCGGGCGGCGCAATTCTCTACAACACCTCGAACGTCATGCACCACTACCACACGGATCAACACGTGGCGGCATCGCTGGCGCTGTTCGCCTCGGTGGCGTTGCTGTTCTGGTACGTGTTGCAGGCGGTCATGGCCTTCACATCCGATGAATAGGATAATCCGACGGCAAGAGGAGAAATTATGCGACTAGCAGGGAAAGTAGCATTGATCAGCGGGGCCGCTGGCGGCATGGGGGCTGAAGAGGCGCGGCTGTTTGCCCGCGAGGGCGCCAAGGTGGTCATCACGGACGTACTGGAAGCGGAAGGCGGCCAGGTCGAGGCGGAGATTCGCGGCGCCGGCGGCGAGGCGGTGTTCGTGCCCATGGACGTGACCCGCGAGGCCGACTGGGAGCAGGCGGTGGGCACCGCCGTGCAGCGCTTCGGCAAGCTGGACGTGCTGGTCAACAACGCCGGTCTGAGCAGCACCTCGGTGGACGACCCGCTGGAGACGGCGGGCTGGCACCGCATCATGCAGGTGAACACCACCGGCGTGTTCCTGGGCACGCGGTTCGCCATTCCGGCGATGCAGGCCGCGGGCGGCGGCTCGATCGTCAACATCTCCTCGATCATGGGCTTCGTGGGCGGCGAGTCCGGCCACCCGGCCTACCACGCCTCCAAGGGCGCCGTGCGCATCTTCACCAAGGCCATCGCCGTGCAGTACGGACCTCAGAACATCCGCGCCAATTCCGTCCACCCCGGCTTCATGCCGCCCATGCGCTCGGCCCGCCAGACCGCCGAAGACCGGCAGGTCCGCATCGCGGCCACGCCCCTGCGCCGCCTCGGCAAGCTCATCGAGGTGGCCAACGGGGTGCTGTTCCTGGCCTCGGACGAGGCGTCTTTTATTACGGGCACCGAGTTGGTCATCGACGGCGGCTACATCGCCAGGTAGTGCCTAGCTGTCTCAGGGGCTCCGCAGCGGGTCCCTGAGGCTGCGCACGAAGCGGATGAGCTGCCAGCGCTCGGCGTCCGACAGCGTGTGCTCGAAGCCGGGCATCGCCGTTCCCGCCATGCCATACGTCAGCCACCAGAAAATATCGCCGTCGGTGTGATCGTCGACGTGGTCCGCCGTCAGGTCGGCGGGGGGCACGGCGAGGGCCGCGGCTGCCGTGCCGTCGCCGCGGCCTGCCGGGCCGTGGCAGGGAGCGCAGTGCGTGTTGAACAAAGCCGCCCCGCGTTCCACCGTGGCGGGACCTGGCGGCAGCGGGTTTACCACGTAGGACGTGGGATAGGCATCGACGAGCACGACGCGCAGACAGAGCGCCGCGCCGCAGGCGAACAGCGCCAGGCCAACGGGAGCCGACCACAGCGGCAGACGGCGGCGCTGGCTGGCCCACAGCATGAAGACGGCCAGGGCGGTCAGCAGCACGCCAAGCACGCACGAGAAGATGTTCAGCGGGGAAATCATCACGGCAGCCGGCTCGAAGCGGCGCAGGCGCCCGAGATCGAGCGCCCCGGTGTCGGCGGTAAAGTCCACGGTGGTGCGCAGGGCGGAGGACTCAGGGGGCTGAACGGTCACCTGTACCTGCCAGTCCCCGGCCATGGATATGAGTCCTGAGGCGGTGTAGCGTCCGGGGCCGACGGGATCGGCGGTCACGTCCGACAGGCCCATGTCGTGATCGACCATGCGCATGTACAACGAGACGGTGCTGCCGGACGGCATGGGTTGGCCGTTTCGCGCCGACAGGGTGACGTCAAACGTCACCCGGCCGATGTCGTTCGTCGGCGCCATGGCGAGGTGCACGTCCAGAGTCCCCATGCGTCGCTGCCACTCTTGGCGCCCGACGTGTCCGGGCCGCTCGGCGGGCGTGTAGGTGGTGAGCACACCGGCCAACACCATGCCGCACAGAATGAGGCCGGCCTCGATCTGCACCAGGATCTGCAAGCGCCGCAGCACCTGCGCGGCTCCGTCGGGCACAAAGCGCCGCGCCTGCCGGGTCAGCGCCGGACCGATGGCCAGGAGGTGTGCGCTGGCGATGCCCAGGGCAAGCACGAAGGCGATCAGTTTGCCCAGCAGGGCGCGCCCGTAGGGGGTGATGGTGAGCGCTTCGGGTCCGTAAACGTGCAGGAAGGTGGCGACGGCGCCCGTGGTGGCCAAGGCCAGCGTGGCGCCGAGCGCCAAAGCCGAAAAGCGCCGCACCAGGCGGCCAATGGGGCGTGTGTGGCGGGTGAGGTCGCCGCGCAGCAGACGCCAAGGCAGGGCGGCAAAGCACAGCAAGCCGCCCCCCCAGGTCACGGCTGCCAGGACGTGCACGATGTCGCTGCAGAAGGGGATGACATCCGGACGGGCGGCGGCGTGACTGGTAAGGCTGACCGCGGCCACGAGCGTCAGCCCGACGACGCCCGTGCCCACCCCCCCGGTTTTGGAGGTCCGGTGTTGCGTCAGCACGAACAGGACGGCGAACACCGGCGCCAGAACCGCCTTGATCAGGCTCATCTGTCCATAGCGCGATGCTGTCAGGAACAGCCACACGTCCGCCGGCACGGATACATCGACCACTTCGCCCGCCGCCCGTACCGCTTCCGCAAGCCCGGACAGCGCGAACAGGATGGCGCCGGCGATGACCCCGAATCGGATGCGCTTCGCCGCTCGCGCGGAGGCGGCATCGTCAGCGTCGCCGTATACCGGCCGCCACACCGCCAGCCAGAACACCACGCCGCCGCCCAACGCCATGAACGCGGTAAAATGAACGGCTTTCAGAACGGCATACATGACTGGATTGCACCGGGGACTGCGGGGATTGGTTTCACGACGGATTCGACCAACCGCCGACGCTACCGGCTCCCCCCAGTCCTGTCAAGCGTGGGCCGTAGGTGCAATAATATATCCTGCGCGCCGCGGACAAATTGACCTTCCCAAGCCCCTCCCAGAGAGAAGGGCTTTACGCACGGCAACCAGGTACAATCAGGGAATCGAGACCCAGATCACCGCGCAGGGCCTCTAGCCATACGAGCGAGGGTAGCGAGAGGAAGGCAGACCCATGGCGAAAATTGAGGGGATCAGGTTCAAGAACTACCGGGTACTGCGGGATGTGACGCTTGGGAAACTATGGAACACGCAGCATGCCCAGCCATTAACGCCATTGACGGCAGTAATTGGAAAAAATGGAGTTGGCAAGAGTTCTCTGTTCGATGCCTTTGGCTTCCTTGCGGATTGCCTAAAACTTGGCGCGGAAGAGGCGTGCGATACGCGAGGACGCGGAGGCTTCGATCGCATCCGCTCTCAAGGCAGCGACAACCCGATTGAATTCGAGGTCTATTACAGGGAAGAGAGCAAGGCCCGGCCCATTACGTACGAGCTCGCTATCGATCAGGACGCTTCGGGGCGTCCCTACGTTTCACGCGAACGTCTTCGCCAGCGCCGTACAAGACAAAGCCGCGGCCGGCCCTTCTCGTTTCTGATGATGGAAGATGCCAGGGGCGTGGTATGGCGAGGCGAAGCACCGGGACAGCAGATTGACGAGGGCGACTTCAGGACGCTGCTTGACTTGATCCTGAAATCGGAAGACTCGGAAGACGAAGAAAGTGCCGAACGGGAAGTTATTGAGCTTCAGGATAAGCGCAAGCTCGGCATCGCGACACTTGGAGCCTTGAAGCAGCATCCCAGAATATCGTCTTTTCGCCAGTTTATCGAAGGATGGTACCTGAGCTACTTTACCCCGGACGCTGCCCGCAGTCTGCCGTTGGCTGGCCCTCAACGGCACCTGAATGTCCACGGGGATAACCTTGGCAACGTCGTTCAGTTCATGGAGCGCGAATATCCGGACAGATTCGGACGCATCCTGAATGAGATTGCAGAGAAGGTCCCCGGCATCGCCCGCATTGATACGGAACGGACTGCGGATGGTCGATTGCTTCTCCGATTCAACGACAGGGGTTTCGATGACCCCTTCTACGCGCAGCAGATGTCCGATGGTACGTTGAAGGTCTTTGCCTACCTGCTCATGCTGGAGGACCCGCAGCCGCCGCCATTCATTTGTATCGAGGAACCGGAGAACGGCCTTTATCACAAATTGCTGGAGGTTTTGGCCAACGAGTTCCGCCGCCACGCCGCCACGCACAGAAGGAACGCGCCGCAGGTTTTCGTCACGACGCACCAGCCCTATTTCGTCAACGCACTCGAACCCGAAGAGACATGGGTTCTGGAGAAGGAGGCGGACGGTTTCTCCACCATTCGCAGAGCCAGCGACGACGAAACCGTCAAAGCCATGTGGGGCGAGGGGTTGCCGCTCGGCGGTCTCTGGTACAGTGATTATCTGGACCGGGGGTAGGGGTGCATTTTGAAGTGTTGATCGAAGACCAATCCGGAAGAACGGCGCTCGAAGTCATTTTGGAGAAGATTCTCGGCGCCAACGCTGTGGAACATTCCTGGCGGATTCACCCTTACAGGGGTGCTGGCCACATACCAAAGAACTTGCGTGGTGTCACCGACCCACGTAGACGGATACTCCTGGATCGATTACCGAGTCTGTTACGCGGATACGGGAAGAGCCTTCGAGATCCCTCCGCGGTTGTCGTGATCGCGGACTTGGACAACAGGGATTGCATGGCGTTCAAGCAGGAATTACTCAACCTCTTGAAGACGTGCGACCCGTGTCCGAGAGCGCTGTTCCGAATCGCCAACGAGGAGAGTGAGGCGTGGCTACTGGGAGACCGGGATGCGGTGAAGACAGCCTATCCCAGGGCAAAGAATGCGGTTCTGGATAATTATGTACAGGACAATATATGCGGCACCTGGGAAATTCTCGCGGACGCCATCCATCCGGGCGGAGCCTCAAGGCTCAAGAGACTGGGCTACCGTGAGGCAGGGGAGGCGAAACGTCAATGGGCTGAGGAAATCGCTCCCCGCATGAACGTGGACAGAAACCAATCCGTGAGCTTTCGAGTGTTTCGAGATGGGTTGAGGGCTCTTGCGCGTATCAAGTGAACGGCGCCGAGGTGAAGCCGACGCCACGATGGACAGTAGTCTCGCAAAGAAGGACCCGCCGAAACCCTATGACCCGCTTCCTGAAGTACCTGTTTCCCGCATTCAGTATCGCGCTCAGCCTCGCCCTTGCCGGCTGCGGCACGGCCTCCGATTCGAATGATGACGCCAGCCCCACCGGCAGCCTGGAAATCCACCTCACGGATCACCGTGAGGCCATCGGCGATTTCGCCCGCCTCGAGGTGGAAATCGACACGGTGCGGCTGCACCCCAAGCGTCTCCTGTCGCTGCGCAAGTCCGACTGGCTCGACCTACAGCCTGACGTGGCCAGCGTCGACCTGACGCAAGTCACCGAAAAGCGCACTGTCGCCATCTGGCGCGGCGAGTTGCCGACCGGGCGCTTCGAAGCCCTCCACCTCAAGCTCAAGCGCGCCGACGGCGAGCTTAAAGAGTCAGCCGGAGCCACTCCGGTGACCGACGAGGCGCGGCCCATTCGCCTGCCGTTCGACATCCGCACGAACGACGTTACCCGCATCGTCGTCGATCTCGTCGTCCTCGACATGAGCGACCACCCGAAGCGCGGCTACGAGGTGCACGTGCGCGGCTACGAGCTTTACTACAACGACGCCCTGGCCGATAAGGTGCCACCGGGCTAAACCGTCAACCGCTGCCGTGGAGACCGGGATGCAGCGTCTTTGGGCCCCCTTGCTTGTGATCGTCGTCGGCGCGGTGAGCGTTTTCCTGTGGGCGGGTCTGGTCCGCTTTGCCCGGCAGGCGCCCGCGCTGGAGCCGCTTGGCACGCTGCCGGCCTTTGACCTGATCGAGCGCCGTCAAGCACCGTTGCGCCTCGACGACCTGCGCGGCAAGGTGTGGGTGGCGAACTTCATGTACACGTCGTGCGTCGAGGTGTGCCCGCTGCAGAGCGCCGAGATGGCGCGTTTGCAGACGGCGTTTGCCGACCACGCGGACCTCCGCCTGGTGTCGATCAGCGTCGATCCCGAGCGCGACACCCCCGCGGTGCTGACGGCCTACGCCGAGAACTTTCGGGCTGACCCCGAGCGCTGGTTCTTCGCCACCGGCGAACCGGACGCCGTCGCCCGCCTGGCGCAGGAGGGCTTCCGGCTGAGCGCCGCGTCGTACGTGTCCGGGGAAGACGGCGAGGACTACGCGTTTATTCACAGCAACCGCTTCGTTCTGGTCGACCGCCAGGGCCGCATTCGCGGCTATTATCGAAGCACGGACCCCGACGACCTGGCACGGCTGCGGCGTGACCTGACGGTGCTGCTGCAGCAGGTCGCCGCGTCATGAGCCGCCGCTTTCAGGCGGCGATGAGGAGATGCGATGCAAGCTGAGGAGTTGCGTGTCATGCAGGCGCCATTCAAACAACGCTACCGCGAGGCGCCCGAGTCGGCGCTGATTACGCTGTCGGCGCGCGGCAGCCTGGACGACGGCCTGACGTGCTCGGTGGAAACGGGCAAGGCCCTGGTGCAGGCCGGCTTGCATCCCGCCACCGGCGGCGACGGTTTATCGGCGTGCTCCGGCGACATGCTGTTGCAGGCGTTGGTCGCCTGTGCCGGCGTCACCCTGCGGGCGGTGGCTACGGCGCTTGGTGTGACGCTGCACGGTGGTACGCTGGTGGCTGAAGGAGAGTTGGACTTTCGCGGCACCTTGGGCGTGAGCAAGGAAGCGCCGGTGGGATTTTCCAATATCCGGCTGAACCTCGACCTCGACACGGATGCCACGCCGGAGCAGCTACGCGGCCTGCTGTCGCTGACCGAGCGGTACTGCGTGGTGTATCAGACGCTGCGCAGCCAGCCGGACGTGGCCGTCAATCTCGTCAATCCTGCCTGAAACGCAAGCAGGGGAGCGGCCTGAACGCCGTTCCCCTGCTTTATATCCTGCTGAATGTCGGATCACACTGCTTCAATCCGACCTACATCCATCCAAAATGCCCTACGCCACGGTCACCTTTGACAGGCCGAGTTCGGCGATGCGGTTGAGCACGGTCTCGCGCTCCGCGTCGGTGAGCGGCAGGCCGGGCGGCCGCGGGTCGCCGCAGTCGATGCCGAGACGCTCGCTGAGCACGGCCTTGATGGTGCTGTGCAGGCCGTACGTGCGCACGATGTTGGTGACGTCGGTGGCGTGGTCCTGTGCCGCCTCGGCACGTTTCCAGTCGCCGTCCTGGTACGCCTGCCAGACTTCGACCCACAATTCGGGCGCCATGTTGGGCGGGCCGTCCACGCAGCCGCAGGCGCCGACGGTGAGGCCGGGCAGCATGAGGGCGCTGTTGCCGACGAAGCAGGCGAGGCCCATCTTGGCGAATTCGCGCACGTTGGTGAAGGTGAGGGCGGAATGCTTCAGGCCAGTGAGTTGCGGCACACCGTCCTGAATCCTCTTCATCAGGTCGGGCATGATTTCGGTGCCGGTGGCTTGCGGCAGGTTGTAGACGAACAGCGGCAGGTCGGCGGCCGCGCCCACGACGCGGTAGTGTTCGACGATGGCTTCATCGCTGGGTTTGTAGAAAAAGGGCGGCACGCAGCAGATGGCTTCGACGCCGGCGCGGGCGGCGTGCTCGGCGAGGCGTGCGGCGCGGCCAGTGGTGCTGGCGCCCACGTGCATGATGTTGGCGATGCGGCCCTGGGACTGGTCGGCGGCGATAGTGGCGATGCGCATATTCTCGTCGTCGTCCAGCAGCACGCTCTCACCCGTGCCGCCCGCCACCCAGAAGCCGTGCACGCCAGCCTGGATGTTGAATTCCATCACTTCCCGAAAGGCCGCTTCGTTTAGCGCCCCTTCCGGGGTCATAGGGGTGATAATGGCAGGGAACACCCCGCGAAACTTCGTCATGAGTACGTCTCCCTCGCCCGGCTGTTCGGGCGCTATGTCGTGGTGTGAAGCCATCAAAATACGGTTGTCGTGGCTTTGCAAACCTTAGCATACCGGGGTGCGGCTATCCACAGCGGCGCGGCGGTCAGCCGTACACGACCACCCGTTCGGACAGCGCGTCGAGCGACGAGAAGTCACGGCCATGCGTGACCACGCCGATACTTGAGGTTTCCAGCGCGGTGGCAACCTGCACGGCGTCCGGCAGGCGCAGCCTGGAGCGCGCACGAATCCGAGCGGCGCGATGCGCAATGGCAGCGGTTAGCTCCACCAAGCGCCAAGTGGGTGGGGTCGTCAGGACGTCACGATAACGCTCCGCCAAGCGTTCATTGCCGGTGCGAAGCGGGCCGGTAAGCACCTCGGCCAGCGTGAGCGCCGAGATTACCAATTCGCGGCCGCCGGCCTCGGCGCGCTCGAAGAACGGCGCGAAACGCGGTGCGAATACGGCGTCATCCTCCAGCAGATAGATGATCGGCGCACTGTCCACCACGACCCGACCACGCGGCAGTTCGCTGATATCCGTCAACGCCATTCGTCGCGGAGTCCTTCGACAAAGCGCCGAGCGTCACCGAAACAGCCCCCGGCAGAGCCGCGCAGATCCGACAGCTTTGGCGCTTCCCGAATGGCGTGCGACACGGGCACAACGGCAGCGTACGGCATGCCGCGCTTGGTAACGATGGTCACAGTGCCTTCTTGATGCGCCGACCTCAAGATCGACGGCAGCTTGGCCCGAGCCTCTTCAACCCCGGCAACCTGCACTTTGTCCGTCATAAATGGCCTCCTCAAACTGTACGGTCCGTACATAATAAGCTGACCGAAAAGCGAGTGCAATCAGAACGCATGGCAATTCCTCAGCTTGCCCCGGGCGACCGCCGCCTGACGGCGTCGTACCGCTTCCAATCCGGGACGTGCGCCGTCATCAGCGATTTGAACAGCCTGCCGTGGTTGGCCACCCGCAGGTGCAGCAGTTCGTGCGCGATAACGAAGTCCTGAAAGCCGGGCATGAAGCGGCGCGAGGCGTTCCAGGTGACCCCGTACCAGTAATCGAGGAGATGGGTGACGTTGAACAACTGGGCCGCGGCGATCAGCTCGGGCGTCTGTTGCTCGTAGCGCCGCAGTTGGGTGATGCCCCGCTCGATGGCGTCGCGGTCCGTCGGCTTTTTGTGCTCGACGATGGCGACCGGCACGCCGTTGGCGACGAACATGACGTCTGCCCGGTTGCGCTGGCGCGCCGGGGGCTTGGCCGTCCACTCCCAGGTGACGTGTAAGGCGTTGGCGCTCGGTGTGTCGAAGTCGATGAGCCGGACGGCGTGGCGGCGTTGTTCGGCTTCGTCATACCCCTGCCGCTCAATCGTGGAGCGGACGGCGTCATCAGCCATCGAGGGGTTGAAGCGGCGGAGTGCCGCCTCCAGTTCGCCGCGAAACAGCATGCCGTTCGTGCCGCCGCGCCGGGCCAGCGCCTCTTGCGGCGTGGCGCACCATCGGAAACTGGGCGGTGCCCGCTTCGGTGATGCCGGGTTCAGTCATGACGGCGCTCCGCTTGACCTGTTTTCGGATTAGTCATAGTGTTAGCTAACACTATTCTCAACTAAGGAGTCGGCAATGGTAACGGTGAACATCCATGAGGCAAAGACCAACTTGTCGCGCCTGCTGGCGAAAGTCGAGGCCGGGGAAGATGTCGTCATCGCCCGCAACGGCACGCCGGTAGCACGGCTTGTGCCTGTACAAAGGCCGGGCAAACGGCAATTCGGCTCCATGAAAGGCCGGATCAAACTCGACGACAGCTTCTTTGATCCGCTGCCGGAAGAGGAATTGGCTGCTTGGGAGGGCAATTGAGCGTTGCGGCTGCTGCTCGACACCCAGGCGTTTTTTTGGTGGTTCTCCGGGAACAATCGCCTGTCGCTACCTGCGCGGCAGGCGATTGCGGATGACGGCAACGACGTACTGGTTAGCGCGGCGTCGGCGTGGGAAATTGCCACCAAATACCGGCTCGGCAAACTCCCGAGCGCGGAGGAACTGGCCCTCGACATTCCCGCGGCCATCGCTGCACAGAACTTTGAGGAACTGCCAATCACCGTAGAGCATGCCGTGCGTGCCGGGTCCCTACCGGGTCCGCACCGCGACCCCTTCGACCGCATGCTCATCGCCCAGGCGCTGACGCACAACCTCTTTTTCGTATCGAACGAATCGCTCTTCGACTGGTACGGCGTTCGCCGTCTCTGGTAACCCCTGCTTCCTTCGGGCTTTGCCGGAGGGCAACAGGACCCAATCAATCGCCCTCGGACAGGACACCAAGGACGCGATAGTCGATGCTCACTCGCGCCGAGTACACCGGATGCCGCTGACTCACCCACTTGAAGTCCAAGCTTGGGTGACCGGGGTTCGACGCGAAGAAACGATACGACTCGCGCGCCTGCCGCTTTACGTGTTCGGGGAGGCGTCGATAGGCATCCCCGAAGCTTTTCTGGGCATACGAACGCACGCCTACAGTTCTTCACGGATTGAGAGGTCGAGTTAGCCCTGCTCGGTGCGCCACCAGAGCCTCATCGGCTAGATAATTTTTGGTTCTGATTGAATCGCTCAATGCTCCAAGGCGATCATTCCGGGCTTGACCCGGAATCCAACGGCCCCCGAAAACCTCTGGACTCCGGCTTTCGCCGGAGTGACATGGATTTAATATAAAGCCATTATGATCCAAAAATTTTCTAGATCGAATACACGGTTACGCACAGTCTTGCCGTCGCGGTAACAGTGAAAGTACTCAAGGTCCAGGCCCGTATTCGAGGAGATCGTGTTTATAGTCTTCCATTGGCATGGCTGCCAGAAACGGGCGCTCCATGCTGACACTGGTCAAGACGAAATAGCGAGTCCCGTTCGCGCTGAAGTCGAAGTTTCCAGACTCGTCAAGGAAGATATAGACGCAGCGGTTCATTCAATCATGACCGGATTCAGGCGGCACGAGCCGCTCAAGATCGGCGATCAGTGCCGGCAGGTCTTCCTGCACGGTTTGCCAGACGACGTCGAGATTGATGCTGAAATACGCATGAACAAGTCGGTTTCGCATTGCAACAATCTGAATCCAAGGAATGTCTGCCAACTCCAGGCGAGTCGGTTCGGTTATCTGGGCCGCGGCTTGACCGACAATCTCGATGTCTTTAACCAACGACAGGACCAACTGGCGGTCGGTCTCCAAGTCGCCGCGGACTCGATGACGCGCAAACGACACGGCTTCACGCGCCGCGTCGAGCATGTGACGTAAACGGATTTCGTCATCCTTGAGCATACTGCACTTCCGCCGTGTCCAAGACTTCTTGCCGGAAATAGCGGCTCAGGTCCTCAGGCGTTCGCAGATCGACCTTGCGTCCTGAAAATAACCTGGACAACTCCAACTCCATGCCGGCAATGCCTAACAGCCCCGGAATTCGATCCGCTTCGAACTCGACGAGGACATCGATGTCGCTCTCAGGCCCGAAGTCCTCCCGCAATGCCGAGCCAAAAACGGCAAGCCGCTTGATACCGTGCTCTTGGCAGAAAGCGGCAAGGGCGTCCCTAGATACCGATACTCGCGGGTTCATTGTCGCGCTCCTCCACTTTAGAGTTTGCCTCTTGCTACTCGGTTCATTTCGTAACGCCGCCCACAATCCCGTCCTGCGTCACTCCGAACAGTACCTGCCCGTCGCGCTGGCTCAGGAAGGCGAATATCGTCCTTGCCGCCTCGCGGCGAAGTCCCGGTCGTCTCTTTGAACACCAGCGTTTTCGGACTCGCCGGACGCAACCAGCATTGCGAGTTGATCGATAGCTATCACGCGCGTCTCTGAACTACCTGTCGCGATCCGCAAGCAGTGCTCGTACTACGGGGACTGGTAAATGGTTTGTATTGATGGCGTCATTGTTCCTTTGAGAACGGTGTAAACTTTCAAGTGCTCCCCGCAATATGGCGGCTACCAACTCGTTGCGAATCTCCATCACTGTTACGAGGGAGAAACTCTGATAGCTGATCTCTTGATAGTGACATTTTCGTAACCTTTGGTCATTTTCGTTAGATGTTCCGTGGAGCGGAATAAACGGTCCTGGTCATCGGCTGGCCCGATCATAATCTCGGTAATCGGAAGAGGCTCACAACGTATAGGCACATAAGGCTTTAGAAACCGACTCCCGCTACTGTATTTGATACTATCGAATGACTCCTGTTGAACTATCTTCACGATCCTCCATTCCTTCCCCTGGCTAAAAACAACACTCTTTAGGAACACAACACTCAACAGAAAATACCCGTCGGCGCTAAAATTGTCGTCTTTTCTAAACTCAGGTCTCTGCCGGTGACTGTTCAAATATTCCAGGTATTTCCGCTGGCTCTTTGCTTCATAGATTACAGGTCCCAACGCAACATCACCTTCTGCTGTCAGTTTGGTTATCTCATGGTTGAAGGTGATGCGACAGCCATTCCGACCTGAGTACATCTCCCATTGAGAAAGCATGTCCTCGGATTCCGATAGGCAGAATATGTATGGCTGGATATTGTAGTACAGCCAGGAAAGGAAATCGGTTCCTTCGCATACGCGATTTCCCGATTCTCCAAACATGTTCCGCATGATTCCAAGGCCATGGCTCAGTTCTGTCGGACCATTGGAGAAGGCAGCGTGGGTGACAGGGTATTACTGCTTAGAATCTTCTTTGCGTCACAACTGGTGTAGTGGTGTAACCTATTCACCGGACGCTGGGGCTTGGGAGCTAGGAGTTGACCAAATGAGCTTGTTGTTTCGGAATCATTCATTGGGCCTTCTTTCTGTTGACGAAGGAAGCTCCCCCACCCGAATCTCCCCTGTCATCAGCTTGTGCAGCAGCACCTTGAACAGGTCGTCAAGCACCGCTCGCTTTCTCCGATGCAGGTTTATCTTGCAGTCGATGGCGTCGAGGATAGCGACGGTCTCTCGCTGCTCATCGAGTGGGGGATGCGGAATAGACAGCCCTGCAAGGCGGGCACGCGACATGTTGGGAATTGTCGTGCGGTTACCCGCGCCTTCATAGGCATTACGGTACTTGAACCCTTCTTCCAGCCATGCCATCACGAACCGTGCGTCGGTGTGGGAGGTGTCATCGGGGCGCAAGCGATTGGAGATGATTCTGAAACAGGCATCCCCCATCTCGCCGTCCCGCATCGCAGCCCGCCCGATCTCACCACCCGTGCATACGAGAAGGTCGCCCCGGCGCAACAGCCTGTGGGGTGGTATCTCGCCTTCAAGACGCATTCGGCTGACAATCTGTAGTTCGGATACGTCCCCAGTACACATTGGATGTGCGGAGAAACGGCACGCCTTGGTCGTTGTTGGCAAGATTGCCTTTCAGCGAGAGCCCCTGTTCGATCTCGAAAACATGACCGATGGGCGTCAACTCCCAACTCTCCGGCACCGGCCCGATCTCCGTCTCCTTCTACGGCTCGTCGCGCAGGCCGCACGTGAACAGCATTTGCATCGCGGCGCGTTTCAGTTCTTGCGCAAGCGCAACGCTCTGGGCATGCGTCTTGATGGCTTCCTGTACTCTTGCGAGCACGGCGACGATGACCCGTTGCTCGTCGAGCGTTGGCTGTGGAATTTCAAGCCCTGCCAACCGGCCGCGCGACAAGTTCGGGATCGTCGTCTTGTTGCCCGCGCCGATCTCAAACAGTTCTCCGAGCGGACGCCATGTCCACGCCTCGTTCATTGCAGGTGCTCCAGCATTTTCACCAGCGCGGCATCGACTTCACGCGTTTCCTCAAAGGTAACGCATCTCGGCGAGAATCTCGCCAATCGGACGCTGAGCAGCCGCATCCGTTTGTTCCGCCCACCGGCTCGGACTCAGGTTGAAGTCCGCCCCCTCCGCCTGCTCCCGCGTAATGACCGCGACCTCCCCTTCCACCGGCTCGCCCTCCGCGAACGCCTCTGCAATCACCCGGATATCCTCCTCCGGGATGAAATTCTTGGGCCGTCCCTTGCGCATTCGCCGGCTGGCGTTGAGCAGCACGATGCGGTCCTTCCGTGCTCCTGGCTTGCGTTTCGACAGCACGACGATGATCCCGGCGGCGCTGGTGTTGTAGAAGAGATTGTCCGGCAGCAGGATGACGCCGTCGATCAGGTCGCGGTCGACGAACCACTTGCGGATGTTGCGCTCCCGGTCTTCGCGCTTGGCGCCGGAGCCGCGCGTCACCGCGCCGGTGTCGAGCACCACGGCGGCGCGGCCGCGCTCGTTCAGGCAGGCGAGGGTGTGTTGCAGCCACACCCAGTCGGCCTTGCCGATGGTGACGCCGCCGGTGATGCGGAAGCGGTCGAAGGGGTCGTTGGCGTAGATGTCCGGGTTGATGTCCTGATTCCACGTCGGGTTGGCCACCACGATCTCGTGCGCGGCGATGCGACCGGACGCGGTCTTGAACTTCCGGTTGATCATGGTGTCACCGCGGGCGATTTCGACATCCATGTCGTGGATGATGGCGTTCATGTGAGCGACGGCGTAGCTCTCGGCCTGCAACTCCTGGCCGTACAGCTTGAGCGGCACGCGGCTGGTGGGGTCGAGTTCGCGGGCGACGAGTTGCAGCCTGACGAGCAGCCCGGCCGAGCCGCAGGCGCAATCGTGGCAGGCTTCGCCGGACCGCGGGCGCAGGAGATGGGCCATCAGGAAACCGACTTCGGTGGGGGTGAAGAACTCGCCGGCGCTCTGGCCGGAGCCTTCGGCGAACTTGCGCAGCAGGTACTCGTAGGCGCGGCCCAGGAAGTCGGGCTGCACGTCGGCGGGGCCGAGGCGGTAGCGGGGGTCGGAGAAGGTTTCGATCACCGCGGCGAGTCTGGCCGGGTTGATGTTGCGCTCGGCGGCGAAGTCCACCAGGTCGATGGCGCCGGACAGCGACGGGTTATACCGGACGACCGCGCGAACGGCCTTGGTCAGGTGCTCACCGACGTCGTGCGGGCGGGTGCTCTGCCCCCTGGCCGTCGGGCGGCCAGTGGTGCGCCTCGCGGCCGCTGAGGATGGCCCAGCGCGCTTCCGGCGGCAGGTAGAAACGCAGGAGCTTGTGGTCGCTCTCGGCAATCTCCTGCGTGGCGGCCCGGTCGCCGTATTCTTCGGCCAAGCGTGCGATTTCGTCGTCAAAGACGTCCGACAGGCGCTTGAGGAAAAGGGTAGTCCTTGAACTTCGCGGCGTCTTTCTCACCGCGAATGGAGCAGGCGGCATCCCACAGCATCTGCTCCATGGGCTTGGTGGTGGGAACGGCGGGTCGACGCCGGCCTCGGCCGCCAGGGCGTTGATGGCGATACGCGCCGCCCGCTGTAGCGCCGTCACGCCGCCCTCCCAGCGGTTAACGGTCGTAAATGAGACGCCAAGCCGGTCGGCAAGCTACTGCTGCGTGAGGTCCACGCTGGTGCGGATGGCGCGCAGGGTAGAGCGGATGAGTATAATTGCTATGTATGCGGCACCTCTATTATTTCCACGACACCAGCAGCGTGTCGCCGATGAAAAAGACGTGCGACGTGCACGACAATCGTTTCCTGCGGCGGGACGGTTCGAATCTGGCTGCGTTCCTGTACCTTTTGCGCCACAAACACCGTGCCGGTTACAATCTGATTCGACGCACCATCCAACTGGTTGCGCCGTTTTTCGACGACTTTGACCTGGCGCCGTTGGCGCTGAACGAAGACAAAATTCGCCTGCAATGGCGGCACCGGGATTCGGACGCCGATTTCGACGCCGCGGCGCTCTCGGACGGCACTCTACGCTTCATCGCCCTGACCACCCTCTTGCAGCAGCCACAGGCGTTGCGGCCATCCGTCATTCTTCTGGACGAGCCTGAACTCAGCCTGCACCCGTATAGCCATCACCATGCTGGCCTCTCTGGTCAAAAAGGCTTCCCTTGAGACGCAAGTGGTTATGGCCACGCAGTCGCCCTTCCTGCTCGACCATTTTGAGCCGGAAGACGTGATCGTGGCCGACCGGGTGAACGGAGAAGTGACCTTTACGCGCCTTGATTCTGGGAGCCTGGAAGTGTGGCTGGAGGATTACAGTCTCGGGCAGCTGTGGGAGAAGAACGAGATTGGCGGCCGCCCGGCTTGACGCCCTACGGATTTACAGCGCATGACACGATTGCTGGTCCACGTCGAAGGCGAAACTGAAGAGACTTTCGTCAAGAGAATACTGGCGCCGCATTCTTGCCATGTCGGCTATTCCACGGTCAGCGCCCGCTTGATGGGGAATTCCCGTCAGCGGGCTCGACGCGGTGGGATTCGTGCCTGGCCGGCGGTGCGGCGGGGTATCGTGAATCATTTGAATGCCGATGCCGGGTGCGTCGTCAGTACTATGGTGGATTACTACGGCCTGCCGCAAACGGGACCTGGCGCTTGGCTCGAGCGTGCCGATGCCGCCCGATTGCCGTTTCCGTGCAGGCCAGTCAGCATCGAAAATGCCCTCCATAACCATGTCGTCAGCCACATGGGCGGCGGATTCAATGCAAGCCGATTCGTGCCGTTCGTGATGATGCACGAGTTCGAAGCACTGTTGCTCAGCGACTGCCAGCGCTTCGCGGAGGGGATCGGTAACGGTCCCCTTGCGCAACCCTCTTCATAACCACTCACCGTTAGGCGGTAGAGAATAAGACTTTATATTTTAAGGACTTACGTAAATCAGGTCGCTCACACAAAGCCGAAGTGCGGTTGAGGCCGATTTCCCTTTTTCCGATCAAGCAAAATCGAGGCGGAAGCGTTGTCAAGCACATTTCCGCCCCCTCGTTTAAGAACGCCCACTCTCCAACGTCGGGACCAGGATATCCGGGTCGTCGTTCACCCTGGTGCTGACGGCGTGCCTCTCGTACAGGCCGGCACGGAGTTCAAGCACTGCTCGGAGTCAGCTTCTCAGAAGGGGATCGACAGTCGCGCCACAACCGCCAGATCGACCGGACCCGTCTGGGTCTCCCGCCTTATGGTCTCCAATTCCAACAGCAATGGCAGCGCCCGCTGCGAGCGAGTCGGCAGGCTCCAAGCGGTGCCCAGGGCCAACTCCCGACCCTGCCCGCCCCAGCGCAACCGGCTGTACGGCGTCAGCAGACCCGGTAAGCCCAGCGCCTTCAGGCCGCCGTAGGCCACCTCGCTCTCCATACGGTACTGGGAACCCATCGCCCCCAGCCCCGCCGGGCGCATGACGCTATCCGCGTTGTCCCACAGCGTCGTCTGGCCACCGCCGTCCCGACCCCACGAGGACGTCACCGACGCCCTGAAGCCGCGCTGCTTCTCACCCGGGTCCCAGCTCGCCTGCACACCCAAGCCCCAGTCCCGGTAGTCGCTGGCATGCACCAACAGCACCCGACCGTGCAACGCTACGTCCAGACCCCTGTGCGCATCCTGGTAACCCAGACGGATACCAGTTTCCAAGCCGCGGCCGCGTTCCGCATCGCCCCCGTCGAAACGCCAGCCAGCCTCCACCTGCACCCTCAGCGACCGCCCCACTGACAATGCCTCGTCGTGCACCCAGTCCAGCAGCAGCCGGCTCCGGTGTGCCTCGCCGCTTAGCTTGGCGATGTCCTCCAAGGCGCCGGTCTCCAGGTACGCCGTGAAGCCATCCCCTCGCAAGCCCCATTCGTGGTTGCCCCGCCTGCTTAGCACCGCCCTCACGCCCCCTGCCAACATCCGAAAGTCGGCATTGAAGTGGTGAGCCCGGCCCGGCTCCTCGACAGCCACTTGACCCCCACCGAAACCGCCAATGCTCCACATGCTCAACCGGCCGTTCAACTGCCAGTACAAATACGGGTGAAACGTGGTCATGTGACTCTCCAACACCCCGTCGATCCCATCATCCGTGTACTCCAGGTCCCCCCAACTGCGCATGAACGACAGCCCGGCCAGCATCTGATCGTTGGCATACAGGTCCAGACCGACGTGAGCCGCTTCGAGACCGCCTCGATAAGCCATCCCGAGCCGCCTCAAGTCCCCGTTGAAGCGCTGCACATCCCCCTGGCCCCACAACACCGCTACCCGGCTCGTCTCTGCCTCACTCGCTCCCGACGACAGCTCGAAGGAGACCCCTGACAGGCTGAACGCCTGACCCCGCATCCCTGAAAAGTCCCCCGAGCCCGGTCCCAGCGGCGCGGCTCCGGAAGCATCCAGGTCCTGCACGTAGACGCTCCCACTCGGCGCCATACCGGAGCCGGGAGAGGCGACCCGGTGCGTTGGGTCAAAGCTGGCGAGGTTCCCCAACGACCCCAGCGACAAACTCCGTAGCCACGATCCTGGCGTGCCGGTTTCCCGATTCTCCGCGTTCCAACCCGATCCCATCGCTGCGCTGGTCCTGGCTGCGCCCCAGGCGCTGTGCACCACCGAGCCTTCCACGCCTCTGTCGCCGGCGCCGGCGCGGCCGATCCGCTCCGATTCTCGCGGGCTCAGAGCCGCGGCGCTATGGTCGCTCCCCGGCTGCGGGGTCGGCAGCGCGCCAACCGATGGCCCCAGGCGACTCCACTGACGATGCCGCTCAAACCGACCCTCTATCGCCGTCTGCGCGCTCACGGCCGTCGAGCGCGCGATCACCGCCAGCGCCACCTCCAGCGTTTGCGAGAACCGCTCCGCCATCCGTGGCTGCTCGAAATGCACCTCGGTCGAGGCGGGCTCGCCTGCGCTCACCGCCTGCGGCAACGCGCCCAAGCTCAGCACAATCCCCTCCCCGGGATCGTCCACGTCGTCCATCAGTACCTCTACGGAAATCGTCCCCTCACTCTCGCCTTCCTCAAGCACCACCTTCGCCGGCACTCCACTGTAGTCCTCGTCAGTGGCCCCTCCTTTAGGCACCACCACCAGCGGTACTTCCACCCGCCGGTCCGCCGTCGGCGCCACCTTCACCTCGATGTCGGCCTGCTGGCCTTCCCCAATCTGGTACGCCGCCTGCCCAAAGCTCACCTCGAGCTCCACCAGCCCCTTGTCCTCCAGCGTCACTGTCGCCACGCCCGGCTCCCCTGCCAGTACTATCTCCGGCAGTTCCCCAAATCCCAGCTCCACCGTCTCGTCGTCCCCGTCCCCGTCATGGTTGGCCTCTATCGTGAACGTCTGTTCCGTTTCCTCGGCTGGGAAGGTCAGCCTGCCGGTGCCCTCCTGGGCATCCCACTCCTCCAAACCATCTAATGTAGATCCCTATTGAGACCAAGAATTTTGGCTATGGACAGGCCCTGTGTGATAGAACCATCTATAAGCGTATCTCTCTCCCCACCGAAAACGGAGGAAACGATGGTTCGACCCGATTTGAACACCTGGGGTCACAGCTTGGCTGATTTGCGACGCCTCGCGGTCAACGCCCAGCATCCACGCAGTCGCGAGCGTCTCCTGGCCCTCTACATGATCGCCTCTCAGCAAACCAATGCGACTACCTGGGCAGCCCACATCGGACATACCAAGGAGACCGTCCTGAGTTGGGTGCATCGTTACAATTTGGCCGGCCTCGCGGGCGTCATCTATCGTCACACCGGAGGCCGCCACCCCCTTTTGGCCAAGAGCAACTCGATCAACTCGTCCGCACGGTCGTCGAGACCGACCCGCTCGACCATGGCCTGCCAGGCCATGCCTGGACCTTGAAAAAGTTGCGACGTTGGCTTGAACAGGTCATCGGCTACGCATGCAGCCGCACGACCTTGCACCGAGTCCTGCGGGCTCAAAGACTGAGTTGGAAGAAATGCCAAAAAGTGCTCAAGAAGGCCGACCCGCAACGTCGTGCCGCCTTTGTCCAACAATTCCAGGAATTGTTGGCGCGGCTTTGTCGCCGGGATATCCGCTTGCTCTATATCGATGAAGCCCATCTGCACCGCGATATGGACCTGGGCTACACCTGGGCGCCCGAGGGCAAACCCGCTTGGCGTCTGAGCGGCTGTGCCTCTTTGGCTGAACGCATCAACTGGTATGGCGCCTACGATTTCTCCTGCGGCCAGTGTTTCATCTGGAACGAGGGCTCCTGTAACCAAGCCCATACGATCGAATTCTTACACCACGTTGCCGCTTGGATGGGTGATGAGCCTGGTGAGGTCGTACTCATCTGGGACGGCGCCCCGTGGCACAAGGCCAAGCGTGTGCAAGCGGCGGCTTCGGAATTGGGCTTCACGTTGGTCGCTCTGCCAAGCTATAGCCCAGACCTGAATCCGATTGAAGGTCTCTGGAAGTGGATGCGCGAAGAGGTGACGCGCAATTTCTGTCATGCCTCCATGCGCCATCTCTTTGATGCCTGCAAAGCCTTCATCGATCGTATCAATGCCGATCCGCAACGGTTGGTCTCGCGGTTGTGGCCAAGATTCGAACTCGACCTGGAGTTCGAGAAATTCTTGGTATCAAAGTGAACGCACTTTAGGGTATAGTCGGCGGCTTCCGTCGTCTCCGGCCGCGTCACCCGGATCGGGATCGCCAACTCCTCGTCCCAGCCCTGGCTCAGCTTCACCGTCACCGTCACCGCCTCTCCACCTTCGGTTGCTGTGTAGTTCTCCTCCTGGTAGCTCACCACCAGCTTCGTCTCCACTTCGAAGGCCTCCGCCGCCCGGTTGCCGTTGCCGGCCCCGTCCTCGGCCACATCCTCGGGGACCTCCACCACGACCGGCTGCCCCAGCTCCGCCGGCTTGATCGTGGCTCGATACTCACTCGATGACGCCTCGGTGAAGTCCGCCACCATCCCGTTGCTGACCTGGATATCTTCCGGCTCAAAACCCTCCACCGGCTCCGTCGGTCCTTCGATCGTTACCTCCGGCCGCTCCAGATCCGCCTCGGCCCGGCGGACCTCGATGGCGTAGGCCTTGGTGGTCACCCCGTCCGCGGCCGTCACTACGACTGCGATGGTGGTCGTGTCACCCTCGATCAGGGCGATGTCGCCGCTCGCACTCCCACTGGCAACCGGCGTGCCGTTGACCGTCACCGTCGCGCCGGCGTGCTCCGTGGCCGGCGTCACCGTCACGCTGTCCACGGCGTTCCCAACGTCGACTCTATAGTCCGTGGTGCCCACGGCGAACACCGGCGTCAGCGTCCCCGATGAGATGGTCAGTCCTGACAGGTTCGCGTTGTCGCTGAGCGGTCGGGTCACGTCGATGGTGGTGGTCTGGATGGTCGTCCCGTCCGCGGCCGTCACCGCCACCGTGATGCGGGTCACGTTATTCTCGGTCAGGGCAATGTCGCCGCTGGCAGTTCCACTGTCCACCGGCGTGCCGTTCACCGTCACCGTTGCTTGGGCGTCTGCCGTCGTCGGCGTCACCCTCACACTGTCGGTAAGGGCCTCCACGCGGACGGCGTAGCTCGTGGTCGTCGCGGCGAAATCCGGCATCAGCGTCCCCGACGAGAGGGTCAGGTTCGACAGGTTCGCGTTGGTGCCGCTGCCAAGGATCTCCACGGCCACCTCTACGTTGCTCGTGTCGAACCCGTCCGTGACGGCGTAGCTAAACGTGTCGGTGCCGGTGACGTTGGCGTTGGGCGTATAGGTGACGGTGGTGTTGTTGGGGTTGATCGCGACGGTCCCGTTGCTCGGGGCCGTTGGGAACCCCACCTCGACCACGCGGAGGGCAGTCCCCGGGTCCACGTCCGAGTCGTTTTCCAACACGCCAATGACGACGGGAATGTTCTGGCTGGTCTCGGCGGTGTCAGTCACCGCCACCGGCGGGTCGTTCACGGCATTCACGTTTATGGTGATGGTGTATGCCTTGTCGCTGTCGTCCGTGCCGTCACTGACCTTGAAGGCGAACGTGGCGAAAGCGGCGCCGTTGGCGTTGGCCGGCGGGGTGTACGCGAGACTGCCGAGCTCGGCCTTCGTCACCTGCCGGGGTGGGCTGACGCTGGCGATGGCCGTGCCGCCAACCGACAGCGTCCCCTGGTTCGACCCGGGCAGTGAGGTGATCTTCACGTGCCCCAGCGTGGCGCCGGCGTCGACGTCCGAGAAGGCGAAGTCCGCCTCCTTAAAGATGTACGCCGTGTCCTCCTCCGTGGACACCGTCTTATCGGAACCCGTGATGGGGTCGTTCACGGCATTCACGTTAATGGTGATGGTGTATGCCATGTCGCTATCGGCCACGCCGTCATTGACCTTGAAGGCGAACGTCGCGAAAGCGGCGCCGTTGGCGTTGGCCGGCGGGGTGTACGTGAGATTGCCGGCATTGAGCCCGGTCTTTGTCACCTGCCTGGGCGTGGTGACACGAGTGATGGCCGTGCCGCCAACCGACAGCGTCCCCTGCCCGGGCAGTGAGGTGATCTTCACGTGCCCCAGCGTGGCGCCGGTTTTGACGCTCGCGAAGCCGAAGTCGTCCTCCTTAAAGATGTAAGCCGTGTCCTCGTCGATGGACACCGTCTTTGCGGAAGCCGTGGGGGCGTCGTTGACCGGCGTGGCGGTCGTGGTGGCTGCCAAGCCGCGACCGGAAGCGTTCTCGGCACGCACCGCAAACGTGTACAGGGTGCCGTTGAGCAGTCCGGTCACGGTGGTGGTGGTAGTGCTCGCACCGCTGTCGCTGATGTCGGCGAAGGTCGTGCCATTGTCGATGCTGACCTGGTACTTGGTGATCGTGGGGTTGTTCGGATCGTCCCAGGACAGCGTGGCCTGGCTGTTGCTCGGCGTGGCCGAGAGGTTCGTCGGGGCGTCCGGCGAGGCCACCACCGGCGTGGCATCCACGGTGGCTGGCCAACTGCTGTCCGCGGAGCCCTGTGCGGAGTCCTGTGTCGCCAGCACCGTGAAGGTGTAAGCGGTGCCATTGGCCAACGAGTCAATGGCAGCGATTGTCTTCGACCCCGAACCGGCCGACACGCTCACCGAGCTGCCGCCCGAGACGTCTACCCGATAATCGGTGATCCCGGGGTTCCTGTCCCACTCCAGGTAGATTCGGCCGTCGTCCGGCGTCGCCACCAGATTAGCCGGCGCGGGCCACAGTGGCGTGGCAGTCGCGGTGGATGCCGCGCCGTAACCCCACCAGTTCACCGCGCGCACCGCCAGCGTGTACCCGGTGCCGTTGGTCAGACCGGTCACGGTAGTGGTGGTCGTGCTCTTGCTGCTGTCGCTGATGTCGGTGAAGGTCGTGCCATTGTCGATGCTGACCTGGTACTTGTAGATCGAGTCGTCGCCCGGATCGCTCCAGGACAGAGTGGTCTGGCGGTCGTCACCCTCGGTGGCCGTGAGGTTGTCCGGGGCCGGCATGGATATTGGTCTGGCCGTCACGGTGGGTGATTCCTTGCCGTGCAGCGCCCGCACGCTGAAGGTGTACAGGATGCCGTTGGTCAGTGGATAAACGATGTCGGTCGTCGTCGAACCCGATCCGCGAGGAAGGAATATGCCTTTACTCCGGTCGCTGCCTACGGCAGTGATCCAATAATCGCCGATGGCGGCGTGGCCGTTGTTCCACTCCACAGTGACCCGACCCTGGCCCGCCGTCGCCACCAAACCGGTCGGCGCGGGCCACAGTGGAGTGGCCGTCACGGTGGATGCCGCGCCGTCATCGGTATTATTCACCGCCCGCACCGCAAACGTGTACTCGGTGCCGTTGGTCAGACCGGTCACGGTGTAGCTGGTCGTGGTGTCATCGCTGCCGCTGATGACGCTGAAGGAGCCACCGTCGGTGCTGTACTCGTACTCGTCGATTGTGCTGTCGCCCGGATCGTCCCAGGTAAGACCGATCCGTCTGTCACCCACCTCGGCCTCGAGCTTCGTCGGGGCGGCCGGCACCGGTGCAGGCGTGGCGGTCACGGTGGATGCCGCGCCGTTACCGCCAGCGTTCACCGCCCGCACCCCAAACGTGTACTCGGTGCCGTTGGTCAGGCCGGTCACGGTGTAGCTGGTCGTGGTGTCACCGCTGTTGGGGATGTCGGTCCAGCTGCCGTAGGTCCCCGTGTCTGTTTTCCGGCGATACTGGTACTTCGTGATGGTGTTGTTGGCCGGATTGGTCCAGGACAGAGTGACCTGGCCGTCATCCGGCGTGGCCGAGAGGTTCATTGGGGCGGCCGGGGCGCGAATTTGCCCATTGACCCTGATTTGTAACACAGTGAAATTAGTCGAACCCCACCCGGTTGAGCCCGGAGTGCGCGTGTGGCGTTCATTCCCGATGCTCCACCCGATGGCCGAACCGGAATCTTGGAGGGCAGATGTCGTATTGTCCCATTGGGGGTAACTAGCACTGCCGTTAGGCGCGAAAACCATTTGCACGAAGTATTGGGTGTTTGCATTCAGACTGGCACCGGCAGGGGCGGTGAACGTTCGGAGTCCCGCCGCCACGTTGGCCGGGTTGTTCAAGGTATATAGCGTATTGCCCCCCGGATCGCCCGATCCGTTGTCACCCCTCACCGTTACCGTCAGGGTTCCGCTACCCGGAGCCACGCCTACGCCCAACTCGATACTTGTCAAGGAGTAGCCCAGTGTATTCTGGCCCGTGGTGAACCCCTGAGCATGATCACTGGGAGTTACGGGTGTCTGACCGGCGTTAGATTGGCCCGTGTTGCTCACGAGCACGGTCTGGGCGTGCACTAGCGCCGGAAAGCCAAGCATCAGCGTCGCGGCGGCGAGGAATACGCCGATGATTGTCAGCCGCGGGTCTTTGCTCCGCATCACGCCCTGAATATCCGAGCGGTCCAATGCGCGACGACCCCTAGGATGAGCGGTCCGGTCAGGATTTTTCTTCGCAGATTGGCGCGTCAACAAAGTTGGGGGCCCTCCTTGTTCTGTTTTCAGCCATTGTACTGGGTCTCGTATCTGCCTTCTTGTCCGAAGCGCTAGTCCCCGATTCGTCTCCGCCGGCCTTCACCCACTCGTCCACTTCCGAGAGCCTGAAGCGCAGCAACCGTCCCACCCGGCGAGCGGGAAAGCCTTTCGCGGCGACCCAGCGGTAAATGGACACCTTAGTCACCTGCAGATGCGCGGCGACCTCGGCGATACCGACCCAGGCTTCTTCAGTGGCCATCTTCGCCGGACTCCCATAACGAAAAATAATGAAGTATTACGAGAATATATGGGTGCCTCGAAAAATAACTCGCTGGCGGACAGAAGTGGCGTGAATGGCGCTGTCGCGTCACTGGCGACAGAGAATGAACGGTGGTTTGCGCGGTGATGTCGCGTCCCGACAGGGGCCATGGCCCTTTCAAAGAGGGCATCCGGCACCCACCCCGCTGCACCCTTTACCCTGAATCCACCATCGACAACCGTTGCAATTGAACCAGGCGCCGCATGTTGTAGGCGAGGTTCTTAAGACCTAATCCGCGCCCGCGCCCGTACAAGCCCGATGCTGCGAACCAACGTCCCACCCATGTCGTTGCGCTGCGCGCCGAAGACGTGTTCCACCCGTGCCCGAAACCGTGAACGACTCTTGTTGCCCGCCTTCTCCCAATCCCGCAACGGGTGGTTGCGATAGCCCTTGCGATGTATCCGACTTGTCAAACCCTTGGCCTTCACCTTCGCTTCAATGGCTTTCGACCGGTAGGCGCTGTCCGCCCAGACACCGCCTGCCGTGTTGTTCGGCGTCAGCAGGTCATCAACCGCTTGGCTGTCGTGGACCGCCGCGTCCGTCACCCGGTAACGCCGTATCAGCTTGTGCCGACGGTCGATGTTGACATGATTCTTGTAGCCATAGTGGCTCTTGCCATGCTTCTTTGTCCAGCGCGCATCCGTATCCTTTTGCCGACGCTTGGCCGGCTTGTCGGCCCAGGCATCGGGTGTCTCACCCCGCTTGATCTGCTCATTGTCGTCACGACGATTGCGCTGGATGGGGACCGCCACAATCGAAGCATCAATGATCTGGCCACCCATTGCCTGGTAGCCCTGGCTTTTCAGGTAAGCGTCGAAATCCTCGAACAAGGCATCGATGAGGCCAGCCTGTGACAACTGCTCGCGGTAGAGCCACACCGTCTTGGCGTCCGGTACCTTGTCTTCGAGTGCCAGTCCCAGGAAGCGCACGAAGGAGAGGCGGTCGCGCATCTGATACTCGACCTGGTCATCCGACAGATTGCACAGGGCGCACAGAATGATCGCTTTGAACATGACGATGGCGTCCCAGGGTTTGCACCCCGCATTAGACTTACGCTTGTCGGGTGGCTTGCGCCAGACTTTCTCCAGGCGGTTCCTGAACGCTTCCCAAGCAACCAGCGCATTGATCCTTACTAATGGATCGGTTTTGGCATCCAAAGCGGCGTCGCGATTCTCGATATCGAAAAAGCCCATCTGACCCATGCTCAACTCCCCCGGCTCTTTGGCAAATGTGTCTCAGTGATTCTAAACCAAGTGGGAGATGAGTATTATTAGAGATGCCCTGCCGTAATTGCACTATCGCATACATAGCAAAGATTGGCTTATCGGCCGCTTACTCGTGGTCCCCGGCGAAGACCGCCTTGTTGATGGTCGCGTGAACGCCCCAATTGCCGTCCACGACCTGGGTGATGCCAAAGTCCACCGCCACGGACATGAGCGAGATGGCTTCATCTTCGCTGAGACCTCGGGTGGTCATCAGAAAGTGGCGCATCTTGCGGAAGGCATCGCGCATTGCCTTGTCCACCGACGATTGGCTGTAGATTTCCTGTTGGGCTTTGTCACCGAGCTCAACCAGGTAGTCGGCCTAGCTGAAACCGTGCACCACCCAGGCATCCGGGGTTTCGAGGAGGGGGTAATAAAGCGCCTCCAGGTCGGCGCCCGGCAGATTTTCCTGCTTGTGAACGGCGATCTGAATGATGCCGGTGAGAGACATTTCGATGGCCGTGCCGGCGAGTTCGGAATCACCCTGCGCGGCGTGTGAATCACCCAGCGACAACAGGCCACCGTCAACAGCGACCGGATAATACATCGTGGCATTTTTGCCGATGCGCCAGTCGTCAATGTTGCCGCCGAAAGAACTCGGCGGGATGGAGTCGACGATGTCGGCTTCGTCCGGTGCGAGACCGATGACACCGAAATGGGGCCGAATGGGCACGCGAACGCCTTTCAAGACGCCATGCTGCTCGGTGACGAGACTGTGATCGACCGGCACCCCGGGGTAGTCGATGATTTCGTGCAGCACGCCGAACGGGTCGACCTGGGGCACCCAGCGAAAGCTGTAGACCGCCTTCGCCCAGTTCTTGTTGCCAGCCGTGTCTACCTCGTAAATCGTAATCACTTCACGCGGCTTGGGCTCCTCGATGAGGTCCTGATAGTGGTAGCCCCACCACGCCGCCGCATTGCTGCCGAAGGACTTGCCGCCATACTTCGGATTTCCGGACGGACGCGGTTGCACATCGAGGATACGAACCTCAACGATGTTGCCGAGAGCCGCACCGCACACATAAATGGGCCCGGTGAGAATGTGGACACCGAACCCTTCACCGCCGCCACGGCCATAGACCGATGCGTCCAGCGGTCCGGCCCCCCGGCGCTTGACGTTCTTCTCGTCGGCGGTCCAATGATAGACGCTCTCCGCACCCGGGTCGCCTTTGACCATGCGATCCAAGTCGTCCCCGGCATGATGGGTCAGCGTCTCCACGGTGACGATATCTCCCGAATGAATGACCAACCGCGGGGCTAACGATTTGCTGAAGTATCCCCAGTGCACCGTCTTGTCGTTGGCGGGTAGGTAGTGGTGCCTGGCTGCTGTCGGCGCCTCAGCGCATTGCGGCGGCTCGGCCGCGACGACGACCTGTAACGGCAGCAGCGCCAAGGCGCCGGCAAAACACGCCGCAGCAAAGCGCCGCGGCCAGCATTTAGACTTCTGTTCCGTCATAGACATCGCATCCTCTTGTTTAGGGAAAGTCTTGGGCGTTTCAGATAGTCCTTAACATCGGGCAAAAGTCGTGCCATACGTATCAACAGGACCCGGATACGATCGAGAATCATCTCCGTATCTTTACAAAATAAAGAGTTACACGTCCTCGCCGGGGAGGGGAAGGGGCGCTCAAAACGGTAAGACAAAGCCAGAATGATCTGACGACATTGTCGGCTATGCACGAATCTGGAAGTGCGAATCGTAGCCCAAACCGTCTTTTTTGTCGGATTGATACTGAATTCTGTCAGTACGGAACCCGCCTGGACTCATACCGGGCGATGGAGTAGCATCGGTGGCCTTGCATCCGCCCCTATTCCATTGGCCCGGAGGTCCCGATGTCCCGCCGACTGACGCCATCCGATTTACGAAATGCCCTGCCCGACGTGACCTCAACGCTGAAGCTATCCGGCCTGGAAAAGCCGGTCGACATCTGCCGCGACCGCTGGGGCGTGCCGCACCTGCAGGCGGCTACCGAGCAAGACGCCTTCTTCGCTCAGGGGTTCGTGACGGCCCAGGACCGCTTGTGGCATATGGATTACGACCGACATCGGGCACTGGGGCGCTGGTCGGAGTTCGCCGGGCCGGACGCCTTGCCGGAGGACCGGCTGATGCGGCGGTTTCGCGTCGAGCGGGCCGCGCGCATGGATATCGAGGTGACGAGCGGCGCGGCGCGGGACATGCTGGCGGCATACAGCGATGGGGTAAACGCCTTTCTCGCCAGCACCCGCACGCTGCCGGTCGAATACACCTTGTTGCAGGCCGCCCCGGAACCGTGGGAGCCGTGGCACTGTCTGGCCGTCTACAAGGTCCGTAACATGCTGATGGGAACATTCGAGATGAAGCTGTGGCGGTTGCGGCTGGCCCTCGGGCTCGGCGTGGAGCGGGCTGCGGCGCTGTTCCAGGGGTATCCGCAGGGCAGTCTGGTGACGGTGCCGCCGGGCGAGGCGTACGACGGGCCGCCATTGTCGTGCCTCGACGAGCTGGCCGCCGCCGCAGCCGCCTGCAACTGGCTGGGCGAGGTGGACGCCGGCAGCAACGCCTGGGTGATTTCCGGCGACCGCACGGCCTCCGGGTTGCCGCTGGTGGCGGGAGATTCGCACCGCGCCCTCGACACGCCCAACGTCTATTACCAAGTGCACATGGCCTGCCCGTCGTTCCGCGTCAGCGGCTACGCCCTGCCTGGTGTCCCCGGCGCCCCGCACTTCAGCCACAACGCGTACGTCGCCTGGGGTATGACGCACGGCTACGCGGACTATCAGGACCTGTTCATCGAACGCTTTCGCAGCCGCGACGGCGTGTTGGAATACGCTTGGCAAGACGATTGGCAACCCGCCGAGACCGTCGACGAGGCGCTGCACGCGCGCGACGGCGCGTCGGAAACCTTGCAGGTGGTGGCGACTCGCCACGGCCCCGTCATTACCGGCGATCCGCATGCCGGACACGGCCTCGCCTTCAGCCATCCCGGCACCAACAGCGGCACCCCGTGGGCCAACACGCTGTACGACTTGCTGCGGGCGCACTCGGCGGACGAGGCCGAGGAGGCGCTGCGGCCCTGGACGGAGCCGGTGAACAACTTCGTCTACGCCGACGTGCACGGCGAGTTCGGCTACCGCTACCGCGGACGCATCCCCATCCGCCCCATGGCCAACGCCTGGACCGCCGTCCCCGGCTGGGACGGCCGGCACGAATGGCAGGGCGATATCCCGTTCGAGGACATGCCGCAGACCCGCAATCCATCCGCCGGCTACGTCGTCACCTGCAATCAGGGCGCGGCGCCTGCCGATTATCCGTACTACATCAACACCTACTTCGGCGCCGACACGCGCGCCCGGCGGATCACGGCCCGCCTGCAAGAGCTGGCGCCCGGTGCGGCTGCGGTGGCGGACATGGCCGCGGTGCATGCCGATCGCCTGTCGCGCCCGGCGCAGATATGCCTGAAGATACTCGCGCAAACGCCGCTGCCGGCCGACCCCCGGGTTGCCGAAGCGCGCGACCGGCTACTGGCCTGGGATTGCCGTATGGATCGCAACTCGGTGGCCGCGACGATCTACGCCGCCCTGCGCGCCTGCTGGCTGGAGGAGATTCTGAAAACCGCCCTCGGGCCGTTCGCCGACGAGGCCATCGGCACTGCCGGCACCGGCCGCGGCGGCCCGACGCACGCTCTGCAACTCTATACTCGCGCCGTCCACGCCATGGCGGCGAACGACCCCGCGCCCCTGCCGCCCGGCCAGACCTGGCCGCAATGCCTGGAGGCCGCCCTGCACCGCGCCGTCGACGACCTGCGCCAGCGCCTCGGCGACGACGTGCAGACTTGGCAGTGGGGCACGTTGCACCGCACCCGGCCCCAACACCCGCTGTCGCGTGTCTTCCCCGATTGCGCCGACCTGCTCAATCCGCCGCAGATTCCCGCCGGCGGCGACGGCGATACGCCGCAACAGGGCGGCAGTTGGACCACAGAGCGCTTCGTCCTGACATCGCTGTCCGTGAACCGCTACATCCACGACCCCGCCGACTGGCGCCGTTCCCGCTGGGTCGTGCCGCTGGGCGCTTCGGGCCACCCGGGCAGCCCCCATTACGCCGACCAGGCCACCCTGTGGGCCGAGGTTGAGACCGTCCCGCAGCTGTGGGAGTGGGACGACATCACGGCCGCGGCCGAAACCCGTCAGCGCCTGCTCCCGGCGCCCTGAATCCGGAGACCCGCATGCCGTACCAACTGTTGCCTATGGATAATTCCGCTGCCCCGCCCCTCGATATTTCCGACCGCCTGCGCTCCCAACTGGTGTACTTCATGACGCCGCCGGACGAGCCGCAGGTGCCGCCACTGGGACCGAATGATTATTGGATCGACGCCGTTGAGGCCGCCGAGTGGTTCGCGGATGGCGTATTCGAGTTGGTTTCGCCACTGGACGGGGAGCGCCCGACGAGCATCGAGCTGTCCGAAGAGCAGGAGGTGTTGTTCGAGTGGCTCACCGGGCACGCGATTCAGCACGTGCGGGTGGCGGAGGGGTAGCAGTTTCTTCCAACACGCGGATATCCGGCAGGTGGCGGTATTGTCCGTTAAAATCCATGCCGTAGCCGACGATGAACAGGTTGGGGATGGTGAAGCCGCGGTAGTCGATGTCAACAGGGACCTCACGGCGGGCCGGTTTGTCCAGGAGGCTACAGATGCGCAGGGAGGCGGGGCGCCGTTGCCGCAGGTAGTCGCACAGGTAGGTAACGGAATGGCCGCTGTCGACGATGTCCTCGACGAGCACCACGTCTCGGCCGGTGATGTCGGCGCGCAGTTCGTGAAAGACCTCCATCCGGCCGCTGCTGATCGTGCCGCTGCCGTAGCTGGACAGCCCTACGAAGCCGATTTCCACCGGCAGATCGAGCGCCCGCGCAAGATCGGCCAGGAACACGAAGGCGCCTTGCAGCACGCCGATCAGCACGGTCGGTCCGGCGGCGTAATCGCGGCGAATCTCACCGGCCAGCCGCGCCACCGCCTGGTCAATACGCTGGCGCGAGATCAGCACGTCCATCGGCTGACAGACCTCATTGCGCTGCGATACGCATGACGACGTCCCACTCCTGCTGCGTCACCGGCTGCACCGACAGGCGGCTGCCCTTGCGGATCACCATCATCGCTTCCAGACCGGGGATGTCCTTCAGCGCCGCTAAGGTGATGGGCGTCTTGAAGGTGCGCACGTAGCCGACGTCGACCATCAGCCAGGTCGGCTGCGCCGAGTCGCTCTTCGCGTCGTAATAACGGCTGTTAGGGTCGAAGGCGGTGTCGTCGGAATAAGCCTCGCGCACCACTTCGGCAACGCCGTAGATGCCCATGGGCTTGGCGTTGCTGTGGTAGAAGAGCACGCCGTCGCCGAGCCGCATGTCGTCGCGCATGAAATTGCGCGCCTGGTAGTTGCGCACCCCTTCCCAGGACGTCGAGCCGTCGCGCTGCAGGTCGCCGATCGAGTAGACGCTCGGCTCCGATTTCATCAGCCAGTAGCGTTTTGGTTCGGCCATGAAGCCCCCTCCCCAATCTCTCCCTCGCACAGGAGGGGCATTTGGGCTATACGGCTGGAGCGCTGCTGTCCCGCACGCCCTGCACGGCGTCGGCGATGTCGGCCACGTCGAGCACCATTTCCATCAGCGTCACCTGCTCCTCATACACCTCGGGCGACACCTGGCATTTGATCGCCTCCTCGGTGACGTGGTAGACCGGCAGCCCCAACGACGTGCCGGCCAAGGCGCCGGCCCACGAGGGATCGCCCTCGGTCACCGTCAGGGCGTACAGGCGGCTGCTCTCGGCGGTCGGCGTGCCCAGCACCACCACCATGTCCTCGCGCGGGTATTGCTCGGCCACCCGCTTGATCTCCTCCTGACCTTCCAGGTCAAGGGCGCCGGCGGCCGTTCAAACGAAACAATGGGTCACCTCCAGCACCACCTCGGCGCCGGCGCTCGTTGTGCATTGCGCGATGGCGCCGCCCTGGATGCCGTCGCGCTCGCCCAAGGCGATAACCTTCTTACCTTGCAGTTGCATGATGAATCTCCTTTCGGGGTTGTCCGTTGGCGCCTAGAGCGCTTTCGGAGCAAGACGGTTTGCAGGCCGGGACTTTCCCCTCACCCCAACCCTCTCTCGCCGGGGGAGAGGGAGCAAAAACCCCCTCTCAGGGTAAAGTCAGCCTCTTGATCCCCTCCCCCCTCCGTGGCGGAGGGCCAGGGAGGGGGCGTATGAGCCGACCGGTATTTCCACCGGTGCAATCAGATACGTAAATGCTCTAATCGTTGCGCTCCAAAAGCAATGACACGCCGTCGGCCATCTGCGTCATACGGCCGAGGAACAAGCTGCCCTTGGCGAGCAGCAGCACGCGCTGCAGGTCGCCGCCGCGCAGGCCGTCCACGGCGTGGCCGAGAAAGGGCACCGCCGAGGCGATATGCCCCTGCGTGGGTGAAAAGCCGGGCATGCCGTGCGCGGCGACGAAATCCGGCACCTGCGCGCGGGTGATTTGCTTGCCCATCGCCGCCAGGCCCGCGATGACGCGGTAGTTGAGGAGCGGCACGTTGCCGCTGCCCGCCGGCTCGGTGACCTCCGGGTTGTGCAACTCGGTGGCGTACTTGTCGATGTCGCCGAAGCTCAGCCCCAGGCGCTGCAGAGGCTCGCTGACGAGTTGCTCGAAGATGGCCTTCTGCGACGGCCCGGCGGCCACGGTGTGGCGGCCCAGGGAGTCCAGTCGGAGTCTCGGTGAAGCGCCGTCGTCGCCGCTGACCAGAATGGCTACCGCAGCCAGCACGTCCTCCAGAATGGGCTGGTCGTGCTGCACGTGGCCGCGGTACTTCATGCCCAGTTTGGAAAGCGCGCACCCCCCAACCACGACAACGTGCGAAAACACCCGGGCGCTGACCAGCCCGCCGGCGATGGCCAGGGCGTGCAGCGGGCCGCAGCAGAAGCCCTTGATATCGACGCCGGTTGCTGCCTGGCAGCCGCTCATTTCCGCCACCGCCTTGGCCAGGTTGCCGCCGCCGCGCTGGTAGCGGTCGCCCACCGCCTCCTCGCCGCTATTGAGTACGTAGGGGATGTCCATCGGGTCGATGGGCAACTGCGCCAGCAGGGTGCGCATGGCCAGGACGGCGGTCGTCTTGCAGGCCAGATTTTCGAGCAGCACGTCGGCGGCGAGCGTGGCATCCACCTCATGCGCGGCATGGAAACAGCCGATGCGGGAACCGTCGCGCAGGAAGAGCGGCAGGGCGGGCATGTCGCCTGTCAACCGGGCATCAAGATCGGCCTGCGAAACGCCCTTGCCCAATTGCTCGAGGTCGGCCGGCGTGCACAGCGGATGGACGTCCAGCGCGGGGCGGATGGACTCGATGAAGCCCGTATCCAAACTTACGAGATTGAAAACGTCGGCGATTTTCAGCCAGCCGTAAAACTCCTCCTCCGGCATGATCTCGCCGTGCGGCCCCCAGCGCTCGCCGCAACCGGCGTGCCGGAACCATGGCGTCGGCAGGCTGGCGAGAGCGTCCGGGTGGATGGCGCCGAGAAAGGCCTGGTTGGGTGGGTAGGCCGCGGCGTCGGCGTAGCCGCGCAGGTGGGCTTGCAGGGTATCGGCCACCGCCGGGTCGCGGTCGATGTCGCGGCTGGGCTTGGAGCCGTAGCGTACCAGCCCGGGGGTGTGGGCCAGGAAGAATCGCACCCCCCGGATGACGGGCTGCGCTGTCATCTGCTGCATGCGTGTTCCTCGGGCGGCGGGGTCAGTACTCGATACAACTCATGCTGGTAAAGCCGTAGTGGTCGTCGTGGCGCGGTGGCGGCGGCAGTTGCCCGGCGGCCGGCACGCGCTGGTCGCGCAGCGGGCCGATGTCCTTGTACTGCAGGCCGATGACCCGTTCCACCGGCGGCAGGTCAGGCACCTCCAGCGTGCGCGTCTTGAAGAAGCTGGTGCTGACGATGGCGTTGGCCTCGGGCAGCGGCTCCAGCATGGTCGGGGCGGCCTCGGTGGCGTCGTCCTCGCTGGTCAGGAAGACGGTCTTGATGCCCAGTTGCTCGCAAGCCTGAATGGTGCGGACGACCTCGATGAACTCGTTGCCGCCGGCGTCCCAGGTCACCATCGCGCCCTGCGCGCCCAGGAGCTTTGCCAGCTTCGCCGTCTGGTTGGCCATGAGTTGCTTTTCGTGCTGCGTGGTCCACTCGGTACGCAGCGTGATGACACCCAGGAAATTCCAGTCGACGCCGTGGCGGCGGTACAGGTCGAGCAGCACGGGGTTGTTGGCCACCGTCCACGACATGGCAAACGCCGTGCGGTACGGGCCGGTGAGGGCGCCGTCGAGGATTTCGTTGGGGTGCAGGAACCATGGCGGCGTCAGTTGGGTGAGGCCGTAGGTGGTGGTGCAGAACGCCGTCGGCGAGCCGGACATGGCCTGCGGCGAGTGCACGCACCAGATGTAGATCACGTTAGGGAGGTCAGGGTCGACTACGCGCAGTTCGAACACTTCCTGCTGCGGCGGGGTGAGGTGGCGCGTCGCCGCCGCGACCTGATCGTTGACCACCAGAGCCGCCTTGTGCACGGCGTCGTTCTGGGCTTCGTTGCCGAGGCCGGGGTCGGGTTCGACGACCGCGCACAGGTGGATGAGTTGGCTCAGCGGGATGAGTTCCGACCACGGACCGGACATGTCGAGGTAGACTTCCACGAAGTCGCCGCCGGCGTCGTGCCAGTTGACGCTCGACACCTCGGTGATGCCCATGCCGGAGAGGCGGTGCGTGCGGCCTTCGCCTACCGTGGTGATGGCGCGGCCAGCGGTGCCGGGGTAGATGACGCCGGGACCTTCCACCTTGATGCGCGGCTCGATGACATCGCGCACCGGCCAGATGCGGGCGGAGTCGCCGGGACAGGCGATGTCCAGATCGACGCTGGCGATGCGGGGGTCGGCGTGCACGGCTTCGATGACGGCGTCCTTATCGACCTGCAAATGGCCGTCGGCGTAGCGGGTTTCGGAGCCGAAGGTGATGCGCTCAACGGGGAAGGTGCCCATCTCAAGACGCATGCGCCACCTCCTGCTCCGGGGTCATTTCCAACGGGTCGAACAGCGTCGGGCCGGGCACCGGCGTGCAGATGGCGTCGAGGGCGGTGCGCACGATGCGCATGCCGTAGGCGTAATCCTTCTCGGGGCCGAGGTTCGGGTCGCCGCACACGTGCTCGATGCGCGAGCCGCGGATGACGCGGACGGCGCCGGTGGTGAGGGCGAGGTCATAGATGGCGGAGATCATGCCGACGGGGATACCGGCGCGCTCGATTTCCTTGGCGATCGTTGCACCGCAACGATTGCAGGTGCCTCACGTGGCCACCAGGAGACAGCCGTCAACCCCGCTGTTGACGAGGTCCTGGGCGATGCTGCGGCCCAAGTCGCACGACATGGCGACCGGCGTGGCGACGCCCGGCAGCGCGTAGATGGAACTGAAGACGCCGCCGATTTGGCCGTCGGCTTCCAGGTCGCGCAGGAAGTTGAGGGGCAGGATGTAGTTGGGATTGGAATTGACGATATGGTTGAAATAGCCGGCGTGGTACGCCTCCCAATCGGCGTCGGAGAGGCTTTGCAGCTCGGCGACCGAGTGGCGGTAATACCGGCTGGCGTTGGCGGCGACCTGCTTGTCCGGGTTGCCCTTGCGCACCAGGCCGCCGGTGGTGACCATGGCGATGGTGGCTCGCGACAGATCAGTGACGGGCACGGCGGGCTCGACTTTTTCCGGCGCGTGGATGGGTACCTCGGTAACAAACGGCTGATCCTTGAGCTTGGCCAGCAGCATATCGAGGGCGCGCTGGTAGCCGGGGCGTTGACGGTCATGCACGCGCCGCACGCCGCGCGGCATGTAGCCGTCGATCTCCGCCGGTCCGAGCGCCTCCCCGCGGCCCAGCTTGCCTGCCAGCCGCACCATGGCGGCCAGCGCCTGCGGCATGTCGGCGGACGTTTCGCCGGTCGGCACCATGACGACGTCCGGCCAGCCGCTCAGCGCCCCCGGATTGTCCGGGTGCATGCCGCTGATAGCCTTGATGCCCAGCGCCTGTGCCGTCTTGCAAACCTCGGCGCACGCCAGCCCGTAGCGCCCGGAGCCAAACGCCGGCCCCGCTACCAGGATGTCCGGCTTCAGCGCCTCCAGATGCCCCTTGATGGCGGCCACGGCCTCCGCTTCCCGCTCGTTGAAGTAGTTGTCGCCGCAGACCAGCGTGCCCACCACGCTGCCCGCGCCGCCCAGCGCCTGTTGCAGCGCCCGGCCCGCGCCTACGGGCTCGTTTTCGAGCGACACCCCAACGTTCGCCGCGTCCTCGCCGCCAATACCGCCAAAGAACTGATTCACGTAATGCACCACGCGCAACGGGCTGTCCATGCGTTCACCCTCCTCGACTGTTCAACCCCATGTCTCCGACGCCCAAGGCGGCAGCATTCTGGATGAACGGCCTGTGCAGGTCAAGGCGGTGATCTCTCTTCGCAGCTGCGGCTGAATAAGGTGCAGAGCCAAGAAAAGCGATTCACCGTTCTGGAATTCAAGGCCGATTCGTAGATGCCTCGGCCACGCCAGCCAGCAGATTTCCCAGCAGACGCAGGCCATGGTTGTTTTCCATGGTCAGAATTGACTCAGGATGGAACTGCACGCCCTCAATGGGCAGGGCGCGGTGGCGGATGCCCATCACCACGTCGCCCCAGGTGGCGGTCACTTCGAAAACGTCGGGAATCGCGTCGCCGACCAGCGAGTGGTAGCGACCCACCGGCAGGGGTGACGGCAGGTCCTCGTAGATGCCTTGGCCGTAATGGTCAATCTCGCTCTGCTTGCCGTGGTAGGGGCGCGGCAGCACCCGTAGCGTGCCGCCGAAATACTCGATCATCGCCTGATGGCCCAGGCACACGCCGAACAGCGGCACGTGCTGGTGGAATTGATCAATGTAGGCCAGCAGGTTGCCGGCGTTGGCAGGCGTCGACGGGCCTGGCGAGAAGACCAGCAAATCCGGCTCCGACGCCGCCACGATGTCCACCGGGATGTCGTTGCGGTACACCCGCACGGTGCATTCGAGGCGGCGAAAGTAATCGACCAGATTGAAGGTGAACGAATCGAAATTGTCGATCATGGTGATGTTCATGGAAATTCCCCCCGTTTACTCGACGCCATCCAGCGCTTCAAGTAAAGCCCTTGCCTTGGCCTCGGTTTCCGCGTATTCGGCGGCCGGCTCCGAATCGAACAACAGCGTCGAGCCGACTCGCACGCGCACGTCGTAAGCGGGCGCCGCGCCGCTCTGCCGCCGCACCAGGTGCGCCGTGCGGATGATGATGCCGGTGTCGAGCTGGCCCGAGAACGTCAGGTAGCCAACGTTGCCCCCGTAGTAGCCGCGGCGGCTTTGCTCGTGGTTCTCGATGTACGCCATGGCTGCCGCCTTGGGCGTTCCTGTCAGGGTGCCGGCGTTGAGGCAGGCGATGAAGGCGTCGAAGGCAGACAGCCCGGCGGACAACTCGCCTTCCACCTGCGCCACCGTGTGCATCACGCGCGAGTATTTTTCGACGAAACGATAATCCGAGACGCTAACACCCGGCTCGCACACTCGACTGACGTCGTTGCGCGCCAGATCGATGAGCATGTCGAGTTCCGACTTTTCCTTCTCCGAGTTCAGCAGCTGCATCATGTTGTGATAGTCGGTGAGGCTGTCGGTGCCGCGCGGCATGGTGCCGGAAATGGGCCGCTGCTGCACCACGCCGCCTTCCACACGCACGAACATCTCAGGTGAGGCGCCGACCAGCGCCTCGTTGCCGTAATCGACGTAGAACTGGTATGGAGACGGATTGATGGCGCGGAACCGCCGGTATAGCTCCAGGGGGCTACGGGTATATTCACCCATGAAGCTGTGCGACAAGACGACCTCGAAGAATTCGCCCTGGCGCATCTGCTCGCGCGCCTCGTCGACCGCCGCCATGAAGGCGTCGCGCCCGGTGTCCGATTCCAGCTTGTGGGGGATGCGATGGCGCTCGGCGGCGGGTGTCGGGGCCGCTGGTTTCAGGCTGGACAGCCGCTCGCGCACCAGATCGACGGCGGAGGCGGAACTGTCCAGGAAATCGTAAATGATCAGCGTTGCTCGTTCCTTCAGGTGGTCGTAAAACAGCAGCATGTCCGGCATGAACAGCCGGAAATCCTGGCTGGGGCCGGGTTGCAGACGATCGGGCAACGGCTCGAACAGGCGTACAAAATCGTAGGCGAAAGCGCCGTACAACCCCAGGAAGCGGTCGTCGCAGCGAAAGTGCCGCAGCAGCGTGCGCACAATCTGCGAGATGTTGTTAAGGAGCAGCCGTTCGTCCTCGGCCACCGGACGGCGTTCGCAGGGCACGGTGCCGGTCAGCGCTCGGTCGCCGCGCTGCAGGTCCTGGCAACAGGCGAAGTCAACGTCGGCGAGCGGCTGCCGCAGCATGGCCCGACCGCGTTCATTCAGGGCGCGGATGGCGAAGGCATCTTCCTTGCCCTCGACCAGCACCGGCGGGTCGATCACCGCCAGGGAGTAGCGGCCGTAGACGCGCGACACGTCGACCGACTCGTACAACACGCCCGGTGTGTTGGCGTTGAGGTGTTGGTAAAGCTCCAGGGGAGGCAAGTCGTCCCGGCTGAAATCGAACGTCAGCGTCAGGCGTCGGAGGTTGCCGCGGCCGTCGCCGTAGGGCAGAACCTCCTCGCTGACCGGTTGCCGCAAGAGATACTCGTGCACGTCGCTGGCCGTCATGAAGGGTGTGCTTGTCATGGTTTCGTCCCCACAGTTACTGTCGTTGCAAATGCTCACTGCCTGCCCCGTGCGGCCTGCACGTCGGGCTGCGCCGCCACAGGGAACGCGCTTCTGCCGCAAGTGGGCTATGCTTCGATTAAATGATGCCGTACCGGAAAAGGAGCGGAAGAACCGAAACGTCGGGATGGGGCAGACTTACCAGCGCCACCAGCGGAGGGGACGCCATCGCAAGGCACACAGCGGGTAGGAAGGGGTATGGCCGGATTCGAGAGAGACATCGGGGCCTGTGGCCGGATAGGGCGCTCGCAGGCTCATGGACGTTCTCCTTACGCGGAACCGTAAACGCATTAAACGATTGCGGGCGACTATACAGAGGGCCATGGCGCCTGTCAATCCCGCTGTACCGGAGCCTGTTTTGACTTTCCGCTTGCCCGGCATGTAAGCTGCGTGGCACATTGAGCATTACCGATTCCTGATCTCTGACTGGGGGAGGATCCGGCCCATGCCACTGGCAGCCATGAACGACGGCACCCGCTTGTACTACGAATCCACCGGCAGCGGCTTCCCGCTGCTGTTCAGCCACGAGTATGCCGGCGATTACCGTAGCTGGGAGCCGCAAGTACGCTATTTCGCGCGGCGTTACCGGGTGATCGCGTACAACGCCCGCGGCTATCCCCCGTCGGACGTGCCGGAGGACGTCGGTTCATACTCGCAGGCGCGCGCCATGCACGACATCGCGCAGCTCCTGGAAGCGCTGCAGGTGCCGCAGGCGCATGTGGTCGGCCTGTCGATGGGCGGCTACGCTACCCTGCATTTCGGTCTCAACTATCCGCAGATGGCGCGGTCACTGGTTGTGGCGGGATGCGGCTACGGCTCGGTGGCGGGCGACCGGCAGAAATTCCAGCAGGACTCGGCGCAGGTGGCGCAGCGCATTGAGCACGACGGCATGCAGGCCACGGCTGCCGTGTATGCCAAGGGTCCGACGCGGGTGCAGTTTGAGGACAAGGACCCACGCGGCTGGCAGGAATTCGCCGATCAGCTCGCCGAGCATTCGGCCACCGGCGCGTCCCTGACGATGCGCGGCGTGCAGGGTCAACGCCCCTCGGTGTACGAGTTGGAAGACCGGATGCGGCAGTTGCAGGTGCCCACCCTGATCGTTACCGGCGATGAGGACGAACCGTGCCTGGAGCCGGGGCTGTTCATGAAGCGCGTCATTCCAGCCGCCGGCCTCGTCGTTGTGCCCAAGACCGGCCACACGATCAACCTGGAGGAGCCGGAGTCGTTCAACCGTATCGTCAGTGACTTTCTGACCGCTGTGGAATCCGGCCGGTGGCAGGCCCGTAATCCGGCCTCCCTGAGCACCTCGGCCATTCTGCCCGACGAGCAACGGTGAGGACTGAGATATGTCCCGCCCCAAGGCCCAAGACCTGATCGGCGTCGTTGAAAATCCGCCGGAGCACAGCAGCGCCGCGCAACCGGACGCCGTTGCCCTGCTTTTCGACGCCCAAGAACCGCCGCCCTTTCCCGAGATGAACATCTTTCCTCTGGAATGGCGAGTCGAAACGCCCCTGCTGCAACAGATTTACGACCAGGCCCGCACCCCCGGCTGGTCACCCCACACCCTGCCCTGGGACACCCTCAAGGCCGATGATTTCTCCCTCGACGAGCGCTACGCTATGGCCTACTGGTTCACCCTGCTGTCGGTGTTCGACGGCTCCGGCCCGGCGGTGTTCTCGCGCGCCTTCATCCACACTTGGGAAACGCACCAGGAAGACCCGGTGCGCAAATGCTTTTTCTCCATCGTGCGCGATGAGGTGAACCACGAAGAAGTCTGCCAGCGCGCCATCCAGATCCTGACGCCCAACGGGCCGCTCGGTTACGAGCCCGAAACGCCCCTCGGCCGCCTCGCCCGCAACAACGTCAAGTGGTATTACCACAACGGTTGCCGCTACTGGAGCGGCTTCAAGAGCGGGATCACGAGATTTCAGCTGCCGATTCTGTTTGCGTCGTTCCTGATGGGGGAGGTGGCGGCGGCGACGCTGTTCCACGGCATGTACCAGCGCACCACGATGCCGGCGCTCAAAGAGGCGTTCAAGATGATCGGCAAGGACGAGGCGCGCCATATGGCGATCTGCCTGGCCGTGCTGCGCAGCGTGCTGCCGCGCCTGTCCGACGAGCAGCGTGCCGTCATCACCCGGCAGATTCGTGCCGGGTTCGTCTTTCTGTCGGGGATTCTGTACGTGCCGCCCACGGACTTCTGGGAGCTTGGCCCCACCTTCCGCCCCGCACACCGCATGCTGGAAGAGGCGGCCCGCGCCGCCGGACTCGGCATCCTGACGGAGGACGAGCGGGCCGAGAACTGGCGCGCTGCGGTGCTGCAGCTGAAGGGCATTCTGGAGCCGCACGGGGTGGAATTTCCGGCCCTGCCGGAGATCGGCGTCGATGGCAAGACCGTGGCGATTGACCCGCAGGACATCATCCCGGTGTTTTAGAGCATTTCCGTAATCGCCAACTCATACACCCCACTCCCTAGCCCTCCCCCTCAAGGGTGGAGGGAGCCAGCGAACTAAAGCCTTCCCCACGAAGGGGTCTGCTCCCTCTCCCCTGGCGGGAGAGGGTTGGGGTGAGGGGGAAGACCTTCGGATCGCAAACCATTTTGATCCGAAAGTGCTCTAACCCCGCCCGGAGGCGCGTTCCATGAAGCTCTTGGTCTTTCAGCATATTGTGTGCGAACACCCCGGCTCGTTGCGGCAGTTCCTCAAGCGTGACGGCATTAAATGGGATGCGGTGGAACTGGACGCGAACGAACCGATTCCGGACCTGTCAGGCTACGACGCGATGTGGGTCATGGGCGGGCCGATGGACGTCTGGGATGTCGATGAGCACCCCTGGCTGATACCCGAAAAGGCGGCAATCCGAACCTGGGTGCGCGACCTGCAAAAGCCGTTTCTGGGGCTTTGTCTGGGGCACCAGCTTCTGGCCGATGCTCTGGGCGGCACCTGTGGGCCCCAGGTCCCGGCAGAAATCGGCCTCATGGATGTTGAGTTGACCGAGGCAGGTCTGACCGAACCGCTGTTTTCCGGCTTGGCCACCAGGCAGAAGTGCCTGCAATGGCATTCGGTGCGGGTAGCTCAGCCGCCTGAAGGTGCGGTTGTGCTGGCGTGGTCGCCGGCGTGTCCTGTCCAGGCGATGCGCGTCGGGCCGAACGCCTGGTCGATGCAGTATCACGTGGAGGTAGAGCCCGATACCGTGGCCAATTGGTCTGCTGTTCCCGCTTATCGCGACGCATTGGTCAGCGTCATGGGCGAGGGCGGGATGGGAACCCTGTCGCACGGTGCTGCGGACAACATGGCGGGTTTTCTGGCGAGTGCGGCAACGCTCTACGACAACTTCATGCGCCTTGCCAGAGCATGAGTAGCCTTGCTCCAAGCCTTGAATGGATTACACGCGGATAAACCACGCCTGATGGAATAACGAAAAGAAAGAATCGCAACATGATCGCCGTCATATTCGAAGTACAGGTCGCCCCGGCACGCAAGCAGGACTACCTCGACATTGCAGCAGCGTTGCGGCCCATTCTGGAGCAGGTCGACGGCTTTCTGTCCATCGAACGCTTTCAAAGCCTGACCAACCCGGAAAAACTCTTGTCGCTTTCATTCTTCCGGGACGAGGAGGCCGTTCGGAACTGGCGCAATTTGAGCCAGCACCGGAGCGCTCAAAGCAAGGGGCGGGACGGTATTTTTGCCGACTATCGCTTGCGTGTGGCCGGCGTTATCCGCGATTACGGCATGTTCGAGCGCGACGAAGCGCCTGGGGACAGTCAGGCCACGCACTCGAGTAAAGAACACCTTGACCCGTCCGACCTATCCGCTCCCTGAGAAATTTCAGCACGGTTTGCGTATCAGAAACCTGAAGTGGCACGCCCATGGAAGCCCGTTTCATCAGCCTATCAGCCGGGCGAGACTACAAGGCCTTCAGGCGCTCCAGATTGGCCGCCCTCAACTCGGCCTCGGTGTGACCGAAGTCATAGGCAGGCGACAGGATCACTTCAGCCGCCGAAACCTCGATGACCACGAACGCAGACATAGACGGCACGTAATCCCCCCACGCGTCGTTGAAGGCGTCCCGCAGACGTTGTGGTGCCTCTGACTTATCAATGATGGAGCCTTTTCCCGTCACCCGGATTGCCTTGCGAGAGAGGACGTCGGTGAAGCATATCTCCACCGACGGGTTGGCGCGCAGGTTGGCCAGCGTTCCGGGGGACCGCAGATTGCCGAACGCCAACGTTTCGTCATCGACGATGACAAAGGTGGCCTTGGGCGACACCGAGGGCGTTCCGTCCGCATTGATGGTCGCCACCGATCCGGCCGAGAAGGTCCGGATCAGCGATTTCATTTCCTCAGTCAGCATTTTTCGACATCAATTGTTGATCCATTCCTTCATGAACCGCTCGTAGCACTCGCGCTCACCGGGCATCTTCACCCAGCCGGCGAGGTGGCGGGCGGTAGCGAGGAGCAGGCGTTCCCGCGTGTGCGTCGAGTTGTTGCAATACTCTTCGAAGGTGGAGTGGGTGATCTTCTGATTATGCGGGTCGTCCTGGAACTTGCAGGCGGTGATGGCCACCGTCGCCATGTAGGATTTGCGGCAGGCGCCGGATCTCAGGTAGGCGTTGGCGATGGCGGTCGTGCGCGGCACGTCGAGCGCCAGAATCGCCTCGTCCAACTCGGTCAGCAGCTCGCTGACGGCGCGGCCCGAGAAGTCGAAGGGGGCGATTTCCTGCTCTATCACCGGTGTGGAAAGCGCGTTGCAGCGCGCCGAATCGTTGACGAAATTCGCCATCAGGTACAGCGCCCGCGGCTGGTACGGATTGTCGCTGGTGCGCAACCAGTAATTAACCACGTTGCAGTAATCGAAGGCGTGCTGCGCGTTGGTGAATTGCCGCGCTACCGTGGTCCGCAGGATCAATTCGGCAGCACCGAGCTGGATGGTATCCCCAAGGCTCTTCAGCGACTTGCCGGTGCGCAGGTGGTCGGTGATCAGGTTCCAGATAGTCTGGCCGTCGGCTTCCATGAGCAGCCGCACCATCTCCTCGCTCTCCTCCGGGGTGAGCGGTTCGCTGTTCGTTTGCTTGAGGCTCTTGCCGCCGTTCTCGAAGGCGTCGATGACGGTCACGCAGGCGGCGTCGTAGATCGAGTAATAAAGCGGCCCGATGGCCATGTCCGGCACGCCGATGTAGTACACGCCGTGCGCGCGCTCCCAGCCGATGAACTTGGCCAGATCCGTCGTCGCGCGGGCGCGCAACGCCTTGTGGCCGGTGTTGCGTGCCTTGCGGCCGATGATCGTGTCTTGCAGGTCGATAATGCCGAGAAAGAGTTGCTGATCCCGCAGCAGGGGCCGGGTCTGCTCGTCCGCCGCCAGGCCGAGATACAGGCCATAGGAGCGCTTCACGTCGCCGCTCATGGTGGCGATCATGTGCTCGTGCAGCCGCTCCTCCACCGATCCGCTGGTGACGATTGGCTCCTGATGCTCGTTCCACACCACCGGATCCTTGGCCGCGGGCGGCACCTCCAGCCCCTTCATCATGGCGTAGCGACCGGGGTACTGCCCGAGCAACTGGTTCCAGATATCGAGACCCGACGGGATGTACCAGACACTCTGCAGCAGCGGCAGCAGGCGATACGCCTCCGGCACGTAGGACATGAGGCTCACCGAGGTGCGCAGGCCGAGAATCGTATGATCGTTGTTGATCAGCGTGATCTGGCCGTCGCGCACGTTGATATGGCTGGGCACTTGCACAAAGGGCGCCTCCGCCGCCGTTACTACGCTGAGCGCCTCGCCCACCGAGTGCCCGTGCCGGGCCACCATCTTGAAGAACAGATCGGTGGTGCGGGGTTGATCGCGCTCAAGAATGGCGTCGGTAAGTGCCTCAAAGCTGGGGTCCTGGCAAATCTCGTCTCGGGTCACTAGCATCTTTTCCCTCCAATTGACGGATTAGGCGGTGCCCGCAAGCGCTGCAGGCCGAATCAACGCAGCGTAATCCGACGTTCCCTAACTGAGCCGGTCCGGCAATCCGAGCTCGCCGGTGATGCCGCGGAACCAGTCAATGACTTCCGGGTGATAGGGAATGCCCTTCTGCAGGCGCTCGGCTTCCTCCTCGTGCTCCAGCAAGCCGGCGTAGACCACGCGGTCGTGGCCCGGCGCCGTCGGCGAATCCATCAGGCCGCGCAGATACTCGTCCATGTCCTGCTTGAAGACGGCTACGTCGCCGAACGCGCTGATTTTATAAGCCAGAAAGTGGTGGGACGGCTCCTGACGACGGAACGGTCCGGCACCGCTGTTGCCGAGAACGCCGCAGAGGATTTCGAGCATCATGGCGAGCGAATAGCCCTTGTGGGCGCCGATCTCTCGGGTGCCGCCGAGGGGCAGGACCATCCACTCTTGCGGGATGGGGCCTTCGTCCATGATTGGCGTGCCGTCCTTTTCGCTGATCCAGCCGGGCAGAATTGAGACACCGAGGCGCTGCGCGAGCTGGATTTTGTTGCCGGCCACGGAGCTCATCGAGGCATCAAAAATGAATGGTGCCTCGCGGCCGGCCGGTGCCGCCACGCCCAGGGGGTTTAGGCCGACCATCGGTTTGGCGCCGTGCACCGGCACCAGCGCGAGGCCGCCGGTGGTCATGGCGAGGCCGATCATGTCGTGCTCCAGAGCCAGGCCGGCGTGATACGCCGCGGCGCCGAAGTGGGCGCCGTTGGTCACGGTAATGGCGCCGATGCCGTAGCGCTCAGCCCGCTCGATGGCCATGTTCATGGCCTGCGGCCCAATCGCCAGGCCGTGCCCGCGGTCCGAATCCATCGTCGCCACGGCGGCGGCCTCGTGCAAGATCTTCGGCTCGGGCGTCGGGTTGATGACGCCTTCCCGGAACCACCTGACGTACAGCCGCATCATGTTGGACACGCCGTGCGAATCAATACCGCGCAGGTCGGCGTACATGAGGACGTCAGCCGCCTGCCGCGCGTCGGCCTCCGGCATGCCCATCTCCTGAAAGATGGCTTCCACCGTCGCCCGCATCTCTTCCTGCGGGACGCGCACGGCGATGTCTTCCGGGACTTGAAATCGTTCTAGCATCGTGGAGCCTCGTGGGGTGCAGGTTGTGAAACGTCAAGCAGGTGGGCCAGCCTTGGGCAGCGGCGGCCTAGAATAGAGGAAACGCCCCCACGGGTCAATTCAGCGTACCAGCTCGGCCAACGCTTGCCGTTGCGCTTCGGGCAGGCCAGCGAGGTAGGCCATGAAGCGCTTCTCGACCCACGTCGCCCGCACGCCGCCCACGTAATCGCTGACCAGCGCCTTGGGGTGACCGCCGAAATACCCCGTCGTGATGACGCCGACGTATGAGCCGTCCCGCGCAAACACGCCACCGCCGCTCATGCGCCCGGCCGCCGACGCCTGCACGATGAACTGTTTGTCCGCGTCGTAGTGCGCGTCGTGTTGCCGAGCCTCCGCCGCAGAAAGAACCCGACCTACCGAATACATCAGCGACAGATTGCCGATCGCCGGCGCGCCCATCAGCAGGACTTCCTGGCCCGGTTGGATGCTCGCCACACCGGGCAAGCCCGCCTCGATAACATGCCTTATCCGGCCGCGGGCCGTCGGTTCGCCGTTCTCGGCCAGCGCAACGGCAAAATCCTTGTCGCGCGGCACCTCCTGTTCATACTCCTGCAATGTGATGGGCGGCGCAAACAGCACGCGTATCGGCTGCTGTACCGGCTTCGCCGATCTCAGGACCTCATAAGGCAACGCGTGCGCCGCGGTCACCAGCACGGCAGTGCCCCGCCGGGTGCGGTACAAAACGACGCCGGAGCCCTGCCCCACGTCCACCAGGCGCTGGTGGATGCCGCGTACCCAGTCATGGTCGGGATGCTCGGGTGCCGCCAGCACGTCGGCAACGGACCGCAGCCCTTTGCGGTCGAATCTGGCGCCGAGGTCCTCCAGAACGGTGGGATCGATCCGGAACGCTGGCTCATCGGCGGGCGTTGGCACCTGTGCCAGAAACACGACGGCCAAGCTTAGGGTGAGGAATGGGATGAGACGCACAACGCGTACCTTCGCCGCCGTCACGTCAATAGCGCCAGCAAGTCTTCGCGCGTAACCGCGGCGGCGCCAGCGGCGTCGGCCAGCGCAACGTCAGCCAGCGCCCGCTTGTGCTGCTGCAGCGCCAGGATGCGCTCCTCCACCGTATCCCGCGCCACCAGGCGGTGCACCAGCACCGGGCGGGTCTGACCGATACGATGGGCGCGGTCGGCGGCCTGGTCTTCGACCGCCGGGTTCCACCAGGGATCGAGCAGGAAGATGTGATCGGCGGCGGTGAGATTGAGCCCGGTGCCGCCGGCGCGCAAGGAGATGAGCATGACCGGTGGGCCGCCATCGTCCTGGAAGCGCCGCACCACCTCGTCGCGCCGGCGTGTCTGGCCGTCCAGGCGGGTGAAGTCGATATCGGCGGCGCGCAAGTGCGGCTCAACGCGATCCAGCAGAGCAGTCCATTGCGAAAACACCAGCGCCTTGTGGCCGTCGGCGACCGCCTCGCCGAGCACCTCCAGAAGCAATTCCACCTTGGCCGAGGTGCCCGCGTTTTGGCCCGGCACCAAGTCGCTGTGGCAGCTGGCCTGGCGCAGCCGCAGCAACGCCTCGAACGCCGCCATGACGTTGCCCCCGGCCTCCAGACGGGCCACCACGTCGTTCAGGGTGGCGGCACGCACCGTGTCATAAACGATGCGCTCGGCGTCGCTGAGCTCGCAATGCAGCACCCGCTCGGTGCGCGGCGGCAATTCCGGCGCCACTTCCCGCTTGCGGCGCCGCAGGATGAACGGTCGGATGCGCTCCCGCAGCCGCTCGGCCGCCTGCGGTTCGCCGCCGGCGATGGGCTGGGCGTAGCGGTCCTGAAAATCCTGCCGCCCGCCGAGCAGGCCGCGATTCAGAAAATGGAACTGGCTCCACAACTCGTCGAGGCGGTTCTCGACCGGCGTGCCGCTCAGCGTCAGGCGGAACGCGGCGCGCAGCTCAAAGGCCGCCTGCGCCACCTGGCTGTCGGGATTCTTGATGTTCTGGGCCTCGTCGAGCACCACCGCGTCCCAGCTTTGCTGTGCCAGGCGGTCGCTGTCCAGGCGCAGAATGGCGTACGTGGTCAGGGTGACGTCGGCCTCGGCGTCCAGGCGGCGCTGCGGGCCGTGGTAGAGCGATTGGCGCAGACCTGGACGGAAGCGGCGAATTTCGTCGCCCCAGTGCGACAGCACGCTGGTCGGCGCCACCACCAGGGTGCGGCCGCGTACGGCGCACAGAGCCTGCAGGGTTTTGCCGAGCCCCATGTCGTCCGCCAGCATGCCGCCGAGCCCGGCTTGCCGGATGAAGACGAGCCAGTTGGCGCCGCTGCGTTGGTAGGCGCGCAACGTGGCCTGCATGTCATCAGGCAGAGGCGCTTCGGGGATGCCGGCGAAATCGTCCACGAGGGTGCGCAGCGAGCCGAATTCCGGCGGCGGCGGTTGCTCCAGTAACTCGCACAGGCGCGCCAGGTCGGGCAGGGCGAATTGGGGCAGCGCGCCGCTGGCGTCACGCGCCGCCAGCAGGTCGGCCACCCGGTGACCGAACTGCTCCAGCCATTCGCGCGGCAGGGGCGCCCAGCCGCCGCCGGACAGCGGCACCAGCGACTCGCCGCTCTGCCAAGCGCGCAGCACCGCGGCGGCGTCCACGCGCCGCGCGGGGCCGCCGGACTCGGGTGGGCCGGATTGGAACCACATCTCGAAGTTCTGGAAATCGAGCCGCCCCTGCGGCACCAACTGCGGCATCAGCTCAAAGGCGGTGTGCCCGCTGCCGCGTATTTCGCCGCGCCAACCCTTGAGGCGCCTGGCGGCCCGCACCGCCGCCTCGCCGGTGTACTGCGCCTTGCGCCCGGGCACGAGTTGCAGCGCCTGTCGGAGCTGGCGCGTCAGCCGTTCTTCCGCCCGCTCATCACGTTTCGGCAGCGGCCCTTGCAGATGCACCAGGCGGTCGGCATCAACGCGGGCCAGGGGCGGCTGGCCGTATACCAGCGTCGGCAACACGGTCAGGGCATCGCCGTCGCGGTGTACGTCCAGCACGATGCGCGGCGGCTCCTGCACCACCTGCGGCAGGCGCCGCGCGCGCACCTGCACCGGCAGACGTTTTTCCAGGGATGGCAGAATGTCGCTGAGCAGTTCGGTGAGTTGATCGCGGGTGAAATGGCGCCCTGCAGGGAGGTCGGCGCGTTCGCGGGCAGTGAGGCCGGGGTTGGCGACAGGCCGCAGCGTGTCGCCGCATAGCACCACGCCGTTGCCAAACGCCTCGGTGATAGCCGGGTCGCGCTCCACAAACAGCCGGAAGCCGTCGCCCTGCTCCTCCAGACAGGCTTGCAGGCCGATGAGCTTGGCGAGGGTTTTGATGGGGTTGCCGCCCAGTCGTACGTCCGGGCAAGACGCCAGCGCTTTCAGCAGCTTTCCCATCACCTCGCGCGGCAGGCGTCCACGCCGGTGTATGCCCAGCGACGATTCGACCGCCAGATCGGCCGGCGTGGCCGCCACCGCGATGGATACCTGGCCCTGGAAACGCAGGCCGCCGGGCCTGGTGAGGCTCAGCGACAACGGCGATTCCAGGAGTTGCTCGCGGCCGTCGTAAACGACGTAGCGCTCGAAGCTCAGAGCGCCCTGCGAGCGCGTGAACGCATAGCGCAACCGGCCGCTGGCCTGCTGCGCCGCGGGGAGGGGCTTGCCCTCCTGCCGGGCGCGCCGAAAGGCAATCACCGCCGCGGCAACGTGCGCGCACACCGGCTCGTGGTGGCCGCAATCGCACAACCAGTCCTCGTCATCGGGCCACAACGTGACGGTGGGTTGCACGACCTTATCCTGCGCCACCACCTTGAGGACGATTTCCTCGCCGTCCGTCCGCTCGCTGAGCACGGCGTTGGCGCGGGTGAATTCCACGCCACGCGACCAGACGTGCGGCGCACAAGCCTGACGCACAACGTCGAACAGCGCTTGCATCCGGTGCGGACTCCTTACGCCGCTGCGCTCAGGGCTGCGGCGCGAAATCGGGCGACAGCATCAACCAGGTTTTCTGCGACACGATGAGCGGCTGTACCCGCGGCACGTAGTTCTGCTTCCACTCGTCCGAGCCGGTGACCTTGGCCTTCGCTTCCGCCATGTGGGCGTGGTCGCGGTAGGCCCAGATATGCACCACCTGGTTGAGTTCGCCGATGTCGCTGTAGTACCAGCCGGCCAGCTTGATGCCGTGACTGAGGCGCAGCGGCAGCGCCACGTCCTTGACGGCGGCCATATAGTCGGGAACGGCGCCGGGCTTCAGCGTGTACATGCGAAAGTCGTAGATCATTGTTGGGTCCCTTTTTAGGAAGAGTATCAAAAACTTCTCAGGATGCGTATCAAACCCGTATGGCGCCTACTCTAGTTCGAACACGCGACGAAACCAAGCCACAAAGCGCTCGGCCACCGGACTGTCCGGTCGGAAATATTGCGCTCGGATGGCGGTGCCGTATGGCAAGCCGGGCTCGCTTTGCCACGCAAGCCAGGCATGCAGCACGGCCTTCTTCTCGTCTACATTTCGGTAATTCGCTCCGTGACGACTTTTCGCTTGGGTTGTCGATTCCCGGGCGTGCGGGAGTAGCGGGTTCGCTTCCTTGACGAGGGTCCTGAGGAAGTCTTCCAGAGTGCCTTCCTGCTGGTTGTCCGGCATGAGCCAGACACCCACCCGAGTGCGATAGGTCTGGGATTCACCCACGAATCCCTCGGGTGGGATGTCTTACGGTAGATCCACGCCCGCCTCTCGCAGCCGTGACGACATTGCCATCTATCGGTTCTGAAGCGACGAATCGGCGTCCAGCACGAAGCCGATTGCTCGGCCAGTGCTAGCGCTTACGCTGAGGCTCACGTTTCGAAGCAGTTTGTCTTTGTCGCCTGATTTTGTGATGCAAGGGAGATAATTTGGGAGGGGCCTTTCGTCATAACCAATGCCATGCCTGATAAGAAGATGCAGGATCGCATGCAGGTCGTCGTCACCTTCGACCCAAAGCCGGGGCCGTTCCGCCATTACCGGACCTCGATATTTTGTTCAACGGCCGCCTGTATGTCCGTCGCGTCGAAACGGACGGCCTTGTCCAAAGCTCTCTCAATCTTTTGAGTAGAGACATCCTGGGCGAGGTCCGGGTGAGATTCGACCAGGGACGCAAGACCCCGGAGACAGTCGTAGCTGTGCGTGGTAGCGAACACCTGAACCGAGTTTCGTCGGGCCGTATCAATAACCAGCCGCCACATTTCTTCCATGACCGTCCAGTGCAGGCCCGTGTCGATCTCGTCAACCAGCACGACACCTTTTTCTGTCTGTATGAGAGACAGTGAGAGGGCGAGAAGCCGTCGCATTCCATCCCCATAACTGCCCAGAGGCACCCGTCGACCGCCCCCTCGGAATCCCAACAGAGCGCCAGCCCGACCGGAACGTGCCCGCGACGCGTCACTCGTCAAAAAGTGGATGGACTCAAGATTGTTCTCGAGGATCCTCATGGCAGCGATGACTTCGGATTCGCGCCCCTCCGTCAGCACCTTGTCCCACATCTCTCGCATGGGTTCGAGATCGAGCGATTCCGGTGTGACGAACTGAACGGGGGGTGGCGGCGTTCCAGTCTCGGACCACGGTCTCCGATATCGAAGATGTCTCGTCGACAGGGAGCCACTTTCGGTGACGGGAAGGGCGGGCATCTTGAGCGTATTCCCCTCCAGCTGGAGGACAAGAGGGAAGGACTGGTCTATCTCGTCGTCATCGAAGAGCGCGGACTGGTTCTCGAAATCGGCTAGATGGACCTGAACGGAGACCTGTCCGTAGTTGTCACTGGAGAGGCGAAAGCCTGTTCCTGGCTCAAGACGATGACTGAAGAAGCAATGTGAAATGTCCGGGCCTCCTTGTTGGTATCTCTCGCTGGCGTAATTGATCTCACCCCGACGATTTGCCGAACGTATGAGAACGAAAGGGTCCCCCTTCGATACCAGGAAATGTATGGCTTCCAGGATTGACGTTTTGCCGGAATTGTTCTTGCCGACCAAGAGATTGACACGAGTTAAATCGGCCAACTCGTAATCATTGAATCCGCGGAACTTGTGCAGGTGAAGAGTGCCAAGCATCTTGTCGTTCCTTACGTTCATACCAACCAGGCATCCTAACGATCACTGGTCCTGGGGCGCGACTCTAGGAACTCTGCAAGCGTTGGATTTTCAGATTGGTAGGGTCGAAGTGGGTCAAGCCGTTCCGAAAAACGCGCGGCAGCATGGAGGTACGGAACGGGCGGCAGAACTGTAGCGTCATCGTAATAAATTACCAGACAGGGCGCAACGGAACCGCCCGTACGCGCCGACATGCGGGCGTTTAGCCCTCGCGGGGTTGGTTTCAAAGCCAGTTGCGCGCGCGTATAATGCCCCGCCGAACGCGTGACAATACCGCGTAACCAGCCAATATCCCGAAGGAATCTCGCATTGAAAATCACCGTCATCGGCCTCGGCCACGTCGGCGCCGTCGTCGCTTCCGGGCTGGCTGCCGCCGGTCACGCCGTCCTGGGCATCGACATCGACCGCAGGCGCCTTGCAACGCTGCAGGCCGGCAAGGTTCATCTCTACGAGCCGGGGCTGGAGGCCCGTGTCGCCGAGGGGGTGCGCAAGGGCCAGTTGCGCTTTTTGCACCGCGACGAAGTGGACGAGCCGCTGGGCGCCGCCGTCGTCATTGCCACCGGAACGCCGCCGACGGACAGCGGCGCCGCCGATCTCAGCCAGGTCAAATCGGCCGTGGGCTGGGTCAAAGCCAGGGAGCCCCGGGAGCTGGCCGTGGTGATGAAGAGCACCGTGCCGCCCGGCGCCGGCCAACGCCTGTTGCAAAACGACTTGTGGGGAACGGGTATCCGCTACGCCTCGAATCCCGAGTTTCTGCGCGAAGGGCGGGCGGTGGCCGACTGGGATGCCCCTGATCGCATCGTCATCGGCGCCGAGCCGGGCGATGACCGCGCCATCGCCGTCGTCAAGGGCATGCACGCCGGCATCGACGCGCCGCACATGGTCACCGACATCACCAGCGCCGAAATGGTCAAGTACGCCAGCAACGCCTTCCTCGCCACGCGCATCTCCTTCATCAACGAAATTGCCCTACTGTGCGACCGTGTCGGCGCTTCCATCGACGCCGTCAGCGAGGGGCTGGCGATGGACGCGCGCGCCGGCGCCCGTATTCACGCCGGGGTGGGTTACGGCGGCTCGTGCTTCCCCAAGGACGTGCGCGCCCTGGATTACCTGGCACTGACCAGCGGCGTGAGCGTCGACTTGCTGCGCTCGGTCATCAACATCAACAACCGCCAGCGCCTGCTGCCGCTGTACGCCCTGCGCCAGCGCTTCAATGGCGCCCTGAACGGCGTGCGCGTTGGTGTTTTAGGGCTGGCGTTCAAGCCGCAAACGGACGACGTACGCGATGCCCCGTCGCTGTCGCTGATCCGGGAACTGCTGGACGAGGGCGTGCAGGTTCTGGCGTTCGACCCGCAGGCCAACGACACTGCCAGCCGTCAGTTGCCCGCCGCCGTACGCATGGCCGCTAGTCCCACGGAGGCCGCCGAGGGGGCGCAAGCGGTGGTTCTGCTCACCGAATGGCCGCAAATCGTCCAGGCTGAGTGGCCGCGCATCGCCGCGGCCATGCGCTCGCCCCGCTTCCTCTTCGACGGCCGAAACGCGCTGGACGCCGACGCCATGCGGGCGTTGGGCTTCGAGTACGCGGGCGTCGGGCGCAAGGGTCTGCCTATCCAATAATGCGCTGGGAAGGACTGGAACCACATGAAGATCGCCTATTTTGACTGCTTTTCGGGAATCAGCGGCGATATGACGCTGGGGGCGCTGGTGGATGCCGGCGTGGACCTGGCGGTGATCCGCGAGGAGTTGGCCAAGCTGCCGGTGACGGGATACCGGTTGGAGGCGCGCGTGGTCAAGCGCGGCGGCCTGCGGGGCACCAAGGTGGACGTAATCGTGGATGAGGCGGTGCAGCCGGCGCGACGCTATACCGACATCGCGGCGATGATTTCCGAAAGCGAGCTGGAGCCCGAGATACGGAAGCTGGCGCTGGCGATCTTTCGCCGCCTGGGGGAGGTGGAGGCGCACCTGCACGACGAGCCGCTGGACGCGATTCACTTTCACGAGGTGGGCGCGGTGGATTCAATTGTCGACGTGGTGGGCGCGGCCATCGGCGCACACGCCCTGGGCCTTGAGGGCGCGGTCGCCTCGCCGGTCAACGTCGGCCATGGTGCGGTGCACACCTCGCACGGTTTGCTGCCGGTGCCCGCCCCGGCCACCCTGGCCTTGCTCAAGGGGTATTCGGCCTATGCCGGCGATACCCGGCTGGAATTGACCACCCCCACCGGCGCGGCGATTCTCACCACCCTCGCCGACCGTTTCGGACCGCTGCCGCGCATGACCATCGACCGCATCGGCTACGGCGCCGGCAACCGCGACTTTCCCACAGGCCCCAACCTGCTGCGCCTCGTCGTCGGCGAGGTGCAGGCCGACGCCGTGCCGGACCACGTTCACCACCATCACCACGACCACGGGCATCACCGCCACGAGCACCATCACGCGTGATGGAAGTGAACCCGGACGGCTCAGGGCCATTCACGCGCGTGACCCTCAGACCGCGCGCCACGACCACGCCGGAGCGACCGTAGCCTGCTCCCAGCCCGCCCGGCCCGAGAACTACCGGCAGGCCACTTTCTTGTGCCCGGGGTTGTAGTCATTCTCTGCAGTATCAGCTTGGTGTTGTTCGTGCGCGAGACATTCCCTGCGGAGCGCGTCGCCGCCCACCTTGATCCTTTCCGGCGGGCTCTGGGCCGTGCGGCCATCTGGCTTGCAGGCATCGTGGCGGGTCCGCTGAGCGCAGCGGAATGTCGGATTACGTTTCGCTAATCCGACCTACAGCTTGATGCGGAAATGCTCTAGCGCGGACTTGCCTGCGAAGGACGAATGCGCGGCCAGGCGTGCAGCGCGAAGGCGACGGCGGCCACGCCCTGCAGGACGCCGCCGCATACGAAGGTTACACCGGCGGCGGGCGCCCCCAAGGCAATCTCGACGGCCGGGTGCAGGGAGACCAGGAGGATGGCGGTGTTGAGCACCCAGTAGCTCGACCACGCCAGCGCCGTGTTGCCGCGGCCCCGGCCCGCTCCCAGACGCGGCAGAATCCAGTAGCTCACCCCCAGCGCACACTGCGTGACCCCACCCACCAGCACGAGATAGATGTGTGCCGGCAGCAGCACCCAAAAGAACGGGAAGCGCCCGGTGCCCTTCTGCACCAGAATCAACCCGCCCGCCAGCATGCCCACCGCCAGACAGATGAAACCGCCGCGCAGGAAGAACCGACTCAGCCTCGGCATGCTTCAACGCCCCCGCCCGCGAATGCGCGACCAGATCGTGATCAGAAACGTCCACCCCGCCGCCGCCTGCAACACCGCCGAGCCCACCAGCAGCCATCCCAGACCGGGTTGCGGGCGGACGCCGTGCCAGGGCTCGACAATCACCCGCAGCAGCAAGCCGACGTTCAGGGCTGCGTAAGTGAGCCATGCCAGCGCCGGGTAGCGGTGCGGCTGGCCTTTGGCAAAGGGCGGGAACATCCAGTGGGCGACGCCGAAAATGAGCTGCATGAGCCAGCCGACGAGCAGCATGTGCCAGTATACCGGCTGCAACACCAGCGGCACGCTGCGCTGCAGACCCACCGCAATGAGCAGATAGCCGCCAAGGCAGGAACTGGCAACGAAGTACAGCATGGCAGTTTTGAGAAAATAACGGGTCAGCAGGGGCATGGGTGGTTCTCCCGCATGGCGGAGGATGGGGCGACGTCAAGCGGTTGACACCTTCTCCGGGGCGATGATACGCTCGCCGCCGTTTTCGGACCCGTATCAGGATAGGAGATAGACGTGATTTCGACCCGAGACAAGGCCGCCAACCGGAAAAAGCCGTTGCGCGGCTGCGCGCGGCTGTTGTGCCTCGCGGTGCTGTTGCTGGCAGGGTGGGCGGGACCAAGCTTGCCGGCCCAGGGCTGGTCGCAGCCCGACGCGGCTGTCTTGACGGACGTGGCCGAGCAGCTTGCCCGCTATTTTCCCAAAGTGACTGGGGAAGTGGTCAAGGTAGAGGACGGCAACATCTACTTGAGCCTCGGCGCCCGCGATCACGTCCTGCCCGGATTGCAACTGACCCTGCTGCGGTCACGGGAAACCGCGCCCGCAACCGATGCCGCGCAGGTGGTCAACCGGCTCGAAGAGGCTATCGGCTACGTCATCGTCGAGCAGGTTTTCGAGCGTTACGCGCTGGCGCAACTGCTGGCGCTGCCCGGCGCCGAGGCGCAGCGCGGTGACAAGGTCCGCATCACCTCGGGGCCGGTGGTCTTGGGGGTTCTGCCGGTTGCCAACACGACAACGCAACCCCTCCCGCGCGGGCGCTGGACGACGGCGCTGCAATCGGCCCTCGAGGCCAACGGGCGCTTCCGCGTGGTCACCGCCAACCGCATTCTCCTGTGGTCCCTTGAGCACGATGCCCCTCTGGAAAACGGCGTGTCGCCAGATCTCCTGCGTCAGATGGCGCAATCCCTGCGCTTCACCTACGCAGTGGTGGCGCTGGTCAAGGACGTTGGCGGCGAGCCGGTTCTCGATGTTGCCCTCCTGTCCCCCCAACTGCAGCGCCTCGTCGCTTCGGGTTCCGCCTTCCTGCCGTCGCCGTGAGCCGCTGTCCCGCTTAGTCTGACGGCACGAATCCATTGCCGTTCCACACGAACGACGCGGCGGTTAGCCGGCCATCCTGTCGGGCATGGATGACAATTTGTGGCGCTCCTTGCGGCTGCGCGTCGATGCTGATTTTTTCAAATACGCCGCGTGAAACCACCGTCCCGGTCGCCGCCTCCGCGGTCAGCGGGTACGCCTTGCCAGCGACCACGACCACGACGACGTACCGGTTCTCCCCCTTCTCATAGACGAACAGCAGATCGTCCGGTTTTCCCGTGCCGCGCGCGTCTGCGTAGCGCAGCACCGAGGGTATGTCGTCCATTTGAAAGGCAGGCGGCGAGCCGTCCCCCGAACGTGGCGTTGCAACGGGCATCCCCAAATCGGCCGCTTTGGCCATGTATTCGTGGCTTAGCGCCATGGGCTCAGTTGGGTCCTTGGCGGTCCGCGCCTGGCGCCAGTAAATCAATCCCTGCAGGAAAGCCGCCGCCGGGCTGTCCGGCTGCATCACCAGCGCCTGTTGCGCGCTTCTCTCGGCGCGCTGCAGCGGCGTCGCCTGCCACAGGAACGGAAAGACGCGCCGCGGCGTCTGCATCATCAGATAGCCCTGCGCCGCGCCCAGCAGCGCCCGCACCTGGGTGTCACGGCCAAACCACCGGTAGCCCGACTTGAACGCCTCGACAGCCTCGGATAGCAGGTCCTCTTTTTCCTCTCCGGCCGGTGCCAGGCGCGCCGCCGCCAGCAGGGCATGACCGCGCGCAATTTCCCGGACGGCCGTCGGAGAGCCGTCCGCTGCCACAACCGCCGTATAGCCGAAAACGAGCAGGGCTGTTACAATGATTCGCGTCATGCGTTCCGCCATTCCCGACTCCCCACGGGCCATTCCCCGACTCCAAGCATCTCAATCCCCGACAATAGAAAGCACGCCATGTATATCGAAAGCTCAGAGCTATTGCGTCGCCTCTGTGCGCAAGCGCGAACCGAAGGACGATTGGCGATCGACCTCGAATTCATCCGCGAGAATACCTACGTCCCGCAACTGGCGCTGATCCAGATCGCCGTCCGCGACACCTGCGCCATCGTCGATCCGCTGACGGTGGACGATTTGTCGCCCTTGATCGAGGTGCTGACGGACACCGACGTTCTCAAGGTGCTGCACGCCGCCGGCCAGGACGTCGAGGTACTGCATTGGCATACCGGCATGCTCACCCAGCCGATATTCGATACCCAGATCGCCGCCTCCATGGTTGGGCTCGGCGAGCAATTGTCATACGGCCGGCTGGTTGACGCCCTGCTTAGCGTGTCGCTGACAAAGGGCGAGAGCTATTCGGACTGGCTGCGCCGCCCGCTGTTGCCCTCGCAGACCAAGTACGCCCTGGACGACGTGCGCTACCTGCTGCCGATGCACGACCAGCTCAGCAAGCGCCTCAATGCCATGGGCCGGGCCGCATGGGCCGCCGACGAGTGCCGAAAATACACCGATCCCGCCCTGTACGAACGCGATCCGCGCACCCTCTACCGCCGCATTCGCAACGGCAAAAACCTGTCGCCCCAAGGGCTGGCCATTCTGCGCGAGCTGGCGGCATGGCGCGATGACGAAGCGCGGCAACGCAATCGCCCGCACGGGCGCGTTCTCAGCAACGAAATCCTGGTCGACCTGGCGCGCCGGGCGCCCCAGACGCGCGACGATTTGCAACGCCTGCGCGGCCTGCCGCAGCGCGAATTGGAGCGCTCGGCAGACGCCCTTCTGATGACGGTGCAACGCGGGTTCGAGGTGCCCGAGGCAGATCAGCCGCAGCCGGAAAACCGAGACCACCGCCTGACACCATCCGAGGAACTGACCGTGAAGTTCCTTGACGCCAGCCTCAAAGCCTTGTGCCAGCGTGAAAAGCTCCCCGCCTCGTTCATCGCCAACCGCAACGATCTCGAAACGCTGGTTCGGCGTTATCGCAAGGACCGACTCCCCACCGAGGGCAGCCCGGTGTTGGCAGGATGGCGTGGCGAGCTGGTGGGCCGGGAGTTGCTGGCCGTTCTCGAAGGGCGCCTCAGCCTCCACCTGCATCCCAAAACCGGCAAGGTCACCTTCACCGCCCGGCATTGCCGCTAGGGCGGGCGGGACAAGGCTTGCCAGCCAAGGACGATCAAACCTGCTTCAAATGTTTGACCGCGACTGGCAGCCGTCCACGTTGATGCAGGCGCCGGTCATCAGCGACCCCCGCTGCGAGGCGAGAAACACCACCATCGCCGCCACCTCTTCCGGGTGGCCAAAGCGCCCCAAGGGCATCTCGGTGCGCACGAAATTGGCGATGAACTCCGGGTTGTCCTGCTGCCGCCGCTCCCACGAGCCGCCGGGAAACAGAATGGAGCCCGGCGCCACCACGTTGACCAGAATCCCGTCTTGAGCCAGTTGCTTGGCCAGCGATTTCGACCAGCTGTTCATGCCCGCCTTGACCACGTTGTAGGTCATGGGGCCGCCCGCTTCCCGCCCGTAAATGGACGAGATGTTGATGATGCGCCCGCCGCCGCGCTGACGCATGAGCGGAATCGCCTGCCGCGAGGCGCGAACGGCCGCGAACAGGTTCAGGTCCAGCGCCAGGTTCCAGTCGTCGTCGCTGGCGTCCCACGTCTGGCCGCCCCGCGAGCCGCCCACGTTGTTGATCAGAATGTCGATGCCGTCGAACGCCGCCGCGGCGCCGTCGATGACGCGCTCGATGTCCGCCGGTTGCGTCATGTCTGCTTGCACGCCCAGCACCACTTGCTGCGCTCGTGCTGCCTTGTCTTCTACGCTCGCTGGCGCTCGCTGTGCGGCGTGCTGTGCGGCCTCCTGCTCGGTCTGCCGCAGCGCTTCCTCGCCGCGCGCCGAAAAGGCGACCTTGCAGCCCTCGCTTGCCAATTCCAGCACGATGGCCCTGCCAATACCCTTGCTGCCGCCGGTAACGACAGCCACTTTGTCTCGTAAACCTAGCTCCATGAACAAAACCCTTTCTTCAGGATGACGTGGAAGGTCGGATTACGCTACGCTGATCCGACCTACATGTGGAAACGTCAGGCACCGACGAGCACGACGTACATGTCCATGACGTTGGTGCCGGTCGGCCCGGTGAGCAACAGATCGTCGAGTGCCTGGAAGAAATGATAAGCGTCGTTGCGGTGCAGAAATGCCTCGGTCTGCAAACCGAGCGCTTCGGCGCGCGCCACGGTGCGGCCATCGACCAGGGCGCCGGCGGCGTCGGTGGGGCCGTCGGTGCCGTCGGTGCCGCCGCTGAGTACGACGGTGTTGTCCAGCCCGGCGACGTGCAGCGCGGCGGCGAGGGCGAATTCCTGACTGCGCCCGCCCTTGCCGTTGCCGCGCACGGTGACCGTCGTTTCGCCGCCGGAAATGACACAGGCGGGCGGGCGAATGGGCTGTCCGCTTTGGCAAATTTCCTGGGCAATGGCGGCGTGCATGCGGGCGACGTGGCGCGCCTCGCCTTCAAGGGTGGATGACAGCAGCAGGGTCGTGTAGCCCCGCGCCTCGGCGGCCTCTTGAGCGGCGCGCAGGGCGAGGCGGTTATTCGCCACGACCACCGTCTGGCCCAGTTCAAAGACAGAATCGCCGGCCTTGGGCGTTTCGGGCGCGTCTCCCGCCAAGCCCCGCTGCAAATGGGCGCGAATGCTGCCCGGCAAGCGGTCGAGCAGGTCGTAGCGCGTCAGGATGTCCAAGCAGTCCCGGAACGTCGTCGGGTCGGGCACCGTCGGTCCGGAAGCGATGGCGTCGAGCCGGTCGCCCACGACGTCGGACAGCACCAGGGTGATCAGCCGTGCCGGGGCCGCCAGGCGCGCCAGTTGGCCGCCCTTGATGCCGGACAGATGCTTGCGGATCACGTTGATTTCGTCGATGCGCGCGCCGCAGTCGATGAGCAGGCCGGTCATCCGCTGTTTTTCGGCCAACGAAATGCCGCCGCTCGGCGCCGGCCACAATGCCGAGCCGCCGCCCGACAGCAGGCAGAACACGAGGTCGTCGGCGCCTGCCTGCCGCACCAGTTCCATAGCGGCGTTGGCGCCCTGCACCCCGGCGGCGTCCGGGATCGGGTGGGCCGCCTCATAGAGCCTCACCCGCTCCACGGGCGCGGTGTGTTCGTACTTCACCGTCACCGACCCGGCGCTGATGCGCTCGCCCAGAATTGCCTCCAGACCCTGCGCCATGACGGCGCTCCCCTTGCCGGTGCCGACGACGTAAATATGCGCAAAACGCCGCAGGTCATAGGCCACGCCGTCCACTTCCAACGTATCGCCACGACGCACCACGGCGCGCTGCACCGCCACCATAGGGTCCACGGCGGCCACGCCGGCAGCAAAAATGGCCCGGCTGTCGTCGCGTAACCGGGCCGGGGAGGATGGTGAGGACTGGGTGGGCGGATCAAGTGACATGCGGTTCTCCGCCTTGCGGACCAAAAAAGATGGTTTCCATGGCATCGAGGCACTGCCGGCGCCGTAATGCTTCCGCGCTCGTCATCCCCTCTACCTGCTGCCGCCCGGCGTGCAGGTAGGTCGACACGGCGTCGCCCACCAAGCCGCGGGCATCTTTGCCGTATGACGCGAGTTGGTCATCCACCCAACGCGATACCGCCTCCGGCGTGCCTTGGCCCTGCGCATAGGCGAGTGCCCGTTCTTCGAAACCCGGCACCAAGCGCTCAACGAAATCGAGCCGCTTGTCGAGCGGCACCAAGGCGGAGATGCGCAGCGCATACTCCGGCAGATCGACGCCGATGGTCGCCAGCATCTGGCGGGTGAAGTCATCGGCCAGACGTTGCGCCAGGGCGTCGGTTGCTGTCTTGCTGCGCGCCAAGGCGCCGTCTCCGGCCTCGATGCCCAGGGGCGGCGCCGGGACTTCCAGGTACAGTTTGTTTTTGGGCTCGGTGCCGGAGGGTCGGATGATGACGCGCGCGCCGTTGGCCAATTGATACGCCAACACGTTGCGGGCCGCGCGGTCGGTGTCGGAGAGCAGCGGGCCGTGCGCGCCGCTCTCGTCCCAGTGGTCGACCGCCCGTGTCACCTCCCAGCCGGCGATCTCCTTGGGCGGGCTGTGGCGCAGGGTGTCCTGGATGTGTTGAATACGGCCGGCGCCCTCGGCTCCGCTCATCACCATCGAGGCGCCGAGGTTGGCGAAGTAGCCGTAGCGCTTGTAGATGTCGTCCAGGTAATCGAGCAGTACCCGCCCCTGTTGGCGTTGCCAGGCCGCCAGCTCAGCCAGCAGCAGGGCGGCGCCGGCAGCGTCTTTGTCGCGCATTTCCGGGGTCACCAGGATGCCGTGGCTCTCCTCGACGGCGACGATGAAGTCGTCCAGCGAGGCGGCCACGGCGCCGTATCGTTGCCGTTGCTCGATTTGGTGCAGCACGTTGGCGTGGTACTTGAGGCCGACCAGCAGATCGCCGATCAGCGTGCCGCCGAAGTGGGCGGTGATGGGCCGCAGGAGTTCGGTGGTCACCTCGGTCTTGATCACCAGCGGCCGTGCCGGCAGGCGTCCGAGGTGCTGCAACTGTTCCAGCTTGTAGTGGGTGACCAGGACGGCGATTTCGTTGCCGGTGAGGAAGCGGTAGGCGCTGTCCGGAGTGCGCGAGCAGGCGCCGATACGATCCGCATCGGGATCGCAGGCCAGCACCGCGTCGGCGTTCAATTTTTCGGCTAACGCCATGCCCATCGCCATGGCCTGCGGCACCTCCGGGTTCGGGGCGCGGAACGGCACCGCCGGAAAAGCGCCGTCCGGCGTCGCCTGCTCGTCTACCATGACAACCTCAAACCCCGCCCGCCGCAACACCTCGCCGACCGTGTTGTCGGCCGTGCCGTGGAGCGGCGTGAACACGATCTTGGCGCGCCGCGCCGCCGGTTGCAGCGATTGCGCAACGTTCAGCGCCACGTACGCCTCGTGCACCCGCGGCGGCACCGGCGACAGCAACCCGCTGGCCTTGGCGGCGGCGAAATCAAGCGTCTTGACCCGCGTGATGCCCGCCACCTTGTTGGCCATCGCCTCGTCGTCCGGCGGCACGTCCTGCGCTCCTTGGGCGTTGTAGAACTTGCCGCCGTTGTCGTCGGGATGGTTGTGCGAGGCGGAGATATTGAGCCCGGCGCTGGCGCCGAGGACGCGGACGGTATAAGACAACTCGGGCGTGGAGATATACGTCTCGGCATCTTCCGGCAGCATGTGCACGGCGATCCCGTGCGCCGCGTACACGCCCGCCGCCGTGCGCGCAAAATCCCGCGACGTCATGCCGAGCAGCGGATTGGGGAGGTCCGGGTTATACAGCCCGCGCAAGTCCTGAAACACTCGCACGTCGTAGGCGATGATCACCGAGAGCGGCGCCCCGGGATGGCGTTCCTGAAGGTAGGCGACGTGCCCCTGCACGGAGGACGCCAGGGTCCATGGATTGAAGCGATTCGGACCGATGCCGACCGGCCCGCGGCGCCCCCCGGTGCCAAAGGGCAGGACGCGATAAAAGCCATCCAGCAAGAGCGACCAACATTCCGTTTCGATCAGCCAGTGTAGTTGCGCACGATACGGCGTCAAGGCGTCCTCGGTGAGCCAAGAGGCCAGGGCACGCAGGGCGTTCTGCTTAAGCGACTCGGCCACCTGCAGGCCCGCAAAACCCCGTTCCGCTCGGCGCTGGAAGTCGTCCATGTTGCTCGTCTCCACGTTGAACTTACATCCAGAGGGAAGAAAAATGTCGAATCAGCCAAAGGTTACCCGACAATCCGGCTACGAGTCTCGGTGACAGGACTGGTGGATACGTCAAAGACCCCAAGCGCCCCGGCCATGCTTTTTTCCTTGGAGACCTTTGTGCGGCAGGCGGAGGCATCCACTCTCGTTATGACGTGCTGAATTTCTTCCCACAGCTTCTTGCGATGAACGAGCAGGTATTCCTCGCCGTTGAGATGGGAATAGCGGGCCTTGATCTGCATCAGTGACCCCCATTGGGCTTGCTGGGATCGTAGATGGGCTTGCCCATCGGGCGCGTGCGGAGCCGGCCGGCGCGCAGTTGGTCGACGCGCTGTCGGGCGATGTCCACGTATTCCGGCACGATGTCGCAGCCGTATGCCTGCCGGTCGTGCATGAGCGCGGCGATGACGGACGACCCGACGCCCATGTAGGGATCCAGCACCGCATCGTTCTCATGCGTCATGCAGAGCACCAGGCGCTCGACCGACTCAACGGGGAATTGGCAGGGATGCACGGTTTTTTCGGGATGATTGCTTTTGACGTTCGGGAATTCCCACACGTCGCCCGGGTTCTTGCCCTTCGGATTTCCCGACAGCTTGCCGATGTTCGGCCCCTTGAAGTGACGCTTGCCGGGATATTTGGACGGCACCCGAATGGGGTCCAGATTCCACGTGTAGCGGTCGCTTTTTGTCCACCAGTTGATCGTCTCGTAACGGCCCGACAGTCGCCGTGTGCAGTGCAGGCCGTGCCCAAAGTGCCACACGATGCGGTTGCGCAGCTTGAGACCCTGGGCGCGAAAAAGCGGGTACAGCACGGCATCAAGAGGCACGATCTCGCCGTCATCGACGTAGTTGCCGACCTGCCAGCAGATCGACCCCTGAGGATGCAATACCCGAACGCTTTCTTGGATGACGCGGGCCTGTTTGTCCAGATAGTCGGCGAGCGATAGTCTGTCCTCGTAACCCTTGCCGATGTTGTACGGGGACGAGGTGATAACCAGCTTGACGTGCCCGTCGGCAAGGCGTTCCATGAAGGGCAGATTGTCCTCGCACGCCAGGATGGGCTCGTTGCGGACGCCGCCGTTGGGCGCGGCTGTTTGAGGCAAGGTTGGCGGCGTTTCGGGCAGCGGCGCCGGGAAGGACAGATTCCCTTGGGCATTCTCTGTTCTGTCAGGCATGTGGAATGCGTTCCTCAACCGAGCGGAGACAGGCCGCGTACCTGAGCGGCATGGAAGCACCGCAGGTACGGCATACCGTGCCATTGTTACCGTTGTGCCGTCAAACGCCGGAGGTCGCCCCCTTTCACCCGCCCGCATGCAGGCGCCGCCGAGCGAGGAATTGTTTGAGGGTTTGGGCGCAGGCGGCGCCATGGGAGCAGACCAGGCCATGACGGGCGTCGGCGAAGACCTGCAGTTCGCTGTGCGGGATGTGACGATGCATCTCGAGGAAAACCTCCAACGAGATGAACGGACTGGCGTTCGGCGCCAGGATCAGGGTTGGGACGGTAATGCGCGGCAGCATCGCGGTGAGATCGGTACCCAGCAGCAGATCGGCGAGATCGAGGGTGCTGTCGGCGGAGGTGGCGGCCTGTTCGCGGTGAAACCACTCGGCGACCGGCGCCGGCACGCCGCTGTCGTGAAACCGCAGGTCCATCATCATGCGCGACCACGCTTCCATGCCGTGCTGTTCGATATAGGCGCGCCACTCGCCGGCGCGCTGAATCGAGCCGCCGCGATGCGCCGCCGAACACACGGTGAGGCTGTCGAGCGCATCGCCGTGCGCGATGGCAAGCGCCAGGGCCACGGTGCCGCCAAGCGATTCACCAACCAGGTGAAACGCTTCAGCACCCGCCGCCCGGGCCACGGCCAACACGTCCTCGACCAGTAGGTCCATGGTCCAGGGGAAGCCTGCCCCCGGCGCCGTGGAGCGGCCGAAGCCGCGCGTGTCGAAGCGCACCAGGCGGTACTGATCCGCCAACACCGGCAACCAGGTGCTCCAGATGCCGTGGGTCGTGCTCACCCCGTGGCAAAACACGACCGTGCCGGGGTTTTCGACCCAAGGGGGCGTGAGGTCCGTCACCTCGTAGTACAGAGAGCCCGGCTCTCGTTCCAACCATGGCATTGCTGCGCTCCTTATATCTTCGGCCTTACCGGTCCGGTTTGATTGTTGCGGTGGCTGTGGACGCCCTCAACCCTTGCATCATAGCGCGCCCGCCGCGCAAGGTGAAGCCCGTCCACGGCGCTTCAATTGCCGGCCGCATTCACACCAATTTCCACAGCTACAGCCGGCACTATCGCCTGGGCTGGCTGCAACCCGTCGTGTTGCGCTACCTGCGCTGGTTTCACAACCGCACGCGCGGCACCCTGACGCCGAGCCTCGACCTGCGCGACCGCCTGCAGGACCTGAGCTTCCGAAACGTCAGCGTTCTCGGGCGCGGCGTCGACGCCCACCTGTTCAACCCGCAACGCCGCAGCGCCGACTTGCGCCGCAAATGGGGCGCGGCGCCGGACGACCCGATGGCCCTGTACGTCGGGCGGGTGGCGCCGGAAAAGAATATCGAATTGGCGATTACCGCCTTCCGGGCCATGCAGCGCCGGAACGCGGCCACCAAGCTGGTCATCGTCGGCGACGGCCCGCTGCGCACCAGGCTGCAACAGAAATATCCCGACCTGAACTTCGCGGGCCTGCGCCGCGACGAGCAACTGGCCGCCTGCTACGCCTCGGCCGACGTCTTTCTCTTTCCGAGCGAAACGGAAACCTTCGGCAACGTCGTCCTGGAAGCCATGGCCAGCGGGCTGGCTGTCGTCGCCTACGATTATGCCGCCGCCCGCATGCACGTCACGTCCGGCGAAACCGGTCTGCGGGTGCCGTACGCCGACGCGGATGCCTTTGTCGCCGCGGCTGTGCGGCAGGCCCGCGCCCATGCCGCGGCGCAGAACTGGCCGGCCGTTGTGGACCGCTTCGCCGCGTTGCTGACCGATATGCCGAACCCGCCGGGGCGTCGACCCGCGGCGGCCAACGCGCCGCTATAACGCAGCCCGGATTTACGTGAAGAAACGCCTTGTGACCCCGTGCATGAAAGGAGGCCGACATGTGGCTTGAAACGACACGACAACACTGGCTGGGCTGTCTCGGCCTGGATGCCGCGGCGGGCTGTCAGTTGCAGATGCAGGACGGCTGGCTCCTGTTCGTCGGGCTCGGCTTGGCGTGGCTGCTGATACGCGGCGGAAGCCGGCTTTTCAACGCCATTTACACCCTCCGCGCCGCTGCCCCTGATGCCCGCGCTGTCGCGCCACCTGTCGTTGTGGGTCAAACGCCGCGAGTACGACGAGGATGCCTTTTTCCGCGCCGACGGCGCCGCGGCGCACTGGGCGGAGCGCCGCCAGAAGGCCCTCGACCGCTTGGCCACGTACTTTCAGACCAAATACGCCAAATCCGTCGACTGGGGCAATGACATCCGCGACAGCTTCTCGGACCTGCGCTTCACAGACGCCAACCGCGTGCCGTTTCCGTTCATGCGGGTGATACGGGAGAAATTCAACCTGTGCTCGGTGGTGACGGCCTCCAAGGGACCGAAGCTGCGTGACCTGGACGGCCATTGGAGCCCCGACGTGGGCGGCTCCTACGGGGTCAACGTGGCCGGCTTCGAGCGGGATGCGGTAGGGCCTGGAGCGGGTGAAGGACGTCGGACCGGTTCTCGGGCCGCTGCACCCGCTGGTGGCCGACAACATCGCGTTGCTCAAGTCGATTTCCGGGCTCGACGAAGTGTCGTTCCACATGAGCGGCACCGAAGCCGTCATGGCCGCGGTGCGGCTGGCGCGCTTCAACACCCGCCGCAAACTCATTGTGGCGTTCTCCGGCGCCTACCACGGCTGGTGGGACGGCGTGCAGCCGGGGCTCGGCAGCGAGCGTGCCATCAGCGACTGCCTCACCCTGAAGGACATGCACCCGGCGTCGCTCGACGTGATTCGCAAACGCTCCAAGGAAATCGCCGGCGTGCTCATCAACCCGGTGCAATCGTTTCACCCCAACGCCCCGCCGCCCAGCGACGCGGTGCTGCTCACCAGTAACGTGCGGCAAACCCAGGACCTCGCCTCCGACTACGCCCGCTGGCTGCGGCAACTAAGCGAGGTGTGCCGGGAATGCAACGTGCCGCTGATCTTCGACGAGGTGTACAGCGGCTTCCGGCTGGCCCCCGGCGCCGCGCGTCGACCTGGTGGCGCAGCAGTGGTTCGGGCTCACGGTGCTGGTGGTCGGGTGGCACGTCGGGTACCTGATGTGGAAGCACAACACGTGGCTGGCGATGATCTGGTTCATCAAGCTGGCCACCGATCCCTTCACCGACATCGTGGCCTACTCGCCCCGCTACATCAACGCTGCCAAAGGGCCGCTGCCGGCGCGAGCGAACAGAAGCCGATGAGCGTGGCCCTGTTTCTCGCTGCCGCCCTGCTGCTCGGCTTGGAGCGCCTGTTCTACGTCTGGGTGTGGCGCCATCCCGAGACCTTCTGCGACCTGTGCCGGCGTCCGGCGCTGTGGTTTCTGGGCACCCCGGTCGACGGTGTGCAGCGGTTCTTCTACGTCTTCAAAGTCATTCAGATCGGCGTGTTTCTGGTCTGATGCGGCTATTTCGGGGACGGCGCGAGCGGCCCGGCGGCCCATGGCGGCGGGCCTCGTGCTCATCCTGGCGGGACAGGTGCTCAACTTCAGCGTGTTCTACCGGCTGGGCAAGATCGGGGTGTATTACGGCGTCCGCTTCGGCCATGAGGTGCCGTGGTGCCGCGACTTTCCGTTCTCGCTGCTCAAGCATCCGCAATACATCGGCGCCGTCATGTCCATCTGGGGCTTCTTCCTGGTCATGCGGTTTCCACACAGAGACTGGTTCGTGCTGCCGGCGCTCGAGACCGTGTATTACGCATTGGGGGCGTATTGCGAACAGTAAGAAGTTGTTGCTGACCACGACAGGGGAACCGTCGTGTCCTGCTCCGTTCGAGCGTTGCCCTCCCGGGGGCAATCCTTTATCGTATACGCCGCACCGCCAACCGGGATTACCTACCCCCACCGGCGGTGTTTCCCCACAAAACGGCATTCGCGACGGGAGCAGGCATGGTATCGGCAGTTGTACGTCAGGAAACCCAATCGGCGCGCGACTTTCTCAGGTCGTTGCGTGAGGAAATTCAGTGCCATCCCGGCGTCGGGCATTCGCTGCTGGGCCGCATGCTGACGGACCCGCGCACCCGCCACGACTTCAAAATCCTGGCCTCGCAGCACTATCCCCTGGTCGCCAATTTCACCACCTACATGGAACTCCTGCTGCTGCGGGCGCCGAGCAGCGAAGCCAAGCGGTGGCTCGCCAAGGTGTTGGTGGACGAGTACGGCGAGCGCTCGGATGGCGACGACCATGCCGCGTCCTACCGGGCCTTCATGCACGCCGCCGGTATCGCGCCGGGCAGCGAGGCGAGCTACCCGCTGCATCCCGAGGTGGTCGGCTTCATCCGCGAGCACTACCGTATCTGTACGCAGGAACCCTTTCTGGTCGGCCTCGGCGCGGTCGGGCCAGGTCATGAATGGTCCATTCCCACCATGTTCGAGCACGTCATGATCGGCCTGCGCAAGGCCGGATTCGCTGACGACGACGTGACGTACTGGTCGATGCACCTGGATCAGGACGCGGACCACGGGGCGTGGTTGGAAGAAGCGCTAGTGGCGTTTTGCGAGACGCCGGAAGCGCGGGAGCAGATTCGCCGCGGCGCCCTGCTGAGTCTCAAGGCGCGCGAACAGTTCTGGTGGGGCGTGCTCGACAAGATCAGCAGCGAACGCACCAAGGCCATGCTGCCCGGCGTCGCCCCGGCCACCGCCGGCGCCGAGGCTACCCAGCCGACGTATGCCGACCTGCGGCAGGGTCTGGAGATTCGCGTCGACCTTGGCGCCGTGAGCGGCACGCCATGAGCTGCCCGACCCCTGCCCTCCTGATGGTGGCGTTCGGCGGCCCGACACCGGGCTGCTGCGAACGCTTCACGCCTTGCCCGGGCGAGGCGCACTGCTTTGTCTCCGGCATCCTCGGCCACAACCCGGCGCGCCGCCAGCGCGTCGCCGAAGTGGCGGCCCATTATCAGGAATTCGGCGGCTATTCCGAATTCAATGCTTATACCCGGAAGCAAGCCGAGGCGCTGGCCGCGGAACTGGGCTCACGCGGCCTCGACGTGCCGGTCTGGTGTGGATATCACCACTGGCGGCCATACGTGCGTGAGGTTGTTGCCGATATGAAAGCGGCGGGCGTGCAGGAAATGCTGGTGCTGATCATGGCGCCGCATCAGTCGTCGGTGAGTTGGGACCTGTATCTGCGGATCGTTGGGGAGGGCATTGAGCAAGCCGGGACGGGTGCCCCGAGGGTGATCGGGGTGGTAGAGCCGTGGTGGAATGAAGCTGGGTTTACCGAGGCGATTGCCGACCGCATCAGCGAGGCGAGCCGCAACGGGGAGATCAATCTGTGCGCCCCGGACACAGCGCTCCTGCTCACCGCGCACGCCGTGCCCGAGTCATTATCGCGGACCGCCCCATACTGCAAACAAATCGAAGAGACCGCGGCTCTGGTTGCCGCACAGCTCGGCGGGCCCGATTACCGCGTTGCCTACCAATCCCAGTCCGGCGATTCGGCCGTGCCCTGGACGCAGCCGATGGTGGAGGACGTCATCGCCGCCTATGCCGATGCCGGCAAATCGACCATCGTCGGCAGTGCCATCGGCTTTCTGTGCGACAACATCGAGGTGCTGTACGACCTCGGCGTTGAGGGCCAGCGCCGCGCCGCCGAGCACGGCCTCCGCTTCGTGCGCGCCGAGTCGGTACACAGCCACCCCGCCTTTATCCGCATGCTGGCCGACCGCGTTGCCGCCAAGCTCGCCTGACGGCGATTTACTCCACGACCTGCCAGACGACGCCCCTACTTCAAAACCCTCCAGTCGCCCCCCGCCGTCCTGCAGGCATAAACCGGCGCTATTCCAGCTTCGAGCACCTTGCATTCTGTCAACGTGGTTTCGAGACTTCGGCTTGATCTACCGCGCGGAGGTGCCGTAACGACATTCACCTCCCGCACCGGCGTAACGGACGCCACAGGGGCCGGAAGCTGATACGTCACGACAGTCCGCGGCTGCGCTGGCGCCTCATAATAATGGTGGTGCACATGGCGTTCGCGCCGCGGGTGCCGTGGGTGCACGTATATGGGAGGCTGGAACACCGGGTAGTCGTAATACACGTGTCGTCTGTGCCTCAGATGGCGATGTCCCCGGCGATGATGCCGATAGGGGTCGGGATCTACGGCATGATATCCAGCTATTCCCCCGAGCAGCGACCCAACCCCGATGGCAACGCCTCGCTCGGCACCCCTGCCAATTGTCGAGCCGATCGCCCCGCCGATCACACTCCCCACGATGGCACCGACCACACGTTCGTCATCATCAGAGCCGGCCTGAGCGGACGGACTCACCGCCATGAACGCAACCGCAGCCAAAATTCCTGCGGCAAGGGGTCGAAAAGCTTTACCTCGGATCATTACCGCCAACCTCCTCTATGGTGTTGCGTATATCCTTGCCTCACTGCTGGTTCAACCGGTTCAAGTAATCCGGTATTCCATCGCCATCCTCGTCGGCAAAGCTGCGCTGGCGGGCCGGCACACGGCTCGCCTCTTCAGGCATTGCTTGACGGCGGCGGAGCACCATGCCCCGTGACAGGTCAACGACGTCCGAAATCAATTCGGCGATACTGTATTTGGGCTTGACGGTCACAATCCGCGCAATGCCAACGGAGGTTTCGAGCTGGTCGAGCCGTTCACCGGTATCGGGATCCAACAGCCAGTCGCCTACCGCAAAGACTTCAAACACGCTGCCCGCTTCAACCGTGTTGCCACCCCGGTTGACGACGAACTGACCTGGTCCCAGCACTTCTGTCACGCGCGGCGGATAGATGTTCTCCGTCAATTCATCGACCATGCGAACCGCAACTTCTTCCAGAAGGGCCTCTGCTGCTGCTTCGGGCCTCAGCCCCGGGGGCAGCCTACTGTCGAGGGTAATAGCGGAGGACCATTTGACCTGCCGCGTTGCCGCAGCAAGCACGGTGAATCGCACCTTTGTAGCCCCGTGGGATCGCTCGATTCGCTCACCGGAGGCTCGGATGACTCGGGTCTCGTTTTCAATTGCGACCCGGTCGATCGTGCCGTACACCAAGTAATCTGCTCCCATGACTCTGCCGAGCCGGGCCCGTTCGCCGATGCCCACGCCCCCGGATGCGAGGATTTGTTTCTCGGCCTCGTACACCTCCGGTCGTTGACGATCAAGCACGCCAAACCGCCGGCCTTGCGTCAACAGCTCTTCCACCTTTGCACGGAAACCGTGTTGAAGCTTCCTGACAAGCTTGAAGTCAACGTCTGTACCAACGCGCACGGCACGGCCATCAACCTGCAACTGTCGTCCACCGCCGACCCCGTGGAGATGAACCTCTTCCATCGGAAAGTCGAGCACGGCCAGCCGCCGCCGATCCATTGATGGCCCCGGCACCCGGTATACCGAATACCGCACACGAACCGCCGCCCGAATCTGTGAACCAGCGCGCCCTACGGAAAGGATGTCGTAGCCGTCGAAGCCGCAATTCGGATTCTTGCCGCGAACCTTGATTTGCCGATTGACCTTTTCGATCATCGTCGTACGGTCATCGTCCTCCACAAGCAGCGACCCGGTCTCCATCCTCGACTCGATGTGAACCCCGCAGATCTGGAATGTCGCCTCTTGCAACGCATTCAGAACTGCCTCCTGTTCGCTGATTCCCCACCCGTCAACATCACGGGTGACGGCGCGAACCTGCGCATTTGCAACTGATACGAAGAAGGCAGCACATATCGCTACCGTGACGACCCCTATGACCTGACCGGCCAGGACGTGTTTTCTTGTACGTTCCATGGCTGCCTCCACCATTTTGACGGCAATCTCGACATCTTCGGCTTCTTCTGGCGCAGCACCATATGGCAATGGGTTCCCTTCTAAAAATCCTCCGTTTGGATGTTCTCTCTGCGCAACAACCTTGGGGTCGGTTCTATGGCCTCCTCGTCGGGCGTGGTTTTCTTAGGAGATGCTCTGTTCGGATTGCGCATTACCTCTTGTGCCCGTTTCGCCGTCGCCACGCCTGTCGGAGACCAAGAGACCGCTACAACCGCAACCTTCTGTCCATTGGCTGGATGCGGTACAACCCACCGGCCAACCACTGTGAGCCCTGTTAATTCAATGGCGTCGGTGTTTGACTTCAGCTTCTCCATAAAGTCGTTCCTAATTTCCCCGCTGAAGGCTGCGTCAGCATACTCGGTGGCGGTCTCCTCGCCCTCATCTGCTCTTTCCGATCTCACGGTCTCACCCACGAACCCCCGTATGGCACCTATGGCACGAACCTCGGCCCGACTTAATGCCATATCCTCTGCCCTTGCTCGGCGAGATGGTGAAGCCCTGCGCGGTGCGGCCTGACCAAATCCGACGAATACTTGGTCACCGTTCTCATCAATCAGCTTGTGAACACCCCAACTTGCGGAGATAGAGTCCTTACGCTTCGGCAACCAGTCAGAAACACGGACTCTCGCTTTGCCTGTGTTCGCTGGCGCATATCCTCCAGCGACTGCTCGAGCAGCAAGTTCAAGCCGAGGGCTCCACACCAATCCAACGAGAATCTCGTAAGACTTACCATCTTGCGTTGGCCCTTCTAGCACCGCCATGGGCATGGCGCCAGACACAAAGCTTGAAGACACTGCCGTAATTTTCCTCTCGAAGGTGCTGCGGAAAGCCTCCTCTTTCTGCTCGCGACTGCCATACTTATCCGGATCATACATCGGATCAACCTGCACGAGCGCCTGGTCGAGTTGCGCTTCCGCGAGAGCTTGCATCTTTTTCGCAATCCGATCCACTTGCTTCAGGCGTTCGAGGGCTTCCCCTTGACCATCTGACCACCGTGCATTCTCAAGAGCATCATACGAAGTTCTTTTTCCGGTCTCGATTCCGAGAAACCCTACCAGCGTGACCTTGGCACGAAGGTAAGCAATCTCATATGCCATGCTACGCGACTCATGAAATCCTGGATGATCTATCGGAAACTCTACCGTTTGTCGACCATTGGCTATGTATATATCCCGTTCGTTTGCTCCTTCTTGAAGACCTTTTTCGTCAAGGAGATCCTCCCAATCTGCCATCAAACCAGCACTGTACATGCCAACGTGCTGGTTGGCCAAATCGTCCGGCAGTCGTTCCGTCGCTTCTTCCGCCGTCGTCGAGTCGGCAGCGGGCGCCTCCACCTCGGCTGCGACAGCCACCGCATGGCTAACCATCAGAAAAACGGCCAGCATAAGAAGCCCGGCGTGTAGAACGAAGGAACCTTTCCGGAATCCTTTCCCAAGCATCAACACAGTCTGCTCGGATTGCTTCTTCATCGTCTTATGCTCCTATCATTGAGAATTACGCGATACTCAATCGACATGACAACCTTGTGGCGCACACGTTCCTTGGTCTACCAAACAAAATTATCGTTCGGACCCAGTTTGGCGATAACCGCCTCGAACTCCCAGTAGGCCAGGCCGGTTTCAATATTGGTCGCCGTCAACTGGAAGTAATAGTCGGCTTGCTGCTTGTTGCCAACCCGGTTGACGCGCTGAATGATTTTTCCAGACAGGCTGAGATCAGGCGCAACCATCGTACCCCTACCCGCAACCGTGTCCTGGTTGAACTCATCCGAATCCCTGAGCTGTCGAACCTCCATGCTCAGTGCGTCTTCCGGCCCGTCCGCGCCGACTGCCGTCGTTACCATCACGCGTCCGCTGTTCAGAAGCGCAACGCGCATCTTCTTGACCAACTGGTCTGCATCAAGATTAAGCGTCGTGTCGTTCGTAATGCGACTGATCGCCATGATCCAAGGCGCCGAGCTCCCGGGCTTGCGGGACAACGGACTGTTCAAGAATGAATCTACAGCCTTTTTGGCGGAATATTCGAAATCACGATAGTCCAGGCCGAACGTTGTCTCACCGCCTGTTTGTTGACGCGTCGTGTATGTCGGATCACTAAGATTGACGACGCTCGTTGTACCGCATCCGGTCAAGCCGATTGACCCGACTAAAATAGCAAGAACGAGTAGTCCGTAGCCTGATTTCATTTGGTGTCTCCTCATATACGTTCTCGTTTACGTTCTCGTTGGCCCGTCCGAGTGGGGAGATTGTCAATTGAGACGAGATGCCGACAGCAGTTCAAGTCGGAATTGCGCAATATCGTCTCTCGGTGCGGTTCCCGCAAGCATTGCCCGCGCGCGCGGCAGTGCATGAACCACCTGCCAATCACCGAGAATGCTATCCACCGGTTGACCCGCCGCATCCAGCCAAGTGAACCGGTAAGCCGCCGTCAACTTCCTTCTCGACTGATTGAAAAAGTCGCCTGCCACGCGCAGCAGGCCAGTAGCGTTTCGCGCTCGAGTCATTCGCAGATCGCGCAATCCGCGACGAGTCAGACGCTTGTCGACCGACACCCAGGGTACCCACCAGTCGCCAGACGAGGGCGCCACTATCACCTCTGTTGAGACCGAAGGCGGCTCTGGCATAACTGCGGACGGCCTGTCCTCCTCGGTTACACCAACTGCATCGGACACCTTGATGATCTGAGCCTGTATTCCAGATATCCGCGGCGGTGGGTCTATGGACGCTTGTTCCATCCCGCGGCCCATGGCGGCGACGTGGATGGCCGGCGGCGCTCCCGCAGTGACGGTTTTCACGGTGACCAGAGCGAAAGCGGTGGGTGGCAACGTTAGATCAATGGCGGCGCCTGAACCAGTCGCGACCAAGATCCGCCCGTCAGCCGGACGCGGGAGACTCGCCACACCAATCGAATGCGGCAGGACGTGCCACATCCGTGTGTCCGCTCTCGTCGTGGCGGAAATTGCAGCGTTGGCGAAAATGCCGAGCAATGCCCCGGCCAGACCTTGATCTCCCAAGGTCTCGTTGACAACGACTTGCGCCAGTGTTTTGACCACGGTCGACGCAATGGCCTTGCCGACGATGGCGTTGTAGCCGGCGCGAAACTCCGTAGCCGCGTAACGATTGACATTCAGCAGGGTTTGGGTCCGATATTCCACGCCGTCGGCGCGAATCCCTAGCGTACCTAACGCGGGTCTGCCAACCACGAATTCCGGCAGCGCAATGGCAGAAAAGATTGGCCCACTCGGCGTGAAGACATTGAATTCGAACCGAAACTCTTCCAGATGCGGCCCAATACCATCCTCGTGAACGATCCAAACCCGTGCCGGAACATCGCCCAAACTACCAGCGGCCTCCCCCGCTACGATCAGGTCCTCCAGGGCGTGGCGATTCTGTCGGCCATCAAGCACAACCGCGTTGCGGAACAAGTCCGAAGCGCGATTGGATTCGCCCGTTGCCAGACGGAAGGTGCCATGCAACCAGTCCGTAAACGGGTTGCGGAGATCACGATACTCACCAAGCGCCTCGACGGCCGCCAAACGTTGCGCAACCGCGCCGTCCGGTTTCATGACGTCATCAAGTGTTCTGTCGACGTTCGCAGATTGCGCATTCTCCTCGGGATCCTCTGCCCTCAAGGCCTGGACCTTCACGGCAAGCTGTTCGACGGCGTTGGTTTGACGCTGATCCGCTCGGTTCAACTCGACCCGGGCGCGGCTCTCGTCGCCCAGATGCAGAGCGTTTATCGCCTTGTAGGTGTTGATCAGAACCCCATCATAAATGTTCCCCTGATACGACCGCACGAGATCACTGCTCACGACCGTCAACCCCGCCCCGAGCAAGTCTTCGAGACTGTTGATTCTGTTTGACTTCCACAGGAGTTGCGATTCCGCGCGGTCGAAAGCAACCTGGGACGACTCGAACGAGCCCGCTGCTCTCAAGGCCAGACCTACCTGGAGCGACGTGAGCAGGTTCTCCTCGTCATAGTCGAGCGCGTTGTCACCGCCGAGGGTGCCTGCGGCTGCCATGTAGTCGCCTTGGGCGTATGGACCAAGAAACTCCTGGCTGCCCCGTATATCGGCCATCCCGGCACACCCGCAAACAGCCAGAACCACCACAATGAGACTCCAGGCGCAGAACCGAGAGATCCAGAACTCCAGAATCGTCTTACGCATGCCATACCTCCGGATTCTTCCGCGGTGAATTGTGCATGCCCCGCAATTTGGGGTGCTTCCAGGTGATTTCGCAGATTGTCAAAAGCTCTTTCTCATGTCAATTAATCATAATGGTCGATCAATATATGAGTGAACATCGAAGGGGAAACCGACGGCGCCTGACATGTCGGCGGCCACTGCGCGCAACTCGCTGAAAATTACCACAAATATACTTGCCGACGTCAGCCATTACATATCTTCGCCATCGCAGTCCCACCGGTGTTTAATTCGACCCAACGGCTTGACGCTCAATTCCCTCCAGCGTTCCCCGCAGGTCGTTGAACCCTTGCAGAACCCACGACGTCGCCCCGCACAGGAAAAACTTCGCACCGACTTCGGCGACGTGCGCCATGTTGTTCTGGAATCCCACCGTGCCGGCCGTGCGGCCGCGGTCGATGATGTGCCGGATGGTGTCGTCCACCACCTTGGTGACCGCCGGGTGCGTGAACTCGCCGACGTGCCCAACGGCCTGCGACAGGTCGCCCGGCCCCACGAAAAACACGTCGATGTGATCCACCTCCAGGATGGCATCAAGGTTGTCCAGCGCCTCGGCGTCCTCGATGAACACGACCACCAGCGTTTCGTCATTTGCCCTCTGGAAGTAATCCGGCACGTCGATGCCCTGGCGGCTGATGTAGATGCCGCGATGGCCGATGGGCGCGAACTTGGCGGCGTCGACCACGCGGGCGGCGTCTTCGGCGGTGGAAACGTGCGGCACGGCGACGCCCTGAGCGCCGAGGTCGAGGGCGTGATAGATAAGCTGCTTTTGAGCACGGCCGACGCGCGCGATGGACGTGCTGCCCGACACGTCACAGGCGCGGGTCAGGTCGCCGATGTTGGTCGGCGAGGCGATCCAGTGCTCGCCCTCCAGCCAGAACGCTTGCGGCTGCAGCGGCGCCAGGCGTTCGATGGCATCCGGATGGTTCAGCCCCTCGATGGCGATGACGTGCTGGCCGGCGGCCAGCCGCCGTTTGGCGCGGTTCGGTCTGATTTGTGTCATGCCCCACCTCCTGCGGCAGCTTGGTCGAGTTGCTTGAAACCGGCCTCGATCCACGTGGCAGGGCCGGACATGAAGAATCGCACTCCCAAGTCGTACAGGTGCGCGGCGCTGGCCTCGGTCACCAGGGCGCCGGCGGTTCTGCCGCGCTTCACGATGCGGGCCAGCGTTTCGTCCACCACTTTCTGCACCCGCGGGTCGCCCGCCATACCGGGTAGCCCCATGGTTTGCGCCAAGTCGCCGGGGGCCACGAAGAACACGTCGATGTGCTCCACGTCGAGAATCTCGTCCAGGTTTTCCACCGCCACCACGTCTTCGATCAGCACGCTCAGCAGGGTCTGGTCATTCGCCAGATTGTGGTAATCCGGCACCCCGATACCCTGCCGGCTGGTATAGGAGCCGCGCTTTCCGAGCGGCCAGAACTTGCCCGCCTGCACGAACGCTTCCGCCTCGGCGCGGCTGTTGACGTGCGGCACCACGATGCCCATGGCGCCGAGATCAAGGCAGCGGTAGATGACGCCCGCCTCGTTCTGGTGCACGCGGATGATGGGCGTGGCGCCGATCAGGTCGATGGCGCGCGTCAGGTTGGCGAGGTCGGAGAAGCTCACGTCGCCGTGCTCGCCCTCCAGCCAGACGCCGTCCGGGCGCGCCGGGACCAGTCGCTCCAGGTGGTCGGCGCCGCTGTACCCCCAGGCCGCAAAGCACAGGGCGTAGCGGCCCTGGCGGAGTCGATCCTTCACCCGATTCGGGCGTATCATCACGGTCCTTCTCCTTCTACCATGCGTTGGCAAGATGCGCTATATTGTGCGAGTTCGTGCCGCTGGTTGTTAAGGCCGTCGCAGTTTTGGCGTTCGTTCAAGCGCTACCCGGCAACCAGGGAAGTCACCCACCCCACCCTGTAAAAAGGCGTGCCACGACAGCATACCTTCATCATAACATGACCATGTTGGCCACCGGCTGGAGGGTGTTCGGGCGGCAGGGCCACAGGAGGAAGCAATGAGACGTTACGCGAAGGTCCGGTTCGCCGGCTATCTGTCCATGCTGCTGGTTGGCCTGCTCGCCGCCGGCGTTTCAGCCGATCAACACGCATCGGAGCCCGCCGACGAGCCGATTCAGTTGCAGGAACTGGTGGTGGTTGGGGTCGGAACCCGCGTTGAGGGCAGGAGTGTTACGGATTCGCCCGTGCCAGTCGACGTGGTCACCGAGCAGGAGATCCTCGAAACCGGGCACAGCGAGGTGGGCCGGATCATTCAGGCGCTGATTCCCTCCTTCAACTTTTCCAGTTCGACTATCAGCGACGGCACCGACTCGGTGCGGCCCGCCACGCTGCGCGGCTTGGGGCCGGACCAGGTGCTGGTGCTGGTGAACGGCAAACGGCGCCACGGCAGCGCCCTGATCCACGTCAACACCTCCGTCGGGCGCGGCACCGCCGGCACCGACCTCAACGCCATCCCGGTCAGCGCCATCAAGCGCATCGAGGTACTGCGCGACGGCGCCTCGGCGCAGTACGGCTCCGACGCCATCGCCGGCGTCATTAACATCGTCCTCAAGGACAGCTACGACGGCGCCCTCCACACCTCCGTCGGCCAGACCTACGAAGGCGACGGCACCCGCTACACAGCCCGCCTCAACAAGGGCTTTCAGATCGGCGAGGACGGCGTGCTGCATGCGGCGCTGGAGTTCAGCCATCGCGGCGCCACGAATCGCGCGGGCTTGAGCGCTGAACGTCAATATGGTGTGGATGCAGACCCAATATATGACATCAAGGAACACGCCTTTAATCGTCGTAACTTCCGCATCGGCGATGCCGAGTTGGATCAATTCAGCGGCGCGTTCAATTACTCCAATCCCATTGACGGGATTGGGGCCGAAGTGTACGCCTTTGGCGACTTTTCAAGGGCGCAGAACGAAAGCGGCGGCTTCTATCGCAGAGCCAATCAGGGTGACAGAAATCCATTGGGTTCGATCTACCCGGACGGCTTCCTGCCGCTTATTGAGACCACGATTTCGGACTTTTCGGTTGGCGGCGGAATCGTGCGCGAATTTGAAAACAGTCTCAAGGCTGATCTCGCCGTGGTGCACGGTGGCAACAGCTTCAACTTCAACGTAAAAAACTCTCAAAATGCCTCTTGGGTAAATTGCGCGCTTGGCAATGAGACCGCAGCCTGCGGAAACACGGATTTCGTAGTCTCAGAGACGCCGGCGTCCGCGGACGCCGGCACCTTGAATCTCGATCTCACCACCGTCAATCTGGACTTCTCCTGGCCCTTGCGGGATGCCCTGCATCTGGCGTGGGGCTTGGAGTATCGACTGGACCGCTACCAGATCGAAGCGGGGGAGGAATACTCCTACAGAGATTACGATGGCGGACCTACCGGGGCTGCGGGCGGCGTCCAGGTATTTCCCGGTTTCAAGCCCTCGAACGAAGTGGACGAGTCGAGGAATGCCTTTTCCTTGTACGTGGATACGGAGTTCTATGTTTCTGAGACGTTCCTGATCAGTCCGGCTGTGCGTTTTGAGAACTACAGCGACTTTGGCAGCACGCTCAATGGAAAGGTAGCCACGAAACTGGATCTCAGCGGCGAATTCGCGCTGCGCGGCTCGGTGAGCACCGGGTTCCGGGCACCCTCCATGCAGCAGCTCTACTTCAACAACGTGAGTACTCAATTTCGGGGTGGTGAGGCATTCGAGGTCGGCACGTTCCGGAACGACGGTTCCATCGCGGAGGCAGTTGGTATTCCCAACCTGAATGAGGAAACCTCCATCACCGGAAGCGTTGGTTTTGTATACCAGCCCTTACCTTCCTTCAGCCTGACCGCGGATTTCTATCATATTGATGTTAATGACCGGATCATCATCAGCGGCCAAGTGAGGCCACTCAATAATGATGGTACTCCTAATGAGGATCTTCCAGAAAACGTTCGGAACGCGCTCAACGAAGCCGGTATCTCCGCCGCACAGTTCTTTATGAATGCCGCGGACACGCGGACTCGAGGGGTTGATGTCGTTGCTACCTGGGACGTGCCGTTCGTGGCGACGGGCGACCTGGGCCTGAAATTCCTGGCCACCGTATCCGAAACCGAAATCACCACGGTGAACCTGCCAGCGGGTCTGCCCGCTGGACTCTTCACCGAACAGGACCGTTCCATTGTCGAAGAGTGGCAGCCCAGCTACCGCGTTACGCTTTCGGGTACGTATGGGCTAGACAGTTTCTCGGTGGCAGCAGCGCTCCATGGGTATGGGCCTTACACCGTGCTGGATGGGGAGAGGCAGGAGTACAGCGCCAAGTACCTCACCGACCTTCGACTCGGCTACAGACTGGGATTCGGCACGCTCAGCATCGGTGCTAACAACCTGTTCAACGTCACCCCTGACGAGGCCGACAACGAGACGGCAAGAAGTGGCAGACTCTTGGACTCTCAGGGTAATTTGATCGTGGATTCCCCCACCGGCGTGTTCCAGTACTCGCGCCGCTCGGCACCGTTCGGGTTCAACGGCGGCTTCTATTACGTGGCGTTTGATGTCGACTTCTAGGCACGCGGCGACCGCCTGACCCTCCTGCACGGGGTATTACCATGTTTTGGACGGAGATTTGGCAGGACATCGACTGGCAAGCCGGCTGGGCCTTTCTCCACAAGGGCGGCAGCCTGATGTACCTGCTGCTGCTGTGCTCGGTGCTGGTGCTGTCGATAACCCTGGAACGGTGGGTGCGCATCCGGCGCGCCCGCACCAATACCGAAGCGCTGTTCGGCCCGGTCGAGGACATGATCTCCCAGGATGACATGGCCGGTGCCTACGCCCATCTGCGTTTCTTCCGCGGTCCGCTGGCCGCAGTGCTGCGGGCCGTGTTGGAATCGCGTTCCCGAGAAAAAGCCGACCTGGAAGAAGCCGCCCTGATGGAGGCGAGACGGGAATTGCGCCTGCTCAACCTGCGGCTTCCCGCCCTCAGTCTGCTCGCCGGCCTGGCACCGCTGCTCGGTCTGTTGGGCACGGTGATCGGCATGATCAAGGCCTTTCAGCAGGTGGCGCTGGCGCAGGGGGCGGTGAACCCGAGCATGCTCGCCAACGGCATCTGGGAGGCGCTGCTCACCACCGGCGCCGGCCTGAGCGTGGCCATCCCGGCGGTGATCTTCCACCACGCCCTGGACCAGCGCGTTAAGCGCTGCGCCTTTGAAATGGACTATTTCAGCGCCGCCCTCATCCGCCTGATGGGCCGCCCGGATCCGGAGTCCATTGATGCTTAACACCAGCGAAGAGCAAGCCCAGCGCAGCGCGGTGTCCGGGCCAAGCCTCATGCCGCTGCTCGACGTGATGTTGCTGCTGCTGATCTTCTTCCTGCTGGCCTCGGTGTTCGTGCAGCCGACGCTGGAGGTTGATCTGCCGGACGCGGCGCACAGCGAATCCGACACCCCGCAGAACGACATCCTCACCATTTCCGTCAGCAGCAACGGCGACGTGTTCATCAACAAGAGGTTCGTGCCGCTTGAGGAACTGCAGGGCCGCATCGAGGCGGCGGTCGCCGAGGACCCGGAACTGCCGGTGATGGTACGCGCCGATGAGCAGAGCGCTTTCCGGTATTTCGTCAAGGTCATGGACGCCGTCAAAGGGGCGGGCGCCACTCAGCTCACCATCGAAACGCAGCGGGCGCAGGAGGAGGAGGCCAGCCCATGACCGGCGCGAGTCGGCTGCTGTTGCTGATGTTCGGGTTTTCCATCTTCCTGCACGTCCTGTTCATTACCGGCTTGCCGCATCTTCCCTGGTTCAATCGCCCCCCCGACATTTACCGCCTGACGCGCTACGTCGTGCGCTTCAACAAGCCGGTGCCGACGTCGGTTCCCATGCTGACGCAGGTTGCCGTCGCCGAACCGATACCCATCGAACCCGCGCCGGTCGAACCCCTGGCGGACCTGCAAACCCCCAAGCCGATTGAACGGGTGGAGACTCTGCCCGAACACGCCGTCGAGCCGCTGCTGGCGCCGGCCCCGGTGCAGCCCGTGGTGCCCAAGCCGCCGGAATTGCAACAACGCGCTGCCACTCAGACGCGGCGACGGGTGGAAACGCGGCCCGAGCAGATCGTGAAACCGCAAGTGGCGCCGATCCCGGTGGTGCAGCCCGTGGTGCCCAAACCGCCGGAATTGCAACAACGCGCTGCCACGCAGACGCGGCAACGGGTGGAAACGCGGCCCGAGCAGATCGTGAAACCGCAAGTGGCACCGCTCCCGGTGGTGCAGCCCGTGGTGCCCAAACCGCCGGAATTGGAACAGCGCGCCGCCACGCAGACGCGGCGACGGGCGGAAACGCGGCCCGAGCAGATCGTGAAGCCGCAGGTGGCGCCGGCTCCGGTGGTGCAGCCCGTGGTGCCCAAGCCACCGGAATTGGAACAGCGCGCTGCTACTCGGACGCGGCGACGGGTGGAAACACGGCCCGAGCAGATCGTAAAGCCGCAAGTGGCGCCGACGCCGGTGAAGCCCGTGATTCCCAAGCCGCAGGAGCAGCGGAAACAACGTGTCAACGCGCCGCGCGAACACGTTGTCGTGCAGGAGCACCAGCCGCGCCCGGACATTGCGCCGATCGAGCCGCCGCAGCCGGTGGTCGTCAAACCGGTCCCGCGACGCCGGGCCGCAACGATGCCACGGTCGCACGCCGCCACCCAGACGACCGGCAGGCGGACGCCGAGCCGCGTGGCGGCCACCGTGCCGCAAACCGTCTCGCCCGTGCCGATTCGTGTGGCGGCCCTGTCGCAACCGCGTCAACCCTCCCCGGCGGCGGTCCTGCAAGCCGAGCGGGAACGGCTTCAGGCCGAGCAGGAGCAGAATGCCATTCAGTCCTACCTGAGTCTGGTTTTCCAGAGCCTGGAGAGCCACAAGCGCTATCCCAGGATCGCCGAGCGCAGTGAGCTGAGCGGCCGGGTCGTGCTGCGCTTCACCGTGCGCTGGGACGGGGAGGTGATGGACCCGCAGGTCGTCGAGGTCGTCGGGCACAACTCGTTCGGCGATGCCGCGAAGCGAGCTCTGAAGCGGGTCGGCCAATTGCCGCGGTTTCCCGACGAGATTCGGCGTCGTGAACTCCTGATGGAAGTGCCGATTACCTATCGGATTGAAGACAGGTGAGGAGAGCAATCATGCGTGTTGTGCTGGCGATGCTCTGGCTGATCGCGCTGTGCCTGCCGGTAAGCGCGGCGGAAGTCGTGCAGCGGTTTGATACCAACGGCGACGGCCAGATCGACCAATGGGAATACTACGAATCGGACGTCCTGACACGTCTGGAGAAGGACCGCGACCACGATCAGCGCGTCGATCACTGGGTGACGTACCGGGACGGCAAAGCGGTGCAGGCCGAGTTCGATACCAACGGCTCGGGCAAGGCGGACCAGCACGAATTCTACGACGCCGACGGCGCCCTACAGCGCGTGACCAGCGACGAGGACGGCGACGGCACCTTCGAGCAGCAACTCTTCTACGGCGCCGACAAGCAGCTTGAACGCCTCGAAAAGGACACCAACGGCGACGGCAATCCCGACCAGTGGCAGACGTTCCAACAGGGCAAGGTGGCGCGCATCGCCCTGGATCAGGACTTCAGCGGCAAGCCCGAGCAGTGGCAGTCGTTCGACCCCTCGGGTAGCATGTCGCTGATCGAGATCGACAGCACCGGCAACGGCAAGGTGGACCAGTGGCACCGCTACACCGACGGCAAGGTCGGGCAGGTGGACATCGACGAGGACGCCGACGGCAAAATCGACCAGATCATCCATTACGATGGGGAGGGCCGCATCGCCCGCGTGCTGCAGAACCTCGATGCCGACGGTAAGCCGCACGCCTGGATGGAATACAAGGAGGGCGTGCTCGCCAGCAGCGCCTTCGATACCAGCAACAACGGCCAGGCCGATCAATGGCACCACTACCACGCCGATGGGCATGTGGCGCGCATCGAATACGACCAGAACGGCGACGGCCGCCCGGACCAGTGGGAGCACTTCAAACCCGGCAGCACCGAGCCGCACAAGGTCGAGAGCGACACCACCGGCGATGGCAAGGTGGACACCGTGTGGGAAACGTCAGGTTAATAAAGGGAGGGATGATGGCCTACATCACGCTGAATAATTTCCAGGTGGCCGAGGATCAGGCCGAGGGTTTTGAGCAACGCTGGCGCCAGCGCCGCAGCCGCTTGCAGGGCGTGCCCGGCTTCGAGAGCTTTCGCCTGCTGCGCGGCGAGACGTCCGAGGGCGCCGTGCATTACGCCTCGCACACCACCTGGGCCTCCAAGGAAGCCTTTGAAGCCTGGATGCACTCGGACCACTTCGTGCAAGCCCACCGCGGCGATCCCCTGCCCAAGGGCATGGTCCTCGCCCACCCCCGCCTGCAATGCTTCGACGTCGTGCTGGAAACCTGAGCCCGGCGCAGGCTGTAGGTCGGATTAGCGAAGCGTAATCCGACATTCCACTGTGCCCCCTCAGGCTGCTGCCGTCGGGTGACGCCTTCGGCTAACCCGGCCTACTTGAAGCCGCCAATCCACACAAGATTCAGTCCGATACGGAAATGCTCTAGCCGGCCACCACCTCGCGCAGCTTCTGCCGAAAGTGGGAAATGCCCGAGCTGCGCAGGAAGTGGCACGGCTTGTCCAGCGAGCGGCACAGCTTCTTGGCCGCGCTGGCCGTGCCGTGACTGACGCAGTCGACCGGACAAAACACCACGTTCGCCTGCCGGATGATCCGCGCCAGTTTCTTGTGCCCCTGATTCGCGCTGCCCTCGTACCGCATGCACAGGCCGCCGAGTTCGCTGATGGTCTGCTCGTAATGGCCGGACGCCTTGGTAAGCCCGCCGATCAGCGCCACCCGCTTGCCGTGCAGATCGAAGACGGGCCATTCGGGCAGCGGCGGCTCGCCGGGGGCGTCTTCGTTGGCAGAGTGGTCGTTGTTCGACGGCAGCGTGCCTTCGTATGAAGCCACCGCGGCCGCAAGGCGCGCAGGGCGTCGCTCAGCCGGGCGACTTCATACTGCAACTTTCTGACGTCACGCAGCGTGACGCCTTGAGACGCCTGCGCGGCCTGGCTGCGGCGTTGCTTCTCCAACGCCGCGCAGTGCTGCTTGACCTCGTCCAGATCGCCTTGCAAGCGCGCGTTGTCCTGGTTCATCCGGGTATTCGCGCGCTGCGGGCTCTGCACGTCCTGCCGCAGGTTATCCCGTTCCGTTTCGAGTCGTTTCAGCGTTTGCTCCAGAGCCTCGCGTTCCGCATTCGCGGCTGCCGGGTCGGCATCGGAGTGGGGTTCGCCCCGGAATTGCGCGAGCAGCAGGCAGTGGCTGCGCAGGTGCAACTCCTCGATGAAGAACTGCTCGATCGGGCGCACTTCCGGGCGCGGGTCGCTGCACACCGCCCACATCATGCCCGGCAGCAGGTTCGAAGACTGCACTTGCTCCTCGGCGAGCACCTCCGTCACCCTGGCGCGCACGGCCAGCGGCGGTAGCTGGGCAATCTGCGACACGAGCGCCGCGTGCCTGCGATTGAGGTAGCGCTGCACCTGCCTGGAAAACGGCGAATCCCGATGGCAGTGCTCGTGCGCCAGGTGGTAAAGGGCGAGGTCGCTATGGTTGGCGTCGGGCAGGGGATAGGATACTGGTAGCGGCGGCAGAGTTTAACGATGAGGTCGGGCGTCAAAGAAGCCGCGAAATTCTGGAATAACACCTCACACGACATGGTCCACAACTTGCGCCGGTTCAGGGCAGAGCTTGGCATGAGGTCACTCCCCGAATATGGATGGTGTATCCAGTGGTAAATAAAAATGACAATCATTATCAATATAATACATGCCGATTTCGGCCATGCAAACCCTCTTGAAGGTTGTATGTGGTGGATTACAGGGTGAGATGAAGCCCGTCGTTCGAGTTACTCGGCAGCAGGTTCGCCGGTCGGCAGAGATGCAGGTCTCAACCAAGCTTCAACTCTTCGGAGACCTTGGAAAGCAGCGCGTTGATGGTCTCCACCCCTGTCGTGTCGGGGGCGGATTCTCCCTCTGATTCGATGCGGACATTGAACCTGAGGGTGCTGCCGGCAGCGGCCTTGGCTATGGCTCTGAGCAACCCGGGGGGCTTGGGCTTGTAAGGGGTTCCTTCACCTTCGCGGATGCCTTCCCTGGTTGGGACTTGCAGGTCTGCGCGCCGGGCGCCAGCTCGCTCAGGGTGGCCGCCTCGGGCAGCAATACCTCCAGACCGGCGTCCTTGAGGGCCGTTTCGTCGATAGCGGTGCGCCAGAAGGTCTTGGTCGTCCGGTCCGGACGCACGACCCGCGCCACCCAGATGCCTTGCTGAACCCCTTGCACCACGGTATCGAGGATTTCCCTGTGGCGCAGCATCTTGGGCAGCTTGGGGAACTGCGCAAAGGCGCCCACGAGATGCTTGACCCGCCGGGAGGGCTCTCCCTCCCGCCACAAGTCGTAGGGGCCGCCCAGCAGCATCGCTTCCGAGCTGATAGCGGTTTCCTGGATGCGGGCTCGCTTGTCGGCCTTGATCGTGGTGAGCAAGGGCGCGTCGTCCACCACGACCTTGAAGGCGTGGACGTCATTACTCTCATTATGCCTGAGCGTAATGAGGGTACGGGCCTTGCCACCGCCGTAGTTGACCGACAGCTTCCGGTACGCCTTGTCGTTTCGGCCGGCCAAGCGCAGGGCCACGTCCTTGACCAGTTCCCGCAGATTGTAAGTGGGATACATGACGTCCTCTTGCAGGAAGCGGTGGATGATCGGTGGCCGCTGACCTGGATTGCTACTTTGTGATCTCGGCCAGCCAGGCAATGTCGTTCAGGTCGTTCCAGGCAACGCGGTCGGCGCCGATTCCGCACGCGTCGAGATTGGACAGCAGGCTGTCCTGCGTCCAGCGGGCGGACCAGAAGCCTTCCGCGGTCGCCACGAATCGGGACCCGCCGCCGCGCGGTGTGACGACGTGCTGCCCCGTGTGCTCGTAGAAATCGCCCTGCGCCGTCTCGGCCTCGGGGACGTCCTTGTACAGGGTGAGGAACATGGAACCGCCGGCCTTCAGTGCCCGGTAGAAACGGGAGATCACGTCGATAAAGCGCGGATTGCGGTCGAGATAGGCGTCGCTGTACAGGCTGAGGTCGTCGGATTTGTCCCGGATGTTGCCGGCAGTGAAGTACAGGCAGAGGATAACATCGTAGAATGCCTCCTCGACGGCGGCCTGCGCGGCGTCGCCCACGAAAATCCGCGCGTTGTCGGGGCGCGCGTTGCGCCACAACTCGCGGGCGGCCTCGGCCATGAGCGGCGATATTTCAAAACCGTGGTACAGGCGGGCGACTGGCGCCAACAGCACCGCATGATAGCCATTGCCGCAGCCGATGTCGGCAATGTTGTACGGGCCCTGCCGAAGCTGCTGGCCGAGTATCCGGTCCTGCCGCTGCCGCGCCTCTCTTATCGGAGCGGGGCAGTATGACGACTCTATCGTTCGTTGCAGGGCTTCGTTTTCGGACTCAAGCGATATGGTAGGCACGTCATTCCTCCTGGATACAGGTTCGTGTGGATGCTCAGGCTACAGCCGTTCATGATTGATCAGCAACCATGTCATGTGGGCCTCATGATCCAATTTGGACAGCGGCTTCGAGTCGCCGGGCCAGGGCGTCAAAATCCTCGGGGCATTTCTGCCGGATGGCGTCGATCCGGCGTGCTGCCGTCGGCCAGTAGCGCCTGTGCACGACTTTGCCAAGACAGGGCCAGTCGGTCAATCAACGCCGTTGGGAGCGTCAGATGACCGGTGAAGCCGGTGTCGATGATGGCCTCAATGCCACCTCCCCGTCAACGCCGCGGCGTGTTGGCGCGAGGCTTCCATCCCGAGCAGAACCGGGTAAGTCGCCTTGCCGTGCTACGCGTCCCGCCCGACCCGTTTGCCCAGCGCGGCGCTGTCGCCTTCCACGTCCAGGCCGTCGGCGGCGATCTGGAACGCCAGTCCGATGGCCTGCCCGTAGCGTTTTAGCGCCTCCAACTGCACCGCCGAACCGCCGCCGAGCAAACCGCCGATGGTGACGGCTGCGCCGATCAGGGCAGCGGTCTTGTGGCGGTGGATATATTCGAGCACGTCGAGCGACACCTTCCGGCCTTCCGAGGCCATGTCTACAATTTGGCCCCCCACTATGCCGGAGCAGCCCGCCGCGCGCGCCAGACAGTGCGTGGCTTCCAGCAACACGGCGGGGGCAAACCGCGTCGCCAAGTCGGGTCATGACTTCGAACGCGTAGGTCAGCAGGGCGCCGGCGGCGAGGATGGCCACTGCTTCGCCGAAAACTTTGTGGCTGCGGAGAGGACCGTGATAGTGACCATCAGACCGAGCGTTCGGCTGAGCTCGAATCCCGATGAGGCGAATACCAGGAAGCATGGTCCAGAGCGCGCGGCCTACGCTGCGAAAGGTGGCGCGCACGGCTTCAGGCGACGCCGTGCATGTTCTTGTTCAGACGCTTCATGATGTCAGACGCTTCATGATGTCCGAAAACGCCTGGACGTGGGTGACTTCGGGTTGCCCTCGGTACCATTCGGCGAAGGCATCGACCGCGCGCAGATAATGGGGGTCGGAGACACCGCCTTCGCGCCCCGCGCTCAGCGAGTATTCCAGGGTTTCCATGCCGGTCAGGTTGTCGATGACGAAATCCGTATCGTGCCGAAACTCGTAACGCTCGCCGAAGTACTTCGGCCAATTGTCGGTGAATTCGATGCGAGGGATGCCAATGATCAGAACGATTGTCACAAGGGCGGCGAACCAGAGTATGGGGGTGCGGCGCGCCACGGCGAAGGCGCTGAATCGGTCGAAGAAGACAGATTCTCCTTCGCGGGCGGGACGTGCCCGCAATGGCAAAACCGAAAGCAAGGCGGGTAGGAGGGCCATGGAATGGACAAAAGCGCAGAGCACGCCGAACGCCACGAGATTGCCGAGGTGAGAAACACCGGCCAGGCATTGTTGTGGAGGGATTCCGTAAGGGCGGTGTTCTTGTCCAGACCACGACGCATGCCGAAGATAAAGGCCGAAACAATGTGGACCGAGTCCGCGATGGCCACCGTCATCACGATGATCGGCACACCGGAATTGGCGGGATTGAACACCGTGCCGACCCAGCCGGCGAATCCCACGGTGGTGTTGATGACGAACATGAGCGCCGCAACGATGGCCAGGGTGCCGAATACCGAACGTAGAAGGCCGGCGCTGGCGACAATAATGAGGAGGAGCACGACCGGCGTCAGGGTCTGCATCTCGTTCTGTGTGGTGTCGGTAAAGGCGCGGTTTATGACGGCATCGCCGGTCAGGTAGTAGGCGACGTCCGGGTGGCTCGCGCGCGCGTCATCTCCCCTGCCATCACCAGGGATTCCTTGTTCGTCAGCGCCACATTCAACCCGGACTGAACAGCGTGCAGGGTCGGCCGCAGCTCGATAGAGCCGACAACCGCCGACATCGCCAAGCGAACACACCGGGATACACGGTGGCGCGGCACAATCCGTCCAAGAATGGCGCCTTACACGGCGCACCCGACAATAAACAATCAGGGAAATCTATGCGGGGTGCGAGGCTCCATCGCCGTTTTACAACGGTATGGGCATGACGTCCACCGCGACCTCCATGGTGTGGTTGCCGCCGCCGAGGAAGACGCCTTTGATGGGACTGACGTCGCCGTAATCGCGGCCGATGGCGACGGTGATGTGGCGGTCGGAGGGCCACATGTTGTTGGTGGGATCCACGTCGACCCAAGCGTGGCCGGGGCAGTAGACGGAGAGCCAAGCGTGCGAGGCTTCGGCGCCGATGAGCGGGTTGGGGCCGGACGACTGGGTGACGAGGTAGCCGCTGACGTAGCGGACGGCCAGGCCGAGGACGCGCAGGCAACCGATTTGCAAATGCGCGAAGTCCTGACAGACGCCGCGGCGGTGACGCATGACGTCGCCCAGCGGCGTGTTGACCGCGGTGGCTCCGGGGTCGTAAGTGAACTCGGCGTGGATGCGTTCGGTGAGGTCCCGGACCGCTTCGAGCAAGGGCCGCCGAGGGGTGAAGGACGATTCGGCGTACGCCAGCAATTCCGGGCTGGCCGCCACGTACGGGGAATCGAACACGAATTGAACCGCCTCCAGTCCCTCGGCGCTGCGGTCGTGACGCAGGCCGTCGCGCACGTCTTCCCACGCCGCCGAGACCGCCAGCGGCGGCAGCTCGAGCGGCGTTATCTCGACGATGCTGTTGGCCGTCATGGTCAGCGCCCAGTGCGGCTCTTGCAGGGTGAAGAAGGTCACCGGATTGCCGAAATAATCCCCCGACCGGCTCACCACCGGGGCTTCGGGGAACAACAGCAATTCGTGGAATGAGCACGTCTGATGGCGGCACTGGCGCGGGCACAGGTGCAGCTTGTTGTGGCACACCGACACCGCGCTGGAGTAGGCATACGTCGTGGTATGTCGCACGCGGTAGCGCATGGCCGCCTCAGCCGCCCGTCAGGGCGAGATGCCGCGTCAGTTCGGCGTGGCTCAAATAGCGATGCGTGATGGTATCCGAGAGCCCTGAAAAGTCCGCCTGAAGCTCTGCCAACGCCGTTTCCAGATGCCCGCGCCGCCCGTTCCGACCGATCTGGCACAGCACCTCGACCTCTGCCAGACGCAGCCGCGTGAGCATGGCCATCACCCGCCGTTGGGCCGGGCTCAAGGACGGCATGGCGTGGTCGCGCGGCAGGCGTTCGACGTGGTCGGCAAGCCGCACCAACTGGTAGACCACGGCGCGCGGATTGGAGTCGTCGGTGAGCAGCAGGTCCAGCACGGGCACGCATTGCAGCGTCGTGAGGTAGCGCGAGCGGTAGGTGATCGAGCTGTCGCCGATCTCCAGCAGCGCCTCCAGTATCGACCCCTCCCGGTCGTCCGCATCGACGAGCGTGCTGCGCAGCAGGCCAGTGGTGTGCGCGGCACGCTCCAGCCGCCGCCCGAGGTCCAGAAAATGCCACTCCGGGCCGCGAATCATGTTTTCTTCCATGAGGCCGCTGAAAGCCGACAGCATCATGATGGTGTGATCGATCAACGCCAGAGCGTCGGGCAGGCGTTCGACGTGATTGGCAAGCGGACGCCGGTTGAAGTCCTCGTCCAGGCGCGTGATGATGCGCCACGATTCGAGGGTCATGTAATCCCGCACCGTGGCCGCCACGCGATGCAGGGTGCCGAGGATGGCACGCACGCTGTGGGCGGCTTGCGGATCGAACAGGATCGTGAATAGCGCCGCCGCCCGCGAAGCCAGGTCGTCCGGCTGATTCCCTGGGATTGTCAGGTGGCCAAACCCCCAGGTCTGCGCAGCGCGGAACAGCACGGGGAACGCCGTGCTGCTTTTCAGCCCGGATTCGTCGTTGAGGCGGATCAACAGACTGCGCAGCAGGCGCACCAGCCCTTCGGCGCGCTCGCTGTGGCGGCCGATCCAGAACAGATTGTCGGCCGCGCGGCTGGGGAAGTCGTAACCGCTGCGGCGCAGCGCAATGGGCTGACCGGCCGGCGGCAGCAGCGTCAGGGTGTCGGGCTGGCCCTCGCACAGCACCCAGGTATCCTTGCTGCCGCTGTCGCTCTGCATCGATATGACCGGTGGGCCGTCGTTCGCCGAAACCCGCGTCAGGCCGCCCGACATGACCTTGTACGTGTCCCGCGCGGCCACCGCGTATGTGCGCAGAACCGTCTGCCGCGGTTGCACCCCGACGCCGTTCCACGCCGGCAGACTGGACAGCGACAGACGTTGCTGGGCCGCGTATTCGCAGGGCCGCGCGCGCACCATGTCGACCATCTCACGCCGCTCGTCGCGACTCAGCCGATCGCCCCGCACCATGTCCCGCCCAGCGCCGGAGCGCATCGGCATGACCACGAGTTCCTCCACATGGTCCAGCACGTATGCCAGACTGTCCGCGTCCCCGCACCACCACGTCGGCGCTGACGGCAAGGCCAGTTCCTCGTCCAGCAGACGGCGGCACAGGGCGGGGAGAAACGGCATCAGCGCGGCGCTTTCCAGCCAGCCGCTGCCCAGCGCGTTGACGACACTGACGTTGCCGGCCCGCACCGCTTGCAACAGGCCCGCGGTGCCGAGCAGCGATGCCTGATTCAGCTCGAGCGGATCGCAGAACGTGTCGTCCAGCCGCCGCAAGATGACGTCCACCGGCTGCAGGCCGGCCAGTGTTTTGAGATAGACGCGCTCGTCGCGCACCGTCAGGTCGCCGCCCTCGACCAGGGTGTAGCCGAGGTAGCGGGCCAGGTAGGCGTGCTCGAAGTAGGTCTCGTTGTACGGCCCGGGGGTCAGCAGCACGATGCGCGGGTTGTCGCGGTGGCGTGTCGCCACGTCGTGCAGCGTCTGCCGCAGGGCCGCAAAGTATGATGCCAGCCGCTGTACCTGGCAGTCCCGCAGCGCCTCGGGCAGGATGCTCGACAGCACTTGGCGATTCTCCAGCGCGTAGCCGGACCCCGCCGGGCTTTGGGCGCGGTCGGCCAGCACCCACCAATGCCCGTCCGGGGTGCGCGCGAGGTCGGCGGCGTAGACGTGCAGATAACAGTCGTTGGGTACGGTCAGGCCGTGGCAGGGCCGCAGAAAGCCGGCATGCGCGAACACCAGTTCCGGTGGCAGCAGCCCTTCGGCGAGCAGGCGTTGCGGGCCGTACACGTCTGCCAGCATGGCGTTCAGCAGCCGCGCCCGCTGCGCCAGGGCGGCTTCCAGGCACGCCCACTCCGCTGGCCCGATGACCCGCGGCAGCGGGTCCAGCTCCCACGGGCGCTCCATGCCCCGTGCGTCGTCATACACGTTGTACGTGACGCCGTTTTCGTGAATCATCCGGCGCGCCTGCTGCCAGCAGTGCGCCAGTTCCCCTTGGCCCATGGCCTCGAGCGTTTGAACCACCTTCCGCCAATGCGGACGCGGCTCGCCGTCCCCGGCAAACGTCTCGTCGTACGATCCGGTCGGCGCGCTATAGCCGGCAAACAGGCCGCTACGCACCGCCCCCGCTGCCTCGCGTGTCGTGACGTGATGAGTCATGCTTCAACCCCCGCCGCGCCGCTGTCCGCTCACCGGACGCATGGCAAAGAAGGTGTTGGAAATCTCGTCGTCCACCTGGTTGAGCTTGAACTGAAAGCGGTCCAGAAACTCGTGCAGCCCGACGCCGATGATCTCCTGAATGGCGGCGTAATCCAATTCCGAGCGCAGGCGGCCCAGGCGCTGCTCGGCCTCGTCTCGAAAACTGCCCATGGGGGTGCCGGAAACGAGGTGCAGCGAGGTTTCCGCTTCCACCAGACAGTAGTGCATGGCACGCGGAAACTCGCGGTCCAGCAGCAGGAAATCCGCCACGCTGACCGGCGTGATGCGCCCGAACCGCTGGCGGTACATCTCCAGTGCGCTGGCCGACTTGAGCACCGCCGCCCATTGGATGTCGTCCACCGGCGAGCCCACGTCGCTCGCCTGCGGCAGCAGCATGAAGTATTTCACGTCGAGGATGCGCGAAGTCTTGTCGGCACGCTCGATCAGCCGCCCCAGGCGCCCGAAGTGCCAGCCCTCGCCGTGCGACATGGTGGCGTCGGTGATGCCGACGAACAGATAGCTGGCGTTCTTCACGTCAGTGAAAAAATCGTGCGGCGTGTCCTGCGCCTGCCGGGCCGCTCGGCGTACCATGAGGTAGAACTTGTTGACGTGCTCCCACATGTCCGAGGAGATGATTTCGCGCACCGAGCGGGCGTTGTCGCGCGCCGCTTGCAGGCAGGAGAGGATCGAGTTGGGATTGGCGGTGTCGTGGGTGAGAAAGGTGAAGACGTTCTCCTTGGTGGCCGTCCCGTAGCGCCGGGCGAAGTCGTGGCGGTCGTCGGTAATGTTGACCAGCGGCTGCCACTGCTCCGGGCTGTCCGGCGACAGGTCGAGCATCAGGTGGAGATTCACGTCGATGAAGCGGGCGACGTTTTCGGCGCGCTCGATGTAACGGTGCAGCCAGTAGATGGATTCGGCAGCGCGGCTCAGCATGGTCAGTCCCTCGCCAGCACCCAGGTGTCCTTGCTGCCGCCGCCCTGGGACGAATTGACCACCAACGAGCCTTTTTGCAGCGCGACGCGCGTCAGGCCGCCAGGCAGCACGTAGGGACGGCCGGCGCCGTACAGAATGTAGGGCCGCAGATCGACGTGGCGGCCTTCCAGCGCGCCATCGACGATCACCGGCGCACGCGACAGCGACAGGGTGGGCTGGGCGATGTAGTTGCGCGGGTTGGCCTCGATGGCCTCGGCAAACGTCTTGCGTTCCGCGGCCGAGGCGTGCGGGCCGATCAGCATGCCGCAGCCGCCGGATTCGTTGACCGCCTTGACCACCAGCTCGTCCAAGTGCTCCAGGACGTAACGGCGCTGCTTGTCCTCCCAGCAGACGTACGTCGGCACGTTGGGCAGCACCATGTCCTCGCTCAGGTAGTAGTCGATCATCTGCGGCACGTAGGCGTACACGGCCTTGTCGTCCGCCACCCCGGTGCCGGGAGAGCGTTGGCCAGCGCCACCCGGCCGGCTTTGTACGCCTGCATGAGGCCGGGAACGCCGAGATAGGAATCGGGCCGGAAGGTCAGCGGATCGAGAAAATCGTCGTCGATGCGCCGGTAGATGACATCCACGCGCTGGAAGCCCTTGGTCGTGCGCATCATGAGGAGGTTATCCACCACTGCCAGGTCGCGGCCCTCGACGAGTTCCACGCCCATCTTCTGCGCCAGGAAGGCGTGCTCGAAATAGGCCGAGTTGTAAATGCCGGGCGTGAGCACCACCACCGTGGGATTGGGCACCCCCGCCGGCGCCAGGGACTGCAGCATGTCCAGCAGGCGGCTGGGATAGTCGTCCGCCGGGCGCACCTGCGAGACCTCGAACACCTGCGGGAAGGTGCGCTTGAGCACCTGGCGGTTTTCCAGCACGTACGACACGCCGGAGGGGCAGCGCAGGTTGTCTTCGAGCACGTAAAGCTGCCCGTCGCCGTCGCGCACCAGGTCGATGCCGCTGATGTGGCACCAGATGCCCTGCGGCGGGTTGAGCCCGACGCACGGCTGCAGAAAGTTGCGCGCCGACAGGACGAGCTCTTCCGGCACGACGCCGTCCTTGAGGATGCGCTGGGCGTGATAAATGTCGTCAATGAACAGGTTGAGCGCCTGGATGCGCTGCTTCAGGCCGTCCTCGATGGTGGCCCAGTCCGCCGCGCCGACGATGCGGGGCAGGATGTCAAACGGAAAGATGCGCTCGGTGCCGGCCTCGTCGCCGTAGACCGTGAACGTGATGCCGAGGTTGAGCAGGTCGCGCTCGGCCGCCTGCTGCCGCCGCACCAGTTCGCCTTCCGGCAGCGAGGTGACGCGCTCCAGCAGCGGCGCCGCGCCTGGACGAGCCTGCCCATCCTGACGAACCAACTCGTCGTAGAATCGTCCGGTATCGTAGGCCGCGAGCTTCATCCGGCGGCTCCCTGTGAACGGCTCCGTAAGGGTAGAATAAGATGGCTGCAGGACAGGAGATAAGCAAAAAGTGTACCAGAAACATCAGAAGCGGGCCGCACGCCGTCTGCCCGACAATCCCTGGGATTGCCCGTGGAGCCAGCGGCCGGCCCCTAGCCTGCCGACGATACCCATCTGCGAAAACACGGACAAATTTGTCAAAACACGTACGTTATTGCACAATCGGCGGGGGGCACGGTTAGGGTAAGGATTGATGTTCTGGCAACAAGACATGTGCTGAAGGTCTTGGCGACGGTATCCCCTGCCGAAGGCATCCGGGGAAGCCGAGTGCCAACAAAGCCGGATTATCCTCAACCTGTGATATGATTCCTCAAACTTCAAGACCTTGGAGGCCCCATGCAAAAGGCATGGAATTGGATCAAAGACAATGCGGGAGCCATAACGGCAACCATAATGGCAATCACCGTCATCCTCGGCGGATTCACCGGAATCATCCAATTTGGCATTATCAATCCCATGAACCAACGCTTTGACACCATTGACCAACGCTTTGACGCCGTTGACCGACGCTTCGACGCCGTTGACCAACGCTTCGACGACCTCAGAGCGGAAATGAACAGCCGCTTCGACGCCCAAGACAAATACATGAACGCACGCTTTAACGCGGTAAACCAACGTTTCGATGCTCAGGATCAGCGCCTCCAGCGCCTGGAAAACGACGTCTCGGAACTTCGCAAGCTCAGCGAGCGCGTCTCCCGAAACGAAGGACAGATCGACCTCATCAGGCAGCAACTGCAAACCGCCGCCGCACCCTCGCCCTGAATACAACACAAGCCCACGTGACGCAGACAGATCCCGACGGTTACGACATAGGGCGCAATTCACTTTTTGTGCAAAGCCGCCAATCCCCAAGACGTCAAACCGAGGCACGACCCATCCAGAAGACGCCCTTAAACCCCGTCGGACACATCGCCGCACCGCTCCTGCATGCCTTCTACCAGCAGGTATACCAACACGCCGGGGTGCCGGACGAGGACGCCGCGGCAGTCGCCGACGCCCGCTTGCAAAGCACCCTTCGCCAGCCCGCCGGATTCGATGCCTTCAGCGTCGCGCGGCTGCAAAACACCGTCCGCCGCTTGCAGGCCGGCGGTATCAACCCGACACCGCAGATTCGAGTCGTCCACGAACGTGGCCCGTTCGCCCTGCTGGACGCCGACAACGGCTTGGGTCCGGTGGTCGGCATGCGGGCGATGACGCGCTGTCTGGAGGCGGCAGGGGTAGGCGGATTTGCGCTGGTGGGGGTGCGAAACTCGACGACGCTCGGCACCATGGCGACGTACGCCATGCGAGCGTTGACCGAAGGCTTCCTGGGATTCGTCGGTACCAACACAGAACTGAAGATCGGCTTGCCACCCTGGGGCGGGCTGACCCCGGCGCTTGGCAACAACCCCTTCGCGGTGGCCATCCCCCATCGTCACGGCGCGCCGGTCGTGTTGGACATGTCGCTTATCGCCACCCAGCCGCAGGACAGCGCCGCGGCGGCGGAAACGCCTACCCGCGGCCCCTTGGGCAGCGATTTCCTCGCCCGCCCGATCATCGGCGCCCACAAGGGCTACGGCCTCGCCGTGGTATTGGAAGTTCTGTGCGGCGTGCTCACCGGCGCCGGTTTCGGGCAGGCCCACGCGCCGAATCAACTCGCCGATCCGCAGACCCGTCACGACCTCGGGCATTTGTTCGTCGTGCTCGATCCGACTGTGTTCATGCCGCGCCACGAGTTCGAAGCGCGCATCGAGCAATTGTGTGCGGAGATCAAGCAATCCGAGCCCGCGCCCGGCGTGCCGCGCATCCTGCTGCCCGGCGAGCTGGAACACGAACGGTGCGAAGCACGGTTGCGCCACGGCATTCCCGTGCGGGCCGACGCGCAGAAGGCTCTGCTGGCGCTCTGCGGTGAGTTGGGTATCGCGTCGCCGTTGGCGTGATGTAGGTCGGGTTAGCCGCAGACGTAACCCGACGTTCCGAACAGGGATCATGATGACGGGTTCCGTCACCCCGGACCCCGTATCAAGTACGGGGCGGGCTTTGATCCGGGGTCCAGGTTTTTTTGCCGGGCCAAGTGTCCGCCTGAATTGGATCTGAGGTCGCCGGAGCCCCTAAATTCTCAAATGAAGTGCAATACCTTGTTGAGATGTGCCATAGGACGCCCCGGCACACAGCATCAACCTGCGGCCTCGCGGGCGGGCTTGTAGCGCTGGACGGTGATCTCGTCTGCGCGGGCGCGCATCCGGCAGGCGTCGTGCCACGCTTGCATCCGCAGCAACAATTCCATGTTCAGGGCAAAGGCTTTTTCGATGCGCAGGGCCGTCCTTGGCGTCAGCGCCGCGTTGCCGTTGAGCAAGGCCGAAAGCGTCGCCCGGCGAACCCCCAGAATCCTGGCGGTCTTCGTTACATTCAGCCCCAGCTCTTCGAGTACCTCCCTGCGGATGAAGACGCCGGGATGCGAAGGGGTCATGTTCACCTTGATGCCGTTGGGGCTCATCAGTGATAGTCCTTCAGGTTCAGACGGCTGATCCGACCCTCGTTTTCTTCGAACGTGATCCGCCAATTGCCGGATACCGAAACACGCCATTCGTTGCGCTGCTCCCCCGAAAGTCGATGGCCGCGCCAACCCGGCGGCGCTTGGGCAACAAACTCATCAAGGTGCTCGGCCCAAGACCAGTACCGTCAGAATGTTGCGCACCCTGTCGACCCAATCTTGCGTCAAGAATTCAGGGTTATCATTTTCAATCAACTGGCGTAGCCCCCGGTGGCGGACAGACTGGATGATCATGCAACCTGCTGTACGGTTGCAGCGTTCATTCCACAAGTCTTTTTTCCGGTGATTGCTGTCCCGCTACGGTGACGCGGCGAGCATTGCACGGTGACCGAACCGGCAGCGATGTCGAGGGCCGTAAACAGAGTCGTCGAGCCGTGCCGTTTGTATTCGTGGCTACGACGCTGGGGAGCCCTCGGATCTTGACCTGCCTGGACCTGGATATCAGGTCCATCCGCTGCGAGGCGATCTGGAGGGATTTTGGAGTATTTGGGTTTCCGACAACTGGCGGATCGTTTTTCGTCTTGAAGAGGGCGATGTCTACGACGTTGACTTGGTCGACTACCACTGGTCCAGCCTACGAGAGGTAAACGCCATGCCGATGATGAATCCACCGCATCCCGGTCGCAGTATTAAGGAAAACTGTTTGGCGCCACTGGGCTTGAACGTCACCGAAGCGGCGAAAGTGCTGGGTATGGCTCGTCACACGCTGTCGCGCGTCTTGAATAGGCACGCGGCGTTTCCTGTCCTTACGCGATGCTTAATCCGCCCTGAGCCTGATTTGGGTCATCGAGCGCGCTGTTGGCGCGACAGCGGCCCTCAAGCACCGACGGCAGATCTGCCAGGCTTTCCAGAACCACCCCCGGCTTCTCGGCAGCCACGGCCTGTTCGGCCTCCGCCCGCGTCGATACCCCCGTCAGCACCAGCACCGACAGGCATCCGAAGGCGTTCGCTGCGGCGATATCCGTATCCAGCCGATCCCCGACCACGGCCATGTCGCCCGCCGACACGCCCCAGGCCGCGGCGATCAGTGACAAGCCCGTCGGCCGCGGCTTGCCCATGACGAGCGGTGTGACGCCCGTGGAGGTGGTGAGCGCCGCGACCAGGGCGCCGCCGCCGGGGGTGGTCGTCGTGGGGCCGTCGGGAAACGTGGCGTCGAGGTTGGTGGCGATGAACGCGGCGCCGTTGCAGATGGCGTAATGGGCGTGGGAGAGCTTCTCGTAGGTGAGGGTCATGTCCAAGCCGGCCACGACGTGCGTGGCGCCTTCGTGGGTCGGCACCACCGCGATTCCGGCCTCCTCCATCTCGCGCCGCATGCCCGCGGTGCCGACCAGAAACACCCGCGCGTCCGGGGCGTGGCGCGACAGGTACAACGCCGCGATGTAAGCCGAGCCCCACACGTCGCCCGCCGCGCAGGCAAAGCCGAGCCGCGACAGGCGGGCCGCCAGTTCCTCGCGATGACGGCTGGCGTTGTTGGTGAGAAAGGCAACGCGTACCCCCCGCGTCCACAGCGCATTGAGCGTGTCCACCGCCCCCGGCAGCGGGTGGTCGCCCCGGTAGAGAACGCCGTCCATGTCCATGACCACGTGTTGGATCATCGTTGGTCAGACCTCTCTTGGTCGGGGTGCCGCCGCGTTCGTTCAGGGTTGCCATGCAGCCATGTTGATGGGGGATGTCAGGCGTGTCAGGCCTCCCCTCCCTACAGCGCCGGCGGCGAGCCGACCGCCTCGGCGTCCGGCGTCGGCGCGAAGCGGCTCAGGTGCTGGGCGACTAACTCCTTAGTCTCCGCCAGGCGCCGCAGTTTGATGTCTTCGTAGCCGCGAACCGCCTCGGGCGCGTTGGCGATCACCACGGCGAGGGCGTGATTGCCGGGGTCGAGCCGGGACAGGAGGGAGGTAATCGTCTCGTGGTACCAGGTGATGAGCCGTCGCTCTTCCCGGCGCAGCTTGGCGTAGCCGAATGGGTCGCACCAGCGACCGCGCAGGCTCTTGAGCCGCCGCAGCTGCCGCAGGGGGCGGTTGAACCACGGACCGAGCTTCAGCTTGCGCTTGAGACCCATGGACCGCAGCAGCGGTGGGTGCAGGTGATAGTAGGCGCGCCGCGGCGACGCGAACATCGTGTCGAGCTGATCCTTCCACGCTTGCTTCAGGTGCAGGCGCGCCACCTCGTATTCGTCCTTGTAGGCCATGAGCTTGTAGAGGTGCCGGATGACCGCGTGGGTCAGTCCAACGCCGCCGGCGCAGGCCGCCGCTTCCCGTGCGGCCACGTCCAGAACGAAATCGACGTACGCCGTCGCGTAGGCGGCGTCCTGATAGTCGATCAACTCGCCGACCCGCAGCGCCAGCAGGCGCCGTGCTTCTTCATCCAGATGCGCGCAGCGTTCCAGCAGGCGCTCATAGGCATCGACGTCAGTCGCCGTGCCTTCCCGTTGCAAGTAATCCTGCATGATCGCCCGCTCCGCAGCGACGTCGCGCGGCTGCTCGACCGCCAGCGCGCTCACGGCTTGCGGCTCGTAGACGTAGCGGCGGCCGTAGCGGAAGGCCTGCTGATTCTGCTGCACCGCCACGCCGTTCAGCGCGATGGCGGCCTCGATGCTTTCGGCCTTGAGGGGCAAGGCGCCGACCTGATAGGCCATGCCAAGCACGAACAGATTGGTCGCCATGTGGTCCCCGAACAGCCCCTCGGCGAGGGTGCCGGCGTCGGCGTACAGATTGCGGCTGGCGTCGCTGTGCTGGTCAATGGTACGCCGCAGGGAGGCTTCGCTGGGAAACAGCAGCGCGTTGTTGCGAATCATCTCGCCGGTCGGGCTCGCCGTGGTGTTGACGACGGCGACCGTGCGCCCGGCGTGGGCGCGGTCGAGGTTGACCGGATCGACGCCGCCGAGGGCGTCCAGCACCAGGTACAGATCCGCCGTGCCTAAGCCCACCTTGTTCGAGACCACGGCGTCGCCCTCGCTGAGGATGACGTTCGACAGCACCGCGCCGCCCTTCTGGGCGAGGCCGGTCTGGTCCAGATTGAGCAACGACTTGCCTTCCATCAGCGCCGCGTAGCACAACAGGGCGTTCATCGTGACCACACCGGTTCCCCCGACACCCGGAATGTAAACCGCATAACGCTCCCCGATGACCGCCTTGTGCGCCGGTTCCGGCAGGGCATGCGCTTCGAGCACGGGCGCCTGCTTGGGCCGCAGGCCCGTACCGGGCTCGACTTCCACGGTCACGAATGACGGGCAATCGCCGTCCAGGCAGGCGTAGTCCTTGTTGCACGATGACTGGTGGATGCGCGTCTTGGGTCCCAACTCGGTCTCCACCGGGTGCAGCGACATGCAGTTGCTGACTTCGCCGCAATTGCCGCAGCCCTCGCAGACTTCCTCATTGATCACCACGAACACGTTGGGTTCCGCCTGAATGCCGCGCTTGCGCTGGCGGCGTTTCTCGGCGGCGCACTGCTGGTCGTTGATCAGCACCGTGACCCCCGGCGTGGCCTCCAGCTCTTTGAGGGCGTCGAAGAACGACTCGCGGCCGCGCAGCGTGGCGATCCCGGCTAGGCGCGTACCGCGCCAACGCCGCGGCTGCTCGGAGACGATGATGATCTTTCGCACCCCCTCTGCCGCCATGCTGTGGGTAAGCTCCGGGATGCTCATGCTGCCCTGCGCGTCCTGGCCGCCCGTCATCGCCACAGCGCCATTGTAGAGGAGCTTGAACGTGATATTGACTCCGGCCGCCACACAGGCGCGTAGGGCTTGGCTGCCGGAGTGAAAATACGTGCCGTCGCCGATGTTTTGGAAGATGTGCTGGGTGTCGCTGAACGGCGCCGCGCCGACCCACGGCAGCCCCTCGCCGCCCATCTGCGTCAGGTAGCTGGTGTGACGCATATCCTGTTCGATCAGCCCGCCCATGCCGTGGCAGCCGATGCCGCCGCCGGTGATCTGGCCGTCGAGCATGCGGGTAGAGCGGCTGTGCGGGCAGCCGGAACAGTAATTCGGCTTGCGTGCCATGAAAGGATCGTACTGGCGCCCGCGGATCGCTTCCAGCACGGCCAGGCGCGCGTCGATGCCCGGCGCCTCGCCCAGACGTCGCAGGCGCGGCCCGACACGCTCGGCGATGAGGTCGGCGTCCAGTTCGCCGTGCATGGGCAGGAAGGGCTGGCCCGTCTCGGTCGTTTTGCCCAGCAGCCGCGGCGGCGACGTCATGCCGTACAGGCAGTCGCGGATCTGGCTTTCGAGGAAGCCTCTCTTTTCCTCGACGACGATGATTTCTTCCAGACCGCGCGCAAAGCGCCGGATGCTTTCGGTCGCCAGCGGATAGATCATGCCCAGATTCAGAACGCGAATGCCCAGCCGCTGCAACGTCTGGCCGTCCAGCCCCAGGTCGAGCAGCGCCTGTTGCAGGTCGGCCTGGCTCTTGCCGGCGCTGATCAGGCCGACGCGGGCGTCGCCCGGCTGCGTTTCGGCCCCATACAGGCGGTTGGCGGCTCCGTAGGCACGCACCGCGGCGTGGCGTTCGACGAAGAGGTGGCGCTCGAGCTCGATGGTGCCGGGCGGCAGGAAGGTGGTGTCCTGGTACTTGCGGAAGGGTTCACCGTCGATGTGCACGTCCGGGATGACGATGTCGGGCAAGTCGGGGTGAACATCCACCACGCTGCCGCCGTCGCACAGATTGGTGACCAGTTTCAAGGCCACCCAGCAGCCGCTGAAGCGCGACAGAGCGAAAGCGTGCAGGCCGTAGAGCAGAAATTCCTGGATGGTGGCGGGGTAGAAGATGGGGATGCCGGCGGCGAGCAGGGCGTGGTCGCTTTGGTGCGGCAGCGTGGAGCTTTTGCAATTATGGTCGTCGCCCGCCAGCACGAGCGCCGCGCTGTTGGGTCCGGTGCCGCCCATATTGGCGTGCTTGAACACGTCGCCGCTGCGGTCGACGCCGGGGCCTTTGCCGTACCAGATACCGTTCACCCCGTCGACCTGCGGGCCGGGGAATAGGTGCACGCTCTGGCTGCCCATCACCGCGGTGGCGGCCAATTCCTCGTTCACCGCCGGCTGGTGGACGATGCGATGCTCGTGGAGCAGTCGGCCCACCCGCGCCAGGGTCAGGTCGTACCCGGCGAGCGGCGAGCCCTCGTAGCCGGTGATGAAGGCGCCGGTTCGCAGCCCGGCTTTGACGTCGCGTCGTTGCTGATCAATGGCAAGCCGCACCAGTGCCTGAATCCCGGTCAGGTAAACACTGCCTTCAAGCACGGTGTATTTGTCGTCAAGTGTGACTGTCATGAGCGATTCTCCCCAGCGTCAGAGCGGGTTGGCAATAACCGTTTAAGTGCATTGTTTTCCATGGATTATACTTTTGGCAGGGGCGCAGGGTCAATGCGGCCTGGGGGCTTGAACGCGGTTAAAAAGTCGGTTACGTTGGCCCGGCGCAACCATTGATTTGCCCCGAACTGAGGATCCTATTATGACGCGCCGCGCTGCTGTGTGCACCCGTCGTTACCGTTTCAGAACGCCGATAACCATCGCCGTTGCGGGATTCGTTCTCTTGTCGCTGTCCCTGTCGGCCGTCATGACGCAGACGGCACCCCAAGCGGCCTTGTCAGCGGGCAGGTTTCTCGTCGCCAGCAAACAACTCCGGGACCCCAATTTCTCGGAAACCGTCGTCCTGTTGCTCAACTATGGCGCGCGAGGCGCGCGGGGTGTGGTCATCAACTGGCCGACGGAGGTGAAACTGGCCACGATGTTTCCCGAAATCAGGGGATTGCAGCGGCGCGTGGACACCGCCTATCTCGGCGGACCGGTAGAACGCACCCGCCTGTTGATGCTCCTGCGCGCCGACAAGCCGCGCTCCGGCGCCGAACACGTCGTCGATGACATCTACGTCAGCACCAACCGCCGGGTGCTCTTTGACGCGCTCGGCAGAGCGGGCTCCGCGACATCCGTACACGTTTACGCCGGCTACGCGGGATGGGCGCCGGGGCAGCTTGACCGTGAGGTGGCGCGCGGCGACTGGCACGTCCTGCCCGCCGACGCCGAAGCCGTGTTCAGCACAACGCCGACTGAGGTGTGGCGCGAGTTGATCGACAAGGGTGCCGTGCAGTGGCTGTAACGGCCTTGAGAAGGCGGCCCGACACCGCATAAGGTCAGTGGCCCAGTTTGAAATAACCAACCCATACGCCCCCATCCCCAGGCGAGACACTGTCTGCATAAGGAACGTCATGACACAACCCCTGAGCTTTCAGGACATCATTCTGCGGCTGCTTGACTACTGGAAGGGCCAGGGATGTCTGGTGCAGCAGCCCTACAACGTACAGGTCGGCGCCGGTACCATGAACCCCGCCACGGTTTTGCGCGTTCTCGGCCCGGAACCGTGGAATGTGGTGTACGTCGAGCCCAGCATCCGGCCCGACGACGGCCGTTTCGGCGACAACCCAAACCGCATGCAGATGCACCATCAATTGCAGGTCATCCTGCAGCCGGACCCCGGCGACCCGCAGGAGCGCTATCTCGCCAGCCTGCAGGCTCTGGGCATCGACCTGCGGCAGCACGACGTGCGTTTCGTCGAGGACAACTGGGAAAGCCCGGCCCTCGGCGCCTGGGGCCTGGGCTGGGAGGTGTGGCTCGACGGTCAGGAAATCACCCAGTTCACATATTTTCAGCAGGCCGGCGGCCTGACGCTCGACCCCGTGGCGGTGGAAATCACCTACGGCTTGGACCGCATCGCACTGGCCCTGCAGGGCGCCGACAGCGTCTGGCAGATGCATTACGGGACCGGCATCCCCTACGAAGACATCCTCCTGCGCAGCGAAATCGAGCACTGCCACTACTACTTCGAGGTCGCCGACGTGGAGGCCCTCAAGGCCGTGTACGACACCTACGAACGCGAGGCCAGGCGCTGCCTGGAGGCGAACTTGGTCATGCCGGCGCACGACTACAACCTGAAATGTTCGCACCTGTTCAACGTGCTGGACACGCGCGGTGCCGTCGGGGTGACCGAGCGGGCGAACTATTTCCGGCGCATGCGCAACGTGGCGCGGGACATTTCGACGTTGTACGCCGCGCAGCGGGAGCAGTTAGGGTATCCGCTCCTCAAGTCGTCTGCCGGGCTGACGGTTGCCACCGAGCCGTCGGCAGGCGAGAGCACGGCGGTTGCGCCGGCGGACGAAGCGAGTCCCTTCGTGCTGGAGATCGGCAGCGAGGAGCTGCCGCCGGCAGACTTGACGTCGGCGATGCAGCAATTGCAAACGGCGTTTCCGGCCCTGCTGGACCAGTTGCGGCTGGCATACGACGGCTTGGAGGTGCACGGCACGCCGCGGCGCCTGGTGGTCATGGTGTCGGGACTGGCGCCGCGGCAAACGGACCTGGAAACCGTCGTCAAAGGCCCCCCGGCCGACCGCGCCTTCGACGCCGACGGCCAGCCGACCGCCGCTGGCCTGGGTTTTGCGCGCGGCAAGGGCGTCGAGGTGGCCGATCTGCAAATCGTCGAGGAGCAGGGCCGGCGGTCCGTTGCCGCGGTGGTGCGCGAGACGGGCCGGACCGCGGTCGAGGTTCTCAGCGAGGCGTTGCCCAGCCTCCTTGCCGGCATCACGTTCGACCGCAGCATGCGCTGGAACGCCAGCAATCTGGCCTACAGCCGCCCACTGCGCTGGCTGCTCGCCCTGTACGGCCCACAGCACGTGCCGTTCAGCTATGCGGGAATTGACAGCGGGCGCCGTAGCCGCGGCCTGCGGCCCTACGGCTCACCAGCGATTGTCATCGACGCCGCCGGAGCCTATGCGTCCGTCATGCAAGCCAACGGCGTGGTCACGGATCCCGAGGCGCGCCGCTCGTTGATCCGCGACGCGGCTGCCGAAATGGCCGAGCAGCATGGCGGCGTGTGGCATGAAGAAGCGGATTTGCTGGACGAGGTGAACCATCTCGTCGAACGCCCAACGCTGTTCTGCGGGCGCTTCGAGGCCCGCTTCCTGGCACTGCCGCCCGAAGTGCTCGTGTCGGTCATGAAGAAGCACCAGCGGTACTTCCCCGTGTATGCCGAAGACGGCGGCCTGCTGCCGCACTTTATCGGCGTACGCAACGGCGACGCGGAACATCTCAGCACCGTGACCGCCGGAAACGAGCACGTGCTGCGGGCGCGTTTTGCCGACGCCGAGTACTTCTACGGCAAGGATACCCGGCAGGCCCTGAGCGAGTTTCTCCCCCGGTTGCGGACTCTGACGTTTCAGGTCGAACTCGGCTCCATGCTCGACAAGGTGCACCGCCTCGAACGCCTCACGCCGCAAGTGGCGCAATTGCTGGGCCTCAACCAATCCGATACGGCGACCGCGACGCGCGCCGCGGCCCTCTCCAAGGCTGACCTGGCGACTAACGTGGTCGTCGAGATGACCGCCCTGCAGGGGACGATGGGCGCCCATTACGCCCGCTTGAGCGGTGAATCCGACGCCGTCGCCGCCGCCTTGGGCGAGCAGTACCAGCAGGTCAGCACCACCCCGGCGGGCCTTGCCCTCGCCTTGGCCGACCGCTGCGACAGCCTGCTCGGCCTCTTCGCTGCCGGCCTTGCCCCGCGCGGCTCCAATGACCCCTTCGCCCTGCGCCGAGCCGCCCTGGGCATCATCGAAACCCTGATGGCCAACCATACCTCGTGCGACCTGCGCCGCCTGCTGAGCCGCGCCGCGCCTTTGCTGCCGGTTTCCGGCGACGACGCGACCCAGAAGGCGGTCTTGCAGTTCATCATGGGTCGCCTCGAAGGCGTTCTGCGCGACCGCGGCTACCCGGCCGCTGTCGTCAAGGCCGTCCTCGCCGCCCAGGGCCACAACCCTTACGCCGCCCGTCAAGCCGCCCGTGAGCTGAACGACGCCCTCGCCGCCGCCGACTGGCCCACTCTACTCGCCGCCTATTCCCGCTGCGTCCGCATCACCCGCTCGCTTGCCGAGACCCTGCCTTTGCGTCCCGACGATTTCGCCCTGCCGGCTGAAAAAGCCCTGTGCCATGCCTACCAATCCGCCGCCGCTGCCCTCGACGGCAGCGCCACCGTCATCCGCTTCATCACCGCCCTGCGCGAACTGGAGCCCGCCATCACGGCCTTCTTCCTCGACGTCCTCGTCATGGACGAAGACCCCGCCCGTCGCGCCAACCGCCTGGCCTTGCTGCAAGGCATTTCTGCCTTGCCCAAGGACATTGCGGATCTGTCCCAACTGGAAGGCTTTTGATGTGGGTTGTCGGGTAACGCCTGCGGCCAACCTGGGGACACAACGGTCCGCCTTTCATATGAGAATGCCGAAACCCAATGCGCTGGATTGTTTGCCAGCTAACCATTCGACATAGCTGGGGGAGGATGGTAGAGATCGATAAAATCAGATCCGCCAGGTGTGAAGTCGCGGCCATTTCAGGGTGACGCCTCGATAACGCACAACGCAGGAACAGGGCGGTAACTGCAATGGAATGTCCCACTTCATCACGTTTTCCCGTCAGGTGAAAAGTGATACCATGCCGCGAGTTGTGGGAATTCCTCAGCCGGTGGAGCGGGGAATAAACATCAGCGGTCCGTCGTTTCTCGCTAACACTTGCGGTGCGTGCCAGTGAGATCCACCGATACTGCAGACCCGGGGCGGGGGATTGTGGCGAGGGCTCGGGTGCCGTCGTGTGTAAACCCTATAGAAGAACGCTTAGGGAGGAAGTGTGCCATGAGTTCCATCTTCTCCAGGAAGTCCCTGAGGTTTCCGGCGTTAATGGGCGTCGTGTTCATTGTGCTGGCGCTCGCAGCCGTTTCCCGGTCCGACACGGAGCAGAACACGGATGCCGGCCAGGGAACGGTAATTGCCATGCGGGCGTCGGGGGCAGCAAATCCCTGTGCGGCGGCAAACCCGTGTAACCCGTGCAACCCCTGCGCGGCCGGCAACTAACCGATTCGGTAACCCATCCGGTACCCTGGCGGTCGGGCGCTCCATGCCCTGTCCCGCCAGGGCGCCCAGCGTCACGGAAAGCGGACCATGCAACCAGACCCCGGAAGCCCTCATACCTGCACGAAACCAGCCTGTCGGCCTCGTGCCCACCTCGCCCTGCAACCCCTGACCGCCCTCCTGGCGGCTTGGTTGCTGTTCGCTATCCCGGCAACAGCCAGCGCCGCGTTTGCCGCCCAGCCGCCGGAGGAAACACTCGAAGCCTACCTCCGAGCCATCTACGCCCGCGACTTCGCCACGGCCTACGAGTTGATTGCGCAAGCCGACCGCAAATTGAAAACCAAGCGCGACTACGTCAAGGAAAACGGCGCCTTCTCGGGCGCCGCGCTCGACCTCACCGCCCTGCTGGCGGCGTTCATCCGCTTCGAGTACAGCGGCATCAACATCAAGGGCCAGGACGACGCCACCGTCACCTTCAGGGCCATCGTGCCGGACACCGATGACCCGGCCCTGCGCGCCCTCCTGCTCGGCTTTGACCAACAGGGCCTCAAGGCGCTTCCCGCCGGCGAGCGCGCCGCCCGAAGCCGGCGACTGCGGCAACTCGCAACCGCCAACGAATTACCCCTCATCACCGGCGACGAGGAGACCTGGACCCTGGTCCGCGAACACGGCGAATGGCGCGTCGTACTGGGCTGGACCGCGGCCCTCGAGATTCATTTCGAGGCGCAGACGATGGCCGGTCTGCCGTGGTCGTTCGCACCGCTGCAGCCGACCCTGCGCGTCATGCCCGGCGAAACCCTGCAGACCTACTATCGCGTCAAAAATTTGGCCGACACACCCGTTACCGGCAAGGCCCGGCACGTCTTCGTGATCCCGGAGCACGCCGACTACCTCGACATCATCTACTGCTTCTGCTACTTGCAGCAAACCCTGGCGCCCGGTGAGGAGAAACAGTTTGCCGTGGTCTTTCGGCCCCGTTACGAAACCCCGGACACCATCACCGATCTGTACGTGCGCTACGAGTTCTTCCCGCTCGACGCATTTCCCGTTGAACCTAGCAAGTGACCCATCGCCTTGTCCCTGTCGCCTGAGGAGAATTCCATGCTGAAACCACCCCCGCGCCTCTCTGCTCTGGCCCTTGCCTGCCTACTGCTGTGGCCGCTGGCCAGCCAAGCTCAGGACGCCGCAGCCGGCCAGGAAATCTATACGCAATACTGCGCTCTGTGCCACGGCCCGCAAGGCAAGGGCGACGGCTCCCTGTCGGCCAACCTGGACCCCAAGCCGCGCAACCACACCGACGGCGCCTACATGAACGCCCTGAGCGACGCCCACCTCCTGAAGATCATCGGCGGCGGCGGCGCGGCGGCGGGGCTGTCGCCCATCATGCCGGCCTGGGGGGCCATCCTGTCGGCGCAGCAGATCCAGGACGTGGCCGCCTTTGTGCGCACGCTCGCCGTGCCGCCCTACACGCCGCCGGCTGACGAATAGAAGAAAGGTCGGAGATGTTCGAGCCCCTCCTGCCCTTGCAGTTCCTGCGCCGCGCGGCGCGGCTCTTTCCCGACAAAACGGCTGTCATCGACGGCGAGCGCCGCTACACGTATCGCCAGTTGGAGGAGCGGGTGCACCGGCTGTCCAACGCCCTGCGCCAACGCGGTATCGGCAAGGGAGACAAGGTCGCCGTTCTGTCCCCGAACAGCCACCGCATGCTGGAAGCCTTCTTTGCCGTGCCGCAAATCGGCGCCGTTCTGGCGCCCCTCAACTACCGCCTCACCACGCCGGATTTCGAGTACATCCTGGACCACGCCGAAACGAAAGCCCTGCTGATCGACTGGGAGTACGCCCATCAGATCGCCCCGCTGGTGGAGCGCCTGACGAGCCTGCAACACTACCTCCTGCTGCGCGGCGACGAGACGCCGAGCGCCGTCCTGCCCGCGGTGGATTACGAGGACGCCCTGGCTGACGCCGCCGCCGTCTGCCCCGAGCCGCTGCCAATCGACGAAACCGACCTCGCCACGCTGAATTACACCAGCGGCACCACGGCGCGGCCCAAGGGCGTCATGCTGACGCACCGCGCCTGCACCATCAACGCCATCCACTTCATGATGTCCCTCTCCGTGCGCCCGACGGAGGTGTACCTGCACACCCTGCCGATGTTCCATGCCAACGGCTGGGGCGGCATCTGGGCCGTGGCCGGACTCGGCGGCACCCAGGTCTGCCTGCGCCGGGTGGAAGCGCAACCGATCTTCGAGCTGATGCAGAGCGAAGCCGTTACGTTGGCCTGCGCGGCGCCAACCGTCCTGGTGACCCTGGCGACCTTCGACGCCAGCCGCGATTATCGCTTGGCTGCCGGCGTGCGCATCGGCACGGGCGGCGCCGCACCCGCCGCCGCGGTGTTGCGGCGCATGGAGGACCTGGGCATCGAGGTCGTTCACCTCTACGGCCTCACCGAGACCGGCCCCTTCCTCACCTCGTGCGAGGCGCAACCCGTCTGGGACGGCCTGGACGTGCAGGCGCGCTACCGCCTGAAAGCCCGGCAAGGCATCGCGCAGCTCTTTGCCGACGTGCGCGTAATGGATGAGCAGCTATGCGAGGTGCCGATGGACGGCCAAACCATTGGCGAGATCGTGGCGCGCGGCAACAACGTCATGGAGGGCTATTACAAACAGCCCGAGGAGACCGCCAGCGTCATGCGCGGCGGCTGGTTCCACACCGGCGACCTCGCGGTGGTGCACCCGGATGGCTACATCGAGGTGGTCGACCGCCTCAAGGACGTCATCATCAGCGGCGGGGAGAACATCTCATCAGTCGAGGTGGAATCCATGCTCTACGAACACCCGGCGGTGCTCGAAGCGGCGGTGGTGGGGGTGCCGGACAGCCGCTGGGGCGAGGTGCCCAAGGCGCTGGTGGTTCTCAGGCCGCAACGTCACGCCGACGAGCGTGAGCTGATCACCTTCTGCCGCGACCGCATGGCCCATTTCAAGGCGCCCAAGTCGGTCGAATTCCTCGATACACTGCCCAAAACGGCCACCGGCAAGGTGCAGAAATTCGCCCTGCGCGAGGCGTATTGGCAGGCGCACGAAAGCCGCGTTCAGGGCTGATATCCCGTCCCCTGTAGCCGCTCCAGATCGCGCGGCAATCCTGCAACAGAAACGCCGTGACCCGCCTTGAAACTTGCAAGTGGGTACGATACTGTAAGCTGACCTTTCACTTGCACCAACATAGGACACAAACGATGGCAGATGCACGGTACGACTTTGCGTCAGTGGACGCGATCGACGCGGAATCAATCGGCGAGCCCGGCAAGCGGACGTTCCGGGTGCGGGTTCTGGAGGGTGATCAATCGGCTGCCCTGTGGGTGGAGAAACAACTCCTGGCTACCTTGGGGGAATCCTTGCCGCGCCTGCTTGATCAACTCAACACGTCGGATCAGCACAGCGGCGAGGAGGGCGATACCATCACGCTGTTTCCCGACGATCCCACGGTGGAATTCAAAGTGGGCCGCATGGCCCTGGGATACGCAGCGAGCGAAGACTATGTGGTCCTCGTCGCCCACGACGTCGAGGAGGGCGAGGACGATCTGCCGCCAACTTTTTCCTGCCGCTTCACCCGCCGGCAGGCGCGGATGCTGAGCGAGGCTTGCTCCGAGGCCGTCGCCGGCGGTCGCCCCACCTGCCCACTGTGCCAGCGTCCCATGGACATCGAGGGCCACATGTGTCCCCGCTCCAACGGACACCAGAAAGTCCACCTCCGCGAGGAGGGTGAGGACGACGCCCTGTAAGCTCCACGCTGTTCCCTACAGCAGGATGTGCAGATGGTTCCAGCCGGGATCGAACATATCCTCTTCGGACAAGCCGTCGTCTTCGTTGCCGGGCACCACGTAGGTGGCGTCAGCCTGAATCGTTCTCGGATCGATAGTCGTGAGGCCCTGTACCAGGGCGGAAAAAGTGTCCTTCAGGAAGGCGGCGTCCTCGCTCTCCACAGCCTCGGCCGGGCGGTACGGACCGTCGAGCAGAAACGCCAGCGTCACCACGACGTAGTCCTTGCGGTTTGAGGTGCGGCGCAGGTCGTCGATCTCCTCGTCGATCTCTTCTTCCTCGGTAGCGATACTGCCCTCGATTTCGTCCCGCCACGTATCGAACTCTTCCCTGGCAGATTCAGCCTGATCGACATACTCCCAATACCCGTAGGTCCAGAATAGCTCGGACTCCTCCAGCAGGGCCAGAAAGCGCTTGATGAAGCGGCGTTTCTCGTCCACGTTGCTGCCGTTGCGGCGGTCGTCTTGCAGCACGTGGGCAAAGCCCGCCCGCACCGTGTCCTCGCCGAAGCACTTGATGGCGATCTGCAGGCCGAAGAAGTAGGTATCCGACGCGCCGCCGAACCAACGGCTGATTTTCCCCATGAAGCCCTGTGTGGCCATTGGCGCCTCCGTATGAAATTACCCGGCCCCCTCGCCGGGGGGAGGGGATCACTGCTTTCCGGCTTCCCTCAAGATAGCGGGAATTTTCTGCTCCCTCTCCCCTTGTGGGAGAGGGTTGGGGTGAGGGGAAATCTGCAGTGAGACACGGCCCATTTTTACAGGCTGAAGCCCCGCCCGCGTCCAAAGGACCCGGAGCGGCGGCCCATGCGGGAACGCGAGCCCAACCCGGTGACGCGCCCGCCGCTGCTGCGCACCGTGGTGCGGCCAAAGCCCGAGGGTTTGCGCCGCCCGACGCCGCGTTGGCCCCCCACGCCTCTGCCGCTGAACATCGTGGGGCGTGGACGCGCTTGGTAGTTGGGCCGCCGGACGCCCGCCGGACGTCTAAGATCGCCTCTGGCCACGCCGCGCCCGGCAAAGCCGCCGCCGGCGTACATCGGGTAATAAAGCATCGGACGGGGTAGCAAGAAGGAATAGAGGAGAAAGAAGCCGAGGTGTGAGCTCAGGCCGCCGCCGTAGTAGTAGTGCTTCTCCCGCACCGTCTGAGTGGTGCCGTCCGGCTCGGTGCGCTCGACCGTTTCCGTCACCGGCACCAGATCGGTGAGCGGGAATATCTCCACGCCCATTTGGGCCGCTTGGTATTCGACAAACAGGGCGTTGAGGTCGTCGCTTTCGTTGCGCTGGCCGCGATTCGGGGTGATGTACATGACCTGCTTGACACCGCGCTGCTGCAACTCCGCCGCCCCGGGCGCACTGGCCAGGAAGCGGTTGTCGAACTGCGTGCTCTCGTCGACGTACGGCGCCAGCCGATCGCTGTCCAGCAGCAGCAGGCCGGGAGCGCCGTCGGGAAGCGATTCGCGTTGCTTCTGCACCACCCCGGCGAAGGTCAGCAGGGCAGCCAGGGTGTCATGGCTGCGTACGACGCCATGCGGGTGCGGCCAGTTGTCGAAGGCCAGCATGAGGTCCACGCCGCTGGCCATGCCGGCGCCGAAGGCCACCGCTTCGGGACCCGGCAAGTCGGCGATGAAGAAGGTTTCCGAGCCGTTGGTAACTTGGTTCAACAGGTCCTGTTGCAGCGTCTGGCCGCGCCGGAAGGCTTCCTGCATGCGCGGGCTCATGATCGGGCGTATCTGCGAGCGCAGGGATTCTTCCCGCAGGGCCTGTATGAGGGTGGGCACGAAGAAGGGCTGCCAGACGGCTTGGCGCGGTTGCCAGGCGGAGATCAGCCGAGCCGGATCGGTATAGACCTGCCAATCGCCGGAGCCGGCGGCGTCGCGCTGCATGGGCTTGCCCGAAAACACCAGGCGGCGGTCCTTGGCGCCAACGTTCCAGCCGTGTTGCTGCTGCAGGGTGAGGGTGTCGCCGTTCAGTTCTTCTTCCGAACCGCAGCCGCTCATGCTGAGCAGGGTGGCGAAGGCGACCACGCCCTTGCCAAAGGTGCGGCGATCGACCGCCTGCCACCAGTTCGTTACGTTTACGGATTGCTTCATTTCCCTCTCCCTCTAACCCTTGCCAATGAATATCGGCGCCGTCACCGCCGTCTCATCCGTCGCCGCCGCCGACAGCCGCGCGTAAAACCCGGCACTGCGCCCGCCGATGACGTAGACCCCATAATTGCATAAAAGGCCCGGCGATTCCGGCTCAGCGCGAAAGAAGCGCTGGCACACCCAGTTGGCCGGCAGGGCCTTGGCCACCGCCTCGCGCCACAGATCGGCGCTGACGAACGCCCCGCAGATCGTCTCTTCGCTCTCGCAGCCGTAGGCAGATTTCAATACCCAGTCCTGCTGATTCGCCACGAGTTCTTCCGGCGCCACTTGCGTCATGCGATACGTTTCGGGAATGTAGCGCGCGATCCAACGCTGCGCCGCGGCTGAGAACCGCCGGCGCTCTTCCCACATGAAGGCCATGCTAAGCTTGTTCTGGCTCACCACCGTACCGAAAGGGTTAACAACCGTTACCTGGCCGGCGTATTCCGCCGACAGTAATAATCGCAACGGGCCGCTCAGCGGCTCGTCGTCGGGGTACGGCTCGGCATCGGACCACACGACCTGCCGCTCACCCCACCAATCCGTCTTGTAATGCCGGATCAGCAGATCGAGCGGCTCGCCGAACATGGCGACCCCTGCCGCGCATTCGTGCAGATTGAACGGCGAGCCCAGCACCACGCGGCAACCGCGCGCCTCCAGCCACTCGCGGTAGATGGCAATCATGGAAAGGTCTTCGGTCATTTCCGTTGGGTAAAGGATGCCGATAGTGCCCGGCGCCCGCCCGCCGTGTGAGGCCACCAGCATGCGCCAGAAGGCGTCCGGGAGCGCGCGGTTGGGGTCGTGCACCGCGCCGTGGCACGGATGCAGCAGGCGGTTGAGCAGCACCGCTTCCGCCTCGCCGCTCGGCGTGTCGCTGTTCACCTCGCAGCAGCGGATGCGGCCGTCGGCGCACACGAACAGGTCGGCCCGCGCAATGCCGTGCCAACGCCCTTGGGCGGCGAACCACATGAGCTTCTGGTACGGGGTGAGGCAGAAGTAGTCGTCCAGCCAGCGGGGTTCTTCCCAGACGAGATCGACGAGTTCCTGGTACACGGCGCTCACACGTTCGGCGGCCCGGCGCAACGCCCGCGCGCGGGCCGGAGGCACCACCACGCCCTGCAGGCGGAAGCGCGGCGCCCCGTCGTACCAAGCGTCGTCCAGCACGCCGGTCTCGTAGAGCCGGGCGACGAAGTCCCCGTACTCGGGCAGCCCATCGTTGCAGCTTGCAGCGGCGGCGTTCGCAGAAGCTTCCGGCGCTGCTGTCGGCATGGTGTACGCCATTCCTACCTCTGTGCCCGCAAGGGCCGGTAAAACGCGCGGATATCCTCGACCAACGCCTGCGGCTCTTCCAATGCGGCAAAATGACCGCCTGCGGTCATCGGCGACCAGCGCTGCACGTTGCACACGCGCCTCACCCATTCCTCCGGCGGCCGCATGATCTCGCCCGGGAAAGACGCCACCGCGGTGGGCACCTCGATGCATTCGCCGCGGCCAAGACGCCAAGGCTCGTGACGCATCTGGTAATACAGCCAAAACGAACTGTTAATCGTCTGCGTCACCCAATAAATCATGATGTTGGTGAGCAGGGCGTCCTTGCTGACGCGGCTCTCGATGTCGCCGTGGCAATCGGTCCAGGCGTAGAATTTCTCGGTGATCCAGGCGGCCAGACCGGCGGGCGAATCGTTCAGAGCGTATGCCAGCGTTTGCGGCCGCGTGCCCTGGATCCACTGGTAGCCCGTCTCCTCCGCCCGCCAGGCATCGGACGCCTTGAGGAACGCCTCCTCGTCAGCCGACAGGTTGGCGCGCTCGCTGGGATGCGGCGCCACCGGCACCATGTTGACGTGTATCCCGGCAAGATGCTGCGTGTGCGCGAAGCCGAGGCGCGCCGCAATGAAGGAGCCCCAGTCACCTCCTTGGGCACCGAAACGCGGGAAGCCAAGCACCTCCGTCATCAGGCGGGCGAACAGGTCGGCCATCTCCTGCACGTTCAATCGACGCTGGTGCGGAACGTGCGAAAAACCGTACCCCGGCAGCGACGGCGCCACCACGGTGAAGGCGTCCTGTGGGTCGCCGCCGTAGCGCGCCGGGTCGGTCAGGGGGCCGATGACGTTGACGAATTCGCAGATCGAGCCGGGCCAGCCGTGGCTGACGATCAGGGGCATCGGGTCCGGCCCCACTCCCGTCTGATGGATGTAATGCAAGAGCACGTCATCCAACCCCACCCGGTACTGCGGGAAGCTGTTCAGCAGCCGTTCCTGGGTGCGCCAGTCGTAGCCGCTCCGCCAGTAGGCAACGAGTTCCTTGGCGTAGGCGAGGCTGGTGCCGTATTGCCACTCGCTGCCGGGCACGTCGTCCGGCCAGCGGGTCAGGGCAAGGCGTTGTTGCAGGTCGTCGAGGACGGCATCGGCAACGTCAATACGGAACGGCTCGGGAGCGGCATGCGGCGCCATGATCCCTCCTCAGGGTAGCGACGAACGGGTGGGGGGCGGGAAACATCGGAACTGCTAGTCGTCTTCGAGGACCAGGGCGTCCTCGAAAGCGTCGGCGGTGATCAGCTTGCGGTCGAGCAGCAATTTATCCAGGCGGGCGACGGCGTTTCGGAAGTCCAGATAGCCATCGACGGCCAGCGAGATGCCTTTGCGGGTGGGACGATACTCGCCCTCGTCGTCCGTGTAGTAGACGCGCACGTCGATGAGCTGGCGACCGCGAAACTCGGTTAAGGATACGCGCACAACCTCGGTGGCGTTCTTCTCAAATTGGGTGATCAGTTCGTCCATTCCGTGTCCCCCCTTTGTGCCCTCTCGTGCTAGCTGCAGCGCAATCTTGCGATTGTCGGGTATTCTAGGCCGCTGCCGTCGCACCCGTCAACCGCTGACGAGACCGCTCAGCAACACGCCGCCAGGGCCTGATCGGCGTCGGCAATCAGGTCGTCGGTATCCTCGATGCCGGCGGCGTATCTTACCAGGCTATCGCCGATGCCCAACTTCCGGCGCTCGTCGGGCGCCAGTTCGTAGTATGACATCAGAGCGGGCTGCTCGACGAGGCTCTCGACGCCGCCGAGGCTCGGCGCGATGTACGGCAGGCGCAGGGCGTCGATGAAGGCGCTGGTCTGTTCGAGGCTGCCGTCGATCTCGAAACTGACGACGCCGCCGAAGCCGCGCATCTGGCGCTTGGCGACGGCGTGGCAGGGATGGCTTGGAAGGCCGGGATAGTACACCCGCCGCACCCGTGGATGCCGCTCCAGAAAGGTCGCCAGGGCCATGCCGTTGGCGTTGTGCTGCTGCATGCGCAGGGCGAAGGTTTTGAGGCCGCGGATCAGCAGGTAGGCGGCGTGCGGATCGCTGATGCCGCCCAGGACGCCTTGCGCCTCCCGCAGCGCGGCGATAATGGGCGCCTTGCCAACGATGACACCGGCGAGCAGGTCGTTGTGGCCGCCGAGGTATTTGGTAGCGCTGTGCATGACCAGGTCGATGCCGAAGCTCAGGGGATTCTGGTTGAACGGCGTGGCAAAGGTGCTGTCGACCAGGGTGCGCAGGCGATGCCGCTGCGCGATGGCTGCCAGTTCTTCCAGGTCGAGCACGTGGAGGTAGGGATTGGTCGGCGCCTCGGAAAGAACCAGGCGCGTCGTGGGTTGTATCGCCGCTTCGATGGCCTGTGGCTGCGCCGCCGGCACCACCGACACGTCGATACCCAGCCGCTGCAGCACGCTGTCGCAGAACTGCCGCGTACGGCGGTAGCAATCGGCGGTGGTGATCAGGTGCTGCCCAGGGCGCAGCATGGTGAGCAGCGTGGAGGTGATGGCGCACATGCCGGAGGCCCACAGCAGGGCGTCGTCGGCGTGTTCGAGGGCGGCTATCTTGCGCTCCGCGGCCTGGATGGTGGGATTGCCGTAGCGCCCGTACTCGCCCTTGTGGAGGCGGCCTTCCTTGAAGTCGATCAACTCCTGCGTATCACGGAACACGTACGTCGAGGTCTGGTAAATCGGCACTGTTAGCGCGTCGGCCGTGCGCTGCTGCCGTTCACCGCCGTGAACCGCACGACTGCCGACGCCTTGCGGCGTTCGCTCGCGTGCCATGGCAAGCCCTCCAAAACTCTAGCGGCGTTGTCGTTCAAGCCGGACTTGCGGAGGCGATATGCGGGGTGGTTCAGAGTGCCATCAAGATCGGGGGGTTGAAAGTCTTCCGGGAGAGCCCAAGCTTTTTAGCAATTTTTTTAGAGTGGTTGCAATATGCCGCAAATCAATCCACTGTCCGAAGCGAATAGTAAAGTTACACCGTAACAGAGGGCCAGCAACTGCGTCAAGCCGTTTCTCATGCGGTGATCACCCTGCCGGGTTGCGCGGCCCAGAGGGTGCGGATACAATGCCGCCTCGTTATCCATCCATGACACACCATTACAGCCTGCCTGCTCATAAGGAAACGGCAATCCATGGGGAACAGCTTCGGTCACCTCTTCCGCATCACCACGTGGGGAGAGTCGCACGGCGGCGCAGTGGGCGTGGTCGTGGACGGCTGTCCGCCGCGCCTGGCGCTGTCGCCGGACGATATCCAGGTAGAGCTGGACCGTCGGCGGCCGGGGCAGAGCCGCATCACCACGCAGCGTCAGGAAGGCGACGTGTGCGAGATTCTCTCTGGCGTCTTCGAGGGGCAGACGCTCGGCACCTCGATCCTCATTCTGGTGCACAACACCGACGCCAAGTCGCAGCATTACGCGCCCTTTCAGCACATCTACCGGCCCTCGCACGCCGATTACGCCTACGACGCCAAATACGGCATCCGCAACTGGCAGGGCGGCGGGCGGGCCAGCGCCCGGGAGACCATCGGGCGGGTGGCGGCCGGGGCCATCGCCAAGAAGCTGCTGCGCGAGCGCTGCGGCACCGAGATCATCGCCTACGTCAAGCAAGTCCAGCACCTGCAAGCCGAGGTTGATCCCGGCACGGTGACGCCGGAACAGGTCGAGGCGAACATCGCCCGCTGCCCGGACGCCGCCTGCGCCGAAGCCATGATCGAACGTATCGACTGGGCGCGCCGCCAGGGGGATTCGCTCGGCGGCGTGGTGGAAGCGGTGGCGCGCGGCGTGCCCGCCGGCTGGGGCATGCCGGTGTTCGACAAGCTGGAAGCGGACCTCGCCAAGGGGCTGATGTCGCTGCCGGCCTCCAAGGGCTTTGAAATCGGCTCCGGGTTTGGCGGCATCACGCTGACCGGCAGCGCCCACAACGACCCGTTCGAAATGCGCGACGGCCAGGTGCGCACCCGCACCAATCACTCCGGCGGCGTGCAGGGCGGTATCAGCATCGGCGAGCCGCTGCTCATGCGCGTTGCCTTCAAGCCCACCGCCACCATTGCCAAGGCGCAGGAGACCGTGACGGACGACGGCGAGGCCGCCACGCTGGCCGCCAAGGGACGGCACGACCCGTGCGTGCTGCCGCGCGCCGTGCCCATGGTCGAGGCCATGATCGCCCTGGTGCTGGCCGACCATTACCTGCGCCAGCAGGGGCAGTGCGGCGTGCCCGGCCCGGCGGTCGAGGTGCGGCGTGGCGAATGAGCCGGCGTGTCGTCCTGACCGGGAAGGAATGCTGAGCCCCTATCGCGTCCTGGACCTAAGCGACGAACGCGGCATCCTGTGCGGCAAAATCCTCGCCGACCTGGGCGCCGACGTGATCCAGATCGAGCCCCCGGGCGGCAGCTCGGCGCGGCGTATCGGCCCCTTCTACCAAGATGAGCCGGGGCCCGACAGCAGCCTCTTCTGGTGGTCCTACGCGGCCAACAAACGAAGCATCACCCTCAATCTTCACACTGCCGACGGGCAGGCCCTGCTGAAACGCCTGTTGCCGACCGCCGACTTTCTGGTGGAATCGGGTCCGCCCGGAGAACTGGCGTCCCTGGGGCTTGGCTACGCCGAGCTCGCCGAGATCAATCCCTCGCTGATCGTCGTATCCGTCACGCCGTTCGGGCAATCGGGTCCCTACGCCGGCTATCAGGCGCCCGATCTGGTCGGTATCGGCATGGCCGGATTGATGTACGTCACGGGTGACCCGGACCGGCCGCCGGTGCGTGTCGGCTTTCCGCATTTCTACCTGCATGGGGCCGCCGCCGGGGCTACCGGGGCGATGTTGGCGCACGCCCACCGCACGCTCACCGGCGCCGGTCAGTATGTTGACGTGTCGTGCCAGGAAGCCGTGGCCCGGGCGCTGGCCAACGCGCCGCAGAGCTACGTGCTGGATGGGGCGATCATCAAGCGCCAGGGCTCGTACCGGCAGACGGGTTCCACTACTTACATGCGCATCACGTGGCCGTGCCGCGACGGCTTTGTGAATTTCCTGTTTTCGGGCGGCGCCGGCGCCGGGGCCAGCGCTAACAACCTCGTGCAGTGGATGGCCGAGGAGGGCGTGGGCGACGCCTACCTGGAAAGCCTGGATTTCACAAAATGGGGCTACGGCACTATCACCCTCGAGATGATGAAGCGCATGGTGCCGGTGGTCGAGCGCTTCATGCTCAGCCATACCAAGCAGGAGCTGTTCGACGGCGCGGTAGCGCGGCGCATCCTGCTGTTTCCGGTGGCCACGCCGCGGGACATTTACGGCAACCCCCAGTTGACAGCACGGGATTATTTTCAGCAGGTGCCGCACGCCGCGTTTGAGGAGCCGCTGATCCTGCCGGGTCCGTTTGCCAACGCCAGCGCCTGCCCCTTGGGATTCCGCTACCCGCCGCCAATGGTCGGCGAGCACAACCGCGCCGTTTACGTTGACGAACTTGGCCTGCAGCCTCAGGAATTGGTGCGGCTGTGGGAATTCAATGCCGTGTGACGGAGGTCTGCATGCGACCCATGGAGGGCCTGAAGGTTCTGGATTTCTGCTGGGTGGCCGTCGGTCCCATGACCACGAGTTATCTGGCGGAATACGGCGCCACGGTGGTGCGCGTCGAATCCAGGCTGCGCCCCGAGGTGCTGCGCAGCGCCCCGCCCTTTGGCGGTAACGTGCGCGGTCCGAACCGCAGCGCCTATTACGCCAATTACAACGCCAACAAATTCGGCTTCGGCCTCAACATGGCGCATCCCCAAGGCGTCGAGATCGTCAAGCGCTTCGTCGCCTGGGCCGATCTGGTGAGCGAGAATTTCACCCCCGGCACGCTGGAGAAATGGGGCCTCGGCTACGACGATCTGTGCGCCATCAAGCCCGACGTCATCCTGTTCAGCACCTCCATGCTGGGCCGGGGCGGGCCGCACTCGCGGCAGCCGGGTTTCGGCCCGGTGCTGTCCTCGCTCAGCGGCATGACCGGCCTGACCGGCTGGCCGGACCGACCGCCGACCAATCCGTATGGCGCTTACACGGATTTCATCGTGCCGCGCTTCGCCATTCCTACCATCATCGCGGCCCTGGACTACCGCCGCCGCACCGGGCGCGGCCAGCACATCGACATTTCGCAACTCGAAGCCTCCCTGCACTTCCTCGCCCCGCCTGTCGTGGAATGGGCCATGATGGGGCGCGAGACCGGACGCTGCGGCAACCGCCATCCCAGCGCCGCGCCGCACGGCGCCTACCCTTGCCGGGGCGACGACCGCTGGTGCACCATCGCCTGCCTCTCCGAGGCGCATTGGCAGACCCTGTGCGGGGTTATGGGACACCCTGCCTGGAGCCAGGAGGCGCGCTTCGCCACCCTGCTGGCCCGCAAGGCCCATGAAGAGGCCCTGGACGGCCTGATTGCCGAATGGACCCAAGGCTGGGCCGCCCACGACCTGATGCACACCCTGCAAGCGGCTGGGGTGCCGGCAGGCGTCGTGCAGACCAACCGTGACGTTATCGAAGACCCACAACTGGCCCACCGCGGCCACTTCGTCTACCTGGATCACCCCGAAGTCGGCCGCCACCCCGTGCAGCGCTCCGAGTTCCACCTCTCCGCCGCCGCCCCCGAACACCGATCCCCCGCCCCGCTCCTCGGCCAGCACACCGCCCAGGTCTGCCGGGACATCCTCGGCATGTCCGACGCCGATATCGCCGCGCTGATGCAGGAAGGCGTCCTGGAAGACGACACGCCGCTGCCGGAGGCGTAAGCCGGGGCAAGGCCTCCCCTGCCTGAACCGAATTATAACAAGAGCTTTGGCTTCACGTAGGTTGGATTAGCCGCAGGCGTAATCCGACATTCCACCTTTGGGTACAGATCATGCTGATCCGAGAATTCTCTGCAACCGTTGTCGGATTGGTCCGTCAGGTGCGCGCGGATTACATGCCGCCGCTCATGGTCTACGCGGCAGCGGGCATCTCGGGGTTGACAATCAGCCATCTGTGCGTCCCTCGTTTACCAGATGGTTTGCGGATGATAAGCGCGAATCGCGGCGTCCGGGGTCACCAGGGGGCAGGCGTGCAGAACTGCAGTGGCGACCAGGGTGCGGTCCGCCGGGTCGCGGTGGTCCCAGTCGAGTTCGAAGTTCTTTATCCAAGTGGCGACATCGACCGGGAGGACCTCGACGCGGTCGACCTGCTCCAGTCTGTCGGTGAACTCCTGGACGGACAGGGGCACGGAGAGTTTACCCTTGCTGACTTTGATGCCGATTTCCCAAGGGGTAAGGGGGAAAGCCCGGACTTCAAGCCATCGTGATCCGAAAACGCTCCGGTCACCAAGCCAGTAGATCGCTTTCCCGGCGGTCGGTGATGAACATGTGGCCCGGTGCGTGAGTGAGGGCGATGTCGGGCTTGGTCTGCATCATGACCGCCTGGGGCGTGACGCCGCAGGCCCAGAAAACGGGCACGTCGTCGGGTTCCAGGGGCAGGGGGTCGCCGAAGTCCGGCTTCTGCAAGTCGTCGATGCCCAGGGCCGCCGGGTCGCCGACGTGGACCGGCGCGCCGTGCACGGCCGGGAAGCGGCTGGTGATTTGAACGGTGCGCACCACCTGGGATTGCGGGATGGGGCGCATGCTGACGACCATCGGGCCTTGGAAGCATCCGGCGGGCTTGCAGGGGCGGTTGGTGATATACATGGGCACGTTACAACCCAGCTCCCAGTGCTTGAGGCGAATGCCGGCCGCCATCAGCGGATGCTCGAAGGTGAAGCTGCAGCCCAGCAGGAAGCTGACCAAGTCGTCCCGCCAGTATGCCGACAGGGTGTCGGTCTCATCACTCAGTTCGCCGTTGCGGTACACCCGATAGCGTGGCACGTCGGTGCGCAGATCGGCGCCGGGGGCCAATTCGCGCGGCTCGCCGTCGCCCGCGTCCAGGACTTCCAGCAGCGGGCAGGGTTGCGGGTTGCGCTGGCAGAAGAGCAGGAAATCGTAGGCCAGGGCGCGGGGAACGATGGCCACGTTGGCCTGCGTGTACCCCGGAGCCAGGCCGGCTGTGGGGGTGCGCCATTGACCGGCGCGAATGAGTTCGCGCAGCTGACGGGGCGTCCGGTCCGCCAAGTTTTGCAGGGCGGGCTGGGCGGCGACCATCACGCGGCTCCTTCGGCCTCGTGCCCGACGGCAGAGGCAGCGGTTTCCAGTCGGGCCACCAGGTCATCCGAGCGCTCCAGGGCGGCCTCGACGGAGCCGTATTCCGGCCAGAAGCGGAACAGGATTGTCAAGCCCAGGCTGACGCCCAGGCAGATCACCGCGAAGATCGTCAACGTCACGGCTGTCGTCATTCTCATCCTTTCGTCAGGGCACCGGAGATTAAGGGCCGGTGCCGCCGCTGGGTTCATCCTCTATTTCGACAAATTCAAGGGTCGGCATGGCGTCCGGCGCGGCGGTTGTGATGCCGGGCGCGGGCGCCGCCGTTGTGGGTTCGGGGGCTGCCGGGCGGGTGCGGTTCGCCGCGGCCTCGCTCAGGTCCAAGACGACGCCGGGTGGCCGGACGCGCAGGCCGACCTGCGCCTTGAAGGCCGACAAATCGCCGCCACAGCTTCGGCAGGTATCGAGGTAATCGTGGCTGACGTAGTTGCAACCGGGGCACTTCATCAGCTGGCCTCCCAGAGTACTTTCGGATTAAGACGCTTTGCATCTGGAGCGTGTCTTCCTGATGCAATCAGATACGGAAATACTCTAAGCGCCGCTCAGCACTACGCGCTCTTGATACTCGCCGAAGACGCCGCGCAGGGTGTCGGCAATCTCGCCCAGGGTGGCGTAGCTCTCGACCGCAGCGATCAGCGGCGGCATCAGGTTGTCTGTGCCGCGCGCGCACTGCTCCAGGGTTTGCAAGGCGGCGGCCACCTGGTGACTGTCGCGTTGCGAGCGCAGGGCCTGCAAGCGGGCGATCTGCTGTTTTTCGAGGGCGGGATCGATGTGCATGATCGGCGGGGTGGCGTCTTCGTCCATGGTGAAGGCGTTCAAACCGACGATGAGCCGCGTTTTATCCTCAATTTCCTTCTGGTACATGTAGGCGCTCTGTTGGATTTCGTGCTGCTGAAAGCCGGACTGGATGGCCTTGACCGCGCCGCCCATGGCGTTGATCTGCTGGATGTAGGCGCGTGCGCCCGCCTCAATGGCGTCCGTCAGCGCCTCGATGGCATACGAGCCGCCGACCGGGTCGATGACCTTGGCGACACCGGTTTCGTGGGCGATGATCTGCTGGGTGCGCAGGGCGATCTGCACGGCCTCCTCGGTGGGCAGGGCAAGGGCCTCGTCGCGCGAGTTGGTATGCAGGGATTGGGCGCCGCCGAGGACGGCCGCCATCGCCTGGATGGCCACCCGCACGATATTGATGTTCGGCTGCTGAGCGGTCAGGCTGCTGCCGGCCGTCTGGGCATGAAAGCGCAGCATCTGGGCGCGCGGGTTGTGCGCCCGAAAGCGATCGCGCATGATGCGGGCCCACAGCCGCCGCGCCGCCCGGAACTTGGCGATCTCCTCCAGAAAGTCGTTGTGGACGTTGAAGAAGAAGGAAAGCTGCGTACCAAAGGTATTGACGTCGAGCCCGGCTTCCAGCGCCGCCTCGACGTAGGCGATGCCGTTGGCCAGCGTAAAGGCGACTTCCTGCACTGCGGTGGAGCCCGCCTCGCGGATGTGGTAGCCGCTGATGCTGATAGTGTTCCAGCGCGGCAACGCTTCTTGCGCGTAGGCGAAAACGTCCGTGATCAGCCGCATCGAGGGGCCTGGGGGGTAGATGTAAGTGCCGCGGGCGATGTATTCCTTGAGGATGTCGTTTTGAATCGTGCCGGTGAGCTTGGCGGGTTCGACGCCCTGCTTCTTGGCCACGGCGATGTAGAGGGCCAGCAGCGTGGCGGCGGTGGCGTTGATGGTCATGGAGGTGCTGACGCGGTCGAGCGGGATGCCGTCGAGCAGCGTTTCCATGTCTTGCAGCGACGCAATAGCCACGCCTACTTTACCAACCTCGCCGGTAGCCATCGGGTGGTCCGAGTCATAGCCGATCTGGGTGGGCAGGTCGAAGGCGACGCTCAGGCCTTTCTGGCCGCGCTCCAGCAGGAACTTGTAGCGCTGGTTGGAGGCTTCCGCAGTGCCGAACCCGGCGTATTGGCGCATGGTCCACAAGCGCCCGCGGTACATGGTCGGATGGATGCCGCGGGTGAACGGAAACTGACCGGGAAAGTTGAGATCCTCAAGGTGGTCGTCTTCCGAACGATCCAGCGGTGTGTACAGGCGGGCAACCGGCAGCCCCGAAAGGGTCTTGAACGCCTCCTGCCGCTCCGGTGTCCGCGCCAAGGCGGGCTCGACGACCTCCGTGTCCCACTGCCGGCGCTGGACGGCAATGTCCTCCAGCCCATTGCGTTCCTCTCGGGCCATCTCGAAACTCCTGATCGTGTTCGATGTACTGCTACTGATTCATGTGGGTGGGGGTTGTGCCTGACAACGCGGCGACTATACAACGCCCCGTTGGGCATATCCAGCCCGATGCCCGTTTTCCCCGCCCCAATCCTTGTGTGAAGAAGGTTGAGCCCCTTTAGGGCTTCTGTTACTTTACGCAGCGGTGCAGTGGACCAACATCTGATGAAAGAGGATGCGAGCGATGCGGCTGGGCATTTTGGGCGACATTCACGGGTATCTCCCCGGCAGCGACGTGCTGGGGGTTGATTTTGCAGTGCACCTGACGCAGACGCTGCAGGTAGACGCCTTTCTGCAGGTGGGCGACATGTGCCACTACCGGTCGTTTGCCCGCCCGGTGTACTGGATCATCGGCAACAACGACTGGCCGGACGTGGTGCGGCAGGTGGCGAGCGGCGAGCGGCCGCTGCGGCATTTCCACAACCTCAAGCCGGGCGAGGCGGCAACCCTGACCAAGGACGCCGAGACCGTGCGCATCGCCGGGTTGAACGGCGCCTACGACGATCTGTATTACGACCTCGACCCTGCCGACCCGCGGCCCACGGAAAGCCTGGCGTATTTCGTGCGTGAAGACGTCGACAAGTGTCTGTCCCTGCGGCAGATCGACGTGTTTCTGGCGCACGGCTGCCCGGCCGGCCTGGGCTACGGGCGCGAGCCGGACTACGGCGTGCCCGCCATCCGGGAAATCCTCGACGCCGTGCAGCCGCGCGTCATGTTCTGCGGCCACGCCCACTTCTACCGCGAAGCCCGCAGCGGCGCCAGCACCGTCTACTCGCTCGAAGAATTGAAGCACGAGTACTACGTCTTCGATACTGCCACGGGCGCCCTCGAGCGCTTTCCGAGCCAGGCGGCGGCGTGATGCGGACAGCCACCGCGCGCAACCCCAGCGTCTTGATGGAGCCGATGCTGGCCGACGACCTCGACGCCGTTCTCGCCATCGAGCACAAATCCTTCAGCATGCCCTGGACCGACACCATGTTCCTGTCCGAAATGCGGCAGGGTCCGGCTTCCCAACTGCTGGTCGTGCGCCTGGAGAAGCGGCCCACCACGATCGTCGGCTACATTGGCTACCGCGCGGTATTGGATGAAATGCACGTCATGATCCTTGCCGTGGCGCCGGCCTGGCGTCGGCGGGGCATCGCGCAACACATGCTGTCGGAAGCCATGGAACAGGCGCGGCAGGCCGACTGCGTCCGCGCCACCCTGGAAGTGCGGGCTTCGAACGTCGGTGCCCAGCAGCTTTACTATCGCCTGGGATTCGCCCCGGTTGGCGTTCGTCCCAAGTATTACCAGCGCCCGAGCGAGGACGCCCTCATCCTGTGGCGCGACCCGCTGTGAACCCCTTGGCGATATTGTCGGTGATCGAATTTCTGAATCTTTGCGGTCGTGTCTCACGCTGAATTTCCCCCTCACCCCAACCCTCTTCCTATAGGGGAGAAGGGGCTTCCCTTGCCAGCGAGGAGGGAGAAACTGAGGCACGGCTGTATTTCTCGAATGCCCGAAAACATTATGGAGATCGATGATGGCAGATGAGGCGGAAATTATCCGTTTGCAGCAGGCCGTGGAGGTCGACCCTGCGGACGCCGAGGCGCGCTTGGCGCTATTGCAATTGCTCGTCGAGGCGGAGCGTTGGAAGGAGGCCGAGGAAGTTGGCGACGTCCTGCTTCAGGAAGAATCGCCGGCCACCGCTGCGCACGCGCTCATGGGCATCGTGTACAGCAAGGACAGACGCTGGGACGCCGCCGTGGGGCAATGCCGACAGGCACTCGAAAAGCAACCGGACGATCCCCTCGCGCTGTTTAACCTCGGCACGTTGCTGGTGCAGCAGGGCGATCCGCAAGCCGCCATCGAACACCTTGAAAAGGCCATCGAGCTGCAATCGGGCTGGGCCGAGGCGCACTACGCGCTGGGGACGGCCCTGCTTCATCGCGAGCGCTACCGCGAAGCCATCAACGCCTTCGACGAAGCCATCGAACTGCGCCCGACGTATCCCGAGGCCGAGTTCAATCGCGGCAACGCCTATGCCATGCGCGGGCTTGAGTCCAACGGCACGATGGATTACTACGAGCTCGACTGCGCGGTGCAGGCGTACAAGAAGGCCATCCAGAAGCGGCCGGGCTACCCGGCGGCGCTCTACAATCTGGGGATGGTCTACAAACGCATGAACTCCTCCGAGGGCCTGCGCGTGTGGGACGAATACATGGAGGCCGCGCGTCCCCTGCCCGAAGAAACGATCTGGTGGGCGCGGGCGCAGGAGTTCAAGGCCGATCTGCAGGACCGGCTGAAATAGGTCTGCAGGGGAGGCTCACTCCTGACTATGGAACCAGGACAGGCCATTCGAGTTCAGCCTATGAGGGTGTACCTTGGCAACTGCTGTTTCAATCGCCCTTTTGACGATCAAGGGCAGGCGAGGATTCGACTCGAAACAGAAGCCAAACTGCACAGCCAAGAGAATATCCGAAACGGTGCGTTGGAACTGGTATGGCCATACATTCTGGGCTTCGAAAACGGGGCAAATCCTTTCGAGGAAAGACGGGCGGCAATCGCCGGATGGAAGCAAGCCGCGATGATCGACGTTGAAGAATCTCCGGCAATTTTCCTGAAAGCGAACACACTGGTTGACATCGGATTGAAGCCGAAGGAGGCTCTGCATTTGTCGTGCGAAATAGCCGGAGGATGCAGATATTTCCTGACGACGGAGGACGAAGTCTACAGGTACGGTAAGCAGCAGGTGCGGGAGATCACGGTGTCCGATCCAACTTCTTTTGTTCGTGAGATTGACCTATGAGAACCGACACTGAAATACGGGTGCACGGATTTCGAGCCCTGATCGACGGCTTGGGCGCCGTAGAAGCCGAAAGATTCATCAGTTTGATCCTGCGAGAGCCGTTCGATTACACGAAGTGGCAGAAACACCTTTGGGACGATAAAGGCGTGGCCGAGATAAGCAGTGCCGCCATGAAGTCACGAAGGACATCGGCGTCAGATATTTGAAGCGATGGACGAACTTGTTTTGACAAGCGGTAACTGTCAGAGCCCATACCCGGAGGTACGCACCCTGGCTCATGGATCCGAATCCATCTGCAGGACAGCCCGACACGCGGCTGAAATTCATACGCGTCGTCGGGGGCGTGGCGGCAGCCTTGGTGATAGCCGTGGTGGTCGGCACGTACGCCGCACCGCATGCGGGCCGCCTGGCGGACATCGTTCTGAACCACACTTGGCATCGTGATTGGATGCGTTTGACCTTGCCCGCCGATGAGGCGTTCTTCGATCTCTCAACCCCGTTTTTGGCCGTGCGCAGTTATTACAGCGCGCTATACCGGGGCGACGCGTCGCGTTTGACGGAACTGACCGTGGGGCCATTCCGCGAGGAGCTGCGCTTGCGTCTGCAGCACGCCGAGGCGCCGTCCGGCGCGGACCGCCTCGTCTACCGCAGTTACCTGTTCACGGTAATGCAAGGCGGCGGACGGGCGGTGGTGACCGAGAAGTTCCACCTCTTCTGGCAGCGCGGCCTGCGCCTCCAACTTCTGCGAATGCGTACCGGCTGGTCCATTACTAGCGTAACCCTGGTGCAGCAATAACAAGCCTGCCTTGCCATGCCACGGAGCGGTGTATGCCCTTCGTCGACACCCACTGCCATCTTGATGACCCCGCCTATGCCGACCTCGCCGCCGTCTGCCGCCAGTCCGAGCAAGCCGGGGTGGCGGTGACCGTTGCAGCGGGCACCGGGCTGGCTTCCAATCGCAGCATTTTGGCCTTGCAACAGCAACGACCGGCGCGTGTATGGGCGGCTTTGGGCTTGCACCCGGAGCGCACCGATGCGTCCTGGACAGAGGTAGAAGCGGTGCTCGACCAGTTGCGGGCGCACCGCGACCGGGTGGTGGCCTTGGGCGAAGTCGGCCTGCCGCACTACGCCCTGCTGGACCGCTCCATGACGGCCGAGCAGGCACGGCGGCACGAAGCCTTTCTGCACGCCTTGGTGAAGGGCGCCGTGGCGTTGGGTCTACCGGTCGTCCTGCACGCGCCGCACGCCGCTGCCGACAAGGCTCTGGCCATCGTGCGACGCTACGAGCCGTCCGGCGCCGTGTTTCACTGGCACAAGGGCAGCCCGGGGACGACCGCGGCCATCTGCGAGGCGGGTTACTTTGTGTCCGTGACGCCGGAAGTCTGCTATCGGGAGCGCGACCGTGAGCTGGTGCGGGTGACGCCGCTTCGCAACCTGCTGCTGGAGAGCGACGGCCCCTGGCCATACGGCGGCGAGTTCGCCGGCCAACCCACGACGCCGGCCATGGTCGTACGCCTCGCCGCGGAGGTGGCGCGCCTCAAAGGCGTGTCGCTGGATGAGGTGCGGGAGGAGGTATGGCAAAACGCCCAGCGCCTCTTTGGCTGCGGCGAGCCAAGATTTGGTTAGGCCCTCTCACTGATTTCGGCGGGTGCCCCATCCTGTTCGTGGTGCGGACGGACGGCGGTTAGTTCTGGGCGGTAAGTTCGGAACTGCGGTATCGGATCTGAACTTGGGGCTGTGGGGCGCGCTTTTCAGTCCTGCCTTTGCCACAACTTTCGCAGCGGAAGTTTATCTCTTTCCTGTAGCGCGAAGGGAATTTACCGAGTGAAACCGCGAACGGGCCGTCCGGCTCCGTACTTGACACGGAGACGGCAGCAGCGGGTTTTCGCACCTGGCTTGCAGCGACCCCGATGGTGATGGAGAACGCATCGCCGCAATCTACCAAAAAGGTGGGACGTAGAAACCTATCACAAGACGCTCAAGAGCCATGCAGCGCTTGCCAAAATATGTCCTGAACTTGACTTCAGGGTTGCCAACGAAGACAGTACAGACGCAGGGCAATCATTCTCACGGTTCATGGCCGAAATAGCCCTCATCCAATGTTTAACAGGGGAGTGATCCGGTCCCTCGACGAACGCCAACTCTTTTGCTATGCTCTGCGCCCATCATTCCGAAATCGCGGTTTCCGCTGGACCTCCAAACAGCGTTCTGATTCCTTCAGGGATAGGAAAATCATAGACATGCGGCGCGTGATATTTTGTCAGGAGCAGATGTTTCTGGCGCAGGGATGCCTTGCGCTTTCAGACGACGATACGGTGCTTTACGTGGTGGATGACAAAGCTTTCGAAAGCCGCCTTGCCGAGGCGGGATACGACGCGCTGTGTGGTGACTTTCGCGATCCGCGCATTTATAAAAACGCCCACATCGGGCAGGACGATCAAATTCTCGTGCAGGTGCAGGACGAGGCGTTGATGGGGGACATTGTCGACAACTTATGCCGCATTGCCAAACCCCCGTCGGTGGCCGTAGTTACGGCCAACGGCGCCTCCCCAATCCTGCCCCCCAGCGTCAAGCACATCTCGGTCGGACGCCTCCTCTGCCAAGACTCCCAGCTCAAACTGCAGCACGCCCGTGAGCACCAAAACGTGCAGCACTTGCGGGAAGCCCTGTGCGAGGCCGACGACCTGCTGATTCTCATCCAGCACGACCCGGACCCCGATGCCATCGCCAGCGCCATGGCCCTGCGCACCCTTCTCGGACGCAACCGCAAGACCGCCGCTATTGGCTCCTTTGGCAAGGTGACGCGGCCCGAAAACGTCGCCATGGTGCAGTTGCTCAACGTCAAGATCGAGCACGTCACCGCCAAATCGATCGGCAGGTACGACGCCATTGCCATGGTAGACGTGCAGCCGCCTTACTTCGGCGACATTGTTCTGCCGCGTGTCGATGCCGTGGTCGATCACCATCCGTGTGTGGGTAACTACGCCACCCGCTATCGCGACGTGCGAGCGGCCTTTGGCGCCACCGCCACCATCTTCGTGCGCTACCTGCAAGCGGTCGAGGCCAAAATTACCCAGCGCTTGGCCACGGCCCTGTATTACGGCATCAAGACCGACACCCTTTTCCTCGGACGCGAGACCACCAAGGCTGATATCGAGGCGTTCGCCCACCTGTATCCGCTTGCCAATCACGCGCTCATTCGCCGCATGCAGCGTCCCAAATTGCCGCTGCGCGATGTCGATGCCTTCGCCTATGCGCTGCGCAGCCGCACGGTCATCGGCCCTGTCTTTTTCACGCACCTCGGCATTGTCGAACGCGAGGACGTTCTGCCGCAGTTTGCCGAGTTTTGCTTGCACGTGGGCGGGGTGGAGTGGTCGGTGGTGTCGGGCATTTTCGGCGGCAATCTGATCGTCTCGGTGCGCAACGTGGAAAACGTCAAAAGCGCCGGTGAATTGGTACGCCACGCCTTTGGGCACCTCGGCAGCGCCGGCGGCCACCGCTCCATGGCCAAAGCCGTCATCCCCCTGGCCAATCTAGAACAGGCATTCGGCCGCCTCAGCGACGTCGAACTCAGCCAGTTCATTCAGCAGGAGGTCTCGCAACATCTCGGTGTCGGGACCCCCACCGCCGTTTTCGCCTGAAACGCCGCCCGACCTACTCCGGTATTACCCGCAACAACGCCTTGACGACTGCCGCCGAGTTACCCGCCGCCAGACCGAGAAAAACCTCGATCTCGCCTTGTCCGCCGCCTGCCAAATCGGACAGGCGGCGGACGGCGATGAACGGCACGTTGTTCGCATAGGCCACGTGCGCCACGGCGGCATTTTCCATGTCCAACACACGGGCGCCAAACGTCTTGAACGTGTACTCGCGAAACGCCGCGTTGTCGATAAAGGCGCCCCCCGACACCCCAGGGCCGCCGATGACGGCCTTGGGCGGCCGCTGCAGACAGGCGCCGTCCGCCCGGCAACGGTCGAGCACGACATCCGCAACCACAGCGCGGGCATGGGCCAGCAGCGCATCATCCACCGGAAACCAGAAGCGCGTCTCGGGCGCCTCGGCGCTGGCCCGCTGCACCGTGACCGAGCGCGGGAACATCGTGCCGAAATTGGCGAACGGGTAGTCGAAGAACGGTGGCTTGGCCCACCCGCCCTCGACCTCCCGAGCAAAGAGCACCTCAAGATACTGGCCCCAACGATCGGCGATCACCACGTCGCCGATGTGCAACGCCGGATCAACGCCGCCCGCAATGCCCGAGAAAACGATCCGGTCGATCGTGAAGTGGTCCAAGGCCAGCTGCACCGTCATCGCCGCGTTGACTACGCTGATGCCGCTCAGGAACAGCACGACGCTTTGTCCTTCCAGAGTCCCGGCGACAAATTCGACGCCGTTGATCGAATGCACCGTTTCGCTGTCCAACTCCCCCCGCAGCACCGACATCTCCGGCGCAAAGGCGGACACCACGGCGATCCGGCGGACATCATCCTGCCTGTCGTGCGCCACCGCCGGTAGCGCCCAACCGGCTAATACCAACGCCACAATGACCAAGCCGCCGGTCAGCGCCCGTACCCTCCATTCCGTCATTGTCGCCTCCTTTTGCATTACCCTAGGGCCGCCAGCACGGCGGGCAGCGCCAGAACCGCTTCCTGCAGACAAGCGCGCAGGCGCGCGATATTCGCCTCGTCTTTGGCGGGGACCTCGCCGCGCGACACCTGGGCGATGAATTCCTGCCGCGGGGTCGTCATCAGCAGGGAAGCATTGATTTCCAACTGAACGGCGTGCTGCCGGTCGCCGATTGGCTTCCCATAGGTCACCACCAGATTGCCGCCCGTATACCCGCTGACGTTGTGATGCACCTCGAAGCCATGGCGCGTGAAGATGGTTGCGATGGGTTCTACCAAGGCCTCGTCGCACGTCGCGCCCCGCCGGGTTCCAATGATGATCTCGTAATCTTTCATGCGCCGCGGGCTGCCCGTGTGCCCGTCGATGAGCAGGGCGTATCCGTAGGCGGCGCGAATCTCGCCGAGCAGACGTTCGAGCGTGGCGTAATACGGGTCGTAATAGGTCTTCAGGCGGGCTTCAAGCTGCTCCGGCGTGAGCGGCTTGGCAAAAATGGGCGCGTCGCGGATGGTATGCGTGCGAACCACGCCGCGATGCGAACGAACTGCGTCGCCCTGCATCTCGAAATCGTTGCGGCGGCGGTTCACGTCCACAAAGATGCGCGACAGCGGCGTTGCCAGCACGGTAGCGCCCTGCTGGTGCAGGTCGGCGTAGAGGTCGCCGACGAAGGTATCGGCGAATCCGTAAACGAAGGTTTCAAACCAGGGTTCGCAGTAATCTTCGGCCGTCATGCCGGGCAGGGGTTGCGTGCCGAAGTGGGGAATGCTCACCAGGATGGGGCTGCGGGCCGGCCCGGCGGCATCGGGACATTTGACGATGGGAAACGCCTGCGTCATCGGGCTTCCCGCAGGACCGGGATGGCGTGCGCGCCGTCGCGAATGAGCCCCAGGCGCGGCGGCCGGCCGAGGCGCTGTTGCCACGCCGCAACCGTTCGTTGGATGGCTTTTTCAACCATCGGCCCCAGCGCGCTTTGGCCGCTGTAGGCGTATCCCGAGGTGAGGGGGAGTTTTTCAAGATCGCCGGCGCTGATGCCGTTTGTGCAGTAGATCAGCCCCGCCGGGCCGCCGACTTTCTCCAGCACCTTGCACCACATTTCCACTTCCCACTGATCCTTCTGCACGCTCGGGCGCTTGAACAACGCCGCGATGTAGTCGCGCGGGCACGGCAGGCTGCTCAGCAGGGCGAGTTCGTGCATGTATTCCACAGCACCGACGCCGTCGCTGCTGTTGGCCACCTGGATGAGGGTGCCGCCGTCGACCAGGATGGGCAGGGCGCCGATGGCGGCCTTGGCGGCCTGGTAGTGATCAATGGTGGAATCAATGGTGATGAGCACCTCATAGGGCGCCGCGACCGGCACGCTGACGGCCTCGGCCAAGGATTCGGTGGCGCGCTCGAAGGCGAGCCGCCAGTCACCGGCGTACACGCCCGTCAGTTCCTTTTCCTCGTTCATGGTGACGTTGATGAGGAAATCGGCACCGACGCGCTGCGCCACCTCGGAGGCTTCGCGGTGGCAGGGATTGGCGTTGAGGCTCAGGTTGGTGGCGCCGGGGTCTTCCAGGAATTGCGGGCTATGGAATTTCTGCAGCGTTTCCAGGTTGGCCAAGCCGGGACAGATGGCCTTGCGGCCGCCCGAAAATCCGGCCATGAAGTGGGGTTTGATCTCGCCGGTGAGGATTTTGATATCGGCGTCGAGATAAAGTTTGTGAATCAGCACCTCGGTGCCGCTAGCCGTGGTGCCCACGGTGCGCAGGGCGTCGCGGTCCGTCGCGCTGTGATCGAGAATCGGGTAGCGGGCTAGCACGTCGTCGCCGTACAGGCGGCATTTCTCGGCGTCGGTGGTGGCGCGGTGCGTGCCGGTAGCCACCAGCACGACAATGTTCTCCGGCAGCAGGCCCTGCGCTTCGAGGCTGCGGAGCACCGGGTGCAGGATGCTCGCTTTGCCGGTGTACGGAACGTCGGGCCGCGTCATGTCGGAAACAACCACGACGGCCGTGCGCTGCGCGGGTGCCTTATCGGGACGGGCAGCCTGGATGACGTCGGCCAGCGGCGCGGTACCGATGGGGGCGGCGAGTGCTTGGGCGATGGCACCGGCCGGGTCGGCCAGCGCGGCGGACGGTTGCGGCGCAGTGAGGATGTCCGTGCCTGCCGGCACTTCAAACGACACCGCCGGAACATCGATCTCCAAACGACAGGGGCCGGTCATACCATCCCTCCTCTTGAGCCCGGAAAAACGCGCCCGCGACGGGCATTCAACGCAGCTGTCAGGGTGCTCGTTGTACCGACGGAACTCGCTTTTGTCAAGGCGACAGGCGCCGTCGGCGGCTTGACACGCCAACGCCGAGCGCCGTATGCTGCCGCACCGTTTCGCGGCACGGCCTGCTTGATTCCCACCGATGAAAGCCAACCGGACCAACACGATCAAAACCCAAGCCAGTGAGGTGCCCTTTGGATACGCTGACGAGCGTCATCGTTGCGAACGAACACATTTACGGCGTCGCCGCCGTCACGACGGCGCTGGTTGAGAAGGCCAGAGGCATTCATGGCGCCTCGCCGACCGCGGCGGCGGCGCTGGGCCGGCTGCTGACGGGCGGCGCGTTGATGGGTTCGTTGCTGAAAGACGCCGCGCATCGCGTGACGCTACAGGTGAGCAGCAAAGGGCCGGTGCGGAGCATTCTGGTTGAGGCAAATGGGGTGGGACAGGTGCGAGGCTACCTGGGGCAGCCCGCCATCAACGTGCCGTCACGCAACGGCAAGCTCGACGTCAGAGGCGCGGTGGGCAAGGGCATCCTGCACGTCATCCGGGAAACCGGCGCCTCCGAACCGTACAGCGGCACCGTGCCGTTAGCGTCCGGCGAGATCGCCGAGGATCTGGCGTCGTACTTTGTCCAGTCCGAGCAAATCCCCACCGCCGTATCCCTGGGCGTGTTCGTCACCCCCGATCACACCGTGGCCGCCGCTGGCGGCTTCCTGGTGCAATTTCATGCCAGCATCGACGACGATCTGGTTGTTCACGTCGAGCAGGCCCTCGGCGCCGTGCCGCCCGTCACCACCCTCGTGCGCGAGGGATACGGCCCGCAAGACATCCTGCATCGCGCCGTCGGCGGCCTCGACCTTGAAGTCGTCAAACACGCCGCCCCCGCCTGGCACTGCGGCTGCTCCCAGGACCGCGTGGTTCGCGCCCTCCTCGCCTTGGGCCCGCAGCAACTCAGCCAACTCATCAGCGAACAGCCCGAAACCCAGGTGCGGTGCGAGTTTTGCGCCACCGAGTACACGTTTTCCCAGCAGGAATTGTCACAAATGATGGCGGACGCGATGGCGTGAGAGCGGAGCGCTCAGGGTTCTACAGGTGCGATCATCTGCTCAGGGTCCGCGCTTGGAGCGGCAATTTGCAGGCCGGCCAGGCCACCAGCGACCCTGCCAAGGTGCGCGCGCAACTCGCTGCGGGAATTGTCGATCATCGTTAAGGCGCGAGAAAAGCGCCCATCCAGTTCCGCCTGCATGGACGCGATGCCGTCCTCAATGCTGCGCAGGCAGGCGTCGAGTTTCTGGGTGTCGACCGTCTGTGTCGACCGCAGCACGGTTTGAAAGACGAGCAGCAGGTAGGGCACGACCATACTGTAGCTGACCAGTGCGACGTTCCACTGGAAAACATCGATCTGTACGCGGGTGCACAACTCGTAGACCGCATCGGGCACAGCGGCGATGCCGAAATTCACGGTCACGTTCGGGTCGATGTATTTTCTGACCTCCCTGGCCTTGTCCCGGACTGCGGATTCGATACGAGTCTTGATCTTCTGGCGCTCGTCCGGGTCTTCCGCAGCCAGGAATCGCTCAATGAGGTGCGTGGCCGGCCACTTGCTGTCGATGGGCAGCACGAGCCGGTTGGGCAGGCGCAGCCCGAACTCGACCGATTTGTTGCCCACCTGAAAATCCCGCACCTGCCACTCTGCCGGCAAGCGCGCGAACAGGGTTTCGAGGATGTTTTCCCCGGCGGCGCCCTTGCTTTGCGTACCGGCGATGACGGCTTCGAGCCGCTTGATGGACTCGGCCGTCTGTTCCTCCAACCCCTGCCGGGCGTGGCTGTGCGTCTGAAGCTGGGCAACCCCCTCCTTGGCGCGCAAGAGTTGGTCGTGAATGACTGTTGTCGCGCTCATCAGCCGCGCCGTGGCGGAGTCTGTCTTGGCCATCCCGGTCCGCAGGTCGCCAATGCCCTGATCTACGCGGACCTGATTGTGCGCCATGCCCGACACCCGCTCGTTCACCCCGCGCAGTTCGAGCTGGACGTTGTGCAGCGCCTTCAACACGACCCACAGAACTGCCAGCAGCACCACGATCACCGCGAGCAGTCCAAACCCAAGCAGCGTCCCGTTCATGGGCACGTCCTTTCGTCAGATCAACATGTCATCACGTTGGCCGGATGTTCCACTGTTCGACCGCCCATTGGCTGCCTCGCACGCGCAGGAAGCATAAGGCGCCCGTGGCAATCTTGATGCTGTGCTCACGCCTGAAACCCTCAAAATCGCCTGACAAATGCGGCGCAAAGCGGGCAATGCCGTTACTGGTCACGACGAGAGCCGTCCGGCCGCTGAAGGATTGGCGGCAGGTATCCCCAAAGGCCAGCCAGTCGTCGATGATCGCCTGTGGGTCGGCCCGCCAGCCGGGCGGCACCTTGGCGTGTTCGTTCCAGTCGCGGAGGGCCTGGTCGCCGATTCTGGCAACGACGGTGGACTCGGGCTGGTTCTCATCGGGGCCGTAGTCGATCTCGTTGAAACGTGCGTCGATGGTAATGGGCAGGTCGCATCCCAGAGCTTCCACGGCCAGCCGGGCGGTGTCGTAAGAGCGTTGCAGCGGCGCGGCAAACACTACGTCGGGCACCAATTGGTGGCGGCGCAGATAGTCGCCGATGCGCCTGGCTTGCGCCTCGCCGCTTGCCACGAGCGGCAGGTCGGTACGCCGGCCGACCCGTCTTGGGGTATCGCCGGGCGCGAAGGTGTTGCCGTGTCGGGCGATGATCAGGCGAGTGGTCATGGAGGTCAGCCCGTCAGCAGCTCGCCGTGCCTGGCGATGAGTGCCTCGGCGCGGGCCACGTCCTCGGGGCTGTCCACACCGGACATGGCGGCGCGGCCTTGGTAATCAACCTGCACGACGCGAATGCCGTAGCCGTGCTCCAGAACCCGAAGCTGTTCAAGCCCTTCGAGTTGCTCATAGTACCCCGCCGACAGCGTGACGTAAGTTTCCAGCATCTTGCGGCTGTAGCCGTAAAGCCCGACGTGCCGCAGCACCGGGGACGAACCGCCCCGGCGCCGCAGCGCTTCCTCATTCCGCATGGCCGGGATGATCTGTTTGGAAAACCACCGCGCGTTGCCGTGTGGGTCCACAATCACGCAGGTGCCGCTGAACGGCGTCTCGCGCTTCTGGGCCCGCAACCGGTCCAGTTCCGGCCAGCCCAACCGCACCGCGGGCGTAACCACCTCAATTGCCGGGTCGGCCTCGAACGCCTGCAGCATAGCGGCGATGAAGTCGGGCGGCGTCAGCGGCGCATCGCCCTGCAAATTGACGACCACGTCGTACGCCCGCGGCAGTTCCCTGAGCGCCGCCAGCGCGCGGTCCGTGCCGCTGGGACAGGACGCCGGCGTCATCACCCACGGCGCCCCGATGTCCTCGCAATGCGCGCCGATGCGGGCGTCATCCGTCGCCACTACGAAGTCGATGTCGCCGTTGTCCCGCGCTGCGGCGCGGGCGATGCCGCACACCCGCGACAGCATCGTTCGTCCGGCGATGCGCGTCAGCGGCTTGCCCGGCAGGCGCGTTGATCCGTAGCGGGCGGGGATGATCAGAATGGCTCGCATGCGCGGCGTCCTTTGGCAGGTGAGAAGCGGGCGCGGCCCGTTGTCTGACGGGGCAGATATGCTACCATAACGACTTTATTCGCAGCGCGTCCCGGATCGAGAGGTAAACCATGACACAGGCCACTGATAAGGTGAACGAGACAGGTGCCAACGCGGCACCGGCACACTTCATCCGTGAGATTATCACCGCAGACCGGCGGTCCGGCAAGCACGACGGGCGCGTCGTCACGCGCTTCCCGCCGGAGCCGAACGGCTACCTGCACATCGGTCATGCCAAGTCCATCTGCCTCAATTTTGGCCTCGCGGCGGAGAACGGCGGCTTCTGCCATCTGCGTTTCGACGACACTAATCCCAGCAAGGAAGACGTGGAGTACGTCGAGGCCATCAAGGCCGACGTGCGTTGGCTGGGGTTCGAGTGGGGCGACCGGCTGTTCTACGCATCCGATTATTTTGCAAAGCTTTACGACTACGCCGTGGAACTCGTCAAAGCCGGCAAGGCGTACGTGTGCGACCTCAGCGCCGACGAGGTGCGCGCCTACCGCGGCACCCTGACCGAGCCCGGCAGGGAAAGCCCCTACCGCTCACGCTCGGTCGAGGAAAACCTGGACCTGTTCGCGCGCATGAAGGCGGGCAAGTTTCCCGAGGGCTCGCGGGTGCTGCGCGCCAAAATCGACATGGCTTCCGGCAACGTCAACATGCGCGACCCGACGCTCTACCGCATCCGGCGCGTGTCCCATCACCGCACCGGCGACGCCTGGTGCATCTACCCCATGTACGACTTCACCCACGGCCTGTCCGACGCCTTGGAGGGCATCACGCACTCCATCTGCACCCTGGAGTTCGAGGACCACCGGCCGCTCTACGACTGGTTCCTGGACGTCCTGCAGACGCCGTGCCATCCGCAGCAAATCGAGTTCGCGCGCCTCAATCTCAGCCACACAGTGATGAGCAAGCGCAAGCTTCTGGGCTTGGTGGAGCGCGGCCTGGTGAACGGCTGGGACGACCCGCGCATGCCGACCCTGTCCGGTCTGCGGCGGCGCGGTTACACGCCCGAGGCCATCCGCGCCTTCTGCGAGCGCATCGGCGTGGCCAAGCGCGACAGCACCGTCGATATCGCGCTGCTCGAATACTGCATCCGCGAGGACCTGAACCGCCGAGCGCCGCGCGTCATGGCGGTGCTGCGGCCGCTGCGGCTGGTCATCGACAACTATCCCGAGGACCAGACGGAAGAGATGGAGGCGGTCAACAACCCCGAGGATGCCTCGATGGGGACACGCAAGGTACCGTTTTCCAAGGTGTTGTACATCGAGCGCGAGGATTTTCACGAGACACCGCCCAAGAAGTTTTTCCGCCTCGCCCCGGGGCGCGAGGTGCGACTGCGCTACGCCTACTATGTGACCTGCGTGGGCGTGGTGAAGGACGAGCAGACCGGCGAGGTGGTGGAAGTCCACTGCACCTGCGATCTCGCCACCCGCGGTGGTGGGTCGCCCGACGGCCGCCGGGTCAAGGCTACCCTGCACTGGGTGTCGGCGGCACACGCGATTCCTGCCGAGGTGCGGCTGTACGACCATCTATTCGCCCAGGCCGACCCGGACGACGTGCCGGAAGGCGAAGATTTCACCGCCGCGCTGAATCCCCATTCCCTGGAAACGTTGACGTCGTGCCAGGTGGAGCCCAGTCTGGCCGGGGCGGAGGCTGGCAGCCGCTACCAGTTCGAGCGCCAGGGCTACTTCTGCGCCGACCCCGACACGACCCCGGACCGCCTGGTCTTCAACCGCACCGTGCCGCTGCGCGATACCTGGGCGAAGATTGCCAAACAGTAATTCGTGATTGAGGAGTCCTTCATGACGCAGTCACAGGTGCGTGTCCGCATCGCGCCGAGCCCGACCGGCGCGCCGCACGTGGGCACCGCCTACATCGGGTTGTTCAACTACGTGTTCGCACGCGTGCATGGCGGGCAGTGCGTCATTCGCATCGAGGACACCGATCAGGCGCGCTCCGAACGGCGCTACGAAGAAGACATCCTGCGCTTCCTGCGCTGGGTCGGCCTGGCGTGGGACGAAGGACCGGACGTCGGTGGCCCGTACGGCCCCTACCGGCAGTCGGAACGCCTGCCCGTCTACCGCGAACACGTGCAGCAGTTGCTCGACAGCGGCGCGGCGTACCGCTGCTGGTGCACGCCGGAACGCCTGGAAGCGGTGCGCCAGCAGCAGCGTCAGGACAAGGCGCCGTTGCGCTACGACGGGCATTGTCGGCAGCTCACCGAGGCTGAGGCGAAGGCCCACGGCGACCAGCCGTCGGTGGTGCGTCTCAAGGTGCCGGCGGACGGCAGCACTGTGGTACACGATGCTTTTCGCGATCCCATTACCATCGAGCACGGGCAGGTCGACGATCAGGTGCTGCTCAAGTCCGACGGCTATCCGACATACCACTTGGCTAACGTCGTAGATGACCACGTTATGGATATCTCGCACGTCATCCGCGCCGAGGAGTGGATTTCTTCGACCCCCAAGCACCTCATGTTGTACGACGCCTTCGGCTGGGCGCCGCCGGTGTTCATGCATATGCCGCTGCTGCGCAACGCCGACCGCAGCAAGATCAGCAAGCGCAAGAATCCGGTGTCGCTGCGCTACTACGAACGCCAGGGATACCTGCCCGAGGCGCTGCTCAACTTCCTGGCGCTGATGGGGTGGTCGATGCCCGACGAGCGCGAGGTCTTCACGCTGGACGAGATGATCGAGTCGTTTTCGTTCGACCGCATCAGCCTGGGCGGGCCCGTTTTCGATCTGCAAAAACTGGAATGGCTGAACGGCATGTACATCCGCCAACTCTCGCCCGCGGCTCTGTCGGAGCGGCTCTTGGAAAACGCGCGTGCGAAGTCCCGGCTGCTGGACGACAACGCCTACGTGGACGCTATCACGCCGCTGTTGCAGGAGCGCCTGCGCACGCTGGGGGATTTTCAGGACATGGCGGCGTTCTTCTACGACACGCCGCTGGCCTACGACAAGGCGCTATTGCTGCCCAAGGGCAGGAACCCGCGTGAGGCCGTCAAGGTACTGACGGAGGTGGCCGAGGTGCTGACGCGGCACGCCGGCCCCTGGCAGGACGAAGAATTGGAGGCCAGCGTGCGTACGTACGTCGAGGGCGCCAAATGGCCGGGCCGCGACCTGTTCATGACCCTGCGGACAGCGGTAACCGGCCGCACCGCCTCGCCGCCTCTGTTCGCCACCATGCAGGTTCTCGGCAAGGACCTCTGCCTGTCCCGGCTCGAGGACGCCGTGGCCCTGCTGCAAAAATAGGGGCCGGAAGAACAGGCATGAGCACCACCTTCGGCATCACCTTTCTCGGCACCTCCGCCGCCGTTCCTACCGTGAAGCGCAACGTCTCCGCCACCCTGGTGACGTATCGGGATTTGAAATGGCTGATCGACTGCGGCGAGGGCACGCAGCGGCAGATCACGCGGGCGGGCAACGGCTTCAAGAACCTCACGCATGTCTTTCTGAGCCACGAGCACCTGGACCACATCCTCGGCATGGGCGGGCTGCTGGCGACCTTCAACATGCTGCAGCCGGTCAAGCGGCTGGCGGTTTACGGCAATCCTGCGACCCTCGACCGGGTGCGCCAGATGGCGGGCTTCATCGGCCGCTCGCTGCGGTACGATCTGCAATGGCACGAGATCAGCGAAGGGCTGATCTACACGCATCGCCAGCTCGACTGCTATGCCTTCGCAACGAAGCATCGGGTCAAGCGGTCATACGGCTTTGTGTTCCAGGAGAAGCCCCGGCGGCGCTTTCAGCCCGAAGCCGCCGAATGTCTCGGCATTCCCCCCGGCCCGGAACGGCGCCGGTTGCTCGCCGGCGAGAGCCTGCGCGGCGCCAACGGGCAGATCGTACGGCCCGACGACGTGCTGGGGCCGGAAGAGCCCGGTAAGAAGCTCGTTTACGTCAGCGATTCGATGTATTTCGATGGGCTAACAGAGGCGGCCGCCGGCGCCCATTGCCTGATCAGCGAAGCCACCTTTTTGCAGGCGGATGCGGAATTGGCGGCTGAGGTCGGGCACATGACCGCGGTGCAGGCCGCCACCGTGGCCCGCGACGCCGGTGTGGAAGTGTTGTACCTGAACCACCTGTCGCAGCGTTACGCGCAGGCGGAGCACCTGTTCCTTGAAGAGGCGCGGCGGATTTTCCCGAACACACATCTCGCCAATGATCTTGACAGCATTGCGGTATAAAGGGGGCAGGCCAGTAGGTCGGATTAGGGCATTGCCGGCTCTGAAGGCATCAGGCTATCCCATGCTGATAAGCCGTCCACTGCCCCAGAGCGTCATTCCGGGCTTGACCCGGAATCCAGTGACCCCCGAAAACCCCTGGACCCCGGCTTTCGCCGGGGTGACACGGACACAATTTTAAGGTGAATGTCGGATCACACTTGGTTGCTCCGACCTATAGTTTGGCAGGTGAATGCTCTAATCGCCTTTCCGCGAAACGCCGTTTGACGCGGGAACTAACTGCTTGATCTTCTGCCAGGCGGGGAAGTCGGATTGCACCCACAGGCTGCCGACTTGCGGCACGAAGTTGAAGGCTTTGACGCGCACCCAGTCGTCGTGCAGTTCCAGCACCGACAAGGCGCCGTTGTCCAGGCTGAGGCGGCGGTAGTCGTTGAACGGCATGTTGAGGTAATACGCCATGGTGGTGCGGATGACGTCACCATGCGATACGACGGCGATGACCCCCTGCGGATACCGGCGACGGGCCGTTTCAACCGCTTCGACGCCGCGCCGTTGCACGTTGGGTAGGGTCTCGCCGTTGGGAAAGACGGCGTTAATCGGATCGTGGAACACGGCATGCGCTGCCGGGTGGGCGCGCTGGGTGTGGAAGAAGGAGCCCTGCCAAGCGCCGTAATCCACCTCGTGCAGGCTTGGCACCTCCTCAATGGACTTGTCCAGCCGCTGCGCGATGGCCTCGGCGGTTTGGCGGGCGCGCGCCACCGGGCTGGATAGCAGGTGGGTCACCCCGAGGGGCGCCAGCACCTCGGCAGCCAGGCGGGCCTGCTCTTGCCCGCGCGTGTTCAGCGGCACCGCGCCCTGGCCAGAAATTTTGCCGCTGACGTTTTCATCCGTTTGACCGTGCCGAATCAGTATCACCAGCGCCATGCGCCCTTCGTCCTCCTGTCAGTGTAAGGCAGTGGCGGGCCGCGTCTCGTTTCTCCCCCTCACCCCAGCCCTCTCCCGTGAGGAGGTGGGCTATCAAGGAGGCCAAACCAGCGATGCCGTCGCCTTTGGAAGGAATTACCGTTCTCGACTTTACCAGTTACATTGCCGGACCGTTCTGCCCCGTCATGCTGGCGGACATGGGTGCCGACGTGATGAAGATCGAAGCCCACGGCGGTGACCCGACGCGCGCCTTTCCCTCTTCCATGCCCAATGGCAGCCGACTGTTTGAGGGCGTGAATCGCAACAAGCGGGGGCTGCGGCTCGATCTCAAACAGGCCGCCGGCCGCGAGGTCGTGTATCGCCTGGTGCGCCAGGCGGACGTGGTTGTCGAGAATTTCCGCCCGGGCACCGCAGAGCGGCTGCAGATCGGCTACGACGACCTGCGGCAACGGCAGCCGAAGCTCATCTACTGCGGCATTTCGGGTTATGGGTCCAACGGGCCGCTGTCCGGCAAGCCCGGTTTCGATCAGGTGCTGCAAGCGATGACCGGCATCGCCGCCGCGCAGGGGCGTTCGCTGGGGCGCCCGATGCTTGTCGGCGGCTCCGTTGTCGATTTCTTCGCCGCCATGCTCGCCACGTACGGCGTCATGCTCGCCCTGTTCGTACGCGAGCGCACCGGCGAGGGGCAACGGGTCGATACGTCACTGCTGGCCGCGGCGCTGTCCATGCAGGCCGGCCGCTACGTGGCCAGCGAGCACGAGCCGCTCGACAACGAGCGCGACCTGGACACCGGCATTTCCGGCCTTTATGGCTGTCGCGAAGGCCACCTTTACATTTCGGCCCACGTCCAGAAATTTTGGCTTGCCCTGTGCGACGCCGTCGAGCTGCCCGATCTGGCCGCCGATCCGCGTTACGACACCATGCGCAAGCGCAGCACCCACGCCCAGGAATTGCGGGAGCGGCTGGAGGCCGTGTTCCAAACCAAGAGCGCCGACGAATGGGCGGCGAAACTGGAGGATGCCGGCGTGCCGAGCGCCGCGGCCGGCGCCATTCACAGTATGTTTGCACACCCGCAAGTATTGGCCAATGAATTGGTCGAGCAGGTCGCCCACCCCGCATTGGGCACCCTGTCCCTCTTTGGCCTGCCGCTCAAGCTGAGCGCCACCCCCGGTTCGGTGCGCCGCGCCGCCCCGGTTTTGGGGCAGCACTCCGAAGAGATTCTCGCCGCCGCCGGTTACGACGCGCAGGAGATCGCTGCGTTGCGCGAGTCGCGGGTCATTTGAAGCGGCACCCGCGCAGCGATCTATTAAGTTGCCGAGGTAGCGAATTTGGGAAGGTCGGCCAAAAGGGACCGGGCATGACGACATGGCCGCCGAGGCGTTGGCTCGAACCTCTCCGGAGAGGCTGGAACGCTCCTTAGTGGATTATTTGGCAAGACCCTGCAGCGTTTCTTGAATCTTGTCGAAATTCGGCAGGTCCCTGGGGCTTTCAAGGACTTCGGCGTATTGCACCTTGCCGGCCTTGTCGATAACGAAAGCGGCGCGTTTGGCCACGCCCGAAAAGCCCATCAGGTCTTCAAACTGGGCGCCGTAGGCTTTGCTGACGCCGCGGTTGAAATCGCTGACCAGGGTGAAGTTGAGGTTTTCTTTTTCTTTCCACTGCTTCTGGGCGAAGGGGCTGTCGACGCTGATACCCAACACTTCGGCGTCGAGTTGGCTATACGTATTGAGATTGTCCCGCACCGAGCACAGCTCGTTGGTGCACACGCCCGTAAAGGCGAACGGCACGAACAGCAGTACGACGTTCTTCTGACCGCGAAAACCGCTCAGCGCGACGTCCTGCGTCTCGGTGTCCTTAAGCGTAAAATCCGGTGCCTCTTGCCCTACCTGTACACTCACAACCACGCCTCCTGTATGGATAAATTTCCCCGTATGCCTACGGTAAAAAGGACTGTTTGGGAACGGCGCAAACTGTATCGGCTTTTGGCAGGGCCGTCAACTTGGCGCAGGGGCCTGCCGAGCCGTTGCCAAACCGGGTACAGAGGCCGCTCACCCGGGGCTGCGTGATCTTCGGAACGTCAATCCCGGCAGCTTGTCCGGCGGCGGCGAGTGCTCGATCCAGCGTGGCAAGCGGTATCCGCATCCGCACCGCGAATACCGCGGCACCGGTCCGGACCCTGTACACTGTGTGCCTTTCGCCTCGTAGGCCGTGGGATCGTACGGCATCTTGGTCAGAACGTCATAACAAATGGGGAACGGATTGAATACCGCCGACCGATTCAAGCGTGGCGGAACCAGCTTCGGTAACGATGTGTCGGGGCGGACGCTGCCATGACGCCGGGCGACTTCATCGCCAAATGGCGCGCCACCGAGCTCAAGGAGCGCTCTGCCGCCCAGGAGCACTTTATCGACCTGTGCCGATTGCTGGACGAGCCGACACCCGCCGAGGCCGACCCGACCGGTGAACACTACGGCTTCGAGCGCGGCGCCCGCAAGGACACCGGTGGCGGCGGTTGGGCCGACGTGTGGAAACGGCATCACTTCGCCTGGGAATACAAAGGCAAGCACGCCAACCTGGACGCCGCCTTCAACCAGCTGCGGCAATATGCCCTGGCCCTGGAGAACTCGCCGCTGCTCATCGTCTCCGACATGGCGCGCTTCCGCATCCGTACCAACTGGACCAACAGCGTCAGCGAGACGCACGAATTCACGCTCGACGACCTCGCCGACGGGGCCATCCGCGACAAGCTCAAGTGGGCGATGTCCGACCCCGAGCGGCTGCGGCCGGGCGAGAGCCGCCAGGCGCTCACCGAGCGCGCCGCGGTAACCTTCGCGGCGCTGGCGCAATCGCTGCGCGAACGCGGTCACGAACCGCAGGCAGTGGCGCATTTCGTCAACCGGCTCGTCTTCTGCATGTTCGCCGAGGACGTCGGCCTGCTGCCGAACAGCATGTTCACACGCATGCTGGAGCACGCCCGCCAGCGGCCCGAAGACTTTGCCGTTTTGGCGCGCGACTTGTTCGGGGCCATGGCCACCGGCGGCCGCGTCGGCTTCGAGACGGTGGCGTGGTTCAACGGCGGGCTGTTCGACAACGATACCGCCTTGCCGCCGAACAAAGCCGAGATTGAAACCACCCTCAAGGCGTCGGCGCTCGACTGGTCGGAGATTGACCCGTCCATCCTGGGCACGCTGTTCGAGCGCGGCCTCGACCCGAGCAAGCGTTCACAGCTTGGCGCCCACTACACCGACCGCGACAAGATCATGCGCATCATCGAGCCGGTGGTGGTCCGCCCGTGGCTGGCCGAGTGGGAGACGGCGAAAATCCGCATCGCGTCCAGTCTGGACAGGCAGGCGGCCGCCCGGTCAGCGTCCGCGCAGAGTAGACACCGCCGGGAGGCCGAGCGATTGCTGGGCGAATTTCTCAAGCGGCTGCGCGCGTTCACGGTGCTCGACCCCGCCTGTGGTTCGGGCAACTTCCTGTATCTGGCCCTGCAGGCGCTCAAGGACTTGGAGCACCGGGTGCAACTGGAGGCCGAAGCGCTGGGGTTTCCCCGCGCCTTTCCCGAAACCGGCCCGGCTAACGTGAAGGGAATCGAGATCAACCCTTATGCTGCGGAACTGGCCCGCGTCTCGGTGTGGATCGGTGAGATTCAGTGGATGCGCCGCAACGGCTTTGTTGGATCCCGGGCCCCGATCCTGAAGCCGTTGGACACCATCGAATGCCGCGACGCGGTGCTGTCGCCGGAGGGCGGGGAACCGGAGTGGCCGGCGGCGGACGTGGTGGTGGGTAACCCGCCGTTTTTGGGAACCAAACCTATGCGTGGGATTCTGGGCGACGAATACACGGACAACTTACGGATGGTTTACAAGGGTTCGGTTCCCGCCTTCGCCGATCTGGTCTGCTACTGGTTCCACAAGGCTGGCGAATTGATAGCTGAGGGCAAGATCTCCCGGGCTGGCCTTGTGGCCACAAACTCAATCAGAGGTGGGCGCAACCGTTCCGTGCTGGACCGGATCGAAGAACGTTCGGCTATCTTCAACGCTTGGTCGGATGAAGAATGGACGGTTGACGGCGCCGATGTACGTGTGTCGCTTGTCTGCTTCACTTCCAAGAACTCTGAACTGCCTATGTACTTGGACGGAATTTCCGCATCTCACATCAACGCTGACCTCACTGCAGGAGATATTTCACTATCACGAGCAAGAAAACTTCCAAAGAACCAAAGCACGGCGTTCATCGGTATCGCAAAACGCGGTCCATTTGACATTGCCGGCGATCTTGCACGCGAATGGCTTTGCCTGCCCAAGAATCCGAACTCTCGTCCCAATGCCGATGTCCTGAAACCGTGGATGAACGGCATGGATTTGACACGTCGTCCGTCAGGCAAATGGATCATCGACTTCGGTCCATCCCTGAGTGAGGCTGATGCCGCACTCTACGAAATGCCCTTCAGCTATGCCAAGGAACACGTTAGGCCAATGAGGCAGAAGGTTCGAGTCCCCAAGTTACGAAAGTTTTGGTGGCAACACGAACATATGGCCCCAAGCATGTGGAACGCGATTACGGGTCTTTCGCGGTACATCGCCACACCGACCGTTGCTAAGCACCGCGTGTTTGCATGGTTCGATACACGCATCTGCCCCGACCATCAATTGACTGTCATCGCCCGCGACGACGACACGATCTTCGGCATCCTGCACAGTCGCTTTCATGAGGCGTGGTCGCTGCGGCTCGGCACGAGGCTCGGGGTGGGCAACGACCCACGCTACACGCCCACCACAACCTTCGGGACTTTCCCCTTTCCCGAAGGGCTGTCGCCCGACATTCCCGCTTCGGCGTACGCAGACGACCCGCGCGCCATCACCATTGCGGAAGCCGCGCGTCGGCTGGTCGACCTACGCGACCGCTGGCTTAACCCGCCGGAATGGGTGGAATGGATCGATGAGCCGGTTCCCGGCTATCCCAAGCGCCCGGTGCCCCGCGACGAAACCGCGGCGCAAGAACTCAAGAAACGCACCCTGACCAACCTCTACAACGCCCGCCCGCAATGGCTCGCCGATGCACACGCGGCCCTCGACGCTGCCGTCGCGGCGGCCTATGGGTGGGACGCGGCCATATCCGGCGATGAAGCGTTGCAGAAATTGCTGGCGCTCAATCTGGGGAGCAAGCACGGATAAGCCGTCCGAAGAAAGCGAAGACCGTTGCGGCTTCCCCTTCACCCTCAATTGTTCATGAGGGGTAGGGCCGGAAGGATATCAGAATCAATTACCCAGGTATGTGTCTGGAAGATGCGGCTGGATTGGGGCATGGGGCAGACGTTCAGGCATCCCGCAAAGCGGCGAGATCGATCAGAGGACGGCATCAGGTTTCGAGGCAGAATCAATCCACCTTTCTCACACCAGGGAGGGACTCCATCATGCAGCAGGACACACCCCAACAACCCGCGATCGTGGAAGGCGCCGCCTCCGGCGCCGGGCCGGATGCTTCCTGGCGCTGGCCCGAGGCGCGCTGGCGGCAGGCGGTCAACCAGGTGCGAGCCGGCAAGGCGCTGCGACCCGACGTGTGGCCCGGTGGCGCACAAGTGGCTGTGGCGCTGTCGTTCGACGTCGACCAGGAGACGTTGACGCTGCGGGACGGCAAAACGTCCCCGGCGCTCCTGGCGCAGGGCGAATACGGTTCCCGCGCCGGCCTGCCGCGCATCCTGCGGCTCATGAAGCGTTACGACATTCCGGCGAGCTTCTACGTCCCCGGAGTATCGGCGCTGTTGCACCCGGACGACGTGACGAACATTGCCGCGGCGGGCCACGAAATCGGGCTGCACGGCTGGATTCACGAGCGCAACAGCCTGCTCGAAGCGGCGGACGAGCGGGACCTGACCCGGCGCGCCGCCGAGGTGCTGGAGAAACTCACCGGCACCGCGCCCGTGGGGCTGCGTACCGCGTCTTGGGATTTTAGTGACGCCACCCTCAACATCATCCGCGACATGGGCCTGCTGTATGATTCCTCGCTGATGGGCGACGACGAGCCCTACGAAATCCTGCAGGACGGCGAGCCCACCGGCGTGGTGGAGCTGCCGGTGGAGTGGATCAAGGACGACTATCCCTACTTCGGCATGGACCGCGTGACCACCATTCGCCCGCACTCGGCGCCGTCATCGGTGGGTGAAATCTGGCGGCGCGAGTTCGACGGCGCTTACGCGGAACGCGGCCTCTTCCTGCTCACCATGCACCCGCACATCATCGGACACCGCTCGCGTATCAGCGTTCTCGACGAGCTGATCCGGCACATGCGCTCGCACAGCGGCGTGTGGTTCGCCACGCATGCCGACATCGCCCGGTACGTCAAGGCGCAAGCGGGGTAGAGGACAGCCGTCATACATCAGGAAATTGAACATAGGTACCTGTATCGGCTTCGGCCGGGGTCGCTCCCCGCTATTCCGGGGGCGGTTCACCCGGCCTGTTCGCGTTACAAAAGGGCGGTCAAATGTGCCGCTTCTGTAACCGCAGCGAGTTACAGACGACGAAAAGGCTGCTGACAACCATCGCCAGTGCGGCCAGAATCGGGGTCAAAATCCCCTGTACGGCCAGAATCAGCCCAATCGCGTTGTAGCAGAACGCCCAGATGAGGTTGCCGCGGACGGTCCAGCGGGTTGCCCTCGCCAGCCTGATGAGCCACGGAATCTGTCGCAGATCATTGCGTAGAATGCTGACATCCGCTGTCTCCTTGGCCAGGTCTGTGCCTGATCCCATGGCGATGCCTAGCGACGCCGTGGCCAAGGCAGGTGCGTCGTTGATGCCGTCCCCAATGACCCCCACAGCCCCTCGGGTCTGTTCCTCCCGGACCAATTCGGCCTTCTGCGAGGGAAGTAAAGACGCCGCCGGCCTTGGGATACCAAGCATTGCAGCCACACGCTGTGTGGCCGCCTCGTTGTCACCGCTGGCGAGACGGAGTTCGAGGCCCAGCCCCTTGAGTGCCTCAATGGCTTCCGGCGCTTCGGGTCGGACCTGATCGCCAAAGGCTGCCAGTCCCTGCGCCTGCTCGTTCCAGGCGCCAAGAATGACTGTCAATCCGGCAGCTTCGTAGCGCCTTTTCTTCTCCCGGAGCTTGCCTGCAAGGGCGATGCCTTGCTGGCTGAAAAAACGTTCGTTGCCCACCACCACCCGAGACGGGAATTCGCCAGGACAGGCCACTATGCCCTCGACACCCAGACCCGGCGAGGCCTTAAAATCCAGTATGGGATGCAAGGGTAGTCCCCTGGCCGTGACCGCCTCAACGAGTCCTTTCCCCAAGGCGTGCTCAGAGTACGCCTCAACCGATGCACAGGCGCTGAGCCAGGCATTCTGAAACGTGTCAGGCTCAACCTGCACCGCCTGAAGGGCGGCCTGTCCCATTGTCAGCGTACCCGTCTTGTCAAAATAGAGAGTTTTAAGGCCCGCCAGAGATTCCAGGGCGTCGCCTGAGCGGATGAGTACCCCGTTGGGAGCCGCTCGACCCAATCCAGCCCAAGTAGCTAAGGCGGTGGCCAAGCCCAAAGGACAGGGACAGGCGATAAGGAGGACTGACAGGGAACTCAGCAGAGCTGGCTCCAATCCATCCGGCAATCGCAGGAAACCGGTCAGACCGGCGAGGCCCACAACAGCAGGCACGAAGATGGCCGCGATGCGATCGACCAGGCGGCGTAACGGCCCGTGTGCCGCCTGGGCTTCCTCCATAAGCCGCACCACCTGCGCAAACATCGTGTCGTCGGCGCTGTGGGTAACTTCCACGATGAGGCGCCCGGCCATCGTCACCGTTGCCCGCATGACGTGGTCGCCGCGGCTTTTGCTAACCGGCGTTGCCTCCCCGGTGAGTGTCGATTCATCGACATCAGCCGCTCCCTCGATCACCTTGCCGTCGACCGGGATACGTTCCCCAGGACGAATGAGCACCTGATCGCCGACACGTAAGGCCGCTATCGCCACCCGATGCTCCTGTCCGGCTTCGACCACGACAGCCTCCTGCGGCGCGAGGTCAAGGAGATGCTCAAGGGCTTCGGCGGCCCTGGCCTTCGCAGAGGCTTCGAGGAAGCGTCCCAAGGTGACCAGCACCAGGATCATCGTCGCGGTGTCGAAATAGATTTGGGGATTGCCGGTAAAGGTGGCATAGGTTGACGCCACATAGGCTGACACGGCGCCGAGCGCGATGAGGCTGTCCATGCCGAAAGACAGCGCGGCAATTTCGCTCAAAGCGTGTTTGACGAAAGGCCAGCCGAGGATGAACATCACCGGCGTCGCGAGGGCGAAGCTGATGTAGGCAATTTTCGGCACAATCTCAGGGTCGATTTCGGTGAGGTGGCCTGAGTACAGGAGAAGACTCAGGGTCATGACGTTCATGGCAAAAAAGCAGCCGAGGCCTAGCTTCGCCAGCCAGAAGGAGGCCTCCCCCGCTTCCCCGAGCTGTCCGGTAATCTGATACACCAGACTGCAGCCCGAACAGCAAAAGGCCATGTCCTCTCCTGCCACGTTGCGACGGTAGGGACGGGCAGGCAGCGGCAGACGGCAGTGGACACAATAGCGATGCGGGGAGTCCTTTGCGGGCATCAGTGTGCCCCGAACGGCGAGGGAGCCCAGCCAACGGCGTGCAGGGTCGTCATGACGCCCAGAATAGCCAGCAGGACCCCTGCGGCTTGCACGGCTTTCCCCCGGGTCTCACGGCGCAGAGTTACATAACCCAGCAGAATCATGCCGGGAGCCGTGCCCAGGACCAGGAGCGCCATCGTGAAGGCGCCGGTCAGTGGCGAGCCGGTGGCCGCTGCTTGGGCCAGGAAGGCGGCGATCAGGGGACAGGGAATGAAGCCATTGAACAGGCCGAGGTAGAGCGCGGAACTGAGACGCTTGACGCGGAGCAGAGCGCCAAGCGGGCGGGTAAAGCTTTCCGTGCCGGTCAGTTGCACGAGATTTCGCGCCGGCAGGAAACCGGCCAGACACAGACCCGTAAACAAAACGAACAGGCCGGCGACGAGATCAATCACGGTGTGGAGGAACGGTGCCGGGGCGGTCAGGAGGTGGCCGCAGGCGCCGGCGACAGCGCCCAGAAACATGTAACCTGTCAGCCTGCCGCCGTGGTAGACCATATGGCCGGCGAGGCCGCGGAAGCGCGACGTGCCAACGCCGAGGGCATTGATGCCCGCGACGAATCCCCCGCACATCCCGAGGCAGTGCAGGGAGCCTCCAGCCGCGGCCAACAGGAGCAGGGCGCTGTGCAGCAGCATGGTTAGTACAGGGAACCCCTGGCCAGCGCACTGAGGATGTTGAACAGGGCATCCGAGAGGAGCACCAGAAGCGCCAACCACGCCAGACCAAACAAAAGCCATTCGCCGAGCTTCATTGGCGTCTCTCCTCCGACGATCATTTCCGCCAAGCCAGGATGGCAACCCAGGCAAAGAAAGCGACCATGCCAGCCAACATGATGCCAAAGGCGATCACCCCGTTGCGTCCCAAGGCGCTATCACCATCGGCGCCGACGAGCCCGGGTCCCAGCCCGCCCCAGTAGCCGAAGGTTGGCGTCAGACCTTCAAAAGGCCCAAAAAGATAATAGAGCGCCCAGACGAACAGGAGGGCGTATACCACCAGGAGCCACCTGTTCACCTTGCCGTGGTACGCCTTGATTTCGCCTCCGGCGTACACTTCTACCGGATCATGCGTGTCTTCCGGGGACGTTTGCTCACGGCTCATGGCGCTCAATCTCCGTGATTTTGTATTTGACGTCCTCAACGTTCCTGAACGCCCCGATCATGATAGCCCAGAGGAAAAAGCAGCATGCGGCCAGACCCATACAGAACGCTACCAGGAACTCGAAAAAGGTGATCTGCTCTATCATGATCTACTCCACAATGCCGAGGTGCGATTTCGACGTTGGATTGGCCATGATCGTCTGCATCTTGGCCGGATCAAAAGCCATGCGCCAGCTAGGTGTCTGCAAATCCGGCGCATTCAACGCCGCCTTGACGGCGATGGGAAGATCGAGCTTGGCGCCGCGCAGGGTGTCGGTATAGGCGGACAGGCTGGCTACGTAGTAAGCAATGGCCCAGCGCTGCTCCTCGCTGCGGGCCTGTCTGAACGAGGGCATCGGCGTGCCATTGAGGCCCGTGGTCATGGTCCGGAAGATGTCGGCCACCGTGGGGCCGGACTTCAAAATTCCGGTGGTGAAATCCGTCGCCTCGATCGGAAATCCCCAGTCATCGGTCAATTCGTCCGCCGACGGCCCTTCCCCCCAAGGATACGTGAACGGTTCGCCGTCCTTTTCCCCCGGACCGCCGTGGCATTGCCAACACTTTGTGTTGACATACGTTTCTTGACCCAGCGCCACGATGTCGGCGCTCGGCGGCGGCGGCGGCGGGATATAGATGGGCGGATCGGGCCACTCATCCTCGAAGAAGGGGGAGAACGTTTTGATGTATTGAATCACTGCCCAGCGATCCTTTTCCGGTACCTCATGCCAGCTTGGCATGGCTGTGCCCCGCACCCCGCGGGTGATCGTCCGGAACAGGTCCCCATCCGTGGGTAGCGACCCTTCCGGGGTAACCCGGAACTTGAAAATGGCGTCCCGGAAGTCACGTGGCCGCTGTTCCATGAAGGTGGCAGCCGGACCATTGCCATCTCCATTGACACCGTGGCAGCCAACACAGCGCCGTGTGTAAACCGCCTTGCCCGCCTCGACCCACTCCGGTGAAGCCGGGATCGATAGTTCGGAAACGAAGATAAGCTGCGGCCCGAATTTGTTCCGCCACTGGCCGCGATTCATCCCCAGCTTCTGGATATAGGCTACCACTGCCCGGGCTTCCTCAGTCGGGGCAACGATGGTCACTGCCGCCTGAGAAAACGGTTCCGGCAGCAGCTCGACGGACAGCGTCGGCACGCCGTCTCGTTGTCTGGCAAAAGCCAGACCGTCCGGATTGGGGATCAAATTGATCTTGTATGCGTCATTGAACGTGAAGAACTGGCGCAGCCCTGGGTCTTCCGCGAATTGCAGCACGCCGTCCTGTTCTTGCACGGCCACGGTTATCTGGTCGTACAGCCAGGGAAAGGCCGGCATCGTGGAGTCAGGCACCACCAATCTCGGATCCCAGTGGTGCGCGAAGTGCCAGTCGTCCCCGTACTTGAGACCAACCCGGGTGAGATCCGGGCCAATGCGTCTGGTGCTGAACAAGTGCGGCAGATCGTAGGCGTATTCCCCGGCTTGCGAAACAAAGCCCCAGCGCTGATCTTCGCCCGTAACCGGCCTGACGTATTGCGAGTGGCAGTACCAGCATCCCTCGCGGATGTAGATCTGGCGTCCCAGCCGTTCCAGTTCCGTATAGTCCTGCGCCCTATGCCAGAGCCATTTCAGTTCTCCCAACTCTGTCCGCACCACCATGGTGACCTGATCGCCTTGGGATTCGCGGATCAGAGCCGGGAGGATGCCTTGCACAAAAACGGCCAGGGTAATAAATCCGAAGCCAGCCACCACTGCTACCGTGCGCGCGCGTTTCATAGATGATTCCCTGCTAGGCCGCTGCCCGTGCCAAGCGAGGCCGCGTCGACCACACCAGGTTGATGAGCAACAGGGCCAGGCCGACGTCCATGGAAATGCCCGAAAAGGTCCTGAACCACCAATACGGTTTCATGGACACCAGCGAGTCGATCCACTCGACCCGCGACATCAACATGTAACCCTGTTGTAGTCCTTGTGCGGTCAGAATCAGCCCCATGGAGGTAATCCCCATCGTAATCAGCCAAAACGACCAGTTTCCAAGACGAAAACTCCATAGTTCGCCCCCGGTAACCCGAGGCCAGACATAGACCATACCGCCCACGGCCCACAGCACAAAGGTACCGAAAACAGTCAGATGCGAATGGGCGATGACGAAATCCGTAAAGTGCGTGGGTTCCTGCATCGACCTGAGCGCTTCGGTCGAGCCTTGCAAACAGCCGATGAGGTACATCAAGCTTCCCGTAATCAGGAACTTTGCCGGCAAGTTCCGGCCAAAGGACTGCCAACAGCCGATCATCGTGCCGAAGAAATTCTGGAGGACGGTCCACACCGGGACGATGAGGAGCATGCTGGTGATGATCGCGATGGTCTCGGCCCAGTCGGCGATCGGACTGAACAAGTAATGATGAATACCGACAAAGGGATAGAAGAAGGCGAGGGACCAGAAGCCAATGAGAGACAGCTTATGGCTATAGATGGGATTTTGGACACTTGCCGGCAGGAAATAATAAATCAGCACATATCCCGCCGGCGTGATCCACAGGCCGACCACGTAGTGAATGTAGAGGCCGTGGAGCGCGGCGTTGTTGATCCCGGGAATGCTGTAGGGAATGATAAAGTTGCCCAGCACCCAGTTGATATCCGTCCAGATGAACGCAGCAACCAGATACCACAGGCTCACGTAGATGCGGGGCTCTTGCCGTCGGGCTACGGTGACCAGGAACTGCACCGTGATGCCCAAGAGCGCCACCCACAGCACGATATCGATCAGCAGCGGGAACTCGGCGGCTTCCAGGCCCTGGTTGTGGCCCATGGCAAGAGAGACGAAGCCCGCTGCCAGCGTCAGGTTCCATAGCCACAGGAACCCATATCCCCAACGCTCCTTGTAGACCCGTATGCCCGCCAGACGCGGCAGGATGTAGTAGCACAGACCGATGAACAGGGTCGAAAAGGTCCCGAAGATCACCCCATTGACGTGAATGGGGCGAATCCGGCCGAACGTCAGAAAAGGACTTGCGCCCAGGAAATCCGGATAATTGAATTTCGTTGAGGCGATGACGCCCACCACCGGGGCGAACAAGAGCCAAAAGGACCCCCAGAGAAGCCATTGCCTGATCAGGTTCTTATCGATCAGCTCGTCATTCCTGAGGGCTATCTCCTCTGTGGATGCCATCTCCTCGGCCATTGTCCCCTCATCGTCCCTCTCAGGACCACTTGATCTCGTGCTGCGCCTGAAACTGCTGACCGTGGCTGTTGGTGATCACCATACGTACAGACCCCTCCTCGACCACCCTGAGCTTCAGGGCAATGAGAGGGTTATCACTAAGAGCGGGTGTCATCTCGTACCGGCTCACCAGACAATCCCCGTAGAACACCTGCAAGTTCTTGAGATAAAGGGGGTTCTCCACGGCCTGGTAAAACGCTCCATCGCGCCAAGCCAGGCCCGTGCGATTTGGATGCAGAAGTTTAAGCTGCACCCGGATGACCTCTCCCGGCGTGATCCGCTGGCCCCGCACCAGCTTGGGAATGCGAATGACCGGCGGGCGAAAGCGAGGCTGCACGAACTGGCTGATCTCTTCATCCGTCGCCGTAGCACAACCCCCGGCGTCTTCGGAAACCGTAACCGAGCGCTGCGCAACCCAGCGCCCGTGCTGGTTGCACTCGGCCACGGCCACGACCGAAGAGGAACCACTATGCATGCGTGCCTGCATGCCCAGGTAGGCTTGCCCACTGCCAGGGGTCAGGTGCAAGATACCCTTGGATGGAATGGGGTCGCTCGGGTTCAGAACGTTCAGGCTGGTGATGTAATGGTCCGGCTCCATGGGATGTGCCATTTCGACCACAATCGGCACATGGGAGCCACTATTCGTAAAGGAAGGCACTTTTAGCATGGGGAGATGCAATTGCTCGAAGGGGGTAGGATGGCGCGGGTCTTGAGGGGAACGTAACTCCCCTGCAAAAGCTTCAAACCGTTGCCCTTTCCCGTGCATCAGCAAACCGGTTGCCGCCAGGCGTGAGGCGAGACGGAACACCGCGCGCCTCGTCATACCCTGCGACTTGGCACCGCACTTTCCTGGGTCCCCGGGTTGCCACTGCGTGACCCCGCCGCGCATACGGCATCTCCCCATTAGGTAAAGGGCTGGTTCAGTGTCGGCCCGTATCCAGCTTCGACCCCTGGTTCGACCAGTAGATATAAGCCTCCAGGGCCTTCATCGCTTCCGAGTCAGAGCCAATAATCTCCCCCTCGTTCGGTTTCTCGATGCACCAGTTGATCATGTCACGCAGGGTGGCAAAGGCGTTCATCTGTTCCTGGAATTTGGGGAACTCGTGGGGGTGCGTATCCGACGCAAAGGGGTGGCACATGGCACAGGCCATCCCGGTTCTGGAAAGGTTAACCCCCATCTGTTGCGCAGTGGCGGCGTCACCATGAAAGAGCAGGTCACCCAGTCTGACTTGCTCCATGAGCACATCCTGGAACGCCTGAAGCTGTTCCGGCGTGTGTTTTGCCTTATGCGCCAGAGCCTGGTTAAGCAGGACGGTGGCGACCAGTGACAGGCTGAGGGTTACCCCCAGCACGATGAGCGCGTACCGCTTCCTCTTCATAGCCATCCTCCTTTGCTCAATAAGGCCACTGACGGTCAGCAATGCGCGGGCGCAGGACCTGGTTGGCGTTGTCGCCCGTGCCGGAATCCCACGGGGCTTCCGCCAGGATATCCTTGCGCCACATCATGTACTCATGCTCGACCCGTCCGGCGGCGGTCACGTCCAATTGGGCCCAGCCGACGCCGTCAAAGTGGTCACCTGGGTCGGCCCGGATTTGCGGTGTGGTCAGGATCGGCACGCCTTCAGGCGCATACGGCCAGGGCCATGAGGTGGCGAGCATGCCGATGGAGCGCAGGTTGCCGATCTCATTGTAAAGCACCTGATGGGTGTGGCCATGGATGTTGGTGACGTTCGAGAACGGTTGCAGGATTTCGTGGACTTCGCGCCAATCCCGCACCCAAAAGTTCCATGGTGGGTAATACTCGTAGAGCGGGTTATGGCTAAAGAGCACAGCAGGTGCGTCCTTCGGCCAATCCGCCAGGGTGCTGTTGAGCCAGGCAAGCTGATCATGGCCAAGGCCAGCCCAAGGCCCGGCTACCGAGCCGTCCAACGTCGCCATGTGACCCATGCGCTCCTTTGGGCTCATCTTTTTGACCGACCAGTAATCCGGAGCGTGGCTTACGGTATCGAGCCCAATGAAACGCACGCCTTTATGATCGAAGCTCCACGGTGGTTTGCCAAAGAGCTGCTCCCATTTCGCGCCCATATCCAGGTACCAGTCATGTTCCCCTGGAATGAAAACCTTGTTGATGGTTACCTGCTTGAGAATCTCGTTCCCAAGGTCGAGTTCCACCGGGTCGCCGAGTTGGGCCAGGTCGCCACCGAAAATCAGGAAATCGGCGGCAGGCTGCATGGCCTGGATTTCCTTCACGGCGCGTTCGGTCTTTTCGACAAAACGGGTATTCACGTCTTTCGGATAGAGGTGGGTATCGGAAAGCCAGGCAAACTTGAATGACTCGGCACCAAAAGCCAAGTCAATGGTGTTGATGAGGGGAAACCATCCATAGGTCGCAGCGCCCGCAGCACCGGCCAGAAACGATTTGTGCAGGAAAGTGCGGCGGGTGATCCCGAGCGAACGGTCGGGACGTTCTTCCGAATCCGTATTGCGATACGTGCCCTGAGATCCGTTCATGGTATTTACCTCCTTAAACCAGAGCCTGGGTCAGTTAGCCTTCTTCAACTCAATGGGAAGTTCTATCACCTCCTTTTCGCCGACGGTCACCGGGATTTCCAGGGCGCCCGTATACTCTTGCCATGCGACCAGGGTATAGGTTCCCGGCGGCACATCCGTAATAGTAAACGTGCCGTCCGCTGTCGTGACGGCGTAGTAGGGATTCTCCGCGGTGTAAATCCAGCTCAGCATCCAGCCATGCGCATCGCATTCCACCCGCATGATGCCCGGACGCCTGAGCCGCTTCTTGATGCGCATCCCCTGGTCCGGCAAGGCCACGTTGAACACCGTCCGCCGGCCGAGAAAACCGTGGGTATTATGCAGCACCGGATCCGAGTTGATGATGTCCAGTTCGGACTTGACGGGAATGACCTGCACGTGCGGCCAGAACTTGCAATGCTCGTTGTTGAGTTCATAGGGGTCTTCTGCCTGTGCCCATGCCTTGCCTTTCGCTACGTCTTGAAGGTAGACGAAGGCGCCGTGGACGCCTTTGTCCGGTCCAACGACGACACGGGCTTCATCGCGGATGCCGCCACAGACATCCTGGTCCTTCGTGGGGATAATCTTCCTGGTGGGTACGGCTCCTTGGTAGATCACCTTCCCGGAAATCGTTCCGCCGTCTGCAACCACGACTTCCTGATACGATTGGACCGGGAGCATGCTGGCAAGCACCACCAGCACGCCGATTCCTATTCTCAAGCATCTCATGTACCCTAACTCCTTCTTTCCAGCTTGCCAGAGCACCAGCCCGAACCAGCACGACTGACACCCGACCACCTATGGATAGGTATTTCGTACCCCGATATCACAGATCAATAAAAGGTCAAGGCTTTTTTTCAGAATGGCACCTTTCTCCGGCGACCATCTCGCATCCGTACCTGCCAGCAGTTCCGCAACGCTGGTCGCCACCTCATAACAAGCCGGTGATTTCCCTACGCTGAGGGCGCCGAATTGTGCCCTGCCGTACGCAATTCTGGCGTCTTCGGCACCGCGAAGGTCGCTGGAAAGCAGGCTGCCCCAAGAAAAACCAGCGACGGTGGGTTTTCCCCTTACCGATGTGATGTGACGCATCTTTAGAGCACGTTCGAATCAATACGGCTTACCGGCCGGGGCCTGCCCCTCACCCCGTACCCCCTTCCGCCAGGGAAGAGGGAGTAAACAGCGTTTTGTGTTGGAGGCTTAAAGTGGGTTCCCTCCCCCCTCCGTACGTGTGATGCAAATTAGGGAAAGTGATGAATTGACGATTTCAACCCCCGCCAGCAAAGCCGCGTCACTCCCGCGAAAAGCCTGCCCTCGACTCCGATCAGGGCCGGGAGTCCAGAGGTTTTTCGGTGGGCTGAGGCCACTGGATTCCCGCGTTCGCGGGAATGACAGTTCGGGAGCGTTGCGCGGGTTGTCTTTCGTCGTAATGCGTAACACACGTCTCCGTGGGGGAGTGTGCAAACAGACGATACGGGCCACCACAATGCAAGAATGTCTGTCCGAAAAAGTGCCAGATTCATCTTGTATGTGCCTTTTTAACCAAGGAATTCTGACACTTTCATTGGCAAACCAAGGAATTCCGGCACAAAAACACACCATTTTGCTTTGAATCGTAACAGCGTGTCTTTGTGCTGTGCATGCCGTTCGAATTAACGAGCAAGCCGCCCTCTGTCTCGGGGCTATCCTGCACGTGTTCTCACCACGCCGTTGCTCGGCTCGACCACACCTTGATAGAATCGCCGCAACACTTCACACCGTAATGAACAGGATGCCGCTCATGAACCCGAACCTGGTCATTCCCAAAGACCGCTTAGCCGACTTCTGCCGCGCCAACGGTATCGCCAGTCTCGCCGTCTTTGGCTCGGCGCTCCGCGACGACTTTGGACCTGACAGCGACGTCGACCTTCTCGTCGAGTTCCAGCCTGGGCAAACCCCCGGACTCCATTTCGTCACCATCGCCGACGAACTCGAAACGCTCTTTGGCAGACCGGTCGACCTCCTCATCCGTGCCGCGGTCGAGCAGAGCCAAAACCCTATCCGCCGCAAGAGCATCCTCAGCACTGCAGAGTTGATCTATGCGGCACGATGATTCGTACCTCATCGACATGCTCCAGGCTGCTCGCAAGGCCACCGCCTTCGCCGCAGACCTCACGTATCCGCAGTTCCAGCACAGCGACCTGCACCAGAACGCAATTCTCAAGGTTCTCGAAATCATCGGCGAAGCCGCCTCTCGCATCACGACCGACACTCACCGCGCTTATCCGCAAATCCCATGGCGTCAGATCATCGGACTGCGCAACCGCGTCGTCCACGGTTACTTCGACATCGACCTCAACCTGATCTGGCAGATCGTCCACCAGGACATTCCCATTCTGCTCGACGAGCTCCAAGCTCTGCTCCCTCCGGACGCCGACTGATCCCATACTCGAAAGTCGCGGCGGTGTCGTCCCACGTAGTAGGGCGATTACGGCCTTTTGCCGGCATCGTCGACGATCAGTCCAGGGGGTGGGAGGTTAGCCGAGACTTTCGGAAAACGAGACTCCTTGGGCAGCAGTCGAAGGTCTCCGCGTCGGTGTCCCGGCGTCCGGTCCTCCAGGTTAGATCCAGGTAGATGGAAACCAACGAATCTTGACACAACCAAAAACCAACGAATTCTGGCCATCTGGCCACATATGCTTGGTTTCCACAGGAGGGCTAGGGAGAGGGAAAAACAACCCCTCTGCTCGGAAGTTAATTTGCATCACACGTCTTGAGGGTGAGCCGACCGGCGTGGTGGAGTTGCCGGTGGAGTGGATCAAGGACGACTATCCCTACTTCGGCATGGACCGCGTGACCACCATCCGCCCGCACACGGCGCCCTCGCTGGTGGGTGAAATCTGGCGGCGCGAGTTCGACGACGCCTACGCGGAACGCGGCCTCTTCCTGCTCACCATGCACCCCCACATCATCGGGCACCGCTCGCGCGTCAGCGTTCTCGACGAGCTGATCCGGCACATGCGCTCGCACAGCGGCGTGTGGTTCGCGACGCATGCCGACATCGCCCGGTACGTCAAGGCGCAAGCGGGGTAGGGGGCAGTTGCCGACTCTGATCCTGGTAAATTTCGATAACCGCGGCGAGTGCATCCTTAACGTTGGCCAGCGCCTCGGAAACGGAGTCCCCTTCCGTGATCAACTCCGGCAATACGGGAGAGGTCACGGTATACCCACCCTCAGCTTGGGGCGTCAAGATAAGAGGTATTGTGTAGTCCATGCGAATGTCTTCAGACGTCCAACTCTGAACCTAAGTTGCTTTAACTTCTTTGCTAACAAAGGGTATGGAATGTCTTCGATATTCTTCAACAGCGCCGGCCGACCCAAGCAGCCACCGAAGAGTTTCATGGTCTGGCCGCCAAGGCATCGGCCTCTCGGATTTCGCGGGTTAATCGACCGACGGTTGTGGAGGGATTGCCGTACGGCTTGTCTTCTTTTATCCGGCGTCGTAACTGGATCTCACTGCGTCGTTCAGCCGCTTCGACCCGTTTTACCAATTCGTTGCAGTCGGGTGTTTTCGGGCCGTCCCGATCATATTCCGGACGCAACTTTGCAAGCATCTTTTGCACCGCGTGTCGGTGCTCAGGCCTGTCAAAATCCTGCTCGTGAAGAATCAACCAGAGCTCGAAACATGGATCGGATCGGCCAACTCCTACGTTCTGGCTTTCGCAATTTGCTACTGCCTCGTTGAATCGAGAATGTTCATCGCGGTCAAACACCGCCCAAACTTGGTCTCGTTTTTCATACGAGTCCTTCTGGCGCCGGCTGTGGGGGGTAAGTCCGAGGAATTTGGCTCGGTTGATGGCTGTTCGTGCAATCACAGAGGGATCACCCACGCCGCCATGGGTCTCAACGTTGATGAGCGTGCTGGAGCATGCACGGCGGACCGCCTCGAAATAGGCGACCTCCGTCTTCGCGCCTTCGCAGAACAGAATAAATCTTCGCTTTGGTTCACGGCTGTGCTTGGACCGCCTGAGTTGTGGGGGCTTCCTGCGGCTGCGTGTCATGGGCTGGGAGAGGCTCCGGTGAGAGGTACCGCGCCGTATCGACCCTCCAGATATCCCCTCCTGAGATCGTCGCTCTTTCGGGTCCGAATGTCGGTCAACGGATAGAGTTGTGTTGCGCCCTCGGCGTCCTTTTCCGTAAACCACACCTGGTCCCGCCGAAGCACCAATGATTTCAGCAGATTAGTGTCGTGGGTTGTTGCGATGAGCTGTGCGCCCTTGGGATTGCTTTCCGACGAGCAGAATAGTTTCAGCACGGCTTCGCTGGCTTGGGTATGCAGGCTGGCATCGAGTTCGTCGACGCACAGAGATCGGCCTTCGTCGAGCGCTTGATATGCGAGACCGAGCACAATTAACAACCGACGCGTGCCAGCACTCTCTTTCTCCAATTCAATGTAAAACTCTTCTCCGTTTCGACCGCTGTGAGCAAGTTCAAAAGTAACCTGCTTGTCGTTGTCGTCCATCTCAATATTAGCCCGAGCGCCCGCAATTTTCTTGAATGCTGTAACCAGCGCTTGACGAAAAGCTCTGTCTTCTTCCGAAAGTTCGGTTTCCGTTGGCCGATAACCTGTGACCCCAGTATTAATCTCCCTAAGAAAACCGATCACGCGAGAATCCGGCCCCCCTTTCTCAGTCATTCGTGCCGAGGCATCTACGCCAGGGATGTCGATATTCTGCATGCCAAGGATCGACCGAAAAAATACGAACACCTTAGATAGATATTCGTGACCGTTCTGAGCGGCAGCCGACAGATAGAGGCTATTGGGCCTGGTCAGGCCAGCAATGCTGTTATTCTGTCCCCTCAACCCACGCCCAAAATGAAATTTGCCGCGGTTCCGTTCAAACAGAGTCCGTTGGTGCGATTTGGGGAAGACATAGAGCCATTCGGTTTCGAAGACCCTAGACGATGTCTCGAACCCGTAATGATGTCGCACACCGTCAATAACAAAATCGATATCGAAACGCGATGATGTTTTAGAACTGACGGAATCGAGTCTGAACGGGCGGCGTGGCGGCACACCACCATCAGGTTCCCCTCTCGTCTGGGACCACAAGACCATGGACCGCATGGCGCCTATCGCGTCGACAAAATTGCTTTTCCCCGACGCGTTGGGGCCGTAGATCACAACCGCTGGCAAAATCGACCCGTTGGGCGCCACCTCACAGTCGATAAGTCCTTCACGGCGGTCTTTCAACGAAGACGTCGTAAACGACAATTCCTGGTAATCCCGTATCGACAGGTGGTTGGAGACGCCAAAGCGAAGAAGCATACAAATTCTCCCAATGTTTACGTCAATTCAACCGATATAGAATCCAATATGCGGAATTTTCGCATATTCTCTCATATCACGTCAATTTCTTTGTAATACAGGATGCGCCGTAGAATACGTCTCTAGGTACCAGCAGTCCCCACCCGGTATTTCTTGGACTCATGGTGGTTATCGCTCTACGCGATATGTGAAAACCGATACCGCACATCGTCTTGAGGGGTTCGGAGCCGCCGTGTATACTGCCGCCCCGACACAGACCCAAGGTCAAAACCCACGCGGGGCACCTGCCGCGCCCCATTGCCTCAGGAGGGCACCATGCGACCAGCACGCCCGGCATTCATTGCGGCCCAGGCGCTGACGCCGTTCATCGGCAAGGGCAGTCCCAACTTCATCGCCAAGGGGCACCCGGACTATGGCGTCAAGGAGAACCCGACGCTTGAGGACCATATCGCCACGGTCATCCGCCAGCTGTTGGACGATAACGGCATTGATCCGAGCCTCATCCAGCGCGGCTACATCGGCAACTTTGCCGGCGAGTTGTTCTCCAGCCAGGGCTTCCTCGGCGCCATGCTGGCACGGGCGGACGAACGATTGGCGGGCATCGGCTGTGCGCGGGTGGAGGCGGCGTGCGCGTCCGGCGGCGTCGGCATCGTTGGCGCCATCGAGGCCGTCCAGGCCGGCCTGGACGTCGTCCTGGTGGTCGGGGCGGAGGTGCAGACGACGGTGCGGGCGCGTGAGGGCGCCGACTACTTGGCGCGCGCTGCCCATTACGCCAGTGAGCGGTCCATCGACGATTTCACCTTCCCCGCCCTGCTCGCCCGCCGCGCCAAGGCGTACAAGGAAACCTACGGCCTCACCGACCGCGATCTGGCGCATTTCTCCGTCAAGGCGTACGCTAACGCCAACCGTAACCCTTTGGCCCACATGCACACCGTCAAGATGACCCTCGACCAGGCCGCCACGGCCAGCGATTCCAACCCGAACTTCCTGCAAAATCCGGAGTTGCACGAGCACCTCAGGGTCAGCGATTGCTCGCAGGTGAGCGACGGCGCCGCGGCGGTGATCATCGCCAGCGAAACGGGCCTGGAGAAGTTGGGCCGGGCACGGCAGGACTGCGTGCAACTGAAATCGTACGGCTTCTGCACCAACCCGTTGGGTCAGGTGGACGATCTGCTGCGCCTCGACACCGCCGCCTCGGCCGCCGCCGAAGCCATGCAGGACGGCGGCATCACGCCGCAGGACGTGCAGATGGCCGAGATGCACGACTGCTTCACGATCGCTGAGTTGATGATGTACGAGGCCATCGGCTTCGCCGAGCCGGGCAAGGGCATCGACCTGCTGCGCTCCGGCGAGACCTCCCTGGAAGGCAGCATGCCGGTCAACCCCGGCGGCGGCCTGGTGGGTTTCGGTCACCCCGTCGGCGCCACCGGCGTCAAGCAGGCCGCCGAGGTCTACCGTCAGATGAAGGGCCTGTGCGGGGACTACCAGATACAGAAGGACATCCACACCGGCCTGACCGCCAACATGGGTGGCGACGACCGCACGGTCGTTTCACTGGTGCTGGAAAACGTCGAGTAAGGTGCAAACCGGGAACATCCTTCACTGAACCCCCCAACCCCCCTTGTCAGGGGGTCTCGTTTGTGAACGATGTTCGGCTTGCACAGTCTGGCCATCCTGGCAGCCTTCTTAAGATGTCCTCTCAAGTGACCCGTGCAACCCTCTCGTTTCACCAAGAAACCGGAGGCGAGCATGCTCATTCAAAAGGACTACTGGATGATGAAGGAACCACGTCAGAAAGGGGTCTACCGGGGCGATATTGCCGAGCGCCTTGAGGTGCATCCCGGAACGGCCAGTCAGCGGCCAGTATCGAGGCGGCTCGCCCACGGGCCGACGCGGCGCTCGCCCGTCTGTGCCAACCTCGCACTCGCCAAAACCCAACCAATACCCCCTCCGGTGGCGCCTTGTGCCTCCGGCTGGAGGGTTGGGTGTTCGTAAGATGGTCACTTGGGGCCGTGGTTACCATTGTTCACATAGTCGCCAGAAACTGCCATTTGCTGCCGCCGTGGTATCGAGAAGACAAAGAACTTGACACCATGGAAAGCCGCTTTGGCATGCAGCGTATGAGATTCCGACCCTTGGCCCCAACTTTGTCGCAACAAGAAGGAGGTATGCCATGAGGCAAATTGTGAAGAAGCTGCGAACCTTTGAAATGGCCATGGTATTTGTCGTGATGGCTTTCAGCTTCGGCATGCAGGGCCTTATCGTGAATGATCAGGCGCTTGCTCAGTCGGATACCTTCGATATCATGGAAACGACTATTGCGGATATACACCATCACGTCAAAGCCGGAAATCTGACCTTTCGGCAATTGGTGCAGATGTATTTGGATCGGATCGAGGCCTATGACGAGAGCACCAGATTGAATGCTTTCGTTGTGCTCAACCCGAATGCCTTGAGCCGGGCGGACGAATTGGATGCGGAATTTCAGCGTACGGGACAGCTCAGGCCGTTGCACGGGATTCCGGCTGTCGTGAAAGACAATTACGATACGTATGATTTGCAGACTGCTGGTGGCACTTTGGCTCTCAAAGGCTCCCTGCCGCCTGACGATGCGTTCCAGATCAAGAAGCTTCGCGAGGCGGGGGCGATTATTCTCGGCAAGACCAATATGGCGGAATTGGCTTTCAGTCCTTACGTCACGGTCAGTTCTATCGATGGCATTACCCGAAACCCGTACGACTTGAGTCGTGTCCCGGCCGGCTCCAGTGGGGGTACGGCGGCGGCGATTGCCTCCAACCTGGGGGTGATCGGACTCGGCACGGACACGGGGAATTCCATTCGCGGGCCGTCCTCGCATAACGGTCTGGTGGGGATACGTTCGACGATGGGGCTGACCAGCCGCGACGGCATCATCCCGCTGTTCTTGCGTAATGACATCGGCGGGCCGTTGTGTCGTACCGTCGAGGATGCGGTGCGCGTTCTGGAGGTGATCGCGGGGCACGATCCCCAGGACCCGGTGACGGAGGCCAGCATCGGTCGAGTGGAGGATTCTTACCTGAAGTTTCTGGATAAGGATGGTTTGAAGGGTGCCCGCATCGGGGTTTTTCGCTATCACCTCAATCAGGAAACCACAGACCCCGAGATCAGGCGCTTAACCAACCAAGCCGTCGAAGACTTGAGCGCCCTGGGCGCCACCATGGTTGAGATGGATATTCCCAGATTCGAAGAGATGATCCACGGGAAAGACAAATCGGACCCATGGCGTCTATGGTGTAACACGTTCCGTTTTGACTTCAACAACTATCTCGCCAGCCTCGGTCCTGAGGCCCCATACAAGAACCTGGGGGAAGTCGTGGCGTCAGGCTTGTATCTTCCCTACATTGATGGACGCATGAAAAATGCGCTGGAACAAGACCTGAACCCTGTGGAACGAAATTGTACGAGTGTAAAGCTCGAAGCGAAGAACGAGGAGTTCCGCAATGCGATTCAAGCAGCCATGGACAAGAACGAGGTAGATGCCTTCGTCTACCCCACCTGGAGCAATCAGCCTCGGAAAATTGGGGATATGGACAGTCCCAATGGCGACAACAGCCAGCATATTTCCCCTCACACCGGCATGCCCGCCATCACCGTGCCCACGGGATTCACGAACGATCATGGTTTGCCAACCGGCTTGACCTTTATTGCGAAGGAATTTGAAGAAGGCAAGCTCATCCGGTATACGTATGCCTATGAACAAGGCACCCAACACCGCAAGCCGCCGGCACAGTTTGGCCCGTTGACAAGCGAATAGATGATGGCGTTGTGACTCGGAAGGGATCAAACGCCTTTTCTTGGGTCGCCAGGCAACTCAAATGGCACGCATGGGCGCTTATGTTGACAATTGCGGCATTGCGCCCGGCGATGCCATTTTGGTGCACGTTCTATGCGCTTGCCTCATATAACCCTCCGTCCCCAGTACCACCATCGGAAGCAAACGCCCGAGCCAGGGGCTAGGTGACGTTGAGAACGAATGAGCCGGTTGCTTCGCCGCACGGCTCCGCTCGCCAGCGGCTGACCCGCGCGTAGCTGGGCATCCCTCCCCTGCAGGCCTCCTCCTCGCGTTCAACGCGGGATGCACATCCCTGATGAACAGACCCGCCCAATGCCACAAGTCGCCCTCTGTGTTGAGGCACGGGTGATTCCGGTCGTCCTTCGGCCCTGCGATTGGCATGAGTTGCCTTTCGGAAGGCTTCTGGCCCTTCCAACCAATGGCAAACCGATATAAGCGCCCCAACCCCCCTTGTCAGGGGGACGTTCCCTCCCCCCTGCGTGGGGGAGGGTTAGGGAGAAGGGGTGCTCCCGTGTGCTGCACCCTACGCCGGCCTCCCCCCTCTCCCTCCAGCCTCTTCGCTCCTATGAAGCGGCGGCCAGCGCCTGAAAGGCCGCCAACTGCTCGGGCCGACCAATCACCGCGGCCAGATCCTCGCTGGCAAAACGAAAATCGATATCCGGATTGGCATGCAGTTCGCCCGCGCGCACGACGCCGACGATCGTGGCGCCCGTCTGGCTGCGAATGTCCATCTCGCGCAGCGTTCGTCCGATCAGCGGGCTGTCCGGCGGCAGGGCGACCCAGGTCAGGTCCAGCAGACGCGGGGTGCGGCGCAGTTGGGCGATGACGCGGGATTCGGTGGGCGGCTGGTACAGCGGGGCGTAGTGTTCCTTGTGAATGGCGTCCGTAAAGTTCTGGATTTCTATGGCCGGCAGGTTGAGGTGGACTAGCGCTTGGCGGGTGATCTCCAGCCCGGCTTCAAACTCCGGCTGCACGACCTCGTACACGCCGCGGTCGTACAGCGCGTCCATGTGCTCAAGCCCCTCGGCCCTGGCCACGATGTGCAGCGTCGGCTTCAACTGGCGAACCTGATCCACGATGCCCTGCGTCGTGACGATGGCGGGCGTGGTGATCAGAAGCAGCCGAGCCTCGGCGATGCCGGCGGCTTCCAGCACGATCCCCTGACTGGCGTCCCCGGAGATGATCGGCCAGCCGGCGGCCTTGGCCTGCTCCACGCGCCGGAAGTCGAGCTCGATGACCACGAATCCCACCTCAAAGCGCTGCAGCACCTGCGCCACGCACTGGCCAACCCGCCCGCCGCCCGCAATCACCACGTGGTCCCGCAATCCCCGCTCGGGCAGGTTGACGGACTGCAACGCCTCGAAACGGAACCACCGCCTGCGCAGCGCATACAGTGGCGCGGTGAAGCCCGACAGGACAGGCGTCAGGATGATCGTCGCAATGGCGGTGGTCAGTACCAGCGCATACAACTCGGCGTCGATGGCCCCCGCCCTCAGTCCCACTCGGGCCAGCACGAACGAAAACTCGCCGACCTGAAACAGGGTCAGCGCTACCGCCAAGGGAACGACGTTGCGGTACCCGAAGAAGCGGGGCAGGGCACCGAAAATCAATATCTTGCCCACCACGATGAGAAGAACCAGGAGCCCGACCTCCTGCAGATGGGCGAACAGGAATGCCGGGTCGAAGAGGATGCCGACGGAGGCGAAGAACAGCAGCCCGAAGAGGTCGCGCAGGGGGAGGATGTCGCTGAGTGCCTGGTGGCCGTAGTCCGACTCGCTCAGCACCATGCCCGCCACGAAGGCGCCCAGCGCGAACGACAGCCCGACCAAGTGGGTGGCATAGCCGATGCCCAGACCGAAGGCGGTGATGGACAGCAGGAAGAGCTCGCGCGAATTCCAGCTGGCGATGTACGCCATTAAACGGGGTAGCAGGCGGAGGCCGACGCCGATGGTCAGCCCCAGAAAGAGCGCGGCCTTCAGTGCCGCGAGACCGAGCAGGGCCAAGCCGGTCTGCGGGTCGTGCAACTGCGGCAGGATGATCATCAGCGGCACCACCGCGAGGTCCTGCACGATCAGCACGCCGACCATCACCCGGCTGGACAGCGTGCCCATCCGGCCCTGGCTCATCAGGGTTCTCAGCACCACCATGGTGCTGGACAACGAGATCAGGGCGCCAAACCAGAGCGCCGGGCGCCATTCCCAACCCAGCCAGGTTCCCAGCGCAAAGCCGTAGGCGATGGTGACGACAATCTGGATGGGCGTGCCGACCAAGGCAATGGCGCGCACCGGCCGCAAATCCCGGAAGGCAAACTCCAGCCCAAGGGCAAACAACAGAAGCGCGACGCCGATTTCGGCCAGCAACTCGATCTCGTGGATGTCGGAGACTACCGCTAAGCCGTATGGCCCGACGACCACACCGGCGAGGATGTAGCCCAGCACCAGCGGCTGTCTGACGCGCTGTGCCGCCAGGCCGCCCAGCAAGGCCGCAACGACGATGATGACGATGTCCGCCGCGATGCCCAAGCCGCGTCTCCTTTCGTGCCGCCGCCGGTCCTTGATATAATGGTTGGCCTCGATGTCTTACTTGGAGCATTTCCGTATCTGATTGCCCCAGGAAGATATCGGCCGGCTCATACGCCCTCTCCCCTGGAGGGAGAGGGTCGGGGTGAGGGGGGGGAAGTCTCGGATGACAAACCGTCTCGGTCCCGAAGTACTCCAGTTCAAGTCCCGGGAAGGTCTGAACACGTCCACCGATTCCAGCCCTCTTCTGACAAGCCCCCATCACGCCGACGTGAGGAGATAGTTTGTTGACGGACCCAACGGACCCAACGGACCCATTTGATAACGGCGCGCCTCCACCGACCGCCACAGACGTGAGCGCGGAAGCAGCCGAATCGGTGCGCTGGTTCGAGGGCGGCTTCGGGCTGCTGTACGACCGCCTTCTGTCCCGGAAAGTGCGTCGGGACCTGCTGCCCACGCACGTGGCCATTGTCATGGACGGCAACCGCCGTTTCGCCCTCAGCAGCGGCCTGCGCAACGAGCAGGGCCACCGCATGGGGAAGGAGAAGGTGCGTGAGGTGATGCGCTGGTGCCGCGACATCGGCGTCAAGTACCTGACCGTCTACGCCCTCTCCATCGAGAACCTGACGAGCCGCTCTCCCGAGGAGTTGGCCACCTTGTTCGACCTCTACGAATCCGGCTTCCTGGAACTTTGCGACGACCGCGAAATCCACCGTGACCGCGTGCGCTGCAAGGCCGTGGGGCAGATCCATCTGCTGCCGCCCCGCCTCGTCACCGCCATCGACGCCGCCGAAAAAGCCACCAAAGATTATGACGATCTCGTCTTCACCGTCTGCCTCGCCTACGGGGCGCGGCAGGAACTGGTGGACGCCATCAAGGGCATCCTCAGCGACCACCGCGACGGCAAGATTGACCTGGACAGCATTTGCGAAGAGTTGGTGTCGCAATACCTGTACACCCACGACATGCCCGACCCGGACCTGGTCATCCGCACGTCCGGTGAGGAACGAGTCTCCAACTTCCTCCTGTGGCAGATGGCCTATGCCGAGTTGTTCTTCATCGACGTCCACTGGCCCGCCTTCCGAAAGCGCGATTTCCTGCGCGCCATCCGCACGTACCAGGGCCGCCAGCGCCGCTACGGCAGATAGAACTGCTTATGCCGGTACGCTGCCAAGAAGCTCCAGCAACGCCTCGGCGACAGCGCCGGGTTGCTCCCGCGGCATGAAGTGGCCGGCCTTGGGCACGACGCGCCGGACGGTGCCCGGCGGAAACTGCGTCATCTCCCCCTCGGAGCGGTAAGGAGGCCCCACGGTGTCGTCGGCACCATGCAGGACGATGGACGGCACCGTAATCGGTGGGCGCGAGGCCAGCAGGCGTTCCACCTCGGTGAAGCGCGGGTCGCTCGGGGCATTGCGGTGTCGGTGGCGGTAGGAATGAATCACCAAGTCCACGAAGTCGGGATTGTCGAACGAAGGGGCGGTGCGAGCATAGGTGGCGTCGTCGAATTCCCAGGTCGGCGACCACTCCTGCCACAGCAGCCGGCAGATGTCGTAGCGATTCTGCTCCAGACCCAGCCGCCCGCGCTCGGTGTTGAAGTACCATTGATACCAGTACGCGCGCTCCTCCACCGCCGTTCCCGGGCGCGGCCGCGACAGGGTATCCTGCACGTTGTAACCGCCGATGGTCACCAGCCCCCGCACCCGCTCCGGCTGCAGAATGGCCGTGATGCACGCCGCCCGCCCGCCCCAGTCGTACCCGGCCAACCCCACATGGTCGAGGCCCAGGACGTCCAGGAAGTCGATCAGGTCCTGGGCCATCGCCGCCTGTTGGGCCATGCGCGGCGCTCCGTCATCCAGGAACCGCGTCGGCCCATAGCCTCGCAGATAGGGCACCAGCGCCCGATACCCCGCCGCCGCCAGCAGGGCCGCCACGTCGTCCCAGGCCCGCACGTCGTCGGGGAAGCCGTGCAGCAGCACGACGGGAAAGCCGCCAGCGTCGCCGTGCGCTTCGTAGCCGATTTCGAGAGTTGGTGTACGTACGCTTAAGCCTGCTGTCATGAAGGGCTCCTTTTCCGGCATGTTTGGACCTGGCACGCGTTCCTGGCATTGTACCGCACGATGGATGATCTCAAGGCATCTCACCAGGCCGTCGCCCGGTTGACACCCACGCCCGCCGCATTACAATAGGCCAATTCCCAACCCGCGTTGCAGCATAAGGAGACGATTGATGATCACGAGATTTGGCAGCCTGTACGCCGGACACGTTGACCTGGATGACATTGGCTTTGAGGGAACGCCGGTTAACGACCGCTGGCTGTCCGATGAGCACCTCGCCACCGTATTCGACAAGTCCGAAGCCATCGCCACCACCATGGACCGGCTGGGCTACAGCACCTTCTGGGCGGCGGAACACCGCTTCCAACGCGAGGGCTACGAGTGCATCCCCAACCTGCTGATGCTCTTCGTCCACCTGGCCCACCTGACCCAGAACATCAAGTTCGGCTGCGGTTTCAACGTGACGCCCATGTGGCATCCGCTGCGCATGGCCGAGGACTTCGCGATGGCGGACCACATGACCGGCGGGCGGGTCATCTTCGGTGTGGGGCGCGGCTACCACTCGCGCGAAAACGAGGTGCTGGGCGCCCCCAGCACGGCTCTCGACAACGAGGGCAACCGCGAACTGTTCGAAGACCAGGTCGAGCTCATCCTCAAGGCTTTCCGCGAGCGATCGTTCTCGCATCACAGCAAGAATTACGACATCCCGCCCCAGATTCCGTACCGGGGCTACGAATTGGAGGAGATCACCCTGGTACCGCGGCCCCGCCACCTGCCGGTCGAGTGCTGGCAGCCCGTGGTCAGCGCCACGCAACGCGGCCTGGACTTCATGGCCAAGCACGGCATCAAGGGCATCATCGGCGGCGGTGCGGCAGCCGGCGGCGCTACCGACAAGGTGATGGAAGGCTGGCGGGACGCGCTGCAGCGCGTCGGGCGCGAGACGGAATTGGGAACCGACCTGATCGTGGGCTTCACCTACCACATCGCCGAGACCGAGCAAAAGGCCATCGAGGAAGCCCGGCCGTATTTTGAGGAAAACATGAAGATGTTCGCGCCGCTCGGTTTCGTGCGCGGCCTCAGCGACGGCCAGATCGAGGCCATCGCCGACCCCAAGCGGGCGCGCTCGGCCAACCTGCCAACACTGGAGCAGGCCATCGAGGCCGGTTCCTGGCTCTGCGGCCCGCCGGAAATGATTATTGAAAAGCTTCAGGACGTGCAGGATCGCCACCCCGGTCTGGAAGAAGTGAACGTCGGTTCGGTTATCGGCACGCCGCAGAGCGTCATTCTGGAACAGTTGGAAATCTTCGCCCGCGAAGTCATGCCGGCCTTCCAGAGTCAGGACCGCGCTGCTGCTCCCGCGGATTAAGCCGTCTGTGCTGTAGGGGCGGGTTTGAACTCCGCCCCTACAATCACCCCTCACGTGCCTTCCTCACCTCCCGCCGTCGGCTACCTGAAATACCTCCGCATAAAGCCGCGCCGCGCGTTTCCGATGAACGGCAATGTCCGCCGCCAACCGCGTCGAGGCATCCTGCTCCTCCCAGTAGCCCAGGCGGCGCGCCAGGAACAGAAACTCGTCGGACTCGGGCGGCGGCAGCACCAAATCCCGCGCGTGGCCGCGAACAATGCGCTGGGCGTCGATCAGGCGGCGCAGAAAACGGTACGCCTCTCCCAGTTGCGCTGCGTCACTGTCGCCGAGCACGCCGGCGTCGCGCAAGGCCTCGATTGCGCGCAGGGTGCTCGGGATACGCAGCTTCGGCAGGGCGGCGGCGTGGCAAAGTTGCAGGACCTGCACAGTGTACTCCACGTCCACCAGGCCGCCCCGGCTGTACTTGCTGTCAATCTGCCCAGGGGTCACCAACTCGGCGATCTGCCGCTCTCGCAGCGCCACCGCAGCCTTGAGATCGAACGGTACCTCACTGTAAACGTAGCCGTCCCGCCAAGCCTCGGCCCGTCGGCCCAGGTCGGCGTCGCCCGTCACCCAGCGCAGCTTGATGAGGGCTTGGCGCTCGAAGTCCGCGGCCTGCCCGTCGGCGCTGTAGTAGGCCTTGAAGACCTCCCAGCTCGTGGCCAGCGGACCCTGAGCGCCGTGTGGCCGTAGACGTAGATCAATCTCGAAAATGCCCGACTGGCGCGCCACGATCAGGTCCCGCAGATGCTGCACCAGGAGCGTGGCGTACTCGGTATTGGCCAGGCGCTGCGGCCCGCTGGTGGCACCGTTGCCGCCGTACACGCACAGCATTTCGATATCCGAGGCATAGCCCAACTCACGGCCGCCGAACTTCCCCAACGCGAACAGGGCGAACGGACAGGGTGCGCCGCCGTCCAGCAGCGGCAGGCCGTAGCGTTCGCCGAGGTCGGCCTGCGCCGCCTCGAGGGCGCCGTCCATGACGACTTCGGCAAGATCGGTCAACTCGTCGGCAAACACGCCGAAGGGCAGGTCGGGATGCAGCAGGTGACGCAGGTCGATGCGGAACATCTCGCGGTCTTTGAACGTGTTAAGAGCGGTCTTGCGCGCTGGCGGCGTGCCGGCCGCTTGCATCCCCTCCCGCAACCGGCACCGCAGTGTAATCGAATCCAAAGGCTTGTCAGTGGCGTGCATCTCCTTGAGAACCGGCAGCAGATTGGCGTGCTGCATGCGCAGGAAGTCCTCCCACAGGAAGTCGCTGCTGCCCAGCATGGTGGCCAGCGCCTGCATGGCGCCGTCATCACAAAGCCAGTCGAGGTCGGCGCGAAGCGAGGCATTTGGGGCCAGACGGTCCAGAAATTGATCGAAGTGTTGCAGGGCCATCGCCGGGTCTGGAGCCACAGTCAGAAAATGCGTGAATTGCTTGATCAGCACGACGATGAAACGCAGTTCCTGCTGCCCCTCGTCGGAGGTGATCTTGCCGCCATGGCGCCAGCCGAGGCACAACTCATCCTGCACCCTTCCCTGGACGCTGCGGATGCTGACCCGGTGCACGTAAAAGCCGCGCATCGCGAGCGCGTTCGACAAGCTGTACAAAAAGCCCGGGGTATCCTCGGCGGTGACGTGTACGACGGTCCAGTCGGGCGACACCGTGTTGTCGATGCGCACCTCCACAGGAAACAGCCGCCCCGGAAATTTTTGACTGGAGGTGCGGATGGCATTGATGAGCCGGTAATTCAGCGTATCGCGCGCCTGCTGCTGCTTGCCCTGCCGCTGCAATTGGATGAGCGTCGTCAGGTGCGCCGCAAACGCCTCCTGGGCGCTGGCGTCGAACGGCTGGTCGGCGTCGAAGTCCACCGTGAACAAATCGACGATCAACCCGCCCCGTGTATGGCCGCCCCAGGGTGTCAGGCGTTCCGGCCCGCGCTTGTAGCTGAACACCTGCCCCTCGCGGATATTGAGCCCGCAGGCGGCCATAGCGCCGGTGATGAGGGCGAACTCGCCCAGCAGGTCGTAGCCGACCAGCAGGATGTCGGCGCTGATGGGGCTGCGCGGCACCACCCGCACGTGCAGCGGATGTTGGTCGGCGATGGCTGCCACCAACTGCACGTGGGCAGCGATCTGCGCAGCGGTGAACAGCACGAAATAGTCGTCGTCCAGTTGTTCAAAGAAGTCGTCCAGCACCTCGGGCACCACCTGCGGGCAGCGGCGCGCCACCTCGGCGCGCAGCGATTCCCGGCCGGCGGGCCGGCTCGGCGTCCCCCGACTTTCGATCCCTTTCGGTGGCTCAAGCTGCTGCGGATGCATCGCCTCCTCACTCCATTCGAAACGCCGCCGCGAACAGGGCGTGAATCGCCTCTGTGCGCGCCAGATAGTCCTGGTAGAACGCCTCCCAGTCGCTGTGCCCGAAATGACGCGCCAGGCGCTGCCGCGATTCCTCGTTGCGCGGCAGGGTATGCGTCTGCGAGCCCTGCTCCATTTGCAACAGGTGCTCCAGGCGGCGCAGGTAGCAATAGGTGTCGCGTAATAGCGCCTCGGACTCCACGCCCAGCAGCCCGGCGTCGCGCAGCTTGCCGAGGGCGCGCAGCGAGTTGCGCTCCTGCAGTTGGGGCCGACGGCCGCCGAACAGAAGCTGCGGCAACTGGATGAGAAACTCGACTTCCCGAATGCCGCCGCGGCCAAGCTTGACGTGCGTGCGCGATTCGTTCTTGTCTGCCATCTGGCTGTCGATTTGCCGCTTCATGGAGCGCAACTGCTCGACCCCCTGCGCGTCCAGGTGACGCTGGTAGACAAACGGCTGGATCAGGTCCATGAATTCCCGCCCCAGGTCTGCGTCCCCCGCCACCGGACGTGCCTTGATGAGCGCCATCTTCTCCCACGCTTGCCCGAACCGCGCGTAATAAGCTTCGTAGGCCAGCAGCGCCAGCGCCAACTGCCCCTGGGTGCCGCCCGGGCGCAGCCGCAAATCCACCCGGAAAATCTGCCCGGCGGCGCCCTGACCGCCGATCAGCGTCGTCAGGCGGCGCGCCAGCGCCACGAAGTACTCGTGGTTGGAAATCCGGCCGACCCGCTCGCCGTTCCGCACGATGCCGCGGGTCTGCCCCTGGTAAGAGGTGTAGACGTATATCAGATCGAGGTCGGAGGAGAAATTCAGCTCGCCGCCGCCGAGTTTTCCCATGCCGATGACGCAGAAGCGGCAAGGCTGTTCGATACCGCTGTCGTCGGTGTAGACCGGCTCGCCGTGCAGCGCCGTCAGCCAATCCTGACAGGCCCGCACGCCCACCTGCAGCACGCAGTCGGCCAGCGTCGCCAGGCCGGTGGTCGTCTCATCGACGTCGGCCAGACGATTCAGATCCCGCGCCCCAAGACGCAGCAGGTGCCGCTGCGTGAAGCGCCTCAGAACGGCAGCCACCTGTGCTTCGTCTTCCTGGCCTTCCAGCATGGCGGTGAGTTGTGCTCCAAGGTCGCCCGGCGGCACCGGCGGCGCGTACAGGGCCTCGTCGCGCAGCCAGAAAGCCAGTTGTGGGTCACGCCACAGGATGCTGCTAAGGAAGTGCGAGCTGGCGAAGATGCCCACCAAGCCGCGCAGAAATTCCGATTGCTCGCGGCAGGCCTCCCAGAACACCGACGCATCACCGAGGCACTCCAGATAACGCAACAAGTGTGACCGGGCACGATACGGATCGACCGATTCAAGAAGTGCGGACACGACGGCGGAAATGAGGTCGGGGGGACAGGAAAGCGGGTTCCCCTCGCGCAAGGGGCGACTCAGTTCGGCAGCTTGGTGGGAGGCGGGAATGCCAGAGGCCATGGCTTGGTTTTCCCCAACAACTCAGCGGGTGCGAAAACGCCGCATGCGGCCCAGCCAGCGTACGTATCGCCATAGGGCGCGACGGTGCTGCGGTTGGCGTAGCAGGTCCAGGGCAGCGCGCCAGGAAACCTCGGCAGCCGGAATGCCGGCATACGTTTCCACGCGCCAAGCGTAGTATGCCCGGCGCCATTTCCAGGGTTTCAGGAAGGGCCTGGGTCGGAAGCACCAGAGATGCCACATGTCGATGACCTCAAGGTGGCTGAGGGTTACTAACGACGCGCGATAGCAAAACCATCCCAGGGTGACAAAGGCAGGCTGACCGCGTATGCTCTGCCGTCGACCGGCAGTCCGTTACGGCGGCAAATCCATCATGAAACAAATTCAACCATGAAACAAATTCAACCTGAAAAGGACCTGCCCATGGGGGAGGCGAGCAGTATCCGGCAGCGCCTGCTCAAGCTGCTGCCCTGGGTCATCACCCTGGCGATCTTCGTCATTATTTTCCGCCGCGTTCCCGCCCCCGAGCTGCTGGAAGCCCTGCAACAAGCCCGCCTGCTGCCCTACTTGGCGCTGATGGCGCCGTACAGCATGATCTACTGCCTGATCGACACTTTCGTGCTCACGCAGGCCGTCACGTGGTTCCACCAGCCGGTACGCTATACCCGCATTCTGCCGGTGCGGGCGGCGGCGTATATTCTGTCGCTGCTCAACCCCGGTCTCGGGCAGGGCGGCACGGCGTTCTACTTACACCGCCGCGAGGGCATGCCGTTTCTCGAAATGGTCGGGACCATCGTGTTCCTGGTGGTTGTCGAATTCGGCCAACTGGCTCTGTACGCCGCTATCGGCATCTTTATCGTACAACCGCAACTTGCCGCCATCTTCGCGCCGTTCTACATCGTCTTCATCGCCGCGTTCGCCATCGCTTTGACCTACGTCCGGCATGGCTTCTCGCCGCTCGTGCGGGTACTTCGGGCAGTGGCCCGCCTGTCGGGCCGCGAAAGCAGCTTCACCCCCCGGCCCGGCGGGCCGCGCACCCGGATTCTGCACACCTTGCAAACTGCCGGCGTCCGTCACTACCTGCTGGCGCTGCTCTACAAAGCGCCCAGCTTTTTTCTCGCCGTCTTGGTGCACTACCTGGCGGTGCAGCAGTTTGGCGTGCAGATACCGTTTCTGGCGCTGCTGGCCTTCCTGCCAGTGGTCTTTCTTGCCGCCTCGCTGCCCATCACGGTAGCGCATCTCGGTACCTCGCAGGCCGCTTGGCTGTTTTTCTTTTCGGCGTATGGCAGCGAGGCCCACTTGCTGGCCTACAGCCTGGCCGCCCATTTTACCTTCATGATGCTAAACAGCCTGATCGGCTTATGTTTTCTGCGACAGGTCCTGAAGGCCCCGCCGAAGCCACAACAGGAACAACCGCTCCAGCCCCGATACGAAGGCCACCCCCATCACGGCAACAAGAGCAGCCTGCCCTAGCGGCCGCGGCAGGAGCGACAGGCCCAGCGCCGGCCCGGCCATCACCCCGCCGACGGCCGCATAGTTCAAGATGCCGCCGACGTGGCCAAGCCGGCTGCCGAGCAGACGGCGCTGCCGTCCGAGTTCGCCGCTGCGCCACCAGGAGTCGAAGGCGTACAGACCGAAGGCCCAGGCAATGGCGGCCGGCAGCCACCAGGTGACCCAGCCCCAGACCGCGAACCAACCCAACGCGAACAGGATGAAGAAAATGTCGGCGCCGTGATCCAGAAAGCGCCCGAAGACGCTGGTGCATTGGAAGCGGCGGGCCAGCCAGCCGTCCAGCACATCGCTGCCGACGATGACCGCGAACAGCAGCGCCACGCTCCAGCGCTCTACCGGTGTGCCGACCGCCGCCGCGCGGTGGCAGCACAACACGAACGCCGGCGCGCCCGCCACGCGGGTCAGGGTGACCAGATTGGGCCAGGTGAACAGGAGGGGCACCAGCTTTCCTCAAGGCGCACGTCAATTTCTTCACGCGGCGCATGTATGGTACAATCCGCGCCACATTCCAACCGCCTTGGCGATGTATAGAACAACTTAATTACGAGCGGCTTGCCGCCGGGAGAGAGACGCTGATGCAAGACCCTGTAGCAGGCTTGATTTCCTTCGTCATCATGCTCTACATCGCCCTGCTTTTCGTGCGCCAGTTCGTGGCCGAGAGCGAGCGCTACGACGCTGTGCTGGGCATGATCTTCCGGGCCACCGATCCGGTGGTCAGCCCGGTGCAAAACACCCTTCCATCCGGCAATGCCCATCTCGCCCCCGCGCTCGTGCTGGTGGCCCTGCTCCTGCTGCAGGGGATTCTCATCGGGTCCATTCCCTACGCGATCAAACAGTTCGCCGACAAGCTGCTGCAGTTGTACGTGATCATTATCATTATCATTACCGCCTTCCGCGAGTATTACACCAACCCAATCGCCAGCTTCTGTCAGCGCATCGTCAGCCCGGTGCGGGCGCTGGCGACCGGCGTGTCGCAGCACGTGCCGACGGTGAATCTGCTGTCGGTGGCAGGGCTGGTGGTGGTCCACGGCATGGTGGTGGTCGTGCTCAATGGCCTCATGGTGGAGGGGTTCGACGATTCCGCGCCGTTCCTGGACGCCTTTATCGGCAGCGGGGCAGAGCCGGGCAGCCTGTTGCTGATCCTTAACCTGACGCAGTTCTTTACCTACGCGATCATCGCCAACGCCCTGCTGTCCTGGGTCAGCCCCAATCCGCTCAACCCCATCGTGCAGTTGCTGACGCTCGTCGCCCTGCCGATCATGCAACCGATCCGCCGCGTCATCCCGCCGCTCGGCGGCGCCATCGACATTTCGCCCATCATCGCCATCCTGGCGCTGCAGTTCTTCTACGGCATTGTCTTCAACCTGCTCGCCGGTTGACGCTGCCAGCCCGCAATCATAGCGGCGTAAAACACTCCGTGCGCACCAGGTCCTCAAACGTCTCGCGGCGCGAGATCAGGTAAGGCGCGCCGTCGTCCAGCCATACCTGCGGGGCGCGCCCGATCGAGTTGTAGTTGGAGCTCATGGTGTTGCCGTAGGCGCCGGCGTCGTGGATGAGGACTAGATCGCCCGCCTGCACCGGCGGCAGCGGACGCGGTTGCAGCAGTTCAGCGTCATCGCGGGTAAACACGTCGCCCGACTCGCACAGCGGGCCGGACAGCACCACCGGCTCCAGCGGCGCATCGTCCGGCGCGTCCCACACGCTGATACGGTGGAACGAGCCGTACATGGCGGGGCGCACCAGGTCGCAGAACCCGGCGTCGACCATGACGAAGGTGTGCCCCGGCCCCTTGGTATTGGCGCGGGTACGTTTGATGTCCGTCACCTGCGTCACCACCGCGGCGACCGGCGCCACGAAGTACCGCCCCGGCTCGATTTCCACCCGGATGTTTTTCCCCGTTTGCTGACTGAAACGCGCCTGACATTCGCGCAGCAGGTGACCGAACGGCTCAAGGTCGATGGCCCTCGCCTCCGGCTTGTAGGGGTATGGCAGGCCGCCGCCGAGGCTGACGGCCTGCGCGTGCGGATAGGCGGGCAGGCAATCAGCGAAGAAATCGACAAGCTGTTGCATGTTGGCCTGGAACTCCTCGGTGGTCGGCCCGGAGCCCACGTGGGCGTGCAGGAGTGTCACCGTCATGCCTTGGCATTCGGCATTCTGGGCCGCCGCCAGCGCCTCCTCCGGCCACATGCCGTGCTTGGAACTGGGCCCGCCCGTGTCGCAGCCCTGCACGTGTCCGTGTCCGAAACCCGGATTGAGGCGCAGGGCAATGGGGCCGCGGTAGCCGGCGTCGGCGAGTTGCTGCACCATGGCGGGCGAGCCGAGATTGGGCAGCACCTTGTGCCGGTTGATAACCTCCAGGGCGTTGTCCCGGAACACGTCGGTGGACAGCATGACCTCCGGAGTGTCGGCGCCCATCGGATAGCCTGCCGCCTGCGCCCGCAGGACCTCGTTCCCCGATACTGCGTCGATCCAGATGCCCTGCTCCCGCATGGTGCTCAACACGCGTGCTGCCGAACACGCCTTCATGGCGTAGCGCGCCTGCAGGCCCGGCGCGTCCGTCAGGTCGCGGATGGCAGCGATCCGGGCGCGCAGAAGCTGCGCGTCGTAAAGGTAAAACGGGGTGCCGACGTGCGCCGCCAACTGGCGCAGATCAACCCCCTGCCAGGCCGCTGTGGCCATGTATTCTCCTTTGTCGTGTCATGTGGTGCTGTCGAATCAGGCGAAACGCCAGACCGCATGTGCCGCAGCGTTTGGGACAATGCGGGGGCCATGATACGCCGCCGCCTGGCGCTTGGAAAGGACGTTTGAGGCGCTGAAGGAACGTGAATAATGGCCACCATGCAAGCCATGACTCAACTGCAAAGGCACGCCTGTATCCGAAGCTGCCCTTTGAAACTTGCAAACCGGACGGATTCCGCCGCTCACCGTGTGCCGCGCAGGCGCGGATCGAGGGTGTCGCGGATGCCGTCGCCGAAGAGGTTGAAGGCCAGCACGGTGATGGTGATGGCCAAGCCGGGAAAGAACACCAGCCACCAGGGGGGAATGAGGCCGGAATTCAGGGAATCAGCGAGCAGGTTGCCCCAGGTAGGGGTTGGGGGCGGGATGCCGAGGCCGAGGAAGCCGAGGGCCGATTCGATGATGATGGCGACCCCCAGGTGGGTGGTGGCGAGAATCAGGTAGGGGGCGACGCACTGGGGCAGGATGTGCAGCGCCATGATGCGCAGCGTTGAGGCGCCGATGCCGCGGGCGGCTTCGACGTAGGCGATTTCTTTCAGCGACAACGCCACGACGCGCACGACGCGGCCGCCGAAGGGAATGCGGGTGACGGCGATGGCGACGATGACTGTCCAGGTGCCGGAGCCGAGCGCCATGGAGATGGCCATGGCCAGGATGAGGTCCGGGAACGATTGCAGAACCTCGATGACGCGTTGGCTGAGGATGTCGAACCGGCCGCCGATGTAGCCGCTGGCCAGCCCCCACAGCGAGCCGGTGGTGGTGCCCAGCAACACCGCGGCAATGGCCACCAGCAGCGAGGAGCGGCTGCCGTAAATAACTCGGCTCAGATTGTCGCGGCCAATCTGGTCGGTGCCGAAGTAGCTTTGCGCGTCGGGCGGTTTCGACATGCGCCTGAAGTTGGCCTTTAACGGGTCGTGCGGTGCGATTAGCGGTGCGACGATCGCCATGATGAGAATCGCAGCGGCCACCACGCCCCAGAAGGCCGACAGGGGATTGCGCCGCACGAAATTGCGCAGACCGCGCCATGCCCGTGCTGGACGGGAGAGGACGACGGCGTCATTCGCGGCGGACGAGGCCGGTGGGCTTGAGCTATACGCTTGCATATCCATCAAGTGGTTAGGGGCAGGCAGTAAGCGGAACGTCGGATTACGCTTCGTTAATCCGACCTACATGCTTGCACATCTATTGGTAATGAATCCTCGGATCAAACCAGGCATAAGTCACGTCGACCAGCACGTTGATCAGCACAAAGACGAAGGAGTACAGGAACACGAGATTCTGAATTACCGTGATATCGCGCTCAATCACCGCGGTAATCATGGCGCGTCCAAGGCCGGGGACGCCGAACGCCTGCTCGATCGGGATCGATCCGGCCAGCACGAACCCCATCAGAACGCCGGAAAGCGTGATAATCGGCAGTAAGGCATTCGGCAGCGCATGGCGGTTCACCACCAAGCGTTCGACGACCCCCTTGGCGCGGGCCGTGCGGACGTAATCCTCCCGGATGACTTCCAATAGCGAAGACCGCGCCATGCGGGCAATGTAGGCGGCCTGGCCAACGCCGAGCACCAACGCCGGACCGACGACAATCTGCAGGTTGGCCCACGGGTCCACCCAGAGCGGCACCCCCGTGAGCGGCGCCTTGTAGCCGAACCAGAAGAGCGAGCCGAGAACGATGAGGATGCCGAGCCAGAAGCCGGGGATGGCCAGGAAGAGGATCGACATGATGCGCGCGCCCGTGTCTGCCAGCGTGTTGGGGCGCAGGGCGCTGATGATGCCCACCGGCAGCCCCACGAGCCACGAGATCACCACCGACAGCACGCCGATTTCGAAGCTCAACGGGCCGCGCCGCACAATCATGTCGGCCACACTCTCATCGCGGAAGAACGACCTGCCGAGTTCGCCGGCGACGATGTCGCCCATCCACTTGAGATACTGCACCGGCAGCGGATCGCTGAGGCCGAGTTCGGCCATATAGTGCGCGCGATCCTCGACGGTCAGCTTGGTGAAGCCTTCCATGCCGAAGATGGCCACGAGGGGGTCGCCGGGCAGGATGCGCATGACCACGAAGATGATCATCGACACCCCGATCATCGTCAGAACGCCGAAGCCGAAGCGCCGCAGAATATATTCGTACAAGGTGTGGCCCCAGATAGTGGCCAGTGACTGGTGGCTAGTGGCCGGCAAACCCTGATTTACTAACCACTAGCCGCTGGCCACTAATCACTCATTTCATTTGTCCATCCAGAAGGTGTCGAAGCGCACCACGTCGTAGATGCCGAAATAGTTGCTCGGGTTGTGGCCCTTGACGTAGTCGTACCAGCCGTCGTTGATCTTCTCCCACGCCACCGGGATGAGCGGTGGATCCTGCTCCATCACGGCTTCCGCCTGCCGTACCAAGTCCTTGCGCTTGGCGTCGTCGAGCTCGCGGTCGATCTGCAGCACCAGGTCCTGGAACTTGGGGTTGGACCACTTGGAATAATTCTGCGGGCCGTCCTTGCCGTACCAGGCGTTGAAGTAGTCCGAGGGATCGATCAGCGTCGACACAATGGCGCTGATGGTGAAGTCGAATTTCCCCGCCAGGGCCTCGTCGAACCACACCGAGACCTGCACCGTGCGCAGGTTGGTCTGGATGTTGAGGATCTCCCGCAGCATGGCTTGCACGGCCACCGACCAGAGCTTGAAGCTGGCCGCCTCGCGGATCATGAAATCCACGTCCTTGAGGCCATCGGGGTAACCGGCAGCCGCCATGAGCTGGCGCGCTTCGCGGATGGCGGCGGTGGGATCGGACTGGTAACCAGGACGCTCGGCCAATTTGTCCGGCGGCGTGGCGAAATCCGAAAACGGATAGATGAAGCCGCCCACCAACATCGGCGCCACGTCCCGGACCACGTCCACCAGCACCGCGCGGTCCAGCACCAGGTGAATGGCGCGCCGCACCCTGGGATCCCTGAACGCCTCGCGCTCGTTGTTCACCCAGATTGCCTGGATGACGCTCTGGTAGTAGTCGGTGCCGGACATCCCCGGGGTGTCCTGCACTTTCTGGAGACTCACCGGGTCGAGCAGTCGGGCGTAGTCGAGGTTGCCGGCCAGCAGCGCCGCGCCCAGCTGGGCCGAGAACGGCGGCAGGTGGTAAAACTCGATGCCGTCGAGATAGGGCAGGCCCTCGTTCCAGTAATCCGGGTTGCGCTCCATCACCCACACCTCTTTGTCGATGCGCTTGACGGACCGGAACGGGCCGGTGCCGGGATAATCCGGGATTTGCCGCAGGCTGTAGTTGTTGTCCTCCAGCGTCTTCTTGCGCACGATGATGTTCCAGCCGCTGGCGAACGCCCCGAGCATGAAGTTCTGCGGGCGCGGCTCGCTCAGCTTGAACTCGATCGTGTGGGCATCGCGGACGTTGATTTCGCTCACGGTGGCGAACAGCGGCGTGCGCGGGCTGCTGAAGCCTTTTGGGGACTGGATGATGCGCTGGTAGGTCGCCTTCACGTCCTCGGCCGTAAAGTCGGCGCCGTCGTGGAAGGTGACGCCCTGGCGCAGGAAAAAGGTGTAGGTCTTGCCGTCGGGGGAAATCTCCCAGCTATGCGCCAGATCCGGGATAATCGTCTGCCCGCTGTCCAGCGGATTGCGGCGGATCAGGTTGTCGTACATGCAGCCCTGCGTACCCATGTTGGAAACGGTGCCGGATTGATGCACGTCGAAATGCGCCGGCGCGTTCAACACGCCGTAGCGCAGCACGCCGCCGTGCTTGGGGTTGGGCTCCGGCGCCTGAAGCTTGAACCCCGAGCCGTCGAACGAACTGGGCGTTTGCGCCTCGCCCAGGCCGAGGGAAAGACCGTAAGCGCCCGCAGCGGCCGCCGCCGAGGTTCCCAACATGCCGCGTCGGGTCCATTCTACTGAAGCGGGATTTCGGTGGGACATGATGAACGTCTCCTTGCGGTGCGCCCCCTCTCCCTAACCCTCCCCCCGCGGAGGGGGGAGGGAACCGGCGTTGGGCGATGGTACAAGCATCCCCCGGCTGAGGGCCTTTGCTCTCTCCCACAGGCGAGGGTTCTGCCCCCTCTCCCCTGGCGGGAGAGGGCCGGGGTGAGGGGGGAAACTTATGACTGCATCTTATCGAGCACATAACCGGGGGACATCGGCAGGTCGGTCATGCGCTTGCCGGTGGCGCGGTAAATGGCGTTGGCCACAGCCGCCGGCGGCGGCACGATGGGCACCTCGCCGACGCCGCGCACGCCGAAGGGGTGACCGGGATTCGGTACCTCGACGAGTACCGTATCGATCATCGGCAGGTCCAGGCAGGTAGGCATCCGGTAGTCGAGGAAGCTGGCGTTGCTCATGTTGCCGTCTTCGCGGTACAGGTACGCCTCGTTCAACGCCCAGCCGATGCCCTGCGTGACGCCGCCCTGGATCTGCCCTTCCACGTAGCTCGGGTGGATGGCCTTGCCAACGTCCTGCACCGCGGTGTAGCGCAGGATGGAGACCTTGCCGGTGTCCGGATCGACCTCGACATCGACGATATGGGTGGCAAAGGCGCCGCCGACGCCGCGCGGCTGCACGGTAGCGCGGCCGGAAATCGGCCCGCCGGTGCGCGGCATCAGCTCCGCCATCTCCTGAAAGCTCACCGACTTGTCGGCGTCCTTGCCGCAGCCGAACACGCCGCCCGAATAGGTGACGTCCTCAGCGCTCAGCGCATTGGCACCCTCCTCCTGTTCGTTGCTCCAACGCTCGGCGAGGCGCTCCTTCATCTGCCGGACGACGTCGTTCGCCGCTTCGTACGCCGCGTAGCCGGTGGCAAACGTCGTGCGGCTGCCGCCCGTAACGTCCGTGTAGCCGACGCCGTCCGTTCCGGCGACCGTGGGCCGAACGCTCTCGTACGGAATGCCGAGCACCTCAGCCGCCTGCATGGCGATGGAAGCGCGCGTGCCGCCGATGTCGGTGGAGCCCTCGACCAGGCTGACCGTACCGTCGGAGTTCACGTTGATTACCACGCTGGACTGCAAGCCGACGTTGAACCAGAACCCGGACGCCACGCCGCGGCCGCGGTTCGGGCCTTCGAGCGGCGTATTGTAGTGCTCGTGTTCGAGCGCCGCGTGCACCGTCTCCAGGAAGCCGATACGCGGGTGCGTCGGGCCATCCACGCGGCGGTCGCCCTCCTTGGCGCCGTTCATCGCGCGCAATTGCAACGGGTCGATGCCCAACTGCTCGGCGAACTCGTCCATGATCGTCTCCGAGGCAAACGCCGCATTGGTTGCCCCAGGCGCGCGATAGGCGGTGGTCTTCGGCTTGTTCACCACCACGTCGTAGCCGTCCACCCGCATGTTCGGGAAGCTGTAGGGCGAGAAGATACACATGCCGCCCGGTCCCACCGGCGAGCCCGGAAAGGCACCCGCCTCGAACGCAAGCGACGCCTCGGCAGCCACCACGCGGCCGTCCCTGGTGGCGCCCATCTTGACCTTGATTTGCGAGCCCGGCGTCGGACCCGTGCTCTCGAACTCCTCGATGCGGCTCATCACCAGCTTGACCGCCTGGCCGGTCTTGCGCGACAGCAGCGCCGCCACCGGTTCGAGGTAGACGGGAATCTTGCCGCCGAAGCCGCCGCCGATCTCCGCCGGGATGACGGACACCTGCGACACCGGAATGCCCAAGACCTCGGACGACTGCTTTTGCACAACGAAGGCGCCCTGCGTACTCGTCCAGATGGTGACGTGGCCCTCTTCGTTCCACATGGCGGTGGCGTTGTGGGGCTCGATGTAGCCTTGGTGCACGGTGGCGGTGTCGAACTCGCGTTCGATGATCAGGTCGGCCTGCTTGAAGCCTTCCGCCACGTCACCCAGGGTGAAGCGGTAATGGCTGGCGACGTTGCTCTCACGGTCCGTCTTTTCGCCGAGCGACGTGGTGGTCATGCCGTCGTGCAGAATCGGCGCCCCATCCTGCATCGCCTCGGGCGCCGTCAGCACCGGCGGCAGGATTTCGTACTCGACCTCGATCAGGTTCACCGCCTCTTCGGCGACATGCACGTTGACCGCCGACACCGCGGCGATGGCGTGCCCCCTGTACAATGCCTTTCCCTGGGCCAGCACGTTGTTGCTGAGGAATTTCAGGTTGACCGCGCCCTCGCCGAGATTGGCGATCTTGTCAGGCGCCTCGGGCAGGTCCTTGTGCGTCACCACGGCCTTGACGCCGGGCAATGCTTCGGCCTTGCTGGTGTCAATCGACTTGATGCGGGCGTGGGCGTGGGGGCTGCGCAGCACCTTGCCGTGCAGCATGCCGGCCATGCGCACGTCGGCGCCGTAAATCGCCCGGCCCGTCACCTTGTCGGCACCGTCGGGACGCACCGGGCGCGTTCCGATAACTTGATATGCCGTCGCTTCTGCCATCAGGCGCTGGCCTCCATGGTTTCGGCTGCGTCCAGAACCGCGCGCACGATCTTGTCGTAACCCGTGCAGCGGCACAGATTGCCGGCCAGCCAGTAGCGCACCTCGTGCTCCGTCGGCTTGGAATTCTGTTCGAGCAGCGCCTTGGCCGCCATGATGAAGCCGGGCGTGCAGATGCCGCATTGCAGGGCGGCGTGCTCCAGAAACTTCTGCTGCAGCGGGTGCAACTGGGCGGGGCTGGCGAGGCCTTCGATCGTATTCACCGCCTGGCCGTCCACCTCGGCGGCCAGCACCAGGCAGGAATCAACGAGCACGCCGTCGACCTGCAGACTGCAGGCGCCGCAATTGCCGTTGCTGCAACCTTCCTTGGTGCCCGTGAAGCCCAGGTCGTCACGCAGCACTTCCAACAGGCTCTGGCGCGAATCGCAGAGAAATTCCACCGCCTCACCGTTCAGGGTCGTTTGTACGTGTATCCGTGTCGCCATTCCTTAACTCTCCCCTCTCGCTCTGGACAACGCCCCTTGCAGCGTTCGCCGCGTCAGCACGCCAGTCAGGTGAATCCGTTGCTGTATCGTCCCGCGCATGTCGTCGATCGGACGCGCGATGCCTGCCGCGGCGCTCGCTGCGGCAGCGATGGTGTCGTCGGAAATGGGCTTGCCCACCAGGGCAGCCGCGGCTTCCACCGCCATCAGGGGTGTCGGCGCCACCGCGCCCAGGGAAATCCGCGCATCCGTCACCGTGGAATTGTCGTCGCCTAACACCAGGGAGGAGCCGACGCCGACCACGGCGATGTCCATCTCGTTGCGGGGGATGAAGCGCAGGTAATGGGCGCCGAAGTTCTTGGGCGGCACCGGAACACGCAGCGATAGCAGGAACTCGCCGTTTTCCAGGACGTTGCGCCCGGGCGCCGTACAAAACTGCTCGGCGGCGACCTCGCGCTGCCCGTTCGGACCGGCAATCACGCACATCGTGCGATGCGCGATCAGCGTCGGGATGGAGTCGGCGGCAGGCGACGAGTTGCACAGGTTGCCGCCCACGGAGGCCCGGCCTTGAATCTGGATGCCGCCGATCAGGGTAAAGGCATCCATCAGCCCAGGATAAGTCTTTGAGATAACGGGATCATTGTAAATCCGGTGGCAGGGTACGGCGGCCCCGAGGTGTAGGCCGTTTTGGGCATCGTAGGACAAGACGTTCGCTTCGGGAATCTTCTTGACGTCGACGACCGTTTCGAGTTGCCGCCGTCCTTCGCGAAGCTGCACGATGAGGTCGGTGCCCCCGGCCAACACGCGCGCCTGGTCGCCTTTGCTGGCCAGCAGGGAGACAGCTTCGTCTACCGTCTGCGCTGCGACATAGTCAAATGTTTGCAAGTGCTTATCTCCTTCGATAGTAAGCTTTGCACGGAAATCCCCCCGCAACTCGCCGCATCCGTCTCACTACGGGTTCTGTAGGAAGTGAATGGTTCGTCGTGCAGTATGACGTGGGAGAGCGTAGGACTTGCAGTCTCCTTAACGAGATGAATGCCAGCCTATCACAGGGCCGTTTATACCGTCAATGCTGGAAAAAGGGGCGGAATTGGTATGCTACAATGGCCCCTTTTCAGGGCTGACATTAGCGCATCTGCGGGAAACGCTGTGCGAAAAGGCGGTGACGACATGCCGTTGATTGATACGCTGGCACTCAAGACTGGCCTGGCAGACGCGGGCTTGGATAGCGCGCAGGCGGACGCCATCGTTCAAGCCTTCGTGCATGCTGATACCGAACACTTGGCAACGAAGGCGAACATCGCGCCACTGGATGGGCGCTTGGACAAGCTGCAATGGATGGCTGGCGTGATCTTGGCATTCCTGCTACTGCCCATGGGCATGGTAGGGCGCCTGCTATTCGTAACGGGCGGATAAGGATACAGCTTGGCGGCGCTGAAAACAGAAGAGGAGACAACGGCATGGCAATAGAGACAATGGGAAGGACAGGCGAGGGCACGAAGCTAGACACCAACGGCGGCGCGTCCAAGGCCAGCAATCGGCGCGCATTTTTGCGCACTGTTGCCGCCGCGGGCGGCGCCGCAGTGCTCGCCGCGCCCCACGTTCGCAACGCCGAAGCGGCCCGCAGCCACGTATGGAAGGTGCAGTCGACCTGGGACGCCGGCACCACCGGCTACCGGCTGTTCGAGGAATGGGCCAAGAGCTTTCAGGAGACGTCGGACGGCGAATTGGAAATGCGGCCGTTTCCCGCCAAGGCAGTGGCGGCGGACAACAACGCCCTGTTCGACGCCGTGCGCACCGGCGTGCTGCAGGGCATGAACCCCTTCACGCTCTACTGGTCGGGCAAAATTCCGGCCTCTGTGTTCCTGTCGTCTTACCCGGCGGGTCCCGATCAGGCGTCGCAGTGGGACACCATGTTCTACGGCCTCGGCCTGCTGGAGATGACGCGCGAGATATACCAGAGATTTGGCTTGTTTTACGTCGGCCCGATTCAGCACGACGCCAACATCATCCACTCCAAGCAGCCGGTGGACAGCCTGGAGCAGCTGCGGGGCATGAAGATCCGCCTGCCCGGCGGCATGGTGGCGGAGGTGTTCGAGAAGTTCGGCGTCAGCACCACCAGCATGCCCGGCTCGGACATCTATCCGGCGCTGGAAAAGGGCACCATCGACGCCGCCGATTACGTCGGCCCCGCCATCAACTGGGACCTTGGCTTTGCTGAAGTCACGAATTACATCATCTGCATGGGCCCGCCGGGGCAAACTTCCCTGTATCAACCCGTCGACCTGATGGACCTCACCGTCAACATGGGCGCCTGGAAGCGCCTGCCGGAGAAACTGCAGCGCTTTGTCGAAGAGCAGGTGCAGACCTACTCGGTGCACCATTTCGTCGCCATCCAGGAAGCCGACCTGAAGGCCATGGCGCAATTCCTGGAAGCGGGGACAACGGTGTCGCGGCTTCCCGCCGAGGACGTGAAGCGCTTCCGCCAGGCCGCCATTCCGGTGTGGTACAAGTGGGCGAACCTGAACGCCGACGCCAGGCGGGTGTTCAAGCTGCAGCTCGACTACATGCTGAACCCGTACATGGGTTACGTGTCGTCGGACGACGTCGCGGGCCTCAGCCTCTAGAGCAATTCGAGGTCACTGGATTCCGGGTCAGGCCCGGAATGACGATTTGGGGCCGGAATGGCGATACGGTGGCCTTGCATGGTGCTGATCAATCTTGAATTGCTGGAGTAGGAGCAGCCATGTCGGAGTCGGCAAATTTCGTCATGCCGCACTGGCTTTACTGGGTTTGGCTGATCGTCATGCCGCCGTTGTTCATGCTGCTGACGCGCCGCCGCGGCGGCGCGGCGGAGGCCTCTCAGGAAGCAGACGGCGGCGCGCCGGGCAGCCGCCTGACCCGCCTGCTGGATTGGCTGAGCGAGCAATCCGGCGTCTTTGTGGCCTTGTGGACGGTGAACGCGGTGTGCGCCTACTTCTTCGAGGTGGTGTCGCGCTACATCTTCAACGCCCCGACCATTTGGGTGCACCAGGCGTCGTACCTGATGTTCGGCATGCAGTACCTGCTGGCCGGCGCCTTTGCCCTGTTGCACGGCGACCACGTGCGGGTAGACGTGCTCTACATCAAGCTGCCCAAGCGCGGCCAGGCGGGCACGGATGTGTTCACGTCTATCTTTTTCTTCATCTGCGCGCTGGCCCTGCTGGGCAGTTCCTGGCGCTTCTTCATGGACGCCGTCGGCATGTTCGAAGTGACCGAGGAAACGTGGCGCATCCAGTTGTACCCCGTCAAAGGCACGATGGTCCTGGGCGCCGCGCTGCTCGTCCTGGCCGGTCTGTCGAAGCTGCTGAAGGACCTGCAATTGTTCCGTCGTGTGGAAGAGGCCGGGCGCTCATGACCACGCCAACCGCCGCAGCTTCCCGCGGGCGAGGGGCGTGGAGCCGTCTGTGGTCCGGCCTCACGGTGATCGCGGCCCTCGTCCTCGCGCTTATCACCTGCGTCGAGCTCGTCAACACACTGTTTTACGACCCGTACAGCGACGAGCGCTTCCTGTTCACCTTCGCCGAGGTGCTGGCCGACGTCGACATCAGCACGCTGACGTTCTTCATGTTCGGCTCCCTGGCCGCGCTGCTGATGATGGGCCTGCCGATGGCGTTCGTGGTCGGCGGGCTGGGCGTCGTCTTCATTTATCTGGTCGGCGGCCCGACCATGGTCAACATCATCCCCGTACGCATCTACCCGCTGATGGCCAACCCCGACCTGGCGGCCATCCCGCTCTTCATCTTCATGGCCTCCATGCTCGAACGCGCCGGGCTGATCGAGGAAATGTTCAACGTCGTCTACAAGTGGATGGGCGGCCTGCGGGGCGGCCTGGCGGCGGCCACCATCGTGGCGTCAACCATCCTGGCCGCCATGGTGGGGGTGATCGGCGCCGCGGTGGTGACCATGGGCATCATCGCGCTGCCGGCGATGCTGCGGCGCAACTACGACCACAAAATCGCCCTCGGGTCGATCATGGCCGGCGGCACCCTCGGCATCCTCATTCCGCCGTCCATCCTGGCGATTCTCTACGCCGTGGTGGCGCAGCAATCGGTGGGGCGACTGTACCTGGGCTCGGTGGTGCCGGGCCTGATGCTATCCAGCATGTACATCGGCTACATCATCCTGCGTTCGTGGATCAACCCGAGCCTCGGTCCGGCGCTGCCCAAGGAAGAGCGGGTCAACCTGCGCGAGAAGCTGCGCCTGTTGCTCAGCCTGATCGCCCCGATCATCCTGGTGTTCCTCGTCCTGGGTCTGTTGTTCGGCGGCATCGCCACGCCCGTCGAGGCAGCCGGCATCGGCTCGTTCGGCGCCATGATCGTCGCCGCCATGCACAAGCGCTTCAGCCTGCAGGCGCTGCGCGACGCGTCCATCACCACGGCGCGGGCGTCGGCCATGGTGCTGTGGATCATGTTTGGCGCTTCCATCTTCGTCGGCTTCTTCATCCTGCAGGGCGGTCGGGAATTCATCACCGACGGCATCCTCGGCACTGGCTTGAATCCTTACGGCATCCTGCTTCTCATGATGGCCATGCTGGTGTTTCTCGGCATGTTCCTGGATTGGGTGGGCATCCTGCTGCTCACCGTGCCCATTTTCGTGCCGATCATCGAATCCATGGCCTTCAACGGGCTGCTGGGCGGCCCGGGAGTGGATGGCAGGGACGAGATCCTGTGGTTCGGGGTGCTGTATCTCGTGAACATGCAGATGTCCTTCCTCAGCCCGCCGTTCGGCTACGCCCTGTTCTATCTGCGCGGCGTCAGTCCGCCTGAAATCACGATGGCGACTATTTTCAAGGCGTCGCTGATCTTCCTGACCCTGCAAGCCATCGGGCTTTATCTGTGCGTGCAGTTCCCGTGGATTGTTACCTGGTTGCCGCACGCGATTTACGGGAATTGATCCCACATGCTGCGGCGCCTCGAGCAGCACGTCGCCGCCCTGCGGACCTGCCGCTTGTGTCCTGCCATGGCGTCCTCTCCCGTCACCGGTGCGGCGGTGGTCAGCCAGGTGATGCTGGTCGGCCAAGCGCCCGGCGACAAGGAACCGGCGCTGCAGCGACCGTTTGCCTGGACGGCCGGCAAGGCGATGTTCAAATGGTTCCAGGAGGCCTGCGGCATCGACGAAGCGGTGTTCCGCTCGCACGTCTACATGACCGCGGTGTGCCGGTGTTTTCCCGGCAAAAGGCCGCGCGGCGGCGACCGCGTTCCCAACCCCGCCGAAATCGCCAACTGCTCGCGTTGGCTGCAAGCCGAAATGACCCTCCTCAAGCCCGCGCTGGTAATTCCCGTCGGCAAGCTCGCCATTGCCCAGTTCATGACCTATAGCAATATGGAAGCCCATATCGGCCAACAGGCCCGCTGCACCTACGCGGATCACACCTTCGACGCCATCCCGTTGCCGCACCCCTCCGGCGCTTCGCCCTGGCCACGCGTCGAACCGGGCAAGACGTTGCTGCGCACGGCGATGCAATTGATCGCCGCGCATCCGGCGTGGCGCCATCAAATGACGACCGGTTGAGGAACGGCCTACCGAGAAGCTATCATGGCCGCCAGGGAATTACTGCTCCCTCTCCCTTGGCGGGAGAGGGTCGGGGTGAGGGGGAACAAAGAGGAGAAGCTCATGGTGGACCGCATTGCTTCCCTGCTGCCGAGCAGCACGGAAATTGTCTGCGCGCTGGGTCTGCGGGAGCGCCTGATCGGCGTCTCCCATGAATGCGATTACCCCGCTGACGTGGTGGGCCTGCCCGTCTTGACGGAGCCGAAACTGGATCCCCGCGGGACCAGCGGCGACATCAATACGCGGGTCCGCGAGATCGTGCAGGAGGGACTGAGCGTCTACCGGCTGAATACCGACGCGCTGCAAGATCTGAAGCCGGATGTCATCGTCACGCAGGACCAGTGCGAAGTGTGCGCCGTTTCCCTGCCTGACGTTGAACACGCCGTGCAGCGTTTTCTGACGCCCGACGTCAAGGTCGTGTCGCTCAACCCGGAGAAGCTCGGTGATATCTGGAGGGACATCCGCAACGTTGCCGCGGCCACTGGTCAGCAGGAAACCGCCGACACCCTGATCCGGGGTCTGGAAGCGCGCCTGCGGAAAGTCGCAGAAAAGACGCAGCACCTGCCGCGCCCGCGCGTTGCCTGCCTGGAATGGCTGGATCCCCTGATGGCCGCAGGCAACTGGATTCCTGAGTTGGTGAATATGGCAGGTGGCGAGTACGGTCTTGTCGATGCGGGCGCGCATACGCCGCCCATCACCTGGGAAACCCTGGTCGCCTACCAACCGGAGGTGATCGTGATCACGCCGTGCGGGTTCAAAATCCCGCAGTCGCAGGCGGACCTGCCGCTGCTGACGGCGCATCCCCAGTGGCAGGCGTTGCCGGCGGTGCAAGCGAACCGGGTGTACGTGGCGGACGGCAATGCCTATTACAATCGCCCTGGTCCACGAATCGTGGAAAGCGCGGAAATCCTCGCCGAGATGCTGCATCCCGAGACCTGCGCCGGCATGGCGGTACCGGGGTCGTACGTGCGGGTCTGAAGCAGCTGTTGGCGGCCGGCAGGGAGGGCTGGGATCAACAGGATCGTCAATAACACGCTCCCGGAAAGTGCAACGCCCAACACCCTGCAGGGGAACCCCCCGCTTAGGGTGCAAACGCTGCGAGCGTATTTTAGAGCGGTTATCGCATGCCTATATGGGATATTCGCAGCAGCGTAAGGCGTTGGACAAAGACGTGCACCCGAGCGGCCCTACGCCTAACGGTGGCGCAACCCCCCAACCCCCCTTATCAGGGGGGCTTTTGAGGCGTTGTCCTGAGTCCTCGCGGCTTTCAGAAATTCCCCCCTGATAAGGGGGCAAGGGGGGTTGCATCCCCGACAACAAAGCCCGGAGCGAAAAGGCCCCTCAAAACCGCAAAAATCCAACCCCCGAAGAACTCATGTGCTGGATCGAGGTCCTGCAAACCAGACGCTGCGGTCGCCAACGATCTTGATGGGCTGCGTCACAACCTGCTGAAACGGGTGGCGCTAAGAAGGAACCTCGCAGCGTGAGCTGGGCAGGCAGTCCGTCAGAGCTACGCAAAGGACTACCGAGAGCGTTTTGGCACGCCTGTAGGGGAATCGGCGATGCCGCACCAACCTCCTCAGCATGATTGCGTAGATAGGCCAAACATACGAACGAAAACCGCTCTAAGACGCAGACATGTATGCGAGATCTGGATCGGGAGCATTTTCAAGGCGCAGAATAAGGCGCCCGGCATCCTCTCCGCAGATCTCCTGATACATCATTTTGATCGGGGTGAGGTCGAAATCATATTCTTCGGTTACCCATCCCTCGCATCCGTCCCAGCATCGTTAATGACGACGTGACCCCTCATCGGAGGATCGATCTGCTTATCGAACTCCTTTTCGCCGTTCTTGATGGTGAGAATGACGGAGCTTTTGGCCGGATGGCGGTTTTCGTCATAATGCGCGATGCGGGTGGCACCGGCATAGTTTTCGGTGGCTTGCAACTGCTCCCGAATCGCCTCGGGGTCAAGACCGCCCGCCCGTTTGATGGCTTCATAAAGCAACTTGACCGCGTCGTAGTTCACCGCGTCGCCCCCGGTCGGCACAGCCCCGTACGCGGCTTGGTAGGCGTCAATAAACGCCCGCGCTGTCAGTTCGTCCGTGTCCGGTGAAAAGTGGGTCGTGAAAAAGCTCCCTTCCACATTAGCTTTAACGTCTTCGTCGCTTAAGAGGATCTCGCTGTCCCAGGTATCCGTTCCGAGGAACAGCGTCGGCTTGCCCGCAGAATTCCGCAACGGAATTTCCCTCGCCTGTCGGGTGATCGTGCCAATCTCCTGGATGAAAGCGGATAGAAAAGCGCGTCAGGTTGCAGTGCCGCGATGCGGGTCAGTTGTTCGTTGAAATCCGCGGTCCCATCGTCGTAGGACTCTTCCGTAGCCACGTCCCCGCCAAGTCCCGTGAAGTTCGCTGCAAAGAATTCGGATATTCCCTTCGTGTAGACATCGCCGCTCAACGTCAACAGGGCAACGGTGCTCACGTCGAGGTCCTCTCGCGCAAATTGTGCCATGACGCGGCCCTGAAACGTGTCCGTGACGGATGCCATGAAAACGAAGTCACCGGCGCCCGTAACGCTGGGGTTGCTGGCGGCAGTGGTCACCATCGGTACACGGTACTGTTGTGCGATTGGGCCCACGCGAACGGCATGCGTAGACCGATTGGGCCCGATGATAGCAATGACCTGATCTTTGAGAATCATGTCCTTGGCGGCCTGAATCGACAGCGGCAGTGACGCCTCCCGGTTCACGAGGCTCACCAATTCGACAGGCGTGCCGAACAGCCCTCCCGATTCGTTGATTTCATCCACGGCCAACTGGGCGGAGCGCAGGTAGGTCGGGCGCTCGCCCGCAACGATAAAACCGATTTTGATCGTGCGCGTCTGTTCCGACTCGCAGCCAACGAGGAGCGCGACCAAGGCAAGCACGCCGAACATGGCTCGAAATGGATGTCGCATAATTCTTCTGACCCCTCCCCTTAAGACAGCAGAAACTCGACCAACAACTCGTTGAATGCGCCCGCATCGTAGAGATGAATGCCATGCCTCCCCTCCGGAAACACGTGCAAGCGCGCCCCTGCGATCCCTTGCTGCAGGAACTGCGCATGAAAGAGCGGCACCAGCCGGTCTTTCCCACCATGAAGCAGAAAGGTGGGACACGTAATCTGCGCCAGGCGCTTCCGGCACAGATCGCCGCCCGCTTTCAGGAGCCTCTGCTGCGCGTCACACCAGCGCGTCCATAGCGCCTGGAAGCCATCGCCGTACATCGCCTGCATCGGTGCTGCCGCACGCGGGGGCCAGTCCGCCACGCAGCGCGTTGTCTCATACAGCTCGATATCCGCCTGGGTGACGTACGCATTGCCGCCCCAGATCGCCAGCTTGGTTACCCGCTGCGGGTAGGCCAACGTCAGCAGCAGACCGATAATCGCGCCGTCGCTCCAGCCACCGACCGCGTAGGTCGGGCAGCCCAGCGTCTCCATCAGCGCCGCGAAATCGTGCGCGTCCTGTTGGTAAAAATCAGGCGGGAAGGCGCGCTCGGGAGGCCGGGATTTCCCATAGCCGCGCGGGTCGGGCGCAATCACGCGTCGGCCGCGCTCGGGGAGTGCCTGCAATTGCGGCGCGAAATCCGATCGTCCGGTCCCCAGCGCTCCCGGTAACAGAAGGAGGGGCGGCCCTTTCCCAACGTCTTCGTAATGGAGCTTGACGCCGCGGATGTCTGCGTATGGCATACGTCCTCCACACAGCGGTCCCGATACACGTGCTCAAGAGAGCAGACGGGCACAGGCGCCTGTCCTTTGGGCGGTGAGGCGCGATCTTTTGATCACGCAGCAGACCTACAACCCAAACGTATAGATAAGGTCGGGAACACTCTCGGGCGCGCCCCGAAGACGCAGAACAATGGTTCCCGCATCCTCCAGGTATGCTTCCTGATACAGCGTTTTAATGGGCGCGAGGTCAAAGCTATACGTTTCAGTTAGATACGCTCTGCACCTGTCGCCGTGGGCATCATGGGCCACGGAGACCGCGATCTGTACGGGGTGCGATTCCATAAATGCGTCGGCCGCGAGCAAGGTGAAATCGTGGTTTTCACATCCTCCGCTATACGACACCGTGATGGTTAACGTATTGTCCTCCCCCGCCCCGCAAGCTCTTCACGCAAGCGGTTGAGATCGAATGCCTTGTCCGCAATCAGCGCCTCGAAATCCAACCCCTCGATCAACCCATCAACGCCAAGGCAATCATGGCGCTGGCCTGGCAACAAGACGAAACGCACCAAATTGCGCAACGCATCGATTGTATAGTCCCGGAGTTTAATGGGTTGGATCGACTTTGAATCTTTGCGGTTCCGAGGTCCAGACCTTGCAGATGTATTCGTAGGGCGTGAGACCCTGGAGGGTCTTAAGGCGCCGCGCGAAGTTGTAAGCTGAGACAAAGGCATCCAGATGGCCGCGAAGCCGGTCATGGCTATCGTAGTGGAAACGCTTGACGGTCGCCTCCTTGATCGTGCGGTTCATGCGCTCAGCCTGACCGTTGGTCCAGGGATGGTTCGGCTTCGTCAGACGGTGTTCGATCCCATGTCCCCAACACGCCCGGTCGAACGGGTGACCCCGAAAGCGCGCCGTAGGGCCGCTTCGGTTCCTGGCAAGGTCGGCAAACTGGATACCATTATCGGTCAGCACCGTGTGGACTTCGTAGGGAACGGCTGCAACCAGGTCATCCAAAAATGCTGCCGCTGTTTTGGTGTTGGCGCTCTCCACCAGTCTTGTAAAGGCAAACTTCGAGGTCCTGTCGACAGCGATGAAAAGGTAAAGTTTCCCCTCAGCGGTGCGTAACTCGGCGATATCGACATGGAAATAGCCGATGGGGTAGCGCTTGAAGCGCTTCTTTTCGGGTTTGTCACCACCAACTTGCGGCAGACGGCTGATGCCATGGCGCTGCAGGCAGCGATGAAGTGACGAACGGCTCAGATGCGGGAGCGTCGGTTTGAGGGCATAGAGGCAGTCGTCGAGCGGTAGCAGAGTGTGGCGGCGGAAGGCCACGATGAGCGCTTCTTCAGCCTCGCCCAGAAGCGTCGAGTGCGGATGTTTCGGCCCTGTCTTGCGATCTTCGACGGTTTCTCGCTGGCGCCATTTCTGGACGGTCTTGGGATTGATCCCGTAGGTCCGGCTCAACTGCGTGAGCGAAGCTTTCGATCGCTGTATTGCTTTTCTGACAGCGTGCGTTGTCGTGGCGCAGCCGTGAAGTATCTGTCCCATAGTGCCTCCTTCCATTGCACGGAAAGGACCATACCATCAAACACTGGGACTGTACACCTAATCGGCGACGGCGCGGCGCAGCAGCGGGCCGGCGCCGTGCATGAAGTCGGCCACCACGGCGTCGAGGTCGTCCAGTTGCGATTCCAGGACGTACAGGCCGCGGCTGGGCACCGAGGCGCCGAGCTCGACGAGCAGCGGTCGGAAGTGCGTCTCCACCGCCAGGGCGTGCTGCGGGGCGGCGCCGAGCATGACGGGAAGCGCCACCGTGCCGGCCAAGCCGTTACTGCCGTAGCGGTCGAAAAAGGCTTTGAGCAGGCCGGTGTAGGAGGCTTTGTACACCGGACAGGCGGGAACGATCAGGGTGCTGGCCGCCACCTTTTGGCCCAGGGCGGCGAGTTCGTCGTCCTCCCAAGCGAACAGGCGGCCGGCCACGTGCGCCAGCTCGATGGTTTCGAGGCTGGCGCGGCCGCCGGCGCCGACGGCTTCGATCGCCGCGCGGGCCGCCGCCTCGGCCACCCGCGTGGTGCGGCCGCCGGGGTTGGGATTGCCGATGACGACGCTCACATGCATGCCGGCCTCCATCAGCGAACGTGCCATGCTTCGGTCAACGGCTTGGCGCCGACTAACTCGCCGTAACCGATGCCAGTGGTGCCAGTCGGCGACGGGCCGAAGTAGCGTTCGTCCACAGCGTCGGCGAGGCGCTGGTAACGCACGTCGACGGACAACCGCACGCGGTTCTGTTCGGAGACGTTCTGCAGCGAGCCGTGCAGCGTGAACATTGGAAAGATCACCACGTCGCCGGCGGCGAAGTCGCGGCTCAGCAGCCGGGTGCCGCGTTCCTCGACGAACTGCAGCGGCGTGGCGTTGAAAGCGGCGGTGCGGTGGGTGTCGCGGGCGACGTCGAAGCCCTTTTGCGAAGCGACGATGTCGTCGAAACGGTGCGAGCCCTCGACCACGAACAACGGGCCCTCGTTGACCGGCACGTCGCCGAGCGCGATCCAGGCGGTCAGAACCGATTCGGTGGTGCGAGTGAAGAAGCCGTAATCGCAGTGTAGGTTGGTGAATTTGCCGCGATTGGCCGGACGCAGGAACAGGTAGTCCTGTGCCCGCACCGGCTCACCGAACACCGCGCTCATGAGGCCGTAGAGCCTCGGGCCGTGGGTGATGCGGCGCAGCGACCAGGTTTCGCAGACGGATTTCCAGAAGGCGCCCAGGTCGGCCACCTGCTCCTTGCGGCGGCTGGCGCCGGAGTAGATGCCGTCGACGACGGGCGGCAGAATCTCGCCCACCTCGGCGAGGCGGCCAAATATGTCGGCGCGCGCCGCCAGGACGTCGTCACGCGGCAAGAATTCGCGCATGTACAGGTAGCCGCCGTCGGCAAGCTGCGCTTGCAGGGCGGCGGCATCACCCCGCAGCGCCGAGTGGTCCTCGAACGACCCAAGGCGCTCGGCCGGGATCGTTTCGCCCTGTGCGACAATGGTTTGCATGGTGCGTCTCCGGATTCGGTAGGTGTGATGACTTGATAGCCCCGGCGTCAGAGCGGCCAGTCAAGCCACTCGCAAATGGCGCGGCCCATCACCCATTCCAGATCCTCGCCCTGCAGCCACGGCAGGTGCTCGGTGAACAGGGTGATGCATTCGTAGTAGGTGCAGGGCATGCGGGTCAGGTCGGTGCCCCAGAAGGTGCGCTGCGGGCCGAAGGCGTCGATGAGCGTGCGGATGTGCGGGTGCAGGTCGCGGAACGGGTACGGCTCGGCGGACAGCGACGGCATGCCGGACGCCTTGACCGCGACGTTGGCGTGCCGGGCGAGCTTGCAGACCTCGGGGAGGTTGTCGAACACCTGCGGGCCGTTGCCGGTCTTCAGCCCGACGTGGTCGATCACCAGCTTCAGCCCCGGATGGGCGGCGGCGACGCGGTCGAGCTGGTCGAGGGCGTCCGGCATGATAACCATGATTGGGATGCCGGCCTTCTCCAACGCCGGCCACAGCCAATCGGTCGAGCCGTCGGTGAGCAGGTGGCGGTAGTGCTCGTTGTGAAACGTGAAGCGCATGCCGAGCATGCCCGGCTGCTGTTTCCACGCGGCGACCTTTCCGGGGCTGGCCGGGTCCTTCAGGTCCAGACGGCCCATAACGGCAAAGCGGTCGGGATAGCTCTGCGCCGCCTCCGACGCCACGTCGTTGCGGTCCCCTTCCCACGACGGCGGCACGATCACCGCCCGCCGCACGCCGGCCAGATCCATCTGGAACAGCATCGTTTCCTTGCTGATCGGGTACGGCTTCTGCGCATCCTGCGCGCGGCCTGCCGGCCATGGCCGGTCAGCCGACTCGGCCTGCCACATATGCACCTGCGAATCGACGATGTTCATGAATGCGGTTCCTCCGAAGCGGCTGCCCGCCGGTCACACGGCCTGGAACTTCAGGCGCTTCACCGTGTCGATGTTGACGCCCTCGAGGCGGATCAGGCGGGTCGGCCCGTCGCGGCGCGGGGAGTGCAAGTCGCCCTCGTTGTACACGAAGGCCATGCCAGGCGTCAGGGTGTATGTCCTGGTCTTGCAGACCTTGCCGGGTTCGGCCTCGCTTGCCGCCTCCAGCAGTTCCCAGTCCGTCATCTCGGTCTCGCCCGCGGCTTGCCCATAAATCGCCCACGTCGGGCCGTGGTCGTGCGGCGGACTTTCTTTGGCGTCGTGATGCACGTGCGCCAGGATGCAAAAGCCGAGCTCGGCGTCTTCGTAGAGAATTTTTCGTTCCGGTACGTCGTCTCCCAAATGCGCCGCCACGAACGAGCCGTCCTGCAGCACCTCCCGCAGCAGCGCGCAAACCCGCTCCCGGCCCGCCGTGCCGGAGTCGGCCTTCAGAGTATCATGACACGAAGCCGCAAAGGCTTCCAGCGTATGCCCCATGATGTTGTCTCCTGCCGTCTAAACGGCTCGTTCCTTTCGTCCCTCACATCTCCACCGCGTACATAGCCAAGCCGAAGGCGCAGCGCCGGGCTTGACCCGGCGGCCCGGCATTCTACCGCGCCCGTCGCCCCACTTCAACGCGCCGGGTCACCATCAACCCCAACCCGTATTGCCGCACAGCCGTGTGTTGCAATGCTATCAGGTTACGAGGCGGCCGATCAGCGTATGCAACGGATGTCGATTCCCTGGAGGTCGAGTTGTGCCCAAGCCCGGTCGGCGGTCAAAGCCGCGCCGGCTTGCAGATACGCCGTGGCAAGGCAGGCATGGTCCCCGAGACTCAGGCCCAAGAATTGAGTCACTGGTCGGTAGCGGCCGCTTAAAATTGCCGCATCGAGATCAAACGGCATCGCTTCATTCCTTCGCCGCTTCGGCTCGACGTTCGGCGATGAAGTCGTCAACAACACTCTCGCTTGACTTACCCCTGCTTCGGGCAATTGCCCATATGCGTTCAAGTCCGGCTTCAACTGTCTGCAGCCTGATAAAACCCTCAACGAGTGGTATGTGGAGCATTTGTCCTTGCGTGATTCCGAGAGCTCTACGAATTGGCGCCGGCACGACCACGCGGCCAGGCTGGTCGATACGCACGCCTTGGCTGAAAGTGTGCTTGGCATGGAATGGACCTTGCATCTTCTCCCTTGGTTTCTCCAACTGTGTCATGTGCAATCCTGTCCGGGTAATTTGGATTATCAGGAAACTATTCAAGATCTACCATAAATGAATTTTTACCTATTTTCTTAAAAAGGATGAGAATTAGAAATCGAAACATGGAATCGCGACAGTAAACCTATGCAGAAGAGGGTTGTGATAGGATACGTGCTCGTTTTTGGGAATCGGTCTCGACGCGGACACAACACGGTTTGGAGGAGCGCTGGGCAATGGCGGGACGAGTGGAAGGCAAGGTGGCATTGGTGACAGGCGGCAGTTCGGGGATTGGCCGAGCGACGGCGCTGGTGTTTGCCCGCGAGGGAGCGCAGCTGGTGGTCGCGGACATGGACGAGGACGGCGGCCAGCAAACGGTGCACAGCATCACGGAGCAGGGCGGTGAGGCGGTGTTCGTGCGCGCCGACGTGACGGCCGACACGGAGGTGGAGGCGCTGATCAGCCAGGCCGTGGCGGCCTACGGGCGGCTGGATTGCGCCTACAACAACGCCGGCGTGACGCAGCGCGCCTATCCGCCGACGGACGAATACCCGCTGGACGACTGGCACCGGGTGCTGGCGGTCAATCTGACGGGCGTCTGGCTGTGCCTGAAGTACGAGTTGGCGCAAATGCGAAAGCAGGGCAGCGGTGCCATTGTCAACACGGCGTCAATTGCCGGGTTGGTTGGGATCGCCGGGCGCTCGGCTTACGTGGCCAGCAAGCACGGCGTGGTCGGAATTACCAAGTCGGCGGCTCTGGAATACGGCAGCCAGGGGATTCGCGTCAACGCGGTGTGTCCGGGGTACGTGCGCACGCCGATGGTGGATTACGTGCTGCGGCACGAGGGGCCGGAGCTGGAAGCGCAGATGCTGGCACGCGAGCCGATCGGGCGCCTGGGGCGGCCCGAGGAGATCGCCGAAACGGTGGTGTGGTTGTGTTCGGACGCGGCGTCGTTCATCACGGGACACGCGATGGCGGCAGATGGCGGATTTATGGCGCAGTAGGGCGAGGCGATGGCGATGCAAGGTTGGTTTGGTGTTCGGCGTGGGTTGTTGTTGCTGGCGTTCGGTGTCGTGGTCGTAGCCGCGGCGCTGAGGGGCTTTGCGTTATATGAGGGCGGTGACCCGCCAAGGGGACCGGATTTCGCCATTGTTCACACGCCTCGGGGTTTGTTGTACAAGGCGATCACGGCTCGCTTTGAGGCGGAATTGCAACAGGCCGAAGCGGTGAGCCGCGCAACCGCGGCGGAGGCGTTCGCTTCGGCGAAGGAGCAGGCCAGAGCGTACCGGTACAGAGCTGCGGCGAAAGAGCTGCGGCGGTCGTTGGAGGTGTACGAAACGCTCTCCGCCCACCTCAATGCCGGCTTGGTGTCGCTCAACCTGGGCGAGCTTGCGGCGGCCGAGGCGCATTTCCGCACCGGGCTGGAACGGATCGAGGAGCGCGGCGGCCGCGACTTCGTGACGGCCTTTCAACTGGGCCTGGGCGTTGTGTATCGGCAGCAGGGCCGCGTCGCTGAGGCGCTGGCCGCACACCGCGCAGCCCTGGATGTTGCCAAGCAAGAGCGGGATCTTCTGGCCGAGGCCGCCGCCCTCGGGCACATCGGCAATCTGCAGGCGGTGCAGGGCAGGATGGACGAGGCCCTTGCCGCGCACGAGCGGGCGCTGGAAATTTGCAAGCAACTGGATCACCCGGTAGGACAGACGGTCGCCTTGGGGAATCTGGGTCACGTGCATGCCGAGCAAGGGCTCCCCGAGGCGGCGCTGGATTGGCACCGGCAGGCATATCAGCTTGCGGAACAGCGGCTCGGGAGCATCGGGCAGGCGTTCGCCTTGACGGACATCGGCAACGTGTACCGGATGCGGGGGCAGATTGGCGACGCGCTGGTATCGCTGGGGAGAGCGCTGCGGTTTCATACCGAGCTCGGCAACACCGGCGATCGGGCCGCGGTCATGGACGACATCGGCAACGTGTATTTCAGGCAGGGGCAGTTGGACAAGGCGCTGGCGGCGTACGAGGGATCGTTCAAACTGTACACACGGATCAAACACGCCGTCGGGCAGGCCGCGGCGCTCAGCCACGTCGGCAACGTGTACGAGCGGCAGCGACAGTTGGACAAGGCGCTGGCGGCGCACGAGCGCGCCCTTGAGTTGGATACGGCCAGCGGTCACGCCGCCGGGCGGGCGCGAGACCTCGGCAACATCGGCAACGTCTACGGACGGCGAGGACGGATGGCGGAGGCGCTGGAGCGGTTGCGGACGGCAGAGGCGATCTACCGGCGGGTAAGGCCGCAGGGCCGAGGCGCGCAGGACGTGGCGCGGGTGATCAAGCGGCTGGTGTCGCCGTTGGATTTGTCGCAGATTGAGTGAAGACGATCTTGCCGCTTGAGTCTACCAATGCGCCCATGGCCGTGAGGCACAGGAATTTCTATGGCGAGCTTTTCGATCGCCTGCTTTCAACTTCCGATGCCGGACTCTATATGTCAACTTTGGGCGCCCCCGCAAAGACACGGAAATCTGTGTGGTTACTTGCCCTGCGAGCCGTTTTGTAGCAGGTCAACTACTTACCGGGTGTTAACTGGCGGTCGTAGAGGGCCAGGAGGCGTTCCCAGTGGCGTTCGGCGGCGGGTTTGTCGTAGCACCAGCGCTGAGGGAAGGCAAAGCCGTGATGCACCTCGGGGTACAGTTCCAGCTCGCCGGCGACGCCCGACGCAGCGAACAAGCCGCGTAATTCCTCGACCATCTCGGGCGGCGCCAAGTCATCGTGCTCGGCGCAGCCGATGTACAATTCCCCGCCCACGCGGCGCAGCGACAAATGCGGGCTCTCCTCGGCGTCGCTCACCAGCCAGGTGCCGTAAAACGACGCGGCCGCGGCCACCCGCTCGGGATAGCGCGCCGCGGCCGCCAGGGCGTACGGTCCGCTCATGCAGTAGCCGTGGCAGCCGACCGGGCCTTCGGCAACGGAATCCAGCCCGTCCACGTAATCCAGCATCGCCGCGACGTCCTGCATGACGGGCGGGATGGTCATGCGCGTGCGGATGGCGCGCATGCGGGTGTGCTCGGCGCTTCCCTTCTCCAGCACGTCGGGACCGAAGACGCTATCGCGTCCGGCGCGGTAGTACAGGTTGGGCAGCAGCACCACGTAGTCGACCGTTGCCAGCCGCCGCGCCATGTCGCGCAACTCCTCGCGGATGCCGGGTGCGTCCATCAGGAAGAACACTGCCGGGTGCGGGCCGCCGCGCTCCGGGCGGCAGATGAACGTTTCCATAGCGCCGTCGGCGGTCGTCACGTCCAGGGTTGTTTCGATCATCGCACAGCCTCCTTCATCGTATAGCGGTTAGCGGGAATCGGCAGGCCCAGGTTGCCGTGCAGCGTGTCGGCCTCGTACTCGGTGCGGAACAGTCCCCGAGCCTGCAAAATGGGCAGAACGTGCTCGATAAAGTCGAGCAGGCCATCCGGCAGCACCGCGCCGGTGAGCATGAAGCCGTCCGCCGCCCCCGCCTCGAACCATGCCTGCATGGTGTCGGCCACGTACTCCGGCGTGCCGATGAAGGCGTGCTTGCTGGTCGTGGACCGCAGCGCCATCTGCCGCAGCGTCAGGTTCTCGGTACGCGCCAATTCTTTAATCCGGTCCGTCGTGCTTTCCCAGCCGTTGCGGCCAAAATCGCCGAGGTCGGGAAACGGCGCGTCTAAATCGTATTGCGTGAAGTCGATGTCATTGAAATAGCGCCCCAGGTAGTTCAGAGCGTCCTCGATGCTCACCAGATTGGCGATCTCTTCATATTTAGCCTCCGCTTCCGCCGTGGTGCTGCCGACGATCGGCCCGCAACCGGGCATGATCAAAATCTCCTCCGGCGCCCTGCCGAAGCGCGCCGCCCGCTGCCTCACGTCCTGGCAGAAGCGCACACCGTCCTCCAACGATGCTTGGCCGGTGAACACGGCGTCCGCCTGCCGCGCCGCGAAGTCCTTGCCCGCCTCCGACGATCCCGCCTGGATCAGCACCGGGCGCCCTTGCGGGCAGCGCGAAATGTTCAGCGGCCCCTGCACCGAATAGAACTCGCCGCGGTGGTTCAACCGGTGCATCTTGCTGGCGTCGATGAACCGCCCGCTCGCCTTGTCGCGCACGAAGGCGTCGTCCTCCCACGAGTCCCACAGGCCCTTGGCGACCTCCAGATACTCGTCCGCCATGCGGTAGCGCAGGTCGTGTTCCGGGTGCTCCGGACGGCTGTAGTTCAACGCCGAGCCCTCCAGCGGTGAGGTCACAATGTTCCAGCCCGCCCGCCCCCTGCTGAGGTGATCAATGGAGGCGAACTGCCGCGCCACCGTGTACGGGTCGCTGTAGGTCGTCGACAGCGTGGCGGCCAGGCCGATATGCGTCGTTTCCATGGCCAGCGCCGCCAGCAGCGTCAGGGGCTCGAAGCGGTTGAGGAAATTGGGGTGCGACTTCTCGCTGATGTACAGCCCGTCGCCGAAAAACGCGAAGTCCAGTTTGGCCGCCTCGGCCCGTTTGGTGAGCCAGCGGTAGTAATCCAGATTGATGGCGGCGTCGGCGTCGGCGTTGGGGTGTCTCCACGACGCCATGTTGCCGCCCGTGCCGGCAAGAAAGGCGCCAAAGCGCAGCATGCGGTGCGTCGTCATCGGCAAGTCTCCCGTTTGGCTTAGGGGATCAAAACAGCCTGCGCAATGCCCCCGAACCGCGTCCTTCCAGGCTCGACCCGGAATCCAGGGGGCCGTTGTGCTGAAAAAATCGTTGCAATCCGGCCTCCGTCAGGGTGACGGCCGGCATTTACAGCGCCGCCTCACACGGCGCGGCGCAGGTAAACAGGTCACTGAGCAGGGCGTAGGAATGCAGCCGTTTGCGAAAGTCCTTGATGGCCGTAATGACCATGATCTCGTCGGCCTGATAATCCCGCTGCAAGTCGGCAAGCCGCTGGCGCACGGTGTCCGGCGAGCCGTGGATGACCCGCGCCTGCTGCACGTCGAGCGTGTAAGCCTCGCCCGCCTGGCGGCCGAACTCTTCGGCGCCCTCCAGGTTGCCGACGGTCAACGTGCGCCCGCTCTGCAGGCGGATTCGCACCACGCGGACCTCGGCGGCATGGGCGCGCGCTTCGTCGTCGGTATCGGCGACGATCACCGGTAGCGCCAGCAGCACCTGCGGGCGGGCGGCGTTGGCGGCGGCGAAGCGTTCCCGATACGTCGCCACCGAGTCGCGCATCATGGCGTCGTCACTGTTCAGGAAATAGGCAAAGACGTACGGGATGGCCATGTCGGCGGCCAGTTCGGCGCTGGCCGGGCTGGTGCCGAGCAGAAACAATTCGGCGGGCTGCGGCGGCAACGGCGAGGCGCGCAGGCCGTGCAGCGGATGATCCTCTGTCACCCGGTCGTGCAGCAGTTGCTCCAACTCGATCAGCTTTTCCGTCAGCGGTCGGCTTGCCTGGCCGTCCCCCTGTTGCAGGGCGCGCGTGGATTGCGGCATGCCCCCCGGTCCGCGCCCGATGCCCAGGTCCACCCGGCCCGGCGCCAGCGACGCCAGCACGTTGAAATTCTCGACCACCTTGTAGGGGCTGTAGTGCTGCAGCATGACGCCGCCCGACCCCACCCGGATGCGCTCGGTCTTGGCCAGCAGGTGCGAAATCAGAACCTCGGGGGACGACCCGACCACGCGGTCGGAGCCGTGGTGCTCGGAGACCCAGAAGCGGTGATAACCCCATTCCTCCGCCTTCTGGGCGAGTTCGATGGTGCGCTGGAAGGCTTGCGCCGCGGTTTCCGAATCGTACAACGGGCTGAGGTCGAGAATGCTCAACTTCAGGGTCACGGGATTTCCTTCGGCGACGGGCGGTCAGATGGCGGGCGGCGGCACGACCACCCGCTCGTACGGGTGCCGGGGGCCGCTGCGGCCGCCGTGCGCAAAGGCGTCGAGGGCCGCTTCGTACAGGGCCGGCTCGATGGGGATGTCGCCCGACCAGGCATCAAGCTGTTGGTATCTGCGGATGGCCTCGGTGACGGCCTCAACCGCCATGTCCGGGAAGAAATCGGCCTCGGCCCGCGCCACCTCCGCCGGATCTGCGGTGTGCACCCATCGACGGGCCGCCGTGTAAGCCGCGGTGAAGCGTCGGGCATCGTCCGTGGCCAGCCAGTCGGGCCGCGTCACCAGGCTGCTGAAGGCGACGGGGCCGACCGCCTCGCCGACCGACGCCACCACGTGGGCGACGCCCTCGTGGGCGAGTTGCTGCGGGTAGGCGCCCTGCTCGTGGAAATAATCCCCCTCGCCGCTGCGGAAAGCGTCCATCATCTCCGGCGTCGTCGGCTTGCTGATGTCCGGTACGTCGCTCAGGTCGACACCCATTTTGTGAAGGCCGTAGCGCAGCATGATTTCGGGCTGTCCGCCGTGTACGTACATGAAGCGACCGTTGCGCAGCTTGTCCCAGGTGAATGACGGGTCCGGCCGGCGCGCCGCGACGAAAAAGCCGTCGCAGCGGTTGATCTGCGCGAAGTGTACCACCGGCGGCTCCTCGCCGCGGTCCAGCGGTGCCCACGACGACGCCACCGCCGCCTGTCCCACGTCCACCCGACCGGCACCCACCTCGGCGGGCGTGCCGGAGCCTTTGGGCACCACGGCGTACGTGCCGGTCAGCCCCTCTTTTTCCAGAAATCCCCCGGCGATGGTGGCAATCAGCGGGCTGTAAAAGGCGGAGTGACGGGACACCATAAGGCGGATTTCAGACATGCGGCAAAGTCCTTTTGCGGAGATTTTGTGCGGGATGTGAAGGACGGAATAGTAGCATGAAACCTGGGGTTGGGTCCACGCAGCATACGCGGGAATCGTGCCTCAGCTTGACACGACCGAACTCATACGCCCCCTCGCCCCAGCCCTCCTCTGGCGGGAGGGCTGGGGCGAGGGGGGCTGAAGGGAAATTTCCCGATCAAGGGGTACGACGCGCGATGCATCAAGGCGCTGCGTGTACAATGGGGCAGACATCGACAGGTAATTGGAAGTCGGACACGATGAGGGGGAAAAGCGTGCTTGAAACGGAACTGCGAGCGTTCGTGGAGAAGCTGGCCGCAGCGAGTGGCGAGGTGATCCGGCCGTATTTTGCCAGCCCGGATCTGGACGTGGAGCTCAAGGGCGACCGCAGCCCGGTGACGCGAGCCGACCGCGAGGCGGAGGCGGTGATGCGGGAGTTGATCGGCAGGCATTACCCGCATCACGGCATCGTTGGGGAGGAATTCGGGACGGAGAACGACGGGGCGGAATTCGTGTGGGTGCTCGACCCGATCGACGGCACCATCTCGTTTGCCAGCGGCTGCCCGTTGTTCGGCACGCTGATCGGCCTGCTGCACGAGGGCGAGCCGATGCTGGGGGCCATCCACCAGCCGATCCTGAAGCAATTGTGTGTCGGGGATAACGCGAGCGCCACGCTGAACGGACGAACCGTGCGGCTGCGGGAATGCCAGCGGCTGGACGAGGCCACCTTGCTGGCGACCGATTTAGGCAACATCGCGCGGCATCAGAACTTCGAGCGCTTCGAGACGCTGCGGGGACGCACGCGGCTATTTCGCACCTGGGGGGACTGCTTCGGGTATCTGCTGCTGGCCAGCGGCGGCGGCGACATCATGCTCGACCCCATCATGAACCCGTGGGACCTGCTGCCGTTGATCCCGGTCATCCGCGGCGCCGGCGGGGTCATCACCACGTGGACGGGAGGGGATGCCGCCAGCGGCGCGTCGTGCGTGGCGGCCAATGAGACCTTGCACCCGCAGGTCATCGAACTGCTGAACCGTTAAGGGAGAGGATTATCATGGACCTGGTTCACACCATCTACGAGCCGCCGGGTGACGGCCCGCACCCGACGCTGCTGGTCCTGCACGGCTGGGGGGCCAACGCCTTGGACCTGCTCGGCCTGGCGCCGCACCTGGCCGCCGGACGCTTTCTCGTCCTGTGCCCGCAGGGGCCGGTGCAAACGCCGCTGGGACCCGGCATGGTGGGCTACGGCTGGTACCCGCTAATTCCCGGCACGCCGCCCCAGCCGCAGCAACTGCGGACGGCGCGCGACCACATCCTGAATTTCCTCGACGCGGCGGCGGAACGCTACCCGATCGACCCCAAAAAGCTCGGCGTTGTTGGCTTCAGCCAAGGCGGCGTCATGGCCTATACCCTAGCCTTCGATGCGCCGGGACGTTTTGCCGCCCTCGCCGCCCTCAGCACCTGGTGCCCGCCCGAGGCGGTCGAAAACGTTGCCGACCCCGACACCCTGCGATACCTGCCCACCCTCGTCCAGCACGGCTCGCGCGACGAACTCGTCGCCGTCGACCGCGCCCGCGAATCGGTCGAAACCCTCCGCGCCCGGCGCCTTCCCCTCACCTACCGCGAATACGACATCGGCCATGAGATCAACGCCCGTAGCCTCGCGGACCTCTCAGAGTGGTTGCGCGACAACGTCATCTCGCCCGTCATTGCCGTCTAAATTCAGCGGCAAGTGGGGAGGCTCGCAGGACGGAGGATTAGAGCCACTTCGGTTCATAGCGGCTTGTCACTCCGGCGAAAGCCGGAGTCCAGAGGCACGCCGGAAAAATTACTGGATTCCGGGTCAAGCCCGGAATGACGCTGTAGGACATTGGATAATTCGTTACAGAATTGAGAATTCTGCGGCGCAGCGCAATCCGACATTCCATCCCGTCAGTGCGACAGAATCTGGCTCAAAAACAGACGAGTACGCTCGGATTTCGGTTGGTTGAAGAACGTCTCGGGCGGGCCCGCCTCGATGATTTCGCCGGCGTCCATGAACACCACGCGGTTGGCGACCTGGCGGGCGAAGCCCATTTCGTGGGTGACGCACAGCATCGTCATGCCGGACTCGGCAAGGTCGATCATGACGTCGAGCACCTCGGAGATCATTTCGGGGTCGAGTGCCGAGGTAGGCTCGTCGAAGAGCATGATGTTCGGCTGCATGCACAGCGAGCGGGCGATGGCCACCCGCTGCTGCTGCCCGCCGGAGAGTTGCCCCGGGTATTTGCCCGCCTGCTCGGGAATCCGCACCCGTTCCAGGTATTGCATGGCCAGTTCCTCGGCGTCGCGCTGCGGCCGCCCGCGCACCCACATGGGCGACAGGGTGCAGTTCTCCAGCACGGTCAGGTGCGGAAACAGGTTGAAGTGTTGGAACACCATTCCCACTTCCCGCCGCACGGTATCGATATTCTTGAGATCGTTGGTTAATTCCACGCCGTCAACGACCAGGCGGCCCTGCTGGTGCTCCTCAAGCCGGTTGATGCAGCGGATCAGGGTGGACTTGCCGGAACCGGACGGCCCGCAAATGACAACCCGCTCCCCGCGCGCCACGTCCATGTTGATGTCGTTGAGCACGTGCAGTTGACCGTACCACTTGTGCAAGCCCTGCATGTGCACCATCGTTCCGGCACTGGCGGCAGATGCGACCATGCGGATTCTCCTTCTTCAGTAGCGTCTCACGTCCAACTTTCCCCCTCACCCCAACCCTCTCCCGCCAGGGGACAGGGGGCCTTCAGCCCGCAAGAGGCGGTTCAGCGCTGCTGTCCGCTGCGGAACTGTGTTTCCAGGTATTGGCTGTATTTCGACATGAAGAAGCACACCACGAAGTAAATCAACGCGATGAAGACGTAGCCCTCGACGAAAAACCGGCGCCATTGCGGGTCGGCGATGGCCTGGCGCATGGCCAGCAACAGGTCGGTGAGGCTGACGATGGCCACCAGCGAGGTATCCTTGAACAATCCGATAAAGATGTTAACGATGGCCGGGATGGCCACCGCAATAGCCTGCGGCAGGATGATCTTGCGCTGCGCCTGCCAGTAGCTGAGGCCGAGGGCGTGCGCCGCCTCGTGCTGGCCCTTGGGAATCGCCTGCAGGCCGCCGCGCACCGCCTCGGCGAGGTAGGCCGCCGAGAACAGGATGATGGCCACCTGCGCCCGCAGGACCTCGTCGATGCGGACGCCGGTGGGCAGGAACAGCGGCAGCATGAAGGAGGCCATGAACAGCAGGCTGATGAGCGGCACGCCGCGAATGAGTTCGATGTAGACGCGGCACAGGATGCGGATCACCGGCATGCGCGAGCGCCGCCCGAGTGCCAGGAAGATCGACAGCGGAAAGGCGACGGCCAGGCCGATGACGGTGAGAATGAGCGTCAGCGGCAGTCCGCCCCACAGGTTGTTGGGCACGAACGTCAGCCCGGCAACGCCGCCCCACATCAGCAACAGCCACGCCGCCAAAGCCGCGACCCACGCCTCGGCCAGCCGCAGGCCCCAGGCGTTGCGGTTGCAACTGACGCCGATCATACCCACCAGCAGGACCAGGCCGAGCAGCGGACGCCATTGCTCCGCGTACGGGTAGCGCCCGAACAGGATGAGGCGATACTTTTCGTGGATCACCGCCCAGCAGGCGCCGCTGGCCGCCTTGCAGACGTCGGGGTCGGCGGCGCCCCAGACGGCGTGCGCCACGCCCCAATCGAACAGCGGCGGCAGCGCCCTGACGAGCAGGAACAGCGCCAGCAGCGTCAGGATCGTATTGGACCAGCTGCTGAACAGGTTGGCCCGCAGCCAGGCAACGGCGCCGAGCCGCGGCGGGGCGGGTGCGGCGGCCATGCTCAGCGCTCCACCAGGGCAACGGTGCGGTCGTACACGTTCATCACCACGGAAATGGACAGGCTGATGGTCAGGTAAACGCCCATCATGATCGCGATGCACTCGATGGCCTGGCCGTTCTGGTTCAGTGACGTGTTGGTTATCGCCACCAGATCGGGATAGCCGATGGCCACGGCCAGGGAGCTGTTCTTCGCCAGGTTGAGGTACTGGTTGGTGGTGGGCGGAATGACGATGCGCAGGGCCTGCGGCAGGATGACCAGGCGCAGGGCAGTGCCGCGGCGCAGCCCCAAGGCAGCGGCCGCCTCGCTCTGGCCGTGCGGCACCGCCTGAATGCCGCCGCGCACGTTTTCGGCAATGAAGGCGGCGGTGTACAGGACCAGCCCCGCCAGCAGCGAGAGAAATTCCGGCGTGATGCTGCTGCCGCCGCGAAAGGTGAAGCGCGTAAAGGCGGGCACGTCCAGCGCCGTCGGGGCGCCGCTGACCAGCCACACCAGCAGCGGCAGGCCGAGGACCAATCCCAGCGATGGCAGAATTAGTTTGGGCACCTGTCCGGTGGCTTCCTGGCGTCGTTTCGCCCAACCCCGGTAGCCCCACGCCAAGCCGCAGCCAATCACAAGCGCCGCCGCCATGTACGGGTGGCCGGGGTGCGGCACCGGCAACGGGAACATCAGCCCGCTCTTGCTCAGGTACACCCCCGGCAGCAGCTGCACCGCCTGGCGCACCGAGGGCAGCAGGCCGGTGATCATCGTGTACCAGAAGAAAAGCTGCAAAAGCAGCGGCACGTTGCGCACCATCTCGACGTACAGCGACGCCAGCCGTACCACCAGCCAGTTACGCGACAGCCGGGCCATGCCCACCAACACGCCAATGAGCGTGGCGAGCACGATGCCCAACACGGACACCCGCAGCGTGTTCAGGATGCCGACAACGTAGGCGCGTCCGTAGCTACTCGAGGCATCGTAGGGGATGACGCTCTCGCCGATGCGGAAGCCCGCCTCACGGCTCAGGAACCCGAAGCCGGTGCGGATCGAGCGCTCCTCCAGATTGGCCAGGGTGTTGGAGACGAGGTACGCCCCGATGGCGATGACAAGCAGCAGCGCAGCGGCCTGGTACAGCACCAGCCGGAAGCGCTGGTTACGCCAGATCGCGGCGGGCGCGGGTGTCGCTGGAGAAATCATCGCGTGCGGTTTCCAGGGCGCGTGCGGAGCGGATTCAGCGCAGCGGCATGGCGTACATCAGGCCGCCCTGCGTCCACAGGCGGTTGGAACCCGTGCGCGCCAGGCCGATCGGCAGCACGTTGCGGCGGTAGATCTCGCCGTAGTTGCCAACGGCCTGGATCGCCTGCACCGCCCAGGCATTGCCGAGCCCGAGTTTCGTGCCCATGTCGCCCGAGACACCCAGCAGACGCTTCACCACTGGGTCTTGGCTGTCCATCATGGACGCCACGTTGGCCTGCGTCACGCCCTTCTCTTCCGCCTCGATCAGCGCGTAGACGAGCCACTTGACGATGGTGAACCAATCGTCGTCACCGCGCCGCACCACTGGGCCCAGGGGCTCCTTGGAGATGGTTTCGGGCAGGATCACATAGTCGTCGGGGTTCGGCGCATCGACCGCCTGGATGGCGGCGAGGCCGGAGCGGTCGGCGGTGTAGACCTGGCAACGGCCGTTGAAGAACGTCGATATGGATTCCTCCAGGCTCTCGAAGACGACGGGCTTGAACTCCATGTTGTTGGCGCGGAAGTAATCGGCCAGGTTGAGCTCCGTCGTGGTGCCGGCTTGCACGCACACCTCGGCGCCGTCGAGCTCGGTAGCGCTCTGCACGCCGAGGTCGGCGGGCACCATGAAGCCCTGGCCGTCGTAGAACGTCACGCCGGCGAACATCAGGCCGAGGGAGGCATCACGCGTCAGCGTCCAGGTGGTATTGCGGCTGAGCAGGTCGACCTCGCCCGATTGCAGGGCGGTGAAGCGCTGCTGGGCGGAAAGGGGCACGAAGGTCACCTTTGCGGCGTCACCGAGCACCGCGGCGGCCAGGCCGCGGCAGAAATCGGCGTCGAGGCCGCTCCAGTTGCCGGCGCTGTCGGCGATGGCAAAGCCGGCAACGCCGGTGCTGACGCCGCAGCGTACGTCGCCGCGCGCCCTGACGGCATCGAGGGTTTTGCCCGCGTGTGCTGAGCCGGTCAGCACGGCCACCGTGAAGGCGATGAGCAGACAAGCGTAGAGAGTCCTGTTACGCATTGCGATCCTTCCAGTGAATGTTGCTCGAAATGTTCGGATGGATAAAGCCGGGCTTCGTGGAGTTCCTTCACTGTGAATAAGGCGGGGTGTGAAGTCAACCGCTAAAGTGGTCGGAGCCGATTGCGCCGCGGCGCCGCCAGCCATAGCCCCAGGCAGCCGAGCGCGCAGATGAGGACGGTGAGCACGAAGGCGCCGTGGTAGCCGCCGTGCTGGTCGTACCAGTAGCCACCGAGCCACACGCCGCCAAAACCGCCGACGCCCCAGCCCAGTTCCAGGACGCCCAGGATCGTGCCTAGATGGCGCGCCGGAAACAGGTCCGCAGTGGCCGCCGCCTGTACTGAGCCGTGTACGCCGTAGCCGAGTCCGAAGCCGATGGCATAGCCGTAAAGCCACCATAGCGCGGCGGGTGGGTGCAGGCCCGCCAGGCAGCCGATGCCGGCCATACACAGCACGGTGCCAACGGTGTAAATCGGCTCGCGTCCCAAACGGTCGGACAGGTTACCCCACAGGGTGCTACTGATCGCCCGCAGCAGGCCGGTGAGGCCGATCACAGAAGCGGCCAGCAAGTCGGCGAAGCCGTTGTCCACCATGTGGGCGAGCTGGTGCACGCTGGTGATGTTCGACAACCAGCCGATGCTGCATACCGAAACGAACAGGTACCAGAAGCGGGCGGTACGCAGGGTGTCCAGCAGATGCGAGATGCCAAAGAGCGCCGGGGCGGGCGTTGCGGCAAGCGGCGGGTCTGCGGCGGCGCCCTCGGGATGCAGGCCGATATCCTGCGGGCGATGACGCTGACAGAGTGCGTTCAGTGGGGCCAGAATCAGGATCGTCGCCACGCCAAGGGCGGTGTAGGTCCAGCGCCAGCCGTGCAGATCGACGAGATACTGCGTCAGCGGCACGATGACCAGAGCCCCCAGGCTGGCGCCGCCGAGGACCAGGCCAGCGGCGGTGCCGCGGCGCCGTTCGAACCATAGGGAGACCAGTGCCAGATGCGGCGCGAATCCCGCCAGATTGAACCCTTGTGCCGCCAGCAGGCCCCAGCCGAGGCACAGGTGCCACGCCGTCGTCGCCTGCGCGGTAACGATGAGGCCGGTGCCCATGAACAAGGCGCCAAGCGGAAACAGCCAGCGCGGCCCGTAGGCGTCGAACAGCCGCCCGGCCAGCCAAGCAGTGACGGCGTAGCTGATCAGGCCGATGGAAAAAGGCAGGGAGGCGGTCGTGCGGCTCCAGCCGAACTCCGAGACGATGGCGGCGAAAAGCACGCCGGAGGCGAAGTAGATGCCGACGATGATCATCATGGTAAAACTGGCAATGGCGACGATGATCCAGCCGTAGTAGAAGCGGGACGCGCGTTGCATAGAGGGTTCCATCGAATAGAATAGGAAAGGACAACGGGCTACCTAAGGAAGCACGAAATCTACCAAGGTCACGAAGGAACAGATATGGGCGTTGAACGTCGCTACATGGTGTATGGCATCGGCAATGGCATTGTCGACCGGCAGGTTAAGGTGACGGACGATGAGCTGCAAGCCTTGCAACTCAGCAAGGGCCGTATGGAACTGACCGACGCGCGGAAGCAGGCGGGCATTCTGGCGCACCTCGGCAACCGGGAAGGCGAACTGCACGCCGGCGGCTCGGCGGCCAACACGATTGTGGGCATCGCCCAGATGGGCGGCAAGGCGGCGTATGCGTGCTCGCTGGCCGAGGACGATGCCGGGCAGCACTACCGGTCGGAGTTCGCGCAGTTCGGCATTCACTTGACCGGTACCGACAAGCCGGACGACACCACCGGCCTGTGCCTCGTGCTGGTGACGCCCGACGGCGAGCGCACCATGAAGACCTGCCTCGGCGCCTCGGCCCAACTGGGTCCCGACGATGTCGACGAAGCCACCGTAGCGGCGTCTCAGTGGGTGTATCTGGAGGGTTACCTGCTGGCGGGCGAGGCCACGCGGGCGGCGAGCTTTCACGCCATGGACCTGGCACGGCGGCACGGCACCCGCATCGCCTTTTCGTTCTCCGACCGATTCGTGGTGGAGGCGTTCGGCGATGACCTGAAGAAGATCGTCTCGACATACGCCGACTTGGTTTTCGCTAACGAATCCGAGACTGAGGCGTATACCGGGGTGAACGATCCGCAGGCGTCGCTCGCGGCGTTGCTGGACGAGTGCGCCAACGTCTGTGTGACGTGCAGCGAACGCGGTTCCTACGTGCATCTGAACGGCGAACGACACTACGTGCCGGCGTTGAAAACACAGGCCATCGACATGACCGGTGCCGGCGACATCTACGCCGCCGGCGTCCTGTACGGCATTTCAAGCGGCGGCGCGCCTGAGCGAGCGGCACGTCTGGGAGCGCGGGTGGCTTACGACGTTGTCCGCCAGATGGGCGCCCGTCTGGAAGGCGACCTCACCGGCATCGCCAACGACATCCTGTCCGGCTCCTGAGCCACTCTGCATCCAGTTTGGCAAAATGTCGGATTACGCTTCGCTGATCCGACCTACACCGGCTTTTCATACAACCGATACCGCTTGTATGCTCGCGCCCCCAACTCCTCCATCACCCGGATGATCAGCGTGTTGTCCTCCAACACCCACGCCGCCTCGCCGTGCAGCAGGCCGAGCTTCGCCCCCTGCTCCCACAACTCCCCGTACAGCAGCAGGTCGATGCCAAGCCGCCGGTGTTTCTTCCGCACGCCGGCGAGGGCGATGCGGACGGTATTGGTGCGGCGCCGGGCGATGAGGAAGCGCGCCAGGCCCCACGGCGTCAGGTGACCGTTCATGTGCCGGAGACCGCGGTTGAGGTCGGGAATGGCGACCAGACAGCCGACTGCCTTGCCATCGATTTCGGCCAGCAGGGTGAGTTCGGGAATGACCGCCAGCTTCAGTTCCTTGGCCATGTGCCGCGCCTCGGCGTCGGTGGTCGGCACGAAGCCCCAGTTGTCGCTCCAGGCGTCGTTGTACACCTCGGTGATGCGCCGCACGTCGGCGGCAAAGTCCTTCATGTTGGCGTGACGGACGGTAATGTTGCCGCGGCGCTGGCGGCGGGCGATAGCCTCCCGCACGCGCGGGTCGGGGTCGGGCCAGCGGTGGCGATAGAAGGCCAGCAGGTCCTTACACTTGCTGAACCCGGCGGCCTCGATGAAAGCGGCGTAGCACGGCGGATTGTACGCCGAGTGGAAGATGGGCGAGGCACCGAAACCCTCGACCAGCAGGCCCATGTCCAGCTCGTTGCTGGATAGGTTCACCGGACCGCGCATGAAGGTTGCGCCGCGTTCGCGCACCCATGCAGCGGCGGCGTCGAGCAGAGCGGCGGCGGCGCCTGGGCAATCCGGCATGCACTCGAAGAACCCGAAAAATCCCGCTTTTTCGTTGTGGTACTGATCGTGCGCCTCGTTGATCACGGCGGCGACGCGGCCCACCGGACGGCTGCCGTCGTGTGCCAGGAACAACTGCACCTGGGCGTGTTGGAAAAAGGGATTCTTGCGCGGATTGAGGAACGCCTTGCGATCCATGATGAGCGGCGGCACCCAGAAGTGGTCGCCGGCGTAGACCTGCCACGGGAATTTGATGAAAGCCTTGGTATCGCCAGGTTGCAGCGGCGTGATGGTGATGGACGGCATGAGTCGCCTTCAGCGCATCAGAACAGTGAGCGGGTGTGTCAGGGGATGACGCACAACTCGCGGCCCACGTCGGCGAAGACCTCCAGGACGTGGTCGAGCTGTGGGGGGGTGTGCGTGGCGATGACGCTGGTGCGCAGCAGCGCGCCGCCCGGCGCCACGGCTTGGCGGACGGCGGCGTTGGTGAACACGCCGCGCTCGAACAGGGCCTTCCAGAAGCGGAACGTCAGGCCGTCGTCGCCGAGGATGACCGGGATCACCGGCGTGGCGCTCCTGCCGGTGTTGAAGCCGAGGTCTTGCAAGCCGTTTCGCAGGTGGTGGGTGTTGCGCCATAGCACCTCGCGGCGTTCGGGTTCCTGCTCGATGATGTCGAGGGCGGCGATGACGGCGGCGACGGTGGCCGGGGCCATGCTGGCGCTGAACATCAAGGCGCGGGCGTGGTGCTTGACGTAATCGACGACGTCAAAGTCGGCGGCGATGAAGCCGCCCATGGACGCGAACGATTTGCTGAAGGTGCCGACGCTGATGTCAACGCTCTGTTCAATGCCGAAGTGCTCGCCGGTGCCGCGGCCGTTGTCGCCCAGGACGCCGATGGCGTGCGCGTCGTCCACCACCAGTACGGCGCCGTACGACTGGCACAGTTTGGCGACTTCCGGCAGGCTGACGATGCTACCCTCCATGCTGAAGACGCCGTCCACCACCACCATGCGGCCGCAATCGGGGTCGAGCTGGCTGAGAACACGCTCCAGGTCTGACATGTCGTTGTGGCGGAATTTGAGGGTTTTGCCGAAGGACAGGCGGCAGCCGTCGAAAATGCTGGCGTGGTCCTGGCGGTCGGTAATGACGTAATCGCCCTTGCCGACGAGGGAAGCGATGGTGCCGAGGTTGGTTTGGTAGCCGGTGCTGAACAGCAGGGCGGCCTCGCGCTGCATGAATTCGGCCAACCGCTCCTCGGCTTCCACGTGGATGGTTAGCGTGCCGTTGAGGTAGCGCGAGCCGGTGCAGCCAGTGCCGTATTGCTTCACGGCTTTGACGGCTGCTTCTTTGACTTTGGGATGGTTGGTCAGGCCGAGGTAGTTGTTGGAGCCGACCATGATCATTTTCTTGCCATCGACGACGGCTTCGGCGCCTTGTTCGGATTCGACCACCTTGAAATAAGGATGCCAGCCCATCTTGCGGGCGATCTTGGCTTCCTCAAAGTTGTAGCATTTTTCAAGAAGGTTCATGTCTGCTCCATGACAAATCGGTGACCTTGGCGGCGCGTATGATAGGTACTCGGCTTGAGCTTGTCAATTTGCCAAGGTCGGGACCGGTTGATGGCGATACTGAATGCAGTATCATATCGGCCATGGCAAGAACGGACAGGCTATTGGAGGCCATGCGGGCCAATTCCAAAGCTGATTGGACGCCCCGGAACGTCAGAACGGTGGCGCGGGTGCACGGCTTAACCGTGCGTCAGCGTGGAACCAGTCATGCCGTGCTCACCAACGCTCTCGGCCAGCATCTCACGGTCCCCATGCACAAACCCATCAAGCCGTATACATCAGACGTTTGGTGGCATTGATTGAGGCAGCGCCATGAGATTTGAAGATTATCCGATCAACATCCACCCCATCCCCGACGACGAAGGGGGTGGTTATCTGGTCACCTTTTCCGATTTGCCGGGATGCGTCGCCGACGGCGAGACCATCGATGAGGCTATGGCCGAAGCCCGAGATGCCTTTGCGGCCTGGACAATGGCCGAACAGGCAGACACGGGCGCATTGCCCCAGCCAAAGACCTATAGCGGTCAGTTCATCTTGCGCGTTTCCAAAACCCTGCACATGCAACTCGCCGCAACCCTCCTTGCTCAAGGTTTAGCCGAGCGCTGAGAAGGCCCGCCGGTTACGTTTTCTTTCCGGCCTCGTAGGCGGCCGCCAACAACTCGATGGGATGGACGACGGGGGCGTCAAGCCCGGCGAGGCGAGCGCCGGTGCGGAGTTGCATCATGCAGCCGGGGTTGCCGGTGGCGATGACGTCGGGCTGGGCAGCGGCGAGGTGCTCCATTTTACGTTCGAGGATGCGGCGCGACATGTCCTGGTGGGTGAAGTTGTAGATACCGGCGGCGCCGCAGCAGAAATCGGCGTCGGTGACGGGCGCCAGCTCCAGGCCGGGGATTTGTTGCAACAGGTCGCGTGGCTGCTGGCGAATGCGCTGGGCGTGCAGCAGGTGGCAGGGATCGTCGTAGGCCACACGCTTGGGCACGGCACCCAACGGCCCGCGCAGGGGCTCCTGCGCGAGACATTCCGAAACGTCCTGCACGCGCTCGCTGAAGCGGTGGGCGCGGTCGGCGAACTGGGGATCGTCGGCCAGCAGTTCGGCATAGTTCTTGAGCTGTGCGCCGCAGCCGGCGGCGTTGTTGACGATGACATCAATGTCCTGCCGCTCGAACACGGCGATGTTGCGCCGGGCCAGCGCCTTGGCCTGCTCGCGGTCGCCGGCGTGCATGTGCAGGGCGCCGCAGCACACCTGGTCGCGCGGGGTGCGAACGCCGCAGCCGTTAGCTTGCAGGACCCGCATGGTGGCGTTGTGCACGTCGACGAACAGCCCGTCCATGACGCAGCCGGCGAAGAACCCCACGGTGCGCGTGGCCGGTTCCTGTCCGGGCACAAATTCCGGCACGCTGCGGCTGAAGGGCCGCGGCGGCAGGTCGGGCAGCATGGCCTCCATGTCCTTGAGGCGCGCCGGCAGCACACTGAACACGCCCACCGCATGCAGCAGCCGTTGCAAGCCGCTGCGCTGATAGAGGCGCAGCAGGCGAAACAGCCCGCGCAGGCGACGGGGATGCGGGAACAGCCCGCGAAACACCAGCCAGCGCAGCAATCGCCCGGCCAAGGGGCGCGGCGCCTGCCGCTCGATCTGGCCGCGCGCACGTTCCATCAGGTCGCCAAACTCCACGTGCGACGGGCAGGCCGTCTCGCAGGCGCGGCAATCGAGGCACAGGTACATGTGCTCGATGAAATTCGGCGTCATGCCCAGGCGCCCCTCGTCCACCGCCTTGATGAGATACACGCGCCCGCGCGGCGAGTCCATTTCCGTGCCCAGCGTGCGGTAGGTGGGGCACTTGTCCAGACAAAGCCCGCAATGAATGCACGTGCTGATCTTCTCCTGCTGCGGGCGATCCACCTGATCGAAACCGGGTAACGACGCCTTCACGTTCACGTCTTACAGTCCTCCTATGAAACGCCCGGGATTGAGCCGGCGCTTGGGGTCATACGACGCCTTGAGCGCCTGCATGACGGCAAAGTTGTCGCCCACCGGCCCCCACACCTCGCAGTGCCGCTTGACGGCTGCCGGCGCCCGCTCGATGACCCGATGGCCGTTGAGACGTGCGACGCGGATGTCGAGGGCGCGTATCTGAGCGAGCAGCAAGTTTTCCGTACCGGCGGCGGAAATCTGAACGGATACGATGCCGTTGCCGGCATGGGCGTGCAGCAGCCAGGGCGGGTCGGAAGGCACGCCCTCGACAGCGGCGCAGAAGGCGGCGAGGTCGGTGATGCGCAGACTGACTTTGGTGGTTATATGGTCAGGCAGGAATGCCTGACTCCCCATGCAGGACCACAGGCGTTGCTGCGCCTCGGGCGGCCAGTTGTGCGTGGTGGCGGGCGCGCTGAACGACAGCCCGTGCAGGGCCTCTTCGATGCGCTGTTTCTGGCTGTCGGTCACCGCCGCGTCGCCTTCCAGCCGTGCCAGGAACAGATACGGAGAAGACGGCATAGCCACGCCGCTGCTGTTCTGCAGCATCGCCAGCGCCGTGCTGTTCAGCAATTCCAGGCTGTTGAGACGCAAGGGCAACCGCATGAGGGTGTTCAGCAGCGGCTGCATGTCGGCGTGGCCGGCGCAGGCAATTCCCAGGGTCTGCTCGCCGGGCGGCAGGGGGTGAACCTTGCAGGTGAGTTCAACGATCACGGCCAACGTACCCAGCGAACCGATGTACAGCTTGACCAGATCGTAACCGGTGACGTTCTTGACCACGCGCCCGCCCGCCTTGCTGCGGGTGCCGTCGGCGGTGACGACGCTGATGCCGAGCACCGCGTCGCGCGCCGTGCCGTACAGCAGGCGCCGCGGCCCGCTGGCGTTGGTGGCGATCACCCCGCCGATCGTGGTTGCCGCGGTGGCCGGCGGATCTAGCGCCAAGAACTGGCCCTGCGCCTTCAAAACGCCCTGCAATTCGCCCAGCGGCATGCCCGCCTGCACGGTCGTGGTCATGTCGCCGGGTTCATAGGCCAATTGGTGCCGCAGCCGCTCGACGCTCAGCACCACATCCACGCGCTCCGGCGTCCCGCCCAGCGGCACGTGACTGCCCCCACCGCGCGGAAACACCGTGGCGCCGTGCTCGTCGGCCAGGCGCAAGACATCGGCGACCTGGGCCTCATCTTCGGGGAGAGCGACGAGACCGGGCAGCACGTCGTCCACGGCGTAGGGGGCCGCGGCGGCGTCCGTGAGCAGGTGATTTTCGCCCACCACGGATTGCAGGGCGGTTACCAAAGCGTCAAGCGCGGACATGGGCTTCCTGCATCGCCGTGGCCACCGCCTCGCGGGTTTCCTGGTCGGGCGTGTCGTCGCCGGTGACCGCGCCACAACGGCAGCGGCCGCGCAGCGGGATGACCTTGCTGGGGTTGCACAACTCCTGCGGGTTGAACACCTGACGCACGCGGCGCATGACGTCGAGGTCGGCCTCGCTGAACAGCCACGGCATGCAGTTCTTCTTCTCCAGGCCGATGCCGTGCTCGCCGCTCAGTACGCCGCCGAGATCGACGCAGGCCTGCAGGATGTCGTGCCCGGCCTTGAGGACGCGCTCGACCTCCTCGCTGTCGCGTTCGTCGTACAGCACCAGCGGGTGCAGGTTGCCGTCGCCGGCGTGAAAGACGTTGGCGATGCGCAAACCGTACCGGTGGCTGATGGCTTGCAGGCGCGTCAGGGCTTCGGGCAAGCGGGTACGGGGGATGACGCCGTCGTGGGTGTAGTAGTTGGGCGTCAGGCGTCCGATGGCACCGAACGCCTCCTTGCGGCCCTTCCACAGCAGGGCGCGCTCAGCGTCGTCCTGAGCGACACGCACGGCCTGACAATCGTTCTGCTGGCAGATGTCGGAAATGCGCTGCGCGTCGGTTTCCATGCCGTCCTCGATGCCGTCGAGCTCGATGAGCAGAAGGGCGCCGGCGTCCAGCGGCAGGCCGGCCTGGATGGCGGCTTCCACCGCCTGGATGGTCAGATTGTCCATCATTTCCAGGGCGGCGGGAATGATGCCGGCGCCAATGATGCCGCTCACCGCGTTGCTGGCCGCCTCGACGGTTTCGAAGAAGGCCAGCAGCGTTTTGACCGCCTGCGGCTTGCGCATAATTCGCACGGTGACGCTGGTGATGATGCCGAAAGTGCCTTCGGAGCCGACGAACAGGCCGGTGAGGTCATAGCCGGGGGTGTCGAGAACCGCGCCGCCGAAATGCACCAGGTCGCCGTTTGGCAGCACGACTTCCAGGCCCAGCACGTGGTTGGTGGTGACGCCGTACTTGAGGGTGTGCGGGCCGCCGGAGTTTTCCGCCACGTTGCCGCCGATGGTGCACGAACCCTGGCTCGACGGGTCCGGCGCGTAGTAGAAGCCGGCGTCGGACACGGCCAGCGACAGGTGCAGGTTCACCAGGCCCGGCTGCACCACGGCGCGCTGGTTGCCGTAATCGATTTCCAGGATTTTGTTCATGCGGCACATCTCGATGACGATGCCGCCCTCGAGCGCCAGGGCGCCGCCGCTCAGCCCGGTGCCGGCGCCGCGCGCCACGAACGGGATGTCGTGCCGACTGGCCAGCTTGACGATGTCCATCACCTGCTCGGTGTTGGTCGGGAAGACGACCACGTCGGGCGGCGCTTTGTCGAGCGTATGGCCATCGCACTCGTACACCAGCATGTCCTCCGGCAGGGTCAGCAACGGCTGCGGCGCGACGATGGCGGCGAGTTCCTGTAAAACCGATTGTTCCATGGCGTATCTCCCTGCCAAATGCCGCAGGGCGGCTGGGTTGGAAGGCTCCGTGGCTGCAAGGAGTGCAATCATAGGATAGAAGGGGGTGAAGGGTCAATTGCGACGCCGGCTTCGTTGCCACGCGCCGCGGGGCTGTGTCATGATTCAGCGTTCACCCGATGTTCCCAGATTTCAGAAGGCGGAGAATTCACCATGCGCATGAGCCGATTGTTCAGCCAGACGCTGCGAGACGTGCCCGGCGAAGCCGAGCTGCCGAGTCATCAACTGCTGCTCAAGGCCGGTCTGGTGCGACCCCTGTCGGCGGGCAGCTACAGCTATTTGCCCCTGGCGCGCCGGGCCCTCACGAAGATCGAGAACATCATCCGCGACGAGATCGATGCCATCGGCGGCCAGGAGATCACCATGCCGGTGGTGCATCCGGCGTCGCTGTGGCAGGAGACGGGGCGGTGGTATCAAGTCGGGCCGGAAATGGCACGGTTCAAGGACCGGGCCGAACGCGACATGGTACTGGGCATGACGCATGAGGAAGTGATCGCCGATCTGGTGCGGCAGGAGGTGCGCTCGTACCGACAGTTACCGTGCCTGCTGTACCAGATCCAGACGAAGTACCGCGACGAGCCGCGGGCGCGCGGCGGGCTGATTCGCGTGCGCGAGTTCACCATGAAGGACAGCTACAGCCTGGATGCCGACTGGGAGGGCCTGGACGCGCAGTACCGGGCGCATTATCAAGCGTACTTCAACATTTTCCAGCGCTGTCACCTGCCGGTGATCGCGGTGCGCTCGGACGTGGGCATGATGGGCGGCCAGATGGCGCACGAATACATGTATCTCAATCCCATCGGCGAGGACACTCTGGTGCTGTGCGACGGCTGCGGCTACGCGGCGAATCGTCAGGTGGCGGCGGTGCGGCTGCCGGCGGCCGAGGCGGAGGAGGCGTTGCCGAGCGAGGCGGTGGCAACACCGGACACGGCGACAATCCAAGCTCTGGCCGAGCTTCTGCAAGTGCCGACGGCCCGCACCGCCAAGGCCGTTTTCTTCATGGCTACGATTGCCGGCGGGGAAGCCGGGGAAGACCGGGAGCGGTTCGTGTTTGCCGTGGTGCGCGGCGACAGCGAGCTGAACGAGACGAAGCTCACAAACGCCATCGGCGCGCGCGACCTGCGGCCGGCGCGCGAGGAGGAGATTCGCGCCGTTGGGGCGGAGCCGGGATACGCCTCGCCGGTCGGGCTGCGGGGGGACGACGTGCTGGTGGTGGTGGACGAGTTGATCCCCCAGTCGCCCAACCTGGTCGCCGGCGCCAACAAGCCCGGCTATCACCTGCGGCACACCAACTACGGACGCGACTACACCGCCGAGCACGTGGCGGACCTCGTGCTGGCGCGCGATGGTGGCGCCTGCGCACAGTGTGGCGGGACGCTGCGCACCTCGCGCGGCGTCGAGGTTGGCAACATTTTCAAGCTGGGAACGCGCTACACCGAGGCGCTGGGGGCCGTGTTCCTGGACAGCGACGGCAGCAGCAAGCCGGTCATCATGGGCTCGTACGGCATCGGCAGCGGGCGGCTGTTGTCCTGCGTCATCGAGGAACACCATGACGAGCGCGGCATCCGATTCCCGATCAGCGTGGCGCCGTACCACGTGTCGTGCGTGGCGCTGTTGCAACGGGCGCCGGAAGTCGCTGAGGCCGCGGAAAGACTGTACCAAGAGGCATGGTCGCAAGGTGTGGAGATGCTGCTGGACGACCGCGACGCCACGCCGGGCGTGAAATTCAACGATGCGGACCTCATTGGCCTGCCGCTGCGCCTCACCCTCGGGGCACGCTCGCTGCGCCAGGGCGGCGCGGAACTGAAACTGCGCAACAGCGAGGAGAGCCGCATCGTGCCGCTGGACCAAGTGGTGCCCACGCTGCGGGCTGAGGTGGACCGCCTGCTGGCGGAAAGCCGGGGGCGGGTGTCAACGGTGCCGTATGCGGATTAGGGAAGGGCTGAACAATCCGCCACAATGCCGATATTGTCCTATTGTTCATTACCATGAACATAGCCTGCGCAACGCCCCCGACCGTCGTAGGAGCACCCCTTGTGGGTGCCCATGGTCCCGTGCAGGCGGGCATCCACAGGGCGGGCACGAGGCCCGCCTGGGGGAAACATGTAACCCCCCAACCCCCCTTGTCAGGGGGACGGCGGTCGCTCCGGGAGCCATTTTCAGGGCTCCTGATGTGGCCTTGGCGAGGCCATAGGAAATTCCCATGAAAATAGGCCGCCCAAAGCCCACATAATCATCATTCCGGCGAAAGCCGGAACCCAGCGACCGTTGTACGATCAAAAATCTTCTGGAGCCCGGCTTCCGCCGGGGTGACGGGCGTTTGTCAGGCAGGCGATGAGAAGCGGCGGGCTGAATCGGACTTTCCTTAGCGCGTTGGCTCGTTCTCGGGTTCGACGGGGCGCTGGCGGCGCAGGTAGTCGTTGAATGTCCGTTGCAGGTCCGACGGCAGCAGGTCGTCGACGCCTTCCAGGCCGAGGGTGTGTTCGAATTTGACCAGCGCTTCCTCATGCTTGCCGAGGCGGGCCAAAGCGGCCCCCCAGTTGTAGAGGGCAGCGACGTTGTCCGGTTCCAGTGCCAGGACCTGCTGGAAATGGCCCAGGGCTTCCAGCGGCCGGCCGCCGCGCGACAGGCTGGCGCCCCAGTTAATCCTGGCCTTCAGGCGCTGCGGGTCGGCGTTGGCAACGCGGGCGAAATGCCCGGCGGCTTCGTCGTAGCGCCCGGCCAGATAAGCCGCCCGGCCGTCCTGATAAACCTGCTCCAGTTGCTCCGCATCCTGCACGTTGAGCGGTACTGGCTGCTCGTCCTTGGATGCGCAGGCCGCCAGCATCGCCACAAGGGCCAGGAGCGCGGCCCATTTCGCACACCAACCCGTTCTTGCACCTCCCCTACACATAGTGCACCGTGCCGAACCGCTGACGCAGGGCGTGTACGGCGTCCTTGACGGCTTTGTTGTAGATGGCGTCGGCAATCAGCCCGGCGAGGTCCTGCATATCCGCCTCGCGCATGCCGTAACGGGTCATTTCCTGCACGCCGATGCGCAGGCCGGAAGGGTTGCGCGGCTCCGTGTCAGTGGGCAGCAGGTTGTAATTGACGATGATGTCATTGGCCTCCAGGCGCTGCGCCACGGCCACACCGCCGCCGTGCGACGCCACGTTGACGGCGAGCTGGTGGCTCCGGGTATAGCCGAACTCACGCGCTTCCACGGCAATGCCGGCGTCGTCCAGGGCGCGCCCGAGGGCCTGGGCATTGGCGACGACCTGGGCAGCATAGGCGGGCGCGTGCTGTTTCATCTCGCGGATGGCGACGAGCAGGCCCGGCAGGCTGTGCAGGTGGTGATTGCTGGAGGAGCCGGGGAAAACGCCGCGATTGGCCGCCGGCCAGTAGCGCTTCTCGTCAGCCTCGTCGAGATCGGCGAGGATGATGCCGCGCTGCGGGCCGGGAAAGGTTTTGTGCGTGCTGGCGGTAACCCAAGTGGCGCCCTCTCGCCAGGGATCCTGGAACTGGCCGCCGAGGATCAAGCCGAGCACGTGGGCGGCGTCGTACAGGATGGGGATGCCTTTGTCCCGGCACAGGGCGGCGAGCTCGCGCACCGGCTCGGGAAACAGAAAGAGGCTCTTGCCCAGCACCACCAGGCGCGGCGCGGCGCGCTCAATGAGATCGAGGCTTTGCGGCACGTCGACGTGGTAGTGGTCTTCGCTAAGCGGCAGATAGCTCAGGGGGATGGCCTGCGCCGATTCGAGGTTCAGGGAGGCGCCGCGCGTCTGGATGCGCCTGCCGAAGACGCCGATGGTGTTGTGGCTGATGTGGCCGCCGGCAGGTGTCGAGTTGACGACGACGGGGTCGCCGGCGCGCAGGTAGCCGAGGGCGATGGCGGTATTGGCGGCATTGCCGCTGATGGGCCGCACGTCCGCCTGACGGCAGCGGGCCAGCGCCAGCAATTCCGCCCGCGCCATGGTTTCAAGGCAGTCGATGTATTGGGTGCCCTGGTAATAGCGGTTGACCTGATCGCCCTGGTTGGGGTGCCCCTCGGCATAGCGGGCCATGAAATCCGAGTTCTGGATGTCGCGCACCGCCGCGCTCTGGACGTTCTCACTGGCGATGAGGTTGATCGTCTGCCGCTGGCGCCAGTCGTCCTGAGACGCCACGAGGCTGCGGATATCGCTGATGTCGACCGGCATGCGGGATTCCTCCTCATAAAGGCAGTGGATAGCGACGAGCGGTTAGTGGACAGTGATGAAAAGCAGTTCCCCGACCACTAGAGCACTTTCGGATCAAGACGGCTTGCATCTGGGACGCGTCTCACCTCGGCTTTCCCCCTCACCCCAACCCTCTCCCTCCAGGGGAGAGGGAGCAGCAATCCCCTCCCCCCTCCGCGGGGGAGGGTCAGGGAGAGGGGGAGTATAGGCCGGCGGATATCTTCCTGATGCAATCAGATACGGAAATGCACTAGCCACTGTTAACTGACCACTGTTTTCAATGCGGTTCCGTGGTGGACGGCGGCTTGCCGGTCACCTCAACGAAGACGCGCACGAAGCGGGTGCCGTCGCTCATGGTTATTTCGTTGGTGAGACGCCGTGCCGCCTCTTGCAGGAAAGCCGCCGAAAAGTCGAAGGCGCTGACCGTGACATAGCTCTCGCGGTCGTGGGTGGTGACGCCGCGAATGACCCAGGCGTAGCCGTAAACGCGGTCATCGCCCATCAGGCCGCAGGAGGCCAGGGGAGCGAGGGCCAGGTAGTACTGCGTTGGGCGCTGCTGCGGCTCGGGGTAATGCTGGCACACCAGTTCTTCGAAAATGCGTGTGCCGCGGCGCAGGGCATCGACTTTCGAGCGCGTCACGGGTCCCCACATACGGATGGCCAAACCTGGGCCGGGTGAGGGCTGGCGGTGCACGACCTCCTCGGGCAGGCCGAGATAGGCGGCGAGCTGGCGGATTTCAAACTTGAACAGGCCGGCGATGGGCTCAATGACCTGCACATCGAGCTGGGCCGGCAAGCCGCCGACGTTGTGGTGCGCCTTCAGGTTGGTAATCGATTCGATGATGTCGGCGTAGTTGGTGCCCTGCACGAGGGCGACCGGCTGGCGGCCCTGCTGGCGGGCGTGGCGCACGAAGGTGTCGATGAAACGCGCGCCGATGGTCCGCCGCACTTGGTCGTAGTAGTGCGCCTCGCCCTGTGGGTCGGGGCCGGTATAAGGCAGTGCCTCGATGTCGGGCAGAAAGTCGTCGGTGGCCTCGACGTACGAGATGCCCGCATCGCCGAACACCTGCCGCACCTCGGCCAGCTCGCCTTGACGCAGAAAGCCGGTGTCCACGCAAGTGGCGCGCAGGCGCGCTCCGTAGGCGCGCTGGGCGAGCTTGAAGGCGACGGCGGAATCCACGCCGCCGGACAGCCCCAGTTCCACGTCGCCGTGCGGCGCGGCCTGGCGCAGCCAGTCGGTGCATGTATCGACGTACGTGGCCAGATCGTACGTGTAGTCGCGCTCGCAGCCGGCGAGGGTGAAGGCGACATGCGCCAGGAAGGCGTCGCCGTTCTCGGTGTGATCGACCTCCGGGTGGAACACCACGGCGTACACGTCGTCGGCGCCGACCAGGGCGTGCCGGCAATGAGCGGTACTGCCCAGGACCTTCCAACCGGCGGGCAAGACGGTGATCTCGTCGCTGTGGTTCATCACCACCGTGCCGCCGGCGTATTCGCCGAAGGGCGCCGCGACGTCGACCTGCACTTCCCCGAACTCCGGCACCGCCGCCGACGCCACCGTGCCGCCCAGCTTGGCGGCCAGGAGTTGGGCGCCGTAGCAGATGCCCAGAACCACGCCGCCTTGGCGCAGCGCCGTCAGGTCGGCGTCGGCGATGGTGGGAGCGCCAGGGTTACCGATGCGATCATCGCCGCCGGAAAGGATCGTCAGCTTGGCGCCGTAGCCGGCGGCGACCGCCTCCGGCACCTCGGCGGCGTGAATGACGCGGCTGCGCACGCCGATCTGGCGCAGCTGCTGGGCGATCATCGGCGTCGATTTCGAGCCGAAATGCACGATCAGGACCTGGGCGTCGTCCCGCGTGCCCCAGGCAAAACGTTGGATGCGATTTCCGTCCGGCATGATCTCCGACCTTACGGTTTGGCTCAGCATACTCCCTCTCCTCTGGTGGGAGAGGGTTGGGGTGAGGGGATTTTTATTTCTCTTGGCACGCCGCGGCTACCATCATATGATCATCATACAAAGAGCCTGAGGGTGCTGTCTATGGAAGGTGCGAGGCGCCCCGAAGCGTCGGCGGTTCCCGGCGACGTGAATGCTTCCATGAGCGGATAAAGGAAACGTGATGGCGGAAACCCGTGCCATAATGCGAGAAATCTCACCGAAATTGGCGGACCTGACCGCGGACGTGCTGTTTGGCGACGTTTGGGAACAGCCCGATCTGTCGAAACGCGACCGCAGCCTGATTACCGTGGCGACACTGACGGCGCTGTACCGCACCGATCAGTTGCGCGGCCACATCCGGCGGGCGCTGGACAACGGGGTGACGAAGGCCGAGATCAGCGCCGTGATTACCCACATGGCCTTCTACGCCGGCTGGCCCACCGCGGCCAACGCGGTGCGGGTGGCCAAAGAGGTGTTCGATTCGGAATAGCCAGGGACGCCGGAGGGGCCGGCTTGGCGTCACGGCCGGGAACCTATGCCCTGGTCCTCGCCTCGACTGAAACCCGCTGCCAGCGCATCGGGCGGCTTGGCGACCTGGCGCTGCGGCCCGGCTGGTACGTTTACGTCGGCAGCGCCTTCGGCCCCGGCGGCGTTCACGCGCGGCTGGCGCATCACCGCAAGCGGGCAGTGCGGCCGCACTGGCACATCGACCATCTACGTCTGCACACCCAACTGGAGCGCGTGTGGTTCACGCACGACTCGATCCGCCGGGAGCATCAGTGGGCGCAGGTGATGCAGCGATTGCCGGGTGCCGAGATGCCGCTCTCCGGTTTCGGGTCCTCGGACTGCGCGTGCGCGTCGCACTTGGTTCGCTTTGCTCGCCGACCGTCCTTTCGCCGCTTCCAGCGTGAAATCCGTTCTGTGTCCCCGGAGCACGCCCCCATTCGCTCGACCGTTACCGCATAGAAAGGTTGTCATGCGCAGCTTCGACGCTCTGGGTTGCAAGAAAGTCGTCATCGGTCTCGTCCACCTGCTGCCGCTGCCTGGCACGCCGTTTTACGAACCGGGCAGCACCGAGCGGGCGCTGGACAAGGCCGTGCGCGACGCCGACGCCCTGTCGCACGGCGGCGCCGACGGCTGCCTCATCCAGACGGTAGACCGCGTGTACCCCACCGGTGACGAGGCTGATTACGCCCGCGTCGCAGCCATGGCGGCCATTACCCGGGCGGTTGCCGAGGCCACGCCGCCGGACTTCCAGATCGGCGTGCAGATCATGGTCAATGCGCTCAAAGCCTCCGCCGCGGTCGCCACCGTGTGCGGCGGCTCGTTCCTGCGCTGCACGGCGCTCGTCGGCGCCACCGTGACGCCCTCGGGCATTGTCGAGGCCAACCCGCTCGATTTTCTCACCTACCGCGCCCGCATCGGCGGCGACCGGCTGAAGCTGATCGCCGAGGTGGACAGCATGCACTTCCACTGGATGGGCGACAAGCCCACCGCCGACGTGGCCCGCGCCGCAGCCCGCATGGGCGCCAACGCGGTCGAGGTGGCGCACCCCGACGAGGCTATCAGCAACCGCCTGGTGCGCGACATCAAGCGCGCTCACCCCCACCTGCCCGTCATTCTCGGCGGCCACACCAACCACGAAAACGCCGCCCGCCGCCTCGCCGAGGCCGACGGCGCCTTCGTTGGCTCCTGCCTCAAATCCGGCGCCTGGGACAGCGATATCGATGTCGAACGCGTGCGGGAGTATGTGGAGATCGTTGCCGGTCTGTCTTAATGGCGACAACTGCGGCGGCGATTCACCAGTTTACATTCAGCCCAAGTGACGCGCGGGTTGCCCGTTCGTTACTGAATTCGGCGTGCAGGGCGAAGCGCTTGGTCAGCGAAACCTCCAATTTTCCTCCCCACACGGCCCGGAAATCACCGCGGTAGCCGACTGACTCGGTGCCCACGTAGGCCCAAGTACGAAGACCTGCCAAATGCGCGCTCAGACCCAGATGGGGGCGTAATCGCGCATGGGGAGACAGCGTGTGAACCGCCAGGTCGGCCATGGCGTATCCGATAAACCTGGACTGCAACGATGTGGCATACCCGATGCCAAAGCTTGCTGCGCTATCGTAGACAAGCTTTCTTCTGTTTTCGACGCGAACGGCACCGACGCGCAACTGCCAGGACAACGGATTTTCCCCGACGAGCGGTACGGGCAGTGTGTTAAGGCTGGATACGCGAATGAGGTCGAGTTGATCGAGAAAAATCTCGCGCCCACCTTCGAAAAGCCCCACTGCAACGTCCAAGAGCACCAGTTCGCCGCCTTCCATGCTGTTGCGGCCAACCCGTTCCAATTTGAAAGGCGACCATGTCAGTCGCAGAAAGGGGTTCTCATGTGCGGTGTCGCTGGCCACACTGACCCCAAACGCCATCGGGTGTGATGCGTCGGCAGGAGAGGGCAGGACCGGTATGTCGGGGGTGAGCCTTGGCTGCGCCGGCAGTTGCAAACGGGCCAGCAACGTCTTTCTCTTGAGGTGTTGGAGTGCCGAGTCGTCAGTTGGCTTGCGGGACATGAACCGGTATTTGTGGTAGGCAAGCAGACTGTCCAAGACGACGATCTTGCGCTCGTTACTGAGCCCCTTCAAGCGGGTGTCAAGAGAAGACGGCCCGTCTCGAAGAATGACATTCATAGCCCTGATTTCCTGCTTTGTCAGCAGTTGCATCCGGTGCGCAAGCGTACGCTTGCTGGAAGGAATAAACCGGACGGCCTCCACGAGATTGCCGTTCCCTGAGTGTTGCCTCGCCGAGTCGATTGCGTTCAGCCTGTGGAACAACTGAACGGGTAGGTACCACAACCGCGCTCGTTCAATGATCAGGTCATCTATGACGAGGTCCACCAATTCCGCCAAGCGGAGCGCGCAGTTCCGGGTAAGGAAATAGTAGACGAATTTCCTGCCGATGATTTCCCAGATATGCAGAATCAGCAAAGTGCGCTGATGGTTCGACAGGTCGAGCCTATAGTCCCATATGTCGCGAAACTCCGTGTGAGAATAGACGAGGTCCTGGGTGTAGAAATAACGGTCGGAGAAGCCGGCCTCATAGCCGCCGAGAAGTCCCCGTACAACATAGCGGAGCGCGCTTTCGTTCTCGGGAATCAAGGCGCCGTAATTGAGGGTGAGATCGAACAGGCCGTAATCGTCGTCAGATGAATCGGTATTGAGCTTGAGAAGCGCGTGTCCGAAGGTGGAGGCGGGGTTGCCCAGGTAGCCGCTGACCAGAAGCAGGCTGACGGACTTAACGCGGTCAAGAAGCGCCCAGTTTGACAGGCGCCGGCAGCGGGGCTCCATCAAAACGTAGCCAGGCAGCGGAAGTTGACGGGAAGGCCAGTAGTACCGAGCTGGAAATCGGCAGCGGGGGTGTTCGTCAGTGTCTTGCTGCCAAGGCAGGAAGTAAGCCTCAAGCGTGGCGTGCAATTCGGCTTGTGGATTGCTTCTGCCTTCAGGCGAAAGGAAGAAGTCGTCAGTTAAAACAACGCTTTGGGGCAGGCGCCCCTCATAATGCAACAGCTTGAGCCAAGTGGGGTGGCGGGCCAAATCAAGACTGGCGGCAACCTGGAGTGCCTCCGCCAGCGGGGAGGCATGTGCAGGGAATGCGCACGGGAAGAGCACAAAACAAAACAGCAGCGAGCCTGCTGCATAACGCCGCAAGCCCACTGCTGATGGAGACACCGAAAAAGAGGGGTTAGCCGTTATTTATGGGTGTCGTCGATTCTGTGAGACCCCCGGACTGCTGGTTGACCAGATTGTACAGAGCCTCCGCTTTGGCGAAACGGTTTTGTTCGTGGTAGTCGGGTGCCGCCACGAGCTTGGCAAAACCGGCGCGGACCACTGTAATAAAACGCTGCTGCGCTTGTCCTTCATGTCCCGCCAGAGCCGCCAGTGCATCCAGGTAGGTGCCGTGGCCACTGGCGAGGTCCAATTCCAGTGCGTCGTACGAGTCGTGAATGAAGGCCGCCTTCTCGGCTTGCCCACCGGAGCACGAATCTGGCGAGGAGATGTTCGAAGAGATAGCCGTCGTGCCGAAGTCCCAGGTGACGTTCGTTACCGCTGCAACAGCATCGCTGCGTGGCGCGATCATGCCGCCGATACCGCAGTCGGTGTATATTTCTGCAAATTCCCGGGCCATGCCGATTTGCGGCAGCGCCAACGTCACTACCAGAATCGGAAGGAATATCTTGAGCATCCTGATCATCAAGCGCCTCCTCTGTACCCTATGATTGTCGGCGGATAGCAATAGCGGATAGCAATATCCGAGTAAAGAGCAGCGATTCTAAGTCACAGTTTGCAGACGCGTCAAGATTGGGTTGCAGGCCACAACGAACTTGGATAAGGAGACTTGGATATTGGGTGCTGCAGGCCACAACGAACTTGGATAAGGAGACCCCCATGTTCATCACCCTCCTCATCGTCACCTTGCTCATCGCGCTGGCGACCAGTCTGCTGGTGCTCCGGCTGTTCGACAGGCTGATCCGCAAGATCCTGGACCGCGTGGTGTCGGCGGAGTTGAGCGAGGCGTGGAACCGGTATCTGAGCTTTGCGGTGGTGGTGGTCGGGGTGTCCGGTGGCGTGCGCATCTGGAGCCTAGAGAAATACATCACGGCGCGCGCGGACGACGGCGAACCCATCGTGCTGAACGCCGACCGCTGGATACTCGAGGTGTATCGCACGCTCATCGGCACGCTGCAGAGCGTCGCCTGGATTTTGCTGGTGTTCTTCGTCTTTGCCCTCATCGCCTACGTCATCATGCGGGGCTTTGAACTGCGGCGCCAGGGCAGGCCGCCGGAGGGCGAACAGGCGAATTGACAGGGGGAAAGGGAACACTATACTAGCCGCAACGCCACTCCGAGGTCGTTACCGGACCCACCCTTTACCCATTGAGCGGAGGCTATCCATGCTCGAGTACGAACCCAACATCGTCTTGTCCAATGCGGAGTACAACGAGGTGGGCAAGCGGCCCATCCGCCACGACGGGGCAGAGAAGGTCACCGGCCAGGCGTGCTACGGCGCCGACATCCGGTTGCCGGGCATGTTGTGCGGCAAGGTGTTGCGCAGCCCGCACGGCCACGCGCGCATCAAGTCGATCGACACCCGGCACGCCGAGGAATTGCCGGGCGTGCACGCGGTGGTAACGGCCGGGGACTTGGCGCAACCCTCCAGCCGCGTGGTTGACCTTGCCGAGGGCGTGCTGCACAACATGCGGTTTCTGAGCAACAACATCCTGGCCGCCGACAAGGCGTTGTACAAAGGGCACGCCATCGCCGCCGTCGCCGCCACCAGCCCACACATCGCCGATCAGGCGCTGGACCTCATTCAAGTCGAATACGAAGAACTGCCCGCGGTGCTCAGCGCCGCGGAGGCGTTGAAGCCCGGCGCACCGCTGCTGCACGAGCGCCTCGCCACCATGTCCAATGCGAATCTGCGCCCTGGCGGCACCCTGGACGACGACGATCCCACCGACGGCTCGAACCTGGCCAATCAATTCGAGTTTCGCCTCGGCGATGTGGAGCAGGGCTTCCGCGAGGCCGCTGTCATCATCGAGCACGAAACGGCAACCGCAGCCATCCACCAGGGCTACATCGAGCCGCACGCCGCCACCGCGCGGTGGAACAGCGACGGCACCTTGACGCTGTGGTCCAGCAGTCAGGGGCACTTCAACGTGCGCGATCAGACGGCACGCCTGATGGACGTGCCGGTGTCGAAAGTCAAGGCCATCCCGATGGAGATCGGCGGTGGTTTCGGCGCCAAGACGCTGGTGTATCTGGAGCCGGTGGCCGCGGCGCTGGCCCGCAAGGCGGGTCATCCGGTGAAGGTGATGATGTCGCGCACCGAGGTTTTCGAGGGCACCGGTCCCACCTCCGGCACGCAGATTCAGGTGAAATTGGGCGCCACCAAGGACGGCCGTCTGGTCGCCGCCGAGGCGCACCTGACCTACGAAGCCGGCGCCTTTCCGGGATCGCCGGTATCGCCCGCCTGCCAGTGCATGATGTCCCCGTACGACATCCCGAACGCCTGGATCGAGGGGTTTGACGTGGTGGTCAATAAGCCCAAGTCGGCGGCTTACCGGGCGCCCGGCGTGCCGGCCGCGGCGTTTGCCATGGAAACCGCGATTGACCTGCTGTGCGAAAAACTGGGCGTGGACCCGCTGGAGTTTCGCCTGCGCAACAGCGCCAAGGAGGGCACGCGGGCGCCGACCGGGCCGGTGTGGCCGCGCGTCGGGTTTGCCGAGACCGTGCAGGCAGCCAAGGATCACCCGCACTACGCCACGCCGCTCGAAGGCCCTTATCGCGGCCGGGGCGTGGCCAGCGGCTTCTGGCGCAACAACACCGGGCCAGCCAGCGCGACCGCGATCATTCACAACGACGGCACCGTGAAGCTGATCGAGGGCTCGCCCGACATCGGCGGCACGCGCACCTCGGTGTCGCAGCAATTTGCCGAGGTACTGGGCATTCCGGTCACGGACGTCAGCCCCGCCGTCGGCGATACGGATTCGGTCGGCTTCACCTCCGTTACCGGCGGCAGTGGCGTGACCTTCAAGACGGGTTGGGCGGCCTACGAGGTGGCCCAAGAGATCAAGCGCAAGCTGATCGAGCGCGCCGCCCGCATCTGGGACTGTGAAGTGGGCGAGGTGGAATACGACAACGGTGTCCTGCAGCACGCCAAGGACCCCGAGCAGCGCCTCACCTTCAAGCAACTGGCGGCGCGCCAGAACCCCACCGGCGGGCCGATCACGGCCAGCGCGGGCGTCAACCCCGGCGGCGCCGGCCCGTCCTTGGGCACCCACATCGTGGACGTCGAGGTGGACCCGGAAACCGGCAAGGTGACCATCCTGCGCTACACGGCCGTCCAGGACGCCGGCAAGGCGATTCACCCCAGCTACGTGGAGGGGCAGATTCAGGGCGGCGCGGTGCAAGGCATCGGCTGGGCGCTAAACGAGGAATACTTTTTCAATGACAAAGGGCACATGCTGAACTCCAGCTTCTTGGATTACCGCATGCCGACCAGCCTCGACCTGCCGATGATCGACACGGTGATCGTCGAGGTTGCCAATCCGACCCATCCGTACGGCGTGCGCGGCGTTGGCGAGACGCCGATTATCCCGCCGCTGGCGGCGGTCGCCAACGCCATTTCCCACGCCATCGGCGTGCGCGTCAATCAACTCCCCATGTCGCCGGGCCGCATTCTGGGGGCGCTGTGGGATGAACAATCCCGGAACGGAGGGTAGGACGGCGTGCCGGAAGTGTGGCTTCCTCCCAGAATGCAGCGTCTGACCGGCGGGGCGCAGCGGGTGACGGCGTCGGGCCGCAACGTGCGGCAATTGGTGGAGAGCCTGGAGCGCGCCTATCCGGGGCTCAAGGCCGAGCTGTACGACGACGAGGAAGACATTCTGATGCCCGGCATTGCCGTCATCGTCGATGGCGAAACCAGCCAGCTTGGCTTGCTGGAGCGCGTCGGCGAAAACAGTGAGGTGCACTTTCTGCCGGCTTTGGGCGGCGGCGTGTAGCCGGTCATTCCAAACTGAGCCACTATGGATAACCCCTGCCAGGCGCATCGACGCGCCTGGCATTTTTTATTGGAGTCAAACGATGGCGATTCGTGAAAAACCGTACCGCAGCCGCGCCTGGTTCGACACCCCGGAACTGTACGGCTGGCTGCGGCAGGCGGCGTTTCGCGCCCAGGGGTTCGGGGAGCCGGCGTACGAGGGGCGCCCCGTTATCGGCATTTGTAATTCGTGGAGCGAGCTGACGCACTGCAACTCCCACCTGCGGCAGTTGGCCGAGGCGGTGAAGCGCGGTGTCTGGCAGGCGGGGGGCTTTCCGCTGGAGTTTCCGGTGATGTCGCTGGGTGAGTACAACATGCGGCCCACCACCATGCTGTACCGCAACCTGATGAGCATGGACGTGGAAGAATCCATCACCGCCAATCCGCTCGACGGCGTGGTGCTGCTGGGCGGCTGCGACAAGACGACGCCGGCGCTGCTGATGGGGGCGGCGAGCGCCGACGTGCCGGCGATTCTGGTCACCGGCGGGCCGCAGCTCAAGGGTAACTGGCGCGGCGAGGAACTGGGGTCGTGCACCGACTGCCGGCGGTATCACCAGGAACTGCGCGCCGAACGGATTACCGAAGAAGATTGGGCCGAGCTGCAGAGCTGCATCGTGCGTAGCCCGGGGCACTGCATGGTGATGGGCACAGCCTCGACCATGGCGGCCGTCAGTGAAGCGCTGGGTATGGCGTTGCCCGGCAATGCGGCCATTCCGGCGGTCGATTCGCGCCGCTTGCAACTGTCCGAGGCGGCCGGGCGGCAGATCATACGGCTGGTGGAACAGGGGCTGCGGCCCTCCGACATACTGACGCCGACGGCCTTCGACAACGCCATCCGCACCCTGCACGCCGTCGGCGGCTCGACGAACGCCATCGTACACCTGGTGGCCATCGCCGGCCGCGTCGGCATCGACCTGCCGTTGAGCCGCTTCGACGACCTGTCGCGCACGACGCCGTTCATCCTCAACCTCAAGCCGTCCGGCGAGTTTCTGATGGAGGATTTCTACTACGCCGGCGGCGTTCCCGCCTTGCTCAACGCCCTGGCGCCGTTGCTCAATCTGGAGGCGCAAACCGTGACCGGCGACAGCCTGGGCGCCAGCATTGCCGGGGCGCAATCGCACAACCCGGCGCTGATCCGAAGCCTGGAGGAACCATTGGACGCCGAAGGCGGCTTGGCGGTGCTGCACGGCTCGCTGGCGCCCGACGGTGCCATCATCAAACCCACGGCGGCTTCGCCTGAACTGCTGCGCCATCGCGGCCGGGCGGTGGTGTTCGAGGATCACGACGACATGGACCGGCGCATCGACGACCCCGACCTGGACGTGCGCCCGGACGACGTGCTGGTGATGCGCAACGCCGGGCCGCTGGGCGGCCCGGGCATGCCGGAGTGGGGATTTCTGCCGCTGCCGAAAAAGCTGTTGCGGCAGGGCGTGCGAGACATGGTGCGCATCAGCGACGCGCGCATGAGCGGCACCGCCTTCGGCACCGTGGTGGTGCACGCGACGCCGGAATCGGCGGCGGGCGGGCCGCTGGCCGCGGTGCGCAGCGGCGACGTGATCGAGCTCAACGTGCCCGAACGCCGCCTGGACTTGCTGGTCGAGCCGGCCGAGATGGCCCGCCGCCTGGCGGCGGCTCCACGGCTGCCGGCGCCGTATCGGCGCGGCTACGGCTGGCTGTTTACCCAGCACATCTTGCAGGCGGACAAGGGCTGCGATTTCGACTTTCTGCGTGCCGAGGCGCTGCACGCGGCGTGACGGGCCGGCCGCATGAACCGTTGGTGATTGCTATGACAATAACCCGTTCAATTTCAATGTCCCGAATCGTCATTGCCGCGCACGTGGGAATCCACCTCACAACCCCCCAACCCCCCTTCTCAGGGGGGCGTCATTGCCGCGCATGCGGGAATCCAGCGACCCCGGCTTGAACACGGGGGCCATGGTGATTCCTGCCTTCTACAAGGTCTGCAACGGCGGCAGGTCGAGTTCGGCGGTGATGCTGTTGAACCACGCGATGACTTCCTGGTGCAGCGGAATGCCGTGGGCGCGCCGCGTGAGGGTTTCCTCGTGCTCGGACAGGCCGGGGTAGAGGACGCGCTCGTGGCCCTCGGCGGGTTGGGCGGTGCGCAGCGTTTCGAGCATTTCGTCCATGGTGTCCAGGTAGCGCTCGAGGTCGGTGAAGGCTTCGATGTTGTATGCCGCGAAGTGGTTCTTGGAGCCGCCGGCAGGGTCGAGCATGCTCGGCAGGGCGCCTGACAGCAACGTGGCCAGAACCTCCGCCATCAGCGCGAAGCCGTAGCCCTTGTGCGAACCTTGCTCCCGCGTGCCGCCCAACGGCAGTTGCAGAAACTCGCTGCGGTCGTGCACCAGCGTATCCTCGCTGAGCGGGCGGCCTTCCTTGTCGGCAACCCAGCCGGGCAGCAGCGGCGCGCCGACACGCATGGCGAGGCGGATTTTATTGCCGGCGATGGCCGAGGTGGCCACGTCAAAAAGGATGGGCGCCTCGTTGCGGGCCGGGGCGGCGATGGCGATCGGATTGGTGCCGATGAGCGGCCTGGAAGCAAAGGTCGGCACGACGCTGAGGCCGGCGCCGGTGAAGCAGACGCCCACCATGTTGTGTTCAGCGGCGAGCAGGGCGTGGTGGCCAATGGCGCCGAAGTGGCCGCTGTTGTGAACGTTCACCACGCCGACGCCGACAGTGCGGGCTTTGTCCATGGCCAGCCGCATGGCTCGAGGCCCGGTGATGAGGCCGAGGCGGCGTTCGCCGTCGATCACCGCGGTGCCGGGCGTTTCGCGCTCCAGCCGCCAGCCGGGCGCCGGGTTGAGCTTGCCGTCGCGGTAGTCGCGCACGTAGGCGCGCAGCATGTTGGAGACGCCGTGCGTTTCCACGGCCCGCAGGTCGGTCATCACCAGCACGTCGGTGGCCTCAGCCGCCTCGTCGGGCGTGACGCCCATGCGTTCAAAAATTGCCTGCGCAGTCTGCCGCAGCGCGGCTTCCGGCACCCGCACGACGTCGGCCTGCGGCACCTTGAATCGGTCGAGAATCATTGGGTTGCTCCCTGTGGATAAGGATGTGAAGAGAATGTTGACAACCGGTGTTTAACCAACATTTTCTTGCCCGTGCTATGTGACTTTGACACGTCACCCCGGCGACCTGTCCGGCATCGCGGAGCGCGCGGTCGGGCGTAGGGAGCGGCATCCGCAGCCGTATTGCGAGTTCGAGGTACATCGCGTCGTAGACGGAAAGCTTGTGGGCATGAGCGAGATCAAGCGCCGTACCCGAGGTTCGGGCTATGGGCAGGATCAATCCCGATGGGCAACGCTTGGAGGTGTGCTCGAATCTGCGGCCATTCGCCTGCTCGAGTCCGGCCCCGCCGGCGAAAGCCATGCCATGGTAACCGAGCAATCAAGAACGAGCGCCATCAGTGCTTGCGTCCTTCCTCGATCATCCGGCGAACCGACAATCCCTCCAGACGATGCGTCTCCTGAAACGCTTTGAGACCAGCGATTGCCTCACGCACATTGTGGGAATTACACGGCTGAAACGGGATCAACTCGGCTACGGGATGACTGTGCCTGGTGATGACGAATCGCTCCCCTGCCTCTACGCGCTGGAGCAACGGTGGCAACTGAGTTTTGGCTTCGAGTGCACCGATTTCAGGCATGGGATAAGCCGCCAGATTGTAGCCGAATCATGTTTGAACCAGATGCACACGCTAGTCTAATCATGCTGTGTGGTCAAGCGGCCGTCAGAACTGCGCCACATGGTCGAAACCGTGAAGCGTCCTTCGCCCGCGTTGTCCCCGAAACGAGCTTCGACGACCATCCCTCTCGCAGGCCGCCAGGGCTTAGGGCCCTATTCGCCGGTACTCGACCAATGCGGACCGGCCTTCAATGTGGATGATGCGCGCATCTAATTCATTGGCATCGGCGTCCGTCAATCTCAGACGCTCACCGAATGCGAAGCGCACCGGCTGTGCCTGGCCTTGGTTGATCACGACGTTGGAAGCGTACAGATACGTGCGTCCGTGACTGTCCAGGATCGGATTCAGTCTGCCGTTCAGCCCTGGGAGGTGCCCCGTCGCTTCGGGGAATATGACAGCGCCGCCGCCAGGGAGTTCTTCAAGATCGAGAGCGAGCCCGCGGTCGGCGGGGGTCCATGCGCGCTCCACGCGAGCCGAAAAACCCATGGCGGCCACGAATACCGTCATGGGCAGATGGGTGGTGTGCAAGTCGAGTTGCGCCTCCCCGTACTCGTCGGTCGAAGCACGCTTCCACGTCTTGTTCGGGAAGAGCGCTAACATGTCAACCGCAGCCAAGGGTTTGCCTGCGCCGTATACGGCAACGGTGGCGCGTGCCGGACTCGGCTCCAGATTCGCGGCGGGAATGATGAGCAGGACCTCCGTTCCATCGATCAGCCGGTATTCGGGCAGCCTGCCGCAGAGTTCCTGGGTTTCGCGTTGGATGATCGGAACCCCGTCGCCACGACGCTCCATGAAAAACTGCCGGTCCTGGGAGCCTTGCGTCTGGCCGACCGGCATGCGTCCGAGAATCGAGGTCAATGCCTCGTTGCGGGTCGCCTGCCGCGCCGCCATGCTTTCTATGGTCAGATTGTTCGGCAAAGCGCCCGGAGACTGTATCTCCAGACGGTCATCGAACATCGACAGGCGGATTTTGCTGGCTCGAATCGAGTAGTCACGATGCACCACGGCATTGACCAGCGCCTCAAACAGCGCCTTGTCGCTGTATTGTGGCAGGTTGACGCGCGCCGGCTCCTTGCGCGCTGCAACCTGCATGTTTCGCACCGCAAAGGCTACCGCATCGGCAATTTGCCGGTTCAACGGACCGGTAATTTCCTGTGTGTCAATTTGACCGGAAGCCCGGTCTCTTCCCCGGTAGCGGGTTGCCGTAATGCAGGCGTTCGGGAGCCATTGCTCGGGATTTCGGGTGCACAGCAACACGCCAGCTACCGTGGCGCGTGGGGTGCCGGTCTCATCGGGCAACAGTAGGGCCAGCTTGCCTAGCGCTGATTCAGGCTCTGCGGCGCCCTCTGCGCTCAGCAGGGGCTTCCAAAGCGATTCGTCCAGCGTGTTGAATCCGGTTTGTGGGATGGTTTGTTCGTCGAATGACACGAATCTCGTCTGTCCACGTCGTTGCGCCAAACGCAGCCGCTCGTCACTCGTCATTTCTCGCTTCGATCCGCCGACGCGGATGTAGCTGCCGCCGGGGCTGTCGTGCTGCGCATCGCCCTGCGGGATCTCAACGACCAGGAAGCGTTTGCCATCCGGGGTTTGCCTGTGCTGGGTACGAATGCGAACGGCTGGCTTAATGGAGTCCGTACTGACCTCGACAAGGAAAGCATCGATCGCGACGAGTTGTTCACGCGACAAGTCCTGCACGCCGCCTGTATCTGTGACGCCGCAGAGCAGAACACCGCCCTCCGCATTGGCAAATGCGGCGATCTCATCCGCCAAATCGTTGCGGCTTGGACTTCTTGGACGAGTCCCGGAGAAGACGATTTCCTTGAACTCCCACCGGCTGTCCTCACCCAATTGCAGTTGAAGCACGATGTCTTCGTCACTGTATGTCATGGATTGCTCCCGAATCCGAGCGCCATGCGTCGCCCTTCTCACAGATCAATACAGCAGAAGCCTCCAGACACCGTTCAGCACCGTCAAGGCCACGGCGCCGATCAGCGTGGTGGTCAGGCTCTCGATTTCAAACCCCTCAAGCAGCTTGTCGGTGAGGAACAGCACAAAGGCGTTGATCACGAAGACGAACAGGCCGAAGGTGAGCAGCATCGGGATGAAGGCGATGAAGCCGAGAATGCCCGACAGCAGGGTTTGCAGCACGCCGTAGACGACGGCGGCGAGCACGGCGTGTCCGAAATTTCGGAAGTGGAAGCCCGGCAGGAACCTTGCAATGGCAGTGAGCGAACCGGCGGACAGAAGCAGGTAAATGAGCCAGCGTATCATCCTCAACTCCCGCGGCGAGGGGTGGATATCGGCGAAGCGATTCGACGTTGTAAGCCCGCATCGTCCCGGCGGTCAAGACCAAACCCACCGGCGCGGGGCTTGACGGGCGGCGGCGTTGGCACTTCTCACGGCTGCCGACTTATAATAGACTCTACCGTATCATCATGCCTCAGCAACGCGCCCGTCCGGTCCTTGGCGCGCGTTTAACCCTTCGATAACGGAATCCATACTGTGGCACAAGAAGGCATGTCTGTGGAAGCGCAGGTTGACCTGCTGATGCGCGGCACCCGCTTCGCCGACGAGGCCGATTACTGGGGCGCCGAGAGGCCCGAGGGCGGCGAGTTGCGGGGCCGCATGCATTCCGAGCTGCGCGACAAGCTGCGGCTTGGGCGGCCGTTGCGCGTTTATCTGGGCGTCGATCCCACCAGCACCGAACTCCACGTCGGGCACTTCGTCCCCCTGCAAAAGCTGCGCAGGTTCCAGGACCAGGGCCACCAGGTGGTCTTTCTGATCGGCGATTACACCGCCACCATCGGCGACCCCAGCGAGCAGACGAGCGAGCGCAAGCGCCTGACGCACGAGCACGTGCTGGAGCTGGCCGGCAGCTATACCGAGCAGGCCTACCGCATCCTGGACCCCTCCAGGACCGAGGTGCGTTACAACGGCGATTGGCTGGGGAAGCTCTCCTTTGCCGACATCATCGAGCTGGCCAGCATCTTTCCGATGAAGCAGATCGTCGCCCGCCGGGATTTCCAGCGTCGCATGGAGCAGGGCGAGTCGCTGCGCTTCCACGAATCGCTGTACGCGCTGATGCAGGGCTACGACGCCTACATGCTGAAGTGCGACGTGCAGGTAGGCGGCTACGACCAGCATTTCAACATGCTGGCCGGGCGCGCGATTCAGGAGCACTTTGGCGATAAGCCGCACGTCATGCTGACCAATCCGCTGCTCATCGGCACCGACGGGCGCAAGATGTCGAAGAGTTACGGCAACGTCATCAACGTGCACGACGCGCCGTTCGACATGTACGGCAAGACGATGCGCATGGCCGACGCGCACATTCCGGCATACCTGGAACTCGCCAGCTCGCTGGACGCCGATGACATCGACACCGAGGTGCAGCAACTGCAGGACGGCGCCAACCCGATGGAGGTAAAGAAGCGGCTGGCTTTCGACCTGGTGCGGCAGTATCACGGCGAGGCAGCGGCGGGCGAGGCAGCGGAAACGTTCCGGCGTGTCGTGCAGCGCCAGCAAGCGCCGGACGAGGTGCCGGAAGTGATCGTGCCGCCGCATCTGTTGGGGGCGACGTGGGTCGACCTGTGCGCCGGCCTCAAGTTGAGCCCGTCGAAAGCCGAAGCGCGCCGCCTGATGCGCCAAGGCGGCTTTTACATTGAACAGACGCCGGTGAAGGATACCGAGGCCCGCGCGGAGGTGCCGCCGGCGGGCATCCTGGTGCGGCTGGGCAAGCGGCGCTACTACCGCCTGCTGCCCGGTGCCTGAGCCCGGTACAGGCGAGCATTTCCCCTTGGTAAGCAGGGGGCCATTTTCCGGTTAGGCCGCTTCGCGCGGTTTGTGTGTGTTTTTGGAGGAGAAAAAGACGTGGATATTATTGTCACCCTCAAGCAGGTGCCGGACCCGGAGGCGCCGAAGGAGACCTTTCGGATTGACGAGTCGGCGATGAAGATCGTCAATCCGCCCAATATCGATCCGGTCATTAACGGGTATGACGAAAACGCCATCGAGGCGGCGCTGCAGCTCAAAGAGGCCGCCGGCGGCAAGGTGGTCGCGGTGTCGATGGGCGAGGCGAGCGCGAACCGCGCCCTCAAGCAGGCGATGGCGATGGGGGTGGACGAGGGTATTCTGCTGCAGGATGAATCGTTTGCGGGCGCCGACGCCGCCTCGACGGCTTACGTACTGGCGCGGGCTATCGAGAAGATCGGCTCGTACGGGCTGATCCTGTGCGGTCGCCAGGCGTCGGATTGGGACCAGTCGCAGGTGCCTTCCGGCATTGCCGAGCTGCTCGGACTGCCGAGCGTGACCGCCGTGCAGAAGGTGGCGTTGCAAGACGATGCGGTGCGGGTCGAGCGCATCCTCGAGGACGGCTACGAGGTGCTGGATATTCGCGGGCCGTGCGTGGTGACGGTGAGCAATGAGGCCAACAAGCCGCGTTACCCGACGCTGAAGGGCATCATGACGGCGGGCAAGAAGCAGGTTCCGGTCTGGGATGCGGCGGCGTTGGGCGTCGATGCGGCACAGGTCGGCAACGCCGGGGCGCTGACCCGCGTCAGCAAGCTGTACGTGCCGAGTTTCGACGGCGACTGCGAATTCATCGCCGGCGAGACGCCGGAGGAGATGGGCGCGAATCTGGCCCTGCGCTTGCGGGAGTTGAAGATCATCTAAACACCGGAACGCCTCATAGAATTGAACGATGGAGGATAGCAGCATGACCCAGGGCGTAATGATTTTCGCGGAAACGAGCGGCGCCGCGCTGGCGCCGATTGCCAAGGAGATGTGCGGCGTCGGACGCCGCCTTGCCGATGCGCTCGGTGAGCCACTGGTCGCCGCGGTGGTCGGCTGCGGCGTCGGCGACATGGCCCAGGAAGCCATCGCGCACGGCGCCGACCGCGTTTACCTGGCGGACGCCGACGTGCTGCAGACCTACCAGACGGCGTCGTATTGCACGGTGGTGGGACAGATTGCCGAGCAGGCGGAGCCGGAAGTTTTGCTGGTGGGGATGAGCGACAACGGCCGCGACCTCGGCCCGCGGCTGGCGTTCCGGCTGCGCACCGGGCTGGCCTCGGATTGCGTCGACTTGGCCATCAACGCCGAGACACGCCTGCTGGAAGCGACCCGTCCGGTGTCGGGCGGCAATGCCATGGCGACCGTGGTGATCGAGAAGACGCGGCCGCAGATGGCCACGGTGCGCGCCAAGACGATGCCGGCCGCCGAACCGGACACTGGGCGGCAGGGCGAGGTCATCGCCGTTGACGTTTCGCTGGACGCCGCCTCGCTGCCGGTAACCGTCGTTGAGCGCGTCAAGGCCGAATCCGAAGGCGTGCGGCTGGAAGACGCCGACATCGTCATCTCCGGCGGACGCGGCTTGAAGGGGCCGGACGATTTCTACGCCATCCTGGAACCCTGCGCCAAAGCGCTCGGCGGCACCATCGGCGCCTCGCGCGCGGCGGTGGACGAGGGCTGGGTGCCCACACAACTGCAGGTGGGGCTGACCGGCAAGATCGTCAGCCCGAAGCTGTACGTCGCCTGCGCCATCTCCGGCGCGGCGCAGCACATGGCGGGCTGCGGCTATTCGAAAACTATCGTGGCGGTGAACCGCGACCCCGACGCCCCGATCTACCAGCGCGCCAATATCGGCATCGTGGGCGATTACAAGAAAGTCATCCCGGCCTTCCAGGCCAAATGCGCCGAGCTGCTTGGCTAGCGCCGGTCTTGCCGGCGCGCCCGAACCTTCCCGCCTCGCCGGGCGTGCCGGCGGATTGCAGTCCGTCCCGTCAACACACCCTTCCGAGAACACCGCAAAGGAGACCTATCATGACCGTAGAGGAAATCGCCAAGCGATTGCTGGCTCAGAGCAGACGGGTGTCGGTGGCGGAAGCCGATACCTGTGGACTGGTCGGCTATCTGCTGAGCACGGTGCCGGGCAGCTCGAAGTACTTTCCCGGCGGCGTTATTGCCTACACCGGTGGCCTCAAGCAGAGCATCCTGGGCGTGCCCGACGACCTGTACGCCGCCAAGGGCAGCGTCAGTCCCGAGGTGGCGAGCGCCATGGCCAGGGGCGTGCGCGATCTGACGGGCACCGACTACGGCCTGTCGGTGACGGGGGTGGCCGGTCCGGCTGGCGGCCAGCCCGGCGTGCCCATCGGCACCTTTTATGTGGCGGTGGCCGGCCCCGACGGCCTTGACGTAGCGGAGCGCATTCAGGCGGACGCAGCCGACCGCGACGGCAATAAGCATCAGGCGGCGCAGGCCGTCCTGGATTTGCTCGGCCGCCATCTGCCGGCGGCCTCTGGCTAGAGCATTTCCGTGGCCCTCTGCCTGGGCGGAGAAACCGCTACTCCCTCTCCCCTGGCGGGAGAAGGTTGGGGTGAGGGGGAAGTCGCGCCCGCCCTTGTCGGTTCCGGCTACCAGTTCACCAGATGCGGCTTTTGCTGCCGCCAGCCGGCGTCGGACGGGAAGACGGTGGTCAGCGGAATGGCCTGCGTGTCGCCGTCGAACCAGTCCTGCACGGTCTCCCGCCATTTGATGTAGTGGGGCGCGTTGCGGTGGGCAGTCATGTGGTCGTCCTGCGTTTCGTACACCTCATACAGATAGAACGTATTGGGGTTGGACGGGCTCTGGTGAATGTCGAACCGCAGGCAGCCGGGCTCATCGCGCACCGACCCCTGGGCGTCCCCCAGGCTGGCCTCCTTGAACTGCTCTGAAAATCCCGGCTTGATCTTAATGGTCACGAAGATGGCGTACATGGCTGGTCCCTTCTTTCTCTGTGGCGCGGTTAACCGGCTGGTTGAAACCCGGTGTTGCGGTGGTGTGAAGCCGTTGAGCGGCTGGCCATTATAGGGAGGGCCCGGTGCCCGGACAAGCGACGGCGTGGACTTGCCCCCAAGAAGAGGGACTACTCGACTCCCTCCGCCTCGAAGAGCTTGACAATCTCGTCGCGCGCGAAGCTTGGCAATTGCCGTGTGGCTTCCTGGCTACATAAGAACAAGCCTTCGTCGGGCGTTACGACCCTGCCGATGTCATAGCAGACGATGCCTGCGGCGCCGCAGGCTTGTACGGCCCTGGCGGCTTGCGCCGCCGGCACAGTAGCCAGCAGGGCGCCGGAGGCGATAACGCCCAAGGGATCGAGCCCGAAGGCGCTGCAGAGCGCCCGGCCTTCCGGCAGCAGCGGCAGTCGCTCGGCTTGCAGACGCAGCCCGACGCTGGAAGCGCTGGCTAACTCCCGCAGGCCGGTCGCCACGCCGCCTTCGGTCGGGTCGTGCATGGCGTGCACCTCAACCGCCTGTTGCAGCACCGCGGCGTCCCTGACCACGCTGATTCCCGGATCGAACAACAGCCCCTGCCAGCGGGCGATGTCGTGCGCCGCGAAGCCCTGAGCGGCCAATTGCGCCGCCCGTTCGCGGGCAATGATGGCGCTGCCCTCCAACGGATAGCCTTTGGTGAGCAGGACGGCGTCGCCGACTTGCGCCCCGGCGCTGGTGACCAAGTCTTGGCGCGTCGTCTCCCCCAGCATGTGGCCGCAGACGAGCGGGCGGTCCAGTCCCAGCGTGATCTCCGTATGCCCGCCGACGAGCGTCACCTGCAGAGCCCGGCACGCCTCGCGTATCTGCGCAAAAATGTCCCGCACCAAGTCCGGGGTGGTGCCCTTTTCCGGCAGCAGCAGGGTGGCCAGGAACCAGCGCGGCGTGCCGCCCATGCTGGCGATGTCGTTGGCGTTGACGTTGACGGCGTAATAGCCGATGGCGTCCGTGGCGAAGGTAATCGGGTCGGACTTGGCGATCAGCAGCCGATCGCCAAAGTCGATCACCGCGGCGTCCTCGCCGGGGCGCGGGCCGATGAGCAGCCGCGGGTCGGCGGGCGTTTCCTGCTGCTGCAAGAGCTCTTCCAGCAGCGCTGCGGGAAGCTTGCCGGGTGGGAGAATTGGCTGCGCCATGACTCTTCTTTCTCTGTGCGGAATGATACGACCGGCCCGCCGCAAGCCAGCTGCCGTCTCTCGGTGCGTCGTACTTAAACACGCGCCGGGTTACAGGGCAAGCTTGCTTGCACTCGTCGCGGCGATGCTGGTATAAAGGGCGCGCCAACCACGCCTATCTTGATGAATTCCCTACTTAAAACTATCGGTTAACGAAGCCCGGCGAGCGCCGGGGCCATGAGGTGCAACGAGTAATGAGCAGCGAGGTCTATACCCCCGCAGAGATCGAAGGCAAGTGGCGGCGGCGTTGGGAAGAAAGCGGCGTGCACCGCGTGTGCGACGATGACCCGCGGCCCAAGTATTACTGCCTGGATATGTTTCCGTACCCGTCCGGCTCGGGGTTGCACGTCGGGCACTGGCGCGGCTACGTGCTGTCCGACGTCTGGACCCGCTACAAAACACTGCAAGGCTACTCCGTGCTGCATCCCATGGGGTGGGACGCCTTCGGGTTGCCGGCCGAGAACGACGCGATCAAAAAGGGGGTACACCCACGCCTTGGCACCGACCAGAACATCAAGACCTTCCGCCGCCAACTCGACGAAATCGGCGCCATGTACGACTGGTCGCGCGAGATCGACACCACCGATCCGACCTATTACCGCTGGACGCAGTGGATCTTCCTGCAGATGCACGAGCGCGGCCTGGCCTACAAAGCCTCCATGCCGATCAATTGGTGCCCTAGCTGCAAGTGCGGCCTGGCCAACGAGGAAGTGGTGGACGGCGCCTGCGAGCGCTGCGGCACGCTGGTGACGGAGAAGGAGATGCGCCAGTGGATGCTGCGCATCACGCATTACGCCGAACGCCTGCTGCGCGATCTCGACAAGCTCGACTGGCCGGAGAAAGTCAAGACGATGCAGGCCAACTGGATCGGCCGCAGCGAGGGCGCCACCATCCGGTTCACGGCCGTATCGGCGCAGGACGGCAGCGAGCACGAGTTGCCGGTCTTCACCACCCGTCCCGATACCCTCTTCGGCGCCACCTACATGGTGCTGGCCCCCGAGCATCCGCTCGTCCACACCCTATGTGCGCCGGAGCGGGCCAAGGCCGTCAAGCAATACATCGACAAGACCCGCCAGCAGAGCGACGTCGAGCGTACCAACGCGAAGCAGGACAAGACCGGCGTCGATCTCGGCGCCGTCGCCATCAACCCGGTCAACAGCGCCCGCATCCCTATCTGGATCGCCGATTACGTCCTCATGGGCTACGGCACCGGCGCCATCATGGCGGTGCCGGCGCACGACGAGCGAGATTTCGAGTTTGCTACCGTCTTCGGCCTGCTGATTATCGAGGTAATCGCCCACCCGGATAGCCCGAAGGATGCCGTCGGCCAACTGACCGAGGCCTACGTCGGCCCCGGCAACATGGTCAACTCGGGCGAATTCGACGGCCTGCCGTGGGAGGAAGGCAAGCGCCGCGTGGTGGACTGGCTCGCCGAGCGCGGCCAAGCCGAGGCGACGGTCAACTACCGCATGCGCGACTGGATCTTCTCCCGCCAGCGCTACTGGGGCGAGCCGATCCCGATCATCCACTGCGACGCCTGCGGCGAGGTGCGGGTGCCCGAGGCCGACCTGCCGGTGCTGCTGCCGCACGTCGAGCGCTACGAGCCGACCGGAACCGGCGATTCGCCCCTGGCGGCGATCGCCGAATGGCTGCAGGTGGCATGCCCCACCTGCGGCGGCCCGGCAACCCGCGAAACCGACACCATGCCGCAATGGGCCGGCTCCTGCTGGTACTTCCTGCGCTACGCCTCGCCGGACTGCGACACCGCCCTGGTGGCCCCCGATGCGGTACGCGACTGGCTGCCGGTCGATCTGTACGTCGGCGGCATCGAGCACGCCATCCTGCACCTGCTGTACGCCCGCTTCTTCGTCAAGTTCCTCCACGACATCGACGCCGTCCCGTTCGACGAGCCGTTCGCCCGCCTGTTCAATCAGGGCATGATCGTGCGACGCTCCGAAATCACCGGCAAGCTGGAGAAGATGTCCAAATCCAAGGGCAACGTGGTCAATCCCGACGATCTGGTCGGCAGTTACGGCACCGATTCGGTACGCCTCTACGAACTGTTCATCGGGCCGCCGGAGGAGAGCTCGGAGTGGAGCGACAGGGGCATCGAGGGGATGTACCGCTTCCTGCGCCGCGCCTGGAACTGGGTGCTGGGCGCGGCGCCGGATGCCGCCGGCACAATCGCCTCCGAGGTCGCGCAGCCGCTGCACATCATGCTCAAAAACGTCGGCGAGCGGCTGGAGAGTTTCCGCTTCAATACCGCCATCAGCGCCATGATGGAGTTTCTCAACGCCGTCACCAAGCCGGAGGTCGCCGACAAGCCCATCGGGCGCGACACCCTGCGAGCCTTTCTGATCGCCCTGGCGCCGTTCGCGCCGCACACGGCGGAGGAGCTATGGGAGCGGCTTGGCGAGGATGGCAGCATTTTCCGGCAGCGCTTTCCCGCCTACGACGAAGCGCTGACGCAAGTGAGCGAGACGGTGCTCGCGGTGCAGATCAACGGCAAGGTACGCGGCACCGTTACCGTGGCGACCGACAGCCTCGAGGCGGCCGTGCAGGAAGCCGCCCTGGCGGACGCCAGGCTGCAGCGGCACGTCGCCGACAAGTCGATCGTCAAGACCATTTTCGTGCCGAACCGCATCCTCAATCTCATCGTGCGGTAGTCTTCGCGGGCCTATTTTCAAGAAAACTCCACAGAGGAGCGTCGGATTACGCTTCGCTAGAGCATTTCCGCATCGGATTGCAACGAAAGCCATCAGGGACCTAAAGCCCCCTCTCCCTAGCCCTCCCCCGCGGAGGGGGGAGGGGAACCCAAAGTAACCCGCCAACGCAAAGGGGTTTACTCCCTCTCCCTTGGTGGGAGAGGGTTGGGGTGAGGGGGAAGCGCCGGCTATCAAGCCATTTTGATCCGGAAGTGCTTTAATCCGACCTACATCCAATCATGATGGTTCGTGAGCTCGGGGAATTTGCGCTGCTGGCGCGCTTGCAGCGGCGTCTGAAGCAGGCCGATGCGACGCCGGTCGTGCGCGGCATTGGCGACGACTGCGCGGTGCTGCGCCCCACCGACGGGCACGACCTGCTGGTCACGACGGACACCCAGGAAGAGGGCGTGCACTTTCGACGCGACTGGTCAACGCCGGAGGATATCGGCTGGCGCTGTCTGGCGGTTAACGTCAGCGACATCGCGGCTATGGGTGGTGTGCCGTTGGGGGCGGTTGTCGCACTGTCGCTGCCGGAAACGCTGGCGGTGGCGTTCGTCGAGGCCCTGTACGACGGCATGAACGACTTGGCCGAGGCTTACGACTGCCCGATCATCGGCGGCAACATCAGCAAGTCCGCCGAACGGCTGTCGGTGACCATCACCGTGCTTGGCTCGACACCGCAGGGCACCGCCGCGTTCCGAGCCTCGGCCCGCGCCGGCGATGCCATCTGGGCGACCGGCCACCTCGGCGGCGCCAAGGCCGGGCTGGAAGCCCTGATCCATCCGCAAGCAGTAGCCGGATTGCCCACTGACGCGGTGCTGTCTCGTTACCGGCGTCCCCTCCCCCGGTTGCAGGAAGCACTGTATCTGTGCCAGCATGGCGTGCACAGTCTGATCGATCTCAGCGACGGCTTGTCGAGCGACTTGGCGCACATTTGCGAGGCTAGCGGCGTGGGCGCACAACTCTACGCCGAACGCATCCCGGTCAGCGATGAAACCCGCCGGGTGGCCCGCGCCCTCGGCCTGGACGCCCTCACGATGGCCCTGCACGGCGGCGAGGATTTCGAGTTGTGCCTGACGGCACCACCCGACGCCGCGGCGCCGTTGGAACAAGGCTTCCGCGGCCAATTCGACTGTTTGCTGACCCGTATCGGCACCATCCAGGCCGGCGCCGGCGTGACGCTCCGCCACCCGGACGGCAGCCAGGAGTCCCTGGCCGCCGGCGGTTACGATCATTTCCGACCATCCCAACCCGACGCGAGGAATGCAACCCAGCCATGAACGCCCATCACGTACCCCTGGAACGCATCGACAGTCACCGCTGGCGTATCCCGCGTCACGGCGGCATGAACGTGGACGGCCTAGTGTTCGCCAGCGATGCCATGATGCAAACCATCCGCGGCGACCAGAGCCTGCAGCAGGTGGTCAACGTCGCGCATCTGCCGGGCATCGTCGGGCACTCCATCGCCATGCCGGACATCCACTGGGGCTACGGGTTTCCCATCGGCGGGGTGGCGGCGTTCGACGTCCGCGACGGCGTCATTTCGCCCGGCGGCATCGGCTACGACATCAATTGCGGCGTGCGGCTGCTGGGCTCAGGTCTGAGCCGACAAGACGTGCAGGGCCGCATGCGCGAGGTGGCTGAGGGCCTATTTCGCAACATCCCTTCCGGCGTTGGGGCGCGCCAGCAGGCGGTGCGTCTGTCGCACGCCGATCTGCAGGGCGTGCTCAAACGCGGTGCCGGCTGGGCGGTGTCGCAGGGCTACGGCACACCGCGCGACCTGGAGCACACCGAAGAGAACGGCTGTTTGGCAGAAGCCGAGCCGCAATACGTCAGTCAGCGCGCCCTTGAGCGCGGACGCCCGCAGCTCGGCAGCATCGGTTCGGGCAACCACTTTGTGGAAGTCGATTACGTCGCCGAGGTCTACGACGAACAGGTGGCCGGCGCCCTGGGATTGTTCAAGGACCAGCTCGCCATCACCATCCACACCGGCTCGCGCGGACTGGGCTATCAGGTGTGTGACGACTTCATCAAGACCATGCAGCGTACCGCGCAGCAATACGGTATCGCCATCCCGGATCGGCAGTTGTGCTGCGCCCCCCTGAAGTCCCCGCCGGCGCGCGAATACATCGGCGCCATGTACAGCGCCGCCAATTTTGCCTTCGCCAACCGACAGCTCATCACCCACACGGTGCGCCAGACCTTTGCCGAGGTGCTGCAACGCTCGGCGCCGGACCTGCGGATCGAGGTGATCTACGACGTGTGCCACAACATCGGCAAGTTCGAGACGCACACTGTTAACGGGCAGGCGCGCCGCTTGTGCGTGCACCGCAAAGGCGCCACCCGCGCCTTGGCGCCGGGGCATCCGCAGTTGCCGGCGGTGTATCGCGATCTGGGCCAGCCAGTGCTCATTCCGGGCGACATGGGCCGATACTCCTACGTGCTGATCGGCACCCAACAGGGCGGCGAGGAGACGTTTGCCAGCAGTTGCCACGGCGCCGGCCGCCTCATGAGCCGTACGCAGGCGAAGAAAAGAGCGCGCGGACGGCCCATCGTGCAGGAACTGGAGGCCCAGGGTATTTACGTGCGCTCGGCCGGACGCGCCACCCTGATGGAGGAAATCCCGGAAGCCTACAAGGACGTTCGGGATGTGGTGGACATCGTGCACGGCGCCGGCATCAGCCGGAAAGTCGTGCAGTTGCGGCCTCTCGGCGTGATCAAGGGCTAGGGCACTTTCGGATCAAGACGGCTTGCAGCGTGTCTCATTTCGGCTTTCCCCCTCACCCCAACCCTCTCCCACCAGGGGAGAGGGAGCAAACCCTCTCGACGTCGCCCGGGCAGTTGATCCAGGTATGCGGGCGGTACCTCGGTCGTCTCGCGGCCGCTCGGAAATCCCCACTTGGTGCCAAAAAGCGGCGTTATCAACCCAATCAGCTTGCCGTGGTGGTGCCTGGCAAGCCGCATGGCTTCGGCAATGTCGCTGTCGTTGCTGACCACAACCGCGCAGTCGTAGACGTCCAGCCAACTGTCGTTCAGGAGATGCACGGCGAGATTGACGTCCGAGCCTTTTTCCTCGGTCTTGATCACCTGTGCCGCGTGCTGGTTCCCGGCCACGCGAGCGGCATTCGGACCGGATGGCTCAGAAAATACCCGAAATACGCCTCGACCTCGGGCCGATAGTGGCGTAGCGCGCGAAGATACACGTCTTGCCGTTGAGGCTTCGACTGCTCAGCGGGCGTGCTTGACACTCTCGCCGTGAAGTACTTGACGGTCAGGATGTCGTGGTGGGGTTGCAGGACTTTCGCGAACAGGGCAGGCAGGTCCAGCCATTCCGGGCGGTTCCCTTGAGCGCTCCGTCGTAGAGATTGAACCCGTCTACATAGATGAAGGTGCGCATCAATCCCCGCCAAAAAAGCAGGGACCTCCGAAAAGAGGCCCCGCGCCCTGCGGTCGAAACCGCAAGGGGTGTTGCCAATAATCTAGACGATGTAAGCGATCAAGGTTAAGTGAGCGTAGCGCACCTTCGATTGGCGCTAAACGGGCCCACCTTGTTTTCATTCTCCAGCCCAGCAGGCGTCCACGACCATCGAGGGAGGGGCTTTAGGGCCGATATCTCAACCGGTGCAATCGGATACGGGAATGATCCAGGCAGGTTACGATGCAGCCACACCGCTCGCCACCGGCTCGCGCAGACCGGCGAACAGGTCCCATTCGGGGCTGCTGTGGGGTACGTGCGACGCCACGCAGACGAAGCATTCGTGGGCGAATTTGTCGCGCTGCACCTCGGGCGGGATGCGCCTGAACCACCAATCCGGCGCGATCTGGCTGCGGTGGCAGCGCAGCGCCTCCATCTTGAGCGCGAGATAATCGCGCACCTCGATACGCGTCGTGATGTCTTCGTCCGCTGTGCCGCCCACCTTCTGCGGGTCGAAATCCGGCCGGTCCATCGGTGACTCGACGCCCATCGAGCGCATAACCTCGTAGCGCATCAGGATGTAGGAGCGCGGGTAAGACGTGTAATAGAGCTTCTGCGGCTGCCACGGCGCCAGCCCGTCCTCGGAGTATTGCGCGGGGTCCCCGGCAGCATGAAAGGCCGCGACGGTCGCGCGGTTGACTTGAATGTGATCCGGGTGGCCGTAGCCGCCGTTTTCGTTGTAGCAGGTCACCACGTGCGGGCGGCACTGCCGCATCAGGCGCACCAGCCGTCCGGTTGCCTCATGCAGGTCGGCCTGGTGGAAACAGTCGGGGTGGTTGTTGGCCGGCGTTCCGGCCATGCCGGAATCGCGGTAATTGAGCAGGTGCGACTCCCCGATCTGCAAGTGTTGGCACGCCTTTTCGAGTTCCGCCACGCGCACGTCGGCGAGTTTCGGCCGCACCTCGTCGGGGTCCATTTCCGGATCCACGATCTCGCCCTCCTCGCCCCGTGTGGCGGTGACCAGGATGGTGTGTACGCCCTCCTCGCGGTAGCGCGCCAGGCTGCCGCCGGTACTCATGCATTCGTCGTCCGGATGGGCATGCACCGCCATCAGGGTCAGTCGTTCGGTCATTCATTCTCTCCTTGAACTAGGGTCGTTTCCAAGCGGGGGATTAGGGTTGGAAGTTTAACAGGTCCGTCGAAAAAATGCGCCCGGCGTTCCCTTTCACAGGCGGGTTGAGTACAATAGCCGCGGCCAAAAAAGGCCATCGGCGCAATCATCGACAGGACGGAACCCCGCACGCCATGGAACACGTTCTCCTGCTCAACGCCTCGTTCGAACCCCTGCGCATTGTGAACTGGAAACGCGCGCTGACGCTTTATTTCGCCGGCAAGGCGGAGATCGTCGAGGAGTACGCCCGCGAGATCCACAGCGTTACCCTCACCCTGCGCCTGCCGGCGGTTATCCGGCTGCACAAGCTGGTGCGCGCCCGGCCGCGCGGCGTCAAGTTTTCCCGCCAGAACATCTACGCCCGCGATCACTACGCCTGCCAGTACTGCGGCGCCATGCCGCCGCCGAGCGAGTTGACCTACGACCACGTGCTGCCGCGCGTGCTCGGCGGCCTCACCGAGTGGACGAACATCGTGACCTGCTGTCTGGCCTGCAACCGCCGCAAGGGCGGCAAGACCCTGCAGAGCTGCGGCCTGCGCCTGAAGCGGCTGCCCCGCAAGCCCGCCTGGCAGCCCCACGTCACCATGGCGGCGAGCCTGCGCAATCCGCCTGAGAGCTGGCATGACTACCTGAAGTGGTACGCCGCCTCCGAAAGAGACGCGCCGGCGGCCTCTCAAGCAGTTCTCGGGGCATCCTGACGACAACTGATTTTGCAACCGCGTTCTTGACAAAAGAGGCCCCGCCCGTTTATCGTTTGGCACTCAACTTCCTAGAGTGCTAATAATCGCAAACGTAACATACGCGGTCTCGGCTACCTCGTTTCCGCAGGGCGCCAGCCCTGTGCAGGAAGCGATGGCACGCCGCTTACCACTGCCTCAAACACGAAGAGAAGAGGAGAGCTTTAGTTATGGCCTTTCGTCCATTGAACGACAACGTCCTGATCCGACGCCTTGAAGCCGAAGAAGAGCAGCAAAGCGGCATCATCATTCCTGACACGGCAAAGGAAAAACCGCAGGAAGGACAGGTGCTGGCGGTCGGCCCGGGCAAGCGCCAGGAAGACGGCTCGCGGCGCCAGCTCGGTGTTACGGTCGATAACAAGGTGTTGTTCGGCAAATACGCCGGGACGGAAATTACGATTGATGGCGAGGAACTGCTCGTCATGCGCGAATCGGATCTGCTCGGCATCGTCGAGTAGCAACCGGCATTCGCACTGCCTTCGATTGGAAAGGGAAAAACGCTATGCCCGCAAAACAGTTGCACTTCGGTGAAAGAGCCCGGGCCGACATGCTCAGCGGCATCAACAAGATGGCCAACACGGTGAAAGTGACCCTCGGCCCGCGCGGCCGCAACGTGGTTCTGGACAAGAAATTCGGCTCGCCTGCCTCGACGAAGGACGGCGTGACCGTGGCCAAAGAGATCGAACTCGAAAATCCGTTCGAGAACATAGGCGCCCAGCTGGTGCGCGAAGTGGCCAGCAAGACGAGCGACGTGGCCGGCGACGGCACCACCACCGCCACCGTGCTGGCGCAAGCCATCCTGCGCGAGGGCCTCAAGCAGGTGACCGCCGGACACAACCCCATGGACATCAAGCGCGGCATCGAACACGGCGTGGAGGTCGTCGTCGAGGAACTGCGCAAGCTCAGCCGCGACGTCAGGGACAAGACCGAAATCGCCCAGGTCGGCACCATCTCGGCCAACAACGACGCCGACGTCGGCAACCTGATCGCCGAGGCCATGGAAAAAGTCGGCAAGGACGGCGTCATTACGGTGGAAGAGGGCAAGACCTCCGAAACCAACCTGGACGTGGTGGAAGGCATGCAGTTCGACCGCGGCTACATCTCGCCCTACTTCGCCACCAATACCGAGCGCATGGAAGCCGTGCTGGAAGACGCCTACATCCTGCTGCACGAAAAGAAGCTCAGCAACATGAAGGAACTGCTGCCGGTGCTGGAGCAGATCGCCCGCGGTAGCAAGCCGTTGCTGATCATCGCCGAGGACATCGAGGGCGAGGCCCTGGCCACCCTGGTGGTCAACCGTCTGCGCGGCACCCTGCAATGCGCTGCCGTGAAGGCCCCCGGCTTTGGCGACCGGCGTAAGGAAATGCTGCGCGACATAGCCGTCCTGACCGGCGGCAACGTCATCTCCGAGGACCTCGGTATCAAACTCGAAAACATCACCCTGGATGACCTCGGCGAGGCCAAGCGCATCACCATTGACAAGGAAAACACCACCCTGGTGGAGGGCGCCGGTTCGGCTTCCGACATCGAGGGGCGGGTGAATCAGATTCGCACGCAAGTTGAAGAAACGACGTCAGACTACGACCGCGAGAAGTTGCAGGAACGGCTTGCCAAGCTGGTTGGCGGCGTCGCGGTGATTCGCGTTGGCGCGGCTACCGAGTCGGAAATGAAGGAGAAGAAGGCCCGCGTCGAGGATGCCCTGAACGCCACCCGCGCCGCGGTGGAGGAAGGCATCGTGCCCGGCGGCGGCGTTGCGTACGTGCGCTCTCTGGGCGCCTTGGACAAGGTGGTCCTGGGCGACGACCGCCAAGTGGGCGTCAACATCGTGCGGCGCGCCCTTGAGGAGCCGCTGCGCATGATCGCCGCCAACGCCGGCGCCGAGGGCGCCACCGTCCTGCAGCGCGTCAAGGCGGAATCGGGTGCCATGGGTTATGATGCCGCCTCTGAGGACTACGTCGATATGGTGTCGGCCGGTATTATCGACCCCACCAAGGTCACCCGCATCGCCTTGCAGAATTCGGCCAGCGTCGCGGCCCTGTTGCTCACCACCGAGGCATTGATTACCGATCTGCCTGAGGAGGAAGCGTCTGCCATGCCCGGCGGCCACGACCACATGGATTACTAACCCTAAGCCATCGTGCCAGGAGAAGGGAGGGGCGGTTCAGCCGTCCCTCCCTTTTCGCCCTCCGCAAGGCTGTCCACCCACAGGAGAGCGTCCCATGCTAAACACGACCCCGTTGCCCCGCCGGGCCAGTACCCTTGCCGCCGGGGTATTTGCTGCGCTGTTGCTCACCTGCACCGTGTGTCTGGAACCGCTGGCGGCAGCACAGCTTTGGAAGGAGGGCAGCGGCGTTGAGTTTGAGCAGCCGCAGGTGCCGTCCTTCACCGAGGCGGCCAAAGCCCTGAAACCCGCCGTCGTCAACATCAGCAGCCGCAGAACCGCCGCTCCCGCCGAACGACACTCACGACGCAGAAGGCCGTTTCCCTTCGGCGGCGAGGACCCCTTCCAGGAATTCTTCGACCGCTTCTTCGGCGAACAGCGCCGTCCACGCCATCGCCCCAGCCTGGGCACTGGCTTCATTATCAACACCAACGGCTACATCGTGACCAATAACCACGTGGTGGAAGAAGCGGGCGAAATCACCGTGACGCTGGCCTCGAAGGAGGAATTCGAGGCGACCCTGATCGGGCGCGACCCCAAGACGGACCTGGCACTCCTGCGCGTTGACAGCTCGCTGCCCCTGCCTACCGTGCCGTTCGGTGATTCGGAAAACCTGGAGGTCGGCGAATGGGTGTTGGCCATCGGCAACCCCTTCGGCCTGGGCCACACTGTTACCGCGGGCATCGTCAGCGCCAAGGGCCGCACCATCGGCGCCGGGCCGTACGACGACTTCATCCAGACCGACGCCTCGATCAACCCGGGCAACAGCGGTGGCCCGCTCTTCAACATGCGCGGCGAGGTCATCGGCATTAACACGGCCATCATGCGCAGCGGCCAGGGCATCGGCTTTGCCATCCCGATCAACATGGCCAAGAACGTCCTCAGCCAACTGTACGACAAGGGCAACGTGACGCGCGGCTGGCTGGGCGTGGCCATTCAGAGCATCTCGCCTGAAATGCTTAATGCTTTCAAGCTCGACGACGCCAGCGGCGCTCTGGTGTCCGGCATCGTCAGCGATGCGCCGGCAGACAACGCCGGCCTGCAGCAGGGTGACGTGATCGTCGGCTTTCACGGCAGCGAGGTGGAGGATTCCAGCACCTTGCCGGGTCTGGTAGCCGTTGTGGCGCCGGGCACCACCGTGGACGTGGAGATCATCCGCGACGGCCAGCGAATGACCATCCCGGTCACGCTCGGTGAACTCGAGGAAGACGAGGCCGCGCGGATCGCCAGCCTGGAGCCGTCGGGCGTGGAAGAGTTGCTGGGTATACAGGTCAAGGCGATTACCGAGGATATGGCCCGCGAGCTACGGACCGATGACGACCGCGGTGTTGTGGTGACGGACGTTGCCGACGAAAGCCCCGCCGCCAACGCCGGCATTCAGCCGGGCGACATCGTCCGCGAAGTGAATCGGCAAACGGTTGAGGACTTGGACGCCTATGAGGCGGCCACCGCCCAGATCGAGGGCGGCGAACCCGTGCTGCTGCTCCTCGAACGCCGCGGCAACCATCTCTACGTGGCGCTCAGGCCCGAAAGGAATTAAGGTGGGGCAACACGCTGCATTGCAATCCCGGTTGGTAAGGAGGACACCCATTGATGACAAGGTCTATGCAAGTCGTGTTCGCCGTCACCCTCGGGCTGTTGGTAGCGTCGGTGACGTGGGCGGCGGACGCCAGCCCATCGATGTTGGGGAATGCCTGCGCGCCCTGCCACGGCACGGACGGCATGAGCCCCGGCGCCATCCCGGCACTGTCCGGCAAATCAGCCGACTACATCGTCCAACGCATGCTCGAATTCAAAGCCGGCGCCCGTGAAGGCACGGTGATGAACCGTATCGCCAAGGGCTACAGCGATACCGAAATCGCCGCCGTGGCGCAGCACTTTGCCGCTCTGGGGAAGACTGCCGCGGCCGGCGGGGCGACGCCGTCGGCGCTGGCCGACGCCTGCGCTGCCTGTCACGGTACGGACGGCATGAGCCCCGGCGCCATCCCGGCACTGTCCGGCAAATCGGCTGCCTACATCACGCAACGCATGCTCGAATTCAAAGCCGGCGCCCGCGAAGGCACGGTGATGAACCGCATCGCCAGAGGCTATGACGACGACGAAATCGCCGCCATCGCGCAACACTTGGGGACTCCATAGGAGAGGGAACCGATGACGTCCGTTACACGTAGACGTTTCATCCAGTTGATCGGGAGTGCCGGCGCTTTCTCGACGGCAGGCGTTGCGGGGTTTCCGGCCCTCAGCCGGGCGGCCACGGGCCGGGTCGTGGTGATCGGCGGCGGCTTTGGCGGCGCCACCTGCGCGAAATACCTGCGGCGCGCCGATCCGGGCATCGAGGTGACCCTCGTCGAGCGCAACCCGCGTTTCATGACCTGCCCGTTCAGCAATACGGTTCTGGGCGGTCTGAATGACATGGACTTCATCACCCACTCCTACGACCAGTTGAGCAGCCGTCACGGGGTGACAGTCATCCACGATACCGCGAGCGGTATCGACCCGGCACAACGCAAGGTGTCGCTGCAGAACGGTATCGACCTGTCATACGACCGTCTGGTGGTGTCGCCGGGCATCCAGTTGTTGTGGGGCGCCCTGGAAGGGTACGACGAGCAGGCGTCGCAAGCCATGCCGCACGCCTGGCAGGCGGGACCGCAGACCACCCTGCTGCGCCAGCAGCTCGAAGCCATGCCCGACGGCGGCACCGTGGTCATTGCGCCGCCGGCCAATCCGTTCCGCTGCCCGCCCGGCCCCTATGAGCGCGCCAGCCTGATCGCCTTCTACCTCAAAACGCACAAGCCGAAATCGAAAATCATCATCCTCGACGCCAAGGAAAAGTTCTCCAAGCAACCCTTGTTCATGGAAGGCTGGGCGCAGCGTTATCCCGGCATGATCGAATGGCACCCCGGCTCGGCCGGCGGCAGTATTGTGCAGGTCGACGCCGCCAAGATGATCCTGGAAACGGACTTCGGCCAAGTACGGGGCGACGTCGTCAACGTCATTCCGCCGCAATCAGCGGGCCGCATCGCCGTGCAGGCCGGTCTGACCAATGACGCCGGCTGGTGCCCGGTGGACCAAGGCACCTTCGAGTCTGCCATTCATCCGGGCATTCACGTCATCGGCGACGCCTGCATAGCCGGCAAGATGCCGAAATCCGGCTACAGCGCCAACAGCCAGGCCAAGGCGTGCGCCGCAGCCGTAGCAGCCATGCTGCGCGGCGAATCGCCCGGCACCGTGTCGTTCATCAACACCTGCTACAGCCTGGTGGCGCCCGACTACGGCATCTCGGTCGCGGCCGTCTACCGCCTTGCCGACGACGGCACCATCAAGGGCGTTGAAGGCGCCGGCGGCGTCAGCCCCAAGGGCGCCTCGGCCGATTTCCGCAAGCGGGAGGCCGAGTACACCGTCGGCTGGTACAAGAGCATCACCTCCGACATCTTCGGTTGATCACCCTCTCCAGAGTGGCTAGTGGCTAGTGGCTAGCGATCAGTGTGAGACATTGACACCTTCATATTTGCTAAAGTCGATATGCGGTCATTAGACCGCAGCACGATCGCAATACGATAAGAGCTACTCCGCCGTTCCCCAGCAGAGGAGACTGTCATGCTTCGCTTCGCCGTCCTCGCTCTGGCCTTCCTGATCACCCCTTCCTTTGCCATTGGCGCGTGTGACGGCAAGGACCACCGCGACACGCTTCCACCCGAAAGCATGATGGATATCCGCGCCGGCATCGCAGATGTTCCCTTCCGCGAAGGGATCGCCTTCGAGGCCGTGCGCGGCGACAAGCGTCTGACGCTGTTCGGCACGATCCATACGTCCGATCCAGCTGTTTTCATTCCCGACGAGATCGCCTCACGCACCCGCACGGCTGATCTCGTCCTTGTAGAAGTGACGGAAGAGGCGGAGACGGAGATGCAGCGGCATCTGGTCGAGAATCCGTCAATGATGCTCTATCTTGACGGGCCCGGCCTGAGAACCCGCCTGACGGAGGAGGAGTGGGAAACGCTGAGTGGATCACTTTCCGAGCTTGGCATATCGCCTGAGTCGGCAGACAGAATGCGCGCAGGGTTCGTAGCCATGATGCTTGAGATACCACCATGCGAGATGATCGCTCGGGCCTCGGGCGGCATGTCACTCGACATGCGTGTCGAGATGCTAGCCCGCGACGTCGGCGTCCCGGTCGAAGCCTTGGATGAAAGCTTCGAGACGACTCTCGCCTTTTTCCTGGAGCCGCCGGAAGAGAAGCAACTCGATCTATTGCGAATGTCCCTTGCGGTGGGCGCTGCCGACAATGATGTAGTCGCGACAGCCATCGGCACGTGGAGAGACGAGGAGCCCCTCGTGCTGTGGGAAATCGCCCGACAACACGCCGCTACCATGATTGAGGATGAGGAGGCGGTGGCAGCACTGTTTCGCGAGGCACACGATTCTCTCATTGTAAGACGCAATCGTGGATGGCTGGCAAGAATTCTGAACCGGCTCCACGGGGCGCAGAATATTGTCATCGCCGTCGGCGGGATGCATCTGCCGGGCGATCAAGGACTCGTGCGCATGCTGGAGGCTGAGGGATTCGTGATCCGCCGTTTAATCGTATTCTGATTTATAGGCCTACATAATGGCGTCACGCTTGATGCCTTCAGACCTTGAAACCTGATCGACGACACCATCGTCAAGCTCTTCAACGGTCCATTCTGGGCCGAATACCTGAATTCTTGGTATCAAACGGGATTCACTTTAGTGCCCTGAGTCAGAAGCTCATGTACAAAATGGTTACAGGCGCGGGCGGCATTTCATCGGCCATTTCGGGGTGTCAAACAGAACCCATGCCGCCAAGGGGTTTCGCCTTTGTAGGGGCGGGTTTCAAACCCGCCCGCCTGTCATCCGTATGGTTTGTATCCGGCAAGCTCTGTAAGCCGGGTTAGCCGGAGGCGCAACCCGATATTCCGACGACGTTCCCCGCCCTTCGGCTGATCACTCTCCAGGCAGTGGTTAGTGATGAGACCCTGTTGTCTGACCACTAGTACCTGGCCCCTGTTGAATTGACTGGTTGGTGTGTTCTCTCCCGCAGCTGTTGGCAACGGACAAGGAGGGTTCACCATGTCGGCAAAGAAATACCGGGTTCGCTTGCCCTCGGAGGAACAAATGGAACTGAAGGCGCTGGCATCCAAGGGACGGACGGCGGCGTACAGGCAGAGCCATGCGCGCATTCTACTGGCGTGCGACGAGGCGCAGGAAGGCGGGTCGTCGACGGACGAGGAGATCGCATCGGTGCTCAAGGTGGGGGTGTCCACGGTGACGCGGGTGCGACGACGCTGCGTGGAGGAAGGGCTGAGAGCGGCGCTGGGCCGCAAGAAGCAGGCGCGACGGCGACAGAGGCTCCTGGACGGCGAGGCGGAAGCGCATCTGGTAGCCCTCGCCTGCGGCAAACCGCCGCAGGGCCAGGCGAAGTGGACGATCAAGCTGCTGGCGCAACGCTTGGTGGAATGCGAGATCGTCGAGACCGTCGGGCTGGAGACGGTGCGGCGGGCGCTGAAAAAGCTTGTCCTCGTGTAAACGGGGAACGCTCTCAAGCCCTGGTTGGAGGCTTGTTGGTGTATCCCGCCGGAGGCGAATGCGGACTTCGTGTGCGCCTTGGAGGACGTGCTGGAAGTCTACCAACGCGACCGTGAGGGGAAGACGAGGTGCTGGTGTGCATGGACGAGACGAGCCGACAGCAGCTTAGGGAGAGTCGCACGTCGCGTCCCGTGCAGCCGGGGCGCCGGCCATTTACGACTAGGACTGCGAGCGGTGCGGCGTGAGCAACCTGTTCATGCTGTTCGCGCCCCTGGAGGGGTGGCGGCGCGTCGAGGTGACGGAGCGACGGACGAAGGTCAACTGGGCGGAGTTCATCAAGAGCCTGGTGGACGAGGACTACCCAGACAAGCGCGTCGTGCTGGTGATGGACAACCTGAACACGCACGCCCCCGGCTCCCTGTACGAGGTGTTCGAGCCAGCCGAGGCGCGGCGGATTGCCGAGCGCCTGGAGATTCACGACACACCCAAGCACGGTAGCTGGCTAAACATGGCGGAGGTCGAGATCGGCGTCATGGTGCGGCAGTGCTTGGACCGGCACATCCCGGACCGCGACTTTCTGCGCAACGAGGTCAAAGCATGGCAGAATTGCCGAAACCGGGAAGCGGTGGCGGTGGACTGGCGTTTCACCACCGACGATGCGCGGATCAAGTTGAAGTCGTTGTGCCCGTCAATTCAAAGTGGGTAGAGTACTAGGAGCTGAAGCCCGCCTGAGGGAGACGTTGCAGGCCCTTCTCGCGAGAAATCACGGTTGAGGGGCGACGAGCCGGCGGCGGCGATTTACCGCCGCCGGTTTTGCGTTCGTAAAGGGGGCACTCGGCAATTTGTCGGAGGCGACCGAGAACCAAATTGGGTAACCCAACGTTATCAGGTCTTCTCTTCGCCGAAGAAGGCCAGCAACTGCTCGACAACCCATTCCGGACGCTCTTCCGGGATCCAGTGGCCGCAATCCTCGACGACGCCACCGCGGACATCTTCGGCGATGCGGCGCCATGACTCGATCGCCAACGCGCCGCGCCCACGCCCGAGCGCGCCCCCATAGCAGAGTACCGGCATTTTCAGCCGGCCTTCCGACAGGAACGCCTGGTTGTCGGTAACGTCCTGCGGCGCCGCGCGATAAAGGTTGAAACCGGCCCGCATCGCGCCCGGTTGCCGATAGGCGCGCAGATATTCGCGTTCCGCTTCGGCCGAGATGGAATTGGGGCGGCCGCCCCAATTCCGGTAGAAAAAACCGAGATAAACGGCCTCGCGACCTGCCGTCAGAGCCTCCGGAAAATCCAGTTCCCAGTGCAGGCCGTGATGCCAGCGGCTGGCAAACATCACGGGGGTGCCGTCGCCCGGCACGGGAACGTCGAATATCGCCAGGCGCTTGACGGCGTCACGGTGCTGCGCCGCGATGGCGAACGCCGTCGGCCCGCCCCAATCGTGGCCCACGACGAACAGTTCGTCCTCCCCGAGAACGTCATGAACCAGACGCCAGACATCCTGCGCGAGTGTCTTCTTGTCGTAGCCCCCCACGGGACGCGAGGAGTCGCCCAGGCCACGCAAGTCCGGGGCAATGACGCGATGGCGCCCGGCAAGCCCGGGAATCACGTCGCGCCACATGTACCAGGTCTGCGGCCAGCCATGCAGCAGGACCGCCGCGGGCCCGCGGCCTGCCGTCACGTAATGGAGTCGCACATCGCCCAGGTCGGCATAAGCATGTTGAAACGTCTCGGCCACTGATCACCCTCACGGATTGAGACAAGGAGCGACAGAATCGTGTGGCATGGCTCAGCCATTGAGCGCGGCAGAACGCACGGGGAGCTGGGCGCGCACGTCGCCGTTCACCACCGACATCGGCCACTGGCCGCCCAACAGGCGCGCCGTCTCCTGACCCACCTGCACCTGCACCGCCACCCGAGAGTTATCCGACGTACCCGCCGAATGCGGCGTCACCGTCACGTTGTCGAAGCGCAGCAGCGGGTTGTCGCCGGGCGTCGGCTCCACCTCGAACACGTCGATGCCGGCACCGGCAATCTCACCGTCTTCCAGCGCCTTGATCAGCGCCGCCTCGTCCACGGTCGGCCCGCGGCAGGTGTTGATGAAATACGCCGTCGGCTTCATGGCCTTGAAAAACGCCGTGCTCACCAGCTTGCGGGTCTCGTCGTTCAGCGGCGTGTGCATGGAAACGAAGTCCGAGCGCTGCGCCAACGCCTCCAGCGACGGCAGCAGCTCGACGCGGTATTCCTTGGCGATCCACGGCTGCACGTACGGGTCGTAGGCGATGACCTCCAGGCCGAACACCTTGGCCTTGCGCGCCGTTGCCCGCGCGATGTTGCCAAAGGCCACCAGACCGAGGGTCTGGCCGTCAACCGGCGCCATCGGCGTGATTTCCAGGCGCGTGCTGGCGTCCCACTGCCCCGCCTTCACCAGTCGGTCGAGATGGGTCAGCTTCTTGGCGCAAGCCAGCAACAGCATGAGGGTGTGATTGGACACCTCCTCGGTGCAAAACCCGGCGGAGTTGACCACCATGACGCCCTGCTCGGTGGCGGCGTTGTGGTCGATGTGGTTGAAGCCGTGGCCGAAGCTGACGATGGCCTGGGCGGCGTCGATTTCCTGGATGACCTCACGCGGCATCGGCACGCCCTGGTCAATAATCACGTCGGCGCCCTTGATGGCTTCGATAGCCTCGCCGGGGCTGCTGCACACGTACGTCTCCAAGTCGTAATTCTGACCTTGCAACTGCTGTTCGATGATCTCGGTGTTCGGCTCCGTCCGCGAAATCATGGCAATCCTTGGCCTTGGCATAAAAGCGTCCTCCTGTGCTGGAAAAAGCAATGGTTAGTGACCGGTGATGAGACCCTGTTCTCTGACCACCAGTTTTTCGGTTTGGCGGAAGTCGGAAAAGGCCGCATTATACGGCAATTGCCCATGCCGTCACGGGGCCGTTGTTGATCGTCCGGGGAGACGTCGGTAGAATGGCCGCGCCCACCGAGAGGGCCGGAATCGACTGGGAATCGTAACGCCAGGGAGCAACGACGCCGATATGACCGAAGACACACCGGAAGCGCAGTACCGCGAATACGCCATGGAAGCCTTCGTGGTGCGCAGCGAGCCGTATTACCGACCGGTTGCTGACGAGGTCGAATTGTTCACCGGAGCATACAACCAGCGCATCCCGGTGCTGCTAAAGGGTCCTACCGGCTGCGGCAAGACGCGGTTCGTGGAGTACATGGCGTGGAAGCTAGCTCGGCAACTGCACGTTGCACGCGACCAGGATCAGCCGCCGTCCGGCGACATGCAACTGCCCCTCGTCACCATCGCCTGCCACGAAGACCTGACCGCCAGCGATCTCGTCGGGCGTTACCTGCTGGACGCCACCGGCACCCGCTGGATTGACGGCCCCATGACGCGCGCCGTCAAAACCGGTGCCATCCTCTATCTCGACGAGGTGGTCGAGGCCCGCAAGGACACCACGGTTCTGATTCACCCCCTCACCGATCACCGGCGCCTCTTGCCCGTCGAAAAACGCGGCTCCGTCATCGAAGCAGACGACCGCTTTCTGCTCTGCGTCTCCTACAACCCGCGCTATCAGAGCAGCCTCAAGGACCTCAAGCCCAGCACCCGGCAGCGCTTTATCGCCATCGAGTTCGACTACCCGCCGCCGCACATCGAGGCCGACATCATCCAGCGCGAAAGCGGCTGCAGCGCCGCCCAGGCCGAAACCCTGGCGCGGCTTGGCGTCAAGGTGCGCAACCTGCGCGAGCACGGCCTGCAGGAAGGCGCCAGCACCCGCTTGCTGATCTACGCCGCCCGCCTCATGACCGAGGGGCTATCCGCCCGCCGCGCCTGTCAGGTGTCCTTGGTGTGGAGCCTGACCGACGACGCCGAGTTGCAACAAAGCATCGCCGAAGTCGTCGGCGCCGTCGTCGAGTAGGGGCCGCCGTGCAAGTCGATCTTGAGGACGTGCAAGGCGTTCTGCGCCTCTATTGCCTTTCCCTCGCCGGCACGGACATTCAGATTGTTGACGCTGCCGACTCGCCCCGGACGCTCGGCGGCGTGACCGTCTGCCTGCCGCCCGTAACGGCGCGATACGACGACCGGCAGGACAATTTCGACTGGCTCAAGGTCATGGCGACGCACCAGGTCGCGCACCTGGAGTTCGGCGGTATGGGCGTCGTGAAGTTTCTCGGCCGAGTTCCGCAGCCGCGCCTCGTTTACGACCTCTTCAGCATTCTCGAAGAAGGCCGTCTGGATGCTCGTATCGCGCTTGCATACCCCGGTCTGCGGCGGGCGCTGCAGCGCGCTCAGGCGGAGGCATTGGACGGTCGCAGAAGTTTTGATACAGCGTCGCCGCTCACCGCCATGCTGGAATTGCTGGTCCGCATGGGCCTTGGAGCTTTCATCGGTCTGCCCGTACCGACGGGTTGCGAAACGGTTGTCCGAGAACTCGCTGCGATTGTCCGCGCTCTGGACGACCCAAGCGCCGCGGTGCAAGACACGGCTGAGGCTGCCGTGCGGGCCTGCGACGTTCTATCCGGCCTGCTGGAAGACGGCGACGGCACCTACGACACACCCGACCCGGTCGATTACCGCGGTGCCTGCCAAGCACCCTTCTTTCGCCTTGACGCCCAAGGTGAGCAGCTCTCGGAGACGCCGACAGAGCCATCCGAACAGTCGGAAACGTCGGCGCTTACCATGTCCGTCAACGTCGAATTGGCGTCGGACACCGGACAGCGAGGCCAGCCCTTCGGCGCGTCCTCGCTGCTGCCGCAGTTCCTGCAGCAGCTTGACGGCCCGCCAGCGGCCACTCCGATGCCCGGCAACGGCGCGTCGCAGCACGATGACAACGCCGACGAAGCGCTGCGGCCCCGAGAGCCCGGCACGTTCGTCTATCCCGAGTGGGACTACCAGGCCCGTGCCTACAAACCCCGCTGGTGCCTCGTCAAGGAACACACCCTCGACGAAGGCAACCCCGACTCCTTCAATGAAGCGCTGCGGCGGCACAGCGCCCTGCTAAGCGACGTGAAGCGCCAGTTCGAGGCCATCCTGCCGGAGGGCTTCGACAGGATCACCCGCCTCACCGACGGGGAGGACCTCGACCTCAATGCCGCCGTGGAAGCCCTCGCCGACCTGCGCATGGGGGTGCCGCCGGACGACAAAATCTACTGGCGCCGCCACAAGGTGCGCCGCGACGTGGCCGTTCTGTTCCTCCTCGACATGAGCGCCTCGACCGCCGAACCACTCAACATCGACGATCCAAGCCCGTCCGGACCCACGATACCCGGCCCACGGAGCGCTGCATCCCACTCCAAGCGCCGCATCATCGACCTGGAAAAGGAAAGCATCGCGCTGCTTATGCAGGCGCTCGAGGCCATCGGCGACACCTACGGCATTTACGGCTTTTCGGGCTATGGGCGGGACGGGGTGGATTTCTACGTCATCAAGGACCTGGCGGAGCGCTTCGGCGACCGCATCAAACGCCGCCTCGACCGCGTGACGCCGCGCCACGCCACCCGCATGGGGGCCGCCATCCGCCACGCCGTCAGCAAGCTGGCCCCGCAAGCCGCCGCTACCAAAATCCTGCTGCTGCTGAGCGACGGCCGCCCCCAGGACCGCGGCTACAACCGCCAAGGCACCGAGAAAGCCTACGCCGTTCACGACACCCACATGGCGCTCATCGAGTCCCGCGCGCAGGGCATCACACCGTTCTGCCTCACCGTCGACAAAGCCGGCCACGATTATCTGCAAGCCATGTGCGGCGATATCGGCTACGAAGTGCTGGACGACATCGCCACCCTGCCTGCCCGCCTGCCGATGCTGTACCGCGCCCTCACTACCTGACGGCGCGGTAGCGTCTCACTTTGAACTTCCCCCTCACCCCAACCCTCTCCCAAGGGAGAGGGAACAGCAATTCCCCCAAGAAGAGAATTCCCCTCCCCCTGGGAGGGGTTAGGGGAGGGCTGGAAGACGCTCGCCGGCAGAAGTGCCGGGAGATTTGAAACTGGATACTACCGACGGCGCCCGCGCGTTGACTATACGCCACCTTTACCGTACCCTTGCGCCTCCATTTTCCACGTCATCGACCCCTACGCAGGCCAGCCACAGCGAGCGAGGCGAGTCGGGCGTAACAGACTACAAGCAGCGCGAACGAAGGGAGCGATGCCATGAGCGAACAGCCACTCAACCGGATCAGCGCCAACATCACCCAGCCCCGCTCGCAGGGTGCGTCGCAGGCCATGTTGTACGCCACCGGGCTGACCGAGCAGGACATGCACAAGGCCCAGGTCGGCATCGCCAGCGTCTGGTACGAGGGCAACCCTTGCAACATGCACCTGAACGATCTGGCCGCCACGGTCAGGGAGGGGGTCGCCAACACCGGTCTGGTGCCTATGCGCTTCAACACCATCGGCGTCTCCGACGGCATGTCCATGGGTACCCGCGGCATGTGCTTCTCGCTACAGTCGCGCGACCTCATCGCCGATTCGGTGGAAACCGTCATGGGCGGCCAGTGGTACGACGGCCTCATCACCATCCCCGGCTGCGACAAGAACATGCCCGGCGTCATGATGGCCATGGGGCGCGTCAACCGGCCTGCCCTGATGGTCTACGGCGGCACCATCCGGCCAGGCCACAGCGGCGGCAAAACCCTCGACATCGTCTCCGCCTTCCAGAGCTACGGCGAATACATCGCCAGTACCATCACCGACGACGAGCGTCAGGACATCGTGCGCCACGCCTGCCCCGGCGCCGGCGCCTGCGGCGGCATGTACACCGCCAACACCATGGCATCGGCCATCGAAGCCATGGGCATGTCGCTGCCCTACAGCTCCTCGACCCCCGCCACCGACCGCGCCAAGATCGCCGAGTGCCTGCAGGCCGGGCAGGCCGTCCGCGCCCTGCTGGAGAAGGACCTCAAGCCCCGCGACATCATGACCCGCGAGGCCTTCGAGAACGCCATGGTGATGGTCATGGTCCTCGGCGGCTCCACCAACGCCGTGCTGCACCTCATCGCCATCGCCCGCGCCGTCGACGTGCCGCTCACCATCGACGACTTTCAGGCCATGAGCGACCGCATTCCCTACCTGGCGGACCTAAAGCCGAGCGGCAAGTACGTCATGGAAGACCTGCACACCATCGGCGGCACCCCGGCGGTGATGAAGTACCTGCTGGACCAAAAACTGCTGAACGGCGATTGCATGACAGTAACCGGCAAGACGATCGCCGAGAACCTGCGCGACCTGCCCGGCCTGAAGGAGGGGCAACCGATCATCCAGCCGCTGGAATCGCCCATCAAGGAAACCAGCCACCTGCGCATCCTCAAGGGCAATCTGGCGCCCGGCGGCGCGGTGGCCAAGATCACCGGCAAGGAGGGCCTGGTGTTCAGCGGCCCGGCCAAGTGTTTCGACGCCGAGGAGGACATGCTGCACGCCCTCGAGCGGCACGAGATCAATAAGGGCGACGTGGTGGTGATCCGCTACGAGGGTCCCAAGGGCGGGCCGGGCATGCCGGAAATGTTGACGCCCACCTCGGCGCTCATGGGCGCCGGGCTCGGCGGCGACGTGGCTCTGCTGACCGACGGACGTTTCTCCGGCGGCTCGCACGGCTTCATCATCGGCCATATCGTGCCGGAGGCGCAGGAGGGCGGCCCGATCTGTTTGATCCAGAACGGCGACCTGGTCACCATCGACGCCAAGCAGAACCGCCTCGAGGTGTCGCTCAGCGATGACGAACTGGCGGAACGGCGGGCGCAGTGGACGATGCCGCCGTACAAGGCGACGCGCGGCACGCTGTACAAATACATCAAGACCGTCAAGAACGCCTCGGAGGGGTGTGTGACGGACGAGTAGCAGCGTGTTAGCCCCGAAAATGCACGGGCGAGCGAGGGAATGTCCACCATGCTATTAACTACTTGAGACAATTCACGCTGACGTTCGAGGAGCGGGCCCACGACAATGGGTAGCGTATGAATCTTCTCGCCGAACTCCGCGCCGATGCCTATCACCGAAACTACTTCCAGCCCTGTTCGTCGGCTCGGCGCTCGGGGGCGTGCTTGTTTTTGAAGCGATCTCGATCTCTGCTCTGATCTTCTCCGGTCCGATGGCGCCGCTCGCCATTCGTGGCGTCGGGCTGCCGCTGTTCGCCGCCTTCGTTTTGTGTTTGACCATCACCCTGACCAGCGCCTACCGAGGAGCCATCTCCACCCCGCAGAGCCCGCCGTTTGCGGTGATTACCGGTATCGCGGCGGTCGCCGCAGCCAGCATGGCCGGCGTCGCCAGCGAGACAATGTTCGCCACCATTGCCGTCATCCTGATCCTGGCAACGGGGGTTGCGGGCGCATGCGTTCTGCTGATCGGTCAGATCCGTATCGCCAACGTTTTCCGTTTCATCCCTTACCCCGTGGTGGGCGGCTATCTTGCCGGCGCCGGTTGGACCCTGGTTGTGGCGTCCTTCTCGATCATGAGCGGGGTCGCACCGACCTGGGAGACTCTGCCCCGGTTCATTGAGCCTACGATGCTTTGGAAATGATTACCCGGTGTCGTCTTCGCCGTCTTGCTGCGCCTTGCCCTGGTGCGATGGAAGAACCACTTCCTGGTCATGCCGGTGTCGATAGTCGTCGCGGCCGCGCTCTATCACGCGGGCTTGATGCTGCTCGGTATCTCCGGCGAGGACGCCCGGGCGTCGGGACTTCTGTTCGAGAGCATCGGAGAACACGGTTTGTGGCCCGCCTTCCACACCGGAGACCTGGTCCATGTGGATTGGCGCGTCGTTCTTCATCAAATGCCGAGTATTCTTGCCGTCATCCCGGCCCTACTGATTTCGCTGACCATGGGCCTCAAGGGCCTCCATGTAGGGAGCGGTGTCGATCTCGATCTGAACCGGGAATTCCGAGTGGCCGGGCTGGCCAATATGATTGCCGCTCTTGGCGGTGGCGGTCCGCCTGGCAACCATTCGGTCTCCCTTTCCCTGCCCGTCCGCATGTTCGGAGCCTGCAGCCGGCTGACGGGAATGGCCGCCGCTCTTCCGGTGGGCGCGGTCCTGTTCGGGGGCGAAGCGGTGCTGGAATGGTTCCCCGTTTCGCTGATGGGCGGCCTGTTCTTCGTGATCGGGTTCCAACTGTTGCACAGCTGGCTGATCGGAGGCCGCCTGAAACGGCTCTCCGCGGACTATGGGGTCGTTGTCCTGGTTTTCTTGACCATTGCCATTTTCGGATTCCTCCACGGCGTGGCGGTCGGTCTACTCGTCGCGGCGTTCATCCTCGCCATCAACCTCGGTCAGGTAGATGTGATCGAGGCCGTGTATACGGCGCGCGCGCCGCAGCAACAGGATGCGCCCGGTGTCTCATCAAGCCATCCTGTTGAACCATGCCGACCGAACTCGGGTTTACCAGTTGCAGGGCTACGTATTCTTCGGAAGTGCGCAAGCGCTTGTCGACCGCCTCAAGGAGCCGCTATTGGAGGAGTCGCCGCCGTTGTGCATGTTGTTGGACTTCACGAGTGTCACCGGTTTCGACATCTCCGCCTTGGACGCGCTCGTCGGTTTCGTCAGCGATGCGGGTTCTATCGGCACGCGGGTCGTTATCGTTGCCCCGGCCGAGCTCCCGCACACCGAGCTGCGCCGCGAATTCTCCGGCGACGAGCGGGGAAATGTGATCTGGGAACAGGATCTCGATCATGGGCTGGAACGGTGCGAGGAGATCGTGCTGGCTAAGAATTCGAATGTGACCGACGTCGGCTCGGAAGGCCATAGGGCGCGAATAATCGACGATACGCTGCGCTATCTGGACAAGCTGGTTTTCTTCGAGGAATTGATAGAGCGGCTCCGGCCCTGGCTCGAAGTGCGCGAGTATGCCGCCGGAGAAACGGTTGTTGCCGCGGGCGAGAAACACGACGGCATGTTTCTGATCGTGGAAGGCCAGGTCTCCGCATTCGCCGAAAACGGGTCTAAAGTGCGTTCACTTTGATACCAAGAATTTCTCGAACTCCAGGTCGAGTTCGAATCTTGGCCACAACCGCGAGACCAACCGTTGCGGATCGGCATTGATACGATCGATGAAGGCTTTGCAGGCATCAAAGAGATGGCGCATGGAGGCATGACAGAAATTGCGCGTCACCTCTTCGCGCATCCACTTCCAGAGACCTTCAATCGGATTCAGGTCTGGGCTATAGCTTGGCAGAGCGACCAACGTGAAGCCCAATTCCGAAGCCGCCGCTTGCACACGCTTGGCCTTGTGCCACGGGGCGCCGTCCCAGATGAGTACGACCTCACCAGGCTCATCACCCATCCAAGCGGCAACGTGGTGTAAGAATTCGATCGTATGGGCTTGGTTACAGGAGCCCTCGTTCCAGATGAAACACTGGCCGCAGGAGAAATCGTAGGCGCCATACCAGTTGATGCGTTCAGCCAAAGAGGCACAGCCGCTCAGACGCCAAGCGGGTTTGCCCTCGGGCGCCCAGGTGTAGCCCAGGTCCATATCGCGGTGCAGATGGGCTTCATCGATATAGAGCAAGCGGATATCCCGGCGACAAAGCCGCGCCAACAATTCCTGGAATTGTTGGACAAAGGCGGCACGACGTTGCGGGTCGGCCTTCTTGAGCACTTTTTGGCATTTCTTCCAACTCAGTCTTTGAGCCCGCAGGACTCGGTGCAAGGTCGTGCGGCTGCATGCGTAGCCGATGACCTGTTCAAGCCAACGTCGCAACTTTTTCAAGGTCCAGGCATGGCCTGGCAGGCCATGGTCGAGCGGGTCGGTCTCGACGACCGTGCGGACGAGTTGATCGAGTTGCTCTTGGCCAAAAGGGGGTGGCGGCCTCCGGTGTGACGATAGATGACGCCCGCGAGGCCGGCCAAATTGTAACGATGCACCCAACTCAGGACGGTCTCCTTGGTATGTCCGATGTGGGCTGCCCAGGTAGTCGCATTGGTTTGCTGAGAGGCGATCATGTAGAGGGCCAGGAGACGCTCGCGACTGCGTGGATGCTGGGCGTTGACCGCGAGGCGTCGCAAATCAGCCAAGCTGTGACCCCAGGTGTTCAAATCGGGTCGAACCATCGTTTCCTCCGTTTTCGGTGGGGAGAGAGATACGCTTATAGATGGTTCTATCACACAGGGCCTGTCCATAGCCAAAATTCTTGGTCTCAATAGGGATCTACATTAGGTTACGTCAGCATGGACCCGGCGACGTGCTCTCGCCTCAGGCCGCCATTCGGGACCACCAGGCAAACATGCGTGCCATCGCCGATCGCCTGTGCCGCGTCATGGTGTTGACGCCGGTCGCTCGCCGGGTGCTCGAGAACGACGATGCCCGTCTGACCGTGGAGCTCGACCGATATGTGATCTCGTCCCTGAAGCCTTAGATGAGCTCAGTGGAATGCCCCCTGTATGTGGTCCGGGGTCTATTGGGCTCAGCTCAGGACGACGTGTACTTGCCCCCAACGTTGGACCGGCCTGATGCGGAACTTCCAGTCTTCTCAGGCCATCGGGCAATTGGGTTTGCCCGATGGCTTTCATCAACTCCATCGGGGATTGTTGCCGGTGGCGCTATGCGGCCGTTCTTCATTGTATTCCCTCCGGCAAGCTTCACAGGTAGGTGCCGCGGATCGGGTAGATGCCCGTCCGCAGGCGTAGGGTAGCGAGATATACGGGCAAGGTTCGGATGGCCGGGGGGATTGCAAGGGAGCATCGCGGTCCTGCGGTCGAGAAGGCACCCGCTGCCTTCCGTCGGCCTCCTCATCAGGAGACGGAACTGGTTGGGCCACCAGCGGTAGCAGCTGGTGCGGTCGGCAAACAGGCCGAGCTTGTTGTTCCTTGATGCGGTTTTCCAGCTCGCCTCGGGCACAATAGAGCCGGTCATAGAGGCGTTTCGCCCTGCCGGGCAGGTTCGTCACGAGGTAGCGCGGGTTGGCCCCCTTGGCGGTGTACTTGGCTTTGACGATGATGCGTCGTTTGCGGTTCCAGCTCGCCGCGGCGTAGAGGAACTCGCCGAACAAGCGCTGCTTGTTCGCAGTGTGCTCAAAGCACCGTCGAGCCTCATCGAGCCGGGCATTGCGCGCGATGCCAACAATGTAGCCCGCGTCGTGGCGCTCACATCAGCTCAGCATCGGCCTGCGGCAAAACCCGCTGTCAGCGGGAAACACAATGCGCACCTTCGGCCACCTCTGGCGAAGCCGCTTGACCAGCAGCGCAAGAATCGCCCACGCGTGCTTTGCCCCATCCATCTTGCTCGGCCTGAGGTAACTCATCAGCAGTTGGCCTCGACAAAAGACATACAGCGGCAAGAAACAGTAGTGGTCGTAGTATCCATGAAAGAACCGCCCCTACCGCTGGCCGTGTACCCGGTCATGCCCGCATCGAAGTCCAGCACCAGCCGCCGTGGGGCACGGGTGATGTTACCACCTTCGAAACTCACCTCGACTCGTCGTCCTTTGCAGCCTGGAAAAGCCAATCGTTTCTGGATACAGTTTGTCATGGGCAAAGCCTTGTTCGAGTTCAGCCTAAGTAACTCAAACAATCAGGGCTTTGCCCTCTTCTTTCGTGCAATATCCGGTTAGGCGTCGGGGGCGCGCGGCAGGCTGACGAGGTTGGCCAGCAGGCGGTAGGCGCCGGGAACGCCGGCGGGAAGTTGGCGGAACAGGGCATAGGCGCAATAGACGTAGTGGCCGCGACCCAGCCGGGCACGCAGCAACCCGCCGCGCCGGGGCGGCTCGCCGGGGTCGGCGCTTTCCAGCAGGGGCGTCATGTGCGGCGGCCATTCAGCGAGGAAATAGAGGCCGCGCTCCTGTTGCCAGCCGCTGAAGTCTTCAGTGCCCAGTCGATTCGGAAAGCTCAGGAGCGGGTCGTCCGCTGCCAGCAGGCGGACCGGCGCGGCGGCTTGGCTCACCCTCGGGGCCGGGCGCGGCAGGCTGACGCCGTCGAAGGGCACGAAGCGGCCCGGGCCATCCTCGCGCGGCTTGTGATATTGCACCACCACCGTGCCGCCGCCGCCCGCGTAGTCCCACAGCCGGCGGCGATGCGCAGCCAGAGAAGGGCTCGTTTCGAGGGCCCGCACGCCGACGACAATCGTATCGAATTCCGCCAGACTTCCATTCTGCAAATCATCTTCATCGATCGTTTGGACGCTGACGCCAAGCGCGCTCAGCGCCTCCGCAACGCCGTCGCCGGTACCCGGCAGATAGCCAACCCGCAAACCGGGCGCCACCTCGACGGGAACGATGCTGACGCACACCTCGGCCGGCGCCAGCACGTACCCCGGCTCAAGGTGCGGATAACGCACGTCCTGCCACGATCTGAGCCGTGAGGCGGCCTCGGCGCCCGCCGCCGGAGTGATCTGCTCCTGCCATTCCACCCCAAACACCCGCTTGCCGGATGCGCCGGAACCGATGGGCAGCGTTTGCTGAACGGTGCGCTGCTCGCCGGCTTGCAGGCTGAGCGCGGCGGATGCGTGCGCTTCCGGCTGGCCACCGTCGCAGGTGCGCAGAACCAATCGGCCTCGACCGGCGGCATGGGCGTGCAGTTGCACGTCTACCGTCGGCACTGCCGCGCTGGATGCCGGTATGACAATGAGGCTCGGCGAAACGCTGATGGTGACGGTCGGGCGTACCCGCAGTGGGTGTCGCAGCTCACCGCGGGCGGGGTCCAGTTCGCGCCACGCAATGGGCGCCGACAGCGGAATGTCCAAGGCCTGCCCTGAACCCCGGATCAGGTCCGGGGCAAGCTTTGATTCAGCGTCACCGGCGTTCAGCATCGCCCGAACCCGTAGCGGCGGCAACGCGGCGGGCGCCAGGCACGGCAGCTCCTCATCAAAGCGATACAGGTCGGCCTCGGGCGGCAGGCGCAGCCACGGCGGCAAGGTGGCCGCCACCGCGGTTGCCTCATCCTGCGGCGCCGTGAGGCGGAAACGCGCCGTAACGCTCCCACCGCCGCACACCTTCAACGGCAGCGCCGGGCCTTCGAGACACTCGACCTGCCAGCCCGGTTGCGCGTGCGCTTGCAGGGACGACAGGGTGACGTCGCTGTTGCCGCGCAGGAACAGTTCCGCTTCGACGTCTACGATGCCGCCGGCAATCACGTCGGGCTTCGCCGCCAGCACTTCGAGGGCAAGGCCGTGGGTCTGCAGCCAAGCCGCTTCAATGCGCCGCTGGCATTCCCGCAAGCGGTCGTGTAGGACCGTGGGCTCGCCGTCGAGCATCCGAATGGCATTCGTGAGCGCGCCAAGCCCGGCGGCGAGCGTGGGAGCCGTCCGTTCAGGCCGTTGCGGGTGGTAGCTCTCCCAAGCCGCGTCCAGGTGCTGCACGGCGGATTCAATGGCCGCGACGACGTCCGGGCGGTTCAAGGCTTGCCGGCCAGAGGCCGCCCGCGCCCACGCCTCCAGCCGCACGGGCAGACCCTCCAGCGGGTTGGCGTCCTGGCCGCCGGGTGGCGGCGGGCCCGCCGCCACCCGGTAGACAACGTGCTGGGCGCCCTTCAGCAGTAGTGCGCCCATGTTCTGCGAGCGGTGCAGGCTGCGGCCCTGCATGGCGATCTCAAAACACGAGCGCCCGAGGAGCGGATCGAAGCGCCCAACGTGGATGTGCAGATCGTCTGCCGCCTGGTGCGCGGCGTCCCGCACCCGCACCAGGAGGCGCTTCGGCCACCAGGGAGACAGCCCGGCCCGGATCTGTTCCGGGAACGCCGCCGCATCGCCGGCCCGTTCGAACGCCTCGCGGGTTGCGGCGCCGCACGCCCGATGATGGCCATGCCCATCGATCGGCGTGCCGGTCCATATCGAGATCACCACGTCGGGCTGCAGCGCCCGGATGGCCTGCACGATGCTGCCCACCACACGCTCGCGCGGCCAGTGCGCAAAGGCATCCTCAGCGCGTTTGGCGTAGCCGAAATCGATGCACGGCGAGAACAGTTGCTCGGCGCCGTCGTAGCGCCGGGAGGCCAGCAATTCGCCGGCGCGCAACACCCCGAAGGCAGCGCCGGATTCGGGGCCCAGGCAGTTCTGTCCGCCCTCGCCGCGGGTGAGCGACAGGTACGCGGTGCGGACGCCGTGACGCAGGGTCAACTCGGCGAGCAGGGCGCTGTCCTCGTCGTCCGGATGCGCCCCGACCATCAGGGCGCGCGCCGCCACCGGCAGGCCGCGCAGTGACAGAGGAAGGGAAACGGCGGTATGGGTCAATGCTGTGTGTTCGGTCACGGTGTTGCCTATGCGTGGGGTGTGAGTTACGAGCGCGGCCATTATAACGCCTCAGCGCCGTGTGGACAGGGGTTTGGGAGGTCGGGAGGTTTGGGAGGTCGGGAGGTTTGTGTTATACAAGGAAAGACGCGGGGGCAGTCGGTTTGCTTCGCCAATCCGGCCTGCGTGTATGCCTGCACAAGTCTGCGATTGACAATGATTCCAACCCACGGGACAAACGACCGGATTCTCATGCGACAACTGAAGGATTTAATGGCCTGCGGCGAGGGCGTGGCGTTCCTGGCTGAGCGGGATATGTTTGTTTGCGAGGCGGAATTCGCGGCGCGGCTGCAGGCGCCCGCGAACGGGGCGCTGGCGGCCTATTTTGAGGCTCCGCAAGGCAAGCCAGTATACGCGCTGCAGCAACTCTACACCGATTGTACGCCCTCGATGCTGGACCGCATGGCTCTGCTGCGCGATCTCGAACAGCGTCCGGCCTGCTTGCCCTTCTTTCTGTGGATCGACACCGACCTGGCCGGCAGCGACCCGCTCATGCTGCGAATGCTGTGGACGGTGTTCGGCAAGCAGGTTTCGCTGCGCCTTTGCCCCGCCGCCAATGACGTCCGCGAGTTGCGCTTCATCCCCGTTGATTCCGCCGCCGTGCGGGACGCCCTCGCCAAGCTTGAGGTCTACGTCAGCCAGTCCATTACCGGGCGCAAAAAGGTGGCGCGCGCCCGCATCCGGGAGCGACTGGACACGCTGCGGGATGTCCTCCTGCCGGACCCGCCCGCCGCGCACAGTGACCTGAATCACCGATTGAGCTGTTTCCTGCTGAACCACCAGGCTGCGTTGAATCCGCATTCTGTCCGGGTATCCGAACTCCTCGCCCGCGGATTGCTCACGGCGTCAGCCAACGAATTCATCAACCGCCTCGACGACGCCATCCGCGTTTTCAACGCCGCTGCCGAAACCTTGAGAACCCAAGGCATCGAGCCGCACGTCAAGCCATTGGCGCCCGACTACCTGCCGCTGCACGTATCGTGCCGCGACTGCCGCCGCCGTTTGCGCCTGCGCCGCGAAACGCAGGGCGTCGATCAAGTCGCCGCTGCTCGGTGCCGATGCGGCGAGGCGTACCGTTTTCATCTGGGCGGCAAGCGTTTATCCATCGATGCCATTACCGACGCCGCCGACTGGAGTCCCGACGTGTCGCTGACGCTGTTTCTGAACGATTTGGTAAGCGGCTACGTCGCCGGCGCCAGTTCCGGCGCGTACTATGGCCTGGTGATGGCGGAGGTGCTGCAACAGGTGTTCGGCAAGCGCCGCGTACCCATCCTGCTACCGCGGCTCGACGGCGCCGGAGCCAGCGGCGGCTTGCTGTACCGTTATCTCATGGAAGGCACGGGATAAGGTTATGGAAGAGGCGTTGGACATCTTGGCATTTGCCCCGCACCCGGACGACGCCGAACTGGGCTGCGGGGGCAGCCTGATTGCGGCGGCGGACAAGGGCTGGCGGGTTGCGGTGGCAGACCTGACGGCGGGGGAGTCATCCAGCCGCGGCACCCTCGAGCAGCGAGAGCGCGAAACCCAATGCGCCACGGCCTTGCTTGGTCTGACGGCACGTTTCTCCTTGGGCCTGCCGGACGGCGGCATCGGCACCCACCCGGACCACCGCCTGCCGATCATCGAGGTGGTCCGCCAAACGCGCCCGCGTATCGTCCTGGCGCCCTACTGGGAGGACCGTCATCCTGATCACTCGCGGGCCAGCAATCTGGTGCGCGAAGCCTGCTTCTTCGCCGGTGTCGGCAAAATCGGCGACGGCGAGCCGTATCGCCCGCCACTGCTCTACTACTACCTGCTGCACACGCCTTTTTCGCCGTCGTTTATTATGGATGTGTCGTCCGTGTGGGAGCGCCGCATGGCCGCGGTGCGGGCATATGAGAGCCAGTTCATGGCGGGCGAGAAGACCGCTACGACGGCCTTGAGCCGGCCCGGCTTCCTGCGCGCCCTGGAAGCGCGGGCGGTGTGGTTCGGTTGGATGATCGGCGCAAGCCACGGCGAGCCCTTTCTGAGCGCCACGCCGATGGCCGTCGGCAGCATGCCGGGTCTGCCGCCGCAAGCCGGTTTTCCCCCGGCTTAGAGCGGTCTCTGGCGGGTAAACTTCAACTTATCGAAGCGTTTATTTCGTAGGACATCGAACCAGCGTTTTCGTTCCGCGAGGGTTGGGTTTTTTGCGGTTTTGGCACGCGTTTTCGGTCAAGGATTTGTTGTAGGGGATGTAACCCCCCTTGCCCCCCTGACAAGGGGGGTTGGGGGGTTGCACCAACGCAGTAGCCCCGCCACTCGTGGGCACCTCTTTGTCCAAAGCCTCACGCACCGTCCCACATGCTGGCTCTCCGGCGCGGCCGTCCTGCCCATGAGCCTGAACCTATCGCATCGGATGCTCAGGGTTGGTTCGCCCATTGTGGATGCGTGCTGCCTACGACTTGCCACCGGCAGCCCGTCTAGCGTTTATAGTTCTTCGCATACGCCGGAAGCGCGATACCGGCTCGGAGCTGCGGATCGGCAACCGGCAGTTGTGATACCAGGCGTAGCGGCACCTCACCCGCCCAGCAGTCGAGTTGGTAATCGTCCTCATCATCCACTGGCGGCCCGGAGCGAATCTTTGCCGACACCTCTTCCAAGGGCACCCGTATCACGCTCGTGGCCTTCAGTTCCTGAGCGGACGGTTCGCGGACGTCCTCCCATCGTCCAACCATGACGTGATCGACGATGGCTTTGAGGGCGGCCATCTTTTCGTCAGAGTCGGTGACCTCCCTCGCCTGGCCGAGAACCACGACGGAGCGGTAATTCATCGAATGATGAAACCCCGAACGCGCCAGCACCAGACCGTCCAGCAAGGTGACCGTGACGCAAACCGGCATCCTCCCCCCAATCGCGCCCAGCATCCGGCTCGCAGCAGAACCGTGAAGATACAGATGATCCTCGATACGAGCGTAGATCGTCGGGATGACATACGGCTGACCGTCAACACTGAAGCCGACGTGGCAGAACAAGCCTTCCGCCAAAATGGCCTCAACAACCGCGACGTCATACGAAGCCCGCTTCGGCATGCGTCGTATGCGGATGCGCTCGGTTTTCTCGTACTGCGGCATGGACATTAACCCTTTTTTCCTTGTGCCTGCGTGTTCCCGTCTACCCTACTTTACGGCTGGTAAAGCGCCTCGTAGGCACGCACGCCCTGTTCGACCCCGAAGCCGCTGGCGTGTCGGATGGCCGCCTGCCGCATGGCTTCGTGCTGCGCCGGATCTGTCAACAGGCCCACGGCCAGATCAATTGCCTCGGCGTTGTCGCCAAGCGGAAAAAACAGCCCGGTACGGCCCCGCATCACCACCTCCGGCAGCCCGCCCACGCGCGTCGCGAGCACCGGCACGCCGCACGCCATGGCTTCCAGGGCCACCATGCAGAAACTTTCGTACAGGCTGGTCACGAGCAGCAGGTCGGCGCCGCGCAGGAAGGGCGCCACGTCGCGCTGCAGGCCCAGATAGCGCACGTCGTCCGCGTAGCAGCTGCGCTCCAGCAGCGCCCGCACGGCGGGTAGATCCTCGCCGCTGCCCACGAGCCACAACTCGGCGTCCAAACGCTCGCGAATGCCCAGGAAAATGCGCGCCACGCTGGGGGTGTCCTTGATCGGTCTGAAATTGGAGACATGCACGATACGGAGCGGTCGCGCCGGGTGGGAGGGCGGGGATGTTAGTAGGCATGGTTTGAAGCGCGCCAGGTCGATGAAATTACTGACCACGCGCGGGCGAGAAGACAGGTTGAACGCCGCGGCAGCCAATTTCGCGTGGCTGAAGGAAACGGTGCTCAGCACGTCGTTGCAGCGCAAAGCGGCGGCCAGTTTCGGCGCCACCGCGGGGTCCTTGCCAGAATGTGTCACGTCGGTGCCATGCAGCGTGCCGATCAGCCGGGGCGCCGCGTCGCCCAGGCAGCGGTGCACGTTCTGCGCCACAAAGGCGAACGGCACGGCATAGTGGAAATGCAGCACGTCCAGGCGCTCGGCGGCAATGACCCGCAAAATGTCCTCGGTGTAGCGCTGCAGATCGCCCTCCGACCAGTCGGTATGCAGGGTTGCCGGGTGCTGGGTATCGGCGGCGTCCGGCAACAGGGTGTGCAGCACCACCCCATTCGACCGGTCCCAGCCGACCAGCGGCGTCGTGCGGGTGAACAGGTGTACCCGATGCCCACGCCTGGCCAGAGCAATGGCCAATTCGATGCCAATGCGGGCGCTGCCGCCGAAACTGGCGTGACACATCATGCCAATTCGCATGCCTCACTCCTCTTGTTTTGAATTTGGATGCTGCCCATTTTAGATGCTGCCCATCCGATTTACAAACCATCGAATTCCGGCCGGTACGCCACGACGCCGCGAATGCCGTGCAGTGCGCCCCGCTTCAACGCCTGAACCATGAAGGCGTCCGGCGGCCCGGCGTGTTCCCAGTTGATGCCCAAGGGCTTGGCCGGCTTGAAACCGAAGCGCCCATAAAACTGCGGGGCGCCGAGCACGAAGACGATGCCGTACGGCGTTGTGCCGCAGGCCGCCAGCCCCGCCCGTACGAGCCGCGAGCCGATGCCGCGGCGCTGCCATCCCGGCAACACCGCCATCGGCGCCAGCCCTAGGGCGCTGAGGGTGCTTGTATCGTCCCGAATGACCACCGGGCTGAAGGCGATATGTCCGACGACCGTGCCGCCCTCGACGGCCACCAATCCAATACGCAACGCGCCGGCGGCCCGCAGGGCATCGACTAGGTTGGCCTCATCCGGCCGCCCAAACGCCTCGGCGTGCACTCGGCGGATGGCGGCGATATCGCCGCCGGCCTCAGGCCGAATGCCGCTCATGGGAGCCGTCCCTTCCGCTTGCTGCCTAACACGCAACAGCGCCAGCAGCCCCTCGTCGCGGCGCGCCGCGAGTGCCTGTCCTTGTTCCGGCGTGTACGTATAGAAACCGCTGCCGCTCTTGACCCCGAGCCGCCCTTCGGCCACCCGTCGATGCAGAACCGACGGCACCTCGGCGGCGCTGTTCAGGTCCTGAAACAGATAGCCGGCGATGGCGTCGAACACGTCCAGGCCGCCGAGATCGGCGATCTCCAGCGGGCCGAAGAGCGCCCAGCGCAGGCCGATGCCGTGCTTGATCGCCGCGTCCACGTCGGCAGCCGACGCCACACCGGCTTCGATGAGGTGCAGCGCTTCGCGCATGAGCGCAAATTGCAGCCGGTTGGCGATGAATCCCGGCACCTCGCGCCGCACGAGCACCGGGCGTTTGCCCAGGCGCCGCGCCAGGGCCGTCAGCACTTCGCAGGTGGCAGCGGACGTTTCTTCTCCTTTGATGATTTCGACGATGGGAATGATATGGGGCGGATTGGCGTAGTGTAACCCCACAAAACGCCCCGGCTGCGACACCGCTTCGGCGATGCGCGAGATGGACAGGCCCGAGGTGTTGGTGGTGAAAAGCGTCGCGCCGCCGCATAACCTGTCGAGCGCCTTGAACAACGCCTGCTTGGCCGGCAAGTCTTCGGCAATGGATTCCGACACCAACTGCACGCCGGCCAAGTCGGCCAACACCTCGGTCGGATACAGCCGTGCCAGCGCCACCTCCGCTTGACCTGCCGTCAGCACCCCGTGACGGATCAGCAGGCTCTGGTTGTCCCGGATGCGCGACAAGCCGCGCTGCAGCCCCGCCGCCGAGCGGTTGTACCACCGCACCGCGTATCCGGCCTGCGCGAATACCTGGGCGATCCCCGCGCCCATGGTACCGGCCCCCACTACGCCCACGTCCGTGATGTCTCCGAGTTCCATCAATCCTCTCCCCTTGCGGCGCCGTGACGCCCGTCGCCAGACAACGACCTTGCCCCTGTGCTGTGAATCCCATCATAATACGTCACCTTACGAATCCCGGCGCCCGGCGCCGAAACAAGGAGGCACGACATGTACGATCTGTTGCTGACAGGAGGCACGGTTGTCGACCCGTCCGTCGGGTTGAGCGGGCGGCACGACATCGCCGTTCAGGACGGCAAGATTGCCCACATTGCACCCCTCATCGCGGGCGACGAGGCGACGCGGGTTATCGACGTGTCCGGCCGGACGGTCACGCCGGGCCTCATCGACCTGCACGCCCACGTCTTCGACGGCGTCATCAGCAACGGCGTGCATCCCGACCTTGGCGGGGTGCATTCGGGCGTCACCACGGTGGTCGATGCCGGCAGCGCCGGGTGCGCCACCTTCAGCGCCTTTCCCCGCTACATCATGCCGCAGTGCCATACCGAGATCATTCCCTTCCTGCACATCTGCCAGACCGGCTTGGCCACCATGCCCGACATCATGGCGGAAAGCAGCATCGACCTCGACGGCACGCTGCAGACGGTGGACCAAAATCGCGGGCTGATCCACGGCATCAAGGCCCGCATGGTGTCGCCGGCGCTGGAGATCTTCGGCATGGAGATGCCCCGCTTGGCGCGTCGCGCGGCGCGCGAAAGCGGCACCCGGCTGATGGTCCACATCGGCGATACCGAGAAGCGCTATGACCCCAACGTCATCCGCGAGCTGCTGCCGCTGCTGGACGACGGCGACATCCTCACCCACTACTTCACCGCCAACCCCGGCGGCGTGCTCGACGCCAACGGCAAGCTGGTGCCCGAGGCGCGCGAGGCGGCCAATCGCGGCGTCTGGCTCGACACCGCCCACGGGCGCATGAATTTCAGCTTCGACGTGGGCCGCCGCATTATCGACCAGGGCCTGCTGCCGCATTGCATCAGCACCGACCTCACGGTGCCGGGGCGCCGCATCACCGTCCACAGCATGACGGAGATGATGAGCCGCTTTCTCGCCCTCGGCTTCACCCTGGAGCAAGTTGTGACCATGTGCACCGAGAACCCGGCCAAGGCCATCGGCGCCGAACACCGTCTGGGCAGCCTAGGCGTGGGGCGCCAGGCCGATATTTCCGTGCTGGATATCCGGGAGGGCGAGTGGGTGGTGTACGACGTGCTGGGCGCCAGCCTGCCGGTGCAGCGGGCCTTCGTGCCGGTGCTGACGGTCAAACGGGGGCAGGTCTTCGAGCCGGACTGGGGGCCGCGGCCCTGGGGCTGGGAGCCGGACCGGGCGCCGCTGGCGGGCGCAACCTTCAATGGCTGCTGCTGAGCGCTTATGAACAACTCCGTGCAACTGATCCCGATCGCCCAGCTAGCGCTCGTTTTTCTGCCGGTGGCAGTCGTGGTGGTGCTGCTGTATCGCTGGTCGCTGGGCGTCGGCACAACGCTGTACGCCATGGCGCGCATGCTGGTGCAATTGCTGCTGGTCGGCTACGTCCTGACGTACATCTTCGAGACCCGGCACGCCGGCCTCGTCATCCTGGTGCTGGCCGTCATGCTGATCGCCGCCAGCTGGATCGCCCTGCGCCCCCTGCCGGGGGACCGGCGTCGGCGCTATGCCAGGGCGCTGGGCTCCATGGCGCTCGGCGGCGGGCTGACGCTGGCTCTGGTCAGCCAGGGCGTCCTGGCGCTCAATCCCTGGTTCGAGCCTCGCTACATGGTGCCCCTCGGCGGTATGATCTTCTCCAACGCCATGAACACCGTAAGTCTGGCGGCGGAGCGTTTCGAGGCGGAAACCGCCAATCAAGTGCCGTACGAGCAGGCGCGTAATACCGCCCTGCAGACGGCGCTCATCCCGCTGATCAACTCGCTCTTCGCCGTCGGCTTGGTGGCCCTGCCGGGCATGATGACCGGCCAGATCCTGTCGGGCGTGTCGCCGCTGATCGCGGTACGCTACCAGATCATGGTGATGTGCATGACGTTCGGCTCGGCGGGCATTTCAGCGGTGTGCTACCTGATGCTTGTGAAGCCGCGTGGGTGACCATGTAGGATGATCAATTGGGCAGCTACGCAGGTGACCTGCTAGAGTCTGGCTCAAATTAAGTTGAGCGATTGCAGTGACTTGTAATTCACTGAACGGCTGGGTCCGCAACCGGCAAACCGCAAAAAAAATTCGAGCCGAAGGCCGTCACCTCTCAAGACATCCGCGATGCTTCTATACAAGTACACCTCACTCGCTGCCGCCCGGCAGATTCTCACTTCCGAGCGAATTGGATTCTCACGACCCACCTTCTTTAATGATCCTTTCGATAAGCCGGTTGCGATGCCGTATCCGACTGAAGATCCGATCAGCGGCATGTTCGCCAACCTTCGCGCACAGATCAAAAGTCAGATATGGGTGCAAGAAACAGGCATTCTGTCACTAACACGCTCGGCGACCAATGCGTTGATGTGGGCACATTATGCAGACGGTCACCGCGGTGCCGTGCTCGAGATCAACGCCGACACCGCGGGCTTCATGGATGAGAAGAGAAACATGATCCCTGCTCAATTCGGCAGCGTCATCTATTCTCGTGGTCGGCCGATTGGCCCGTACTTCTCTACCTTCACGGAAGGTATCGTCGTCGGTGCAACCCATCGTTTTGTCCTCAGCCACTATGAAAAGTGGCAACGATTTATTTCTGACTAAGCCACTGGAACGGGCCTATGAAGAGGAAGTAAGGGTTGCCAAATGCTTGAATGGACTTGATTCCGCCGGGAGTTCGTCTAACGAGAGTGGAAATTGCACAATCATCGAGATCCACGAAAGACCGTTACACTGCTTTGAATTCCCCAAGAGTGCTATCGGCAGAGTATATGTTGGAGCACGGGCAGACGAGACTACTGTCGCAGAGTTGGTGGCGAAGTGCCCGCATATTCCGATGCACCGCGCAGTGCTTAGGGAAACAAGCTTCGATATCGACTTCGAACCTCTACCCTAAATTACGGAGGGATTGCCCACTGCGACACTACTGACTTGAGAGTTTGGCTGCAGCAGACATTGATGGGTCAAACGGCCTCTGAAAATCTGACAGGTCGTTAAGAAACCGCTAAGCGGCAGCTTCCAAGAACAACAACGGCTCTCCCGCATTGACGACCCTCCCCTCGTCCACGGCGACACGACGCACGACGCCGTCCACCTCGGCGTGAACCTCGTGCTCCATCTTCATGGATTCCACCACGACCAGCAGTTGTCCGGTCCGTACCGTGCCGCCCTCGCGCACCTCGACGCTGACGATGGTGCCTTGCAGGGGCGACGCGACGGGAACGGTGTCGTGCGGCTTGTCGATCTGGCGCGGCGGCGGTGCAGCGGGTTCCGGCTCGGGGGGGTCGGCTGGCGGTGGAGGGAGTTCGCTTGCGGCGGCGGTCTCGGGCGGTGCGCTCGGGGGCTCGGAAACAGTCGGGGCATGCTCATCCGGGACGACGAGCTCGGCAAGGTGATCGTCGATGAAGCGGGTGTGGAAAGCGGCGTTCCGGAACGCCGGGTGCCGCAGCAGGCGCTGCAGAAAGGAGATGTTCACCGCCACGCCGGCGACGCGGAATTCCGCCAGGGCGCGTTGCAGGCGGCTGACGGCGTATTCGAAGCGGCCCGAGGCGTGGCTGACGATGAGCTTCGCCAATAAGGCGTCGAAGCGCCCGCTGGGCGTGTAGCCGGCGTAGCCGAACGTATCGACCCGAATGCCCGGCCCGCAGGTGGGGACAAAGGCGCTCAGGGTGCCGCCGGACGGCCGCGTGGTGCCGTCCGCCTGCATCGTCTCCATGTTGATGCGCGCCTGGATGGCGACGCCGCGCGGCGCCGGCACGCCGACCTGCAGCAGCCCCAGGTCGGCGAGGCTGCGGCCGCCCGCCAGCTCAAGCTGGATGGCCACCAGATCGACCCCATACACCTCCTCGGTCACCGTGTGCTCCGCCTGCAAACGCGGATTCGCCTCAATGAAGGCGAACGGCGATTCGGCGCTCAGCGCGCTGGCATCGACCAGAAACTCGAAGGTGCCGATGTTGTCATAGCGCACCGACGCGGCCAGGGTGGTGGCCGCGGTTACGAGACGCTGGCGCAGGCCGTCGGGCAAGCCGGGCGCTGGGGCGATTTCGACGAGCTTCTGATGGCGGCGCTGGATGCTGCAATCGCGCTCGCCCAAGTGGCTGACGGCCCCCGAGCCGTCGCCGACGATCTGCACCTCGATATGCCGGGCGCGCGGCAGGAGTTGTTCGACATACACGTCGCCGTTGCCGAACGCCGCCCGCGCCTCGGATTGACAGCGCGCGTAGGCGTCCTCCAGTTCCTCGCGGCGCCGCACCACGCGCATGCCGCGCCCGCCGCCACCGCCGATGGCCTTGATGAGCATGGCGCCGGTGGCAGGCAGAGCGTCGAAGAAATCGACGGCCTCGGAAAGGCTGGTGGGTTCGGAGGTACCGGACAGGATGGGCACGCCGAGCCGTTCGGCCGTGGCACGGGCGTGGGCTTTGTTGCCGAACAACGCCAGCACTTCGGGGCGCGGCCCGACAAAGGTGAGGTTGGCTCCGGCGCAGCGGCGGGCGAACTCGGCGTTCTCGCTCAGAAAGCCGTAGCCGGGATGGATGGCGTCGCAGCCGGTATCCTTGGCCACCCGCAGGATGGCGTCGATGTCCAGATAGGCGGCGGCCCCGGCCCTCGCCAGGGGGCGCGACTCGTCCGCCAGGCGCCGGTGCAGTGATTCGACGTCGTCCTGCGAAAATACCGCCACCGTGCGCATGCCGAGTTCCGCGGCAGCGCGCAGGATGCGGACGGCAATCTCGCCGCGGTTGGCAATTAGCAGCTTGGCGGGCATCGTGAGCTTCGGGGATTAGGGGTTAGCGGGGCGCCTTAAGCGGCTTTTTCCATGTGCTCGGCGTACTTGCCGTAACGCGCCGCGCCGTTGCATCGGGCGCGCTGCTGGAAGAACTTCTGGGCGGCGGGCACGTTGGCCGCCTGCCCCTGCCAGGCCTCCAGAACCGGCCCTTGCAGCGCCCGTCCGTAGGAAAAGCTGAGCTCCCAGGGCTGGCCGCCGCGCGCGTTCATGGCGTTGAGGTGCTCGGTGGCCCGAACGGCGCTCTGGCCGCCGGAGAGGAACACGATGCCCGGCACGGCCGCCGGGATGGTCTGCCGGAAGCAGGCCAGCGTCGCCGTCGCCACCTCATCCACGCCGGCCTGTTGCGGGCAGTCCTTGCCCGACAGCACCATGTTGGGCTTCAGCAGGATGCCCTCCAGCCGCACGCGGTGCTCGTGCAACTCGTTGAACACCCGCCGCAGGGTCGCCAGGGTAACCGCGGCGCAGCGTTCGATGGTGTGATCGCCGTCCATCAGCACCTCGGGTTCGACGATCGGCAGCAGGCCGGCCTGCTGCGACAGCGCCGCGTAGCGCGCCAGGGCGTGCGCGTTGGCCGCGACGTCGTAGGGCGTCGGACAGCCGGGGCCGATGGTGATCACCGCCCGCCACTTGGCGAACCGGGCGCCGATCTCGCGGTACTCGTCCAGCCGCTTGGCGAGGCCGTCGAGGCCTTCGGTGATCTTCTCGCCCGGAAAGCCCGCCAAGTCCGAGGTGCCGGTATCCACCTTGATGCCCGGCATGATGCCGCGCCCGGCCAGCAGCGCCGGAAAGGGGGTGCCGTCGCTGCTTTCCTGCCGAATCGTCTCGTCGTACAGGATGACGCCGCTGATGTACGCCTCTACCTCCGGCGTGGTGAACAGCAGCTCGCGATAGGCGCGCCGGTTGTCCGCCGTCGAGGCGACGTTGATGGTGTCGAGTCGCCGCGTGATCGTTCCGGTGCTCTCGTCGGCGGCCAGAATGCCTTTGCCCTCGGCGACCAGGGCGCGGGCCACGGCGGCGAGTTCGCCTCTTGCTAGCAAGCTTTGAGTCATGGGGGATCCTTCCTCGATGCGTATCGCGTTCTGTGGTTTGTCTCAGCGGCGCGCTGGGTGTGTTCGGACGGGTTGGGCATTGTGCGCATTTTCCCCTGCAAAGGCAAGATTCCGCATCGTCCACAGGGCGCCGTCATTGGGCATGCGGGCGGATTTTCTGCTAGACTTGGCGCTTCCGAAGCGACAGAAACGACAATGGACATACGCAAGGAGTCGTCATGGATCGCAAGGGCATGACGCTATCTCAAGACCTGAAAGAATCCCGCTTGGGCAGAGACGGCGACCTGGCCGGCCTGCTCACCACACTGGCCTCGGCTGCGCAACGCATTTCCCACGAGGTCAACCGCGCCGGGCTGATCGACATTCTCGGTTTCACCGGCGAGCATAACGTGCAGGGCGAGGCAGTGCGCAAGCTCGACGTGCTGGCGCACGACATGCTGATCGACGCCCTGCGGCCCAGCGGTCACGTCTGCGCCCTGGCCTCCGAGGAGGCCGAGCACCCTCTGTTCCTGGCACCGAACGAACCGCGCGGACCGTACGTGGTACTTTTCGACCCCCTGGACGGCTCCTCCAACATCGACGCGGGAATCACCATCGGCACCATCTTCTCCATCTACCGCGCCCGGAGCGCTGATGCCACCCTGTCGGACCTACTGCAAACCGGCAGCCGTCAAGTGGCCGCCGGCTATGCGCTGTACGGCTCCAGCACGCTGTTCGTGTACACCGCCGGCGCCGGGGTGCACAGCTATACGCTCGATGCCGGTGTCGGCGAATTCCGCCTGACGCACGAAAACCTGCGCATGCCCGAGCGCGGCACGATCTACAGCGCCAACGAGGCCAATTACCCGCGCTGGTGCACCGGCGTGCAGCGCTATATCGATGCCCTCAAGGACCCCGACGGACCATCCACCTACAGCGCCCGCTACGTCGGCTCGCTGGTGGCGGATTTTCACCGCACGCTGCTGTATGGCGGGCTGTTTCTGTACCCTGCAGACCCCCGCGACGCGCCCAACGGCAAGCTGCGACTGCTCTACGAAGCGGCCCCGCTGGCCCGCATCGCCGAGGCGGCGGGCGGACGCGCCAGCACCGGCAGCGAGGACGTGCTGGCAGTGCAACCGACCGCCCTGCACCAGCGCGTACCACTGTTCATCGGTAGCACCGAGGACGTCAGCGCAGTGGAAGCCTCCATCCGCCAGTGCGCCGAGCCGAAGCCGGTAGCGTTAGGACGATAACCCCGACGAGGAGAGACGGAACGCATGTTGACGTTCGACACCAGCTGGATCGGCAAGGAATTCGACCGCTATGCCTTCGAGGTCACGCAGGAAGACATCGCCGAGTTCGCCGCCTCGGTGGGCGAGACGAACCCAGTGCATTGCGATGCAGCCTACGCCAAGACAACGCCGTATGGCGGCATCGTGGCGCCCGCGACGTTTTGCATCGTGTTTCGCAGCAACGCGGCGCTGCCCGATCTCAAGCTCAGCTACGGCGCACGCGCCTTTGACGGCGGCAAGGAATGCGTTTTCCACGCCCCGATTCGCCCGGGCGACATCATCACCGGCGTGGACCGCATCGCCGAGGTGTACGAGAAGACCGGGCGCAGCGGCAACATGATCTTCGTCGTACGCGAGAGCGAGTTGACCAATCAACACGGCGAGAAGGCGGCCGTGCTGCGCCAGATCCTGATCCAGCGCGACTGAGCCGGGGAGGACTTTCAAAGGTGGGTGAGCGCATTCATTTTTATGAAGATATTGAAGTGGGCGATGAGATCGAGGAACTGGAAATCTGCCCGACCACGGCGGACGTGGTGCGCTACGCCGAGGTGGCGCGCATGCAGAGCGGGCGGTTCACCGACGACGCTTACGCCCGCAACGAGGGGCTGCCGGGCGCCATCATTCCGGGCAACATGAGCCTGGGCTTTTTGTCCCGCATGGTGACCGAATTCTTCCCCAGCGGAGCGCTGCGCAACCTGACGGCGAACTTTCGCGCTACCGTGCCCCACAACACACCGCTGATCTGCAGCGGGGTCGTCACCGAGAAACAGGAAGAGCAGAGCCGGCACCTGGTGTTTTGCGACATCCTGATGAGCAACGAGGCGGGCGACCGCTACGTGCAGGGCACGGCGCAGGTGGCGCTGCCGACGCGCCAATCCGGCGGCGGCTGCTAAGGACGCGTGATTCCATGATGCGGATACCGTGGCTCGCCTGGAGCTTCATTCCCGGCTTGAACTGGGCGGCCTGGCTGCACGCCGCCATTTTGACGCGGGTGCCGATGTACGGTGCCCTCGCCGTGGCCTACGCGGTGCCCTACGTGTTCATGCTCTGGACCCGCGCGCTGTCGTGGCGCATCCTCCTGCTCACCTGGGGGCTGGGCATCCTGCATACGCAACTGCTGAAGAGAGAGATCAACCAGCGTCTGGCGGCTTTGTCGGGCGCTTCCAACAGTGAGACCGATCATGCGCATTAGGATCACGGTCGGAGAAGTGGCTCTGGAGGCCGAACTCAACGACACGGCAACCGCGGCGAAAATCGGCGAGGCACTGCCGATTCGCACGCCGTTCAACACCTGGGGCGACGAAATCTACTTTTCCATCCCGGTCGACGCGGAACTGGACGGCAGTTCCCAGGAAGTGGTAGAGATCGGCGACCTGGGCTACTGGCCGCCGGGCAATGCGTTCTGCATCTTTTTCGGGCTGACGCCGGTCAGCGAACCCGGCAAGATCATGCCCGCCAGCGCCGTCAACGTCATCGGCAAGGTGGCGGGCGACGCCACGCTGTTCAAGCAGGCCATGCATGCGGGCGCGCGAGGTCGTGCTGGAAGCCCACAGCGAACGCCAGTGAGCGTATAAGATGGAACAGCACGAGCGAAGCGAGTGATGAGTCGCGCGCACCGATGTTGAGAAAGAACCCCCCATGCTGGCCCGCCTGCTGCCCCGACATGCCAACACCCCGATAGCCGATGAACTGGCCCGCATGGGGCATTCGGCCCCTGGCAACGTACCCGCCCCATCCGTCGGACATTTCGCCTGCAAGTTGATCGACGTTCCCCGAGACATCGCCGTCGCTCTGGGTACTTGGCTGCGTCAAGTGCCAAGCGGCTGGTGCGTCGACGCGCCACACAACGACGCGGTAGATGTCCTGTGGGGCGGCGCGGAGGAATTGCCCGGCTCGTTGCGCGAGGCCGCCAACGATCAGCCGGCGTTGCTGCCCGTGGCGGCTGCGTTGGAACAGGCGCGCTGCCTGCAAGCGGGCGGCCCGCATGCCTTGGTACTGGGGCAGACGGCGTGGCCGCTGCCGCACCGCACCCGCGTAATGGGAATTTTGAACGTGACGCCGGATTCGTTTTCCGACGGCGGCCTGTACTGCGAGCCCGAACGCGCGCTGGCGCGTGCCGAGGCCATGCTGGCAGAGGGCGCCGACCTGATCGACGTCGGCGGCCAGTCATCGCGTCCGGGTTCGGAGCCGGTACCGGCAGCGGTGGAGCAGGCGCGCGTGGTGCCGGTGGTGCGGGAGATCGTCAAACGCCACAACGCGCCGGTATCAGTGGACACCTACCGGGCCGTCGCCGCCGCCGCTGCCCTGGATGCCGGCGCGGTCATGGTCAACGACATCAGCGCCCTGCGCTTCGATCCTGACATGGCGCCGCTGCTCGCCCAACGCGGCGCAGCGGTGGTCCTGATGCACATGCAGGGGACGCCCCGGACTATGCAGCAGGCGCCGGCGTATCGCCACGTGGTCGACGATGTCTACGGGTTTTTGCGTGAACGGCTGTACGAAGCCGTGCAGGCCGGCATCGAGCGGCAGCGCATCGTGCTGGATCCCGGTTTCGGTTTTGGCAAGACGGTGGCGCACAACCTGGACCTGCTGCGCGGCCTGGACCATCTGGGTGCCCTGGGGCAGCCGCTGCTGGTCGGCACGTCGCGCAAATCGTTCCTGGGACACGTGCTGCATCGCCCGGTCGACGACCGGCTTGCGGGCAGCGTCGCCAGCGCCCTGTGGGCGGCGCAGCGGGGCGCGGCTTTGGTCCGCGTGCACGACGTGGGCGCCACCGTGCAGGCGCTGGCTCTGCTCGAAGCCTTGGATAAGCCCTCCGCCGGATCATAAGGACATCCCGCCATGCCGCCATCGCTAACCGTCTGGAAGGGCTGCCGGGTGACCGTCATGGGCCTCGGCTCATTCGGCGGCGGGATCGGTTTGGCCCGCTATCTCGCCGAGCAAGGTGCCTCGGTCACGGTGACCGATTTGAAAGACGCCACCGCCTTGCCAGACGCCCTGGAGGCGCTACAGGGCCTGCCCATCCGGTTCGTACTGGGCGAGCACCGCGACGGAGATTTCATCGACACCGACCGCGTGTTCGTCAATCCCGCCGTGCCGCTCACCTCGCCGTATCTGCAACTGGCACGGTCGCGTGGGGTGCCACTGGACAGCGAGCTGAACCTGTTCGTGCGCCAGTGCGCCGGGCGCATCATCGGCATCACCGGCAGCGTCGGTAAAACCACCACCACGTCGCTGCTGGGCAGCATTCTGCAAACCCACGACGCCCGCACCCTGGTCGGCGGCAACATCGGCGGCTCACTGCTGTCCCGCCTCCCCGACATCGAGCCCGACACCCCGGTGGTGCTGGAAATATCCAGCTTCCAACTGGAGCACCTCGACTGGCTTGGCTACAGTCCGCCCTTGGCCGTTGTGCTCAATCTGGCCCCCAATCATCTCGACCGCCACGGCACCATGGCGGCTTACCAGGCGGCCAAGGAGGTCATCCTGGCGCACCAGACGCCGGACGACGTGGCGGTCCTCAACTGGGATGACCTAACAGTTCGGGACATGGCGGCACGCGGCCGCGGTCGCCGCTTGTTTTACAGCGTCCAGGAGCCTCTGGAAGCCGGTGTCTACCGCGACGGCAGCGCCTTGATGCTGGCCTCGGGGTGCGAACGCCGCGTGCTCTGTCACGATTCCGACCTGCGTCTACGCGGCCTGCACAACCTCGGCAACGCCGCCGCTGCTGCCACTGCCGCCACCACTCTGGGCGTGCCGCCAGCCACCATTGCCGGCGGCCTGCAAACCTTCACCGGCCTGCCGCACCGGCTGGAATGGATCGCCGACAAGGGCGGCGTCGCCTATTACAACGACTCCAAAGCCACCACGCCGTTTTCCACCCAGTGCGCTCTGCAGGCCTTTGAACAGCCCGTTGTGCTGCTCGCCGGCGGTTACGACAAAGGCACCCCGTTCGACGACCTCGCGCACGTCATGCAGTCCTGCGTCCGGGTCGCGCTGCTGTACGGCAACACCGCCCCCAAACTCGCCGCCGCCCTCGAGCGGGTGCCCACACCCCCCGAAATCGTCCAACTCCCCACCCTGGACGCCGCCCTGCACCGCGCCGCTGCCCTCGCCCGGCCCGGCGACGTCGTTCTCCTCTCCCCCGCCTGCGCGAGCTACGACCAATTTCCCCACTATGAAGCCCGCGGCGACCATTTCCGTGCCCTGGTCGGTAATTTGCCTTAGGCATCCCGGCTTGCCGTTGAGAGGGATTTATGAGTGGTGTTTAAGGGTTGACAGTGCCGTCAGGGCTGCTCTACATTGGCGCTCTTCTCAAGGGTGCCGCCGTATTTAATGCAACGCTTTTTCAAACAATCGGCGGTGGTATGAGAGCGGTGCGAGGGACACGACATGACGGCAAAGTGGGGCATATTCCTCTGTAACTGCCGACACACGCTGGCGCTTGACCCCGAACGGTTCGACCTTCCTACACCACACGTTCAGTTCGCCACCCATCCCGACGACGACTTGCAGGATTTCGTGGACCTCGCTAACCGTGAGCGCTGCACACACGCCATGATCGCCTGCTGCGATTCACCTGCCCGCTTCGAAGATGCCCTCCGGCCTGACATTGGCCCGAGTTTCAAGACTCACTTCGTCGATCTCAAGGAATCCTGTTTCGCGGTTCACGCCGACCCGCAGGAAGCACATGACAAGGCCAGCCGTTTGCTGCGCGCGGCGCTGCAGGCGGCGGAAGTGCAGACAGAACCCCGCTACCTTCCTCTTCGGAGCGATGGACGCGTTCTCATCGTTGCCGACGAGCCGTTGGCCGGGGACCTCGCACGGCGGTTGGGCAATGCTATCCGACCGATTCTTGTGCAGAGTCCGCACGCGGCTGCCGTCGAGCCGCTGCCTTCCTGGCGGATTTACCGAGGCGAGTTGCTGGAGGTGTCCGGCCGGCTGGGGGATTTCCGCGCCGTCGTCGGCTTGGCGGGCGGCGAGCAACAGGAACTCGTGGTCGATCAGGTGGTGACATTCGCCTCCGACCCGTCGGCGGGTCCTACGCGCACCGGTTATCACGTCCTCAGCAGCGCTGATAAGGCTGACCTCAGCCAGCTTGCCACACGCATCGGTGATCTGACCGGCGACTTCCTGAAGACCGTGCACGTGGCGTACGATGCCGATATCTGCGCCGGCGGCGCGGCCGGCCGACAAGCCTGCGGGGCGTGCATCCCGGCCTGTCCGTACGAGGCGATCCGGCGTGACCCGACAAACCCGCTGCGCATTGAGGTGGACCATCTGGCCTGCGAGGGATGCGGTGCCTGCAGTTCGGCTTGCCCGACATCGGCCTTGCGGTTCACGGAGCCGTCGCCGCAGGCGTTGTACGCGCAACTCGCGGCGCTGCTGGCGCCGAACAACGGCAACGCGGATCAGGTGGTGCTCTTTCATTGCAGCGAACAGGGCAAGCGGCTCATTGAGGAAGCGGGACGACAACCGTTGCCATACCCGGCCAAGGTACTCGGCGTGCAGGTGCCGTGTCTGCGGCACGTCTCCACCGCCGCCATCCTGGGCGCCTTGCGGCTCGGCGCCGCGGGGGTGGGATTGCTCGGCTGCGCCACATGCCCGCACGGCGAGCGCGCCCTGTTGGACCGCACACTCGAATTCTGCCGCCTGACACTCGAGGCATTTGAATTAGGCCCGGAGCGACTGCGGCTGTTCGTGACCACGGACGGCGACGAGGCCGAGACCGTTGCCGACCTGACACGTTTCGCCGAATCTCTGCCCCCGGCGCCCATCCACTGGAACGGCAAGCCCTGGCGTGTCAGCGGCAATCGGCAGGCGCTGACGGAGATCGTCGGCACGTTCATTGAACAACGCCAGCGCGAGCCCGGTCGGCAGCCCGTTGACGCCGCGCTGCCGTTCGCCACGGCCGAGGTGGAAGCGGAAGGCTGCACGCTGTGCCGCTCGTGCGTCAACGTTTGCCCGACACACGCCTTCCGGCTCGATGAGCCGACGTTCTCCCTGCAATTCAACCACATTGCCTGCGTGGCCTGCGGGCTTTGCGAGACGCTGTGCCCGGAGCACGTCATCAGCCTGCAACACGAGGTGGTACTTTCACGCGAGGCGCTCGACTACCGCACCGTTGTGCGCGACGAGATGGTGGCCTGCTTGCAATGCAACAAGCCTTTCGTCAACCGGAAATCCCTGGACGCCATTCTGGCGAAGGTGCTGCAACTCGGACCGCTCATGGACGCATTCGACGGCGAGCGCCAGAATCTGCTGAGGATGTGTCCCGACTGCCGGGCGGTGGCCGCCATGCGGGAAGTCGAACAAGGTTGGGAGCCGTAATGCCGTACGTCTACCGCTACGAAAACGGCGTTTTCGCACAGTTCGAAAAGCCGGTGGTGCGCGAGCAGCCACTCACCATCACCGTCAACGGCGTCGAATTGGCGACCTTCCTGTGCACGCCGATGAAGCTGGATTATCTGGTGATCGGGTTCCTGTGCTTCGAGGGCATCATCAGCGGTTTGGACGATATCCGCGCCTTGGACGTCGACGCCGACAACGGTGCGGTGGCGGTCGAATTGGGCACCGCCCTGGTACAGCCAAAGAAACGGGTCTTCACGTCCGGTTGCGGCATGGGATTGACGTTCAGCATCGAGACGTCGCACTACCCGCCGCTGCTCAGCGATTTGAGCTTGGCGCCGGAGGAGGTCTTTCCCCTCATGCGGCAGTTGTTCGACGGCGCCGACATGTACCGGGCGTCGCGCGGTATTCACGCCGCGGCCCTGAGCGACGGCGACCAGATTTTACTGCTGGCGGAGGACGTGGGGCGGCACAACGCCCTCGACAAGATTCTCGGCGAGGCGTTGACGCTGGGCATCCCCACGCAGGGCCGGATTCTCCTGACCACCGGGCGCATCTCGTCGGAAATGCTGCGCAAGGGCGCCCATATGGGAACGCCGTTTCTGATCTCGCGCACCTCGCCGACGACGTTGTCCATCGAGGCCGCCAAGCGGCTCGGCGTTACAGTCATCGGCTACGTGCGGCGCAACAGTTTCAACGTCTACACGCACCCCGAGCGCCTGCTGCACCAGCCATCTGCCGCGAGGGTGGAAACGGAAGCCGTTGCGGTGTCGGGGGACTGACGCATGCGCGACAGGAAAAAACGCGGGCGCGGCAGAAAGCAGGGCAAGGAGTTCATGGACGCCGCCCTCGACGCTTACAAGCGCCACTTGGCGCTGCACAAATGGCGGCAGGTGATGGACGTGCAGGCGTCCGTCAACATAGCGCCGGAGCAAGCCGTCCGCGAGGCGGGGCGGTTCCCGGGTCTGGGACCTTACCAGGACGTTTGGGAGCGCTGGTGGGACGCACAGGTGGTCGCTACCGCTGTCTCCGAGGCGCCGTTATTCGAACGCATCGAGGCAGCCGTGGGTGGGGCGCTCAACGAGGAGATCACCGCCCGGCGGCAGCGCGGTGACGCGCCGCTTGAGGATAGTTTGTCCTACAAGATGTTTGTGGATCAGGCGTTGGATCGTCTGTTTGAGGAAGAGTCCGGCAGTCTGGAAGAACTGTGAGCGGAGGTGGGCATGCTTCAGGACCACGACTTCATACAGTTTCGACAGACGTATTACCGCCTGTTCGTGCAACTGTTGTGGAAGGAGCCGGAGACGGGTTTTGTGGCGGCCCTGCGCGACGACATGCACCCGCGCACCGAAGCCGCGGCGGCGGTGCATCCCCTGATGGGCAGCGGCTGGCGAATCATTGACGACTACCTTGCCGACCACCCGCCTGGTGGGGTGGCGATGGAATTCAGCCAGCTGTTTCTGGAACCGTTCGCCCGGGTGGTTCGGCCCTACGCCTCGTATTACCTGACCGGGCAATTCTTCACAGAGCCCCTGAAAACGTGGCGCGGTTTCCTCAAGCAGTTGGGCATTGAGAAACCGCAGGGCTTTACCGATCCCGAAGACGTGCTGGCGTTCGAGTTGGACGTCATGCGGTGGCTGATCGACAAACAGGCGGCGGCGCCCGATGACGCAGACCGCTGGTTGCGCCTGCAAGTCTCGTGTCTCAAGGAACATTTGCTGGTCTGGGCGCCGAATTGCGCGGCCGATATCGAACAGGCCCCGCAGGCGGCCTTTTATCGCGGCGCGGCGCAGTTGTTGCGCGGCTTTCTGAAAGTCGAGCAAAGCCTGTTCCGCGACTGGGGTCTGGACAAGGTGGCCACGCTTGCCGAAGCCCGCGCCCAATACGGCGCCGGGCCGGAGTGGCGCGGGCCGTTGTTCGACGTGGCGGACGAAGAGGTTGAGTGAGCGTGTGCAAACCGGCATCCGATAAGGAGGTGAGCAGGTGATCGCAGGACGCATCAAGGCACTGGACGTTGCCAATCGCAAAGGCATCATTACCACGCACGAGGGCGAAGACGTCACCATCACGTTTCCCGACGCCGCGGTGATCGAGGTGGCCGAGCCCGAAACCATGGGCACGATGGGGGGCGACCTGGGCGACTTGCAGGAAGGCTTCGAGGTGGAGGTCGAAGTCGCCGAGCGCGGCGCCGATGGCGATTTCCCCTGCGCCTCATTGCTGTGTGTCAGCTAGCGGCCATAGACAAAGGAGACAGGCATGTCACGAGATGGTGAATCCCAAGCAGGACAGGCGCGGCGTACGTTTCTCGCCAGAATGCTGACGGGCCTGGGCGCAGCGGCGGCGTTGCTTTCCCGCCCCCGGCGCGGGCGCGCGGCGGCGCAGCCCGAATCTGTGTCGGCCAAAGGGCCGATCTTGTATCGCCGTACCGCGGAGACCGAGCGTTATTACCGAACCTTGTATCAATGATAAGGCTTGCTATCCATCGTTATTAAGGAGAACAGACGATGAAACTCATCCGCCGGCAGGACCACGGCGACCCGGCGTTAAAGCCGGGATGGCCGCAAGCCCTGAACCCGCGCCTCGACCGGCGTCATTTTCTGCGCGCCGCCGGCCTCGGCGGCCTGGCCGCCTCGATGACGGCGGGCTTGGTCAAGGAAACAGAAGCCGCCCAGGACCCGGAGGCATTGAATCTCCCGCAGTTGGAACAAGTCAAAACAATCTGCGGCAACTGTGCCGTCGGCTGCGGCTTCGTGGGCGAGGTGCAGAACGGGGTTTGGGTAGGCCAGGAGCCGTGGTTCGAGCACCCCATCAACCTCGGCAGCCTGTGCTCCAAGGGCGCTGCGGCGCGCGAGCACGTCATCAGCGAGAAGCGCCTGCGCTATCCCATGAAGCGCGTCAACGGGCAGTGGCAGCGGCTGTCGTGGGATCAGGCCATGAGCGAGATCGTGGCCAAGCTCCAGGAAATCCGCGAGGAGCACGGGCCAGACGCCCTCATGCTCCTCGGCTCGGCGCACCACAACAACGAAACCGCCTACGCGCTGCGCAAGTTCGCCGCCTTCTGGGGTTCCAACAACATCGACCACCAGGCACGCATCTGCCACTCCACCACCGTCGCCGGACTGGCCAATGTGTGGGGCTACGGCGCCATGACCAACTCGATGAACGACATCCGCCACAGCCGCAGCATCATGATCATCGGCGAGAACGTCTGCACCTCGCACCCCATCGCCATGCAGCACATCCTGACGGCAAAGGAGGTGAACCGGGCGCAGGTGATCGTCGTCGACCCGCGCTTCAGCAAGACGGCGGCGTTCGCCAACCAGTACGTCCGCCTCCGCTCCGGCACCGACGTGGCGTTCATTTACGGCCTGATTTACATCATTCTGAAGAACGGCTGGGAAGACAAGCGCATGCTGAACGAGCGCACCTACGGCCTGCAGGCGCTGGTGGACGAGGTGGGTAAGTTCGATCCGGATACGGTGGAGAACATCACCGGCGTGTCGCCGGCCGAGTTGGAGCGCATTGCCAGAACCATGGCGGACAATCGGCCGGGCACGGTCATCTGGGCGATGGGCGGCACGCAGCACACCAATGGCACGTCGATCACCCGCTCCTACTGCGCCCTGCAGCTGGTGCTCGGCAACATGGGCGTGCCGGGCGGCGGCACCAACGTCTTCCGCGGCCACGACAACGTGCAAGGCGCCACCGACCTCGGGGTGCTCTCCAACACCCTGCCCGGCTACTACGGCTTGGGCGCCGGGGCATGGAATCACTGGGCGAACGTCTGGGGCACCGACGCGGAGGAGCTGAAGGCGCGCTTCACCAACGAGAAGATGATGCAGAAAGTGGGCTTTACGGTGGCCCGCTGGTACGAGGGCGTGCTGCTCGACGCCGAGGAACTGGGGCAGGACGTGAACGTCCACGCCGCCTTTTACTGGGGGCACTCGACGAACTGCCAGTCGCAGCTCGACCGCATCAAGCGCGCCCTGGAAAAGGTGGACCTGCTGGTCGACATCGATCCGTTCGTCACCACCACCTCGATTCTGCCGGACCGCCCGGATGGCGTCTACATCCTGCCGGCGGCGACGGTCTACGAGCAGTACGGCTCGGTGACCAACTCCAACCGCGACATCCAGTGGCGCAACCGCGTGGTCGCGCCGGTGTGGGAATCGCGCTCCGACTTGGCCATTCTTCTCGACTTGGCCGAACGCCTGGGATTCAAGGACGGCCTGACCCGCAACACGCAGGCCGCCTGGGAGGGCGTGCCGGAGAGCATGCAGGACGTGAAGGAACTGCCGGAGGAGACCTACGCGTCGATCATCCGGGAATGGAACCTCGGCATGCGCACCATTGGCATGACCGGACAGACGTACGAGCGCATCAAACGCCAGCAGGAATGGGCGCACGCCTTCGACATCAAGACGAAAAAGGCCATCGGTGGGCCGGTGGACGGCGAGCAGTGGGGCCTGCCGTGGCCGTGCTGGACCGAGCAGCACCCGGGCACCCACATCCTGTACCGCACCGACATTCCGGTGTCGCAGGGCGGCTTGGGTTTCCGGGCGCGTTGGGGGACGCAGGCGCCGGACGGCGACACGCTGCTGGCGGCGAACGGTTCCGCCCCGGCGAGGAGTTCGATCAACGGCGGCTACGCGGAGTTGAAGGACTGGAAGACGGACCTGACGGGTCAGGTATTCGCGGACGCCATGGCCAAGGAGTTGGCGCCGTTCGGCAATGGCCGCGCGCGGTTCAATTCGTGGAACATTCCCGATCCCGTGCCGGCGCACCGCGAGCCGATTCACAGCCCGCGGCCCGACCTGATCGAGCAATGGCCGACGTATGACGACGTGAAGGACCATTACCGCGTGCCAACCCTGTTCAAGAGTCTGCAAAAGCTGGACTGGGTAAAGGACTACCCGATCATCCTGAGCAGCGGCCGGCAGGTGGAATTCGAGGGCGGCGGCAACAGCGAGCGTGCCTGCTGGTGGCTGGTGGAGCTACAACCGGAAATGTACGTGGAAATTCACCCCAAGCTGGCAAACGACCATCGCATCAGGCACGGCGACTGGGTATGGATTGAGAGTCCCGAAGACCAGGACGGCAAGCCGAGCCGCATCAAGGTGAAGGCCAAGGTCACCAAGCGAGTGAACCCCGACATGGTCTATCTACCCTTTCACTGGGGCGGCATGCTGGAGGGCGAATCCCTGGCCAGCAAGTACCCCGCGGGTTACGTCCCGTACGGCTTGGGCGAATCTGCCAACATCGTGACCAATTATGGCTATGACCGGGTGACCCAGATGCAGGAAACCAAGACCGGCCTGTGCCGCATCAGCAAAGCCTGAGCAGGCGCATACCGCCAAAAAAGGAGCCGAGAGCATGGCACAGACGCAAGTAACCATCCCGTTTCGTGAGTCGGAGGGACCCCAGGCAAAGCACGCCCCGGCGCGCTTGAAGTTCTACGTGGACGTGAAACGCTGCATCGAGTGCGGCGGCTGTGAGGTGGCCTGCAAGAACGAAAACAACGTGCCCGAAGGCATCGCGCGCATCCGCGTCGTGACGGTGAATGAGGGCGAGGCCGGCGAGTCCAACGTGGCGGTGCCGTGCATGCACTGCTCCAAGGCGCCGTGCGTGGCGGTGTGTCCGGTGGACGCGTTGTATCACCGCGAAGACGGCATCGTGCAGGTAAACAAAGAGACGTGCATCGGTTGCGGGTACTGCCTGTACGCCTGCCCGTTCGGGGCGCCACAGTTTCCCAAATCGTCGCCGTTTGGCGCGCGCGGCGTCATGGACAAGTGCACGTATTGTGCAGGCGGCCCCGAAGAACCGTTCTCGGACCGTGAGCGTCGGCTGTACGGCTCCAACCGCATCGCCGAGGGCAAGCTGCCCATGTGCGCGTCGATCTGTTCGACCAAGGCGCTGGTTGCCGGTGACGGTGAGGAAGTGGCCAACGTGGTGCGTCAGCGTATGGCGGCGCGCGGTTCTGGCGCTGGCGGCTGGGCCTGGGGGACGGCTTACCCGGAGAGCAAGTAGGTCGGAGCAGGGCAGCGGAATCCGATATTTCATCCAGGGCGCCGCGACCGGCCCCGGAGAGGCAGCGTGGAACCGATCATCCTGTGGCAAACGAAATGGAGCTACAGCCTGCACGTACCGCTGTACCTGTTTTTCGGCGGGTTGACGTCGGGGATATTTCTGGCTGCCGTGGTCACGGATCTGCTGGAACGCAAGTGGCAGGGCGCTGCATTGGTGTCGAAGGTGTCATCGTATAGTGCCATCGTGACCCTCGCCCTGGCCGGATTCTTTCTCACCGTGCACCTCGGCAAGCCGGAGCGCGGCCTGGCGTTTCCCCTGTTCTTCACCAACTATGACTCTTGGATGACGCGCGGCGGCTGGATCGTCGGGGCCGGCACCCTGCTGGTGCTGCTCTACGCCGCCCTATGGTATCGCGGCGGCGCGGCTTGGGTGCGCCGCCTTGTGGGGCTCGTGGGTCTGCCGGTTCTCCTCATGCTTGCCGTCTACACCGGCTTGCTGCTCAGCAGCGGCACCTTCGTGCCGCTGTGGTCGAGCAAGTACCTGCCTTTCCTGTTCCTCAATTCCGGCGTCACCACCGGCTTGGCGGCAAGCGGCTTGGTGGGCCTCGTGGCGTTGTGGTTTCGCGGCCCACAGCCGCAGACCGTGCACAGCGTCGTGCGTTGGATCAGCATGGCCGTGGCGCTGTTCATCCTCTTGGAGTTGTTCGAGATCTACAACTTCATGACCTACCTTGCCGGCTCCGGCCAACACGCCCCCACCGGCGAATTTGTGGCTCCCAAAGGCGGCGCGCATGCCTTCCAATACGTCACCCGCGGCGCCTTGGCCCCCTGGTTCTGGTGGGGCGTCATCGGCCTTGGCCTCACCGTCCCCCTACTCCTCACCCTTGTCGAATTCCTTCTCGACTGCCTCACCCGACCCCTCGGATGGCACAGGGTCCTGTTCACCGCCCCGAAATTCGCCCTCGTCCTCCTCGGCGGCATCCTTCTGCGCTGCGTCATCGTCTGGGGCGGCGACCTCAGCGCACCGCTTGACTTCCCGCCCTCCGTATGGCCCATCCCGCCCATTTCCGGCGGGTGATACGGTGCTTCTCCAGCGCAGCACCGTTTTCTTCCGCAACCTGCGTGGCGCGATGGGATGTCGGATGACCTTCGCCCATCCAACCCCTACACAACCTGAAAATATGCTTCCAGATCCGGCAGCGAGACGCCGCTAAGGGCGAGAGGGAGGACGGTGTTCAGGTCCGAATTGTCGCGGAGGATGAGGACGGGTTCGAGCCCGAGGTCAGGGATGAGGACGGTCGTTCGGGGACCGCGTTTTTCGACGACAACGCCGACGCCACGCCAATCGGGGTGGGCAAGCAGGTAAACGAGCGTCCAGTGTCGGCGAGTGAGGCGTTCTGCTTGGTGACGGTTGTAGGTAACGGACTCGGCGGCGCCGACGCGCTCGAGAATCTGTTGGCTGTCCAGCAGCGGGTCGCCGCGCAAATATGCCCGTAGTTGCTGGTGCACGACCAGGTCCAGGTAGCGTCGCAGGGGACTGGTGGCGCGGACATAAGCGGCGAGGCCGAGGCCGGCGTGCGGTGCCGGTTCGCCCGTCTGCACGCTGCGCTTCAGGGTGCGCCGCAGGGCAAACATGCCCGCCAGCCCCTCAACCGCCTGGGGCGCCTCGGGCACGGCCTGGGTAGTAAACGGTAAGGGGATGTTCTGCGCCAAGGCAAACTGTGCCACGGCCTCGCCGGCCCGGAGCATTGCCTCCGCCACCAGATCCCGGCTTTTCAGGGGCGCCAGCGGCTGCAAGCTGACTTGGCCGTTTTTCACCTGAATCTTCAACTCCGGCAACTCGATGAACACCGCGTCTTGGGCACGCCGCCGGGCTTGCGACAGCTCAGCCAGACGCATCAGTTCCTTGAACGGCGATTCCTCAAGGCGAGCTTCCACTTCTCCGTAAGTCAACCGCGTGACACGCACCCAACTCGGCACCATCTCGGTCTTCACGACGCCACCGTCGGCGTTCAACTCCAAGCCGAACGACAGCGCCGGCGATATCTCCTGCAGTCCCAGCCCCAGCGTGTGGGTGGCCGCGGGCGGCAACATCGGAATGGTGCCCTCCGGCAGGTAGAGATTACAGCCGCGGGCGCGTGCTTCCAGATCCACGTCGCTGTCCGGCGGCGCCAGAGCAGCCACGTCGGCGACGTGCACCCACAGGCGGTTGTCGTGCCAGCTCAGGGCGTCGTCGGGGTCCTTGCTGCCCTCGTCGTCGATGGCGAAAGCGTCGAGATGGGTGAGATCAAGCCGCGTCTCATCCGGCAAATCCGGCAGGGCGGCCTGGGGAACGCGGGTGTCCACCTCCAGGCGTTGCGGATAGGGATTGACAGTAACGTCCCAGTGGCCCAACTCGCACAGTAGGGCGTGGGCGCGCTCGGGGCTCTGCGTCCGGCCCAACTCACGCAGCGCGCGGCTGCTGGTGCGCTTGTCCAGGGCCAAGGCCTCGACCTCGCCGAGATGTCGGCGGTCTTTGGCCACCAGTTTCCCGGCTCGCAGCCGTCCCATGAAATCGGACCAGGCGTGTTCCGCGGCGGCCTTGGCCTCGCGTGCGGCGCGTTTCCGAGCCACTTCCTCTGCCGTGTGCGCAATGATCTCCACCACGGTGCCGCCAAAGTACAGACCCTCGGCGACGAGCTGCCAGGCCCGCCACGCCGTTGGCGGCGTGTAGGCGCCATAAACCAGCTCGGCCAATTCGGCCAGCGTCGTATTGCCACCTGCCAATAGCTCCCATGCCGTCTCCACTTCGCCGTCCTCGGCCCGCAGATCTGCCAGAGCGTGCAGCGGGCCGGGGTGCAGCAGCGCGACGTCCTTGGGCCGCACTTTCAGCATCTTGCCGTTTTCGAGCTCGATTTCTAAGCTGTCGCCGGCCTGCAGCACGCGGGCCGGACGGTTCTTGAACAGTACCAGACTGTCGGGCTGAAGGGCGGCGGTGTTCATGGGGGAATTCCTGTGAAAGCGGCGTAACGTGCCGCACCTGTTCAGATGAAGCGGTGCAACGTGATGTTCAGGTGGCGCACGCCGTTCGGGGCCGGGTGGTATTGGACCAGAATCGGACTTTGGTAGGTGCCGTGGAGAATGTGGTTGGACCCGGCCTCCGCACTGTCGGAGACCAGTAATCGGATGTGGCGCTTGAGGCGCAGGATGCGCTTGGCCGGTGTCGAGAGGGCCGCAAAAATGCGGTCGATCATCGAGCGCCCCACCGGAACTTGATCCATCAGGTAGTTGTAGAGCTGCACAACGTCATTGCCGCGCTGGAGCGCGAAGCGCAACGGGTCGATAAGGGCCTGGGGCAAATCGTTGCGCATCAACAGGGTCTCGTACTCGTTGACGGTCATGCCGACGTGCTTTTCTTCGGGTGCCAGGCGGATGTCGATATAGCCCTTTTCGACGCCGTGTTGCCGTGACCAATCCGCGACCTGTGAGAAAAGGCCGTAGCGGGGGTCCTTAAGATTAAAGGCCTCGATCGCCCGGCCTTCGCTGACCGGAATCTCCACCCGGCCGCGATGCACCACTTCCGTGTCGGAATACGCCATGACCGTGGTGCGGCGCTGGCGCAGGTGGTGCTTGTAGATGCCGTCGAGCTCGATGAAATAAACCGGCTCATCGGGGTGATGGAGATAAATGACGCAGTTGTTGAGACCGGCGCTGATAAAGGTCAGGTGCGAATCGCCGTTGATCGGCTCCTTTTCCTTTTGGCTCTCGCTGAGCTCGTCGCGCAGTTGCATGCGGTCGTGAAAATAGCCGGCGTTGTGGGGGAAGATTTTCTGCACGGCGCGGATAAGGGGGGCAAGCTGTTTGGGACTATAGCCCAGGCGCGCACAGACAGCCTGCTCCAGGTAGCCGGCCGTGGTGTGAAACGAGCAGTATACTGCCTTGCGGTACTGGTTCAGCTCCTCGCCGACTTGGACGCGAATCAGGGACGCAACGTCGACGATCTCAAAGCGTCCCTTGGGGCGGATGGCCAAATTAAACTCTACGGGTTGAACGGCCATGGGATGACTCCTGTCCTGAGGTAGGACGCTGGGCTCCAGACACCGCTAAAATACACCAGTATCCACCAATTACAAGAAGGAAAGGAAGGCTTGTATTCCCGTCTCTGCTGTGATGGCAGGCGCGTTAAGGATGTCTCAATAAGCGGTGGAAGGTCAGGTTGGCAAAGTGTAATTTGACATTCCACTAAAGCTTGCGAAAGGTGCCGCCATGGAGCGCACAACCTCGAGCAATTTGCGCGGGCCAGATTCGGGGCGGGACAGCCACTTGGCGCGTTTGCTCTTTGAACGCTATGAAACCGATACCCGTTTTTTCGATGAGACCTTTGAATCCGCAGAGCAGCCGCGCGCCCACTATCGGATGCTCATCAACGAAATGTGCGGGATGCCGCAGGAAGAGGTAGAGCGGCTGCAGGACCGCGTAACCCGTTCATTTCTCCACGAGGGCATTACCTTCACCGTCTATGGCGACGAGGCGTCCATCGAACGGGCTTTCCCCATCGACTTGCGTTCCCCGCCTTTTACTCGCCCGGGAATGGGCGCACATTGAGCGTGGCCTTATCCAGCGCGTCCAGGCACTGAACCTCTTTTTGTCGGATGTTTACGATAAGGGACACCTTCTGCGCGACGGCTCGGTACCGCGCGATCTCGTGTACGGCTGTCCAAACTACCGCCCCGAAATGGAGGGCGTGAACGTTCCGCTCGGGGCCTACGTGTCGGTATGTGGCAGCGACATCGTGCGGACCGGGGACGGCTTCATGGTGCTGGAGGACAATCTCCGGGTGCCGTCGGGGGTCTCATACATGCTGGCGTGCCGGGATGCGATCCGCCGCGCCTTTCCCCAGATCTTCCGGCGCTATCGCGTGCGACCGGTTGAGCACTACGGACAGGAACTCCTGCGGGTGCTTCGCGCCTTGGCGCCCCGGCAGGGGGAAGAACCGACGATTGCCTTGCTGACGCCCGGCGTTTATAACTCGGCCTACTACGAACACGCCTTCCTCGCCCGGGAAATGGGCATTGAACTCGTCAAGGGCGACGACCAGCTCGTGCACGGCGGACGGTTGTGCATGCGCACGGTGCTCGGGTTGCATCCTGTGGACGTCCTTTACCGGCGCATCGACGACGATTTCATCGACCCGCAAGCCTTCCGTCCCGATTCCCGCCTCGGGGTGCCCGGCCTATTCGAGGTCTATCGTTCCGGTCATGTCGCACTCGCCAACGCGCCCGGCACCGGCGTGGCAGACGACAAGGCGGTATACGCCTATGTGCCTCGCATGATCCGCTATTACCTCGACCAGGACCCTATCCTCGACAACGTGGAAACACACCTGTGCCGGGAACCCGAAGGGCTGGCCTACACGCTCGAAAACCTCGAGCATCTGGCCGTGAAAGCGGTGGGTGAATCGGGCGGTTACGGCATGCTGGTGGGCCCCCACGCGAGCCGCGAGGAGCGGGAGGCATTTGCGGACAAACTCTGCGCCAAGCCCGAGAACTACATTTCCCAGCCTACGCTCGCCTTATCGCGCGCGCCCTGTCTCGTCGAGGGTCGGCTCGAGGCGCGCCACGTGGACCTCAGACCGTTCGTGCTGCACGGGGAAGACACCCGGGTGGTGCCAGGCGGGCTTTGCCGCGTGGCTCTGCGCAAGGGCAGCCTCGTGGTAATCTCGAGCCAAGGCGGCGGCGCCAAGGACGCCTGGATCCTCGAAGGGGATAAGCCATGATGCTTGCGCGGGTGGCTGATTCGTTTTACTGGATGAACCGCTACCTGGAGCGCGTCGAATACATTGCCCGCCTCATCGGGTTGCAGTTGGAGCGCCTCCCTGCGAGCCCGGCCCGGGACATTGCGGAAGGCTGGCGGCGGCTTTTCCGCAGTCTCGGCACCCAGCCCCCGGGTGCGGATACCTACAGCGGCGCGGCAGACGAGGACGACTTTCTGTTCGCTGATGGCTATACCTTGACAGACTATCTCACCTTCGAGGCGGCCAATCCCAACTCCATCATGTTCTGCCTGACCGCGGCTCGGGAAAACGCCCGGCAAGTACGCGACGCCATCAGCAGTGCGATCTGGTCGAGCCTCAACCGCGAGTACCTGCGCTTGCAGGAAATCGCGCTCGTCGACGTCTGGAGGCGCGACCCCGCCATGCTGTATCGGGACGTCATCCAAGCCGTGCAACTCTTCGACGGCATTTGCGCAGGCTCTATGCGTCAGGACACAGGATGGCACTTCATGCGCCTCGGGCGTTTCATCGAGCGCGTCCAGCTCGTTGGCTCTCTTCTCGAAGCGCATTGTGCCGCTACTAAAGATCCTTCCGAGGGAAAAGGCGACTGGGTTGGCCTTCTGTGGGCCTGCGATGCTTTTGAAGCCTATTGTCAATTGCACGGTGCCCAGATCAGGGAAGAAAAGGTGTTGGACTTTCTGGTATATGATGCCGGGCTGCCCCATGCGTTGTGTTTTGCAGTAAACGGAATTCGGGGCAGTTTGGAAGCAATCGACCCGCCGGCTGCGGGGCGAATTTCCGCGGCGCCCCATGAGATGGCCGGTCGTCTGGCCTCGATTCTCTCCCGTCAGACAACGAGCCTGGCGGTTGGTGAGAAAGGGAGGAATACCCTCAATGATCTGGTCACTTTGTGTCGGGTATGTCATGAGACCCTGGAACGAACTTACATGTCCTGCCCGACGGAATTCGCGTCCGTTCCTTAAGCATTGACGAACGCCCACGGGAGAGACTGATGCAGCCTTGCGAACCTTCACCGGACAGCAAAACGGTCGAGATTGCCCTTGCCCCGGACCTTTCCGCCCTTGCGGCGCTCGCGGGCATCATCCAGGAATTCGGGGCCGCCCACGCGTTGAGCGACGCGGTCCAGAGCCACCTGAACCTCATGCTGGACGAACTCATTACAAATAGCATAACCTATGGTTTACCTAAAGTTCCTGAACCCGAGCTTCGGTTGCGTCTCCTTGTTGACAAAGGCGCCGTGGTGGCTCAACTCGAGGATAACGCCGATGCGTTCAACCCTTTCGAGGAGGCCCCGGAGCCGGACCCGACCCTAGGGCTTGAAGAGCGGCCCATCGGAGGGCTCGGGGTTTTCCTGGTCAAGCAATTCGCCAACAGCACAGCCTACGAACGCGTCGATGGGCGCAATCGCATCACAGTGAGACATTTGATTGAAGGAGAAAGCTAGTGGCGGACGAGAGCACACTGTCGATTCAAACCGAGCGCGTTGAAAAAGCCGTTGTCGTCTCTCCGCAGGGGCGGGTGGACGGAAGCAACGCGGCTGTCCTGGAAAGTGCCATCCGGGAGCAGCTTGAGGCGGGCGAAAAGGTCCTGGTCTTCAATTTCAAGGACCTGAACTACATCAGCAGCGCCGGCCTGCGGGTGTTCCTGATGACGGCTCGCCGCCTGCAGGGAGAAGGGGGGAAGACGCTGTTTTTTGGGCTCAGCGACCCCATCGCCCACATCTTCGAGATTAGCGGTTTCAGTGCCATTCTCTCGATTTACGACAGTCGCGACGACACCCTAGCGGCGCTGTGAAGACGGCACTGGAAGGAGGACTTGGGCCTTGAGTAAATCACCCACCCGACTTCTCGTGGTAGATGACGAGGAAGATCTGGAACTACTTATCCGCCAGAGATTCCGTCGGCTCATTCGACAAGGCGAGATCGATTTCGTTTTCGCACACAACGGCAAGGAAGCCCTCGAAAAACTTGCCGAACACCCTGAAATCCGCCTCGTGCTGTCGGATATCAACATGCCGGTCATGGACGGCCTCACGCTGTTGAGCCAACTCGAGGACATCTGCCCTGAAATACGTGCTGTCATCGTCTCTGCCTATGGCGACATGGAAAACATCCGCACTGCCATGAACCGGGGTGCGTTCGACTTCGTCACCAAACCCATCGACTTCAATGATCTCGAAATCACGATCCGAAAGACCCTCAAACATATCGAAACGATGCAAAATGCGCTTGAATCGAGGGACCGGTTGGTTGCCATCACGCGCGAACTCGAAGTGGCAACCCAGGTTCAGATGTCAATCCTGCCGCACGATCGCTCACACAGCGAAACCCACGAAATCCAGGCCATGATGATCCCGGCCCGGGAAATCGGCGGGGACTTCTACAACTATTTCAGCCTCGACGATGCGCTGATTGGATTGATCATCGCCGACGTCTCCGGCAAGGGTATTCCCGCTGCCCTGTTCACCATGGTGACGCAGACGCTCCTCAAGGGCGCGGTGAGAAATTTCGCGTCTCCCGCTCGTTGCCTGAGCGAAGTGAACGAGTTGCTGGCCGAGGACAACGAGTCCTGCGTGTTCGTCACCGTTTTCTATGGCATTCTCGACCTGCGAGACGGCAGCTTCCGCTATTGCAACGGCGGGCACAATCCGCCTCGCTTGGTCCGCGGCGATTCCGGGGTCGAAATGCTTCCGACGACCGGGAACGTCGTGTTGGGCGTGTTTCCCGGTCACGGCTATGTCGATGGCGAAGTCCAGCTCAACCCTGGCGACACGCTCTTCCTCTACACCGACGGCATCAGCGAAGCCCAGAACGCCCGTAACGAGGAGTTCGGAGAAGAGCGCCTCGACGAGAAATTGACGAGTCTCAAGCAGGCGACCGCCCGCGATGTCGTGAATGAGGTGGTCGATGCCGTGCATCTCTTTGTCGAAGACACGCCGCAATCGGACGATATTACCTGCATCGCGTTGCGCTTCAACGCCATACTTTCTGCTTAGCCGCTATCGGACAATCCTACCTAACTCAGTGAGGAAACAAGGAAGTGTGGAAGGCGGGTTACAATCCGTGCCTTGTTTCTCGGGTGCTCTTGTTCCTTGTGGTCCTGGCCGGCACAGCGCCAGATGACAGCTTGGCGAAGATGCTTTCCGCCAAACAGATCGTCTTCGGCCAATCCGCCGCCCTGACAGGACCGGCGCGCCTATTGGGCCAAGGCATGCGTCTCGGCCTGTTTTCGGCCTTCAGGGAGGCTAACCGAACGGGTGGCGTGCACAATTATCGCCTCATCCTCGAATCCCTCGACGATGCCTATGAGCCCGAGGCGGCAATCACCAACGCCCGCGAGTTCATTGACCAGCGCAACGTTTTTGCGCTGATCGGCGCTGTGGGTACCCCCGCGTCCGCGGCGGCCCAGCCTATCGCCACCGAGCGCGGTGTTCCCTACATCGCGCCCCTCACCGGGGCCGAGTTCCTGCGCGTCGCGCAGTTGCGCTCCAACGTCGTCAACGTGCGGGCGTCGTACTACCAGGAAACGGAAGAGATGGTGGTTCGCCTCACTGAGGACTTGGGCGTCCAGCGCCTCGGTGTCCTCTACCAAAACGATTCTTTCGGACGCGCCGGACTCAGCGGATTGCGCCGCGCCGTCGCCCGCCACGGGCTTTCACTTGTCGGCGAGGCGGACTATCCACGCAACACCGAGGCGATCAAAATCGCCCTGCTCGACCTGCGGCGCTCCCGTCCCGAGGCCATTGTCATCATCGGCACCTACAAGCCTGCGGCCGCTCTGATCCGCTGGTCGCGGCGGCTCAACTTCAATCCCTACTTCGTCAACATTTCCGTCGTGGGGAGTTCCGCCCTTGCCAAGGAACTCGGTGCCGATGGCGCCGGGGTGTACATTACCCAGGTCGTACCTTTCCCCCTGGACAGCAGCATCCCGGTGGTCGATCAGTATCGGCACGCCCTGGCTATGGTGGACCCTGAGAGCGAGCCGGACTTTGTGTCGCTGGAAGGCTACCTCGCCGGCCGACTGGTGCTGGAGGGTCTGCGTCTGGCCGGTCCGAGACCGACCCGACAGGGCTTTTTGCAAGCCCTGCAGGCGGCTGAAACCATTGACCTTGGCGGTTTCCTGCTGCGATACGGTGATGCTGACAATCAGGGTTCCGACCGTGTCTACCTGACGGTCATTGACGAGCAGGGACATGTCCAGCCCGTCTCCAGAATGGTGCCGTGATGAATAACCATCCCGCCCCTGATCCTGTCGGAACGCTCACCCCGCAATCTTCTGCGGCCACGAATGGAGCGAAGCCGAACAGACGCAGTTGGCTGCACCTCAGGATTGGGCAGCAGTTCTTTTTGTGCCTTCTGGTCAGCGTTCTCCTGACGTTGAGCGCCAGCCTTGTGGCTTACTATTCCTTCCATGAGATCCTCCAACACGGCTCCCGACTTGCGGAATCCGGCATCCCCAATCTGAGCAGTGCCGTGGGTGTAACGCGCCAAAGCGGCATTGTGGTCAACGGAGCGCTCCATCTCATCGCGGCGGCGTCTCTGGAGGAGCACCGGACGGTGACCGAAGAGCTGGCCGAGGAGCGGTCCCTGCTTGGCGACCTGATCTATGAGCTTGAATCCCGTGCGTACGAGCTCGAAACCCGCGAGTTTGAATCCCGTTCCATCTCCATCCTCGGCGGGCAGACTCGGATGGACGATAGCGTGCACCTCGCCGATATCGGGCTGCACCTTGCCGATATCGAGGGGCAGCTTGCCGATATTGATCTCTACCTGGGAGAGATACAGGAATCGGCCGCCCAGCGTCTTGCCATCGCCAGCGCCCTGGAACGGCTCAAGGAAGAACTCGCCGAGACGAATCGACTCATTGAGCGCCACCTCGTTGTCGCCACCGACGACCAGGGCTTTTATCTGGTAGAAGGGTTACGCCGCTTGGAAGACCAGCCAAGCCCGATTGAGGAGCGGGCCTCCGAAGCCGAGCTTGCGTATTACCAAGACTTGGTGACCGTGAATCACCAGGCCAATCTCGCGGCGCTGCTGCTGGGGGACGCGTTGTTTCTTTCCGACCCAGCCATCTGCCGATCCTGCAGGGTCGTTTCCGCAGCGCCGTGCAGAACTTTCAACGGGCCTATGCGAGGCTGTCGGCCCGGGTGCCGGACAGCGTCCTCGGTGAAAATCTGAAGCGCCTGGCGCAATTGGGAGAATCCGGCGAGGGAATCATCACGCTGCGTCGGGAAGTCCTGCGTCGGCTCGAACAGGAGCAGGAAGCGCTCGCGAGAGGGCGCGAGGCCTCCGTCTTGCTTCTCGCCGCGGTGAACAGCCTGGTGACGGATGTTAACGACGAGGCCGTGAGTGTAAGCAACGCCTCGCAAGCCGCTGTTCGGACCGGGCGGCTGCTCCTCACCCTGGTCAACATTCTGAGCATCTCTGCTGCTCTCCTCATCGGCTGGTTGTTCGTGGGACGTTACCTGATCCGTCGCCTCGTCGGGCTCGCAACGGCGATGCGCTCCATGGCGGGTGGCGACCTGGAGGTGCCTGTCGAGGTGCGGGGCCATGATGAGGTGGCCGACATGGCCAACGCCCTGGAGGTGTTCCGGCGCCACGCCCTTGAAGTGCAGCGGCTGAATCTGGTCGAGAAGCTGGCCCACGAGTTGGACGCGAAGAACCGCACGCTGGAAGAGGCGCTGGAAAATCTCCAGAAGATGCAGGAGCAGATGGTCGCTGAGCAAAAGCTCGCATCGCTCGGTCAACTCGCGGCCGGCGTCGCCCATGAAATCAAGAACCCGCTCAACTTTGTAATCAACTTTTCCGATGTCTCCGTCGAGCTGATTGATGAGATTGGCGAGGTGATGACGGAAATCAAGGACCGGGAGGAAGGCGATCTTGCCAGCGAGATCGAGCCCATTCTTTCGGACCTCCGGCTGAATCTTCAGAAGGTCAAGGAACATGGCGAACACGCCGATGGCATCGTACGCAGCATGCTCGAACATTCCCGCTCCGCGCCGGGGGACTGGCGAGAGACGGACTTGAATGCCTTGTTGAAGCAATACGTTGATCTCGCCTATCACTCGATGCGTGCCCATGGCCAGGGGTTCAACGCGACGCTCAGCCAGGACCTCGACCCGGAAATCGGCATGGTTGAAGTGGTCCCCCAGGAGATCAGCCGGGCATTCCTCAACCTCATCACAAACGCCTACCAGGCCCTTGATGAAAAACGCCGCACGTCGAACGACCCGGACTATGAGCCGGAATTGCGTGTCACCACCCGCCGATTGGAGGAGCAAGCGGAGATCTGCATTCGCGACAACGGCCCCGGCATTTCACAGGCGCTGCGCGAACGGATTTTCGAGCCCTTCGTCACCACAAAGGCCCCAGGTGAAGGAACGGGGCTCGGCCTTTCGCTCACCATGGACATCCTCACCCGCCACGGAGGCACCATCCACCTCGACACCGAGGAGGGCGCCTTCACCGAGATGCGAATCGTCCTTCCTCTCAAGCGCCCTCTGGAAGCAGCCGAAGCAGTAACCCAGGGGGAAGAGAAGTGACTTTTTCCTCAGGCTCAGGACTCATAACCAGAAGATGACTGCGGCGGCGATGCAGATGGCACTGTAGAAGGTTAAGAGGTTCCTCACACGAATGTATGCACGGTCTGAGGTAGAGGCAGGTTGCCCAGACAGTGGTAGAGATTACGGATGTAGTTCTTGGCGGTGCGGAATCCGTACGCCTTGTGAATGACGAGCTTCGCCTTGTTGTTGAGCCCTTCGACCGTACCGTTGTCGATCTGCACGCCATGAAAAAGGCCACTGAACAAGCCGCTTCAGCCAAGTTGCGCTCTTGATAACTCAGATGCCATTGCGCCTATCCAGGTTGCTAACGAGGCACCGCTGGCATTGAACGCACCAAACCGGACGGGCACGATTAAAGCCAGACGCTATGAACCGGGGATGCCGGACACGCCAGCCACGTTGCAGCGTTGCTTTGATACCGCACGCACGCCTGCGGTTGCCGTGCAGGGTGACCTCGCCTTACTTGACGGCGTCCTGACCGGCTTCTTCTGCTCGGTGCGTTGTCCGGGCGACATCATTCTGAAGACCTACGACCTCGCCAAGACCCTTCGGGGAGTGGAGATAACGCTCATCGGCGGGTTTCAGTCCCCGATGGAGAAGGAGTTTCTGGACGTGCTGCTATGGGGGCGGGTCCGCCTTGCTATCTGTCCGGCGCGGGGCCTCGGCAATATGCGCGTTCCGAAAAACTGGCGTGCTCCTTTGGCGGATGGGCGTTTGCTGCTCCTCTCCTTTGTCGACGACAACATTCGTCGTCCGACCGCGGCTATCGTGGCTAGACGAAACCCTTATGTTGCTGCCGTTTCCAACCGCATCCTCGCGGCCCACGCCCAACAAAACAGCAAGACTGAGGCATTGTGCAAGTATGCCCTGACAAGCCGCAAGCTGGTTCTCACCCTGGACTCGCCGCACAATGCCCATCTCATGGCGCTCGGCGCTTCGCGCTTTTCGGCGGGCAGCCTGCCTCTCTGAACGTGCAGACATGATCCCACGTACGAATTGGATATGGGTTTACCATACAGGACAGGATTGCTAGCATGGCGCCATGAAAACAACCATCGACATCCATGACGAGCTACTTGGACGTGCGAAACAACACGCCCAGGACACAGGCCAACCGCTTCATGCCGTGATAGAGGAGGGGCTTCGTCAGGTCCTCGCCGGCGCATTGTCCCGTCGTCCTTACAAGCTTCCCGATTTACGGGTTGGCAATCCCGCAGCGTACGATCCGCTGGAGTGGTTCCCCTGGCCCGAATTGCGCGAAGCGATATACAAGGACACGACCGGCATAGTCAATTCCAGGATACGAACATAGCGGGTGAACAGCGGAGGAGCCATGTCAGACAGCCAGCAGAAACGATCGATGCAGTACGGCCTGTGGCCAAGCCCTGTTGCGCCGCAGAGTCTGGCGGAAGGGTTGCGGCTGTCGGATGTGGCGTGGGACAGCGACGGGGAGACCGTGGTGTGGCTGGAAGGGCGCTCGGACCGCGGGGTGCTGGTGTGCTTGCCGGCGGGAGAGGATGCGCCGCGGGATTTGACGACGACGCTGTCGGTGCGGGCGCGGGTCGGCTACGGGGGCGCGGATTTTGGCGTAGCGAGTGGCTGGGTCTATTTCAGTGAAGCCGGTGGACGGCTGTACCGGCAAGCCCTGGCCGGCGGACCTACCGAGCCGTTGACGCCAGCATTCGGTTACGCCGCGGCGCCCGCAGTGTCGCCGGACCGGCGCTGGATGGTCTTCGTGCATACGTATGAGGACGTGGATTGTCTGGCGATTGTGGATACCGGCGGGCAGGCATGGCCGCAGAAATTGGCGACCGGCGCGGATTTCTACATGCAGCCGTGCTGGCACCCGCAGGGAGACCGAATCGCCTGGGTGGAGTGGAACCATCCGCGGATGCCGTGGGACGGCTCGCTGCTGAAGATGGGCACGGTGCAATCCGGCAGCGACGGCGTTCCCCGTCTGGCTGACGTGCGAACACTGGCCGGGGACGAAACGACGGCTGTCTTTCAACCCACGTTTTCGCCGGATGGCCGCAATCTGGCCTATGTGTCCAATGCGACGGGCTGGAGCAATCTCTACCTGTACGACCTGCAGGATGACCGTCACCGCATGCTGACAGCCGATGGCGCCGACGTGGGGCAACCGGCCTGGCAACAGGGCACCCGCACGTACGGCTTTGCGCCCGACAGCAGCGCCCTGTACTACGTGCGCAACGAGGCGGGCTTCCGGCGGCTTTGGCGCTACGACCTGCAACGCGACACGGCTGCCGACCATCATGCCGGCCTGGAGACCTACACGTATCTCGAACAACCGGCCTTGTCTCCGACCCGAGATATGCTGGCGTGTATCGCCTCGTCCAGTACGCTACCGGCGCGGATCATTACCCTGCCCCTCGACAATCCCCAAGCCGCCCGCGTACGCAAACGCAGTGCCTCGGAAAGCGTGCCTGAACAGGAATTCTCGCGACCACAGGCGGTGTCGTGGCCGACGACCGGCGGCACAACGGTTCACGGCCTCTTCTACCCGCCGAGCAGCACCCGCTTTCAGGGCATCGGCCTGCCACCCGCGATTGTCTCTATTCACGGCGGCCCCACCTCGCAAGCCGTGGCAAGCTTTCACCCGGCAACGCAGTTTTTCACCACGCGGGGCTATGCCGTGCTACAGGTCAATTACCGCGGCAGCACGGGCTATGGCCGGGATTACACCGACGCGCTGCGCGGCACCTGGGGCGTTTACGACATCGAAGACGCGGTTAGCGGGGCAGGCTATCTCGTCGAGCAGGGATGGGTGGACGACGGCAAGCTGGTCATCATGGGCAGCAGCGCCGGGGGTTATACGGTTTTGCAGGCGTTGGTGAGCCGTGCCGGTTTCTTCAAAGCCGGCATCAGCATGTACGGCATCTCAGACCTGTTTGCCCTGGCGGCCACCACCCATAAATTCGAGGCGTATTACCTCGACCAGTTGATCGGCCCGCTGCCGCAAGCAGCCAGCCTGTACCGCGAACGCTCGCCCTTGTTCGCCACCGACGCCATTTGTGACCCCGTGGCGGTGTTTCAGGGCGAGATCGACCAAGTGGTGCCCAAGGCGCAAGCCGACGCCATCGTCGCCTCCCTGGTGAGCCGCGGCGTGCCGCACGTTTACCATGTCTACGCCGGCGAGGGGCACGGCTGGCGCAAGACCGAGACCATCGCGCATTTCTACGGGGCGGTGGATGCCTTTCTCCGCCAGCACGTTCTGTTCACATGAGTCGCAGCGCGGCCGGGAACTCCCCCTTATGCACGGCAACATCCATCATTCCCAAGAAGATTCGGTAACCATGCCCCTGCAGGGCAAACGCATCTTGGTGACGCGGGCGCAGGCGCAGGCGCACGATCTTGAAGCGCGCCTCCAGGCATTGGGGGCGGTGCCGCTGGCGTTTCCAACCATTCACATCATCCCACCGAAAGACGGCTATGCGGCGTTGGACGCAGCCCTGCGCGAGTTGGCGACATTCGACTGGGTGGTGTTCACCAGCGTCAACGGCGTCGACCACGTCTGGAAGCGCCTGGCCGTGCTTGGGTTGGACGGTCGCGTTTTCACACGTCTGCAGCTGGCCGCCATCGGTCCTGCAACCGCTGCCGAACTGGCCGCACGAGATTTGAAAAGCGTTGTGGTGCCAAAGCGGTTCGTTGCTGAGGCACTGCTGGAAGTGATTCCAAAACCGGCCGGCAAGCGCTTCTTGCTGCCGCGCGCGGCCCTGGCCCGAGAAACGCTGCGCACCGGCTTGCAACACGCCGGCGCCCAGGTGGTCGAGGTGCCCGCGTACGATACCGTCCTGCCCGAACCTTCCTCCGAAACCCTCGCCGAAATTGAGGCCGGCGTCGACGTTCTCACCTTCACGGCGAGTAGTACGGTACGCAACTTCGTTGCCCAACTGGGCCAAGCCCGCGCCCGTTCGCTGGCAGATCGGGCACAGGTTGCCGTCATCGGCCCGATAACGGCTGAGACCGCCCGCAATTTGGGGCTACGCGTCGATGTGGTGGCTTCCGAATACACGATTGGCGGCTTGGTCGCGGCACTAGTCGACGCTTACGGGCCGCGTTAGGAACGGCTGTGGTGGGCGAAGCGGCCCTCGCATGAGAACCGCTTCTGGAAGGGGATGAATGGGTGCCGGTCGTCAGGCCCGCCTTAATCGTCGGGCAGATGGACGACCGAGCGCAGCGTCTCGCCCCGCTCCATGGCCTCAAAGGCGGGCTCCGTCTCGTCGAGCGTGATGACCCGCGTGACGACCCGGTCGAGGTCGAGGTCGCCGCGCCGGTACCAATCCGCCAGCATGGGGAAATCGCGCGACGGTAGGCAATCGCCGTACCAACTCACCCGCAGGGCGCCACCCAAGCCGAAGAACTGCTGGATCGGCAGGTCCAGGCGCATCGTTGGGTCCGGCACGCCGATGAGCACACACGTGCCGGCAAGGTCGCGTGCCCACAGGGCCTGCAGCAAGGTTTCGGGTCGGCCAATCGCCTCGAATGAAAAATCGACACCGTTACCGCCCGTCAGTTCCTTGATAGCCGCCACCGGATCACCATCGCGGGCGTTTACCAAGTCTGTGGCGCCAAACTCGCGGGCCCAATTGAGCTTGTTCTCGGCGATGTCAACGGCGATGATCTTAGAAGCGTGGGCAATCCTGGCGCCCTGAATGACGCTGGCGCCAACGCCGCCGCAGCCGAAAACGGCAACGGTGCTGCCGCGCCGCACGGATGCTGTGTAGAGCACAGCGCCGATGCCGGTCATGACGCCGCAACCAATCAGACAGGCTTGCACTGGCGGGCATTCGGTCGACACGGGCACGGCCTGCCGAGCGGCCACGACGGTGTGCGTGCAGAACGTCCCGATGCCCAGCGCCGGGCTGAGGGTGGTGCCGTCTGCCGTCCGCATGCGCGGCTCGGCGTTGAGGCTGGCGGCGCAGAGATGCGGCTGGCCGATGGCGCAGAAGCGGCAATTGCCGCATGGCGCACGCCAAGCCAGGATGACGTAATCGCCCACTGCCGGGGCGGTGACGCCCTCACCCACGGCCTCGACGATGCCGGCGCCCTCGTGGCCGAGCAGGTACGGAAAATCGTTGCCGACGCTGCCCAGCTTGTAATGCAAATCGGTGTGGCACACGCCGCTGGCCTGCACGCGAACCAACACTTCGCCCGGACCCGGCGGATCAATGAGAATTTCTTCCACGTGTGCCGGTTCTCCGGCGCGACGCGCCACGACGCCTCGTCCTGTGATGGTCATCCCTGATTCCCTCTCGCTGTTCACTCCCGAAGCGCGGCTAGTGTGGGTTGCCGAGGCGTTCGATGGAGCAAGGGTTACTGACTGCGACTCACGTTGTTGGGGCGCGTAGAATATCACACGGCGCACGGGCCGATGAAGCGCAAAAACGCCGTTGACAGGTTCCGGCGTGTCTGATTAAAGTCTGGCACTCAATGCCGAGCATCGAGAGATTTGAACAGCTAAATGAGGCGCCTGAACGACCCTGGCGGAGTCGCGCGAGCCGGCGCCGAGGAGACGATCATGTCCGCCGAGAAGTATGCCCTGTTAGAGGCAAGGATTCGCCAGACAGCAAGCCTGGTGGCGCGGCTGCGGGAGGAGAATCAGCTGTTGGTGCAGGAGAATGAACAGTTGTGCGCGCGCATCGCAGAGCTTGAAGAGGAACTCCAGCGTGCGCGGCGCCCTGGGGCAGAGTCGACGCCCGATCTCGATCATTTGCTTGAACAGCTCGATACGTTGCACCAGGCGGACTCGCCCCCGACAGTTGAGAAGGTGGAAGCGTACGAGCCGGAACCGGCGGCGGACGACGTGCCTGCCGAAGAGCCAGAAGCCGAGGAACCGCGAACGGAAGAGGATTACTTTCAGCTCGGCACGACGTATGAGCGGCGCGGGCAGTTCGAGTCGGCCATTCAGATCTACCAGCAACTGTTGGAGGCGGATGACAACAATCTGGAAGTGGCGCAGCGCCTCGCGTTCCTGCTCGAAAAGCTCAACCGCGACGAGGAGGCCGCTCCGTTATGGGACAGGATCTGGACCATGCGAGCAGGCCGGTCCAACCGGCAGCGCCGGTCCCGCTGACCGCTGCCCCGTCCTTGCTTTTGCCACACTAATTCATTTGTTTTCCAGCACGATACCATCCCAAGCACAGCCTTCAAGCGGTGCCGCCTCGAGGCCCCATCCCTTGTAAATCCACTGCACGACTATGGGAGAACACGATGTCAGTATGCGTACGTCTTGTGTTGAGCGTTATTGTGTCGGTCTGGGTGTTGTCCGATTCAGCCCCTGCAGCACTGGCCGGAATGATCGGGTACCCCGCCGCCCGCCAGGAACGGCTGCTGCAGGTGCGTCTTGAATTGGCTGGCGACAGTTTCAGGGAAGGCGTGGAATCGAAAGGCCCCATTTCGGCGGGTGAGGAATTCAAGGCTGGAACTGGACGCGGACTGGTGACTGTCGTCGCGGGGCTGACCGACTGGAGTGAGATATACGCCCGCTTTGGCGGCGGTGAATTCGATGTCGTCGGGACAGGATTCAATGGTTCATTCGGCTCGGCCTATGGCGCCGGTCTGCGGTTGCGTCTGTTGCGATTTGGTTGGGGTGTTGTCGGGGTTACGGGGCAGTATCTGCGTTTTTCGAGTGATGACGATGATGCAGGGGGTGCCGAGGTTGAAGGCTTATGGGAGGAATTCGACGCCGCCTTGGGCATCGGCACACGGCGGTTTGAGACGTTTCAGTTATACGGCGGTGTGGCCTATCACCAGTCAACAATAACATTGTCGGGCGGTGAAGGCGTGCTGGAGTCGGATTTTGAATCGGCCGTTCCGGTGCGGGGGTTTGCCGGGGTGAACTTCTATCCCTTGGTCGATTTCCCGGCCGGGCATTTTGTGGTCAACGTGGAAGCCCGCTTCATCGGCGAGACCCCGCAATTCACCTTGGGGCTGCAATACTCGTTTTAGATATTGTGGCAGGCGACGTAATGCTCACTGCCGCGGTCGACCAATTCCGGCGACACCTCGCCGCAGATGTCGGTGGCGATGGGACATCTGCCGTACAGACGGCAGCCCGGCGGCGGATCGACGGGGGTGGCCAGTTCGCCCTGCAGCGTCAGGCGGGGCGGCGGCTTGAGCGGATCGGCATGGGGCACGGCCATGAGCAGGGCGTGCGTGTAGGGGTGCTTGGGGTTCTCAAAGATAGTTTCCACCGTACCGGTTTCGACGATCTTGCCAACGTACATGACCGCGACCCGGTCGCTGATGTGACGGATGACACTGAGGTCATGGGCGATGAACAGATAAGTCAGGTTGAACTCCTGCTGCAACTCCCGGAACAAATTGAGAATCTGCGCCTGAATGGAGACGTCCAGGGCTGAGACAGGTTCGTCGCCGATGATCAACTGAGGGCTTACGGCCAAGGCTCTGGCGATGGCGATGCGCTGACGCTGGCCGCCGCTGAATTCGTGCGGATAGCGGTCGGCGTGTTCGACGCCCAGGCCTACCAGGCGCAACAAATGCAGCACGTGGCGGCGCTTGGCCGTCCAACCCTTGGCGAGATTGTGGACTTCCAGGGGGCGGCTGAGTATCTGCATGATGGTTTTGCGCGGGTTCAGGGAACCGTACGGGTCCTGAAAGACCAGTTGAACGGTCTTCCTCACGTCCAGCATGCGTTCGGGTGGAAGCGACAGCAGATCGTCGTCTTTCAGGTAGATGGAGCCGCTACTCGGCTCAATCAAGCGAGTAATCAGGCGCGCCGTGGTAGATTTGCCGCAACCGCTTTCCCCCACCAATCCAAGCGTTTCACCGGGCTTGATGAAGAAGCTGATATCATCCACGGCCTTCAGGGTGCGGGTCTTACCGCCGAGGCGGGAGATCAGGTCGTTATTCAACGGGAAATGCTTGGTGAGATTCTTGACTTCCAGAAAATAGTCACTCATTGGCGTCCCGTTTCCCATGCCGGCTCATGGATGCAGATGACAGGCTACGAAGTGCCCGGGAGCAACCTCTTTGAGCGGCGGCACTTCCTGGCTGCAAATGTCCATGGCGTGCTCACAACGCGGGTTGAATTTGCAGCCCTGCGGCGGTTCCAGCATGTTGCACACCAAACCCTTGATCGGCGTCAGGAATTTCGTCTGCGTGTCGAGGCGCGGAATGGAGTTCAGCAGACCCTGCGTGTAGGGGTGCAGCGGATTGGCGAAAATCTCGTTCTTGGTGCCGATCTCGACGAGGTGCGAGGCGTACATGACGCCGATGGTGTCGCAGGTGTGGGCGACGACGCCCAGGTTGTGCGTGATGAAAATCAGCGACATGTGAAAGCGTTCGGTCATGCTCCGGATGAGCTCGAGGATGGTGGCCTGAATGGTCACGTCGAGGGCGGTGGTGGGTTCGTCGGCAATCAAGAAAGAAGGATTGCAACTGAGGGCCATGGCCAGCATGACGCGCTGTCGCATGCCGCCGCTGAATTCGTGTACGTAATTGCCGTGGCGCGATTCGGGCGACGGGATGCCAACCAGGTTCAGGAGTTCGATGACGCGCTCCCTGGCTTCCTTCCTGCTCATACCGAGGTTGGTTCGCAGGGCGTCGGAAATCTGGTTGCCAACGGTGAAGACGGGGTTCAGGGCGCTCATCGGCTCCTGAAAGACCATGGCGATTTTCCTGCCGCGCAGCTCACGCATTTCGGCTTTCGACTTGTCCAGCACGTTCTCGCCGTCGAACAGGATGCGGCCCTGAGAAATCTCGCCGGGGGGGATGGGAACGAGACGCATGACGGCGCGTGCCGTGACCGTCTTGCCGGAGCCGGATTCGCCGACCAGTCCGAAGGTCTCGCTGCGGTTCACCGTCAAGGAGACACGGTCGACAGCCGTCAGCCTGCCGCGCTTGAGGTGAAAGCGAACGCTGAGGTCTTCGATCTGCAGGACGGGATCAGCCATGCTGTTGCTATCCGGATGCGGTAGGTTTGGCGCTATGATGGGTCACGAGCGAAGCGTCCACCACGGCAAAGGGAGGCGACCTTATGCGCAATAGGTGTGGGTGTCAAGCACAAAGGACGCCGCGAAAAGCTTGTTTGCCTGTCCCGTAACGGCAATTGAGAATTGCCCCTCCCTGGTCTACAATGCGTGCCGATTTCGGGCCATAAACCATGTGACGGAACGGGGGAGCGCCATGCAAGGGCGGTGGCCGTCAGGCAAGCGGTGCGCGGTGGGATTGAGCTTCGATTTCGACGCCGAGACGATCTGGTTCCGGACCCTCCGTCAGCCCTTTCTCGGCCAGATGTCGCGCGGCGAGTACGGTGCCCGGGAGGGTGTGCCCCGCATTCTGGAATTGCTGCGCAGATACGACCTGAAGGCCACGTTCTTCGTGCCAGGGTGGACGGCTGACAAGTATCCGCATTTGGTCGAGCAAATGTACGCCGCAGGCCACGAAATCGGTCATCACGGTTACGAACACGAATACGTGATCAACAAGGGCCACGAGGTCGAGCTGGAGGTGTTGAGCAAGGGCATCGAGAGCCTGCAACGCATTACCGGCGCTGTTCCGAAAGGCTACCGCGCTCCGGCGGGCAACGCCGGTCCCCATACCCTGGAGCTATTGTTGGATCACGGCTTCACGTATGACAGCAGTCTAGTCGGCGGCGATGAACCCTACTGGATCCAGACACCCGAGACCGGCCGGCCCCTCCTGGAAGTGCCATTCAGTTGGGAAATGACCGATACCTCACACTTTCTCTTCAACTACCATCCCTATTACACCGGGATGTCGAGTCAGAACAAGGTCTACGAAATCTGGCAAGCCGAGTGTGACGGTGCCTTTGATGACGGCGGCTTTCTCAGCATCGTCATGCACCCGCAAGTGATTGGGCGACGTTCCCGCATGGCGATGTTGGAGCGGCTTATCCGCCATTTGCGAGGGCGCGAGGAGGTGTGGTTCGCCACGCATCTTGAGGTGGCGGAGGCGTGGCTGGCGCAGGAGTCTGTCTCGTGAGGGGAATCCATGGATGCACAAACGATTGAAACGCTCGCCGACCGGTTGATCGCCGCGGAAGAAAGCCGCGAGCCGGTTGAGGTACTGACGATTGACCATCCGGACCTGACGGTTGAAGACGGCTATCGGGTGCAATTCGCCATTGCCAACAAAAAAGTAGCGCGCGGAGACCGGGTGGTCGGCAAGAAGATCGGCCTCACCAGTCGGGCGAATCAGGAAGTCTTTGGCGTACACGAACCGGTTTGCGGGCAGCTCATGGGCCAAGGCGTTTACCTGGAAGCGACGCCGGTCGACACGGCGTCGCTGATTCAACCGATTATTGAATGCGAAATCACCTTTGTGATGAACCGGCGTATTGAAGGGCCCGGGGCTACGGTGCCGCAGGTGCTGCGCAGCACGGAGGGCATCATGCCGTCGCTGGAACTCGGGGATTCGCGCATGCGTGACTGGATCGGCCGCGCCAAGGTGGCTGACATTCTGGCCGATAGCTGCGGCACCGCCGGTATCATCGTAGGCGGCGAGCTTCATTCGGTCAGGAATTTCGACATGCGCTACACGGGGATGGTGGTCGAGAAGAACGGCGACATCATTGCGACCGGCGCAGCGGGGGCAGTGATGGGCAATCCCGCGCAAGCGGTCGCCTGGCTGGCCAACAAACTCGCCGAGTTTGATTTGGCGATCGAGGAGGGCGACATGGTGCTCGCCGGCGCCCTGACCGGGGCGGTGCGCATGGCGTCCGGCGATGTGCTGAAGGCAACGTTCGGCGGCGGCTTGGGACCGGTCGGCGTGAGTTTTGCGTAGGCGGTTTCGGTCGGAACAGGGAAACGCGTCATGGCGGCATCAAGCAATCTTGTCGCATTGCTGAAAACGCACCGCTTCGGCCACCTGGCGACGGCCGACAAGCTCGGTGCCCCGCACATGGTGCCGATATGCTTCGCCTATGACGGACAGGCCGTTTATTCCGCCATCGACCACAAACCCAAGCGCCGTGCCGGTTACAGTATGAAACGCATACGCAACATTGTTGAGAATCCGCGCGTGGCGTTTCTAGTGCACCATTATGAGGAAGACTGGCAACAGCTTTATTACGTGATGATGCGCGGCCCGGCGACGATATTGGAGGAGGGAACCGAGCGCGCTCACGCGTTCACGCTTCTTGAGAAAAAATACGCCCAGTATCGCGATCGCCACCTGAGTAACAGTGACGGGTTGGTGATCAAAATCGCGCCGGACCGCATCACCCAATGGGGCGAATCCCTGGCACAGTCCGCGGGCGGCAGCCCTGAAAATTCATGACACGGAAGGTTATAGCGGATGGATTTCGAGCTATCGGAGCAGCAGCAACTGATTCGCACCGAAGTGCGGAACTTAGCGCGGAAATTTGACTGGGGCTACTGGCGCGACCTGGATCGCACCGCGGAATACCCGCACGCATTCTTCAACGAATTTGCCGCCAATGGGTGGCTGGGCACGGTCATTCCCACCGAATACGGCGGCAGCGGTCTGGGCGTGACCGAGGCCGCCATCGTCCTGCTGGAAATCTGCGCGTCGGGTGCAGGGACATCCGGCGCCTCGCCCATTCACTTCTCGATGTTCCCGCCCATGCCGATCATTCTGCATGGCAGCGACGAGATGAAGCGGCGGTATCTGCCCCCCATCGCGCGGGGCGAGATGAAGCTGGCGTTTTCGGTGACCGAGCCCAACGTGGGCAGCGACACCACACAATTGCAGACGACGGCGGTGCGGGACGGCGACGAGTGGGCCATCAATGGACGCAAGATCTGGTGTACGAACGCCCAAAACGCAGACCGCGTTCTCATCTTGACACGCACGACACCGGCGGATCAGGTGGCGAAAAGGTCCAAAGGCATGTCCCTGTTCTTCGCCGAGATGGACCGTTCCGCTATTTCGGTGCGGCTGATCGAGAAAATGGGCCGCCATGCGGTCGATTCCAACGAATTGTTCATCGACGATCTGCGGGTGCCGCATGCTGATCTCGTGGGCGAGGAAGGCGAGGGCTTCTCCCATATCATGACCGGCCTGAACCCGGAACGCATCGTGATCGCGGCGGAAGCGGTGGGCATCGGCAGAGCCGCGCTCGACAAGGCCGTGGACTATGCCAAGGATCGGGTTGTCTTTGGCCGCCCCATTGGCAGAAATCAGGGTGTGCAGTTCCCTCTGGCGGAGGCCTATGCCCACCTGGAGGCAGCCGAGTTGATGACGCTCAAGGCGGCGTGGCTTTACGACAACGGGTTGCCTTGCGGCAAGGAGGCAAATATCGCGAAGTTGTTAGCGGCCGAGGCGGGGTGTGACGCAGTTGATCACGCTGTGCAGACACATGGCGGGTTTGGTTACGCGCGAGAGTTTGATGTCGAGCGGCTTTATCGTGAAATCCGTCTTTACAAAATTGCGCCGATTTCTCAGCAGATGGTATTGAATTACCTAGGTGAGCACGTACTGGGCATGCCGCGGTCGTATTGAGGACTAAGGCTTAACAAAGAGCATGCCCAGACGTTTCGGCCTGCAAACAATCTCACCCACAATTGAGGCAGCGGATTTCGGCGAAGATGTCCTCTTGTGCCGTCTCCACCTCGCGGGCGTAGTTGACCATACAGCGCATTGTTTTTGAAACGTCCGGCAAGTTATACTTCGCCGTCATTTCTTCGATAAACACCATCATGTCTTTCTCAAGCTCAAACGAATAGAGAGCTTTATCCTTCGGCATCTTTCACTCCTCATTGAAACATAGTGGACAGCGTGTCACAGCTTGCTTGGAAGTGCGCCATTATAGCCATAACCCATAGGCGAGGGAAGGGTGCTGAATGAGGCTCTACCGGCACTGGATAAGCCTTTTGGGCTTCGGTCTGATCCTGGTTTTGAGTGGTGGGAACGTCTCTTCTACCTGGGCACAGAGGTCTGTTGCCGCGGACCCAGCGGCTCCCCGCCGAGTAGCGGGTGTTGTCTTCGCACAAGGCGGCCTGTCGGTGGACGTGCAAGATGAGGACTTCGGTGCGATTTTCCGGGACATCGCCTCGCAATCACAGATCGAAGTCAGTAACCTGGGTGGGCTACCTAATCGCCGCATTTCAACACAGTTCACCGACTTGTCTCTCATAGAAGGGCTCAAACGTCTGCTGCGTGTCGCCGGCGTGCCAGGGTATGCGCTCATTACTGCCCAGACGGAAGACGGCGTGAAGGTCGAACGCATTCTGTTTCTGGATACCAATGCGAGCACAGGTGCCCAACCGCGTGCTGCTGCCTCATCGCAAATGGCCACGCGCCGGGCCCGTCGGGAGCCCGCTCGGTCGAAACGCGCTCGTTCGCGTGTGGCGGCACGTAGTCCGGGGGAAAAAGATAGCGCTTCCAAGTCGGTTTTTGAGGACCTGAAAGCGAACCCGGAAACCGAGCGACTGCTTAACCAGGTTGTGCATCCGAACGAACAGGTGCGTGAGCGGGCAATCGAGGGTCTCATGCGGCTGGCAAGCGATACGGACAGGCAGCGGGACCTGATCGAAGCTCTTGAACCCTATATGGATGACCTGAGACAAGGGGACGAAGAAGCCCGCGAGGAAGCGCGGGAAGACATTCGTTCCATGCTGAGACGCTGATTCCAATAGTCACGTTGGGCAGGAAGGCGATGCCATGCCGCCAGGTATTGAGGAAAACACCGAGGGTTCCGTGGGAATAGAAGCTACCTCGGGTCTCCCAAGGAGATTTTACCGCATATCCCGCATTGCCTTGGGCATTGCGCTATTGATCGTCGGGTTGGCGGGGCTGGTATTGCCCGTTCTGCAAGGCGTGATACTGATCGTGGCCGCGCTGGCCATCCTCCGCAAGGATATTCCTTTTGTGGCGACGAATTGGGATCGCTTCGTTGTTCCCATGCAGCAACGGTATCGGCGTTGGCGCGACGCCCGGCGCTACCGTTAGGTAAAGCGGCGGCAAGCCTGGCCCCCAAACTCCGGGAGTGCATGGTGCAAGCAACACCCTCTTTCATCCAGGTATCGGATACCCATCTCGTCGCCGACACCAGCTTGGAATCATACGGAGTTAACCCCTACAAAAACCTCGAACGTATCATCGCCCATATTTCTCACCTTGGTCCACCGCCTGCCTTTGTCATATTTACCGGTGATCTGATTAGTGACGACGACCCGCAATCCTACCGCCATCTTAAGCTGCTGACCGATCGTTTGCCGAGCCCGGTGTATTTCACTATGGGCAACCATGACCTGCGACGGGTATTCCGTCACGTCGTCCTGGGGGAGGAATCACCCGGTTCCGAGCCGTATTACTATGCGTTTGACGCTGTCGGGCATCGTTTCGTCGTTCTCGATTCCCTAGTCGAAGGGGAGGTGGCGGGAGCGTTGGACACGGCTCAGCTGGCTTGGCTGGATGACATGCTGACGGACGGTTCACAGCAACCAACGGTGGTATTTATGCACCATCCACCCGTTGCCACGGGGGTGGATTGGTTGGACGCCTATGCATTTGGAAACGGGGACGATCTTGTGGACATCCTGGCCAAGCACCGGCAGGTGCAACGGGTGTTCTTCGGACACGTTCACATGCCGATACAGATCACCGAGCGAGGTGTGCAGTTTACCAGCGTGCCATCCAGTGCCTATCAGTTTGGGGATACGGTCACCGCCCCAAAGGTTTGGCCCGGCTCCCCTGGCTACGGGATCGTGCACCTCTTTGAGGGGCAGTTGAGCAGCCGTGTGATTTATCTGTAGACCCCAATCCTTCCCCGCAATTCCCATCAAGCAGCGTCCGGGCGGTGGCAAATACTTGGTGAAACATGACGCGCGTCAGGCGTCCCGTTTGCGTGTTCTGCTGGCTTGGGTGATACGAGGGCAAAAAAGCATGGCCAGTTGGCAAGCGCGTGAGTGTTCCATGCTCGAAGCGCGGGCGCGGCTTTGGCAGGGTATTACCGATCTGTTGGTAGGCGCGCAGATATGCGTCGAAAGCAAGCCGTCCCAGCGGGATAACCGCCTGTACGTTTTTTAGCAACCGCAACTCGTCCAGAAAATAGGACTGGCAGTTTGCGATTTCCTGACGATCAGGCCTATTGCCGGGCGGAGCGCAGCGGATCACCTGCATGATGAAGCAATCGTGAAGAGTGAGACCGTCTTGACGATGGAAAGAATCCGGTTGGTTTGCGAAGCCGAAGCAGTGTAATGCCTCATACAACCAATCACCACTGCGGTCGCCTGTGAAGGCGCGCCCCGTGCGGTTGGCGCCATGGGCTGCCGGGGCCAGCCCGACAATCAAGAGTCGAGCAAGCGGGTCGCCGAAGCTGGGAACGGGCTTGCCCCAATAAGATTCGCTCCGAAACCGGCGCACCTTTTGGTCTGCCGTGTGCTGGCGGTGCGCCACGAGCCGGGCACAGCAGACGCAGTTGATAATGCGTTCCTGAATCTCCGACAGTGTGAATACATCTGCAGTTTGAACAACCGCCCGTTCACTGCCGATTCGTTGCTGCCCCATCACAGACTCTCAAAGTGACATCCCACCATCGACGACATAGACCGCCCCTGTTACATAAGCGGCCTGCGAGGCCAGAAATGTGACGACCTCCGCCACCTCTTCAGGTTGGCCGGCACGGCTCAAGGGTATCCGTGACACCATCAACTCCTTACTGCGAGGTGTTAATGCGGACGTCATATCCGTGTCGATATACCCAGGCATGACGACGTTCGCCGTGATGCCGTGTGGTGCGACTTCTTTGGCCAGCGAACGGGTAAAGCCAACGAGACCGGCTTTGGCGGTCCCGTAGGCTGTATCGCCAGGCCAGCCAATGCGACCCATGATGGAAGAAATATTAATGATGCGGCCACTTTGCCGAGCCGTCATGTGCGGGACAACCAGCTGACAGCAATGGAAAGCCCCTCTCAGACAGGAATCCATCACGCTCTCCCAATCGCTTTCCGGCAGGCGATGCACCTTACCTCCTCTGTACAACGTAGCGTTATTCACTAGGATATCGATCCGCCCGAAATGCTCGAAGACGTGCGAAATCATCCGCTCTACGTCTTGTTTGGCTGCCACATCGGCCCGCACCAGCAAGCTCTCCTGCCCCAGCACTTGGATTTCCTTTTTGACCGCCATTGCGGCATCACGGCGGTTCACGAAATTGACGGCCACTTGAGCGCCGGTTGCGGCGAGGGCAAGGGCCACCGCGCGTCCGATACCGCGTGACGCGCCAGTGACCAAAGCAACTTTACCTTTCAGTGACATGGGGCTTCCTTCGTTGTGTGAGGGTCCGGGTGACCGCATAATAGGCACTCACATCCAACCGGAGCAAGAGAGGACTGGCGGAATCGTTATGAACGACAACACGCCAACATACAGATTGCTCGATAGTGGCCACGGCAGGAAGCTGGAGCAAGTCGGCCCCTATCGTCTAGTGCGTCCGGCCTCACAAGCCCTGTGGCCTCCTTCGCATCCCGCTGGATTTTGGGAAACGGCGGAAGCGCATTACCAACGCGGACCATCCGGGTCAGGTAACTGGCACCGCAAGAAACACGACTTGCCCGCCATGTGGACATTGACCTATTGCGGACTGCCTTTGCGCGTCAAATTGACCGATTTTGGCCACTTGGGTTTCTTCCCCGAGCACGGACCACACTGGCAATGGTTGCGGGAGCAGATCGCCGTTGCTAGGCGGCCAGTGAGGGTTCTCAATGCCTTCGCGTACACAGGAAGCAGTACGCTCGCTGCCGCTGCCGGAGGTGCTCAGGTGGTGCATTTGGATGCTGCCGAGGGCATTGTGGCGTGGGCGCGGGAGAATGCCCAGCTCGCCGGGCTGGCCGATGCGCGTATCCGTTGGATCGTCGAGGACGTCACCAAATTTCTCAGTCGTGAAGTGCGCCGCGGCAATCGGTACGATGCAATCATACTCGATCCGCCCTCATTTGGGAGAGGCCCCAAGGGAGAGGTATGGAAACTCACCCACGACCTGCCACCGCTGCTCGACTTATGTCGGCAGATACTCAGTGACTCACCGCTGGCGGTCGTGCTGAGCACCCACACCCCCGGCATTACGCCGTTAGTCTTGGAAAACATGCTGGCCGCCGTAGTAGGTTTGGAGCAAAGTCAACTGTGCAGCATGGAGATGTTCATTCCACAGTGTGACAGCCCTCATGGATTACCCAGTGGGGCTTTGGTGCGATGGCGCAACGACACATACTGATGAAAGCTCCGATTACAAGTTTAAGCAATCCTACCGTTAAGAACCTGGTGAAACTGCGTCAGCACAGAGAACGCGCGAAGCAGGGAATGCTACTCATCGACGGTGCCCGTGCGCTGCTCATGGCTCTCCGCAATGACTTTTCCGTTTCGGCGGTCTATTTCTCACAAGCCGTGGCTGATAAACAGGCCGATCTCCTCCGGAATGTTCAAGACGCTGGTGGACATTTGCAACCGGTCACCCCTATGGTGTTCAGAAAAATAGGCTACGGCGAGCACCCAGATGGGCTGCTCGGCGTCGCTTCCTGCCCGTACGTCACCCTTGCCGACCTTCCCATAACCAGCAAACCCTTATACCTTGTGGCTGAGGGACTGGAAAAGCCCGGCAACCTGGGCGCCATGATGCGGTCTGCTGATGCTGCGGGCGCCACGGCACTCGTGCTTTGCGACGGCCGCACGGATCTCTGGAACCCCAATGTCATTCGCGCCAGTCAAGGGGCGTGTTTTTCGGTACCCGTTGCGGTGGCAACCACTAAGGACGTTTTGCTATGGTTACGCCGTGGCGCGGTCCAGATCATTGCCGCTGCGCCGCTGGTGCCTCGGTCGTACTATGAGATTGATCTGCGACTACCAAGCGCACTGGTGTTGGGAGCCGAACATGACGGGCTGACATCCGCGTGGCGCGGCGAAACCCGCGTGTGTATCCCGATGGCAGGGCAATTGGACTCCTTGAACGTTGCGCAGACGGCTTCCATTTTGTTGTTTGAGGCGGTGAGACAACGAGTTAACAGTGACCCAGATCGCCTAGCGCCTTGAGCGTGGCGAACAGACCGAACACAACGGAGATTTCGCAACAGGGGAATCGACCCTCCTCCGCATACCAGAATTTTTCATGGCAGGGGTTGACAGAGCTAAGGAAAGGCGGTATTTTTACCGTCACCTTCAATACGAAGGCTGTTCTTTGAAATCGTACGATGATTCGCGTTTGTGAGTAAGAGGCCAGAACTAAATATGATCCAGAAGCCCCTCCTAGGGGCATAAACTGGACCATATACTCGTTTAATACGGAGAGTTTGATCCTGGCTCAGAACAAACGCTGGCGGCGTACTTAACACATGCAAGTCGAACGAGAAAGGAAGCTTCGGCTTCCGAGTAAAGTGGCGAACGGGTGCGTAACACGTAAGTAATCTGCCCTAAACTCTGGAATAACTCTCCGAAAGGGGGGCTAAGACTGGATAGGGTCCTCGAGGTATAAGTCGCGAGGGGAAAGCAGGCCTCTGTTACAAGCTTGCGGTTTAGGATGAGCTTGCGTCCCATTAGTTTGTTGGTGAGGTAACGGCTCACCAAGACTACGATGGGTAGCTGGTCTGAGAGGATGATCAGTCACACTGGCACTGAGACACGGGCCAGACTCCTACGGGAGGCAGCAGTGGGGAATTTTGCGCAATGGGCGAAAGCCTGACGCAGTAACGCCGCGTGGAGGACGAAGGCCTTCGGGTTGTAAACTCCTGTCAGGGGGAAAGAAGGGCTTGAGGCTAGAACACGTCCTCGAGTTCTGACGGTACCCCCAAAGGAAGCCCCGGCTAATTCCGTGCCAGCAGCCGCGGTAATACGGAAGGGGCGAGCGTTGTTCGGAATCATTGGGCGTAAAGGGCGCGTAGGTGGTCTTATGTGTCTGTCGTGAAAGTGCACGGCTCAACCGTGTTTGGTCGGCGGAAACTGTAAGACTTGAGGCTGGGAGGGGCTGGAGGAATTCCCTGTGTAGCGGTGAAATGCGTAGAGATAGGGGAGAACACTCGTGGCGAAGGCGTCCAGCTGGACCAGTCCTGACACTGAGGCGCGAAAGCGTGGGTAGCAAACAGGATTAGATACCCTGGTAGTCCACGCCGTAAACGATGGGCACTAGGTGCTGGCGGTATTGATCCCGTCGGTGCCGGCGCTAACGCAGTAAGTGCCCCGCCTGGGGAGTACGGTCGCAAGGCTGAAACTCAAAGGAATTGACGGGGGCCCGCACAAGCGGTGGAGCATGTGGTTTAATTCGACGCAACGCGAAGAACCTTACCTGGATTTGACATGTACAGGATCGGCAATGAAAGTTGTCTTCTCTTCGGAGCCTGTACACAGGTGCTGCATGGCTGTCGTCAGCTCGTGTCGTGAGATGTTGGGTTAAGTCCCGCAACGAGCGCAACCCTCGCCCTTTGTTGCCACCGGGTTATGCCGAGCACTCTAAGGGGACTGCCTCGGTTAACGAGGAGGAAGGTGGGGATGACGTCAAGTCCTCATGGCCTTTATGTCCAGGGCTACACACGTGCTACAATGGCCAAGACAATGGGTCGCTACTCTGCGAAGAGATGCTAATCTCAAAAACTTGGTCTCAGTTCGGATGGCTGGCTGCAACTCGCCAGTCTGAAGCTGGAATCGCTAGTAATCGGAGATCAGCACGCTCCGGTGAATACGTTCCCGGGCCTTGTACACACCGCCCGTCACACCACGAAAGCTGTGTGTACCAGAAGTCGCTGTACCAACCTCGCAAGAGGAGGAAAGTGCCGAAGGTATGCGTGGTAATTGGGGTGAAGTCGTAACAAGGTAGCCGTAGGGGAACCTGTGGCTGGATCACCTCCTTTCTAAGGAGTCTTAGCTTTCCTGTACATGCAGAAAGCGAAGGCTGAAAGTTTGTCTTACTCTCGAATGCGAATCTCGTACGATTTCTATGCTCTTTGACAATGACATGATGCGACATCAAGTCTGTTTGTAGTGTTATAAGGGTCAAGCAAGTTACGGCATACGGTGGATGCCTTGGCATGTGGAGGCGAAGAAGGACGTGGCTAACTGCGAAAAGCCTCGAGGAGTGGTAAGCACACTTTGATTCGGGGATTTCCGAATGGGGCAACCCGCTAGGGGTCATACCCTAGCAATCGTGTCTGAATCCATAGGGCGCGATGGCGAACGAGGGGAACTGAACCATCTTAGTACCCTCAGGAAGAGAAAGCAAAAGCGATTCCCGGAGTAGCGGTGAGCGAAAAGGGAATAGTCTAAACCGTGCAATTGGAAGCCTGCCGGCGTTGGTTGTACGGTGTTGCGGGGCGTGATTGGGTGATTCGGCAGGATCGCCGGAGGAATCGTTGAGCATAGGTGAAATCGTTGGAAAACGGTACCTTAGAGGGTGAAAGTCCTGTAGCTTAAATGCCCAGCGTACTCTGGATTGCGTTCCCAAGTACCGCGGGACACGAGAAACCCTGCGGGAAACCGGGAGGCCCACCTCCCAAGACTAAATACTCCCACATGACCGATAGTGCACAAGTACCGTGAGGGAAAGGTGAAAAGGACACCTGTTAGGTGAGTGAAATAGAACCTGAAACCGTATGCTTACAAGCGGTGGGAGCCCGAGTTTGGAAGATAAATCTTCCAAGCGGGTGACCGCGTGCCTTTTGCATAATGAGCCAACGAGTGATGCTAACGCGCAAGGTTAAGCCGTGAGGTGTAGCCGTAGCGAAAGCGAGTCTGAATAGGGCGTTTAGTGCGTTGGTATTGACCCGAAGCCAGGTGAGCTATCCATGGCCAGGGTAAAGCGATCCTAACAGATCGTGGAGGCCCGAACCGACTAAGATTGAAAACTTGGCGGATGAGCTGTGGATAGGGGTGAAAGGCCAAGCAAACCTGGAGATAGCTGGTTCTCCCCGAAATCTATTTAGGTAGAGCCTTGCATTATAGCGTCCCGGTGGTAGAGCACTGGTTGGAGTAGGGACCCCACCAGGTTACCAAATCCAGTCAAACTCCGAATGCCGGTAACGACTGATGCAGGAGTCAGACTATAGGGGATAAGCTCTGTGGTCGAGAGGGAAACAACCCAGATCGCCCGCTAAGGCCCCAAAATCGCTGCTTAGTGGAAAAGGTGGTCAGATTGCCCAGACAGCCAGGAGGTTGGCTTAGAAGCAGCCATCCTTTAAAGAAAGCGTAACAGCTCACTGGTCGAGTGGGATGGCGCCGAAAATTCCCGGGACTTAAGTGGCGTGCCGAAGCGGCGAACGTTTCTTCGGAAGCGTGGTAGGGGAGCGTTCTCAATGGGGCGAAGCTATACCGGAAGGCGTAGTGGACTATTGAGAAGTGAGCATGTTGGCATGAGTAACGAAAAAAGGGGTGTGAATCCCCTTCGCCGAAAACCCAAGGGTTCCTGGGCAAGGTTATCCTCCCAGGGTTAGTCGGCTCCTAAGCCGAGGCCGAAAGGCGTAGGTGATGGACAACTGGTTAATATTCCAGTACTTCTTTGCTCGCATTTGAGCAATGGGGGGACGCAGAAGGGTAATCCAGCCGGCGGTTGGAAGTGCCGGTGCAAGCTCGTAGGAGGGATGGGGAGGCAAATCCCCCTATCCATAACTCCGAGAAGTGATGACGAGACCTTTTGGTCACAAAGTGGATGATCCCATGCTGCCAAGAAAAGCCTCTAGCAAGTGAGCAAGGAAGCCGTACCCGAAACCGACACAGGTGGGTGAGGAGAGAATCCTAAGGCGTTGAGGTAACCCTCGTTAAGGAACTCGGCAAGTTGACTCCGTAACTTCGGGAGAAGGAGTACCTCATTACCGTGAAGTCCCACGCGGATGGAGCGGGAAGGGGTGGCACAGACTAGGGCCTGGCGACTGTTTACTAAAAACACAGGTCTCTGCAAAGTCGTAAGACGACGTATAGGGACTGACGCCTGCCCGGTGCCGGAAGGTTAAGAGGAGAGGTTATCCCTTTGGGGAAAAGCTTTGAATTGAAGCCCCGGTAAACGGCGGCCGTAACTATAACGGTCCTAAGGTAGCGAAATTCCTTGTCGGGTAAGTTCCGACCTGCATGAATGGCGTAACGATTGGGCTCCTGTCTCAACGAGGGCCTCAGTGAAATTGTAGTCACAGTGAAGATGCTGTGTTCCCGCGGAAAGACGGAAAGACCCCGTGCACCTTTACTATACCCTGACAGTGGCCGTTGGGCAGTTATGTGTAGGATAGGTGGGAAGCGTAGAAGCAGGAGCGCTAGCTCTTGTGGAGCTGTCCTTGAAATACCACCCTTGAGTGTCTGACGTCCTAACCATGGCTCGTTATCCGGGTCTGGGACCCTGTCAGGCGGGTAGTTTGACTGGGGCGGTCGCCTCCTAGAACGTAACGGAGGCGCCCAAAGGTGCCCTCAGGCGGTATGGAAATCCGCCGACGAGTGTAAAGGCAGAAGGGCGCTTGACTGCGAGAGGGACACCTCGAGCAGGGACGAAAGTCGGGCTTAGTGATCCGGTGGTTCTTTGTGGTAGGGCCATCGCTAAACGGATAAAAGGTACGCCGGGGATAACAGGCTGATCCCGCCCAAGAGTTCACATCGACGGCGGGGTTTGGCACCTCGATGTCGGCTCATCGCATCCTGGGGCTGAAGCTGGTCCCAAGGGTTGGGCTGTTCGCCCATTAAAGCGGTACGCGAGCTGGGTTTAGAACGTCGTGAGACAGTTCGGTCCTTATCTTCCGTGGGTGTTGGAGTGTTGAGAGGAGCTGTCCCTAGTACGAGAGGACCGGGATGGACGTACCTCTAGTGCACCAGTTGTGGCGCCAGCTGCAGCGCTGGGTAGCTACGTACGGATTGGATAACCGCTGAATGCATCTAAGTGGGAAGCCAACCTCAAGATTAGCACTCCCGGGACATTTGTCCCCACAGACCCGTCGAAGACGACGACGTTGATAGGCTGCAGATGGAAGCGCGGTAACGTGTGGAGTCGAGCAGTACTAATTGGTCGTGTGGCTTGACCTCTTGTTTTATACTACGCTGGCTTGACGCATCATGTCATTGTTAAACCATGATTCACCCAAACCAACTGCGGCAGAGATCTACCTTAACTTGTTGGCCTGTAACCCTGGAGGCACGATGAGCTATGCGAAGTCTGTAAGTCTGCCACTCGTTGTCCTGGCTCTATTGGCGACAAGCTCCATTGCCCAAACCGACAAATTGCCGGACATCACGAATACACGAGTCCACTCACCTATCGTTGCGTCATCCGGACAGCCGTCCAAGGGGCAGTTTGAGGACATTTCGAGATCTGGCGTGAAGGTCGTGATAAACCTCGCTCCGAAATATTTGCCAGACTCCATAAGGAACGAAAGGAAGCTGGTTCGCTCTGAGGGCATGGAGTACTTCTTCATTCCGGTAGATTGGGACAGACCCTCGCAGAATAATGTCGACAAATTCTTGACGGCAATGGATAAAGTACGCGGCAAGCGCGTGCTAGTACATTGTTGGTTAAATTACCGGGCGTCGGCGTTCGTATATCTCTATCGAGTCTTACGTGAGGGTGCTTCCCAGGATGAAGAATACAAAATTCTCGAAGAGATCTGGGATTACGACAAGGACTACGCGTTGAAAAAGGTCCCCCACTGGAGAAAGCTCCTAACAGTGGCCTTGGAGAGGCACCAGTAGCGAAGTGAAGCGACCAAAAGCAATCGCCCGGTCAAAGTTCTAGCCCGATGCGCTTAGTGTCGCTACGCTCCTGCGCCCGCGGCTCAAAACAGAAGCGTTCGATAGCTACGTCACCGATTGATACTTGTTCTGAATTTTCGGCAGCTATAGCGAAGGGGCAACACCCGTTCCCATCCCGAACACGGAAGTAAAGTCCTTCAGCGCCGATGGTACTGCACGGGTCACTGTGTGGGAGAGTAGGTCGCTGCCGAAATTCTCCCCTCCCATAATTCCTTCACCGCACACCGCAGTCTCTGCATGTTCTTGTAAGCCTTCCTCCTCGCCTTGTCTGATCGAAGAGTCCGCAGACCACGAATGCCGGGATTGTTTGGGTCGCATTGCGGGTGTTAGACTTTCGGATACCAATCCTTTCCCCTATAGCATCGGTCGATTTCCACGTGCAATCGGAGCATGGATGCCACGTTGACGGCTACATGCCTGACGCAAAGATGGCAGAAACGGTCTCCCTTCCAACCTGGGTAGTGGTAGTTGCCGGCGCGCTTTCACTTTGGGTAATTCTTGACCGCCTGATTGTTCCAAGCACCCGCTGGCTTTTCGGGCGGCGTGTCAGTCGTGTGATTAATGAACTCAATACTCGCCTGCAACTGCAAATACCTCCTTTCCAACAGACGAAACGACAGGTCCTTATCGATCGCCTCACGCACGATCCCAGGGTAATGGAGTCGGTCGAGGCCGAGGCGCACAAGTCCGCTGTGGCGCGAGAAGTTCTGATCCGCGAAGCCGGACGCCATGCGCGTGAGATTGTCCCGTCGTTCAACGCCTACGTCTATTTTCGCATTGGATATTACCTAGCGCGGCGCATTCTGCAATTTCTCTATCGTGTCCGCCTAGGCTATGCCGACGACGAAGCGCTGGCCAGAATAGAGCCCAACGCAAGTGTCGTGTTTCTCTGATGAATCACCGCAGCCATACGGACTACATCATCGTCGCCTATATGGCCACGAACCGCGCCACCTTGAGCTATACGGTGGGCGAATGGGTACGCACCTGGCCGCTGCTTCAGTCGTTGATCAAATCTCTCGACGGTTCTTCGTGCGTCGAGAATCCGACAATCCTCTCTACCGCCGAGTACTGGCTCCCTACGTTCAGATGGCGACGGCCGGTGGTGTCGTGCAGGCGTTCTACCCCGAGGATCAGTTTACCCGCGACGGGTATCTCCAAAAGCCAAGGTTCTGTCTCATCAACTACATGCTCTCGACGTTCGACCCCAAGGGCGAACGGGATCTCGTGTTCATCCCGGCGAGTATCAATTACGATCGAGCGCTGGAAGATCGCACCCTGGTCGGCAAACTCGACCCGCGGGCCATTCCACGTAGCGGGACGTATACTGTCGCCCTTTCTCAGGTTCCTCGGCCACAATGTCAGACTCCTGCTGGAACAACGCTGGTATCGCTTGGTTATGTCTGTGTCGATTTTGGAACGCCGATTGCCATGCGGTCATACACCGAACGCACCAAGATCGATTTTCGCCTTTTGGACTTAGAAGATCGTTTTGAAGCCGCAGAGCGGCTTGGCAGTGAGCTGTTCGGCGCCATCGCCATAACCATTCCGGTATTGCCGGTGCCACTCATCGCCACCGTGTTCTTGCGCCATCCTCACATGGCCATGAGCGAATTTGAGATTAAGGCACATGCTCATGCGCTCATCAACGACCTTGAGCAGCGCGGGGCGTACGTCCATATCCCCAGGTCAGACCACACGCAACCACAATGGGGCTTTGGATGGTGGCACTGCGGCACTTGGTGCAGGAAACGGACGGTCTCTACCGGGCGAGCGATACCGAACACAATATGCTGCGCTACTACGCCAACTCGATAGCTCACTTCCTGCCCAAGCCGTGACAGTTCTCTGCGCCGACGCCACCCAGGAATCCTGACGCAACCGTCTCTCGACTGGCTGCGTAGTGAACTTATCTGCCCTTTTGCATACCGGAATTCAGGACCAGTGAACAAGGAAGGACGGATATGTCGAGAGAGTTCCCGACGCCGGAGGACCGGCAGGTCATAATTTCCCGAGGAATCACGGAGGAAACTATCGCGGCGCAACTGGCTCTTTTCCAGAAAGGAACGCCATGGATCAAGCTGCATCGACCTTGCACGGTCGGCGACGGCATTGTCGTACTTCGTACGGATGAGATAGAGGTCTTATCACGCAAATATGCAGAGGCTGCTGCTGCTGGTCGGGTCATGAAATTTGTGCCGGCGTCCGGAGCGGCCTCGCGGATGTTTCAGGGACTCTTGCAGCAGTATGAAACAGTCCCCATACCTCCGAACAACGAGGCTTCGATTGCCAGTCAGTTTTTGACGGAGCTACGCCGCTTTGCGTTTTATGATGATCTGGAAATAGCATTACGCGTTGAAGGACTGGATATCCAGACATGCATTGCCCAACGCCAGATTCACAAAATCTGGGAACATCTCTTAACCTCGCGTGGACTCAATTACGCCAATTTGCCCAAGGCGTTAATCAAATTCCATCGATACGCTACTGGCTATTGTCGAATGCCTTTGGAAGAACATGTGGTGGACGCCGCAGCGCATACACTCGACCGGGATAATGTCGTTCGAGTGCACTTTACAGTCAGCCCAGGATGTGAGGCTGAGGTTAACAGTGCTATTGAGGAGATGCAGGAGCGTTACCAAGAAAAAGGCATTCAGTACCGCATCACGTTGTCGCACCAACACGCCTCCACCGACACGATTGCAGTTGATACTGACAATCGTCCTTTCCGCGACCGACATCATCGTTTGCTATTCAGGCCGGGGGGGCATGGCGCGTTACTTGAGAACCTACAGGCAATCCAGGCCGATATGGTTCACTTGAACAATATCGACAACGTGGTTCATGGACGCCTCAAGGAGGATACGCATACCTATAAGAGAGCCCTAGGGGGTTATCTTGTGACATTGCAAGATCAAGTATTCACCCATTTGAGACTTTTGGCAGATGGACAGGTGAGTTCGTCGCAGTTAGAGCAAATTTTCACATATGCCAAACAATATTTATCATTAAGCGTTCCAGAATATCTGCTTGATCGATCAATCGCCGAGCAGTCGCACTTTCTATTTACGAAACTCAACAGACCCTTGCGCGTCTGCGGCGTAGTGAAGAACCTTGGGGAGCCGGGCGGCGGACCCTTTTGGACGGAAAGCGCTGGGGACAACCTATCATTGCAAATCGTGGAGAAGTCACAAATCGACACCTCGGTGGAGGGACAACAAGCCATTCTGAACGCCTCGACCCACTTTAATCCGGTGGATATCGTCTGCGGAATGCGTGATTACCAAGGTCGGCCTTTCAGGCTTGAGACGTTTAGGGACCCGGACGCTTATTTCATCGCCTACAAGACCCATGAAGGGCGTCCTTTGAAAGCCCTCGAGCTTCCGGGCTTGTGGAACGGCACCATGGCTCACTGGAACACGATGTTCGTGGAAGTACCTCTCAGCACCTTTAATCCAGTCAAAACCGTGTTCGACCTCCTGCGTCCCGAACACCAGCCGTAGAACACATCCAGGCGCGTCTGAGCGCTACGGAAAATCTTCTGGCAGATCAGGGTAAGCGCATATGAGGATTGCCATGGGTTCTGATTCAGGTTATCCAGAGTCATCGCGTGTAAGGACACTCAGCCTGGAGAAGAGCTGGGCATGGAAAAACCCGCGTCGTCTCGATTGTTGAATCACTTTGCCTCGGTCAGTGATCCTCGAGACCCCAACATCCGACACCCTTTTGACATCTTCGTGATTGCCTTGTTCGCCGTCATCAGTGGCGCAGAGGGCTGGGAAGACCCTGAATCAGGTTCAGGGCCGATGACAAGTTCAATGAAATCATCGCCATTCCCCACTTGCTCGGGCTGTTGGCCCTCGACGGGGCGACGGTGACGACCGACGCCATGGGATGTGAAAAGGAGATCGCCCATAGCACCGTCGAGCAAGGGGTTGATTATGTCTTGGCTCTCAAAGACAACCACGCGACGCTCCACAACGCGGTCACAACGACTGCGTTGCGGGATGTGAGATGCGATGATTACCGCAGTATGTATACCGATCATGGTCGTATCGAGACGCGCCACTATTGGCTCACGCCTGACATTGAGTGTTTGGGGGTGAAGGGCTCGTGGGCGGGTATTGCCGGCGTTGGCACGGTCGAGTCGCAGGTGGAGTTGGCGATGGGGTGTCTTGTGAGCGGCGTTATTTTCTGGCCTCACTGTCGTGTGATGCGGCGCGTTTTGCGCAGGCGGTGAGTCGGCATTGGGGCATCGAGAATTCACTTCATTGGGTGCTTGACGTGAGTTTTCAGGAAGACGACCGTCGGATTCGTCAAGACGCCAGCGCTCAAACGATGTCGGTGTTGCGTCACACCGCCCTGAACCTGATACGACGAGAATTGAGTCACAAGCGCGGCATGAAGGCCAGACGCAAACGGGCTAGGTGGACCGACGCTATCTGTTGCAGGTCTTAACCGGATAACGTCATATGCGCTTACCCACTGTACAGGACAAAATTATATTGGGTAGAGTGGATGAACAAGTGCTTTTGGCGGGCCTTTGATGCGTCTTGAGTTGAATCGGCTTGACGACATGCCGCCAGGCACCCCCACATGTAGGCCCAGCAAAAAGCTATCGCCAACACACCACATAACGTCTCCAAGCGCTTGGCATCTCTCAAGCGTGTCTCTTCAAGGCTGAACCCTCTTGATTTAAGAGCCTCGAAGAGCACTTCTATCTGCCACCTCTGCTTGTACCTCTCCAGGGCGTCATCACACGGACTCGACACAACGATCAGGTAAGTCCCAGAGGGCAAGCGCATACCGGTTGCCCAAAGCCAGTGAAACGAGACGCGGCCCGATCTAAGGAACACGAGGTCGAACGGGGAAGACGTCTGAAAAAGTTCCGTGCCGGTGAAGGAGGAGGACGTCAAGGCTGCTTCGGGATAGCCACCCGGGTTGAAGTCCCTTAACGTGCAGAAAATGGGACTTCTCTCCGTGCCGTTGACATCGATGCGCTCATGGGTATTGGAGTTACACTTTTTCGCGCCAAGGTGTAGGGGGGGTCACGAGTAGAAAAGAGAGCACGAATGGCGCCATCCGAGCGGGTTGGAGCCGAACGTGTTTGAAAAAATGTTGCAGGCGGTCGATCTCGGCAGGACCAGGAAAGCCCGCGGGCAGCTGGGTCAGATTAACGGTTTCGACCTTGAACAGGGCGATGACGAGAGCCGTCAGGCAGGTGATGCGCGCGGTGTAAGCCAAAGGTCAATTGGAGTAAGTCGGTGAGCCGCCTAGTAGAGTGATTCACGGTGTAATTTCCTGAGACGTCAGTCGGTGTAGAGAGGCTTGGTTGGCCTTCCACCGTAGGTGGTTACACCTTTTCTTTCAACTACTCAATGACTTTTGTCGTGTATAGTTCAGTGGCGCTTCCCTGCCTGGCAGCTAAAAGCAATTGCTATTTACAAATGACTTATATGTGGTGGGATCTTATGTCGGAATAACATGAAAACATTTTGAATTCCTTGCATTAGGTATATGCAATACTTCGGACAGAATTTAGGCAGCCCTGTCGGTGATCGTGCCATCGTTGCAAAGGGTTTGGTAATCGGGGCTGGATTTTTCCAGGCTATGCCCCTGGGCTAGATGCTGAGAAATTCGCTCCAGCAGATATTGGTTGAAGGCACGCCGTTTGAGACTCGCCATCGAAAACCCTGCCTGAGCACCAACGCTTTGTTGTCGCGCTTCCAGTTTGCCCAAAGTGAGAGCACTCATACTGGCATTGAAGTGAAAATGCAGCTTCGCTTGCGAGCGCGCTTGACAGGCACTCAGAGACGCAAACTGCTTGGCGTCTCTGAAGAGAAACTCGATTTGGAAGCGCGCTTTGTACCCACGATAAAGCGTCTGCGCATCCACGTCGGTATCGGTGCGGAACAGGACCACCCGCCGTTGGGTGCGGGTATCCACCACGAGCACGACTCGCAGATTGCGCCGAAGATGAACGTGGTTGAGGACTTGATGATAGAGCAAGGTGGCGTCGTCTTCGCTGTACACCCGCTCAAAGCGTGACAGGTCGTCCCAATGGACCTTGCCGCCGTAGGTCTTGGGCGCCCCGGTCCCTGGTAGAGATAGCGCAGATTGGCGTCGCGGCGCAGTTTGCCAATCTGGTCCAGCCCGAGGGCGCGAACCCCGTCAAAGAATTTGCGTTTTGTAATAGCCATCCGTTATCACATAGCATAGATGACCCAGGTGATGGCCGCAGAGCACGCCTCTCAATTGCTCCAGATAGGCATCGATGCGTGTGCCTTGCGGCTCAGCGCTCTTGTCGCTCGGCGGCGTCTGCTCGACACTGAGGCCATAGGCGCAGTTGTCGGTAATGTCGAGCCACGCCACGGCAGAGACTTCCAGACCTTTTTCACTGCGCAGGTGGCGGCTGTTCCAGAAGCGCTCAAGGCCATAGGTGTGGGTACCATTTTGGGGATGAAGCTGGTATCAATGAGCAAGGCCTGCTGATGTCCGGGCGGGATAACCTGGGTAATCGCCGCCTTGTTGAGTGAGACAAAGTCAAACGGGGGGTCGTACCAAGGCACGAAGGTGCGCTCGTGATACGAACTGTAGCGGCTGAGATTGCGAAACGTGGCATGGCCAGGAAGCATCAGCAGAAGTCCCAGCAGATGGGCGATGAATTTGCGTTGCGGTCTCTTGGTTTTGGACAACGTCGTAAGTATACTCTGAAGCAGTCGCACGAGGCACCTCCATTCTTCGGTTGCGTTGGCTAACACAACTATAGAATTGGAGAACTCGTGCGGCTACCTGGCTGTCAAAACTGTCCAAAGTATTGATGTGGGGACATGCAGTTATTATGAGCATACAAAGCCAACCGTATATACCAAGGATTAAAGACCGCGGCGCTGATTTGTTCGTCGCTTTGCTGCAGGCTCAGGGTGTGAAGCAAGTTATGGCTTTGACGGGCGGTGCCATTATGGAAGGGATGGATGCCTTGCAGGAGGCAGAACACCTGGAAATGTCTATCTTCCAAACTGAACCGGGCGCAGCGTGGGCTGCGATGGGGTATGCGCGGGCTACGGGCAAAGTTGGGGTATGTGTGGTGACGTCGGGACCGGCCGCAACCAATACCATTACGGCCATTGCGGACGCTTACCGTGACAACGTGCCGTTGGTGGTTGTAACGGGCCAAGTGCCAACGTTTGCCCGTAACACCGATGCCTTTCAAGAAACGGACATCACCAGAATTGCCGCGCCAACGGCAAAGAAGGTGTACTACGTGAGCCGGCCCGAGGAGATGCCTGACGTGGTCCGCGAGGCATTTCATCTTGCCAGGGAGGGTCGCCCGGGGCCGGTGCTGATCGATCTCACAAAAGATGCCCAACAGTCTCTGGTAGATCTTGGTGCTTATCGCGCCGACCTGGAACCGATCGATTCAGCCATCTCAAATGAAACGTTTAATGAAACCCTAAGCGCCGAATTGGACGAGGTGACAGCCCATCTCAACACCGCGGAACGGCCTGTCATCATCGTGGGTTACGGCTTGGTGCTGGCTGGGGCTGAGCGCGAACTGGAGCAATTCCTAGAGGTCGTGCCAAGTCCAGTGGTCTACACCATTCCTGGCAAGCCCGCGCTTGCCACCTCGCATCCATGCAACTACGGATTGCTTGGCATGCACGGATTCTATGTCGCCAACTGGATCGTGCATCATGCCGACCTGGTGATTTCACTGGGTTCGCGCTATGACGACCGCATCACGGGGGACACAGCCCGGTTTGCGCCACAGGCCAAGCGCCTGATCCATTTTGACATCGACCCGGGACAAATTCATAAAGTGCTGCCCGAACGGAAGCTTGGAATCGTTGGTGACCTGAAGGAAACTTTGGGCGCGTTGAGGTGTCGGCTTACGGGCGTATTCGATTATCCCGATTGGCGTCAGGCTATTGCGGAGGTTGAGAAGGAATACCCCTCAACCTACACTCGCCGCCCGAAACAGCTGCAAGCGCAGCACGTCTTGCAGTTGCTCAATGAGGTTGTGGGCCAACGCGTCGCGGTTGACCCTTGTCGGGTCATCTACACCACGGAGGTCGGCGACCACCAGATGTGGGCCGGACAATACCTGGCCATGGAGCAAGGTTGGCAATTCATGACTTCCGGCGGTCAGGGTGCGATGGGCTCCGGTCTACCCATGGCCATTGGGGCGCAAATGGCCGAACCTGACGCCCTTGTCATTTGTCTGGCTGGCGACGGTAGCTTGCGCTTCTCCGAGGCTGAGTTGGAGACCATTTGGGACGAGAATCTGGCCGTAAAGGTCCTGGTGCTCAATAACGACGGCTACGGCATTGTGCGAATGTGGAATCACCGTTTCTATCAAGGTCGAGAGACGGGTGTCGTCAAACGGGGCAAAAATTGGACCTTGCTCGCCCAGGGAAATGGCTTTAAAGCCGACTTCGTAGACCGCGTCTGCAAACCGGAAGACGTGAAGCCCGCTCTGCAACGCGCGCTATCCCACCGCGGTCCGCATTTTATCGAGTTTGTAACGCCCTACGAGGAATGCCTGCCTTTGATGCCGCCGGGACAATCGTTCCAAGAGGTGATTGTCTGATTCGCACCGAGAGCCGGTACAGCATGCCTTGAGCGTCTGCATCGAACAGCAAGTTATGGCAGGGGTCGAAACTTCGGCAAGGTAATTTCTGGCGTTACGTCGTCGAAAACAACTTCTACGGGCAGCCCCAAGCGCAACCGGTCGGCGGGCAAATCAAGCACGTGGGAGACCATCCGAACGCCCTCCTCCAATTCCACCACAACAGCGGCATACGGCAATTCCTCCGCAAAGCCAGGGTGCAAAGCGCGGTGAATCACAGTCCAACTGAAGACTTGCCCCTTGCCGCCGGCGCGCTCCCAGGTCCAGTTGAACGAGCCACAGGTCTGACAACTCTCACGGGGCATGTGTCGCCATGTTCCACAATCCCGACAGCGCTGGAAGCGCAATTCATGCTGCTTACAGAACTGGTAGAACTCGCCGTTGAAGTCCTCGCCACGAGGTAACGGCTTGCCATAGGCTTCCATTGGTTACCTCCTGAGAATAACCAGGCTGCCGTCGCCGAAATCACCCCATCCAGTCACCAAGCCCAACTCGCAATTCTCCACCTGCAAACCGGCTTCATGCCGCAATTGCCGGGTCGCCTCCACAACATGATTGAGGCCCCAAACGTGCGCCTCGGAATGCAGACCGCCGTGCGTGTTACAGGGCAAGTCGCCATCAACGCGCAATGTGCCGCCTTTAACAAACTCACGCGACTCGCCTACCCCGCAAAATCCAAGCGCCTCCAGTTGCAACATTACAACGTACGTAAAGCAATCGTAAATCTGGGCAAAATCCATATCCTGAGGCGTCACACCAGCCATTCCGAAGGCGTGCGGTGCGGCGAAGCTGAGGCCAATCCTGAAGAAATCGGGGCGATTCGGGATGTCATCAGCAGGATAGGGGTGCCCTTCCGCAATGCCCATGATGTACACGGGGTCATGTTGCAGGTCGAGAGCGCGTTCCGCCGACGTCACGACTACCGCACAAGCGCCGTCTGTTTCCAGACAGCAGTCAAGGACACGGAAGGGAGAAGCAATCATGGGGGATTGGAGGTACTGTTCCATGGTCAACATACGGCCATACATGTAGGCGCGGGGGTTGTGCTGGGCGTGGAAACGGCTGGCGAGGGCAACTTCGCCCATTTCTTCGTCAGTCGTGCCATGAAGTTCTCGATGCCGCGTGGCCAGCCAGGCGTAGTGCTGAACCGGGGCCAGCGCGCCATAAGGGGCATAGTAGTTGCGCAGGGCCTGGCTCAGGGCATTATCGGGTCGCGGCGGCGCGTCGGGCCGCTCGCGACGGCTGATACGTGCCTCCGAGTAGCCGTTCCAGCCAAAAGGGACCAGCACGTTGCGGGCGACGCCCAGAGTGACGGCCATAGCGGCGCTTTGTAAGGCCGTTACTGGGCTGGCACCACCCATTTGCACCGTCGTGGAGTACCGCAGATCGCTCACCCCCAGATTGGCGGCCAAGGCTTCCTGATAGATGTAGGACGAAGACAAGACGAAGCCGTCAATGTCCTGCACCGTCAACCCGGCGTCGCGGATGGCATGCCGGGAAGCTTCCAGTACCAGACGCAGAACGGTCTTCTGCGACCCTCTGGTGTAGGCACTTTCTCCAACCCCGACGATGCAGGCTTGGTCTTTCAAGGTCATGGATGCGTTCCTCTCGGTATGTTGTACCGGTCACCGCATGTGCTCCATGCAGACAAATCATGCTACCATACGCTGTTCTTAGAGCAAGAAACTCCCAAGAGCAGTCCTTTGAGAGGGAGCAGCGACCCATGTACGCCGAACTTTTCCAATTTTCCGTCGGCCGCGATGGTTATTACGGGCAGTTTGGCGGAGCATTCATCCCGGAAATCCTGCACGAAACCATTCAGGAATTGACGGCAGCCTTCAACGACGCCCAGTCCGACCCTGCCTTCTGGGATGCGTATGTTGCCTTGATGTCGAGTTACTCCTGCCGCCCCACGCCGCTGACCCACTTGGAAAATTTGAGCAAGGACCTTGGCGGCGCGCAGATTTACGCCAAACGGGAAGATCTGAACCACACCGGTGCGCACAAGGTCAACAACGTGATGGGGCAGGGATTGTTGGTGCAGCGCATGGGCAAACAACGGGTTATCGCGGAAACGGGGGCCGGCCAGCACGGCGTGGCCACGGCAACCATGGCGGCGCGCATGGGATTTGAGTGCACGATTTACATGGGATCGGTGGACGTGGAGCGACAGCGGCCGAATGTGTTCTGGATGGAGCAACTGGGTGCGCGCGTGGTGTCCGTGGACGACGGCACCAAAACTCTGAAAGACGCCATTAACGCCACGCTGCGCGATTGGGCCGACTCGATGCACACGACGCACTACGTCATGGGCACGGTATGCGGTCCGCATCCCTTTCCGCAAATGGTCACCTACTTCCAATCGCTCATTGGCCGGGAGGCCCGTTCGCAGACGTTGGAGCAGACCGGCAAGCTACCGAAAAGGGTTTATGCGTGTGTCGGCGGCGGATCGAATGCCTCGGGCATCTTTGCCGGCTTTCTGGATGACGCAGAGGTGGAGCTAGTGGGCGTCGAAGCGGGCGGCCTGGGCTTGGACAGCGGCCAACATGCAGCTCGGCTGGCGCGCAATGTGGGGTCCACTGGGGTCGCGCAGGGTTACAAAACGCGCTTTCTGCAAAATGCCGAAGGGCAGATGCGGCCAACGCATTCAGTCTCAGCAGGTTTGGATTATGTTGGCGTAGGTCCCGTCTTGGCACACCTGCATGACATCGGCCGCATCCGCGTTGAAGCCGCCACGGACACCGACGTTCTGGCTACCTTGCAACAGGTGATGCGGCGCGAGGGCATCATTCCCGCCCTGGAGAGCACCCACGCCTTTGTCACCGCGCTGAAGGAAGCCCCGCATTTGTCATCGCAGGACAGCATTTTGATCAATCAGTCGGGGCGCGGTGACAAGGACATTTTTACGATTGCTGAAGCGCTCGGCGACGACCCCTGGCGGGCATTCTTGCGGCAAAAGGTGGGGGAATGGAATGCAGGGACAACCGCAAACGACGGGATGCCGGCATGACACGCTTGGAAGACTATATTCGCCAGCGTTTGCAGCGGAAACGACTCCTGGTGATGACCCATGCCATCGTCGGATACCCTTCCTTCGAGGCCAACATGACCATGCTGGAAGCCATGCAGCGGGCGGATGTCGATCTCGTGGAACTCCAACTCCCCTTCAGTGAGCCAATCGCCGACGGTCCGGTGTTCGTGCGCGCCAACCAGTGCGCGCTCGAAGCCGGCGTCGCCTGGGAAAACTACTTCGCGTTCATGCAGCGGGCCACCACCGCGTTTGACTTCAAAGTCCTGATGATGGGTTATTACAATAGCATTCTTCAGATGGGCCATGAACAGTTTTGCGCTTGTCTGGCGGAGCACGGCGGTGGCGGGTTCATCGTGGCCGACCTGCCCCCGGAAGAGGCTGACGACCTGCATCAATACGCTGCCGCCTACCAGCAATCGCCCATTGTCATGATGACGCCGGTCAACTCCGAGCCGCGACTTCGGGAGATTGCCTCCAAAGCCAGCGGCTTCGTGTATTGTGTCGCACGTCGGGGTGTTACCGGCCGCCATACGCAGGTCGATGAGGGTCTGGAAGCCTTCATCGCGCGTTGTCGTTCAGCTACATCTTTGCCGTTGGCGCTTGGCTTTGGCCTCCGCACACACCAGGATTTGCAGCGCGTCAAAGGGCTCGTTGACATCGGCATCATTGGCACCGCATTGTTGACGGCCTGGGAGCAAGGCGGGGCCGAACGTTACGGTGCCCTGTTGCAAGAGTTGACGTCGGCGGTGACGCGACCGGATGGGACGCCTCCCCGAACATAGCCCTGTTATCAGGTCCTGAACATGACAAGGTTCACCAGTCTGCAAGCATATAATGTCATTTGGCCAAGGAGGACAAAAATATGGCTATCGTTCTGATGGAAGAAGTGCTCATGGGGTTGGAAGATGCCAAGGATTCGTTGGAACAGGCCGTTCTCACGCTGGAAGGCATGACCGAAGACATGCATCCTGACATGGCGGATTTGAGGGAGGTCATTGAGCAGACGCTATTGCTGCCCCTGCAGTCTCGCGCCGCCGTGTTGGAGACCTTGCTGGAGGAGGTCGCCGATACCATTCCATGAATGGCCGGGTTCAATCCGTATGATATCGGGGCACGACGAGCTTGGCCAACCGAGCCAGCTGATTGTAGAACGCCGCGCCGGAAACCATCGGGCGCAGGACGAATTTGCTGACACCCACTTCCACATATTCGTCGATTCGGCGCAGAATGGCATCCGGTTTACGCCAAGCGGCATAGGATTCGAACGGCGTGTTCGGGTCGATACGCTTCATCAACGTCTGGATCTCAGCGCTTAGGTCCCCATCTCCGAAGTGAAACGGAACGATCGTTCCGTAATGATCCTCCGGCACCTCCCGTCCATACGCCTCAGCCGCGCTGCGGATTGCGCCCACGGCCTTCCCTGCCTCAGAAGGCGGTTGGTACGATCCCAAGAAGCCGTCCCCCAAACGGGCCACCCGCTTATAAGCCGCTTGGGAGCGACCCCCGAACCAGACCGGCAAGGGTTGCTGACAAGGCTTGGGCTGAATCGTCAACTCGTGGGTGCTGTAGAATTCGCCCGCATGCGAAACCGCCTCCTCGCTCCACAAACGGCGCATCAGCGGCACGGCCTCGTCGGTCATAGCGCCCCGGCGCTGCGGCGTCCTGCCCACCGCCAGCCACTCTGCTTCCTGGGCTACCCCCAGCCCGAAAGCCGGCAGCATGCGGCCGTTGCTAAGGAAGTCGATGGTGGCGATTTCCTTGGCCAGGATCAGCGGGTCGCGCACCGGCAGCACCGCCACACTCATGCCGAATTTGATGCGCTGCGTTCGTCCTGCAATCATAGCCAATGCCGTGATGGGTTCGAGCGCCGGAGCAGGGTTGCGGATGCGATCATTCAGCCAGATTGAATCCAGCCCGCTTTCTTCCACGAGATCCACCATATCCCAGAAATCGTCGACGCACTCGAATGGCCAGCCGGAAAATCCAACCCCGATCCGTATTTTCATGCCCACCCTTCTCCCCGCCTGACAGTTGAAGCCATCACGCCGTCGTCGTACAGGCGTCCCGCAGCCAAGCGCGGTGTTCCGGCACCAGCAGCGGTTCCATCGTTTGTAGGACACGCTCATGATACTCGTCGAGCCAAGCGGCCTCGGCGGCAGAAAGCTGTTCCCGGTCGATCAGGCGCTGATCGAAGGGGATCAGCGTCAGCGGCTCGAATCGCAGCCAGCCCTTGCCGGACGGATGCGGCGGCATGTCGTCATCGGGTACCACAACGTACAGGTTTTCCAGGCGGATGCCGCCCCAACCCTCCTCGTAATAGCCGGGTTCGTTCGAGACCACCATGCCGCGCTTCAGCGGCTCGCCGCTGCCGTGCGGCGACAGGCGCTGCGGACCCTCATGGACATTGAGAAACGCGCCCACGCCGTGCCCGGTGCCGTGTCCGTAATCCAGACCGGCATTCCACATCAGGGAGCGCGCCACCGCGTCTAGCGCCTCACCGCTGGTGCCCTCGGGAAATTTCTGCCGCGCCAACTGGATATGGCAGCGCAGCACGAGAGTATACAGTCGGCGCTGGCGGTCCGTGCACGAGCCGACAACGACGGTGCGCGTGTCGTCCGTCGTCCCTCCCATGACTTGCGCCCCGGAATCCACCAGAAACAGGTCTCCGTCGGTGAGCAAAACGTCATCACTGGCTTGGCTATAGTGCACAATCGCGCCGTTCGCCCCGGCCGCGGCGATGGTGGTGAAGCTCAAGTCACTAAACCCCTCCTCGCTGGAATACTCCTCATGCAGCATTTCCGAGTACGCCCGTTCGCTCACACCCTGGCCCGCGTCAAGAAGTTGCTCAAGGCGAGCCAGGCTGCGAATCTTCGCCGCCGCGGCGTGCAGATGCGCTCGCTGCATGCTGGCGACCTCGGCGTCGTTCTTCTCCGCCTTCATCGCCACCACGGGGTTGCGGTGCTCACGAATGCAGGCCGTCTCCGGCAGCAGCAAGCGCGTGCCCATCGTCGTGCCGTCGGGGTCGAGCCACACCGCCTGCCCGGCGGGTATCTCCAACTGCCGCACCGCCTGGGGGTATGCCTCATAAGCCTGGAAAACGATGTCGGGTGCGACCTCCTGACGAAGAGTCGCGGAGGGCGTAGCGTGGGTGAAGCAGATGGCGCGCTCGCTCTCGACGATCAAGTAGGACTCGAACACCGGATTGTAGTCGATGTCACTACCCCGCAGATTGGTTATCCAGGCGATCTCGTCCAGCTTTGTGACGATCAGCGCCCCGGCTCCGGCCTCGGTCATCTTCTGGCGAATGGCCGCCAGCTTGTCGCCGACCGATCGGCCCGTCACCTCATCAGGCAGAGCATAGATCGGCTGCGCCGGCGCCGCCGGGCGGTCGTCCCACACCTCGTCAATCAGATTGATGTCGATCGGCACCAAGGCCGAGCCGGACGCCGACAGGGCCGCTGCGTAGGACGCATGGGACGCCATGGCGTGCAGAAACGGATCGAAGCCGACCCGCAATGTCCCGTGCTGCTTTTCCATTTCGGCGAGCCAGCCCTTCAGGGTATATGCGTCGGCCAACCCAACCTTGTGAACACGAAACTGACCGGGATCGACTTCCTGTTCAGCCTGCAGGTGGTAGCGCGAGTCCACGAACAGGTGGTTCCCGTAAGGCGACAGCAGCACGTCGCCCGCCGACCCGGTAAAACCGCTGATGGCGGCGCGGCGGCACTGGTAGGTTGGCACGTATTCGTTCAGGTGGGCGTCGGAAGAGGGAACCAGATAGGCGTCGACCTGATACTCGGTCAGCCGCTGTTGAACCCGCTCAAGCCGTTGGACGAGACGATCGGAGGCATCGGACATGATCGCACCTGCTCCTTATGGGTTGCTGCACACATGGGCTCTACGAGAATATGCCAGAATGACTCGTTACACGCTGCATGTCATGGAATCGAATGGTTGCCAATTCTACAGGGCTCTGCTCCCGGTTGCACCGGCAAAGCATCGCACCGTGTCTGCTGGCGCGGAATTGACCGGTACGCCGCGATGCAGTATAAACGGCGCACAGTAAACGGAATCCCTTCAGCCGATCCCGCCGGCACGGTCTCCGGCAAGCGTTCCGATACGACATCTTTCCCTATTCTTTAGAGTATGCCTATGGCGTGCGGCGCAACAGGAGGCGTCACCATGACCCGCTCGGAGGCACCCGAAACACTGGAAGGCTGGTACATCCAGCACGACATGTACACGGTAAAGTGGCCCGAGTGGCGCGCCATGGCACCAGCGGAGCGTGACGCCGTCATCGCCGAAAGCGCCGACTGGCTGGCGACGCAGGCCACCCCGGAGCAGGGCATGAGCGCCTTCTTCAGCGTCCTGGGCCACAAGGCGGACATCCTGGCGGTGCATTTCCGGCCCACGCTGGAAGCCCTCAACGGCGTTGAGCTCGGGCTGCGCCAGACCGCGCTGTTCCCGTATCTGCAGCCCGCCTACAGCTATCTATCCGTCGTCGAACTAGGCTTGTACGAGGTGCTGGGAGTCGTCAACCGGAAGCTCGCCGCCGAGGGTCTGGAACCCGGCGTCGAGGGCTTCGAGGCCGCCCGCGAACGCGAGTTGGCGGCCCAGAAGGAGGCGCTGCGTCCCCGCCTGTATCCCGCCGTTCCGGCTGGCCGCTACGTGTGCTTCTATCCCATGGACAAGAAACGCGGCGAGACCTACAACTGGTACGCCCTTCCGATGGAAGAGCGCCGGCAGTTGATGCGCGGCCACGGCATGGTGGGGCGCAAGTACGCCGGCAAGGTCACGCAGATCATCAGCGGCTCGGTGGGGTTCGACGACTGGGAATGGGGCGTGACGCTGTTCGCCGACGACCCGCTGGTGTTCAAAAAGCTGATCTACGAGATGCGCTTCGACCCTGCCAGTTCACACTACGCCCTGTTCGGCGGCTTCTACGTCGGCATCCGCTTCGAGCCGTCCGAAATCGGGGCGCTGCTGTCCGGCAAGCCGCCGGCATAAAGGAGACGCGATGACGGCTTACATCCCGCGCGGCGTGATTCCCGCCAACCTGCTGCCATTCACGCCGGATTGGAAAATCGATGCCCCGGCGTATCGCCAACACCTGCGCGACCTGGCCGCGGTGGAGGGCATCACGGCAATCACCACCAACGGCCACGCTGCCGAGGTGCACGCGCTGTCGGCGGACGAGCAGCGAGAGGTGCTGGACATTACCCTGGACGAATTGGGCGACAAGTTGCCCATTATCTCCGGCATCTATGCGGACGACTCTCTGCAAGGCGCCCGTTTGGCCCGCTTGGCCCAAAGCGCGGGAGCCTGGTGCTTGCTGATTTTCCCGCCGCAGCCCTTCATCATGGGCGCCCAACGTCGCCCCGAAATGGTCCTGAAACATTTCGCCACCATTGCTTCCGCAACCGATTTGCCGCTCATCGCCTTCAATTACCCGCTGGCCGGCGGTCAAGGCTATACGACGGACACCCTCGTCCGCCTCGCCGAAACGGTGCCTTCTGTCGTCGCCATGAAGGACTGGTGCAACGACGGGTTACAACACACCAACAATATCAACGCCCTGCACAACCTCGGGCGCCCCTTCTCGGTACTCAGCACGCACAGCGCCTGGCTGCTCTCCTCGCTGGTATTGGGCTGCGATGGTCTGTTGTCCGGCATGGGCAGCGTTGTGGCCGATCTGCAAGTGGCGCTTTGGCAGGCGGTGCAGCGTTGCGATCTGGCCGAGAGCCAGCGCCTGCACGAGCTTCTGTGCCCCTTGGTGCAGGTTTTCTATGCTGCCCCAGCCGTGGACATGCACAACCGCATGAAGGAAGCCCTGGTTCTCTTGGGAAGACAACCGCGCGCGGTCGTGCGCCCGCCTCTGATTCCAATCACCCCGGCTGAGCGAGAAGAACTGCGCCGCGCGCTGGTTGAAGCACAGCTTTTGACGCTTTCCGCGGCGGACTGACGACGTGGATACCATGCAAAGCAAAATAGCCGACATCCTGCAGGACGCCATCCGCACCAAACAGCGGCTGGCCGGCCATGCCGAAAACATCGAACGGTCCGTGCGCCTGCTCATCGACGCGCTTGCCAAGGGCCACAAGGTCCTGGTCTGCGGCAATGGCGGTTCCGCCGCCGACGCCCAGCACATGGCCGGCGAGCTGGTCGGCCGGTTCCAAAAGGACCGGCGCGGCCTGCCGTGCGTGGCGCTGACGACCGACACCTCCATCCTGACCGCGTGCGCCAACGATTTCGGCTATGAAGAGGTGTTCGCCAGACAGGTAGAGGCCATCGGCGCTGCCGATGATGTTCTCGTCGGCATCTCGACGTCGGGCAACTCGGCGAACGTCATCAAGGCTTTCGAGGCCGCCGCGAGTGCAGGCATGAAGCGGGTGGCCCTGACGGGGAACGACGGCGGCCACATTGGAAAGATGGATGGTGTCCTGAGTATTGTTGTGCCGTCGTGTTCGACACAGCGCATCCAGGAGGGTCACATCACCATCATTCACATCTTGTGCGAGCTGGTGGAAGACGCCCTGTTCGGAGACTGACACCCTATACCCCCCATGAACACACTGCCGCACAAATCCTGGCCTCGAAATCCGATAGCGGTCCTCGTTATCGGCGACGTCATGTGCGACACGTACCTGTCGGGACACGTCTCCCGCATCTCCCCCGAGGCCCCGGTACCTGTCTTCGAAAGCACCGAAAAACGGCACGTCCTGGGCGGCGCTGCCAACGTGGCGGCCAACCTTCGCGCGCTGGGTTGTGAGGTGCGCCTGGTGGGAGCGGTTGGCGACGACATCACAGGGCGGTACGTACGGGAACAGGTACGGGCGCAAGGCATTAACGATGACTTGCTGGTGCAGGATGCCGGGCGCCCGACTACCGAGAAGACTCGCCTCATCGCCCGGCACCAGCAGTTGGTGCGCTTGGATCAGGAAAGCCGCCTTCCTCTGCCGGCTGAGCTGATTGCTCAAACGTTGGCCGGGGCCGAATCCATCCTGGCTAAAGTGGATGGTCTCATCTGTTCCGATTACAACAAAGGCGTCTGCGTGCCCGACCTGCTTGTACCCCTCTTTGCCAAGGCAAAGGCCGCTAACCTACCCATTTTCGTCGATCCCAAGGCGCGGGACTTCACCCACTACCGAGGCGCCACCGTGCTGACCCCTAACCTAGCCGAGGTCAGGCACGCGACGGGTGACCCTCTAGAGGACGAGATGTCCCTGACCGCTGCCGCCGAATCGTTGTTGCGACAAAGCGAGGCGCAGGCCCTTCTGGTGACGCGCGGCGAAGCGGGCATGAGCCTGTTTCATCCCCCGGAAGCCCCGCAGCATTTGCCCGCACACACCCGCGACGTTTACGACGTGACCGGAGCCGGCGACACCGTAATCGCCGCCTTTGCGGCAGCGGCCATCGGCGGCCTGCCATACGCCGAGGCTGCGCGGCTGGCCAACGTGGCGGCGGGCATCGTCGTCGGCAAGACGGGCACGGCAGTTGTGTACCCGGAAGAATTGGAGGCCCATATACGGGCGCGCAACGCCCCTTGGCGGAGCAAATTGTGCACCTGCGACGAGCTGTCGAGGGCGCTTCAGCAGCACCGGCAGCGAGGCGAGCGAATCGTCTTCACGAATGGCTGCTTCGATCTGCTACATGGCGGGCACATTCATTACCTCCAGCAAGCGCGGGCGCTTGGCGACTGCCTGGTCGTGGCGCTGAACGACGACGAGTCGGTCCGCAGGCTGAAGGGCGAAAAACGGCCGCTGCGCCCGCAGGACGAACGGGCGCGCATGCTCGCCGCTCTCGCCTGTGTGGACTACGTGGTTCTTTTCGGCGAAGCCACCCCGTTGGCGTTGATTAAATCCCTCAGGCCGGATGTGCTCGTCAAGGGCGGCGACTACGCGCTTGAGATGGTGGTGGGAAGAGAAGAAGTGGAGGCATACGGCGGCTCGGTGCACCTCGTACCCTACGTAGAGGGCGCTTCAACGACTGAACTCATCAACGGGTTGCTGCAGCGCTATCGTTAAGGCGCATTTGCCGCCTCTGGGGATACCGAGATTCGGCCCCAGCACATTTGAACAGGAGTCATGCCATGATCAGGAGCAACATTACCGATACTCTGCAGGTTGGCGACGAGTGTAAGCTCGCGCTGATCGGCGGCCCGTGCGTGATCGAGTCCGAGGATTTCACGCTCCGGATGGCCGATGGCATCCGCGAGATCTGCGATCGTCTGGGCATCCCGATGATCTTCAAGTCCTCTTTCGACAAGGCCAACCGGACGTCCATCGATGCCTTCCGGGGCCACCCGATGGATGTCGGCCTCAAGATTCTGCAGCGCGTCAAGGACGAGGTCGGGGTGCCGGTGTTGACGGACGTGCACGAAAGCGCCCAGGCGGCGACTGTGGCGGAGGTCGTGGACGTGCTGCAAATCCCGGCCTTTCTCTGCCGACAGACCGATTTGCTGCTGGCCGCCGCTGCTACGGGGCGGACCGTCAACGTGAAGAAAGGCCAGTTTCTCGCCCCGTGGGACATGCGGCACGTGGTGGGCAAGCTGGAATCCGGCGGCGCGCGGGACATTCTCCTGACCGAGCGCGGCACCTGCTTTGGCTACAATGCCCTGGTGGTCGATTTTCGCGGCCTACCGCAAATGCGCGAGCTTGGCTACCCTGTCGTTTTCGACGCCACGCACAGCGTGCAGATGCCGGGAGGACAGGGGAGCCGGTCGGGCGGCCAGCGGCAGTTCGTGCCCCATTTGGCGCGCGCCGCCGCGGCGCTCGGCATTGATGTGCTGTTCATGGAAATCCACGAAGACCCCGATAACGCCCCGAGCGACGGACCGAACATGGTTCCGCTGCACCAGCTCGAAGGGCTCCTGCGACAAGTGCTGCAGATACGCGAAGCCCTGCAGGCGTCGCCGCCGGTCGTCTTGCAATAACGCCAACGAGTCCCATTGGGAAACCCGGGAGGCCACGTGAAAGCCGATCGGATACGCGACAACATGACGGCCAGCTTCCTCAACGTGCTGCGTCACGAGCAGGAGGCCTTGGCGCGTGTCGTGCATCGTTTCAGCAGCGATGACGGAACCATTGCCGAGGCGTGTGAGACCCTGCTGCACGACGAGGAACGGTGCGGCCGCAACCGCATCATCGTGAGTGGCGTGGGCAAGGCCGGCATCGTGGCCATGAAGGTCGCCTCAACCCTGTCGTCCACCGGCAGCGCCGCCGTCTTCATGCACCCCGTCGAAGCCCTGCACGGCGACCTGGGATTTGTGGGCGAACACGACTGCGCCCTGCTGTTCTCGTATTCCGGTGAGAGCGTCGAGGTGATTCGCCTGGCGAGGGAGTTACGGCGCATCAACTGCGCCGTGGTGGTGATCACCAGCCGCCGCGCCAGCACCCTGGGGCGGATGGCGGCAGTTTGCGTCGAAACGGGTGAGGTTCGGGAGGCGTGCTATCTCGGCTTGGCACCGTCATCAAGCACGACGGTGATGCTCGCCATCGGCGACGCACTGGCCCTGGCGATGGCCGAGGCGCAAGGGTTTGGCGAGGCGGACTTCGGGCTGAACCACCCGGCCGGCAGCCTCGGACAGCGGTTTCGCTATGTGCAGGACTTCATGCGGACCGGCGACAAGATCGTGTGCGTCGAACCGACTGCACAACTCAAGCACGTGATTCAATTGATCAGCGACGCCAAAACCGGCTCGGCCACCCTGATCGACCCCGATGGCGCCCTGGTAGGCATTTTCACCGACGGCGACCTGCGTCGGGCGCTCCTGCAAGGCAGCGCCGTGCTGGAGGACGCGACCGAACAGTTTGCCAGCATCCCCTGCCATTTCGTCCTGTACGATACCTCGATCGCCGACGCCCTCAAGCTCTTCCAGAACACGCAGACCGAGGACCTGCCGGTGCTCGACCCGGAAACGCGACGGGTTCTGGGAACCTTGTGCCTCAAGGACATTACGGCCTTCTGAACCCCGCCCCTCAGGCGTTCGGTGCGCCGTCCCGTTCGAGCAGTTGCAACAGCACCCCGTGCGTCGATTTCGGACTAACGAAGGCCAGGCGGTGTCCCGTCGAGCCCTCGGCAACCCTGACCCGCGCACCCGTGTCTTGTAGGCGCGCCACGGCCTCGTCCAAGTCCTCGACTTCCAGCGACAAGAGATACATCCCCTCGCCACGCTGCTCGAGAAATTCCGCCACGGGGCCTGTCGCTGACGCTGGCGTCATCAACTCGATGCGGGCGCCGCCAATCTGCAAAAAGGCATTGTGGATGCCGAGCGACGACACCTCCCCGCCACCCGCTTTTTCAAGTTCGAAATTGTGCTGATAGGTCGCTACGGCGGCCTCCAAATCCTTCACCACCACCGCCACGTGATCGATGCGCGTCGCTTTCATTGCCTCACTTTCTCATGCTAAGATGCCCAACCGTTTTGGATATTGCTCACATAGGTTGCGAGGTTGACTTGCCGACGCCTCCGAACGTCCGAGGCACGCCACAAGCCATAGTAAATCAATGTTCCATACGGCAAAAGAGCCAACCGCCTTTGCCCGCGGAGACACAGCATGCAGAAAAGCTACCTACAGGAGTTGTTCGCCGAGCGCATCGGCGGTAGGAACTACGGCAAAGACACGGCGGTGTACAAGTTTGAAAAAATCCGCCGTGCCCGTGATGCCGCCGTCGAGGCGCGTCCCGACCTGGCGTTGATCGACATGGGCGTTGGCGAGCCGGACGGCATGGCCTATCCGGGCGTCGTGAACGCGCTGAGCGAGCAGGCAGCGATGCCCGAAAACCGCGGCTATTCCGACAACGGCCTGCCGGAGTTCAAGGAGGCCGTCGCGCAGTACATGGCGCGCGTGTACGGCGTGGACCTTGACCCGGCTAGCGAGATCACCCACGCCGTCGGCGCCAAGAACGCCCTGGCTTTTCTGCCAACGTGCTTCATTAACCCGGGCGACGCCGTCATCACGACCGTTCCGGGCTATCCGGTCCTCGGCACCCACTGCCGCTGGTACGGCGGCGACGTCTATACCCTGCCGCTGTTGGAAGAGAACGCCTACCTGCCCGACCTCAGCAGCCTCACCGACGAGCAATTGGCAAAGGCCAAAATCCTGCTGTTCAACTACCCGAACAACCCGACCGGCGCCGTGGCCACACCCGAGTTCTTCGAAGAAGTCGTGGCCTTCGCCAAGCAGCACAAGCTGCTGGTGGTGCAAGACGCCGCCTACGCCGCCTTGGTGTTCGAGGGCCAGCCCCTGAGTTTTCTTTCCATCCCGGGCGCGAAGGAGGTCGGGGTGGAAATCCACAGCATGTCCAAGGCATTCAACATGACGGGATGGCGTCTGGCTTGGATTTGCGGCAACGAATTGGCGGTGCGCGCGTTCGCCGATACCAAGGACAATTTCGACTCCGGCCAGTTCAAGGCCATTCAGATGGCGTCCACGTACGCCTTGCAGCATCCCGAAATCACCGAGGAAATCGCCAACAAGTACAACCGCCGCCTGGCGATGCTGGCAGATGCCCTCAGCACTATGGGCTTCGAGGCGAAAAAGCCGGCAGCCTCTTTCTTCCTATACGTGCGGGCGCCTCGGGGCGTCGCGGGCGGCCAGCGGTTCGACACCGGGGAGGATTTCTCGCAGTTTCTCATCCGCGAGAAGCTGATCTGTGCCGTGCCGTGGGACGACGCCGGGCCGTATATTCGGTTCTCGGTGACATTCCAGGCCGCTTCGCTGGAGGAAGAGAAGGACATCGTGCGTGAGATCGGGGCGCGCCTGTCGGACGTGCCGTTCGAGTTTTAGCATGGAAACCATTCAGCGCGTCATGCTGGGCTCGCGGAACAATGCCAAAATCCGCGGCGTACAAGCCGCCTTCAACGGCTTGCAGGCGGCGGTTCAAGGCCCCGACCTGCGATCGTCAGAGACCTGGACCTGCCAGGTTGAAACCGGTGTCAATGAGGAACCTTGGGGGTTCCCCGCCACCATACAAGGCTCCCAAAACCGGGCACGCGCCGCGTTTGAACACCTCGAAACGGAAGACGTGCAGGCCGGACACGTCGCGCTCGGCATCGGCGTCGAGAGCGGATTCATCGAGGTAACCCCCACCGCCTTCACGCTATATAATTTTGACGTCTGCTGCCTGTTTGACGGCAGCTACGACTACTTCGGCATCTCACCCGGCTTTGAATACCCCCGCCGCCTGGTGCGAGACATCTTCTTGCACCGGCAACCCTTCCAAGCCGCCCGCCAGTACATCACCACCAGCCCCGACATCGAGCAGCAAGGCGGTATCGTCGGCGTCCTGGCCGCCGGCCATATCGACCGCCCGGAAATGGCACGCCTAGCATCCCACATGGCGCTCATCCGCTACCTGCAGCGCCACGATTACGAGAGGTGGGGTTAGAACACGGGTTGGCAATCATGGCCGCTTGCGCCGCGGCCAAGTCCAAGGGCGAAAAGATTCGGAGCCACACAGGGGTGAAAAGGACAAATTCGTTTTCGATAATTTGCATTTCAGATGCATAATTTCTACTTATGGATTCACAATATATCAGTCGCTCACTGGAGCCGGTACTAAGAAAGGCGGCCTCGGAGTTTCCGGCCGTGGTCCTGACCGGGCCGCGTCAGTCGGGCAAGACGACCCTGCTACGGCGTCTCTTCGAAAGGCACTGCCGGCACGTATCGCTGGAGCCGCCGGACGTTCGCGCGGCCGCCGCGGAAGACCCGCGCGGCTTTCTGGAGCTATACCCCGCACCGGTCATCTTCGATGAGGTGCACTACGCCCCCGATCTACTTGCCTATGTCAAGGAGAAGATCGACGCGAACCGCGCCAGGAACGGCCAGTATCTGCTGACTAGTTCGCAGAATTTGTTACTCGCCGAGAAGGTGACCGAGTCATTGGTGAACCGGGCGGCCATGCTACGCGTGTTGCCGCTGTCGAGGCGGGAAGCGGAAGGACGGCCTCGACTTGACCTTGCGCGGGAGCGCAAGCGCCCATCGTCTTGGCGATCGCCGCAGGCCTTTGGCGGCCTGTGGGAAAGCTTCCTGAGAGGGGGTATCCCGAACTCGCGGTACAACCCCAGCGAGATGCCTCCCTTTGGCATGCCAGCTACATCCAAACCTATCTTGAACGGGACGTACGCGCGCTGCGGCAAGTCGGGGACCTGACACAGTATCAGAATTTCCTCCGCGTGTTGGCGGCCCGAAGCGCGCAGTTCGTGAACCTGACCGACGTCGCCCGGGACCTTGGCGTAGCGGTCAACACGGTCAAGGCTTGGCTCTCCGTGCTTGAGGCCACCTATCAGGTGATCGTGCTGCGTCCCTACTTCGCCAACGTCGGCAAACGACTCGTCAAGACCCCAGAGGTGTATTTCACCGATGTCGGCACGCTCTGCTATCTGGCGGGTCTCAAGGACCCCGAACATGCCGCGTCAGGCCCGATGGGCGGCGCCATCATGGAAACAGCGGTGCTCTCGGAAATCGTCAAGACGTTGACCCATCGGGGGATCGACCCGCACCTCTATTTCTGGCGAACCCAGGCCGGAACGAAGGTGGACTTCGTAGTCGATACCGGCGCAGGGCTCGTTCCCATCGAGGTCAAGCTGTCGGCCACCCCGCGACCCGCCATGGCCGCCGCCATCAGGACATTCCAGCGCGACCTGGGAAGGACCGCGATGCCCGGTTACGTCGTTCATCCTGGCGATATACGGCTGCCCTTAGGCCCTGGCGTTACCGCGCTGCCTTTCTCCGAGCTTTAAACCGCGCTCCCAATGGGATAGGTACTGAATGCGTTGTAACGGGGTCGATTGATTCCCACTGCGCGATGGATACAGGCGTCGAGGAGACAAATCGCGCCCGTATTCGGTGGCGAAGACAACGACCTTTGGGACCATGACACAGAAGGTCGTAGTAGAGGCGGTTTCATAACTATCTGATAGCTGTCGCAAGTAAATGAGTTAGTGATGTTACGCACTGTTTGAGTCATTGGGTCAAGAAGTGGATGAGAGACTATGAACAGAGAATTCGTAGACCTCTTCAGCGATTACCTCTTGAGTTCCCCCGTTCAAGCCGGGGGCAGGCTCTTTGGCGCAACCACCGCAACGGGTCTCTCAGACCTGCTCGAAGGTTCCCTCAGCCATGACCCGATAACCCGCTTCCTATCCCAACAACGCTTTGGCTCCAAAACCCTCTGGCAACTCGTCAAACCCATGGTGCGCGCCATCGAAGACGACGCGGGCGTCCTTATCTTCGACGACACCATTGAGGAAAAGCCCTATACGGACGAAAACGAACTCATCTCCTGGCACTTCGACCACAGCAAGAACCGCACCGTCTAAGGCATCAATCTGCCTAACTGTGTCTATCACGCCCAAGGCACCACCCTGCCCGTGGCCTACGAACTCATCGGTAAACCCATCGTCTACCGCGATGCGAAAACGGGCCGCTTGAAGCGCGAGAGCACCTGTTCCAAGGCCGTTGGCGCAGTTACAGCTGCGAAGAACTGACGGCCCGCGACAAGACCAGCCTCGACATATTCTGGCTCAAGGACAAGAGCCTGACGGACCTGGACAACCTGCCCGGGCCCGACGACCTTGCCGAAGAGATCATCGAAAACTTGGAAGCTGGCCTCAACAGCTTCCGCGAAGTGCTCGCCGATTTGCAGCAGGCAGGGTAGTTGAACGAGCGGTCGGAGCAGGGCAAGGCAGCCATCTGAAAATACAATTTCCGCCCCCCTGCTATTGTCCTTAAGCGGGTATGGCACCAGAACGGGGAGCCGCCCGCTGTAAAGGGAAAAATCATCGCGATGGCGTCTCCGTAGTCCGGCTGAAAAACGCTATGTTGCCGCATTTAGCCCGGCAGCAGCATTCGCTCGAAACCCACGAATATATGTACCCGCTCAGAATTCAAAAGAACCCAATGAGGGAGGCTTCGTGCATATGATCCCGTTACGATTGTTGCTGTGCTTCCTTGCCCTGGTCTTACTGACCTCGGCTCGCCATGACGAACCGGGGCCGAGGCACTGCTGGTACCGGGCTCGGTCTACGAATGGCCCCGGCCAGGCGAGCACCCCGACCATTGCGCCGTATCGGCGGATTTCCTGTTGTTGGGAAGGTGATCGTCTGGGCATGTGCGGGAGCCTCCCTCTTCCTGGCCCTGCCCCGCCAGGGGGGAGGACAAGGTCCTGGCGGGACTTGAAGCAGCTACCAAGAGTGTCTATCATGGCTGCTGTTTGTATCACGAAAAAGGGGACGGAAATCAGGGGCTTGGGTTCTGGAACCACATTCGGGAAACGCGCACGATGAACAGCCAAATGCACAAGCCGACCGGGGGCGACATCAGCGGCAGGCTGCGGATTCTTCTGGCCGCGGCCGTTTGCGCGATGATGCTTCTGGGCTCGCCGGCTGGTTGGGCGCAGGAGGCGCAGACGCTGGACGGCATCGCGGCGGTGGTGAACGAGGAAATCATCACCATCGGCGAAGTGCGCGAGGCGATGGCCTTCGAGGTGACGCAACTGGCCCGGACCTATCGCGGCGAGCGGTTGCAGAAGCAGCTTTCCGCCACGTACAAGCAGACGCTGAACAACCTCATGGACATCCAATTGCAGCTTGCCCGGGCGCGGCAGTTGCAAATGAGCGTCAGTGACGGCGAGATTGACCGGCAAGTCGATGCGCTGAAGGAACAGAACCAGATTTCCGACGACCAGTTGGTGCAGATGTTGAAAAGCCGCGGCATGACCCTGGAGACCTACCGGCAGCAGATCCGCGAGGGTCTGCTGGTCACCAAGGTCGTCAACGCCGAGGTGCGGTCGCGCCTCATCATCCTCGACAGCGAGTTGCAGGAAGCTTACGAGGCGCGGCAGGAAAGCTACCGCATCGCCGGCACCCAGACGGTGAGTCACGTCCTATTTCTACTGCCGGAGCGCGCCTCGGATGACGACGTGGCGCAGCGGCGCGCCGAAGCCGAGCGCGTGTTGCAGGAAATCCGAGACGGTGGCGATTTTGCGGCTCTGGCGCGTCAGCACTCCGAAGGGCCGTCGGCGGAACGCGGCGGCTTGCTGGGTACCTTCCAGGCCAACGAACTGCTGCCGGGCTTCGATGAGGCAACGGCCGGCCTGCTGCCCGGCGAAGTCAGCGACGTGGTACGCACCCGGGTGGGCCTGCACGTCATTCGCCTCGAAGACCGGCAGGCCGATAGCTTCAAGTCATTCGACGACGTCAAAGAGGAACTCAAGAACCAACTGCGGCGCGAGAAGACCGAGGCCAAATACCAGGAATGGCTTGAGGCCCTGCGGCTACAGGCGTACGTCAAGATCCTGTATGAGGATTAGCGCCCGTGCCCCTTGAGGGCTCTTTTTTTTGCCCGCTGCCCAACACTGACGGAGGTTGCAGGTGGGAAGACGTACAAAGCTTGCTGGCAACAGGCAGGTGCTGGACGCCGCGAGCATCGAGCAGGCGCTGTGGCGCATCGGCCGCGAGATCGGCGCGCGTAACACCCCGGCGACACGCCTCGTGCTCATCGGCATTCGCACCCGCGGCGTGCCGCTGGCCATTCGGCTGGGCACCCTCATCAAGAACGATACCGGCACGGACATACCCGTCGGGACCATCGACATCACGCTTTACCGTGACGACCTCAAGGCTCGCCAAGGCCGACCGGTGCAGGCGACACACATTCCCTGCCCGCTCGACGCCCGGCACGTGGTGCTGGTGGATGACGTGCTGTACACCGGGCGCACCATTCGGGCGGCCATGGACGCACTCACCGATTTCGGGCGCCCGTTGTCGATCCAATTGGCGGTGCTGGTCGACCGCGGCCACCGCGAGTTCCCCATTCAGGCCGATTACGTCGGCGCCAGCCTGGAAACCGCGCACGATGAGCAGGTGCGCGTGCAGGTAAGTGAAATCGACGGCCAGGACGCCGTTAGCCTCAAAGCTTGCTAGCCAGAGGCGGCCCCGCCACAGCGAGCGCAGCCGAGCGTATAGACTAAACCCAAGCGAGCGCAGCGAGTCCTGGCTTGATGCAACCGTTCAGGAAAGACGCAACGTCATGAGTTCGATCAGCTTCCGTGGCCGCGACCTCCTGGACGTTGAAACCCTCTCCGCCGAGGACATTCAACACATTCTGGACGCCGTTCCCTCCTTCAAGGAAGTTTCCGCGCGCGACATCAAGAAAGTCCCGACCCTGCGCGGCAAGACTGTCATCAACCTGTTCTTCGAACCCAGCACGCGGACGCGCACCTCGTTTGAAATCGCCGGCAAGCGCCTCAGCGCCGACGTGGTGAACATCTCCGTGGCGACCAGCAGCTTCAGCAAGGGCGAAAGCCTGCGAGACATGGCCGACAACCTTGCGGCGATGCAGGCCGACGTGCTGATCGTGCGCCACCACGTCGCCGGGGTGCCGCATTTCCTGGCGCGCTCCGTGCCGCAGCCGGTCATCAATGCCGGCGACGGCGCCCACGAGCACCCCACCCAGGCACTGCTGGACGTCTTTACGCTGCAGGAAAAATGGGGTTCGCTGCAGGGCCGAAGCGCCTTGATCGTCGGGGATATCGCCAGCAGCCGCGTGGCACGCTCGAACGTGCTGGCCATGCGGAAACTCGGCATGCAGGTCTGCGTCTGCGGCCCGCCTACCATGTTGCCGGTGGGTCTCGATCAGCTCGGCGTCGAGTCCACCAGCGACTTCGACGCGGCCATCCAGTCCACCGACGCCGTCATGATGCTGCGCATGCAGCGTGAGCGCCACAAGGACGTGCTGTTCCCGTCGCTGGCGGAATACGCCGAGCGCTACTGCCTCACCGGCGAGCGCCTGCGGCGCGCCAGGGCGGGCGTGGTGGTGATGCACCCGGGCCCCATCAACCGGGGCGTGGAGATCGCCCCCGAGGTGGCAGACGGCTTGGCGTCGGTAATTTTGCAACAAGTCACCAACGGCGTCGCGGTGCGCATGGCCCTGCTCTACCTGATTCTGGGAGGCGGCTAGTGGACTTGCTGATTCGCGGCGGGCGGGTCGTCGACCCGGATCAGGGGCTGGATGCCCACCTGGACGTGCGCGTCGCCGAAGGCCGCATTGCCGAGATCGGGCGCGAACTACCGTTCCCCGCCCTCAAGGGGAGGGGGATGTCGCCTGCAGGCGGGCCGCCGTCCGCGACGCCGCGGGTTGTGGAAGCCGCCGGCTGGATTGTGGCGCCGGGTTTTATCGACATGCACACCCACTTCGGCGAGCCGGGCTACGAACACCGCGAAACGATTGCCAGCGGGCTTGCCGCCGCTGCTGCCGGGGGCTTCACCGCGGTGGCAATGATGCCGGATACTCAACCGGTGCACGATACGCCGACGGTGACCGAATACATCCTGCGGCGCGCCGGCATCGCGTGCGGCACCCGACTCTACCCGGTGGGCGCCATAACCGCAGGCTTGCAGGGCGAATCGCTGGCCGAAATCGGCGGCATGCACAGGGCCGGCATCGTGGCCCTATCGGATGCCCCCCAATCCGTCGGCAGTGCTCGCCTGATGCGCCGCGCCATGGAATATGGCCGCATGTTCGACCTGCCGATCCTGTCGCATTGCGAGGATCGAGTACTCGCCGGCAACGGCGTCATGCACGAGGGCGTGGCGTCCACCGTTCTGGGTCTGCCGGGGGTGCCGGCGGCAGCGGAAAGCATCATCGTGTACCGTGATATCCAATTGGCAACGCTGAGCGGCGCCCATCTGCACGTGCAGCACGCGAGCACGGCGGAAACGGTCAGGCTCCTGCGGTACGCCAAGGACCGGGGCTTGAACGTGACGGCGGAGACCTGTCCGCATTACCTGACGCTGACCGATGAGGCCGTCAAGGGTTACGACACCAACAACAAGGTCAACCCACCGCTGCGCCCGTCGCCGGACGTCGAGGCAGTGCGGGCCGGGCTGCGGGACGGCACGATTGACGCCATCGCTTCCGACCACCTGCCGCAGCACGTGGCCGACAAGGAGCAGGATTACCTGGCGGCGGCGGCGGGCATGATCGGCCTGGAAACCAGTGTCGGCCTGGCCCTGCGGCTGTACCATGACGGCCTGCTTTCCCTGCCGAAACTGGTTGCCGTCTACACGAGTCGCCCGGCCCACATTCTCGGCCTGCCGCACGGCACGCTGCGAGTCGGTGAGCTGGCCGACATCACCCTGATCGATCCCGAGCACGAGGTCGAAGTTGACGCTGCCGCCTTGCACTCGCGCAGCCAAAACACCCCGTTTCTGGGTTGGCGGTTGCGCGGTGCGGCGATGGCGACGATTGTCGAGGGGAGGATCATCTTTGAGCGCAAGCAGGGAGTGTGAAACGCCATGCGGGCCTTGTTAGTCTTGGCAGACGGAACGGTATTCGAGGGCAAGTCCTTCGGCGCGCCCGGAGAGGTTGCCGGAGAAGTGGTGTTCAACACCAGCATGACGGGCTACCAGGAAATCCTTACCGACCCGTCATACAAGGGGCAGATCGTCACCATGACGTATCCGCTCATCGGTAACTACGGCGTCAACCAGGAGGATTTCGAGTCGAGAAAGCCCTGGGCCGAGGGTCTGATTGTGAAGGAATGCAGCCCGGTGGTCAGCAACTGGCGCGCCCAGCAGAGCCTGCCCGACTTTATGCGCGAACACGACATCATTGGCATTGAGGGCATCGACACGCGCACGCTGACCCGCCGCTTGCGCGACCGCGGAGCCCAAGAGGGCATCATTTCGACCGTCGAGCTGGACCCTGACGTTTTGGTGGCGAGGGCGCGCGGCGTCCCGTCGATGAGCGGCCGGGATCTGGTAAAGGACGTCACTTGCGAAGCGCCATACGACTGGACGGAAGACGCCCCAGCCTCTGCCACGCCGCTTGTCGTCGCCTACGACTACGGCATCAAGCACAACATCCTGCGCTACCTCACCCGCCGCGGCTGTCGTGTGCATGTGGTGCCGGCCAGCACCTCCGCCGATGCGGTGCTCGATCTGCAGCCGGACGGCGTTTTTCTGTCCAACGGCCCCGGCGACCCGGCAGCCCTGCCGGCGGCCATCGAACAGGTGCGACGGTTCATCGGCGTCAAACCGATCATGGGCATCTGCCTGGGCCATCAGATTCTCGCGCTCGCCAGCGGCGCCGAGACCGTTAAGCTGAAATTCGGACACCACGGCGGCAACCAACCGATCCGAGACCTGCACACCGAACGCGTCCTGATCACGGCGGAAAACCACGGTTTCGCCGTCGATCCGCGCACCCTGCCGGACGTCCTGGAAGTGACTCACATCAACCTGAACGACAACGTCGTCGAAGGCGTCAGGCACCGCGAGCTACCGGTTTTCTCGGTGCAGTTCCACCCGGAAGCGTCCCCTGGGCCGCACGACGCTGTTGACCTGTTTGAACCGTTTCTCACCAGTATGCGGCAAGGGAGTTGAAGTGCCCAAACGTCAGGACCTCCACACCATTTTGTTGATCGGTTCCGGCCCCATCGTCATCGGCCAAGCCTGCGAGTTCGACTATTCCGGGGTGCAGGCATGCAAGGCTCTGAAGGAAGAGGGCTACCGCATCGTTTTGGTCAACAACAACCCTGCCACCATCATGACCGACCCCGAGGTCGCCGACCGCACCTACCTCGAACCGCTGACGCCGGACATGCTGGAGAAGATCATCGCGCGCGAACGGCCGCAGGCCCTGCTGCCGACCATGGGCGGCCAAACGTCCCTGAACCTCGCCGTCGCTCTGGCGGAGAACGGCGTGCTGGAGCGCTACGGCGTCGAGTTGATCGGCGCCAAAATGGACGCTATTCAAAAGGCCGAGGACCGCGACCGCTTCAAGCAGGTCATGAAGGACATCGGCCTTTCCGTTCCGCGCAGCCAGTGCATTTCGCATGCCGACGAGGGGGCGGACGTCCTGGAACGACTCGGCCTGCCGCTCATTATTCGGCCGTCCTTCACGCTCGGCGGCTCGGGCGGCAGCGTGGCCTACAACCGCCGGGAGTTTGAGGAGTTCGTGGCGCGCGGTCTGATGGCCAGCCCGCACCAGCAGGTCCTCATCGAGGAATCCGTTCTGGGCTGGAAAGAATATGAACTCGAAGTAATGCGCGACCTGGCCGACAACGTGGTCATCGTGTGCTCGATCGAAAACGTCGATGCCATGGGTGTTCACACCGGCGACAGCATCACCGTAGCGCCTGCGCAGACGCTGAGCGACAAGGAATACCAGGCCATGCGGGACGCCGCCATTCGCATCATTCGCGCCATCGGCGTCGAAACGGGCGGCTCGAACATCCAGTTCGCCGTCAATCCCGACAACGGCGACATGCAGGTCATCGAGATGAATCCCCGGGTGTCGCGCAGCTCGGCGCTGGCCTCGAAGGCGACGGGATTCCCGATCGCCAAGATCGCCGCCAAGCTGGCCGTGGGCTACACGCTGGACGAAATCCCCAACGACATCACGCGCGTCACCCCGGCGTCGTTCGAGCCGACCATCGACTACTGCGTCGTCAAGGTGCCGCGCTTCGCCTTCGAAAAATTCCCCGGCACGGATACGACGTTGACCACGCAGATGAAGTCGGTGGGCGAGGCCATGGCCATCGGGCGCACCTTCAAGGAATCGCTGCAGAAAGCGCTGCGCTCGCTCGAGACCGGCCACGACGGGCTTGAATCCCCGGCTATCAGCGGCAACGCCGAGGACGGAACGGAGTCGCTGCGAGAGAAATTGTCGGTTCCGCACGCCGAGCGGCTGTGGTACGTGGCCGAAGCGCTGCGGCGCGGCATGACGGTCGACGAGATCGCCCGCCTGACGGCGATCTCGTCGTGGTTCGTGGCCAACATCAAACAGCTCGTCGACGCCGAGGCGGTCATACAAAGCTTTGCCCCTCTCCTGGCCCCTCCCTCAAGGGGAGGGGGAACCGAGCCGCAAGCGGGCGAGCCTTCCCTGCCGGTCCCGTTGCTCAGGGAAGCCAAGCAAATGGGTTTTTCGGACGCGCGCATCGGCGTTCTGCTGAGCCATGGTAGCCCCTCCCTCAAGGAGAGGGGGACCGGATGGACGGCCGAGGCCGTTCGCGGCCTGCGCAAGCGGCATGAGATTGAGGCGCGGTTTCAGCGGGTCGATACCTGCGGCGGCGAGTTCGTGGCGCACACGCCGTATCTGTATTCATCATACGAGCAGGAATGCGAGGCCGAGCCGCAAGATGTGCGCAAAATCATGATTCTCGGCGGCGGTCCGAACCGCATCGGGCAGGGAATCGAGTTCGATTACTGCTGCGTGCACGCGGCGTTCGCGCTTAAGGAAGACGGCTATCAGACCATCATGGTGAACTGCAACCCGGAGACCGTGAGCACCGACTACGACACCGCGGACCGGCTGTACTTCGAGCCGCTGACCTTTGAAGATGTGATGAACATCGTTGACGTCGAGCAGCCGGACGGCGTCATCGTGCAATTCGGCGGCCAGACACCGCTTAACCTGGCGCTGCCGCTGGCGCGTGCCGGGGTGCCCATTCTTGGGACGTCCTCCGACAGCATCGACCGCGCCGAGGACCGCAAGCGCTTTCAGCAGCTGATCACGCAACTCGGCCTTCGGCAGCCCGCCAACGACACCGCGACCTCCCAGCAGGAGGCCAGAAGCATCGCGCAGCGCATCGGCTATCCGGTGGTCGTGCGGCCCTCCTACGTGCTGGGCGGACGGGCCATGGAGATCGTGTTCGACGACGACAGCCTGGAAGCGTATATGCGCCAGGCGGTTCAAGTGTCGCCCAACCTGCCGGTGCTGATCGACAAGTTTCTGGAAGACGCCGTGGAGGTGGACGTGGATGCCATCTGCGACGGCACGGACGTGGTCATCGGCGGCGTCATGGAACACATTGAGCAGGCGGGGATTCACTCCGGTGATAGCGCCTGCTCGCTGCCGCCGCACTCGCTGAACGCAGAGACTCTGGCCACCATCAGGGAACAAACCCGGGCGCTGGCGCTGGAGTTGGGAGTGGTTGGCCTCCTCAATATCCAATACGCCATTCAGGAAGACACCGTGTACATTCTGGAGGTCAATCCACGCGCCTCGCGCACCATTCCCTTCGTCAGCAAGGCCACCGGGGTGCCATTGGCCAAGCTGGCGGCGCGGGTGATGGCGGGCAAGACGCTGCGGGAGCTTGGCTTCACCGCCGAGGTAACGACGCCCCACAGTTCGGTGAAAGAGGCGGTGTTGCCGTTCATCAAGTTTCCGGGCGTCGATACTGTTCTGGGGCCGGAGATGAAGTCCACCGGCGAGGCGATGGGGATGGACACCTCGTTCCCGCGGGCGTTTGCCAAATCGCAGATGAGCGTTGAGAGCTCGCTGCCACAGGGCGGCAAGGCGTTCGTCAGCGTACGCGATCAGGACAAGCCCTTGGCGGTTGATCTGGTGCGCTCGCTGATCGAGTTGGGCTTCGAGGTGTTGGCCACGAAAGGCACTGCCGCCGCCATGCAGGCGGCCGGCCTGAACGTGCGGCATATCTTCAAGGTGCAGGAGGGACGCCCGCACGCGGTCGATCTGATGATCAACAACGACATTCACCTGGTGGTCAATACGGTAGGCAGCAAGACCGCGCGGCGGGATTCCTTTCAACTGCTGCGTACCGCGTTGACCCAAAACGTGCCGTATTGCACGACTCTGCAGGGCGCTTTCGCGGCGGTGCAGGGTATTGAGGCGCTGCGGCAGCACACACCCGGCGTGTGCTCGCTGCAGGAGTACCACCAGCGCGTGCAAGGGCTGAGCGATTGAAAGGGGCCGCCGTGCCGAAGCCCGACTTGCGGGTGAACGTTGCCGGGTTGTGCCTGCAAAACCCTGTCATCGCGGCGTCGGGCACCTGTGGATACGGCGAAGAACTGCACCCCTTCGTTGACCTCGACCGCCTGGGCGGTGTGGTGGTGAAAGGCTTGTCGCTTGAACCGCGTCCCGGCAATCCGGCGCCGCGGCTTGTCGAGACCACGGCCGGCATGCTCAACTCCGTCGGTCTCCAGAACGTCGGCATCGAGGCCTTCCTGCGCGACAAGCTGCCGCGTCTGCGGGGTTATCGCGCGAATATCGTGGTCAACTTCTTTGGTGATTCCCCGGACGAATACGCCGCGGTGGCGGCCCGTGCCAGTGAAGGGCAAGGCATTGCGGCTCTTGAAGCCAACATTTCCTGTCCCAACGTCCGGCACGGCGGCATGCTTTTCAGCAGTCATGCGCGTCTGACGGCAGAGGTCGTCGGAAAAATACGACAAGCCACCCACCTGCCGCTGTGGGTCAAGCTCAGCCCGAATGTCACCGACATAACGGAAATCGCCCGCGCAGCCGAGGAGGCCGGCGCCGATGCGATCTCTCTGATCAATACAGTACTGGGCATGGCCATCGACCTGGAGGCGCGCCGGGCTGAGCTGCCACTCGGTTTCGGCGGTCTTTCGGGGCCGGCCATCAAGCCCATCGCGCTGCGCATGGTCTGGCAGGTATGCCAAGCGGTACGCATTCCTGTGGTTGGCATGGGCGGCATTATGAACGGCCGGGACGCGCTGGAATTTCTCCTGGCCGGCGCTGCGGCTTGCCAAGTGGGTACGGCAAGCTTCGCAGACCCCGCCGCCTGCCGAAAAATCGTATCCGAGATGGAAGACTATCTGCGGCGCCGCGGCATCGCCACGGCAGCCGAGCTTTGTGGCAAGCTGCAGACGCCAGCGGAGTAGCAACCGGGACACGCGGCTTGCGCGTGCGGTTTCCTGGCAATGGCAATGCACATTTCAATCGTCTATAGTGCCTCGGTTATACTGATCCCCATCCTACCGAGTCCGCCCCGCTAGCGGCGTTGGGCGCCCACAAGAAAGTAGAAAAAATGGTACCAGGACTGAGAGGAAACCCGAGCGGACAAAAGCGAGAAAAATCCGTTTTTCGCGAATACGCCGAATCGATCATTTTTGCCGTGGTTCTGGCTCTGATCCTGCGCCAGTTTGTCGTGCAGGCCTTCAAGATCCCCTCCGGTTCCATGGAGGACACCCTGCTCATCGGCGACCACATTCTGGTGAACAAATTTCTCTATCACCTCACCGACCCCAAACAATTCCACGTTATCGTCTTCCGATATCCTTGGGACGAGGAGCGCGACTTCATCAAGCGCATCATCGCGCTCCCCGGCGACAGGGTGGAAGTCCGAGACCGCCGGGTTTACGTGAACGGCGATGCGCTGGAGCAGGAATGGTACCTGCACGAGACGGCGTCCTTGGGGCACGAGAACTTCGGACCGGTTGTCGTCCCGCGGGCGGGAGACACGGTTGAGATCCGGCAAGATCAGAATCTTTACCTCAACAGCGAACGTGTTCCTATTCCCTCCGGGATGTTTTACCCACGCGACCATGGTCAGGCGATGGACGGTTTTCAGGTGTTCTACGGGCCGCTGTTCCCGCCCGGAACGACCCTGCGTCAGCCCGTCGGGCCGCTAGAGGTGGAGCACGATTACTACTTCACCCTAGGCGACAACCGCGGCAACAGCAGGGACAGCCGTTTCTGGGGCTTGGTGCGCAGCACGCGCATCAAGGGTAAAGCCTTCTTCATCTACTGGTCGTGGAACCGCGCCACCAGCTTTCCGGACTACATCCGTTGGGACAGGCTCGGCAAGTTGCTGCAACCGCCCTCGCTCTGACAGGCGCCCCCATTCGACACCAATCGACGCAACGTCTCGCTGAGTTGGATAAATTGGGCAACAGGCAGTTCCTGCGCCCGTGCGTTGCTACCGAGGCCGAGGGCGGCGAAAGCCTGCGCGATAACGGCTTGACTGAGGGACGGATCGGGGAGGCTGAGGAGGTTGCCGCGCAGCAGCTTGCGGCGGTGGGCAAAGGCGTGCCGGACGACGCAGAAGAACAACTGCTCATCGTGGCTCTGCCACGGCAGTTCGGCGTAGGGCGTCAGGGTGATAACGGTTGAATCAACCGCGGGCACGGGCGTGAAGGCGTGCGGTGAGACCTCGAAGCCGTGGTGCAAGGCGGCGTAATACTGGAAAAACACAGACGTGGCGCTGTACGCCGAGGAGTTGGGCTTGGCAAGCAGGCGAGCGGCGACTTCCTTTTGCAGCATGACGACGAGGCGGCTCAGCCGATGGCGGAAGCGAAAGAGTTGTGTCAGAATCGCCATCCCCGCTTGATACGGCAGATTGGCCACGACGACCAGGGGCTGCGGCAGTTGGTCGTAATCGTAAGCCCGCGCGTCAGCCTGGAGGATGTGAACGTGCGATGCAGCAGCGAACCGTTGCAGCATGGTCTGGGCGTAACGCGGATCGATCTCCAAGGCGTACAAAGCGGTCGCTTGGCGGGCCAGAGCGGTGGTGAGAATCCCCCGGCCCGGGCCGATTTCCAGCACGGTCTCGCCGGCCGCAAGGGCGGCAACGTGCATGATTTTTTCGACAACGAGCCGATCGCGCAAAAACACCTGCCCCAGGCGCTTGCGGCGATGCGAAATATGTCTTGCCACGAGCCGTTTTCCCTTCCTTTTGTGGACCCGAAGCGATCCAAAAACCAGCGTTAACGGCAGTATAGCCGATCCCGTGTAACCGACGCCCGACTCTGAGGCCGAAGGAACAGCCGTGAAAATCCATGAGTATCAGGCCAAGACGATCTTGCGAGAGCATGGTGTGCCCGTCCCGGCTGGGTCGTCGGCAGCTTCCGCAGCGCAGGCGAGACAAGTGGCCGAAACGCTTGGCGGCGAACGCTGGGTCGTCAAAGCGCAAATCCACGCCGGCGGGCGTGGCAAGGGCGGCGGTATCCGACGGGCCGCCAGCCTCGCGGAGGTGGAACAATACGCCGGGCAACTGCTGGGGAGCCGTCTGGTAACGCCGCAAACCGGTCCGCAAGGGCAGGAAGTGCGTCAGGTTCTCGTCGAGGAAGGCTGCGACATCGCCCAAGAGCTGTATTGCAGCCTGTTCATCGACCGCGCCGCCGGCCAGCCGGCCTTGATGCTCAGCCCCGCCGGGGGCATGGACATCGAAACGGTGGCGGCCGACCACCCGGAGAAAATCTTCCGTACCCACGTCGACGTACTGCTCGGCTTGGCCGACTTCCAGGTCCGTGGGCTGGTTGCCAATTTACCCGTCAATGCTGCGGCGCAACGCGCCTTGGCACCCCTGCTGCAGCAACTTTACGGCGTGTTCCGCGCCAAGGACTGCTCGCTGCTGGAGGTCAACCCGCTGATCCTGACGCCCGACGACCGCCCCGTCGTGCTCGATGCCAAGATGCAGTTCGACGACAACGCCCTGTTCCGCCACGCCGACGTTGCGGCGCTGCGCGACCCCGCCGAGGAAGACCCGCTGGAAGTCGAGGCAGCCGCGTATGACCTGACGTACATCAAACTCTCCGGCAACGTCGGCTGCATCGTCAACGGCGCCGGGTTGGCCATGGCTACGATGGACGTCATCAAGCTGGGCGGCGGCTCCCCGGCCAATTTTCTGGACGTCGGCGGCGCCGCTGATGCCGACAGGGTGGAAAACGCGTTTCGCATTCTGATGGCTGACCCGCACGTCAAGGCGGTGCTGATCAACGTCTTCGGCGGTATTCTGCGCTGCGACGTGTTCGCGGAAGGCGTGTTGCATGCGGTGTCCAAGGTAGCAGTCGAGGTTCCGGTGATTGTTCGCATTGCCGGCACGAACGCCGAAGAAGGCCGGCGGTTATTCGCCGAATCGGGGCTGAATTTTCTGGTGGCGGACGACATGGCAGACGCTGCTGCCAAGGTGTCGCAAGTCATCCATTCACCCCTCCCCAATCCCTCCCTCAAGGAAAGGGGCTTCATGGCGCAGGACGAAGCATGAGCATTCTGGTCGACGAAAACACCCGCCTGCTGGTGCAGGGCATGGGACGAGAAGGGCGGTTTCACGCCGAGCAGGCGGTGGACTACGGCACGCGCTACGTCGGCGGCGTGAATCCGGGCCGGGGCGGCGGCGCGGCCTTGGGGCGGCCGCTGTTCAACACGGTGGCCAGCGCCGTGGCCGACACCGGCGCCGACACCAGCATCATTTTCGTGCCCGCGCCGTTCGCGGCGGACGCCATCTGCGAGGCCATCGACGCCGGCATCGGCCTGATCGTCTGCATCACCGACGGTATTCCAGTGCTCGACATGGTCACCGTGCGACGCTACATGGCGGGCAAAGACGCCACCCTGATCGGCCCCAATTGCCCGGGCGTCATTTCGCCGGGGAAGGCCAAGGTGGGCATCATGCCGGGACATATTCACCAACCCGGACGCGTCGGGGTGATCTCCCGCAGCGGCACGCTGACGTACGAGGCCGTGGCGCAACTCACGGCGCGCGGCATCGGCCAATCCACCTGCGTCGGCATTGGCGGCGACCCCATCGGCGGTCTCAATTTCGTGCAGTGCTTGAGCCTGTTCGCGGCAGATGCGGACACCGACGTCATTGTTCTGATCGGAGAGATCGGCGGCTCAGCGGAGGAAGAAGCGGCCGCCTATATTGCGGAGCACGTCAGCAAGCCGGTGGTCGGATTTATCGCCGGACAGAGCGCGCCCGCGGGCCGGCGCATGGGGCACGCCGGGGCGATCGTCGACGGCGCCCGAGGCACCGCGGCCTCGAAAATTGCGGCTATGGAAGAAAACGGTCTCACGGTCGTCCGCAGCCCCGCCGGCATCGGCGCGGCAGTGGCGGACGTGTTGGACGGGAACACCTGAAAGGGCAGAAATTTGGAACGCACGCTAGCCATCATTAAACCGGACGCCGTGGGGCGCAACCTGGCCGGCAACATCATCGCACGCTTGCAAGGCGAGGGGTTCGTCGTGCTCGGGCTGAAAATGATCCGCCTCAGCCAGGACGACGCCAAGCGCTTTTACGCCGTACACCGCGAGCGGCCGTTCTTCGACAGCCTGACCGCCTACATGGCGTCAGGGCCGATCATTCCGCTGCTGCTGCAACGCGATGAGGCCATCAAGACCTTGCGAGACGTGATGGGCGCCACCGACCCGAGCCAAGCGGCGCCGGGCACCCTGCGGCAGGAATTCGGCGTTGACGTGGAGAAAAACTCCATCCACGGGTCCGATTCGCCCGCTTCGGCGGCGCAGGAAATCCCGTTCTTCTTCAGCCAACTGGCGTGTCACGAGGCAGAACCCCGCTGACCTGCTGTTCCCACCTTGGTACGCGGGCGTCTCGCCAGCAAATCCCCTGACCTTCCTCACGCGGCCCCCTGCTTCATGCGCCGGGGAACCGGCGCCGTGGTCGGGACGCACTGTACACGACAAAAGTCATTAAGTAGTTGAAAGAATAGGTGTAACCTCCTATCGTGGAAGGTCTACCAAGCCTATCCACAACACCTGACGTGTCAGGAGATTACACCCATTAAGCACTCTGCCAGACTCGCCGACCTGCTCCAATCCACCTTTGGCTTACACCGGGCTCGCGTCGCCTGTCTGGCCGCCCTTGTCATCGCCCTGTTCAGGGTCAAAACCGTCAACCTCGCCCAACTCGCCACCGCCTTTCCGGGGACTGCCGAGATCGGCGCCTGCAACGCTTCTGCCAACACGTCCAACTCCAACCCGCGCGCGTGGTCACATTCGTGCTCGCTTTTCTACCCGACGCCCCCTACACCCTGACTCTCGATCGAACCCAGTGGATGCTTGGCAGGGTGCCCATCAACTTCCTCGTCCTGTCCGTCGTCCACGACGGCACCGCCTTCCCTCTTTTCTGGCGCGTCCCTGAATCAAGTTCAGGGCAGGCTCTGGCCAAAAGGGGCAACTCCAATACCCAGGAGCGCATCGAGTTGCTGGGTCAGTTCCTCACGGTGGTTGGGGGCGACAAGATTGACTGTCTGGTAGCTGACCGAGAGTTTATCGGCGCCACCTGGTTCGCCTGGCTCAGAGCCAACCACATCCCCTTGTGCATCCGAACACGACATGCGGGTCTCGCGGACAACCGGAGCCTTATCACCGGCGCGCAACTTTTTCAGAAGTCTTCCCCGTTCGACCTCGTGTTCCTTGATCGGCCCGCGTCTCGTTTGCGGCCACTGGCTTTGGGTAACCGGTCTGCGCTTGTCCTGTGGGGCTTATTTGATCGTGGTGTCAAATCGTCCGGGTCATCGAGCCCTGGAGATGTATAAGCAGAGGTGGCAGATAGAGGTACTCTTCGAGGCGCTCAAATCAAGAGGCTTCAACCCTGAATCGAGTTCAGGGCAGGCTTTTGAGGAGACGCGCTTGAGAGATGCCAAGCGCTTGGAGACGTTATGTGGTGTGTTGGCGATAGCGTTTTGCTGGGCCTATCATGTAGGTGCTTGGTGGCATCGGCTCAAAGCGATCCCGCTCAAGACGCATCAGAGAGCCGCGAAAAGCCTGTTTCGCCATGGATTTGACGGCATTCGCCAAGCCGTCCTTAATGTGACAGACAAGTGGGAGCAGTTTGAGCAGAGCCTGCCCCGACCCGATCCGGGGTCCTCAGCCTGCTCTGGAAGGTGCTCACTTCGCCCAAAGCGCTTCTCCATCCACTCTACCCTACATAATTTTCGTGTACAGTGATCGCGACGTTCCCCTTCATCGTGTGGGAAAAGAAGGGCTGTCGTACTGGAGGAGGGGTCAGCCACTCAGCCCATCCAGCAGCCATTGCGGGAACCTCACCGGCCGTTGCTGGTCGTTGACACACATGTGCGTGGTAGTGCCGGAGGCCAGGAGTTGCTCCTGTCGGGTGACTTCGTAGGCATAGCACAGTTGGCGGGATTTCAGCTCCTGCACGCGGGTACGCACGGTGATTTCCTCATCGTAACGCGCGGAAGCGGTCAGGCGGCACTGGAATTCGGTGACCGGGAAGTAATACCCGCGGCTTTCCAACTCGGTGTACGGCATGCCGACCGCCCGCATGTATTCTGAACGGCCGCATTCAAACCACACCAGGTAATTGGCGTAGTAAACGATGCCCATCTGATCGGTCTCGGCGTACCGGGGGCGCAGGTGCAGGCTGACGATTCGTGACATGGGTTCGCTTTCCGCTCCGCAGGCGGCAGGGGTGGTTATTGGTCGTAGGTGATGCGGTAGATGACACCGGCGCGGTCGTCCGAAACCAGCAGGGCGCCGTCGGGCATGACTAGCACGTCCACGGGGCGTCCCCACGCTTGCGCGCCGCGCAGCCAGCCGTCCACGAACACCTCGTACTCCTCAGCCTGGTCGCCCGCCAGTTTCACCCGCATGACGCGATAGCCGATCGGCGTGCTGCGATTCCAGGAGCCGTGCTGCGCCACGAAGATCTGATGCCGGTACGCCTCGGGAAACATGCTGCCTGTGTAAAACCGCATCCCCAACCCGGCGACGTGCGGGCCGAGGGCAACCACCGGCGACTCGAACTCCGAGCACGGCCGCTCGCTGCCGAATTTCGGGTCGGGAATTTTGCCCTCGTGGCAGTATGGAAAGCCGAAGTGCAGCCCGGGACGCGGGGCGTGGTTGAGTTCGTCCGAGGGGCGATTATCGCCCAGCATGTCGCGGCCATTGTCGGTGAACCACAGCTCGTGGGTTTCCGGGTGCCAGTCGAATCCCACCGAGTTGCGCACCCCGCGGGCAAACGGTTCCAACCCGGTTCCGTCCGGGCGCATGCGGAGGATGGCGGCGTAGCGCGGGTCGTCGCTACGCTCGCACACGTTGCAGGGCGCGCCGACCGGTACATACATCAGGCCGTCGGGGCCGAAGGCGATGAATTTCCAGCCGTGATGGCGGTCGTTGGGCAGGGTGTTGATAACCACTGAAGGCCGCGGCGGGCGGTCCAATCTGGCTTCGATGTCGTCGTAGCGGAGGATACGGCTCACCTCGGCCACGTACAGCGACCCGTCTCGGAAGGCAACACCGGTGGGCAGGTTCAACCCACGGGCAATGGAGATGACGGTTTCGGCCTTGTGGTCGCCGTCGCGGTCCACAACGGCGTAAACTCGGCCCGCGCGGCGGCTGCCTACGAACACGACGCCGCTGGGGCTCAGGGCCATGGCGCGGGCGTTCGGGACGTCGTCGGCGTAGAGACTGATGGAAAACCCGGGCGGCAGGTTGAGAGTGTGCAGGGGCAGTTGCTTGGCCTCGACCGCCGTCGCGTATACGGCCACACAAAGGACGACAAGCACGCTGATATGGGCGCCAAGGCTGGGATGTGTTTTCCGTCGTAAAACTGACATGAAACCTCCGGAGCGCCGCGGCGCCGATTCGTCAAGATTGAGTCATCGAGGGTTGGAAACGATTGCAGTCCATGTTAGCGCGTTCGGTCAGCCGCTCGCAAACTCACGCCGGGCTTGCCTGTCTCCGGGGCCGGCTGGCCAGCCGCCGCACGACAATCCACGCCATGGGCAGACAGGCCAGGAGGAACGCCACGCCAATCATCAGAAAGCTGTCGCGGAAGCCCGCGGCAACGGCCTCCAGGTCCATCTGTTGCTTGATCGTCTTCAAGGCTCCCCAATCCGCGTTTCCATCCATGATTCCGGCTCGATTCAGGTAGCGCTTCACGTCGTCCAGGGCCGTCGTATGGGTGGGCGCCATGGCGTCGTATTCGTGGTAGCTCACCAATTGGTGCGCAGCGCGCTGCCGTTCAAAGAACACGCTGGTCACGGTGACCCCGAGGCTGGCGCCGATGTTGCGCGTGACGCCCATCAAGCCCTGGCCCATGCGCACGTCCTCTGGCGGCAGCATCTGAACGTTGAGTGCCGTCAGCGAGGTGATGGTCGAAAACATGCAGGTGCGATACAGAATGATGTAGCCGATCAACACGCCGGCGGTCGTCAGCGTCGTAACCGTGGCGAAACTCATGAACACGCCGGTGAGCACCACGAACCCGACCGTGGCCATGACGGCAGGCGAAATCATGTCGTTGAGACGGCCGCTGACCACGCCGCTCAGTCCCGATACGATCAGCGCCGGCACGATGATCAGGCCAGCCTGTAATGGCGTGAACCCCATCACCTGCTGCAGAAAGATCGGCACCATGAATTGGGCGCCGAAAAGGCCGATCATATTGAAGAATGCCGTGACGCAGACGTTTCGAAGCCCGGCGCGGCGAAACAGCCGCAGGTTCACGGCGGGGAAACGGGTGAACAGTTCCCACAGGATGAACAGGCTGCCGCCGGACGCAGCGCCAATGCCCAGGAGCACGATGGTGGACACGGCGGTGCTGCGGTCCCGCGCCAGGCTGATCGCCAGCAGCAGCGGTACCAGAAAGCCGCCCAGGAACGTGAGACCCAGGTAGTCGACCGGCTCGCGGCGCCCATCGCGTTGCTGCGGGAGCATCAGCCAACCCAACAGCACCGACAGGACGCCGGTGGGCAGGCCCATGAAGAAGATCAGGCGCCACGAGACGTGCTCAAGGAAGTAACCGCCCAAGGTGAACGAAATGATGTGTCCGGCCGACCAGCCGACGGTGCGCAGCCCCAGCGCCAAGCCCCGCTGCCGGGCCGGAAACGTCTGTACCAGAATGACCGCCGTCAAGCCCTCCATCGGTCCCAGCGCGGTACCTTGCAGCAGTCGGAAGAAAACCAGCATGGGCAGATTGGTAGCCAAGCCGCAGCCGATCGATGAAATGACGAAACCCGCCATGATGGTCACGAACAGATTGCGGTTCCCCATGACTGCGCCGAGCCAGCCCAGCATGGGGATCATCAGCGTGCGGGCGATGAGAAAGCCGGTGGTGACCCATTGCGTGGTCGCCAAGTCCGTGCCAAACGCCGCCATCAGCCTGGGAATGGCCAGATTCACGCTGTTGCCGGCGAACGTCTGGGTTCCCCCTGCCACCAGGACGATAGCGGCCACCAACCACTTGTAGCTCGGCGCTTCGGTATCCAGCGCCAATACGGTAGAGGCGCGCGCGCCTTCTACGGATCTTGCCATTTTCGATTCTCTTTCCGGCCCGGTTCTGACATCAAGATATGAAGCAGTGTAACCGAATCAGCGAGCCGAGCGTCGGTCTGAGGCCTCCGGTTTGTGCTATGGTAATGCTATTGGCGTTTTGAGGATATTGACGAGTTGCGGTTGCCCGCGCTGGACGATGACACCATCATTGGCGGTTTATGGGGAGAGAAAACGAAATGGCCACGACGCATCTTGACTATGCCAGTCTGTTCGCCAAAAACGCACCCGAAGGGGCAACATCTTGGGGTGGATTTCCGACCTACAACTTCGTCGGCGGCCATAACAACCCCGAGACGATGCCCGTTGAAGACTTCGTCGAATCCTCCGCCCGCGTGTTGAGGCAGGAAGGCCAAAACCTGGCGACCTACAACATGGAAAGCGGCCCCCAAGGCTACACCGGGCTGCGCGGATTCCTCGTTGAGAAACTGGCCCACTATCGCGGCCTGCGGGCGCCCGATGAAAATATCCTGATCACATCGGGCTCCAACCAGGGCATCGAGCTCATCAACGAAGTCCTGCTGGAACCCGGCGACACCGTGATCGCCGAGCTCTTCACGTATCAAGGCGTGGTGGGCCGGTGGCGCAAGCTGCAGGTGAACGTGGTCGGCATTCCGCTGGACGAAGACGGCATGCGCATGGACGCCTTGGCCTCAACGCTCGCTGATCTTCGCAGCAACGGCGTCAAGCCCAAATTCATCTACACCATTCCCACCCTGCAAAACCCCACCGGCACGGTGCTCAGCCTGGAACGACGACACGAGATGCTGCGGCTCAGCCGGGAGTACGGGGTGCCGATCTTCGAGGATGAATGCTACGCCGATCTGATCTGGGAAGGCGAATGGCCGCCGGCCATCTGCGGTCTGGACGACAGCCACCACGTCCTGCACATCGGCTCCTTCTCCAAATCCCTGTCGCCCGCCCTGCGCCTTGGCTACGTCGTGGCGCCGTGGCAGGTGCTGAGCCGCATGCTGGCTTGCAAGACGGACGGCGGAACCGGCGCGCTGGGGCAAATGGTGGTGGCGGACTTTTTCCAGAACCACTACGAGGAGCACATGGACAAGTTGCGGACAAGCCTGAAGGTTCGATTGCAGACGCTGGCCGACGCCCTCGTCGAGCACTTCGGCTCGTCCGTCGAATTCCAGGCGCCGCGCGGCGGCATGTTCCTGTGGGTCAAGTTTCCGCCGGAGGTAGACACCCTGAAGTTGGCAGGTCCGGCGCTGGAGGCCGGTATTGCATACAATCCCGGGCCTGAGTGGGCCGTGGAACCCGACGCGGCACGCAACTACCTGCGGCTGTGTTACGCCCTGCCGTCCGAGCAGCTCATCAGGGATGGGATTGCCAAGCTGGCGCAAGTCTTCCGGCGGGAGGCGGGCATCCCCTGACGGCGCCGGCGGCTTGCGCCGCGGGCCGTCCGACGCTATTCGTAGACCATCCATTCCAGTAGGTTGTCGTCCGGGTCGCGGGCATACAGGCTCAACGACGGCGCTTTGCCGCGACCGCGCCCACCCGAACGCGGCACCGGGCCTTCGATGATCGTGACGCCCGCTTCTTCCAACATGCGCTGGCAATCGGTCACGCTGCCTTCCCACACGAAGCAAATGTCCGTGCAGCCGGGCACCGCCGTCGGCCCCCGCAGCCCGGCGGTAAACCCTTCGGGGTGCACGTTGATTTTCGACTCTCCCACCTGGAGCGAGAAAATCGGCATCGTGCCGGCCCGCCATTCCGCCTCATTGTTGATGGGAAAACCAAGGCCCTTGTAAAACGCGAGCAATGCCTCAGCGTCTGCTGTCGGCATGGCGATGTGATCGATTCCAACGGTTGCCATTGCAATCCCCCCTTTGCTGTGTCGCCTGATCGATTGCAGGCGTTACGTCAGAGCCGCCAAAGCCGTTTCCACGTTGTTCATCTGTTCCTTACACGTCGCCAGGCGGTCGCGCTCTTTCTGCACGACCTCCGGGCTCGCTTTGCTGAGAAACTGCTCGTTCGCCAGCTTGCGCTGCGAGCCGGCGATGCGACCGCGAAGCTGATCCCGCTGTTTGGTCAGACGGTCGCGCTCCTTTGTCATGTCAATCACACCCGGGACATAAACCTCAACACCGCCCACCACGGCGGTGGCGGCATCCGGGGTGCGTTGGATGTCGGGCGAGATGTCGACGGCGTCAAGGCGCGCCATGTTCATGAGCAGGTCGGTCACACCCCGCAGTATTTCAGCGTCGGCTTCATTAGCCCGAATATGGGCGGAAATCCTAGCCTGCGGCGGAATCGTATATTTGCTGCGCAAGTCACGAATGCCGCGTACGACTTCCTGCAGAAACGCGATACGCGCCTCGACAGCGGCGTTCCGCCAAGCCACTTCTGAGGTGGGCCAGGGCGCATGGATCAACAGCGGCGTGGCCGCCAACGGCTCGTCGATGCCACGCTGCGGCGCTTGCTCGTTGAGGGCTTCCCAAAGACGCTCGGTCAGGTACGGCACAAACGGGTGAAAGAGACGCAAAACCTGATCGATGGTCATCGCCAAGACCTGCTGGGCAACACCGGCCTGAGCAGCGTCGCGCAAGCGCGGCTTGATGAATTCGAGATACCAATCGCACAACTCGCCCCAGAAGAAATCCCGCGCTGCCCATAACGCGGCTGCCGGATTATAGGACGATAGGTGGCCGTGCACGGTCTCGACCGCGCGAGAAAGCCGCGACAGGATCCAGCGATCCTCGGCAGCGAGATCATCGATCTGCAAGGGCTGAAAGGCCGCATCGGTCAGATTCATGAGAGCAAAGCGCACGGCGTTCAAGAGCTTGTTGCAAAAATTGCGTCCTGCCTCGAAGCGCTCGCTCACCAGCTTGGCCGCCGGCACCTCGGGCATGGTGCCGAGCACGTCAAACTCCTTGCCCGTTGCCGGACACAGATAGGTAAAAATGCTCTGCCCGTGCTGCGCCGTGGCCAGGTCGATGAAGTCGCCCGTATACGGCGAGATCGCTTGCACCGGCAGGCGGATATCCTGCATGCCGGTCTGCATGTCGCACAGCACATAGCGCATGGCGTCGGCGCCGTAGCGTTCAATGATGTCCACGGGGTCGATGCCGTTGCCCTTGGACTTGCTCATCCGCTCGCCCTTGCCGTCCAGGATATTGGCGTGGATGAACACGTCGGTGAACGGCACGTCGCCCATGTTGTAAAGGCCCATGATCACCATGCGGGCCACCCACAGGGTGATGATGTCGCGCCCGGTGACAAGGCATGAGCCGGGGTAGTAATAGGACAGGGTGTCGGGAAAGCCGTTCTGGCTTCGCATGGGTGGCTGGCCGGCGTTGACCTCAGCGGTTTCCGGGTCGGGCCACCCGAGGGTGCTTTGCGGCCACAGACCGCTGGAAAACCAGGTATCGAGCACGTCCGGGTCCTGCGTCAGCCCCTGATCGGCGCATATCTGGACCAACGCCGTCTCAGCTTCGAGGTCTCGCAGGCAAGCCATGACTTCCACTTCGCTGCCCGCGGCGAAGGATTCGGGTAGGCCGCGTGCGTCGTCGGAAGTTTGCAGCACGACGTTCGCCCCGTTGGCATCGACTAGGCGCAAGCACAGGTCGCCCCGCTCGAGATGCGGCGTGAGGGCGCTCAAAACATCCTGCAGAGCGCTGCCCGTGAACGTGCCGGTCCACACCGGAATGCGATGCCCCCACCAAAGCTGGCGGCTGATACACCAATCCCGCTTTTCGCCCAGCCATTGCAGATAGGTGTTGCCGTAGCGCACCGGGTCGGGGTGGAAGCTGACGTTGCGGCCGGTCGGCGAACGCCAGTCGCCCCCCGTTCGGGCCGGGGGCAGGCTCTGCGCCGCATCCATCGCCGCCTGCGCCAAGCCCGGCGCCGCAAAGGCGTTCGGCGTGCCGCGCCCACAGACGATACCGCCGTCAACATCCCCCATTTTGACAAACCACTGTCTGGAGAGATAGGGCTCGATAGGTGTCTTGGAGCGGTCCGAGTGGCCGATCTCGATGTCGCGCGCCTCCCTGGCTTCTAGCAGATCGCGCGCCTGCAAATCCGCCGTCACGCGCTCGCGGGCCACGAAGCGGTCCAGCCCTCCGTAGGGCCCGGCATTGGCGTTCAGTGTGCCGTCTTCATTGAGGATATTGATGCGGTCGATCTCGTCCTGATGCCGCGTCCATACGTCATAGTCGTTCGGGTCGTGCGCCGGGGTGATCTTCACGCAGCCGCTGCCGAGTTCGGGCTTGACCCACTCGTCGCAAATCAGCGGTATGGGACGGTCCAGCAGGGGCAGGCGCGCTTGGCGACCCTCCCGAGCCATACGAACCAGGGCGAGCAGCGTGGGCAGATGGCTCGCCTGCCGCTCTTCGAGTCGGGCCACCTCCTCCGCCAGAGCGGCTTGCTCGCGCGGCGGCGCCTGTTCCAGACGGCGCTGCGTCTCGGCGATGCGGGCCGCGAGAACGCCCGCCGGATCGGGATGACAGGCCACCGCGGTGTCGCCGAGCATGGTTTCCGGGCGCGTCGTGGCTACCACCACGTGGGTCGGCTCGCCCGGCTGCGGGTCCACGATCGGATACCGTAGATAGTAGAAATGGCCTTGCACGGCCTCGTAGACGATCTCGTCATCGGCGACGGCCGTTTGCAGTTGACAGTCCCAATTGACCAGCCGATGACCGCGGAAAATCAGGCCGTCGCGGAACATCGCAAAGAACGTCCAGCGCACGGCATGCGCGCACACCGGGTCCATGGTGAAGCGCTGGCGGTCCCAGTCGCACGAGCAGCCCATGCTTTGCTGCTGTTGGACGATGCGTTTCTGGTACTGGTCTTTCCAATCCCAAATGCGTTTTTCCAGCCCGGCGCGCCCCACGTCGTGGCGCGTCTTGCCCTCCAGTTCCAGGAGACGTTTCTCCACGACAGCCTGGGTTGCGATGCCAGCGTGATCGGTGCCGGGCATCCACAGCGTGTTGTCGCCCATCATGCGGTGCCAGCGAGTCAGCAGATCCTGCATGACGTTGTCCATGGCATGACCCATGTGCAGGGCGCCGGTGACGTTGGGCAACGGCATCATGATGACGTAAGGATTCGCGTTGTCATCCGGGAACGCTGCAAACGCCTTAGCATTCTGCCAGCGGTCGAAGATACGCTTTTCGATCTCGGCGGGCTCGTATTGCTTGGGTAGCTCACTGGGCATGGAACCGCCTTCCTTGAGGTTGGAAACCGTAGTGGAGCTTGGCTTGATCACCCGCTGGCGGTCGCCGGCGAGTCCTGTCGGGGCTGGAAAGCCGGGGTATTCTAGCCCTGCCGAAACGAGCACGCAACTCACCGGAGCCTCCCGGGACGGCGTTAATGGCGCCTTTGCCAGCGGCTTGCAGTGGAAATATGAATATGCAACACTTGTCGCTTAGTTTTACATTTTGATCAGTACACAACCCCTTCGATTATAGGCGCTTTGGCGTCGAATCGCTGTGGGGTGTGATTTCGCCGAACGTCGAAGGTGGGCGTAGCTCAGCTTGGTAGAGCACTGGATTGTGGCTCCAGTGGTCGTGGGTTCAAATCCCATCGCTCACCTTCAACCAGCGTACTTTGCTCCTCAAGGCGTGCCGCGAAGGCGTATTGGCGGGGTCGGGTCGCATTGCGGGATGCGGTGCCCAGCGAGTCGGAAACAAGAACTGGGCCGCTAGCTCAATTGGTAGAGCAACGGACTCTTAATCCGTCGGTTGAAGGTTCGATTCCTTCGCGGCTCATTATCGGCTGCCTGGTGAAATTGGTAGACACGCTGGCCTTAGGAGCCAGTACCCTCACAGGTGTCCGAGTTCGAGTCTCGGGGCAGCCATTCCAAGACACCCGCGCAGAGAGGGCAAGCGCGTCATTGGGAATAGCCAGCGATGAAAGTTGAAGTCGAGCAAACAAACCCTTGCGAACGGCGTTTAACGATCGAAATGCCGGTGGAGCGGGTGCAACGGGAGATGAACGCGATCTACGGGGGCCTTCAGAAGCGTGTCAAAGTCCCAGGATTTCGGCAGGGCAAGGTCCCCCGATCCATATTGGAAAACCACTATCACCACAGCGTGGAACAGGAAATCCTGCAGAAGCTGATTCCCGAAGCGCTTTCCGAGGCCATGACGCAAGAAAACTTGCAGGCGGTTAGCGAGCCGCAGATCGACCATGTCGACTTGGCCAAAGATCGCCCCTTCCAGTTCGTGGCAACCACGCAAATTATCCCCGAAATTGTGCTGTCCGATTACAGTTCCTGGACCTTCACCCGGCACGTCCCGCCCGTTACGGATGAGCAACTCGAACAAGCGATGCAGCAGTTGCGCGAGCGCCATGCGGAGTTGCGCACGGTGAGCGGACGGGCTGTGCACGAGCACGACTTTGTCATTGCTGACTATCAGGGCACTTTTGAGGGCACTGACATTCCCGCCATACACGGCACCAATGCGACGCTGGAAGTAGGCGCCGGGCAGGTGCTGCCGGAGATCGAGCAAGGGGTTGTCGGGATGATGGAAGGCGAAGAAAAGAACATCCCGATTACGCTTCCTGAAGACTACCGCGACGCCGCCTTGGCGGGCAGAATCATTGAAATTCGCCTCACGGCGGTTGAGCTCAAAGAGAAAGTCTTGCCGAACCTGGATGACGAATTTGCGCGTGCCTACGAAGACGCCGACTCGTTGGACTTCTTGCGAGAGCGTCTGCGGTCCGATGTCGAAGCCGCCATCGGCGAGCGCGCCGACGCCGAGGTGCGGGCGGACATTCTCAAACGGTTGGTGGACGAGAACACGTTTGAAGTGCCGGAGGTTCTCGTGCATGACCAGATGCGCCGTGCCTATCTGCAAGGAATACGCGCCGTGAAGGGCGGCCAATTGGACGAGGCCGATTTCAACGTAGACGTGGCGGCTATGGATGAAACGTTTAGCACGCAGGCGCGCGAGATGGTGCGCGGGCAGTTGATTTTGCGGCATATTGGTGCCCAGGCTGGCATAACTGTCACACCGGAAGAAGTGGATGCCGAGATTGCCAGATTGGCAAACCGCATGGCACAAAATCCAGAGGCCCTGAAGCAGACGCTGCAGCGTAATGGCACTCTGGTCGGTATCGAAAATGGTCTGCAGGACGACAAAATCTTCGCGTCCATCCTGGCCGATGTGCAGGTGTCCGACAGCGCCGCCGAACGGGCAACCACGACGGAAACGTCAGCGGTGTCGCCGTCCGAGGCCTAGCCGACGCGGGAACGGCGCAAATGGAGGAGGCAAAGGAAGTAACATGGCGTTGATACCAATGGTAGTCGAACAGACCAATCGCGGCGAGCGAGCGTATGACATTTACTCGCGGCTTCTCAAGGATCGCATCATTTTCATTGGCTCACCGATTAGTGATGCAATCGCGAATCTCATCATTGCGCAGTTGCTCTTTCTGGAAGCAGATGATCCCGACCAAGACATCGCCTTTTACATCAACAGCCCCGGGGGTTCGGTCACGGCGGGTTTGGCAATCTACGATACCATGCAATACATCCGCCCCGATGTATCCACCATTTGCATCGGCATGGCGGCGAGTGCTGCAGCCCTGCTGCTAACGGCCGGATGCACCGGCAAGCGGTATGCCCTGCCGCATTCGACCGTCATGATTCACCAGCCCATGGGAGGCATGCAGGGTCAGGCCACCGACATTGAGATCCATGCCCGCGAAATTCTCCGTGTCCGCAGTGTGCTCAACGACATTCTGGTACGCCATACGGGACAGCCGCAGAGCAAGATTGAAGAGGATACCGACAGGGATCGCTTTATGACGCCGGACGAGGCGCGGACCTATGGGCTCATTGACGAAGTGATCGTAGCGCGCAACGGCAAGGCGGTAGCGCTGCCCGATGGGGCGGCGGATAATTCGGACTCGGAGTCCTAGAGGTCGGTTGCACGATATTCCATGACATTGGAGGGCACTGATGTCACGCAAAAACCCGCAGGGTGACAAGCTGCGGTGCTCGTTTTGTGGCAAGAACGAGGACGAGGTGAGGCGGCTCATCGCTGGCCCGACCGTGTATATCTGCGACGAATGCATTGATCTCTGCAACGACATCATTCTCGAAGAAGGGGCAAACGAAAAGGCCGCGATTATGCAGCGCTTGCTGACCCCCAAGGAGATCAACCAGCGGCTCGACGAATACATCATCGGCCAGGTGCATGCCAAGAAAGTGCTTTCGGTGGCGGTGTACAACCACTACAAGCGCATCGAGGCGAACGCGAGTTCGGATGACATTGAGTTGCAGAAAAGCAACGTGCTGCTCATCGGCCCGACCGGTTCCGGCAAGACGTTGTTGGCGCAAACGCTGGCCCGCATTCTGGATGTGCCGTTCACCATTGCGGATGCCACCACGTTGACCGAAGCGGGCTACGTGGGGGAAGACGTCGAGAACATTATCCTGCGCTTGTTGCAGGCAGCCGATTACGACGTGGAGCGCGCCGAGCGGGGCATTATCTATATAGACGAGATCGACAAGATCAGCCGCAAGGCTGAAAACCCCTCCATCACGCGTGATGTCTCCGGCGAGGGCGTGCAACAGGCCCTGTTGAAGATCATTGAAGGCACCGTAGCCAGCGTGCCCCCGCAGGGTGGCCGCAAACACCCGCATCAGGAATTTCTGCAGGTCGATACCACGAATATCCTTTTTGTCTGCGGCGGCGCGTTTCACGGGCTGGAGAAGATCATTGAGCAGCGCATGAGCAAACGCACCATGGGGTTTGAAGCCCAGCTTTACTCCAGGAATGACGAACCGCTGGGTGAAATCCTGTCGCGCGTGCAGCCCGAGGACCTACTCAAGAATGGTCTCATCCCGGAATTCGTGGGCCGCCTACCCATCGTGGCGACGCTTGAGGAACTCACCGAGGACGACTTCGTGTGTATCCTCACGACCCCTAAGAACGCTCTTGTCCGGCAATATCAGAAGTGTTTCGATTTTGAAAAGGTGGCCCTCACGTTTACCGACGACGCGCTCCGGGCTATCGCCCAAGAGGCGTTGCACCGCAAGACCGGCGCCCGCGGACTGCGGTCGATCCTGGAAGAAGTGATGCTCGATACGATGTATGAACTGCCTTCCCGACACGACATTCAGGAGTGCACGATCACCCGCGACGTGGTCACGAAACGCCAGCAGCCGGCGCTATTTTTCAAGCAAGCCAGCTAGCTTGCAACCCTTTGCGGGCGCCATGTTTTCGCTTGACAAGCGTTTTTTCCAACGGTACTCTCAGCTCCGTTTTTTTCATAGGCACGTAGCTCAGGGGGAGAGCGCTTGCTTGACGCGCAAGAGGTCGGCGGTTCAAGACCGCCCGTGCCTATTCCGAACCATACGGTTTCCAAACAGTGCGCATCGCAAAGAGGGTGAAGATGCGTTTGAAGGGGTCGCGGGCTGGCTAGGCAGGTGTGCAGAGGCACCTTCTCAATTATGTACTTTGGTCTTAGGAGTAGGTCACTATATCTAAGCAGCAACGTATTAATAGGATGATTCGGGTTCCGGAGGTTCGCGTCATCGGTCAGGAAGGTGCCCAATTGGGTATCATATTGACGTCGGACGCTTTGCAGATGGCTGAAGAGCAAGGCTTGGATCTGGTCGAAGTCGCCCCGAACGAAAAGCCGCCTGTCTGCCGAATCATGGATTACGGCAAGTACAAATACCAGCAAAGTAAACGCCTCCAGCAGGCCAAGAAAAAGCAAAAGGTCATTCTTGTAAAAGAAATCAAGTTGCGGCCGAAGACTGAAGAGCATGACTATAACTTCAAAAGCCAACACGTACGGCGTTTTCTTCAGGACGGGCACAAGGCGAAAGTCACCATCGTTTTTCGGGGCCGCGAGATGGCCCATACCGAGTTGGGCCGGCGCATACTGGACCGCATGGCCGGAGAATTGGAAGACGTAAGCACCATCGAGCAAACACCCAAGCAGGAAGGCCGCAGTCTGGCGATGGTTCTGAGCCCGCGGTCGTCCTGAGTTCTTAATGGTGTTTTTTGAGGGATGAGTTAATGCCAAAGATGAAGAGTAATCGAAGCGCCAGAAAACGCTTCTCTTTCACCTCGCAGGGTAATATACGACGCGCTCACGCCTTTAAGCGGCACAAACTGGCCATAAAGACGCGCAAACGCAAACGTGGCCTGCGTCAATCCACCCTGGTATCCGCTGCCGACAGCCGGCGTATGAAACGCCTCCTTCTCGTTTGAGTTTCCTTCACCGTCACAAGACAGGAAAAGAATCATGCCACGAGCAACGAGTGGTTCAGTCACGCATCGGCGCCATAAGCGTATGTTGCAACACGCAAAGGGCAACCGGGGCGGTCGTGGTAATTTGTACCGGCGAGCTCGCGAGACAGTCGAACGCGGTTGGAAGTTTGCGTATCGTGACCGCAAGGCCCGCAAGAGAGATTTTCGCCGGTTGTGGATTATCCGTATCAATGCCGCAGCACGCATGCACGGGTTGACCTACAGCAGGTTCATGTCAGGTCTCAAGCTGGCCAATGTCGATCTCGACCGCCGGGTATTGGCATCAGTGGCCATGCACGAGCCTGAAGCGTTTGCCGAAGTGGCGGCGCTTGCCAAAAAACACCTGTCCTGAGGGACAAAGGCTTGCCGAATCACAAAGCGCCGGCTTTGTGACGCTTGAGGCCCCTGGATGGACGTGAACCAATTCATCATACTTGAAGCTCAGGTTGAGCGATTGCTTCTGTCCCATGACCGTTTGAAGCGGGATAACAAGCAATTGCAGTCCGAGATCGGGCAATTGCAATCCGAGATCGGGCAATTGCAGTCCGACGTGTCAGTCCGGGAGAAGCGAATCACCGGTCTGCAAAACGCACGGGAAAGGTTCACGCAATTGCGTGCGATTGTGCAGGATCTGCAACAGGAGCGGTTCGTCGTACATAAGAAGCTTCAGGAGTTGTTGCAGATTGTTGAGCAGCTTGAAAATTCCCCTCAGAGGCGTGAAACAGGCTAGGATTCGGGCAAACGAAGGGGCTCAGTGTGGTAGAGGACGTTGAGGTCGAGATATTCGGACAGACGTTCCGGCTTTCTGCCGGGGCAGCGGAATCCGACTACATGCAACGGTTGGCAGCGCACGTCGATGAGAGAATCCGCGCCATCGCTGACGTAAGTCCGTCCGTATCTTTCAATCGTTTGGCCATCTTGGCTGCCCTCAACATTGCCGATGATCTCTTCAAACTCCAAGATGACTTAGACCATGCCTCGCAACTCATGGACGCGAAGACCGACAGGCTCATCGCAGCGATCAAACAACAACTGACAACGAACTAAACCCTGGCCCCCATCAGCCACTGACCGCTCTTGATCTTCCATGAACGGTCCGACCCCCGTTTAGATAAATCCCCGCCCCGCCCGTATTCAACCTTTGTAATCAGCCAAGGCATCAACACAAACCATGCTCACCAAAGCACAGTTGCGTGAATCGTGTCTGGCTCGACGAGCGGCCCTGACGACGGCGAAACGCCGCCAAATGAGCGCCGCAATCGCCAAGCATGTTTGCGCCATGCCGGCTTTTCAGGACAGCCAGACGGTCATGCTTTACATGGCGTTGCCGCAGGAAGCGCAGACCGCGGCAATCCTCGCGGAAAGCCGCTATCAAGGAAAGCGGGTAACGGTCCCCGTCGTAAAGCCGTGCGGACTCGTTGCCGCGGAACTGCCGACGGGCCAACTCCAATTTCAGCCGGGCCCCTTTGACATTCCCGAACCTGCCGTCAGCACGGCGATCATACCCCCCGAAGATATCAACTGCGTCATGGTCCCTGGCATCGCTTTTGACCGCCGCGGCGCGCGATTGGGATTCGGAAAAGGCTATTACGACCGCTTCTTGTGCCAACTCCCCGCCACGACGCATGTGTGCGGCTTGGCCTTCTCGGTGCAGATTGTCCAACATGTGCCCGACCTGCCGCACGACGTCCGCATGCAGTCGCTGGTGACCGACCAGGGCGTGCTGCTTTGCGAAGACACCCGCTAAGCCGGACGCGCCGCCACCGCTCCGCTCAAGGTCTGCTGCAAATGGACCAGCAGGCGCTCAAAGACAAGCTGGGGATTGACGTTCATGGCGAGGTAATGGCGAAGCTGCTCAATGAGGTCACGCGTATCGAGCAGCCATTCATGCGTCAACGGGCGTGACAGCTCATTCAATTCCGCACGCATGTCCTGGTTATAAAGTGGTGCCGCCGGGGCGACTTTAAGCACCACCATGTCCCGGCATAGAAGCTCAAGCCATCGCAACAACTCTTCGCACTGTTCCCGTCTGCCGGCAAACTGTCTCGCCTTGCTGAAAAGACTGGGATCCTTGGCGCCCAACGCATCGGACAGCAGGGTATACGCCGCCTGTCGTTTGGCGAGTATCTGCGCGGGCTCTGTTTCCGCAAACGCACCCAGACTGCCTTCCACCAGCGAAGCGGCAGCCCTAGCGGTCTCAGCGTCCACCCCTCGCTGCGAAAGAATGCTTGCAATGTGTTGCGGCGCAAGGGGCTGAAAGGGCAGGAGTTGACAGCGCGAAATAATGGTCAGCGGCAGCGCCTCCTTCCTGCCAGCCAACAGCAGTAGCAGCGCATTACCGGGCGGCTCCTCCAGCGTCTTCAAAAGAGCGTGGGCCGCCGGGAGCGTCAGCAACTCACAACCGTCGATGATAATCGTGGTGCGCTGGCTTTCGTACGGCTTATAGCTGAGGCGATTCTGGATCATGCGAACGGCTTCGATCCTGATCGAGGCGCCCTCCGGCTCGATCAGCAGCACATCGGGATGGTTCCGGCTGGCGATCTTGCGGCACGTTGTGCAGGCGTCGCAGGCATCGGCGGTGGCAGCGGTGCAATACAGCGCCTTGGTGAATTGCAAGGCCGAGAGTTTCTTGCCCGTGCCGTTGGGTCCATAGAACAGATAGGCATGCGATAAACGGTCACTTTTCAGCGCTTTTCGCAACCGCGCGACGGCCCGTTCCTGTCCCAAAATACCTTCAAAACTCACCACCGCTCCTTGTGCTATATAGTCGAAATATCCCTAACGTATCACGGCGAACCGGCTTCTGCCATCCCGACGCGCGGTGCTCCGCAGGTAAGGATTACGCCACGCAAACCGCCCCAAGATGACCGTTAGGAAATTGTTCATCACCGTCCTTGCGGTTGAAACGTTGATGGGTATAATGGCGCATTCTTCGCCCTTGAATTCATCGTGGCAGGAAGGTGTACGCATGCCTCAGACGCCAGAACTCGAAGTCTTGGATGGACGCACGCAAAGCATTTTGACGGCCATCGTGCATTGTTTCATTCAGAACGCCGAGCCCATCGGTTCTCGGACGATATCGAAACGCTTCGATTTCGGCCTGAGCCCGGCAACCATCCGCAACGTGATGTCCGACCTCGAGGACCTCGGATTCCTGGAGCAACCGCACACCTCCGCAGGACGCATGCCCACCGACAAAGGCTATCGATTCTACGTCAATCACCTAAGCGACCTCGATGTTCTCAGCAGCGAGGATTCCGCTCGTATCTCGCAGCGCTATACGCTTTATCGCGGCGAAGTCGACGAGGTGATGGCGGAAACCTCCCGCCTGCTCTCGGAGGTCACGCAGTACGCCGGGGTGGTCCTTCGCACCTTCACCACCACGATTTTCAAACGCATCGAGTTTGTCAAAGTACGCGACCATCAGGTCATGGCGATTTTCGTCATGGAATCCGGGATGATCCAGAACAAGCTGATTATGCTCGACGACGAGTTGAGTCAAGACGACCTACATCGCATCTCCAATTATCTCAATTATGAATTTGCCAACCAGCCGCTGCGTGAGATTCGCCGCCAAGTGCTCGAACGCATGCAGGAGGACAAAGCACAATACGACAGCCTCGTCCAGCAGGCGATGCACGTGGGCGAAAAGACGTTTGCCGACACCGTGGAAAGCGAGAGCGACATTTATCTGGGCGGCACAGTCAACATTCTGGATCAGCCCGAATTCGCCTCGAATGTCGATCAGATGAAGGACCTCTTCGCGGCGTTTGAAGAAAAGAATCGGTTGATCAGCGTGCTCGACAAGTGTCTTGAGGAAACCGGCGTGAATGTCGTTATAGGCTCGGAAACCCCCTTCAAGGATATTCACAAGTGCAGCTTCGTAACCCACACCTACACCTATGCCGACCGCACGATCGGCGTCCTCGGTGTACTCGGTCCAAAACGCATGGCCTATCCGCACGTCATGGCCGTCGTTGATTACACCGCACAGCTCGTCAGCAAAATCCTCACCCAGGGTTAGCGGTCCTGACCTCTGATGTCCCCACCTTAGCTCCGGCGTCTCCCTGAAATCCTCCAACTATTGAAACCGGTGGCCTGGATGCAATGGTGGAACGTTTACGTGCAAACGCCGGCGCATACAAGCGATGCGGTTAGCGCCTACCTCGATCGCCTGGGTTCGGCAGCGGTTATCATCCATGAGCACGCCAGACTGTCGGCCTGCCGGGAACCCTGCGTGGACAACACGCTTTACATTCGGGGCTCGACCGTCCTGCAAGCGGCCTTCGCGGGGCATGAAGAACTCTTGACACGGCTTGCCGTCTTGCAACGATTCATGGCCACCGGCGCCGGGTCCGAAGCGATCCTGCCTTGGGCCTTATACTGCTGCAAACTGAGTGACCAACGATATCTGACCCAATGGCAGGACTTCTTTCATCCTTTCTGGGTGGATGATCGCTTGCTCATTCGTCCTTCCTGGGACACCTCACCCATGGCGCGCGACAAGGCATGCCTGACCATTGATCCGGGTTTGGCCTTCGGAACCGGCACGCACCCAACCACCCGCATGTGCCTGGACATGCTGGCCGACTACGCCCCGCAATACCAAGGCGGTGATCTTCTTGACGCGGGCTGTGGCTCGGGTATCCTGTCGCTGGCTGCTCTGCGGCTCGGCTTGCGCACCGCAGTCGGCGTGGACGTGGACCCCCAAGCGGTTGTCGTAGCGATCGACAATGCCGCGACGAATGACCTGCAGAAACAGGTGCAATTCATTTCCGGCTGGTGCGACGCTGCCACCGGGCCATTCGACATGATTGTAGCGAATATCTTTCTCGGGCCGTTGGTCGAGATGATGCAAACCCTGCGTCGTCGTCTGAGGCCGGGAGGCACCCTGATCGCATCTGGAATTATCGCTCCCCAGGAAGCCACGTTGACGGCGTCGCTCAAGACAGCCGGACTGGGTGTTTGCTCCCGGATGCTGACAGACGGCTGGATTGCCTTGGCTGCCCAATCTGTCCGGGATGCGTCGGCAAAGTGAGCTCAAGAATCGTATGCACCGCGCGTATGTAGCCCCGGGAATCCTTGACGAATCCGTCATCTCGCTACCGCGCGATACAGCCCACTACGTCGCCCGCGTGCTGCGGTTAAGGGTGGGCGACCAGATCGGCCTGTTCGATGGCAATGGCCGGGAATGTGTCGTTCGTCTGACACATGTATCGGCCGGTCTTGTTCAAGGCGAGCGGGTGACCCTGCTGGCGTCGTCGCCGTCCTGCAGCAGGGTTGTCGTGCTAGGGCAGGGACTTCCTCAGGGCGCCAGGATGGACTGGATCGTCGAGAAATGTTCCGAGTTGGGATTGTCTACGCTGGTGCCTCTCCACACCGAGCTGTCGGTGGTGCGGAGCGTTGGCCAGCGCATGACTGAGAAAATGGCCCGTTGGCAGCGCATTGCGGCGGCAGCGGCCGGCCAGTGCGGACGCCGAACGTTGCTCGAACTCGGTACCCCGTCGTCATTGGCCGATTTTTGCGCCCGCTACGACGCGGCACCCGTTAAGATCATTTGTTGGGAACAGGAAAAATCACGCGGCATCCGGCAGGTGTTAGAGACCAGAGATGATCGCTACCCCATTGCCGTTCTCGTGGGACCGGAAAGCGGGTTCACCGAAGACGAAGTCGCCGTGGCCGAGGCGCACGGTTTCGTGCCGGTGAGCCTGGGACCGCGGCGCCTGCGCACCGAAACCGCGGCTGTCGCCGTGACCGGCATCATCCGCTACAGCCGCGGCGAACTCGATCCCTGAGGAAGACGGAATGAATAAAATCAAGCGCGCCCTCGTCAGCGTGTCGGACAAGGAGGGCATTGTTCCCTTTGTGGAGCAGTTGCGGCACTACGACATCGAAATCCTGTCCACCGGCGGCACCGCTACCGCCTTGCGGGATCGCGGCATTCCGGTCGTGTCTGTGGAGGACGTTACCGGCATGCCGGAGATGCTCGGCGGCCGGGTCAAGACCCTGCACCCCCGCCTGCACGGCGGGATTCTCGCCCAACGCGACAGACCCGATCAAATGGCTGACGCCGTCTCACACGACTTGCCCCTCATCGATCTGGTTGTCGTCAACCTCTACCCCTTCGAGACCATGACGGGAAACGGCGATCTCTCCCTGGACGAAGCGCTCTCCTACATTGACATCGGCGGCGTGGCGATGCTGCGAGCCGCCGCCAAGAATTTCGCGGACGTGGCGGTGGTGTGCCAACCGCACCAGTACGATGAGGTATTGACGGATCTGCGGCAAAACGACGGTGCCACCAGCCTCCCCCTACGCCAACGATTGGCCCTGGAGACGTTTCAGCGCACAGCCGCCTACGATGCCGCCATCGGCACCTATCTACACGCTGCCGGCCATGAGCAAGCCGACGCGACCTCCTTCGCCCAGCAGGAAACCCTGGTTCTGCGTCGGGAACGCGCCCTGCGCTACGGGGAAAATCCGCATCAGGGTGCGGCGTTGTACGCATCCGTGCCGGCCGTACGCCCGAACCTGATACAGGCTCAACAACTGCACGGCAAGGAACTGTCGTTCAACAATCTCGCGGACGCCGATGCTGCGCTGGCGGCCGTGCAGGAATTCGAAGAGCTGGCGGTGGTCATCCTGAAGCACCAGACGCCGTGCGGCATTGCCGTAGCGCCCACGGCCGCCGAGGCGTACGAGCGAGCCTATGCCACCGACCCGGACTCCGCCTCGGGCGGCGTCATCAGCTGCAATCGGGAAGTGGACGCCGCCATGGCCGAGGCAATCGGAGACCGGTTCCTGGAAGTCCTGCTGGCCCCTTCGTTCCACCCGGAGGCCTTGGCGTTGTTGACCCGGAGGCGAAACCGCATCCTGCTAGCCTGGGGTATGGACGCCGATACAGCGAGCAACCAAAGGCCCCGGCGCCAGTGGCGCAGCATCGCCGGCGGCGCACTGGTGCAGGACGTTGACCAAGCCCTCCTGACCCCCGAAGATCTGCGCATCGTCACGGAACGTCAACCCACCCCGGCGCAAATGCAAGCAATTCTGTTTGCCTGGAAGGTCGTCAAGCACGTCAAATCCAACGCCGTCGTTCTGGTGCGCGACACGCAGACGGTCGGCATCGGCTCCGGGCAGATGAGCCGCGCGGACGCCAGTCGCATGGCCCTGATGAAGACCCGCAGCAACACGAAAGGGTGTGTGGCGGCGTCGGACGCCTTTTTCCCCTTCCGCGACGGTGTGGACCTCATCGCCGAGGCGGGGGTCGAGGCCGTCATCCAGCCGGGCGGCTCCGTGCGGGACAAGGAAACCATCGCCGCGGCCAACGAGCACGGCATCGTCATGGCGTTCTCCGGCGTGCGGGCGTTCAGACACTAACCCAGCGAAGCGAGGCATGTCACCGTGAAGGTCCTTGTGGTAGGCAGCGGCGGCCGCGAGCACGCCCTGACGTGGAAGCTGGCCCAGAGCCCCCACTTAGACGCCCTCTACTGCGCCCCCGGAAACCCCGGCACCCGCACCCTGGCCCGTAACGTCGCCATCGCGGCCGACGACGTCGCAGCACTGCGGCGCTTCGCCCGGGAAGAACAGATCGACTTGACCGTCGTCGGCCCGGAAGCCCCGCTGGCCTTGGGGATCACCGACGCTTTCGAGGCCGAGGGTCTGCGGGTATCCGGCCCCACGCAAGCCGCCGCCCAGCTCGAATCCAGCAAGATATTCGCCAAGCAGTTCATGCTGGAAGTCGGTGTTCCCACCGCCGATGCGGTCACCTTTGACAACCTCGCCGCCGCCGAATCCCACATCCGCCACCACGCCGGGCCGCTGGTCGTCAAGGCCGACGGCTTGGCCGCGGGGAAGGGCGTCACCGTCTGTCAGAACCAGGCCGAGGCGCTCCAGGCCGTACGGCAGACCATGCAGGAACGGATATTCGGCGACGCTGGCCGCCGCGTCGTTTTGGAAGAGTTCCTGGATGGCGAGGAGGCTTCGTTTCACGTCCTGGTGGACGGGCAGAACGTCGTGCCGCTGGCCACCTCGCAGGATCACAAACGCGCGTACGACGGCGATCAAGGCCCCAATACCGGCGGCATGGGCGCTTACGCTCCCGCGCCCGTTATCAGCGAGGCCCTGCAGCAGCGGGTTCTCAGCGACATCGTCATGCCGACGGTCGGCGGCATGGCGGCGCGCAGCATGCCGTACCGCGGCGTTCTTTACGTCGGCTTAATGATTGTGGAAGACCGCCCTTACGTTATAGAATTCAACGCACGCTTTGGCGATCCCGAGACACAAGCCCTGCTCATGCTGCTCGACGATGACCTCCTGCCGCTGCTTGACGGTGCGGCACGCGGGCAACTGGGCGACGCGCGGGTGCAATCCGTGCCCGCCGCCGCCGTGTGCGTCGTCATGGCAGCGGAGGGCTATCCGGGTGCGTATTCCCGCGGCATGCCGATCACCGGCATCGAAGCCGCCGCGGATCAGCCGAATGCGTGGGTCTTTCATGCCGGCACGGACGAGCGGGCCGGGCACCTGGTAACCAACGGTGGCCGCGTGCTCGGCGTCACCGCGCGGGCGGGCGGCATTGCCGAGGCGATTGCCGAGGCGTACCGGGCGGTCGAATGCATTCAGTGGCCGGGCAGACAGTTCCGGCGTGACATAGGGCGGCGGGCGCTGCAGCACGTTGCATCCGCCAAGTGAGGCGGCACGGCAGCGGACGCCGCGTTCAGGCTTCATGGGAGGGTTGAGACGATGATGAAGAAGATCGAAGCGATTATCAAACCCTTTAAGCTCGATGAGGTGAAGGAACGTCTCACCGGCACCGGCGTGCAGGGCCTGACGGTCTCCGAGGTCAAAGGCTTCGGGCGTCAGAAGGGCCACACCGAACAGTACCGCGGCGCCGAATACGTCGTTGACTTCCTGCCGAAGACCAAGCTGGAAATCCTGGCGTCTGAAGACCGCGTCGAGGAGATCGTCGACGCCATTCTGACCGCCGCCCATACCGGGCGCATTGGCGATGGCAAGATATTCGTCATGCCCGCCAATGAGGTGGTGCGTATCCGAACCGGCGAGCGCGGCGAGGGAGCCATCTAAATCTTCCAGGGATGAGTCGTTCCGTGTAAGGGCATGCCGTCTGAGCCTCGGGCACCGTTCTGACGTGGATGAGCATGAGAAAATCCCGATTACGACTCTGCATATTCCTGCTCTTATCCGTGGTTGTCCACGCTCACCTGCCGTTGCTGTGGCGTTTCCTGCCATCGCATAATCCGCCGTCGGCTCCCGTGGCTGTCCGCTTTGTGGAGATGCCTACGCCTGCCGCTGCGCCCGAGCCTGTCCAAACGCCGCCCGAACAATCGAACCCGCAACCGACCCCGGAAAAACGGCCCGAACCCGCTTCCGTACCGCCCCGGCAGGGCGGTCTGGTCGTCGATCTCCCCGAGCCGGTACGCCAGGAGCGGTCCGCTGAAGCGCGGATTGTGTCGCGCTACGACAGCACGGCGCAGGACGTCGGGCCCGGAGAGGGCGGTACGAAAAGACCCTCGGGACCAAATCCCCCCGACATGCCGCCGGAGCTAAACCTCCCAGAGCGCTACAGCGTGCAGGGCGCCACCCGGCCCCGTGACCTACCGGCGCCATCACAGCCGCCTGCGCCCCCCACTACCGTTGCACGGTTGGTGCCGCCGACTTCCCGGCAACCCGTCATGCCCAAGTCCGTGGAAACCCCCAAACCGACTTCCGAGCAGCCGCGTCCTTTGATCGTGAAGCCAATGCTGCAAGATCCTCGCTACCAGATGACCCTTCAGGAAGAGCTTGAGATGCTGCGGCGTCAGCAGGAGGCCGCAGGCATGACGGAGCAGGACGTGCAGCGGGCTATCGGCGAGCACCTGGCACTTCTGGACGAGCACCGCCGTCTGTCCGGTTTCGACGCACCGGGCGTTTACGAGGCGGGCCCGGAGCAACCCGGCGAAGGCGGGGACACCCCCGGCGAGGGCGGCAAGTTCCGCTCCATCGCGTCGTTCGGCCTCAAGCATGTGTCGTACCTGCTCGTCATGCAGCGCCAGATCGAGCTGATGTTCAGCATCCCGTACCTGGTCCCGGACCGCCCTGTCGGCGTGCCGATCGTCGGCTTCACCGTGCAGCGCAGCGGCGAGTTGAGCGAGAGCATCCTGCTGCGCTCATCGGGCTACACGGAGATCGACCAGGCACTGCTCAAAGCGGTGCGGGGTGCGGCGCCCTATCGCCCGTTTCCCGATCACCTGATCGACCCGGCTATCAGCATACGGGTTTTCGCACGCGCGTCTTGACGGGGGGGACGGAAATTATGACAGAACGATACATTCTGGCCCTCGATCAGGGCACCAGCAGTTCGCGCGCCCTGCTGTTCGACCGCAGCGGTGGCGTCCTGCATCAGGCGCAACAAGCTCTCGCGTCGCACTTTCCGCAGCCGGGTTGGGTTGAACAGGACCCGACCGCGCTGTGGCAATCGCAACTTGGCGCGGCGCGGCAGGTGCTGCAAGAGGCCAGCGTGTCCACCGCTCAAATCGCTGCCCTCGGACTCACCAATCAGCGCGAAACCACCCTCATCTGGGACCGCCGCAGCGGCGAGCCGATAGCCCCCGCCATCGTCTGGCAATGCCGCCGCACCGCGCCGCTCGTCGAGGCGCTGCGTGCACAGGGCTACGAGGCGGACATCCGGCAGCGCACCGGCTTGGTGCTGGACGCCTATTTCTCCGCCACCAAGGTTCGTTGGCTGCTCGACCACGCGCCCGGAGCGCGCCGGCTCGCCAGGCAAGGGCAGTTGGCATTCGGAACCGTCGATGCCTGGCTGCTCTACCAGCTGAGCGGCGGCCGGCTGCACTACACCGACGCTTCCAATGCCTCCCGAACGATGCTATACAACATCCACACCTGCGAGTGGGACGACGACATTCTGCGCGCCCTGGACATCCCGGCGAGCCTGCTGCCCGAGGTGCGGGATTCCAGCGGCGATTTCGGCGCTACCACCGCGACCTGTTTCGACGGCGCCGCGGTGCCCATCGGCGGCGTCATCGGCGATCAGCAAGGCGCCCTCTTCGGGCAGGCGTGCTTCGCTCCCGGCATGGTCAAGAACACCTACGGAACCGGCTCGTTCGTACTGATGCACAACGGCGACCGCCCCGGACCCGTCCATGAGGGCCTGCTGACGACCATCGCTTGGCGTATCGGCGGGCGCACCAGTTACGCCCTGGAGGGCAGCATCTTCATGACAGGCGCCACGATGCAATGGCTGCGGGACGAGCTGCAGATCATCGACAGCGCGGCAGAGAGCGAAACCCTGGCCGCCAGCGTGCCGGACACCGGCGGCGTCTATCTCGTGCCGGCCTTCACCGGCCTGGGGGCGCCGCACTGGGACATGTACGCGCGCGGTCTTCTGGTCGGCCTGACGCGCGGCACGAAGAAAGCGCATGTCGTCCGCGCCGCCCTGGAGGCCATGGCGTACCAAACGCGCGACGTCATCGACTGCATGGCGGCTGCCGTGAGCGTGTCTACTTTGCGCGTTGATGGCGGCGCGGCGGTGAACGATCTGGCCATGCAGTTTCAGAGCGACGTCCTGCAGATTCCCGTGCAGCGCCCGCGAATGGTTGAAACCACCGCCTGGGGCGCCGCCTGCCTGGCTGGTCTGGCCGTCGGGTATTGGCGGGACCAGGACGAATTGACGGCGTGCTGGCACGCAGAGCGCGAATTCACACCCCGCATGCCTGCGGCCCGCAGCGAAGCGTTGTACGGCGGCTGGCAGGAGGCCGTGCGTCGCGCCGGTGGTTGGACAACGGCGATCCCCGGCAAAGCGGACCAGGAGGCATGACGTGAAACAGCGGGTTAAGCAGAAACGCGTGGCGGTGATCGGCGCCGGTTCCTGGGGCACGGCGCTGGCCAATCACCTCGCCGAGCGCAGCCACCCGGTAACGCTGTGGGCACGCGATGAGCAACTGGCCCGCCGTCTGGAAAGCGAGCGGGAAAACGCCCCGTATCTGCCCGGCGTCGCGCTGCCGCCGCGCGTCACACCGACTAGCAATGTCAAGACAGCCGCCCACGGGGCCGATGTTTTCATCTCCGCGCTGCCGTCACACGCGGTGCGTACTGTCTGGCGGCTGATGGCGCCACTATTGCCCGAGGCCACCACGCTGGTAAGCGCCACCAAGGGCATCGAGGCCGGCTCGCTGCTCACCATGTCGCAGGTCTTGCAGGACACGCTGCCTGCCGACAAGTCCATTGCCGTGGCCGTGTTGTCCGGCCCGTCCTTCGCTCACGAAGTCAGCAACAAGGCGCCCACCGCCGTGGTGGCCGCCGCCCACGACCGCCGCTTGGCCGAAGCGGTGCAGCGAATGTTCAGCACGTCGGCGTTTCGGGTCTACGCCAGCACCGACGTGGTTGGCGTCGAGCTCGGCGGCGCCCTGAAGAACGTCATGGCGCTGGCAGCCGGCGTGTGCGACGGACTGAAGCTCGGCGCCAACACCCGCGCCGCCCTCATCACCCGCAGCCTGGCCGAGATGACGCAACTCGGTGTCGCCATGGGCGCCCGCGCGCAGACCTTTGCCGGTCTCTCCGGCCTCGGCGATCTGGTCCTGACCTGTACCGGCCGGCGCAGCCGCAACTACAGCGTTGGCGTGCAGCTTGGAGAGGGCAGAAAACTGCCCGCCATTCTATCGGACATGCGAATGGTAGCGGAAGGGGTGACCACCGCCGGCTGCGTGGTGGCGCTGGCCGCTCGCCATGGCGTGGAAATGCCGATCGCGGAGAAGGTCAACGTCCTCCTGCAAGGACACATCTCACCCCACGAGGCGGTGATGGAACTGATGACGCGCACCCTGAAGCACGAGGAACCGATGCCGTGAACCGCGAACAACTGGCCGATCTACTGCACCGCATCGCCGCTGGAAGCACCACGCCCGAAGAGGGGCTTACCCAGCTGCGCTTCCTGCCATACGAGGACTTGGGGTTTGCGCACGTCGACCACCACCGCAGCCTGCGGCAGGGCATCCCGGAGGTCATCTATGGGGCCGGCAAAACCGTGGACCAGATCACGGCCATCGCCGAGCGCATCCTCAATCAGAACAGCGATCTGCTCGCCACCCGAGTGTCCCCGGAGGCCGCCGAAGCCCTCCTCGCTCTGGATTCGCGCGCCGAATATAACACCATCGCGCGCACCATGGTGGTACGGCACGAACCCGGCAAGGCGACGGAGGGGATGGTTCTGGTCGCCGCCGCCGGCACGTCCGATCTGCCCGTCGCCGAGGAAGCTGCGGTCACTGCTCGCGCTTTGGGAAGCACCGTGCAGACGGCGTATGACGTGGGCGTGGCGGGACTGCATCGCCTCTTGGCAAAGCGGGATCTGCTGGTGTCGGCCAGGGTGATCGTGGTTGTCGCGGGCATGGAGGGCGCGTTGCCCAGCGTGGTGGGCGGCCTGGTAGACAAGCCCGTCATCGCCGTGCCTACCAGCGTCGGGTACGGCGCACATTTTCAGGGGTTGGCGCCGCTGCTGGCCATGCTCAACAGCTGCGCGTCCGGGGTGGCCGTGGTGAACATCGACAACGGCTTTGGGGCCGGTTACATGGCCCACACGATCAATCTGATCGGGGAAAGGCCGCCGCACGACGCCGCGTGAGGGCAAGCATGCGTATCGCTCATGTACACGGTCACGACGGCGTCAACGCCCCCTTGCTGCTGGGCGCGTGCCTGGACGCCGGTGCCTCACTCGCAGCTATCGAGTCGGGGTGGCAGTCGCTGGGGCTGCCCGTGGCGCAATTATTTGCGGCGCGGGTGACCTTCCCGCATGGCGCTGCCACTCGGATCGATTTCACGCCCGACCAGACCGCCGATTTCCTTCACCAGCAATCCATGGCGGCCTTGCTCGCCCGCATCGACGGCAGCGGGCTTGTCGACAAGGCCAAGCAGCGTCTGTCGAATCTGCTGAGCCGATACGCCGCCGCCGTTGACCGCGTGTACGGGAACGAAGCAACCGTGCGCTCCGAGCACCTGCCTGAAATCGTCTATCTCGGCAGTGGCGTGATCCTGGCGCTGGAAGAACTGGACGTCGATGAAGTCGTTGCGGCGCCCCTGCCGCTCGGCGGCCAATGGGAGGGGGCGCCCCTGCACCCGCTGACCGCCGAACTCTGCCGGGGCGCATCCGTTCAGGGTCAGCAACAACCCGGGAAGCCGACAACCGTCGGCGGTGCCGCCATCCTCACCGCCATCAGCAGCCGTTATGGGCCGTTGCCTGCCATGACTCTCGCGGCCACCGGCTACGGGGCGCAGGACAACGCCTCGGAGGCCCCACAGCTACAAATTATGCTGGGCGACCGGGAAGGACAGGGAGACGCCGAATGGATCGCCATCATTGAGACCCATATCGACGACATGAACCCGGAGTTTTATGAGGCCGTCTTCGAGTGCCTCTTTGCCCACGGCGCCCTGGACGTTACGCTGACGCCGCTGTTCATGAAGAAAAACCGGCCCGCCAACAAGCTGACGGTCTTGTCGCCCCTCCCGCGCGTCAACGACCTCTCGCATCTCATTTTGCAGCACACGTCGAGCTTTGGCGTACGGGTGCACGAAGCGTGGCGCCACAAGCTGGAGCGTTTTCACCGTCAGGTCGACACCCGATACGGCCCTATCGCCGTAAAGTGCGGCACCCTGGACGGCCGTATCGTGCAAGCGGCGCCGGAATACGACGCCTGCAAGCGCGCGGCGCGGGAGTACGGCGTTCCGGTACGCCTGGTGTATGCCGAAGCGGCCCGTTTGGCGGCGTCCTGGCTGACCCTCTGAAGGACCTCCAGCTTGAGACGGGCGTTAGCCGTCGCGGCGCCGAACGGTTTGCAGCACCGGCCGAAACGCACTATGCTGACAACATTCCATCCCACAAAATCACGCCACATTGGAGAACACACATGGAGCGCGATATCGTTGCCGTGTTCGGCGCCCACCCTGATGACCTGGATTGGGCCGCCGGCGGCACCGCAGCCGTCTGGGCGAAGCAAGGCAAGGAAGTGTATTACGTACTGACCACCAGCGGCGAGAGCGGCGAGGATCACATCGGCAAACGGAAGTTGCCACGGGCGGAAATGGCCGACATCCGCGAAGCCGAACAGCGCATCGCCGCCGGCGTTCTGGGCATCAAGGAGGTCGTTTTCCTCGGCCGCCGCGACGGACGGCTGGAGCCCAACCTGCAACTGCGCGACTGCCTCGTCAACGTGCTGCGGCGCCTGAGGCCGGACATCGTCATCAGTCTGGAGCCGACCCAAGGGGCATTCGACAACTTCTACCTGTACCACCCCGACCACCGCGCCACCGCCATCGCCCTGTACGACGCCATCTACCCCGCCGCCGGTACCGCCACCTACGTTCCCGAGCCCGATGCCGGACTGCCGCCGCACCGGGTGCGCGAGGTCTATTTCAGCGGCGCCGCCAACCCCGACACATACGTGGACATCACGGACGCCATTGACCTCAAGGTGCAGGCGCTGACCAGCCACCGCAGCCAGATCACCGACCCCGAGCGGATCGCCGGCTTCGTGCGCGAGTGGGCCGCCAAACACGGCGCCGAAGCCGGCAGCGCCTACGCCGAGGCGTTTCGCCGCCTCGAGGTGCCGCAGTGAGGCGCGCGGGCCGTCGTTGGCGGGGTGATCGGGTGCGTCAGTTGTCAGTTTGTTGGTTTTCACTCTTCACTAACCACTAACCACTGGCCACTGACAATGGACATCCTGCAGTCGCGTATCGACACGGACAGCCACGAGTTCAAGCGCAACATGGCGCACAATCTGGAGCAGGCCGAGCGTCTGCGGGAGGCGCTTCGCCGGGTGCGTGAAGGCGGTGGGGAGCGGGCAGTCACCCTGCATCGGCAGCGCGGCAAGTGGCTGGTACGCGAGCGCATTGAGGCCCTGCTCGACCCCGGCGCCCCGTTTCTGGAACTCTCCCCCCTGGCCGCCCACGACGTGTACGACCGCGCCGCCCCCGGCGCCGGCATTGTCACAGGCCTCGGCACCGTACACGGTGCCGAGGTGATGATCATCGCCAACGACGCCACCGTGAAGGGCGGTACCTACTTTCCCCTCACCGTCAAGAAGCACCTGCGGGCGCAAGAGGTGGCGCGCGACAACCGCCTGCCGTGCATCTATCTCGTCGACTCCGGCGGCGCCTTCCTGCCCCTGCAGGCCGAGGTGTTTCCCGACCGCGAGCACTTCGGGCGCATCTTTTACAACCAAGCCACCATGTCGGCTGCCGGCATCCCGCAGATCGCCGTTGTCATGGGCTCCTGCACGGCGGGCGGCGCCTACGTGCCCGCCATGTCCGACGAGACGGTCATCGTGCGCAACCAAGGCACGATATTCCTCGCCGGGCCGCCGCTGGTGAAGGCGTCGACCGGCGAGGACGTCAGCGCCGAGGAACTTGGCGGCGGCCTGATGCACGCCAGCCGCTCCGGGGTCACCGATCACCTGGCCGACGACGACGCGCACGCCCTGGAAATCTGCCGCAGCATCGTCGAGAACCTCAACGACACCCGCCGTCCGGTATGCAGCGTCGAACCGCCCGAGGAGCCGCTCTACGACCCGCGCGAGTGCTATGGCATCCTGCCGCCGACGCCGCGCCAGCCCTACGACGTGCGAGAAATCATCACCCGCCTAGTAGACGGCTCGCGCTTTCACGAGTTCAAGCCGCTGTACGGTACCACCCTGGTGTGCGGCTTTGCCCGCCTGGAGGGCTATCCGGTCGGCATCCTGGCCAACAACGGCGTGCTGTTTTCCGACTCGTCCCTCAAGGGTACGCACTTCATCGAGTTGTGCGACCAGCGGGGAATTCCGCTCCTGTTCCTGCAAAACATCGCCGGATTCATGGTGGGGGTGCAGGCCGAAAGCGCCGGCATCGCCAAGGACGGCGCCAAGATGGTCATGGCCGTGGCCAACACCCAGGTGCCGCGCTTCACCCTGATCATCGGCGGCTCGTTCGGGGCCGGCAACTATGGCATGTGCGGACGCGCCTACAGCCCGAGGCTGCTGTTCTCGTGGCCGAGCGCGCGTATCTCCGTGATGGGCGGCGAGCAGGCGGCGGGCGTGCTGCTGACGGTGAAGCAGGAGCAATTGCGCAAGCGCGGCGAACCCGAGCTCGACGCGGCGGCGCAGGCGGCCTTCAAGCAGCCCATCCTCGACACCTACGAGCACGAGGGCTCGCCCTACTACGCCACCGCGCGGCTGTGGGACGACGGCATTCTCGACCCGCTGGAAACCCGCCGCGTGCTGGGCCTGTCGATCGCCATGGCCATGAAGCAGCCCATCGAGTCCCCGCGCTACGGTATCTTCCGCATGTGAGGCAACGGCCTATGCAAAAGCTGCTGATTGCCAATCGAGGCGAGATCGCGGTCCGCATCATGCGCGCGGCGCACGAACTCGGCCTGCGCACCGTGGCGGTCTACTCGACGGCGGACCGCGAGGCGCCGCATACCCAGCTGGCGGACGAGGCGTTTCACCTCGGCCCGTCGGAGCCGGCGCAGAGCTACCTGGATGCTTCTCGATTGCTCGAAGCAGCGCGGGCTTGCGGCGCCGATGCGCTGCATCCGGGATACGGCTTCTTGTCCGAGAATGCGGCATTTGCCGAGGCGTGCGAGCAAGCTGGTCTGATTTTCGTTGGGCCCAGAGCCGCGGCCATCCGCGGCATGGGCTCGAAAATCGTTTCCAAACAGATCGCCGAGCGCGCCGGGGTGCCGATCATTCCCAGTTTCCAGGCACCCGACGCGGCCACACTTGCACTCGAAGCGCCGCAAGCGGCGGAACGGCTCGGTTATCCGGTGTTGGTAAAGGCGGCGGCAGGCGGCGGCGGCAAGGGCATGCGCATCGTCGAGCACGCCGCGGAGTTGCCAGCGGCACTCGAGGCCGGGGCGCGCGAGGCGCAACAGGCGTTTGGCGACGCCACGCTGCTGCTCGAAACGTACATCGACCGCCCGCGGCACGTGGAGGTGCAGGTGCTCGGCGACCACTTCGGCAACCGGGTCCATCTGTTCGAGCGCGAGTGCTCGATCCAGCGGCGGCACCAGAAAATCGTCGAAGAGACGCCCTCACCGGCAGTGGACGCCGATTTGCGACAGCGCATGACGGACGCCGCGCTGCGTCTCGCCGACGCCGTGGATTACACCAGCGTCGGCACGGTCGAGTTCCTGCTGTCGCCGGACGGCTCCTTCTATTTCCTCGAAATGAACACCCGGCTGCAGGTCGAGCACGCCATCACCGAGCAGATCAGCGGCATCGACCTCGTGCACCAGCAGTTGCGCATCGCCGTCGGCGAACCCCTGGCATTTACCCAAGCACAATTGACGCAGCGCGGCCACGCCATCGAGTGCCGACTGTACGCCGAGAACCCCGCCAACGGCTTCCTGCCCGCCACCGGCCGCGTCCGCGTCCTGCGCGAGCCGCACGGGCCGGGATGCCGCATCGACAGCGGCCTGTCGCTGCAGCAGGAAATCACCCCGTACTACGATCCCATTCTGGCGAAGCTCATCACCCACGGCGCGACGCGAGAGGAGGCGCGGCTGCGCATGCGCGCCCTGCTGCGCGATTATGTGATCCTCGGCCTGACGACCAACCGCGAGTTTCTGCTCGACGTAATCGAGTCAGAGGCGTTCGCCGCCGGGGATACCAGCACGGCGTTCATTGAAGATCATTTTGCCAACTGGCAACCCGCCGCGTCCGTGCCGGCGGACGTTCTGGCATTGGCCGCGCTCGGTGACCTATTACAGCGCGAAAGCGGGGCGGCCATGCCCATTGCCGGATTCGCGGACGCCGACCAAGTCGCCTCCAACCCGTGGACGCGCCACGATGGCTGGCGAGTGGGAGCCCTGCGGTGAGGTATACCTACCGCATCCCCGGCGAGGACGAGGCCGTTGAGGTCGATGTCACGCCGCTGGACGACCCCGAGGCCGGCTACCGAGTCACGGTGCGGGATCGCGTTTTCGACCTGCCGGCCAGAGGCCTGCGCCGCGCCGCGTTTCTCAGGCAGGCCGACGAAATCACCGTTCAGGTCGACGGGCGCGAGTATCGCCTGTACGACGGCAGGCAGCGCCGGCGCACGTCCACGAGTGCGCCGGGCGACCTGCACGCCCCCATGGCCGGGCGCATTATCCGTGTGCTGGCCAAGGCGGGCGACAGCGTGCAGGCCGGGGACACCCTGCTCATTCTGGAGGCGATGAAGATGGAGCAGCAGATCACCGCGCCTCACGACGGCACGGTGGTCAGCCTGCTATGTGAGGAAGGCGACCAGGTAGCCGCAGGCCAGGAGCTTGTGGTGTTGCAAGAAACCGGCAAAACATGAACCCCTGATCAACGGAGTCAAGGAGATCAATCATGCCCAAGGCACACGTGAACGGCATCGACATGTACTACGAATACCAGGGCAGCGGCCTGCCGGTGCTCTTTTCCCACAGCTTCACCAGCGATTGCACCATGTGGAGCCTGCAGGCGCCGGTGTTCAGCAAGCGCTACCAGTTCATCACCTACGACATCCGGGGCATGGGCCGCACCGACAGCCCGGCGGGTCCGTATTCGCTGGATCAGCACACTGAGGACCTGTATCAATTGGTGCGGTATCTGGGGCTCAGCGAGTTCGTGCTCGGCGGGCTGTCCATTGGCGGCATGATTACCGTGCACTTCGCCCTGGCACATCAGGAATTGCTGAAGGGCGCCATCATCGCGGACAGCGCAGCGGCGCGCCCGGACACGCCGCTGCTCACCAATCCCGACGACATGATCGACCTGGCGCAACGCGTCGGCATGGCCGGGCTGGCGGATCACATGATCGACAACAAGCTGCTGGCGCCGCACCTGCAGGATAACCCCTACGCCATCAAGGAATACCGCGACCGCATGGCGCAGAACAACGTCATCGGCTACTGTGGCGGCCTGCGGGCGTTGTCGCGCATGCGAGACCGCACCGGTGAACTCGGTCAGATCACGGTGCCGACGCTGATCATCGTCGGCGACATGGACGAGCCGTTCGTCGAGCCGTCGAAGCTGATGCACAGCCGCATCGCCGGGTCGCGGCTGGTCATCATTCCCGGCGCCGGCCACTTGGCGAACATCGAACAGCCGGCCGCCTTCACCGATGCAGTCATGTCGTTTCTGGACGGCCTGCCGGCTTGACCCCCCAACCGGTTTTCGTGGAGCATGCTGCAACCCGAAACCCGAAGGAGGAAGCGCATCATGGCTGATGAATTTGTTCGCAAGGAGCACTTCGACGAGCACGTCCTGCGGATGGACGAACGTTTTCTCAGCCTCGAAAAGCGCATGGAACAGGGATTTGCCCACGCCGAAAAGGCGCGGGAGCAGAACTTTGTTCACGTCCACCAGCGCTTCGATGATTTGAATCGGCGCTTCGACGACCTGGAAAAGCGCATGGCGGAGGGGTTTTCCGAGCTCCGCGCGGACATGCGCCAGATACGCAATTGGCTGGTGTGGCTTTTTGGTCTGGTGGTCTTTGGCTTTATCGGTTCAATCGTGCTGATCTTGTTCAGGGATCTGATTCTCAAGTAGCTCGTCACGGCTGACTCGTAACTAAGGAATTCTCATGTTAGAGGTCCTCAGGCCGCCCGCGGCGCTGTTCGATTCGCCCTTCATGCGGGCCTGCCGGCGCGAGCCGACCCCGTACACGCCGGTATGGCTGATGCGCCAAGCCGGGCGGTACATGGAATCGTACCGGCAGATACGCGCGCGGGTGTCGTTCCTGGAACTGTGCAAAACGCCGGATCTGGCGGCCGAGGTGACGGTGGACGCCGTCGAGCGCCTGGGCGTCGACGCGGCGATTATCTTTGCCGATATCCTGCTGATTCTCGAACCAATGGGCATGCAGCTCGAATTCAGCCCCGGCGATGGGCCGGTACTGCACAACCCCCTGCGAACCGCGGCTGACGTCGAACGGCTGCGGGAGGTAGACGCCGCCGAATCGCTGTCCTTCGTGATGCAGGCGGTCCGTGCCGCACGCACCGCGCTGACACCGAACGTGCCGCTGATCGGTTTCGCCGGAGCGCCCTTTACGCTGGCCTCCTACATGATCGAGGGCGGCTCGTCGCGTCAATACACGCGCACCAAGCAATTCATGTACACGCAGCCGCAAGCGTGGCACGCCCTCATGGCGCTGCTGAGCCGCAACGTGGGGCGTTATCTCAACGCCCAGGCAGCAGCCGGTGCGCAGGTTGTGCAGCTGTTCGACAGCTGGGTCGGCAACCTGTCGCCGGCAGACTACCGCGCCTTCGTGTTGCCGCATTCGCGCGAGGTAATCGCCGCCGTCACCCCCGGCGTGCCGGTGCTTCACTTCGGCACCGGCACAAACGCGCTGCTGGAGTTGATGCGCGAGGCCGGTGGCGATGTAATCGGGGTCGATTTCCGGGTCGAACTGGATGACGCCTGGCGGCGGTTGGGGGACGTCGGCATTCAGGGCAACCTCGACCCCGCCGTGCTGATGGCGGGGCGCCCGTACATCCGCCAGCGGGTGTTGGGGATACTGCGGCAGGCGGGAAGACGCGCCGGCCACATCTTCAACCTGGGGCACGGCATCCTGCCGACAACGCCGGTAGACAACGTTCGCACCCTAGTCGATGACGTCCACGAGTTGAGCACACGGGGGCCGTCATGACGGACTCAGCCATCGACGGCGTGCTGCTGATCGGATTTGGCGGCCCGACACCCGGCTGCTGCCAGCGCTACGAGCCGTGCCCCGGACGCGAGGCGGCCTGTTTTGTGCGCGCAGTTGTCGGCGAGCGACCGGGCGCGCAGGCGAGAATTGACGAGGTGGCGGCGCACTACGACGTGTTCGGGGGCTATTCGCCGTTCAACGCCCTGACGTTGCAACAGGCCGAAAGCGTGTCTGCCGCTCTGCGGGCACAGGGCCATACGGTGCCGGCACACGTCGGCATGCGCTTCTGGCCGCCATACGTCGACACGGTGCTGGCTGAGATGGCCGAACTGGGCTGCCGTCACTTGCTGGGGGTCATTCTTCGCCCTTCCAGTGCGCCGCCAGTTGGGAGCACTACCAGCAATCGGTGGCGGATGGGGTCGCGGCCCTCGGCGAGCGCGGCCCGCAGATGACGTATCTTGCGCCCTGGCAAACCCAGGCGGGCTTTGTCGAGGCCATTGCCGACGGCATCGAGCAGGCCGTCGCGCCGCTCGGCGGGGCGCTCGGAAGCGAGGCGGCGCTCATCTACACGGCGCACGCCATCCCCGAGCCGATGGCGGACCGGGCGCCGTACACGCGCCAGTTCCGTGAAGCGGCGGACGCGGTGACGAAACGCCTGGGCCGTCGGGAGCACCGGATCGCCTACCAGAGCCAGGTGACGGGCACGCCGATCCCGTGGCTGCAACCGGACGTCAATAACGTCATCCATCAGGTGCAAAAGGATGGTTTTCGTGACGCGATCGTCGCGCCCGTCGGCTTCCTGTGCGACCACATGGAGGTGCTGTACGACCTCGACGTGCAGGCGAAGGAGACCGCCGAGGCGTGCGGGCTGGGTTATGTGCGCTCCGGAACCGTAGGCAACCACCCGGCGTTCGTGGCGATGCTCAGCGATCTGATCGGCGCACATCTGTCGTCGGTGTGAGGTGGGAGTATGGAACAGGCGATGAACCGCAAGCGGGCGGTGGTCATCGGCGGCGGCATCACGGGTCTGACCGCCTGTTATCGTCTCACGCAACAGGCGCAGGCCGGCGATCTGCCGCTTGACGTCGTATTGCTGGAGGCCAGTGACCGGCTCGGCGGCGTCATCGCCACCCGTCATGAAGACGGCCTGCTGCTGGAAGAGGGGCCGGACTGCTTTCTCACCACCAAGCCCTGGGGCATCGAGTTGTGCGACGAACTCGGTCTGAACGCCGAACTCATCGGCACCACCACCGAACATCGCCAGAGCTTTGTCGTGCGGCGCGGCAAACTCGTGCCGGTGCCGCAGGGATTCTACCTGATGGCGCCGGGCTCCCTGTGGCCGTTCGTCACCACCCCCGCCTTCAGTTGGCCCGGCAAGCTGCGCATGGCCATGGACCTCATGCTGCCGCGCCGCGGCGCCTCGGAAGACGACGAATCCCTCGCCGACTTCGTAACCCGCCGCCTGGGCCGGGAGGCCCTGGATCGCATGGCCCAGCCCATGGTCGGCGGCATTTACACCACTGATCCGCGCCACCTCAGCATGCAGGCCACGATGCCGCAATTCCTGGACATGGAGCAGCGCCACCGTAGCTTGATCCTCGCGCTGCGACACCGTCAGGCCAGCGCGCAACAGTCGGGGGTCAGCGGCGCCCGCTACGGCCTGTTCGCGTCGTTCCGGCACGGCATGCAAACGCTGGTGGACGCCCTCGCCGATCGCCTGCCGGCCGGCACCGTGCACTTACAAACCTCCGTCCGTAGCATCCGACACAATCCCGAAAGCCAACGCTGGACCGTTTCCCCGCAAGACGGCCCCGACCTCGAAGCCGACGCCCTCTGCCTGGCACTCACGGCGCCTCAGGCCGCTCACCTGTTGGCGGATGTTGATCCCGAATTGGCCGCCGGACTGCACGACATCCCCTACGCGTCGTCAGCCGTTGTCGCGCTGGCATGTAATCGCGCCGACATCGCCCACCCCCTGAACGGCATGGGATTCGTCGTACCGGCGGTCGAGCGTCGCAACCTGATCGCCTGCTCGTTCAGCAGCATCAAGTTCGCTGGCCGAGCGCCGGACGGCAAGGTGCTCCTGCGCGCCTTTGTCGGCGGCGCCTTACAACAGGAACAAGCCCTTTGGCCCGACGCAAAGCTCCAAAATGCCGTGTATCAGGACCTGCGACAATTGCTGGGTCTCACCGGCAAGCCGGCGTTTTGCCACGTGAGCCGCCATTCGAGCGCTATGCCGCAGTACCACGTCGGACATCTTGAACGCATCAAGCACGTCGAAGCAGCAGCCCAACGCTGGCCCGGCCTGGCTCTGGCCGGCAACGCCTACCACGGCGTCGGCGTGCCCGACTGCATCCGCAGCGGCGACGAGGCGGCACATGGTATATTGTCAAACCTGTTTTACGAGGTCGCGGGTGACAATTGTCTTCAAAGGAGGGCGGTCCCTTGTTGAGAATCCACAGAATGCTCTGCGGGTTATTGGCGTCACTGACCGCGCTGCTGGCATTGGCTGGTTGCGGGGGTACAGGAACCGGACTTCACAACAGCGCCAAGGTTTTCACGCCCGTATCAGAGATGAACAGGTCGGACTGGGGTGATCCGGCAGAACTCGAGAGAACCTGGCAAGCCGCTCGGGTCAGGATACCTAAACCGGGCGGCGGCTACATCAGAACCACGGTGAAAGAACTGAACAGCGTCTCTTATGCCATCGCCGGTGCGTGGCCGACGGTAATTTACCTGCATGGCTGTACGGGCGTGTGGAGCGGCACCTACGCCAGAATCGATTTTCTCGCCAGAAACGGCTATGCCGTCATCGCTCCCGTCAGTTTCGCGCGGGAAAAATATCCCAAATCGTGTAACCCCGAGAGACACCAGGCTGGATTTTATCGGTCCACCTTGCTGATGCGGCAGAATGACGCCGGATATGCCATTGCCAAAGCCAAGGCATTTCCGTGGGTAGACGACGACAACGTCTTCCTCATGGGACTCAGCCAAGGCGGTCTAACCACGGCGACGTTCTTCTCGACAAGTCCGGCAAAGGCGGTTCGAGCACGTATCGTGGAAGGCTGGACCTGTCGCGCCGGTTGGGTTGAATACAAGGGCATAAACGCACCCGACAGCGAGCCGGTTCTGACGCTCGTTGGAAGTAAGGATCCCTGGTACCAGAACGTCTGGACAAAGGGCGATTGCACAGAATCCATCAATCCGTCGAATGGTAGCAGGTCGGTGGTCTATTCCACCGGGTATCTCAGTACCCGGCATGCACTTCTGGAGTACAAAGAAGTCCGGGAAACCGTTCTCGAGTTCTTAGAGCAACATCGGAACCACTGAATTCAGCCCTCGCCCTGACGGGTATACCTCAGTGCCAATCCTGAATTGACTTTCGCCCCCTGGCGCCCTACGCTCGCCTCGCCAGCAATGCTTGGCAATAACCTCCATATTCCTGGCATGACCAACCGACGATGACGTGGGAGAACGCGATGGACGCAACGGAGCTTTGTTTTACGCCGGCCACCGAGCTGGCGGCGGCGATTCGGCAACGGCAGCTTTCGCCGGTGGAAATCATGGACGCGGTGCTGGCACGCATCGAGGCGGTGAATCCCCACATCAACGCCTACCTGGCGGTAGACGGGGAGCGGGCGTGCGACGCGGCGAAGGCGGCGGCGGCCGGCGTCATGCGAGGCGAGGCGGCAGGCTCTTTGTACGGCCTGCCCGTGTCCATCAAGGACCTGGAGCTGGTCGCCGGCCTGCGCTGCACGTTCGGCTCCAAGTTCTTCGCTGACAACATCGCGGACAGCGACGGCCTGGTAACCGAGCGCGCCAAGGCTGCCGGCGGCATCGTGATCGGCAAGACGAACACGTCGCACTACGGGCACAAGGACATGTGCGACAACCTGCTGGGTCCGCCATGCCGCAACCCGTGGAAGCTGGACCGCACCTCGGGCGCCTCAAGCGGCGGCGCCGCGGCGGCAGTGGCGGCGGGACTGGGACCTCTGGCGCACGGCTCAGACGGCGCCGGCTCCATCCGCATTCCCGCCGCGTTGTGCGGCGTTTTTGGCCACAAGCCGTCCTTCGGTCGGGTGCCCTACTGGCCCAATCCCGACATCTGGGCGGCCCGCTCGCACAACGGTCCGATCACCCGCACGGTCGCCGACGCGGCCCTCTTTCTCGGCGCTCTCGCCGGCCCCGACCCGCGCGACCCCACCACCATCGACAACCCGCCCGAGGATTACGCCGCCGCGGTGGCGCAGCCGCTCGAAGCCCTGCGCGGACTGCGCGTCGCCTGGAGCGTTGATCTGGGCTACGCCGCGGTTGACCCGGAAGTGCGGCGCCTGACCACGGCGGCGGCTGAGCGTTTCAGCGACTTCGGCTGCGAGGTTGAGGCCGTCAATCCCGGCTGGGACGACCAGCGTGAGGCTGCGGCCATGGCGTGGAATGTTTCCTACGCGTCGCGCAACGCCGAGCGCTACGCCCAGCGGCCCGAGTGGTTCGAGCCCAGCCTGGTGGAGATGATCGAGGCCGGGCAGCGGGTTTCCGCTGTAGAACTCGGCTTGGCGCAGTTGGCACGCACCGAGTACTACCACCAGGTGCGGCGCCTGTTCGATACCTACGACCTGCTGCTCACCCCGCAGATGCCGTTGGCGGCGTGGTCGGTCGAGCACGGTCCCAGCCACATCGACGACACCCCGACGCCGTCGATGTTCGACCGGCTGCCGTTCACCTTTCCGTTCAACCTGACGGGACAGCCCGCCGCCAGCGTGCCGTGCGGATTCACCTCCGAGGGGTTGCCGGCGGCGCTGCAAATCGTCGGCCGCTGGCACGCCGATACGCTGGTCCTGCAGGCTGCGGCGGCGTGCGAGCAGGCGGCACCGTGGGCGCATCTGAGACCGCCCGAACTCTAACGCCGGGCATGCGTCGCAGCCCCTGCCGAAGCGGCACATTCAGGGCTTGCAACCGCCAATCGGTTCATGCTATTGATAGCGAATTCACCTGCAAATGGATTCGGTTAACGCAACCGTGAGGATTGGTGCGCAGCCATAGGATTGGCCCGCCACCCAAAGGCATGGGAGAGGTACACAATGGAAGTGCAAGAAGGTCTTGAAGGGGTCGTAGCGTTTGCCTCGGGACTGAGTTCGATCGTTGGGGCGACGCTGACCTATCGCGGCTACGTGATTGAAGATCTGGCGGAGCACTCGACCTTTGAAGAAGTGGTGTACCTGTTATGGCACGGGCAGTTGCCGAGCCAGGCCGAACTCGACCAACTGATCCATGACCTCCGCAGCCAGTACGCGCTTCCGGAACCCGTGCTCGACGTCATGCACCGCCTGCCGACCGACGTTCATCCCATGGAGTACGTGCGCACCGTTACCTCCGTCATGGCCCTCTACGATCCCGACCGACACGACAATTCACACGACGCCAACGTCCGCAAGGCCACCCGCATGGTGGCGCGAATGCCCGCCCTGGTGGCGGGGTTCGACTGTATCCGTAACGGCAAGGAACCCCTGGCGCCGAAGCCGGACGTCAATATCGCCACCAATTTCCTCTACATGCTGCAAGGACAGGACCCCGACCCGGAGTTTGCGCAATTCTTCGACACCGCCCTGATTCTCCACGCCGACCACGAAATCAACGCCTCGACGTTCGCCGCTCGCGTCACCGTAGCAACCATTTCGGACATCTATTCGGGCGTGGTGTCGGCCATCGGCGCCCTCAAGGGTCCGCTGCACGGCGGCGCCAACGAGCAGGTGATGGTCACCCTCAAAGCCATCGGCAGCATGGACAACGTCAAGCCCTACCTGATGAAGGCGCTGGCCAACAAGGATCGCATCATGGGGTTCGGCCACCGCGTCTACAAGGAAGGCGACCCGCGCGCCAAAATCCTCGGGCCGATGTCCAAGCGCATGGGCGAGAAGACCGGACAGCCGCAGTGGTACGAAATGTCCGTGCAGGTCCATGAGCTTATGGAGCGCGAGAAGGGCCTGATCCCGAACGTCGATTTCTACTCCGCCTCGACCTACCACAACATGGGTATTCCTACCGACATCTTCACGCCGGTCTTCGTGATCAGCCGCGTGGCCGGCTGGACCGCACACATCATCGAACAGCTGGACCGCAACCGCCTGATCCGCCCGCGCGCCAAGTACGTCGGGCCCGTCGACCTGAAGTGGGTGCCGCCCGCTCAGCGTTAGGATGAAGGCTCAACGAAGTGCGGGGCTGGACGGGTCGTGTTGCTCAAAGCGATGACGCTGTGAAGTGGCCAATAAACTTGTCGTTAAGCGTCACAGCCAGAGAGGAAGTGATGATGAACGTAAAGGAATTTGAAGACGCCGTGTGGGCCACGGAAGGAATTCGTATTGTGATTCGTGCAGGTGCGAATGGTGCGTTCGAGAATTACAAGTACGAACGTGCTGCGCCAGATAGTTGGAGCATCAGTAGGCTACTGGAGAAACGTATCCAACAACATGCAAGCGACCTAGAGGTCATTGTTATTCAGGGCAACGGTGAGCAGCCCCGTGGCAATGTTGTCCTTCGAACACTTCGAGCGTCATATCGCAGCCAGTAGTACCGCTTAACAAACCCAAATGTGCCGAAATCGCCCGATCAGCGCTGACGCTATGAACACCCGTCAATAATCACCGTGAACTCCCCGCGCACCGACCGCTCCTGCCAGCTTTCCAACAGGCTGGCAGCCGTCCCGCGCATAACCTCTTCGTAGTGCTTGGTAAGTTCCCGTGCCACCACGACGCGCCGCTCGGCGCCGAAATGTTCCACGAGTTCGCGTAACAGCTTGACGAAGCGATGCGGGGATTCGTAGAGCACCACGGTGCGAAGCTCCTCCCGCAGCGCTTCCAGACGCTGCCGCCGCCGACCGCTCTTCACGGGCAGAAATCCTTCGAACACAAAGCGATTCATGGGCAGGCCGGAGACCGACAGGGCTGCGATGGCCGCGCTGGGTCCGGGTATGGGCACGACGGGGATGTCGTGCGGTAGCAGGACCTGCAGGAGATGATACGCCGGGTCGGCGATGCCCGGCGTGCCGGCGTCGGTGACCAGGGCAATACGCCGCCCCTCTTGCAGCAGGCCAAGCAGTCGTTGCGCCTGGGGCACCTTGTTGTGGTCGTGGTAGCTCAGCAGCGGGCGGGAGATATCGAAATGGGTCAGCAGCTTGCGCGTGTGCCGGGTATCCTCGGCGGCAATCAGGTCTACGCTACCGAGGACGCGCAGGGCGCGCAGGGTGATGTCGTCGAGATTGCCGATCGGCGTGGCGACGATGTAGAGCATGCCGCGGTCGTCTACCGGTGCCATCTCCGACACGACTCACCGCCCCTCGGCGAGCGCGCGGCCCTGAAAGATGGCCTGCATCTCGGCGCTGTAGACGTTCGGCGCTTGGTAGACGACCAGTGGCGGCAGCACCTCCAGGGCGTCTCGACCGCCGCGCAGGGCTTCAACAAGGGCCATCGTCGCAGGGCCTTGATCGTTTGGGTGGACGAAACGCAGGCGGCAAGGATTCAGGCCGGCTGCTTCCAGACGGCTGCACAACTCGGCAAGGCGGGATGGATGGTAGACCAGCAGCAGGCGGCTACGCCGCGCCAGCAGATGCCGCGCAGCCTGCACAACCTGGCACAGCGTCACCGCGACCTCATGGCGCGCAATGGCCTTTTCGGATTGCGGGTTGAGACGCCCGTGACCCACGGCGTGATACGGCGGATTGCACACCACGGTTCCGAAGCTTGCGGACGCAAAACATGCAGCGGCATCGCGGATATCGCCCTGTACGATGCTGACTTGTTGGGCCAGAGCGTTGTGCGCCACATTCCGTTGCGCCGCGGCCGCCAGGCCAGCTTGCAGTTCCAGCGCGACGATAGGAGATCCCGGAAAACGCCGCGCCAGCAGAAAGGCAACGATGCCGCAGCCAGTGCCGAGGTCGATGATGGGTCCGGTGGTTATGGAAGGAACAAAATCGGCGAGCAGGAAGGCGTCGAGCGAGAAGCGGTAACCGTTCGGGTTTTGGTGCAAGGTGAGACGCCAGGCCCCAGGGGCATCCGACGCCTCGTCTCGCAACCCCTCAGCCTCGCCGCGCGCTGACCTGAAGGCGGACGAGGGCCCGCTGCAGCGCGGCGCTGGCGCGGTCGAAGTCAACGACCTGCGCGTCGCCGCTACGCAGCCGTTCCAAGGCGCGGTCGCGCGCTGAACCGGCGCGCTCCGGGTCGATTTCGGCCATGTCTTCCGCGACCTCGGCGAGCACGGTCACCTTGTCGTCGCTGACCTCCATGTAGCCCCGGAAGACGGTCAGGTAACGCTGCTGACCGTCCTTGCGAAGCATGAGCTCGCCCTGTCCCAGGTTGGTGAGGAAGGCGACGTGGCCGGGAAGAATGCCAAGATAGCCCTCCGTCCCGGGCAGATTCAGTTCATCCACCTCGTCCTGCAGGAGCAGGCGGTTCGGGGTAAGAATTTCCACGGACAACGGCACCGCTAGACCTCCCCTCGCGCCATCGCTTCGGCCTTTTCTTTCGCCTCGTCGAGGTTGCCGACCATGTAGAAGGCCTGCTCCGGCAGGTCGTCGCAATTGCCGGCGCTCAGCTCGCGGAAGCCGGAGATGGTTTCATGCACCGGCACGTACTTTCCGGGTGTGCCGGTGAACTGCTCGGCGACGTGGAACGGCTGCGACAGAAAGCGCTGAATTTTGCGCGCCCGCGACACGATGATGCGGTCCTGCTCGGAGAGCTCGTCCATGCCCAGAATGGCGATAATGTCCTGTAAATCCTTGTATCGCTGTAAGATAGTCTGCACGCCGCGCGCCGTGTCGTAATGCTCTTGACCCAGAATGCGCGGGTCGAGAATGCGGGAGGTGGAGTCGAGCGGATCGACCGCCGGGTAGATGCCCAGCTCGGAAATTTGCCGCGACAAAACCGTGGTGGCGTCGAGGTGGGAGAAAGTGGTAGCCGGCGCCGGATCGGTCAGGTCGTCGGCAGGGACGTAAATCGCCTGCACGGACGTGATGGAACCTTTGCGAGTGGAAGTAATGCGCTCCTGCAGGACACCCATCTCGGTGGCCAAAGTGGGTTGGTATCCCACAGCGGAGGGCATGCGGCCCAGCAGAGCGGACACTTCGGAGCCAGCCTGCGTAAATCGGAAGATGTTGTCGATGAACAGCAGCACGTCCTGCCCCTCGGCCTCGCGGAAGTACTCCGCGACCGTCAGGCCGGTGAGGCCGACGCGCAGGCGGGCGCCCGGTGGCTCGGTCATCTGGCCGTATATCAGCGCGGCCTTGTCGATAACCCCGGACTCCTTCATTTCCAGCCACAGGTCGTTGCCCTCGCGGGTACGCTCACCGACCCCGGAGAACACCGAGAAGCCGCCGTGCTCCATAGCGATGCTGCGGATCAACTCCATGATAATGACGGTTTTGCCGACCCCGGCGCCGCCAAACAGGCCGGTCTTGCCGCCTTTGGAGTAGGGTTCGAGCAGATCGATGACCTTGATGCCGGTCTCCAGCATTTCCGTGCTTGTGCCCTGTTCCTCCAGGGTGGGCGCCTCGCGGTGGATGGGATAGCGCTCCTGTGCCAGCACCGCTCCCAGGCCGTCCACCGGCTCGCCGACGACGTTGAGGATGCGCCCGAGCACCTCACGGCCCACCGGCACCGAGATCGGCTGTCCGGTGTCCTCGGCCTCGGTGCCGCGCACCAGACCGTCGGTGGGCTGCATGGCCACCGCCCGCACGGTCGACTCGCCCAGGTGCTGGGCGACCTCGACGGTGATTTCCTCGCTGTCGCCGTTGGTGCCGCGGCGAATCTTGAGGGCGTTATAGATAGACGGCAAGCTGTTGGGTGGAAATTCGACGTCCACCACGGGGCCGATGATTTGAACGATTTTACCCGTGCTCATGCGCTTCCTTTCAGCGGCCGGTGGTCAGTGACCAGTGGCCAGTATTTGCCTTTCACCAGCCACTGGCCACCGGCCGGCCACTGGCCACCGTTTTTTACAGGGCGTCCGCGCCGCTGACGACCTCGATCAGTTCCTTGGTAATGGCAGCCTGCCGCGCCCGGTTGAAGGTCAGGGTGAGGCTGGCGATCATCTCCGATGCGTTTTCCGTCGCCGAATCCATGGCCGTCATGCGGGCGCCGTGCTCGCCGGCGAAGGACTCCAGCAGCACCTGGAAGAGCTGGACGTCGACCTCCCGGCGCAGCAGGCTGTCCAGCACCGCCTCGGCGGACGGCTCGTAGATGAAATCAAACGGCTCGGCGGGCTCGGCGTCCGTCGTGGTGTGGCCGCTCATGGGCAGGAGTTGCAAGGTGGTAACCACCTGATGCACGGCGGAGCCGAACCGGTTGTACAGAACCAGGACGCTCTTGTACCCGGCGGCCGTCTCCGAGGCTTCGTCCGCATAGCCGTAGTCGTCGTCTTCGGCGTCGTCCTGCGTGCCCTCGTAGGCGGCCAGAATCGTTGCCGCCAGTTCCACGGCTTGCTCGTATGCCACCTGGCGGGTGAACAGGTCCATATAAGACGCCTGCATCTCGTAGCGACGATAGGTGAGAAAATCCCGCCCCTTGCGCCCGATCGTAATGATATTGACGTTCTCATTGCCGCCCAGTTCACCCAGCACCTCGACGGCAGCGCGCTGCACATTGCCGTTGAATCCGCCGCACAGGCCGCGGTCCGACGTCACCAGCACCAGCAGGGTTTTGCCGCTGTCGCGGGGCGCCAGAAGGGGATGTATGTCGGGCCGCACGCGGGCGTCGAGGTGCTCGAGCACCTGCCGCAGGCGCTGCGAATAGGGCCGCGCCGCCAGCACGCGGTCCTGGGCGCGCTGCAGCTTGGCGGCGGAGACCATTTTCATGGCGTTGGTGATCTGCTGGGTGTTCTTGACGCTGGTAATACGCCGGCGGATGTCGCGCAAACTTGGCATGACTAGGCCGTTCCCACCTGAGCGGTTTGCAACGCCTTGTAAGCTTCGAGAGCCTCGCGCAGCGCCGTCTGCGTCGCCTCGGTAATTTCCCCGGTCTCCGCAATGCTGCGCGGGATGTCAGGGTGGCGCGTTTCAACGTTCTGCAGGAAGTCGCGTGTGAAGTCCTGGCAGGAATCGGTCGGCTGGTCGTCCAGAAAACCGTTGACGGCTGCGAAGATGGTGATCACTTGCTGCTCGAAGCGCAGCGGTTCGTACTGGCCCTGCTTGAGGATTTCGACCATGCGTTCGCCACGCGACAACTGCGCCTGGGTGGCGGTGTCGAGCTCGCTGCCGAATTGCGCGAAGGCCGCCATTTCCCGATACTGCGCCAGGTCGAGCCGCAGCCGCCCGGCCACCTGCTTCATGGCCCGCGTTTGCGCCGCGCCGCCGACGCGCGACACGGACAGGCCGACGTTGATCGCCGGGCGCACGCCGGAATAAAACAGGTCGGATTCGAGATAAATCTGGCCGTCCGTGATGGAGATGACGTTGGTAGGAATGTAAGCCGACACGTCACCGGCCTGGGTTTCGATGATCGGCAGCGCCGTCAGGGAGCCGCCGCCGTGGTCGTCGCTGAGCTTGGCGGCGCGTTCCAGCAGGCGGGAGTGCAGGTAGAACACGTCGCCGGGGTAGGCTTCGCGTCCGGGCGGGCGGCGCAGCAGCAAGGAGAGCTGTCGGTAGGCCGCGGCTTGCTTGGAGAGATCGTCGTAGATGCACAGCGCATGGCCGCCCTTGTCGCGGAAATACTCGCCCATGGCGCAACCGGCGTAGGGCGCTACGTACTGCAGAGGCGCCGGATCACTGGCCGTGGCCGCCACCACGATGGAGTAACGCATGGCACCGTGTTCTTCCAGCACGCGCACGACCTGCGCCACCGTCGAGCGCTTCTGGCCGATAGCGACGTAGATGCAGACGACGCCGGGATGCCCCGGCTTCCACGCCGGCTCCCCCTCCCACGCCGCCTTCTGGCTGATCATGGCGTCGATGGCCACCGCGGTCTTGCCGGTCTGGCGGTCGCCGATGATGAGTTCGCGCTGCCCGCGTCCGATCGGCACCATGGAATCGATGGCCTTGAGGCCGGTTTGCAGCGGCTGGTTCACCGGATGGCGGTCGATCACGCCCGGCGCGATGCGCTCGATGGGGCTGCTGTCCTTCGTGTCGATCGGCCCCTTGCCGTCGATGGGCTGCCCCAGCGAATTGACGACGCGCCCAATCATCGCCTCGCCCACCGGCACTTCCATGATGCGGCCGGTGCGGCGTACCTCGTCGCCCTCCTTGATGTCCGTGTCGGCGCCCAGCAACACCGCGCCGACGTTGTCTTCTTCAAGGTTGAGGGCCATGCCGTATATGTCGTGCGGGAAGAGCAACAACTCGCCGGCCATGCACTTGTCGAGGCCGTAAATGCGGGCGATGCCGTCGCCGACGGTAATCACCGAGCCCGTTTCGGCGAGCTCGACCTCGCCGACGTAGCCCTCGATCTGGCGTTTGATGATTTCACTGATTTCTGCTGCGTTAATATCCGCCACGATGCCTCATCCTCCTATCAGTTCCTTGCGCAACTGGGTGAGCTGGCCTCGCAGGCTGCCATCCAGAACGACATTATTGACACGCACCACCAAGCCGCCGAGGAGGCGCGGGTCCACGTGCGCTTCCAGAATCACGTTCTTGTGCGTCATGTCCGCGATTTTATGCGTCACGGCCTCGCGTTGCTCCGCCGCAAGCTCGATGGCCGTGGTCACCTGCGCCACCACACGTTGCAATTCCTCGTTGGCCAGCCGCTCGTAGTGCTCACAGATTACGTCGAATTGGTTCAACCGTTTTTTTTCGAGAAGAAGCAGGAGGAAATTCCGCAGCAGGGGAGACGGCTGCGTGCGGTCAAGAACGGCCGTCAGGAGACCGGCTTTGTCATCTGCGTCAATGCCAGGGTTGTTCAGAATCAGTTGCAGGTCGGCGTTTGAGCGCAGGAGACTGAGGTGCTGCTGCAATTGCTCGGCGATGTCGGCAACCTGATCATCGCGCTTGGCCAACTCCACCAAGGCTTTCGCATATCTCCGCGCCGCGGCCCTGCCTTTCAAGAAACTCCCTCCCCTGACCCCTCCCAAGAGGAGGGGAAAATTCCCAAGTTTGTGGCGTGCACTCTGTATACCGGTGATGCCCGAGCAACTCGTGTCTATGGACGCAACGGTTGACGGCCTTGGTTCCCGTCTCGCCCTATCTCCAAAAAGTTGTTCCCCGCACCTGTCTACCAGCGCATTACCAGTCATCAAGGTTCAGGGAAATGGGCAAGAAAAACGGAGGATACGTTCAAATTTCCTGAAGTCGGGGCATCAAACTACCATATTTTCAGTGCCGCGGCAAGACGATCTGGCGCATGCAACACGCGCGTTGTTACAGGTTGTTCAGACCTTCTGCTAAGCCAATTCGTAGATGGAAGTGAGCTTCGGCTCGTCGCCGTCGACCACCCTGGCGCGGGCGGTGTCAACGAGGTGCAACAGGTGGGCGTGCACCGAATTGGCCGCCGGGTACCACAGGCGCTTGTCGTAGCCGACGTACATGTCGGGCACGATGTCGGCGATGCGCCGCGCGCCGCCTCGCAGGTGGGCGATGATCTGCTGCTCGCGCTCCTCGCGGTGCGCGATGCACGCCCGCACGTAGCGGTCCGGCTCGGTGATGGCGGGTCCGTGCGTCGGCCAGTAGCGCTCGGCTCGGCGGGGCAGCAGTTTGCGCAGCGAGGCCAGGTAGTTCTGCATGGAGCCGTCGGGCGGCGACACCACGCTGGTGGCCCAGCCCATCACGTGGTCGCCAGAGAACAGGCAGTTTTCCTCCTGCAGGTGATAGCACAGGTGATTGGAGCAGTGGCCCGGGGTGTGCACCGCGGTCATCGTCCAGTTGCCGCCGCGCACCACGTCGCCGTCGCCGAGACACTCGTCGGGCCGGAAGTCGAGGTCGGGGCCCTCGCGTTTCAGTTCTGCCGGCAAATCGTCCCATTCCTTGTCGAAACGGCTCTTTTCTTCCGCCGTGAAGTAGGCCGAGAAATCCACCCGGTCGTTCGGATCGTAAGCTCGCACCGCGCCGTGCGGCCCGAAGCCGTAAGAGCGGGCGCCGGTCAACTCCTGCAGGCGGGCGGTCAGGGACGAATGATCGCTGTGCGTGTGGGTGATCAGGACGTGCGTCACCGTCTCGCCGGGGCCCAGCGCCGCCAGCACGTCGTCGACGTGCGAGGACAGCGGCGGCCCGGGATCAATCACCGCTACCCCGCCCGTGCCCACGATGTAGGTACCCGTACCCTTATAGGTGAACGGCGTCGGATTGCGGCAAACGACCCGGCGGATCAGCGGCGTCATCCGTATGACGGCGCCGTAGTCAAACGCGCCCATGTCACGGTAATGCTCAATTTGCACGGCCATATCGCTCCTTTTCTGCGCTGCGGGCGCTCATCCTAAGGGCCGCCTTCCGCCGCTGTCAAGAACGCCGCCGGGTTTGCCAATGCCTGTGACTTGTCATCTAATAAAGCGCGTCGGCTCCGTGCAGCGTAACCACCGAACACCTTCCTTTCTCACAAAGCGAGGCACTCCATGAAGATCACCAACATCGAAACCTTCATTGTCGACGCCGGCTGGCGGCCCTGGACTTACGTCAAAGTGGAAACCGACGCCGGCATCACCGGCTGGGGCGAGTGCAGCGACGGCAGAGCGCCGCACGGTGTCGTCGGCACCATCACGGACCTCAAGCCCGTTCTGATCGGCCAGGACCCGAGGGCGTTCGAGACGCGCTTCTGGGACATGGTGCGCGCCACCCGCCAGAGCCCCGGCGGCATCGCGGCCAAGGCCTTGGCCGGGCTGGATTGCGCCTTCATCGACATCAAGGCCAAGGCGCTCGGCATCTCGGCGGTCGAACTGTTCGGCGGCCCGACGCGCGACAAAGTGCGCCTCTACTGGTCGCACTGCGGCAGCTCGCGGGTGCGCCATCACGACCTCATCGGCGTGCCGCCCATCGAGACGTGGGACGACGTGACGGCCCTGGGCAAGGAAGTGGCGTCGCGCGGCTTCACCGCCCTGAAGACGAACGTCGTCATGCCGGGGCGACAGGGCACCTGGTACAGCGGCTTCGACGGCCAGACCGGCCCCAGCGACGAGATCGCCCCCGCGTGGCTGCTGGCGCATATCGAAAAGCTCATCGGTACCTTCCGCGACGCCGTCGGGCCGGACGTGGACATCAACCTCGACCTCAACTTCCACTTCAAGCCGGAAGCCTGCATGCGCATCGCGCGCGTCCTGGAGCCGTTCAAGCTCCTGTGGCTCGAAATCGACCGCTACGACCCGCAGGCCATCCTGCAGATCAAGCAGTCCACGGCCACCAAGATCTGCACGGGCGAAAATCTGTACTACATGCGCGACTACCTGCCGTATTTCCAACTGCACGCCGCCGACGTGTTCATGATCGACGTGCCCTGGAACGGCTTCAGCCAGTCGAAGAAGATCGGCGACCTGGCCGAGGTCTTTCAGCTCAACGTGGCGCCGCACAATTACTATAGCCACATGTCGACCTACGTCAGCGCCGCCCTGTGCGCCACGCTGCCCAACGTGCGCATCATGGAGATTGACATCGACGACGTACCCTGGAAGGATGAACTGACGACAGCGGTGCCCGATATCAAAGACGGCTACATGACGGTGCCCAGCGGGCCGGGATGGGGCATCGACCTGAACGAGGAGGTGGCGCGGGCGCACCCTTGGGACCCCGCCAAATCCGGGTATTCCAAGTCGACGCCGCCGTCGAAGAGTTTTTAAGAGCATTCCCGTGTCGGATTGATTCGGGTCTCATTTGAGATTTCCCCCTCCCTTTCGGGGAGAAAGGAGTCGTATCATCCGAGATTGCTCCAGAAAGGTTGGATGCAGACGGGAAATGTTTCCGCCTGAAAGGCATGGCGATGAAACATCTAGCGGGTTTCAGGAACTATCTCAACACGGCCTACGAGCAATCCGTGTTCGAGCGAGCGCTTGCCGTGCAGGACCTGTGGGCATGCCACCTGCACACCCGTCGCATGGCGCGGCTGCGGGTGACGGCCAACCTGACCCACGACTTGCAGGTGGACGTCGAGGGCGAGGGCCCGGAAGACCTGCCTAAGCTGCATGTCAAGCTCCTGTACCCAGCCGCCCAAGCCGCCGCGGTGGCGCCCCTCATCAAGTTCGACCCGCGCGTCCGGGCGCAGGGGCTCAAACCATTTCTGTCGCCGGCAGCCCGCCATCACGTGAAGAACAAATCACTGTTCGTGCTGATGAAGGACCGCGACGTGGTGGTCTTCACCCTTCTGGAAGGCGAGGTCGCGAGGGGTATCATCGGCGATTTCAGCCGCTACGACATCACCGTCAACCTCAAGGGCGGCCTGCCCGTGGTGCTGTTGCGGCACAGTATCTACGACCTGCGCAACAAGCGGGGGCGCTGCTATCTGAAATCCTCCCAGGACACCCACCGTGACTGGCAGAAGAGCGAGTACTTCGTACCGCTCCACTGACAGTTTCCATCCTTCAGGAATCCTTGCTTGCCAGTAGCACGAAGAGGCGGCTGTCGCGCCGCACCGGGGTGCCCATCCAATCGCCGCAGGCCGCGGTGAGGGTGAGGCCGGCGGCGGCGAGCATGTGTTTGAGCTCGGCGAGCGAATAGGCTTGGCCGCTCAACCCAAAGGCGTGCGCGACGCCGGTTTCGGCCTCACAAATGAAATCCCGCCGCGCGTAGGTCTTGGTGCGGTTGTAATAGTAGTATTCACTCAGCACTAGCTGGGGGAAGCGCCCGGCAATGAAATTCCCGCCAACCCACCATTCCTGCATGCCATCCAGATCGGCAAAGAACGCCGGGGCGTAGACGTCGAGCAGCAGCGTGCCGCCGGGGCGCAGGCTGCGGCTGATGCCCTTCAGCACGGCTTCCGCGTCCCGGCGCGGCATTTCCGTGAAGCACCCGAAGATGAAGATGACGAGGTGGAAGACGTTCTCGAACGGCAGGTGCCGCAGGTCGCCGTGCAACCACTCGACGTGCACCCCGGCGCGTTTGGTCCGCCGCCGGGCGGCGTTGATGGCGGCAGGGCCCAAGTCGATACCCGTCACGACGGCGCCGCGTTTCGCCATGGCGATGCTGTGCCGGCCGCCACCACAGGCAAGATCGAGAATGCGGTGGCCGGGGGTCAGCAGGCTGTTACGTTCCAGGAAAGCAATCTCTCGCTGCGTGTAGCGGCTTGAGCGGGTAGCAGTACGCAGGAAGTGGCGGCTGAAGTCGGCCTCGTGCCAAGGCAACGAACCGACGTCGACGAACGGTTGCGGACGCGCTTTACGCGCGGCAATGGCCTGCAGGCCACACAGGAAGGCAGTGGGATCCCTCGGAATGGACACGCAGCTACGCGGCGCCCCCGGCTCCAGGGTCCTGGCGGCGCTGGCGCAAAAATTGCTGAATTTCTTCCACGATGACGTCCGTGTCCACTTTCGGCTGCTCGGTCTGAGCCGCGTCGTAGGCCTGTTCGAGGCGCTTCACGTATTCCGCCAAGTCGGGATGGTTGTCCAGCTGCGCGTGCAAGGCGCCGTCGAGTTCGGCGGCGTGCTCTTCGATCGGCTGCAAATCGACGGACAGGCGCCACATGCGGCGCAGCAGGTGCAGCATGGCCTGGGCGACGTGCGGATAGCTGCCCTCGATATAGGTCGGCGTGCCGCCCCACAGGCTGATACCCTCGATGCCACGCTCCTGGCAGGCGGCCAGCAGGTAGGATTGGATGCCGGTCGGGCCCTCGTAATCGGTGAGTTCCACGTCGTGCGCCATGAGTTCCGGGCGCAGGGCGGCGTCCGTCACCACCGCCGAGATGCGCGGCGTGCGGGTATGAGGGGCGTGGTCGAGATAGCCGCCGATGGTGTACACCCGCTGCACCTGAAAGCGCTCCGCACAGGCGAGGATGGCTGCCACGTATTCCTGCCAGTGCAGATCGGGCTCCACGCCCTCCAGCAGGATGAGATCGTGTTCACCGTTCTGCGGGCACTGCCAGCTGTACAGCGTATTGGACGGAAAGCGCATGGACTCGATCAACCCCTGGTGGATGACCGTCGCAGGGCGGCTGGCCAGGGTGGGCGAAGCGTAGATGTAGAGGCCGTCGGAAACAATCTCGCCCAGGGGCTCCGTTGCCAGGTTGGATTGCAGGAATTCCACCACCTCGGTGGACACCTCACCGCCGTTGGCCCAGCCGTCGAAACCGGCGAGCAGGTAAGGGGCCCGGAGGTCGGGCGTGTGGGTCAAGGCCAATCTGTTCATGATCGCGCCTCGTCGTCTGTATTGTTGTGGTGATAAGCTGGAAATTCAGTGTGAGGGATGCCGCCAAGCATAGCGGCTTGCACCCAGCGAAGCAACGCCGGGAATCCATCCTGCTCCTAGAAGTCCAATTTCCCCGGATTCATGATGCCGTTCGGGTCCAACTCCCTCTTTAGGCGCCGCAGGATCGACAATCCCTCGCCGTGTTCGCGACGCATGAGCGGCGCCAGGCGCAGCCCCACCCCGTGGCAATACTCCATTGCGCCGTCCGCATCCTGCGCCAGCTCAAGCAACTGCGCGTGCGCCTCGGCCATGGCCGCCACACCGCCGCCAGAGTACACCAGCGAAAACAGTCCGGCATGTGCCCACAGCCCGGTCTGGTGGACACGAAAACCCCGCGCTGCCAGCAGCTTCAAACTTTCGCGCCGGTAGGCCGGCACCGCGCTCGGCGGCAACGCCACGTGCACGTAGTCGATCTCCGGCCGACCGCGGCGTTCCCCGGCTCTTCGCGCCCTGGCATACGCATCCCCGCTGGCGTGACGTTGATCCCAGAAGCGTTGCACCTCGGACAGATCGAGCGCTTGGCCGCCGCTTTGCAGGCAAACCTCCCGCCCTACCTGCGACTCGGCATGGGCGACGGCCTCCGGTCCTTCGTAACTGACGTACAAAGCCGTCGGCGGGTCGTGTTCGGCGCTCGGGTCGTCATCGCCGTATTCCAGCAGTCCGGGCCGGATACCCGCTTGCAGCAGGGCATTGATGGCCTCAAAGCCAGCGGCAAAATCATCGAACCCCCAGCCTTCCAGCAGCCGCGTCTGCGGAGTGGGGAACAGCCGCAGGGTGGCGCGCGTGACCACTCCGAAGCAGCCCTCGGCGCCGATGAGCAGGCGATGCAGGCCCGGACCGGTGGAGGCTTTCTCCACCGCCCGCGTGGTGATAATCTCGCCGGTCGGCGTGACCGCTTCCAGCCCCAGGACCTGATCGCCCATGGCGCCGTACTTGCCGCCGAGGTAGCCCAGACTGTTGGTGGCGATCGTGCCGCCCACCGTGGCCACCGAAACCGTCCACGGATCGTGCCCGCACGTCAGGCCGTGGGGCTTGGCCGCCGCGTTCAACGCCGCAATCGTCGCCCCGGCGCCGGCCTCCGCCGTGCGGTCCACCGGACGGATCCGCACCTCCGTCAGCCGGCACAGATCAAGCACCACCCCCGGCGTCACCGTCGCCGCCCCGCCCATCAAGCCGCTGCCGCCGCCCAGCGGAATCACCGGCACCCGGTGCGTATTGGCCAGCCGCACCACCTCCTGCACCTCCGCCGTGCTCCGGGGACTCACGACGCACAGGGGCCTTGCCGACTCGGTACCGGCCGGCAGCCGCGACGGGTGCATGGCATCGCACGCCAGCAGGGTCAGCGACGCCTCATCCGTGCGGATGCGGGACGGGTCGAGCGACGCCATCATGGCGTTCAGCAGATCGGATTTCGACATGGGCGGTTCACTTCCTCATTCATGTGGAGGCAACGGCGGCAGAAGGTCGGGAACGCACGGCATCCTAGCAACCCGTCCCCGCAGCGTCCAGACAGCGGCGGCATCATTGCCCGTCCCATGCGCGGTTGTAGAACCTTCCGGCTATGCGTATAGTGTTGGATTCATTCAAAAAACGTTCAGGCAGGGTTGCGACAGACGAGAGGGCGATTGATGTCACAGGACATATTGGCGTGGGTGGCATTCAACATCTTCATTTTGGTCATGCTGGCGCTGGACTTGGGCGTATTCCATCGCCGCCAGCACGTCGTCGGGGTCCGCGAGGCGTTGCTGTGGAGCGCGCTGTGGATCACCCTGGCCCTGGTGTTCAACGCGGGTCTGTACGTCTTCGAAGGGCCGGAGGCGGCGCTGACGTTCTTCACCGGATACCTGCTCGAAAAGTCGCTCAGCGTTGACAACCTGTTCGTTTTCCTGCTGATCTTTACGTACTTCGGCGTGCCCCGCCTCTACCAGCACAAGGTGCTGTTCTGGGGCATCCTGGGCGCCCTGGTCATGCGCGCCGCCATGATCGCCGTGGGCGTCACACTGATCCATCACTTCCATTGGATTCTCTATGTCTTCGGCGGTTTTCTGGTCATCACCGGGGTGCGCATGGCGATGCAGGGCGACGAGGAAATTCACCCGGATAAGAACCCATTGGTGCGGCTGTTCACCCGCTTCTTCCCGGTTACCACGTCCTACCACGAAGCGAAGTTCTTCGTGCGGCTCGACGGGCGCCTCCTTGCCACGCCGCTGTTGATCGTCGTGCTGGTCGTGGAAACCACCGACGTGGTCTTTGCCCTCGACTCCATTCCGGCCATTTTCGCCGTCACCACCGACCCGTTCATCGTCTACACCTCCAACATCTTCGCCATCCTCGGCCTGCGCGCCCTTTATTTCGCCCTCGCCGGCGTCATGGGCTTCTTCCACTTCCTTAAATACGGCCTTTCCTTCGTCCTCGTCTTCATCGGTATCAAGATGATTATCGCCGACTTCTACAAAATCCCCGTCCACTGGGCGCTCATCGTGGTCGCCGCCCTCCTGCTCCTGTCCGTCCTCGCCTCCCTCATCTGGCCGCCTGCCCCCGAGGACCAGACCGAGAGTGAACAGGTGGAGGTGACGGATTAGACGATGGCCGATGAGCTTGGCCCAACGAGCACAGGCGCCCGGAAGGACCTTTATCATGTCCGATAATCAGGCACGATTCATCGTGAATGCCGCAGGAAAAAAAACGGGTGTGCTGCTTTCGATGAGGCAATACGAAAAATTGATGGCGGACCTGCATGACTTGGCCGTCATTGCGGCACGTCGAGAAGAGGAACCGATACCGCTTGAAGAAGTGAAACGGCGCTTGCAACAAGATGGCCTTCTATGAAGTTGTTCTCAAACTCTCGGCCGAGAAAGAGCTAAGGGCCTTAACCTAAGCCGGTCCGAGCGAGGATTTTGACACGTCTTGAGCACTTGAGAAGGGAGCCTATGCCGCGGCTGGCGGTGAAATTGGCTGGTGGGGAAGGAAGGTATCGGGTGCGTGTGGGTGATTACCGCATCATCTATGGCGTGGATACCCAAATTCGTCAAATTACAGTGCATTACATACGACACCGGGGCGATGCCTATCGCAGCTTGTAAATCCCTTCACAGCGCACCACAGTCGGACGACGCTCCGGTTGTACAACACAAAGGCTGATAATCGCATATGAAACATAAAGTTGCATGGCTGCTAAGCGGCCTGGGAATTATGGTGCTGGGCGCTTTGCTGTGCCTGGCGGGGACCGTGGCGGCGCGGCACGGCGACATTCTGGAACGGGCCGCAGCCTTGGCCGAAACGGGCGACACCGCTGAGGCGTTGTCCGCCTTGCAGGCTGCCGAAGCTCAATATGAAAAGACGTTCTGGGGAATTCCGCAGGGGCCGCTGCTGAACGCGTTATCGTGCCTGGGCTTCAGCCAGCGCGCCGACATCCGGCTGCGCCTCGCCGAGATGTCGTACCGCGACGGCGAGCGCCTGCTGGGTGCGTACGCCCGAGCGCGCTTGGCGGCCGATTCGGGGGACTCGCGCAACGGCGCCACGGCGGGAACACCGAGCCTGGACGACGTGAAACAGCAATTCAGCGCCGCAGTGACGCAATACAAGGACGTACAGGGGCTCACCCGGGACCCGTACCGGTTGTTCACCGCCCGCGCCAACGGTGCCCGGGCCATGACGCAATTCTTCCTGGTACAGGGCTTTCTGGGCGAAAAACAGCGCGATCAGGCGGGCTTGAAGCAGGGCCTGATGCGCGCCGTCAAGCTGCTCCAGGAAGCCCTCGACGCCCTGTACACCGACGCGGTGCGAGTGTCGTCTGCCGAGGAGCGGAGCCTCGTGCTACTGCTGGAGGCGTTGACCCGTTTTGAGCGCCGCCCGGACGTGGAGGCGGACGAGCGCCGACGCCTGGCGCAGTTCTTCCGCGACACCGAGTTCGAGCCGGACGTGGCACCGCTCGGCGAAATCCTGCGCTCGACCAACTCGCAGGCGCTGTCCCGCGCGGAGAGCAGCATGCGCGAATTCCTCCTCAACCAGAGTCCCAACTCGGCCCTGCGCGAAAACGAGCGCGACCCCAGCGGTTCCCGCAGCGGCAAGGGCAGCGCCGATTCCGGTAGCGAGGGCGGCACGCACTGACATGCAGTGGGAATATCCGTGGGTTCTGACCGGCTTGCTGGCGGTGCCGGGGCTGGCATATCTGTTCGGGGTGCTGTGGCGGCAGAAGACGGCTTTTCGTGAGGCGTGGAGCCAGCTGCCCTACACGCGGGCGCAGAGCATGCCGCCCGCCGCCGCGCGCCACCACCTCAGCACCGCGCTGTTCCTGCTCGGCTTCGCCCTCAGCGTGGCCGGGTTCGCCTCGCCCATGCTGCAGCGCACGGCGTGGGAACCCTTCTGGGAGAACGTGGCCTTGGTGGTCATGATGGATTTCTCCCGCAGTATGGAAGCGCCGCGCGACCCCGACGAACTGAACGCTCCCAGCCGCTTCATCGAAACCCGCCAAAACATCCTCGGCTTCCTGTCCGACCTGCCGCCGGGGGTCAAAGTCAGCTTCGTGCCGTTCTCCGAATACGCCATCCCGATCACCAGCGGCTTCAGCGACGACCACGGCGAGCTGGTCGCCAAGGTGCGCCGCCTGCAGCGCGATTTCTTCTACAAACAGGGCACCGACCTCGCCCTCGCCCTCCAGGAAGGCTTCAATCTGGCCGACGCCTTTGCGCAACTGCACGCCGACAACGGTGCCGGGCGGCCGCCGGTCACCTCGATCATCCTCATCAGCGACGGCGACGAGCCGATCAACGACGACCTGCGCAGAGCGGTCGACGAGCGCAACGGAAACCCGGTCCCCGTCTTCACCATCGGCGTCGGTTCCGCCACCCCGGCCTACATCCCGGATGACGAGTCGCCGGTCGGCTACCTGCTCGACGACCACCAGCAGCCCGTCACCACCGCCCTCAACACGGAAACCCTGCGCTTCATCGCCGACAAGACCGGCGGCGCCTATCACACCTTCGCCGAACGCGGCGAGTTAGTGGCGGCGCTGCAGGACATCATTCGGGAACAGGGCGTGCGCAGCCAGCGACCATACACGTACCTGTTTCCGCTGCGGGGATTCCTGTTTTTCGCGGCGTTTGTGGCGCTGGTAGCGGCGTGGCGGGTCGGGGATTGGCAGCCGTAGGGGCGGGCTGAGCACCCGCCCACCGGCCTTAGGCGACGGAGAACGACGGAGCGTTCTGGGGGGGAATGATCTGGTCCGGGGTCAACTCCACGGCGTCCTTCTGGTACACCTGGATGCGGTGCGGCCCGCAGTCCGCGACGTACATGCGCCCCTCGTCGTCGAGCCGCACGGAGGCGGGGCCGCGGAAGCGCTTCTGCGGCTCAAGGTTGGCCATCTCGCGCTGGCGCAGAGGCTTGGGGTTGGCCAGCACGTAAGCCCGGCCCATCTTCGACAGCGTCGCGTCCCCATAGAACTGCTCGACGTACCTGCCGTCCGCATCGAACAACTGCACGCGGTTGTTGCCCCAATCGGCCACGTAGATGTCGCCGTGCCCGTCAACGGCGATGCCGGTGGGCCGGTTGAACTGCCCGTCGCCGCTGCCCGGTGAGCCGAACATGGCGATAAACCCGCCGTCGGCGTCGAACTTCTGCACGCGGTCGTTGCGCCAATCGACGACGTACACCGCGCCCTCATCATCTACCGTAATGCCCCACGGCATGTTGAACTCGCCCTCGCCGCTGCCGAAGCTGCCCCATTGCTTGCGGAAGCCGCCGTCCTTGCTGTACTGCTGGATGCGGTGGTTCAGCGTATCGACCACGTACAGGTTGCCCTCCGGGTCGAAGGCCATGCCCGACGGGCGGTTGAACTGCCCGGCGCCGGCGCCGGGCTCGCCCCACTTGCCCAGGTAGTCGCCGGCGGTGCTGAACATCGAAACACAGTGGCGCCCCTCGTCGGAGACGTACAACGTGTCGTCGCCGTCCAGCAGGATGTTCGCCGGCCACAGCAGCTTGCCGTCGGCGTTGCCCGGACCGCTGATGACGTCGAGGTCCTCGTCGTCCCAGCTGAGGCGGCGGATATCGACCGTCAGCGAGCCGCGGCACAGGACGTAGAGCCGTCCTTCGCGGCCAATCGCCAGATCGACCGGATTCGACGTGACGCGGCGCATGCCGAGGCTCTTGATGTAGGGGAACCCGGCACGAAGTAATGCGTATGCTCTCGGCATTCTCGACTCCTTATCGGTTCACTGGCCATTGCTTTTGAACGGTTTCAGCTGCTCGAAGGTGCCGCCGACGAATTCGGTGGCGCCCATGCCCACCCACTGCTCCAGCATGGTGGCGTAGATGCCGCGGAAGTCGATGGTGTGGCGCATGTCTTCGCCGTAGAGCCATTGCGCCGCATCCAGCGACGGGTATTCGGCGTACAGGCCGCCGGCCACCCGGTCGCCGATGATGAAGGCGCCGCCGCCGGAGCCGTGATCGGTGCCGCTGGCGTTGTCCTTGATGCGCCGGCCGAATTCGGTGAACACCAGAATCGCCACCTCGTCCGAGGCGTCGTGCTCGCGCAGGTCCTGCATGAAATCGCGCAGCGCGCCGGTGAACTCGCTCAGCAGCCGCGGGTGCACCGCCGCCTGCGTGGCGTGGGTGTCGTAGCCGCCGTGCTGGGTGTAGAAAATGCGCGCGCCCAGGCCGGCGGTGTGCACGCGGGCGACGTCCCGCAGGCTCTTGGCGATCGGGTTGTCGGCGTACTGCACGGTGGATTCGTACATCGCCGGCGCCTGCTTGATGATGTCGGCGCCGGTCAGCACGTCGAGGCCGGTTTGCGCCAGGTAATCCATCACCCCGCCGCCGTCCGTGCCTGGGGCGTACATGGTCTGGAAGCTCTGCAGCGCCGCCTGGCGCTCCGTCGCTTCGCCGATGCCGCCCAGGAGGCCGTAGGTGTCGAGGTCGGCAACCGACGTCACCGGCACCCCGGCGGCCGCCATGGCACGCGGCAGGCCGCGTCCGAAGCTGACGCCCGTCAGCACATTTTCCTTGTTCGGGTCGAGGTCCCGCAGCACCTTGCCGAGCCAGCCTTCGAGCACCAGCCGATCCGGTTCGCAGGTGTGCCAGATGTCCATGCCGCGGAAGTGCGAGCGGTTGGAATCCGGGTAGCCGATGCCCTGCACGACGGCCACCACACCCTCTTCGTACAGGTCCTTCAGCGCCTCGGCGTTGGGGTGAAAGCCGAGGGTGTCGTTCAGCGGCAGAACCTGCTCCTGCGGCACGCTCAGCGTCGGGCGGGCGTCGTAGTAGTTGCCGTTGGTGTAGGGAACGATGGTGTTCATGAAGTCATTGCCGCCCGACAACTGCACGACGACCAACACGGGCGCTTTACCGTTTCCTGCCATGCTTCGGATCTCCTTCATTCACTATGCAAACTGAAATTCGCGCGTCGCCACGATGAGCTGCAACAGTCGGGCAATCCGCCCGTCGCTCGCCTGACGCGAGTCGTCCGTATCCAGGACCACGTCGCCGCCGGCCGCCACCGCATTGATCAGCGCCTGACGGGTCGGCTCGGCCACGCTCAGCGGCCCGACCAGGTCCAGGCAGCCGTCCACGCAGGCCTCGGAAGACAGCGTGCCGCCCATGGCGCTGAGGCGTTCGATGACCCGCTGCACGCCCGGCCGGTTGACGTCGTTCAACTCGTTCACAGCGAAATTGACCCGCTCGTTCAGGGTGCCGCCGTCGATCCATTCCTTGCCCGTATGCCAGCCTTCCACGGTCGGCGGATTCATCAGCGCCTGACCCATGGCCGAGGTCGCCACCGCCAGGTTCAGCAGGCCGGGCTCGGGGAAGCTGTGCGAGCCGGCGAGCTTCACGGCGCTGACCACCAGCTCCACGGGGCTCTTCACCTTGCGGAAACGCGCCGCCTTGAACGCCTCCGAGTTGAACAGCACGCGCAGCATGGCGCGCAGGTTACCGCCGGACTCGAAATACGCCTGCTCCAGCGCCTCGACACACTGCGGATCCTGGGGCGGCACGTTGTTCCACGCCGGCACCTGCGGCTCGTCGGCCACGAAGAAGTTGTACAGATGGCGGGAAATGAACCGCACCGCGGCGGGCTGCTTGACGATGATGCGCACGATGTCGTCGCCGTTGAAGTTCCCGGTTTCGCCCAGGAAGGTCTTCACGCTGTCGTCGTGGTCGTCCTCGCGGAAAACGAACGATGACGGGTTGCAGCCATTCGGGTACAGCGGAATCGGTTGCGTGGCGGTCCAGCCGGTAAAGGCCCGCGCCGCGTTCTTGATGTCCTGCTCGGTATAGTTGCCGAGGCCCATGGAAAACAACTCGAGGATCTCGCGCCCGTAGTTCTCATTTGGGGTGTCTTTGTGATTCTGGGTATTGTCCAGCCAGTCGAGCATGGCGGGGTCGCGGGACAGGTCGAGCAGGATGGTTTCCATGTCGGAGAGGCAGTTTTGGCGGAAGGTGTCGATCTGCCGCGGGACGCTGGGGGTATGCTCGCTCTTGTGCCAGCCGGTGGCGAAGATGCCGTGCCAGAAGAGGGCCATTTTTTCCTGCAGCGGGCGCTTCGTATTGATCATGCGATAGAGCCAGCGCCCCTGCCAGAGCACGGGGGAATCGTCCATAACGGTGGCCATGGAGTAGTAGCGGCACAACACGTCTTCCTCAACGTCGGGCGTCTGCTCCGGGTGCAGCAGCGTTTCCACCACGTCGGCGTAGTCCATGCCGTCATACGCCTCCAACTCGGCGCGTGTGGCGCCGAATCCGGCGCGCCGCAGCAAGTGTGCCAGGAGTGCGAGTCTGTCGTCAGCCATGCCTATCTCCTTACTGTCAAGGCTCGCCCGGCGCCGGGTGATATTCGGATGCGCGGAACGGGCGAGGCGCCTTGGCGTTTGCGGGGGGTAGTTGAATCCGCCAAGTATAGCGGTAGCCCGCTGCCATGTACAGACGGCGGCGTGCTTCCATTCCGCCCCCGACTTTGGTACAACATAGCGCTTTGACGTGGCGCCGTGCCGAGCGTGCGCCAAGATGCGCGAGGCGCCATCTCAACCACCTGGAGGAAGTAAGTATGCAAGTGGCGGAGCGTATGTCCCGCTTGGGCACGGAAACGGCGTTCGAGGTGCTGGTGAAGGCCCGTGCCCTGGAAGCGCAAGGCCGTGACGTGGTGCACCTGGAGATCGGCGAGCCCGATTTCGACACCCCGCCGCACGTCATCGCGGCGGGCAAGCAGGCCCTCGATGAAGGATATACGCACTACGGGCCGTCCGCCGGCCTGCCGGAACTCCGCGAGGCGATTGCCGCCGACGTGGCCCACAGCCGCGGCATCGACGTGCGCATGTCGCAGGTGGTGGTGACGCCCGGCGCCAAGCCGATCATGTTCTTTGTCATCATGGCCCTGGCGCAGGCCGGCGACGAAGTGATCTACCCCGACCCCGGCTTTCCGATCTACGAGTCGGTGATTCGCTTCGTCGGCGCCACGCCGGTGCCCGTGCCGCTGCGCGAGGCGCGCGGCTTCAGCCTCGACGTGGACGAACTCAAAAGCCTCGTATCACCCCGCACGCGGCTGATCATCATCAATTCCCCGCACAATCCCACCGGCGGCATGCTGCCGGAAGCGGACCTGCGCGCCATCGCCGACGTCGCCATGCAGCACGGCATCCCGGTTCTAACCGACGAGATTTACTCCCAAATGCTGTATGAGGGCACCTTCCACAGCATTTCCACCTACGACGGCATGGCGGACCTGGCGATCATCCTGGACGGCTTCTCGAAAACCTACGCCATGACGGGCTGGCGGCTCGGCTACGGCGTCATGCCCGAGCCGCTGGCGGACCACGTGACGCGCCTGATGACCAACTGCAATTCCTGCACCGCGTCGTTCACGCAGCGCGCCGGCCTGGCCGCCCTGCAGGGGCCGCAGGACGCCGTGGGCGAGATGATGTCCGAGTTCCGGCGCCGCCGAGACCTGTTCGTGGCCGGGCTGAACGCCATCGACGGCATCAGCTGTGTGGTGCCGGGCGGCGCCTTCTATGCCTTTCCGAACATCACCGGGCTCGGCCGCACGTCGAAGGAAGTGGCGGATTGCCTGCTGCAAGAAGGCGGCGTGGCGGCCCTGGCGGGCGATGACTTTGGCCCCAACGGCGCCGGCTACGTGCGCTTCTCGTACGCCAATTCGCTCGACAACCTGAAGAAGGCGCTCGAACGCGTCGCCGATTGCGCAGCCAAGCTGCGGGGCTGAGGCGTGGTGGCGCCTGCTGGAGCATTTCGGTCTCTGAAGGCATCAGACCATACCATGATGATGAACCGTCCAATGCCCCAAAGCGTCATTCCGGGCTTGACCCGGAATCCAGCGACCCTGGACCGACTTCGGGGCAGGCCCTTATCCCAGATGAACCTCCTGGACTCCGGCCCCGTATCAAGTACGGGGCAAGCTTTTCGCCGGAGTGACGCGGCCTCAATCTTGAGCCGTCATGATCCGAAGGCACTCTAGTCGGCCAACCGGCGGTAGGTGGCTGTTCTCCCTCCTGGTCCTATACGCCTGCCTGAGTTTGCTCGCCTGTTCCGATTCCCCGACCGGAAGTGACTCACCCGTTCTACCACCGCAGGCACCCGTCTATGGCTACACAGTCGTGCGCACCTATCCGCATGACCGTTCGGCGTTCACCCAGGGCTTGACGTTCGACGATCAGGGCGTGCTTTACGAGGGTACGGGACAGCGCGGCAACTCCTCGCTGCGCCGGGTGGAATTAAGCAGTGGAGCGATTCTGCAACGCCACGACCTGCCGCCCTCGTTATTCGGTGAGGGCATCACCGTTTTTGGCGACCGCATTATTCAGCTTACTTGGCAGGCCGGCCGCGCCTTCGTCTACGACAAAGCCAGTTTCGCCCTTCTGCGGGAGTTCACCTACCGCACCGAAGGCTGGGGGCTGACGCACGACGGCCGCCGCTTCATCATGAGCAATGGCACCGCCACCCTGTACTTCCTGCACCCTGACACGTTTGCCGAAACGGCCCGCCTGACCGTCCGCGACCACCGCGGCCCGGTAATTCGCCTGAACGAGCTGGAATACGTTCGCGGGGAGATCCTGGCCAACATCTGGCAGACCGACCGAATTGCCCGCATTAACCCCCGCACGGGCCACGTAACCGGTTGGATCGATCTCACCGGCCTCCTTCAACCTGGTGACCGCCGTCAACCCGTCGACGTCCTCAACGGCATCGCCTACGACGCCCGCACTGACCGCCTCTTCGTCACCGGAAAATGGTGGCCCAAGCTCTTCCAGATCACCCTGACCCGGTAGGGCCGTATCGTGGACTTGAAAACGCTGACGGCGTAGCATGACGCCCGCGTATCCGGCAACCCACGATTTTGGCTGACGCGGGGCAACAACCCCGTTACGAAAGGGAGCGACATGGCTGACCTGAGGATTAACGGCGCCCGCTTGTGGGAGTCGCTGATGACCCTGGCGCGCATCGGTGAAACGCCGCGCGGCGGCGTCTGCCGCGTGGCCCTGAGCGACGTGGACCGCGAGGGCCGCGACCTGTTCGTGCGCTGGGCGCAGGAGGCCGGCTGCACGGTCGAGATCGATCAAATGGGCAACATCTTCGCGCGCCGCGCCGGTGCCGATCCGACCCTGGCGCCCGTGATGACCGGCAGCCATCTCGATACCCAGCCCACCGGCGGCAAGTTTGACGGCGCCTATGGGGTGCTCGCCGGCCTGGAGGTCCTCCGCACCCTCAACGACGCCAACCACACCACGCGGCGCCCCGTGGAGGTGGTGGCGTGGACGAACGAGGAGGGTTGCCGCTTCGCCCCCGCCATGCTGGCCTCAGGCGTGTTTGGCGGCGAGTTCAGCCTCGAATACGGCCTGACGCGGGCCGACCACGACGGCGTCACCGTGGCCCAGGAGCTGGACCGCATCGGCTACGCCGGCTCGCGGCCCTGCGGCGGCCAGCCGGTGCACACCTTCTTCGAGGCGCATATCGAGCAGGGGCCGCTGCTGGAAGCGAACGAGTGCGTCATCGGCGTGGTGCAGGGGCTGCAAGGGCAGCGCTGGTTCGACTGCGCCATCGAAGGCATGGAATCGCACGCCGGCACGACCCCCATGCCGCGGCGGCGCGACGCGCTGTGCGGCGCCGCCCGGATCGTTACCGCCGTGCAGCAAGCCGCCCTGGCGCAGGCGCCGCATGGCGTCGGCACGGTCGGCGATCTGCGGGTGCACCCCAACTCGCGCAACGTCATTCCCGGACGGGTAGATTTCACGGTTGATCTGCGGCACCCTGACGATGCGGCCCTGGCAGCCATGGCGAGCGCCCTGCGGGAAGCCGTGGCGGGAGTCGAGACGGCCACGGGGCTGACCGCCTCGCTCGACGAAATCTGGTACGCGCCGCCGACGTCTTTTGACCCCGGCAGCGTCGCCGCCGTGCGCCGCGCCGCCCAAAACCTGGAATTGCCGCACATGGACGTGATCAGCGGCGCCGGTCACGACGCCAAGTACGTGGCAAAGCTGTGCCCGGCGGCGATGATTTTCATCCCCTGCAAGGACGGCATCAGCCACAACGAGATTGAAGACGCGACACCGGAACATACCGCTGCCGGTTGCGACGCGTTGTTGCACGCCATTCTGGAGACGGACGGCGCGTGACGGATCAGGAAGGTGGATGCTGCCCGACAGCAGGCGTTGGGCCGTGCCGTCGGGCGTCCGGGGATCAGACCGCAACGGTCACTGACTTGAAGGCCGGCATGACCGCCTCGGCGAAGCAGGCGAGTTGGTCCTGGAATTGGGCGTTCGACAGGCCCATGGGAAAGCCGATGAGGATGTGTTCCAGGCCGGGATAGCGCTCTTGCAGTTCCTGCAGGTAGGCGACCATGTCCGGCGGTGTTCCCGCGAACCAGGCGCGGTTGTTGATAACATCTTCGAAGTTGCTGCCCGCCGCGATGTGGGTGGCTACGCCGGCCGGGCCCGTGGCCTTCATCTGCTTCTCGTTGTAGCGCAGCATGCCGAGCGGCGCGGCAAACTTGACGTGCTCCTCGAAGATCGGCTCCAGCGTCCGCTTGGCGCTCTCGGCGCTCGAATCGAGATAGCACCACAGACCCAGCGCCAGATTCTCACCCAGCGCCAAATCCCGTCCGTGGCGGGCGTTGACTTCCTGAAAACGCTGCATCCAGCCCTCGATATACTCGGCCGCCGTTCCCAGAATCACTCCCTTGATGCCGTGCTTGGCCATGAAATTGAGGCCGCGCTCGGAGCCGCTGACCATCGGCTGCCACGTCTCAACCGGCAGATTGAAGGGGCGCGGCACCAGGGTGATGTCCTGCAGTTGGTAGCCGCGGTACGGCACCTCGGGCGGCAGGGTGTAGTGCTTGCCGCGGTGCGAAAACGACGGCTCGTTGAACGCCTTCATGATGATCTCGAACTGCTCCTCGAACAGCTCGCGATTGGCGTCGGCATCGAGCATCGGGGCGCCGAAGGCTTCCACCTCACGGGTATGGTAGCCCCGTCCCACCCCGAAGATCACCCGGCCGCCCGTCAAGATATCGGCCATGGCGAAATCCTCGGCCAGCCGGATGGGGTGCCACATCGGCAGGATGTTGAAGCCGCAGCCGAACTTCAGGCGCTGGGTGAACTGCGACAGCCACACGCTCAGCATCAGCAGGTTCGGGATCGTTTCGTACCCCTCACGCTGGAAGTGATGCTCGGCCATCCACAGCGTGTCGTAGCCCAGGTCTTCCATGCGCGAGGCCAGGTCCTTGGCGATGCTGAATGACAGGGCCAGCCGCTCATTGTCCCACGTGCGGTCGTCGTGCGGCGTGCCGTTGAAGCCGATGTTCTCTCCCTCCAAGACGTGCCCGGCGTAGAGCACCGAGAAATTGCCAAGCATGCTTCTGCCTCCTCTGGTCTTGCCGCGGCAAGGCGGCCGCGGCCGGTTCGGTAGCGTTGCGTAAAGGCCGTATCATAGCATCAAATCGGGCGCGCCAAGCGATGGCGGTTCGGCTCACTGCCGCCGCGCAAACCTTTCCCTCAGGATACCGGCGATGTCCCGCGCCGGAGGCAGCGGCATACACCAAGTGACGCCCCCATACGCCAGGCCCGCCGCCAGCATGGGCACGAACACCGCGCCGAGGCGGACGCCGATGGAACCGGCGCCAAGCCGCAACTCCCACCACGTCAGAACACCCCAGGCCACCGCGCCGGAGACAGCCGCAGCCAGAGCGATCCAGCCGCTTTCACGCCGCAGACGGCGCAGGTCGAGGCCGTTCACGTGGCGGCGCAAGGCGCGCACCAGCAGCGCAACCTGGCACATGGCGCTGAGGGTGTTGGCAGTCGCCAAACCGGCTTGTTCAAAGGGAAAGATGAGGATCAGGGCGAGCACCAGGTTCAGACCCAGGCATAGAATGCTGAGACGCACCGGAACCTTGACCTCGCCGAGAGCGTAGAAGGCGCGCGTCAGGCTGCCCACGCACGAAAAGGCGATCAGGCCGGGGGCGAGGCAGGCCAGCGGCAGGGCCGTGCGCTGCGTCGCCAGGGGGTCGAAGGCGCCGCGCTCCAGGATGAGGCGCACGATCGGCACGGCCAGCACGAAGGCCATGGTGGCGGCAAAGGCGTTGATGTAAACAAGATACCCCAGCCCCTGGCTCAGGGTGACTTTGAAGTCGTCAAAGCGCTTTTCCGCCGCCAAGCCCGACAGGGTCGGCAGCAGGAAGGTGAACAGAGAGACGCCGACCACGCCCTGCGGGAACTCCATCAGGCGCACGGCGTAGTTGAACGAGGCGATGATTTCGGGGTTGATCAGAAACGCGGCGCCCTGCGTCACCAGCATGTTGAGCTGGAACGCCGCCACCCCCACGGTGCCCGGAATCATTTTGCGCGCCACCGTTCGCACCGAGTCGTGGCGCCAGGGCGTCACCCAGCGGTAGCGGAAGCCCGTGCGGTACAGGGTCGGGAGCTGGTAGGCGGCCTGCGCGACGCCGGCGACCAGAACGCCATAGGCCAGGGCGAAAATCTGCCGTTCAAGGCCGCCCGCCATGCGTCGCGCGAACACCAGCACCGCGATGATCATCACCACGTTCAGCAGCGCGGCGCCCAGGGCGGGGATGAAGAAAAAGCCCCGCGCGTTGAGCATGCCCATGAAAATCGCCGCCAGGCACACCCAACCCATGTACGGGAACATGACGGCGAGCAATTGCAGCATGAGCCGCACATCGCCCTGCGGGTTGGCCCACGCCAAATAGCCGCTGACGCCGAACAGGACCGCGGCAATCACCGCCAGCGCGGTCACCAGGAAGCCGGAGATCACCGCGTTGGCCATCTGCCACATGGCGGCGTCGCCCGCCGCCACCTCTTTTTCCTTCAGGAGGGGCAGGAAGACCGCGGTCAGCGCCCCCTCGCCGAGCAGGCGGCGAAAGAGATTGGGAATCATGAAGGCGAGGTCGAACGCGCCCTTGACCGGCCCGGCGCCCAGGAAATGCGCGTAGACCATCTCCCTGAGCAACCCCAGCACCCGGCTGGCCACCGTCGCGGCCGCCATGGCGGCGCTGGATTTCAGCATCTGTGACATGCGGCAACCTTGCTTCGCATTGACCGCTGTAAGCACGTCGTGCTACACGTTGGCAGGCAGCAACAGACGGTGCCTTGCAGGGAAATGACTACCGACAGACTGACGCATGGTAGCAAAGCCCGGCGCCCGGACACAGGGCGAGCCGGGCAAGTCGGGAAAAGGGCGAAGCGATGAATAAAGAGCAGGCATTAACACTGCTGCGAGATCACAAAGCGGTCCTGGTGCAACGTTTCGGTGTTGTCGATATCGCGCTTTTCGGATCAACCGCTCGCGATGAGGCCACATCTGGCAGCGACATGGACATTCTGATCCGTTTTGACGGGCCGGCTACGTCCAAGCGCTACTTCGGGGTGCAATTCTACCTGGAAGACCTGCCGGGTCTCCCCGTTGATCTAATCACTGACAAAGCACTGCGCCCGGAACTTCGCCCGTACGTCGAGCGAGAGGCCATTCATGTCTGATGCCGGTCAAGAGCCGCGGGAATGGCGTTTCTACGTGAATGACATGATCAAATTCGCCGAGAAAGTCCAACTCTTTACCGGTTCCGCGGCCAGGAAGCGTGACGCACCGAGTTCACCGTTACGAGAGATACCGGGAATTCCCAATGGCCACTCGCCTTTGCCGAAGACGACCTCGGCATCGGTAACCGGCTTACCCTGCTTGATACGGAAATCCTCGACAACCTGAAGGCTACCCAACTCCGCAACGGCTTACCTCCCTCCGACGCCCTGGATTCCGGCGATTTCACCGTGTAGATGGAGACCGGGACCGGCAAGACCAACGTGTACCTACGCACCATTCTTGAGCTGAACAAACGCTACGGCTTCACCAAATCTTGATCGTCGTGCCGTCCGTCGCCATCAGTCCGCAGCTTCAGATCATGTTGGCAACAGTCGGCACTATCAGCGGCAAGGCGCACTTCGGCGCCCTCAGCGTAGGGGAGTCGCCAGCCCCAGGTACGAGGTGGCGACCGGCGTTGAAGAACTCTGGCGGGTATAGGTGCGGGATGATCGATACAGGGATGGGCTGCCATGGCCGCGCTGGATTTCAGCATCTGCGACACGAGGCAACCCTGCCTTCACATGGACCAACGAATTTCCGGACCTCAGGCCAGTACCGACTGTGGCTTGACGCGGCCCAGCCGGCGGTGTCTGGGGCCGTTGCTGCCGCCATTGCCATACCGTCGCGCAGGCCTTTGCGCCGGTCGCGGCGCCGGGGCGGGTCCGTCCCCGACCACGGTCAGTTCCTGCCGGATCAGGCGTTCGATCTGGCCGAGACTGTGCCGCTCGCCTGCATCGCAGAACGAATAGGCGATGCCGTCGGCGCCGGCCCGCGCGGTGCGGCCGATGCGATGGACATAGCTTTCCGGCGTGTCCGGCAACTCGTAATTGATGACGTGGCTGATATCGTCGACGTCGAGGCCGCGCGCCGCGATATCGGTCGCCACCAGGACGCGCGCCGCGCCCCGGCGGAATCGTTCGAGGGCCCGCAGCCGGCTGCTCTGGGACTTGTTGCCGTGGATCGCCTCGGCAACGACGCCGCTCTGCTCTAGTTGAGTCGCCAGCCGGTCGGCGCCATGCTTGGTACGAGCGAAGACCAGCACGCGGGAGAGCGCCGGGTCGTCCAGAATTTCGGTCAGCAGGCGTCGCTTGCCGGCGGTGGGGACGTGAAAGACGCTTTGCCGTACGCGCTCGACCGGCGTCGCCTGCGGCGTCACCCCGACCCAGACGGGGTCGCGCAGGAAGTCGCTCGTCAGACGCGCCACCTCGGGCGGCATGGTGGCGGAGAACATCAGCGACTGCCGCACCGTTGGCACGGCCGCGAGGATGCGGCGCACGTCGGGCACGAAGCCCATATCGAGCATGCGGTCCGCCTCGTCAAGGACGAGATGCTCGACCCTGCCGAGGTTCACGCGGCGCTGTCCCATCAGGTCCAGCAGGCGCCCGGGCGTGGCGACGAGGATGTCGACGCCGCGCGTCAGCGCGTCAACCTGGGGTCCTTGGCCGACGCCGCCGAAGACAACCGCCAGATGCAGCCGCAGATGGGCGCCGTAAGCGCGGAATTCGCCGGCGATCTGAATCGCCAGCTCCCGCGTCGGCGCCAACACGAGGGCGCGCGGCGCGCGGCCCCGGCCGCCGGTTTTCACGCCGGCCAGTTGGTGCAGGATCGGCAGCGCAAAGGCCGCCGTCTTGCCCGTGCCGGTCTGGGCGATGGCGAGGACGTCCCGCCCGGCCAGAACCTCCGGGATGGCCCGCGCCTGAATCGGCGTCGGGATCTTGTGGTCGCGCTCAATCAGCGCACGTTGCAGGGGCTCGGTCAGGCCGAGCTCAGAAAACTGTTGCTTGGTCACATTGATCCTTCTTTAACAGGGATGGACCTGAGTCCATCATGAATTCGGCACCTCTATGATTTGCCGATTTTCCGGTTTTTGTACACAGGTAACCGGCAACCTGGCAGGCTTCCATACCAAATGAAAGCCGATTTTCGTGCGGGGGGCTTGGACGAAGGCGACCCCTTCCCCGTGGAGAGGGAGGGGCTGACTCGGCCGAAGCGCGGAGAGCGGCCCCGGCCGAAGCCAATCCAGGCGGGTGGGTTAGGAAATATGGGCGCCCTTCGTTTCAACGTACACGGCGTAGAGCGACTGGCTGCCCGTCATGAACAGACGGTTGCGCTTGGTGCCGCCGAAACACACGTTGGAGCAGATTTCAGGCAGGAGGATATGACCGATGCGATCGCCGTTCGGCGCGAAGATGTGCACACCGTCGTAGCCGTCGCCAACCCAACCGGCGCTGGCCCAGATGTTGCCGTCCACGTCAGCCCGGATGCCGTCGGCAAAACCGGCCTTGCCGTTGAACTCCATGGTCGTGAACTGCCGCGTGTTCTTCAGGCTCGTGCCGTCGACGATGTCCCACATCTTGATGTCCTGCGGTACGCCCGGATAGTGCGAGGCGCCGGTGTCAGCAGCGTACAGTTTGGTGTAGTCGCTCGAAAAACACAAGCCGTTGGGCTTGTAAATTTCGTCCGTCACCTTAGCGGTGTTGCCCGTTTGGGCGTCGATGCGGTAAATGGCTTCCTTCTGGTAGGGCTGCACCGAGCCCGTATCCGCCTTGTGGCCCTCGTAATTCATCAGGCTGCCGTAGCCGGGGTCGGTGAACCAGATGCCGCCGTCGTTGGGGTGCACCACGGCGTCATTCGGCGCATTGAACGGCTTGCCGCCGAACGAATCGGCCAGCACGGTGATGGTGCCGTCATACTCGTAGCGCACCACGCGCCGGTTGCCGTGCTCACAGGCGATCTGCCGCCCCTGGTAGTCGAAGGTGTTGCCGTTGCTGTTGCCGGAGGGGTAGCGGAACTGCCTGGACACGTGGCCGTCTTCCTCGATCCAGCGCAGTTGTTCGTTGCTGGGAATATCGCTCCACAGCAGATAGCGCCCGACCCCGTTCCAGGCCGGTCCCTCGGCCCACAGCGTGCCGGTGTGCAGGCGCAGGATGGGGGTGTTGCCGATTTTGTATTTGAAGCGTTTATCGAGAGGAATGACATCGGGCTCGGGGTAACGCACCGGCTCCGTGCCCGGGCTGAAATTGCGTGCGAAGGCGTCCGATGCCATCGCCGTGACTGCGGCCAGGGAAGCGGCGGCCTGCACAAATGTCCGCCGCGACATGGGGTTGTCGTCTTGGCGCTGCAGCGTTTCTTCTTGCTTCATCCCTCAATCCTCCTCGGTGGGGTGTTCGAACAAAGCCTGTCCCCGCGAAAGCGGGGATTGGCCTCCCACGCCTTTGTGGGCTCCCGGGCGGTAGGCCCGAAAACAACACATCATATCACATATCACGCTCAACCCACGCCTATCCAGCCGAATCCCGCCATGAACAGCACCCCCAGAATGACCACGGCGCTGAGCAATACCTTACCACTATGCTGCCTGTGAATGACCGGCAACAGGTCGCTGGTGGCCACGTGGATGAACGAGCCAGCCGAAAAGCATAACATGGCCCCCAACAGCCACACGGGCAGGCCGAAAAGCACCAGGAAGGCCAGCACCGCGCCCACCGGCACCATGGCGTTGAAGATGGTGAGGTAGATGAGGGACGTGCGGTTCGGGTAGTGGTCGGCCTTTAACGCCGAGGTCAGCGAGAAAGCAGCGGGCATCTTGTGGAAGATGATGGCCACGAACACCAGACCGCCCAAGGCAAAATCGTCGCCGCCCGCCACCGCCGTGCCGAGCGCGATGCCGTCGATGAGGGTGTGCATGGACAGCGCGATGAAGGCGCTCAGGCCGCCCAGCTGATGCACGGCGCGGTCGCTCACCGACTCCGCAGCGTGCGCCGCCCCGCTGTGGCCGATGTGCTCCTCGTGATCGTGGCCGAGATGCGGCAGCGCGAGGTTTTCGAGCAGGTACATGGCCAGAAAGCCGACCGTGATCGCCGCCGCCGCCACGAAGCCGGCCTCCACGTCGGCCCACGGCAGGCCCTCCTCAATGTGCTCCCAGCCTTCCGGCAGCATCAGAAACAGCGCCGCGGCAAACAGCGTGCCGCCGCCGAAGGCGATCATCAACGACAGCTTGTCGACGGTCCATTCCCTGTAAAGCGGGATGCAGCCGCCGATCATGCCGACGACGAAAATGCTGCCTGACAAGACCAGTAGTGTGATGAAGGCTGCTTCCATGACGGTCTCCTCCAGCTCTGATTCGAGGTGGCGACGACGCGCGACCTATTCGGGGGCTCATCGCAGTGCCCCGCAACCCTGTCACCGGCTATAGATATCGCAATATCAAATTCAGAATTCGCCTCACAGCCCTTTCGAGCGCGGAGCCGTCTAATGCGGCTGTGCGAGCATGCCGAATCCCGCCATGAACAGCACCCCCAGAACGACGACCCCGAAGAACAGGGCCTTGCCGCGACGCCGTCTCTGGATGACCGGCAGCAGGTCGCTGGTGGCCACGTGGATGAACGTGCCGGCCGAAAAGCCGAGCAGGGCGCCCAGCAACCAATCGGACAGGCCGCTCAGAACCAGGGCGGCCAGCACGGTGCCCACCGGCACCATGGCGTTCACAATGGTGAGATACAGAAAGGCCGTGCCGTTCGGGTACTGATTGGCCTTCAGCGCCGAGGTCAGCGAAAAAGAAGCAGGCATGTGGTGGGAGATGAGAGCCACGAACACCAAGCCGCCCAAGGCGAAATCCTCGCCCCCCGTCACCGCCACACCAAGCGCGATACCGTCAATCAGGGTGTGCACGCCGAGGGCGATGAAGACACTCAGACCGCCCACCCGACGCGCCGTTTCGGTTGCCGCCTCGTGCGCGTGGCCGAGATGCGACAAGGCAAAATGCGGCAGGATAAGGTTTTCGAGCATATACATGAGCAGAAAGCCCATCGTGACCGCCGCTGCCGCCACCATGCCAGCCTCCTCATGGTCCCACGCCTCTTCGATGTGCTCCAAGCCCTCCGGCATCATCAGGAACAGCGCCGCAGCGAGCAGCGTGCCGCCGCCGAAGGCGACCATTAACGAAAGCTTGTCAAGGCCCCACTCCCTGTATAGCGGGATGTAGCCACCGATCATGCCGGCGACGAAAATGATGCCCGACAAGACCAGACCCACGGTGATGGTGGCTTCCATGACAGTCTCCTACAACTTTGAGCCAAGGCGAGGATTTCAGGCAGGAACGGACCAGGGTGTGTGTGACGACGCGCACCCTATCACCGGGCGGACGATACCACAATGTCAAAATCACGAATTCACCACACCACAGCGTGCCCGCGGCGAATCCAGCCTTGGATACCGTTCTCAAGCTGGACGTGCAGCCAGGCACCGCGCCTTCCGATCCTGGATGAGCCTTCGACCGTCATGGCGCTGCGTCATCAAAGGAGGTGTGCAGACCTGGAGAGGCGTGAGTGGTCAGGGTCGGCACCGCTTGGCGTCAGAACAACCCACTGAGCGCCTCCTGGGGATCGACCGCACGGATGGGAGAGCGTTCGTAGTCCCTGACGTTCCGCGTGACGATGTGCCGAGCGCCGCAGGCACGGGCGGCAGCCACCTGCATAGCGTCCTCGAAGTCAGCCATCGGAAGCGCCGCGGCGTAACGGAGGGCCTCCGTATCGGTGATTGCCACCCCCACGAAGCGGGTCAATTCGACGATAAAATCGCGGGTGCTCACCCCGCCACGTGCTGGCGCTACGATGTAATAAAGATTCGATACGGAATGCCACGCGATGCATGCGCTCTCAGCACCGTGCTCAATCCGATCGAGGAGCTCCGAGGCGGAGCTGGCGTGCGGACGCCTGTCGAGGGCGACGTCGATGAGCACATCGGTGTCCAGAAGTATCATTGGAGATACTTCCTGGCCAGTGCGTCGTAACGCGGGTCGTCTTCACGCCCCGCCGCTCGAAACTTGCCCCGCCAGCGCGAGGAGAAGGACGGCGCATGCTCTCCGGCAACCTCCCTGAGGGACTGCTCGATGAGCGACGACAGGGACACGCCCTGGGAGCGGGCGTACCGCTTGGCGATCGGAAGCAGGTCGGCGTCCACAGTGATGGTGAGTTTTTGCTTCATTGCGAGTTGTCCATCTCTAACTATGTATACCAATACTCAATCAGAGTATACGTATATTCAGACGGCGTTCAAGGCATTGTGCGCAAGGGGATCGTTCGGCGTACGCTGCAGCACCATCATCACCAAACGCCCCGTGTTTCCTGCCCCTCCACATGTCCGCATAGGTGGTACGATTTGTTTTGCAGAGATGGGGCCTTAGAGGGTGTTTGTGAATGCGGCGGCGGCTCACGACTTGCCACCCTGCAGGCTGTCTATGGCTATTTCTACCCATATTTAGCCCTAATTATCAGCTGCTCAAGCGGCTGACAACCGGCCAAAACGGACAATCGGGTAATTCACAAACACCCTCTGTCGGAATTCGTGGCCTTGCGCGTCGAAGACGTCAGCCTCGCCGAGCGCGCCCTTGTCCGAGGACGGCAAGGGCCGCAAACACCACGAAGTGCCGATGCGCCCGAACTGGCCCGTCTTCTGGCCCTGCATATAGGCCGCCGCAGATCCGGGGGGAGGTTGTCGGCGCCTTCGCGGCCGACTTGCTGGCGGCCCCACGTCGCGCCCTCACGTGAGCTGCTGGTGGATCAACTGAAGGTGGCGACCGGCGCGAAAAGCCTCGTTCACGACCCGCCGGGAGAACGTCGTTTCCAGGAACGGCGCACGCGGCCATGCGATCAAGGGCGTCCTGGATGGCATCCCGGTCGTTGTCCGTCAGCTTCCCGGCACTACGGCCCTCCAGGACATCGGCGGCAAATCCGGCGATCCTCTCCAGGTCGGACCATGCGTCATAACTTGTCGCTTCGTCGCGCTGCTCCAGGTATCCCGCACTGCCGCCGCAGTCCTCGGGCGGGCAGGCCCCGGAGCCGCATCATCGGTCTGATGTCCAGCAGGCAAACCTTCAATTGAACAATGCTCGGGGGCATCTCCGATGGCCATACGGACCTTATGCCATCACCCGCACAGACCCGCAATCGCCCCCACTCTTTGGTACTCCCGCCGGATTTCCCCGTCAAACTCACGAATTCACCACACCACAGCGTGCCCGCGGCGAATCCAGCCTTGGATACCGTTCTCAAGCTGTGTGTGCAGCCAGGCGCCACGCGTTTCCAGAACCGTGAATTCCGTGCCGGGGTGCAGCGGCTGCGCCAACTGAAGCGCGTAACTGTCGCCGTTGCCTTTGCGCACGGTGGCTTCCCTCGCCACCACGACGCCGTATCGCCCCGGAGTGTTGCGGTGATGCACCAGCAGCGCGGAGGCCGTGAACAGCAGGCAGAGCAGGGCAGCGCCGGCAATCAGCCACACGACGCGAGCACGGCGCCGGAAAAGGCGGACAAAGGCGCCGGCCCACACCATCAGAAAAGCGAGGATGGCGAGCGTCGTCTGCGTGGACAGACGGAGATCGTCGTGCCAGAACAGCAGGGACGGCAGGACCGCCGACCGGTTGCCGGCCGCCACTTTGTCAACCCGCAGGCTGCGGGCGTGGTGCAGGTTGGCTTGCAGGCGCCGGTTGCCGGGTTCCAGGCGCAGGCCGCGGCGGTAGTGCGCAATGGCTCGGCCGAGGTCGTCGACACGCAGGTAGGCGTTGCCGAGGTTGTAATGCAGCTTGGCGTTGCGCACCCCGGCGTCGATGAGGCGCTCATAGCCCTTGATCGCCTGCCGGTAATAACCCTCGGCCTGCCGGGGGTCGCGGCTGCTCAGGGCCTGCTCAAAAGCCCGGTTGGCTTGGGTAAGGAGGTCCAGTTGCTCCGGGTGGGTCAACGTCTGCGGCTGGGCAACCAGCAGAGCCGGCAGCAGCAACAGGGCCGCAAGGAGGGGCAGAGGACTCACGACGGCAGGCCGGCTTCCAGGCTGCGGATGAGCCGGTCGGCCTCCTCCGGCAATCCGCTCACCCGGTCCGCGTCTGGCTTCCCCGGCGCATAGCGGACGTCGTCGCAGAGGCGCAGCAGCGCCGCGGTGCGCTCGACAAGCTGCGGGTCCGCATCGCAGGCGTTGAGGCGCCGTGTGATGCCGTCCATCGTCAAACCGGCTGCCGGCAGTCGCCACCTGTCGCTGAAATAGCCGCTCAGGACGCGCTGCACCCCGGTGCAGAGATCGACCTCGGACAAGCCGCGGCGCCGCTTCATCAAGTCCTGCAACTCCTCCACGGCCCGCGCGCCGGCCTTGCGACGGCGGCGCGTATCGTCACGCGGGGTTCGCGTCCTCCATTGTCTCGCCAGTAGTACTGCCACGAAGGCCAGCAGCGGCACCCCCAGCAGCGCGCCGAGCAGCGGTGTCAACCGGATCCGTGCCGACTGCGACGTCAACATGTCCACACCCACGTAGTTGGCCAGCAGACCGCCGCCGAGTTGCGGACCGATGACGTTCGCCGCCCCGTTGCCAGGCGCGGCGATCACGTCCGATACCCGGAACGTGTTGGCCGCCTCGACCTGCAGGGGCACTGGCTCGCTCCACGCCACCTGATAGCGTCCGGCCTCCGTGTCGTAATAGGCCACCTCAAGCGGCGGCACGGCCCGCACGGCGGCGTGCCGCGGGCGCAGGGTGTAGGCGAATCGCTTGGCGCGCTCCAGGGTGCTCACCTCGTGCGGGTCGGGATGCACCTTGAAATCGCGCGTCAGGTCCGGCCGCTCGTGCAGGCGTAGCGGCTGAATGGTTTCCGGCAGGCCGTCGCCTTCCTGGTGCAGAACCACCGACAGGGTGAAGGGGTCGCCGACCTTCAGCGAGGTGGGCGAGGCATTCACCTCAGGCCGCAGCCGTCCGATGGCGCCGTTGAAGCTGTCGGGCCGCCCGGCCTCCGGCAGCGGTCGGATATCGACGCGCAGCGATGGGCTGCCGGCGACCACCTGCTCGGTGCGCTGCGCCCGGCCCTCGGCGTCGATCTCGACCGGCAGGAGGGCTTTCACAAATACCGCCGGGATGCTTTGCACCCCCGACCGCATCGGACGAAAGCGCTTCTGCAAACGATATGTGAAATAGTCCCAGGTGCCGCTCGCAGTCGTGCGCCGCGAGTTCTGGCGCGGCAAGGTGAAGCGCAGCCTATCGGGCCGCAGCGCCGCCGCCTCGGTGTAGTCGTTAATGTAAAACCCGGCCCGCCGGCGCCCCAGCAGCGGACGCACGAAGGCGTCCAGGTCGGCCGTGCGCCAATCCTCGATGCCTTCAAACCAGGGAATTTGCAACTCCGGCGGGCGGTTGGGGAAGAACGGATCGATGTCCTGCACCGCGCCGTTGACGGCCAGCTTACGCAGCGACAAGTCGAGCGTCACGGTCACCGTTTCCCCCAATACGTAGCTCGGCTTGTCGGTGCTCACCTCGACCAACAACAGGTCCTGCTCCGTCGGTCGCCGCACCATCAATTGGAGGGCGTTGCTGTGATAAATCCGGCCGTCGTGCTTGACCCCCAGGGTGGGGATGGACAGCACCCCGGCGCGCTGCGGGCGCAGGATGTAGCGCGCCGTGTAGCCGAACGTTTCAACCTGCCGCGTCTGGCCGCTGACAATCGTATAGGTGACGTCGCTGAACGTCTGCCCACCCTCGAAGCTCACCGCCATGTCGGGATGCCGCACGTCCGGCGGCACGGCTTGGCGAACCCCTTCGATGCGCACTTTCAGCTCGACGCTTTCGCCGAGAAAAATTTCGGACTCGGCGAGTTCAGCATGTACCGACACTGCCTCGGCAAGGGCTGCTTGCGGCACCACCGCGAGGCCAAGCAACAGCGCGCAGATCATCAGAATACGTCTCAGCGCCATCATCCCTTACCAATCTCTGTCAACCGGTTCTCCCGGTCCACCGGTGCGTTGCCATTGCCGGCGCTGGCGGTCTGCCTCGCGAGCGCGTTCGCGGATGCTGCGCAACAAGCGAGCCGCCTCTTCCGGCTCCAAGGTCCGCGCTTCCTGCGGGGCCGCTTCAGGTCTGTCGGCGGCTGCAATGTCGCTGCCGCCTTGTGGCGGCGGCGCGCCGCCCGCCGGCGCCACGTTCTGCTGATCTGCGGGCGCATTCGCCTGCTGCGAGTCGGATGGCTGGCTCGGCTCCGACCGTGAGGCTTCGGCAGATTGCGGTTGCTGTTGTCGAAGCTGCCGCAGAAGCGTGTGCGCCAATTCCAGATTGTAACGAGTGTCCTGCTGCTGCGGATTCACCTCCAGGCTGTCGCGGTAATAGGTCATGGCAGATTGCAGGTGGGGAAGGGCTTCCTGAGCGTCCGGCAGCGCCTGCAACGCCCGCTGGTAGGCGACGTTGCCAAGGTTGTATTTTAACCGCCCCTCCAGGCCGGCCGGTCCCGGGGCGACAGTCGTCAGGGCGCGCGCGTAGTGTTCAACGGCAGCATCGAACCGCTGCTGCTTGAACAAAGCATTGCCGAGGTTGAAGTGAACCGCCGCGGCGTCGGGAAGGACTTCCGCCGCCGCATCATACTGCTGCTGCGCCTCGTCGAAGTTGCCCGCGTCGTATAGGACATTGCCTTGCCGAACGGCTTCGTCAGGCGACATTGCGCCCGCCGGCCCCGCCGCAAACAGCCCCAACAAGATAGAGCAGGTTCGGAGCAAATTGAGTCGCATCGGTAGACCTCGAACTGTAGAACTCCAGCACACCGTCACCGATACACGTCGCGCCGGTTGCCAATCCTCACCACGAAAACGCACACCGCGGCGTCTTCGATCCGGGCGATGACACGGTAATCGCCGATCCGATACTTCCAGAACTCGCCCAGCCTGGAGCCCCTCAGCGCCTCTCCGATGCTGCGCGGGTCGTCCAGTGCGGTAACGCGGTCGTACAGGAAAGTCAGGATGCGCCATGCCGTCTGTCGGTCGAGCTTGCTCAAGTCACGCACGGCGGTGCGGTCAATCTCGTTTCCAAGCCATAACGGGCCATCACGTCTTCAAGCGGCATGGTCTGAGATTTTCCGGCTCGCAGGTCAAGCAGCCGTTGCTCGGCGAGGTACAGGTCTTCCAAGTCAGCCAGATGCTCCCGAATGGCCTCGATCATGTAGAAGGTCTTGGTGCGTCCGGTGCGCTCGGCCAACTGTTGCAGGCGTTGCGAGACATCATCGGGCAAACGCAGGGATACGGCGCCCATGGAGGATTCTCCTGTGTGTTGGTTGAGATACAAGTATTTCGTAGGCGCTTGGGGAATTCAAGTGCGTGATGTACTTCGACGGTCTCCATCCTGGAAGGTCCGGCAGCCAGGGAGAAGAAGGCATTTGTCACCTACCCAAAGACGACCATCGTCGTCACAGAAATTCTTCAGCAACATCATGGGATTGTAGTGATTTCGTTTCGGCTCATTCGTAGCCATCTGCCGTGCTCCTCCAGGAAGTGGGCAACCGACTCCGTGCACTGTCGTACCAGCCCGGTTGACCGGCTCCTTCGCCCCCGTACCGGTTTCGCCTTTATCACGTCTTGAGCGACGCGCGCATTCTTTCGCGGAGAACTAACCGGATGCCCGGTGCCCCAAGTTCGGAGGCGAAACGGCTACGGCCGCAGGCGGTGCACCACGGTCAATGCCCTGACACCTCCGGCACGGTGTCAAGCTGCCGCCGCACCTCGCCGGTGCCGACAAACTGCGACAGCAGCCGATAGTTCTTTCGCTCGTACCGAACCTGGCCGGCGATGATCGCCGGATGGACCTGCAGCGCACGGGCCAGGTTCATGACGGCCATAGGCGTCGGCCGCTTCCGTGCGGCGCTGGCTTCCCAAGCCAACCGGGGAACGAGTGCCTCTTGCGCCCACTCATCGGCCTGCGTTTCTTTCGGGTCTTCCCGCCTGCCTTCTATCCCGCGCAGCGTCTGGTCGTCGATAAAGGCGTCGCCCTCGTTGGTATCCAGGTGGCGGCCCACGTGGGCCAACTCGTGCAACAGACAGAACCAGAAGTTGTCGATCCGGTCATAGCGCAGGGTCAGCCCGATCACCGGGCGACCATCGCCGAGCCGGAGCGCTGCGCCGTCGAGATACGTCCTCGGCAGATACGGCGCGATTGCCAATGCGATGCCGTGCTTCGACAATAACTCCTTGGCTAGCCGCGGGCCGTCTTCAAACCCGCTGAGCCGCGCAACTTTCTTGAGGAAGCTTGGCGTAACGGTACCGGGTTCGTAGTCCGCCTCCGGCGGATTCTCGTTCCCCGTCGCCAGGACCTGCCAGCACCACGCCCTGAGAGCATAGGCGTCCATCTTGGCGTTCGTGCGCATGTGGTCGTTCTTCCGGTACAGGGCGGCACGGGCGACATCCGGCCCGCCTGCCCGGTCGATCAGGCCGCGGATGAGCACCTCGGCATGCCCCGCCAGGTTGGGGACGGCCGGAATCCAGCCCAGCTTCGCCATCGCCTTGACCGGAAACCGGCGCCACTCGACGCCGGTCATCGGGTCGTCCAAGTCGACGTCCGACTCGCGCAGCAGCACGTCCGCCGGGATGCCAAGATGTTTGTGAAGCGCACGCGCCATCGGCATGGTGATCGCGCGCCTGCCGGAGAGCACCTCAGACACCTTCGCACGGCTGCCGATGAAGGGGATCAGGTCGCGTGGCCGCAAGTTCCCCTGCTCCATGCGGAACTCGATCGCAGCGAGTGGACTCGGGTAGCCCATCGGTTCTTGTCGACTCTCATAGAGTCCGACAAGATCGGCAAGGACGTCCAGTTCGTCGAACTCCGGGCTGCCGGGCGCTGCATCCATTAGTGCGTCGATCCGGGCCAACGCCTCTTCGTAATCCTTCTCGGTTCGAATTGGCTTGATCTTCGTATTGGCCATCTCACACCTCCCCCGCATTCACGCGGTCATACTGAGCATGTGTTCCCACGAAGCGTACGTAAACGATCCGCGCTGGGTAATTGATCTTCACCACGAGCCGATAGGCATTGCCCCTGATGTTGAAGACCACCCGGTTGCCGACGAGGATACTGGCGTTGGGGTATTTCGCCTTGACCTTGGCTGGCCCATCAGTCCTCCTTCTCGACCTCCCGATACCAGGCGAATAGCGACTCCTCGACGTCCGCATGTCGTTCCCAGAATTCCCGAAACGGCTTCTTGCTGATGATTCGCATGACAATAATGGATCTGTTCCCATAATACGGTTAAGTATACTATTCCCAATTCATCCTCGTTGACTTACACTCTCAATAATTTCGTGTCGAGAGAAGAGGCCAAAAACACGTGTTTTCGGATAGGCGGCCGACAAACTCGAGAAGAAACCCCAGCCCGATTTTTCTTTTATACCCGCGTCGCCACGTTATGCCTCACGCCGCGCCGCGCTTTCCGGGATGAACAACTCCAGCGCCAACAGCCCAAGGGCCACCAGCACGAACCATTGGAAGCGGTGCACAAAGCGCTCACGTCGGTCGTGTCCCATGTTCTGGCGTGCCTTCGGAGCGATGCGTTCCGTGTAGATGCGATCCAACTCGATGGGGCGGGTACCCGCCGGCACGTAAGCGCCGCCGGTCATCCGCGCCATTTCCAACAGCAGGTCCTGCCGCAGGCGCGAGCGCACCTCCCGACCCTGGTGCTCCACGTAGGTCAAACGCCCGTCCGCGCCGCGCACCGGAATGCGGGCGCCGGTATCTGCATCACCAACCCCGACCGCATAGATGGAGACCCCCTGCTTGGCCGCCGAGGCTGCCGCTTCGAGGGGAAAGCTGTCGTGATCGTCGCCGTCGGTGATCAAGATAATGTCTTTGTAATGGTGGGCCAGCGTCGCCATGCTGCGCAGCGCGTGGCGGATCGCATCGCCGATCAGGCTGCCGCCGCGGCCGGCGGTATGCGGCCCGACCTCGGTAAGCCGCCGCAGAAAGAAGTTGTAATCCAGCGTCAGCGGGCATTGCAGGCTGGCGCGGCCCGCAAAGACCACCAACCCCAACCGGTGCCCGCCTTCCTCGCGCATGACCTGCACGAGTTCCCGGATATCCACCTTGGCGCGCTCCAGGCGGCTCGGCGACACGTCCTCGGCGAGCATGCTGCGCGACACGTCGAGCAGGATCATCACGTCGCGCCCGCGACGCTGCACGTCCTGCCAGCGCCGCCCCCACTGCGGCTGCGTCAGCGCCACAATCATGGCAGCCACGGCACCGAGCAGGCACAACGCCTTGAGCCACTGCCGGCTACGGCGAAGATCGGTAGTGAGCCGCGGCGCCACCGCGGCGTCGATAAAGGCCGACAGCGCACGCCGCTTGCGAGCAAAGCCGTAGACGTAGAGCATCAGCAGCGCGGGCAGCAGCCACAGCAAATGCACGTAAGACAAAGCCGCAAAACGCATCGCCGGCCCTCGCGCTACGGGATGGAGAGGAAGCGGGTGTTGACGAGGGCCATTTCCAGCAGCAGCAAGCCCAGGGCGGGGAGCAGAAACCAGGCAAAGCGCTCGGCGTATTGTTGGTAATGCTCCGAGACCGTGGCGGTCGTTTCCAGCCGGTCGATGGCGGCGTAAATACGGTTCAGTGCCTCGTCGTCGGTGGCGTGGAAGTATTGCCCGCCGGTGCGGGCGGCGATTTCCAGGAGGGTCAACTCGTCGATGGCGCGCTCGTTGCCGGTGCCGATGGCGTAGATTTTGACCCCGAGCGCCTGGGCGATTTGCGCGGCCTGCAGCGGCGGCGTGGCGCCGGCGTTGTTGGTACCGTCGGTGAGCAGGATCATGATGCGGCTGGGCGCCTGGCTGCCCTGCAGACGCTCGACGCCGAGCGCAATCGCCTCGCCGATGGCGGTGCCGTCCTCTTCCGCCTGCGGCACGATGTCCACCTGATCGAGCAGTGACAACAGCGTCTCGTAGTCCAGGGTCAGGGGGCAGACGCTGTCGGCGTAGCGGGCGAAGGTCACCATGCCGATCAGGTCGCCGTCCCGGCCGCGCAGGCTCGCGCCGCCGCGCACGAAATCCCGGAAGGTCCGCTTGACGAGCTCCAGCCGGTTGCTCACCTGACCGCCGAGAACCGCGTCGGGTGTCGCCATGCTGCTGGAGATGTCCACAATCATCACGATGGCGATGCCGTCACTGTAGATTTTGGTGGCTTCGAGCCCTTGCTGCGGGCGCGCCAAAGCCACTAGGCAGAGAATCAGCACGACGGCGCGCAGCAGGGGCAGCGCCTCGCGCAGGCGGGTCATGAGGGAGCGGGGGAGGGTGGTCAGATCGTGCAGAGCAGAATAACCGATGGCGGCAGGCCGCTGACGGCGGCGGCTGAAGAAGAGAACGAGCGGCACCAAGAGAAGCCCCAGCAGCGCCAAGGGACTCCCCAGGCTCATGCAGCGTAGGCCCTCGCCGTTTCGGCGCTGACGAGGGCCTCCGGGTCCGCCGTCTGCTCGACGAAGTCGCGCGCCCGCTGCAAGGCGTTGTGCATGTCTTCGGTGGCGGGCTGGTGGCGGGCGAATTTCACCAAGTCGCAGTGTTCCAGGAAGGCACTGAGCAGATCGCGGTGCGCGGCGATGGGCCCACCGGCAACGAGCATGGCTTCGAGAAACTCCTCGGTGGTCTGCTCAGGGGCGCGCAGGCCGAAGCGCCATTCGATGTAGTGCCGCAGGATGCCGGACACCCGCACGTAGAACTCCTCGATGCGCTGCAGGGTGATAAGGTCGTCGCTCTGCAACCGGTCCAAGGCGGCCAGGGCCAGCAGGTGCGCCAGTTGCGACGGCTCACCGCGCAGCAGACGCCGGCGACGCGCTCGCCGCCACCACAAGATCGCCAGCACAAGGAGCACGGGCGCTGCGGCGATGGCGATCCACGCCCATATCGGCAGGCCGCGCCAAGCCAGTTCGACCGGCGGCGCGATGTCTTTGGGTTTCTTGAGGTCAGCCCCTTCCGGCAGAACGGAGGTGACGACAATCTGGAACGGCTCCGTGGTCAGTTGTTGTGGCTCCGCGTCCTCGGCGGCGCCCTCTTCGAAAAGCGTAATCGTCAGCGGCGGAATGGCAAGCTCGCCGACCTCCTCGACTTCCAGCAGATACTCCCGCTTCCATTGGCGCAGTTGCGAATCCAACATTTCGGGGTCGGGTATGAAGTCGTTGCGCACCAGGAAGGGGCCGAGGCGGTCGAAGATCTCCGGGAAGATGACGCCCTTGTCAGCAGGCGCGGTGACCGACAGGGTCAGCCGCAGTTGATCGGCCATCCCCATGCTGCGCCGGTCGGCGGCCAGGGTGACGATCACGTTGCCCTCGGCGACGTGCTGCTCAAGCGATTCCTCGATCGCGACACCCGATTCCTGTGCAGCCGCCTGTATTGCCATCAGGGCAACAAGGCATGCCAGAATCACCAGCCAAGTGAACCGCCCGCCACGATCAATAGTCCGAAACGCTCCGCCAAGACGAGTCATCGTCCATTCCCCGTTGGGATTCCCTAATGCCAGCGCCGCTCCCGCTTGCGGAAGAACCGCACCAGGGACGGCATGTACGGCCGGTCCGTAAATACCTCGATCTCGTCGATTCCAATGGATTGGAACAGTTGCCGCCGCCGCTCGGCCGTCGCTGCGCGCCGCCGCCGGTACGCCTCCCGCACCGCCTTGCTACTGGTATCCAGTACCATCAGGGCGCCGCTCTCTAAGTCCCGCAGGGTGACAAAACCGAGCCGCGGCAGGCACACCTCGCGCCGGTCGGTAACGCTGACCGGAATCACGTCGTGACGCCGATACGCCAGGCGCAGCGGCTGGTCATAGCCCGGCGTGAGAAAGTCGGACACCAGGAAGCAAACGGTTCGGCGGCGGCTGATGCGGAGCAGATATTCCAGCGCCGAACCGATGTCGGTGCGCTGCTGCCGGGGCTGGAAATACAGCACGTCCCGGATGATCCGCAGCACGTGGCGCTTGCCCTTCTGCGGCGGGACGAATTTCTCGACGCGGTCCGTGAACAGGATGAGGCCCACCCGGTCATTGTTCATGACCGCGCTGAGCGCCAGCACGGCGCACAACTCGGTGGCCACCTCCGCCTTCAGCCGAACCGTGCTGCTGAAGCGGCCCGAAGCACTCAGGTCCACCAGCAGCATGACGGTCAGCTCTCGCTCTTCCACGTACTGTTTGACATACGGCTGACCGCGGCGAGCCGTGACGTTCCAGTCGATCGTGCGAATTTCGTCGCCCGGCGCGTACTCCCGAACCTCGGAAAATTCCATTCCCCGGCCCTTGAAGGCGCTGTGATATTCGCCCCCCAGGACATCCCGCACCAAGCGGCTGGTGCGGATATGAATCTGGCGCACGTGCTTGAGAATGTCGGGTGGAAGCATGTCCGGCAGCCTGGAGCCCTTTCGGATCAAGACGACGCTTAATCCGGGGCTTTCCCCCTCATCCCGACCCTCTCCCTCCAGGGGAGAGGGAGTAAAAACCTCTCTCAGGGGAAAGCCAATCTCTTGATTCCCTCCCCCCACCGAGGGAGAGGGCTAGGGAGGGGGGGGGCGGGTGCAATCAGATATGGAAATGCTCTAGCCGGCCGACGCCGACTCAAGGCACCGGCAGGTGATCGAAAATCTGCTGAACGATGTGCTCGGCCGTCACGTCCGCGGCTTCCGCTTCGTAGGTGATGAGGACACGGTGGCGCAGAACGTCCATACCGATCCACTTGACGTCCTGCGGCGTGACGTAGCCGCGGCCGTGCAGGAAAGCCGCTGCCTTGGACGCCAGCGCCAAGTATATGGTAGCGCGCGGCGAGGCGCCGTATTCGATGTAGTGGCCGAGGTCCAGCTGGTAGTCCTGCGGCTCGCGCGTGGCGTACACGATGTCGACGATGTACTGCTTGATTTTGTCGTCCAGATAGATCGAATCCACCACCTCGCGCAGTTGCAGAATATCGGCCGGGCTGACCACCGCCTTGACCTCGATATGGGGCTGCGTGTGGGCCATGCGCTCGAGGATTTGCAACTCTTCCTCGCGATTGGGGTAGGGGATGTGCAGCTTCAGCATGAAGCGATCGACCTGGGCTTCCGGCAGGGGGTAAGTACCCTCTTGCTCCAGCGGGTTCTGGGTGGCGAGCACGAGAAAGGGTTGCGGCAGGGGAAAGGTGTCGTCGCCGATAGTCACCTGGCCTTCCTGCATGGCTTCCAGAAGCGCGCTCTGCACCTTGGCGGGTGCGCGGTTGATCTCGTCGGCCAGTACCAGATTGGCAAACACCGGACCCTTGCGCACTTGAAAGCTGCCCGTCTGCGGCTGGTAGATGAGGGTGCCGATCAGGTCCGCCGGCAGCAGGTCGGGGGTGAACTGTATCCGCTGGTACTCCGCCTGCAGGGTCTGTGCCAGGGTGGTCACGGAGAGCGTCTTGGCCAGTCCCGGCACGCCCTCCAGAAGCACGTGGCCATTGGCGAGAAGGCCGATCAAAAGCCGTTCAATCATGTAGCGCTGACCCACGATAACCTGCTCCATTTCGTGCGTCAGGCTCTGCACGATATGGGCGTGCTTTTCTACTTCAGCGCCAATTTCTTCCACGTCAACAGACATAAGATCACTTCCTCAGGTAATCGTAAGGACTCGGCAGCGCCGACTGTGGGGCGTGCTGGATACCATTCGTGCCCTGGAAAGGGCCGGGAGGGTATGGTACACGACGCACACCCCGGAATACAGGACGAAACGCGCCGCGCCTCAGCTGGAAAGGCCGCGCAACTGCGCCAGAAGCGTTGCCATGTCCGTCGGAACGGGCGACGAAAACGTCATGCAACCGCCGTGCGTCGGGTGCTGAAACCGCACCTGCGCGGCGTGCAACGCCTGCCGCGAAAAGGACCGCATGGCCTGCTCCAGCGCCGGCTGACCCGGCCAGTGGCGGGCGCCGGGTCCGTAGGTGGCGTCGCTCAGCACGGGGTGGCCGAGAAAAAGCAAGTGAACACGGATCTGATGCGTGCGGCCCGTCTCCAGAGCCAGTTCCAGCAGGCTGAGGGCACCCCACGCTTCGAGCACCCGGTAATGGGTGCGCGCTTCCCGGCCGCCGCGTGCCACAACGGCCATTTTCTTGCGTTGGGTGGGGTGTCGGCCAACCGGCGCGTCGATTGTTCCCTCTTGCGCCGGCATCGCACCATGCACCAGCGCCTGGTAGCGCCGCTGCAGCTTTTTCGCCTTGAGTTGCGCCGCCAGATGGCGATGGCTGCGGTCGTGCTTGGCCACCACCAGCAGCCCGGAGGTGTCCTTGTCCAGCCGGTGGATGATGCCCGGGCGCTCCTCGCCGCCGATGCCCGAGAGCGATCGGCAGTGAAACAGCAGCGCGTTGACCAGCGTGCCGCTGGGATGTCCGGGCGCCGGATGGACGACCAGACCGGCCGGCTTGTCGATCACCAGCAGATCGTCGTCTTCGTGCAGGATGTTGAGCGCCAGGGGCTCAGCGGCATGATCGGAGGGCCGCGGCGGCGGGACGTGCAAATCGATGGTTTCGCCCTCGCGCACCCGGTAGTTGACGGATGCCGGGCCGTTCGCGGCGGCCGCTTGCCCCTCCTGAATGAGCCGCTGGACCTGCGTGCGTGACAGATCGGTGAGGTGCGACGCCAAGTACTTGTCCAGCCGCATGCCGGCGTCTTCAGCCGCGACAACAAGGGTGAACCGTTGGCCCGTGCTCAACTCTCGACCCTCACGGTGCGGAACGCGTCGAGGACCAGCAACCCCACGCCCACGCAAATGGCGCTGTCGGCCACGTTGAAGGCGGGCCAGTGGTAGACGTCGTACCAGTGCACGTCGAGGAAGTCGATCACCTGCCCGATGCGGAAGCGGTCGATGCCGTTGCCGACAGCGCCGCCGATCACCAGGCAGACGCCCCACAGCGTCAGGGTCTGGGAGGCAGGCAGGCGCGACAGGTACCACACCAGGAGCACCACCGCCAGCACGGTGACGGCCGGAAAGAAGATACGCAGAACGTCCGGGTCGTAGCGGGCCAGCAGGCCGAAGGCGGAACCGGAATTGCGCACGTAGGTGAGGGCGAAGAAGTTCTCCACCAGCGGGCGGGATTCGTACAACGCGAAGGCGTTGTGCACGTGGAGCTTGGTGGCTTGATCGAGGACCAGGACGAGGCCGGCAACCCAGCCCAACAGGCACCATCTGCTGCGTATCTGCATCCCTGCTCCCTGCCGTGCGCCCGTCAGATGTGCATGGCGTCGCGCACTTCCGCCATCGTCTGCTGCGCGACCTGGCGGGCGCGCTGGCTGCCGTCGCGCATCACGTCCATCGCCTCGTCCGGGTGCGCCGTGTAGTGGGCGCGCTTCTCGTGCAGGGGCTGCAGGTCCTCCACCATGTGGCTGATCAATTTGCCCTTGCAGTCGATGCAGCCGATGCCCGCGGTGCGGCAGCCGTGCGCCACCTCCTGGCGCTCTTCCTCGGTGCTGTAGATGCGATGGAAGTCGAACACGGGGCAGAGTTCCGGGTCGCCGGGGTCCGTTCTCCGCTTGCGCGCCGGGTCGGTCATCATCACCTTGACCTTCTTCGACAGCGTGTCCGGGCTGTCGGACAGGTAGATGACATTGTTATAGCTCTTGCTCATCTTGCGCCCGTCGAGCCCCGGCAGCTTGGGCACCTCGGTCAGTTTCGGCTGCGGCTCCGGGAAGACCGCGCGATCGTAGGTGTGGTTGAAGCGCCGCACGATCTCGCGGCTGAGCTCCACGTGCGACACCTGGTCGGCGCCCACGGGCACCCAGTTGGCCTTGTACATGATGATGTCGGCGGTTTGCAGCAAGGGGTAGCCGAGGAAGCCGTAGGTGTTGAGCTCGCGGTCCTTGATCTCTTGTTGCTGCTCCTTGAACGTCGGCACGCGCTCTAGCCAGGCGAGCGGCGTCAGCATCGACAGCAGCAGGTGCAGTTCGGCATGCTCCGGCACCTGGGACTGGACGAACAGCACGCTTTCGTTTGGGTCGAGCCCGGCGCTGAGGTAGTCGATGGCGATTTCCCGCACCCAGGTACGAATCTGAGCCGTGTCCGCGTAGCCGGTGGTCAGGGCGTGCCAGTCGGCGATAAAGTAGAAGGCCTCGTAATCCTTCTGCAACTGCACCCAGTTTTGCAGCGCGCCGAGAAGGTTGCCCAGGTGCAGCGCGCCGGACGACCGCATGCCACTCAGAATCCGCTCTTTCGTCATGCTGTTTCCTTACGACAGGGAGGAAGAATCTTTGGAGGAAAACGCTCGGATGGGCGTCCTGGCGCAAGCATTGGGGGGCTAATGTAGCGAATCGCCTTGAGTGCGTCAAGCAACCGTGCGAGGCTCAGCCAGGCCACGTCCTGTTCGGCACGACTGCGGTTCGGGTTGTCCGGGACGGCTCTGGGTGGCGCCCGTTGGACGAGGCGTCCTTTGGAGAGTTATTGGACCAATGAGCGTGCACCTCGGACAAGGCTGATCGCCGCCTGCCGCTCCTGCAAGGCGTCCGACACTTTGCGCGTGCCGACGCGAGTCTGATAAATTTGGCGGGCGTCAATCAGCCTGGAGCATTTCAAGGTTGTTTAGAACCTGCAACCTGGCTTGCGATTGCATCCGCGTCACTCCGGCGGAAGCCGAAGTCCAGACGGGCTTGCCAGGGAACGAGGTCGCTGGATTCCGGCGTACGTCGGAATGACAATTTGGCCCTTGGAGGGTCTATTTCCATAAGGTGAAGCTGGATATGGTGCTGACCAATCTTGAATTGCTGTCGTTCGCTTATGCGGCATGAACCTTCGAGACGGCAATTTTGTTGGTACTCCGGTAACCACTATGCACGACGAAGCCCCCCTGAGAAGGGGGGTTGGGGAGGTTCCTGATGAACCATAAAAAAATGAAGTCAGCGACGATGACCGTACGCAAGGCGCCGCGACAATGTCTGGGAGCATTATCCGCCGCGCTGCTGTTTCTGGCGGGCGCCCACACCGCCGCGCAGGCACAGAACGCACCGTTGCACGTCATGCGCTCGGCGACCATCGAACGGCCCTTGCTGGTCATGTCCACCGGCGCGGCGGCGCCCGGCGAGGTCTACGTGGGTGACGTGCGTATCCGCGTCGCCATTGAGGGCGACTTTCGCGTCTATCGAGTATTCCACAAAGGCACCACGCGCACCCTGCACGTCTCCCTGGATACCCCGCTGCACTACGTGGCCTTCGACCCCAGGCGTAACCGCTTCGAGCGGCTGTCCCACAGCCTGCGGATCGAGCTGGAGGACGATGGACGGCTCGACCAGATCGTCGCTGCGGTCGACGGCACCGGCGGCAAGGCGTATCCGATGCTGGGGTTCGCCATCGTGCAGTTGTCACCACAGGACAATCCGGTGGCCGCGGCCCGAGCCTTGGAGGCTCTGCCGGGCGTCCTGGACGTGCGGTTGATGGTCGAGGGGCCGCGTCGTGTACCGCGCTAACGGCACGGGCGGCAACCCGTTTGCGGCCGTGTTGCTGGCGATGGCCCTGGGCCTGAGCGGCGGCGGCTGCGGCGGTGGTGACGCGGACAGCAGGTCGGCCTTCGAACCAAGCAGCCTGGCGGACAGGAGTTACGACCAGAATCGGGAGATCGATGGCGAGACCCTGCCGGAAGCCAACGGCGGCGGCGGCGCGCTGACCTACAGTATTTCCCCGCCCCTGCCGGCGGGCCTGACCTTTGACGCGACGACGCGGGTCCTGTCCGGCACCCCTACCACGCCGCAGGCCGCCATCCTCTACACCTACACGGCGACCGACGGCGATGCAGAAAAGCCGTACTCGGCGTCGCTGACCTTCCGCATCACCGTGGAGGCGGTGGCCGCGGTGACCCTCTCGGTAGCCTCCACGGAGGTGGACGAGGGCGAAGACCGCCGGCCGCTCATCGTCACGGTGAATCTGAGCCAGCCCGTCAGGGGCGCGCTGACCGTTGCCCTGGCCTCCACCGGCACGGCGGTGCTAAGCAGCGACTTCGACCTCGCCAGCAGTCAACTTACCGTCGCCCAGGGCAGCACCCGCGCCTTGACGACGGTCACACCGATTCGCGATCTGGAGGCGGAAACCGAAACCATCCGCCTCGAGATCGAAGCGCTGGGCGGCAGGGGGGAAATCGGCTCGCCGTCCTCGGTCCGTATCGCCGTCCGCGACCGCGGCGCCCCGCAGGCCAAGCTGGATTACGCGGCCCTGGAGGCCTTCCTCCTGATTCATCGTCTGGAGGAAGACGCCGTCAGCTTTGTTGTGTATGTGACCAATATCGGCGATGTCGCTGCGTCCTCAACCCGGGCCGTTTTGTATACGACGACGGACGACCTGTTTTCCTCATCACCCGACCTGGCGGGCCTGGAGGTGCTGCGGGTGCCCGCCCTGGAGCAGGGTGGTTGGTGGCTCAGCGCCCCGATCTGGGTTTCCTTCAAGGATCTGGTCCGCGGCAAAAACAACTACTTCTATTTCTGCGCCAGGGCGGCTTCGGGAGAGGACCCGGCCTTGGTCGGCTGCGGCGCGGTGGATTACACTGCCGTTTTTCTGACCGACGGAAACCGTATCCCCACCACCTGCACGGGCTTCAGCCGAGACACCGAGCCGGGGACCCAAGATCCCCTGTTCGGGCAGCAGTGGTCGCTCAACAACACCGGCCAGGCGTCCTTCGCAGCCAATGGCGGGGTGGCCGGCCAAGACCTGAACATGAGGCAGACGCTGGTCGACGGTCCAACCGGCGCCGGCGTGCAGGTGGCGGTGGTGGACACCGGTCTTGAAATCTGCCATCCGGACCTCGCCGCCAACATCGAACAGGACCTGTCTTACAACTTCAGCCACTCGCTCTGGCACGGCGCGCAGGCCGATGATCCGTTCCTGCCGACAGTGATGGGCGATCACGGCACCAGCGTGGCGGGGCTGATCGCCGCGGCGGCGAACAACGGTGTCGGCGGGCGCGGCGTGGCGCCGGAAGTGCGCCTGCGCGGTTTCAACTTCCTTCTTTCTCCCGATCAACCGATGTCCGAATATCTCAATTCCCTCGGCATGAACAGCGCAGACCTGCGGTCCAACGACGTGCACGTCTTCAACATGAGCTTTGGTTCCATCGGCAGCGCAGAGAACCTGCCTGCCGACCAGAGGGAGCTGTTCAAGTTCGGCGTCACCGACCTGCGCGAAGGCCGGGGCGCTCTGTACGTCAAGGCGGCCGGCAACGAATTCAACGACTGCACCGAAATAGACGAGAATCGCCAGCCGGTGTCGCCGCTGCTCGATCTCAGCGTCGAACTCGGCTGCACTGCCGCCAATCGGGACGGCGAGAACAATCTGCCCTACGTCATCGTGGCGGGCGGTTTCAGCGCCGACGGAAAGCGCTCGAGCTACTCGTCGGCCGGCGCCACCCTGTGGGTCGTGGCCCCGGCGGGGGAATATGGCAGGCGCCAACCGGCCATGATCACCACCGACCAGATGGGCACCGACCGCGGTTATGGGCTGTACGGCGGGCCCTTGGGCAGCGACCGGGCAGCCAACCCGCTGGGCGACTACACCAGCATCTTCAACGGCACCTCGTCCGCCGCCCCCAATACGTCGGGCGCCATCGCCCTGCTGCTGCAGACGCAGCCCGAGCTCACTTGGCGCGACGTGAAGCACATCCTCGCCAAAACGGCCCGCCGGCTGGACGCCGGCATCCCTCGCGTGCGGGTGGCGTTCGGCGGCACGCCGGCAGTGCTGCAGCACGGCTGGATCACCAATGCTGCCGGCTACCACTTCCACAACTGGTACGGCTTCGGCGCCATCGACGTGGACGCCGCGGTGGCCCTTGCAGCCACCCATACCCCGAACAGCCTGGGTGTGTTCACCCAAAGCGCCCCTGTCCGGCTGGCTGTTGCCGTCACCATACCGGACCACGACGGCGGCGGCCTGACGCAGACCCAGAACGTCACGGGCCTGTCCCGCACCGCCAACATCGAGGCCGTGCAACTGCGCATCGAGGTGACGCACGCCAATCCCCGCGAACTCGGCGTTGAACTGATCTCGCCGGCCGGCACCCGAAGTATCATCAATCCGGTGTTCAACGGCGCCCTGAAGGGCGCCCCGAATCCCCTCGACTGGACGATCCTCAGCAACGCCTTCTACGGCGAGTCGCCAAGCGGCGAATGGACGCTCAACGTCATCGACGTCGCCGAGGACAACATTGGCACCCTCTATGCCTGGTCGTTGATTTTCTACCTGGGGGAGCATCCGGAAGACCGTTAGAGCGGTTTGCGTTCGTATGTCTGGCCTATCTACGCGCCATGTTGTGATGCGCCCCATCGAGATCGTTCGTGATCGCGGCGTTTGTTTTGCAGGACCTCGATCCAGCACATGGGTTCTGCGGGGGTTGGGTTTTTGCGGTTCTGACGCGCCTTTTCGGCCAGGGATTTGTTGTCGGGGATAGAACCCCCCGTGCCCCCCTTATCAGGGGGAATTTCTGAAAACCGCAAGGGCTCAAGGACAACACCTCCAAGGACAACACCTCCCCCCCTGACAAGGGGGGTTGGGAGGTTAGGCCAACGCAGGCGCAGGGCCGCTCGGGTGCACGTCTTTGTCCGACGCCTTACACTGCTGCGGATATCCCCCATATAGGCATGCGAAAACCGCTCTAAGAAACCGTTTCCGCGCCCGGCGGCTTGTTTCCACAACAACTCAACTTCAAATTAAGGAGGACTGAATCGATGGCTGCGTTCCAATACCAGGAGTTGTTTGAGCACCGCGCCGACACGACACCGTACCGGCAGCTCACCTCCGACTATGTCTCCACCGCCGCGTTCGGCGAACAGGAGATTTTGCAGGTCGCGCCCGAGGCGCTGACGCTGATCGCCCGCGAGGCCATGGACGACGTGGCCCACCTGCTGCGCAGCAGCCATCTCAAACAGTTGGCCGCCATCCTCGACGACCCCGAGGCCTCCGACAACGACCGGTTCGTGGCTCTCGAACTCCTGAAGAACGCCAACATTGCCGCCAGCCGCGTGCTGCCCGGCTGCCAGGATACCGGCACGGCGATCGCCATCGGCTACAAGGGAGAGAACGTCTTCACCTTCGCCAACGACGCCGAGGCGCTGTCGCGGGGCATCTATCAGGCTTATGACGAGCGCAACCTGCGCTACTCGCAGATGGCGCCGCTCGACATGTACAGCGAAAAGAACACCGGCACCAACCTGCCGGCGCAGGTCGAGCTGTACGCCGAGCCGGGCGGCGAATACCGCTTCCTGTTCATTGCCAAGGGCGGCGGGTCGGCCAACAAGACCTTTCTGTACCAGGAAACCAAGGCGCTGCTGAACCCGGCGTCGCTGCTCAAGTTCATCGCCGAGAAGATCCGCAGCCTTGGCACCTCCGCCTGTCCGCCCTACCACTTGGCCCTGGTTATCGGCGGCCTGTCCGCGGAGTTGACGCTCAAGACCGTCAAGCTGGCCAGCACGCATTACCTGGACGACCTGCCGACCTCGGGCAACGAGCTGGGGCGCGCCTTCCGGGACGTCGAGCTGGAGCGGAAAATCTTCGAGCTGTGCGTGCAAACCGGCATCGGCGCGCAGTTCGGCGGCAAGTATTTCGCCCACGACGTACGCGTCATCCGGTTGCCGCGCCACGGCGCCTCGTGCCCGGTCGGCCTCGGCGTGTCGTGCGCCGCGGACCGGCAGATTCTCGGCAAGATCACCAAGGATGGCGTCTTCCTGGAGCAACTGGAAACCAACCCGGGGCAGTATCTGCCGGAGGTCATGGAAGACGACCTGAGCAGCGAGGTGGTGGCCGTCGACCTCAACCAGCCAATGCCCGACATCCTCGCCCGGCTGCGCCAATATCCCGTTGGCACCCGGTTGGCCCTCAGCGGCCCCATGGTAGTGGCGCGCGACATCGCCCACGCCCGGCTCAAGGACCGGCTCGACGCCGGCGACGGGCTGCCGCAGTACATCAAGGATCACGTCATTTATTACGCCGGTCCCGCCAAGAAGCCCGACGGCTACGCCTCCGGCTCCTTCGGTCCCACCACCGCCGGGCGCATGGACGCTTACGTGGACGCCTTCCAGAGCCTCGGCGGCAGCATGGTCATGCTGGCCAAGGGCAACCGCTCGGCGCAGGTGAGCCAGGCCTGCGGCGCCCACGGCGGCTTCTACCTCGGCTCCATCGGCGGCCCCGCCGCTCGCCTCGCCGAGCACAGCATCAAGAACGTCGAAGTGCTGGAGTATGAAGACCTCGGCATGGAGGCCATCTGGCGCATTGACGTGGAAGACTTTCCCGCCTTCATCGTCATCAACTACGAAGGCAAGGATTTTTACGGCGAGCTGGCCGAGAAATTCCAGCCGCTGGTGCAGTTGGAAGGGGCTGTGTAATACTCGCCGCCGGTGAGACGACAGGAAACCGCGTGCGGCAGAGGACCCATGATAAACGGAGGCAGGTTATGAAATTGCGCGTCCTATTGGTGCCGTGGCCGATACTGCTCATCGGCCTCGGCTTGGTATTGCCTGGATGCGTGCCAGCGCCGCAACCCCTTACGGAACGAAACGCCGCCCTGACGCAGGGGAACATCCAGATGCACCTGGCCGTTGGCCAGACGACCAAGGCCGAGGTGCTGGAGATCTTCGGCGCGCCGAACATCACCACCCGCGACGGCAGCGGCCGCGAGGTCTGGACCTACCAGCGGGCCGCCCAGGTGTCGCAGTCGTCGAGCCGCTCCGGCTACTGGACGATCATCCTCGGCGGCCAAAGCTCGTCGGCTTCCGGCTTCGAGAGCGGCTCGCGGATGATCACGCTCATCATCAAGTTTGACAGCAGCGACGTGGTGACGGATTTCCGAAGCAGGACCTCCGACTTCTAGGTCCGAAGGAGAGGCCATGACAAGCAACCATACGAAACTGCCGGTGGCCATCGCCATAGGGCTGGTCTTTCTGGCCGGCTGCACCCCGCCGGGCCCTGTCCTGACGCCGCTGGAGATCCAGAGCCTGCAGACGCGCGAGTTCGAGCACGACAAGGCCGTCGTGTTCGGCAGCACCATGTCGGTGTTCCAGGACCTTGGCTACATCGTCAACAGCGCCGACCTCGACACCGGGCTCATCACCACGGAAAGCCCCGCCACGAGTGACCGCGCGACGTTTCCCGCACGGCTGACGATATTGCCGGACCTGATGGTATGGTCGGACGTGACCAGCGTGGTACAAACAAAAGCGACAGCGTTCATTGAACAAATTGGCAACCGGTCCAGGGTGCGGCTCAATTTCGTCACCACCCGCCAAGACTCCAGCGTACACGGCCAGACCAGCCGGCGGGATACGCCGATTCTTGATGCCGCCGTCTACCAGAACGCCTTTGAGCGGATTGAAAACGCCATCTTCGTGAGGGCCGGCAACTAAGGAGGACCCGACATGGGATTGGGCTTTTGACTCATGGTTCGGCTTCCTTGCGATAAAACCGTGCGGGTAGTTTCGTGAAAGCCATGGTCATTCCCTGCAGCCGACAACCGCGGGCTACAGCCGCCCGATGCGCTCGATCAGAAGGTGGAGAACGCCCTCGCCGTCAACATCCGTGATCCAGTGCGCATTCGGCGGTTTGCCGGTCACGCCCCACCAATCCACCACGGTAGCGCCCAGGGTGTGCGCACCCTCGGTCTCCACGGCGACCGGGACGGGCTCGGCCCGGAACAACGCCGGTTGCAGCAGCCAGGCAATGGTGCAGGGATCGTGAATCGGCAGGCGGTCCGGACCGAAGCGGGCCGCGCGGCTGTGGGCGGCGGGGCGCAGCAGGGCGGCCAGGCGGCGCGCCGGTTCGCCGCCGGCGCGCGCCAGACGCTCGGCGTGAGTGGGGCTGGCGAGCACTTGATGGGTGGCGTCGAGGCTGACGATGGTCATCGGACGTCCGCAGTCGAAAACCCGTGCCGCAGCGTGCGGGTCGGCGTAGATATTGAACTCGGCCGCCGGCGTCACGTTGCCGCCGGCCCGCGACGCCCCACCCATGAGGACGATCTGCCGAATTTTCGGCAAAAGCTCCGGGGAATCCGCAACAAGAATCGCGACATTGGTCAGCGGACCGATTGCAACCAGGGTGATTTCGTCATCCTCGGCAGCGCGCAGTGTTTCCTTCATAAAGGCGACCGCGCCGCCCGGTTCGACCGCTACCGGCGGCATGTCCACCTCCATGCCCTCCAGCCCGCTTTCCCCGTGCGCCCGCGTGCCGATCACGGGTTGCCGCGCCAGCGGCCTGTCGGCGCCCGCGAGCACCAGCACTCCCGGAAAGCCGCACAACTCACAGACAAATCGCGCATTGCGGTACGTCAACGCCAGTGGCACGTTGCCGGCTACCGCAGTGATGCCGACGAGTTCGATCTCCGCCGTCGAAGCGAGCAGCATCGCAATGGCCAGAGCGTCATCGCGGCCCGGGTCGCAGTCCAGGATGATTCGGTGCTTCTGCATCTACGGCTCCTCCATCCATGCCTGCATGAGGTTCTTGATCTGCGTTTGGCAAGGTACCCCATGCAGCCGTGCCTTGGCCTTGAACGCCGCCATCAGCGGTTCGGACACCTTCAGCTGATGAGACGCGAGCGGGTGGTTGCGGCGCCGTGGAGTCTGCGGAAATCGTCCAGGAAGCGAACGATGTCCTCGGGGGACAGCTCACGGCAACGCTCGAGGTACGCGTCGGAGAATCGCTGCAAGGGACGTTCAGGTGCCGTCATAGCCGCTCCAATGCCTGCAGGGCCTCAGTGTCCTGAGGTCTGCCGCGCATGTCGCGGTCGAGTTGCCGGCCGAGTTGCTGCAGCAGCGCGAGGGTTTCGTCCACGCTGGCGCGGGTGACGGGATGGCTGACAATGCAAGCGCGGAGGACACGGGTGCCGTTGAGCTCGGTGCCGGAGACGAGGGCGCGGCCATCGGCAGCGAGGGCCATTTCGAGGGCCTGGTTGAGGGCGTTGAGGTAAGTTTCGACGGACGGCATGCCGGGGGTCAGATCGGGCGGAACGTAGCGGAAGCAACAGATGCTCAGCACGGCGGGGGTCACCAGCTCGAAATCAGCGGCGGCCTCGAGACGGTCGGCGAGGTGGCGGGCGAGGGCGAGGTGATTGGCGATCAACTCGGCGTAGCGGTCGACGCCGTGCTGTCGCAGGGCGAGCCAGACTTTGAGGGCGCGGTCGGTGCGGCTCAGCTCGAAGCCGTATTCGTACTGGTTGTGCTCGCTGCCCATGGCGCCGCGCAGGTAGGGCGGAATGAGGCTGAAGGTGTCGCCGAGGTCGCGCCACTCCCTGGTGAGGATGCAGCCGGCCTCGAAGGGGGTATTCAGCCATTTGTGGGGGTCGAGGGTGAGCGAGTCGGCGCGCTCCAGCCCCTTGAACAGATGGCGCGCTTCGGAGACAAGGCATGCCAGGGCACCGTATGCGCCGTCGACGTGGAACCACATGTCGTAGCGCTGGGCGATATCGGCCAGGCGGTCGAGGGGATCGACGGCGCCGGTGTTCACCGTGCCGGCGTTGCCGATGAGGCAGAACGGCTTGCAGCCGGCGCGGACATCGGCCCGGATCGACGACACCAGGGCGTCCAGATCGATGCGGAAACCGTCATCCACCGGGATTTTGCGCAGTTGGGCGGCGCCCATGCCGAGAAGCTCGGCGCTGCGGTCGATACACGAATGGGCTTCGCTGGAGACGTAAGCCGTTAGCAACGGGCGCTGCGCAACGCCCTCGGAGCGCACGTTCCAACCGGCCCGGCGCACCCGCGCGACAGCCAGGGCCACCAGATTGGCCCACGAACCGCCGGTGGTGACGTAGCCGGCGGCGTTGTCGGAAAAGCCCACCATGTCGCCGAGCCAGCGCGCCACCGTAACCTCGATCTGGCAACTCGCCGGTTGGTTCTTCCACGTGGTCGGACGCAGCTTGATGCTGCTGACCAGCGCCTCGATGAGCCCCGTCAGAGGCGTAGACGCGGAAAGGACGTACGCCATCATGCGCGGGTGGTTGGGATTGCCCGCCGCGGGCAGCAGCTGATCGCGGATGATCGTCAGCAGATCGTCGGCGTCCATGCCGCCGCGCGGAACCGGGCCGCCAAAGACCGCCTCCATCGCCTCGCGTGTCTGGGCGGGGGGGAACACCGGCCGGCGGGTGGGATGGGTCAGATCATCGGTAATCATGTCGACGATGCGGTATCCCAGCTCCCGCATCGTCTTGGCGTCCATCGCCAGGGTGCAGTCCTCTGACAGGGGTTGATTCTCCACTTGTTGTCGCGTATCTTGCATCACCAAGTTCTCTCATCTGCTTGGGAGTTCATCCTCAGACTCGTTTCAACACCGCCGATCACGATGACAAGCCTGTCACTTCCAGCGACCATGCGCAATCAACCAAGGATTCGCCAATGAGCAAAAGGCTTCGGCACTTGGCATCGGCGGCTGTGTGGTTCGTTCTCCTGAGCCTCGTCCTGACGCCCGCAACCGCGCTGCCGAAAGAGCATGACCGCGCTGCCCGGCAGGCCCTGCAGCGTTATCTCGCCAACACCGCCAAGCACGGCAGAACCCAGAACGCGCAGGGCGTGTGGCTGCAATCGGCGCAGTCGGTCCTGCTGCACCATCGAGGCAACGTGCCGTTGCCGGCCGCATCCCTCACCAAAGTCGCCACTACCCTGGCCGCCCTCCGCACCTGGGGGCCTCTGCACCGCTTCCCCACGCTGATCGGGGCCATCGGCACCATCAGCAAGGGCGTCTTGCACGGCGATCTCGTGGTGTACGGCGGCAGCGATCCGTTTTTCGTCTGGGAAGACGCCATCGTGCTGGGCAACACCCTGGAGCAGGTCGGTATCACGCGGGTCGACGGCAGCCTGCTCATCGTCGGCAGGTTCTACATGAATTTCGTCATGGAGCCCGCCAAGGCCGGCGGCCTGCTCAAACGGGGACTGAACGCCGCCGTCTGGCCCAAGAGCGTTAAGGCGCAATATCGCGCGCTGCCCAAGGGCACACCCAAGCCGCGCGTCGCCATTTCCGGCCCCGTGAAAGTGGCGAAGGCGCCGGACGGACAGCCGCCGCTCATCCGGCACCGCTCACTGCCGCTGTTCGACATCCTCAAGCGCATGAACATCTACAGCAACAACGCCATGGCCACAATGCTCACCATCGCTGTAGGTGGAAGCGGCAAAATGCGGCAAATAGCCGCCCAGGCGGCGGGCGTAAGCAAAAACGAACTGCGTCTGAACAACGGCTCCGGGATCGACAGGAGCAATCAGATATCTCCCCGAGCGGTCTGCGCCCTGTTCATGGCCATTCACAACACGCTGCAACCCGACGGCCTGAACATCTCGGATGTCTTTCCCATCGCCGGACGCGATAAAGGCACCATCGCACGCCGCAATCTGCCATCGCACGCCGTCGTCAAAACGGGCACCCTGCGGAACGTCAGCACCCTGGGTGGCGTCATCTTTACCCGCAAGCACGGACCGGTGTGGTTCGCGCTGCTCAATCAGGGCAGCAGCCGCCCCGCTCTGCGCACCCATCAGGACACCCTGCTGACAAGCCTCACGCAATCCTGGGGCAGTCTGGACGATCCACCTGCTCCCTTCAAGCCCTTCGACTTCGTAATGGAGTTCGAGCGCGACTCCATCTTAATCCGCCAGTCACGATATTGACTTCACGTTTCGGCCAACCTAGGATTGAGACACCCTCCGGGAAGGACCGGTATTCAGCAACATGAACACCTTCCCTCCCTTTCACGATACCCTCCTCGAAGGAATGCCATGAGTACACCGCGACGCGGTTTCGACGCCGTTACCCCCAGTTCTCTATCCGCATATCTGGTGGAGGTTCGTCGCAGGTCCGTACCCGCCCCCGAAGAAGAAACCGCCCTGGGTCAGCGCATCAAAACCGGGAGCACCGAGGCGCTGCACGAATTGGTCGAGCGCAACCTGCGCTTCGTCGTGCAGGTGGCCAGCAAGTACCAGGGCTACGGCCTGCCCCTCTCCGACCTCATCAACGAGGGCAACCTCGGCCTGCTGCACGCCGCCGGGAAATTCGACTCGGAGCGCGGCGTGCGCTTCATCACCTATGCCGTGTGGTGGATTCGCCAAGCCATCATGCACGCCATCGCTGAGGGCGGCAACGCCGTCCGCCTGCCCATCAAGCAGGCCGAGGCGCTCTCCAAGCTGCGCCAGAAATTCGATGAGATGCAACGCGCGATGGGCACCGAGCCAACGGTGGCCGAGTTGGCCAACGCCCTGGATATGAAGGAGATGGATATCCAGGACCTGCTCCGCGTGCACCGCCCTTGCCTGTCTCTGGATGCGCCGATTCAAGAGGATGGCGACGTCACCCAACTCGACTTCCTGCAGTCGAGCACCCTGCCTTCCAGCGAGGAAATCTATTTTCAGGCTTCCATGGCCAAGGAAATGCAACAACTCCTGCAGCGCCTCGAACCGCGCGAGGCCAAAATCCTGCGCGCCCGCTTCGGTTTTGACGACACCCCCAAGAGCTTGGCGGCCATCGGGCGGGAACTCGGCCTGTCCCGCGAACGGGTTCGCCAGATCGAGACCCGCGCCCGCAACAAGCTGCGCACCATGGCCAAGGAAAAGGCCCTTAATCACTACCTGAATTAACCCGGCCCCCTTACTGCGCCGTATATCCCCCATCGATGACCAGCTCCGCCCCCGTCACGTAGGCAGCCTCGTCGGACGCCAGATACAACACCCCATAGGCAATGTCCTCAGACGTACCCAAGCGGCCCAGGGGCATGTCACGCAAGCGTCGTTCCAGCATTTCCGGATCGGAATACGTGCTCTCGGTCATGGGGGTGCGCACCGGCCCCGGATGGATGGAATTACAGCGAATGTTGTCATCGGCATGATGCACGGCCGTCACCTTCGTAAACACCCGCACGGCGCCCTTGGAGGCGTTGTAGGCCGGCCCGCCGAGAGCCACCATGCCGGAAATCGACGAGATATTGACGATCGAGCCGCCGCCCGCCTTGCGCATTTCCGGAATGGCGTACTTGGTGCCCAGAAACACGCCGGTGGCGTTCACCGCCAGAATCGTGTCCCATAGCTCCTTGGTCGTCTCCTCGATGCCATCGCGCCGCAGAATACCGGCGTTGTTCACCAGGATGTCCAGCTTGCCGTACGTCGACACCGCGGTGGCCACGGCCTGCTGCCAATCCGCCTCCTGGGTCACGTCGAGGTGAACGTAGGTGGCCTCGCCGCCGGCTTGGCGAATGGCCGCCTCGACCTGCTTGCCTTCCTCGTCCAGGATGTCGCCAAACACCACCTTGGCGCCTTCCTGCACGAAGAGCTTTGCCTCCACCTCGCCCTGACCCCGCGCGCCACCGCTGATGATCGCTACTTTTCCGTCCAGCCTGCCCATGTTTCCTCCTTGGTGAAGTCGTACGGCGTCATGCCCTACTGCTGTCACTGCCATCGCCCCTGCAGCGCGCTCTATATACACCAAAGCCCGTAGCGACACCAGAAAGCCGCCGTGCCCGCGCGATTTGACGCCCTGCCGCTATCTCCCTACACTACGCGCCCTGCATTCGGCGTAGATCGGATTAGCGAAGCGTCATCCGACAAGAACAGAGGCACCGCGGCGGGACGTCGGGTTACGCCTGCGGCTAACCCGACCTACATGCTACGGCGTTTGGACAACACGGCCTGTTGGCGAGGAGGAAAGCGCAATGCGATTGGCGGGGAAGGTAGCCCTGATCACCGGGGCGGCGGCTGGCGTGGAAGGCGAAGTTATGGGATTCGGCGGCGCCGCGGCGCGTCTGTTCGCGCAGCACGGCGCCAAGGTCGTCCTCACCGACATCCTGGAGGACAAGGGGCAACGGACCGCGGAGCAGATTCAGGCGGACGGCGGCGACGTCATGTTCGTGCGGCTTGACGTCACCAGCGAGGAAGACTGGCAGGAGGCCGTGCAAACCGCGGTATCGCGCTTCGGTGGCCTGAACGTCATGGTCAACAACGCCGGCACCGCGGCGCGCGAGCGGATAGAGGAAACCACCGTGGACATCTGGGACGGCCAGATGGACGTGCACGCCAAGGGCGTCTTCCTGGGCACGAAATTCGCCATCCCGGAAATGCGCAAGGCCGGCGGCGGCTCAATCATCAACATATCGTCCATCTACGGCATCGTCGGCAGCCCGTATTCCACCGCCTACCACGCCGCCAAGGGCGCCATCCGCACGTTCACCAAAACGGCCGCCATCCAGTGCGCGGCGGACAACATCCGGGTCAACTCGATTCACCCCGGATTCTGCCACACACCGCTCACCGACGACGGCTATAACAACGAGGTCGGACGGCGCCAGTGGTGCCTGGACCGCACCCCGATCGGCCGCCTGGGCAATGCCGACGACATCGCCTACGGCATGCTGTACCTGGCCTCGGACGAGTCGCGCTACGTCACCGGCACCGAATTGGTCATCGACGGCGGCATGACCGCGCAGTAGAGCAGCCAGTAAAGACAAAAGAGGGACAAAAGTATGAAGGCGGTTCTGTTAACAGGGCATGGTGGGCCGGAAATGCTGCACTACGGCGAGGCGCCGGACCCGACGGCCGGATTCGGCGAGGTGGTGGTGGACGTGCGCGCCGCCAGCGTCAACGCGGCCGACTACAAGGTGCGGCTCGGCGGCGGGTACTCAATTTCCAGCTTCCCGTACATCCTGGGCCGTGACTTTTCGGGCGTGGTCAGCGTTGCCGGGCCGGGCGTCAGCGACCTCGCCGTCGGTGACGCCGTGTTCGGCGTGCTTGACCAAGGCGTGGAAGGCGCCTACGCCGAAAAGCTCGCCATCAAGGCCGCCATCATCGCCAAGAAGCCCGACAGCCTCGGTCATGCCGAAGCCGCGGCCATGGCGCTGACCAGCCTCACGGCACTGTGGGCGCTCGAAGACGAGGCGAAGCTCGCCAGCGCCGAGACCATCCTCATCCAGGGCGGCGCCGGCGGCGTGGCCGGGTTCGCCATCCAGTTCGCCAAGCACCTCGGCGCCACGGTCATCACCACCGCCAGCCCCGACAACCACGACTACGTCCGCAGCCTCGGCGCCGACCGGGTCATCGACTACCACACCGAGGACTTCACCCGCACGGTTTCCGACTGTGACATGGTGTTCGATACCGTCGGCGGCGAGGTCCAGGTGCGCTCCTACGAGGTCCTCAAGCCCGGCGGCCGCCTCGTGTGGATCGCCCCGGCTCCGGAGGGCTACCAACCGACCCGCACCGACGTCCACACCCTGCGCCCCAACGTCCGCCGCGACCGCCCCCACCTGGAACGCATGCTCGAGCTGCTCGCCGCCGGCGCCGTCTGGCCGCCCCACATCACCCGCTACCCTCTCTCCGAAGCGCCCGCCGCCCACCGCATCAGCGAAGCCCGCCACCTGCGCGGCAAGCTGGTGTTCGAGGTGCGGTGAGCGCGGGCTGGGACGCCAACACCGTCACGTATGCTCTGGAGCGGCTCCGCAGCCCGAACGACATTCCCGATTTCATTATGGTCCAGGGTAACGACAGCGACGAGACGCTGAAATACACTGAGATCGGCACCATATTAGTGCGCACGAATTCAGGGCGCATTGAGCGAAACGAATGAAGGGATGACCCGTGAAAAACATTACTCTGAGTGCCGACGAGAATCTGATCGAAGCGGCGCGTCGCACCTGCTCGCATAGCCACAGTCGGGCCCTATTGCAGTGAAGGTCATCAATCAACTGGGGGACGAGATGATGAAGGTGCTCCGGGTGTGACAAATATAGGTAAATTAGCTAAGTTATCATCCTAGTATAACTTCCCTAATTCTCCTATAAATGGATTTGTCCCATGGACCCAATACGCAACCCGTATGCGCCCGGAGCGGGCACCCGGCCGCCTGAGCTGGCCGGCCGCGACGCAATCCGTGACTCCGCAAAAATCGTGCTGGAGCGGACCAGAATCGGGCGCCCCACCAAGAGCATCGTGATGGTTGGCTTGCGGGGTGTTGGTAAAACCGTGCTCTTGGACTTCATTCGGCAGGAAGCCGAATCGAGCGGCATTCACGCGCTGCGAATAGAGGCGCCTGAAAACCGCTCCCTTCCCGCGATTCTGGCGCCCCAACTGCGTGTTGCACTGCTGAAGCTCTCGAGGCGGCGGAGGGCAACCCAACTGGCGCAAAGGGCGCTCAAAGGTTTGGCGGGATTTGCCAGCGCCCTGAAGGTGACGTACCAGGACATCGAAGTGGGGTTGGACTTCGACCCGGAACCCGGGTTAGCGGACAACGGCAACCTGGAAATCGACTTGCAGGAATTATTTGAGGTCGTCGGCGCTGCAGCCAAGGCGGATGAGACCTGTGTGGCCCTTCTGGTTGATGAGCTCCAATATGTGAAAGAGGACGAACTGGCGGCCTTGATCACCGCCTTGCACCGGACTGCGCAGCGGCAACTCCCCGTGGTCATGTTTGGCGCTGGCCTGCCCCAGGTGCGAGGTCGCATGGGGAAGGCGAAGTCATACGCCGAACGGCTGTTCGAGTTTCCTGACATCGGCCCGCTCTCGCCTGAAGACGCCAAGCGCGCCATCGCCAAGCCAGCAAGCGACGAAGGCGTGAAGATAAAGTCTGCCGCTCTCGATGCCATCGTTTCGCAGACTAAATGCTATCCCTACTTTCTGCAGGAATGGGGCAAGCACGTCTGGGACGTTGCCGAGCGGTCACCCATCACGGCTAGCAACGTTGAAATCGCGTCCAAACAGGCGATAGCGACCCTCGATGAAAGCTTCTTCCGAGTTCGATTCGACAGGTTGACGCCCGCAGAAAAGAGATACGTGCGTGCGATGGCGCAACTCGGCACAGGACCGCATCGTTCCGGCGATATCGCTAACGAACTGAACCGTCAAGTAAGCTCTCTGGCTCCCACGCGCAATCAACTGATCAACAAAGGCATGATTTGGAGTCCAAGTCACGGCGACACCGCGTTCACCGTCCCCATGTTCGACGAATTCATGCGGCGTATCATGCCCGGCGATGGGTGGCTATCGTCCGGTTAGCGCGAGGGGGCGATTATGAAGTTGAAGGTCGTCATCCACGAAGCAGAAGAAGGCGGTTATTGGGCCAAGGTGCCAGCCATTTCCGGATGCGCCACACAGGGGGACTCGTTTGAAGAACTGCTTGGCAATCTCTACGAAGCCGTCGAAGGTTGCCTTTCGGTGGATGCCCCGGCCACCGACGGCTTTTGACGCAGCAACCAAAATGCGGTAGAAACCAACACTTCCCAGCTCGCATTGCATCTTCCCACTGTGCCGGCTCGCCTTGCGACGCCCTCGCTCAACACACTTGGAGGTCACCATGCCCAGGCTTCAATTTGGCGCCTTTCTTGCCCCGCATCACCCGATTGCCGAGAATCCGACGCTGCAGTTCCGCGGCGACCTGGATTTCGTGGAACATCTGGACAAGCTCGGTTACGACGAGTTCTGGTGCGGGGAACATCACTCGACGGGCTGGGAGATGATCGCCTCCCCGGAAATGTTTCTGGCGGCTGCCGGCGAGCGCACCCATCGCATCAAGCTCGGCACGGGCGTGGTGTCGCTGCCGTATCATCACCCCTTCATCGTGGCGCAGCGCATCGTGCAGCTCGACCACATGACGGGCGGGCGCGCCATCTTCGGCTCCGGGCCGGGGGCGCTGCCTTCCGACGCCCATACGCTGGGCATCGACCCGATGGTGCAGCGCGACCGGCAGGACGAGGCGATTGGCGTCATCCGGCGCCTGCTGCGCGGTGAGGAACGCTTCAGCTACGAGTCGGACTGGTTCACCCTGCGCGACGCGCGCCTGCACCTGCTACCGCTGCAGGAGGACCTGCCCTTTGCCGTCGCCTCCATCATCAGCCCGTCCGGCATGACCCTGGCGGGCAAGCACGGCACGGGGATACTGTCGATCGGCTCGATGTCCACCGAGGGTTTGCAAGCCCTGCCGCTGCAGTGGAGCTTCGCGGAGGAATCGGCGGCCAAGCACGGCAACACGATGGACCGCCGCGACTGGCGCATCGTGATGTCGTGGCACGTCGCCGAGACGCGCGAGCAGGCCCGCAAGGAGGCGCGGGAAGGGCTGATGCACTGGCACAACGAGTACACCGTCGGCACCCTCATGCGGCCCGGCACGGAGCCGTTCAGCGACCCGGATGAGGCGGTGGACAAAACGGCTTTCGGCGAGGATTCGGCGTCGGTGATCGGCACGCCCGACGATCTGGTGACCGCCATCCAGCGCATGACGGAGTTGACCGGCGGCTTCGGAACGGTCATCGGCTTCGTGCACGACTGGGCGAACCGGGAGAACACGCTGCGGAGTTGGGACCTGGTGGCCCGCTACGTCATTCCGCAGGTGAACGGCATGCTGACGGCGTACCACGACTCGCGCCAGTTCGTGGTGGAGCACCGCGACTCATTCCAGCGCGCCAACCAGGCGGTGCTGTCCAAGATCATGGAAAACGAGCGCGCCGCCGCGGCCGCGAAGCAGACCGGCAACGGGCGCTTCGCCATCCCGGCGCACCACGCGCCGGACATGGAGAAAACGCCGTCGTAAGGTGGGAAACGGGGATCAGTAACCGGGCGGCGGGGTGAAGGCGAAACCGGCGCTTTCGAGCAGCTTGGCGAGACCAATGGTTTTGAGGTCGCCGAACTCCGGCCCGATGATCTGCACCCCAATGGGCAAGCCGTCGGCGCTCAGACCCGCCGGCACGATGGTGGCTGGCAGGTAGGCGCAGATCGCCAGGCCGGCCCAGAAAATCTGCTGAAAATACGGCTGCGGTACGCCGTCTACCTTGATGGTCCGCTTCTCAAAACGCTGGTGATCGTGCTCGAACGCCGGCGTCGCCATGATCGGCGTAATCAGCGCGTCATGCGTCTTGAAAAAGTCATGCCAGGCCCAGCGCAGATGGGTGCGCGCCTCGTTGGCCCGGGCGTATTCCCAGTGGCTGGCGATCTGCCGCCGCAGCGTGCGGGCGCGGTCGCTCTGGTCGTCGGGGCTCAGGGCCGCCACGTCCGCCTGCATCTTGGCGTAGGCATCTTCCGGCTGCCGGGCGGCCAGCGTGGCTTGCAGAAGCAGTTGATAAATGTCATTGGCCTCACGCGCCACGAAGTTCGGCCTGGCCGTTTCGTCCACCGTGCCCCCTGACCGTGAAATGGCCTCGGCAACCGCTTCGACTCGCCCCACCACCTCCTGACTCACCGGCGCGATGTCGTCATTCTTCCACACTGCCACGCGATATTCGCCCAGCGCCGTTTGGCTGGGCGCTTGCAGGTCCAGCCGATAACCGGCCCGCTGCAGCTCGTCGGGACCGGCGGTGGCCTGCACGCTGAGCTCGAGGTCCGCGGCGCTGCGCGCCAGCGGGCCAATGACGGAAAGGTCCGACTGCGCCAGGATGCCCGGCGTGGCGTGACCTCGGGGCGGCAGCAGGCCCCACGTTGGCTTGTGCCCGAAGACACCGCAAAAGTGGGCCGGATTACGGATCGAACCGCCGATATCCGAACCGATTTCCAAGGCCGTCATGCCGCTCGCCAGCGCCGCCGCGGAGCCGCCGGACGAGCCGCCGGGGGCGCGCTGCGGGTCCCACGGGTTGTTGGTGGTGCCGTAGACGTCGTTGTAACTCTGGAAATCCGCCAGCCACAGCGGCACGTTCGTCTTGCCGAAGACAACCGCCCCGGCCGCCTTCAGCCGCTGGATCGCCAGCGCGTCCTCGGCGGCGACGTTGTCCTTCAACTGCGGCGAGCCAAACGTCGTCGGCAGCCCTGACACGTTAAACGAGTCCTTGCACGTCATCGGCACGCCGTGCAGCGGCCCCCAGACTTCCCCGCGCGCCAGCGCCGCGTCGGCCTGCCGGGCACGTTCGCGGGCGCGGTCGGCGTCCAGCACAACGATGGCATTGAGCTGCGGATTGAACTGGTCTACACGCTCCAGGTAGTGATCGAGAAGCTCCAGGCAGCCGATCTGCCGGTCGCGGATCAATTGCGCCAGCTCAGCAGCCGGCTTGAACGTCACGTCAGTCATGTCCCTTCCTTCATTCAAAGCTTGCTAGCCAGGGGCGGCCTACTCGCGCATCTCGGCGCCCAGTTCGGCGGCGGTGCGCTCCTGGATGCGCCGGTACAACACGCGCACCTCGTCCTCGGTCAAACTGCGGTCGTCGGCCTGGAACGTCAGCGCATACGCCAGGCTCTTCTTGCCGGCTGGAATCGGCTCACCGACATACAGGTCGAAAAGCGTCACCTCGCGCAGCCACTCGCCGCCGGCAGTGCGAATGGCATCCTCGACGGCCTGAGCGGGCAAGTCGTCGTCAACCACCAGCGCCACGTCCTCCAGAACGGCCGGGAAGCGCGAGATGGGCTGGTAGCGCCGCGGTTGGCGACGCGCCAGCAAGAGGTCGAGATTCAGTTCCAGCATGGCCACCGACCGGTCCGCCAGATCGAACCGCTCGCAAACCTGCGGGTGCACGTCACCGGCGATGCCGAGCGGCTCGCCGCCGATGGACAGAGCAGCGGTGCGCGCCGGATGCAGGACGGCGTGCGTGGCGGCGGCAAAGCGCACCTGCGGCACGTTAAGGCGCTGCATCAGAATATCGATAATGCCCTTGAGGTGCGTCCAGCCGAACCGCGGCGGCTCGTCGGCGTCGTGCCACGAACGGGGCAGCAGCGGGCCGGTGACGGCAATACCGAGATAGCGCTGCTCCAGCGGCAGTTCCTCCCCGGCCTGCGGCCAGTACACCCGCCCGATCTCGAACAACGCCATGCGCTGGCGGTAGCGCCGGTTCGTGCTCAGGGTTTCCAGCAGGCTGGGCAGCAGCGATTGCCTCAGAAGCTGGCGCTCCTGGCTGATCGGGTTGGCCAGGCTGATGTAATCCTCGGCCAGCGCCGCCGGCCCCTCGGCGCGGGCGCGGTTGATGCTTTCCAGGCTGGACAGGGAGTACGAGAGAATTTCGGTCAGGCCGCAGCCGACCAGAATGTCGCGGGTCTGCTCCAAACCCTCCAGGTGGGGCTGCGAGCGCTGCGGCGGCAGCACGTCCCGGATCAGCGTCGTCGGGATCGCATCGTAGCCGTGGATGCGGGCGATTTCTTCAATCAGGTCGGCAGGCTCGGACACGTCGAGCCGGCGGCTCGGCACAGCGACTTCAAGACAAGTGTCGCCGTTCTCGTGATGCGTCGTACAGCCGAATTCCAGAGAGGTCAAAATCCTCGTCGTGTCGGCAGGGCTGAATTCCATGCCCAGGATGCGCGTGACCTCCGCCGTGCGCAGTGTGATGGTCTTGGGGCTCGGCGGCGCCGGGTAGGTATCGGCGATCTCGGGGTGCAGGGTGCCGCCGCCCAGGGTCTCCATGAGCCGCGAGGCGCGCAGCAGGGCCGGGACCGTCAGGTCGGTGTCCACCCCGCGGCCAAAGCGCTGCGCCGCCTCGCTGTGCAGGCGCAACTGTTGCGAGGTGCGGCGGATATTGACAAAATTGAAATTCGCCGACTCCAGAAAGATGTGCCGGGTGCCCTCGGTCACCTCGGTCGCCGCGCCGCCCATGACGCCGGCAAGGGCGATGGGGCCGGAGTCATCGGTGATCAGCAGCATGTCGGTGGTCAGCTGGCGCTCGACGCCGTCCAAAGTTTGCATCGTCTCGCCCCGGCGCGCCCGCCGCACCACGACGCCGCCCTGCAGCGTCTCGTAGTCGAAGGCGTGAAGGGGCTGCCCCGTTTCGAGCATAACGTAATTGGTGATGTCCACGATATTGTTGATCGGGCGCTGGCCGGCGACCTGCAGGCGCCGCTGCATCCACGGCGGAGAGGGCTGGATGGTGACGTTCTCGATCAGGGAAGCCGAGTAGCGGGCGCACAGGTCGGCGTCGGAACTGGCCACGGAGCCATACGCGGTGGCAGCGGCATGGGGTCCGGCGGCGGCATCGGCAGGCCCGGCGCGCCAGGGCTGGCCGGTGAGGGCGGCGATTTCCCGCGCCAGCCCGATAATGCAGTTGGCGCGCGCCAGGTTGGGTGTCAGCTCGACGTCCAGAACGGTGTCCCCCAGCGCGTTCGTTAACGGCTGTCCCACCGGCAGGTCGGGGTCGAGAATGATCACGCCAGTGTGATCATCGGACAACCCCAGCTCCTTTTCCGAGCAGACCATGCCGGCCGACTCCACGCCGCGGATGCTGGTGCGGCTGAGTGTCTGGAGGCGCGGCGTCTCGCTGTATCCGTCCCGTAGCCGCGCGCCCTCGACCGCGAAAGCCACCTTCTGCCCGCAATCACCCGGCCTCAGGTTGGGCGCCCCGGTTACCACCGTCTGGGGCTCGCCTTGCCCGTAAGCCACCGTCGCCAGCACCAGCCGATCGGCGTGCGGATGGGCGATGACGTCCATCACCTCGCCGACGAACAGCTTGTCGCGCTGCCAGTCGGCCCCGATATGCTCGACCCCGCCCACCTCCAGGCCGGCCATCGTCATGCGGTCCACGAGGGTGTCGAGGGGTATCGCGATGTCCACAAAATCTTTCAACCAACTCAGCGGCGCGCGCATGCTTGCGTCCCTTATGCAGCCATGAAGCACCGAGGCACGCCTCGGCCCCCGCGATACGGCCTGTGTTGCCGGTGCGGTCTATCCGAATTGTTCGAGGAAGCGAAGGTCGTTGCTGAAGAAGTAGCGGATGTCGTCGATGCCGTACTTCTGCATCATGATACGTTCCGGCCCCATGCCGAAGGCGAAGCCGCTGAAGCGCTCCGGGTCGTAACCGCCGTTGCGCAGCACGGTGGGATGCACCATGCCGGCGCCCAGTATCTCCAGCCAGCCGGTACGCTTGCACAGGGTGCAGCCGTCACCGTTGCAGACAATGCAGTCCATGTCGACCTCGACGCTCGGCTCGGTGAAGGGAAAGTGGCTGCAGCGGAAGCGGACCTGACGCTCGGCGCCGTACATGCGGCGGGCGAAGTTGACCAGCACGCCTTTCAGATCGGCCATGGTGATGTTCTCGCCGACCGCCAGCCCCTCCACTTGGTGGAACATGATTTCCGAACGAGCAGTGATGGCCTCGTAGCGGTAGCACATACCCGGCAGAATGACCCGGATGGGGTCGGGATGAAAGGCCTGCATGGCGCGAATCTGCCCCGGCGAGGTATGGGTGCGCAACACCACGCGCTCGTCAATGTAAAAAGTGTCCCACATATCGCGGGCGGGGTGGTAGGGCGGGATGTTGAGCAGCTCGAAGTTGTAGTAGTCGCTTTCCACCTCACGGCTGTCGAATATCTGAAAGCCCATGTCGCCGAAAATGGCGGCGATCTCGCGCAGCGTCTGGGTGCTGGGATGCAACCGGCCCAGGCTCAGCGGATAGCCGGGGAGGGTCACGTCGACCCGCTCCTGCGCCAGGGTCCTGGCCAGCTTGGCCTGCTTGATCGCCCCAACCTGTGCCTCGAAGGCCGCCTCCAGAGCGCTTTTGACCTCGTTCGATACCTGCCCGACTTGCGGCCGCTGTTCCGTCGGCAGGGTTCCGATGCCCCGCATCACCTGCGTCAGCGCGCCCTTGCGACCCAGGTAATGCACCCGCCAGCCGTCGAGCGTGGTGAGGTCGCTCACTTGCGCCAAGCGCTCCAGCGCCTCCGTGTGCACCTCGCGCAACTGGTCAACCAACGGGTTCCGATCGCTCACTGACATGCTGTTCTCCGGCTGTGAAACGGGGCTGTTGAGAGCGCGGCAATTATACGCTTGACCGCAGCGCCGTGACAACGCGGACTTTTGTATTCAAGGCGATACCGGGATACAATGAGCCGTTTTTCGACCGCGTATCGCGCACGCTTTTCAAGCGGGAGACATCATGGCTGCGGACAACGAATCAGCCAAACTCACCTGTCCTTGCTGCCAGGCGACCCTGGTGGTCGATCGTGAAACGCTGCGGATCCTGTATGCCACCGAAAACCGCGTCAAAGCCGGCGGCGCCTCCTTTGAACAATCCCTGCAAGACCTGCGGGAGCGGGAGAAGCAAAAGGGCGGCCGCTTCCAGCAAGCCGTAGAAGAGGAAAAGGCGCGCAAGGCTTTGCTTGGCAAGAAGTTCCAGGAACTCCGCAAAGAGGCTGAGGAAACGCCGACCGAGCGCCCGTTGCGCCCCTTCGACCTCGATTAGAAGCCGGACAGATGACAGATGCGTTGCAAGGCGTCACGGTTCTGGAAGTATCCGGGGCCTCTCCTGGAAGCTTCTGCACCATGCTACTGGCCTGCATGGGCGCTGAAGTGCTGAAGATCGAACCGCCGGCTGCGGACAAACGGTCGGTTGCCAGCGCCTATCTGGACCGGAACAAGAAGAGCCTGGGTCTGGACTTAGACAGCGCTGCCGGTCAGGAGATTTTGCACCAACTTGCCGGCCGCGCCGACGTGTTGGTGGAAAGCTTCAGACCCGGCGCCATGCAGCGGCTCAACGCCGACTACCCCACCCTCAGCCGGATCAATCCCCGCCTCATCTATTGCTCGCTCAGCGGTTACGGCCAAACCGGCCCGTACCGCGACCTGCCGGGCTCGGACGTGACGTACCTCGCCATGAGCGGCGTGCTGGACCTGATTGGCGAGGCCGACCGTCCGCCCGCTATCCCCCTCAATCTGATCGCCGATTACGGCGGTGCCGCCATGCACGGCGCCGTCGGCATTCTGCTGGCCTTGTACGCCCGCGGCAACAGTGGGCGCGGTCAGCACGTGGACGTGTCGCACCTTGACGCCACCCTGTCCATGCTCGCCGCCACTCCGCTGATGGTGCCGTTCTTCGACGGCGGTGTGCTACCGCGGCGCGGCCAAGGGCCCTACAGCGGTCGGTATGCGTTCTACACCACGTACGAAACGCAGGACGGGAAGTTGCTGTCGGTGGGAAGCAGCGAGCCTTGGCTGTGGAGCAACCTGTGCGAGGCCCTGGGCCGACCCGATCTGTCGAAGTATTCGCGCGGCCCCGAGCATCTGACCCGCGGCCCCACACCCGAAGAAGCCCAAGTGCGCGAAGAATTGCAGGCCGTCTTCCGGCGGCGCAGCCGCGACGACTGGCTGGCCTATCTGGCTGACAAAAACGTCTGCGTCAGTGCGGTCAATACCTTGTCGGAGGTATTTGAGGACCCGCAAGTGCAGCACCGCGGCATGCTCGTGCAGCATGAGGGCTCGGCAGGGGAGGGCCAACTCGACCGCCAAGTCGGCATGGGCATCAAGCTCAGTGACACGCCGGGCCGTTTCCGCCACTCGGCGCCGCAACCGGGGCAGCACACCGATGAGATTTTATCCAGCCTGGGATATGGTGAATCCGATCTGAAAGGCCTGCGCGAACAACGCGTGGTGGGATAGTAGCCTGACGTCGGCCGCCTACTGCTCTTCAGCGATAGCCCCCTCATCGACGAGAATCAGGACTTCGGCCAGCATGCCGGCCCGGAAGCCGGGGTCGGCGTCCTCGATGGCTATCTTAACGGGGACTTTTTGCTCGCGGCGGGTGAAGAAGCGTTCAGGAGGCAGTCCCGACATTTCGGCCGCGGTGGTGGGGTTGATACGCGTCACGCGCCCGCGGTAGGGCTTGCCGCGTCCCAGGACGTGGGTACGATAAGCGTCGACCCAGACCTCCGCCGGGCGGCCGATACGCACGCGGCTGATGTCCGACTCCCAGACGTTGGCGGTTACATACAGGCTCTGGGGGTCATGGATGACCAAAATGGGCGGGTCGCTAGGGTCACCCGTCACCATTTCTCCGGGCTCGATCCTGTTGTAACCGACGACGCCGTCGCTCGGACTGCGCAGCACCGTTCTGGACAGCTTTAGGTCGAGGGCTTGCACCCGCGCCTTGGCTTCTTCGTGCCGCGCTTCCAGAACCTTCAGGCGCTGCTGACCCAACTCCGCAAGACGCAACTCGGTGCGCGCCAGACCCAGTGCCGCGCGGTGCTCCTCGACTTGTGCCGCGGCGCCGTGAGTATCTTTTTCGTACACCCGGATCATTTCCGGCGAATCCCCCGACGGGTAGTGCTGCTGCGTCTGCCGCACTTGCTCCTGAGCCACCGACAGTCGTGCCTGCACGCGTTCGAAGGTCATGAGCGCGGCGTCCAGACGTTCCTCCGACACAATCCCCTCCTCAAACAGGCTGCGGGTCCGTCCGAGCGCCATTTCCGTTTCGCGCAGAGCGGCCTCCTGCTCCCGCAGTCGCGCGCGGGCGGCCTCCAGACCGGCCTGCTGTTCGGCTACCATCTTGGCAATGCGGTCGCGCTGCACGTCGAGCAGCACCTGGGCGCGCTGAGTGGCCTGCTGGCTGATTTCCAACGCAGCCGCGGCACGATCGATCTTGTACCGAGCCTGCTCGATGGCCAGCGGCAGTTCGAGGCGCAATTCCTCCATCTGCTGCGCGATACCCTCGGCAATGGCCTGCGCCTGGCGCAGTTCCGTGAGCACGTCCTCCTGATCCAGACGCACCAACACCTGATCCTTGCTCACTCTGTCGCCCTCGGTAACCAGAACCTCCAGCACTCTGGCGGTCACCACCGGGGTGATGGCGTAGGAGTCCATTCTGACCTGCGCGTCGTTGGTGTATACATTCACCAAGCGGTCCAGGAGAAGGAATTCCTGCAAGGCCAGGCGGGAAAACCAGATCGCCCCGATGATCAGGACCACCGCGGCCATGAGCAGATACGGCCGTCCCAGGACACGGCGTATGGCCCGCACCATCGCAAACTGCCGGCCTCCCGCCCTCATATCCGTCCCCCTGTCTCGTCCGCTTGGCGACTGCGTCTCGCCATCAGTCCGATACTTCCTTGTTAATCCAAACCATGTTCGTCGTCATCGTCGATGTCCTCAGGGGTGGCGCGCACCAAGAAATAGACCACCGTAACCAGTCCGGCCACGAAGGCAAGGGCGCCAAACAGCAGGAAGAACATGCCGCCCAAATGCATGTGCCCACCGTTGGCGTGTACGGGCTGAGAGAATATGAGAAACAGGAAGAGGCCGATGCTGGCACTGATTTTGGCGTCGAGCCCCACGGCACCTGCCCCCGGCTACACGGCATCTCCGGCAATGTTCTGCGTTTCTCCCTCCTCAGGCGGACCGAACTGGATGAGGTTGCGGAGTCCGATAATGTAGCCAAAGGCAACAATGTGGGAGAGCAGCGTCAGCAATAAGCCGGCGTAGGTCAGCACCAGGTGGGTCAGCGGCGAGGTGTCCTGCATGCGGATGGTCACGTCGGTAACCAGTCCCAAAAAAACCAGTACCAACGAGCCCAGCATCAGCAAGACGATAAAGATCACACCGTTCCTCACGACAGGATGGAATTGGAGGCAAGAAGGCGAACCCATGATTGCGACGTGTGCGCCACTATATCACGACGGCGAGCGGCTATTCAATCGACAGCGGCGCGCAAAGCCTTGACCTACATTGCGTAATAGCCCCGCGCAAGGAGTGGGAGGCATTGGGGAAGCAGTTTTACAAGGCGGCCAGCTCCCGCGTCTCGTCAGCAAATGCCGCGGGGTCAGTCACCGGACGCCGCTGCGCGATACGCTCACGGGCAGCCTGCAGAAGGTCAGGCTTGCCGTTGATGAAGAGGGCCGCTTGCAGGAAACCATCGGCGAAGTAGAACTGCGCGAATCCGGGCTCCAGGCTCAGGGGGCCGCGCCGCACGCACCGATGACGGACGCTCATATCGCCGATGACATCGATGTGCAGGGCGCCCATGTGGGAGAAGAAATAGGGCAGCTCCGTGTAGGCAAGATGGGCGCCTGCCATGTTCGCGCCAGCCGTGCGGCCGTGCTGCAGCGCCACGTCGTAGTGTTCGACGCGCAGATGGCGCCCCAGGGTCGGACTGTAGTAACGCGCGATGTCACCGGCGGCGTAGATGGCATCCGCCGCCTCAAGGTATTCGTTCACCACCACACCGTTATCGACGCTGAGCCCGGCAGCAACAGCCAGTTCGGTGTTTGGGGCAATACCCACCCCGATAACCACCACGTCCGCTTCGATATCTTCGCCGCCGTTCGTGACCACCCGCTCGACACGGCCCTGCGCGCCGACGAATTGCGCCGCTGCCGTATCGGTGCGCAGCGTGACGCCCTGTTGGCTCAGGAACGACGTGATGAAGGCGCTGGTTTCGGCGTCGAGCACCAGACTCAACGGCGCCGGGGTGACTTCGATCAGGGTCGTCTGCAAACCCGATTGGGCGAACGCAGTTGCGACCTCGCAACCAATAAAACCGCCGCCTACCACGACCGCCCGCCGCGCGTTGGCCATGGCGGCTCGCAAGGCGTCAGAATCCTCAAGGGTGCGAAGGTAATAGATGCCGTCCAGGTCGGCACCCGTTATCGACAACCGGCGCGGACGCCCTCCGGTGGCCAGCAACAGCTTCTCAAACCCCACCTCGCTGCCATCGTCGAGCGTGACGGTGCGCGTGCTCACGTCCGCCGCCGTCGCCGACTGCCCCAGAAATTGTTCCACCCGGTGGCGCTCGTAGAATCGCGGCCGGCGGAGGAACACGTCCTCTCGCTCCATACGGCCCAGCAAGTAATCCTTCGATAACGGCACACGATCATAGGGCAGGTGGACCTCGGCACCGATCAACACCAAACGCCCCGTCTTGTCGCGGCGGCGAATGGCGTCAATGGCCGCGGTGGCTGCCAAGCCGCCGCCGATGATGACGTACGGAATCCGTTCCACAGGGACGTTCCTTTGCACTGGAGTGTTGGAATCGCTCGATACGAGGTGAGCCTGTACCATACGCAGCAGGCCGAAAACGTGTCAATATCACCCCTGCAAATTCGTCCGTTCAGGTCTGTCTGGACATGCTAGCCGGGATAGGCTAGAGTGCGCCGCACAAACATGGCGGGTCTCCGTCTGTCCTACATGCCCAGTATTGAGCCAACGCCATAACGGTCTTACCTTACAGCCACTTCAAAATAGATGTTTATGGCTGGCCAGAAATCCCGCCATGTAGGTCGTCTACCATGATAGATTCATGTTCATGGATGAAGAACTGTAAACTCATGTTGCAATTGGATGTCCACAACCAGATTACTGATGAATACTGATCAGATAATTGAGGCCCAATAAGACGTAGCTCCATATTTGTTGTGTCCCCCTTGTTGTACGTAGTCCCGTGAAACCCTCACAATACCTGGAACTTTCGTGCAGAATTTGCTCATTTTGTCATTCACGAAGGTTTTTCTCAATCTGTGGAAAAGCTCAGAGTCATAACGTGCCGCCTTGGGATGGTTATTGACAAAATGTCTCTGTCGGAATATACAGGCGTGTTTCGTACCTGCACGGGAAGGAAGGCGACTGTATAGGGGTATCACGTTGAGCGAGAAGCTATTGGCCGAGAACGAAGCGGGCCATATAGACAGGCGTCGTAATGATGACGCGGAAATAATCTGGCTCAAGGTGCTGCAAATTGTTCGCGAGCATGTGGACGATACCAAATTCAGCACTTGGTTCAAGCCACTTTACCTGCTCTCGGGCTCAAGCGGCATGTTGCGTGTGGCAGCCCCCAATAAATTCGTTCGCGACTGGGTTCTTGAGCACTACCACGGTCTGCTCGTTGACTTGTTGCAGCAGATCACTGGTATTCCCTACCAGATTTTTATCGTTGTGGGCGAACCAAAGGCCGAGCCTACCCCGCAACCAGAGCCGGCGGCCGAGGTGGTCATGCCACCCAGCGCCAGCAGCGGATACACACAATTCAATTCCCGCTTTACCTTTGAAACGTTTGTCGTCGGCTCAAGCAATCAGTTTACGCAAGCCGCTTGCCTTGCGGTGTCGCGGCATCCGGCGGGCACGTACAATCCCCTCTTCATATACGGCGACGTTGGCTTGGGCAAAACCCACTTGCTGCACGCCATTGGCCACTACGTTCAACAGCACCACCCGCATTTAGTGACCTGCTACGTTTCATCCGAAAAATTCCTCAATGATCTCGTCGGTGCACTAAGCCATGACAAGATGGAGGATTTCCGTAATCGTTACCGCAGAAACGATGTGATCCTCGTTGATGACGTGCAGTTTCTCATCGGCAAGGAGCGCACCCAGGAAGAATTTTTTCACACCTTCAACGTGCTGTTCAACGCCAACAAGCAGATCGTGCTGACCAGCGACAAACTGCCGAAGGCCATGACGGGACTGGAAAAACGTCTGCAGTCACGCTTCGAGTGGGGTCTGGTAACCGATTTGCAGCCGCCGGACCTGGAGACCAAGATCGCCATCCTCAAGAGGAAGGCGGAGTACCGACAGTTCGAGTTGCCCGATGACGTGGTGTTGTATATCGCCCGTCTGATTCGCAGCGATGCGCGCAGGCTCGAGGGCGCGCTCACCACGGTGGAAGCGTTCGCCTCCATAACCGGGCAGGAGATCACCCTCGGACTAGCCAAGAGCTTGCTCGGCGACTTGGCAGAGGGAGAAGACAAACCGATCACGATCGCTGAAATCGAGCGCGTCGTCGCGGATCACTATCACATCAAGACTGCCTTACTACGCTCAAAAAGGCGCCACAAGGACATCGCGCACGCCCGACATGTTGCCATGTACCTGACACGTCAACTGACCGGCGCATCGCTACCGCACATCGGCAAGACGTATGGCGACCGCGATCACACCTCTGTCATACACGCCTGTAATAAAATAAAAGGGATGCTAAAGGAAAACTGGAATTTTCAGGAGGAAGTCGAGCAACTCATTCGCGTGCTCCAGAGTTAGGGTAAGGGGGTCACGACAAGCAGACATGTTGAAATCACGAATCAGATTTACGGGCGTGGATTACGGTCTGCTGGTGTGCATGGACTGGGAGGTGCCCCTGTCACAGCTTCTGGTCGAGGTGGAGGAACACATCCAGAAATCGCCCGCCTTTTTTGCCGATGCAAAAGTATTTCTTGAGGTAGACACGCGGCCAGTTCTACAACACGAAATGGAACAACTCGGTGTGGTGCTCGCGCGCTACGGGCTTACATTACAGGGCGTCGTTTCCGCTGCCAGTAGGGTCGAGGGCATCAGCCGGCCCCGGCCCGCGCCGGAACAACCCAAGGTGATTACGCCGATCATTAACGAAAAAGAGGCCACGGTGGTTGAACACCGCACCGTGCGTTCCGGCGAGAAGGTTGCCTCCGAAGGCCATCTTATCATCATGGGCGATGTCAACCCTGGGGCCGAGGTCATCGCCGAAAATAACATCATCGTTTGGGGTTCCCTCAAGGGTACGGCCTACGCCGGCGTGCCCAATCACGAGGACGCCGTGATTGCCGCGCTGCATCTCTCTCCCATTCAATTGCGAATCGCCGGATACATTGCCCGGTCGCCTGATGTGCGACCGGTGACGACGGCGGTTCCCGAGTTGGCACGCATCGACCAGAACGAAATCGTGGTCGAATCCTGGGAGCGAGGCCGAGTCTCTCAAAAAGGGGGATAGTCTGTGGCGGGACAAGTTATCACCATAACTTCCGGCAAGGGAGGGGTTGGCAAAACCACTCTGAGTGCCAACGTCAGCGCAGCGCTTGCCAAGCTCGGCAAAAAGACGATCGCGGTGGATACGGATGTGGGGCTGCGTAATCTGGACATCGTCATGGGCTTGGAAAATCGCATCGTCTTCGACCTGGTCGACGTGGTGGAGGGGCGTTGCGACCTTTCAAAGGCCTGTATCCGCGACAGGCGCATCCCCTCTCTACAGTTGCTACCGGCAGCCCAAACACGTGACAAGACTGCGGTGAGCCCAAATGCTATGCGCAAGGTTTGCGACGATCTGCGGTCGCTTTGCGACTACGTCATCATTGACTCGCCAGCGGGTATCGAAAACGGTTTCGAAACAGCCACTATCGGTGCTGATAACGTCATCATCGTCGTGACGCCGCACGTCTCATCGGTCCGTGATGCCGACCGCGTCATTGGCTTGCTGGAGTCGCGCGACAAACACGATATTCACCTCGTGATCAACCGTCTGCAGCCGGAAATGGTGCGCCGCGGCGACATGCTCGGCATCAACGACATAATAGAAATTCTGGCAGTCGACCTCTTGGGCATCGTTCCTGAGGACGAATACATCGTTGTGTCCAGCAACCGCGGTGAGCTGGCCACCCTGAACCCCGACGAGTCGCCAGCCGGTCAGGAGTATCAGAACATCGCACGGCGCATGCAGGGTGAGGAAGTGCCGTTTATGACGATCGACGACAAGGCGAATATGTTTCAACGGCTGTTTCGTATGTTCAAAAGCAAATAACCCGCCACCCCGGATACCTCCTGCAAAGGGGCTCCCCCGTGAAGAAACTCATCAGCAAAATCTTTGGATTCGGCCTGTCGGAGGACGATGCTCCCCACCCAAGCAGACAGGCAGCGCGAGAGCGTTTGAAATTGGCTTTGACATACGACCGCGCGAGCATCGGTTACAACGCCCTGGAACGACTGCGTGACGAAATCATCCAGGTAATTGCCAAACACCTGGACCTCGACCAGGAAGACATTACCATCCAACTCGACCGCACCATGGATCAGGACAAGCTGATCGCCAGCATTCCACTGCGCATCAACACTCGATCACACGGTTCAAAATCACCCGTCACCATGAAGGCCATGCCGCGCCCTTCCACGCGGCGGCGCCGGCGTTAGGGTCAACCCGCCAAAATAATTTTACCCGCCCATTGACACATGCCAATTTGAGCAGTATGCTCATTTGTGCACTATCTGCCTGATTGGCAGGTATGTCTCTGCAGCATACGGGGAAAAGGAACCTCCCCAATTCCTCATGGCAATGTCAACATCGGGGCGGATTATGAGACCAAAGCTCACCGCGAGACAGCAGGAAATGCTCGATTACATCGAGCGCGAAACCAGTGCAACCGGTGTTCCCCCCAGCATCCGACAAATCGGCGCGGCATTGGGCATCAGTTCCACAAACGGCGTCCGACTGCATCTGCAAGCACTCCAGAAGAAAGGCTACATCCGTCGTAGCCAACGCACCTCTAGAGGCATCGTCAGCCTCAACCGCCTTTCAAATGCGGCTTCTCCATCCTGTTCGACAACCGTGGATATCCCCATTTTGGGACGGGTAGCAGCAGGCATGCCCGTCATGGCCGCCGAAAACCACGAGGGCTCCCTAACCCTCGATGCAAACCTGATCAAGAACCAGGAATCGTTCGCCCTGAGGGTGAACGGCGACAGTATGATCAACGCCGGAATTCTCGACGGCGACATTGTGGTGGTGCGTTTACAACAAGGTGCGGACAACGGCGACATTGTGGTTGCGCTCATGGGCGAAGAGGCCACCGTCAAGCGTTTTTATCGAGAGAAGGACACCATTCGCCTGCAGCCGGAAAATCCCGCCATGGCACCCATTTACAGCACCGACGTAGACATCTGCGGCAAGGTCATTGCCCTCATACGGCCCCACGTGTTCTAACGCGAGATGCGGATCATGAGCAAGAAAAAGCGTGCATACAACTGTCAGGCGTGCGGTTGGCAAGCGGCCAGGTGGCTCGGACACTGCCCGGATTGCGGCGGTTGGGACACCTTTGTCGAAACGCTGCAGATGTCGACCCCAGCGACGCGCCAGACGCAGCCAGGGACAACCCAGTCACCGCTGCCGCTAACGGAAATCGTCCACGACGACGCGGAGCGTTTGCTGACGGGCATTGGGGAATTCGACCGCGCGCTCGGCGGAGGTATCGTACGCGGATCTCTCGTGCTCATCGGCGGCGACCCGGGCATCGGCAAGTCGACCCTGCTTTTGCAAGCCGCCCGCGGTCTGAGCCGGGCTCACAAGGGCAACAGTTCCGCGGTCCTCTACGTCTCGGGCGAAGAATCGGCCAGCCAACTCCGCATGCACGCCGAGCGGCTCGGCTTGCAGAATCAGAACATCCACATTCTGACCGAAACTTCCGTGACGCATATCTGCGCTCAGGCTGAAGCGCTGCGACCGGACGTTCTGATTATCGACTCCATCCAGACCGTGTTCACGGAAAATTCGACCTCGGCACCAGGCAGCGTCAATCAAGTGCGCGAGAGCACCGCCCAACTGATGAACCTCGCCAAGACACATGACCTGCCGATTTTAATCATCGGACACGTTACCAAAGAGGGCACCATTGCCGGCCCTCGGGTCATGGAGCACATGGTGGACACCGTGCTCTACTTCGAGGGTGAACGGCACCACGTCTACCGCGTGTTGCGGGCGGTCAAGAACCGCTTCGGCCCGACGCACGAAATTGGCGTGTTCGAAATGCAATCAGCGGGCCTCATGGAAGTGGAAAGTCCGTCGGAACTCTTTCTGGCCGAACGGCCGTCACAAGCCAGCGGTTCGGTGGTGGTGGCGAGTCTGGAGGGCACCCGCCCGCTCCTCGTCGAGCTGCAGGCCCTGGGCAGTCCGAATGTCTTCGGCAACCCGCGGCGCGTTGCCAACGGCGTGGATTACCAGCGGCTCCTGCTCCTGCTGGCGGTTATGGAGAAGCGCCTGGGACTTCCCCTGCAAATAAACGATGTGTACGTCAATGTCGTTGGCGGCCTCAGCTTGAACGAGCCAGCCATCGACCTCGGAGTCGTAGTAGCGGTTGCGTCGAGCTTGCAGGACGCGGTAATCGATGCCGATCTGGTCGTCCTGGGCGAGATTGGCTTAACAGGAGAAGTACGCGCCGTGGGGCATGTGGAAGCCCGCTTGCGGGAAGCGGCCAAACTCGGCTTTCGCCGCTGCCTGATTCCGCAGGCGAATGTTCAAGCCGCTTCGATGGTGGCTGGAATTGAAAGCATCGGGATTCGGACGGTCTCGGAGGCACTGCAAATAGTACTGCCGCCGGAGCCATCTTTCAGCAGTCTGAAGGAACGCGATAGACACGTGGTTGCTTCGGCACCATTTCGGAGAAGGGGAGGAAAAAAACATGACGAAACATACGCCTGATCGGCAAAGCGAGAAACAACGTGTCCTGAGCCTGGCTTTCAGCCAGATCGAAAAACAGTTCGGCAAGGGTGCCATCATGCGCCTCGGCGAGAGCCAAGCCCTGGATATTCCGGTCATTCCCACCGGTTCCCTGGCCTTGGACATTGCCTTGGGGGTTGGCGGCCTGCCACGCGGCCGTATCATTGAGATCTACGGGCCCGAAGCCTCCGGCAAAACCACTCTGGCCCTGCACGTCGTAGCGTCAGCACAGCGCAGCGGTGGCGAGGCGGCGTTCATCGACGCCGAACACGCCCTTGATCCCTCCTACGCGGGCAAAGTGGGTGTCAACACGGACAATTTACTCATCTCACAGCCCGACAGTGGTGAGCAGGCATTGGAGATTGCCGACGTCCTGGTCCGAAGTGGGGCTTTGGATGTCGTCGTTATCGACTCAGTGGCAGCCCTCGTGCCCCAAGCCGAGATCGACGGCGATATGGGCGAACCCCAGATGGGCCTGCAAGCGCGTCTGATGTCGCAGGCCATGCGCAAGCTCACCGGCATCATCCACAAAACGAAGACCTGCATGATCTTCGTCAACCAGATCCGCCAAAAGATTGGTGTTTTCTTTGGCAGCCCGGAGACGACGACCGGCGGCAATGCCCTGAAGTTCTATGCTTCCGTCCGTCTCGATATCCGCCGCATCGACTCGATCAAATCCGGCCAAGAAGTCCTCGGAAACCGTACTCGGGTCAAGATCGTCAAAAACAAGGTGGCCCCGCCCTTCCGGCAGGCCGAGTTTGACGTGCTGTACGGTACGGGAATTTGCGCGATCGGAGAATTACTTGACTTGGCGGTACAGCGTGACATGGTGCAGAAAAGCGGTTCCTGGTTCTCCTACGCCGGCGAGCGTATTGGCCAGGGGAGAGAGAACGCCAAGGGTTTCCTGGAGGAACACGCCGATGTGGCCACGGCCATCGAAGCGCGGATACGTGCAGCCTACGACATTCCGCAGGTAGCCAGCGAAAAGCTTGCCGCTGCCGCCGAGGCCGCCAGCACCGGAGAGGATCTGTATGAGCCTGCTTCCGTGGAAGAGGACGGCGATCGACTGGAAATCAGTTGAATGCGCCCCAGGGCGCTGACGATAGGCAATCTCGATGGGAAGGAGCAGCGCGGTCATGCGCGAAATGTTTGCCGGTGAATACGCATGCAAACTGGATGACAAGGGTCGCTTTTCCGTCCCGACGTCCCTCCGGGAGCCGTTCAGTCTTTCGGAAAGTAGCGATGCGAAGCGGGCAATGCTGGTCAAATCGCAACAGGAACGATGCCTTTGGCTTCTTCCCGTACCGCACTGGCGCGCGCTGCTTGAGTTCCAGCAGGAGCGGCTGAGCGAGCGTGAAAGCCGGCTCTTCATGCACCACGTGGTGTATGACGTGGTCGAGGTTGAAATGGACCGCGCCAATCGTCTTCTGGTACCCCGCAGGCTGCGAGAGCACATTGGCGCCAATGACAACGTCGTGCTCGTCGGTATGTACGATCACCTGGAGGTGTGGGGTAGTCAGGCTTGGTCTTCTCACCTCGCCGCCTTGGAAGAGGAACATGAAACGACCCTGAGCGACGTGCTCCGCATGCCCAGTTTCAAGCCAGCCCTTTCAGGCGCGTAACCTGGCGGAGCGCGGCGATTTGCTCCAACGATTCCAGACCCCGGGACAAAAGAAAGGCTCGCATGCTTGACTTGATGGAGGTGAATCAGCAAATCACCAAGATGGCTACTGAGAGGCATCTCGTTGCCGATGACATGGCCAAACGGCTCGCCTTGGCCGTGGAACGCCTGCATCTGGAATCCGCCCGCTGGCAGGAATTCGTTGACAAACTTGCGATGAGCAAGACCTCCTGGTTGGTTGCCACCATTCACGAGCCTCTCAACCGCACCTACGACCTGCCGCCGCGCCCCGAGACGGTCACCGTCGTGGCCGCTGACGGTTCGCAAATCATGCCGAGCCATCACGAGGTGATACCGGCTTTTCTGCTCAATATCGCCACGGTCGTCCTACACTACGGCAACGGTGGAGGAGCAGCGTTTACCAGCACGCCAAGCCTGTTTTATCGTGACGAGGACCTGTACCTGGATTACGGCGGCGAGCGCGTGCAGGTAACCGGTGACCTGCTGGGCATGCGCCGGACGCTGATGGAATTCGGCAGCCTTATCGAACAGGCGGTCGCCGCCCGCAAGGGTGGCGATGTTGTTTGTGCGCTTAGTGACGGCAGTCTGATTCTCTGGCAGCTCGAGGGGCGACCGCCGGATTACCAGGAATCCATGCTGACGGATTATCTGGCATGTCTTGATCAGGGCAACCATCAAGACGTTCCGATCATTGGCTACATCAGTCGGCCACGCAGCCGCGACGTTGTGAACGCCTTGCGGGTTGGGCTTTGCCCCGAAGACGCCCCGAACTACGATCGCTGCCCGTACGAACAGGATGAGCGACCGCCGTGTGCGCAGATCGAGGGGCTGACGGATCGCCGCCTTTTCGCCAATCTCCTGAAGGCGGGTGAGCGCTCCCAGGTCTTTGGCAGCACGTCCCGAATCCTCAGCAAGTACGGGGTGCACCGCATCGGCTTTTTCTATCTTCACGTGGGGTCGGAGATTGTGCGTATCGAGTTGCCGCAATGGGTCGGCGCAAACGCCGCGCTGCTTGATCTGGTCCATGCCGTCGCCTATGATCAGGCCCAGAAAGGCATGGGCTATCCGGTTGCCTTGGCTGAGGCCCATCAGCAAGCCGTGGTGCGGGGCGCCGAACGCGATCTATTTTACGACATGGTAACCGCCGTGTTCCGGCAACGTGGCGCACCCATGGCCGTGTCACCCAAAAACCTTCGCAAACGCAGAATGACGGTGTAGCCATGCAAGACGGCGAAATTGGTGAGGTGATCGGCAGCAGCAATACCGAATTCATTGCCGAAAGCGTTTTGCTGCATAATTCCCCGCCCTTTGGCACCTTCATCAAGGTGCAGTCGCGCGAGACGATCTACGCTGCCGTGTTCAACTCCTATACCCACAGCCTGGAGCCCAACCGCCTGGCCATTGCCTACCACCGCTCGGAGCAGGAACTGCGCGACGAGCAGCCGCAGATTTTCGAGCTCCTGAAGACAAAATTCGAGGCGGTCATCATCGGGTACGAGTCCGAAGGCACTGTCCGCTACCATCTACCGCCGCAACCGCCCCGCATCCACAGTTTCGTCTATCCGTGTCGCCCCTTGGAAGTTCGCCGCCTGACCTCGCAATTCCACTTCCTGCGTTCGCTGATGAGCGTCGAGAAAACCCCGCGCGACGAGCTGATCGCCGCCGCTATCCGCAGCGCCTACGCGGAACACAAGGGCGAGCGGTCGTTCCTGGTCAAGGTCGGCAAGGAATTGATCAAAATCATCGGCGACGATTACGAGTTGCTTTCCTCTATCTTACGCAGAATCCAGGATTGACCACTGGGTTAAAGGCCAACAAATGGATAACGTGCAGAAGGGCAGACGGCGCGTCGGCGTGATCGTCAACGGCTCCCTGATTAACGGTTTGGAGATGAAGCTGGACGAATGGTACTCCGTGGAGGACATTCGCGCCGGCCGGTTCGTGGTCATCGAAGGCGAGAAGAGCTGCTTCTTTTGCATGGTCACCGACGTGCGTCTCGACACCACCAACCCCCAGGTGCTGGCCGACCCGCCCGACGAGGCGGAAGAGCTCATGCGCCAGGTGCTGCACGGCACGACGACCTACGGCACCGTCTGCCTGCGCCCCCTCCTGATGACGGAGAAGGACGACGTTGTCGGCGACAGACCGGGGGAACCCCACCTCGTCAAAACCATCCCCATTCACTTTTCCGTAGTCGGCGAGGCCGAAGAGGAAGACGTCAACCACATCTTTGGCCACGAGGGCAACCCCCGCTATTTTCACATCGGCCAACCTCTGGACATGGATACGCCGGTCTGCATCGACTTGGAAAGCTTTATCGAGCGCAGCAACGGGATTTTCGGCAAGACGGGCACCGGCAAGACCTTCCTGACCCGCCTGATGCTGGCGGGCCTGATTCATAAAGACCGTGCAGTCAACCTCATCTTCGACATGCACAGCGAATACGGCTGGCAGGCGACGCAGGAATCCGGCAGCGGCGGGCGGCAGGGATTCGTCAAGGGCCTGAAGCAACTCTTCGGCAGCAAGGTAGCCATCTTTACCATCGATCCCGAGTCGGCCCGGCGGCGCGGCGTGCAGAGCGATTTTGTGGTCAACATCCCTTACAGCCAGATCACCGTGGAAGACATCGCCTCTCTGTCAGACGAGCTCAACCTGCACCCAACCGCGGTGGAATCGGCGTACTTGATATGGAACAAGCACGGGCGCGAGTGGCTATCCACCCTGCTAAGCCAGGAGCCTGAGCAGATCAAGGACTTTGCCGACAACGTTGGCGCACACCCGGAATCCATTTCGGCCCTCCACCGCAAGCTCAAACGCCTGGAAAAATTCGACTTTCTGCAAAAGCAGGTGCACGAGGACGCCGTCTACAAAATCATGGAGTTCCTTGGCAAGGGCATGCACATCGTCCTGGAATTCGGCCAACAAAGCAGCTTCCTGTGCTACATGCTGGTCGCCAACATCCTGACCCGCCGCATCCACGACCTCTACGTCAGGAAAACCGAGCAATACCTCGCCACCCACCAGCCGCAGGACAAGCCGAAGCAGCTCATCATCACCATCGAAGAGGCGCACAAGTTTCTCAACCCGGTTGCCGCCCGACAGACCATCTTCGGTACCATTGCGCGTGAAATGCGCAAGTATTTCGTCTCCCTGCTCATTGTCGATCAGCGGCCCTCCAGTATCGATGATGAAATCCTGTCGCAGGTGGGCACCCGCATCACCGCGCTGTTGAACGACGAGAAGGACATTGGCGCCGTGCTCACCGGCGTCAGCAACGCCAGTTGGCTACGCGGCGTCCTGGCAAGCCTGGATTCCAAGCAACAAGCCCTGCTCATGGGACACGCCGTGCCGATGCCGGTCGTCATCCGCACGCGAGACTACAATCCCGCCTTTTACAGCGCGCTGGGGTACGTGGAGGGCGAGGACCTGACCCGCAAAGCCGAGTCCAACATCGCGGATCTGTTCGGCGACCGGTAGCGCCGTACCGGAGAGGATGGCATTTCGATATGCTCCACCTGCTGCACCTCGCCGACATCCATTTTGGCATGGAAAACCACGGCCGCCTCGACCCCGCCAGCGGGCTGAACCGCCGCCTGCTCGACTTCACCCGCTCGGTGCACACGGCGATTGATTACGCCCTCGACCACGACGTCCATCTCGCCATTTTCGCCGGCGATATCTACAAACACCGCGACCCCGACCCCTCCTGGCAACGCGCTTTCGCCGGATGCGTGCGACGCCTGGCCGAGGCCGAGATTCCCGTGGTCATCCTGGTCGGCAATCACGACCAGCCGAACACCTTCGGCAAAGCCCACGCCGTGGAAATCTTCGATACCCTTGGACTTCCCCGCGTGACGGTCATTAACAAGCCGAAACTGCACACGATCGCGACAGCCGCCGGCCCCGTGCAGGTCGCGGGCTTTCCCTATATGACGCGCAGTTTCATGCTGTCGCGCGAACAGTACAAAGCGCTCTCGATCGCCGACGCTCACCGGTTGATGGTCAAGCAGGCCGAAGAAATCCTGCGTTCCCTGGCGGCGCAACTCGACCCCTCGCTGCCGGCTGTGCTCACCCTCCACGGCAGCGTGTCCAACGCCATCCTCAGCTCCGAACAAAGCATCATGATGATAGGGCACGATCCGATCATACCGCTCAGTATCCTGACCAATCCCGCCTGGGATTACGTCGCCCTGGGGCATATCCATCGCCATCAGGACTTACACCACGGGGCGCAGCCGCCGGTGGTGTATGCGGGCAGCATCGAGCGCATCGATTTCGGCGAGGAAAAGGAAGACAAAGGGTTCGTGTGGGCGCAGGTCGAAAAGGGGCATACCACGTTCACCTTCATTCCCGTGCCGGCGCGGCGCTTCGTCACCCTGCGCCTGGATGCTCGAAACGGCGACCCGGTTCAGTTACTGGAGGAAGGGCTGGCCACACACGATATCGACGACGCCATCGTGCGGGTTATCGTCACCATACCTGCCGAACACACCGCTCCCTTCGACGAGCGCCGGATGCGCGAGCGCCTTCGGTCCGCCTATCTCGTCGCCGGCATTGTCAGGGATGAGGTGCGCGGCCCGGCGCGCACGCGCGATTCCGGTCTGACCGAAACGCTGACACCGCTGCAGGCCATGGAGCGCTACCTGCAAAGCCGCCCGGAATACGCCGACCGCCAGCAGGCTCTGCTGGAACGCACGCAACGGTTGCTCCAGGAAATGCAGGAGGAACTCCTGGCATGATTCCGCTCAGCCTGCGACTGCGGAATTTCATGAGCTATGGCGAGCATGTGCCACCCCTCAATTTCACCCCCATCACTACTGCTTGCCTCACGGGTGACAACGGACACGGCAAATCGGCCCTGCTGGACGCCATCACCTGGGCGCTCTGGGGCCAGACGCGCGCCAAAAACCTCGACGACATCGTGCGCCTCGGCCAGGAGGAATGCGAGGTCGAGTTCGTCTTCGACCTCGAGGGCGACCGCTACCGCGTGCTGCGCAAGCGCAGTCTGCGGACCCGCAGCGGCCTCTCAGCTCTCGAACTGCACGGCTTCGACCCGGCGGCACAAAGCTACCGCGCCCTGAGCGGCAACTCCATCCGCGAGACCGAAGCCAAAATCGCGCAAATCCTGCACATGAACTACGACACGTTCGTCAACTCGGTGTTCATCCTGCAAGGCCGGGCCGATGAATTCACCACCCGCCGTCCCGGCGAGCGCAAACGTATCCTGTCGGAAATACTGGGCTTGTCCGTTTTCGATGAGCTCCAAACACGCGCCCGAATTCATCACGGCAGCCTGGACCAGGAAGCCAAGACGATCGCCGAACATCTGCACGAGTTGCAACAACAGGTCGCGCGCAAAGCCGACCTTGCCGCCGCGGTGGATACCCACCGGAAAACACTAACCAGCTTGCAGGCCGAACTACACGAAGCCCAGAAAAACCTGACGCACCTGCAGCAACGGCAAAACGCTCTGGAATTGCAACAGCAGCGGCTCCAGGACGTGTCCCGACGCTTGCAGCAACTCCGTCAGGAACAGGGCGATCTGGCTCCGCAATTGGCCCTTCACCGTCAGCATCTCGCCGATTATGAAACCCTGCTGAAACAGGAACAAGCCATCACCACCGCCTATCAAGCATTGCAACAACTCCGCGACCAGGAACGTGTCTACAGCCAACAGGCGGACGAATACGCGGCGCTAAACCAGAAGCGCACAACCCTGCAACATGCCGTCGCATCGGCCCGCCAGCGCCTCGACATCCAACTGCAGAACGCCGAGCAGCGGGGCACGGAGATCGACGCGAAACGCCGGGATTGCGAGGTCATCGTGCTAGAGGAGCCGTGCATCGTGCAGGCATACGAGGCATTGCAAGCGGCCCGCCGACGCGATGGTGAAATGGCCCAGACACTGCAACAACGATACGTCCGGGAGCAGGAGAAGGGCCAGATTGAATTGAGCATCCAGCAGAAACGGCACGCACTGGAGCTGGAACAACGCTCCCTCCTGGACAGGCAGAAGGAATACCAGCGGAAGGAAGCCACGCTGCCGACCTGGCAGGAACAGACGGAGCAATTGCGCCAGCAACTGGGCAACGTCGAACAGCAGGCACTGCAACTTGAGGGAGTGCGTGCAGCCGGCGCGACGCTGACATTTCAACTCGACCACGCCCTGCCGCAGAAGCACGATGCGTTGCGTACGGAAATCAGGGACTACGAGGGCAAACGTCTGCTGATTGAGAGTGCCGAGGCGCACTGCCCTTTGTGCGAAAACGCCCTGACCGATCAGGAACGGCACCGCGTGATGCGGAAGTTGAAGCTGGAAACCGAGCAGCGCGAGCAGCGCATCCGCGACATGCAGGACGAACGTAATCAGTTACAGGCGCGGCAGCAGGAACTGCATCTGACGTACAAGCAGTTAGAAGAGCAAATCAAGCAGGGCAGGACGCTCACACAACAGCTTGCCGCCGCGCAGGCAGGCCTCGAAGAGGCCACACGCGCCCGCGACCACTGCGCCGCGGTCTTGCAGGCGTTGCAAGAGATTGACGCTCAACTCGCGGCGGGCGCATACGCCCGCGAGGACTTGGCACATCTGGAACGGCTGAACATCGAGCTCGAACAACTGGCCTATGACCCCGAAGCATACGAGGCGTTGCGCGAAAAGCTGGCCCGACTCGCCGAAGCCGAGACCCGGCACCTGCAGTTGCAGCAGGCAAAGGCCGACCTGCTAACCTTAAACACCCAGCGCCAGGAGATAACCCAACAACAGGCCGTGCTGCGAGAGACCCTGACCTCAAACCGGTTCGCCCTCAGCGAGCAGCAGGAACTACAGGAAATAGCCGAGCGCCTCCAGCGCCTGGATTATCAGCCCGAACAGCACAACCTTCTGCGCCGCAAGCTGCAAGAACAGCAGGGTGTCGAACGCCCGTTCGCGCAGCTCGAAACCGCCCGCCAACACCTGAGCGAAACGCACGCCGCCCTCCAAGACCTCGAAGCTCGTCAGGCGCGTACCGATATAGAAATCGGGGCACGGGAAGAAGACCGCCAACGATTCGAGCACGAGGTGCAATCCCTCGACGCGGTGCGCGCTGACGCCGACACCGTCGAGGACCTTGTGCGCGCGCTGCGGGAACGGGAAGGAGAGACCCGCCTCGCCTTGGGTCGTAGCCAGTCGCAATATGAGGTGTGTTTACAGCAGGAGGCCGAGCTACAGGCACAACAACAGCAGCGGCAACGCGTGGTATCCGAACGGCAGCTCTACGACGACCTCACCCGCATGTTCGGGAAGAACGGCATCCAAGCCATCATGATCGAGAACGCCATACCCGAGTTGGAAGAAGAGGCCAACCGCATCCTTTCCCGGGTCAGCGATAACGCCATGCACGTGACGCTCGAAACGCAGCGCGACACCCGCACTGGTGGCGTTGCCGAAACGCTCGACATCAAGATCAGCGACGACCTGGGCACCCGCAACTACGAACTGTTCTCCGGCGGCGAGGCGTTTCGCATCAATTTCGCCCTGCGTATCGCACTGTCCCGCATGCTGGCCCGGCGCGCCGGCGCCCGCCTCCGCACCCTGGTGATCGACGAGGGCTTTGGCACCCAGGACACCCAGGGCCTCGAACGTTTGGTCGAGGTGATCAAGGCCATCCAGGACGACTTCGCCAAGATCATCATCATTACCCATCTACGCGAATTGAAGAACGCCTTCGAGACCCATATCGAGGTCACCAAGCACCCCGTGCTCGGCTCTTCCTTCGAGGTGGTTTGAGCAACTACGCTGCGGGCTTTTTTCAACTCCGCTGAATCTCTTGAATGGGAACTCGATTCTCTATGGTTAGCGGCAAAGTCTATCTCGTCGGCGCGGGACCGGGCGCCGCAGACCTGCTGACCGTGCGCGCCGTCAACGTGCTGGCGCGAGCCGAGATTGTCTTTCACGACGCACTGATCAACAAGGAAACGCTGTCGCATTGCGCCGCCGGGTGCGTCCTGGTTCCGGTCGGCACGCGTGGTGGTTTTCGTGTTCCCAACCGGCAAGAGCGCATCCACGAGCTTCTGGCCGAGGCAGCCGGGCGGTACGGCACGATCGTCCGTCTCAAGGGCGGTGACCCGTGCGTTTTCGGCCGCGGCGGCGAAGAAATGGAGTTTCTCACCGCGTCCGGCATACCGTGGGAGGTCGTCCCTGGCATCAGCGCCGGCGTTGGTGGACTCTCGCTGCTCGGCTTTCCCGTTACGCATCGGGACGTGTCGTCATCGGTGACGCTGCTGACCGGCAGCCGCACGACCACCGGCATGTTTGACGAACTACCGCTGCCGGCACCTCTCACGCCCTCCCAAACCCTGGTGTTCTACATGTCGTTCCAGCATGTCGGCAACATTGCGCACACGCTGATGACGCGCGGCATGCCGCCGGAGACGCCGGCTCTGTGCGTTTCCTGGCTGTCGTATCCGCATCAGGCGCTGCTCACAGCGCCGCTGTCGCAGATCGGCGATGCGGTAGCTGCCTCCGAGTTGACACCGCCGTCCCTGCTGGTCGTCGGCGACGTTGTGGCGTTCTGGCAACGCCTGCAAGCTGGCAGAGACGTGTGAACCATTTCATGGATCAGCAATACGTCAGCGCCATCTTTGACGAAATCGCCAATCTGCTGGAACTGCGGCGCGACGATCCGTTTCGTATCCGCGCCTATCGACGGGCCGCGCAAGCGATCCTGTCCGTCGACGAGAGCTTGCAGGCAATCGCTCGGCGCGGTGGGCTTGAAGACATTTCGGGCATTGGCAAGACACTCGCCAGCGAAATCGACGAACTCCTCGACACCGGCCGACTGCGTTATCACGACCACCTGAAAAGTACGGTGCCCGAGGGCCTGCCGGGCCTGCTGCGCCTCCCGAGTCTGACGATCCAGCAGGCACGCACCTTGTGGCAGCAGCATCGGATCACCTCTCTGAAGCAACTTGCCCAGGCTTACCGAGCCGACCAGACGCCCCTGGACGCAGCCACGCTTGCCGTCTTGGGTAGGGACCTTGCAGCCTGGGAGCGGGGCGAGAATCGCATGTTGCTCGGCACCGCCTGCCCGCGCGCCGAAGCCCTGACGCATAACCTCGCAAAGCTCTCGACCGTTCAACAGATTGAAATTGCTGGTAGTATCCGCCGCGGCGCGATCCTGGTAGGCGATATCAATATCGTCATGGGCTCCGAGGACCCGGAGGGCCTGATTCGATATTGCCGTCGTCAGCCGGAAGTAACCCAGATTCTTGACAGCGGAGCGACCTCAACGGCGATGCGCATCTCCGAGGGTCTGCGCGTCTCGCTCGTCGCCGTGCCGCCGACGGAATTTGGCGGCGCCCTGCTGCTGGGGACCGGTTCCGACGCCCACTTGGCCGCGCTGCAGCAGTGGGCTCAACTTCACGGCTGGTGCCTCAACGAGCGCGCCGCGGCAGAAGAAGCGGACCTGTACGAACTGCTGGGATTGCCGTTTATCGCTCCTGAATTGCGCGAGGGCCGCGGGGAGATTGAGGCGGCGGAAGCGGACAATCTGCCGCAACTCGTGTCGCAGCAAGATGTGCTTGGCGATTTTCGCGTCGGCAGCCATTGGGGAAACGGTGCCAACGGCCTGGACCAGATTGCCCAGGCCGCTCGGAAGATGGGCTACCAATACGTGGGCATCTGCGATGCCGCCTACTCAGCCGCCACAGGCCGCGGGCTCACCCCTGGCGAACTCGAGCAGCAGATCGCTTCGATCGAGTTGATGAACGCCGCCTTGCCGGACGATTTTCGCCTGCTGGCCGGCGTGGAAGTCGACATTTCACCCGACGGCGGCCTCCAGACCCCTGCGGAACTGCTACAGACGTGCGATGTGGTGGTCGCCGCCGCACGCACTGGCCTCAAAGAACCGCGCCGTCAACTGACCCGCCGTTTGTGCAAGGCCATGGAGAATCCACTCGTCCACATTCTGGCACCCCCGCCCGGACGCCCTCCGGGTGACCCGGAGATGCCGCCCATCGACACGGAAGCGATCCTGGAAACCGCGGCTGCCACCAATACTTGTCTGGAAATCAATAGCCACCCCCTACGCCCTGGTCTGCCGGATGTCCACGTACGCACAGCCAGGGACCGCGGCGTGATGCTCGCCCTTGGCTCCGGCGCGCAGCACATACGCGAGATGCAATCCATGGCCCTCGGCGTGACGACGGCGCGCCGCGGCTGGGCCGAACCGCGGCATCTGCTCAATACCCGGCCACTCCAGGCAGTTCTGCAGTTTCTGAAAAAGGCGTGAGGAAACGGGGAGGGGGAGTTGCGCTTTCAGATGTCGCGCCGGCCTTCCAGCGAGCGGCTCAGCGTGATTTCGTCGGCGTATTCAAGATGACCACCGACCGGCAGACCATGCGCGAGGCGTGTGAGGCGGATGCCGTGGGGTTTCACGAGCCGGGCGAGATAGAGGACCGTGGCTTCGCCTTCTATGTTGGGATTGGTCGCACAAATGATTTCGTGGATGCCGCCCCGTTCCACCCGGGCCAGCAAGGCATCAATCGTCAGTTGATCGGGTCCGATTCCGTCGAGCGGCGAAAGCGCGCCCATCAGGACGTGGTACAGCCCATTGTACACCCCGGTGCGCTCGATGAGAAACACATCGCTCGGGTCTTCCACCACGCAAATGAGACCGCCGTCGCGCGACGGGTCGGTGCACAGTGCGCAGGGATCGGCCTCCGTAATGCCGCGGCAGCGCGAACAAAAGATGATTTTCTCTTTCACTTCCACAATCGCCTGAGCGAGGCGCTGAGCGCGCTCCTGTGGGGTTCGCAGGATATAAAAGGCAAGGCGCTGGGCGGTTTTCTCACCGATGCCGGGCAGGCGGCAAAGCTCTTCCATCAGGGTGGAGAGCGTACGGGGTCGGAACATAGCGATTCCCTGTAGCAGCTCAGAAGAGACCGGGGATTTTCATTCCACCAGTCAGCTTGCTCATCTCGTCGGAAATCATCTCCTGAGACTTGCGCAGGGCTTCGTTAACACCAGCCAGAACAAGGTCTTCAAGCATTTCGATGTCGTCCGGGTCAACGACCTGCGGCTCAATCTTGAGGCGCAGGAGTTCATTTTTGCCGTTGACCGTGACCGAAACCATGCCACCGCCGACCGACGCCTCGACGGTCCGCTGCGCGAGTTCTTCTTGCATCTTGACCATCTTCTGCTGCATCTGCTGGGCCTGCTTGAACAGATTGCCCATACCACCTTTCATCATATACTCCTCATCGAGGTACGGCTTGAAAGATCTCCACGACAGCTTCCTTGAAAGCAAGTTTGTTCTTCTGCATGTCCTCTAAGGTGGACTCGCCGGAGTTGGTTGCGGCGGCGCCGGGGGTCGGAGCGATGTCCGGCTCTGGCTCTAGTAAAGGTTCGATAGCCACATGAAAGTCCGGTCCGAAAAGCTCCTGGGCGATTTCCCGGATCGTGGCGAGGTTTTCAGGCTCGCTTAATGTCGACAGATGGAACGCGTCGCGTTCGCGTATGCCAACCGTCAACTTGTTGTCCTGACTGGAAACGACGGTGCCCTGCTCCAGACAACCCGCCAACGAGGGGCGTTTCCGTGCAACCCGCTCCTGCAACATGGGCCAGGGGTCACCTTCGGATGAAGGCGGCGCCTCGGACGCTGTAGCAACAGTTGATTCCGACGCTGACGATTCATGCACCGCGCTCGCAGCCGGCTCGGGGGCGGCTGCAGGGTAGGAGGTCGGCGGCGGCGACGGAGCTTGATCGTCGCCATACTGTTGCAGGTAGTCCAGCACCGATTGCAGCGGCTGCACCCGGCCAATGCAAGCCATTCGCACCAGTGCCATTTCGAGAATCAGCATCGGATTGCTAGCATACCGCAGCGACCCTTCCGCCGTTGACAGCGTGTGAAACTGCCCGTAGATCTCCTCCGGGCTAACCGCGTCCGCAATACGGCGCAACGCCGTCATGTCTGACTCCGACAACGGGATTAAACTCTCCGGATGCGGCACCGTCTTGAGCACAATGAGATGGCGCAGCGCCTCCAGCAGCGCCTTCATGATACTGCCGGCCTCATAACCCTCCATCTGTAGCTGGCCGACGGTATGTAAAGCCATTTCAGCGTCCTGTCTGAACAAGGCGCCCAGACAAGCCACCAACGGTTCGCTGCCCACGTGCCCGAGGAGCTGCCGCACGTCGTCATCCTGAATCTCCGTGCCACAGAAGGCAATAACCTGATCGAGTAGACTCTGGCTGTCACGCATGCTGCCCTCAGCGGCTCGCGCAATATGCGCCAAGCTGGTCGGCGATATGGTGATGCCCTCGCTTTGCGTGATGGAGGCCAGTTGTGCGCAGATACCCGTGAGGGAGACGCGCTTGAACTCGAACCGCTGGCAGCGGGAGACAATGGTGAGGGGGATTTTTTCCAACTCGGTGGTGGCGAAGACGAACACGACGTGGGGCGGCGGCTCCTCAAGCGTCTTGAGCAGCGCGTTAAACGCCTCCTTGGTCAACATGTGGACTTCATCAATGATGTAAATCTTGTAGCGCCCGCCGGACGGCAGGTAGCGCAACTGCTCACGCAGGTCACGTATCTCGTCGATGCCGCGGTTGGAAGCGCCGTCGATTTCAATGATGTCCAGGTAGGAACCTTGCGTGATTTCTTGGCAGGATCGGCAGGTGTTGCACGGTTGAACGGTGGGGCCTTGCTCACAATTGAGGGCTTTGGCCAGCAGGCGGGCCATGGTGGTTTTGCCGACGCCGCGGGTACCCGAGAACAGGTAGGCGTGGGCGACGCGGTTGAGTTGGATGGCGTTTTTCAGGGTTCGGGTGACGTGTTGCTGCTCGACGACGTCGTCGAATGTTTGGGGGCGCCATCTCCGTGCGGTGACTTGGTACCCCATAGATATCTCCATCAGCATCGACTGCAGTGGACCGCGATTCCAGACGGCCGTGCACCCAGTCTCGACCTACCGGGACGAAACGCCGCTTCCCATAGCGAGCTCAGATCAGGCACTCCTGCGGCCCCCGAGGAAAGCTGCTTACGGCTGCTTCCTTCCGGACCTGACCGGGTTCACAACGCCTCGTGGCACAGGACCCAACCTTCAAAGCTGTTTATGGGGCGAACCTTCCGCCCGATGGGGCCTCAACATGAGGAATTCCGTCCCGCTATAGCGGATTGCGGGTTACAGGGCACCGCTACCTCCCCACCTAGCACGACCTTTCTTGCGCTCTTCACGCTGGTGAACGGAGAGGGTGGGATTCGAACCCACGGGGCGCTTTTGGCACCCACGCGCTCTCCAGGCGCGCCGATTCGACCGCTCTCGCACCTCTCCTCTTCACTGGCGACAAAAAAGCGGAGAGAGAGGGATTTGAACCCCCGGTACCCGTAGGTACAGTTGATTTCGAATCAACCGCCTTCAACCGCTCGGCCATCTCTCCGTGGTTGCTGGTTCCGCGTGTGCATGCGGCGGCAATGCGTTGGGCTAAACGCCGCACCACCGCGCGCTCTGCGAACGCTGTTGCTGACGTAAGTTCCGAAAGAACGCGCTGAGCAAAACGCTACATTCCGCCTCGCAGACGCCGCTAACGACCGGAAATGTGTGATTGAGTCGTTGGCTACCCAGGATGTCGAATTGCGAGCCGCAGGCACCGGCCTTCGGGTCGTGACAGCCAAACACGAGCCGCGCAATTCGGCTCAGAATCGCGGCGCCGAGACACATGATACAGGGTTCAAGGGTGACGTACAAGACGGCCCCAGTGAGGTACCAAGTGCCCATTTTCTGGGCTGCCTGGCGCAGCGCCAACACCTCCGCGTGGGCTGTCGGATCGCCCAGCGCCTGCCGCTGGTTGCAACCCCGGCCGACGATCACGTCATCCACGACGACAACCGCCCCGACCGGCACGTCCGCGGCATGCAACGCTTTGCGCGCCTCGCCCAACGCCGCTTGCATGAAGTGTTGGTGATCGACTTGCACGGCTGCGGGACTTCCTGACGTTCGGGGAAAAAAGAAGGGCACCCTTTTTCAGGAGGTGCCCTTGCGTGGGAAACGCGCCGAAGAGGAGTTGAACCCCCAGCCTCCAGATCCGTAGTCTGGCGCTCTATCCAATTGAGCTACCGGCGCTCAGGAGCAATGTGACGGAGAGGGAGGGATTCGAACCCTCGTAGCACTTTTTAGGCGCTAAATCGCTTAGCAGGCGATCACCTTCAGCCGCTCGGTCACCTCTCCAGGGTATGAACGGATGTGCGCGATTCGACGTGAGTGGAGCCAGCGGAGAGAGAGGGATTCGAACCCCCGGAACTTGCGTTCAGCGGTTTTCAAGACCGCCCCCTTCGACCGCTCGGGCATCTCTCCCGTGTCCAAGAACATCACGCTTGGTATTCGTTCAGAGCTGGAGAGAATAGCACGACATCATGGAAACCTTCAAGACATTCCTCTGGCTAGGCCGACGCACCGTTGGAGCTTCCCGGAAGCAGCGGGCTGCCCTCGCCCGTATCATCCGTCTCATCGATGTCGTCCTCCCCGTCCTCCTCAATGCGTACCGCGCCGACGAGGCGTTGATCGGCTCGCAGATTGATGAGCCGTACGCCCTGTGTATTGCGACCGGTGGGCCGGATATCGCCGACCGGTAGGCGGACCAGGTTGCCTTGATCGCTCATAACCATGACGTCGTCATCATCGAAAACCTGCAAGATACCCATGACAGGCCCGGTTTTGGCCGTGATGCGCAGGTTGATGAGTCCCTTGCCGCCGCGGCTTTGGGTACGGTATTCGGACTCGGTGGTACGTTTGCCGTAACCACTTTCGGAAACACTCAGAATCGTAGAATCGGGACTGAGGACCTCCATGCCGACGACCTCGTCGTCCTTAGCGAGCCGGAGACCCTTGACGCCGCGAGCCGTACGCCCGATGGCCCGTGCGTCCGATTCGTTGAAGCGAATGGCCTTGCCCTTTCGGGTGCCGAGGAGAATGTCCTGGTCGCCCTGGGTGACGCCGACGCGAATGAGTTCGTCGCCGTCGTCGAGGTTCAGAGCGATGATACCGGCTTGCCTGGGGTTGCTGTACGCCTTGAGGGAGGTCTTTTTCACGACGCCGAACTTGGTGGCCATAATCAGGTAGCGGTCGATCTCGAAGCGCCGGATCGGCACCACCGTGGAAATGCGCTCGTCGGGCTGGAGCTGCAACAGGTTGACCACCGCCTTGCCCTTGGCGATTCGGCTGGCTAATGGTAGTTGGTAGACCTTGAGCCAATGGACCTTACCGATGTTGGTAAAGAATAACAAGTAGTCATGCGTCGAGGCGATGAAAAGTTGCTCGACGAAGTCCTCCTCGCGCGTCTGCATGGCCATCTTGCCTTTGCCGCCGCGGTGCTGGTTCTGGTACAGGTTGACAGGCTGGCGCTTGATGTAGCCGGTGTGGCTTTTCGTCACCACCATGTCTTCTTCGACGATGAGGTCTTCGAGGTGGATTTCTTCCTCGGCATCGACGATCTCCGTGCGCCTTGCGTCGCCGTACTGTTCCTTGAGAGCGAGAAGGTCATCTTTGATGATGCCTTGCAGGCGGGCGTCATTGGCCAGGATGTCTTCATAGTCCTGGATGGTTTCGCGGAGCTCGGTGTGCTCGGTGAGGATCTTGTCGCGCTCCAGCCCGGTCAGGCGCTGGAGACGCAAATCCAGAATGGCCTGCGCCTGAATGGCCGAGAGCGTCGGGAGTGCTTCGTCGTCCGCAAAATCTAGGGCTCCTTGTTCAACCGCCTCGGTTTCAAGAAGGCGAAACCTGCCCTCCATAAGTCCCTGGCGTGCCTCGTCCGGCGAAGCAGCGTTGCGAATAAGCTCGATGACGGCGTCGAGATGATCCAAGGCAATCAAGAGACCAACCAGTACATGCTCACGCTCACGAGCGCGCTCCAGGTCGTGCTGCGTTCGGCGTATGATGACTTCGCGGCGGTGCTCCAGGAAATAGATCAGCATTTCTTTCAGGGTCAGGACACGCGGCTCGTTGTCGACCAGCGCCAGCATGATGATGCCAAACGTCGACTGCAGTTGCGTATTGGCATAGAGCTGGTTCAGCACTACTTGGGAAACCGCGTCGCGCTTGAGATCGATGACAATGCGCATGCCGCGGCGGTCGGATTCGTCGCGCAGGTCCGCAATCCCCTCGATCTTCTTGGCCCGCACCATTTCGGCAATGCGTTCCAGGAGCCTGGTTTTATTCAACTGATAGGGGATCTCACTGACGATGATACACTCGCGCTCAGTGCGGTCCGACACCTCGACATCACACCGGGCGCGAAGTTGCAGGAAGCCGCGCCCGGTATGGTAGGCCTCCAGGATGCCTTGCCGGCCATGGATGAAGCCCGCGGTAGGGAAATCCGGCCCAGGGACGCATTCTATCAACTCGGGCAGCGTGCAGTCCGGGTGCTCGAGAACGAGGACCAGGGCCTCGATGACTTCCGCAAGATTGTGCGGCGGGATGTTCGTTGCCATGCCGACAGCGATGCCGGCCGAACCGTTGACCAGCAAGTTCGGAATGGCGGAGGGTAAAACGGTCGGTTCTTGCCTCGTCTCGTCGTAGTTGGGGACGTAGTCAACGGTGCTTTTGTTGATGTCGCGCAGCATTTCCTCGCCGAGGCGGGTCATGCGCGCCTCGGTGTAACGCATCGCGGCGGGCGGATCGCCGTCCACCGAGCCAAAATTTCCCTGCCCGTCAATCAGCGGATAACGCAGCGAGAAATTCTGCGCCATGCGTACCAGCGATGGATACACGGCGCCCTCGCCGTGCGGATGGTAGTTGCCGCTGACGTCGCCGGCGATCTTGGCGCATTTACGGTGTGCGCGGTTGGCCGTCAGGTTCAGGTCTCGCATGGTAGTGAGAATGCGCCGATGCACCGGCTTGAGGCCATCTCGCACGTCGGGCAGCGCCCGGCTGATGATGACCGACATCGCGTAGTCCATGAAGGACGTGCGGAGTTCGTCGGTAATACTAATCGGCGTAAAGGTTTCTTGAATGGCCATGTCATCCCTGCCTAGACATCGAGGTTTACGACTTCTCTGGCGTGTCGTTCGATAAAGGTCTTGCGCGGGTCGACGTGATCACCCATGAGGGTGGTGAAAATGTTATCGGCCTCAACAGCATCCTCGATCGTGACCTGAAGCAGGCTGCGCTGGATTGGGTCCATGGTCGTATCCCACAATTGGCCGGGATTCATCTCCCCCAGGCCCTTATATCGCTGCACGCCCAGGTCTTTCTTGCCACTTCTATAGACGGTCTGTAGCAACTCGTCGAAATTGTTGGCAGTGGACTCCACGTTGTTGCCGTGAAGCACGTAGGGTGGCGGCCCGAGTTCGCCGAGGTGTTCAGTGATGGTGCGAAGCTCCCGCATCTCCGGCGAGGTCAGTAGCGCATTGTCGATAGCGGTCATGCGCGACAAGCCATTTTCGTAAGTGATGAAAACGATGCGGTAGTTCTGATCCTCATCGTCCCAAACCACGCGAGCTTCTTGCAGAATCTCGCCATAGCCCGACAACGCTAGGCTCAGTGTCTCCATGAGTTGGCGAGTTGCCTCATAGTCGGTAAGAATCGACGGGTTGAGAGCAGGCTGTAGGACCGCGTGGCGCAGCACGCGGGCGTCATTGTGACGGCGTTCCAGACGCCCAATGAGATGCTCGAATGCCTGCACCCGCTTGACCATCGAAGCCAAATGGCTACCGTGTATTTCGTCGTGGCCATTAGCGGCCCGCCGCAGGTGCAGCTTGTCCGTCGCCAAGTTCAATACGTGGTCGTCAAAGGCGATCTGATTCTTCAGATAGATCTCCGTCTGTCCCTTTTTAATGCGGTACAACGGTGGCTGCGCGATGTACAGGTAACCGCGCTCAATGACCGGACGCATATGGCGAAAGAAAAACGTCAGCAACAACGTGCGAATGTGTGAGCCGTCCACGTCGGCGTCGGTCATGATAATGATCCTGTGGTAGCGGATCTTCTCGATGTCGAAATCGTCCCGGCCGATGCTGGTACCGAAGGCAGTGATTAGTGTTTGCAACTCCTGGTTGCTCAGCATGCGATCGAAGCGGGCCTTCTCAACGTTCAGAATCTTTCCGCGCAACGGTAGGATGGCTTGGAAATTGCGGTCGCGTCCTTGTTTCGCCGAGCCGCCCGCAGAATCGCCCTCCACGATGTAGAGCTCGGACAACGCGGGGTCGCGCTCGGAACAATCGGCGAGCTTGCCGGGCAACGCCAGGCCTTCGAGAAGTCCCTTGCGCCGCGTGAGGTCGCGGGCCTTGCGCGCCGCTTCGCGCGCCCGAGCGGCGTTGAGCACCTTTTCCACGATCTTGCGGCCCGCGCTGGGGTTCTCTTCCAAAAAGATGGCCAACTGCTCGTTGACGATAGTCTCCACGATGCCCTTGACTTCGCTGTTGCCAAGTTTGGCCTTGGTCTGTCCCTCGAACTGGGGCTCGGGCACCTTGATACTAAGGACACCGGTCAAACCCTCTCGGACATCCTCTCCCGACAGGTTCTCTTTGACGTTCTTGAGCAGGTTGTTGTTGCTGGCGTATGCATTGATGGTGCGGGTCAGGGCGCTCTTGAGGCCGATGAAGTGGGTGCCGCCCTCAATCGTATTAATGGTATTGACGAATAACAGGATTGTTTCGTTGTAACTGTCGTTGTATTGCATCGCTACTTCGACGCGTACGCCGTCGCGCTCCCCGGTAATGAAAATCGGGTCCGGGTGCAGCACCGTCTTGTTCTGGTTGAGATAGGTAACGAATGACTCAATCCCGCCTTCGTAATGGAAATCGTGCTCGCGGCCGTCGCGTTGGTCTTCGATGGTAATACGCAGCCCGCGATTGAGGAAGCTGAGCTCACGCAGGCGCGCAGACAAAATGTCGAAACTGAACTCGGTAGTCTCGGTGAAAATTTCGGCGTCCGGCTTGAACGTCACCGTGGTACCAATCCGCACGGTGTTTGCCCCCTGCTGAAGAGGCGTTTGCGGCTTGCCACGCCGGTACTGCTGGGTGTACACGTAGCCTTCGCGGTGGATTTCCAGTTCCAGGTGCTCCGATACGGCATTGACGACCGAAACGCCAACCCCGTGCAACCCACCGGACACCTTGTAGCTGTCTTTACCGAACTTCGCCCCGGCGTGCAGCTTGGTCAGCACGACTTCCGCGGCGGAAATGCCCTCCGTGGGATGGATGCCGACCGGTATGCCACGGCCGTTGTCTCTCACGGTAACCGAGTTATCGGCCTGAATGATCACCTGGATGTGGTTGCAAAAACCCGCCATGGCCTCGTCCACGCTATTGTCAACGACCTCGTACACAAGGTGATGCAACCCTTGTGAACCCGTGCCGCCGATGTACATGGCGGGACGCTTGCGCACGGCTTGGAGGCCCTCGAGGACGTGAATACTGCTGGAATTGTAGCTATCCATCAGGTCTGGTCTCTCCTTATCTCCAGATGTGTAGCCCTAGTGGGTGCAGGAAGCAGCGTATGGCATGTCGTTCCGGAGGGTCGTCTGGTCATTGAGTCGCTGCACTTGGAAGCGAGCCAGCGAGTTGAGATCATCGAACTGCTCCCGCTCCTCGGTAGCGGTGATAAAGGTTTGAAAAGCATGGGTCTTCAGAAACGTGAAAATGATCTCGCGGTTACGTGCATCGAGCTCGGAAACAATGTCATCAAGTAGCATGACGGGTCGATGGCCGCGTTGACGCTGGATACCGAGAGCCAATGCAGCTACCAACAGGAAAACGACGAGCCGTTGCTGACCCTGTGAGGCATAGCCACGCGACTCCCGGCCGCAAAAATTGATCGCAATGTCATCACGTTGTGGGCCGAAAAGGGTTTGCCCCATAGCCGTTTCGGCATGTTGCAGGCGCTGAGCCTCGGCCAGGAAATGCTCGCGCAATGGCGCGTCCGTACCATTGGTTGGCAGCAGCCTTTCGGATTGCTGGGTCGAACACTTGGCCAGAATGGCTGGACGGTAATCGAGTGACAGGGTGCCGATGTCTGACCCCAAATCCTGCAGGAGTTCGGCCGACAGGATGCTGTTCAATAATTCGGTATGCCGCCAACGCGCCCGCATCAATTGGATGGCAGCCGTAATAAACCGCTCGGTCCACGCGGCCAGAAAACCGGTGTCGGTTGACGTACGTAGCAACGAGTTGCGCTGTTTCAGAACATGCTGGAAATCCTGACTGACTCGTACGAAGCCGGGGTGCAAACTGGCAATCCCCCGGTCGATGAGATACCGCCTTCCCACAGGTCCACCCCGGACAACCTGTAACGTTCCCGGATGAAAGGCAACAGCAGTGAAACGGCTGGTAAATTCCCTCGTCTCCCTCGTTTCCTTACCATTGAGCCATAGGCGTCGAGTGCCCGCCGACAGTTGCACGGCCAGCTCGCTTTGCCGATCGGCGCGCCGATCGGCAACCGTTGCCTTAACGATGCCTTGCGTGGCATCCCAGTTTCGTAGTTCTTCCCGATTGTTGGTGCGAAATGAGGACAGATTGGCCAAGAAAAAAATGGATTCCAACAGGTTCGTTTTGCCGCTGCCATTGAATCCGGTGATATAGGCACCAGCCGAGGGAAATACCAAGTCGATATCATGGTAACTTCGGAAGCGATGAAGTGTCAGCTTCTCAAGTAACATTGCTTTATCCTGTTCGCGAACAAGGACGATCAGACCCGCATTGGCATGATAACGTAGAAGAACGCATCGCTGCCGGACGGCCGGAGAATAACCGGGTTGACCGCGTCGGTAAGTTCCAGGCATACGTCGTTTTCAGTAGTAACGGCCAGTACTTCCATCAAATAGCGGGCGTTAAAACCGATTGTCAGGTTATCGCCTTGATAGTCGGTTGAAATCTGATCGGTCGCCTCACCCATTTCCGGCGTGTTGGAACACAACGTGAGGTGTTGTGGGTCGAAGTCGATACGCACCGGCCGAGTTTTTTCGTTGGACAGGAGTGAAACGCGTCGCAGGGCTCGTAGCAGGCCCTCGTGGGCAACGGTTGCGGTAGCCTTGTGCTCTTTCGGAATAACACCCTGATAATCCGGGAACTGGCCTTCGATGAGGCGGGTCACCAGAGTGGCGCGGTCTTTACGGAAGACTAAATGGTTAGGCAGAACCGCGATTTCTATCTTTTCGGACTCGCCATCGGCGGAGAAGCGGCTGACTTCCTCAAGCGCTTTGCGGGGAACGATGACCTGTAAGGTCTTGTCCAGGCCCATCGCTTGTTTGACGTGTGCCAGTCGATGACCATCCGTAGCCACCATGGTCATATTACCGTTTTCGCAGGTCATCAACACGCCGCTGAGCGTATAGCGTGTTTCGTCATGCGAAGTCGCGAAAACCGTATGGCGAATCATATCGTCAAAGACGTTGCTATCGATCTCGGTGAACTCGGCTTCGTCGATTGGAGGCAGAGCAGGATATTCCTCCGCCGGTAAGCAGGGAACCTTGAACTTGGATACGCCTGAAGTCAGATGTGCCCAGCCTTCGCTGCTAACCGCTAGATTGACAGGCTCGCCGGCTGGCAGTTCGCGCAGGATGTCATAGGTCTTGCGAGCTGGGAGTGTCGTCGTTCCGGGTTGGTTCACCGTTGTATCCAAGTAGCCCTTGTAGCCCAGTTCGAGGTCGGTGGCATGAATCACGGTTTCATTGCTGATCGCGGTCAACAGAAAATGGGACAGGATGGGTAGGGTGTTCTTCCGCTCGACAATGCCCTGTATCTTCTGCAAACCCTTCAGGAAAATATCTTGGCTGATGGTGAGGTTCATGATTTGTTTTTCTCCTGCCTCTTAAAATTAAATAGTAGTAAACTTAAATCCGATGAATATGTGAAGAAAGGTCCCAACCCTTTCTTGATACGGCGTTTTCCTTGTGAGTAAATTTTCCCCTGTGGATAAATTCTTATCCACACACCCGATGCGCCTGCGCTTGTGGAAAACTGATATTCGTGATTTCCACATCTGTATTTGCAAGTGTTTTACGCAGCACACGAACCGTCCCCGCGAGACCTGCATCGCTGTTTAGCAAATCGCTGATCCTCCGATAAGCATGCTGAACCGTAGCCGTGCTACGACCGCCAAATAGCCGGCCGATCTCCGGTAATGGTACATCGGTCAGTTCCTGGCACAGGTACATAGCAATTTGCCGCGGTATGAGGACAGCGTGGTCGCGATGTTTAGCCTTGATCTCCGATACCTTCACGCCAAAATAGCTGGCAACAGTTTGTTGGATGACCGAAATCTGGTGCTGATTCGTTGTGTGCGTCTGGCGTAACATGTCGCTGATGAGTCCATCATCAATGGAGCTGTCGTGCAACGAGGCATACGTTGCCAAGCGGGTCAGGCTGTTCTCCAGTTCTCGAATGTTCATCTGTGAATTCGATGCGATGCGACTCGCTACGCTGTCGGGCAATGAGATATGGTAAGCGGCAGCTTTCTGGCGGAGGATGGCCAAGCGTGTTTCCAGTTCCGGAGGCTGAATCTCGACGATGACCCCGCAACTCAACCGCGACTGTAGGCGCAAATCAAGGGATGTGATGTCCTGAGGTGTGGTCGTGCTCGCCATGACGATCTGTTTGCCGGTATTCAGCAGAACATCGAGGGTATGCAGCAGCGTTTGCTGCGTGTAGCTCTTACCGGCGATGTCCTGGATGTCGTCTACAAGCAGGATGTCCGTCTTCAGATACTGGCTACGCAGCGTCTCGATACGGCCATTTTGCAAAGCGTTGTGTAGTTTGTGGCTGAGGCTGTCAGGTGTCAGATAGGTGGTCTGCCAAGCGGGTTTACTTTCACTGAGGTGGTGGCCGATGGCAAGCAGCAAATGGGTTTTGCCCAAGCTGTCTCCCGCCCGAATAAGCAACGGATTATATGCGGCGGCAGGGTCGTTGGCGACGGCCAGGGCGGCTTGGTATGCGAGTCGGTTGGAGGGGCCGACTATGAAGTTGATGAATGTATGATTCATGATGTCAGGGAGGATTGTGGTGACTGAAGGGAAGGTAGCATCAGGACAGTAGAAATTCACATTTTGCACAGGCCGAATACTAGCAAATTTATCGTTCTCTGACAAAGTCTTATTGCATCTTCTCAGGCGTTTCTTGACACCCACTTAGCGTGGGTGATACCCTCTGCCTTCTCAAACCACATATTTCCATTTTCATACAGGTTACTCCAAAACCCATGAAACGGACCTATCAACCGAAGAGGGTGAAGAGGCTGCGGAAGCACGGCTTCCGTGCCCGGATGGCGACCAAGGAGGGTCGTCGCGTGCTACGGAGGCGGCGCCTCAAAGGCCGGTGGCGTTTGGCCGTCACGGCTAGTCGCAACGATTGATGGAAGACGGCGTATGGGTGACCAGCGCCTGCAATCCGTGGAACGTTTGCGGTGTCCGAGGGCCTATCGGCGGGTTTTCCAACAGGGGAAGAAGCTGTTAAGCCCTCTCTTTGTCTTCTACATCTTGCCTACCTCGCAACCCCACTCACGTTTGGGTTTGGCCGTGTCGAAACGCATTGGCTCGGCGGTGGTGCGTAATCGTGTCAAACGCCGTCTGCGCGAGGTGTTTCGCCGTCACAAGAACCTGTTGAACCCGCACAGTGACGTCGTTGTCGTAGCTCGCAGTGCAGCGGCCAATGCGCCGGCTAGCGTCTACACGGAACAGTTTTGCGGGTTGTTGCGCGGTCGCCAGAGCGGGAGGCAAGAAGCCTGAGTTCGTGATGACTAAATTGTTGATCGTTCTCATCCGGGTATACCAAAAGGCCCTGTCGCCTCTCTTTCCCCCGTCTTGCCGTTTTTATCCCAGTTGTTCCGAGTATGTCGTTCAGGCGCTGCACGCGTATGGCTTGTGGCGCGGCCTGTTGAAAGGCGCTTGGCGCGTGCTGCGGTGCCAACCCCTGTCGCGCGGCGGCGTTGATTTTCCCATCCCTGGTGGGAATCGTGTCATAGGACGTTAGCATGGAAAAACGAGCCATTCTGGCCATCGTAATGTCCTTGGTCGTGGTCGTTGCGTGGTCGCTTTTGTTTGCGCCTTCGACGCCGCCCCCAACGGAATTTGACGAGACCGTTCCGCCCAGTGCCCTTTCGCCCGATACGCAGCTACCGCCGGGATCCATCCGCATTGCGGAACAGGAAACCCCGTCCGCTCCCGGCGAAGCCGTGAAGCGGACTGATTCTGATATTCAGGAGCGACTCATCCAGATTGATACCGGTGTGGCGCTCGTCACCCTGACGAGCCGCGGCGCCGGGGTGCAGACGGTGCAGTTTCGCAATTACCACACGGGTCTTGACGACGACGCGACGCCCATTGAGATTACCCCGGTGCGTGGTGCATCAACGGTGCCGCTGGCGGCCAACGTTGTGATGGACGGCACCCTGGCGATCCCGCTGGGCCGCCAGATCTTCGCGAGCGACAGTGAGGACGTGGTACTGTCCGACTACCGTACGGACGCCGAGGTCAGCTTTCATACCACTCTGGAAAACGGCGTCACCGTGCACCGTAATTATCGATTTACCCTCGGTCGATACGACTTTGAGGTAGGCACCTCGGTGCAGGGCTTGCCACCACGTGCCAGGAATGCCTTGCATCTGCAATGGGGACCCGGGCTTCTCGACCCCGGCGATGACGAGGTGCGCCGCGGCCAGACGGCCGCCCTGCCCCGGAGTTACGTGAGCGGCAAAATCTTCGACGCGGTCCCGGATGAAGACGGCGCCCCCGTCGTTGAGCAGGGATCGGTCTCGTGGGCTTCCCTCGGTGACACCTACTTTACCGCCGTCCTCATTCCCCGCGAGCCGCAAGCCGACGCCGTCATCGTCAGCAGTAGCCGGGAGGGGGCGCTGACTGTTGCCGTCCGTACCCCCCTGCACCCCGACAGGCCTCAGCAAATCGTGCAGGTGTATGTCGGGCCCAAGGAGAAGCCTCTACTGGAGGCCGTTGAGCCCTCGCTCGGCAAGGTCATTGATCTTGGCTTTTTCTCCCCCATGGCCCGGCCCATGCTGCAGCTTCTGCGTTTGGTCAACCGCTGGGTTCACAACTACGGCGTGTCTATCATTCTCGTCACGATCCTCATTAAAATCATCTTCTGGCCGCTGACCCACAAAAGCTACAAGTCCATGAAGGCGATGCAGAAATTGCAACCTAGAATGAAGGAGTTACAGGCGCTTTACAAAGACGACAAGCAGGGTCTCAATCGCGCCACGATGCAGCTCTACCGCGACCAGAAGGTCAACCCGATGGGCGGCTGCCTGCCGATGATCCTGCAAATTCCCTTCTTCTTCGCTTTTTATAATGCCCTCCTGTATTCCATTGAATTGCGCCATGCCCCGTTTATTTGTTGGGAAAACGAAGTCCTTTGGGGCTTCCGCGGCATCTGCGACCTGTCGGTGTATGACCCGTCGTACATCACCCCCGTGCTGATGGGCGCCACCATGTTCTGGCAGCAGAGCATGACACCCACCGTGGGCGACCCGACGCAGGCCAAGATCATGAAGTTCATGCCGCTGATGTTTCTGTTCTTTTTCCTGAACGCGCCGGCCGGTTTGGTGGTGTATTGGCTGTTCAACAACATGCTCAGTGTCGTGCAGCAGATGTTGACGAATCGTACCCGCGGGCTGGAAAAGACCAGCGCCGGGACCGTGAGCAAACGCTAGGCGAGGCGGAGGCGTGGAAGCGTCCCGGCACGACACGATCGCCGCCATTGCTACGCCGTTAGGCGTGGGCGGGATCGGCGTGGTGCGCGTCAGTGGACCGGTCGCCGTCGCCGTGGCGCAGCGAGTATTCGTGCGGCCCAGCGGTTTGCCGCTGACACGTCTGCAATCGCACCGCGTCTATCATGGGTTCGTGGTTGATGAACAAGGTGAGCGGATCGACGAAGCGTTGCTCTGCGTCATGCGGCAGCCGCATTCCTACACGCGCGAGGACGTGGTGGAGATCAGTTGCCACGGTGGCGTGATGACCACGCAGCGCGTTCTGGAAACGGTTTTGGCGCCGGGCGTGCGGGTGGCCGAACCCGGCGAGTTTACGCGGCGGGCGTTCCTCAACGGGCGCCTCGACCTCACCCAGGCCGAGGCGGTCATCGACCTGATCAACGCCCGCACCCAGGCGAGCCATCGTGCCGCCATCAATCAACTCGACGGCGCCCTGTCCCGCCATCTCCGGGCGCTACGCGAGGAATTGATACAGGTCAGCGTCTACCTGGAGGCGGGGATCGATTTTCCCGAAGAAGACTTGCAATTGGTCTCCGAGGCGGTCCTCTGCGAGCGATTACAGGCGGTGGCAACTCAGCTGGAAGCTCTCAGCGCCTCGTTTGCGCGTGGCCGCTTGCTGCGCGACGGCATGGCCGTCGCCGTCGTTGGCCGTCCCAACGTGGGAAAATCCAGCCTCCTGAACGCCCTGTTAGGTCGCGACCGCGCTATCGTGTCACCGCAGCCGGGCACAACGCGCGACACCATTGAAGAGGAATTGAGCATCGACGGCGTGCTGGTGCGCCTGACGGACACCGCCGGCCTTCACACCGCGGCGGATTTGATCGAGCAGGAAGGCATGCGCCGGGCTCGCACCGTGGTTGAGCGTGCCGAATTGTTGATCGTCGTACTCGACGGCAGCGTCACGCTGACCGCGGACGACCTTCTGGTGCTGGCCGAGACAGCGGAAGTACCGCGCCTGCTGGTACGCAACAAATGTGATCTGCCCATGTCTTGGCCCGTCGCTGACTTGGCATTGTCGGGCGCGTTGGATCCCGTGCTTGACGTCTCGGCCTTGCGGCAACATGGCCTGCACGAACTTGAGCAGGCCATTGTGCGCCAAGCGCTGGGCAACGAGCCGCTGAGTCAGGATGAGGTGCTTCTGACCCGCGTCCGGCACCATCAGCGCATCATAAGCGCCCTGGAGAACGTCCGCACGGCGCGGCACGGCCTGCAACACGAGATGCCGCTTGAGTGCGTGGCGCTCGACGTCGGCGAGGCGCTGCAGCACATCGCCGACGTGCTCGGGGAGAGCGTCGCGGGCGAGGTGCTGGACCGCATTTTCCATCAATTCTGCGTGGGCAAATGACCCTTGTTGAGGAGTAGGCCATGCCTGTGGCATCAACAACCCGTAGGTATGACGTGATCGTGGTGGGAGCCGGGCACGCCGGCTGCGAGGCTGCCCTGGCCGCGGCGCGCATGGGCTGCCGCACCGCCGTTTTTACCACCAACCTGGACAGCATCGCCCTGATGCCCTGCAACCCCGCCATCGGTGGCATCGCCAAAGGCCACTTGGTGCGCGAGATCGACGCCATGGGCGGCGAAATGGCCCGCTGCATCGACAAGACGGGCATCCAGTTTCGCGTTTTGAACCGCAGCAAGGGGCCTGCCGTGCGCGGCTACCGCGCTCAGGCCGACAAGCTGGGTTACCGCCTGGAGATGAAAGCGCGGCTGGAGGCGCAAGACGGCCTGGACATCAAGCAGGCGCTGATCGAGCGCTTACTGGTCGAAGGCGACCGTGTCTGCGGCGTCGTCACCCAAATGGGCGAGACGTATCAGGCCCGAGCCATCGTGGTCAGCACCGGCACCTTTCTCGGCGGCGTCATTCACGTCGGCCTCAGGCAGTTTCCGGCCGGTCGCGCCGGGGAATTTCCGGCCAACGGGCTGTCGCAGGACTACGCCGACCACGGCTTTCCGCTGGGTCGCCTCAAAACCGGTACCTGCCCGCGCCTCAATGCCCGCACCATCGACTTTGACAGCCTGGAGGTGCAACCCGCCGACGACCCGCCGCCGCCGTTCTCATTCGACACCGAGGCGATTACCCAATCCCAATTGCCCTGCTATCTGACTTACACTAATGACCGCACGCACGACGTCATCCGGCAGAATCTCGACCGCTCGCCGCTGTACAGCGGCGTGATCATGGGTGTTGGGCCACGCTACTGCCCGTCGATCGAAGACAAGGTCAAACGCTTTCCCGACAAGACGCGGCACCAAATTTTCCTCGAACCCGAGGGCCGCGACACGGTGGAAATCTACCCGAACGGTATTTCCACCAGCCTGCCCGAAGATGTTCAGGTCGCCATGGTGCGCACGATTCGTGGGTTGGAAGAGGCCGAAGTCATGCGCCCGGGCTATGCGGTGGAGTACGACTTCGTGCCGCCCACCGAGCTGCGCCCGACCCTGGAAACCAAGCGTCTCGCCGGCCTCTACCACGCCGGGCAGATCAACGGCACTACCGGCTACGAAGAGGCCGCGGCGCAGGGCCTGATGGCCGGCATCAACGCGGCGCTCCAGGTACGCGGGCGACCGCCGCTGGTCATCAAGCGCACCGAGGGATACGTCGGCGTCCTCATTGACGACCTGGTGACGCTGGGCACCAGCGAGCCCTACCGCATGTTTACCTCGCGCTCGGAGTACCGCCTCATCCTGCGGCAGGACAACGCCGATCTGCGGCTGCGCGACAAGGGCTATGCGGTGGGTTTGGTGCCCGAGGATACTTACCGACGCTTCTGCGACAAACGCCAGCACATCGAAGCGGAGATTGGCCGGCTCGCCGCCTGCCGCGTGATGCCCCATGCCGGGGTCAACGACTTGCTGACGCGGCGCGGCACCGACGCGCTCAGCCAGCCGGCCTTGGCGTCGGAGTTGCTCAGGCGGCCGCAATTGACCTATACCGACGTGCTGCAACTGATGGGCGAGGCGCCCGAACTCGGCCCGGATGTGATCGAGCAGGTCGAGATCCACCTGAAGTACGAGGGCTACATTCGGCGGCAGCTCGAACAAGTCGCGCGCGTCGCGCAGCTCGAAGACATGCCGCTGCCGACCGATTTCGATTACTGCCAAGTGCCCGGCCTGTCGCTTGAGATTCAGGAAAAGCTGCTGCACATCCGTCCGGCCTCGCTGGGACAAGCCGGGCGTATTTCCGGCGTCACGCCCGCCGCGGTGGCCATCCTCATGGTCTATTTTCAGAAGCACCGCACCTCGCATGCCCACCACCGATCAACGCCTCAGGAAGCGCCTCTGCCAGCAGTGTGAGCGCCGCGGCCTCGACCTTTCCGCGGGCCAGGTTGACGCTTTGATGCGCTACCTGGAGCTTGTGTTGCAGGCGCGCCCGCACCTCAACCTCACCGGCCTGCGCGACCCCGAACGCATCCTCGATGTGCTTATCATTGAGTCGCTCGATTTCTGCCGCCCCGATTTGATCCCCACCGCCGGGCGCGTTCTCGACCTCGGCACCGGCGCCGGCGTGCCGGGCATGACGCTGGCCGTCTGGGGCGGCGCCCTTCATGTCACCCTCCTCGACCGCACCCGCAAGAAAATCGCCTTCGTGCGCCACGCTGCCTTGGCCCTGGGACTGCACAATTGCCACCCCGCCTGGGGTTCCGCTGAAGAACTATCCCGCCGCACGCCTCCCGACGAACGTTTCGATGCCGTCGTGGCGCGCGGCGTTGGTTCCATCGCCCACCTCATGCGACTCACCCTGCCCTTATTGCGCCCGCATGGAAAACTCCTGCTGCGCAAGCCGCCAGATAGTCCCGAGCACTGGGAAGCCGAGGCGCTTCTGGCTTCTCCCGCCTGGGCCGGCATGCGGACGTTCCCGCTGCCCGAGAACGGCGCCACGGCGTGGGTTCTGCTAGCCATTGAGCGTAGCGTCGCCGCTTGACGCGACCTCGAATCTCCCTTTTGATGTCACAAAGGACCGCTTCTTTGTAGATCTACAAAGAACGATAAGGACGGTACGCTTCGTGTCCCGGGGCACGCAATTCGTCCCCGAGTTGGTTATAGGTGTAGTGGTACGGAGGCCCGTCGGCCTCAACCTCCACCCCCAATATCATCGGTATCCTCAACCTCTTGGCCTTTTCTTCATAAGGCAGAGATCCTTTGGCCGGGTCTATTATCCTGTCCCTTCTGTCGTACACAAAAAGGACCGGTATCGGGGGATCAAGCCCCACCAATTCCTCCAGGTGGTCAAAAGGATCGTATTGACCCGGATGGTGTTTATATTTTCCGTAGAGTGGTGGTGCGGACAAACCAACCGTCGCCACCAGGTGTTGCAATGGTGGGTGTTGGTAGATACTGGCCGCCACCAAGGACCCGCCACTGTGGCCATAGAGGTTAAAGAGTTCAAGAACTCATCGCTCAGATAGCGAAATAATACTCTCTGAGTCGGGATTTCGCCAGTGTCGGTAGTAGCCATGCGGTCTGTAGACCGCAATCGGATCCTCTTCCCGTTCCCTCTTGCCAACTGACTGAGACACCGGGACCCCTCGGTTGAATTACTGTAGGGCGGTGGAGGTGAAAACCGATGACCGCAGAGAGAGACTCGATGACATTGAATGAGATTCCCTATCCGTCCCTGGGGGTCGAGGAGCGTAGCGACGAGGCCCCCAGGGACGGCCGAGCCAGAGCGACGCCGGACCCGGAGGTCGTGGCCAAGCCGAAGCGGCGCCAGTTCACCGCGCAGTATCGGCTGCGGACCCTTGAGGAGGCCGATCGCTGCACACAGCCCGGCGAGGTTGGCCGCCTGCTTCGCCGCGAGGGGTTGTACAGCTCTCATCTGGCGACTTGGCGCAAGGCGCGGCGCAAGGGCTCGTTGCGGGAGTTGGCCTCGAAGAAGCGCGGCGCGAAACCGGCCGAACGCAACCCGTTGGATGCGAAGGTGCGCGTGCTCGAAGCGAAAGTGGCTCGCCTGGAACACGAGTTGCACACCGCGCACACGATCCTGGACGTGCAGGGAAAAGTTGCCGGGCTGCTGGGATTGAACCTCGAACACGAAACGCGCTCCTGATGGCGGCCCAACCGCTGGCGGAGCAGGTCGGCGTCGTGCCGGCGTGCCAGGCGCTGGGCGTGTCGCGGGCGACTTTCTACCGTCGTCAGAGGTTAACTCCCGGGCACCAGCAGCCCCGTTCAACGCCCGCCCGGGCGCTGTGTGACTCCGAGCGCGAGCAGGTCCTCGATGTGCTCGCCTGTCCACGCTTCGTTGACCGTGCGCCGGCGGAGGTTGTGGCGACGCTGCTCGACGAAGGCCACTACCTGTGCTCGGAGCGTACGATGTATCGGATCCTGGCCACCAACCAGCCGGTCCGAGAAGGCGCAATCAGCGTGAGCATCCCCAGTACGCCAAACCCGAACTGGTGGCCACGGCCCCGAACCAGACCTGGTCCTGGGATATCACCAAACTGCTGGGGCCGACGAAGTGGACGTACTTCTACCTCTACGTCGTGCTCGACATCTTCAGCCGCTACGCGGTCGGCTGGATGGTCGCCGACCGGGAGAACTCGGCGCTGGCCGCTTGTCTCATCGAAGAGACCTGCCACAAACAAGGCGTCCGGCCCCAGATCCTCACCTTGCACTCCGACCGCGGGGCGCCGATGACGAGCAAGTGCACCGCACAACTGCTCGCCGACCTCGGGGTCACGCGGTCGCTGAGCCGCCCCCAGGTGTCCGATGACAACCCGTTCTCCGAGGCGCAGTTCAAGACCCTGAAGTATCACCCAGGCTTCCCTGGGCGCTTTCACAACATCACCGCCGCCATCGCCTTCTGTCGAACGTTCTTCCCTTGGTACAACACCGAGCATCGACATGGCGGCATTGCCATGCTCACCCCGGGCGACGTCCATCACCATCGAACCCAGAGCGTGCTGCACCAGCGCCGGCGGACCCTTCAAGCCGCTTGGACCCGTCATCCCGAACGCTTCGTTCGAGGCATCCCAAAACCAGACCCCCTGCCCGAAGCGGTCTGGATCAATCCACCCGTGAGATCCACAACAGGAGAAACTGCTCAGTTCAATCCCGAACTCATCGCGAAATAATACTCTCAGATTTCATCGTTAAACGTTCAGTGTCGGTGTAGCCATGCGGTCTGTAGACCGCAATCGGATCCTCTTCCCGTTCGATGAGTCTGGCGCTGCTTAAAAAACCGGCCAGAACTTCATCGTCATACTCCGCCCGACTTTCGTCGAGGTCGCCGTCCAAAAACAAACTGGCAACCGGCTCTTGACCGGACAGGACTCGGTCCGGCATCGCTAACATCAGGGGTGCGGGTATGTCCAGCGTGGTAAAAAATTGGACGATTTTGTAACCCGGCTCAGGTCCGTCACTGACTATCTGCCAGTTGACGATAGCCTGAGTGACCGCGTCACTGTCAGAGTTATCGTAAGATGATGACGATGCACCATCTCCACCACCACCACAACCCGTCAGGACACAGAGTCCGGTGGTGGCAGTGGCACCAAGCAAAAAGTTCCGACGAGTTAATCTCAACACTGCAGTCTCCTTCCTGTGTGAACAGTGTGTAAAAAACTACCCACTGTACATGACAAAAGTCATTAAGTAGTTGAAAGACAAGGTGTAACCTCCTATGGCGGAAGGTCTCAAACCGATCTGCAACGACTCATGTCTCAGGGAGATTACACCCGTGAAGCACTCTACCATGCTCGCCGACTTGCTCCAATCGACCTTTGCCTTACACCGCGCTCGCCTCACCTGCCTGGCCGCCATCGTCATCGCCTTGTTCAAGGTCAAAATCGTCAATCTGGCACAACCCGGCACCGCCTTCCCAGGCGCCGCCGAGATCGGCTCGCACGGTCGGCGCCTGAAATGCTTCTTCAAACACGTCCAATTCCAACCCGCTCGCATGGCTGAGTTCATCCTCGCTTTTCTACCCGATGCCCCCTACACCTTAGCCTTGGATCGAACCCAATGGATGCTTGGCAGGACACCGATCAACTTCCTCGTCTTGTTCGTCGTCCACGACGGCATTGCCTTTCCTCTTTTCTGGAAGGTTCTGGCGAAAAAGGGCAATTCCAATACCCAGGGGCGCATCTCGGTAGCGGCGGTGAAAACGGGGAGAAGAGAAAGATACTGAAAATAAAGGGGCCGGCAGCTCCCCACGCGCCGGATTCTTTCAACGTTTCCGTAGGCATAAGGAGGCTCACTTATGACTGCATCTGTCACCGCTTCGATGCTCTACGATCTCGTGTCGTGTCCGCATCGGGTTGCTATGGATCTGTTCGCCGACCCCTCGGAGCGCGATGCGCCAAATCCATTCATCCAGCTCCTCTGGGAGAAAGGCTCGCTTTTCGAGAAACAGGTCATCGAAGGTCTGGAGGTGCCCTGCACCGATCTTTCCCTGGAAGCTGGCGACGAAAAGGAACGGCAGACGCTGGAGGCCATGCAGCGCGGCGATTTCATGATCTACAGCGGACGTATACAGGCTGTGGGCCTGCTCGGTGATCCGGATCTGTTGCGCAGAGAAGGTGACGGGTATATGGCTGGCGACATCAAGTCAGGTTCGGGGGAGGAAGGCCCAGAGGACCATTCAAGGCCCAAGAAGCACTACGCCGTACAGCTCGCCCTTTACACGGACATTTTGGAGCGCAAGGGCCTTTCCGCTGGCAGACGCGCCTTCGTCTGGGACATCAACGGGGAAGAAGTCGTCTACGACTTCGAGGAACTTCACGGCAAACGGAATCCGAGGACCCTCTGGCAAGACTACCAGGAGTGTCTCGGCGAAGCGAAATCAATCGTTGATCAGGCCAGTAAGACCCTTGCTGCATACAGCAGTCTCTGCAAGCTTTGCCACTGGTACACCGCTTGCACGTCACGCCTGGTCGATGCGAACGACCTGACGCTGATCCCCCAGTTGGGCCGCACCAGTCGCGACACCTTGATGAATCGGTTCCCGACCATCCTGTCTTTGGCCGAGTCCGATCCCGCCAACTTTGTCGTTGGTAAAAAGACTGCCTTTCCGGGGATCGGGCTTGCGACCCTGGAGAAGTTTCACGCCCGCGCGCAGCTCATCGCGGCAGGTGACAAGGCAAAGCCCTATCTCCGGGAGTCGATCACGCTGCCAGGGGCGGAGTTGGAACTCTTTTTCGATATCGAAGTCGACCCGATGCGCGACATTTGTTACCTGCACGGATTCGTTGAGCGGCGCCACCGCAACAACGAAACGGAGAGGTTCGTTGCCTTCTTTGCCGATGAACCCACTGCGGAAGCCGAACGGCAGGCCTTTGAGGAGGCGTGGTGCTACCTGCGGGAACGTCAGTCCTGCGTCATGTATTACTACTCGAAATACGAGCGGACCATCTACAGGAAACTCCGCGAGAAATACCCTGACGTGTGCACGGAGGAAGAACTGGAAGCGCTGTTCGACCCGGAGCGGTCGGTGGATCTTTATTACGACGTGGTACTCAAGGCCACCGAATGGCCGACGCGAGACTTTTCGATTAAGACGTTGGCGAGTTATCTGGGGTTTGCTTGGCGGGATCCGCATCCGTCTGGAGCGGCGTCAATTGAATGGTTTCACCGTTGGGTAGAAACGGGCGATGCAACGATTCGCCAACGAATTCTTGACTATAACGAAGACGATTGCCGGGCGACGCGCGTCCTGCGTGACGGGATTGATGGCCTTGCCTTGAAGCCGAGGTAAGCCGGATGACCGAGCTGCAGCAAACGGAGGACGCCCTATGAAATCCTTTCAACTTGTCGTCGAGCAGACCCGTCGTTCTGGATGGGCGGCGGGGTAGTTGGTTTTGGCAGTCCGATTGAGGCCGTCCTGAGTATCGGGACGGCCTTTTTTTTCTTCGAGGCCAAGGAAGGGAGAGGGTGTTGTCCGGCAGCACCAGCCTTCACCGGCCGGTGAGGAGCGAAAGACTCTGGAACAACGAGATTCAGGCCAGACGCAGCACCAGATCTTCGGGAATCGGCAGGCGGGCGATTTGTCCGGGAAAGCCGAGTTCCTGGCGGATGACCTGAAAAAAAACGCTGTCGTGCACCTTCCGGCCTTGCAGACGACTGGCCAGCACGTCGGCGACGGCCAAGTCCCGACTGAACGTGACCAAGCCGGGGTGCGGTATGAGGTCGTAATTGCCCCACCGACTTCGGTATAGCCCGCGCCGGTTCCAGCGCACCGCGGCGTGCAGTCCTTCCACCATCCCATACATGTCGAATAGACAACCGTACAGCTTCGCCAGATCACAACAGACACGGGCAAAATGGGTCATGTTCGGACCGTGCCACGCCGTGCGCAGCACGTCCGGGATGAGGCCGAACAGATTGGCGACACTGAGGCGCGTCGGCCCCTTGAACCGTGCGAAGCTGAGGAACGGCGCGCCGCGGTGAGCCAACAGCGCTTCGGGTACATAGGCAGCCAGGGCGGGATGATGTAGCCGTACACCGGCCTCGCGCAAGATCGCCTCAATGCTTTCTTGCGGCGCGCACCGTCCGTCCCAGAAGGCTTCGGTGACATTCAGGTACTGTGCTTTGTGCTTCCGAATCACCTCTGCCAGGCCGGTGCGCCGCAGGTAGTCCGCCTCTTGCTCGGCAATCCAGGCGCGATGTTGCCGGCTGTGCTTGGCCCAATCCCATGTGGCGCCGCCGAGGTTGCGGCTCGACGTATGGCCCTCAAGGAGCACCGCCTGTCCGGGCAGGGCGCCGAGCAGCATGTCCAGGGCCACCGGGTCCGTGTACGTTCCCGGGGCGTAACCGTGCCACGTGACCTTGATGAAGACGTGCGTGGGGGAAGATGATTGCCGCAAGCGTCCGAAGAGACGGGCGAGTCCTTCCTGGTCGTAGACCTCGGCAACAAGGCCGGTGCCGTAGCACAGGTTGGCGTCCAATGGCTCGGTCAGGTCGGTGAGCGGGCAGCTTGTCTGGGGGCCGCGTAGACGGCTGACCTGTGGGCTGCGGCGCTGTTTGGCGGATGGTTCCTTGACGGCGAATTTGTCGCGTCTTTCTTGCCAGAGCCGCAGGATACGTTGCGCGAGCCATGTCAGTAGCCCAGGCGTGGCCCGGTCTCGGTCTGACGGCAGGGCAATGCTCCCGACAGGCTCCGTCGTCATCCAGGTGCGTGCGGCCGGCACCGTGCGGCTGAACTCGTCGCAGCTCGTTCGTACCTCGTCGTCGTGTGCATTGCGCCACGCCGCCTGTGGCACGATGACCCACGTCAGGTGTTCCCGCGTACAGCGTTCAAGCTGTTCCCGCAGCGAGGGCCGGGCATGGCGGCAAAATCCCACCTCGCCCCGCGCGCAACCGACTTGTTCCCATAGCAGGCGCATCAACCGGTAGCTTTGTGACCGTCCGGCGCCGGCGCCGTCACCGCTGGCGGCGAGCAGCAGGCCCACCTGCTCGGGCTTGAGGGGCGAGCCCGCGAGCTGTTGGTACACGCGCTCCGCCCAGGCCTCGACCAACAAGGGGTGACAGGGGTCCACGTCGTCGTAGGCGATCGTCGTCTGGGGAAATTGCTGCCGTACGCTTGCGGTAATTTCGGCCAGTTGTGCTTTTTGCACGAGGCCAAAATCAAGCATGGTGGGAATCAGGAAGATATCGCCCCTGCGGGCTGCCGCCTCGTGGGCCAGGACCGTTGCCAGGTCGAAACGCAGCGCGGCTGACGGCTTGTCGGGCGCGCGCAGGAGGTGAGACGCGGGTGGCAGGCAGGCCAGACGGATACGCGGCGCAAAGCCGAGTTGCGGCGCCAACGGCTCCGTCAGCGCCTCGGCTTGCGCCAGGGCGGTCGGCCAGTCGGGGTGATACGCCGTCAACTCGGTGACGAGTATGAATGAGGGAGGCATTGTCAGGCCACCATGCGTCCTTACGCCGCGCCTGCCTTGGGCAAGTGGCCGGCGCGGACCAGGCAACCGAGCGTGTCACAAATCACGCGGCAGGCCATCAGAGAGGTGATCTCGGCGTTGTCGTACGGCGGTGCACACTCGACGACTTCCATGCCGGCGAAGCCCTCGGCGGCTATCAGGTGGATGAATTTCAACACCTCTCGCGGCAGAAAACCACCCGGCTCCGGCCATCCCGTGCCGGGAACAAACGCCGCGTCGAGACAGTCGATATCGAACGACAGCCACACCGCATCGGCCCCGTCCCATGCTACCTCAAGGGCGCGTTCCGCAGCTTTCTCGATTCCCATCTCGACGCAGTCCGTGACGGTCATGATCGTTGTGCCGCGTTCCCGTGACACCTTGACCCCGGCGCGCGGCGCCTGCCAGCCGCCAATACCGATCTGCACCAGGTTTTTGGCCGGCACGTTGGGCAGGTTGGTGGCATGAAACCACGGCGTGGTGTGCATGCGTTCGTCGAGGTCCGTGTCTTGCGTGTCGACATGGCGGTCGAAGTGGATGATTCCAAGGTTGCCGCCGCCCAGATGCTCGGCGATTGCTCGTGTGGTGGGATAACCCAGCGAGTGATCGCCGCCGAGCACCACCGGAAAAGCGCCCGAAGCAAAGACGTGTCCCACGGCCTTGCTCACCTGGTCGAAGGTCTTTTCGATATTGGCGGGGATGGTGAAAATATCGCCCAGGTCGCACATGGTGATCGATTCACGCAGGTCGACGCCGAGCTCGAAGCTGTAGGAGCCGTACAGGGCGGATATTTTGCGGATGCCCTGCGGTCCGAAGCGGGCGCCGGCCCGGTACGTGGTGCCGCCGTCGAAGGGCGCCCCAACAATCGCTACGTCGTAGTTGCCGCATTGCCGCACGTCCTCAAGGAAATGTTGCTTGAGGAAGGTGTTGATGCCGGCGAAATGCGGTAATTCCCCGCGGCTGAACGTGGGTATTGACCGGTCCACGACCGAATCGGCCGCCGGCAATCCCACCTCGAGCCGCCAGGCGATTTCCTGCTCGTATTTCGTTTGCGGCAGCGCAGCTTCCGCCTCGACGGCGTAACGCGCCTCCGGACCGTGCCGCGACTGCGGTGTGGCATCCTCAGGCATTCCTGTTCTCCTCGCTCCCAACGTGTATATCTTGTATCACAACGCCTCATCACCAACGTACGTCATGCGAAAAATCGGCAAGGGCATGTCCCGGGCTTCTCCCGGCGGATGAATAAGTTCCTCCAAGCGCTGCTTGGTGGCAAAGAACGCCGGCGCCAGCAGGTGCTCGGGGCGACGCGGCCGCGGCACGGGCACCTCGATGATCTCCTTGATCGAACCGGGATTACGCCCCAGCACGACAATCCGGTCGGCCAGGTAGGTGGCTTCGTCAAGATCGTGGGTGATAAACAGAACGGTGATATTGACGTTACGCCAGATCTGCAACAGATAACCCTGCATCTGCGCCCTGGTCTGCGCATCGAGGGCCCCGAAGGGTTCGTCCATGAGCAGAACGCGCGGCTCGTTGGCGAGGGCGCGGGCAATGGCCACGCGCTGCTGCATACCGCCCGAGAGTTGGTGTGGATAGTGGTCGATAAAGTCAGCCAGCCCCACCATGTCGATCCACTGTCTGGCGGTTGCCTCGGCGTGCTGCGAGCTGCAGCCGGTCATGCGCAGTCCGAACATGACGTTCTTTTTCACCGTCAGCCACGGGAACAGGGTATAGCTCTGAAACACCATGCCGCGCTCTGGGCCCGGCTCCCGCACTGCTTCGCCATCCAGCAGGACCGTGCCGGCCGTCGGGGATTCCAGGCCGGCAATGATCCGGTTCAGGGTCGACTTGCCGCAGCCGGAGGGACCGATGACACAGATGAATTCGCGGCGGTGGATCTGGAAGGTGATGTCCCGGAGCGCCACCACGTCCTCGCCCTGGCTGCCGATAAAGGTCTTGTCGAGTCCCTGGACGTGCAGAATCACCGGGCGCTGCCGGATGCGGCCAAAACGCTCGCGCACCGCCGGCTCCATGTCCGTATAGCTGGGAAGTTCAAGAGGCAGCGCCATCAACAGACCTCGCCTCCCGGGTGGGAGATGCGGGAACGGCGGCCGGCACCCGTCTACGGACCGCGGCGCCGAGCGTTCGAGAGAGGGTCGTCAGAAAGCCTGGGGCCCCTTGCCGCTGCGCCGGAAACATCTGGCGTCCGAACAGCCGCAGGATCTGATCGGTGCCGATCCCAAGCAGGCCGATGCTCACGATGCCGGCATAGACCCGCTCGAAATTGAAATAGCGCCCCTGCTGCTGGATATACGCCGTGATGCCGCTCTTTTCACCGATGAGCTCCGCCACGATGAGGTACGTCCAGGCCCAGCCGAGCAGGATGCGCATGTCGATATACAGCCTGGGCAGCACACCGGGAATCACCACGTGCGTCACCAGCCGCCAGCGCCTGGCGCCGAGGGTCTGGGCGGCTTCCAGGAGCGCGGTGTCGGTCTGCCGCGTGGTGTTGGCCAGCACCAGCACCATCTGGAAGAAGGTGCCGATAAAGATGATGGCGACTTTCGGGGCTTCCTGGGTGCCGAGAATGGCGACCATCAGCGTGCCGAAGGCTGGCGCCGGCATGTAGCGAATGAAGTCGATAACCGGTTCGTTGAGCTTCGAGAACAGGGCGAACGTGCCGCACAGGACGCCCAGCGGCACGCCCAGGAGGCTCGCCCACACAAAACCCCAGAAGATAACCCGCAGGCTTTCGTAGATCCGTTGGTGGAACCATTTGTCGGTTATCCGGTTGCGCGGCGGTGTGGTGAAGACCGTGTACAGGGCGTGCAAGACCTCATGGGGTGCCGGCAGGAACACGGGGTTGGCCGGCTGGCCCACGGCCGGCGTCTTGCCGTCTTGTAACGCCCGGGCATTCATCCGCTCCACCATCGGCGGGTCGTACCGTTTGCCCTCCAGCAGGACGGTGTCGTGAGACGCAAGGATCAAAACCTTGGGGTGCCAGACGAACGGCAGATAACTGACCGCGCACCACACGCCGCAGGGCAGCAGGAACGCCAGGATGCTCAGCGCCAAGGCACGGCGTGGCGCGAACTCGCGTCGGACCGCCAGCCAGGGTGTTGGCGCGTGCTGCATGCTACTTCTGCTTCAGGGTAAAGGTGAGGCTCGGGTCGAAGTAGCTATCCCCGGTCTCCGCCTGCGGATAGACGCCGTACTTGACGTTGAAGGTGTCGACGTAGGCGTTCGAGCCCTTGAGGGATTTCAGCCCCGCCGATTCGTCGGCCTGCCAGACGGACAGGGCCTCGTCGAGCGACAGGATGCGCGTGCCGGCCAGAAACGGGGCGTATTCGTCGGGCGGCAGCCCGACGCGGGCACTGAGTATTTCGAGCATCTCCTCGCGGTTGGCCGGGTCCTCCATGAACGCCACGATGCGATACCACACCCGCACCACTTTGGCCCAGTCGCCGCCTCTTTCTGACAGGCTTTCGTGCGACACGTACAGCATATCGTAGATGATGCCGGGACTGTCCGCGCTGGAGTACAGCCGCTTCGAGCCGGGAACGATCTTGAGCGCCTGGCCCGAGTTCGGCTGCCAGGCGGTGATGGCGTCGACGCTGCCGGCTGCCAGCGCCTGGGGCAGTTCATTCGTTGGGATATTCACCAGCGTGACGTCGTTTTCGGTCATGCCGTGGGCTTCGAGGGCCGTCAGCAGCAGCAGGTGCCCGACAAAGCCGACCTCAACGCCGACCTTTTTGCCTTTCAGGTCCGTGATCGAATCAATGCCGGGTTGGCCAACGACCATATCATTGCCGTTGGAATAGTCGTTCAGAATAATGGCGGTTGACGGCTTGCCTGAAGCCGCCCCTATGACCAGGGCGTCGCCGTTCGTCATGCAGACGGCATCAGCCTGGCCGGCGGCGAAGGCATCCATGCCCGCTACGTAGTCCATCCACAACAACTCCACCGCGACGCCTTCCTGAGCGAAAAAGTCCTTCTGTCTGGCAATCTCCCAAGTCACCCAGCCGGGCCAGTCGCTGTAGATGAGTTTCAACGCTGGGCGATCCTCAGCTACGGCATGAGCGCCCCAGCCGGGCAGCAGGATCAAGCCCAGTAGACATAGACACAGTATCTGCCGCTTCATAGTCGCGTATGCCATGCGTTTTTCCACCTTCTTCGCTCCTTTGTAGACTGTGCACCGCGAGGCGGGAAACCCGACAGGCAACACGGATTGCGCCTGTATGCCTCCCGCACGAGCCCCTGTGTCACTTGATGAAGCAAATTAGGTGCCAAAGAGCAAACGGGATGCCAAATTCGCAAAGTCGCTGCCCGATCGGCTCGACATCCGGGACCTGTTGCCGAATGATCATCACGACTTGCAACGGGTTGGCGCTTTGACACGATCAAGTCTTTCGGCAGAGCCGGGCCGGGACCGGGGAAGAGAGCAATTCCACAAGAACGGCTTGTATCATAACATTTACGTAGGAAAGTCCACATTAAGGTTAAAATTATGCGTTCTGCCGGAGCAATCTCACGCAGACAAGCTTGCACGCCGCAAGCCTTGGCGGTCATACTGGCCGCAAATTGTCAGAAAAGGAGTTGTTCAGATGTCGTTACCGGCTGCACAGGATAGGGAAGGAATGCTGTCGTTGGAGACGCCGTTCGAGGCGTTGCCGCTGGTTTGTGTGGATGTCGAGACCACTGGGTTGACGCCGGACAAGGGCGCCCGTGTTTGCGAGATTGCCTTGCTGCGCAGCGCGGGGGAGCGGGAAGTGGCGCGCTTCGAGTCGCTGGTGCATCCGCAGCAGCCGATACCGCCGGAGGTGATCGCCGTGCACGGCATTACCGACGCCATGGTCGCCGAGGCGCCTGCCTTCACGGCCCTGCTGCCGGATATCCGTGACCTGCTGCAGGGCGCCGTCGTCGTTGGCCACAACGTGCACTTCGACCTGCGCTTCCTGCGCCACGAGTGGCGCATCGCCGGCGACGCGCTGCCGGAATGTGTCGCTATCGACACGCTTTCCTTGGCGCGTACGTATTTCGACTTCTCCCGCAACGGCCTCGGCGCCATCGCCGCCGCCCTGGGCATCGCCCATACCGCCGCGCACCGCGCCATGGGCGACGTGCTGGCCACTTGGAACGTCCTGCAGCATTTTGTCGCGGAATTGCGCCGTCGTGGGCCGGTGACCCTGGCCGATCTGATCCTGCCGCGCGTGCCTGACGCCGCCGGCGTCGGCATCCGCGACATGGTAACCGCCCTGCAAGACGCCCTGCCTCAGAGTGCCCCCCTGTGCATGCGCTATCGTGCTTGGCACGCCCCCGAAACCGTCCGCGTCGTGCAGCCCCTCAGCGTCTACTTCCAACGCGGTTACGGTTTCCTTCATGCCTTCTGCCACCTCCGCCGCGAGGAGCGGCACTTCCGCCTGGATCGTATCCTCGAGCTCAGCCCATTAGGTGACGAGTAGGGGAATCTTGCCCGTTTGGATGCGCTGCTCCACGTCGGCGCTGCACGCGGGTGCGTGGCCGAAGGTCTGCTGCCAGAGGGTCTGCGTTTCCATGCACAGATAGAGCGGTGCGTCGGGCGCGTAGCGGCGAATCCAGCCCCACATCTTCGCGTACATCTCGGCACGGAGCGGCCTGAAATAGCGGATTTTGCCGTCGTCGGAGGGAAACAGCTCGGCGGTCATCAATCGGCTCTTGGGAAAACGCGTCCGCACCACGTCCTTGAGGTCCGGGGTGAAGCGCAGGCTGCCCAAGCTCATCGTGGTGACGGCCCGCGGGTCAACGGCCTGGAAGACCTGCTTCACAAAGGGCTCGTACACGTCTTCCCAGCCGCGGAAGTGCAAGAGAGGGTCGAAATGCAGGCCGATCTTGTAACCCGCCTCAAGGCAGCGCTGGGCCGCTCGCAGGCGCGCCGCCAGCGGGGCCGTCTTGTGCTCTTCGCGCTGCACCACGGACTGCGGATTGATGGACCACGACACCATCACCCGCCCTTGGGGTTCCACGTCCAGCAGGCCCTCGATCAGGTCGCTTTTGGTCTTCAGCTCGAACAGCACGTTGGGAAACTGGCGGATGAACGGCACCAGCAGCCCCGAAAAGCCGGTCAGCGGGTCGAGCGACAGGCTATCGCTGAACTCCCCTGAGCCCATGCGCACCAGCTGGTGCGGCCGGGCGCGCAGAAATGCCGTGACTTCCTCGAACAGCCGGTCGATGTTGGTGTACACGGTCAGGTAGGGCGTATTGATATAGCTTTGCAGGTAGCAGTAGGTGCAGTCGTAGTTGCAGTTGGACACCGTATCGACGATGACGTACCCGCAGCATAGCCGACCGTCGGTATTGCGGCTGCTGGCGCCAGGGCAGTCGCGCACGAAACGGCCCTTCTGCGCGGTGAGATACAGGTGCTTCTTGGCCAGGGTCATCAACGCCGCCTGATCCGACGGCGCCGGCAACGGCGGCGGCCCGTCGATCACGTCCATTGGCACCGCGGCCAGTTGGCGCACCACATTGGCGGTGATCGGGCTGTCCACAACCTGCCTGTCGATCCACACGTGCTGCGGTCGGTAAACACGAGACATCGTCGTATGGTCCTTGAATCTCAGGTACTTGCACGGTAAGAGCAGCCATTGTAGGGGTGCCTCGGCGGGCGGTCAAGCAGGCTGCCCATGGTTCACGCAACGGCCCCTCCCCGAACTTGATATACTCGCCGCTCCAACCCATCATACCGACATACCGAAAAGGAGAACCTATCATGGCCCAAAAGCCGTTGCTTGACGGGATTCGTGTGCTCGACCTGGGGCGCTTCATCGCCGCGCCGTATGCCGGACAATTGCTGGCTGACCTCGGTGCCGAGGTGGTTCGGGTGGAGCGCCCCAGACCGGAGCCGGACCGGGTGCGGGGACCGCATCTGAACGGCGATTCCATGTACTTCGTCACCATTAACCGCCACAAGAAGTCCGCCGCTTTCAACCTGTTCGACGAAGCGGGCCGGCGCCTGCTCGATCAACTCATCGTCAAGGCCGACATCCTCATCCAGAACTACTCGCCGCGCGCCGCGCGTGACCTCGGCTTCGCCAAGGAGCGGCTGCTCGGCCTCAACCCGCGCCTGATCGCGCTGTCCATCACGGGCTACGGCGCTGACGGACCGGACGCGGAGCGGGTCGCCTTCGACGGGTTGGCGCAGGCGAGGAGCGGCGCCATGGCCTGCAACGGCAGCGGTCAGCCGTTTCTCAACCACCTGCCGTACGTCGATTTCAGCACCGCTCTGTACGGCGGCTTCGGCATCATGGCGGCCCTGTACGAGCGCGAGCGCACCGGCAAGGGGCAATTCGTGGAAGTGTCGCTGATCGAAACCATCAGCGCCTTTGCGGGCACCTACGGCATGATCGCCGAAACCGCGCTGACCGACACCACTCGCCACCAGCAGGGCAACGCGTTGATCTACGCGCTCGGCGACTGCGTGCAGGCCAGCGACGGCGGCTTCGTGATCTTCAATTGCATCGGCAACATGTTCAAACGCCTGTGCGAGATGATCGGCCACCCGGAACTGCTGGACGATCCGTGCTACGCCACCGACGACCTGCGCTACGCCAACCGCGACGAGCTCATGGCGCACGTCACCGAGTGGGCGGGCGGCCTGCCGACCCCCGACATCCTCGCTGCTGCCGAACGCTTCCGTCTGCCCTTCGAGCGCGTCAGCACCGTGGCGGACCTGGCGAGCGATCCGCACGCCGCCGCGCGCGCCCTGTTTCCATGCGTTGACCAGCCCGGCATGGGGCCGATTCCGGTGGCCCGGCAGGGGTTGAACCTCAGCGCCCATCCGCATCCCGACCTGCGTCCGGCGCCGGCCATCGGCGAGCACACCGCGGAGGTGCTGCAGAACTGGCTGGGCTACACCCCGGAGCAGGTCCACGAGTTGCTGGAGGACGCCGTCGCGCCCGCCGCCGAGGCCCGTTAGCGGGGCGGCGAAAACTTCTTGATGTTCCCGGAGCGGCGGTGCTAGGATACGCTACCTTTAACAGCGCCTTAACAGGCGTTCTGTGTCATGCGTGGAGACCGAGACCTGGGCCGGCATCCTACGAGGGGACAACGAGATGAGTGCTGCTGTGGTGTGGTTATTCGTGTTTGTGCTCCTTTATTGGATCTATTGCATCTACTGGGGGGTGAAGGGAGCCAAAACGGCCAGGACAGCCTCGGATTACTTCATCGCCGGGCGCTCGATTCCGCTGTGGGTGTTCGTGCTTGCTGCCACCGCCACGTCATTCTCCGGCTGGACCTTCATGGGCCACCCCGGCCTCGTCTACCGCGACGGTTTCCAATACGCCTACGCCTCGTTCTACGCCATTACCATCCCGTTCACCGGCCTGATGTTCCTGAAGCGCCAATGGATGCTCGGCAAGCGCTTCGGCTACGTGACGCCGGGTGAAATGTACGCCGATTACTTCCGCTCCGACCTGATGCGCATCCTCACCGTCTTGGTGGCTCTGATATTTTCCGTGCCCTACCTCGGGGTGCAGCTGCGAGCCTCCGGCTTCCTGTTCAACGTCCTCACCGACAATCTGTTCCCCGTCTGGCTCGGCATGTGGCTGCTGTCGCTGGTCGTCATCGTTTACGTCGCCTCGGGCGGCCTGCGGGCGGTAGCCTACGTGGATACGGTGCAGTGCGTCCTGCTGGCACTGGGTATCACGGCCATCGGGCTGATCACCCTGAGCTACGTCGGCGGTTTCGGCGCCCTGAACGAGGGCATCGCCAAGCTGGCGGAGATCGACAGCAAGCGCACGCCGGCGGGATACAGCCACTACATCGCCATACCAGGGGTCATCCAGTTCGTGAAGTCGGGGCCGAGCGCCGTCGGCGGCGCCTGGACGGGGATCATGATTCTCACGTACATGTTCGCGCTCATGGGTATTCAGTCGGCGCCGGCGTTCTCGATGTGGTCATTTTCCAACCGTAACCCGCGCCCCTTCGCGCCGCAGCAGGTGTGGGCGTCGTCGTTCGGTATCGGCTTCATCCTGATCGTCTTCACGGCCATCCAGGGCATGGGGGCGCACTTGTTGGGGGCTGACAAGGCGATGCTGGACGCCGTGCAGGCGGCGCAGGCGGCGGGGCAACCCGCCGGGTTTGCCAGCGATGTGCTGAAGCTGGGCGGCGACATCATGGAAATGCCGGGCAAACAGGGTTTCCTGGTGCCGGTGTTGATTCGCCTGATGAGCGACGTGGCGCCGTGGCTCGTGGGTCTGCTGGCAGTGTGCGCCCTGGCGGCGATGCAGTCGACCGGTGCGGCCTACATGTCTACGGCGGCCGGCATGCTGACGCGCGATCTGTACAAGCGCTTCTTCAACCCCGATGCGTCGCATGAGTCGCAGAAACTGCTCGGGCGTATCGGCGTGGTGGTGATTACGATTCTGGCCCTGGTGGTGGCGACCACCTCGCGCGATGCCCTGGTGCTGCTCGGCGGCCTGGCAGTGGCGTACGGCTTCCAGATGTGGCCGGCGCTGATCGCCACCTGCTGGTGGCCGTGGCTGACGCGGCAGGGGGTCACGGTAGGGCTCATCGCCGGCATCATTGCAGTGACGCTCACCGAGTCGATCGGCCAACAATGGTTCGGCATCACCGCATGGGGCAGATGGCCGCTGACCATTCACTCGGCGGGTTGGGGCCTGATCTTCAACCTCGGCCTGGCCATCCTGATTTCGCTTGTAACGCAAAGCCGCGAAGGGACCGAGCATCGCATGCGGTTCCACAGCTTCCTGAAAGAACACGCCGGCCTGCCCGAGGCCAAGAAACCCCTGATTCCCTGGGCCTGGGGCATCACGATTGCCTGGTTCTTCTTCGGCATCGGGCCGGGGGCCGTCATCGGCAACACGATTTTCGGCAACCCGAACGACGCCGCCACGTGGATATTCGGCATACCCTCCATCTGGGCCTGGCACATCTTGTGGTGGGCGCTGGGCGTCGGCATGATGTGGTTCCTGGCCTACAAGATGCAGATGTCCACGGTGCCGGATCAGGAGGTCGTGGCGCTGGTGGAAGACATCGGCGACGTGAAGGTTCCAGAGGCCGCGTCGGACTAGTTCCCTTCACCCCAACCCGCTCCCTCTCCAGGGGAGAGGGAGCAACAGCAACAATTCCCTCTCCCTGCGCGGGGGAGGGCTGGGGAGAGGGGGATTGTTGAGCGGCCGGCAAGGGGCGCTGCATCATGGCACCGTGGGTCATTCCCTGGTACGGCTTTTCGTCTTTTCTGCTGGGCTTGTTGCTCTTCTGGCCCCTCCGCAAACTTATCCTGGCCCTCAGCATCAACCGCCACCAGCGCCGCATTCAGGCCGATATCGACGACGCGGACCGGGAGCGGTTGCGGCAGCGGGTCACCTGGGTCGCCGCCTTTATCGCCATGACGTTCGCCTTCCTGTACAACCACTTCATCTTCTTCAGGTCGGTTGGCTGACATGAACGCGTTCTACCGCAGGGAGAATCGCGCTGGCGTCCTGGCGCTGATGCTGTTCGTGGGCGTCGTTGCCTTCGTGCTGTATTGGCGCACCGTAGTGGAGGACACACCGGGCGACTATCACGTCAAGACGGGCAACTACCGCCTGCAAGACGCGCAGTATGATCGGGCTGTCGCCGAATTCGAGCTCGCCCTGGAAGCGCATGCCCACCACCCTTTGGCCCACCTCGGCATCGCCCTGGCCCTGATGCATCAAGAGCGCTACGAGGCCTCCCTGGAAGCCTTCGACCGCGCTCTGGCGCTCGATGATTCCCTTGCCGTAGTCTATGCTGACCGGGGCATTTTGTATGACCGCACCGGTCAGCACGCCCTGGCCTTGCAGGACTACCGCCACGCCCTGGCCCTGGACCCCAAGCTGGCCGACGGTCCCGGCTGGCTGTGGCGCTTCCTCCGCAACATACCCGAACGTCCCCCCACCATCGCCGACCGCGCCGCTTACCTCGAAGCCGAACTACGCAAGGCGCCTGAAGACCGCGTCCTGCGCCTGCCGGAGGTCGACGCGCAGCAGCGCATGTACAAGTATTGATACGCTGCACGCCGGTGCTTGAGAAAGCCCTTTGACGTGCTATGCTTCACGCCCATGGCTTCAGATTGACGGGTCGGCGGGTTGCGGCGTGGCCCGTATTCCTGCTCCCTCTCCCCTGGAGGGAGAGGGTTGGGGTGAGGGGGAACGCCTCGAATTACAAGCCGTCTTGAACCGAAAATGGTTTAGCGTAGTGCGACAAGTGACGAAGAACGGACAGGAGAGTCTCATGATTTCAGATGCGGACGTGAAGGCGTTGGTGCGTGAGCGCTACGCCGAGGTGGCGAATGCCGCGGGCGGTTGTTGCGCCGATGATAGTTGCGGCACGTCCACGCAGCTTTACGACGACGAGCAGGTCGAAGGACTGCCGAGCGAGGCGCTGATGGCGTCGGCGGGCTGCGGCAATCCGACGGCCATCGACGACCTCAGACCCGGCGACACGGTGGTGGACTTCGGCAGCGGCGGCGGTATCGACTGCTTCATTGCGGCCAAGGCGGTGGGGGAGCAGGGTCACGTCATCGGCGTGGACATGACGCCCGATATGGTGGACCTCGCGCGCCGTAACGCGGCAAGCCTCGGCATGACGAACGTGACGTTTCACCTCACCGAGATGGAAAGCACGCCCGTCGCCGGCGACTCGGTGGACGTGATCATCTCGAACTGCGTCATTAACCTGGCGCCGGACAAGGACGCGGTGTTCCGTGAGGCCTATCGCATCCTGAAGCCGGGGGGCCGGATGTTCATTTCGGACATGCTGCTCACGGCGCCGCTGCCGGCGCACGCGACCGCCGACGCGCGGAACTGGGTGGCCTGCCTGTCGGGCGCCGAGCCGCAGGAAGTCTATCTCGACCGGATGCGGCAGGCGGGCTTTGAGCGCATGGAGATCGTGGACGACAAGCCCTGGCAGGGCGAACAGGAATGGGCGTCGCGCGTCCACAGCATGAATATCAAGGCGTACAAGCCGGCGTAGGCATCCTGCCGCGCGCTGCCGATGCGCTGTTCCCGTCGGCTGCCGAATGAAAGGAGAGGCCATATGCGCAAGATCCATGAGCGTTTTGTGACGGACAGCACCGGAAGGCGGACGGCAGTGTTGCTGGATATGGGGGAATACGAGAAGCTGCTCCAGGAACTCGAAGAACTCGAATCCCTCAAAGCCTATGATGCGGCCAAGTCGTCTGCTGACGAAGCCATCCTGCTCGACCGAGCCCTGGCAGAAATCGAAGCGCGTCGGTAGTGCCCTACTCCGTTGTTATCTTAACGGAGGGCTCAGAAGGAAATGGCCCAGTTGCCATTAGATATGTATGAGCGCATGCGTGATGCACTCCTTCATCTGAGCGATGTGCCGCGCCCCGCTGGTTGTGCCAAGTTGAGGGGCAGGGAGGGTTGGCGCATCCGGGTTGGGAACTATCGGGTGATCTATGAGATTGATGACATTCTACGCCGCATCACGATACTCCACACTGGGCAAAGACGTGACATTTACCGTTAAGAATTTTCCCATAACTCAAAGGGAGCATTAACGTGCCAGACACCATCCTGTACGAAAAAGAAGGCCACGTCGTTACCATCACCTACAATCGGCCCGAGCGGCTCAACGCCATCAACGGCCAGATGCGCGAGGAACTGAACGCCGCCTGGCTGCGTTTCCGCGACGATACCGACGCCTGGGTGGCCATCCTGACCGGGGCGGGGCGGGCTTTCTGCGCCGGTGCCGACATCAAGGAGGGCGGCTCGGCGGGCACCTTCGCGGGCACGTATTGGGAAAAACCCACCATCAACTCGTTCGAGAGCGGCCTGGAACTGTTCAAGCCGATCATCGCGGCGATCAACGGCCCGTGCCTCGGCTATGGTGTCACCGGCGTGTCGTTCTGCGATTTCGTCATCGCCTCGGAGCGCGCGACCTTTGGCTTCCCGGAGGTGCGTATCGGCGTGCCCACAATCGTGGGCGCGGTCCGCATGCCGGGCCGCATCGGCTGGACCAACGCCATGGAACTGCTGCTTATCGGTGAGTCCGTGGACGCGGCGCGCGCCAAGGAAATGGGGCTGGTGTGGAAGGTGGTGCCGCACGACGATCTACTGAGCGAGGCGAAAGCGCTGGCCGCCCGGCTGTGTCAATCGGCGCCGCTAGCGGTGCGCGCTACCAAGGAAGTGGCGGTGCGCACCCGCAGCCTGCCGTGGATCGAAGCGGTGCGCTTTGGCGAAACCATGCGGTTGGTGGCCGGCGAAACCGCCGACGCCAGCGAGGGCAAGCAGGCGTTCAGAGAGAAACGCTCCCCGGTCTGGCAGGGCAAGTAAACCGCTGGATACTGAGTGCAGGAGTCAGAACGATCTGAAGAGCATGGCGCGACACCGTTCAGTACGGCAGTCCGACGTAGTTCTCGGCCAGCGCAGTCATCGCCGCCTTCGAGTTGACGAGGTAGTCCAGCTCGGCGAGTTGGATGCGCTCTCCGAACAGACCCTTCTCGGGGAAGCGGTGGAGAAGCGTGGTCATCCACCACGAGAATCGCTCCGCCTTCCACACCCGCCGCAAGCAGGTGTCGGAGTATGCGCCCAGAGGGCCCTCGTCCCCGGACCCGTACCAGGCGGCGAAGGCGCGAGAGAGGTAATAGACGTCCGAGGCGGCCAGGTTCAGTCCCTTCGCTCCGGTCGGCGGCACGATGTGCGCGGCGTCACCAGCGAGGAACAGGCGCCCGTGGCGCATCGGCTCCGCCACGAAGCTTCTGAGCGGCGCGATGCTCTTCTCGATCGACGGGCCGGTGACGAGCGCCCGGGCGAGGTCCTCGGGCAGCCGACGCCGCAACTCGTCCCAGAACCGGTCGTCAGGCCATTCGACGATGTCGTCGTCGAGCGAGCACTGGACGTAGTACCGGCTCAGGGACTTCGAGCGCGTGCTGCACAGGGCGAATCCGCGTTCGTGGTGGTTGTAGGTCACTTCGTGGGTGACCGGCGGCGTGCGCGACAGCACCCCCAGCCAGCCGAACGGATAGACCTTCTCGTATGTGCGCAGGACGTCGGCCGGGATCGTCCTGCGGCTGACGCCGTGGAAGCCGTCGCAGCCGGCGATGAAGTCGCAGTCGACGCGGTGGATGTCGCCGCCCCTGCGATACGTGAGCCAGGGCGCATCGGTCTCGATGTCGTGGGGCGTCACGTCGTCGGCCTCATCCCGCGCTTCGAAGAGGTCGCGCGTGATCTCGGTTTGGCCGTAGACCGTGACGCACGATCCGGTTAGGGCCTTGAAGTCGATGCGATGGCGCCGCCCGCCGAACGAAATCCCGATTCCTTCGTGGATCTGCCCCTCCCGATCCAGACGCTCGTGCACCCCCGCCTCGCGAAGCAGCGCGACCGCGCCCTGCTCGATGACCCCGGCCCGTATCCGGCCGCGAACGTACTCGCGGCTCTGCCGCTCCAGCACGACGCTGTCGATTCCCCGCCGGTGCAGAAGCTGGGACAACAAGAGACCAGCGGGTCCGGAGCCGATGATTCCTACCTGCGTTTTCATTCTCGGCTCTCTGGCGCGTCATCGTCCTCGTATTCGAACCGGGCGCCAGCGAGGCGTCCCCCCGATAGAGGCCGGAGGCGATCATCCGAACGATTCATTCCCGCGACTACCCAACTAAGCTCGACTTTGTACAAAATGAGGGAGTATCCAGGGACATTGCCCCTGTGTTGTAAGATGGCAGGTCCCACTCAAACCGTCTTGCAGCGAGGTCAGCGATGCCCCCTTCAGCACACAGTAGCACCGTCCTGGCGTCCTTTCAAAGTCTCTTCAGGGTTGGCCCCAACGCCCCAGAGCCTGTCCTCGTGAAAACGGGGATCAGTGAGCGCCTGGGGCTACGACACAAGACCATCGCCCAGTGGACGCGCCAGATGATCCGGGTGGTGCGGCGTTGGCTGCCGCACGTCACGATAGTACTAGGAACGTTAAGTCTATTGGGAGGAAGCGATTGCAATGACAGCGGCGACGAATGAGGTGCTCAAGCGCGAGGTCAAGGTGTTGATGTTCGATCAGTACGGTACCGTTGTCGATATGCAGCAAGGCTTGATCGATGCGGTCACACCCTTTCTGCGCGAGAAGGGCTGGGACGGTGAGCCGCACCGCTTTGTCACCTGGTGGCGGCGCATCCATTACGAGGATTCGATGATCGATGCGCTGTGTGACCGCGGTCACACGCCGTACCGGCAGATCGGCCACCGGGCGGTGTCGCACGTGATGACTCGAGCAGGTATTGCCTATACTCAGGAAGAGGTGCAGTGGCTGGTCGCCCAGATCGAACAACTGCGGCCTTTTCCAGACGTTCTTGACACGCTGTCCCAACTCCGAACCCGTTACCGTCTCGTGATTCTGTCTAACGGCGACCGGGATATGCTGGAAAATGCGAAGCCGTCGATTGGCTTCGATTTTGACCAGACGATCTCGGTTGAAGAAGCGGGTTACTTCAAGCCCCATTACAAGACGTATCAGAAGGCTGAAGAGCTAATCGGAGAGGCGCGGACGAGCATTATGCACGTCGCCAATCACGCCTTCGACTGCATCGGTGCCAAGGCTTATGGCATGCGCGCGGCATTCATCGATCGTCGCAGCCGCCCCTATGGCGAAACACCGCATCAGCCGGACCTGGTCGTACCGAACTTTGCAGCGTTGGCCGAGGCGTTGACATAGGGCTCAGACGGGAGGAAGACACCATGAAACAGGCGACGAAAAAATTCGACAACTTTTGGATCGGGGGTGCGTCATAGATACGGTTCAAGAGCACTGCGGCGTCAAACTAAACAAAGTGGGGCAACGCGACACGTGGCTACGAAACGAATCAGGTAGAACCTGGTGGGTTCTGGGTGAAGTAGCAGAAGAAGCCCTGCGCCAGGTACGGAAAACCGAGTGCAGGGCTTTTTGCTTGAACCACGAGTGAGCGAGGCGCAGAAAGCGCAAGACGACGTAAAGCGCCAGCGGGGATATCAAAGACGATCCGCTGGATGAGGGGCGTTCTTCTGACCCTGCGGATTCTGGTGCTTGGGCTGCTCTGGCGGTTGTTCTCTACACATGACAGGGAGCGGGTTGACCCCACGCAAAGCCGTGAGCAAAGCCTTACCCCGAGCCGCATCAACAACCCATCAGGGTCTCCGCGACCAGCATATCGACGACGCGCTTCAGCGCCTCGTGTTCATCGGCGCCCTCGGCAACGGCTTTGTGGAACGTGTCCAACTGCCAGTGGGCGCTCGTCCCCCGCGCCACGATGGTGCGGGCGTGCTCGATTTCAGCCACGCAGTCGAAATGCTCGGCGTCTTCCCGAACAAACTCGATGATCTCGTCGATGAGATCGGGGTACGGCACCACCTCGCCGCGCCCGAAGTCGATCAGCCCCTCATCCATGCCGAAGCGGTGCGCGCGCCAGCGGTTCTCTTCGATGAGCAGCCGCGGGTAGCGCCGCCAGCGCTGGTTACTGCGCCGCAGGCGGTACAGCAGCCGCAGCCAGCAGCGATACAGCGCCGCGATGCAAACGGCGTCCTCGACGCGGGTGCACAGGTCCGGGATGCGCATTTCGAGGGTCGGGAAGCGCCCGCTGGGCCGCACGTCCCACCACAGCTCGGTGCTGTCGCGGATAATGCCGCAGCGCACCAGCACACCGACGTGGCGTTGAAATTCGCCGTAACTTTCAAACAACTCCGGCAGCCCGGTGCGCGGCAATTCGTCCCACACCGCGAGGCGGTACGACTTCAGCCCGGTGTCGCGTCCCTGCCAGAACGGCGATGAGGTGCTGAGGGCGAGAAAGTGGGGCAGCACGTAGCTCACCTGGCCGATGAAATCGTTCCGCATCTCGTCGCCGTCGAGGCCAACGTGCACGTGCATGCCGCTGATCAGCAGGCGCCGCGCCACCTCCTGCATTTGCGCGGTGAGGCTGTCGTAGCGTTCCTTGCGGGTGCGCTGAATCTCCAGCGGCTGCGCGAACGGGTGGGTGGAGGCGGCGATGATCTCGAAGCCGTACTCGCGTACCACGTCCGAGACACCGCGGCGCAGGCGCACGAGCTCGGCCCGTCCCTCCTGCACGGTGCCGCAGACGCGCGTGCCGATCTCGATCTGGCACTGCATGAGTTCGGTGGTGACCTGCTCGCCGAGCCGCTCGCTGCACTTCTGCATCATGTCCGGCGGGGCTTCGTGAATGAGGTCGCGCGTCTCGCGGTCGACGACGAGATACTCCTCTTCGATGCCCATGGTGAATGGGAGGTCCGGGTAGGGTGCGGACTTACTGCTCATCCGATGTCTCCCTGGATCACGCCGCGCTAACGATGTCTTGGGCGATCAGTGCGTCGATCTGCGCCGCGTCGTAGCCGTGCTCGCGGAGGATGGCCGCCGTGTGCTCGCCGAGGTGCGGGGCGTGCAGCGGGTTGTCGGGATCGTAGGGGCCGACGCCGGCCGTGTTGGCCAGGGGCATGGTGCCGATGTCGGGATGCTCGAACCACGTCAGGGCGCCGCTGTCGGCGGCCTGCGGGTGCGCCATGAAATCGCTGTACGTGTTGATTCGCTCGTGCAGCAGCCCCCCGGCCGCCAAGCGCTCGCACCAGGTGTCGGATGACTGCCGGGCGATGGCTTCGCGGATGACCGGCTCCAGCGTGGCGCGCCGCTCCTCGCGCTGCACCACCGTCTTGTAGTCCGGGTGATCGCGGAACTCGGCCAGGCCGAGGATGTCGCACAGAACGGGGAAGTTGTGGTCGTGCAGGCAGATGACGTTGATAAAGCCGTCGGTGGTGGCAAAAATACCGGTCGGGTAGATGCCCAGCGGGCGCTCCGAGCCGAGCAGGTGCTCGCTGGCCAGGCTCATGTTGTAAAGCGACGCCGCGCCGCGCAGCAGGCTGTTATCGATATGGCATCCCTCGCCCGCGGTCTGCCGCGCCCACAGGGCGGCTTGCATGGCTTGCAGGTTATACAGCGACGTGGCCAGATCGATGATCGGCACCCCGGCGCGGTGCGGGATGTTGTCGGGGCCGCGGTTGACCGACATGAAGCCCGAAAATGCCTGCAGCACGCCGTCGGTGGCGGGGCGCTCGCGCAGCGGCCCTTCCTGCCCGAAGCCGGACACCGACAGGTAGATGACGCGCGGGTTGAGGTCGGCAACCACTTTGTAGCCGAGCCCGAGGCGCTCGATGACGCCGGGCCGGAAGCCCTCCATGAAGATGTCCGCCTCGGCTGCGAGCTGGCGCACGATCGCCACGCCCTGGGTGGTTTTCAGGTCCACCACGATGCTGCGCTTGCCGAGGTTGGCGATGACGAACGAGGGCGTCATGTCGCCGAACGGCCCGTCCTTGCCCTTGGGGCGCATCCAGTCGCCGCGCTGCGGTTCGACCTTGATCACGTCGGCTCCCTGCTGAGACAGCAGTGCCGAGGCGTAGGGGCCGGCAATGCCCTGGCTCAGGTCGAGCACCTTGACGCCGGCGTATGGCTTGGCATAGCTCACGGGTTCCTCCTTACGACGCCACCTGCGGCAGGATGTCGGCGCAGCGCTCGAGCTGGCCGATCTGATCCGGGCAGGCGAAGCGGATGACGATGGTTTGCGCGCCGGCCGCAACAAAGTCCCTCAGCCAAGTGATGCAGGTATCGGGCGTGCCGTAGCAGAAGCTCATCATGCGGCCAATCACGTCGTAGGGGGCGTTGTAATAGCCCTCGGCGAACGCCTTCGTTTCCCGCTCGGCCTGGGCTGCGTCGTCGTTGATGTTGAGGGTGGTATACACGCAGCGGTGCAGTTCCTGGGGGTCGCGTCCGGCCTCGCGGGCGAAGCCGTCCAGTTGCTGCGATTGCTCGGCGAATATCTGCGGCGACAAGGGATTGGGGTACCAGCCGTCGCCGAGGCGCGCCACGCGGCGCAGGGCGTTATCGACCGAGCCGGCGATCCACATCGGGATGCCGGAGGCGTTGTACGGGCGCAGGCCGAGGCTGACGTCTTGCAACTGGAAATGGCGCCCGTTGAAGGTGACGCTGGGCTCGCGCCACAGGCGGCGCATGAGGGTCACGGTTTCCTCGAAAATGCCCAGGCGGTGGTCGATGGAGACGCCGCAGGCCGCGAACTCGGCGCGCACCGCGGGCATCTTGGCGGCAATGCCGAGGCCGAGGATGAGACGGCCCTCGCTGAGCAGATCGAGGTTGGCGGCCTCGTTGGCCATGACGACCGGATGGCGCAGCGCCGGCAGCAGCACCGCAGTGCCCACTTTGACGCGCCGGGCGCGGGCGGCGACGGCCGCCAGGGTGGTGAAGGCTTCCAGGCGCGGCCGCGCGAGGATGCTGTCGCCCGCCCAAACCGAGTCGAAGTTCAGCGCTTCGGCGCGTTCGGCCAGGTCGATGATCCCGCTCACGTCGGGGGTTGACTGGTTCATGACGAGCTCGCGGGTCGGCAGCAGAAAGCCGTAGGAAACCGCAGAATCGGGCATTCTGAAAAACTCCTTTTGGGCCATTTATGTGGAGAGGGTGGTGCCGTAGAACGGGCGCGCATCGTAGCAGATTGTCCGCAGCGCCTCCACCGCGTGCTGCCGGGAACGACGGTGAGGGGGAAAGCCGCAGTGAGACACGACCCGCTGACGGCGCCCGGCTATCGACAGGACCGGGCCCTGTGATACCATTCCCGCCGACGCCATCGCACAACCTCTCACCCAGGAATTCTTATGAATACCAATCGTTCTGCCGTATGGGCCTTGGCCGGCGTTGCCGTGGGATTCGGCCTGCCGATTGTGGCGCTTATCGGCCTCATTCTCGCGGTGGGACTCGGCGCCGCGCAACTCACCGGCGGCGCCATGCCGTCTGCCGCCCGCTACACACAGATTTCCGGGCCGGAAAGCGGGCCGGCGATAGCGGTGCTCGACGTTGCCGGACCCATCGTCAGCGGCAGCAGGTCGTCGTTTGAAACCCGCGCCGTAGCGGCCTCGGGCGACCTCGTGCCGCTGATCCGCCGCGCCGCGCGCAACCCGGACGTCGCCGTGCTGGTGCTGCGCCTCAACAGCCCCGGCGGCTCGGTCGTGGGCTCGGACGAAATCTACCACGCCCTGCGCGAGACGCAGAAGCCCGTGGTGGCGTTCCTGCAGGAGGTGGCCGCTTCCGGGGCGTACTACATCAGCATGGCCGCCGGGCACATCGTTGCCAACCCGAACTCGCTCACCGGCTCGATCGGCGTCATCGGCCAGTTTCCCAACGCCGAGGCGCTGATGGAAAAGATCGGCGTGCAGGTCACCACCATCAAATCCGGCAAATCCAAGGACATCGGTAACCCGTTCCGGGCCATGAGTGACGAGGAGCAGGGCATTTTTCAGGACATCGTGGACGAGACCTACGCGCGCTTCGTGGACATTGTGGCGCGCGGCCGCAACCTGCCGGAGGACGAGGTGCGCGAGTTGGCCGACGGCCGCATCTATACCGGCCAGAAGGCCCTGGAACTGGGCCTGGTGGACGCCCTCGGCTACCAGCAGGACGCCATCGACGCCGCTGCCCGGCTGGGCAACATTGACGGCGAGCCGCGCGTGTTACATTACCGCCGGCGGGGCGGCTTCCTTGACCTGATCGGCGCCAGCGGCTGGATCGCCGGCGCGGCGTCGCCGCGACGCTGGCTCAGACGCCTAATGGCGCCGTCCTTGGAATACCGCTGGGAGCCGTGAGCTTCGCAAACGCGATCCGATGTCTTCCCTTCGATAAACGTACCCGAGCCCCATTAGGAGACAGCCCATGACGGCCAGCAGCAAGCACGACATGACGATTGAGCAGGAGTACGCGGCGCGCTTTCCGCAGTCGCAGCAGTTGCACCGCGAGGCGGCGGCGCACCTGCCCGGCGGCGTCACGCACATGGCGCGGTCGTTCGAGCCGTTTCCGATCTACGTCGACCGCTGCGTCGGGCCGTACAAGTGGGACGTGGACGGCAACCGCTACATCGACTACTGGACCGGCCACGGCGCCATGCTGCTGGGGCACGCCCACCCCGCAGTGGTCGAGGCGATCCAGGAGCAGGCGGCCAAGGGCACGCACGCCGGGGGCAGCACGCGGCGCGAGATCGAGTGGGCGCAACTGATCATGGATATGGTGCCGTGCGCCGAGTCGGTGAAATTCACCAGCTCCGGCACCGAGGCGACCCTGCTGGCCCTGCGCGCGGCGCGGGCGGCAACCGGCAAGAGCAAGATCATCAAATTCGAGGGGCATTTTCACGGCTGGCACGACTACGTGGCTTGCGGCGTCGTGGAGCCGTTTGACGTGCCGCTGTCGGCCGGCATCCCGGAGGCGGTGCAGGACACGGTCATCTTGGTGCCGTTCAACGATCCCGACGCCTTGAACGCGGCGCTGGACACCTCGGACGACATCGCCGCGGTGATCGCCGAGCCGGGCGGCTCTTACGACGACACGGTGCCGTCCAACCCGGCCTTTCTCGCCCATCTGCGGGCCGAGACGGCGCGCCGCGGCGTGGTGCTGATTTTCGATGAGGTGGTGACAGGCTTTCGCTACGCAGTCGGCGGTGCGCAGGAGTATTTCGATATCATGCCGGACATGACGACGTTGGCCAAGGTGATGGCCGGCGGGCTGAACGGCGGCGCAGTGGTCGGACGGCGGGACATCATGGCGGTGTTCGAGCCCACGGCGGATGCGCATTGGAACCGTTACCAGATGGTGCCGCATCCGGGGACCTTCAACGCCAATCCGCTTTCCGCCGCGGCCGGCGTTGCGGCCCTCCAGATCATCGCCAGCGGCGCGCCCACCAATCACGCTCAGGAAATGATGGACCTGATGAAGCGCGGCTTCAACGAGGTGCTCACCCGCCGCGGCGTGCCGGGTTGTGCCTACGGGCGCGCCTCGATCTTCAAGACGTACATCGGCGCCGCGGCGCCGCGCCTCACCCGCCTCGATTTCAGCAACCTCAAGGACGACACCGCCACCCTGCTGCGCGGCACGCCCCTCACCCCCCTGCTGCGCAAGGGCATGCTGCTCAACGGCGTCGATATGATGCGCGCCGCCGGCTTCCTCTCAGCCGCCCATACCCCCGAAATCGTTGAGGAAACGGTGCAGGCGTTTGATCGCACCCTGGCCCGCATGCAGGCGGAGGGCGCGGTGTAGGCCGGGTTGGCGTTGCGCAAGCCGCCGCATCCCGGCGGGATCGTGAAACGACAATGCTTAGAACCCTTGGGCCTGTCCGTAACGCGGGCTGCCGAGGGGTTGGGCGTGGCACAGCAAACGCTAACCCATTGCCCAACGCCCCTTTCCCCGCTTCTCAATACTTGAGGGCAATCTGAGCGGACGCCCAGCGGGTGTCTTGGCCTTTGAACACGTCGCCGCCGTCATATAGGCGTAGCCGAAAAAAGCGACCAATGGTCGCCAATGCGGTAGCTCACCACCACGTCCGCTTCCATTCGCGAATAAGCCGAAAACCCCTTCAACCGACCCCGTGGCTGCTGCCGTACCCGTTGCTGGACAACGGCTGCCAGCTCGCCAGATGCTCTGCCCGCGGGCGGTGGATTTCGATGCGCAGCGGATGGCACGTCGAAGCGTCGCTGGAGTGGCCGGTACCGCAATCGCCGCCCGGACAGCTGGACAGCGCCGCCAGCAGATCGATTTCGGCGAACAGCTCGATGAAATCCCCCGCCCGCGAAGGGCTCGCCTTCATGAAGTACTGGTTCGTGTCGCGCGTGTAGCCGGTACACATGAAGACATTGACCACGTCGTGCACATGCGTTTCGGCCTCGGCGAGCGGCAGGTTCCTCGCCGCGGCCAGGGCTCGAGTGAGATTCGAATGGCAGCAATAATGGTAGTTGCCGCCCGTCAGCAGAAAATTCGTGTAGGGATCGCAGCGGGTGCCGATGACGTCATGCACGCCGGCGCCGAACTCGTCGATGCCGTACCAGTCCAGGGTATCGTGGGTGATGGTCGCCATCGGGCGCAGCCATGGAAAGGTGCTCCACAGCCGGTCACCGGTGCTGACGTGGGTCGCGTGCAGGGCACGGGTCTTGCCGCTGTAGAACCGCTCGCGGAGGTCGGAGGCGTTCCACAGGTTCAGGTCGCCGACCTGCGAGCCTTCGGCGGTGATGATGCGAAACAGATGTCCGGCCGGGACCTCGAATGCCCGTGCATCGCGAGGCGGCACGGTCAACTCCTGCACCAGGGTGAGGTCGCTTCGAACCGTCTCGTAGAACGTCCGATCGAACGGTGGAAGTCTGTCCAGGGTGTAGACCGTCACGGGTTCGATCGCCCGCCGAGCAGCCGCGTCGGCAGGTTCGGGATTCTGCGCTGCAATTGCCATGGTTTGCTCCGGTTACTCGATGTGGCACGCCCGGGGGCCACGAGGAAGAGTAGCGCTACGGCGTGCTCCGACCGCTACCACTGCGAGGGGAGTACCAAAAAGCGTGGGACATTCAGGGGCGCACGGTTCAGGTTCGGACGCTCTGTCCCAGATACCTTCGGTCCTTGGTGCCGCGGCTCGAATTTCTCTTACCCACACAGATCCGTACTCCCGCCCCCACTTTTTGGTACTCTCCTATGACCTGAGATTGACCCAGGACTTCCTGGGGCATCGCGACCCCACACCCGCCAAGAAAGCAAGAGGTACAGGACATGTCGAGAACACTGATTTCCTCGTTTCCGACCGCGGCCTGGTTCCCCGAGCGCTGGCGTGTGTCGGCAGCTATTTGCGCGACATTCGTCCTGCGGCGACGATGATGGTAGCAGGCTTGATCGAAGAGGAGATGAAGATCGAGATCGAGTTGACGGCACTTCGCCAAAGTTGACCTGTCCCAACCCGAGGCCATCTGGCCCAAGACGAGCCGGCAACGTAAGTCCAAGTATTTGCCATGTCGGGTACAAACCAAGCTGAGGACAAAGGCAATGAGATTCTTGAAGAATGTGGGTAAGCACGGGCTGCTGGGACTGTGCATCGTCATCGGGGTCATCGTTTGCAGCAACACGAGCGGCATGTCTCAGGGTGATGCCGAGGGCGGCGCGACAGCATCGGCTATGGAATCAATGCCAATCGGATGCAGCCGCGGACACGACATCAGGCCCGGAGATGCCTGCGCATGGACGCTCGAGGGAGATGAGGTCGAGATTCATGCCGCGATGGACGGCTGCGCTCAGGTGAGCTTGAGGAAGGTTGGGCAATCCGATCCCGAGCCTGGACCTCGGCTGTGCCCGGGAGGCTCGGACTATTCCAAGCGCGGTCTTTCTGAAGCGCACGCCGGCGAGACGATTGTCGCGTCAGCCATGGACGCACCGATGTGTGGGATGATCTCGATCTCAGGCCTCAGTGTCGACTTCAATGGTACCGATATCCACATATGGCCGGGACTGGACCTGAACCAACTGGTCGTGCACTGGAACGGCGCGCACTGGTCCGTGAAGGAGACGCCGAGCCAGGAATGGATCCATCCGAGGCGTGTTGTCGAAGTGCCTGCCTGCCAGCCCGGACAGCGCCTGAGATCGAATGACGTCTGTCGTTACGAAGGACACGTTGCCGTGATCGGCCGCCAAGGCAACCGGGTCGACGTGTGGGAAAATGGCAAGGATCAGCCGGAGAGGTGGGTGGTAGATCCGAATGGGTCCTGCTACGTCATGGCGTCCATGAGCGCTCGTTCCTTTTCATCGCTCGCGTTCGCGGGTCTCCGCCTGATTTGGGATGACGCCGAAAGTACGTGGACAGTCGTCGCGCCGTGATCGACCGGTTGGACAGGGCAAGCAGAGCGCGGAGTTGGCTAACAGTGCTGTTCCGCTGCCGCAACGGGAGTCGCGAGCCCCGACCGCTCGATCTCGCCGTGACGCGGGCGAGGCTTCGGGGGCTACGGGCTGCGGCTTTCCTTGCGCTATGCCTTCTGAGACGAAGGACGGGACGGATAGAGATCGACCGGACGCTGTTCATGACGGCCTCCGGCCGCGATGTCGACTACCAGGGGCGTCATCGCAAGGTTTGTACCCAGAATTACCCTTCAGGGGGGGCAGTACGACGTGACAAGGGGCAAAAACGGCCCCCTGTGGGGAATGTCCGTCGACTTTGGCCCCAGGAATTCGGTCAGGTCTTCGCCTCCAGAGAGGCAACCCCGGCCTTTTGTCCCTGTCGTCCCAAATTCCCCCGCCTCACTCCGCCCGGGCAGCTTGTGAGGGCCTCCTGAGGGTCTGCGATCCGGACCGTGGTCAGCCCCGCTTTCAGCGCTTTGCGCCGCGGAATCTCCCACTTACACCCCACCCAGGGCCTGATAGTCGTCCTTTCAGGCCTTTTCCGTCCCACCCTTTTGAGGCAAGGTCTACGTCCTTATTAGGGGTGGAGATTTTGCGGTGGGACGCCGATCGCGACTGCCGTTTGGTCCAGCAACGGCGCGGATCCAACTTTTACATAATGGGGCCTTATCAGAAGTGAATTGAATCACGATCACGAAGCGTCGACCCGAGGGCACTCGTCTACGTAGAACTTCCGCCGGACCTGCCGGTTCCCCCTGACCGGCCCCCATGGAGTGGTCCAGCCCGAATGTTAGTTCATAGACAGTGTCGGCTCCAATGAATACCTGACAGGGCTTGTTAGAACACCCTGGATTGGCCACAGACCGTCAGGCTGCCGGGTTGCCCGCTCAGCCAACGCCGGCACCACCACTTCCGGCGCCGGCGATCGATAGCCAAGCGAGCCATGCGGCCTCACCCTGCTGTAGTGCCGACGTCAACTCTCAATCACGACCTGTGCCTCCCGCAACGTGTAGAAGATCTCACCATTCAGTAGCTCGTCACGCAGCCGCGCATTGAAACTCTCCACATAGCCGTTCTCCCATGAACTGCCAGGCGCAATGTAGGCCGTCCTGGCACCCAGCGCGGCGATCCACTCTTGCACGGCTTGGGCGATGAACTCCGGACCATTGTCGGAGTGGATGTACCCCGGCACACCCCGCAGCATGAACAACTCCGACAGCAGCTCGATGACGTCGACTGACTTGAGCCGCCGCGCCACCGCATGGCAAGACATTCACGCGTGTACTCGTCAACCAAGTTGAGCACGGCAATGCCCGCTCCGGTCATCGACCAGGACGGCTTCTACTGCGCCACCCAGCCGCCGTCCACGACGAGCTCGCTGCCCGTCACGAAGCGGGACTCGTCGGAGGCCAGGTAGAGAACGGCGTAACCCACGTCGTCGGGCTGGCCGAATCTACCGAGCGGTACCCGCGACAGCATCGACTGGTAGGCGTTGGGGTCGGACCGCCGCCTTTCGTTCATGGGTGTAGCGATCGGACCGGGATGAACGGAGTTGACCCGTATACCCTCTTTGGCGTACTGAAGGGCGGTCAATTTGGTCAAGGTGCGCACTGCGCCTTTCGAAGCCTGATATTGCGGGGTGCTATCGATCGCACCCACCAGCCCATATTGGGAGGAAATGTTAATGATGGAGCCGCCTCCTGAGTTGCGCATCTCCGGTATGGCCACCTTGGTCCCCAGAAATACGCCCTTGGCGTTGATGTCCATTACCCTGTCCCAGTCTGCCTCGGAGGTTTCTTCCACCAAGCTGCTAACGACGCTGATGCCGGCGTTGTTGACCAGGACGTGCAGCCCGCCGAAGCGGGACGTGGTGACAGCGACGGCTTCGTGCCAATTGGCCTCGCTGGTCACGTCCAGGTGAACGAAGACGCAGGCCCCGCCGCTTTCGTTAATCTCAGCCTCCACTTGGCGGCCTTGGTCGTCCAGGACGTCGCCAATTGCGACCTTGGCGCCTTCCTTGGCGAACAGTCGAGCCTCGGCGGCGCCCATGCCGCGAGCACCGCCACTGATGAATGCTACCTTCCCGTCAAGTCTGCCCATTGTGAACCCCTCAAAAGAAAGCGCTTGATTGTATCCGTTCGGACCGGTGCTCAGCTTTGCAGCAAGGCCACACGGGTAGCTTCGTAGCCGGAGCCGTTTTCCACCACGTCCACTTCCACCGCGGTGCCATGGTTGTCAAGCGTCCGCGCGGCTTCGCCGGGCTGATCGGCCCCCACGGAGTGGTCCAGTCCGAATGTTAGTTCATAGCCAGTGTCGGCTCCAATGAATACCTGACAGGGCTTGACAGAACACCCCGGATTGGCCACAGACCGCCAGGCTGCCCAAGTGGCCAGCCAGCCATCGCAGGCACCACGACCTCCGGCGAAGGCGCCCGGTAGCCAAGCGAGGCATGCGGCCTCACCCTGTTGTAGTGCCGTCGCCAACTCTCAATCACAACCTGTGCCTCCCGCAGCGTGTAGAAGATCTCACCATTGAGCAGCTCGTCACGCAACCGCGCATTGAAACTCTCGACATAGCCGTTCTCCCACGGACTGCCAGGCGTGATGTAGGCCGTCTTGGCACCGAGCGCGGCAACTCATCCTTGCACAGCCTCAGCGATGAACTCCGGACCATTGTCGGAGCGGATATACCTCGGCACACCGCGCAAGATGAACAACTCCGCCAACATCTCGATGACATCGACAGATTTGAGCCGGCGCGCCACCCGCATGGCGAGACATTCGCGGGTGAACTCATCGACGGCGTTGAGCATCCGGTACTTGCGCCCGTCATGGCTGCGGTCCCGGGCGAAGTCATAGCTCCACACATGGTTTACATGCTCGACTCGCAAACGCATGCACGAGCCGTCGGCGAGCCACAGGCGCCGACGCTTGGGTTGTTTGGCCGGCACCTTGAGCCCCGCACGCCGCCAGATGCGCTCGACCCGCTTGTCGTTGACCACCCAGCCGGCCTCAACACGCAGCAACTCGGCGATCTTGCGATAGCCGTAGCGGCCATAGGACCGGGCCAGGGTGATGATGTCTTCGGTCAGGCGGGCCTCATCATGACGCCCCTGCGGCGGCTTGCGCTGCGTCGAACGGTGCTGTCCGAGTGCCCGGCAGGCACGGCGCTCCGAGACACCCAGTTGGTCTCGGATATGCTCGACACAGAGACGGCGGCGTGCGGGGGCTCAGAAGTTTCCCCGTGCGGCCTCCTGCAAGATGACGTTGTCCAGGGTCAGGTCGGATACGGCGCGGCGCAGGCGGGCGTTTTCGGTTTCGAGTTCCTTGAGGCGTTTGACCTGACTGATCTTGAGGCCGCCGAACTCCTGTCGCCAGCGATAGATGCACGTCGACCTAGCGGAGCTTCGCTACAATCTCTTCTGGCTTGTATCGCTTCTTTGGCATGATGGTCCTCCTGTATGCTCTTCACACAACATCAGGATGGACCACTTCAAGGGGGGCGGGTCAGTGCGGCATCAGCACTACGACGACGAGGATTTAGACCCCCGGCCCGTCGCGTCCTAGGTCCAGGAGGGAAGAAATGGCTATGGGTGAGAGACGTACTGTGACAATTGACCAATGTTGCCTGATTGACCTAGAGGAGCATCGTCCTGACGCTCGCTATGTTGAAGCCCTGATAGATGCCTGGAGGTGCGGACGAATTGACTTGGCTGTGTGCGCAATAGGCGCCACGGAAAACACGAAAGACTACTTCCCGGTGGAAACTTACGATGGCTTTAGGCAGCGATTAAGGAACATCGGTTTGGGGGATGTACCCGAGATTCTTCCCTTCGCTCGTTGGGGCCTGTTCTTTTGGGGCCACGCATTATGGGGCGACGACCAGACGAAAGACCTGGAAAGAAGAATATGGGAGGTCCTCTTTCCTAATTGCGAGTGGAAGCCAGAATTTAACCGGACACATGCCGGCGAGCCTGCGGCGACCTTTCCCCTTGGGTCGACAGAAGGGGGCGGCCTGATTGGCGATTTCTGAAATGGCTTCTGAATTCACTTCTCGAACGTTCGCATCACTCGAAAGCCGATCTTGGAGGAGTGCTCGTCGGGCACATTCGCGTGACGGCGGCCAGAACGATTATCCAGCGGTTTATCCTTCCAGGAGCCGCCACGCACGACACGCCTGGCGCAATTTCCGGTACCCCACGCCCGACCGTCTTCGGGCGCCCCATTGTAATGGCTGTTATAGCAGTCCAGTGTCCACTCACTGGCATTTCCATGTATATCGTGGAGACCAAAGGCATTCGCCTCAAAAGACCCCACTTCCAGCGTTCGCCCCCTATATATATCTGAAGTGAGAACGCCGCTACGGCGCCAATCGTATCGCCCGTCATAGTTGGCCTGTTCAGACGTGATTGACTGGCCTGTGTGAAACAGGGTCGTCGTGTTGGCTCTCGCCACGTATTCCCACTCCGACTCGCTCGGTAGTCGGTAATCCATACCCGTCCGGCCAGACAGCCAGTCTGTATACGTCTTCGCTTCATGCCAGGTCACGTGGGTGACGGGTCGCTTCCCGTTTCTCGGCCCCTTATGCCTGTCGAGGGTAATAGAACTGCAGCCGCCTTCGTTGACACAGGCATCCCACTCCGCAAGAGTGACCTCATATGCGCCGACGGCAAATGAATAGGAAATTTCCACGGCATGCCTTGGTTCTTCATTAACCTTAGCGTCTTTTTCCGAGGGTCCCGAACCCATAAAGAACTTGCCCGGCGGTATTGAAGCCATTTCGGGACAGTGATCATCGCAGTCTCGAAATGAAACGGGACCCCGCAACAGCAACCCGACTGATTCTTGGCTGAGGAAACCCGTCTGCGTCTCACCGCGAGACTTCTGCCAGCAGCTTATTGCGCCGCGCGTCCGTGCATCAAATAACAGGGCGACCTCTTCACTGGGTTCGCATCCGGATTGCGCCAAATGATATTTGATCCAACGAATTTGCCAGCGCTCCAGATTCAGCTCTGCCTCTTTGACTTTTGCGATGTCGCTTTCAAGAATGATTTTCAGCTTCTGCAATATCTCTCCCTGTCTCTCACCGGCAGCGACAAGAAGCTGCTTCGTGACCGTCATGCGTTCCCGGTTGTCTTCGGCCTGTTGCTTCAGCAGGTTCGCCTGCTCTCTCAGTTCCTCTACTTCGATGTCAATATCAGCCAAGCGATTTCGTATGGTGAAGAAGTTGACCACCTGGAACGCAACCAGGATGAGGACCGTCAAAAGGACTGCGAGGACTAATGGATTCCGCAAGGAAAATGCACCAGGATCTTGGCCTTCACGCACTAGCTTCTCCTTTCTCGTTGGCGTCTGAAAATTGAAGCAATACCCAAGGGAAGTCGATCAAGTGCCAGACACGTACGGCGACCGGTACAGTAAACAGGCTGAAGGCGCCAATCCGGACGGGGGCAAGCAGGGCTGACCCAGCCCCTTGAATCCGGGCCGCGGTGCTGTAGAGTCCATTGGAGTTGGGAGAATGGGTTCTATGAAGCGCCGATTCACGGACCAACAGATCATCGGCATGATCCGGGAGCAAGAAGGGGGATTGAAGACCTCCGAGGTTTTCCGCAAGTATGGTACCAGCGACGCTACCTTCTACAAGTACAAAGCCATGTTCGGCGGTATGACCGTGTCGGATGCAAGGAAGCTAAGGGCTCTGGATGTCCTCTTACTCTTCTAGACTAACGAACAGATCGGATGGTTTCAATGGGCCTGCATACAACTCTACAAGCCTTTGCCAACACTGTGACAGCCAAAATGGCACAGGTGACACCTGGCTCGCCAGAAGACCAGATACGCGCCCCATTTGAGACCTTCATAGCCGCTGCCGCCCAGGCTTTGGGCTGGAACGTCGTCTGCACGGGTGAAACGCCCCTGCCCGACCGCCTCGGGCGCCCGGATTACGCCGTTCATCTCAACCAATTACTGGCTGGATATGTCGAACTCAAGGCCCCCGGCGTCGGCGCCACCGCCAGTCGGTTCAAGGGGCGTAACCGAGACCAGTTCATTCGCTTCTCAGTCATCCCGAACCTTCTCTACACCGACGGCAATGAATGGGCGCTTTACCGAGACGGCCAGCTTGTGGACCGGGTTGTTCATCTGTCGGGCGATGTTATGGCTGACGGCAGTAAGGCCGCCACGCTCCATGACGCACATGCTGTCGAACGCCTGTTGCGCGACTTCCTCTCGTGGCAGCCGTTTATCCCCACCGACCACACGGGCAAGATCGACCTCCAGGGCTTTGCCGCAATGGTGGCCCCGTTGTGCCGCATGTTGCGTGACGACGTGACCGAAGCCCTCAAGCGCCCGGCTTCGTCCCTGGTACAACTGGCGCAGGACTAGCGGCAACTGCTCTTCCCGGATGCCTCGGACGATCAGTTTGCCGATACACCTACCTGCCGAGCGGCGGCCCCATCCCGCTGCACCGCTATCGCAAGCCGCGTGCGTCGGCGACCCAGCAACGCGCTGACCGCATCGGTGACTTGGCCCGCAAGCTGTCAGTGCCGCGGGCGGCCCTGAGCGGGGTGGACGATAGCCTGGCGCGCGCTGCCGACGCGGTGCCGCTGCGCCGCCAACCCTTTGTCGACCCCGACCCTTATGGACAGTTCACCTATGGCGGCCGCCTCGAGGCGCTGCGCGGCGTCTCAGACCTGCTGCATCGGCCCTTGACGCGTCTGGCCGAGGACGACCTCGACTTCATCAACGCGCTCGTGGAGCGCACCCTCGACAAGGCCGCCATCGAGCAAGCCGTCCTTGAGCGGTTTCTGCCGAAACGGCCCGCCGCAAGCAAGGAGAACGCGCGATGCTGAATGCCGAAATCATGGCGCGATACGCGCTGGCGAAGGACTGGCGCAGTGCGGGATTCTATGAGACCGAAAACCACCGTCAGATCGGGCGGACGGTGCGCGCCGGCCTCGGCGCCGGTCGCCTAATTGCCATCACCGGCCCGATTGGCGTCGGCAAGACCGTCTTCCTGCATCGTTTGCAGGACGAGATCGCCAGTGAGAAGAAGGTGGTGGTGGCCGAGAGCCTGTCGGTCGACACCAACCGGACCACCGTGCCGACGCTGATCGCTGCCCTGTTCTACGATCTGTCACGCGAAAAGGAGCTGAAGATCCCCACCCAGGGCGAAAAGCGCGAACGCGAGCTGCGAAAGCTCGTGCTGCGCGGCGGCAAGCCGGTCGCCCTGTTCATCGATGAAGCCCATGGTCTGCATAGCAGAAACCTGAACGGACTCAAGCGGCTGATGGAGGTGATCGCCCGTGGCGGCGGCAGCCTGTCCGTGGTGCTGATCGGGCATCCGAAGCTGCGCAACGACCTGCGCCGTCCGACCATGGAGGAGATCGGCCACCGCACCGACATCCTGTCCTTTGAGGGCCTCGGTGAGGACGCGCCCGCCTACCTGGACTGGCTGCTCGCCGAGTGCACCGAGGCGGACACCGACGTCGATGCCCTGATCGAGCCCGCGGCCCTGGACCTGATGGCACTCCGACTGACCACGCCGCTGCAGTTTGCCGAGCACCTCAACCGTGCCTTTGAGGCCGGCTTCCGCACCGGCCAGAAGCCGATCACCGCCGAGATTGTCGCCGCCACGCTGGCGCCTGATTTTGACGACCTCGAACCGCGGCTGACCCGCCAGGGCTATTCCGTCAAGGTGCTGGCTGACCAGTTCCATGCCAAGCCCAGTGAGATCCGCCGTTTCCTGGGCGGCCAACTCGACGCCGGTCGTACCCGGGAGCTTGCCGACCGGATGCGCGCTGTCGGGCTGGCCGTGTGACGCGCGCCGTCTGTTCGCACGGCGACGGTTTCAGTCTCAATAATGTGAGCCGAAAACGGCGATGATCTTGTCTGTAAAGTGTCACCAGTCCGAGGCATGAACGCCCCGGAGAGGTAGCGGTGGTCGGACCGTCATGATCTGGGTCGACTGGGGCCGTGCTTGAGTGGGGTCGCCACCGCCCTTCCCAGTGTCCTGAATGGTTACATGAGCATCAAGGCTCGCATGACAAGAACAGGAGAGGAAGGATGACGGATCATATCCTTGGCGTTGACATCTCGAAAGCCAACCTGGCCGTCCATCTCGTCCCGACAGGCGAAACCCAGCAATTCGCTAACAACACCGTCGGCTTCCGCCGCCTTATCGCTTGGCTCCGGGGTCGCCCCGTAGGCCGCGTGGTCTACGAGCCCACGGGAGCTTGGCATCGAGATTTCGAGCGAGTGCTTGGCAACGCCGGCTTGCCCCTGTCACGAGTCAATCCGTTGCAGGCACGGCGTTTTGCGCAAGCACTGGGGCAAAAGGCCAAGACAGATGCTGTTGACGCCCGGATCTTGGCGGCAATGGGCCAAGTGCTTGACCTGCCCCGCTCCAGACCACCCTCGCAGTGGCAGACTGAACTCCGGGAGCTGCACACAGCTCGACTGGCACTGGCCAAGGATCGAACGGCAACGCTGAACCGCCAGAAACAGGCGCGCGTCCCCTTGCTCAAGCGTCAATGCGCAAGCCGTCTGCGGCATATCGAGCGCCAACTCAAAGCCCTTGAGGCCGAGATGGCAAAGCACGTCAAGGCCGATCCTGCGCAAGCGCGGGCGTTCGAGATACTGAACTCGATCCCGGGAATCTCGGTCATCACCGCCGTCGCCGTGCTCTCGGAGCTCCCGGAGATTGGCTCGCTCGACCCCAAGGCCGCGGCCAGTCTGGCCGGCCTGGCGCCAGTCACGCGGCAATCCGGCACCTGGCAAGGGCACAGCTTCGTCCAAGGGGGCCGGCGAAGGCTGCGCCAGGCGCTCTACATGCCGGCTGTCTCAGCGATCTCATGTAACCCTGACCTGGCCCGGAAGTATCGCCAGCTCTGCCAGGCCGGCAAGCCGCCGAAGGTGGCGATCACCGCTGTCATGCGCAAGCTCTTGCTGCTTGCCAATGCGCTGATTGCCCAGGATAGAATTTGGGCAGCCACTCCGCCAACGTGTGCGTAAGCCCGGCCACGGCGCAGAGCGACGCTCGGCCCACCTTGAAACGGGCTCACCGGAGGAACAACATATCGCGTTGACAACAGGGTTACTCAAGCCGCCACAGGTAGGGGACCGGAGATGCCGTTGTCTGCCGTTACGTAACGCTTGGTATTGGCTACTGAGCCAGTATCTCGGGAGGTGAAGTAGCGACAGCTTGCGCTGTGAGTGAGCTGTGAGTGGGAGGAGCAACATGTCGTATTGACAACATGGTTACTCAAGCCCGACGGCCGATAATCTCAGGTCGCTACAGGTAGGGGTGTGCAGCAAGACTTTGCTGAAGCCGTGAAGTGGTTTCGCAAGGCGGTTGAGCAAGGCCTCGACCCAAGTACAACCTAGGCGTCGCATGGCGCGGGGTGTACCGCATGACTTCGTCGAGGCAACGAAATGGTACCGCAACGCAGCTGAGCAGGGCTTCGCCAAAGCGCAATACAATGTGAAAAATGGCGCGGGGTGTACCGCATGACTTCGTCGAGGCAACGAAATGGTACCGCAACGCAGCTGAGCAGGGCTTCGCCAAAGCGCAATACAACTTGGGCGTCCTGTATGACAATGGCCCGGGGGACTTACCGGAGGACAATGCCGAGGAAGTAAAGTGGTACCGCAAGGCCGCCGAACAGGGAGTCGCCTTAGCGCAGAGCAATCTGGGCCTTATGTATGCCAAGGGCGAGGGCGTGGAGCAGAATTATGTCGAAGCCGTGAAATTGTACCGTAAGGCGGCCGAACAGGGCGTTGCTTTAGGACAACACAATCTGGGACTTATGTATAACCTTGGCGAGGGTGTGCCACAGGACGACGTTCAGGCCTACGCTTGGTTCAATACCGCTGCCGCTCAAGGGAACGAACTTGCCAAGGAAAATAAGGAGCGCGTCGCTGAGTCCATGACCCGCGAAGGACGCGCCCGCGCACAAGAACTTGCGCGCCAGTACTGGGAAGCCTACGTGCTGCCTTTCCGAAACTGACCCACGCGGCCCTGCGGCAGTAACATAACGCATCCGAACCAGCCAGCCGCCCCTCCGGGCGGGGTTATCGAAGGCGATCTGGCCTTACGGAAGTTGTCAGTAACCACTATCCAGCCGCCCCTCCGGGACATTCTCCGGAGGGGCTTTTTTACGTCCGAAGGCGACATATCTGGCCTTATCGGAAGTTGTCAGGTAACCACTATCTGGACGGGAGGTAAGCCGAAATCATGGCCGGTTCAACGGACACTCGTGGCCTCGGGCTCGCGATCGGGCCGTCGGGTCGGACGCCTGGCCAACTCGCCACTGCAATTGGGGCAGGTGGCATCCATCGAGGTTGTGCACCTCGGGCAGAAGGTGCACTCGTAGGAACAAATGAACGCCTCCGACACATGCGTCAGCGGCGCGTGACACCTTTCGCACTCCGTTCTCATCTCCAGCGCCATCTCCGTAACATGCTCCTACACGAGGCAGCGTCAAGCTGCCGACCCTGAGCGAGTGACCGCCGATCCTGCCGGCGATGCCGCCAACAGAGGGATAAGCCCAAGCTTGCGGCAGGGCGAGGTGAGGCAAAGGCTACATAAAACAGCTTATCGGAAATGGCCGCACAAGCTGAATCCAGACCAACCACAACCCTGGCCAAGATCAAGGAATGGTTCGCACTCGCCAGCCTCATAGTGGTCCTTGCAGGCGGTATCGCCGCCGGTCTGCTCGGCGGCATGAAACTCGTGATCGCGCCCCTGCAGTCAGATATCCGGGCCATCCACAGCCGTCTCGACCGGATGGACAGGGCAAGCAGAGTGCGGAGTTGGCTAACAGTGCTGTTCCGCTGCCCCAGGCGACTGGTTCATACCTCCAAGGGCGCAACACCCTACAGGCTCATGCCGCCATCCAGAAAAAGGGTCTGTCCGGTCATGTAATCGGACGCGGCCGACGCGAGATAGAGCGCCAGATAGCCCACCTCGCGCAGTTCGCCGGGGCGTGTCAAGGGCACCCTGCGCGCCGCCATGTCCTTGGCTCGCTGCATCCCGTCGTCGCCGACCGTCACCGGATCGGGGAAAATGCCCGGCGCGATACTGTTCACGTGCACCCCATACGGCGCCCATTCGAGCGCCTGCGCCCGCGTAAAGCCGGACAAGCCCGTCTTAGCAATTGAGTACACCACCATGTCGCCGCCGCCTTGCCGGGCGGTCCAGGACGAAATGTTGATCACCTTGCCCGATCGGCGCTCCAGCATGTGCGGCCCGACGGCGCGGGTGCACAGGATCGCCTCGGTGAGATTGACGTCCATAACGCGGTTCAGTTCCTCGTCGGTCAAGGCAGCCGTTTCTTGCCCGGGCAGGGCCACCAGCGGCTTGTAAATGGCGTCACCCAGATTATTGATCAGAACGTCAATCCGCCCAAAGGTCTCCATGACCAGGTCGATCGCCTGTTGCACACCGTCGGTGTTGGTGACGTCCGCGATCACCGGTACCACCTTGCGGCCGCTGGCTTCGGCGATCTCGGCCGCAACGCCCTCGACGTAGCGCGGGGTCAGCGAGTTGATCGCCACATCGGCGCCGGCCTCGGCGAGCACCCGGGCGATGCCCTTGCCGATGCCCCGCCCCGCTCCGGTAATGAAAACCACTTTGTCGGTCACATCAAAAGCTTCTGGAAGCATGATTCAATTCCTTGAAGGTGGGTGTTGCCGATCCGTCGCACGGCTACTCGCCCTACGGCATCAGGATGGTTGAGCCTGTGGTCTTGCGCGCTTCCAGGTCGGCGTGGGCCTGTGCCGTATCGCTCAACTTGTACCGCTGATTGATCTCGACTTTCAAAACACCGTCGGCGATCAAGCCGAAAAGCTCCGCGGCGTTGCGCGCTCGAACCTCGGGGTCCTTCACGAAGAAATACAGGCCGCCGCGTGTCACGTTTTGCGCTTTCATCGCCAGACGGGCGGTATTCAGCAGCGGCGCCGGCCCCGAGGATTGGCCATAGGAAACCATCCAGCCGCGTGCGGCCAACACATCGATGCCTTTATCAAACGTGTCCTTGCCGACGGCGTCATAAATGACATTGGCGCCTTTTCCTTGCGTGAGATCGAGCACCGCGTCGCCGAAATCAACCTCGCGATAAAGGATCGGGTGATCGCATCCGTGAGCCTGAGCCAAGGCGGCTTTTTCTTTGGTTCCCACCGTGCCGATTACGGTTGCGCCCAGATGCTTCGCCCATTGGCAAAGCAGCAGCCCGACACCGCCGGCGGCGGCATGGACCAGCGCTGTGTCTCCGGGTTTCACCTTATAGAGGTCGCGCACCAGATAATGCGCCGTCAGGCCCTGGAGCGTCGAGGCCGCGGCGATCTCTTCGGTCGTCCTGCCATCCAGTTTAATCAGGTGATTGGCGCCGATCAGCCGTTGTTCGGAATAGCTGCCGCGCACCATGCAATAGGAAACGCGGTCGCCGGCAGCAAAACCGGCCACCTCAGGCCCGACCGCATCGATCACGCCGGCGCCTTCCATGCCCAAGGCGACGGGCAGGTCGTTCATCGGATAGCCGCCGGATCGTTGTTGGATGTCGATATAGTTCAGGCCGACTGCGGTATGACGGAGGCGGACCTCACCGGCACCCGGATCGCCGACCGATACGTCCTCCCAACGCATGACTTCGGCCCCGCCCGTCTCGTGAATACGGATCGCTTTAACAGTCATTTCGGTCAAGGTACTTCCTCCCCCACCTCACTGGATTAATCGTAACTGACAACGCGGCGAACCGAACCGGCGACGGGCCGGTTGCATCACGTCTACTTGGCGCCCGTTGGCCGGATCTTTTTCCCGGCTGATGATTCGCCGCGTTTCAAGTCGACTCAGCCGGTCGGACAGCACGTTGGTCGAAATGCCTTCACCGGCATCCAGGAAGTCCTGAAACCGGGTAGAGCCGCGAAACATCAAGTCGCGGATAATCAATAACGACCAGCGATCCCCGAAGACGCCGAGCGCAAACCGAATTGGGCATTGATTGGGTTCGTAAATCATGTGCTAGCGTACCGGCTTTGGAATCACTTGCAAATAACAATTGGCTCTCACACACTACGGGCAAACATGTCAACGCCCAAGGGCAACGGCCACGTCATGATCACTCAAGACCATAGAGAGGCAGCGATGAGCAAGCAGGCAGTTACATTTTATTCCCAGGGCTGCAAGCTGATGGGCGATCTCTACCGCCCGGACAATCTCGGCGGCGGCGAGACGCGGGCGGGGATTTTGCTGTGCCACGGCTATACGGGCGTGAAAGATCTCTATCTGCCGGACAATGCGGCGGCGCTGGTTGCGGAAGGCTATGTCGTGCTCGCGTTCGACTACAAGGGCTGGGGCGAGAGTGAAGGGCCGAAGAGCCACCTCAATCCGCACGGGCGTGTCGCCGATGCGCAAGCCGCGCTCACCTTTCTCGCCCTGCAGCCGGAGGTCGACGCGGATCGCCTTGGCGTGTACGGCACGAGCTATGGCGGCGCCACGGTGGTGTGGCTCGCCGCAGTCGATGAGCGCGTCAAATGCATGGTCTCGGTGGTCGGTGTCGGCCACGGCAAGCGCTGGATGCGCAGCGTCCGCCGGCCCGACGAATGGTTCGACCTGCTGGAGCAAAACGTCACCGATCGCGATCGCCGCCTGCGCACCGGCGAGTCAACCTATGTCGACCGAAGCGCCGTGCTGCTGCCGGACCGCCAATCGCTCGAACTTGCCACCGCGGCGCGCCGCGACAACCCGACGGCGGTCAGCACCTTGCCCTTCGACTATGTCGACGACACGCTCGTATTCAACCCTGAATGGGTGGTCGACAAGATCGCGCCGCGCGCCGCGCTGTTCATCACCAGCGACCAGGATCGTCTGGTGCCGCCGGAAGAGTCGATCGCCCTGTACGAGCGCGCCGGTGAGCCCAAGAAACTCGTGACCCTCAAAGGCTACGGCCATTACGAAGTCTATAGCGAGCCCGCCTTCTCCGAAGTGATGCGCGAAACCATAGCCTGGTACCAACGCTACGTGCCGGCGCGGTAGGCCGCGCTGCTAAACCTCTCGGGCCATTGATCAGGCTCATTGGGGAGTACCAAGCGGTCTACCGATTCGTCTGGCATCGGATGGCACCGTGTTTTGACCTCCGAATCAGGTGAGGGTTTCTTCAATGGACAATGTCACGGTCGTCGATCATCCCCTGGTCCAGCACAAGCTGTCCCTCATGCGCCGAAAGGAAACCGATACCGCGCGGTTTCGGCTGCTCCTTCGTGAGATCTCCCTGTTACTTGGCTATGAAGTGACCCGCGATCTCGCAACTGAGACCCGCAAGATCCAGACGCCGCTTTCGGAGACGCACGCGCCATTTCTGACGGGCAAGAAGCTCGTCCTTATCTCCATCCTGCGGGCGGGAAATGGGCTGCTGGAGGGGATGCTCGACCTCATCCCTTCGGCCCGTGTTGGGCATGTGGGGCTCTATCGCGATCCGCAGACGCTGGCAGCAATGGAATACTATTTCAAGGTGCCAGAGGATCTCGAGGACCGTGCGGTGATCGTCCTCGATCCCATGCTGGCGACAGGAAACTCGGCAATCGCCGCGGTGGCCAGGCTCAAGGAGGCGAACGCACGCCATATCAAGATGCTCTGTCTGCTTGCGGCGCCGGAGGGCATCGAGGCCTTCCACGCAGTCCACCCCGAGGTGGCGATTTTCGCCGCCGCCGTTGACGAACAGCTCAACGACCACGGATACATCATTCCGGGGATCGGGGACGCTGGTGACAGGCTGTACGGCACCAAGTGATCCATCCTCGGGGGCTGATCTCTTCATGATCGACTGGATCATGAACCCCGACACGCGGCGGCGCGCTCAGGTCGGACTGAACAAGGGTGAGGACCATCACGCCCTCAAACGCGCCATCGCCCTGGGGCGGCGCCGATTCCGGGTACGCCGTCGTGTAGCGGGTTGTGCCAAGCCGGAAGGAGTCGGAAGGGGCGCGGATTTGAGTCTGGGGAGATATCGACGTCATCGCTGCCTTCCGCTGACTGATTCCGTGTGTGTCGTTCGGATGCGGGGAATCTTGCGAATCGAGGACTGAAGATGACTCGGACACGTTGCAGCTGGGTGAACGATGATTCGCTCTACGTTGCTTATCACGACGAGGAATGGGGGGTCCCGGTCCGCGACGACCGCGGACTCTACGAGATGCTGGTGCTCGAGGGCGCGCAGGCCGGCCTGAGCTGGTACACCATTCTGAAGAAGCGCGAGGCGTACCGGCGCGCCTTCGACGGGTTCGATCCGGACCGCATCGCGCGCTACGACGACAAGAAAATCGCATCGCTCCTCGAAGACCCAGGTATCGTGCGCAACCGCCTCAAGGTACAGGCCGCGATTGGCAATGCGCGCGCGTGGTTGGATGTGCGCGAGTCGGGCATTCGGTTCTCGGAATTCCTGTGGGCGTTCAGCGGCGGCGCGCCCGTCGTCAACGCCTGGCGTCGGCTCGAAGATGTCCCCGCCGCGACGCCGGTCTCCGAGGCGATGAGCAGAGCGCTCAAGGCCCGCGAATTCCGCTTCGTCGGTCCCACCATCTGCTACGCCTTCATGCAGGCCGTGGGGATGGTGAACGATCACGTTACCTCGTGCTTTCGCTGGCAGGAATGCAAGGGGCTGATGGAGAATGCGCATTGAGGGGAGTACCAGAACGTACACCTTAACCGAGCCGCCAGGATGTCCAAAACACCGGGCTCAACCCCGCGTTCGGGTCGGCGGGGGTCAGAACTCCCAGCGCAAGCGCATTCCCACGCCGTTCACCGTACCGCCTTCCTGGTTCCCCTGTTCGTCCAGATTGTCGACTTCGGCATGAACATAGTTCAACGACAAACGGACATAGGGGTTGAAATACCAGTTCAACGCCAGAGAGACATTGTTGCTGACGCCGCCGCGCACCCCGCCCACGAGGTCGTCAACTTCGTCGTCGAGATCGATATGGCTGACGCGTGCCGCGACCTCAAACGCACCCCAGCCGCCGCTGCCCCACGGATCGAACTCGCGATGCGGCGCCACACGCCAGAACGAGCCGAGGCGCTGATAGTAATTGCGCGACTCACCGGTCAGGAAATAACTGCCAAGCAGGTAGTATCCGTTGAACGACAGGTCGGGATAGGCGGCGCCACCCGGCCCGTTGTCGCGGTCGATGCCGAGGCGCTGAAGCTCGCCCTGAAACGACCACCGCCCGTAGACGCCGGCGAGCTCAAGCGACGTGTAATGGAAGCTGTCAACATACCCGATACGGCCCGTGTCCACGACGAAGCCCTCCTCATCGATGCGGAGTTCCGGGCGCGCTTTGAACTGCTCACCGCCGCTGGCCTCCCCTTTCAATAGGGTGGGTTTGCGCCAATAGCCTGCGACTCCGAAGTGAAGCGCCTTCGTTCGCTCGACGATGGGGGCGTAGCTGACGCGGCCATGCACGCCATAGCCTTCCCGATCACCACCCATCTCCTTGACGGGCACGCTCCAGACGCCAAGCCGAATGTTGTGATGGGCGCCGCGGTGTGATACCGAGGCACCGAGCGAGGGCGTGCCCGGCGCGTAGCCGAGCGCGCCCGAGGCCATCGACTCCTCCATGAACGAGCGGATGCCGCGTGCCGCGTCGAGGGGCGATGCGATGTTGTGTTGGCCGACTCTTATCCACCAGGGGTCGAAGCCGCGGTAGATGACCACGGCGGAACGCAGGCCGTCGCTGAAACGGTCGTCGCGATCAGTGAAGTTCCACGACCCGAAGACAATGAAGTCCTTGTAGAGCAGCGCGTTGGCGATCAGGATCGCGCGCCGGTCGCGCACGCCGTCTTCAAGATTGTCGATTGAGGTGCCGCCGCGCGTGCCCGACTTCCCATAGTGCCCGGCATCGAAGTCGAGCAGCAAACCGGCGCCGACGCTGATATTCCCGTCGCGGCTGGTATAGCGTGGCAGCGGGCCGAAGAACGCCCTCTCCGGGTCGTAGGCGCGGGTACCGGCGCCTGCGAGCGCCTTGTCTTTGACGGCTTCTTCCCGGTCTGCCGGTGCAGCTTGTTCCGGCGCTGCGGCAGACACCGCAACGAGCGATACCATGACCAGGGCGGCCATGAAGATGACGCATTTATACGACACGTGTTCGAATCCTTTCTCGATGGATGGCGTTGCGGTTTCACCTCTGCAGTGAAGCGGACCGAGTGCGTGTCTTGCAGTTATCCTTGATCGGGCGACCGGACGGCCACCCTGCGTCTGACTACTTGAGCGCTGGCGGAAAGGTTGAGCCGCGGTTGTAGAGCGTCTTGTGCGGGCATAGCAGACAGGTGCATGGCGCCACATCAAGCCGTAACGGATAGCGTGAATGATACCACTGAACCCCTATAGGGGCAGTGCGCCACCGGTCGGCAACGGGCAGTCTCAAGCGAACAGCCAAATTTTCCTGACAAGGCTCCGCTATCATGGCGCACATCACGAAGCGTCGTTTGCGGAAGGGCGCGAAAATCACAAGAACAGTTTTGCCAGGTGTTTGAAGAGAACACAAAATTGAACGGGAGGCCGGGGGACACATGGGAAGGCTACTTGAAGGACATATCGCGGTGGTGACCGGGGCGGGATCGGGCATCGGCCGAGCGATCGCCAAGGGCTACGCCGCGGAAGGCGCGCGGGTGATGGCCGCCGACATCAACGAGGACGGGGCGAGGGAGACCGCCGCGATGATCACCGAGGCCGGCGGCACGGCCGTCAGCGGTGCCCTCGACGTAACCAACCGCGCTTCCTGCGCGGCGCTGGCAGAGACGGTCGAGCGACAGCTCGGCGCGGCATCGGTACTGGTCAACAATGCCGGCATCGTGCGATGCGAGACGATTTCGGCCCCCAACGCGGATGCCGATTGGGACGCGGTTATGGCCGTCAACGCGACCGGCGTGTACAACGTGACCAAGGCGTTCCTCGAGGCGCTGAAACAGACCAAGGGACGGATCGTCAATATCGGCTCAATCCAGAGCCAGGTGCACACTGGCAACGCCGCTGTCTATACCGTGGCCAAGCACGGCGTACTCGGTTTGACCCGTGCGTTGGCGGCGGAGTTGGGACCGGACGGCATTCGGGTCAACGCCATCGGGCCCGGTCTGATCCGCACGCCGCTCAACGCCGAGATTCGGGCGAATCCGGATATTGCGGCGCGGTTCCTGCGCCGCACGCCGCTCGGCCGTGCCGGCGAGCCGGAAGACATTGCCGGCCCAGCGATCTTCCTGGCGTCCGGCCTGTCGGCTTTTGTGACGGGGGTGCTTCGCCGTGGATGGCGGGTATCTGACGCTTTAACGCTGGCCGAAGGCGGCATTCGCCATCAACCCGCATCATCCGCCTCGTCGTAGCGCGACAGAAGGACTCGATCTGCAGCTGCGGGAACGCCGCGCCGGCCCAACATTTCCAGGCTTTTGCCGCAAAACGGCCCTCCCGGTGGAGATCAGCCTACCGTTGCGAATTTACATGACATACCTGCACGGCGCGTCTCGCCGCGCCTAACGGCCGGCCGGCAGAATGCCGATCGCGCGGCCTGGGCCGCCGTGGTTGTTCTCGATCTTCGGATTGAGGAACACGTAGAACGCGCCCTTCGCCGGCAGTTGGCCCACGCCCGTCAGGTACTCGGTGAAAATCATGCCCTCGTTGGCCGCGGCCCAGTAGGTGAATGCCCGCTCCTTCGGATCGACCGAGCCGGCCGACGGCGCGTCGATGGCGACGTGGCGGACCCCCTTGCCGGCGAGGTACTGGATGGTCTCCGGCGTCACCGCCGCCCAGCCTTCCATCTGACCGTCCAACGGCGCTTTGAGCGCCCGTTCCAGGCGGTTGCGCAGCATCGGACGGAAATGGGCGTCGGTATGGCCGGTCTGGAAGATCACGACCTCGCCAGCCTTGAGGTTGCCATGCGCCAACTCATGCGCCCTGACCACGTCGACGGTAATCGCGGGCGACGCCGGCCAATCTTCTTGGCTGGTCGAGCCGGAGAGGTTCTGCACGTTGATGACGCGCGCCGGGCCCATCATCTGGCTGACCGGCACCTTGTCCGAGGTCATGTCGGTAACCTTGATCTGGCCGTACTTGCCCTCGAACTCCTCGGCCCAGGTGCGGACCTCCGGTGCGTAGTCGGCCACGCTGAAGCCGGCGGGCAGGCCATAATGCGCCGGCGGCGAGATATGGGTGCCGGTGCGCGAGTCCATGATCTGTGAGTTCACCCAATACTGCGCGTAGCCGTCATAGCCGTTCACCGGCTCGATGCGGAAGAACGGGAAGGCGAAGTTGCCGACGCCCGCACCCAGCCAATAGACAGGCAGGTCGTCGCCGTTGAGGACCGACAGGTCAACCACGCGCTGTGCCTTGATGGCCCGTGACAACTCGGCCGCGAGCGCGACGTCGGTGATCGCCGCCGCGCGGGTCTGTACGGTCGGCGTGTTCTGGATCTTGACCGGCAGCGCGATGAACACGGAGCCGTCGGGGACCTTGTCCAGGTTTAACAACCCCTCCACGTCGACGCCGCCATGCTTGAACACGCCAAGATGGCTTTCGATCGCCTTGAAGGTCTCCGTACGGTAGCTCTGGGGGCCGCCCCATTCATAGTCCGGCGGGCCAAAGGCGCCAATGCTCGGGCTGTCCAGCCCGACCAGCGCCACTCCCTTACCGCCGACATAGTCGGACGTGTCGAAGTTCGGGGCCGGCCAGGCCGGCGCCTTGCCAAGCAGCACGTCGATCTGTGGCCGGTCCGGCGATTGATCGGGCGCACCGCGCTTGTCGTTGTAGCTGCTCCAGTAGATCACCGCATCGCCGCGCGTCAAGTCGCGACCGAGCGCTTGCTCGGCCTGCTTGACCATGTCCACGGTGAAGATCGGGCTCTGTCCGTTCGGCGCCTGATCGTAGATACTGCGACCGTCGATCTTGACCACCTCGCCGACCAGTTGCCAAGCCGGCAGCTTGTCGCAGGTCAGGAAGCCCCAATAGCCGGCGTTCGGCAGGCCCGAGTCCTGATGGGCCATCATGTGCGGCGGGCAATCGAGCTGAGTTGCCGTGTCGTTGTCAACGATGATCAGATCGGCGGTGTACGGGCTCGACCCATGCCGGATATAGGGAAAGATCACCGGCCGGTGGTGCCGCTGCCCGCCCGGCCAGTTCTGTTTAAGTGACATCGAGATGGTCGGCGAAAGATCGATCACCGATCCCGGCTCCGGAACCTTGTACTGAGCGGCCGCGACTCCCGACGCGATATACCAGACGATTGCGGCGGCGCAGATAGCGCCGAATGTGTTGTGTCGCTTTTGCATCACGTGTCTCCCCTTCGGTTTTCGCCTCGGTTGCGAGGCTGTCTATCGTCTTGGCCCTGCCTTTGCCAAGCACGGCCAGCGAAGCGGCCGTCCTGCAAGGCGGCGACCCTAACTAAATCCGATCGATCGGAATCTGATCTCAAAGGACGACGATCACTTAAACAGTGTATCGGAATCGAAGCGTCATGGGAATGAGCGGCGCGCGGGCCGTTTTCGCAGGCCAAAATGCCGGATTTGGGCGTGTCAGCCCCGCATCGGGCCGACTTCGGGGCCGCGAGCGGCTGCGCGACCGCCGCTTGGTTCCCGCCGCCGCCCCAGGGAGGGCTGGTGAGGTCAGTTGCCTTCGGCGTAGTCCTGGAAGGTCTGGCCCATGTCGGGTGGAACGTCGCCCACTCCGTGGGATCCGAAGTGATGCTCCCCCAGCCACATGGCCTCGAAGCCAAGCTCCTCGGCCAGGATGGTCTGCTGTCTGAGGTTGTCCAGCAAATTCGCAGCGTTCGTGGCGTCTTCCGCGGATGCCGCCACCGTGGTAAACGCCGCAAACTTCATCTTGAGACCTCTCTACGGATTCATTCAACCCCTTCCGCATGACCTCCTATTATCGGGTTCCGCCGTGCTTGTGCCAGTTCGTAGACACACCCGCTTTGCCGTTCAACAGACGCGACAACGTTCCGCGGTCGCAACCCAAACGAGTCGCTGTCTCGGTGACGTTCCAGCCAACCTCTTCCATGCTCTCACGGATCAGTTCATCCAGATGCGGCGGGTTCAGCATAGGAGCTACACGTTCGCTATCGTTACTGCTCCTAGGCGAAAGCCTCTTTCATGTTATCACCACCGACAATTGTCAACCGACAGGCGACATGATAGAGTCGCGCCATGGTTATGTTGTTTCGTTATTGCGGCCTCAAGGCTCTCTACGATGGCAGGACAACACGGCGTGTGGCGCCAGATCATGTCCGCAAGTTGCTGGATATATTAGCGGCCCTTGACCGTAGTCGAGGGCCGGAAGGCATGGACTTGCCGGGATTCAGACTGCATGAGTTGAGGGGCCGGCTGAAGGGTCATTACGCGGTGTCGGTGTCAGGAAACTGGCGGGTGACCTTCCGATTCGAGGACGGGTCGGCCGTTGATGTCGATTATGTGGACTACCATTGAGGAGATTGAGCATGGCCATGCACAACCCGCCGCATCCCGGCGGAATCGTGAAGCGGCAATGCTTGGAGCCCTTGGGCCTATCTGTGACGCGGGCTGCCGAGGGATTGGGTGTGACTCGGCAAGCCCTCTCCGAGCTTCTGAATGGCAGGACGGGAATTTCAGTCGAGATGGCGATCCGTTTGTCGAAGGCGTTCGGGTCGACTCCGGAGACGTGGCTCGGCATGCAACTGGCCTACGACCTGTGGCAGGCGCGTGACCGTGCCGAACAGATAAAGGTTGAGCGTTTCGTCGTGGCCTGAGTTCGCGGTTTGCTGATAAACGGTCGGCATGAGAGGCTCGGAGGCAAAATTTCGTGTGACAACTTGGTGTGTGTTGGGTTAAGAGCATTCTCCCATGCGGTCAAACCATAAAGAGATAAGCCTCATCAATCCCACCTCGTTTCTATGCCAAAAGAGTTATCTGGAAAGTGTTTCTCGAATACCGACATCGCTGCTTTTACCGCCGCTTCCGCTAACGCTAGAGCTTGGTCATTCCTCCAGCCAAGGCCACCGATACTCTCAACATAGCACCCAGTTCCCGGAACTACCCTCCCTGCTCTCAATTTCAGTAGCGCTGACACGAGAGGAGACCGAGCATCGCGGACTACCAGATGTGCCCAGCCTGCCACATCGGCCACATGATCGTCGGCCGTACGTCGAGCTGATTCCAAGAGTGCTTGCGCCGCACTGTCAGCCGCTAACTGTGCCTCTGCAAGTACACGCCGCGCTTTTTCGGTGAGCTGTAGTGATGCCGTTGGACGAACAAAGTTCTGAATTTGTACCGCCGGGACATCTTCCAGTCTCAAAGGTTTCCCTTCGCTATTAGGTGGATCCATATCCAATCGGTCAAGGGCAATTACAGACGTAGCTTCCAGTGTTTTTCTACAAAACAGATGGTCAAAATCATTTGCACCGGTATCGTGCAATTCTTGCAACCTATCGAGCACACGTTCTGCTTCCGTCGAATCAGGTACAACGACAAATACGCGCGAGAATGAGAATGGCTCCTCGAACAACCAGATTGGGAGTCCCGGACAAGAGCATTGATCCTCATGATCAACCCAACGCCATTCTCGTTCGTGTGACCAGTCGATTAGCCGCTCTGGATCCTGCGGACATGGCAACGTACCTAAACTGTTCGGTATCGTCGATTCCGCAGGCGGGAGCCAGATAGCGAGGCCATCCCCTATTGAATGGGCGCTTCAGCTTACGTTCAACATGCCTGCCGGAAAGACCATATATTACAGGCCGACCTCCGGCCGCAAAAAGTTCCCTCTTTAAGATTCCAACCGCGTAAGTTCTTACGGAATCGTTGCTCCGTTGCTTGGCATACTTTACAAGCTCGTACAGGGGCATTTCCGTGAAGCATACAGCCGCCCGTGGGCCATAGACGGTTGGACGACCATTCCTAAATGCCCAACTGGCTCGGATGTGCCCGTCAGTGATGATCTTTAACAACACCTGTAATGCATCCAAGTCGGGAGGGTAGTCGGCCATCACTGATTCTCCACGAATCGAATCTGGATCCGTTGTAACGGTCGAAATCGATCATCTGATCCGTCGGTTCCGAATCGGGATTGTAGTTATGGATGAAATGCAAAGCCCATTCGCTTAGGTCCTGTCGCATTGAGTTCAAGTTAAAGCCGCTAGGCATTGTTATGCCTCCTCTTCGCAACTACTCTGTGTTGGCCACTCGCATCCGATGAATCCGTTTTCTTCTGCCTGATTATTTGGAAGTGAGATTCTATAGGTCAGAGCAGCTAACGATTATCAGGTAATCCCTGCAGACCCCAAGACGAATCTTGCTCCCTCCCGACGCAGCATTGCGTAAGGGGTTACGCAGCGCAGGCCGAGACCGATGCAGGCATTTGGAATCTTGATTTTCCGAGTCGTATCGGCGGGAACTTCGTGGCTGACGATGGCGCAGCCGTACGCCAGCGCGTGGGCGACAAGCCAGTAATCAGCAACCTGAAGAAACGTGGCAACGGCGGCGGGTTCATAGCCTTGGTTGTTCGCCCAATGACTGACAGTGCGAAGAGCGGGCACCACCGTGTCGTCCGGTCTCAGAAAGAAGCCATCGCCACGGGCTTCGGCCCAGTCCTTCAACTCGTCCGCACCCCTGTACAGTTCGTCTGCAACCTTCTCGATACTGGCCACTTTTCCGGTAAGGTTTTGCTTATCCAGCCAATCCCAAAACGCCGGACAGAAATCGAAGCCGTAATGCAGGTTTTTGGCTTGGATAAAGACGTTCGCATCGAGAAGGTAATCGGTCATCCCATCATCCCGACTTCCCGGCCAAGGTTGTTGAACGTCTCCGTCTTGGAGATCCCGAGCATCCGGAAGGCGTCACGATAGAGCGTCTGGCCTTCCAGCGTGCTGGCCACCAATGCACGGGCAAATCGGGGGCTTACGCGGGCCAGGGTGGTACGGTAAAAATCGCCGCCGCGGTCGCCACTTCGCGTAAGCGCCTTCGCCTTCAACAGTTCAGATTCCTGCGTCCATGCCGAGTCGAAGGAAGGGCGATCCAGCCGGTTCGCATCGAGAAGGCGCCGCAGGATGACCAAGGTGCTCACTTTGAAAGCCCGTGCCAAGCGCGGTACCGAGGCAAACGGTTCTTCATCGCGCAGTTCGGTGCGCAGGTCGGCAAGAGGCACCAGCAGCTCAGCCGCAACGGCGTTGCACCAGACTTCTTCCGGCCGAAAACCTTGCCAGGACTCTGCCCCCATGTTCGACAACGCCGACTCTCCGAGCCAAAGATGCGCGAGTTCATGCGCGAGCGTGAACATCTGCGCCGCCTTTGTGTCCGACCCATTGATGAAGATTAACGGCGCGAGGGGGTCGGAGAGGGCAAAGCCGCGAAACTCGATGGGATCGAGGCGTCGGCTCGTATTGCTCATCACAATCCCGCTGGTCATGACGAGTACGCCGGCCTCGTCCGCTTGCCGGATGAACAGTCTCAGCGCATCGGTCCATGTTGGGCACTCTCGTCGGGCGTCGAAATCGAAGCCGAGGGCTTCCCGCATGCGGGCTGCAACGCCCGCTGGCTGCATGTCAATCGTAGCGCTGCCGACGAAGTCGAGTTCCGGTTCCTGCGCAACGCGAAGGAAATCGCGGTACCAGCTCTGCCGTTCCTGGCAGACGTAGATCATGTCCAGGAGGTCCGGGCTCGGGCGTGTCACGGTTTGCCCGGCCAAAGTGCGGAAATCGGGGATAGGAACCGACTCCTCCGGGGGCTTCGTGAGGAACAGGTAGCCGACTGGTACGTGGACGGTACGGGCGAAGGCTTCCACCTGCTTCAAAGTAGGCTGGATGTCCCCGTTTTCCCACTCAGCCAGTTTCCTGAACTTGTGGATCAAGGAATCCTGCGTCAGCCCGGCACGCTTTCGCGCCCAACTCAAAAGTTCGCTGTGGACGGGAACACGAGTCATACGACGGTCTCCACTTCATGCGTCGCATTTGGACGTCGGGCGATACTAATCGCGCGCACTAACTCGCCGGACACGCCTCACACCGCCTTGACGAACAGCACCAGCCCCAGGATGGCGACGGCGACGTAGGCCGTCAGAACCGCGGCGCCGGGGTAGTCCTTGGCGAGCCGCTGGCCGAAGAACAGGCAGAGCAGCGCCAGCAGCGCCAGCTCAAGCCCGGCGATGGCGAGCCCGCTGCCCGCGCCGGTCAGCAGAAGGATGAACCCGACGGCGCAGCAAAGGCCGGTGACGGTTTCCAGGACGGCGATGACCCAGAACATCAGCGGCACCATGTTGCCTAGCGGGCTGGCGGCAAAATGGCCGCCGAGGAAATCCAGATTGCCCTGGCTGTCAAGGAGCTTGTCGACCGCCGATTGCAGGAACGCAATCGCAAAAAATGCCATTACCGCCAATTGCCCGAACCACAAAGGTTCTATAAACCGATCCACGTTTGTCCCCTTCCCATTGGCAGACTCGCCTCGCCGTTACCTTACACCGACACGCCGGGCCGTACGTCGCTGGCAAAACGGTCCATGACACGCTGCATTTCGGCAATGTCCGACGTCATGATGTCGAACACCATATGGCTGACGCCGCAATCGGCATACCGCGCGATGTCGTCTTGGATGGCGGCGGGGCTGCCGGTGAGCGGCCGGCGGTCGGTCCCGGTGTCGTCGGCAAAGACGATGGGGCCGCGGAACGAGATGGTCACGTCCTGCGGGTTGCGGCCTGCTCGGCCGGCTTCATCGCGCAGCCGCGCCACCGCGGTCTTCATTTCGTCGGGCGTCAGGTTGGCGGGCGGGCGCAGGCCGATGGGATGCCAGCCGTCGCCCAAGCGGGCGGCGCGGCGGATGGCCGGGCCGGTGTGGCCGCCGATCCAGATAGGCGGGTGCGGGCGGCGCACCGGGCGCGGCGCGAAGCCGATGTTGTCGAAGCGCACGTGCTCGCCGTTGAAGCTGGGGGCGTCGTCGGTCCACAGGGTGCGGAAGACGCGGATGTATTCATCGCTGACGGCGCCGCGCTGCCGGAAGGTGTCCAGGCCGAGCGCCACGAACTCCTCCTCCATCCAGCCGACGCCGACGCCGAGGATGACCCGCCCGCCCGACAGGGTGTCGAGGGTGGAGACGATCTTGGCGGTCAGCAGCGCGTTGCGGTAGGGCAGAATGAGTACGCTGGTGCCGAGCTGTACGCGCGTCGTGCACGCCGCCAGCCAGGTCAGGGTGGTTAACGGCTCGTAGTAATCCTGCTCCGGCGCGGCGGGAAAGGCGCCGTTCGGGTCGTACGGGTAGAACGACTCGATCTGCTGCGGCACGATGATGTGATCGCTCACCCAGATCGAGTCCAAACCTACCGTCTCGGCATGCTGCGCGAGCAGCCGCAAGTTGTCCGTCGTGGTCATCGCTCCCCGGCTGGGAAGGCTTACCCCAAACTCCATTTGTGAATCTCCCTCGTGTTCGGTTGCATGCGGCGTGCGGCCCGCCCGCGGCTGGCGTCGCCGGGCCGCTTTGTAGCACGACATGCCGCCTTGGGGCAACATGACCGCCGTCTTGTTGCCCCCCATAAACTCCGCTACACTGCCCGCCACCCCATATCGGCAAGCAACGTAGGTCGGATTAGCGCAGCGTAATCCGACTTCCTCGGCGCCCCTTTCGAGAGGAACCAAACCCATGGACATCAACACCGCCATTGCGGATCTGGAAGCCATCGTCGGCCCGCAGCACGTCCTCGCGTCGCGCGCCGAACGCGCCGTGTACGGCTACGACGCCTCGGTGTTTCGCGGCACCGAGCTGCTGGCGGTGGTGCTGCCGACGACGGCCGAGCAGATCTCGCGCCTGGTCGTGTGGTGCCGGGATCACGGCGTGCCGTACGTGGCGCGCGGCGCCGGCACCGGCATCAGCGGCGGGGCCATCCCCACCCACGGCGGTGTGGTCATCGAATTGGCCCTCATGAACCAGGTGCTGGAGGTCGATCTGGCCAACCGTCTGGCCGTCGTGCAGCCCGGTGTGGTCAACCAGGACCTCAAGCAACGCGTGCGCGAGCACGGCTACGCCTACACCTACGTGCCCGACCCCGGCAGCCAGGTGGTCTCGACCATCGGCGGCAACGTGGCCACCAACGCCGGCGGCATGCACTGCCTGAAGTACGGCATCACCGGCAACCACATCCTCGGGCTGGAGATGGTGCTGCCCGACGGCGACATCGTGACCGTGGGCGGCAAGGCGGTGGATCAGCCGGGCGCCGACCTCACCGGGCTGTTGGTCGGTTCGGAGGGCACCCTCGGGATCGTCACCAAGATCATCGTGCGCCTGTTGCAAATGCCCGAGGCGGTCACCACCCACCTGGCGCTGTTCAAAACCGTGGACGACGCGGCCAACACGGTCTCCGGCATCATCAGTTCCGGGCTGCTGCCGGCTGCCATGGAGCTGCTGGACAAGTCGATCATGCAGGCGGTGGACAAGGCGGTGCACATCGGCTTCCCGGCGCAGGCCGGTGCGGCCCTGATTATCGAGCTGGACGGCTTCAGCGAGGATATGGCCCGCAACGCCGACCGGGTGGCAGAAATCTGCAAGATGCACGACGTCATTTCCATTGAGACCGAGGAGGGTATCGAGGCAGGCCAGCGGCTGTGGCTGTGCCGCCGGGCGGCCTTCGGCGCCATGGCGCGGCTCGATACGGACGTCTACATCGTCGACGGCTGCGTGCCGCGCACCCAATTGCCCGAGGCGCTGCGGCGCGTGACGGCCATCGCCGAGCGCTACGATCTGCTGATCGTCAACGTGGCGCACGCCGGCGACGGCAACCTGCACCCGTCGATTCCCTTCAGCAAGCGCCGCGCCGGCGACATCGAACGGGTGCTAAAGGCCGGGCGCGAAATCCTGGAAGCGTGCGTCGAGCTCGGCGGCAGCATCACCGGTGAGCACGGCGTCGGCATGGAAAAGCAGAACGAAATGACCCTGATGTTCACCCCCGCCGAGCTGCAGGTCATGCGGCGCATCAAGCTCGCCCACGACCCCGACGACCTGTGCAATCCCAAGAAAATCTTCCCGCTCAGCATGCTGGCCGAGGCCGCCTCATGACGTCCTCCCCGACGGCCCTGCACAATCGTTTGACGGCCCTGCTTGGTGCTGAGAACGCCTGGATGGACGAGCCGGCAACCGCCGGCTACGCCGTGGCGTTGCGGCGTCCGGCGGTCGTGGCGGCACCGTGTACGGCCGAGCAGGTCGCCGCGGTTCTGGAACTCGCATCGCGCGAAAAGCTGGGCGTGGTGCCGTGGGGACGCGGCACGCAGATGCACCTGGGACCGCCGCCGGCTGAATACGACGTGGCGCTGTCGCTGCAGCACCTGGCCCGCGTGCTGGAGTACGACAGCGCCAATCTGACGCTGATCGCCGAGGCCGGGTTGGCGCTGCGTGAGGTGTATCGGCTGACCCTCCCGGGGCGTCAATTCCTGCCGCTGGGCTATCCGGGCAGCGAGGCCAGCCTGGGCGGCCTGCTGGCGACCAACACCAGCGGCGTCAAGCGGTTGCGCTACGGCGGTATGCGAGACCTGTTGCTGGGCATCCGGGTGGCGCTGCCGGAAGGCGAATTGCTGCGCTACGGCGGGCGGGTGGTGAAAAATGTCGCCGGCTACGACATGTGCAAGCTGTACATTGGCTCGCTGGGCGCATTCGGCGTGGTGACGGAAGTGACGTTTCGCCTGGCGATGCTGCCGGAGGACGAACGCCTGCTGGTTGCCGCGTTTCCGACCCTGGCGCAGGGCATGGCCGCGGCAACCGCGGTGCGCAGCGCGGCGCTGTTGCCGTCCACCGTCGCGCTGGTTTCGTCGGCGGGGTGGGCGGATTCCTTGCCGATTGGTTTGCAACCGGGGCAGGCGGCGTTGCTGGTTCACGTGGACGGCTCGCACGAATCGGTGCAGCGCCAGATTGCCGAGGGCGAGGCAATTTGTACGTCGCATGGAGCCGTGGAAGCCGTCACACTGAGTGGCGAGGCGCTGATGACGATGTGGGAGTGGCAGGAGGTGTGGCGGACGTCTTCGCCCGATCCGTCGTTGTTGCAGGTGCGCGTTGGGGTGCCGCCGTCCAGCGTGGAAACGGCGCTCGACCTGCTGGACAAGGTGCCGAGGTTCTGCCGAGGGCCTGTCATGTGGCTGGCGGACGCCGGTATCGGCTCGGTGACCGCCCGGCTGCCGCTCGATGAGCCGGCGGACGACTTGACAGCGCAGGTGCAAGCGTGGCTGGGTGGGATTCGATCGCGGCTCGATGACCAACAGGGGTTTGCCGTGGTGGAGTCGGCGCCGGAAGCCTTGATCGCCCAACTCGATGTTTGGGGCACCTCGCCGGGCGTGGGCCTTCTGAAGCGGTACAAGAGCCGATTCGATCCCCAGGGCGTGTTGAATCGCGGGCGCTACGTGGGCGGGCTGTGAGGTGCCGTCGTTACCAGAGGCGGTCGGACGCCAGCTTGGCGCCCTCGCTGAGGGTGCGGAGCTTGGCCCACACGACCAGGGGCGCGACGTTCTCCGAACCGGCAAACGTTCCGAAGCCGCAATCGGTCGAGGCGATCACCCGGCTGCGATCCCCCACCACCTCTACGGCCTGCACGATGCGGTTGGCCACCACTTCCGGATGCTCCACGTAATTCACCGTTGAATCAATGACGCCCGGCAGCAGCAGCATGCCGTCCGGCAGCGGGTGCTGCCTGAAGACGCGGCTTTCGTGCTGGTGCCGCGGGTTGGCGAGCTCGATGGACAAGGCGCCGACGCGCGCGCCGTACAGAAGCGGCAGGATATCTTCCAGCGCCACGTCGTGGACGTGCGGTCCGTCGTAGTTGCCCCAGCAGACGTGCAGGCGGATGCGCTCGGGCGGGATGTTGCGTATCGCTTGGTTGATGGCTTCGACGTGCAACTCGACCATTTCCTGGAAGCGCCGTAGGGATTCGTTCTGGAAAAAGTACGTCCGCTCCATGGCCAGATCGAGGCAGTCGATCTGCAGGATCAGCCCCTTAGCGTGGATCAGCTCGTACTCCTTGCGCATCTGCTCGGCGAGGGCGAGGACATAGCGCTCGTGCGACTCGTAGTGGGCGTTCAGCAGCGTGGTGGCGATGATGCCGGGCGAGGCCGCGGTCATGAAGTGCTCGGTGAATGAACGCGGCGCCTGCGCGGCGCTGCGCAGAAAGACGGCGCACTCGTTTTCCGCGGCGCTCAGATCAGTGTAGTGCACCTCGGCAAGCGCCTGCGGGGCGTTGAAAATCTTGGCGGCGCTGCGGCGGCGGGCCTTGATGATGGCCGCGTAGTCCGGGAAGTCCTGCCAATCCTGCGGCTGCGGCCGGGCGCTCTCGCCGCCGAAGCCCTGCATGCGTTGCGCCACATAGGTCTGAAAGCCCACGCGTGGCTGCTCGCCGTCGTTGCCGATGTCGATGCCCGCTTCCAACTGCCCGCGCACCACCTCATCGACTGCCGCTTCGACCTGCCGTTGCAAGTCCGCCTCGTCGATGGCCTCGCCGCGTTCCTGCCTGATGAGCAGGTCGGCCAGCGGCCGGGGCCGCGGCAGGCTGCCGACGTGGGTTGTCAGAATCCGTTGTTCGCTGGTTTGCATGGTTCCCTCTGGTTGTCAGGGTGAGGGCACATCGGCGGTTTGCAACTGTTCCATGATGGCGTCGATCCGTCCTTCGTTTCGGGAGACGCGCTCGCTGAGCGTGCGTAGTTCCGAGACGTCCTTGGCGAGGTCTTCGATGCGCCTGTCCTGGGCGTCAAAGCGCTGATCGACTGCATCGAAGCGTTGGTTGATGTACTTGTCCTGAGCGTCGAAGCGCTTGTCCTGAGCATCGAAGCGGGCGTTCATCTCTGCTTTGAGGTCGTCGATGCGCTTACCTTGAGCATCGATGTGCTGGTTGATCTCTCGTCTCAACGCTTCGAAGTTCTGGTTTGATTGATTGCGGAGGGGGGTGACGACAAAGAATTGCAGGAAGGTGAGGAGTGCTCCGATAGCAATGAATCCGCCGCCGTTGACTTTCAGCCAAGTCCACATGATGTTCGACCTCCAGGGTCGTGGAGTTTGAAAAATTGTACCACAGGTTGAGAGCATGGCGGTTTGGTTGGCACGCGGCATGGCGGCCTTTGGTGGAAGACCGTGTGCGACGGAATTTTTTGTGCAAAGCTATCAATGTCATCCCACAGTCACCTGGCTAATTCCATCATCTATCGTTCAACGATATCGTTGGCACGGAGGATCCCGGCATGAAGAAAATTCTCATCACCGGCATGAGCGGGCTGATCGGCGGCCTGCTCAGGCGGCATCTAGAGGCGCGCGGCGGCTATGACCTCAGCGCCCTGAACCGGAAGCCGGTCGACGGGGTGCGCTGTTTTCAGGCCGACATCGCCGATGCGGAGGCCATCAAACCCGCTTTTGCCGGGCAAGACGTGGTGGTGCACTTGGCGGCGTATCTCGGCAGCGACGATTGGGAGGGGCAGTTGGCGGGCAACGTCATCGGCACCTACAACGTGTTCGAGGCGGCGCGGCTGGCTGGTGTGAAGCGGGTGGTGTTTGCCAGCAGCGGCAACGCGGTGCGCGGCTTCGAGCAGGTGGCGCCGTATGCGGCGATTGCCGCCGGGCGGTACGACGAGGTGCCGGAGGGGTTCGCGCGCGTGACGCACGAGATGGCGTGGCCCAGCGGCATTTACGGAGCGGCCAAGATATGGGGTGAGGTGCTGGGCCGCCATTTTGCCGACGCCTACGGCCTATCGGTGCTGTGCGTGCGCATCGGCATGGTGCGCAAGGCGAATCGCCCGCAGCAGCCGCGCGATTATTCCATCTATCTCAGCCACCGCGACGTGGTGCAAATCCTGACGCAGTGCATCGAGGCGCCGGACGACTTGCGATACGACGTGTTTCTGGCCACCTCGAACAACAAGTGGGGATACCGGGATCTTGAGCACCCGCGGCAGGTGCTCGGCTACGTGCCGCAGGATTCCGCCGACACGTTCGGGGAAGAGTCATAAAATCAGCGTTTCCAGAAGTCCGGCACGAACAGAACCAGCAGGGTGAAGATCTCCAGCCGCCCCAGCAACATGGCGACGCACATCGCCCACTTCGACACGGTGCCGATGCCGTCGTAGTGGCTCCCCACCTCCCAGAAACCGTGCCCCAGATTGTTCAGGCATGCCGCCACCGCGGCAAAGGCCGACAGCAGGTCCAGACCGTCGACCGTCAGCACCAGCATCATCAGCGCAAAGCAGGCCGCGTAAATGGCGAAGAAGCCCCACATCGCCTCGAGGACTTTGTCCGGCAGGGCCGACTTGCCGACCCGAATGACGAAAATGCCGTTGGGGTGAATGAGCCGCTGGATTTCCCGCAGGGCATGTTTGACCAGCAGGATGATGCGAATGACCTTCACGCCGCCGGCCGTCGACCCCGTGCAACCGCCGATGAAGCTCGCGAACAGCAGAATCAGGACCAGTGCTGACGGCCACTGTTCGTAAGCCGTGGCGCTGAAGCCTGCCGTGATGCCGATGGATACCGCATGGAACACCGCGTAATGCCAAGCCTCGCCGACGTCATAGGCGCCGACGTAAACCAGGCCGACGAAGCTGTAAACGGCCACCACGCCGAGGATGATCAGGTACACTTTCCATTCCGGATCTTCCGTGTATGGCGACCCATGACGGCGGTGCAGGGCCAGGTAGTGCAGCGAAAATTTCGTGCCCGAAATCAGCATGAAGACGACGCAGATCAGTTCAATGGTGGCGCTGTTGAAGTGGCCGATGCTGTCGTCGTGGGTCGAGAAGCCGCCGAGGGCGACGGTCGAGAAGCTGTGGCCGATGGCGTCGAACAGGCTCATGCCGGCCAGCCAGTAGGCGGCGGCGCAGGCGAAGGTCAGGCCGAAATAGATGTACCATAGTGTCTTGGCCGTTTCGGCGATGCGCGGCGTCAGCTTGGCGTCCTTGACCGGGCCGGGGATTTCGGCGCGGTAGAGCTGCATGCCGCCGACGCCGAGCATGGGCAGCACGGCCACCGCCAACACGATGATGCCCATGCCGCCCAGCCACTGCAGGAGTTGGCGGTAGAACAGCAGGGCGTGCGGCATGGTGTCGAGGCCGCTCAGCACCGTGGCACCGGTGGTGGTGAGGCCGGAAAAGGACTCGAACACTGCGTTGGTAAACGAAATGCCCAGCCCCGGCATGGCATAGAACGGCAGGGCGCCGAAGAGGCTGAGCACCGTCCAGAACAGCACTACGATGAGGAAGCCGTCGCGCACCCGCAATTCCTGGCGGTGCGGGCGATATATCTGCCACAGCAGCAGGCCGGTGATGAGTGTGATGGCGAAGGACAGGACGAACGATCCGGCGCCGCCGTCCCGGTAGATGAGAGCGACGATCACCGGCGGTATCATCGTGAGGCTGAACACGGCCAGCAGGATGCCGACGACGCGGAGGATGGTTTTACCTTGCATGCTCAGCACTCATGGGCGTCTGGGGTATTGCTGCTCCCTCTTCGCCTGGTGGGAGAGGGCTGGGGTGAGGGGAAATTCTAACGTGAGACACGACGTAGTTTTGTCAACGATGCGGGAATTGTAGTCGCAGGGCTTGCAGGGGGTCAAATGCAGCGGGCGCTGGCCCGGCGTTCTGTCAGAACGGCTTGCGCCTCACTCTGTAAACCACTATAAAAGTTGGCCAGTTTCAAACATACCCTGCCGTCCAAACACCACCTGAGCTAAAGGAGGCCCTCGTGCCAACATTCGCTGCGCCGGACCTGCAACGTCTGACCGAAGAAGTCTTTCACGCCGTCGGATTTCCGCGCGAGGAGGCCGCGACGATCGCCGACATCATGGTACAGGCCAATCTGGCGGGGCACGATTCACACGGCGTCATTCACATCCCGGGCTACGTCGGGCGCATTCGCAGCGGCGATGTGCGGCCGGGAGCGGCGGTGGAAACCGTGCACGAGACGTCGACGACGGCCGTGCTGGACGGCCATTTCACCATGGGGCACGTGGCGGCTAGCAAGGCGATGCAGTTGGCCATCAACAAGGCGCGGGAGCACGCCATCGCGGCCGTCGGGGTGCACAACCTCAACCACATTGGCCGCCTCGGCGCCTACCCGTTGATGGCCGCCGAGGCCGGCATGGGCGCCATCGTCACGGCGTCCGCCGGTGGCGCCGGCAAGCTGGTCACGCCGTTCCTGGGCATGCAGCCCCGGCTGGCCACCAACCCTATCGCCATGGCCTTCCCCAACCCGGCTGGCGCGCCGCTGCTGCTCGACATGGCCACGTCGGCTGCGGCGGCCGGCAAAATTCGCCTGATGCTGAACCGCGGGCACGAGACCGGCACGGGCTGGATCATCAACAAAGACGGCCAGCCGACCCGCGATCCGGCGGACTTCTACGCCGGCGGCATGGCGCTGCCCCTGGGCGGCGACCAGGGCCACAAGGGCTACGGCCTGGCGGTCATGGTGGAAGTGCTCTCCGGCATCCTGGCGCGCACCGGAACCGCGGCCAAGGACCGGCAGGACCTCAACAACGGCACCTTCATGATCGTCATCGATATCGCCGCCTTTCTGCCCCTGGAGCAGTTTCACGCCGAAATGGCCGAGTTGGTCGATTATCTGCACGACACGCTGCCGGCGCCCGGACAGGAGGGCGTTCTGGTGCCGGGCGAATACGAAGCGCGCAACGAGGCCGCCCGCCGCCGCGACGGCATCCCCGTCGAGGACGAGACGTGGCGTCAGATTTGCGACAGCGTGGAAGAGCTTGGAATCGCCTCTGCCCTGCCCACCGCGCTTGCCTGACGGCGCACCGCCGTTTTTGCGTTGCGGTGCGTTCGTATGCGAGAATACGCGGCACGCAGCGCGCCTTGTCTGGACGTTACGGGATGGGCGCGTGATCCGGTTTCAGCAAGTAATGGGAGGTGATTATGTCCGGTCATTCAAAATGGTCGAGTATCAAGCACAAAAAGGCCATGGTGGATGCACGCCGTGGCAAGATGTTCACCAAACTGATCCGCGAGCTGGTGTCAGCCGCCCGCGCCGCAGGGGGCGATCCGAACACCAACCCGCGGCTGCGTACCGCGGTGGCCTCGGCCAAGGGCGCCAACATGCCGGCCGATACCATTCAGCGCGCCATCCAGAAGGGCACCGGCGACACCGCGGGCGAGACGTACGAGGAAGTGACCTATGAGGGCTACGGCGCCGGCGGCGTGGCGGTTTTGGTCGACACGCTGACCGACAACAAGAACCGCACGGTCGCCGAAATTCGCCACCTGTTCGCCAAGCACGGCGGCGGCATGGGCGAGAACGGCTGCGTCGCGTGGATGTTCCAGCGGCAGGGTTTTTTGACGCTCGACGCCGGCAGCATTGACGAAGACGCCCTCCTTGAGATCGTCCTGGAGGCCGGCGGAGACGACGTCAGAACGGAAAACGACCTGTACGAAATCCTGACCGCACCGGAGGTCTTCGAGGATGTGCGCAGCTCGCTTGAGGCGCAGGGCCTGACGCCCGAGGTGGCGGAGGTCACCATGCTGCCGCAGTCGACCGTGACGATCGAGGGCAAGCAGGCCGAGCAGGTCATCCGCCTGATGGAGGCGCTGGACGACCAGGACGACGTGCGGCGCGCCTACGCCAACTTCGACATTCCCGACGAGGTCATGGCCGCGTTGGCGGCCTCGTAACCCACGCCTCACGAATGGGCCGCAGCGACGGGGGACAGCGTGCGTGTGGTAGGCATTGACCCAGGATCGTTGGTTACCGGCTTCGGCGTCGTCGAGCACGACGCCACTGGCATGCGGGCGCTTACCTGGGGTGCTGTGCGCACACCGGCCCGGCGGCCGCTGGAAGTGCGGCTCAAACATATTTACGAGGGGTTGTCGGAGGTCATCCAGGTTTGGCAGCCCGAGGCCGCCGTGGTGGAAAAGGTCTTCTTCGCCAAGAACGCCAAGGCCGCCCTGACGCTGGGCCAGGCGCGCGGCGTGGCCCTGCTGACCGTTGCCAATGCCGCGGTGCCGCTGGTGGAGTATTCGGCCCTGGAGATCAAGCAGGCCGTCGTTGGCTACGGCCGTGCGGCCAAGGAACAAGTCCAGCACATGGTTCGTGTGCTTCTGAACCTCCCGACCGTCCCCCGACCCGCTGACGCGGCCGACGCCCTGGCCGCTGCCATTTGCTACCTGCACAGCCACGAATGGCAGAGAAAACTGGCGCCATGATCGTGCTTCTGCAAGGCCTCCTGATGGACAAAACGGTTGAGCACGCGGTGATCGACGTGCATGGCGTCGGCTATCAGGCGGATATTCCCTTGTCCACCTACTACGTGCTGCCGGGTGTGGGTGAGAGCGTTACGCTGCGCACCACCATGTACGTGCGCGAAGACGCCATGCGGCTGTACGGCTTTGCCACCGAGGCAGAGCGCAGCCTCTTCGAGATACTCATCACGGTGTCGTCGATCGGCCCGCGCCTGGCGCTCAATATGCTGTCCAGCATTCCCGCGGGCGACCTGCAGGCGTGCATCGCCCAGGCGGAGGTGTCCAGGCTGCAAACCATTCCCGGCATCGGCCGCAAAACCGCTGAACGCGTCGTCCTCGAATTGCAGGAAAAGATCGTCAAGCTCGACATGGCGCCGTCCGGGCTGCCGCGCGGGTCGGTCCCGGCGGATGAGCAAGTGGTGGGCGACGTGGTGTCGGCTTTGCTCAATCTGGGATACAAGCGCAACGAGGCGCAGCGTGCCGTGCAGGCCGTGCGCAGGGAGCGGGATGGGCGGCCGGTGCTGGAAACCCTCCTGAAGGATACGCTGCAACGGCTGGCAACTTAGCTTAGGGGTGCAGGGTGATAGAGCGCATTGTGGATCGAACCCAGGATTCCGAGGAAAACCTCCTCGAAGTCAGTCTGCGTCCGATTGCGCTTGAGGACTACGTCGGGCAGGCGCAAAGCAAGGAAAATCTCCGCATTCTGATCGAGGCCGCCCGGCAGCGGGACGATGCGATTGACCATATTCTCTTCTGCGGGCCGCCCGGTCTCGGCAAGACCACCCTGGCGCACATCATCGCCAACGAGATGCAGGTCAACGTCAAGACCACCTCGGGGCCGATTCTGGAACGGCCCGGCGACCTGGCTGCTATCCTCACCAATCTGCAGCATGGCGACGTGTTTTTCATCGACGAGATGCACCGCTTGTCGCACGTCATCGAGGAAGTGCTGTATCCCGCCATGGAAGACTTTCAGCTCGACATCATCATCGGGCAGGGACCAAGCGCCCGGACGATCAAGCTGAGCCTGCCGCGCTTCACCCTCGTCGGCGCCACCACGCGGGCGGGGCTGTTGACCTCGCCGTTGCGCGACCGGTTCGGCGTGGTGATGCGGCTGGATTTTTATACGCAGGAGGAGTTGCAGGTAATTCTGCGCCGCTCCGCCGACCTGTTGCGGGTGGGCATCGACCAGGAGGGCACCGTCGAGATCGCCCGCCGCTCGCGCGGCACGCCGCGGGTGGCGAACCGCTTGCTCAAGCGGGTGCGTGATTACGCGCAGGTGCGGGCGGATGGGTTCATTACCTGCGAGGTGGCTGCCCAGGCCCTGAAACTTCTCGACGTCGACGCTCTGGGACTGGACAAAATGGACCGGCAGCTTCTGGAAGCGATTATCGACAAGTTTGGCGGTGGCCCGGTGGGTCTGGAAACGCTTTCCGCCGTCCTCAACGAGGAGAAGGACACCATCGAGGACGTGTATGAGCCGTTCCTGATTCAGGAGGGCTACCTCAAACGCACCCCGCGCGGGCGTACTGCGACCCCTCTGGCTTATCGTCACTTGCGGCGCCAGCTCGCAACCGATGGTCAGACCCGCTTGCTGTAATACGCCTGCCATGCACCTGCGCGACTTCGATTTCACCCTGCCAGCCGAATTGATCGCCCAAGCGCCCGCCGCCAAGCGGGACGGCTCGCGCCTGATGGTCGTCGACCGGCAGCAGCGCAGTATCCGGCACGACGGTTTTGCCAACGTCGGCAACTACCTGAGCGCCGGGGACGTGCTGGTGGTGAATGACACCAAGGTGATTCCGGCGCGCTTGCGAGGCCGTAAGGTCGGCACCGGCGGCAGTGTAGAGGTACTGCTGCTTCACGAGGTCAGCCCCGGGGCATGGGAAGTGCTGCTGAAGCCCGCCGCCAAGGCGCCGACCGGCACGGCGGTGGAATTCGGCGATGGGACGTTGCGGGGACGTGTTGGGGAGCGGACGGAGAATGGGGCGGCTATCCTGCACTTTACGCCGCCCGACGTGTTGCCGGTGCTTGCCGAGTTCGGGGAAGTGCCGCTGCCGCCCTATATCAAACGGCAGCAGCCGACGGAGAGCCGGGAATTCGATCTGGAACGCTACCAGACGGTGTATGCCTGCCATCCCGGCGCGGTGGCGGCGCCGACCGCCGGCCTGCATTTCACGCCGGAGTTGCTGGCCGATCTGGAGCGGCAGGGGGTCCAGCGGGCGACGCTCACGCTTCACGTGGGGTGGGGGACGTTCCAGCCGCTGCGCAGCGACGCCATTGAACAGCATCGCATGGGCGCGGAACGCTACCAACTGGCGGCGTCCGAGGCCGAACGCATTGAGCGTGCCCGCGAATTGGGTCACCGGGTGGTGGCGGTGGGAACCACGACGACACGGACGCTGGAAACTATTGGACAAGAAATAGGGGGGGTACACGCCGCTAGCGGATGGTCGGAACTCTTTATCAAGCCCGGGCATCGTTTTCGCGTCATCGATGCCCTGATCACCAATTTTCACCTGCCGCGCTCAACGCTCTTTATGCTGGTGTGTGCGTTTGCCGGCCGCAATCTCATGCTCGAAGCCTACCAGAAAGCCATTGCCAACCAATATCGCTTCTACAGCTACGGCGATGCCATGCTCGTCATTTGAGCCTGCCCGACTTTGTTAGTCGTCGCCGTTGACGACGTCCTTGAAAAACTTGCCTGACTTGAACCGCACCACCCGCCGGGCCGGTATTTCGGCTTCCTTACCCGTTTTGGGATTCCGCCCGAGACGCGCGTGCTTTTCGCGCACCTGAAAGGTGCCGAAACGCCGCAGAACGACCGACTCACCCCGACACAGGCTCTCCTTCAACTCGTCGAGGATCGCGTCCACGGCCTCTTCGGCTTTTACCTTTGTAATGTCGGTTTCATCGGCGATACGATTGACAATTTCGACTTTCCTCATAGGCTGGCGCTCCCGGATTCGGGTGTGAGGGGCGGTGAGACAACGCGCGGTTCTGCTGTCTGCGGGCAGGTGGAAGTCGTTGAATATCAGATTCTGCCGCCTGAATCAAGAACGCCGGAACCGTTTGGCCAGGTACTGATCGTGCTCAGGGCCTGGGCGGCGCCTGCCCCAGCCGCTGCACCGGCGTTGCCACGGACAGGGTGAGCGCCCGCCAGAGCCGCGCCACGGCGCGGGCGATGCGGGTAAACAGCGAGGTGCGCTGCGTCACGCTGGCCGTTTCGCCGCTCAGGGAGGCAAACTCGCGCAGGAGCTCCTCTTGGCGCTCGGTGAGACGGGTGGGGGTGCGCACCACGACGTGCGCGATCTGATCGCCGCGTCCGCCACCGCGCACGTGCGGCACGCCGCAGCCGCGCAGGGTCAGGGTGCCGCGGGTCTGGGTGCCGCGTGGGATGGTGAGGGTCTTGGGCCCAAACAGCGACGGGACTTCCACGTCCGCGCCCAGGGCGGCTTGGGAGAACGAGATCGTCACCTCGCAATGTACGTTGACACCATCACGCTCGAAGATGTCGTGCGGCGCCACGTGCACCACCACGTACAGGTCGCCCGGCGGCCCGCCGTTGGTGCCCTCCTCGCCCTCGCCGGTGAGACGCAGGCGGGAGTTTTCGTCCATGCCGGGCGGAATCTTCACCGACAGCTTCTTGGGCGTTTGCACCAGCCCCAGCCCCCGGCACTCGGGGCACGGGTCGGTAATCACCACGCCTTGGCCGCGGCAGTGCGGACACGTGGTGCGCATGGCGAAAAAGCCCTGCCGCCGTTCCACCTGTCCCATGCCGCCGCAGGTTCCGCACGTGGTGGGCTGCGTGCCCGGTGCGGTGCGCTTGCCCAGGCACTGGATGCAGGTCTCGGTCTTGTCGAATTCCAGCATCTTCTCGGTACCGGAAACGACTTCTTCCAGGGTGGTCTGAACGTCGTAGCGCAGGTCCGCGCCGGCGCGGGCCGCCGGGCGTCCGCCTCGGCGTCCGCTGCCGCCAAAGCCGAACAGTTCTTCGAAAATGCTGCCGAAGCTGGAGAAGACGTCCTCGGCGCCGCCAAAGCCCTGAAAGCCCGCGCCCTGCAGGCCGTCGTGACCGTAGCGGTCATACAGGCTGCGCTTTTCGGGGTCGTTCAGCACGTCGTAGGCTTCCGCCGCTTCTTTGAATTTCTCCTCAGCCTTGGGGTCGTCCGGGTTGCGGTCCGGGTGGTATTTCAAAGCCAGTCTGCGATAGTTTTTTTTCAATTCATCCTCGCTCGCATCGCGCGACACGTCGAGGATTTCGTAATAATCCCGTTTGACCATGGCGTTGTACCTTATGTCGAAGCCGGATTGCGTGAGTTGCCCGGCGCCTCGCGCATGGCCAGCAGGGCGCGCGTTTCTTCCTGCGCGGCGCGGAGCTTGCGCAGCAGGTCCATGATGATCGTCACGCCCGCCAGATTGACCCCCATCTCGCGCGTCAGGTTCAGAATCGTACTGAGGTGGTCAATGTCCCGGCGCGTGTAAAGCCGCGTGTTGCCCGCCGAGCGTTCTGGGTGCAGCAGCCCTTCGCGTTCGTACAGGCGCAGGGTCTGCGGGTGCACGTTGAACATGTTGGCGACGGCGCTGATGGTGAAGTATTCCTTGCCGGGCATGGCCTACCACCTCTTGGCGCGCGGTTGCATGGGATTGTGGGCGCTGAACTCTTCCAATAGCTCCCGCGAGCGGTCGTCCAGCGTCTCCGGCAGCACGACGTGCACGCGCACATACTGGTTGCCGCGCTCATTGCCTTGCCGGTTCGGCGCCCCTTTGCCGCGCAAGCGGAAGCGACGGCCATTCTGCGTGCCGGGCGGCAGCGTCATGGAAGTGGGGCCGTCGATGGTGGGCACCTCGATTTTGGCGCCCAGGATGGCCTCGGCGAGCGTCACCGGCACCTCGCACTCGATGTCATTGCCGCGGCGCTCGAAGTAGGCGTGCGGCTTGACCCGTATGACGACGTATAGATCGCCCGGCGGCGCGCCCGCGGTTCCGGCGCCGCCTTTGCCAGCGATGCGTATCTTGGAGCCGGTGTCGACGCCCGGCGGGATTTTGACCTGCCGCCGCTCGACGCTGCCATCCCGGTGGGTCAGCTTGATGCGGGTCGTGGTACCGCGCAGGGCGTCCTCGAAGGGGATTTCCAGGGTCTGCTCAACGTCCTGCCCGCGCTGAGGCATCGGCCCGGCACGTCCCCCGCCGCCAGCGAACAAGTCGTCAAAAATGGCGCCGAACCCCTCGGCGAAGCCCCCGCCTGAGCCAAAGATGTCGCGGATGTTGCCGGTATGAAAGCCGCCGCCGCCCATGTCAAACGCTTGGTGCCCGAAACGGTCGTATTTCGTGCGGCTCTCGGCGTTGCCCAACACCTCGTAAGCCTCGGATATCTCCTTGAATTTCTGCTCGGCAGCAGCGTCTCCCGGGTTGACGTCCGGGTGATATTGGCGAGCCAGACGGCGGTAGGCCTGCTTGATCTCTTTTTCGGAGGCGTCCCGTTTGACATTGAGGGTCTGGTAGTAGTCCTGCTTGGCCATGGGCCACGTTCCTTCCAGGCTTGGCGCGGGTGATGAGGATGAGGGGTGGAAGCTAAGAGCTGAGCGGAGAGTGACTATAATATGTGAGTCTAAACATGTCAACCTTGCAATGCTTCGCGCAGCAAGGCCGGGTGGTCAGTTTGCCAGGGGCGATACTGTCAGGCGGGACGGCTTTTCGATTTCCATGAAGATGGCGCCGCCTTTGAAGATGCGCACGTCGCCGGTGGATTCGGAGATGACGATGGCGACGGCCTCGGTGACGGAGGTGATGCCGGCGGCGGCGACGTGGCGGGAACCCAAGCCCTGGGGCAGATCGACGGTGGATTCCAGGGCGGCGTTGAGGTGGCGGCCGGCGGAGGTCACCTCGCCGTCTTCGCGGATGACGAAGGCGCCGTCGAGGGCGGAGAACTCCTTCAGGGTTTCACGCAGTTGCGGGTTGAGTACGTTGCGCTCCTCGGCGGGATAGCCCTGGAACGGGTTGAAGATGGTTTGACGCGAGAACTGCATCACCTTGTCGTGGTCGCCCACCACGAAGGTGGCGCCCACCGGCTTGCCCTCACGCCCCTGGCTGGCCAGTTCCACCGCGAGATTCAACAGCGCCTCGAAAACCGCGGAGGGGATGTGACCCGCGATGTCCGACACGTTCGTGGAGATGAGCAACTCCCGTTCCTTGCCGATGTCGAGCACGACGATGCAGTCGAGGAAGCCGAAAAGCGACGATCCGGTCAGGCAGACGATCTTGTCGCCTTCGGTGACGTGGCCCTCGGACAGCGCCATGACCACGGCGAGCTTGATCTGTCCCATGCGGGTGAGTGGAAAGGGCGGCAGGCGCAGGGTGGCGGAGACCTCCGCGCTGGGCTCGGTGCGGCTTGCCGAGTGGGTGATCAGGATGATGTCGGTGGCGTCCAGCATGCCGCTGGGGATAGGGTAGTCCTGAATGGCGTCCGCGTAGACAAACAGGGCTTTGGCGCCGATTTCGTTGGCGATGACGCAGGCTGATTCGACGATAACGTTATTGAGGGAACGCATATCCGCCTCACAGGACAACAAGCCGATGCTTGGGACGACATACATTTTTGTTGGGACAGTGTAGCCAAATCGGCGACTGCCTGTCAAAAGACGATTGCCCCGCCTGTGCTATAGTGCTAACGCTTGTTTCAACGGGGTGTCATCAAACAATCCACCATGTCGCAGAGAAACCGCCTATGACGACGCAGCACGCCTCCGCTTCCCTCCGCCGCCGGCGCAACATCGGCATTATTTCGCATATCGACGCCGGCAAGACGACCGTGACGGAACGCATCCTCTATTACACGGGCCTGACGCACAAGCTCGGCGAGGTGCATGACGGGCAGGCGGTGATGGATTGGATGCAACAGGAGCGCGAACGCGGCATCACGATCAGCGCGGCGGCGACGACGTGCGACTGGCGGCGGCACCAGATCACCATCATCGACACGCCCGGGCACGTCGATTTCACCATCGAGGTGGAGCGTTCGCTGCGTGTTCTGGATGGGGCGGTGGCGATCTTCGCGGCGGTGGAAGGGGTGCAGCCGCAATCCGAATCGGTGTGGTATCAGGCGGACCGTTATCGGGTGCCGCGTTTGGCGTTCATCAACAAAATGGACCGGCTGGGAGCGGATTACGAGCGCGTGCTGCAGGATATCCGGGATACTCTGGGCGCCTCGCCGCTGCTGCTGCAACTGCCCCTGGGAACGGAAGAGCACTTTCAGGGGATCATCGACCTGGTTGACATGCAATGCGTGACCTGGCATGCCGACGATGCCGGAATGACGCCGGAGACGGGCGCCATTCCGCCGCAATTTGAGGCGGCGGCACAGGCGCAGCGGACCGCCTTGCTGGAAACGGTGGCCGAGCACGATGACGACTTGCTGGAACGGTACCTGGCCGGTGAGCCGCTGGACGCCGAAGCGATTCGCAACGCGGTGCGGAGGAGCACCCTATCCGGTGCCCTCGTGCCGGTGCTCTTGGGCTCCGGGCTGCACAACAAGGGCATCCAGCCGCTTCTGGACGCCATCGTGTGGTATTTGCCGTCGCCTGTTGACGTGCCGTCGATTGCCGGCGTCGAGCCGGCGTCGGAAACCACCGTCGAACGCCATAACGACCCGAACGAACCGCTGGCGGCGCTTGCCTTCAAGGTCTCGCTGGACCAGGGCCGCCGACTCACTTATCTGCGGCTCTACGCCGGCTGCCTCGAGGCCGGCACGCAGATCTACAATCCCAGAACCGGCACAAACGAGCGGGTGGCGCGTCTGCTGCGCATGCATGCGAACAAACGCCAGCGCCTGGACCGAGCGCAGGCCGGGGACATCGTGGCCGCCACCGGGTTGAAGGACGCGACGACCGGCGACACCCTGTGCGACCCCGCGCATCCTATCCGCTTCGAGGCCATCGTCTGCCCGGAACCGGTGATCAATCTGGCCGTGGAACCGATGACCAACGCTGAGCAGGACAAGTTGCAGTTCGCCCTTGAGAAGCTTGTTGCTGAGGACCCGACCCTGCAGGTGCAGTTCGATGAGGAGCGGGGACACACTATTTTGTCGGGCATGGGTGAGTTGCACCTGGAGGTGCTCATCCGCCGTCTGTCAGATGAATTTCAGTTGAACGTCAGTGTGGGGAAACCGCAGGTCGTCTATCGCGAGACCATTCAGGGCGAGGCGGAATGTTCGGAGGCCTTCGACAGGGAAATTGCCGGCAAGCGCCAGTTTGCCGAGGTTACGCTGGCCGTCGCGCCCGCTGCTTCCGGTGCCGGCCTTGAATTTGCCGGTACGTTGTCGGAAGACGCCGACGCGCCCGCGGAGATGATTGGCGCCGTGCGGCAGGGCGTTCTTGACGCCGCGTCGTCAGGGGTGATGCAAGGCTATCCGGTGGTCGACGTGCGCGTTGAACCGCGCCGCCTGGTCTGCCGGGTCGACAGCACCCCGCTGGCCTTTCAGGTCGCCGCCGGACAAGCCTTTCACCGTGCTTTGGAAGCGGCGCAACCCGTCCTGCTCGAGCCGGTGATGAGCCTCGAAATTCTGATTCCCGAGGCGTTTGTCGGCAGCGTCATCAGCGGTCTGCAGAGCCGCCGCGGCGTTGTCGAAGGCATCGAAAGCCAGGGTCTTCAGCACGTGCTGCGCGCCCTCGTTCCGCTTGCCGAAACCTTCGGCTACACGACGGATCTGCGTTCCGCCAGCCAAGGCCGCGGCACCTTCAGCATGCAGTTTGCGCACTACGCGCCGGCGCCGTAACCCGTCGACCGCAGCAGGGCCATCGTCCGCTCCAACGGCAGGCCCACGACATTGTTGTAGCACCCTTCCAAAGCCGCCACGAATTGTCCGCCGATACCTTGAACGGCGTAGGCGCCAGCCTTGTCGAACGGCTCCCCCGTGGCGATATACGCTTCAATATCCGCGGCGTGCAAGGTGTGAAAACGTACCCGCGTGCTCACGACGTCGTACTGCGTCATGCCTCGGTTATGGTGCACGACGGCGATGCCGGTCATCACCGTGTGCTCACGCCCGCTGAGGCGGCTCAGCATGTCGCGCGCCGCGGCGGCGTCGGCCGGCTTGCCGAGGATGTGCTGGTCGAGGACGACAACGGTATCCGCGCCCAGCACCCAGGCAGAGGGGAATTGCTCAGCCAGTTGTTCGGCCTTCGTCCGGGCCAGACGTACGACATAGGCTTCGGGCGGCTCCGCGGCGTGGTGTCGTTCGTCGATATGTGCCGGCATGACGCTGAACGGCAGCTCAAGCGCTGTCAGGAGTTCACGTCGTCGTGGGGAAGCCGAGGCGAGGATCAGGGTGGGGCAAGGGCTGACGTCCGTATCCGAGGCCATGGTCGTCCGGTCTGCCGTTATACGTCGCGGGTGGTGACGTAATCCGCGATGGCGTACAGCGTGTCCATGGCTGTGCAGGGTGCGAAGGATTCGATCTGTTGCTTGGCCTGATCGACGTGTTCCTGCGCCTTGGCAAGGGTGGATTTCAGGGTGTCGTACTTGTGCAGGAGGGCGGTTACCTGCCGCGGGACTGCCTCGTCGTCGGACCCATTATTTACGTAATCGGTAACGAACTGAGACTCCTCGGGGCTGGCTTGTTGCAGCAACGAAATGATCGGCAGGGTGATCTTGCCCTCTTTGAGGTCGTTGTGCACCGGCTTGCCGAGCTTGTCGGCGGGGGCGACGAAATCCAGCGTGTCGTCGGTCATTTGGAAAGCCATCCCCAGGTGGTGCCCGAACGCCTCGACTTTGGCGCGTCGCTGCGGTGAGATGCCGCCGATGATCGCCCCGATTTTGCAACTTGCCGCAAACAGCGAGGCCGTTTTGAGAGCGATAATGCGGTAATACTCCGCCTCGCTGATGCCCAGGTCGCGCTGCTTCAGTGTTTCGATCACTTGCCCCTTGGCCATCTCGACGGTCACGTCGGACACTGTTTCCATAACCAGATGGTCCTTGTCGGCCAGGGCCAGCGACATCGCCTTGGCGTAGAGGTAATCGCCGATCAGGATGGAGATTTCGTTGCCCCAAAGCGAGTGCACCGTGGGATTGCCGCGCCGCAACTCGGCGTGGTCCATGACGTCGTCGTGCAACAGGGTGGCGGTGTGGATGAACTCAATGACGGTGCTGAGGTCATACATGCGCGGACCGGCGTAACTGCACAGGCGAGCCGACAGGATGAGCAGTGCCGGGCGGATGCGCTTGCCGCCGCTGGACAGGACGTATTGCGCGGTCTCTGAGATGAAGGGAACGTCGGAATCCAGATGCTTGGCGATGGCCGTTTCAACCCGCTGCAAGTCGGCTTCGACGAAGCGCCGCATTTCCTTATATAGCATGATATAGCACGAGCTCCACACTTTTCAGCACGGGGATGGGGGGATTTGCAGAGGGGCCAACTCTAGAAGTATCTGCCCTTGGTGTCAAGCCGCCGGCCCGCCTCAGGATCACGGTGGGTATGGTATACTGGCCACCCTCAATTCAATTGCCAAAACAGCCCGCGGCGGCCCCCCGTGGCGGGCTGAAAACAACACACGCTGGTGGACAAGTCATGGTGTTGGCCAAGGTGCTCAGCAGCACCCTGTTGGGCGTTGACGCCCATCGCGTTGAGGTGGAGGTCGACCTGGCCAACGGCCTGCCGATGTTTACCACGGTGGGGCTGCCCGACGCCTCGGTGCGCGAGAGCCGCGACCGCGTTAAGGCGGCCATGGCCAACTGCGGCTTTCCCTTCCCGCTGCGGCGCATCACCGTGAATCTGGCCCCGGCGCATCTGCGCAAGGCGGGCACGGCCTTTGACCTGCCGATTGCCCTGGGTGTGCTGCAGGCGGCAGGGTACATCCAGTCCGGGATGCTCTCTCGCTATCAGGTTGTCGGCGAGTTGTCGCTTGATGGTCGCGTCAAGGCCATCGCTGGCGCCCTGCCGATGGCGGTCGGGGCGCTGGAATCGGGTGTGGACGGCATGGTGGTGCCGCTTGAGAACGCCGCCGAGGCGGCGGTGGTCGAAGCCGTGCCGGTGTTCGGGGTCGAGACTCTGGCGCAGGCGATCGGTTTCTTCAACGGTACCGAGTCCCTGTCCCGCACGGTCAGCGACGTCAACGCTTTGTTCGAGGACAAGGCGGTTTATGCGGAGGACTTGGCCGACGTCAAAGGCCAGCAGCACGTCAAGCGCGCCCTGGAAGTCGCCGCTGCCGGTGCCCACAACATGCTGTTGATCGGCCCGCCCGGCTCCGGCAAATCGTTGATGGCGCGCCGCCTGCCCTCCATCCTGCCCGACATGGAACTGACGGAGGCGATCGAAACGTCGAAGATCCACAGCATCGCCGGCCTGCTGCGCCGCGACCAGGCCCTCGTCGCCACGCGTCCCTTCCGTTCCCCCCACCACTCGACATCCGATGCGGGGCTGATCGGCGGCGGCACGATTCCGGGGCCGGGAGAGGTCAGCCTCGCGCACAACGGCGTGCTGTTCCTTGATGAGCTGCCCGAATTTCGCCGCAGCGTGCTGGAGGTGTTGCGGCAGCCGCTGGAAGACGCGCAGGTGACCATCGCCCGCGCCTCCATGTCCCTGACGTTCCCGGCCCGCTTCATGCTGGCGGCGGCGATGAATCCTTGCCCATGCGGCTACAGCACCGACCCGCAGCGTGCCTGCCACTGCTCGGCGCAGCAGCTGCAACGTTACACCAGCCGAATTTCCGGCCCCCTCCTGGACCGGATTGACATCCATATCGAGGTGCCGCCCGTGCGCTATGCCGACCTGGCTTCTTCCGCCGCCGCCGAACCTTCGGCCGCCGTGCGAGCGCGGGTGAACACCGCCCGGCAGCGTCAGCGGGCTCGGTTCGCCGGCACTGACATTCCTCACAACGCCGCGATGGGCGTCCGCAACATCCGGCAATACTGCAAGCTCGACGCGGCCGGCGAACGCCTGCTCGAACAGGCGATGCACCGCTTCGGCCTCAGCGCCAGGGCCCACGACCGCATCCGCAAAGTGGCTCGCACCATCGCCGACCTCGCCGGTGCCGATGCCATCGGCATCGAGCATCTCTCGGAAGCCGTCCAGTACCGCACCCTTGACCGCCAATCGGGCTGATCGTGCCCCGATTCAGCCTTCCTTTGCCAGTCGCCCCGATGCCTCCGGCCCGAGGAGAAACGCCCATGCAGTTCTGCTATACTGTCGCCTCGCCGCACGCCTGAGAGGTATGCGGCATCTTCTCTACCTTTCTCTGAAGATTTGAGGTGCCTATGTTTGGCATTGGGTTGCCGGAGCTTATTCTGATTTTGGTCTTGGCGCTGCTGGTTTTGGGACCCCAACGTCTGCCAGAGGCCGCCCGCATGCTGGGGCGTGGCTATGCCTATCTGCGGCAGGCTAGTGAGGAGTTCCAGAACACCATCAAGCAGGACGTTGCGGCCATGGACCGCCAGGAAGACGCGCAGCAGAACAAGGCAGTCGCTCAAGAAATACGGGAACGCTTTGCCACCGTCCCGGAGGCGCAGACAACCATCAGCCTGACGGAGCAGCCCCAGGATGGTTGATACCCCCATGCCGTTGACGGCACACCTTACGGAGTTGCGGACGCGGCTCTTCTGGAGTGTGGCCGCCCTTACCGTTGGTTTTCTGATCTGTTACGGATTCTCCGATTTTATTGTCGCGGCAGTGCAGTTCCCTTGGATGCCGATTGGCGAGGGCCTGCACGTGCCGCTGCAGATCATCGCCCCCGCCGAAGCCTTTCTCACGTACCTTAAAGTCGCCTTCTTCGCCGGGCTGTTCATCGTTTTGCCCGTCATCCTGCACCAGTTGTGGAAATTCGTGGCGCCGGGACTCCTGGAGCACGAGCGCAAGTACACGATCCCCTTTCTGGTTGGCTCGACGACGCTGTTCTATGCGGGCGGCGCGTTGTTCTATCTCCTCCTGCCGTTTGTGGTGACCTTCCTCCTCAGCTTCGCCAGCGACGACATCACCGCGCACCTGTCGGTCGGCTATTACGTCTCCTTCTGCCTGCGGCTGATGATCGCCTTCGGGCTTGTCTTTCAACTGCCCGTCGTGGTGGTGTTTCTCACCCAGCTCGGTCTGGTCACTTCACGCGGCCTGATCCGGCATTTCCGTTACGCGGTGGTGCTGGCCTTTGTCCTCGCCGCGATTCTGACCCCGCCGGACCCGATTTCACAGAGCTTCATGGCGCTGCCGACGCTGTTGCTCTATAGCGCCAGCATCCTGGTCGCCAAGCGCATCGAGTCGCGCCGGGCGCGCGAAGCTGACGATGATGATGACGAGGAGGATTAGGGAGAACCGATCATGGTGGAATCCATGCGCAATATAGACCTGGCAAGTATGAGCAATATCTTCAAGGAGCGATTTGACAGCCTAATTGAAGGACGCCTCTTCTTCACGATTGAGGAGCCTTTTGAGGACCTGTTGCGCCGCACCGAGGCGCTGCTGGAAGGGCACTTCGTCCTCACCTCCGGCCTGCACAGTTCGCGCTATATCCAATGCGCCCGCACGCTGCAACATCCGAAGTATGCCGAAGGGTTGGGGGGTTGTCTGGCGGACACGTTCCAAGATCAGGCGGTGGATGCGGTCATCTCGCTGGCCGTGGGCGGCCTCATCATCGGGCACGAAACGGCGCGGGCGCTCGGCGTGCGGGCGCTCTTTGGCGAACGCGAGAACGGTGTGATGACCTTGCGACGGGGATTCGACCTGCAGCCGGCGGAGCGGGTGGTGATCGTCGAGGACGTCATCACCACCGGCGGTTCGGTGCGCGAGCTGATACGTCTGGTGCAGGAGTTGGAGGGGATTGTGCTGGGCGTCGGAGCCATTCTGGATCGCAGCGGCGGTCAGGTCGACCTGGGCGTACCGCTGAACGCCTTACTCACCCTGCAGGTACCTACCTATACGCCCGAGGCATGTCCCCTGTGCCAGCAGGGCAGCGCGCCGGTGAAGCCGGGGAGCCGGCAGCAGGGAGCGGGGGGCTAGGGTTTCTGTGGACCTATAAACGGGTTTTGGTTTTTCGTTGAGCCACGCCGCCGGGGCCAAGCGCACTCCCATGTACCAGTTGCCGTTGGTCTGCTGGTAAGGGACCTTCCGGCTATCGCGCTTCCCGCAAATGTACGTCGGCGGGATCCAAGCCGCAGTGTTCCAACAGCCGTTTGGTGTTTTGTCTGAGCTGGCGAGCGTTCAGATTCACGTTCACAAACAGCGGCGTCCCCTCGATGCTTTTGGATATTCCAAATGCCTTGCCGGTCGGGTGGGTCGGCTCAGTGTGTACGCTGTACACTTGCTTGGTCCATCCTATCGGTAGAGTTTCGACGGTGAGCTTCCTCTCTGTATAAAGCTTCTCGACAACACGGGTAAGTACCTCGTTCCAATAGGTCAATGTCCGTTCGCTTCCATCCCAGAATCGAATGGCCACTGGGTGCCGCTGGCCTGCTGGCGGATTGTATTCGGATAGCGCAACCCAATTGGACGACGCCGGTGGCGGCGTGGAGGTCTGCTCAACCTGAGCCGGTGTCGGCGCCAGCTGATGATCCTCAACCACTGGTGTGTTAGCCGCCACGGGTTGGCCAGACGCCAGGTTAGGTCGCCAGAGCAGTAGGAGGTTCAAGGCGCTTTCGTGGGCTGGAGCGTCGGCGATGGAGGCATCCAGGATCCGTCGCTCCTCCAAGGTTCCCCGCTTGAAAACGTCGTACAGTTCCCAATGGTTTCCATCGGTGATCCCAGCATATTCAATGCCGGACGCATTTGCGTAGTTGAGCATCTGCATCCAGTGAGAACCCAGCGGCTCGCCCAGCCTCTTGGCTTCCAGGGTGGCGGCCGGCATACCATCAGATCGCAATAGCGCGTAGTCCGCCGATTTGTTCCCTACCTTGTACTCTGGCATCACCATCGCCGGGTCGGAAACGTCCCAGCCCAGGGCGCGCAGCAATGGGTCGATCAGCGCCACGCGCGTGCGTATTTCATTTTCTGCTAGATCAGTGCGATACGACTGCATACGTTCTTTCAGCACTTCAATGCAGCCCACCAAGTCATCAAGCCCCATTGCCTCCTCCCGTGGCGTGGCACCTAAGCGTGACGTTGGACAACCGCAATTCCCATTGCCTCCGCCGCCTTGCGCAACCGATGGTCGAGTGTCGCCAAGGGCAGGCTGCGACGAAAGGCTACTTCCAAATACGCTGCGTCGTAGACGGTCAACTCAAACCGGCGCGCGAGGTCGAGGAGCAGCGATTCGTCGTGTTCGTCGTCAATTGAAAGGCCTAGGGCGAGACTGTCCGTCAGCGTGTCCGACACCTGTTGCGGAGAAATCCGGCCGCGGCGCTCGTTCATCAGCAGAGCGTTGCGTAACTCGTACCACCAGATGCGTGGCGTGACCCCACCCTCTTCGGCCACGTGCCGCATGGCGCTGATCGCCGTGGGTTCCTCTGCGTCCCCCATGCACCAGGCAAGGAAAACGGAATTGTCGATGACGATGGGCGTCAATAGCGGTGCCCCTCGTGAATTGTGGCCATCAATTCCGCCAACGGCGCTTGCTTGAGGTAGCGCCGTCGCTCGACAATGCGCGCGGCCGCTTGCTGCGCCCGTTCGCGATCGGCGGTCACGGGAATCAACTGGGCTACGGGTTTGCCGTGCCGCGTAATGGTCAGATGCTCGCCCCGCGCTACGCGTTCGAGTAGCTGGGACAGATGCGTCTTGGCTTCATAGGCCCCGATCATTTCCATTCTGCATCTCCAGATTCCAAATTAGACCAGATATTACGACCAGTTTATATGAACAGAACAAACATTTCCATGGCGAACACGCATGAATTATTCCTGAAATAGGGCTCGATGTTTCCGCCAAAACACGGCGTTGCTTGGCTAGGGTAACGTTAAAGGCAGGACGGAATCTGGAGGAAGGTTCGGAAGGAGAGAGTTCCGCTTCAAGAGAGTTGTAATTCTTCCCTCCATTTGTGATGAGGCGGGCGGCACAGGATCAACAACCTCATGGATTCGGCCCAAAATACCCACGTCGAATTTGAGCGCGTTTGCAAGAGCTACGACGGACGAGTCCAAGTCGTGCGTACCTGGACTTGACCGTGCGAGACGGGGAGTTTCTGACCTTGCTTGGTGCCTCCGGCTCGGGCAAGACGACCTGCCTGATGATGCTGGCCGGCTTTGAGGCGCCCACCTCGGGCACCATCCGCATCCGCGGCCGCTCGGTGCACGACCTGCCGCCGCGCCAGCGGGGTATCGGCGTGGTCTTCCAGAACTACGCGCTGTTTCCGTGAGCAGATCAGCCCGGCGATTCTGGCCGTGGCGATCTTGTTGATCGCTTTTTCTCTGCTGTTCATGCTGAGTGCGGAATGGCCGCGTCGACGGGTGAGGGCGGATTAAGGGGGTCTGTAAAGCGGGGTTTTCAACGTTCTTCGGTGGTTAGTTGCTAAGCTGGACCCTTCTTAAGGACAACAGCGGAGGCAGTCATAGTAACAGTAGGCATACCCGCACGTGCTGAAATCCGGACACGAACAGGCGTCTCTTCACCTTGTACCTCCCCATGACTCAGCCCCGTGAACCGGGACCGCGGTGACGCAACTTACGAACACCCGCTGGTGGCGCCACAATTGGGGCACTTGTAGCACGCGCCGCTGCGGGTCATCAGGGCGCCGCAGTCGGCGCATGACGGGGCATCTTCCTGCAACCGGAAGTAATAGGGCTCCTCGGTGGTCCCCAAGGGCGTGTGATGGCCGTTCTTTGCTTCCTTGGGCGTAACCGGTTCGGCAGCCTGCTCCAGGCCGTCCCGGTCGAGAACACCGATTTGGGCGCGTTCGTCCTGATCGAGGAATTTGGATGCGAGCCAGCGGAAGATGTAATCCATCACCGACTTGGCGATGGGAATCTCGGTGTTTTGGGTGAACCCGGCTGGCTCGAAGCGCATATGGCTGAACTTGTCGATCAACGCCCGCAGCGGCACGCCGTACTGAAATGCCAGTGAAATCGACGTGGCGAAGGCATCCATCAGCCCGGAAATGGTGCTGCCCTCCTTGGCCATGACCAGGAAAATTTCGCCGGGTGTCCCGTCCTCGAACATGCCGACCGTAATATAGCCTTCATGTCCCGCGATTGAGAACTTGTGGGTGATTGCCGGGCGCTCATCCGGCAGCCGCCGCCGCATGGGTTTGCTCGGTGCCGCCGCAGTTTTCGGCTCGGCCGCCTTGGTGTTGAGCGGTTGGGTGCGCTTGCAGCCGTCGCGATAGATGGCGACGCACTTGATGCCGAGGCCCCAGGCGTCGATGTACGCCTGCTCGATGTCGGCGACCGTGGCCTGGTTGGGCACGTTGATTGTCTTCGACACCGACCCCGACAGGAACGGCTGCACCGCCGCTACCATGCGCAGGTGCCCGCTGTAATGGATCGAGCGGCCCCCGGGCATGGCGGGAAAGGCGCAGTCAAAGACCAGCAGATGGTCTTCCCGGAGGTCGGGCGCGCCTTCCATGGTGCCGTGCTCGTCAATGTATTGCACGAGGTTGTCGATCTGCTGCGGCGTGTAGCCGAGGCAGGTCAGGGCGCGCGGGACCGTGTTGTTGACGATCTTCAGCTCGCCGCCGCCGACGAGCTTCTTGTATTTCACCAGCGCCAGGTCGGGCTCGATGCCGGTGGTGTCGCAGTCCATCATGAACGCGATGGTGCCGGTGGGTGCCAACAGGGTTACCTGTGCGTTGCGGTAGCCGTGTTGCTTGCCGTGAGCGTAGCACTCGCTCCACACCTGCTGGGCGGCTTCCTGTAGCGACTGCGGGAGGGATTCGTGCTGCGTGCCGCGGCAACTTTCCTGATGCCTTTTAATCACCTTCAGCATGGGCTTGCGATTGTCCGCGTAACCGGCGAAGGGTCCTTGCGCAGCGGCGATTTGCGAACTGGTCAGATACGCCTGCCCGGTCATCAGGGCGGTGATGGTGCCCGCATAGGCGCGGCCCGCGTCCGAGTCGTAGGGCAAGCCGCGGGCCATGAGCAGCGCCCCGAGGTTGGCGTATCCGAGGCCCAGGGTGCGGTAATCATGGCTGTTGCGCTCAATGGCCGGGGTGGGATAGCTGGCGTGGCCGACGAGGATTTCCTGCGCCAGGATCATCACGTGCACGGTGTGGCGGAAGGCTTCGATGTCGAACGTCCCGTCATCATCGAGGAATTGCATCAGGTTGAGCGAGGAGAGGTTGCAGGCGCTGTCGTTGATCCAGCAATACTCCGCACACGGGTTCGTGGCCTCCTGGCGTCCGGCGGCGGGGCACGTGTGCCAGCTATTGATCGTGTCGTCGAACTGAATGCCAGGGTCGCCGCAGGCCCATGTTGCCTCGGCGATCTGTCGCAGCAGGTCGCGGGCTTGGTAGGTCTTGGCGGGCTCGCCGGAAATGCGGTGGCGGGTCTGCCACTCGTTGTCTTTAGCCACCGCGCGCATGAACGCATCGGACACCCGCACCGAGTTGTTGGCGTTTTGGAAGCTGACGGTACCGTAGGCGTCGCCGTCGAGGGAGGCGTCGTACCCGGCGTCGATGAGCGCGTGCGCCTTTCGCTCCTCAACGGCCTTGCAGCGGATGAAGGCTTCGATGTCGGGATGGTCGGCATTGAGGAGCACCATTTTGGCGCTGCGCCGCGTCGTGCCGCCCGACTTGATAGCGCCGGCGGAGGCGTCTGCGGCCCGCATGAAGGAAAGCGGGCCGGAGGCCGTGCCACCGCCCGAAAGGGATTCGCCGGTGGCCCGCAGGCGAGAGAGATTGACGCCCGACCCCGATCCGCCCTTGAAGATAATGCCTTCCTGCCGGTACCAATCCAGGATGGCGTGCATGTCGTCGTGCACGGAAATGATGAAGCAGGCACTCGCCTGCGGCGGTGTGCCCTCCACCCCGATGTTGAACCACACCGGAGAGTTGAACGACGCCTTCTGGTGCAGCAGAACGTGGGTCAACTCATGCGAAAAAATTTCCGCATCCTGCTTGCTGGCAAAGTACCCGTCGTCGTCGCCCCAAGTGGTGATGGTGTGCACGACCCGGTCGAGCACCTGGCGCACCGAGCCTTCGCGCCGGGGGGAATCGAGCGGTCCGCGGAAATATTTCGAGGCCACCACGTTGGTTGCCAACTGCGACCACGTTTCGGGGAATTCCACGTCACGCTGTTCGAACACCGCACGCCCATTTTCACCGGTGATCACGGCGTGGCGATTTTCCCACGCCACGGCGTCGTAAGGATGCACGTCGGGACTGGTGAAATAGCGCTGCATCGACAGGCCGGGAGAGGCGTTCGCAGGCGTCGAGCTCCCGGTAGAAGTTGGATCCGTGGCGGGGAGGGTTGCGGAGGGAGGAGCTGCGCTGGTCACTGAATTATCCCTTTATAAGTCAATAAGTTGCGAACTGTCGGAGGGTGCGGTATGGCCTTGCCGATGCAGGCTTGCTGCATAGAATATGCGTAACAAAACTATCGTGCAAGCTAAATTTGCAAATTGCAATAAACGCCTGATCAGTCCATCGTGAGGGGCTGGATTCGTGCCCTTGAACCGGCCCGCAGAAGCCGCCGATGCGGCGGCATGACCAGTAATCCAAGGGGCTGCGAATCGGCTCGTGACAGGTCGAGCAGATTGTTGAGAAGCGTGGCTTGCCAGCCTTCGGGATCAGGATGCAGGCGGCAGGGAAAAAAGTGCGTTGTGCCGGGTCGCACCTTCACCGAGGTCCTGACGGTGGCTGTGAGCTCGCGGGGGATAGCGGGTTGGCCCAACAGCGTTCGGATGGCGGGCCGTACGAAGGTTTCAAAACCGACAAAGGAACCCCAAGGCGAGCCGGGAAGGCCCATAATCAGTGTCTGCCGGTGGCGCGCAACGGTGACGCCGCGGCCCGGATTGGCGGCGACGCCGCGAAACAGGATGTCGGCCCCCGCTGCAGTCATGGCGTGCGCGGCAAAATCGTGCTGGCCGCGCCCCGAGGCGCCGAGAATGACGATGATGTCGTTATCCAGTCCGCGCCGTAACGCCTCCGTCAGACTGTCGAGGGCGTCTGGCACGATACCGAGATTGACGCTGGCGCAACCCAGCTCCTGAGCTCGCAGTTCCAGGGCGTATAGGTTACTGCACCACTTCTTGGCCGGTTGCAACGCCGCTCCGGGCGGCAACAGCTCGTCGCCGGGTGCCACCAGGGCCAAGCGCGGGCGCCGCGCGACATCGGCGCTGGCGAGACCGAGGGCTAACGCCGTACCGATTCGCTGCGGCGTCAGGCGCTCTCCGCGAGGTAGCACAACCGTGCGGCGCCGAATCTCGTCGCCACGCCGCTGGACGTTCACCCACCTGCCAAGAGGCTGCCGGACGAACAAATCGCCACCCTCGACCTCACTCTCTTCCATTTTCAAGACGGCGTCGGCGCCGGGCGGTATCGGCGCCCCGGTCATGATGGGCACCGCCTGGCGCGGCTTCAGCGGCTGCTCCAAATACTCTCCCGCAGTGAGCGTTGCGCCCAGCGTCAGGCGCACGGGCCGCGCGGGGGTGGCCGCGCGGGCATCGCGGCTCCGCAGCGCGTAGCCATCCATCAGGGATTGATCAAACGGCGGCATGTCGTGCGCCGCGGTCAGGGCGTGGCTTAACACGCGCTGATGGGTCGCCGTCAACGCCAATCGCTCTTCCTGCAGCGGTTGCGGCAGGTTGCGGATAATAGTCTGCACGGCCTGCGTATAGCTGATCATGGATGCTCACCTGCGAGGGTCATTGCCCGGGTTGGAACAAGGGATCTCACTATATCCAAGCGCCGCCGAGCCGGGCAAGCCGTCCGGTCTGGAATCAAACCCCGCCAAACGTTATAGTGGTACGTTCTTTGCTCACCTAATCGTTAACGGGAAAGACACGTGCCGCAGGGGCGTTGAGATATAACGCCGATGTTGGATGAAGGAGACGGCAGATATGGCCGAGACACAGTTTACCTTGAAGACGGGCTTGGCGGAGATGCTCAAAGGGGGCGTCATCATGGACGTCACCACTGCCGACCAGGCCAAGATTGCTGAAGATGCGGGTGCGGTAGCCGTCATGGCGTTGGAGCGCGTGCCGGCCGATATCCGGGCACAGGGCGGTATCGCGCGCATGGCCGATCCGACGAAAATCCGCGAGATCATGGCGGTGGTGTCGATTCCCGTGATGGCCAAGGTGCGCATCGGGCACTTTGTGGAAGCCCAGATTCTGCAGGCGTTGGGCGTCGACTATGTCGACGAGAGCGAAGTGCTGACGCCGGCGGATGAAGCCCATCACATTGACAAATTCGCGTTTCGCGTGCCCTTCGTCTGCGGGGCGCGCAATCTGGGTGAGGCGCTGCGCCGCATCGCCGAGGGCGCGGCCATGATCCGAACCAAGGGGGAGGCGGGCTCCGGCAACGTCGTCGAGGCCGTGCGCCACATGCGCGCCGTGCAGGGCGTCATGCGCAAACTGACGATCCTGGGCGATGAGGAACTGATGGCGGCCGCCAAGGAGCTCGAGGCCCCCTACGAGCTCGTCAAGATGGTGGCGCAGACCGGCAAGCTGCCGGTGCCGAACTTTGCCGCCGGTGGGGTGGCGACGCCCGCCGACGCCTCGCTCATGATGCAACTCGGCGCCGAGTCGGTCTTCGTGGGCTCGGGTATCTTCAAGTCCGGCGACCCGCCGCGCCGCGCCGACGCCATCGTGCAGGCGACCACGCACTACCTCGACGCTGACCTGCTGGCGCGCGTGTCCGAAGACCTCGGCGAGGCCATGGTGGGGATCGACATCAGCCGCTTGGACGACAGCGAGTTGTTGCAGACGCGGGGCTGGTGATCGACATGGCGTGTGTCGGCCTTCTGGCCCTGCAAGGCGATTTCGCCGCACACGAAAAGATTCTTGCGGAACTGGGGGTCGAGTCGAAACTCGTCAAGAAGCCCGCCGACCTCGCCGGCGTGCAAGGGCTCATCATTCCGGGCGGGGAAAGCACGACGCTGCTGAAACTCATGACTCCGGTGGCGATGCGCCCTGCTCTTGAGCAATTCCATGCCCAAGGCCGACCCATCTTCGGAACCTGCGCGGGCCTCATCCTGCTGGCGCAGGAGACCCTGCCGCCTCAAGAGAGTCTGGGATTCATTGATATTGTGGCGAGACGGAACGCCTACGGCAGGCAGATTGACAGCTTTGTGGCGCTGGGAACGCCGCTGGCGGACGACCTGAGCGCCGAACCCCTGGAGATGGTGTTCATTCGCGCTCCGAAGGTCGCCCGAGTCAGTCCCGGGGTGACGCCCTTGGCCGAGTGCCAAGGCGAGGTCGTCTTGGCTCGACAGGGTAGTGTCCTCGTATCGTCCTTCCACCCCGAGCTCACGCAAGACCGCCGCGTGCATCAATACTTCTTGCAGATGCTCGCGGCGGGATAAAAGCGTAGCCGCCGACCTCGAAAGATGCCGGCGGGCCCACAGTGGATTTAGTACATGCCACCCATGCCGCCCATGCCACCCATGCCGTCCATACCACCACCCGGCAGGGCGGGCGCTTTTTCTTTCTCGGGCAACTCGGTGATCAAGGCTTCCGTGGTCATCAACAGACCGGAAATACTGGCCGCATTCTGCAAGGCCGTACGGGTCACTTTGGTCGGGTCGATGATGCCCTTGTCCAGCATGTCGCCATACGTATCGTTGCCGGCGTCGTAACCCTCGTTGTCCTTGAGGTCGCGGACCTTCTGCACGACAATCGAGCCTTCGGCGCCGGCGTTGGCAGCGATGTGCCGCAGCGGCTCTTCCAGGGCTCGCCGCACGATGCGGGCACCCAGCCGTAGATCGCCTTCGAGCCCATCGGCAAGCGAATCGAGGGCCGGGATGGCGCGCAAGTAAACGACACCGCCGCCGGGCACAACGCCTTCCTCGACCGCCGCGCGGGTGGCGTTCAGGGCGTCCTCGACGCGGGCCTTCTTCTCTTTCATTTCCGCTTCGGTAGCGGCGCCGACATTAATCACCGCCACGCCGCCGACCAGCTTCGCCAAGCGCTCCTGCAGTTTCTCGCGGTCGTAATCGGACGTGGTTTCCTCGATCTGGGTGCGAATCTGATTCACCCGACCCTCGATTTCGGAACCCGCACCGGAACCCTCGATGATAGTCGTGTTTTCCTTGTCAATAGTGATGCGCTTCGCCTGGCCGAGATCATTCAGGGTGATATTTTCCAGCTTGATGCCCAGGTCTTCGGAAATCACGTTGCCGCCGGTGAGGACGGCGATGTCCTTGAGCATTTCCTTGCGCCGGTCGCCAAAGCCGGGGGCCTTGACCGCCGCGCCCTGCAGCGTACCGCGCAGCCGGTTCACCACCAGGGTGGCGAGGGCCTCGCCCTCAACGTCCTCGGCGATGACCAGGAAAGGACGGCTCATCTTGGCGATCTGCTCCAGGATGGGCAGGAGCTCGCGCATGTTGCTGATCTTCTTTTCGTGCAACAGGATATACGCGTTTTCGAGGTTCGTTTCCATGCGCTCGGCATCGGTCACGAAATAGGGGGAGAGATAGCCGCGGTCAAACTGCATGCCCTCGACGATGTCCAGCGAGGTTTCCATGCTCTTGGCTTCTTCGACCGTGATGACGCCGTCCTTGCCGACCTTCTCCATGGCCTCGGCAATCAGGTCGCCGATGGTCGGGTCGTTATTGGCCGAGATGGTGCCGATCTGCGCGATTTCTTTTTTGTCCTTGGTGGGGCGGCTGAGCTTCTTGATCTCTTCCACGACGGTCTCAACGCCGCGTTCGATGCCACGTTTCAGCTCCATCGGACTGGCGCCCGCGGTGACGTTTTTGACGCCTTCGCGGAAGATCGCCTGAGCCAGTACCGTCGCGGTCGTGGTGCCATCGCCAGCCACGTCGCTGGTCTTGCTGGCCACCTCGCGCAGCATCTGTGCGCCCATGTTTTCAAAGGGATCTTGCAGCTCAATTTCCTTGGCAACCGTAACACCGTCCTTAGTGGACATCGGGGAACCGAATTTTTTGTCGATGACGACGTTGCGGCCTTTCGGCCCCAGCGTCGCCCTTACCGCTTCAGCCAACTGATCGACACCGCGCAGCACGGCGCTGCGCGCATCAGAACTGTACAGAATCTGCTTGGCAGGCATAGAATCGAACCTCCTTGTTGGGTATCAGCACCTATTCCAAAACGCCTAAGACATCGTCTTCACGAATGATCAAATACTCTTCACCGTCGAGTTTCACTTCCGTGCCGGCGTACTTGCCGAAGATGACCTTGTCACCCTCTTTGACATCCATGTCCTGCACCTTGCCATCGTCGGAGACGCGACCGGGACCCGCGGCCAGAACCTTGGCCTGCTGCGGTTTCTCCTTCGCGGTGTCCGGGATGATAATGCCGCCCTGGACCTCTTCTTCTTCGTCCAACCGCTGAACCAAAATGCGGTCGTGCAAGGGACGTAAGCTCATAGCCCTCTCCTTCCGTCTGATTGTCGTGATTACGTACGTGTCGCGCCTAGGCTAGGCGCTCCAGTGTATTAGCACTCACATGTATTGAGTGCTAATAAGCTATTAAATTCCTTTTGAGTTTGCAAGAGGGCGAGCATTTTTTGTGGTTCGACCCCATCCGGCTCGTGCTATGGTTGGGTGGTAAACCGTATCCGCGCATGGCTGAGAACGCAGAACGTGTCATGAACCAGTTGGAAGGCAAGAAGACGGTTCTCGCGGTCAGCGGAGGCATCGCTGCCTTCAAGGCATTGGGGGTGTTGCGCCTGTTGAAGCAGCAGGGGGCTGACGTGTACGTCGTCATGACCGATCACGCCGCCGAGTTCATGAAGCCGGCCGGCTTCGCCATGCACTCCGGCCATCCGGTCAGCCTGGACCAGTTTGCGCCGGCGCACGGCTGGCAGATGGAGCATCTGGCCCTCGCGCAGGGCACGGACTTGGCCCTGGTGGCGCCGGCAACGGCCAACGCCATCGCCAAGCTCGCCACCGGCATCGCGGACGATTTGTTCAGCACGCTGTTCGTGGCCCTGGCGCAACGGGTTCCCACCTTCCTGGCGCCGGCGATGAATCCCCTTATGTACGGCAATGCCGTCGTGCAGGCGCACCTCGACACCCTGCGCCGGCGGGGCGTTCAGATCATCGCGCCGCGATATGGTCAACTGGCGAGTACAAAGGAAGGGGAGGGGGTCGGAAGGCTGGCAGAGCCCGAGGAGATCGTCGCCGAGATGCTGGCTTATTTGCAGCGAGTCGATGCCTGAACGGCGGTGGCGGCCTTGAGGGTTAAACTTCCTCGTCCAGCAACACTTCAACGTCGGCGCCTGAAATCATCGTAATGGTGTCCCAGGGGCACTCTTTGGCGCAAATGGTACATCCCGTGCACACGTCCCAATCGACGATGACGACCTCGTGGGTGCCGTCGCCGGCGTAGGAGGGATCGGCAATTTTATCAATGCAATCGACCGGACAAAAATCAACGCACCACTCACAACCGGTGCAGCCATCGACATCAATCCAGGCTTTGGGCCGCGGTTTGCGCGCCCGCCTCGCTCGCTCCGCCACTACGTTTCTCCATGTATTGGGTCGGCTCTTGACGTTTACTGCTGAATCAAGCCATTCTAGCGGCCTCGCCGGGCCATTGCAACAGGCGCGGGAGGCGTTGGCAGCACGAGCGCGGCGCCCGCCGGAGCGGAGGGCGGCGTGATGCGGGCTGTGGTGCAACGGGTCTCGAAGGCCCGGGTCGACGTGGATGGCGAAACGGTGGGTGCCGTCGAGCAGGGCCTGCTGGTGCTCCTGGGCGTGCAAACGCCGGATACGGAACGGGACGCCGATTATCTGGCGGCGAAGGTCGTCACGCTGCGGATATTCAACGACGCGCAGGGCAAGATGAACCGCGACGTGCAGGACGTTCAGGGCGGCGTGCTGATCGTGTCGCAGTTCACCTTGTACGGCGACGCTCGCAAAGGCCGTCGCCCGTCGTTCGTTCAGGCGGCGCCCCCGGAACAGGCCGAGCATCTCTACGAATACTTCCTCGAAGCCACTGCCCGGCACGGCGTGCCCGTCGCGCACGGCGTTTTCGGCACGCACATGCAGGTGCACTTGGTCAACGACGGGCCGGTGACGCTACTCCTCGACAGCCCTGGTAGCGGCTGAGCCAATGGCAGAACGCATCGCACAAGGAAACGGGAGGGACCCCATGGACGCCAGTAGCATCCCACAGGTGTTTTTCGACCGTGCCGCCCAGCGCGGCGGTAAAACGGCCCACATGGTTAAGCGGGACGGGGCCTGGCAGGAGATTTCCTGGCAGGCGTTGCGGGACATCGTGCGCCACGTCGCCAGGGGCCTACTGACGCTCGACCTGCAGGCGGGCGACCGCGTCGCCATCCTGTCTGACAGCCGAGCGGAATGGGTGCAGTGCGACCTTGGCATCATGGCCGCGGCGGGCATTACGGTGCCGATCTACGCCTCCTCAACGCCCGATCAGGCGGCCTATATTCTGCAAAACTCCGGTGCGACCGCGATGTTCGTCGACACGTCCGCGCAACTCGACAAGATAATAGCCGTGCGCGATCAGGTTCCGACCCTGAAAAACATCGTCATGACAACGGATGGCCCGTCGGGCGCCGACGATTCCATCCTGACGCTTGCCGACCTGATTCAAAGAGGCCGTGACGCCGCCGACCAGGAAGCCGTTCTCGAGCAGCGCCTGCAAGGCCTGACGCCGGAGCACGAGGCCACCTACGTATACACCTCGGGTACCACGGGGCCGCCCAAGGGGGTCGTGCAAACCCACGGCAACCACCTGTTCATGATGGAAAGTTGCGGCGCGATCACCGACCTGGGCGAGGGCGAGGTCAATCTGCTTTTCCTTCCCTTGGCGCATTCGTTCGCGCGCCTCGAATCCTTCCTCGGTTTCTACAAGGGCTGGACCACCGCCTTCGCGGAAAGCATCGACGCGCTGTCGCAGAACATGCGTGAAGTCCGGCCCATGCTGGTGATGAGCGTGCCGCGGGTCTACGAAAAGGTCTACGCCAGCGTGCAGGCCGGCGCTGCCGGGTCGGCCGTCAAGCGAGCCATTTTCAACTGGTGCGTGGGCGTCGGGCGGCAGGCCAGCCGTCTGCAGCAACAGGGCCAGCCGCTGCCGCTGGGCCTCAGCCTGAAAAGACACCTGGCGCACCGGCTGGTGTTCGGGAAACTCCACGAAGCGCTCGGGGGACGGTTGCGGTACTTTGTGTCCGGCGGGGCGCCGCTGGCGCGGGAGATCGCCGAGTTCTTTCACGCCGCCGGCCTGCTCATCCTGGAAGGCTACGGGCTCACGGAGACCTGCCCGGCACTGACCGCCAATCGACACGACAACTACAAATTCGGCACCGTCGGCCTGCCGGTGCCGGGGGTGGAACTGCGCCTCAGCGACGACGGCGAGATCCTGGCGCGCGGACCGAACATTGCCAAGGGCTACTACCAACGGCCGGAAGCAACGGCGGAGGTGTTTCTTGATGATGGCTGGTTTGCTACCGGGGACATCGGCGAGATCGATGCGGAGGGGTTTCTGCGCATCACCGATCGCAAGAAGGACCTCCTGGTTACGGCTGGCGGCAAGAACGTGGCGCCGCAAAACATCGAGAATCTGCTCAAGGGCGATCCGCTCATCAGCCAGGCGATGGTCTATGGTGACCGCCGCCCCTTTCTGACCGCCGTGCTCACCCTCGACCCGGAGGCCGCGACGGCCTATGCCCGGGAGTTGGGCATCAGCGGCGACACGGTTGCCGAGTTGGCCGAAAACCCGCAAATCCGCACCCTGCTGGAGGGCCGTGTGGAACGGGTCAACCGGCGCTTGGCGCCGTATGAGTCGATCAAGAAGTTTGTGATTGCGCGGGAGGATTTTACCGAGGCAAGCAACGAATTGACGCCGACGCTGAAGGTCAAACGGCAGGTGGTGGCGCAGAAATACCAGGCTGAGCTCGATCAGCTCTACTGATTTCGGGGAGGTGTACGGAAAAATCTAATGCTTGTCCAGTTCCAGCTCGTAGAGCTTCTGATACATCACGTCCCATTCCCGGCTGCCTTCCATGATCCTGCGCGTATAGGATGCCAGAGTCTGCCGGACGGCGAAGTCGACTTCCTCTTCGAGCCGGAGCGCTTCCTGTATGGCACCCACGATCTGCAGCCGCACGGTGTTGGAGGGCATGCGGAGCGTCACCTCCGGCATTTCCTCCAACCTCCGCACGACAAGCTGCGAAAGATGATTGACTTTTTCCCTTGAGAGGCTCATCGGTCTTCTTCCCCCGCTTTGAGCGGCCCGCCTACAAAATCAGCCCGCGGTCCCGCACAAGTTGGCGTTTGACCATGGAAAACATGCGCGAGTAGTCGATGTTGCCGCGGTCCATCTCGTTGATGTGGTCCTCCAGGATGTCTCTTACCTCGTCGTTGAGGCGATCCTCAACCATAAGGTCGTTGACAATCAGCCGGCTCACTGCCTCGGTTACGGCACGCGGGTCCACCTCGAGCTCCAGCATGTCTTTCCGGGTCAACACGTCCGTGATGATCTTGGCGACGTGGTCGATCATTTTCCTGCCCAGTCGCATACCCGGCCTCCTTCGCATATCCAGCAGATTCCAGGGAATGATATGTTGCGGACAACGCAAGTTCAAGCGCGCACGCGGCGCCCCGCGGCTGCTTGCAAACCCTTTATGGATTGCCTACTATGCGGCCCAGTTCCGATTGGCGGCGTTTACGACGGGAGAGCACATGCTGGAGGTAAGCGATAAATCCGCCCTGAGACCACGGGCCCTGCCGCGGCGAGGTCATTGACGATGACAATCGACGATACGGTCAACAGAATGGTCATGGTGATGATTTTTCGTCACGAGGGGCTGGAGGCGGCAGGCATCAAGGAGCGTAAGTTCTATGCCAAAGTGGTGGGGCGCGACTCCATCGGTCTGTGGATCGAAAACCCCAAGCTGGAGACCACGCGCGTGCGCTACGACAACGGCCTTCTCATCCCGCCGGACCAACGCCAGCACGAGGAGCACCTCGCCTACGTGCTGATTCCCTGGGGCAACATCCGCTCCGTCGCCCACTTCCCGGCCCGCGAAGGCTTTGACAACACCGAGGACGAGGAAGCCAGCGCGCTGGGCAGCGGCATGTACCTGTAAGTTCCGTCGCCGGCTGGCGTCCTGACAATGCCGGGGCGGTGTGCTACCATCGGCGCCTCTCATTCACACCATGCAAGGGCCGCACGGCCCGCAACGCAGCAAGGAGAACCTTCATGAGCCAAGGCTACCACTTCACCATCTGGAGTTGTTACGTTTGACCATACGCCTGGCGAGCCGCGGAGTGGCTCGATCGCGTGAAAGACAAATTGGGCGAAAACCTGAAAATTACCTGGAAGTCGTTTCTGCTCGAGCAAGTCAACAGTCGCCGCGGAATGGAATGGAAAGCCTGGGACGACCCCCGTTTCACCAGCCGCGACATCCCGCCGCATGAGGCCGTCAAGAGCATCCTGGCCGAGCAGGGCGAGGACGCTTTCAACCGTTTCCATATCGCCGTGTTCCGTGCGCACCACCAGCAGAAGCGGGACATTGCCAATCCCCTCGAACTGATGCAGTTGGCCCGCGAGGTCGATGTCGACCCCACCGTGTTGGCCGAGGACCTGCGCACCCGCAAGTACCGTGCTGCCGTCGGCGCCGACCATCAGGAATCGGACGAGCACGACATTTTCGGCGTGCCGACTATCCTCTTCGACGGTCACCAGCCCACCTTCATCAAACTCGATTCCGGGGCTTGGGAAGGACCGGACGACGTGGAGCTCTTCCACGCGCTGTACAACATCGCCGCCCCGCGTCCGTACGTCATGGAAATCAAGAAACCCGCCTCGGCGACGGTCGCTGCCGCTTCGGAGGCGCGCCGCCGCGAGGACATGGGACGCGGCTAGAGCCGGGTTAACACTGTCGGACTGTATCGTGTTCCAGTCCCGGGATGGAAATCGCCGACTCTCAGTACCAACGCATAGCGCCCTGTTTGCTGGTGCAACGTGGCAACGTCAACCTGTCGAATCTGCCAAGTGCTCGGCGCCAGCCTGTACGTCGTCGAGCATGGCTGCATGTGGCGGGGGTTGCCGGAGTGATCTGGCAATTGGCATGCCCATTTACACCTAGATGAGCCGCTGGTCGAAGAACGGGGCGCTGGATCGGGTCTTCGAGCACCTCCCAGCGAGAGAGAATCGCGCGCATCAAATTCGAGGCGGTTTCGATGGACAGCACCATCGTCAAGGTCCGTCCCGATAATACGGGCGCGCTAAAAAGCCCGCAGCCCATCGGAAAATCCCGGGGCGGTTGGACCACTAGAGTGAATTCACTTTGATACCAAGAGCCTTGGCAGAAGCGGTCATGGCAAAATGCCCTCGCAGGAACTCCAACTCCGAAAAACTCGTTATCTCAAACGGGACGCACATTAGAACAGTTCAAGATTGCGCAGCGGCATACCCAGAAGTCCTGAAAAGCGAGTGCATTTGTCTGGTTTGAATCGAGATTCCTTTCAATCTTGAACTGCTCTAAGTTCAGAGGTAAGGACCCTCATGTCGCACGATTTGCGCATTAAAAATAGAACTGTAGTCAATGGGGGGGATGAGCGCGATCAGACCGACGAGTTGGTCCGCAAGCTCTGGAGCCGCCTGTCGATGGAGGCGCCGGCGATCCATGTCGCATCCCCTGAGCAAGTTCCCGGCACTTACCACAAGCTCCTGGTCCACGACACTGGTATGACGGCCACTCTCGAGGCCCACTGGAGCGAACCGCTGGCTGTAGACCTGGTGGCGGATGACCTGATTGTCGAAGATCGCTCGCTCTACCGCTTCATCGCGCTGTACACCAAAGGCACCCGCCAAGTGGTGGAACTGGCCACCATCCGTATCGTGCTGGATGTTTTCCCGGCGCCGTTACGTCCGGAGTTTATCGAGGGCGTTCGCCCCTTCGGCGGCATCCTGACTGGCGCGGGCATCACTTTCCGCGCTAGGCCATCAGGTTTCTTCTGGATCAAAGCCGACGAATTCATCGCCCGGAAAGCCGGTATAGACGTCGGCATAACGCTCTACGGTCGGATGAACGAACTGCACGGCGAAGACGATGTCCTGCTGTGCGAGACCGTCGAGATGCTGCCGCGCGTCTGAACGCCCGCGAAAGTGCCCGTCAGCGCATCTCGAATGCTTATTCCGCTTTACGACTGCGGCGGTCAACCAGGGTGGTCTGGCCGAGGCGACGGCACCGTTCACTTCTAACCAGTGAGTGATACCGAGAGCAAGACGAGCAGAAAGGTCGATTGTGGCCGAATCGCTGGAATCGTATTACCCCGTGGAAATTCAGCGCAACGACGGCGGCGCCCTGCGCATCCTGTGGAACGACGGGCGCGTCTGCTTCTATGGATACAGCAATCTGCGCAAGGTCTGCCCCTGCGCCACCTGCGGCGAACTGCGCACCCAACAGCAGGAAGCCGCCAAAAACCCCTTCCAGACCGTGACCACCGTCACCACCCGCGACGTGCAGCCGGTGCACCTGAACACCGTGGGCCATTACGCCCTCGGCATCGAATGGGACGACGGCCACCGCACCGGCATCTACCCCTGGGCCATGCTGCGGGCACTCTGCGAGGACGACGATTAAACCACCCCGTCCGTCCGGACCTCACAACGGCTTCTTACGCATCAAGCCCGCCCGGCGAATTCGCGCCACCAGCTCCTCGCGCTGGTTGGTCGCGCGGTGCTCGAAAAACACCACCCCGGCGTCCGGGCGCGACCGCGACTCCCGCTTGTCCATGATCTCCGTCTCGATGTATAGCGTATCGCCGTGGAACACGGGCTTCGGGAATTCGATCTTATCGAACCCCAGATTGGCCACCGTCGTTCCCAGCGTCGTATCCCCCACCGAGAGCCCCACGGCAATCCCCAGCGTCAATAGGCTGTTGACCAGCCGCTGCCCGAATTCCGTCTGACTGGCAAACGCCGCGTCCAGGTGCAGCGGCTGCGGGTTCATCGTCATGGTGGTGAACAGCACGTTGTCCGCTTCCGTAACCGTGCGCCCGGGCTGGTGCTTGAATATCTGGCCAACGGTAAATTCCTCGAAATACAATCCAGCCATCGCCAAGGGCCTCCTTCCGTCTGCTGGGTAGTGCCTCAGTGTTTGACATTACCGGCTCCTCCTTCCTCTCCCCAAGGCGGAAGAGGGTTGGGGTGAGGGGGAAATCCAGTGAGACACTACCGCCTGATGGGTGTTATTACTGAACGAAAGCATGGTATCGGAACCCGATCCTGGATACCATTCATGGCGGAAGGGGGATGATCTTGTGAATCGGAAAGCCATCTTTACCAGCTATTTCAAGAACCTTGCCGCCGTCGCGCGACAAGGCGACGCGCGTGAGGAGAGCTTCTACCCGGCCCTGGCGACGATGCTCAAAGGAGTCGCTGACGACAGCGGTCGGCAGCACGTGCACGTCACCACCCTGCCCAAGCCGACCGAGGGCGGCAATCCGGATTTCCGGCTGTGGAACGGCGCGGACCGTATCATCGGCTACATCGAGGCCAAGAGGCCGACCGAAGAGCGGCTGGACGACATCGAGAATTCCGAGCAGCTGAAACGCTACCGATCGACCTTCCCGAATTTGCTGCTCACCAACTTTCTGGAATTTCGCCTGTACCGCAACGGGGTGCGGGAGCAGACGGTTCTGGCCGCCCGGCCGCTGGTGCTCAACCAACTGCGCACGGTGCCTCCGGTTGAACGGCCGGAAGAATTCTCAGTCCTCCTTGCGCGCTTCCTCGATTTTGCCCTGCCCAAGACGTTCACCGCCGAGTCCCTCGCCGTCGAGCTGGCCAAACGCACGCGCCTGCTCCGGGATGTCGTCCGAGACCAGTACAACGACGAAGCGGATGACCCCGGCATGCTGCGCGGCTTCTTTGACGCCTTCCGGGAATACCTCATCGGCTCGCTGACGCCGGAGGCGTTCGCCGACCTGTTCGCGCAGACCATCACCTACGGTCTTTTCGCGGCTCGCATCCGCGCCGGGGACGGCTTCAATCGCCGCGCCGCTTTCGACAACATTCCCCACACTATCGGCGTCCTGCGTGACATGTTTCGCTTCATTTCGCTGGGCGATCTGCCGGAATCGCTCGCCTGGTGCGTGGACGATCTCGCCGAGGTCCTGGCCGTGGCCGACGGCCCCGGCATCCTCGGTCGCTACTACCGGGAGGGCAAGGGCAGCGACCCGATCGTGCATTTCTACGAGACATTTCTGGCGCAATACGACCCCGACGAGCGCGAGCGGCGCGGCGTCTACTACACCCCCGAACCAGTCGTCGGCTACATTGTTCGCTCCCTGCACGGCATGCTCAAGACCACCTTCGGTCTGCGCGACGGCCTCGCCTCGGAGGGCGTGACGTTGCTCGATCCCGCAGCGGGCACCATGACCTTCGTGGCCCAGGCCGCCCAAGAGGCGGTTGCCGAGTTTGAAGCCAAGTACGGCAGCGGCGGCAAGGAAGACTTCATTCGCCAGCACATTCTCAAGAACTTCTACGCCTTGGAACTGATGATGGCCCCCTACGCGGTCGGCCACCTCAAGATGAGCTTCTTCCTGGAAGAACTCGGCCATCGCCTGGGCGACGATGAACGCATGCCGTTTTACCTCACCAACACCTTGGACTGGAAGGAGCTGGAGGAAAGCCGCTTGCCGGGCATTTCGGCCCTGGCCACCGAATCCCGCCTGGCGGGTGCGGTCAAGAAGGAGAAACCGATCCTGCTCATCCTCGGCAACCCGCCCTATTCAGGGCACTCCAGCAACAAGGGAGACTGGATACGCGGCCTGATTGACGATTACAAGCAGGTGGACGGCAAGCCCCTGGGCGAGAAAAACCCGAAGTGGCTGCAGGATGACTACGTCAAGTTCCTGCGCTACGCCCAGTGGAAAATCGAGCAGGCCGGACGCGGCGTTGTCGGCATGATCACCAACCACAGCTATCTCGATAACCCTACCTTCCGCGGCATGCGTCAAAGCCTGCTGCGTACCTTCGACGACCTCTACGTTCTCGACCTGCACGGCAGCGCGTTGAAGAAGGAAACCGGCCCAGACGGGAGCCCGGACCAGAACGTCTTCGATATTCGTCAGGGGGTGGCCATTGCCTTCTTTGTAAAGCGGGGCGATTCAACGATGGACGGGCAGGACGGCCGGGACGCTAACGCCGTGGTTCATTACGCCGAGCGATTCGGAACCCGTGAGAGCAAATACGACTGGCTGCGCGCGCACGAGCGAGACAGCACCGATTGGCAGGCGCTGAATCCGGCGTCGCCGTACTACCTGTTCGTGCCGCGCGACGAGGCGCTCGAAGCCGCATACAGCCGGTTCATGCCGGTGCCCGAGGTATTCCCCGTGCACAGCGTCGGGATTGTGACGGCGCGCGACAGCCTGACGATTCGCTGGTCGGCGGATGAGGTGTGGAACACCGTGATCGTTTTTTCGCGGATGGAGCCGGAGTTGGCCCGGCAAGGGTATGAGCTTGGCAATGATGCGCGGGATTGGAAGGTGACGTTGGCGCAGCAGGATTTACGCGATTCGGGTCCTGTCCGCGAACGGGTGATGCCGATCCTGTACCGGCCCTTTGACGTGCGCCACACTTATTACACCGAGCGGTCGCGGGGGTTCATCTGCATGCCCCGTCCCGAGGTCGTGCGCCACATGCTGGCCGGGGAGAATCGGGCGCTGCATGTCTGTCGGCAAACGGTCAGCGAGACGTGGCAGCACTGCTTGGTTACGCGTGGCATTACGGATGATTGTTACGTGTCCAACAAGACTCGAGAGCGCGGATATACCCTACCTTTGTATCTCTATCCTACTGCCGACCGCGGTGACCTCTTTGCAAGACTTGAATCGTCCGCACGGCAGCCCAATCTGAGTCCCAAACTGGTCGCGGTCCTGACGGCAGCGCATGGCCGAGCGCCCGCGCCCGAGGATATCTTCCACTACATCTACGCCATCCTGTATGCCCCAACCTATCGCGCCACGTACGCCGAGTTCCTGCGCACCGACTTCCCGCGCATTCCGTTCACGACGGATCAAGACGTGTTCGCCCAACTCGCCGCCTTGGGTGCGCGACTGACCGCTCTTCACCTCCTTGACTCCCCCGAACTCGACACGCCGACCTGCCGCTTCGAGGGCGACGGCGATGCCGTGGTGGCCCGAACGAAGACGGGGGGCTTTCGCTATGATCCGGACGCCCAGCGCCTGCACATCAACAAAACCCAGTATTTCGGCCCCGTTCCGCCAGAGGCTCATGCTTACCGGATTGGTGGCTACCAGGTCTGTGACAAATGGCTGAAGGATCGTAAGGGCCGCCGCCTTGACCTCGATGACATCCGTACCTACTGTCGGATGGTGACGGCCATCGGGATGACGCTCAGCATCCAGGAAGAGATTGATAGGTTGTATCCTGAGGCTGAGAAGGATATCGTGGCGATCTCATGAGGGAAACCGGACACCAGTAGTCCGATCTGCTCCCGACTTTTGTGCACCTGTCGAATTGTTCTACAATGTATATATTTCAATGGCGCTGTTCGCCGAACGGTTTCAAATGTCCTGAAGGGAGACAGGACGATGGCAAGGCAACGTTTTGACATCGTGCTAGCTGCCATGGCAGCCGGTGGCGCAGGAACGCGATACGACCCGGTTCGTGTGCAAAAACTCTTCTTCCTGATCGATAGAGAAATCCCGGAATTCATTGACGGCCCCTGTTTTCATTTCGAGCCATATCATTACGGCCCTTTCGACAAAGCGGTCTATGAGGACCTCGACAGGTTGGCCGAGCAGGGGAAGATAAACATCGACACAACCGGGCGGTATAACAGGTATTCATTGACCGATTCAGGGCATGCGAGAGGGGTAGCGGTTTTAAGGACACTCCCGGAACCGGCGGCTCGCTATATGGAAGACGCCGCCAAGTGGATACGTTTCGTTCCCTTCAAACATCTGTTATCGGCAATCTATCGCCAATATCCTGACATGGCGGTCAACAGCATTATTCCGCAGGCCACGTCTGGCTATTCCCACGCATCCTTTCGCTTCGCCATGCCGTCATTCCTCTCAGGGATGGCGCGGACGCTCGACTTCATGGGAATCCTCGACGGTTATCAATCGGGCAGGAGTGACGAGCGACTTGACGCGTTGGCGATCTATCACGACTGGAGCGCGGTAGGGGACGATGTCGGGGCGGCTATGAACGCTCACCTTGTTCAAGGGGCGCCCCGTGAGCCGCAGACGTAACAGGCGTAGCAATTCACGACAAACGGCAGCTCCACCATATGATCAACAAGCACTGCGCAGGTCCACCCTACCCTCAGAAATCGACAAAGCCGTCAGACTCCAGGTACAAGAGACGCAGGTAGTCCAGCTAACTTTGCGGGTCCGCTTCCCCTTCCAGAGCATCTTTCGGAATACGAGGGGATAGCTCCCGGGGCGGCTGAACGTATTATTCGGATGGCGGAATTACAGGCGAATCATCGACGCGCCATGGAATCGAAAGTCTTAAATTCTGAGGTGCGCTTGGAGTCACGAGGCCAAATCTTCGGGTTTGTCATTGGAATGACTGCTCTCGTGGGCGGTATTGGTCTCATGGTTTTCGATAAATCCATAACGGGGGTGGCAACGAGCCTCTCCGCCCTTGCCACTTTGGTAGGTGTATTCGTCTGGTCGGAACGTCAGAAGAGCCGCGAATTGAACGAGAAGGCCAATCGCCTAGCGTTCGGTGCTGAACCAACTACCCCTCCACAGTTGTCCGGCGGTCCCAATCGAGATTGAGCGCGGTCGCGCGGTTTCGATTAAGCCCGATGTAGGTCGGATCAGCGTAGCGTGATCCGACATTCCGCCGTGGCAAGCAGATGCGCTGCTGTCGGATTACGCCTGCGGCTAATCCGCCCTACGGTCAATTCGACGCCATTCAAGCCACCGCCCCCAGCACGTTATCGCTTGCTCGCCGGGCTTTGAGGCTTTCGTCAAGCGTGGGATCGTCCCCGATGCCCACCAGTGTCTTGCCAAAGTTGCCGCCCTCCAGCATGGCCCTGAACGCCGTGGGGGCTTGCCGCAGCCCCGGCCACAAATCCTCTTTGTACTTGATACGCCCGTCCCGAACCCAGGCCGCCATGTCGGCAAGAAATGGATCCTGGTGCGTGGCCACGAAGTTCCCGACAACAAGCTGATGCACCTCCACGTTTTGGCGCTGGAACGTAGCCTGCCCCTGGTTGCGCCACGCCGCATGCGGATCGTCAGAGGACGGGTTGCCGTACTGCGAGACCAGGCCGCAGAGACTGATGCGTGAACGCGGATTGAGCAGCGGCAGGACGGCTTCGAATACCTTGCCGCCAACGTTTTCGAAGTACGCGTCAACGCCGTCAGGGCAGGCCGCGGCCAGCGCTTCCGGCAAATCCGGACTTTTGTGCGACACACAGGCGTCGAAACCCAGGACCTCGGTAACGAAGGCGCACTTGTTCGGAGCGCCGGCGATTCCCACCACACGACACCCGCAAAGCTTGGCGATCTGGCCGGCGATCTGCCCGACCCCGCCGGAAGCCGCCGACACCACGACCGTCTCCCCGGCCTTGGGCGCACACTGGACGTACATGCCTGCGTAGGCCGTTAGGCCGAGCATGCCCAGCACGCCGACGGCTGTGGAGATGGGCGCCAGGGCAGGATCGATCTTGCGGGGAAGCATGTAGGTAAACACCGAAACACCCTCGCCCGTGAGGCCATAAGCCTGCCAGCCGTTCGTATTGAAGACGAAATCGCCCTCACGGTAGGTCGGCAGGTTGCTTTCGACCACCTGCGAAACGGTGCGCCCGTGACAGACCTCGCCGACGGCTTCCAGGCCGCTGCGCCGCCTGCCCCATTGATACGGGTCCAGCGACAGGTAGATCGTGCGCGTCAGCATCTGGTTGGCGCCGGGGCTGGGGATGGGTGTCTCAGTCAGCCTGAAGTCGTTGTCCACCGGCAGCCCGCCGGGCGGCGTGCGTGCGAGTAACCATTGGGTGTTCATCGGTGTTTTCCTTGCTCGAGAAGCGGGGGAGAAAATGGCATTGCCAGCAACGGGTGCAGCGGGCAGACTGTTGCCGTGACGTTTCCGGGGTGTCGGACTGCCCCTGGCGGGCGGGTTGAAACCCCGCCCCTACCTACAGAGAGGATCGTGACATGACGGCATCCACGTCCGTTTACAGCTACGTCGCCGAAGAGGCGGCCTACCGGCAGCGCAACCCGCGCTCGGCGGCGCGGTTTGCCGAGGCGCAGCAGGTTTTGGCCGGGGGCAATTCGCGTCTGACGGCCTTCTTCAAGCCGTTTCCCTTCTACGCTGAGCACGGCGAGGGCTGCGTGCTGCGGGACGCGGACGGCAACGAGCGCCTCGACTTCTACAACAACGCCACCTCGCTGATCCTTGGGCACCGGGATCCGCAGGTCACCGCGGCGCTGACGGCGCAGGCCGAAAAGGGCACCGCCTTCGCCAATCCGACCGAGCCAGAGGTGGAGCTGGCCGGCCTGCTGACCGCGGCGCTGCCTTCGCTACAGCGGTTGCGCTTTACGAACAGCGGCACGGAGGGCGTGGCATTGGCGCTGCGAGCGGCGCGGGCGTTTACCGGCAAGTCGAAAATCGCCAAAACGGAGGGAGCCTATCACGGCACCAGTGACCACGCCAGCGTCAGCGTGACGCTCCGCGTGTCAGAGGCGGGAAGCGAAGAAGCGCCCCGCGCGGTGCCGAGCTCGCAGGGGCTGACGGCCAAGACGCTGGACGACGTGGTGATCATCCCATTCAACGATGCCGCGGCGGCCCGGCGCATCATCGAGCAACACGGTGACGACTTGGCCGCGGTGATCGTCGAGCCCGTCATGGCCGGCATCGGCTACGTGCCCGCCGAGGCGGCGTTCCTGGAAGCGTTGCGCGAGGCGTGCGACGGACAGCGGACCCTGCTCATCTTCGACGAGGTGCAAACGCTGCGCATGGCTCCCGGCGGCGCCCAGCAGTGGTACGACGTCGTGCCGGACATGAGCTGCCTCGGCAAAATCATCGGCGGCGGTATGCCGGTGGGGGCGTTCGGCGGCAGGACGGACATCATGGCGGCCTTCGACGCCACCGAGGGCGCGCCCGCCATCCCGCACGGCGGCACCTTCAACGCCAATCCCATGACCATGCAGGCCGGCCTCGCCACCATGCGCCAACTCACCCCGGAGGTCTACGAGCAGATCAACGAGCGCGGCGAAACCCTGCGGCACCAGCTTGAGGAAATGGCGCGCAGCGCGGGCGTGCCGATTCGCATCAGCGGTATCGCGTCGTTCTTCGGCGTGCAATTAACGGACCGCCCCGTGACGACCTATCGCAGCGCCCAAGGCCAGGACGAGGCACTGCGCCAGAAGCTCTTTTTGCACCTGATGAATGAGGGGATTTACGTGAACAGCCGGCTGGTGGGCAACATCTCGACGCCCATGGGCCGCCATGAACTCGACAGCTTCACGGCAGCCTGGGAGAGCTTTCTTGCGAAAATCAGTGGGTAGTAGGCAGTGGTTAGTGAATAGTGAAAAGCAGAAGGCAATGCGGGCAAGATGCTGGGCTTTCAGGGTTTGCTAGCGCATGTTCGGTTCTGAGTGAACCACCATAGGCCGTTTGGTTCCGAACATGCTCTGGCTACTGACCCCTGACCCCTGGCCACTAGCCGCTGGGCTTCTCGGCAATGTAAGCCACCTGCCCGAGCCGGCCGGAGGTAGAGAACTGCTGGCTCATCTGCAGGCGGTCGAGCCCTTCGAGATACCGCTCGGTACCCCGGATGGCTTCGAACTCTTCGCGGCGCGCGGTGAACCCCTCGACGAGCCGGGTGTAAAAACGCGCGGCGTAGGCGGACGACACGTCCCGGACGGTCAGGCGGAGGCCCGCCGCCTCGAGCGCCTCGGCATAACTCCGGGGCGTTTCCAGTATGGGAAAATGCCATACCGTAAAGAAATGCTCCCGCCTCTCGGCGGGCAGCGGGCGCCGCTCCACGTGGTCAAAAATCGCCATGCGCCCGCCGGGTTTCAGGAGGGCGGCGCAGCGCTGGATCAGGGCGGCGCGCTGCGGGATGTGGCACCAGGTGTCGTAGGTGATCACGACGTCGAACGAGTCGGGCGGCAAGTCAATGGCCTGGATGTCGCCCAAGCGAAACTGCACCCGGTCGTCGAGGCCGGCTTCCTTCGCCTGCGCCACGGCCCGTTCGTGGCCGACGGCGGAGACGTCCACGCCGAGCACCTGGCAGCCGAGTTGCTCGGCGAAAAAGCACGCCGGGCCGCCGGTGCCGCTGCCCACGTCCAGAACCGACGTTCCGGCGCCAACCCCGGCGCGCCGCGCGAAGGTGAGCATTTCCCGCGGCAGCAGGGTGCATTCCTGACCAATGAAGTCACCCCCGTATCCCAGCGCCGCCGATGACGCCGAGCCGCTGCGCAGCGCGTCGTAGAAACTCGCCGCCGCGGCGCCGGCCTCGCTTTGCGTCTTGTCCATTTGCTGTGTTCCTCCCACCGCCCGTGCCGATCTCACGCGAGCCAGCGTTTGCGGCGCCGATAGTGTTTGACGTCGCGGTAGCTGCGGCGCCCGGCGGTACTCAGTCCCAGATAAAACTCCTTCACGTCCTCATTGGTGCGCAGGGTCTCGGCGTCGCCGTCCAGAACGACTCTGCCGTTTTCAAGCACGTAGCCGTAATCGGCGACCCGCAGCGCCACCGTGGCGTTCTGCTCGGCGAGAAGAAAGCTGACGCCCTCTTCGCGGTTCAGCCGTGTCACGATGTCGAAAATTTCCGCCACCAACTGGGGTGCCAGGCCCATGGACGGCTCGTCCAGCAGGATGAGCTTGGGGCGGGCCATCAGGGCGCGCCCGATAACCATCATCTGCTGCTCGCCGCCCGACACGTAGCCGGCCTTGGCGTGCCGCCGCTCGGCCAGCCGCGGGAAGTAGGTATACACCATGTCCATGTCCCGCTGCAGCGCCGGGCGCCCGGCGTGCCGCGTGTAGGCGCCGGCTAGCAGGTTCTCTTCGCAGGTGAGGTGCCCGAACGGGTGGCGCCCCTCCATCACCTGGATGATGCCCTGCCGAACCAGGGTCGACGGATTGAGTCGGTCGATCCGCTGGCCCTGGTATTCGATGCTGCCCTTGGTGACTTCACCGCGCTCGACGCGCAACAGGTTGGAGATGGCTTTCAGCGTCGTCGTCTTGCCCGCCCCGTTGGCCCCGAGCAGGGTGACGATGCGCCCCTCCGGGACCTCCAGGGAGACGCCCTTGAGGACGAGGATGACGTGGTCGTAGATGACCTCGATGTTGTTGACGTTCAGGAGCGTCTGGCTCGACGCATTCGTGGCGGCAGTCACAAGCGCTCCACCTTACCCTTCCGCGGCGCAATCGCGCGGCGTGATGTTGTTTTCCTTGGCGTATTCTGCCGCCGCCTTCTCGATCTGCGGCCGTACCACCTCACGCATCGGGGTAATCCAGTCGCTCACCTTGTCCCACGTACGGCCGTTCCATTGCTGGATGTATACGGGTCCATTACCTTCGTGATCCTCACAGGTGACCTTGATGGGTTTAGCAAAACCGGCCAAGCCGAGCTCGTTCAGGCGTGCTTTGGTCAGATCCAGGTTTTCCAGCCCCCAGCGTACCTGTTCGCCCGTCATCGGCTGGTTGCCAAAACGCCCCATGGCCGTGCGGATGGCCTCGGTGTCGTATACGGCGTTCATGATGCCGCGGTTGTATAGTACCTCACCGAAGTTTTTGCCGGCGGCTGCCGCCTGGTCGCCGCCGTATATCTGCGACAGGATGGCCTCGTGCACCGGAAAGCCCGCTCCGGCGCCGTGGAAGTTGCCGGCCTTGTAGCCGATGGCGCCGTCACCCGCAGGTACGACGTCCGACTCGGTCCCCGACCACCACACGCCGATGAAGTGGTCCATCGGGTAGCGGATCGATGCGGCTTCCTTGATTGCCACCTGGTTCATGACGCCCCAGCCCCACATGAAAATCCAGTCCGGACGGTAGCGGCGCACCTGCAGCCAGGTGGATTTCTGTTCCTGACCCGGATGATCGACGGCAAGCAATTTGAGGTCGTAGCCGTATTTTTCGGCGAGAATCGTCAGCGTCGGGATCGGCTCCTTGCCGTACGGGCTGTTGTGGTACACCAGGGCGATTTTCTTGCCCTGCAGCGCCTCCATGCCGCCTTCCTGCTGCCCGACGTATTTGACGAATGTGGATGCCTGGCTCCAGTACGTGGTGGGGAAATTGAAAATCCACTTGAAGATGCGCCCGTCAGCCGCCGCGGTGCGCCCGTAGCCCATCGAGTGGATGGGCAACTGGTCCACCGACGCCTTGGGGATGAGCTGGTAAGTGATGCCGGTGCTGTAGGGATTGATCAGCGAGGCGCCCGTTGCGCCTCTGTTTTTCAGTCTTTCGTAGCACTCGACGCCCAGCTTGGTGTTGTACTTCGTCTCGCACTCTTCCCAGGTGATCTTGACGCCGTTGATGCCGCCGTCGCGCGCGTTGAGTAGCTTGATGTAATCGACATAGCCGTTGGCCACCGGGATGCCGTTCGGCGCATAAGGCCCCGTGCGGTAAACGAAGAGCGGGATGAATTGCTCGTCCTGGCCCCACACCGGAGCCACCAGGAGCAACGCCGCCAATACCGCCGCCCCGGCCAGCACGCCGGGCGTTTTCGTACGTTTCATGACAAGTCTCCATCGAAAGGTTGCAAGTGATTGATTTATCGGCAGAACGCGCCGTTGTCGTCCTGGATAAGGCGGCGTCTATTGTAAACGCGCCCGTTGCGCTAACGCAAATCAGCGAGTCGCTAAAAGCCTGCAGGTCGGATTAGCGCAGCGTAATCCGACATTCCACCCCTGACCACCCCTTTGAGGCATTGGGCAATCTGATCTATGATGGACTAGATTAAACTTTTCCAGGGAGTGCATCAATGCCTAACACCAAACCCCACCGCGTCTGGACCGTCGCCGAAGCCAAGGCTCGCTTATCGGAAATTCTCCGGCTTGCGGAAACAGAGGGTCCCCAGTGCATCGGTGCGCGGAAACCCTTCATTGTAGTGCCTGCCCAAGTGTGGGCTGAGCGTGAGACGCCTCGCACACCGCTTGGCCGATGGCTGGTTGAAAACACGCCGCGTGGAACGAGCCTTGAAATCCCCAGTCGCCACGACCGAGGACGCGAGATCCCGTTTATCAATGAAGCGGACGCATGAGTGGTTATCTCCTGGATACCAACGTGGTTTCGGAGTTATCGAAACAGACCCCGCACCCAGGCATTGTGGCGTTTCTGGATGCCGAGGATGACCTTTGGCTATCGGTCATCGTTCTCGAAGAGCTTGAATTGGGTGTGCGACTGCTCCCGGAGAGCCGCCGTCGCAGCCGATTGAGGGACTGGCTATCCCAACTGACGGTGGACTTTGCCGCACGTGTCTTGCCTATCGGGAGACGGGAAGCTGAGCAGGCCGCTGTGTTCCAGGCACGCGCGCGCCGGGATGGCAGGGTGCTGCACCTTGCCGACGCACTTATTGCGGGGACGGCCATTACTCACGATTTGGCTGTGGTAACCCGTAACGCCAGAGATTTTGACGGTTTGGACATTGGCGTGATAAACCCCTGGCAAACGCCATGAGCATCTCACCGAATACGACGTTGGGCAGGCCGCACAGGTCTGAGCAGCGATCAATACGGGAACGGCCAGCGGCGCAGTTTTTCTTTGCCGATTTGCCACAGGCGGGCGAGGCCGCGGGGTTCAAGGATGAGGAAGGCAATGATGAAGCCGCCGAAGACGATGAACTCGATTTCCTTGGCGAGGTCGACAGGCATATCAAGGCCGACGAGGTGGGGCGCGTTGGTGAGGAAAATGGGCAGCATGGTAATGAACGCCGCCCCGATGATGGAGCCGAGGATGCTGCCCAGGCCGCCGATGATGACCATGAAAAGCACCTCGAACGACACGTTGATGTCAAAGGCCAGGGTTTCGACGCTGCCGAGGTAGACGAATAGCATCAGGGCGCCGGCGATGCCGCAGTAGAACGAGCTGACGGCGAAGGCCGACAGCTTGGTCGTCAGGGGCCGGATGCCGATGATCTCCGCCGCCACGTCCATGTCGCGGATGGCCATCCAGGTGCGGCCGATCTCACTACGCACCAGATTCTTGGCGATCAGGGCGAAGACCACCACGAAGCTCAGCACCACCAGGTAGCGCACCGCGGCGGTGGCTTCGGGGCCGGTCACCATGATGCCCATAAGGGTTCGCGGCGGCGCGGTGATGGTGCCGGACGGGTTGTAGTTGTAGAACCAGGCGACGCGGTTGAACAGCCAGGTGAGGAAAAACTGCGCCGCCAGCGTTGTCACCGCCAGATACAGCCCCTTGATGCGCAGGCTCGGCAGCCCGAACACCAGGCCGACGCCGGCGGCCATGACGCCCGCAAACAGGAAGACGACCACCATATTCAGTTCCGGCATGGCGGTGGTCAACTTGTAGGCGGTGTAGGCGCCAACCGCCATGAAGCCGCCGGTGCCGAGGGACAACTGACCGGTGTAGCCGGTGAGCAGATTGAGGCCGATGGCTGCCAAGGCATAGATCAGGAAGGGAATGAGCACGGCTTGCAGCCAGTACTCATTGGCCAGGGTCGGCACGACCCCGTACGCCGCCACCAGCACCAGCGCGACGCACCAGCGGTCCTGGGCAATCGGAAAGATGGCCTGATCGCGCCGGTACGACGTTTTGAACTGCCCGGTCTCACGATACAGCATGCTTATACCCTTTCGATGATTTCTTCCCCGAACAGCCCCTGCGGCCTGAAGAACAACACGACCATTGCCAGCACGTAGGCGAACCAGTTCTCGATGGCGCCGCCAAAGGCCGGACCCCAGTAGACCTCGCCGATTTTCTCCCCAACCCCGATGATGAGCCCGCCGACAATGGCGCCGGGGATGGACGTGATGCCACCCAGAATCAGCACCGGCAGGGCCTTTAACGCAATGAGCGACAGGCTGAACTGCACGCCGCTCTTCGATCCCCACATAATGCCCGCAACCAGGGCCACCAGACCTGCCACGGACCACACCGTGACCCAGATCGTCTGCAACGGAATGCCCACCGCGGTCGCCGCCTGATGGTCGTCCGCCACGGCGCGTAAAGCCCGCCCGATGGCGGTCTTCTGGGACAACACGGCCAGCAGGACCACCAGCACCGCGGCGGTCAACGCGGAAAACAACTCGAACTGGTTGAGCAGCATGCCGGCGAAATCGAAGGAATCGTCCGGGATGCCCAGGTCCAGGCGCTTGACGTTGCTGCCCCACAGCAGCTCGCCAAAGCCTTCGAGGAAGAACGACAGCCCGATGGTTGCCATCAGCAGCGTCAGCGGGTCCTGATTGACCAGCGGCCGCAACACCAGCCGTTCGATGCCGTAGGCCAGCGCCACCATGACCGCGACGGTGACGGGCAGCGCGACCCAGACCGGCACGCCGCGCTCCATCTGCCCGACGAGCGTCAGGGCGGCGAACAGCACCATGATGCCCTGGGAAAAATTGAATACGCCGGAAGCCTTGAAGATGAGCACGAAGCCGAGCGCCACCATCGAATACATGACGCCCGTCATGAGCCCGCCGAGCACGACCTCGGCAAAGAAAATCGGAGCCGACAGGATCTCCGTAAATGGCGTCACAAACCAAATGTCGAAGAAGCCCATGTGAACGGAACCCTCGGAGAAATTTGCGTTGGCGTCAGGTGTGCGCCACACCCAGGTAGGCGTCGATGACGTCCGGGTTGGCGCGCACCTCGTCCGGCGATCCGTCGGCGATCTTGCGGCCGTAGTCGAGCACCACGACGCGGTCCGAGATGTCCATCACCACGCCCATGTCGTGCTCGATGAGCACGCAGGTAATGTCAAACTCGTCGCGAATGTCGAGGATGAAGCGGCACATGTCCTCCTTCTCCTCCACGTTCATGCCGGCCATGGGTTCATCGAGCAGCAGCAGGCGCGGTTCGGCGGCCAGCGCACGGCCCAATTCAACGCGTTTCTGCAAGCCGTATGGCAGGCGCCCGACCGGAGTCTTGCGAATGGCCTCGATCTCCAGAAAGTTGATTACCCGCTCGACGTACGCCCGCTGCGACTCCTCCTCACGCAGCGCCCGGCCCCAGTACAGCGCCTGGCTCAGCAGGCCGCTGCGCATGTGCAGAACGCGGCCGGTCATGAGGTTGTCGAGGGTGCTCATGCCCTTGAACAACGCCACGTTCTGAAAGGTGCGCGCGATGCCCTGGCGGGCGACGTGATAGGGACGCAGGTTGCGCGGGCGGGCCTGACCCATGAACACCAGACGGCCCTGCTGGGGGCGATAGACGCCGTTGATGACGTTAAGCAGCGAGGTCTTGCCGGCGCCGTTGGGACCGATGATGGCCAGGATTTCACCACCGTATACCTCGATGCTGACGTCGATCAGCGCTCGCACGGCATCGAAGGACAGGCTGACGCCTTCGACGCTTAACAGACTCTCTCGGTTGCCCATGTTTCAGTCCGCTCCCCCAACCGGCGTCAGGGGAGAGCCGGCCAGCGTTTCCGAGGGCTGTGGGGTGACGCTGCGGAGCCGCAGGTCCGCCTTCATCAAGCCGGTGCGGCCGTCTTCAAAAACCACCTGCGCCTCAATCGACACGGACTCATTGTCGCTATACAGCGCTTCGATGAGGTCGCCGTACTTGTCGGCGACGACGCGCCGTCGCACCTTGCGGGTGCGGGTCAGCTCGCCGTCGTCGGGGTCGAGTTCCTTGTGCAGCACCAGAAAGCGCCGCATCTGGACGCCGGCCATTTGCGGCTCCTCGGCCAGACTGGCGTTGACGCGCTCGATCTCGCTCTGCACGAGATCGTAGACTTCCGAACGCGCCGCCAGATCGGCGTAGCTGGTATAGACCAGGCCGCGGCGCTCGGCCCAGGTGCCGACCGCCTCCAGGTCGATGTTGATGAAGGCGCTGACGTAGGGCCGTTCCTGGCCGAAGGCGACGGCCTCTTTGATATAGGGGCTGAATTTCAGCTTGTTTTCGAGGTAGCGCGGTGCGAACAGCGTCTCCTGCCCGTCGGCGAGGTGGCTGACGTCGCGGGCGCGGTCGATGATCTTCAAGTGGCCCGCGTCGTCCAGGTAGCCGGCGTCGCCCGAATGCACCCAGCCGTCCTCCATCGCCTCAGCAGTGGCGTCGGGGTTCTTGTAATAGCCCATGAACACGCCCGGACTGCGGTACATGACCTCGCCGTCGGCGGCGATCTTGAGTTCCACGTCGGGCATGACCGTACCGACGGTATCGGGCTTCACGTCGCCGTCCGGCTGCACGCAGACGAAGACACTGGCTTCCGTCATGCCGTAAAGCTGCTTGATGTTGATGCCGAGCGAGCGGTAGAAGGTGAAAATCTCGGAGCCGATGGCCTCGCCGGCGGTGTAGGCCAGGCGGATGCGGCTGAAGCCCAGGTTGTCCTTGAGCGGCCCGTAGACCAGCGCGTGGCCGAGACGGTACAGGAAGGCGTCAAAGGGGTTGACGGCCTCATTGGCGAGCTTGCGGGTGCCGACGCGCTGCGCTACCTGCAGGAAGAAGTGGCACACCTTGCGCTTGATCCAGGCGGCGTCCTCGAGGCGAATCATCACCGACGTCAGGATGTTTTCCCACATGCGCGGCGGTGCGAAGAAGTAGGTCGGGCCGATGTCGTGCAGGTCCGTGAGCACCGTGTCGCTGCTCTCCGGGCAATTGAGGGTGAAGCCGCCGCAATAGAACTGGCCGTATGAAAAGATGTGGTCGCCGACCCACGCCATCGGCAGGTACGACAGGATTTCCTCGCTCTCCCCCAGCCCCTCGCGCTGCAGCGCGTTGCGGGAGGTGACGGCGATGTTGTCGTACGACAGCATGACGCCCTTCGGTTGCCCCGTGGTGCCGGAGGTGTAGAGAATGACCGCCAGGTCGCCGCCCTTGCCCAGGGCGACCTGTTCCTCGAAAAATCCGGGCTGCTGGGCGTCGAACTCGCGGCCCGCCGCCTGGATGGCCTCGAAGGCGAACAGGAACGGCTCGTTGTAGTGGCGCAGCCCGCGCGGGTCGTCATAAACGATCAGTTCGAGCTGCGGGCAGCGCGGCATGACGAGCAGCAGCTTGTCCACCTGCTCCTGGTCTTCGACGATGGCAAAGCGCGTTTCGGCGTGCTCCAGAACGAACTGCATCTCGTCGGCCACGGCGTCCTGGTACAGCGGCACCGGCACCCCGCCGACGCATTGCGTCGCCACCATGGCCCAGTATAGCTGCGGCCGGTTGTCGCCGATGATCGCCACCTTGTCGCCGCGTTGCAGACCCTTGGCGGCCAGCCCGCAAGCCAGTGCCCGCACCTCGTCGCGTATCTGTCCCCAACTGTATTCCAGCCAGATACCGAGGTCCTTCTCGCGCATGGCGGTACGCTCCGCATGGCGGCCGGCGCGGTCGAGGAGAAACTTGGGAAAGGTGTCGGGCGCACTGGGCTGTTGCATGGGGTTCGTTCTCTATTCAACGGGTGAAGGTTGAGGGTCAAACGGATTCTAGGCCAGCAGGGGGTAAAGGGGAGACAGTCTGCCGCACGGCGAGTCAAATTGCAAATGGCGCGGTGGCGGGGCCAGCCGAAATCAGGAGACCAGAAAGCGTTTGACGATCATCACCGGGAGGAGGGATTTGGCCGCCACGGCGTTGGAAATGCTGCCGATCATCAGGCGTTTGAGGCCGGTCATGCCGCGCGATCCCATGACGATGGCGTCGCACTGGCGGCTGCTGGCGGTTTCCAGAACAGCCTCGGTGACGTTGCCGTAGGCCAGATGGGCCTCGTACGTGACGCCCGCGGTGGCGGCGCGTGCCTCGGCATGGGCGAGGATGCCCTTGGCGCCGGAGTTGTCGTCGAAGGCGTCCTTGGAGGCGGAAGCGCGGCTGGCGTCAACGCACAGGATACAGACTTCCAGCCCGTTTTCCTGTGCCAGCTTGAGGGCATGATCCACGGCCATGTCCGACCACGGCGAGCCGCCGGTGGCTATCAAGAGGCGGCGCCACGTGGGCTGCCCGGACTTCACGGTGGGGGGATGCTTAATGACCAGAATGGGCTGTTCGCAGCGGGCGGTAACGGCATTCAGGGTGCGCCCGATCATGAGGCGTTTCCAGCCGGTGACGACACGCGAGCCGAGGACGATGAGGTCGCACTGCTCCTCATGGGCCGTCTGCAGAATGGTTTCCGGCACGCTGCCCCATTTGGCGACCACGCTGTAGGACACCTTGGCGGCATCGGCTCTTGCCGAGGCCTGGGCAATCAGTTCGTGCCCCTGGCGCTCGATACTCTCCATGAGCAACTCGGAGGACGACATCACGTCGGGCATGGTGTAGGCCACCGGACTGGCCAGCACGGTGAGAATCGTCAAGTCGGTGCCCGCGGCGGCGACCAGGGAGATGGCGTAGCTCAGAGCGGCGTCCGACCACGGGCTTCCCCCGATGGCCACCAGCACTTTTCTGTACATGACAGCTTCCCTCCTGTCCTTGGCGGGAAATCGGTCAATCCCGATGCGTCTCAGCGGCCCTGGAACTGCGGGCGGCGCTTCTCGGTGAATGCCTGCACGCCTTCCTGGTAATCCTGACTGTTGAAGCAATCGGCGATGAGCGCGTCGAGCGCGGCCAGGTCGCGCTGTTCAGGCGGCTGCAGCAATTGGTCCACGCTGGCCTTGGCGGATCGCAGGGTGAGCGGAGCGTTGCGGGCCATGGTGAGGGCGTAGTCGCGGGTGAACGATTCCAACTCATCCTTGGGGACGACCTGATTGACCAGTCCCATGCGCAGGGCGTCCTGGGCGCTGAAGTTGGTGCGCGCGGTGAAGAAGATTTCCTTGGTGTAGGCCGGCCCGATGAGCTTCATGAGCCGCTCCATGCCGTTGTAGTGGTAGCCTAGTCCCAGGCGGGCGGCGGGAATGCCGAAGCGGGCGTCGTCCGAGGCGATGCGCACGTCGCAGCCGATGGCGATGCTGACGCCGCCGCCGATGCAGTAGCCGTGGATCATGGCCAGCAGCGGCTTGTCGAGCGTTTTCAGGCTTTCCTGGCCGCGCGCCGAGATACGTCCGTAGGCCGCCTCGTCGTCCATGTTGCGGCGCCGCTCCTTGAACTGCGAAATGTCCGCCCCGGCGACAAACGCCTTCTCACCGGCGCCGCGCAGGATGACCACCCGGATGGCGTCGTCCTCGGCCAGGTCCTTCACGTAATCCGGCATCAGCGCCCACATTTCCTGGCTCACGGCGTTGCGCTTTTCCGGCTGGTTGAAAATGATCCAGCCAATCGGCCCGTCCTTTTCCATTAGTAGCTTCTCGGCGTTGCTCATGCCCGTTTTCTCCTGTTGTTGTGGCGGTTAAGTGTTTGGAAACGGGATGTTAGATGCCTCCCTTAAGCAGGGCCACGCCGATGGCAATGACAAATCCGGCGCACAGTCCGACCAGCCACTGACGTAACTGGCGCATGTCGGCGTGGGATTCGGTGCGCATTTCAACCAAGGTCTGCCTGATGTCCACCATGGTCCGATTCAAATCGTCAAAGCGTTTGTCCGCGGCCTCAAAGCGATGATTGATGCTCTCGTGGGTCAGATCGAAACGCTGATCGACTTGCTGCCGCGAGTCGTCAACTTGTTGCTGCATGCCGTCGAAGCGCTGGTTGACTTGCTGCCGCATGTCGTCCAGGCGCTGGTCGACTTGTTGCTGCATGCCGTTGAATTGTTGCTGCATGCCGTCGAAACGCTGGTTGACTTGCTGCCGCATGTCGTCCAGGCGCTGGTCGACTTGTTGCTGCATACCGTTGAATTGTTGCTGCATGCCGTCGAAACGCTGATCCATACGTATGGTGAACTCGGCAAACTGTTCGGCGCTGACAACTGCCAATGTTTCGGCCATGCTTCTTCCCTCTGCCGGCTTTCTGGAAGCGGCCGGAATGAACCTCAATCCATCCGAATAGCTTCAGGCGCACGCCCATTCAGAGTCGTAAAAACGCGGGCGACTATACTACGCAATGTTTGCCGCTTCCAGCCGTAAAGATCACCGCCCAGGGCAAACGCATATGATCCATTGTCATACGTCTGGTTCCAGCAGTTCCTCGAATTACCCCTTGGTATTCCGTCGAGGGGAGAAGGTTCGGCTGACGCGGATAACGCCATATGCGCTTACCCTGGATCACCGCCCTTTTCCGGGATGAGTGAGAAGCCCTTGATGCGTTATGGTATCCGGCGCCGAAGTAAGGTATCGTTCGGAAATTCCACTATCACCATCTTTCCCCAGGAGGACCCCCGCACATGCAATCCACAAGCCGCCGCCCCGTGACGAACGGCGACCTCGACCACGCTCCCAGGGCCAACGTGCACATCCTTGATAACGGCCTGCAAGTGGTGCTGCTTGAAGACCACAGCGCACCCGTCGTCGCCCTGCAGACGTGGGTGCGGTTCGGCAGCGCCGACGAGGACCCGGCCGTGGCAGGCATTGCACACGTCTTCGAGCACATGTTGTTCAAGGGCACGGACCGCTTTCCGAACGGGGAAATCGCCGCCCTCATCGAGGGCGCCGGCGGCTCGGTGAACGCCTGGACGAATTACGATGAAACGGTCTACCACGTCACCCTGTCCAGCCGTTTCTGGGAAACCGGCTTCGACGTGTTGAGCGACGCCGTTCTGCACTCCTTTTTCGATCCCACCGAACTGGAACGCGAAAAGGAAGTGGTGCTCGAGGAATTCCGCCGCAGCAAGGATAGCCCGGATCACGAAATTGCCGAGCGCCTCTTCGACCTCACCTTCACGACGCATCCCTACCGCCGTCCGATCATCGGTTTCGAGGAAACCGTGCGGCCCATCCAGCGCGATGACATGCTGCGCGTGTTCAACACTTGGTACGTGCCCAACAACATGATCTTCGTGGCCGTCGGTGATTTTGATTCCGACACCATGCTGCGCACCGTCGAGGACCGCTTCGGCGCCGTGCCGGCCACGGCATTGCCCGTCAGGCCGCGTGCCGACGAGCCTGCTCAGGCGCAGCCGCGCGTGCTGGCGTTCCCCTTTCGGGCCGAGTTGGCGCGCGTCGAAATCGCCCTGCCGTCGGTCGAGGCCACCGATCCGCAAGTGCCGGCGCTCGACCTGCTCAGCGACCTGCTGGGCTCGGGCTATAATTCCACCCTCTACACCGCCCTCAAGCGCCGCCGCCAGTTGGCCCACGACGTGTATGCCTTCAACTACACGCCGTGCGACCGCGGCGTTTTCCTGCTTGGCGCCACCTGCATGACCGACGACGTGGCCGACGTGGTACAGGGGCTGATGCAGCCGGTGCGGCAACCCGCTTTGTCCATCTCCGAGCACGACTTGGCGGCGGCGAAAACGCGCATCGTTAGCCATTTCGTGCACGCCCGCGAAACGTACCAGGGCATCGCCAGCCAACTGGGGAGTCACATGCTGGTGTACGGCGACCCGAACTACGGCGAGCGCTACGTGGCTGCCATCGAATCGCTGAGCCACGACGACCTGCAGCAGGCGGCGACGACGTTTCTCGATCCGCAGCGCGCCAACCTCGCCCTGCTCATGCCCTCGGACGCCGACCTGCCGAGCGAGGACACCATGCTCGCCTGGACCCGGCAGGACGAGACGTCGCAGGCGCCCGCGCTGCCGCGCAGCACGGACAACACCTCCGTCGTGTCCCTGCCGGGCGGCAGCACGCTGATCGTGCAGACCGACCGCAAGGCCCCGCTCGTTACCATCCGCACCCTGCTCCCCGGCGGGCAGCGCAGCGCCCCGCAGGGCAAGGAAGGCATCGTCCGCCTCCTCAGCGCCACGTGGGACCGCGGCACCAGCATGCGAAGCGCCTCCGAGATCGAACGCGAGCTCGACCGCCTCGGCGCTACCCTGGGCGCCTCAAGCGACCGCGATTCCGTCCAGCTCGCCGCCCGCTTTCTGCGCGACACCTTCGCCGACGGGCTGGAGCTTTACCTTGAGCTGTTGACCGAGCCCAGCTTTCCGGACGCCGAAGTGGCGCGCGAGCAGACCGATCAATTGCGCGACCTCGACACCCTGAAGGAAAACCGCTTCCAGTACGCAATGCAGCAGTTTCTGCGCAAATTCTACGGCTTCCATCCATACAATCACCTGTCCATCGGCACGCCCGAGGGCCTGTCCACAGTCTCGCGTGATGATCTGGCCGCGTTCCACCAAAGCCTACTGCGCCCACAGGGCGCGGTGTACGTCGTCGTGGGCGACATCACCGCCGAAACGGTGCTGTCGCGCTGGCATCAATTGGCGCCGGCGTCGCTTTCCGAACCCGCCGCTGCCGTGACAACCACGGTGCCGGAGGTGCCCACGTGGAGCGAGGCGGCGACCGAGGTGATCGACGTGGAAGGCCAGCAGACGCATATCATCTGGGGCTTTCCCACCGTTACGGGCCGCGACCCCGACCGCTACACGCTGCACGTGCTCGACACCATCCTCGGCGGCATGGGCGGGCGCCTGTTCGTGGAATTGCGGGACAAGCGGGGCCTGGCCTACGCGGTCACCAGCTTCGACGCCTATCCGGTCGATCCCGGCTACCTGGCCTTCTACATCGGCTGCACGCCCGAGAAGGAAGGCGAGGCGCTCAGCGAATTCGAGCGCGTGGTGCAGGAGATTCAGAACGATGGGGTTACGTCGGAGGAGTTGGAGCGCGCCAAGACCTACATCGGCGGCGCGCTCGACATCAGCCTGCAAAGCACCAGCCAGCGCACCAGCATCTTCGGCCTCGGCATGCTCCACCAGGGCCAGTGGAACGCCTACCAGACGTACCTGGAGGCGGTGCAGAAGGTCAGCTTGGCCAACATTCAGGAGGCGGCTCGAACCTACCTGCAGCCATCGCGCTCGCTGCGCACCATCCTGCGCGCGCAGCGCTGAGCATGGATCGTGAATGACAGGGAATTTCTCAGGTGAGCCCGGCGATACGCCCGCAGGCATGGATTGCATTTCGATTTTGCCCCCAGCCGCGGGAAGGGCAGTCACGGAGAGATCCGGCTTGGACCCTACCGGACTACCGTGCCTCGTGGCGAGATTCCTGCGGGTACTCTGGTTTCGATGCTGAAGGACTTGCATGTCGACAGGAGAGAGCTATAGATCATGCGCTACGCCTATCCGTGCAACATCGTCCGCGACAAGGAAGAGGAACGGCTAGGTAGAAGAGAAGCCTATACGGCAACCTTTCCCGACGTGTATGGGGCCAACACAGGCGGATGGTCCTGGAAAGAGGCCGTGGAGATGGCCAAGGATTGTCTGGGGGTCGCCCTGGGCATGCACGTTAAGGCCCGCGAAGACATACCCGCTCCCAGTCCCCTCAAAGAGGGCCAAGTGTTGATCTCCGTAGCGCCCATTGTTGCAGCGAAGCTGGCTCTCTATACAGCGATGCGGGAACAGGGCGTCACCAACGTCGCCCTTGCCGAGCGGCTGGGCCTGCAAGAAAACGCAGTCCGTCGGCTTCTCGACCCTGGGCATCAATCTCCCATGACGGCGGTCGAAAAGGCCCTCGAAGTCGTTGGGCGCTCCCTGATGGTGGAAAATAGGGTCGCCGTCCAGTATTCCGAAGTCCCTGCCACTCTGGCCCCGTGAGTTCATCACCCGTCCCTGTCATGCCTCGTCATCCAACCCCGCCACCAAGCTGGCGTACGTCATGTCGTACAGACGCGCGTAAGGCCCGTGGCGCCGGACCAGTTCTTCGTGCGTGCCGCTTTCCAGCAGCCGTCCGTTTTCCAGGACGATAATGCGGTCTGCCTGCTTCACGGTCGAGAGGCGGTGGGCGATGATGAACGTGGTGCGCCCGCGCAGCAGCGTCTTGAGGCCCGCCTGCACCAGCCGCTCGGCTTCGACGTCGATGCTGGCGGTGGCCTCGTCGAGGATGAGGATACGCGGGTCGGCGAGCAGGGCGCGCACGAAGCTGACGAGTTGACGCTGGCCGTGGCTCAGCAGGCTGCCGCGCTCGCGCACCTCGGTATCGTAGCCGTGCTCAAGCCGCATGATGCTGTCGTGCACGCCGAGGGCGCGGGCCGCTGCCTCCACTGCGGCGTCGCTGGCGTCAGGGTTGGCGTAGCGCAGGTTGTCGCGCACCGTGCCGCTGAACAGAAAAGGCTCCTGCAGGACGATGGCGACCTGCCGCCGCAGGTCGGCCTGCGATAGCCGCCGCAAGTCGGTGCCATCGATGAGAATGGCGCCCTCGGTCACGTCGTAAAACCGCGTGAGCAGGTTGATCAGCGTCGTCTTGCCCGCCCCCGTATGCCCGACGATGGCCAGATTTTGCCCCGCCGGCACCGCCAGCGAGAAATCTTCCAGAACCGGCACGCCGGGCTGGTAGTGGAACGACACCCGCCGAAACTCTACCTCACCCCGCATTCGCGGCAGCCGCACCGGCGGTGCGCCCTCAAGAACGTGCCGCGGCGTCTCCAGCACCTCGAAAATGCGCTCCCCCGAAGCCATGGCCATTTGCAGCGAGTTCCAGCGAAAGCTGAGGTCACGCAGCGGCTCGAAAAAGCGATACATGTAGAGCACGAAGGCGACCAGGGCGCCGGCGCTGAGATCGCCGTCCATCACCAGCGGCGCGCCGCAGACAACGACCACGGCAATGGCCAGGGTGGTCATCATTTCGATGGCCGGGAAAAACAGGGCGGACAGGTGCGCGGCCTTCAGCGTCGCGTCCAGATGGTCCGCGTTCAGGCGTTCGAAGCGCCGCAAGTTGATCGTCTCGCTGCACAGGCTCTGGATGACGCGCACGCTGGAGATGTTTTCCTGCAGGCTGGCGTTGACGCGCGCCAGCGCCCGCCGCACCACCTGGAAGACGCGCCGCGAATGGGTGCGCCAGTATGCGGTGACGATCAGCACCAGCGGCACCACCGCGCTGGTCAGCAGCGCCAGGTAGGGGTGCATGGTGAACAGGACGATCAGGATGCCCACCAGGGTCAGCGCGTCGCTGAGGATACTGAGGATGCCGCTGGTGAAGAGGTCTTGCAGGGTGCCCACGTCGTTTTGCACGCGCGACATCAAGCGGCCCACGGATTGGCGGTCGTGAAACGCCACGTCGAGCCGCATGAGATGCCGGAACAGCGCCTGCCGCAGGTTCAGCAGGACGCGCTGCGCGGCGCGCATGAGCAGCAGCGTCTGTCCGTATTGCAGGCCCCAGCCGGCCAGCGTGTTGCCGAGGTAGAGCAGCACGATGACGGTGAGGGCGTGCAGGTCGCCTTGTGCGATGGGGCCGTCGAGGGCGAGCTTGATGAGGTAGGGGCCGAGCAGCTGGCTGGCGGCGACCCCGGCCATGCAGACCGCCGCGACGATCAGAACCGTTGTGTGCGGCACCGCGAACGGCCACAGGCGGCGCATGACGCGGGCGTCGTACACCCTGCCGAAGCGTTTTTCCTCCACGAGATCGCGGTGGCCGTTGCTCGGTGCCGCGTCCGGGTTGCGGGGGGTTGAGACCTTCATACGTGCGACCGCTCGGCGGCAACGGGCGAAACCGGTGGCGCAACCCGTTCGTCCGGGTCGCGCGATTGTTGTTTGTGCACGGTCTGATACAGCCCCGGCTCGTCCAGCAGTTCGTCGTGCGTGCCGCGCTGCACGATGCGCCCGCCGGACAGCACCAGAATCAGGTCGGCGTGCCGCAGGGTGTACAGGCGATGGGCGATGACCATGGTGGTTCGCCCCATCATCAGCGACCGCAGGGCGCGTTGGATGAGGAATTCCGTCTCCACGTCCACGCTCGACGTGGCGTCATCGAGGATCAGCAGCCGCGGGTCGCGCACGAAGGCGCGGGCGATGGCGATGCGCTGCCGCTGGCCGCCCGACAGCGTCACGCCGCGCTCGCCGACCCAGGTGTCGTAGCCGTGCGGGGATTTCATGATGAAGTCGTGGGCATGCGCCGCTTTGGCCGCCGCCACGATGGCCTCCAGGCCGATGTCGGGACGCCCGTAGGCGATGTTGTCGCGGATGGTGTTGGAGAACAGCCAAGTGTCTTGCATGACGATGCCGATGTGCCGCCGCAGAGCGTCCAATTGCAGGTCCCGGACATCGATGCCGTCCAGGCTGACGACACCGCCGGTGGGGTCGTAAAAACGCGGGATCAGTTGCGCCAGGGTGCTTTTGCCGCTGCCGGTGCTGCCCAGCAGCGCCACCGTTTGCCCCGGCTCGGCGGTGAAGCTGATGTCGTGCAGAACCGGCAGATGGCGGTCATAGTGGAAGCTGACGTGCTCGAAACGCAGTGCCCCGCGCACCTGCGGCAGAGTCCGTGCGCGTGGGGATTCGCGCACCTCGGAAACGGCGTCCAGCACCTCGAACAGGCGCCGGCCGCCGGCCTGACAGCGCGACGCCATGCCGGCAAGCCAGCTCAGGCGCCGCAGCGGGTGGCCCAATTGCACCAGATAACTGGTGGCCGCCACCAGGGTGCCGAGGCTCATGCCGCCCAGGATGACCTCCCGGCCGCCGACGTACAGCGTCAGCCCCAGCCCCACCGCCAGCAGAAGCGTCAACAACGGCAGGCTCAGCGCCTGGGCGTGCGTCACCCGCATATGCGCCTTGTACAGGTCGCCGGCCACCTCCGAAAAGGATTCCTCTTGCGACCGTTCGCGCCCGAACGCCTTGACCACCCGGATACCCGTCAGACTCTCCTGCCAAGCCACCGACAGGCGGGCCGTGTGCGCCTGCACGATCTCCTGCAGCGGCCGCAACCAGCGGCCCATGGCGACCGACACCGCCAGAATCACCGCAAAGCCGCCGACGGCCAGCACCGCCAGGCGCCAATCAAGCCAGACCAGCGCCGCCGTTGTTCCCAGGCCGGTCAACAGGACGCTGAAGACCATCGGCAAGCCGAAATGGAAGAAGTGGCGCACCGCCTCCACGTCCGCCGCGGCGCGCGACATCAGATCGCCGGTCTGCGCCCGGTCGTGGTAGGCGAAGCTCAGCCGCTGCAACTTGTCATACAGCAGGTTGCGCAGCCGGTAGGCGAGGCGCTGGGCCAGGAACGCCACCAGGTAGTTCTGCCCGTACACCGCGGCGCCGCGCAGCGCGGTGACGCCGACCAGCAAGGCGCCGGCCACGTACACGAAGCCGGGGTTGTCCGGGTCCAGCCCGTCATCGAGGACGCTCTTGAGGATCAGCGGGACGGCGAGGTGCAGCAGCACCGCCGCTACCGTGCAGGCCAGCGCCCCGGCGAGGCGAAGGCGGGAATCGGCGTAGAGCGCACAGAGACGGGTAAAGCCACGCATCCTCTAGTCCTCGCAGAGGCGAAAGGTAGGTCAAGGTGGGCTGGGCTCGCAGGCTGCAAACAGGCATTCCGAACGAGGTTTTGAATCGACACTATAGAGGCTGAATCGTGTTAAAGTCCAGTTGTCAGCCATCCGCAGCCGCCGGGCTGCCAGCCGTTTGCGACGCATCGAACTTCACAAAGGGAGCACCAAGATGAAAGCTGCTATCTTCCGCCGAGCCCACGAGCCGCTCCAGATCGAATCGGTTGCGGTCGACAAACCGCGCGACCGCGAAGTCCTGGTGCGCACCGCCGCCACCGGCGTCTGCCACAGCGATTTGCACTACGTTGACGGCGACCTGCCGCCGCGCGACCACCCCATGGTCATGGGTCACGAGGGCTCCGGCGTGGTTGAGGCTGTCGGCAGCGCCGTCACGACCGTTAAACCCGGCGACCACGTGGTGGCCTGCCTGTCCGGCTTCTGCGGCGCCTGCCCGCAGTGCCTGAGTGGGCATCCCAACGTGTGCGCCACCGGCTACGTGAGCCGCTCGTCCGACACGCCGCCGCGCCTCAGCCTCGACGGCGAGCCCTTGATTCCCTTTGCCAGCGTCGGCAGCTACGCCGAGCAGATGCTGTTGCACGAGAACTCGCTAGTCAAAATCGACCGTGACATCCCCCTGGACCGCGCCGCGCTAGTCGGCTGCGGTGTGCTCACCGGCGTTGGCGCGGCGCTGCGCACCTCGGGCCTGCAGGCCGGCCAGACGGTTGCCGTGTTCGGCTGCGGCGGTGTCGGCCTGTCGATCATCCAGGGTGCCCGCATCGGCGGCGCCAGCCGCATCATCGGTATCGACAAGTTTCCCGCCAAGCTGGAGCGGGCGCATAGCCTCGGCGCCACTGACGTGATTGATTCCAACAAGGGGGACGCCGTTGCCCAGCTGCGTGAGCTGACGGGCGGGCAGGGCGTCGATCACGCCTTCGAGGCCGTCGGCTTGCCCGTCCTGGTCCGGCAGGCGGTTGAATCCCTCGCCATACGCGGCACGGCGACCATCGTCGGGGTGCCGCCCGACGGTTCCGAGCTGTCGTTCCCCTTCAGCGCTATCCGGCCCGAGTGCAAGGTGCAGACCTCGCGCATGGGTTCCAACCAGTTCCGAACCGACATCCCGCGCTACCTGGAGTTTTACCGCCAGGGGCGCCTCAATCTCGACGACATGGTGAGCAAACGGGGCCGTCTGGAGGACATCAACGAAGCCTTCCGGGCCATGAAGGCGGGCGAGGTGGCGCGCAGCGTGTTGACCTTCGACGGGGCGTGTTGACATGCGGGGTCGTATGGTTTAGAACCACACCTTCATACCCCCAATCCAACAATCCAACGCGGAAAAACACGCACCTACATGAGGAGTCTATCTTGGCGTACGAAGCACAAATCGAAGCCGGCAAGGCGCACTTCGGCCGGGTCATGGCTGAGCAACTCGAGCGGGTGGAACGCCTCAAGCAGCAGCCCGACTGGCTTGACTTCAACGCGATCAGCCCCATTGTCATCGGCATTCTGGGCGGTGACGGCATTGGTCCGACCATCGCGGAAGAGTCGAAAAAGGTCCTGGAATACCTGTTGCGCGGTCAAGTGGCGAGCGGCAAGGTGGTTTTCCGCATTATCGACGGCCTGACTATCGAAAACCGCGCCGCGCACATGCAGTCCATCCCCGACGACGTGCTGGCTGAGATCAAGGACTGCCACGTGACGCTGAAAGGCCCGACCCACACCCCGGAGCAGGGCGACGGCTGGCCGAACCTCGAAAGCGCCAACGTCGGCATGCGCAAGGTCCTCGACCTGTTCGCCAACGTGCGCCCCGTGCGGGTGCCCGCCCAAGGTATTGACTGGATATTTTTCCGCGAGAACACCGAGGACATGTACGCCGTCGGCAGCCAGGGGGTGAACGTCACGGACGATCTGGCGATCGACTTCCGCGTCATCACCTCACAGGGCTCCGAGCGCATCATCGACGCTGCTTTCGCGCACGCCAAGCGCACCGGTAAGGATTCGGTGACCATCGTCACCAAGGCCAACATCGTCAAGACGACCGACGGCAAGTTCCTCGACATCGCCCGCAAGGTGGCGGAGAACTACCCGGGCATTTCGTGGGAGGGGTGGTACATCGACATCATGACCGCGGCGCTCATCAACCCGGCGCGCCAGAAGCAGTTCCAGGTGCTCGCCCTGCCCAACCTGTACGGCGACATCCTGACGGACGAGGCGGCCCAGATTCAGGGCGGTGTCGGCACCGCCGGCAGCGCCAACCTGGGCAAGGTGTACGCCATGTTCGAGGCCATCCACGGCAGCGCCCCGCGCATGGTGCAGGAAGGCCGCGCGCAGTACGCCGATCCCAGCTCGATGGTGCGGGCCGGCGCCATGCTGATGGAGCACATCGGCTTCCAGGAATCCGGCGCCCGGCTGCACAAGGCCCTGGACATTTGCGGCCAGTACGAACGCACCGTGGCCATGACGGGCCGCAGCACCGGCGTCACCAGCGGCGAATATGGCCAGTACCTGATGGAAACCGTGGAGGATTCCGGCATGGAAGCCAAGTGGGAATCCTTCGTCAACGCCGCGGGCTAGCAAGCTTTGTCCCGCCCACCCCGCCGGCGCATGCGCTTCCGGCCTTGCATTGATTTGCACAACGGCGTCGTCAAGCAGATCGTCGGCGCCTCCTTGCAAGACGGCGCGGACCCGCAGACCAACTTCGCAACCGATCAACCCGCCGCCTATTTCGCCGACCGCTACCGCCAGGACGGCCTGCACGGCGGTCACGTCATCATGCTCGGGCCGGGCAACGAAACCGCCGCTGCCGCCGCCGTGACCGCCTTTCCCGGCGGCCTGCAGGTGGGCGGCGGCATCAACCCGCAAGATGCCGCAGCGTGGCTACAACGCGGTGCCGCCGGTGTCATCGTCACCTCCTACGTGTTTCAAAACGGCAAGCTGCGCCGCGACCGGCTGCAGGACATGGTCGACGCCGTCGGCGCCTCCCGCCTCATCCTCGATCTCAGTTGCCGCAAGATAGACGGTCGCTACGTCGCCATGGCCGACCGCTGGCAGATCGCCACCGACCTGGAAATCAACGCTTCCACGCTGGCCGAATTGGCCCCAAGCTGCTACGAGTTTCTCATCCACGCCACCGCCGTGGAGGGCCGCCAGGCCGGTATCGACGCCGAGCTTGTGGCGCTGCTCGGGCGCATCGCGCCGGTGCCGGTCACGTATGCCGGGGGCATTCGCAGCATGGCGGACGTCGAGCAGATTCGGGAGTCCGGTCAGGACAAGCTGGATTTCACGGTGGGCAGCGCCCTCGACCTGTTCGGCGGCACCGGGCTGCGCTACGCGGACCTGGTGGCTCTCAATCAGGGAAGGTGAGCGACAACAGGGAAGAGCGTACGGTTCTGGTTAAACCGTTCTGTCCTTTCGCATCAGTTGGTAAAACGTGAGGTTGCAACTCACTTCTGTGCCCCCCTTCTTTCCATCCATCGTTTCCTGCATCAACCCTGGGCATTCACCGTCACCAGATAAACTGACGTAACCGCCTTGCACTCGTGGTTGAACTCCGCGCAGATGGCATGGCGATCTCCACATGGGTTCAGCAGTCAATAGAATTGACAATGTCACATATTTTTTCAGAAAATTTGACACCAGGAGGTTCCAGATGAATGATGGCCCACACAGAAGCTTGCCGATGTCCCGCAAATGGAAGCGGTTTGCAGAACGCATCTATAACGAAGCGTTTGGTCCTGAACAGGCATACGAGGCGCTCTTGACGGCGCGGTCAGAGGATTGGTGTCAACAAATTCCCAGAAGCCTGGTTAACAGAGTTCAGAACGTCCTGTCCGACGGTCAAACTGAGCTCTTCTGCAACCAGATTATTGAGAAACTTGATTCACTTCGGCAAGAAGTGGCTGGATACCGACTCGCTGGTGTGTTGCTGGACTACGTTTGCCAGACCCTAGGGAGAGGAGTCCCAGGCGAGAATGCATTGTTGGAGGCGGCTCGTCTGCTCCTTACAGACCGCTTGGCGCGACGTGCACGTCAAGTCGAAGAACATTACTACAGCGAAGCTACCTGCAATCGCGCCACCGATGTCAGGCGGCGAATCGAAGATGCAATTGGCGGCCTGAATCTTGCGGCGACGGCTCGTGACCTTCTTGGCATCGTCGAAAATGAGCCTCCCCGAGTTTTCGCGAAACAGACAGGCCTTGACGATGGGGTGCTCCTCTGATGGGGAATGCAGAAGCATCGAACTTAGCGTTGTCACAGTATTGCGTCGATGTCGTGGAATTTGGAACCCCCGCCCCTCGTCATTGGATTCGATGCGAAATCGGCAAGGACCTCCTATTTGATACGGATAGGCTCCAAACCTATTGCCTCACGAAATGGGATGAACGGCTGTACGATCTGCTGGTCGTTGCCGCGTCCGTGCAGTTTTGCGACCGAACGAAGGCACGGCCTTCGACCGGGTGGGGCCGAAATTTTGTAGTACGGATTAAGGACCTATTGGGGATTCCTCGCTCCCCTTCGCTTCCGTCCCTTTTCAGGTTCGGTTTGAGAGTAAACGTTCTGTTGAAACCAGCGCACGGTCCCGAGGCTTCAAGTTTGCAGTGCTAAGTGGTATCGCAGCTTATCTGTCAGGAGCCAAAATGGTCATTATGCCCGAGAGTGGGCAGGGCGCCTTGGGACCGAGTCTCGTGCCGGTTGGCCAAGCGTACGAGGACTATCGGAATCACCCCTTATTCACTGATCGTATGACGGTCTTTCTCTCAGCCCTTCTCGGTCATGAGGTTTGCTTTACGTATCCTCGCCTTTGGCACACCAAAGCGGAGACGCTCGCTGAATTCGTGACCAAGTGCCCAGACGGCCCAAATTGGGCTCAAACTCGCTCTTGCTGGCAGAATCAAAGGCACGTTTCCGTATCCGGCACGATGCGACAGTGCGGCATCTGCGCGGCGTGTATGCTCCGGCGTATGAGCGCCCACGCAGCAGGTCTCACGGAGTGCAGACAATCCTATGTCTGGGAGGATTTGACTGTGGCTCGATACGAAGACGGTGCCGCCGCTTCGTATGGAAACAGGGAGCCGAGGGGCGCAATGCATGAATACGCAATTGCCGGAACGCTTCATCTCGATCACTTGGCGAGCGTTCTGCAATCCTCGGCAAACCAAGCCGGTCTTTCTCGACAAGTTTTTCTGTTGAGCCGTTCCCGGGGACTCACTGAAGAGAAAGTTCGAGCAAAACTGCACCGGCTAATCAGGCAACACGCAAAGGAGTGGAGAGGTTTTGTCGACTCCCTGGGGCCTAAGTCGTTTGTAACCCAGTGGATTGGGAGGGGAGAGGGGCATGTCTGAGGAGGGGTTGAATCCCATTGAGATTGGTAGGCGTCTGCGGATTGCGCGTGAAACGGCCGACATGACGCAGGCACATGCAGCCGCCAGTATCAACGTGGCGCGCACGACGCTGGTGGCCATGGAGAAAGGACAGCGCGCCGTTCGCACCGCTGAACTTCTGCCGTTGGCCAAGTTGTACGAGACGTCGGTCAACGCGTTGCTGCGCCGTGAGTCCGTTTATGTTGACCTTGTGCCTCGTTTTCGGAAACTGCCCGCGTGCAAGGAAGAGTCATCCGACGAAGCAGCCAGAGTGCTGGAAGCCCTTGTGCAGGCCGAAGTGGAACTGGAAAACCTGCTCGGTGTCATTCGTCCCCGGAACTACCCTCCACAACGACCTCTCATGCCGGGCGATGTGCGGACTCAGGCCGAAAATGACGCGACCGAACTCCGCCACAAGCTCGGCCTGGGCTTGGCGCCGGTGCATGACGTGACGAGTCTCTTGGAACTCGACCTTGGCATTCGCGTTTATATCCGGCGGCTTGACGCCCGTGTATCGGGATTGTTCGCCTATGATGAGCAGGTTGGCGCGTGCATATTGCTGAATGCCAATCACCCACGCGAACGCCGAGCACAAAGCGCGGCGCATGAACTGGGGCATTTTGTTTCAAGCCGCCAAGCACCCGAAGTGCTGTATGGCGACGGCCGAGAAAACTCGCGCGAGGAACGGTACGCCATTGCGTTCGCACGAGCCTTTCTGACGCCGGCACGGACGGTTATGCAGAGATTCCGGGACGTAACGCAAGGGGCGTCCCACCTGACGCGGCGTCACGTCATTCTACTTGCGCACGCCTTTGGCGTATCGCGTGAAGCCATGGTCCGGCGGTTCGAAGAACTCAGTCTGACCAAATCGGGGACCTGGGATTGGTTTGAGGGGAATGGCGGCATCACGAACGAACAGGCGAAGCAGGTGCTCGGGGATACGGCGGTTGTGGACCCGATTGATGCGAAGAGTCCAACGACGCTTCGTCTAAGCCTGTTGGCTGCTGAGGCATGGCGACAAGAACTGCTCGGCGAGGGGCAGCTTGCCCGCCTGTTGCGTCTGGATCGAGTTCAGTTGCGCGAAATTCTGGATGGGGTGGAGGTAGAAGGAGGCGACACGGATGGAGCGCCAAAGCTGCCTCACTGATCGGACGGTCCCCGTTGTCGCCGATACAAGCGTGTTGATCAATCTGAATGCCACGAAGTATGCCGAAACCATTCTGGATGCCTTGCCCAATCCATTCCTTGTTGTATCAGAGGTCATTCTGGAGCTCAAAAGCGGCGTGCAAGCCGGCCGGGACGACGCTGCCGCGGTCGACGCATGGCATGCGTCGGGACAAGTACAATTCGTGCAGCTTGGCGTCACTGGGATGAAGCATTTTGCCAGCCTCGTCTCCGGCTCCGTTGCTCAAACACTTGACGACGGGGAAGCCGCAACGATTGCCTATGCGCTTGAGCTGAAACCCCACGCCGTCCCCCTCTTGGACGAGCGCAAAGCGAACCGGATATGTGCGGCGCGTTTCGTCGGTCTCGTAACGGGAAGCACCGTTGATCTTTTGGCTCACGACGATGTCTGGGCAGCCCTTGGGTGTGTCCCTCTTGCCGACGCGATTTTCAACGCGCTCCACGACGGCCGCATGCGAGTTCTGCCACATCATTTGAAATGGGTCGTTGACCTGATAGGTCCGGAGCGCGCGAGGCAGTGCAGGTCTCTGCCGAGATCAGTCCGTTAGCGAAAGTGACCGCGACCAGGGGAGGGGACGCCAGGCGGGCATCGACGCCGAGCTCGTGGCGCTGCCCGGGCGCATTGCGCCGCTGCCGGTCACGTACGCCGGGGGCATTCGCAGCATGGCGGACGTCGAGCAGATTCGGGAGTCCGGTCAGGACAAGCTGGATTTCACGGTGGGAAGCGCCCTCGACCTCTTCGGCGGCACCGGGCTGCGCTACGTGGACTTGGTGGCTCTCAACCGGCGAAGCTGAGCATCGGTTTGTCCTGGTTTCAGACACTTGCACGCCCTGCAGAAACGCGCTTCAATGCGCGCCGATTTGTGCGAGGCGGATCATGGAGCGGCAAGACCCGGGCACCGGAACGGGTCAGGGAGAATTCCATGACGAGACGAAGATTGCCCATTGGCCTGCAGACCTTTCGCACGCTGCGCGAGGAGGACTACTACTACGTTGACAAGACCGCCTATATGGGGCGATTGGTGGACGAGGGCACGCACTACTTTCTGTCGCGCCCGCGGCGCTTCGGCAAAAGCCTGTTGCTGGACACGCTGAAGGAACTGTTCGAAGGCAGCGAGACGCTGTTCGCAGGGTTGGATATCCACCGTCGCTGGGATTGGTCGGTGCGTCACCCGGTGGTACGCCTCGACTTCAGCGGCGGCGATTACCAGGACCCGGACGGGTTGCGCCGGAACGTGATGGCGCAACTGGACGGCGTCGAGCGTTGGGCGCAGGTGACGGCGGAGGGTTCGGGTCCCGAGCGGTTTGGTTTCCTGTTGGAAGCGCTGCACCGCAAGACGAGTCGGCGGGTGGTGGTGCTGATCGACGAGTACGACAAGCCGATCCTGGATGCACTGGGGTCGCCGGAACTGGCGCGGGCCAACCGCGACTATCTGCGCAGCCTGTACGCGAACATCAAGTTTGCGGACGCGCACGTCCGCTTCACCTTCCTCACGGGCGTCAGCAAGTTCTCCAAGGTCAACCTGTTCTCCGGCCTCAACAACCTCAAGGACATCACCCTGGACCGGCGCTACTCGGCGGTCTGCGGCTACACGGAAGCGGATTTGGACACCGTGTTCGCGCCCGAACTCCCCGGCCTGGACCGGGAGCGGATCCGCGACTGGTACAACGGCTACTGCTGGCGCGGCGCGGAGAAGGTGTACAACCCCTACGACGTCTTGTTGTTGTTCGACAGCCGCGAGTTCGCCGCCCACTGGTTCGAGACCGCGACGCCAACGTTCCTGGTGGAGACCCTGTTCCAGCGCCGGGTCACCACGGTGTCGCTCGGCGAGACGGTGAGCACCGCAGAGTTGCTGTCGGCCTTCGACGTGGACCACATCGGCACCGAGGCGCTGCTGTTCCAGACCGGCTACCTGACTATCGTGTCGGAAGAAAATGTGGGCGGCAGGGCGCTGTATCGGCTCGGCTATCCGAACCGTGAGGTGCGTCAGAGCCTGAATGAACATCTGCTGCACCATCTGGTGCAGGATACGGCGCGGCAGACCGCCAACAGCGTCCGCTTGTACCGCCTGCTGGAGGCGAACGACTTCGCGGCGATGCAGGCGTTGTTTCAGGCGTTTTTTGCGAGCATTCCGTACGAGTGGTATACGAACAACGACATCGCGCATTACGAGGGCTACTACGCGAGCGTGTTCTATTCGTACTTTGCGGCGCTGGGGTTCGAGATCGTGGTGGAAGACAGCAGCAACCACGGTCGTCTGGACATGGCGGTGCGAACGGGCGGTCACGTCTATCTGTTCGAGTTCAAGGTGGTGGAGTTGGCGCCTGAGGGAGCGGCGCTGGCGCAGCTCAAGGAGCGGGGCTACGCGGAGAAGTATCGCGGTCGGGGAGAACCGGTCCATCTGATCGGGGTGGAGTTCAGCCGTGAGACTCGCACCGTGACGGCGTTCGAGGTGGCGGATGGCTGACGGCGCTGCGCGTCATGCGGTGCTTGGGTGGCTTCGATACCCGCGAGACCGGAGATTCGTCGGGCAAGACGATAACGGGCCTGGAGTTGACCGACACCGAGACGCCGGGGACAGCGTGAGCCACCCGTTCATGCTGTTGGCGCCGGGTGGGAAGTGACGGAGCGCTGTGCAAAAGTCGATTGGAGATGTGGACTACGCCAGAAATCTCTACCTTACGGCCATGCGCGCATCGCCTTTTTCACCATAGCGACCAAGACATCGCGCTGCACGCCATTGCGCGCCAGAACCGAGAGCAAGATGACCTGCCCTTGTAGGAACCGAGCTAACAAATCGGTATCCTCATCTGGCCCCAATTGGCCTTCGACCCTGGCGCGTTGTAACCGTCCCTGGACGGCCCCCAGGATACGCAAATATAGTTGCCTGACTCGTTCTCCGACCTTGGAGCTGAGTACAGCGCTTTCCTGCACGGTATTCATTAACATGCAGCTGTGCGCGTCGTCCGGTTTCGTGACGCTATCTGCCATCCTGAGCAAGTGAGCCTCAACGGCGCGACGTGCGTCCGGTTCATCTTCTAACATTTCCGCACAGTCTGTGTAGGCGAGTGCCATGTAACGATCCAGCGCCAGCAAAAAAAGCGATTCCTTGTCGCCGAACGCAGCATAGAGCCCCGTTCGACCAACCCCGGTTGCTGCGGTCAAATCGGTAATCGAAGTCGCCTGGAAACCGCGCTCCCAAAACACTCGGAGTGCCTTGGCTAGCGCCTCTTCCGTATCGAATTCGCGCGGTCGGCCTCTCACCATCACCACCAACCCAATCTGGATACGTTGAGAAATTAGGACGATTAATCCTTGACTTTAGATCGCCAGGCACTAATTATGTACTGATCGGTACGTAATTGCTGAGGTAACGGCCGCGGCATGGCTGAAAGCAAGAAAATTGATCGTCGCGCCGCGAACTGCCAGTGACCGCTTAGAGAGCAAAACGATGCGGACCGCAGGCCGCTCCATAAGCCCATACAGGAGGTACAAACATGAAGCACCGCTTCCTGCCGTTGCCGAACCAAGATTTAGCGGCAGCGGCGAAGGTTTTTTCCCGCACATTATTGGGCCAAATAATCGCGAAAGTCATTAGTCGCAGAGTCGGGCATGCCCGGGTTATGTCACGGATGACAAGTATCCTGGCCATTGTCAGCACGATTTTTTGTATCACGCAGAGTGCATCCGCCGAAGGACTGGAAACTCGGATTTTCAATGCGACGGCGGAGGAATGGAATACCACCTCAGTGCTCATCATGGGCGACACAGAAATGATCGTCGTCTGCGGGCAGAGCATGAAATCGTCCGCTGAACGGTTGGCAAGAGAGATCCGGGCCACTGGTCTCAAGTTGAAGGCGGTGTTCTTAACCCATGCACATCTCGACCATTCACAAGGTGCTTCGGTTATTTTGAAGCATTTCCCGGAAGCAAAGTTCATCGCAACGCCCGACGTGGCCGCGCGGCAACGCGCGCGCATACCCACAGACGACGCGTTTTCACGCCTGATTCTCGGTCCCAGGGCCGCCGTGCCGTCTGTCCCTGCGGAGGATTATGAAGGGTCTACACTTGAGATTGACGGTGAGATCGTTGAACTCTGGACCGGATTGTATGGAGACGCCGCCACCGCTCCCCCTGACGAACCCCATACGGCCCTTTATATTCCGTCCCTCCATACGCTGATCCCAAGCGATATCGTCTACAACAACGCGCACGTCAGCATGGGCGGCACGACACCGGAAAGCCGCGCGAAATGGGTGGCGCAATTCGAAGATTGGCTGGAACGGGACTTCAATCTCGTCGTCCCGGGACACCAGCCTGCCGGATCGGAGCTGACTGCAAGGGGGGCGTTGACACATACGCGCGCCTACGTGATCGCTTACGGTGAGGAAGTTGAGCGCGCTGCCACCGCCGATGAACTTGTCGCTGCGATGATCCGCAGGTTTCCTCACATCAAGCATGAGATAGCTCTCCGTCTTTCCGCACGCATCGATTTCAGAGGAGGTCAATGATGGGCCATAAACAACGTCCAAGTTTAGCAGAAGCGCGTCCAGCGCAGAACCCTCAAGAACGTGAGGGATGTGAACCCAAGCAGCGCTGTGATCACCCCGCCCAAGACCGATCCGAGGGAAAGCGGCTTGATCGCCGTCGATTCATGCGTTCAGTGGTCGGCGTCTCGGGTGCCGCCCTTGCGGCAGGCGCCCTGACGACACGCGGCGGCCCGCTAGGGGCCTCCGAGGCTCATGCGGCGTCCGACGGCTCGCTAAGGCAGCGAACGGCCGTCGTGATCATCGATCCCTACAATGATTTCCTCTCTCACAATGGCGCAGCGTGGCCAGTCGTCGGCGCAGTGGTGCGGGCCGTCGGGGTCGTGGATAACCTGAAAAAGCTTCTGGTCGGTGCCCGCTCCACGGGAACCCAGGTCGTGTATGCGCCGCACCGAAGATACCGGAAAGGTGACTACGCCAATTGGAAATTCCGCAATTGGTCGCACAAGGGAATCATGAATTACAAGATGTTTGCCCATGGCACGCCGCGCGGCGAATTTCTGGACGGGTTGAAGGCTGAACCCGGTGACATGGTCGCGTTGGAGCACTGGAGCGCGAGTGGATTCGCCAACACCGATCTCAATCAGATCCTGCGGCAACACGGGATTGACCACGTCGCGTTGGCTGGCATGTTGACCAATACATGCGTGGAGGCCACCGGCCGTGAGGCTGTTGAGCTGGGCTACCATGTAACGATGATAAAGGATGCCGTCGGCTGCATGTCGCAGAAGGAGCAAACCGCAGCCGTCGAACTTAGCTATCCGCGGTTTGCCCACGCAATCCTTTCGACCGACGAGTTCCTTGCGACCTTGGGTTGAGGCAATTCTCGTGCTCGGCTTCCCGCAATCGGGGGAATACACCTTAACGCCCTGGTCGATTTTCCGGCGCCACCTCACTGAGCGTCAACGACCGGGGTTACTCGTCAACTGCACACACAGGTCATCCAGTACCCGTTGCGCCATGGGTGGCGTGTCTGCGGTCAGATGGGCGAGAAATTCACGGTTTCCCTTGGGACCCGACAGGGGAGAAGGGATGGCGGCGCGCAGCGCCAGCTTGCACGCTTGCGCCGCTGTCAAAACCGCCTGCAAAACCTGCCGGTGCTGACCCGCATCGCGCACCACGCCGCCTTTTCCGACCTCGCCTTTTCCGACTTCGAATTGCGGTTTGATGAGCAGTATCGCTTCGGCTTGTGGGGTCAGCAGGGGAACGAGGGCGGGGAGCAGCAGGCGCAGCGAAATGAACGAGGCGTCCACCGTCAGGAAGCTCATGCGTTCCGGGAAGTCATGGGGCGTCAGGTAGCGGGCGTTGGTGCGCTCGCGCACGACGACGCGCGGGTCGTTGCGCAGCCGCCAGTGCAACTGGCCGTAGCCGACGTCCACGGCGTAGACACACCGGGCGCCGGCTTGCAGGAGGCAGTCGGTAAAGCCGCCCGTGGAGGCGCCGACGTCGAGGGCGATGGCATCCTGCACCCGGCAATCAAACGCCTCAAGACCTGCCGCCAATTTCTCGCCGCCGCGGCTGACGTACGGACTCGGATCTCCTAGTAACTTCACGTCCGCCTGGGCGGCCACCCGCGCCCCGCATTGCGTCAGGCACTGGCCGTCCACGGCGATTTTGCCCGCCAGGATCAGCGCCTGGGCCTGGGCGCGGCTGGGCGCCAACTGTCGTTGCCAGACCAGGATGTCGAGTCGTTCCCGTTCGGCGGCCATGCGCTCTCTGCTCAAGCCTTTCGGGTTACGATGAAACGGGCCAGTTGCCGTAGCCGCTCGGCGCTGGCGTCAAACTCGCTGAGCGCCGTGAGCGCCTCGTCCAGCAACGCCGCGGCATACTGGCGCGAGGCTTCTACCCCGAGCAGCGCCGGGTAGGTCGCCTTGCCGTGCTTGTCGTCCTGCCCGGCCTGCTTGCCCAGCGCGGCGCTGTCGCCTTCTACGTCCAGGACGTCGTCGGCGATCTGGAACGCCAGTCCGATGGCCTGTCCGTAGCGTTTTAGCGCCTCCAATTGCGTCGTCGAACCGCCGCCGAGCAAGCCGCCGATGGTGACGGCCGCGCCGATCAGGGCAGCGGTCTTGCGGCGGTGGATGTATTCGAGCACGTCGAGCGGCACCTCCCGACCTTCCGAGGCCATGTCCACCACTTGCCCCCCCACCATGCCGGACCAGCCTGCCGCGCGCGCCAGGCAGTGCGTGGCTTCCAGCAACACGGCGGGCGCAAATCGGCTCGTCAGGTCGGGTCCGGCCATGACTTCGAACGCGTAGGTCAGCAGGGCGTCGCCGGCGAGGATGGCCACCGCTTCGCCGAAAACTTTGTGGCTGGTGAGCTGGCCGCGCCGGTAATTATCGTCGTCCATGGCGGGCAGGTCGTCGTGGATGAGCGAATAGGTGTGCACGAATTCCAGGGCGCAGGCGGCGGGGAGCACCGCCTCGCCGTCGCCGCCGACCGCCTCGGTGGCTGCCAGCAGCAGGACGGGGCGCACACGCTTGCCACCGGCGAACACGCTGTAGCGCATCGCCTCGGACAGCACCGGCGGGTCGGCGTCAGGGGCGGGGAGATGGTGATCGAGAGCGGCCTCAAGACGTTGTTGCTGCGCTTGCAGATACGCCTCCAGGGGTTGCATCAAGCCTCCGTTAAAAGGGAATTTCCTCCTGACCGTTGCTACCCCCGCTCTCTTCTTGAATCGCGAAGGGTTCTGGGGTCAGGGTGCCGTCGTCGTTGGCCTGCAGGATGTCGATGCGCTTTTCAGCCCGCTGCAACTGCTGCGTGCAGTGGCGGTACATCGACACCCCTTCCTCGTAAAACTGCACGGATTTCTCTAGATCGAGATCGTCAGTTTCCAGCGCCTCGACGATTTCCTCAAGGCGCTTCAGTGCCTGCTCGAAGGTCAGATCGGCCAATTTCGTTACCCTTCCCCAACCCCTTCCTCTAGCGGAGGGGCTTCTTTTTCTCGGACATCGTCAACCGTGCAGGCGAGTTGTCCGTCGTGCAGAACAAGTTCCACGTGCTGCCCTGGTTGCACGGGCGCGGCACGGGTGATGAGCTGTTGCGTGGCGGCGTCGCGGCAAATGCCGTAACCGCGCGCCAGAATGGCCAGGGGGCTGAGGGAATGCAGCTTGCCGCCGAGGCCGCGCAGCGTTTGATCGCGCAGGTTGAGGCGGGATCGGGTGGCCGTCTCGAGGCGGCGGCGTTGGATGTCCAGATACGCGTGCTGCCGCTGCCAGCGCCAGCGCGGGTTCGACCTGCCCAGGGCTTTGGCGGCGGTTTCCAGGCGCCGGGTGCGGTCCTGCATGTCGTTCAGCCAGGCTTTGTCGAGTTGCAGCATCAGGTCGTCGACCTGCTGCTGCCGCGCTTGCACGAAGCGGTGCGGGGCGCGGAACGGGCGCGTCGATGACAGGTGCTCCAGGGCGGTGGCCGAGCGCATGAGGGTATGCTGCACAACGGTGTGCATGCGCGCCAGCAGCGCCCCGGCTTGCTGGCTCAGTTCTTCGGCGCTCTTGACCACCAGCTCGGCCGCTGCCGAGGGCGTGGAGGCGCGCAGGTCGGCAACGAAATCGGCGATGGTGGTATCGGTCTCGTGCCCGACCGCCGAGATGATCGGAATTTCCGAGCCGGCTATCGCCCAGGCCACGGCTTCTTCGTTGAACGCCCACAGGTCTTCCAAAGAGCCGCCGCCGCGGCCCACGATCAGCACGTCGAGGGGCGGTTCGAAGGCGTTCAGCGCCGCAATGGCCCGCACGATTTCCCCGGCGGCTTCCTTGCCTTGCACCCGTACCGGATAGAGAAACAGGTGAACGTTCGCGGACCGTCGGTGCGCGACCTGGATGACGTCGCGGATGGCGGCGCCGGTAGGCGAGGTGACGATGCCGATGCGCTGCGGCATTACGGGCAGGGGCAGCTTGCGGTCTTCGTCGAACAGCCCTTCCTGGAACAGCCGCTCCTTGAGTTGCTCGAAGGCGATCTGCAGCGCGCCGATGCCCTTCGGCTCGATCCCTTCGGCGATTAACTGGTAGTCGCCACGCGGCTCGTAGACGCTCAGGCGCCCGCGTGCGATCACCTGCATGCCCGCCTCCGGCGTGAATGGCAACTGCCGCACCGACGAGCGAAACATGACCGTGCGCAGTTGGCTTTTGGCGTCTTTGAGCGTGAAATAGGCGTGGCCGCTTTGCACCAGGCGCAGGTTGGATATCTCGCCCTCGATCCACACCAAGGGGTAGGAATCCTCCAGAATCTCTTTGATTTCCTGGGTGATCTGGCTGACCGTCAAGACGCGGCCAAAGGGGGATTCAAACGGCGGCGACTGCAAGGCCAAACCTCGCTTTTTCTGGGTATGTTGAGCGTTTTGGGAGGCAGCATTGTACAACAAAAGGCGGTCATTGCAACGCGCCCAGCGGGGCTCTGAAAGATGCGACGCCTCTGAATGGCTGCCTTGCTTTCACCAAGGGGCTCCAGCAAGATAGGTCCAGCAAAGCAGGCTCGGAGGGCCGAGTCTCGCAGTACACGATATGGCACGCGGCCGACCCGTGCCGCCGCATGATTTCCACCACATCCTCAGTCTGCCATGCCTATGACCGCCCCATTCCACCCCGCATCCGGGGACGTCCTGTACCGCAGCGCCTTGTTCGAGGCGCGCCGCTTCGGCCGTTACCTGGCGGTCGAGTTGCTGGCGCCGCATCGCGTGATAAGCACCTCCGCGGTTGGCGGCGGGCAACGGGACGACGTCCGCTTCCTAGTGAACCACCAGAGTTGCGAAGGGCAGGGCGATCAGGAGCGCTACGACCTGGTCGCGCGCATGGGACTGGACGCCTATCACCATACCGTGTGCGGGGAGATCGGGATCGACCCCGACCGCACCGCCCTGATGGGCACCGCCGCGAACATGGCCTACGCCGTCCACCGGTCGGCGGCGTTCGAGGACCTGCGAGTCGACGCTTTCACGACCGCCGGCGTCTCGGGCAACGCCGCACGGGCGGGCGATCCCGCTGCCTGGGTGGAAACCGACGACGGTTGGCGCAAGGTGTCGCCCTACGCCGGGACGATCAACACGATCCTGCTGCTCGCCTGCTCGCTCACGCCGTCCGCCCACGCCCGCGCCAGCATCACGATGACCGAGGCGAAATCGGCCGCGCTGGCGGAACTGGCCGTTCCCAGCCGGTACTCGCCGGTCATTGCCACTGGAACCGGTACGGACCAGTTCTGCCTCGCCGCGCCGCTTGATCCGTCACGCAAGCCGAAGGATTCGACCAGTCCGCACGTCAAGCTGGGGGAGATCATCGGGGTCGCGGTCAAGGAGTCTGTCAAGGAAGCACTGTGCTGGCAGAACGGGCTGGAACCTTCCCGGACGCGCGATCTGTTTCACGCGCTGGGCCGCTTCGGCCTCACCCCGGCGCGGGCGGCCGAGCGTCTGGCGGCGTTGTTGCCCGAACGGCGCTACGGCCTGCTGGAGAAGAACTGGAACGCCGTCTTCCACGATCCGGGCAGCGCGGCGGCGGCCCATGCTTTTGCCGCGGTGCTCGATCGCGTGGCGTTCGGCACGCTCCCGCCGGGTCTGGCAAATGAGGTGCTGCGTCAGCAGGCGGCCTGCCTGGCCTGCTCGCTTGCGGCCAAGCCGGAATCCTGGCCGGCGTTCCGGGCTGAACTCGCCTTGGCATCCGACGATCCGGTCGAGTTGGTTCTGCGGGCGATCGCCCTCGGCTGGAACGCCAAGTGGTCCTGAGCAGCCTGGCGCCGCGCGCCGACCTGTTGGCGGTGGCGGTCGTGCTGGACCTGCTGCTGGGCGATCCGGTCTACCGCTGGCACCCGGTTCGGCTGATCGGCGGCTCGCTGAGGTGGATTGAAGTGCGCCTGCGCGCGGCGGGCGCCGATGGGTTCCTTGGTGGTTGCGTTCTGTTCATCGTTTTGGCGCTCGTCTGGGGTGGGAGCACAGTGGCCTTGCTCGCCGGCGTGGCCCGGCTGCACCCCGTGGCGGGTTCGGTGGTGCATCTCTTCCTGCTCTACAGCCTGCTGGCGCTCCGTGACTTGCTGAAGCACGTGGGAGCCATCGATGCCGCCGCGGCAACCGGCGATCTTGCCGCCGCCCGGAAGGCAGCCGGCCGGCTCGTTGGCCGCGACACCGATCGCATGGACGCCGCCGCTTGCCGGCGGAGCGGCATTGAAAGCCTGGCCGAGAATCTGGTTGACGGGTTCGTCTCGCCGATCTTCTGGTATTGCCTGGCCGGCATGCCCGGGATCGTGGTGTTCAAGACGGTCAGCACGATGGATTCGATGGTCGGCTACAAGACCGCGCGCTATCTCGCGTTCGGCTGGTGCGGTGCGCGTCTCGACGACCTGATGAACCTGATTCCGGCACGACTCACGTGGTTGCTGATTGCGTGCGCCGCGGTGTTGACGCCCGGCAGTTCCGGCCGCGGGGCACTCCATATCGGGTGGCGGCAGCACGCCATTGTGCCGGGGCCGAACGCCGGCTGGAGCGAGGCGGCGCTCGCCGGTGCGATCCGTCGCCGGCTGGCAGGGCCAATCTGGCTGGGCGGCCGGCGGGTAACCGACGTTTGGATCGGTGATCCGGCCGCTGCCGCTGCCGGAACGAGTGCGGACTGTCGGCAGGCGCGACGGACGGTGCTGGTGACCGTCGCCTTGGTCGTTGGCGCGGCAATCGTCTTGCTGGCTGCGGCGTAGCGGCCTGGGGGGTTATCTGCATTGGCAAACAGGGAGGAAACATGACTGGAGCCAACGGCGGCACACATGAGGAGCGCGCCCACAAGGAACGCATGAAGGTGATGCAGGCAGAGCAACGTAGGAAGCGCGCCGCGGCCACGAATCCCGGGCACGGGCTCGTGCTGGTGTACACCGGCGACGGCAAGGGCAAGTCGAGTTCGGCCTTCGGCGTGATGGCGCGGGCGCTCGGCTGGGGACAGACGATCGGCGTCGTGCAGTTCATCAAGGGCAATTGGGTGACCGGCGAGCGCCAGTTTTTCGAGCGTTTCCCGGATCAGGTGGCTTGGCACACCATGGGCGAAGGCTTTACCTGGGATACTCAGGACCGCACCCGTGACACCGCCGTTGCCGAGGCTGCATTCGCCAAGGCATGCGAGATGCTGGCGGGAGGCGAATACGACCTCGTCGTTCTCGACGAGATCAACGTGGTGCTGCATTATGACTACTTGTCTTCCAGCGCCGTGCTCGACGGGCTGCAAGCCCGCGCGCCGCGCACCAGCGTCATCCTCACCGGCCGCGACGCCAAGTCCGAGATCGCCGACTACGCCGACCTCGTGAGCGAGATGCGCGAGGTGAAGCACCCGTTTGCATCCGGCATCAAGGCGCAGCGCGGCCTCGACTTCTGATCTTGCCGGTGGATCTTGAATGCCCGTCGCGGCACCGAGACGGCCCGCATTGACACACACACCGACCTGCCGTTAACATACCGCCACACTGAGAAAGCCGGGTCGTATCGCAGCGCCCGCTGCGATCAGGGAAGATGGTGCGAAGCCATCGCTGTCCCGCAACTGTAAGCGGAACGAAATCTGCAACAGCCACTGAGGCAGCCGCCTCGGGAAGGCGCAGAGAGTAGGTTGCAAGCCGCAAGCCAGGAAACCTGCCCGGACTTTTTCACTGGAGAAACCTTTCGAGGGAGAGGGTGCCAGTGAAGGTAGTACGTCCCAACCGTCCAGGTTGTTCTTCTCACACCTTCCACGTGTCAGCGACCTGTTTTCGTTTGCCACGCGCTCGGCATCTCCTTTCCTCCCGACGCGAGCCGGCGGTTTGCCCCGCCCGGTGCGCCACCTGACAAGTTATGGAGGAGGGGATCAATGCACCGCAACATTTCAAGCTTCATCGCTGTTTGCCTATTCGTGGTCCTGGGACTGCGAGCGTCCGCCGCCTGGGCGCAGCAGGACGAGGACCCTTTCCGGCTCGATCCGCTGATTATTACCGCTACCCGCTCGGCGGAGCGGCTGAGCCGGACGACGCGCTCGGTGACCGTGATCAGCGCCGAGGACATCGCCGCGCAGGGCGCCGAGACGGTCGCGGACGTGCTGCGCAGCGTTCCCGGTCTGGAGGTGGTGCGCCAAGGTTCGTTAGGCGGCGTAACGAGTATCTTTGCGCGCGGCGCCGAGTCCGACCATACCGTGACGCTCATCGATGGGGTCAAGGTGAACCTCGGCGGCGGGCAGTTTGATATGGCCGACTTGTCGGTGGACAACATCGAACGCATCGAGGTGGTGCGCGGGCCAACCAGCACGCTGTATGGCAGCGGCGCCATCGGCGGGGTCATTCACATCATCACCAGGCGCGGCCGCGGACCTCTGAGCGCCAGCGTGAGCGCCTCGGTGGGCAGTTTCAACACCCACACGCAACGGGCCGCCGTGAGCGTAGGAGAATCTTGGGGTGGCCTGTCGCTTTCGGCCAGCCGCCTCAACTCCGAAGGGCATCTGGCCTTCAACAACGACTATGATAACGCCAACCTGGCCCTGCGCGCTGACCTGTATCCGAACGAGCGCACCGACGTGAGCCTCATGCTGCGGCATACCGACAGCGAGTTCCACTTTCCCACGGACAGCGAGGGGCGCGTGCGTTTTCACAATCAATTCAGCACCACACACGAAACCGCCCTGGGCTTGCGGGGCACGCGCGCTTTGCTTCCCTGGTGGACCACCAGTGTGCAAGTTGGCTTCCATAACCGAAATTACCGCCTGCAAGACGAGTCGGGCACCGCTTACCCCTATGCCGAGGAACGCCTGGCCCTGGATTGGCATTCCGTGCTGATGCTCGGCCTGGGAGAGCTGACCTTGGGCGCCGCGTACGACGACGAGGACGATACCGAAAACAACTACGGTCGGCACAACGCCGCGGGCTACGCCCAGTTACGCATGAAGTCTATGGAACCCATGGTGTTGATTGGCGGTTTGCGTGTCGAGGGTCATAGCGAGTTTGGCACCGAGTTGACCTATCAGTTTTCCGCGGCTTACTTCCTGCCCGGCGGCACCAAGCTGCGGGCGGCGCTCGGCAGCGGTTTCAAGGCGCCCACTCTGTTCGAGAACCTCTCGACCCTTCCCGGCGCCCTTGGCAACCCGAACCTCGACCCGGAGCGTAGCACGACGTGGGAATTGGGCGTCGAACACAAACTGTGGGCTGACCGGCTGCGGTTCGAGGGCACTTTTTTTTCCAGCCGCTTCAAGGATTTGATCGACTGGGGCCCGGCGCCGCAGGGGCAACCCAACTACTTCAACATCCAGGAAGCCGAGGCGCACGGGTTGGAACTTTCCGCGACCGTCACACCGCTGCCGGCCTGGACTTTCGGCGCCGCCTATACATGGTTGCGCAGCGAGGTCACCGATGCCGGCTTCAGCACGAGTGCCACCGTCGCCTTTGTCGAAGGGGAAAGCCTGTTGCGCCGGCCCGAGCATAAGGTGCACGCGTTTGGCAGCTACGCGCAGGGGCGCTTCAATGGCCGGCTGGACCTGCACCACATCGGGGTGCGTAACGACCGCCACTATCCCGGTTGGCCGCAGCCGACGAGAGCCGTCGACAACCGGTCGTACACCAAGGTGAACGTGGTTCTGGGCTACAAGCTTATCGCAGGGGAGCGACGCACGCTGGAGCTGTTCGGGCGTGTGGAAAATCTCTTTGACGAGGATTACTACGAGGTGTACGGCTTTGCAACGCCCGGCTTTGCGGCGTTCGGCGGTATCAGGATGACGCTATAGGGCGTAACCCCAAGGAGGGCGAAGGATGGCCAGGCGAATCGCCGGACGCGCAGCAGCAGCGGTTGTGCCAGCGATGTTGATCGCGCTTGGTGTCGTTGCGTTCGTGGCGACCGGCGGCGCGACACGTTTGTCGCTGCTAGGCGCGCGGCCCTTTCATGCCACGCAGGTTGTCGGTCAGGACTTCCCCAAGCGGCTGATTGACCCGTCCGGAACGCCGCAGATGCTTGCCGGGCCGCCGCGCCGCATCCTGTCAGCGGTGCTGGCCAGCGATGAGATCCTCACCGCCCTGGTGCCGCCCGAGCGTCTGGCTGGGGTGACGTATCTGGTCGACGAGCCGGGCGTGTCCGACGTCGCTAAGCTGTTGCCGCCGGGTTTGCCGCGCATCCATGCCGAGGCTGAAACGATACTGGCCCTGCGGCCCGACCTGGTGGTGCTGGCCAGTTACACGCGGGCCACCGCGGTGCGCCTGCTGGTGGCGGCGGGCGTTCCGGTGATGCGCTTTCAATGGTACCGCTCGTTTGTCGACATTATGAACTCAATCCGCATGCTGGCTGCCGCGGTGGGGGCGGACGACAACGGCGCGCGGCTCGTCGACGACATGCGGCAGCGCATCGCCGAGGTGGAAGGACGGACGCAGGGCTTGGCGCGGCCGCGCGTGCTGTATTACGGCGGCGGCGGCTACTCGGCCGGTGAGGACACCCTCATCGACGCCATGATCACCCTGTCCGGCGGGCACAACGTGGCGCGGGACGTGGGTCTTCAGGGCCAGGGGCGGTTGCCCCTGGAGATTGTCGTCAGCCTGCAGCCGGAGGTGATCCTGGTTTCGGAGCGGGAGCCGGGGGCGGGTGGCGACCGCGCCGCGGCGTTTCTGCACCACCCGGTCTGGGCTGACGTGCCGGCCGTCCAGGACGGGCGCGTCCATGGCATCAAGGGCGCTTGGCTCAGTTCGGTATCCCACTATTCGGTAAAGGCGCTCGAAGCCATCGCGCGGGTGCTGCATCCCGAGGCGTTTTCTCTGTGAGAAGACGGCAGCGAGTCCTGGCGTGCACGCTTGCCGGGCTGGGGCTTGTCGCCGCCGTGGCGGCGGGAACGACGTACGGCGCGGTGTCGATTCCCTGGCGTCACCTTGTCGGCATCCTGGCGCACGCCGCCGGGGTGCCGGTGACGTCGGACTGGCCGATGTGGGAGACCACCGTGCTGCTGCACCTTCGCCTGCCGCGCGTGCTGGTGGGCCTGTGCGTGGGTGGCGGCCTGGCCCTGTGTGGCGCCGCCTTGCAAGCCCTGTTCCGCAACCCCCTGGCGGATCCCGGGGTGTTGGGGGTGTCGTCCGGGGCCGCCTTGGGCGCGGTCATCGCCCTTTATCTCGGCCTGGCCGCCCACTCCGTCTGGCCCCTGCCCATCCTGGCGTGCAGCTCGGCCGGCCTCACCGCCTTCGTCGTCTACGGCATCGCTACCCGGCGCGGTCAAACCCCGATTGGCACCCTGTTGCTGGCGGGCGTCGCGGTCGGCAGTCTGAACGTCGCCTTGACGTCGTTTGTGCTGTCGCTGTCCCTGGCCAACTACGACATCGGCCGCCAACTCATCCTGTGGCTGCTGGGCGGCCTGGACGGGCGTACCTGGGAGCACGTCAAGCTCGTGGCCCCCGTCACCCTGCTCGCCGCTGGCGTGATCATCGCCTATGCCCGCGACTTGGACGTGCTCTTGCTGGGCGACGTGCACGCCGCCTCAGTTGGCGTGGACGTGGTGCAGGTGCGCCGGGTGCTGATTATCGCCACCTCACTGGTCACCGGCGTTGCGGTTGCCGTTTCCGGCGTCATCGGCTTTGTCGGTCTGATCATTCCCCACATCCTACGCCGCCTGATCGGGCCGCACCATCAATGGCTGCTGCCCCTCGCCCTGGTTGTCGGCGCCGCCTTCCTGGTATTCGCCGATTGCCTGGCGCGCGCCCTGATTGCCCCCGAAGAACTGCGGCTCGGCGTTCTCACCGCCCTCATCGGTGCGCCGTTCTTTCTCTTCCTGCTGCTGCGGCACCGCCGCGAAGGTCTGCTGTAATGTCGGCGCTGCTTGAGGTGCGTGACCTGACCTTCGCATACCAGGACCGCGCGGTGCTCTCTAACGTGACCTTTTCCGTCGGCGCCGGGGAGGTGGTCGGCCTCGTCGGCCCGAACGGCAGCGGCAAGTCGACCCTGTTGCGTCTGGCCCTGGGCCTGCTGACGTCGGATCAGGGTGAGTTACGCGTCGTCGGCACTCCCATCGCGGCGTTGTCGAGAAAGGCCCTGGCGCGCCACGCGGCGTTTGTACCGCAGGACACAGTGATGGAGATTGCCTTCTCGGTCCGGGACGTTGTGGCCATGGGGCGGCACCCGCATCTGGGGCGTTTCCAGCCCGAGACGCCGGCGGATGGGGCGGCGATCCAATGGGCGCTCGAGGCCACGTCAACCCAGGCGCTGGCCGAACGCACCCTGCAGGAACTCTCCGGCGGTGAACGCCAGCGGGTGATTCTGGCGCGAGCGCTGGCCCAGCAAGCCACCATCCTGCTGCTGGACGAGCCGACGGCAAACCTGGACGTGGCGCACCAGTTGGAAATGCTTATGCTGGTACGCGCCGTGGTTCAGGAAAGGCGGTGCGCCCTGATTGCAATTCACGACCTCGCCCTGGCGGCGCGCTTCTGCGACCGCATCGTCATGCTGTCGGAGGGGGCCGTGGTGGCACTGGGCACGCCGCGGGAGGTCATCACCGAGGCTCATTTGGCGCGCTATTTCCGCATCCAGGCCAAGGTACGCTGGGAGCCGGAACTGGGCGGCCTGCTGGTGCTACCGCGCGCGCCGTTGCCGGAGCGGGGAGTCCCGCAACAGTCGTGATACAATCCCCCGAATCCTATGGCTGTGGGGGGCCTATGCGGAAGATATGGACCTGGATCAGAGACAACGCAGGACCCATCATGGTAACCGTCGCCATCCTCGGCGGATTCGCCGGAATCATGCAATTCAGCGTCGTCAGACCCATCCACCAACGCTTCGACGCCCAGGACAAGTACATCAACCAGCGCTTTGATGCTCAGGACAAACGCATCGATGACCTCAGAGCGGACATGAACCAGCGCTTCGACGACCAGAATAAGTACTTCAACCAACGCATCGACGACCAAAACAGGTACATCAACCAACGCTTCGATGCAATAGACCAGCGTTTCGACGCCGTGGACCAGCGCTTTGACGCTCAAGACAGGCGCATCGAGGAACTCGCCAAAGATATCTCCGAACTCCGCAAGCTCAGCGACCGCGTCTCCCGAAACGAAACACGAATCGACGCCCTCACGGAGCAGTTGCAGACCGCCGACGCGCCCTCGCCCTAAGCTGGACACAAGCCCACCTGACGCCGACCGATCCTGACGGAGTATCTGCGTACGAAGAAGCCCAGGCGATGGCAGCCTTCTCCGTGCCACCCTGAACGATATCCCACGGGCGCAGAACATGGGTCTGTTGCCGAGTGATATCGGCATGCCCCGCGAGGGGCTTTACAAGGGCGCTGCCTAAAAACGGCAACCCCATCTTCGCCACGGTCATGCGGACCACACGGGCGTTGGGCATGCAGTTATGGATTCACGGTGTAGAGATTTTCGTAGGAGGCGGTATCTGCTCAAGTATGGCGCCATTATCTGGATGACCTGCGACCGTTCCTGGGACCCTTTTGCAAAGACTGGAAAACTGGGAGCGGACTCGGCACGGAAGGCAGGGCTGATCCATCAGCGAGGCTAGCGATCCATGGCACTTATGGCGGAACAGCGGCTCCCATTCAAGGCGATTCTGAGCCATCTTAGAGGTAGTAGATGCCATTTTTCAGCAAAGACATCACCGATCTCTCACGACCGACGATCTCTCAGAGCTTCTCACGGATGGCGCGGTTGAGAACGTGCGCCCGGAGTTCAAAAGTCAACCTCCCGGTCCGGACGAAACGCTGAAGAAACTCAGCGGGTTTGCAAATACCTTCGGCGGTTATCTCATTGTGGGCGCTTCAGCATCCAGCTCCGATGCCCGTCTGACGGGCTATCCAGGTGTAGACCCGCAGCGGAATTACCGTCAAACCATCATCCAACGATGTCATGAGGGTATCTGGCCGCCGATTGAGGTGTTCGTATCCGATGGCATCTCGGCCCCAAGTGACACCAACAAAGCCTGCTACGTCGTCTATGTTTCGGAGAGTTGGGAGGCGCCTCATTTCCTTACAAAGCGAAAGGGCGCCTGGATTCGTACTGACGAGTTCAGTCAGCGCTTCGAGACTCGACTTGTAACGTTCGAGGAGATTCAGCATCTTACAAATCGACGCAGGCTCGCCGTCGAACGTTATGAGCGCCTGTACAGCCGGGCAGTAGGCCGATTTGAATCCTTGGCAGCGCGTGAATACTCGGACCATCAAAGGACAACAGGTTCAATGGGGGCAACACTGTGTCTCAGCCTTTGTCCCCAGTTCCCAACACGCCCATTGATTGGGGAACACCAACTCTTGGAAATCATACGATCGGAAAGGATCCCTTGGCGGAACACCACCTTCCCTTTGGGTACGGAAATCATCACTCAACAGGAGAGCGTTCTTGTTCCGCAGCCAACAATGGATTTCTCCTTGGTGGAGGCGAACGTGTGGGGCCAGTTCACGTACTCCTGCGAGATTGAGTATCTGATCGGTGGAGAAGGGCTAGATAATGCCGGCATTCACCTGAACGCTTTTCTCGGTCACATACTTGTTTTCCTGGAGCACGCTCGAACGATCTATCACAAGATCGGCTATAACGGATCATTGCTTCTCCGCACGCTTCTAAAGCGAGTCCAAGGAAAGCATTTCCTACATTTTCCTTATGGTAACTCTCCAGTGCCTGGTCCTGCCTCTCGAATTGACGATGTGATCTCGTTCGACATTTCCAGTTCTGCTGTGAGATTGAATGAACAAAGGGATGAGGTGGCTGGCGACCTGCTGAAAACGCTATTTTTCTCCTTAAACTGGCCGGAGAAAGGTGCCGACTCCTCCGCTAACACGGAGTTGCTGGATGCCGCCGCGGACTACAATTTATGGCGCCAAAGGTCGTGAGCCTTGGCGACTGTGCCACCAATGGGGCAAAGCACCCCTTCCCCCCAGCTAAGCGGCGCATAGGGGAATGTCGGATTACGCTGCGCTAATCCGACCTACAGGGCAACGATGTCGGCGTAGGTGACGTAGGTCGGAGAGGAACTTTTCGAGTGAATGCCGTCGTCGTCCCTGACGGGGGCGACCTCTCGCTGGACGACTTGCCCCGGCTGGGCCTGGATGGGCGAGGTGAACATGGGGCCGTCGATGACGCAGGTGTGGAACTCGCCGTTTTCGCCCAGGGGGTCGATGCCGTCGGGCAGGTCGGCGAGGAACTGGCGGTCGAACCATCGGCCCACCATGCCGCTCGGCAGCCGTGAGTCGCCGGCAGTAATGATGGCGCGCAGGCCGGTGGCGATCATCGTCTTCGCGAGCTGGGCGGTGCCGTTTCCCCAGACCGGGAACAACGGGGTGAAGCCGGTGCCGCTGAGCTTGTCTTCCCGGTAGCGCCGGATGTCTTCCAGGAACAAGTCGCCGAAGGCGAGATGCGACGCCGTCTGGTGTTCCGGCAACGCCTGGACCCGGTCCAGAAACGCTTGCATGGCGGCTTCATACTGCGCGTTGGTGCACGGCGACGGGATCGGTATCTCGTAGAGCGGCAGGCCGAGCCGTTCGGACTGCAGCTTCAGGACCCACCGGGGCGTGGAGTGGATGGAGATGCGGTCAAAGGTCGTGGTGACGGTGGTGAAGATGCCGCGCACGTCGTAGCGCTCGGGCTGCTGCCGGAGCGTATGCAGCGCCCAGGCGGAGTCTTTGCCGGAAGACCAGGAGACCATGACGGGTACGGGGGTGGTTGGGTTGGCCGTGTTCATTTCGTCCCTTCGGATTGACCCGTCACCGCGGCGATCAGGTCCAGAAGGTTGGTGATCTGATAGTTGGGGATGGTGACGACCTCGTCGTGCCCGGCGGCCTGGACGTAGCGGCTGAAGGTGTCCGGCGCGACGTCGCCGATGGTGTACTGGGCAAGCGGCTGCTCGCTCTTTGATCCGTACACCAGGATGATCATGTCCGGGCTGGCAATGCCGTAGGCTTCGGCGTCTCTGCCCAGCACGAAATCGCGCTCGATGCGGGTGCGGCCGAAGGCGGCCAGGGCGAGGTCAATGCGTTGCGTGAAGGCGGCGTCGGCTTGATGCTCGTGGTTTTCTGCGGGTTCGGGGCCTTGGTTGTGGCTGTGATAAAACCAGGCGCCGTTGGCGTCGCGTTCAAAGCGGTGCAGGGTGCCGGCGTGGCCGATCTCGACAGCCGCCAACTGCGCCAGCAGCGCAGGCAGCAGCATGCGTATCTCGTGTGCTTCTTGCCCTTGGCGTTCGTCCTCGGGAGCCATCAGATCGGTGCGCTCAATGAGGATGACCGCCCCCACCAGCACCACAAACACCAGCCAAACAACGATCAGGCGGGAACGCCTGCCAGCGTTCATCGCTGCTTCCACCAGACCGCGATACCGACCACGGCCAGGATGCCGGGGATGAGCACGATAGTCAGGAAGAGGGTGCCCTTCATCTGCCGATTGGTGAGGTTGACGCGCGGCAGGTCAAACGTGCGGGGTTCGATGCCGATGAGGTTCTCCTGGGCCGCCAGGTAGCTCACCGTGTTAACGAACAGGGTACCGTTGCCCAGGATGTGGAAAAAGGAATTGGTAGCAAAGTCCGAGTCGCCCACGACCGCGATGCGCGACCGTCCGGTGGATGCGGGCGCCGTCTCCTCGTCCTCAGGCGGCAGGGCCGGTATGGGCGGCATGTCGTCCTGCGGCCCGAGTCGAATGGCCTGGGCGCTGCCGGGAGTGACCGGCCGCCGGCTGACGATGGCCATGAGCGTATTCGGCCCCGCCTGATCGCCTTCGTCCAGCCCGACACGGTCGGGCGTCGTCTCGCCGTAGCTGTTGGTGGACGAGTTGACGATCGGCGTTATGCTGGTGCCCGGCATCCGCTCGGGGGTTGGCGACAACGAACGCGCGCCGGGATAAAACGTCAGCGGCAATTCGCGGGTTACCTGGTGATGGTTGTAACTGGTGACCGCGGGCGACGACACGTCGGCCCAGAAATGCCTGGCCTCGTCGATGACGATGTTGTCGTCCAGCATCACGCCAAGCTCGCGCAGCACCGGCTCCAGACCGCTTTGCACGAAGGGGTCGAGCATGAAAAAGGCGTTGCCGTTGGCGGTCAGAAAATCTCCTATCGTCGTCACCTCGGTTTCCAGCAACGGCACCTTTGGCCCTGACACGACCAGCACTGCACAGTCGGCGAGCGCCCCGGTGCCGCGCAACAGGGACACCTTCTCCACCTTGTAATTCAGGGCTTCCAGGGCATGCCGCGCCTTGGCCATGCCGTGGCGTTCATGCACCATGGTTCTGCCGCCCAAACCGTGCGCGTGCCCGGCGTCGCCTTCCATATGATCGTGCGATTCGGTGCTGAAGGGGTCTGCCTCGCCATGGCCGTCGAGGAAACAGACGCGCTGATTGGCGCCTTGCGAGATGCGCAGGATGCCGTTGGCGATGTCCACCTCCTCGCCGCCGTGCACCTGCATGATGCGGTCGTCGCTTTCCAGGACAGCGGTGCCGGCGAATTGCACGCTCCGCATTCGGGCCTGTGCCGGGTTGATCATCGGGTCGTAGAAGTCCACCGTCACCAGCGGCGTTTGCGCGGCGATCAGTTCGTACAACTCGACCGTTGCGCGCAGCAGGGGGTCGTGGAAGAATACGATGTGCACCGGCTTTTCGAGCCGCTTCAGCATGGCTACGGTCTGCTTGGACAGCGAGTGTAGACCCGCGTCGGTGAGATCGAAACGCAGGGGATAGAGGACGGAAAGGTACGCCACAACCAGCAGCACGCCCACCATGCCCAGGGCGTACAGCGCAATCTCCGTACGGCGGCGGTGCAGCAGGGCGCCGATGTCGCGGCGTAGCGCCACCAGGCCCCACACCATCAGCACGGCGCCGACGATGGCGGGCACCGTGGTCCACACCGACGGCTCCAGCAGAATCGCGTGAACCGCCAGCGCAGCCGCCAGCAGCGCGATCCCCAGCAACAGAATCAGGCCCGAAATGAAGGAACGTTCCATGTCAACGCTGCCACTGCAGATAACTGGCGTTGAGGATCAGGGCGATGACGCAAACGACCAGGTAGAAGATCACCGACTCGGTGCGCACCAAGCCCTGCACGAATTCCTCGAAATGACGTGAAAACGAGAGGTAGCCCAAGAGACCTCGCCACGCATAGGACGTCTGGAAGCGCTGGGCGTTGCCGATGAACCAGAAGGCCAGCAGCACCGCTACGGTGACGAGGGCCGCCACGATCTGGTTTTGCGTCAGGGCGGAGAACAGTTGGCCGATCGCCAGGCAGGTCATGCCCAGCAGCATGAAACCGATGTAGCCGGACAGGATCGTCATGCCCTCGGGGTTGCCGAACAGGTACAGCGGCACCACATCAACCAGCGTGCCGGCCGTCATGAGCAGCAGGATGGTGACGGCGCCCGCGAACTTGCCCAGCACGATCTGCGAAGGCCGCAGCGGCAGGGTGGTCAGCAGTTCCATGGTGCCGGCGTTGTACTCACTGGCGAACAGCCGCATGGAGACGACGGGAAGGACCAGGAGCAGCAGGATAGCCATATTCTGGAAGGTCTCGGTCATCCTGGCATTGCCGGTGAGGAAGATGCTGTAGGTGAAGAAGTAGCCGGTGCCGACCAGGAACACCGCCATCACGAAGTAGGCAATCGGCGAACGGAAATAGATCCGCAGTTCCTTTTGATACACGGCCAGGGCGCCGTTCATGCCGTCATCCCTCGCTGACGCTCGTGCTGATTCATCTTATACGCTCGAGTCGCTGTCGCTCGCTCGCTGTGGCGACGGCGTCTCGCTCACATACTGCAGGAAGATGTTTTCCAGCGTCGGCTCCTGCCGCCCGAGGCCGTGCAACGGCCAGCGCGGCACAACAGCACGAGCAATCGCCGCCTCTACGCCATCGCGCGCCTCGATCTGGCATTCGACCCGCAGTCTGTCACCGGTGTCGCCAATGGTCTCCACCTGCACGGTTCGCACGCCGTCTACGGACAACAATTCCTGCCGCACCTCGTCGGCCGGCGCCGTCACCTCCAGGCTCACGCGGTTCGTCTGCTCGAGTGCTCGCTGCAGACTGCTTGGCGAGTCGATGGCCAGCAGCCGCCCGTTATTGATGATGGCCACGCGCCTGCAGATCATGGTGACTTCCGAGAGGATATGGGTGCTGAACAGCACCGCGTGCTCGGCGCCAAAGGAACGAATGATGTCGCGCGCTTCGTGCAACTGGCCCGGATCCAGGCCGATGGTCGGCTCGTCCAGCAGCAGCACCTGCGGTTTGCCGAGCAGGGCCTGTGCGAGCCCCACGCGCTGCCGGTAGCCCTTGGACAGCTTGTAGATTTCGCGCCGCGCCACGTCTCCCAGGTGACAGGCGGTGACGACGCGGTCGAACTCCGCAGCCACCTCCGAACGTGCCACGCCCTTGGCTTTGGCGACAAAGCGCAAATAGGCGGTCACGTCCAGGGTGTCGTAAAGCGGCGGGTGTTCCGGCAGGTAGCCGATAAGGGAGGCGGCCGCGTCGTTCTGGGTGGCCATGTCGTAGCCGGCCACGCTGACGCGCCCGGAGCTGGCCGTGATGAAACCGGCGATCATGCGCAGGGTGGTGGTTTTGCCCGAACCGTTAGGACCGAGGAATCCGACAATCTCGCCCTTTTCCACCGAGAACGACAGGTCGTGGATGACGGTTTGGGAACCGTAGCGTTTGGAGACGGATTCGAGGGTAATCATACCGCCCGGCGTTCATGTTAGAGGTCAATCGAAGAAGGCCCCTTCCGCGCGGAGGGGCCTTCCGGTCACAGGGCTATTGATACCACTTTTCGCCCATCACCTCGTACTGTTCCATGCTGTGGCCCAACCAGAGCTGGGCGTTCTCGATGTCACGAATCATCTTGATGCGGTTCACCGAATTCGTGTAGTCGAGGATGCTGTAATTGAGCCCGGCGGGGTGCCCCTCCAGGTTCTCCTTCACCCACACGGCGTCCTGGGTCAGGAGGACCGTGCCGGTGTCGGCCAGTTGCACCTTGACCGACTGGTGGCCGAGGGTGTGCCCCGGAGTGCTGATGACGACCATGCTGCCGTCGCCGAACAGGTCATAATCGCCGTCCAGCTCGAAGTAGTTGAAATCACGCGCGTCGTCATAGTCCGCTACGACGTGCGCCCCACCGCGCTGGAATTTCTCCGGCCACCACGCCTGATACAGTTCCTTCTTCTGGATCACGTGGATGGCATCCGGGAACATCTCGATGTTGCCGATGTGGTCCAGGTGCGAGTGCGAGGTGATGACGATCTTGACGTCGCTGGTCTTGAAGCCGACCTTTTCGAGTTGCTTGTCCATGACCTCCGCGCGCGTCTGGGACGGTTTCAGGAGATCGCAAAAGCCGGTGTTCCAGTGGCTACTGCAATTGCCGTCGGAGATGGCCACGTTGTTGCCGGTGTCAAACAGCACCAGGCCCCTCGGGTGATCGATAATCCACATGTTGATGGGGATCATGATATCCCGGTCCTGGTCTTTCGGATAGGTGGGCAGCAAAACGCTAATGGGCAGGGGGCCGAACAGGCCGCTGGAGGTCCAGAATATCTTGGTCGGGGCGTGCCCGTGACTCATGGCGGCGACCGAGGAGGCGCCGACACACACCATGACGAGTATTGCCACAGCGACTCCGAGCTTCTTCATACGTCATCTCCTCCGATTGAGGGAAGGTCTGAACAAGTATCACAGCGGGAACGTTGCGTGCTGGAAGCCAGGCTTTGTTGGTCATTCCCGCGAGAGCGGGAATCCACCGACTTTGGCCACCAACGAGCCTTCTGGACTCCCGCTTGCGCGGGAGTGATCGGGAGTTGCATTGCAAACCGTCAGAATCTGCAAGCTTGAGCAGATTTTCCAAGGGGGTGAGAACCGGCAGCGGCCCCGCCCCCTTTCATGCGAGCCTTCCCCGACATCAGAAAGGCTCACGCGGCGCGGGCTACTGGTACCACTTCTCGCCCATCGCCTCGTACTGATTGATGCTGTGTCCCAGCCACAACTGCGCGTTCTCGATGTCGCGCATCATCTTCAGCCGGTTCACGGACTTGGTGTAGTCCAGGATGCTGTAGTTCAGGCCGGCGGGATAGCCTTCCAGGTTCTCTTCCATCCACACCGCATCCTGCGTCAGGATGACCGTGCCGGTGTCGGCCAGCTGCACCTTCACCGATTGATGGCCAAGGGTGTGGCCCGGGGTGCTGATGATGACCATGCTGCCATCGCCGAACAGGTCATAATCGCCGTCCAGCGCGAAGTAGTTGAAATCACGCGCGTCATCATAGTCCGCCATGACGTGCGCCCCACCGCGCTGGAATTTCTCCGGCCACCACGCTTGATACAGTTCCTTCTTCTGGATCACGTGGATGGCGTTCGGGAACATCTCGATGTTGCCGATGTGGTCCAGGTGCGAGTGGGAGGTGATGACGATCTTCACGTCTTCGACTTTGAAGCCGAGCTTTTCGAGCTGCTTGTCGATCACGTCCCCGCGCATCTGGGAGGGCTTCAGGAAATCGCAGAGCCCCTCGATCCAATGGCTCGTGCAGGAGCCGTCGGAAATGGCGATGTTGTTGCCGGTGTCATAGACGACCAGACCCTTCGGGTGGTCGATGACCCACATGTTGATAGGGATCAAGATGTCACGGGCATCGGGGTAGGTCGGGATCAGACCCTGGATGTTGAAGGGACCGAACAGGCCGCTGGCCGTCCAGTAGACCTTGGGGCCGGAAGCGCCATGGCTCATGGCGGCGGCCGTGGAGGCGCCGATCACACAGACCATGGCGAACAGCGCCATGGCGATCACAAACTTACGCATACCAAATCTCCTTATAATGGAAAAAGCGACCCGGGGCGCAGATAGACTCCCGGACCGGAAATCCGCAGACGTTACAGCCTCATTTCACGCGGCGGCGTAACATAGCACGGGGGTTTCCGGCGTGTCAAACGCCAAAAAAGTGGCGTCAAATAAGGCTTACAATGCTGTTACGCCCCCGTCGATGACCATCTCGCTGCCGGTCATGAACGACGACTCGTCGGAGGCCAGAAACAGCACCCCGTAGGCGATTTCATCGGGGTCGGCGTATCTGCCGAGCGGGGTGCGGCGCTGCATGGCTTGCAGCCACTCCGGGTCGGACCAACCGCGTTCGGTCATCGGCGTTTTCACCGGGCCGGGATGGATGGAGTTGCAGCGGATGCCCTCGGCGGCGTGCTGCACCGCGGTGGACTTGGTGAGAATGCGCACCGCGCCCTTGGAGGCGTTGTAGCCGGGGTGGATGTTGGTCTGCCCCACCATGCCGGATATCGACGAGATGTTGATGATGGAACCGCCGCCCGCCGCGCGCATCGCCGGGATGACCGCCTTGGTGCCCAGAAACACCCCTTTGGCGTTGACCTCCATGATGCGGTCCCAATCCTCCACGGTGGCGTCGTCCCCGGCGTCCCAACTGGCGATGCCGGCGTTGTTGACCAGAATGTCCACCTTGCCGAAGCGCGACACCGCGGTGCCGACCGCCTCGCGCCAGGCGTCCTCGTCGGTCACGTCCAGCCGCACGTAAACAGCCTCGCCGCCCGCTGCCGCAATCTCAGCTTCAACCTGCCGGCCGTCGTCGTCCAGGATGTCGCCAAACACGACCTTGGCGCCTTCCCGCGTAAACATCCTCGCCTCTGCCGCCCCCTGCCCGCGAGCGCCCCCGGTAATAATCGCGACCTTGCCCTGTAAGCGCATTCGTCTGTCTCCTTGAATCATAAAGTGGTGAGTGATCAGCGGTTCATCGCGGGGCGTAGTATCCCCGTTTGACAGGGCAATGCGCAACCGGCTCGTATCCTATGGCGCTGCGTACAGATGGAACAGTACGTACTGCCGATCTGTAATGCGCTTGACTGAATGTCAACTGTGGTTTACAAATGACGCATGATCGAAGTGATCGAAAGCGCCACCTTCAACCGGTGGATTCGCGACCTGCGCGATCGGGCCGCGGTGGCCCGCATCAATGCCCGCCTGCGAAACGTCTCGCTAGGGAACTTCGGCGACGTCAGGACAATAGGCGGCGGCATATCCGAACTGCGTGTTCACCACGGGCCGGGGTATCGCCTCTATTTCATGCGAGAGGGCGAGACGGTCGTTCTGCTTTGCGGGGGCGACAAGGACAGCCAGCAACGCGACATCGAACGCGCTAGGCGTGTGGCGACGGACTGGAGGTAGTTATGCCTGAAACATTCACAAGATGGGACGCCGCGGAACATCTGCGCACGAAGGAAGATGTGCGCCTTTACCTCGAAGCCTGTGCGAAGGAAGACCCGGGCGACGGGAGCCTGATCCGCGCTGCCCTGAACGACATCGCACGGGCACAGAACATGACTCTGCTGGCCCGTGACATCGGGATGAGCCGGGAAGGACTTTATAAGGCGCTCTCCGAAAACGGCAACCCCAGCTTCGCCACGATCATGCGGATCATGCGGGCGTTGGGCATGCAGCTGCGTATTACGGTGTAGGCGAGCACAAACACATGAGCGAAGAGAAAATCACGCGTATGTCGTTGGCGGAGGCGAATCGCCATAAGGGCAAAGGGCAAACCGACTGGGACCGGCTGCAGCGGGAGCAAGCCGATGGCGTGGAGCCGGAAGCGGACCCGGAGGAAGGCGAGGTCGACTGGTCGCAGGCCAGGGTCGTGATGCCGCCGTCCAAGTAGGCCCTCCCGGTGCGTATTGACAGGGATGTGCTTGAGTTCTTCAAGTCCCAGGGGCGCGGCTATCAGACGCGCATCAATGCGGTCCTGCGCAGCTATATGGAAACAGAGCGGGGGCGGACGGTGTAAAGGCAGATCACGGTGTGCCGAGGAACTCCTGGCGGAAGGCAGGGCGGATCGACTTCCAGATATGAGGAGATGGCGTGATGCTTCGTGAACGTGCACCTCGTTTCAGACTGGCGCTACTTTCAGCCTTGGTGAGTTCGGCTGTTTTCCTGCTCGCCGGCTGTGAGCAAGCGAAGGAGCCTCTGCCGAGCAGCTTCGATACCGCTGATGTCGACACCTACTGCAGGGACTGGGCCAAATTACGGAATGCCGGCTTCGTGTACGAGAACAACGTCTGGAACCAAGGAACTATCAAAAGAGAACATCGTGCCCAATGCCTGTTGAAGCGTGTTGTGGATGGAAAAGTGCAGTACGGCTGGCGCTGGCAATGGCCGCGCGGAAGCGAGAACGTAAAGGCATATCCGGAAGTCATCTATGGACATAAACCATGGTTCACGTCTTCGACGACGGCGAACCTGCCGCGTCGAATATCCGCTATCGACGAGCTATCCGTTGCTTATGACATCGAGATGCGGGTGCGGGGGCGCTACAACTTGGCCTTCGACATATGGGTGACAAACAGCGGGAGGCCGACACCGTCGGCCATCACGCATGAAATCATGATCTGGGTGGGCGAACGGACGCGGGCGTGGGAACCTTCTGCGGGGTATCTGGCCAAAAGGGTCACGATTGGCGACGTGACGTATGACCTCACCATCAGGCCGCACGCCGAGTGGCTCAAGGAGCACGGCGCCCCGAAGGTCGCCTACATCGCCTTCAACGCCCGCACGGCCCAGCTAAGCGGCAGAATCGACGTCAAGGAATTTCTCGATTACCTGACGGATCACGGCCACCTTTCTGCCGATGGTTACGTGGCCTCGGTGGAGTTGGGAAACGAGATCATGAACGGCACCGGCGAGCTATGGCTCAAGAGCTATCGAATCAGCGTCAACTAAGAGCTCGGAAATTGTCCAGAATACCTATCGAAACATAAGAAGGTCCGATGGCTGTCGAACCCCCTTTACTGATCATGCTCGTCGGCCTGCCGGGAAGTGGCAAGAGTGCTGCCGCCGAACGCTTGGCTTCTGTAACCAGGAGCCAGGGACGACCGTGCGAAATTATTGGGACCGACGTCTACCTGGAGGCCGAGGCTGCCCGCCGAGGTCTGCCATATACAACCATTTTCGCGGAGCAGCGCGACTTAGCGGACGCCATCATGTGGAGGCAGGCCAAGGAGGTCATCCGCAGACGAATTTCCGTAATTTGGGATCAGACGAACCTCACGGTGAACGGTCGCCGCCGGCGCCTGTGTCTATTCCCCAGGGATTACTTGTGTATCGCGGCCGTCATGCCCACGGCCAACGACAAAGCCCGGGAACGCAACCTTGCGCGCGGCCCGGATCGCGCGGTGCCAGAGGACGCCTTTAATCGCATGCGGGCCGAATTCCGCCGTCCAACCGAGGAAGAGGACTTCCAGATGTTCCTCTGATGCGTCGTAAAGAAAGACCCGTCGAGACGAAAGGTGGTACCTGGCGGAGAGTGGGGACGGTTTGCGGAGTCGACAAAGCGGTCGATGCAGTCGGGCCCCCACTTTTTTGGGGGACTGCCATCTGGTTGCCGGCGATAGGGCAGCTTCGGCATGCCGGAGGTGAGCAGCCAGCGTGCGACCGGCGGCACTTCAGTCGCGTCGCTGTAGCTGCCGATATGCGCGGCAACCCCAACGTTGTGAACGATATTGTGCATCAAGCGCCTCCTTCCTCGTGTCTGATCTCCCCTGCAGATTGCGTCGGCACTTCTGTGCATTTCAGCAGATTCCGACAGAGAATACCCGTGTTTCCAAATGGACAACGCCGAGGGGGCGGGGTAGGTTAGAACCTTCCCAAAGTGGATACATTGACAAAAACGGGGACGGACTGAAGATGAACAAACAGGATGGGGGCCGGCGCGACCGCAGCGGCGCTCGCGGCGTGGCGATCGGCATCGTCGCCATGGCGGTGGTGGTGACGGCCTCGAACATTCTGGTGCAATATCCGATCAACGACTGGTTGAGGTAGGGCGCGCTGTCGTACCCGTTCGCGTTTCTGGTCACCGATCTGACGAATCGGCGCTTGGGGCCGGGCAGCGCGCGGCGCGTGGTGTGGGCAGGCTTTGCGTTTGCGGTCGTGCTGTCCGCGTGGCTGGCAACGCCGCGCATTGCCGGGGCGTCGGGGAGCGCCTTTCTGGTCAGCCAGCTCACCGACGTGTGGGTGTTTGACCGGCTGCGGCATCTCAAGTGGTGGCAAGCGCCGCTGGTGTCGTCGTCGTTGGGGTCGATCCTGGATACGGCGCTGTTCTTCTCCCTGGCCTTTGCCGGAACCGGCCTGCCGTGGACCACGTGGGCAGTGGGCGACCTGGCGGTGAAAGCGGTGTTTGCGGCGCTGTTGTTGATCCCGTTCCGACTGTTGCTGGGCGTGATCCGGCCAGTTGGGCAAACGGCCGTAGAAGCGTGAGCTGGGGGCCTTGGATCATCTGAGGAGGTAGCGCTTTGGGTGACGTGACGGGCACCGATCTGACGCAATTCCGCGATTATATTGAAGACGCCAGCCGCATCGTGTTTTTCACCGGCGCCGGCGTCAGCACCGAATCGGGCATTCCCGATTTTCGCAGTCCGGGCGGCATCTGGACCCGGTTTCGGCCCATCGACTTCGCGGAGTTCATGGCGTCGCGGGAGGCTCGGCGGGAAGCCTGGCGGCGCAAGTTCGAGACCGACAAGACGCTCAGCATCGCCAAGCCCAACGACGGGCACGCCGCCATCGCCCGGCTGGTGCGGCGGGGCAGCGCGTCGTGCGTCATCACCCAGAACATCGATGGGCTGCACCAGGCGTCCGGGGTGCCGGATGAGCAGGTCATCGAACTGCACGGCAACACGACGTACGCCCATTGTCTCGGCTGCCGCGAGCGCTATGAGCTTGAACCCATCCGGGAGCGGTTCGAGCGGGATGGCGAGCCGCCGGATTGCCACTGCGGGGGTTACATCAAGACCGCTACGATCTCGTTCGGCCAGGCGATGCCGGAGGCGGAGATGGCGCGCGCCGAGGCGGAAACGAACGCCTGCGACCTGTTCGTGGCCGTCGGCTCATCCCTGGTCGTCTACCCCGCCGCCGGTTTTCCCGCCCTCGCCAAGCGGCGCGGCGCCCGCCTGGTGATTCTCAACCGCGAGCCGACTGACCTCGACCCCGTCGCCGACCTGGTGCTGCACCGCGAAATCGGCCCGACTCTGGCAAGCGTGTCCGGGGCTGGGTCCTGATCCGCCGCACTTTTCCTGAACGGAAGACCATGCCCCACACCTTTGAGATCATCCCGCGAGCCCCGTATTCATTCGACCTGACCGCCGCGCGTCTCGGGCGGTTTGACAGCGAGATCGTCGATCTGCTCGACGGCAAGCAGTACCGCCGCCTGCTCACCGCTGGTCGCCAGCTCGCCCTGGCCACAGTGACGGACGTTGGCACGGTCGGCAAGCCGCGTCTCGCGGTGGAATTGCGGAGTCCGTCCAAGGCGCCCCTGCAACGGGAGGCCTTCGAGGTGCAGGTGCGGCACATCCTGTGCACCGATCTCGATCTCAGACCGTTCTACCGCCTGGCGCGCGGCAACGACCTGCTGGCGCCGCTGGTCACCCGCTTCCGCGGTCTGCGCCTGGCGGCCAGCCCGACGCTCTTCGAGGCGCTGGTCGGCGCGGTGCTGTCGCAGCAGGTCAACCTCACGTTTGCGTATTCCATCAAGCGGGAACTGGTTGAAAGCTTCGGGCGCAAATGGCGTGTCGGGGGCCGCACCTATTGGGCATTCCCGGAGCCGCGCCGCTTTGCCGAGCGCAGCGTGGAGGACCTGCGCGCCTTCCGCCTGAGCAACGCCAAGGCCGGCGCCCTCATCCGCCTTGGCGACGCCTTTGCTTCATCCACCCCTTTCCCCGCTCCGGCCGCCGAGCTGGCCTCGCTGTCCGACGACGACCTCATCGAGCGCCTGACTGCCCTCAAGGGCATCGGCCGCTGGACCGCCGAAACCGCTCTGGTGCGCGGCCTCATCCGTCCCGACGTCTTTCCCGCCGGTGATCTTGCGGTCGTCAAATACCTCGCCCAAAGCCTGTTGGGCAAAACGGAAAAAGCCTCCGAAGCCGAGATGCGCGCCTTTGCCGAAGGCTGGCGCCCCTACCGCGGCCTCGCCCTCGTTTATTGCTACGCCGAAATGGGTCGGCGGCGCAGCGAGGGCTGAGGGCAGCCTGGTTGACACTTTCGTCGGGACTGGTGTCTAATTTCGGCGGGCAGAATAACGGCTTTGACAGCGATCAGGACCACGCCGGGGCGCCGATTCCGTCGGTGCTCACCGACCATGGGTTGAGAGGGATCACGTCATGAAATTCGGTTTCTTCACCATCATTCCGTTCCACGAGAGCGACACGGAGCCGCGGCTGTTTCACGAAACGCTGGAGCGCATCGAGCTGGTCGATCAGCTGGGGTTCGACGAGGTGTGGATCGGGGAGCATCACTTCTCGCGGCACGGGCTGGTCTCGGGGGTCAACACGTGGATGGGCGCGATCGCGGCGCGGACCAAGCGGGTGCGCATCGGCACGGCGATCACTATTCTGCCCTTCCACAATCCGATCATGGCGGCGGAAGAAGCGGCGACGCTGGACATCCTCAGCAACGGGCGGCTCAATTTCGGTATCGGCAGCGGCTACCAGCGGCAGGAGTTCGACGGCCTCGGCGTGCCGATCAACGAGGCGCGCGAGCGGTTTCGCGAATCGCTTGAGGTCATCACGCGCGCCTGGACGGAGGAGCGGCTCACCTTTCACGGCAAATACACGCAGGTGGACGACCTCTGGGTGCTGCCCAAGCCGGTGCAAAAGCCGCACCCGCCGCTGTACATCGCCGTCAGCACCAGCCCGACCAGCGTCGAGTTTGCCGCCAGCCGCCGCATTCCGATCATTGTCGGCGGCCCCACCGACGTGATGGGGCAGGCGCCACAGGTGGTCAAGCTGTGGCACGACAAAATGGAAGCGTTCGGCCACGAGCACGCCCACATCGACCTGCCGGTGGCCAGCCGAGTGTACGTCGCGCCGACGATGGACGAGGCGCAGGGCGACATCCGGGGGCTTGAGGATTTCCACGGCCGCGTAATGAGCAGCATCGGCACCACCGGGGCGCCCGTCGGCATGCCGACCGACCGGGACGGCAACCTGCCGCCGGGCTACGAGTTCTGGGCCAACCGGCAGCGTGATCGCGACCGTTCGGCGGAACCCGGCCAGACCGTCATGCCGCCGCTCATCGGCACGCCGGAGGTGGTCAGCGAGCGCCTGGCGCTGATCGAGCAGCGCGGCATTCGTCGCGTGTTCGCCCAATTCGGCTTTCCCGGCGTGCCGCACGCTAAGGTCATGCGCGCCCTCGAATTGTTCGGCACCCAGGTGATGCCGCATTTTCGCGCCCAAACGGCCGGCGTGGCCGGGTAGCGGGGCGCCGTATGCAGGTTGTTGCGGACATCGCTGCCGTCCGCCGCGCGTGCCGTGCCGACCCTTCGGCCACCTGGGGGCTCGTGCCCACCATGGGTTTCCTGCACGAGGGGCACCTCAGCCTGGTGCGCCAAGCCCGCCGCGATAACGCCCGCGTCGGCGTCAGCATCTTCGTCAACCCCGCCCAGTTCCATAATCCCGACGATCTGGCAACCTACCCGCGCGACCCCGAACGCGACCTCGCCTTGCTGAAGCAGGAGGGGGTTGATCTGGTCTGGACGCCGTCGCCGGATCTGGTGTATCCCGCCGGCTACCAGACGTATATCCACGTGGAAGAAGCGTCCCGTCCGCTGGAGGGCGCCGCGCGGCCCGGCCATTTTCGCGGCGTGGCTACCGTCGTCGCCAAGCTGCTGAACGTCTTTCAGCCCCAGCGCGTCTACTTCGGAGAGAAGGACGCCCAGCAGGTGGCGGTCATCAAGCGCATGGTGGAGGACCTCAACTTCCCGCTGACGGTGGTCAGTTGTCCCACCGTGCGGGAGCCGGACGGCCTCGCCATGAGCTCGCGCAACGTCCTGCTATCCCCGCAAGCGCGTCCGCACGCCACCTGCCTGTTTCGCGCTTTGCAGGCCGGCAGTGACGCCTTCGCACAGGGCCAGCGCCAGGCGAAGTCGTTGTGTGATGCCATGCGGACGGTGATTGATGCCACGCCGATGGCGCGTATCGATTACGTCAGTGTCGCGCACCCGCAAACGTTGGTGGAATTGGAGGCCGTGGAGGGCGCCGCCCTGCTGTCGCTGGCGGTCTTTGTCGATGAGGTACGGCTGATCGACAACATCACGGTGGGTGAGTTGGGCTGCGCCAATTAGCGAGTCACGATGTCATCGGGCGGCGGGACAGATCGAGGGGAGCCGCGTCGCGGGCTTGAGCGAGCTCGAAGCCGGGTCTGGAGGGCTCCATAAAGGTGATGGCGTCGTAAAAGTCGTCCAGGGGCACGAACACGCCGTTGCTCTCGGCCCAGCGGCGCATACGCTGATTGCAGGCGTGCACCCAGGACAGAATCTCGATACGCCAACCGCGCCGGTGCATGCGCTCGAGGGTGCTGTGAAAACCGGCCCCTTCCAGATAACCGGCGCCGTCGCCGGTGAGCAGGACCACAATGCCGGGATCTCCGTTGTAGTCCAGGGCGTCTTCGAGCATCCGCAATTGCAAGAGGCGGTCGGGCATTTCCTGTTCACCCCGTTCCCGGCTGCCGCGGTCGAATAATCTGACTTCAATTCCGTTGCTTTCCATCCGGTTCCAGAGTTGCCGCATCTCCGAAGGCACCGAGCCCACCGCCAAGGCTCGCTCAATGGGCCGGTCCGCGTGCGCCAGCCGCAGCATGTTGTCAAAGTGCACCCGAATGCGATACCGCGCATTGGGGTCTTCCGAGCGCTCCTCGGCCAAGCGCTGCGCCTCGTGGAAGATGTTCGAGTTGTCCCAGTACACGAAGATGTGGTCCATGCCGCCTCACCCTTTGATAAGACGCTACCATCTCGTCCGGCGAGCCGCTGTTTCGAGGCGGCGATATGCTGGAACCTGAACAAGATGCGGCGCAACCTTACGCACCTGAGCAAGTGCATCTCCCAAGTCATAGGGAATGATCGCGTTTTCTGCCTTCTCGACCGTCCGATCAAGGAGGCGCAATAACGCATTGGCTTTGGCCTCGTCGTCAACTATTGCCAGTTTTGGCACGCCATTCTCGTTCCCATACAACTCATAATCGGACATTGACCAACAAGCAAACGGCTTGAGAAACCGGTCCACGGTGTCCACAGCTTCGGCGAAGCCACCGCCGGCGATTGCCGGGAGTTTCGCCAATGCATGACTGAGCCCCGGCGATGTCAGTGAGCGTTCTTGCGGCCAGACGTTTTGCAGGAAAGGCTTGGCCACTGACCGGAATAGTTCCTCCCGCGACGGCAGGTTCGGTTCCTGATTGCTCGGTGATGATATCTCACTTACGAAGCGCGTGGTTGCTTCTGCACAGGACGTACGTACCTCTTCGTCGTCCAGTGACCGTATCATTTGCTGGATACGGCTGTGCTCGATAGCCGGTTCTCGTTGTTCCCACAGAGCATGAAGGGATTCAACGACCAAGCTGAATGCCAATGAACAACGAGCATCACGATCAAGCTGGCGGTCCTTGGTCCGCGCTGCCATGTCATCACCAATAATTCCCAGTACGTCCTTGAATTGCGTGCGACAACTGACAGCACGCCAAAGGGCCAGTGCATCCTCGTTATTCGCACGAAGCGGGCGAATAAGGTGCTCTTGGGTCCATTCTTTGTCAGTGTGTAGGAAGTATCCCAGAAGCTCGATCAGCCGATGCTTGGCAATCAATCCAGATCGACCCGAAGCGTTGATGACATGATCTCTCACCATTCGTAAATCGCTGGGATTATCAAATGGCCGAGGATTCTGGGTTAAGTCTGGGCGGGCAGCCAGGAACACACCAACGAGCTTCCCCGCGGGTGGGTTCAGGGTATCCAGGTCTTGAGGCTCGTCGGCATTGGGCCACACGTTAACATTAAGGTTAGGTTCTTCATTCGGTGGCTGCCTTGCATTCGTCGTCTCGACAGCCGATGGCCAAGCGCGGAGCCAGACTACGGACCAATTTGGCTGGGCGACAACGTACTTTTGCCAAGAACTAAGCCAGTGGGTAATGCCTTCGATGGCTTTGGATAGAGTGTCACCGGACAACGTCTCAAGGAGATTAAGCATCCGACGGACGGCTTCCTTGCCAATTTCCCTTTCTTGATCCGCCGCAGGTGAATGTATCCAACCCAAGCATTCCCAGACCTGCGGGAACTCCGCTCCGCCATTGAGGCTTGATTCCATGTCCTTCAAAACCTGCAGAGGGTTATCTTCTTCGCTCAGCCAAGCTCTTGCCCGGCTGGCTGGATCATCATCCAATCCGTGGGACGGGCGTGAGAGTGCTTGTTCCAACGCTCTCAGCCGATCAGTGCCCGCAAGGAAATCCAGGGAGCGGTCAGGATTTGGGAAGCTGTAACCCACTTTCGGGGCGTTCAAGAACCCCTCGTCGATTCGATCCATTTCAGCTAAATCGGAGAACCGGCCGATGTTTGATCCCAACCAGGTTTTGTCGCCCCGCGGGAGAGTAGCCCCGGCCACCTCAATGCGTCTCAGCTCCCGGACAATCCAGTAGAGGCGAGCCTTCTCAATGTGGTGCACTTCGGCATTCTTAGGCCATGAGTTGCGAGACCGCCCCTTGCGTATTCTTTTAGTAATGGCCTTTTGTGCGGCGTTGTCTAATTCGTAGAAACGTCGAGCACGCAGTTCGGCAATTTCCGGGTGGTGATAAACATCCCAGAAGGTTCCATGGTCTAATTGGAGAAGAAACTCACTTACCTCGGTGGCGGGCGCAATCCGGGAATCACGACAAATTGCCGCCCAGAGTCGCAGATGGATAGGAGAGACCGTTTGTTTCCAGCGGCTGACAAAAGCAAGCGCAGCGGAAAAATCGACGTCAGCGAGACGTGAAACGACTGCATGAAGGAGCTTTACCGAGGGGGCAATGCCTCGGCCAAATGCATCGGGTTCGTGCTTGTCTTCGTCGGACTTACACTCTGATGCGTAGTACACGCGGCGCAGTAAGAGATGCTCTCGTCCCCTCCACCCGATGCGCCTTGCAATATCCAATCCGTGCGCAACCGCGGCATCCAACGCACTGGCCCAAGAAACGAGGAATTCCCCTTCGGTCAGTTGCTCCAAGCCCAGAAAGGTCGGATTGATCACTTTTCCACTTGTCAGGCTCGCACAAAACATATCGCGGAAGGTTTTGGGACTTTTGGGAAAATTCTGGTATTGGCGAGCGCGAGACAAGTAGGGTCCAACAACTAACCTTGGTGCGACGAGATCAACAATGACTGAAACAAGGCTGCCGGATCGGTCCCCGCAATGGAATCGTTCTCTGATTGTCTTCTGATTCCAACTATCGTCCCTACCAATTGGCTCCTCCCAGCTTTCTTCAATTAAACGCCAAGCGGAACGCCACGGTTCCCTGAGATTTATTCCATCCTCTCGATCAAGCCAGTTCAGGATTGCCTGTCGTTTGACGATTTCACTCGGACCGAGACCCACAGCCCATTCGATGGTTTCTTTGTCTTCGAGACGACCCTTGAGAAACGCGACTGCACAACGCATTATCTCTTGGTCTCTTACACTCCAAGTCTGCGGAAAGGATCTCATCAGCGAGCCCTTTGGCCTACCTGCGACGACGCTTCCACGATAGCGTCGAGCCAACCCAGGTCCGCGTTGTGTTTGGAAACCAGAGATGACAAGCGAAGGCGTTCGCTTGGCTCGCTTCGACGGATGATATGGTCGAATAAATCACGCTCTTCGTCGTTGGCCCCCGTCCTTCTTGCCCTTACGATATTCTTCATTTCTCGGTCGATACGGCTTCTCTTTCCATTGATGGCCGAGAATTCAGCCCATTGGACCAGTGTACGTGTCAACTGAGAATGGTCATTACTTGGGCTTTCGTACCGTATCGGCGTGATGCCACGATCCCTCCAATCCTCCAATGTTACGGGATCGTCCTCATCCATTCCCACGAATACGAATCGTTCCTTGAGGTCAGGAAAGCGGGCCACATCCGCAGCCACGGCGTTAAGCAGATATCTCATTGGTGGATCGTTTGCGCTGTAGCCTACAAAGACCAAGTTATACAGGCGGGTGGCGTCGTAGATCAGATCGGGAACGATTCGCCGGCGGAAATAGTATTCGCCGAAGTCCTGATCGGAAATAATCAAATCGGCACTTCGCTTAGGATTTCGGTCCAAGGCGCCATGGATGTGCAGTACGCCTTTGAATTCTGGCCTGCGGGTTGGCCTAGGTATTCCCCCAAGTGCGTATGTCTCGACCGATTGCCTCATAGCCCGCGCGGCGCTTTCAAGGAGGAGATCGAAATTCGTCGTGATGATCGCCGATGCCCCACCGCGGTCGGCAAGGCGCATCAATGCTCGATGAATTGAAGCCGGTTTAGCCCCGGCACGGAGGATCGTTCCAATTTTCTCCCTAACCGGACTCCCTCCAGTGTTTCCTTCAACTCCCTGCTCAAGCCTCCGCTCAAGCATTCCCAAAACGACATCGTATTCGTCTTGTTGGAAACGCTTAATCTCCGCTTTTTGTCCATCATTCAAGTTAGATAAGTCAGTGTTGTGTCCATTATGCGAAATAACGGAATACACTCCCAAATCCAGCGCTTCGTACACTTTTACGACGAGTTCACGGAAGTTGGGCAACCCTGCGGACATTGAAACGCCAGCGCCTGCGACGAAGAGAACCTCGCCTCGTGCATGGGCGAGGAGCAGACGCTCTGGAATCCGTGCGGCTGATTGCCCCAGCATAATAGCTCTGCTGTCGATGTCTGGAGGTTGGTTCATGGACGTGCCCGCGCCTGCGGTGGAGCAAAAACACCGGCCCGCTTGAGTTTATCGCTTCTGCATTTTGGCGATTGTCAGATCTGTATTGTCAACAGATCAAGGAGTTGAAAGGTATAAATTTTCGGATCAGGACGCTTATCGCGTCCAGGGATGCGGCAGGCCGGGTATTTTGCTGCGCAGGGTGTAGACGGAGGTTCGTGCCGTGAAGAACATCGTCTGCCGGTCGGGGCCGCCGAACAGCAGATTCGCCGGGATCTCCGGGGTGCGAATGATGCCCAGCCGGGTGCCGTCGGGAGCGAAGACCCAGGTGCCGCCCGGACCGGTGCAGTAGACGTTGCCTTCCACGTCCACCTTCATGCCGTCCGGCACGCCATCGGACTCCACGGACGACATGTCGGCGAAAATCTGCCGACGCACCATGAGACCATCTGCCCCGATTTCGATGGCGTGAATGTAGGCTCCCCAGCGCGTATTGGAGACGTATAGGGTTTTCTCGTCGGGCGAAAAGGCCAGACCGTTCGGATACTCACAGTCCGCCACCAGGGTCATGGCGCCGTCGGGCGCGATCCGGTAAACCCCCGAATAGGGGCATTCGCGCTCTGCGAAGGGGACGCGCAAGCCGGGGTCGGTGAAATAGATGCTGCCGTCCGAGGCGCACACCACGTCATTGGGCCGGTTCAGGCGCCGACCCTCATAGCGCTCGGCAACCGTCTCGACTTGGCTATCGGCTGTCATGCGGGTGACCCGGCGGTTACCGCCTTCGCACATGAGCAGGCGGCCTTGCAGGTCGAACGTCGTGCCGTTGCCTTCGCCGGTGTTCTCACGCACCGTTTCCGGTGGCTGTCCCGGGACCAGGCGGTGCAGCCGGTTGTTGGGCAGGTCCACGAAATAGTAAAAGCCGTCGGGATGCCAGGTCGGCCCTTCCGTAAAGGCAAATCCCGTGGCCAACTGCTCGGCTTCCGTCGTTGCCAGAATCCTGCTGAGCGGATCACCCATGACAAGTCCTCCTTTCATCTCGCTTTATCCGTCCATTGGCCAGACGGTGCGAATGGGGTCGGTGCCGTCCCAGTCGCGCGCGGCTTCGGCAATGCGCCGAAACATCCGCCCCTTGGGACCGCTGATGTCCGAGAGCTCGACCACCGTGCCGGGATGCCCTTCGGTTTGGAAGTAGACGAAGCGTCCCGGATCCCCGACGCGTCCTGACTGGCCAATGGCGTAGCCGGCATCGAGGGCGCGGGCGAGGTCGGCCTCGAACGTGGTTGTCCAATACGCAACGTGCTGCAGACCCTCGTGCCCTGCCTGCAGGAAATCGTGGTACATCGACGGCCCGTCGTTGCGCTGCTGGATGAGTTCGATTTGCAGCGTGCCCGAGTTCGCCAGGGCAATCGAGACTTCGGCAGGCGAGGGCGTCCCCTTATAGGAAAAATCCACGATGGGCGCGCGCTCGACGTAGTACCACGGCCCAACGTCCAACACCTCGATCCAGTGCCGCATGGCGGCCTGGATGTCACGCACAACGTAGCCATTCTGGGTAACGGCTCCAAAGAATCGGCTCATCTGTCTTCTCCTCTACTGTGACGCCGTGGGGCAGAACCCGCCTACGCGTCGTCGTTGGCATGATGACGGTTTGACCTCCCCGCGGGCAAGCGATAGACTGACAGCCCTCCCAAGCGTGCCTGCTGGCCGCGGCGTAACGCAACCCGTTGGCTGCACAAACCGACCCTCGAATGTGACGGAGCTACCGCATGGACAGTGGTATCCATTGGTTCGACTTGGCGACGATTGTGGTCTTGATCCTGAGCGGTATCTGGAGCCTGTTTCGGGGTTTCTTGCGGGAAATGCTGTCGTTGCTGGGCTTTGTCGTGGTGGTGACGCTGGCGGTGTACGCCTATCCCCACGTGTTCGTTGCCCTGGAGGGGGTCGTCAGTGAAACCTGGGTGCGGCAGGTTGTCGGCATGGCGCTGGTCTTCATCGCCGCCGTGGTGCTCTTCGTCGGCTTCGTCAAATTGGGCGCGGTGTTGACCCATGCGATGGGGCTTTCCATTCTCGACCGGCTGCTGGGCTTTTGCTTTGGCCTGCTGAAGGTCGTTGTCTTCGTTTCCCTGCTGTTCCTGGTGGGCAACAGATTCCTGCCTGATCTGACGATCCTGTTGACCCATACGTCCATTCTGGGCCCGACGTTCGGCTACACTGCCGGCCTGCTGGAAAGGACGATCCTGGAGCAAGGTGTTGGCATCCTTGAGGAGCCGCTCATTACGCCGGAACAACTGCCCGCCCTCCCGGAGCTGGGGCTGCCGGAGGTCGTCGAGCCGTACGTGCCAGAGCCGTTCGCCCCGGATGATTCCGCCCCCGACAATGGCGTCCCGGCGCCCGAGCCGCAATAGAGCCGGCGTTTCCGGCTTATTCCTCGGCCTTGGCCGCATCGGTTTTGCTGAAGGTCTGCCGTACCTCCTGATTGGCCTCGATAAGGCGCTGCATGCGCTCCGTTGCCTCCTGCCGCATGAACTCCTCTACGCACGATAGCACCACGCGACCGGCCAGGGTATTGACGTTGGGAATCTCCGGCAGCGGATGGGCCTCCGGGTCCTTCTGCACGGCGGCGATGCGCTCGGCGATCGTGTCGTTGTCGTACATTTCCTCGAAGCCATAGCGATAGTGCAACCGAACGTAATCCCGCTCCTTGGTCGAGTCGCCGTTCGCCTCCTGTTGCACGATGTTTTCCATGTCCATGTCTTCCGGGCGCTTGGCGTCGCTGGCGAGGAATTCCCCAATGGCCGAGAAATAGTTGGTGAACTCTTCCCGGTCCAGATCGTCCTGCGGAATTTTGGAGCTGATTTCCAGCTCAATGGCGTCCCCGTTGATGGCCGGCGTGCCGATTTCATACGTGATGCCGTCAAGGTGAAAGCGGTTCTCCCGCTTGGCCTGGTACTGCGTCTTGAACGACTCGATACAGTCCGTCACCCCGTTGGCAACGAACTGGTGGAATAGCTGCTGCCTGAAATCTGACATCCCTTGTACTCCTTTTGAAAATGCCGGCTCATGCTCCCCCCTCCCTCCCTCTCATTGGGGAGAGGGTTGGGGTGAGGGGGAAATCCAAATGAGATATGATCCAAAGGCCGCTCCCGCCAACGGTCTGGCGGCACCGAATCTGCCCTCGCGGCATCCAATCAATAGATACGGTTGAACATGGATGGAGTGACGCCAGTATAGACACGCCCCCCGCCCGGCGCAACGCCGAAGCGTGTGTTGGCACCGTTCTTGACGCTGCTCGCCGGTGTCAATTAGACTGACTACCCATGACTCTTCTGCGTGTAAGCAATATCACCAAGACCTTCGCCGGGGTGCCGGTTCTGCAAGATGTTTCCTGGCAGATCGAAGCCGGGCGCAAGATCGGCCTGGTGGGCGCCAACGGCAGCGGCAAAAGCACCCTCCTCAATCTCCTCAGCGGTGTGATGAGCGCCGATCGCGGCGCCATCGAAACGGCGCGTCAGGTGCGCCTCGGCTACCTCACTCAGGAAATGGCGGCTGAGGGCGACCGGACGCTGTACGACGAGGTGTGCGAGGCGTTCCGCCCGCTGCTGGACATGCAGGCGGAAATGACTCGCCTGGAAACGCGCATGGCGCAGCAGCAGGCCAGCGACGCCGACATGCAACGCTATGGGGCGCTGATGGAGGCGTTCAACGCTCGGCAGGGCTATGCCATCCGCGCGCGCGTCGAGGCCACCTTGTCTGGGCTGGGGTTCCGTCCCGAGGCGCTGCAAACGTCGGTTCGACACCTCAGCGGCGGTCAGAAGAATATCGCGGCCCTGGCCCGCGTGCTCCTGCAAGAGCCGGACTTGCTGCTGCTGGACGAGCCCTCGAACCACCTCGACGTGCAGGCGACGGAATGGCTGGAAGGCGTCCTGCGGGATTATGCGGGCGCCGTCGTGGCTGTTTCGCACGATCGCTATTTTCTCGACCGCACCGTCGATGAAATCGTCGAGTTGGAGCAGCACGGCCTGCAGCGCTATCCTGGTAATTATTCCGCCTACGTGACCGCCAAGGCGCTGCGCCGCGAGCAGCAGGGAAAGGCGTACGACCAGCAGCAGGCCGAGATCGAGCGGCACGAGGAATTCATCCGTCGCAACATGGCGGGGCAGAAGACCAAGCAGGCGCAGAGCCGCCAGAAGATGCTGGCGCGCATCGATCGGCTTGAAAGACCGGGCGGCGACGGGCGCCGCATGAACGTGCAATTTACCGCCAACCGGCGTGAGAACCACGAGGTGCTGGTGTGCCGCAATCTGCAAAAGCGCTACGGCGACCGCGAGGTGCTGCGGCGCCTGTCGTTTACCGTCTACAGGGGCGAGAAGGTCGGCCTGACGGGGCCCAACGGCGCCGGCAAGAGCACCCTGCTGCGCCTGCTGATGGGCCAGGAAGCGCCCGACGGCGGCACCTTGCAAGTCGGCAGCAACATTGCCGTGGCGTATTACGATCAGGAACTGGGCAGTCTGCAAGCACGGAACACCGTGCTCGACGAGGTGTGGCAGATGACGCCGGATTGGACGCAGGGCGAGATGCGGAGTCACCTGGGCCGCTTCCTGTTCTCGGGCGATGAGGTGTTGCAGACTATCGGCAGTCTGAGTGGCGGCCAGAAGAGCCGCGTGGCGCTCGCCAAGCTGATGCTGACCAAGGCCAACCTGCTGGTGCTTGACGAGCCGACCAACCATCTGGACATCCCTGCCTGCGAGATGCTCGAGCAGGCCCTGGCGGGCTACCCCGGCACCCTGCTGATCGTGTCGCACGACCGCTATTTTCTGGACCGCGTCATCGACCGGCTGCTGATTCTGCACGACGGCATGTGCACGTCGCACGCGGGCAATTATTCCGATTACCAAGCGTCCCTGGCGGCCCCGGCACCCGCCGCCCCGTCGGTGAAGGCCCGCAAGAAAGCGCCTCCTCCCCTCCGGCGGCGCGGCGTCAAACGGCGCACGCCAGGCTCCATCGAGCGTGAGATCGCCCAGGTTGAGGCGGAAATCGCCGCCCTGCAGGCCGAATTGGAGACCCGGCATGACCCCAGCGATTGGCAACAGCTTGCCGACATCAGCAGCCGACAAGGGGACGCCTCGGAACGGCTGCAACAGCTTCTGAAGGAGTGGGAAAACAGCATGGCCATCGAAGAAGGGAGCGTGAGTTGAGTACCTCAGATCTGATCATCCTGACCGACGCCGATTACCGGCGCTTACGGCGTGACCTCAAGGAAACGGGACTCGATCTGTGCTACATGGCGCAGGCGGACCGACCCGTGCGCCTCAAGTGGTCCCCGGACCTCTTCCGACGAGTGGATTTTCTGCAAAACCTGGCGCAGCGCCGGCCAAGCGATCCCAGTTACCGCGTGGCGTCGGTGTCCCTCCTCAAGAAAGCCACCTGGTTTCAGCCCGATCAGTTCGCCATCACTTTCCATGCCGTCGGCGACTTGCACGATGCGGACCTGGACAAGTATCTGGCCGAGCACAACGTGCAGAGCAGTGTCGAGACGTCGCGCGACATGCTGGCCGCCCGCACGGCTTAGCGGCACTCGCATCTTAACGCCCTGTCTCGCTAACGCTCGCAGGGCTGTGGACAGGCGGCGGAGGCCGCCCCTTATGACCAGCGTCTTTCTCGCTGATTGGATTTCCGGCCTGAGCTTCGAAGCCCTGCCGCGCCGCGTCCGCAGCCGCGCCAAGCTGGCCGTGTTCGATGCTTGCGGCACCGCGCTGGCCGGCACGCACCACCCGGCAACGCAGCACGTGCGGCGCCTGATCGCGGACATGGATTCGGCGCCGCAGGTTCGCGTCATCGGCGACCCGTCGCTGCGCGTGAGTCAGCTCGACGCCGCCTGGCTGCTGGGCACCATGACGGACGCCTATCTCTACAGCGACGTTCATGTTCCCAGCGGCGGGCATTTCACCTCGGTTCTGCTGCCGGTTCTGCTGGCTGTGAGCGAGGTCCGAGAGGTCAGTGGGCCGGAAGCGCTGACGGCGTACGTCGCCGGCTACGAGGTTGCGGCGCGGCTGGCGGCGGCTGTGGATTCCGACCGGCAGCGTGGGCACATGACCGCCGTTGCCGGAACGATGGGCGCGGCGGCAGCCGCGGGACGGTTGCTGGGCCTGTCGCCCGAGCAGTTGCGTCATGCCTTTGTGATGACCGCGGCTGAGACGACCGGCGGCGATGACTCGGAGATGCAGAGCGGCCAGGCGGCGCGCAGCGGGCTGCTCTGCGCCTTGCAGGCGGGTCAGGACTTCAACAGCGGCGACGTGAAGGCCGGCGGGGAACTCGCAGCTTGGCTGGCGCTTTTTGAGGATGGGTCATTTCAGACCGACAGGGTGCTGAAAAGCTGGGGCGACGATTTCGCGCTGGACCGCGCCGAGTTGCACTTCAAGCTGTACCCGACTGACATCGCTGCGCATGGCTTCATCGACGCCGCGCTGGCGCTGCATCAACAGGGCATCGAGCCCGATCAGGTGCGGCGTCTCGTTTGCCGGGTGAATCCGTCCGCGGTGCCGGCCCTGTCCTTTGCGCCCGCCAATCTGCAGCAGGCGCAGCGCAGCCTGCCGTATGCCGTCGCGGTGGCCTTGTGCGACGGCCGGGTGGGCTTGCCGCAGTTCAACCCCTCCCGCGTGTCGGCTGACGAGGTGCAAGCCCTGATGGGGCGCGTCGAGGTGGAGCAGGACGCATCTTTGGAGATGCCGGACGGTTCCGATTCCCCTGCCGTTTTGCGAGCCGACCTCAACGACGGTCGCAGCCTGATCGAGACCGTCGAACACGCCCGCGGCAGCCCGCAGCGACCCCCGACGCGTCCCGAGTTCGAGGCCAAGTTTCGCCAGTGCGCCGCTGCCGTGCTGTCAACCGAGCGGACGCTGCTCGCGGCGCGCTGCCTGTATCATCTCGACACCCTGCCGGACCTGCGCAGCCTGGTGGACATCCTCAGTACGGTGCCGCGCTCCTGAGTCCCTATCCCCTTGAACTGGAGGTTAAGATGGCAATCGACATTCCCTTTGGGCAGCCCGTTTCCGTGTTGTCCGACGATCCTGGAGACAGCGCCGAACGCGCCGTGCAGGCGTGGGCGGCCTTGGAGGCGGGTGAAATCGAGCCGGCGGCCTGCCGCGAACGGCTGAGCGCGATTGCGTCGGCGTATCCCGCCTCGTTGAGCGCCTGGGCGTCGCTTGGCGAGTTGGCGCTGTCCAATGACGTGGTCGCGGCGTACGCCTTTTTCCGCGTCGGTTATCACCGCGGTCTCGACCGCGCCCGTGCCAGCGGCTGGAACGGCACCCAGCAACTGCGCTGGCAGGACGAGCCCAACCGGCCGTTCCTGCGTTGCCTGAACGGCCTGCGGCAGGCCGCCGAGGCCATCGGCGAGACCGCGGAGGTGACGCGAATCAGTCATTTCCTGCGCGACCTCGACCCCGATCACCCGTTGGACTCGTAACGCACTGGCCCGCGCGCGAACGCCGAGGCGAGGCTTTATGACGACCCTAGAGGATGTCATTCTGGCGCAGGACAGGCGGGGCGTTGCAGCCCTGCGTCCGTATCTTCCGACCGGCTTCTGTGAGGCGGCGGCGCGGTTTCTGCTGGCGCACACGGGAACGGTGCTGATTGCCACCGGCTTCTACGTGCAACGCGCCGACGCACCCGAAACCGATGGCCCACCGGGGGCGCTGGCTCTGGGGCGGGCCTTGGAAGCCTTGGGCAACCGGGTGGCGTACGTCAGCGACGCTTACACCGCACCTCTGCTGGCCGATTTGGCCCCCGACGACACGGAAACGGTGGATTTCCCCATCGCCGATGACGCCACGAGCCGTGAGGCTGCCCGCGACCTGCTCGACCGCATTGCACCCACCGTTTTGATCGCCATCGAACGCTGCGGTCTCACCCGCAGCGGAACCTACCTGAACATGCGCGGCCAGGACATCTCCCCGCACACCGCCCGACTCGACCACCTTTTTCGGCAACATCCGCACAGCGTCGGCATCGGCGACGGCGGCAATGAAATCGGCATGGGAAACCTGGCAAGTCACATTCCCGAGGTGGCCACCCTGCCTGACGAACCCACAGTCACCTGCGCGACCCACCTGGTCATCGCCAGCGTCGCCAACTGGGGGGCGTATGGCGTGGTGGCCGCGTTATCTCGCCTGGCAGGCCGCAATCTGCTGCCGCAGCCTGCCGACGAGTCGGCCTGCATCCGTCGATTGGTCTCATTGGGGGCGGTGGACGGCGTGACCGGCGTCGCCGACTGCACGGTGGACAGTTTCACCCTGTCCGAAAATACGGATGTTCTTGAGCGCCTTAACGGCATGTTGGAGGCGGAGGGGATATGTCGGGAAGGGGAAGCGGGCCAGGGGCTGTAGCGGGGGGTAACTCTGGTTCTTTACTTTGTGAAGCATTGCTCGGCGTCCGGCGGATCAAGTCAGGTGGTCAAAGCAACCAGCGCATCCCAAGCAGACACGGCGTCTAACTTCGGATAAGGGCGGTTATGTCGCTTTTGGCATACTTCCTGGGTATGCTGGAAGGGTGGCCTAAGCTGCTACTCTCTCGATTTCATATGTGGATAACGATCGTTGGGTGAAAAAAATCTTTGGTGGTGGATCAGGGTATTGGGCAATCAATTTGCGGACCTGTGACTTTATCTTGCTCTGTTTGGGGCAACGAAACCCGATCAATATCTCACGGAGTTCGCATTGCTCAAGTTCAGCAAAATACAGTTTTCCATCTAAATTTTCCTTTCGAGACCATGCGCGCCATTCTTCTTCGTATTCCCAGTTATATGATTTAGTATGCATAAGGTCGAGAAGTTGATTACGAGCCTTTTTAAATGAATTATTATTGAATCTTTCTATAAAACGTCTTGACTCTACATCATTTCTTAACAGTCTAATCAGATCAGTAAAATTTTCCATAGTAAATCTTTTTTGTTGGTATGAAACTTTCCTAAACTTATCTGTTCTAGTGAAGGGCGCCTCGAAAAATGACTCACTGGCGGGCAAAACTGGCGTGAGTGACTTTGCCGCGCCATGGCGACAGAGAATAAACGGCGGTTTGCGTGGTGATGTCGCTCCTCAACAGGAGCCATGGCGCCTTCAAAGAGGGCATCCGGCACCCCCCTGCGCCCTTTAGCGTGAATCCACCATCGCCAGACGTTGCAAGTGAACCAGGCGCCGCATGTTGTAGGCAAGGTTCTTAAGACCTATGCGCGCCCTCGCCCGTACAAGCCCCATGCTGCGAACCAGAGTCCCGCCCATGTCGTTGTGCTGCGCGCCGAAGACATGCTCTATCCGAGCCCGAAATCGGGAACGACTCTGGTTGCCCGCTTTCTCCCAATCGCGCAACGGGCGGTTGCGAGAAGCCTTGCGATGAATCCGACTCGTCAAGCCCCTGGCTTTCACCTTCGCTTCAGTGTCTTTCGACCGGTAGGCGCTGTCCGCCCAGACACCGCTTGCCGTGTTGTCCGACGCCAACAACTCCTCAAGCACTTGGCTGTCATGCACCGCTGCGTCCGTCACCCGGTAACGCCGTATCAGCTTGTGCCGACGGTCGATGTTGACGTGATTCTTGTAGCCATAGTGGCTCTTGCCGTGCTTCTTGGTCCAGCGCGCATCCCTGTCTTTTTGCCGACGCTTGGCCGGCTTGTCGGCCCAGGCCTCGGGTAGCTCACCGCGCTTGATCTGCTCATTGTCGTCACGACGATTGCGCTGGATGGGAACCGCGACAATCGAAGCATCTATGATCTGACCACCCATTGCCTGGTAGCCCTGGTTTTTCAGGTAGCCGTCGAAATCCTCAAACAAGGCATCGATGAGGCCAGCCTGTGACAACTGCTCGCGGTAGAGCCACACGGTTTTGGCGTCCGGCACCTTGTCTTCAAGTGCCAGTCCCAAGAAGCGCACGAAGGACAGGCGGTCGTGATACTCGACTTGATCATCCGACAGATTGTAGAGGGCGCACAAAATGATGGCTTTGAACATGACGATGGCATCCCACGGCTTGCACCCCGAATTGGACTTGCGCTTGTCGGCTGGCTTGCGCCAGACGTTCTCCAGGCGGCTGCGGAATGCTTCCCAAGGAACGACGGCATTGATTTTCACCAAGGGATCGTTCTTGGCATCCAGAGCGGCGTAGCGATTCTCGACATCGAAAAAGCCCATCTGAGACATGTTCAACTCCTCCGGCCTTGCTGGTTGACGTGTTTCAGTAATTCTAAACCATGTGGGAGATGGGTATTATTAGAGATGCCCTGAATTCATAACCGAGACACATGCCCATAAATTTGTCAGCATAATGTCCCCATAATGCAGGATTTTTATATGTCTCGCTAAAACAGATCACGCCATAATCTGTCGCTAGACCCTTCTGGAATTTTAACACTCCCTTTTCAAACTCGCGATCGGGGAAGGCGATTGCTAAGAATTCGTAGGGATCGTTTGTCTTGTCCAGGTCGGAAATTTTCAGTCGGCTCCTTTCTATAGCCTGCAAGGCATGCTCTGTGCGCAGAAAATGATATAACCATTGTGTCTTCGGCATCTACGTTCCTTCCCCTCCCGTGGAAATTTACGACTGGCCCTCCCAACTTCCGATAAGACTATTATATGTAAACTTTCGCATGCGCTGAAACTCGTATAGATGCTGGCTTTGCGCGTTTCGGCGGATGCGCCGAGGCGACTTCCCCACCGGAAAGGGCGATTTTGGCCGTTTCCGGTGAAAGCGGTGGGGCGGCCATGAACCTGAAGGGCTTTCCTGCACCCCTCAGTGGGGTATTCGTGGGAGTTTCGCGGCGTCGCGCTTCAAGACCGGACGCGGGTCGCAGACCCCAGCAGCAGCCCGGAAACGGCAGGGATTTCCCACTCCAGGGGTACAACGCCGCCGTCACGACAAGTAAGCGCACAGAGATGCCGCTCACGCCCAGGGCAGGAACACGGTGGCGCCTGTGGTCTCTCGCGCTTCGAGCGCCCGGTGTGCCTCGGCGGCCTCCGCGAGCGGATAGACGTGGTTCACGGCGGGCCGCACGACCCCCTGCGCGAGAACCTCGAATAGTTCTTCCCCGCTGCGCTCCAGGGCGTCGCGCGTCCCGAGGTAGTGCATGATCGCGGGACGGGTGAGAAAGAGCGATCCGCGCGCGCCGAGCTCGATGACGTCGACGGGATCGGGCGGGCCGGAGGCGTGGCCGTAGCTCGCCATCATGCCGAGCGGGCGCAGGCAATCGAGTGACCGGCGGAACGTGTCCTTGCCGATTGATTCGTAGACGACGGCGCAGCCTTCGCCGTTCGTCACTTCGCGGACGGTGGCGACGAAATCCCCCGCGCTGTGGATGACGACATGCTCCGCACCCGACGCACGCGCCTCCTCTGCTTTCGCCGCCGAGCTTACGGTGCCGATGACGGTCGCCCCGAGATGCCTCGCCCACTGGCAGAGGAGCAGACCCGTGGCACCCGCCGCGGCGTGGACGAGCACGACGTCGCCCCGCTCTACGCGGTACGTCCGCCGCACGAGGTATTGCACGGTCAGGCCCTTGAGCATCGAGGCGGCGAGGATGCGGTCGTCGAGATGGTCGAGGGAAGCCGGCACCTTGAGGAGATTCGCGGCGGGGTAGTTGCGTACTTGGCTGTAGGCCCCGTGGGGCGGTAGGGCATAGGCGACCCGGTCTCCCACCGCAAACCCGGTGACACCGGTTCCGGCTTCCTCGACGCGGCCGGCGCCTTCGAAGCCGAGCACGACCGGCAGCGGCGGCACCGGCCAGGGGTGCGGTATGCCGCGGCGGTGATAGGTATCGACGAAGTTGAGCCCGACCGCCTCGTTGCGCAGCCGAACCTCGCCGGGACCCGGTGCCGGTACGTCGATGGCCTCCCAGCGCAACACGTCGGGCGCTCCTTTCTTATGGATCACCGCTGCCATCGGCATCGTTTGCTTTCCTCCTGCGTTATTCAATCCTTCACCAGAGCAGGAAATTCGGGCATCAAGGCGTGGTGGCGCGCATCGAGCCCGGGTGTCCGGGCAGCGCCAGCTTGCGGCCCGTGTCGATAATCTGACCGTCCTGCACCTTGAAAACGCTCACATCGGCATCCAACAGGTTGGCGACCAGCAGCCAGCGGCCATCCGGGCTGAAGGCCAGCGCTTCGGGAACGCCGCCGGCCGGCAGTTCCGCCACGTGGCGCACGCCCGAATCGCTGATCTCGAACACCTGGATGCAGCCCGGGCTGCGCAGAAACCAGGCGTCCGGCGGCGCGTCGCTGCCGCACAGATTGCCGGTCACCGCCAGGCGGCTGTCCGGGCTGATGGTGATGCCCTCCGGCGCGTCGCCCGCCGCCAGGTGGTCGATGACGCGCGGCGGATTGTGCTGCAAGTCGATCACGGTGATCGAGTCGATGTTACCGTCGGAGCGCCCGTTGTTGCCCGTGTTGGCCACGATGGCCAGGCGTCCGTCGGGGGTGATGTCGGCGTTGTACGGGTAATCGCCAACCGCCAGGTCCGGCCCGACGAGGGTGACCTCGGCGCCGTCGATGGCCAGAAATGAGACCTGATCCGTGCTGGCCTTGTTGATCATGGCGCGTTTGCCGTCCGGGGTGAACGCCACGTGGGTAACCTGATCGCCCGTTTCCACCGTGCCCTCGAAACGCACCTGCTTGCCCGCGATGCTGAGCACCGACACGGACGTCTCGGCGCGGTTGGCGATGATCGCCAGGCGCCCGTCGGGGCTGATGGCCATGCCGGAGGGTTGGCGGCCCACGGTGAGGGTGTCGATGACCCGCGGCGGGTTCGCCTCCAGGTCGATGACGTGCAGTTTGTCGCTGGGCATGAACTTCGGCGGCGAGGCGTCGGGATCGATCCTCACGGCTTCCGCCACCAGCGCCAGGCGGTTGTCCGCGGTGACGGCCAAGTTGGTCGGCGGACCAAAGATGCTGTTCGGCACCTCAACGGTGGCGCGCAGCGTCGGGCCGTCCGGGCCGATGTCGATGACGGACACGGATTGCACACCCTGCGGGTCGATCTGCAGCTTGCCGTCGACGACCAGGGCCTTGTTGTCGTTGCCCGCGATGACCACCTGCGCCAGCGGGGTCGAGGGGAATTGGACGGCCAGCGCAACGGCCAGCGGTGCCAGCAGCCAACGAATGCTTGGAATGGTTCTCATAGTGGTGGGACTCCTTCAGCCAAATGCCGCGCGATGTTTTCTTTGGGGTCGTTTCAGGGCGGCGATTATAGCACGCCGGGATGCGGTCGCCTCTGGCGGTTGGCGTCCCCGTCCCCTATGATGGGCGCCTTTTCGTTACCGAATGGGGCACTCATCACAGAAGGGGGAACGTATGGATCGGGTAGCTGCCGCGGCCGACTTCCTGGCGGAACTGCGGCGTACACGGAGCGTTGCGCAGGCGCTGCCGGAAACCTGCCGACCGGTGGAAGCGTCCGAAGCCTACGCTGTGCAGGCCGCCCTCGTCGAGCGGCTCCTGGCGCCGTCGCACGGGCACGCGGTGGGCTACAAAGTGGCGTGCACCAACAAGCTGGCGCAAGACCTGTTGCGCGTCGACGGGCCGTTCTGCGGCCGGCTGTTGTCACCGACGGTCTATGCGCCGCCGGCCCGCTTGCCTGCTGGCGACTTCGTGCACCGTATCCTCGAAGCGGAATTCGCCTTTGAGATGGCCGACACGGTGCCCGCCGCCGCCGAGCCCTACACCGCGGAATCCATTGCCCCCTTCGTGGCTGCCATCCTGCCGGCTATCGAGATTGTCGATTGGCACTACGTGGACTGGACTGCGGCCGGGGCGCTGTCGCTGATTGCCGACAACGCCATCCACGGCGCCTGGATCGTCGGTGAGCCGTACGCGGCGTGGCGCGATCTGGATTTGGCCACGCACGACGTGCGGCTCATCGTCAACGGGCAGGTCATTACGCAAGGCAACGGCGCCGCGGTGCTGGGGCATCCGCTCAACGTGATGGCGTGGCTGGCCAATGAGTTGCCCAAATACGGCGGCGCCCTCAAGGCCGGCGACCGGATCAGCACCGGCGTGTGCACGGACGTCTACGAGGGCAAGGCGGGCGACAGCGTGCGGGCCGATTTCGGCGTCCTGGGCGGAGTCGATCTGGTCTTCGATTAGCCGGGGGGAATGGGTGCGCGTCACGGTTGCAAGTTGCGGCATTTTGGTTGCATTGCTGGTTTTCAACGCCTTCAGTCCCCTGGCGGCGCAGGAACGCCCGCACATTCCATCCGAATCACGGCAGGAAGCGTTGTGGCAATACGCAGTGAGGCTCGGCAAGGGCAACGGCCTTATCGGGCGGCCGGCCATTCGCCTGGTGGAGCTCGACAAGGGCGCCGCCATGGCCGACCTTCGGAAGGGCGAGGTGCATCTGCACCCGGTGCACGCTTTTTCCGGCGTGTCACGTATCGTCGAGCTTTATCTGGCGCACGAATACCTGCATTTCGTGCTGTATTACAAGGGCATTCCCGCCGCCGTGCAGCACTGCTGGATGGCCCGTAAGCGCATCGAAAGCACGCTGACGTTCGATTTTCTCGACCGCATCGACCGGCATGGCACGCTGCGGCGCTCCATGCTCAGGCACGCCACCTTTATTTCCTGGAAGTGGCGCCAGCAGTGCCAGGAGACCAGCGGCTGGTGGCACCCTCGGGTCTTACGCCAGGGAATAGACGTACCGCGCTTGGCGAACTAAAGTGGCTTCATCGGGAGGACCGAACAGATGGATGATGTCCTGACCCTGACCCAGATCGAGGCGCAATTCGCGTCGGAGTGGGTGCTCGTAGAAGATCCGCAGACCAATGAAGCCCTGGAAGTGCAGAGTGGCAAGGTGCGCTGGCATAGCAAGGACCGAGATGAGGTCTATCGCAAAGCTGTGGTGTTGTGCCCCAAACGGTTTGCCATTCTGTATACCGGCACAATGCCGCAAGGCACGGCAATCGTCTTATGAGTTTCCCCTTCGATCCTCAACGGGGATTGATCACTGTCCGTGCAGAGTTGTGGGGGCCGACTGGCAGCGCCGTACTCGTCTCGCCATCGACACTGGAGCGACGGGCACGGTAGTTAACGTCGGTATGTTGGTTGCCATTGGCTACGACCCGGCATTGGTGCCACACCGCGTCCAAGTGACCACGGGAAGCGGTGTTGAGTTTGCGCCACGCGTCGTGCTCGACCGAATTATGGCTTTGGGGCAGAAACGTACGGGGTTTTCAGTTCTGGGCCACACCTTGCCACCCAGTGCGGGTGTCGATGGCCTGCTCGGTCTCGATTCCTTTTCTGGGCGGTGTTTGACTATTGATTTTCGTGCTGGACACGTAACACTTACCTGAAAGCGTTAAAACGCGAGGCATTTCAGGTCTCTTTTGCACCGGCAGGGCGTCGTCGGCATACTGGGCCGCCTTGGCCCCTGTGCCATCGGATCGTACAGAGCGAAGAATGGAGAGAGCTGACCATGGCATACGAATTTGTTACCTATGAGAAAAAAGGCCGCATCGCGACGGTGACGATCAACCGTCCGGAGCGCATGAACGCCCTGCATCCGCCCGCCAACCTTGAGCTTCACGACGTCTGGAGCGACTTTCAGGACGATCCCGAGGTGTGGATCGGCATCCTTACCGGCAGCGGCGACAGGGCGTTTTCGGCGGGCAACGATCTGAAATACACGGCCGAACACGGCCTGGGCGGGGTACGCGTCGGCGAGAGTGGCTTCGGCGGCTTGGCCAAGCGCACGAATTGCTGGAAGCCGATCATCGCCGCGGTCAATGGCTTCGCACTCGGCGGCGGCTTCGAGATGGCGTTGGCGTGCGACATCATCATCGCCGCCGATCACGCCCGCCTCGGCCTGCCCGAACCGCGCGTCGGGCTGATGGCGGGCGCCGGCGGGGTGCACCGGCTGCCGCGCATGATGCCGCAGAAAATCGCCATGGGCTACATCCTGACCGGCCGCCACATGACGGCGCAGGAAGCGCACCGCTGGGGCGTCGTCAACGAGGTGGTGCCGCTTGCCGACCTCATGCCTACCGTCCATCGCTGGGCGCAGGACATCCTGGAGGGTGCGCCGCTGTCCATCCGGGCCAGCAAGCAGGCGGCGATGATGGGGCTTGGCCATCCGCTGGAAATCGCCCTCAACCTGGAGTACACCCAGAATACCGTTATGCGGCGTTCCGAGGACATCGTCGAGGGGCCGAAAGCCTTTGCCGAGAAACGCAAGCCCAACTGGAAGGGCCGCTAAGGGCGTCCCTGCTGCGAGAGGAAAGATGAGCGATCTGCTGCTTCCCACCACCGTCGTCGGCAGCCATGCCTACCCAGGCTGGTTCTTCACTGCCCTTGAGGAAATCGAGCAGGGCCGCTATGGCAGCACCGATGCCCGCGAGGCTGTGGACGACGCGGTCAACGCCGCCATCCTGGACCAGGAGCGCGCCGGCGTGGACATCATCTCGGACGGCGAAATGCGCCGCTGGTACTTCGTGCAGAGCTTCTACCGCCGCATGGAGGGCCTTGAGCGCCTGCCGGAACTGCGCAAGACGGGCGTTTATGGCTACGACATGCCGCCGCGCTACCGTCCGGTCGAGCCTGTGACCGTGCCGCAGGGGCTGGGCATTGTCGAGGAGGCGCGTTACGCCCGTCAGGTCGCGCGGCATCCCCTCAAGGTGACCTGTCCGGGTCCCTTGACCCTGAGCATCCACATTCAGACCCGCGACCAGTCGTTTTACAAAGACCGCCTGGAACTGTGCTGGTCTTTCGTGCCGGTGATCAACGCCGAGCTCAAGGCACTGGTGGCTGAGGGGATTGACTTGCTGCAGATCGACGAGCCCTCTTACGCCATCGTCCCCGGTACGGCCAAGGATTACCTCGACCTGTACAACGCCACCGTTGCCGGGGTGGAGGCCAAAATTGCCCTGCACGTGTGTTTCGGCAATCTGGGCAGCCGGCCGCGCGGCCCGCGGCGTTATGCGCCGCTGTTTCCCACCTTTCATGAGGCGCGGGCGGATCAGTTCGTGCTGGAGTTCGCCAACCGCGAGATGAAGGAGATCGAGCGCGTCAGGGAGTTCTGCGAAGGGCGTGAAGTGGGGCTGGGCGTCGTGGACGTGAAATCGTTCTACGTGGAGCCGGTGGAGGAGATCGCTGCCCGGATTCGTGAGGGCTTGCAGTACATCGGGCCTGAAAAGGTGTTCATCAATCCCGACTGCGGCTTTTTTCAACTGCCGCGTTGGCTCGCCGTGTTGAAACTGCGGCGCATGGTGGAAGCTACCCAATTGGTACGGCGTGAGCTGACCGGCGGGTAGGGAATTTTCGTGTCATGTAGATCGGATTAGCAAAGCGTAATCCGACATTCCACTGAGATGAGACGCAGAACCTACCTGAAGATCATGTCCTTCATAATCATCCCGAGAAAGCCGAAGGCAATGAAGAAGTAGAGACCTACCAGCCACGAGCGAATTTGTATAACGCTCTGGTTCAGTTCGTTGAAGCGTTGATTCATCGTCAGCGTTTGTCGTCGAAGCGTTTGTCCACCTGCTCGAAGCGTTTGTCCACCTGCTCGAAGCGTTTGTCCACCTGCTCGAAGCGCTCATAGATGGCGCTAATGGCAGCGCGCAGTTCAACGACGTCCGCCTTGGTGGCGACCTGGGCGGCAATCGCCGCACTCAGCGCCTCATCGAGCTCTTCGACGAGAACCTGCGCCTGGGTCTCAGGCATGCCGCTGTCCGACAGCTTGGTTTTCAGTCTTAGTGTGTCAACGACGGGCATTGGGTGACTCCTCGGACGGCTGGAAAAGTCTGGTAGGACACTCTATCACAGAGAGGCTCTGGAAATCACCGCGTCGGCTCAAACACCAGCGGGTAGCGCTTGAGACCGCGAAAGAGCGGGTTGTCGACGCGCTCGATGGTCCCGTTCGGATCGGGCTCCACGCGGTGCATGCGGCGTAGGATCGTCTCCGTGGCGACGCGTGCTTCAAGCCGCGCCAGCGGGGCGCCCAGGCAAAAGTGAATCCCGATGCCGAATGCCAGATGCCGGTCGATATGGCGTTCAATATCAAAGCGATCCGGATCCGGGAACACCTCCGGGTCGCGATTGGCAGAGCCCCAGAGCAGCAGGACCTTGCTGTCGGCGGGGATTGTCACGCCCCGAACGTCAACCGCTTCCGTGGTAGTGCGGAAGGTGCCCTGGATGGGCGAATCGTAGCGCAGCACCTCTTCAATCATGCTGTGGATGAACTGGGGCTGCTGGCGTACCTTCAAGCCCTCTGCGGCATGCGTGAAGAGCGCCAGGGCGCCGTTGCCGATCAGGTTGGTGGTGGTTTCGTTGCCCGCCACGAGCAGCAGCAGGCAGGCGTTGAGAAGCTCGCTCAGGGTGAGCGCGTCGCGCTCTTCCTGGGCGAGCACCAGCGCCGATACCAGATCCTCCCGCGGCGCGCGGCGACGCGCTTCAATCAACCCCACAAAGTAGGCCTTGAATGCCTCCCAACTCTCCATGTACTGCGCCATCCGCGCTTCGTTCTGTCCGGCCGCCACAATGTGGATGACGTCGTCGGACCAACGCTTGAAATCGTCCCGGCGCTCCGGATCCACGCCCAGCATCTCGGCAATGACGATCACCGGTAGCGGATAGGCCAGGTCCTGAACGAGATCAAACGCCCCTTCGTCAATCACCGCATCGAGCAGTTCGTCCGCAATCGCTTGAATACGTGGCTCCAACTGCGTCACCATGCGGGGCGTAAATGCCTTGCTGACGAGCTTGCGCAGCCGCGTGTGCTCAGGCGGATCCTGGGTAATCATGGACGCACCGGCTTGGCGATCCGGCCCAACGCCCTGAGCCGAGGAAAAAATCTCGGGCCGGCGTGCGGCTCCCTCGACATCCGCGTAGCGGCTCAGCACCCAGAAATCCAGTGCTTCGTTGTGATACACCGGGTGCTCGCGCCGCAGCCAGTCGTAGGCGGGATACGGGTTTTCCTTCACCTGGGGAGCAAATGGATCGTACATGTGAGCACCTCCACGGGTAAGCGTTCAGAGCGTCGAAACAGAGAGACGCAACCCCCCTTGCCCCCTCATCGGGAATTCTTGAAAGCCTTGCGCGGTCAAAACAACGCCGCCGCCGAAGCCCCCTGACAAGGGGGTTGGGGGGTTACGCCAGCGGCAGCCCCGCGGCTCGTGCGCATGTCTTTGCCCATAGGGTGCCAATCCATCTTGAGCCGCTCTATTGCTGCCGGCAACTCACAGGCTCAGCGAGAAACTCCCGGCAAAATTTGGGGTCGTATTGCCCCTTTCCCCGACGCCCCGCACGGCTGCGCCAGCGAAAAGCAACCGCCACAGCAAACCGAGCACCAAGACCTGCGTTGAAGGTTGTCAACCGCCTCCTGCTTGAGTCGTCTTTGCGACGCAGACGGGTTAGCCTCCCGTTCGAGGTGGCGCCGTGCCCGGCTTCGGCCGGATCAGCCACGCGCCGAGCGACGGCAGCAGCACAATGGCGCCGATCATATTGACGAGGAACATGAAGGTCAGCACCGTGCCCATGTCGGCCTGAAGCTGGAGCGGCGCCACGATCCAGGTCGCCACGCCGGCCGCCAGGGTGAGGCCGGTCAGCACCACCGCGGCCCCCGTGGTGGCAAGGGTCCGTACATAGGCGGTCGCAAAGTCGAGGCCCTCCGCCAAGTGGAGGCGCAGCTGCCCGTAGATATAGATGCCGTAATCGACGCCGATGCCGATGCCGAGCGCCACCACCGGCAGCGTGGAGACCTTCAGCCCGATCTCCAGCGCCGCCATCAGCGCATAGGCGAGCAGCGAGACGGCGGCGAGCGGCACGACGATGCACACCGTTGCCGCCAGCGATCGGAAGAAGATCAGGCACAGGATGATGACCGCGGCGTAGACGTAGCCGAGAATCGGGAATTGCGAGGCCGACACCTCCTCGTTCACCGCAGCCATGACGCCGACGTTGCCGGAAGCCAGACGGAAGACGATCTCCTCGTCCGCATTGGCGGCGTTGAAAGCCTTGACCGCGTCGACAATGCTCTCAATGGTCACGGCCTTGTGATCCGTGGTGTAGATCATCACCGGCATGGCGCTGCAATCGGCGTTGAGCAGGCCGCTGCTGGTCGGCACGTACGTTCCGGTTTGTGCCAGCACGTACGGATCGCGCGGCACGGTCCGCCATTTGAGGCTGCCTTCCTTCAGGCCGGACGCGACCTTGCGGACGGCGCCGCTCAGCGCCGCCACGGATTGCACGCCCTCCACGTTGCGCAGGTGCCACTCGAAGCGGTCGAGGGTGTTCATCACCTCATAGTCGATGCAGCCTTCCGACTTGGTTTCGGCGATAACCGTGAAGACGTCGACGCCGATCTCAAACCGCTCGCCGATGGCTGCGGCATCGAGGTTATATGTGGAGGTTGGGCGCAGTTCCGGCACGCCGTGATGCTGATCGCCAATGCGCACCATCGGCGCATAGGAGGCGCCGACGATCATCAGGACGGCGGCCAGGCCGATGGTGACGAGGGCGGGGCCGCGCCGTGCCACGCCCGCAAAACGGGTCCACAGCGGCGCTAAGCGTCGGTCGCGCTCAAGGGCTGCCTCGCGCTGCCGGGCGTTAACCGTGACGTAAGAGAGCAGGACCGGCAGGAGTCCCAGATTGGTGAGAATGATGGCGGCGACGCCGAGACTGGCGGCAATCGCAATTTCCTGAATCACCGGCACCTTGATGAGCGAGATGGTCACAAAGCCCACGGTGTCGGAGGCGAGCGCCACGGCGCCGGGCAGCAACAGGCGGCGCAGGCTGTCGCGCGCGGCCGGGAGCGGCGGCGCGCCGCCAATCGCTTCGGCGCGTACGGCGCTGACCATCTGCACGCCGTGGCTGACCCCGATGGCGAACACCAGGAAGGGCACGAGGATGGAGATCGGATCGATGCCGAAGCCGAGGCCGGCGAGGGCGCCAAGCTGCCACACCATCGCAATCAAGGCACAGGCGAGCAGCATCGCGGTGAAGCGCAGGGAGCCTGCATAGACGTAGACGAATAAAGCCGTGATGACAAAGGTGATGACGAAGAACAGCACGACGCGCACCGCGCCCGCTGCGATGTCCCCCACCACCTTGGCGAAGCCGATGATGTGCAAATCCGCGACGGCGTTGCCCCCGTCGGGCGCGCCTGCCTCGGCGCGAATGCGTTCGAGTTCTGCCGCGACGGTGAGGTAGTCGAGCTTGTCGCCGGTATTGGGGTCGAATTCCTGCAGCTTGGCGCTGACCAAGGCGCCGGAAAAGTCATTGGCAACCAGGCGGCCGACGACACCGGCCTTGATGACGTTCTCGCGCACCTGCGCGAGGCTTTCGTCGGTCGGCTTGAAATCCGACGGCAAGACATCGCCGCTCATGAGGCCGTCCTCGATCACCTCGATGAAACGTACGTTGGGGGTGAGGATGGAGTAGACCTGGGTGCGGTCGACGCCGGGCAGGAAGAACACCGCGTCCGTCACCTTGTGCAGCAAGGCGAAGAACTCGGGCGTGAACATGTTGCCGTCGCGTGCCATCACCGCCACGGCCACGCGGTCGGCGCTGCCGAATTCGTCGCGGTATTCAAGGAACGTCTGCATGTAATCGTGTTCGACCGGCAGCAGCTTGCTGAAACCGGCGTCCACGCGTAGCCCGGTGGCCAACCACGCCAGCGCCACCGTGACCACCGCGAAGAGGGCGAGTGTCACGAGGCGGCGGCCAAACACCAGACGGTCGATGAGAGTGGCGATGGGATGCCCGTTTCCGCTTGTCGTTGCTTCCGCCATCACGCCCGCCTATTCGATTCCGGAGAGGGGTTCTATACCGGATTCCCCAACCAGCACGACGCTGCCGTCGGCTGTTGCCAGGGCGGTGGATATACCTCGGCGCGCGGGCAGGGGCCGGTACGAGACGCTGAGGCCGTTGTCACGGCTGGTCAGGAGGGCACCGGCGAGGCCGGTGATCAGCATCAGGTCGGGGTTCACCTGCACGAGGTCGGTCAGCGTCGCGGTCGTCCCGGTTTCGATCCGCGTCCAGCTCTCGCCCGCATCCTCGGAACGGAACAGACGGCCGCGAAGCCCCGCAACGAATACGGTATCGGCATCCAGCGCCAAGGCCCCGAACCATGAGCCGCTGTATGGGGAGGGCAGGGCGCGCCACGTCTCGCCGCCGTCGTCGGAGCGGTACAGAACGCCCGCTTCGCCAGCGAGAAAGAGCCGGCCGGATCCGGCCGGCGCAATGGCGTTAAGGTGGAAATCGTCCTCGAAATCGCTATCGTCGGCATGGAGCAGCGGCGGCCCGGTTGCCGCCTCTGCGTCGCTTTCATCCCAGCAAGCGTTCCGGCAGGTCCAGGTGTCGCCGCCGTCCGCGCTGGCGAGGAAGGTGCCGAAAGCGCCCACCGCGAAGCCGCTGTCCGCATCGCGGAACCAGACATCAAGCAGCGGCAGTTGCGCTTGCGGCGCGTGGTGAACGAGTTGCCACGTCTCGCCGCCGTCGCGCGTGCGTAGGACGACCGCGTCGTGCCCCACCGCCCAGCCCGTTTGCGCGTCGTGCATGCGTACCGCCGTCAGCATGACCTGTACCGGCACCTGTGCCTGCGTCCAGGTGGCGCCGTCGTCGTCGGACAACAGGACGTGGCCGCGCTCGCCCACCACGACCAGACGCGATCCGGCCATCGCTGCGTCAAGCAACAGCGAGGTTGCGGCAAAGCGGGACTCGACCGCCGCCCTCTGGGCCGCCGCGGGTGCAACCAGCGCCGCGCAGACGGTCAGGACGAGCCACAGCCCGAGGCCCTTGAGCAGAGCGGCTCGCTCTCGCCGGCCGCCCAAGATCAGCGCCGACCTTCGCGGCGCAGGGCTGCCGGGGTGAAGTCGCGCGATTTCGTCACCACGTCCTGCGTGCACATCGGGAATTCGTTGTCGAGGCCGAGGGCGAGGTAACGTCCCGCCTGCAGGTCGGTATGCACTTCGAGCGTCGACCAGATCAGCGGTTTTTCGTAATAGTTGATGACGTGCGCTTCCGACACCCGCCAGAGTTCGTCGCGGTTGTCGTAGATGTCGGCGAGCATGATCTGCCACGAATCCTCGTCGATATAGAGGGTGCGCCGTTTGTAGATGTGCCGCGCGCCCTCCTTGAGGGTTGCCTCGACCACCCACACCCGGTGCAACTCATAGCGCAGGTGCTCAGGGTTGACGTGCAGTGGGGTGAGGATATCGGTGAAGGTCAGCTGGTTGCTGTGCAGCTTGTAGGCGTTATACGGCACGTAGATTTCGCGCTTGCCGATGAGCTTCCAGTCGTAACGGTCGGTGGCGCCGTTGAACATGTCGAACTGATCGGCGGTGCGCAGCCCGTCCGTGGTGGTGCCCGGGTTGTCGTAGGCGACGTTCGGCGCCCGCCGCACCCGGCGCTGGCCGGGGTTGTAGGTCCAGGCGTTGCGCGGCTCGCGCACCTGGTTCATGGTCTCGTGCACCAGCAGGATGTCGCCGGCCAGCCGCGCCGGCGCCAGCACCTTCTGCTTGAACAGGATCATCGTGTTGTCGAGTTCTTCCTCGGTCATGCCCGGCAGCGAATAGCGCATCTCGATTTCAAGGCCGTATTTGACGATCGTGTAAGCGCCGCCGCGGGTCACGGCGGCCTGGCCGACGGTGCAGGCGATCGTCTCGCCGCGGTAGCGCAGCAGGTGGTTCCAGACGGCTTCCAGGCCGTTGGCCGGGATCGGAAAGGGGATGCCGATCACCGCGCCGCCAACGCCGTTACCGTTGTCCACGAGCTGCGCAGTGGCGGCGATACGCCGTGTGGCATCGTAGATGCGCTGCGGCGCCGAGGCGCTGCGCCGGGTCGGATAGACCGGCAACTCGAAGGTCGCGTAGGTTTCCAGCATGCGCTGGTGTCCGACCGAGAGCTTGTCGCGATAGGCGTCAAGGTTGGCGGCGTTGATGACGACCAGCGGTTGGTCGCCGCCGTAGGGGTCGCGATGGTGCTCGCCGACAACGTAGCCGGCAGGCGGTGTGGTGATGCCGCCGGTCCATTCCGGAATGGTGCCTTCGGCGTTGCCCGCCCGCTCCCCACCGAGGGGCGTGAGGTCGCCGCCGAGCCGCGCGATCTGGTCAGCTGAGATCTCGGCGGCAGCGGGGCAGGCGAGGGCGCCCGCGAGGGCAAGCGCGGCCCCGAGGAGTCGAAGGGTCGATATCTTCATGATTCATGGCCCTCAGAATGAGTATTTGACGGTGGCGGAGACGAAGTCGCGGTCGTGCAGCTCGTTTCTCCTGCCGCCGTACGTGGTGAAATTGAGGTCAGCCTCCCAGCGGCTGAGATAGCCGGCGCGCACCCCGAGGGTCAGCGCGGTGCGGCCTTCCACGAACGAGCCGCCGGGTGCCGGGCTGTTGCCGCCGACGTCATGCTGGAACTGCAGGTATGGGAACAGGTTCACCGCGCCGACGGCGTTGTTGTAGTCGAGACGCGTCGCCAGCCGGTAGCCCCAGGAGGTGGCTTCGGCGTCGCTGCTGTTCGTGGCGGGGTCGTTGTCGGGCTCGCCGGCGGGGCTTTCCAGGGGCAGTACGTCGTTGTCCGGCATGCCATGCACGCGCATCAGCGCTGCCTCCGTCACGAACGCCCCGCTGTCCGATCCCAGGACAGGGCCGAACACTTTGGTGGCAGTGGCCTGGACCTGGCTCACGTCGCGCAGGATATAGCCGCGGCCGGGGCCGTCCGAGTCATACTGGCTGGCGGCAGCCTTGTCGGCGATGCACGCGAGGCCGGTCGCCCCCGCCGCCAGACAGTCGGTGAACGGCGCCAGGGCATTGGCGAAGACCTTGCGTTCCGCGAGTTGCAGCGGCGCATCCTGGCGGAAGGAGTATTCGCCCTGCAACGCCCAGCCCGTCGTTCCGACCTCGGTACTGAAGCTGCCCCCGAGAAGTTGGATATCCTCCACATACTCGATGAAGTAGTACGCATTTTCAGTGTACATGTTGATGCCGATGGGCGCGGCCAACTTGGCTGTCTGTTCGCCTGCGCTTGCAGCCAGCTGGAGAAGGTGGGTGAGGCCGGCCTCAGCATCCGTTTGGGTCCCGGTGTGACCGCTGACGACCGGCAGACGACTGTGGTAGTTCATGTAGTAAAAGCCGAATTCGGTATTGTTCAACGCCTCGGCGAGATAGCGGAACGTGATCCCCCACTGGCCCGAGTCGTCCGGCTCGTGGTCCACACTGCGCTTCGCGGTCAGGAAGTTGGGATCCGGCATAACGCCAAGGGCGGCGAAAGGATTATTCTCCGCGGTCAGGCCCATATCGCCGAGGTCGAGGCCGAGTAGGGCGATCACCGCCTTCTCCGCACCCGCGCCAACATAATCGGTGACCGAGAAGTAGGTCCCGACCGGGTCGATCTTGGTGTTCTCCCAGTCGAGCTGATAGAAGCCTTCCACCGACAGCGTGTCAGTCAGCCCCACCGAGGCCGAGACCAGCGAGACCGGCATCAGCGCCTCACGCAGCTCCGAGCCCGGCAGCCGGAGCTTGCTCACGTCGAACGGGTTGATGGCGTTGATGCCGTTCTGGATGAACGTGCTCTCGCCCCAGTTGAGCACGTGGCGGCCGAGGCGTAGGTCGATCGCAACGTTTCCAACTTCAAACGCGCCGGTGAGGTAAGCGTCGAGCAAAATGATGTCCTGTCCCACCAACTCCTTCGCCTCATCGCTCAGGGGGGTGCGTTCCCGCGCGCCGTTCTCATTCTCGAAGTCGAGGAAACCGTTGATACGCAAGAAGGCGCCGAAGTTGCGGTAGCCGAGATCGAGATCACTGGTGAATTTGGAGGTGTTGCTGACGAGGCCGCGGCTGTAGTTGAGGTTGCCGTCGTTGCCGTTGACGTCGCTGGTCAGAAGGTCATCCTGCTTCTGGATGCGGAAGGTCAGACCATGCGAGAGGGTGGTATCGAGGCTTAGATGCAACTCGCCGTGACCGAGCTCGGCCGCCAACGAGGGTGACGTGAGCCCAACGGCTCCGAAGGCATACAGACAGAGGGTCGCACCGGCCAGCGCGCGAAGCCCGCCAGGCAACAGGTTCGGTAGCATCTGGCGGCAACGATCGCGCCATATTATGTACATGGTTGATTCCTCATAAGGCTATTCGCTTTGGCAGCAAGTACGCTATCGTTCTTTACCCACAAAACTTAAACAAATACAAGGCGAACGGGGTTGGTGTCAAGTTGGGATGTCTCTCATCAACAGCGGGTCCGGCAACAGATCGCACTGCTCATAAAGGTCCCCAATGTATCGCTTCAGCCATTTCATACGGCAGATTGAATCACAGTCGCTCCGCCTTGGGCGTTTCCTATTTTCGTAGTGAGGACTGCTGCCAGCGAAGAATTGCATTGGCCAGCAGCATCCATGCGGCGTATACTGAGTGCCATTCGTTATTCCAGTAGCTCTCCAGTAGCTGTGAGGAGGTCGTAATGTTCGGTCTAGGCGTGCAAGAACTGGTTATCATCCTCGCCATTGCCATGCTGTTTTTCGGCGGCAAGAAGATCCCGGAGATCGCCAAGGGCTTGGGCAAAGGCATTCGGGAATTCAAGACGGCCAGCGAAAAGGTGACGGACGACGTGACGGACGCAATCGAAGACGGTGGGGACGAGGAGTCCAAGAAGGTCGAAAGCAAGACGTCGTGACGTGACGTGACGTACCGCCGGTCCGCCTAACCAGAAAGCTCTTCAGAACGTGCTGTCGAGTCTCTCCGTGGTCGCGCCAAGGGAGTGTTGACGTGGTTGCTTGCCGGCCTTGGTCCGCCCCATCCTGCGGTTGGGTTATGGTGATGACGGTATGTCAATGACGTCCGGTTCCGCCCTGCAATGGGCGCCGGAATGTGTGCCACAGCACGTCGAGGCCATCGAGGCGGCCAACCGCCTGTTCGGTTGCGTGCGTCAAGCCTCGCACAGGGTGTACCCGGATTCCGGGGTGCGCCCTTTTTTATTGCGCGGCACAGGCGCCCCCCTGGCCGTGGGCGGCGCTATGGCTGTCTACAAGCTGACCGTGCACTGCGGTCGGCATGCCTATCCCCTGGTCTGCAAAATTCCCCACCAACGGCGTCTCGTGTATACGGCAAACGCCGACGCGCAAGCCCAAGATGACGCCACTTCTGGCCTTCTCGATACGCTCGCGGACCTTGCCGACACCGTGAACCGTCGTGTTGACGGGGTGTTTCCGCGCTGCGGCGGCGTGTGGCATTGGCGCGATGACGCCGGCGTGCCGCGCCATCTGCTCATCGAGGCCTTCATTCCTGGTGTGTCGGTAGAGCGGCTGTTGCTTCAGTACGAACAGCGGTTGCTGGCCGGCGAGCTGGACGCCGCCGCATACGCGCGGCTTCGAACCAGCGCCGAGCGGCTGGCGGTGGCGACCTACGTGCGGCTGTGGGACGCCTTGGGCCGACGGCTGTTTACCTCCGATCCCAGTCCGTGGAACGTTCTGGTACGCCATGCCGATGCAGCGGCGGACGGGGCCGGGAGCGCCACCATCATCGATCTGCACAGCTTGCAGGAAGACGCCGGCTTTCCATACGTGGTGCAGCGGCTGGCCGCCGTGTATGGGCTGCGTGAGGAGGTGCTGGAGCGGGCGTTGCTTCCCGGTATTGTTGAGGCCGTGGGCCAGGAAGAAGGGCGGCGATTGCTGCTGGACAGCCTACCCTGCCTGGAGGCCGCTGCCGAGCAGGCGCGCCGCAACCTCGGCGTCGATACCCTGCAACTGCTGCTGCGGCTGATCCGGCGTATGGGATAGGGGCCGGTTTGGAACGTCGGGTTACGTTGCGCTAATCCAACCTACACATCCTGGGTGGCAGCCTGTCGCTGCTCCAACTCGTCCCAGCGGGCATAGGCGGCGTCGCGTTCGCTGTCCAGGGCCGTCAGCCGCTCCATAATGGCCTGGAACGTCGCGGGATCCTTGTGGAAAAGCTGGGTGTCCTCAAGTTGGGCGTGCAAGGCCATCTGTTCGTTTTCCAGGGTTTCGATGGATTCCGGCAGACCTTCGAGCTCGCGCTGCTCCTTGTAGGTCAGCCCTCGCCGTCGAGGCTGCTTGGTTAAGGCCGCCGCAGGGCGCCGTTTGGCCGTGGGCGGCGCCTGCAACGCCTGCTGCCAATCGCTGTATCCCCCGACATACTCCCGCACCCGACCTTTGCCCTCGAAGGCGTAAATCGACGTCACCACGCCGTCCAGAAAGGCGCGGTCGTGGGACGCCAGCAGCAGGGTGCCGTCGTATTCCGCCAGCAATCCCTCCAACAGTTCCAGAGTTTCCGTGTCGAGGTCGTTCGTCGGCTCATCCAGGACCAGGAGATTGGCCGGTTGCGTGAACAGCCGCGCCAGCAGCAGGCGGTTGCGCTCGCCGCCGGACAGGGTCTTGACCGGCGCCCGGATGCTCTGGCGTGGGAACAGGAAATCCGCCAGATAACTGACCACGTGATGGGGCTTGCCGGCCACCATGACCTGATCGCCGCCGTGCGGGCAGAGGGTTTCCCACAGGGTGGCTTCGGGGTCCAACTGGGCGCGCCGCTGATCGAAATAGACCTTTGACAGCTTGGTGCCGAAGCGCAGGCGTCCGGTGTCCGGCAGCAGTTCGCCTATGAGGATTTTGATCAGCGTCGATTTGCCGATGCCGTTCGGCCCGACCAGGCCGATGCGGTCGCCGCGCATGATGCGGGCCGAGAAATCGCGTAGCACCCCATGGTCGTCGAAAGTTTTGCTGATGCCCTCGGCCTCGACGACCATCTGGCCGGAGCGCGCGCCGCTGCTCAGGGTGAAACTGACCTGCCCCGCCACCTCGCGGCGCGCGCGCCGCCCTTCGCGCATGGCCATCAGGTGGCGCACCCGGCCTTCGTTACGCGTGCGGCGGGCGCGCACGCCCTGGCGTACCCAGGCTTCCTCCTCCGCCAAGCGCTTGTCGAACTGTGCGGCTTCGGTGTCCTCAACGGTCAACAGGGCGTTTTTGTGCTCGCGATAGGCCGCCCAGTTTGCGGGGAAGCGCCGCAGCCGCCCGCGGTCCAACTCGACGATGCCGGTGGCCAGACGGTCGAGGAAGACGCGGTCGTGGGTGACGAAGACGAGCGTGCCGGGGAAGCTCAGCAGGTAGGATTCGAGCCACTCGATGGAGCCGATGTCGAGATGATTGGTCGGTTCGTCCAGGAGCAGCAGCTCAGGATCGCCGACCAGGGCCTGTGCCAGGGCCACCCGGCGTTGCCCGCCGCTGGAAAGCGCGCCAACCCGTGCCGCGGGGTCGAGTTGCAGTCGCGACAGCACGGTCTCCACCTGCGTGTGCAGGCGCCAGCCGTCCTGGCGCTCCAGTTCCGTCTGCAGGGTGTGCAGACGCCTCATCAACGCCGCGGCCTTGGCGCCCTGCGCGACGGTCAGTTGGGTAGTGGTGTGGTGATAATCGGCGACGACCTCACCCACCGCGCCCAGGGCACTGGTGAGCGCCTGCTCGACGGTGTGGTCGGGGTCGAACATCGGCTCCTGCGGCACGAGCGCCAAGCGCAGCGCATGGACGCGGTGCACCGTGCCGGCATCGGGCAGCAAATCGCCGGCCAGCAGCTTGAGGAGCGTGGATTTACCGCTGCCGTTGCGTCCCACCAAGGCGAGCCGCTCACCGGATTCGACTTGCAGCGCCGCCTCGTCCAGTAACGGCACGCGGTCGAAGGCCAGCGACACTTGTTCAAGGGCAAAAACTGCCATCGTGTCTCAAATCATGAAATGCGTGCGCGAGATTGAATCCGCCCTGCGCCGGCCCGGGTTAAACCAGCGGCAGGCCGTGCTTTTTGCGCATGGCGTTGATGGTGGCCCGGAAGCCCTCTTCCATGGTGAATTGCGGGCTGTAGCCAATGGCGGCCTCGGTGACCGAGGGGTCGTAGTTCATGGCGCCGATCGTGTGACCGTCCTCGACCCGCAGGTCGGCGTCGGGCAGCAGCCGTTTGACGAACGTCACGGCGTCGCGCATTGATCCGGTGGTGCCGCAGATGGTGAGGCCCGACAGCGGGCACGGCGGCGCCTCGGTGGCCAGGTGGATGGCGCGGCCCACGTCTTCGGCGTACAGGAAATCCGGCGCGTCGTCGCCGTTGCGGATCACACCCGGCTCGCCAATGGCCGGTTTTTCCAGCAATTCGGTCATGAAATCGGCGCCCGTGCCGCGCGCCATGGTTAATGCCTTGCCGTAGCCGTAAACGACGGTGAAGCGCAAGCCGATGTTGTCGAGGGCGCGCTGGTTCTTGTAGTGCATGCCGAGACTCTCGTTGAACGACTTGACGGCGCCGTAGAGGCCGGTCGGCTCGTGGTGGGCGTTGTTCTCGATGAATCCCTCGCGCTCCCCGGATATGCCGAACACGGCCACCGAACTGGCCCACACGACCTTGCTGACGCCCAACGCCAGCGCTGCCTCGAAGACGTTCAGCGTGCCCTCGCAATTAACCTTCAGCGTCCGCAATGGGTTGACCTCGCTGCTGACGCTTAGCGTGGCCGCCAGATGCACGACCCGCTGCGCCTGCGCGCTTCCCATGGCCCGCAACACGGCCGGCAGATCGGTCACGTCGCCGCTCACCAGTTGCACCCCGTCCGCCGCCGGGCCGCCAAGCACGTCGGCCAAGTACTCCCGGTTCAGCATCAGATCGAACACCGTCACCCGGTGGCCCGCCTCGACCAGCGCCTTCGCCGCGTAGGCACCCACGAAACCCGTTCCGCCCGTTACGAGGTAATTTACCATCTCGCCTCCCAGCCGTGTGTTTTGCAACGTGTTCCCAGACCTTCATGAAGCCCGCCGGATCATATCGCACCCCTCCCAGCCGGGCAACACGCCCGCCCGGTTCGGCGGCGCCAGATTTCCTTCTGGTAAAATGCGGCGACTTGCGAGTACGATGCAGTGCGTTATCGAGTCGTGGGCCTGTGGGAGATGCCTGGAGGATACGTGATGTGGGCATGGGTCAAAGAGAACGGTACGGGGTTGCTTGCTATTGCTGCAGTGTTAACTTTACTGTTCAACGTGGTGAACGCCAGGATCGACACCAAGTTCGAGGCCATGAACCAGCGTTTCGACGACCTGATTCAGAGCACGAACCAGCGCTTTGATGCCGTTGACCAGCGTATGGACCGCATGACCGACTCGATCGATGCCTACGCGGCGACCTTGTGCGACTTGGTGAGCGCGTATCCAGCAACAAAGGTGCGCTGGATCTGCTAAGCCAGCAGATACAACGAACATCGCCCCCCTGGTGGTGATGTGACCCCTTGAGAAGTCGTTTTCCGCCGCGATCTCGCCTCAACTCCTACTCCCGGATGCCCTCGAACCCACGCTGTTTTCAATCCTGCCTCCCAAATCCCGACTTGGATAAATCGGGACGCCTGCCTGGGCATGTGAGGGATATCGTGTCGCTGATAGAGATCGTTCGCGATGCTGTACAATCCGATTTAGGAAAGGGTCCAGGCGCAAAACGCTGGTTGGCGTTCTTAACGCTTGGTTAACCGGCTTATACGATCCTGGTGCTTCCCCGCTGCTCGTTATCTGATAAGGTGCATCACCTGCGCCGGGGGATGGGACTTGGTGGTGAACGGCGGGGAGTGGCTGAAGAAGGGGCAGGAGCCGGGATAGCACGATGAACACACCGTCGCATTTTCTGATGACCGCCGCCCTGCGCCGTGCCTGGAAGCACCAGCCGCCGCCCGCCAGCGCCTTCCTGCTGGGGTCGGTGGCGCCCGACATCGCGCTGTACCTGCTGTCTCTCGGCGGCGCCCTCCACTTCCGCTATCTGCTCGGCTGGAGCGCCGAGGCGACGTGGCGCCACCTGTACGACACCCTCTATTTTCACAATCCGTTCTGGATCGCCGCCCACAATCTGCTGCACTCCCCGACCGTGTTGATCATCGCTCTTGTCTTGCTGTGGCGCGCCCAGGGTCTGCCGGAAGCCCCGCGGCGCTGGCTGCGCTGGTTCCTGGCAGCGTGCCTGCTGCACAGCGTTGTGGACGTGCTGACGCACGTCGACGACGGCCCGTTGCTGTTTTTCCCCTTCGAGTGGACGATACGCTTTGAAAGCCCCGTCAGCTATTGGGACAGCCGCCATTACGGAACGCAGTTTGTCGTTTTCGAGCTGACGCTCGACGTACTTCTCATCGCTTACCTCTGTCTGCCGCCTCTGTGGCGCCTGGCGCGGGCGCGTTCGGTGCGGGGCGCGTAGGTCGGATCGACGGATGAGTGGTTGGTCATTCCGGCGGAGGCCGGAATCCGGGGGCGGGCCCTTGCCCACCAGAAAACCCTGGACTCCGGCCCCGGATCAAAGCCCGCCCCGTACTTGATACGGGGTCCGGGGTGACGTTCCTTCGCCGGAGTGACGTAGATTTATCAGCAGAAGGATTTATTGATGATCGCCCTGCCGCCCTATTGCCAGGATCCCTTCACCTACCACCGCCGCAAAACGCGTGTCGTCAACGTCGGCGACGTGTCCATCGGCGGCGACCACCCCATCCGCCTGCAGTCGATGACCATCAGCGACACCATGGACACCGACGCCGCGGTGGCCGAGACCGTCCAACTGGTCGAAGCCGGCTGCGAGCTGGTGCGGCTGACGGCGCCGTCCCTCAACGAGGCCGAGAACCTGCGCCACATCAAGGCGGCCCTGAACCGCCGGGGCGTGCGCGTGCCGCTGATCGCCGACATCCACTTCACACCCAACGCGGCGCTGAAGGCGGCGGAGTATGTGGAGAAGGTGCGCATCAACCCCGGCAACTACGCCGACAAGAAGAAGTTCGCCGAGCGCGAGTACACCGACAGCGAATACGAGGCCGAGCTCGAACGCATCGAGCAGCGCTTCAAGCCGCTGGTGCTAAAGCTCAAGCAGTACGGCGTGGCCATGCGTATCGGCACCAATCACGGCTCGCTGTCCGACCGCATCATGAACCGCTTCGGCGACACGCCGCAGGGCATGGTCGAATCGGCCCTGGAGTTCGTGCGCATCTGCCGGCGCTACGATTACCACGACATCGTCCTGTCCATGAAGGCGTCCAACCCGCTGGTGATGATCCAGGCGTACCGGCTGCTGGCGGCCCGCATGGACGAGGAGGGCATGGATTATCCCTTCCATCTCGGCGTCACTGAGGCGGGTGACGGTGTGGAAGGACGGGTGAAATCGGCCATCGGCATCGGCGCCCTGCTGGAGGACGGCATCGGCGACACCATCCGCGTGTCGCTCACCGAGGACGCGGTGCACGAACTCCCGGCGGCCCACGCCATTGCAGCGCCGTATAACCGCCGCCAAACGCGCGCCGAGTCCGACACTCCCCTCTCTCTGGGAGGGGGTAGGGGTAGGGAACTTTTCGACGAACGCCGCAACCCGTACGGCTACGACAGGCGCTTCAGCCACGAGGTTGACCTGGGCGGCCTCTCCATGGGCGGCGGCCAGCCGGTATGTGTCGAATTGGCGACCACCGTTCCCGTGACCGACCTTGACGGCACCCTGGCCCAGATCGAGGCGCTGACCGTTCCGGCGCAGCCCAACGATCCGGTATGCGAAATCGTCCGGCTGCGCGCCGAGACCCCCGAAGAATTGCACGCCCTGACCAGCCTGAACGAGCGCTTGCAGCAAAACCCCGCGCCGCCGTTGCTATCGCTGTGCGTGCCGCTGGCCGACCTCGCCGACGTGCCGCCGCTTGCCGGGCTGGCCAAAATCGTGACCGCGCCGCCGTGCGAGGACGATCCGACCGTTTGGGACCAGCACGCGCGGCGCGCCCTTATGTGGTCGCAACAACGCGGAACTGCCCTCGAATGGCGCCTGAGCCTGACATCCGTGCCGCCGTTCATCCGCGACCCGCACGGCGCCGCCCTGGCCGGACTGGCCCACACCGCCAGCCGCCTTGCCGATCTTGCCGGCCTGTTCCAGCCCTGCCCGGTTGTGTTCTCCCTCGACGTGCCGGAGCCGCTGCCGGCCTACCGCTATCTGGCCGCCCACCTCGACGCCCAGGGCCACGCCTGCCCCCTGCACCTGAAAACCACCGTGCTGCAAGGCCGCGACGACCGCCTCTACCAGTCCGCCATCCAACTCGGTGCCCTGCTGTGCGACGGCTTCGGCGACAGCATCCAGATCGACAGCGACGCCGCGCCGGACGAGGCCGTGCATCTCAGCTACACTGTCCTGCAAGCCGCCCGCCTGCGCATGTCCAAGACCGAGTTCATCTCCTGCCCGTCCTGCGGGCGCACCCTGTTCAACCTGCAAACCACCACCGAGCGCATCAAGTCGCGCATGTCCCACCTCAAGGACGTCAAAATCGCCATCATGGGCTGCATCGTCAACGGCCCCGGCGAAATGGCCGACGCCAACTTCGGCTACGTGGGCTCCGGCCCCGGTAAGATCAGCCTCTACGTCGGCAAGGAATGCGTCGAGCGCAACATCCCCTCCGACCAGGCCGAAGAGCGGCTTATCCAGCTCATCAAGGACCACGGCAAGTGGGTGGATGCTGTATGAAGTCCGCCGGCTAGCTCCCTGATTCTGAATTCCGTGTGTACTTACTTCCTTTATTTCATCGGGAAACTTCAAAACCAGGACACCAGCCGGTTCTGGAGATCGGGGGTCGAAGTGTGAATGGAGTGTAAAGATGACTCGAGGGAAACTCGGGCGTAACGCCCCATGCTGGTGTGGGTCGGAGATAAAGTACAAACGTTGTCACCTTGATCGAGAGAGCCAATCACCGTTAGCTCTCTGGGACGCTTCCGACGTATTTACGAAAGCGTTCTCCGAGAAAAAGTGTTTGGCTCCGGACGCATGGCTGAATGGCTGCCGTGGAAAAATCTCCCGAGCGCACACCGTACCCAAGTCAGGGAGCCTTCAAAGGATCGCGCGTAACGGTCATGTGTACTCCTTTATCCCGCGCTTGGAGGATCTGCAAAAGCACGAGGGTAAAATGCTCCCGCGGCTGCTGGGCGTTAATCGAGCCTCGACATTTACTGGATTCTGTTCTGAACATGACAACAGCATCTTTGAGCCATTGGAGAAGAAAACCTTTGCGGGCACACGGGAACAATGCTTCCTGCTCAGTTACCGAGCCTTGGCGAGAGAGATCTATACCAAAATGGCGGCTTCCCACCCTGAGCTTTCAAAGATCCGCCGAGCTGCGGATAAAGGAAGGCCACTTACGGAACAGATCGCGCTCCAGAGATTCAACCAATTAGTCGATATCGGGCTTTCATTTGGCCTCAAGGATTTAGATCACTACAAACACAGATACGACAAGATTCTCGAAAGCCGACAATTCGACGCCGTGCGGGGGTATGTCATCGAGTTTGAGGCTCCACCACTGGTAATGTGTAGTTGCGCGCCGTACCCCGAGCAAGATTTCAATGGCATCAAGCTGCAAACCGTGGCTGATCCGTCACGTGTCCCGGATATTCTTTCTATTACATCCTTCTATGGTGGAGAAAAAGGGATCGTGGTTTTCTCCTGGCTGGCCGACAACGATCGGACATGTTGTGCTTTCATCGAGAGCCTAAAGGCAATTCCAGATGACTTCGTTACTGCGGCGTTGTTACGATTTTTCTTCACATATTCCGAGAATATTCACATGGCTCCTGGCTGGTGGGAGGAGCTACCTGGACGAATTCAGGATGCGCTCGTCAAGCGTATGAAGTTGAATACCGACTTTGCAAATGCGCTACCGAGGGCCGTGCTTGCGGATGATGGAATATCTTTTGCCCCGTGGACTGTCGCAAAGCGATACGAAATCTGAGCCGCCCGCAGTTGTCGTATCGACGCTGCCGTCCGTGTGATGTCGCCGCGCTCCTGGCGTGGCCCTCGGTCAGCGGCTCAGGAAAGCGCTAGCTCTCGGCTAGGGTGCGATGTATCAGCTTTACGCCTGCGCTGAGGGCTACGGACGTAAGACCGTGGCCCTTGTTTATCCCCAAACGCGGACCTTCACAACTGGGACTAACCTTCAGTGTCGACTCCCCGACGACGTAACCCTCATCTGCCTCCCATTCGACGTCGCGCATCCGCAGGAAAGCGTACAGCACTCGATGGCAGCCCTCACGAGCGCCTGACCTCCCTCTAAACCACCCGCCCGCGCACCCACCTTCAGGTAGCAATTTCCCATTGACACCGGCTTACAGGCTCACTTAACCTGCCGCTGTCAAATGCCTCATCGCAGCAACACACACGAAGGAGAGTCCGCATGCTAAGGGCGCTCAAGCTTGAACCGGAAAAATGCACTGGTTGCCTGCAGTGCGAGATGGCCTGTTCGTATGAGAACGAAGGGGTTTTCAACCCCGCCAAATCCCGCATCAAGGTCTTCACCTTCCATCAAGAAGGGCGCTTCGCCCCCTACACCTGCACGCAGTGCGAGGAAGCCTGGTGCCTGCATTCCTGCCCCGTTGAGGCCATTGTCATCAACGCCGAAACGGGCGCCAAGGAAGTGCTGGACAACGTCTGCGTCGGCTGCAAGGTGTGCACCATCGCCTGCCCGTTCGGCACCGTGAACTACAACCACGATTCCGGCAAGGTGATGAAATGCGATCTGTGCGGCGGCGACCCGTGGTGCGCCAAGGCGTGCCCCACCGGCGCCATCACCTACGTCGACGTCGACAATACCGGCCTGGACCGCATGCGCGCCTGGGCGCAGCAGAGCCCGGCGGGACCGGCCACCCACGTCGAGCCGCGCCCCAAGGAAATCGCCACCTATAACCGCGCGCAGTAGCCGCGAGAGGAGACCCCATGGCCTGGACAGAAAACGTATTACGAGTCGACCTCACCTCCGGCAAGATCGCCTCCGAACCGCTCAACATGGAATGGGCGCGCGATTATCTCGGTCAGCGCGGGCTTGCCACCAAGTACCTCTACGAAGAAATCGATCCCACCATTGACGCGCTTTCCCCCGCCAACAAGCTGATCATGACCACCGGGCCGCTGACGGGCACCATGGCCTCCACCGGCGGGCGCTATTCCGTCGTCACCAAGAGCCCGCTGACGGGCGCCGTGGCGTGCTCCAATTCCGGCGGCTTCATCGGCGCCGAGATGAAAATGGCCGGTTGGGACATGATCATCTTCGAGGGCAAATCCCCGCAGCCGGTATATCTCTATGTGGAGAACGAGAACGCCGAGTTGCTGCCGGCGGACGATCTGTGGGGTGCCTCGGTGTGGGAGACGGACGAACGCTTGCACGCCAAGCACCAGGACCCGCTCATCCGCATCGCCTGCGTCGGGCGCGCCGCCGAACAGGGTTGCCTGTACGCCTCGGTGGTGAACGACCTGCACCGCGCCGCCGGACGATCCGGGGTCGGCACGGTCATGGCGTCCAAGAACCTCAAGGCGCTCGTCTGCCGCGGCACCAAGGGCGTCGGCAACATCAAGGACCCCATGCGGTTCTTCCAGGCCACCGAGCAGGGCAAGAAGGTGCTGGCGGAAAACGCCGTCACCGGCCAGGGCCTGCCGAAGTTCGGCACCCAGGTGCTGATGAACGTCATCAACGAAGTCGGCGCCATGCCCACCCGCAACATGCGCGAGGTGCAGTTCGAGGGCGCCCACAAGATTTCCGGCGAGGCCATGCACGAACCGCGCAGCGACGGCACCCCGAACCTGCACACCAACGCCGCCTGCTTCGCCTGCACCATTGCTTGTGGGCGTATCTCGACGATCGAGAAGGGCCACTTCACGATCGAGAACAAGCCCAAATACTGGGGCGCCTCCGGCGGCCTGGAGTACGAGGCGGCCTGGGCCCTGGGCAGCGACACCGGGGTCGACGACCTCGAAGCCCTTACCTACGTGAACTTCCTGTGCAACGAGGACGGCATCGATCCCATCTCCTTCGGGTCCACCGTTGCGGCTGCCATGGAGTTGTACGAGCGCGGCGTCATCACCCAGGAAGACACCGGCGGTATCGACTTGCGATTCGGCTCCGCCGAGGCGCTCGCCAAGGCAACCGAGCTGACCGCCCGCGGCGAAGGCTTTGGCAAAATTCTCGGTCTCGGCTCGCTGCGCCTGTGCGGGAAGTACGGCCACCCGGAGCTGTCGATGACGGTCAAGGGTCAGGAGTTCCCGGCCTACGATCCGCGCGGCATCCAGGGCATGGGCCTGGCCTACGCCACCGCCAACCGCGGTGCCTGCCACTTGCGCGCCTACACCGTGGCGTCGGAAATCCTCGGCATTCCCGAGAAGACCGATCCCCTGGTCACGGAGGGCAAGGCGGAACTGGTCAAGGCATTCCAGGACGCCACCGCGGCGGTGGATTCTGCCGGCCTGTGCGTCTTCACCACCTTCGCCTGGGGCATGGAGGACATCGCGCCGCAGGTCGACGCCGCCTGCGAGGGCGACTGGTCGGCGGAGAAGCTGCTGGAGGTTGGCGAGCGCGTCTGGAACCTGGAGCGCGACTTCAACCTCAAGGCCGGCTTCACCATGGCCGACGACACGCTGCCGCACCGCCTGCTGGAAGAGGGCGCCAACACCGGCCCGGCGAAGGGCAGGGTGAACGATCTCCAGCAGATGCTGCCGCGCTACTACGAAATTCGCGGCTGGACGGAGAACGGTGAACTGAGCGACGACACACGCCGCCGCTTGAGGGTCTGATGACGATTTGTCGCCCCGCTCACCCGTAGCGGGGCGGCGCGTCGTTGATGCGGTCGGCAGGTCTGCCGCGCCGGGTTGGGAGGAATGTCACATGCATCACATCATCATCGGCGCCGGACCCACCGGGGTCGTGGCCGCCGAAACGCTGCGCAAGCTGGCCGCCGAATCCCGGATCACCATCATCGGGGACGAGCCCGAGGCGCCCTACTCGCGCATGGCCATCCCCTATCTCCTGATCGACCAGATCGACGCCTCGGGAACCCATTTGCGCAAAACTGACGGGCACTTTGCTGACCACAACATTGAGGTGCGGCAGGACCGCGTATCGCGGGTTCAGCCGGAGCGCAAGAGCCTCTCCCTGCAAAGCGGCGCCGAGGTGTCGTACGACAAGCTGCTGATCGCCACCGGCTCGCGCCCGGTGTCGCCGCCGGTGCCCGGTATCGACGCTCCCGGCGTGCACGCCTGCTGGACGCTGCAGGACGCCCGCGACATCATGCAGCGCGCCCAGGCGGGCGCCAAGGTGGTGCTCATGGGCGCCGGGTTCATCGGCAGCATCATCCTGGAGGCGCTAGCGGCGCGGGGAACCGATCTGACCGTTGTTGAAATGGAGGACCGCATGGTACCGCGCATGATGAATGCCGTGGCCGGCGGCCTCATCAAGGCGTGGTGCGAGAACAAGGGGGTGAAGGTACTCACCTCCACGCAGGTCGAGGCCATCGAGTCCGGCCAGCCGCTGACGGTCAGGCTCAACAACGGCAACACGCTGGCCGCCGATCTGGTCATCGCGGCGACGGGCGTGCGGCCCAACATCGACTTCCTGGAAGGCTCCGGCATCCGCACCGATTACGGCGTGCTGGTGGATACGCACTTGGCGACCAGCGCCGCCGACGTGTACGCCGCCGGGGATGTGGCGCAGGGGCTGGATTTCTCAACCGGGCAGTACACGGTGCAGGCCATTCAGCCGACCGCCGCGGATCACGGGCGCATCGCCGCCAGCAACATGGCCGGCCGCACGCAGACGCACCGCGGCAACCTGAACATGAATGTGCTGGACACCCTGGGGCTGATTTCCAGCTCCTTCGGCGCCTGGATGGGGGTTGAAGGCGGGGACTCGGCGGAACTTCTGGACGCCGGGCGCTTTCGCTACCTCAACTTGCAGTTTGAGGACGACCGTCTGGTGGGCGCCAGCAGCCTGGGCCTTACCGAGCACGTCGGCGTGATCAGAGGGCTCATTCAAACGCGGGTGCGGCTGCGCGGGTGGAAGCAGAAGCTCATGCAGGACCCCACCCGGGTCATGGAGGCTTACCTGGCCAACACCCTGGCGATCGGACATAACGCAGGCGTTGTATGAAGATTTCCCTGAAGTTGTACGCCTCGCTGCGTGACCTCCTGCCACCCGATACCCCCTGGACCGGCGTGGTGATCGAGGTGCCGCTCGACATCACGCCGCACCAAGTCATCGATCAGTTTCGCGTCCCCCGCCCCATGGCCCACCTGGTTTTGCACAACGGCGTGTATCTCACCCCTGGGGACCGCGACCGCGCCGTGCTGAACGACGGCGACGTGCTGGCCATCTGGCCGCCCATCGCGGGCGGATAGCCGGGTGCCAAGCCCCGCCGTCGTCCGCTTCTCCCGCGACATGGGCATCACCCACAGCGAGTTCTTCCGCACCCTGCCTTCTGCCCTGGCAGCACTGCCCTACACCGTCCAGGGCCACGACGTGATTATCAACGACAACACGCAACGCCTGGTAATCACCCTGTCGCCCGAAAGCCGCCGCCGCCTCGGGGCACTGTCCCTGCCGACCACCCAGGCCCACTTCACCTTCTCAGGTCATTCCCCGCAGGACATCGACCGGTTCATGGCTCGCTTCGACCGCGCCTTCCAGCGCGGTGGCGGTTAGGGGGTATCAGGAACCAGAGGCGCAAAATTCTCGCTGGTCATGGGCTCATGCTGGCCCCAATTGCCGGTCATCTCGATCAGAACGCGCTGTTTCGAGGGCGCAGGCTGGGGATTGATCCTCACTACTTTCGCCTTGTATCTGTCGGGTGCATGGGTCATTGCGTTCGCCAGATCCTGTGCGAGATAACGGGGTGTCCAGCCGATCATGTGGTGGTCCGTCGTCTGCATCTGCACTGCCAGTTTAGTCGCGGGATTGGCGAGTTCCAGCGCCATATACAGTTCTTCCCCCGGTGTCAGTTCTGCAAGCCGCTCTTGAGCGGCCTCGCTGACGCGTCGCCAGCTGTGGAGGAAAAAGCGGCAGGTAAAACTCCCGTCTTCTTCCTTGATAATTTTGGGGAAAACCTCGTAGGTATCCGTTACGCGTGAGCCGCCGTTTACCGAAAGAATCTCAATGGGGTCAGCCCCTTCGGACAGGCCAAGATAGCGTAGATAGTCGGCGAAGTCCGGGCGTGCCCGATTCATGACCCGGTTCTGGAATACGGGAAACAGTTCCGGAGAGCAATAGGTTTCATACAAATTAGGAAACTCCAACAACAGCGGGAAATCCGCCTCCTCCTTCGCTCGTTTTGCGCCCCCCGTGTAGCGGAAGCGATAGGATGGGCCTTCAACATTTACATCCAGACGGCCTACCGGGAACCATCCGTGGAGTGCCTTGTCCTGCCATGCCAGAAATAGGGTTCTCGTATGCATCAGACCAGCTCTCCCAATCGTTCAAAGTTGTAACACAGCAGCGCAATTGCGAACTCACGGGCTGAGGGCGTCATCCAGTCTTCGGGTACACGGTTTACAAGACCACGCAAAACGTTTTCGTCCAATTTTCCAAGCTTGACAAGTGCTGGCCGGAAAAAGTCTGGATGCGTACCAGTCCCCCGCCTTACCAACTCCAGAGGGCTGGGGCCTCGCCGTTCTTCCTCCGACCAGTAAATCGCGCCATGTCCCTTCTCTGCATAGTTGCCGACGCGGTTCTCCGCCAAGTGCCTATCGCGGCGGGCATCCAAAAGCTCCCGACCCAGCGAGGAGGCGTGATCAAATGACGGCGCTATGGAATGGTTGCCTGCACGCATCCGAAGGAAGCCCCAGTTCTCATGATGACGATCCGTGTTGCCAATCAGCGCGTCCAGAGCCAAGTACTCTGCGATGTGGAGTTTCGCCCTTCTTGCACTTTCATGCTCCACAAAAAAGCGATCCATTACCTGCCAGATATTCGACAGGGTATGAGCCGACTGACGAAACTTTTTCTGGGAATCATATTCGTGGACAATTCGCTCTAACATCTGGTTGCCGTGGGCCAGTTCCCGACCGCCGCTCGCGAATGATTCCGTCACCGACCCGCGGTTTCCCTGAAACTCCGCGAGTTCTACTTTCGCATGCAGGGTCCCAAGCTGATCCGCTACTTCCGCAGCAATCTTTTCCGCCCAATGTTGTCCGGTGTTGCATTGAGGAAATTTGAAAAGCCAGTCGGTGTCGGGGTCGGGGTTGCGATACCAGAACTTCTCTTTGCTCCCCATCTCCTCAACTTCAACCCGCCATTCCGGCTGTACTTCAACGATTTGGTACGAGCCAGACACGGCGACCCCTTTCGCGTGACCAGGTTCAAACCGCGACGCCGAAGGTGGTGAATTGACTACAAGTGAAGCCGCCGTCCCAATTAAGCGACGACGGTGCGCCAAGGTCAGCGTTAGCGTTCAAAAATGGGAGGGATTTTGATAATCGACCGCGAAGTGCCAATGTAAATCTCATTGTGATCTGGAACAGGGACGGTCAAAGTGGAGTCCTCATTCCTTTTCTGCATGGCAATGTGACTCCCGCGTTGACGAACCTGCGGGAAGTCATGTTCTGCAAGGATGCGGTGCACTTCCCGACCGGACAGCGGGCGTAGCCTACCCGACCGCAACCTCCAGAGGCGTAATAAAAACTTCGCATTGGAGGTGCCGCTCAACTTCGGAAACGTCAGCCGTTTCGAAGAACAACTCCAGGGCCTCGGTCAGATTGCAGCGAGCTTCTTCCACTGTGTTGCCCTGACTGGCGATGTCCACTTCGGGGCATAGGGCGACGTAGCCGTTACCCTCGCGCTCGATGATGGCCAGAAACCGCCGAAGCTGTTTCATCCAGTGCTCTCAACCCACCGTCAGCTTCTCGACCACGCGGTCGAACACCGTCTCGGCGCGGTGGCACACTTCGTCGCGGGTCAGGGGTTGGATGGGGTGTTCGACGAGAATCACGTTGAACGCCGACAGGCCCAGCGCGTCGGCCTGGGCGCGGGCGGCATTGGCGAACTCGGTGGTGGTGCAAACTGCGGCGGGGATGCCGGCTTTTTCAAAGTAAACGCCGTCGTGCACACTGCACGTTGTGCACGAGCCTCAATCCGCCAGCGCTTCGATGATCAGATCGCACTGCTGTTCGAGTTCCCTGCGCATGTCCTCCGGCGCGGGCCGGGCAAAGGTAGGCTTCATGCGCCGCAAAACGGCCTTGGGCTGGTGTACTTCATGCAGCCACTCCTCGATGCGGTCCAGGAAGTGGTTGCCCTGCGCCTTGCTGATGTCCAGCAGGCCGATCACCTTGCCGTGCAGGTCCGGCACCCGCGCCGCCAGACTCGCGGCGTCGGCCACCGGTGCTGCGGTTGGATCGTACAACTTCGTCATGGGTTTCTCCTTTTAGGGGAATACAGGTCAGTCAAACTCGATCGGCGCCGTGGCCAGGCGGCTGCCAGCGCCCCAGCCCGATAAGTGAATGGAAAATCGTCCGGCGGTGCCGCCTGCAACGACGACCGTGATGCCGTCCGGCGAGGTGATCTTGGGAATCAGGGTCGCCTTGTCCTGTGCCTCCAGCCCCTCCGGCACCCGCTGGGGCCACACGCCCTCGGCGCCGTCCGGGCCGGGCAGCAACTCGCCCAGAGGCCGCTGCATCTGCTCGTACAGAAAGCGCTTGACGTCTTGTTTGCTCAGGCCGTCGGCGCCGATGGTCTTGGCGTGTTCCGGCCCAATGACCACCGCGCAGTTGTCGTTGAGATACGCCTTGTGTTGCCAGCCCACCGCCATGCTGGCCGCAATGGTGGTCAGGATGCCTTCGGCGGTGCGGCTGCCGTGGTTGCTGATGCATTGCGGGGCGTCGCAGCAATACACGCTGACGGTGCTCTGCTCGGGCCGGTAGCCCTGTTCGACGTGCAGCGGTTCCCAGGGGCTTGCCTCTTCGTACTCGCCGATGAGAAAAGTGTACTTCCCCGGGTGCCCCATGGTGGACTTGTCGATTTCGCCGGGGCGGGCGCCGCCGAGGTTGGTCATGATCAGCCGCAGGGCGCGGCCGATCGTGGCGTTGGCGCGCCAGCCGGAGCCGAACACGCCGGTGGCGCAGTTGATGTCGAGGTGCTGCCGCACCGGGCCGTTGACGATGAACAACGGTGTCGCGGTGTGCGTCGTGCCCTGCACGCCGTGCAGGCTGACCTGCTCGGCGCACATGGCCTGCACGCCGGCCACGACGACCGGCAGGTAATCCGGCTTGCAGCCCGCCATCACCGCGTTGATGGCAATCTTCTCAAGCGTCGCGGCGCCATAGTTCGGCGGCACCAGCGCGATCACCTCGTCGGCCGACCGCGCCGTGGCGGCCAGCATGCGCGCTACCCGCGTCTCGGTGGGTGGCACCACCGGCAATCCGTCGGTGACGCCGCGCTCGAAATAGAACTCGATGGCGTCGATATCCTCGTCCACATCATAGCCGTGCCCATCAACGGGTTCTGCCATGCTTGGCTTCCCTCCCCGTTCTACTTGTACATGGTCTGGTTCATCGTACCGCTGCTGTAGATGTCCGGGTCAAGGATGACGTTGACGCACGACGGCTTGCCCGAGGCGCGCGCCCGCTCCATGGCCGGACGGATGTCGCCGGGCTCGGTGACGCACTCGCCGTAGCCGCCCATAGCCTCGACGATCACGTCGTAGCGTGTGGCGGACAGCTTATTGGCCACGTCGCCCTTTTGCTCGCCGTACTTGGCGAGCTGCCCGTAGCGGATCTGGTTCCAGCCGGCGTTGTTGCCCACGACGCTGACGAACGGCAGGTCAAAGCGTACCGCGGTGTCGATGTCGAAGCCGGTGAGCCCGAAGGCGCCGTCGCCGAACAGCACGAAGATGTCCTTTTCCGGCATGGCGACCTTGGCGGCGATGGCGAACGGCGTGCCGACCCCCAGGGTGCCGAGCGGGCCGGGATCGAGCCAGTGCCCCGGCTTGTGGGTGCGGATCACCGACGCCGACATGGTGACGATGTCGCCGCCGTCGCCGATGAACACAGTGTCCTCGGTAAGAAAGTCGTTGATCTCCTTGCACAGCCGCAGCGGGTGGATCGGCACCTGATCGGAATTGAGCCCGAGGGCCGCCTGGCTGGCGCGCTTCTCCTCGTCCTCGCGCAGGGTGCGCAGCCAGTTGTCCGAGTTGCTGTGGCCCGGCGCGATGGCGTCGGTCAGTTGTGCTATCACCGCCGCGGCGTCGCCGCAGATGCCCAGCGACACGTCGCGGTTGTGGCCCAGCTCGCCGTAGTCCAGATCGACCTGGATGACCTTGGCATCCGGGTTGAGGCGCTGGCCGTAGCCGAGGCGGAAATCGAAGGGCGTGCCGATGATCATGATGACGTCGGCTTCCTTGAGCGCCCGCCGGCGCGAGGTGACGAAGAGGTTGGGATGGGTCGGCGGTAGGGCGCCGCGTGCCGCGCCGTTGACGTAGATCGGCAGCCGCGCCTGCTCGGCGAGTTTCGCCAGCGCCGCGGCGCCGCGGCAGAACTGCACCTGGCTGCCGGCCAGCACCGCCGGGCGCTCGGCTTTGCGAAACCAGTCGGCGGCCATGGCGATGGCGTTGGGGTCGCCGTGCACCTTGTAGGTGGAACGGTAGTTGCTGGGCATGCGCACGCGGTCGGCGTCGACCTTGGCGTCGAGCACGTCACGCGGCATTTCCAGGAAAACCGGCCCCGGGCGGCCGTTGAAGGCTTCGCGGAAGGCCATGCTCATCAGTTCGGGGATGCGATCGGTGTGCGGCACCGTGGAAGCGAACTTGGTGATGGGCTTCATGATGGACACGTGATCGAGCTCCTGCAGCGAGCCCATGTGCATCTGCGTGAAGGCGCCCTGGCCGCCGATGACCAGCATCGGCGTCTGGGCGCGAAAGGCGTTGGCCACGCCCGTCACCGTGTCCGTCGTTCCCGGCCCGGCGGTCACCACCGCCACGCCCGGCTTGCCGGTGACGCGCGTCCAGGCGTCGGCGGCGTGCGCCGCCGCCTGCTCGTGCCGCACGTCGATGATGCGGATGCCTTCATCCAGGCAGCCGTCGTAGATGTCGATGATATGGCCGCCGCAGAGAGTGAAAATGGCCTCCACTCCCTCGGCCTTCAAGGCGCGGGCAACCAAGTGCCCGCCGCTGATTTCGGTCATGGTATGGCTCCTTAGTGGTTCGTGTTGAGTGGCCAGTGGCTGGTGAAAAACGAAGCCTCAGGGTATGAATTGCATGGTGGCGCAGGCATTCCTGCCTGCGGAGTCCGGCCCACAACTAAACGACATTGGCAAAGCGCCGGGTAAAATCTTGCGGGGTCATGGCCGCGGCGGCGGCCAGCTTGTCGAGTACGTCCGGCTGCTGCAGGTCGGCCTTTTCCAGCCGCGTCATGTAGTGGCGTGCCACCTGGTAGCTTTCGCTGCTGATGTCCACCAAGCGGACGCGGGTGCGCCCGGTGGCGGGGTCGCGCATGTCGTCGAAGGGCAGCAGGTCGATGCGGCCGTCCCGCAGGCAGACCATGCCGGCGTTGGCGCCCGACAGCAGAAACTTGACGGCGCCGTAACCCAGGGTGCGGGTGTAGTCGATGTCGAACGGAACCGGGGCGGCGGAGCGCAGCTCGTAACCGATCGTGCGGTCGACGATGGCCAGCTTTTCACCGCGCTCGGCGAAGCGGCGTACGATCTCGCGTTTCACCACCTTTTCGAGCGGAATTTCTTCGAGCCGCAAATGGCCGTGCTGATCGTGGGCGATCTCCACGCCCGGCAACTGCGCCAGGGTTTCGGCGGGAATCTTCTCGGCGATGCCCTCGGCCAGCACCACCAAGCCGTATTCCTGGCCGTTGATCCGCTGCTTCAGCATGCCGCCTTCGACGATGTCGCATACCGCGTCGATGTCGATGCTCTCCGACGCGAATTCCTCGGCGATGATCGTCAGCGTCGCGCCCGCCGCCCGGCCGATGCCCAGCGCCAGATGACCGGCGTTGCGGCCCATGGCGCTGACGATGTACCAGCGGTTGGTCGTGCGGGCGTCTTCGAGAAGGTTCAGGGCTAGCCGGGTGCCGAGGTCGCGCGCGGTCTCGTATCCGAAGGTGGGGGCACCGTCCGGCAGCGGCAGGTCGTTGTCGATGGTCTTGGGAATGTGTACCGACCGGAGCGCGCCGCCGCCCGCCCGGGTCACTTCCAAGGCGCTGAACGCCGTGTCGTCGCCGCCGATGGTCACCAGGCGGGTGATGCCGAGTTCCTTCAAGGTGGCCACCGTGCGCTGCAGGTCGGCCTCCTTGCGGGTCGGATTGGCGCGCGAGGTGCGCAGAATGGCGCCGCCCTGCACGTGGATGCGCGACACGTCGGCGATGCGCAGCGGCGTCACCCGGTCCGCGCGGCCCTGCATGAGGTGCGAGAAGCCGTCGTAGATGCCGATGACTTCGAGGCCGGCGTTGATCGCCGCGATGGCCGCCGCGCTGATGGCGCTGTTGATGCCCGGCGCCGGACCGCCCCCCACCAGGATGCCCAACCGCCCCTGTCCTGCGTCCATGTCTGCCCTCCTCCGAACCCTGCGAATCGTCCGATGCGGCGCTTCTGCCAAGCCCGGCAATTCTCTTGAAGGGTATGCGGAAAGTCAAGTAAGGTAGGGCGCGTCAACCAGCACGCAAGGGGCAACGGCAACAGGAGGAACGGTCATGCGATTGTCAGGCAAAGTAGCGGTGGTGACGGGTAGTAGCCAGGGCATCGGGCGGGGTATTGTGGAGCGTTTTGCCCGCGAGGGGGCGGACGTGGTGATCAACTACAACCGCAGCCCGGGCGGTGCCCAAGAGGTTCTCGCTGGGGTCGAGGCGGCCGGGCGGCGGGGCCTGATTGTGCAGGCGGACGTGTCGACCACCGCCGGGGTGCGGCACCTCATCGACGCCGCCGTCGATCACTTCGGCGAGCTCGACATTCTGGTGAACAACGCCGGGGTCGAAGTTCACGCGCCGTTCTGGGAGGTCACCGAGGAGCAATACGACCGCGTTCTGAACGTCAATCTCAAGGGTGTTTTCTTCGCCACCCAGGCGATGGTGAATCACGCCCGGCAGACCGACCGACCGGCCCGCATCATCAATATCAGTTCCGTCCACGAGGAGTTGCCCTTTCCCAACTTCGCCGCCTACTGCGTCAGCAAGGGCGGGGTGAAAATGCTGACCCGCAATCTGGCCGTCGAACTTGGCCAGTTCGGCATCACCGTCAACGCCATCGCCCCCGGCGCCATTGAAACGCCCATCAACACGAAGTTGCTGAACGATCCTGCCAAGCTCAACGCCCTGCTGGCGCAAATCCCCCTCAATCGTCTCGGCCAGCCGGAAGACGTGGCCGGCGTTGCCGTCTTCCTGGCTTCCGATGACGCTGCGTACGTCACGGGCTCAACGTACTACGTGGACGGCGGTCTGACGTGGCACTACGAGGAGCAGTAGACCGCTCAACACTCCAGCACCACCTGGGCGATGGCGTGCCCGGCGCTGTGCGACAGCGACAGATGGATGTGCCGGATGCCGGCGTCGGCGCAGCGTTCCCGCAGGTAGCCGTACAGGTGCAAAAAGGGTTTGCCGAGGGGGTCGTGACGGACTTCGATGTCGCGCCAGCGCATGTGCTTGCGGAGGCCGCTGCCGAGGGCTTTGAGGAAGGCTTCTTTGCAGGCGAAGCGGGCGGCGAAGCAGGGGTAGGGTAGGCGTTTGGCGCTGCAGTAGGCGCGTTCGTCAGCGGTGTAGAGCCGTTCGACGAGGCGCGGGCCACTGCGGGTGATGGCCCGTTCCATGCGGTCGATTTCGACCAGGTCGACGCCGATGCCATAGATCATAGCGGGGTCTCAGCGCTGCAGGACGAAGCGTTCGAGGGCTTGCACGAGGCCGTCGTCGGCGTTGCTGCCAGTGACGTACCCGGCGGCAGCGCGGACGGCTTCGACGGCGTTGCCCATGGCAATGCCGAGGCCGGCGCCGCGGATCATTTCCAGGTCGTTGTAGTCGTCGCCGATGGCCATGACGTCGGCAGCGGCCAGTCCCTCGGCCGCCATCAGGCGTTCCAGCGCCTGCCATTTGGAAACCGTTGCCGGCAGGACCTCCAGAATGTGCCCTTGGTAGTTCTTGTTCAGGATCATCTTGGTATGCCCCTGGCCGGCGAGCGCGTCTTCGACCGCCGGACGCAGAGCCTCCAGGCGGTCGGCTTCGGCCATGACGCTGAGCATGACGACCCCGCTCAGGCAGGCGGCGCCAAGGTCGTCGACGAAGCGGCAGTAGGGCAGGTTGTCCTGGAGGTACTCGCGCTGAAAGGGGTGCAGCTGCTCCATGGGTTCGGTGAGGATATCGACTTCTTCGTGGAAGGCGTCGATGTAGATCAGCGGCGGCGCCAGTTGCCGCAGAACCGCCAGGCCGCGCCGGCAGAGCGCCTCCGGCAAGGGGTGGCAGTGCAGCGTTTCGGCCGACGCGACATCCTTTACCAGGGCGCCGTTGTGCACCACGATGGGGCCTTCGAGCCGCAGTTCCTGCGCCAATGGACGCGCCGAGCGGAAACGCCGGCCAGTGCACAGGATGACCCGCAGACCGGCTTGCTGTGCGGCCATAACCGCCTGTCGGACGGCGTCTCGCAGTTCCCCGTCGGGGTCGAGCAGGGTGCCGTCAACGTCCAGGGCGAGTAAGCGGTAGGGCATAGTGGGCGGGCCTACAGGGCGAAGGTTTCGGCGCAGGCTTGCATAAACCGCTCGGCCGCCTCGCCGATCCGGTGCTCGACGCCGAACGAGACACGCACGAAGGGGCGTTTGGCGGCGGCGAATCCGGGGGCATAAACGACCGGCCCGGGTGTGCTGACGCGCGGCGTGCCGTTGTCCATCGTCAACTCACCGTGCGGCAGGTCGGTCGGCGGGTACATGCGGGTGCCGGCCACCAGGACGACGCCATACGCTTCATAGCAGCGCGCCACAAACTCATCCGCGCTCAGCCCGGTGCGCTCCAGCAGCCGCTCCACGTAAAGCGGCAGGTAGAAGGCGTTCGCGCTGCGACTCAGCGGCGGCACCTCGATGCCGTACTCCTCGATACCCTCCACGGCGACGCGAAACACCTCGTGGCGCCGCCGAATCTCCGTTGCCGTGGTCTCGGCCAGCGCCATGTGATGGTCCAGCAGATGCGCCGCGAAGAGCAGTTTGACGTTGCTGGTGGAGATCGACTCGGCGGCCTTGAGCATGCGCAGCGCCTCGATCAGCTCGGTATTGGTGCACAGCGCAAAACCCAGCCGGTAGCCCGGCAGCCCGAACTTCTTGGAGAAGCTGTCGATGTAGATGGTGCGGTCGGGGTCAAGGCCGCCGAGGGCCTGGATGGCCTGCGGCTCAAGGGCATGCAGGGCGTATACCATGTCGACGGCCAGAACGCAGTCGTAGGGCGCCACCGCGCGGTTGATGCGCGCCACCTGCTCGGCGCTCAGCACGTAGCCGGTGGGATTGTGCGGCGCGTTGATCAGAACCACCCCGACCTGCGGATTCACCAGCGTCTCGATGCCCGCCACCAACTCCTCCGCCGAGTAAGCGGTATACGCCATGACGCCGGCATGCGCCGTGACGATGGTGGGGAAATACGGGTAGCAGGGCGTCGGCACCAGCACGTATTGGCGCTCGTCTCTGGCCGACCCTAGCGGCGCCACGCAGGCCCGCACGATGCCGTTGATGGCGTTGTGACCGCCGTCGTACGGCACCACGTGCCGCTCGCTCAACTCGGGCCGCCCGAGCAGCCCGCCAACGTGCTCGGCCATGGCTTGGTTGGCGTCTCGCTCGCCCCGCGTGCCGGCGTACATGGTGGCGCGCGATACCAGCCGTGAGTCGCCGTAAAATCTGTGTATGATGTCCTGCCAACTCGCGTCGTCAGTGATCTGTGCAATTTCGCCAATGCCGAGGTGGAAACTTCCGGGGTCGAACGAGAAGGCACGATAGTCGCCGAAGAAGCGGCGGAGGTTCAGCGTTTCGAGGTTCTCGCGGGCAAAGTTGGTGAGGAACGATCGCTGGCTCATGCGTCTCCCTGAGAATGGCCTCGTTGGTCCGTAATCAGCCTGTGGCTGGCAGGCTTTGATATCGCATCCCATCGTTGAGCGCGGTTATTGTAGTCAGACAGGTTGCCCGCGTGTCAACGCCATTTTGTACCGAGGACCCAATGACGGCCTATGCCTGGTTCATCATGGGGCAGTCGTTCGTGACCGCCGCCCTGGTGTTCGGCGTGTGGTTTTCGTACGCCGTGTTCCTCGTTGCCCTGGTGGAGGCGTTCGACTGGAGCCGCGGCGGCGCGGCGATGGCCTTCTCGGTGGGCAGTGTCGTGCAGGCCGCGTCGTCGCCGCTCGTCGGCATGCTGACGGACCGCTGGGGTCCGCGCGTCGTGGTGGTTGGCGGCTTAGGCGCCATGGCGGTAGGCTTGGCGGCTTGCAGCCTGGTGCAGGCGTTGTGGCACTTAATCGTGCTGTTCGGCGTCATCGTCGGCTTCGGGGTCGGGCTGGCGGGGCAGGTGTCGCACGCGGCGTTGCTGTCGCGCTGGTTCGTCAAGCGCCGCGGCACGATGATTGGTTTCGCGTTCGCCGGCATGGGGCTGGGCGTCAAGGTCATGGGGCCGCTGTCGCAGGCGCTCATGTCGCGCCTGGGCTGGCGCTATGCGTTCGTGGTCCTGGGGGGCGTTACCGCGCTGTATGCCCTCACGGTTCTGCTGACCCTGCGCAACCGGCCCGAGGACGTTGGCTTGCGGCCCTACGGTGCTGACGGGGCGGCCGACAAGCCCGAGACCGCGACATCCGGGGAAGCGAACTGGACCGTCCGGCAAGCCCTGCGCACGCGGCAGTTCTGGGCTTTGGGGTTGGCGCAGGTGCTCATTCCGCTGGGTGTCTTTCCGGTGTCCGTGCACCAGGTGGCCTACCTGACGGACCTGGGCTTCAGCCGCGTCCTGGCGGCGGGCGTTCTGGGATACATGGGGGTGATGAGCTCGTGCGGCCGGCTGCTCTTCGGGGCGCTCTCCGACCGGCTGGGGCGCTTCGGCGGCGTGACCCTGAGCGTGGTCTTTTCGCAGCTCGGCATCCTGGCGCTTCTGATGCTCGACGGTGCCACCGTCATGTGGCCGCTGTATCTGTATGCACTGTGTTTCGGCTTGGGATACGGCGCCCGCGGCCCCATTATCTCGGCTATCGCGGCAGACCGCTTTCCGGGTCGTTCGTTCGCCACGATCTTTGGGTTTATCAGTATCGGACACGGTCTGGGCGGCGCCCTCGGCCCCTGGTACAGCGGCGCCATGTACGACCGCCTGGGATCCTACACCCTCGCGTTTTTGCTGGCGTGCGTATCGCTGTGCGGGGTGATCGGCTGCTTTTGGGTGGCAACCCGACCCAGGGGCTAGAAACGGATACTCAGCTTCACACCGGCGGAGACTATTTCATCGCCGTCGGCGGGGCTGAAAACCTCGGTTCCGGCAATGAATTCGGTGTACGGATTCGGTTGGTGTACAAGACTGAAGGACAGCGTCCTGTTCCACCCGCTCTCATCCATCTGCACGGTACCGAATACCGTCCTGGCTTTACCGCCGGCGAATTTGTCAAGGTTCAGAGCTGCATCCAATGTCATCCCCTCCGAGAGGGTGAGGGATTGACGGGCAGTGAACCCGATAGCCGTGCCTGCTGCCGACTCGATGAGCCCGTTTTCTCTTCCTTCCGATTCCTGGTGGGAGACACGGAAGAACAGGTCGCGGTGTCCGATGTTTGCCTCGTACCCGAGCGTCTGATCGTAGTCGTACTTCTCGTCGAGTCCGAAGAAATCATTGCGGATGCCGAAGCCGGCAGATGCAAACAGCTTGCTCTGCTCGTGTTTGTACAGACCGCCCGCGTACAGACTGCCGTTCGGTTGCGCCAGTCGGAACGAAAACCCTTCCGCTACGCCCGCAGCCACAGGGGTTCCCGTCTCGTGATACCCCGTAGACCCACTGGGGGTTGTTCTTCCGAATACCCCCGACAACGCCGTCCCCAACGTAATGGCTTCGCCGTCCGAGGCAATCGCGAAATCGGATGAAATCGCCGCCTTGCCGGGAAGCGTCACATGTTTCAGTTGCAGCGGCGCAACGGCATCAACGAATTCCCCGTTGTTTTTCACCAACCGCCACTCGCCGCTGGCATCCAAAGTCGTCAACCGCGTGAAGTCCACCACGCCCAAGCCATTGGGGAGGGTGGGAACGTTGCGGGCTGTCGTTTTCAACATCCTGGCAAGGTCCTGGTGCGTCGTATGCGGAAATACCGCAAGCACCGAGGCCAAAGCAGCGGCCACCCGCGGTGCACCGAAGCTGGTGCCGTACCCGACATTCGGCGTTGCATAGGGTACCCAGACACAGGCACTGGAAACCGTATCGCAACCGGACGAATCAACATGGCGGACGATTTCGCCCCTGTCGTTGACGGCGTATCCGGCGACGTAGACGACCTTGTCGGCCTCCACTGCTCGTTCGATACCCGGGGAATTAGCGGGGCGGACAGGAAACGCGTCCGTTTTTTCGTTTCCCGCGCTATGGATGACAAGGAAATCGAGTGTATTGCCGTATTGTGCCACCATGTCACGGGGGTCAGGTCGGATGGAGAAGGACACGACCTTGATGCCCGCATTGTCAAGCTCCCGCTTGAACCAGGCATTGGCGTATCGAGAAGGGACCGGTAATCCCGCATCCTGGTAGTCGATCTCCTTGTACTCGCCGGTCTCGGGATAATTCTGGAAATACGTAAACGGACGCGCGCCGGTTTTCTCCGGATCATCACATTCCACGATGTACGACCAACACGAGGTCCGGCGGATAAGCTGTCCGTGTGCTCTGGAACCGTTGATCGAACTGTAATGATCGGTAGCAGCCCACATACCCCGCATCTCAGCGTTACTTTGAGAGATATCGGCCAGCGGGATGTTGTCAATACCGGGCAGGGTCAGGCGCCCTCTTGTTTTTGCATCGCCGGTTGAGCCATCGGGCGACGGCATCTGCGAGCCGCTACCCTTAGCGCCGCTGCTGCAGCCATTCAGCATGGAAACGGACAGGGCCAGGAGCGTCAGGACCAGGATCGTGTTGCGCATGCTGATTTTCCCCATGCATTCCGCAGGCGCACGCCACCTGCAGGCCGGGCTTCCTCCTCGTGACTCGACCGCATGCCAATTATGTTAATGCGAGGTTTACCACGTCATTTCGTGCATGGCGTGGCGTGTCGGCGGCATGTAATTCGTGGCGAGGTCGGCGGGGGCGTTCAGGGTGCCGGCGAAGTTGGCGTAGACGTAGCGGCGTCCGTTGACGTGCACGTGCAGGGGGATGCCGTCGCCGTGGTGCAGCTCGAGGTCGTGCGGCGCGGTGTGCAGGGCGCGCAGGAGGCGGTGCAGGTGCTGAGCGAACAGCCGCAACCGGTGGTCGGGAATCTCGTGCAGCGGCTGCTGGTCGTCTAGCGAGATGACCTCGAAGTGCCGACCGAACTTGCCGAACGGCGACCAGTGCGAGACGATGCCGTCGCCCTCATGCAGGTGAAAGCCGAAGCATCGCATCAAGTCCACACTTTCCTGCCAGACATCCGGATGGCACGCTGTGACCGCCATCTCTTGCTCCACGTCCGGGAAAATGCGGTCCGCGCCGATGGCCTGAATATGAATGTGCGGCTGCGAGGCGCCGGATTCCCGCCCCTGATGCTTGCGGACGAGCACCGACTTGACGGCCGGGTTGTCCATGGCATGCCGCACCACGTCGGCAGTCGTGCGCAGCACATGGTAGTACTGCGCCGCGGACAGCGTGCCGGACCACATGAGATCGGTCAGGTCGGCGGCGCCGGGCAGAAAATGGCGGGCGTCCTCGATGATGACGTACGACTCGTTTCTGCCGCCCGTGCACGCCTCCGGGATGCGCGGCACAATGTTGCGCACCACGCGCATGGCCCAATCCTCGCCCCGGCTGCCATCGGGCGGGGCGACGCCGGGGTGCATGTCGCCGTAGGTGACGCGCAGAACCTCTTCCATCGTCATGGCCTCGTTGCCCGGACAGAATACGCAGGCGTCCTGCACACGCCGCATGTCGGCGTGAACGTCGTAGGTCGATGGCGGTGATGGAGCGGTCGGGGCCGACTGCTGGGGGTTCGTCAGGTGGCGGTAGGCATGGGGCTTGCGGTGGATATTGTTGAAATAGGTGACGTTGCCGGTAAAGGGATTGCGTATCCACAGGACGGCGCCATCCTTCGTGCCGTATTCGATGCTCATGCCGGTTGGTGCCCCTCGCCCTCTTGCTGGCAGGCTTGGAAATGTCGGACTGTTAGCAGCGGCGGGTACTCTACTGTAACCGGGCGTTGAATTCAACGCGGCGCGGTTCTCGCTTGTACCAATCTACAGATCAAACAAGTCGTCCATGGCGTCCGAATCGGCCGCGTCGAGGAGGCGCTGGGCAGCGTGGCGGAGTTCCTGGCGCTGGCCGAAGCTGAACGAAACTTGATACTGACGCTTTTCAAAGTAGGGCGGTGGGCGTAGCGAGATGGCGGGCGGCAGGCGCAAACGGCGGGCGGCTTCCCGGTAGCGCTGTTCGTGGGCGGTGAGCTGAGGGTAGCGCGCCTGGCGCAGGGCGTGTCGCACCGCTTCGCGTTTCTGTGGCCCGGAACGCTGCGGGTCGGCGAGCAGGGCGGGTATGCCGAGCCGCTCAAACAGCGCGGCGGCGGTGCAGGCGTCCCGTTGGCAGATTTCGTCGATATAAGCGGCGCACTCCTGGGCGCGATTGCTGCCGAGTTGCAGGCTGGCGAAGAGGGGCAGCATGGCTTGCCGGTCGGCGGCGTCCAGACCGCCGATCCACAGGGCGACGTCAACGGGCAGGCCGCTTTCGACCGTTGCCGCTTGCAGGGCATCGTCCAGGGTTGCCAGGGTGCAATAGGCTTCCAGCGTATCGGCACGCGGCGGCAGGTCCAGCAGCGGGCAGAACTGTTCGGTCAGGTCGGCGTCCGGGTGCTGAAAATCGTGTCGCAGACGCCGGAGAATGCGGGCCTTTTCCACGGTATTGAAGGGACGGCAGGCCAGATTGTCGTGCACGGCGAGCAGAAATGCCTGCTGCTCGGAGAGTTCGTCGGCCTCGTGAATCAAGGCCGGAACCCTTGCCTGCCCAGCCTGCTGGGCGGCACACAAGCGCTTGGAGCCCGCCACAAGTTGAAACGGCGCTGACTCGTTTGCCCGGCGCACGTGCAGCGGCGTCAGGACGCCCATGCGCGCGACGGAATCCAGAAGGCGTTGCATCTGTGGCCGGTAGGTGACCACGAACGTTTCGTCGTCCAAAGCGATGTCCGTCAACGGGACGTGTTCGAACTTGGGCATGTCAAACCTTTCTTTCACAATCCGGCCTTGCGCCTGAAAAAACCGTGTCGGATGACGCTGCGCTAATCCGACCCACTCTCAGCGTTCAGGCGCTGCCGGTACTGCTGTTCCTTGGCGTCATAGCACGCCCAGCGGCCCGTGTGCTGCCGTTTCCTGGCTCCCTGCGCGACGATGCGGCATTTGGCGACCAGTTGCTCAAGGACGGCCCGGCGATGCGCGGCCGGCAGGGGCATAGTCAATGCCTTCTCCAGGGCCTGGATGCGGTAGCGGTCCAGCACGGGGGTGCGGCGCGACAATTGATCGGCGTGCCCGCCGCGCTTGACGACGAGCCGTTCCGGCAGGAAGCCGACCGGAACGACGGCGGTCAGGCGTAGCCACAAGTCGTAATCCTCGCAGGCCGGCAGGCTCTCGTCAAAGCCGCCGAGCCGATCCCACAGCGTGCGGCGCATCATGACGGCGGACGGACTGATGAGGCAGCGCGGCAGCGACGCCAGAAACTGCCAGCCGCCCTGTTTGTGATGGATGCGCCGCTCGTTCACCCGCACCCCGCGGCGTATCCATATCTCGTCCGTGTGGCACGCCTGCGCTTCTGCACTCGCTTCAAAATAGGCGACTTGCGCAGACACCTTGCGCGGCAGCCAGAGGTCGTCGGAATCGAGGAAGGCGATCAGGTCGCCGGAGGAGGCCGCCACGCCGCGGTTGCGGGCCGCGCTGACGCCGCGGTTCTCCTGCCACAGGTATTGCACGGCCGGCCCAAAACCGCTGACGACCGCCGCGGTGCCATCGCGCGAGCCGTCGTCCACGACGATGAGCTCGATGGCCGGGTAGTCCTGCCGTAGCACCGAGGCGATCGCCTCACGCACGAAATCGGCGCGGTTGTATGTTGGAATGACGACACTCACCCGCATAGGGTTAACCCCCGCGATGAAGCCCGGAAAGCCGTTGACACGGCTAGGGTAGCTTATTATCCTAGCCGCTCTTGTAAACAACCCATCCGTACGATGATCACGCGACCCCAGAAAAGGAGGCGACGCCGTGTACAAGGGCGTGTTTCGGCTGTTCGTGGTGCTGGTGATGCAGGGCTGCATCCTGCTGGGACTCCTTGCCTCCGCTGACGCGGCGCGCAAGAAAATCGTCAAGATCGCCTATAAGGAGCAGGAAACCCTCGACCCGCACGCCAGCATTCTCGGACAGACGCAATCCGGCGTGCGCCTGCTGTATCGCGGCCTGGCCCGCTTCGCCATCAAGGAGGTCACGGAGACGGCGCCGGACGGCACGGAGGTCGTTCGGCAGCAAGTGACCACCACGGAAGTCGAGCCGGACCTGGCAGAGAGCTGGACGGTGTCGGACGACGGCACCGTGTGGACCTTCAAGCTGCGGCAGGGCGTGCAGTTCCACAAGGGCTACGGCGAGCTGACCTCGGAGGACGTCAAATACAGCTTCGAGCGCCAGATGCGGCGCGATCGCGGCATGCGCTTCGCCAAGAACCTCGACGTGATCCAGGACATCACCGTTGTCGATCCCTACACCGTGCGCATCACCCTCAAGCAATACGACCCCGTCTTCCCGCTGCGCATGGCCGGTTACCAGCAGGGCTACATCGTCAGCCAAAAGGCGGCGCTGGAGTTCGGCGACCAGTTCGGCTGGAATCCGGTCGGCACCGGACCATTCTATTTTCATCGTCACTTGCCGCGCGAAAAGATCATCTTCCGAGCTTTCAAGGAGTATTACGGCGGCCGCCCGCCGATCGATGAGATCCACTGGTTCGACGTGCCCGAGGACGCCACCAAGCTGATCGGCCTGGAAAAGGGCACCTTCGACATCGTGTCGCCGAATATCGTCACGGCAGACGTCAAGGAGCAGGTGGCGGCGATGGACGCGGTGCTGGACGAGCGCGGTCCGGGTGGGCAGTTCCGGTTCTATTTCAATTACACCAAGCCGCCGTTCGACGACATCCGGGTTCGCAGGGCGTTTATGCACGCCATCGACCGCCAGGCCATCGTCGATACGTTGTGGCCCGACGGCCTCGGCACGGTGGCTTCCAGCCCGCTGCCGCCGGGGTATTTCGGGCACCTGGCCGTGGAAATACCGGCCTATGACCCCGAGTTGGCGCGGCAACTCTTGGCGGAGGCAGGGTACCCGGGCGGCCTCACCATCCATGATTACTTCATCACCAAGTCCTACGGTTACCCGAAGATCATGACTATGGTGCAGGAGCAGTTGAAACGGGTCGGGGTGGACGTGCAGCTCCAGTTGATCGAGCACCCGACGTACCACCGCAACATCCGCAACAACCTGAACCCGTTCGTACTGTACGGCGGCACTCGTCTCACCGACGGCGACGTGATGCTCAGCCTGTTTTTTCACTCCGACGAGGCTCCCGACCCGGCCACCGGCAACAAGGGCACCAATTTCGCCCACTACCGCGGCATCGACGATCTGTTGGAAGAGGGGCGCCGCACCCGTGACAGCGAGCAGCGCGCCGCGCTCTACCACGAGGCGCAGCGCCGCATTATGGACGACGCGGTGTGCCTGCCCATCGCCGACATCCCCAGCCGCAGCGCCCGCAACCCGGCGCGCGTCAGCACGCCTTTCGATCCGGAGCTCGGTGAGTATGCCCTGCATTACTTCTACAACTATCCCGAAATGCTCGCCATCGTTGAATAAGACGCAGTGACACCGCTCAGGGAGAGACGCCCTTGCTGTCGTATGTGGTCAGGCGGCTGCTGATCGCCATCCCCATGCTTCTCGGCGCCATGAGCGTCGTCTTTTTCGCCATGCGCATCCTGCCGGGCGATCCCTGCCTCGCCATGATGGGCGACGAGGCCACCACGGAAGCCCTGGAAGACTGTGTGCGGCACCTCGGCCTGGACCGCCCGCTACTGGTGCAATACGCCGACTACATGTGGAAGTCGTTGCACTTCGATTTCGGCCGTTCCATCGTTTTTCAGTACACCGTTTCCAGCTACATTCTGGGTATGTTTCCGCATACCCTGCTGCTGGTGCTGGCCAGCAGCTTGGTGGCCCTGGGCGTCGGGCTGCCGACGGGCATCTTTTCGGCCCTGCATCGGCAGAATCCGCTGGTGGATTACAGCGCCCGCCTGATCGCCCTTTTAGGACTGTCCATGCCGGTGTTCTGGTTCGGCATCCTGCTGCTCATCGTGTTTTCCCTGCATCTGGACCTGTTTCCGCTGATTGGCGGCGGTGATCTGAGCACCGTGTTCGACATGATCGCCGAGGGCGAAGTCCTTGAATACCCGGAGGATTTTCTGGCCGCGGTGTTGGACGTGCTGCACCACCTGGTCCTGCCGGCACTCGCCCTGGGCCTGACCCTGGCGGCGACCGTCAGCCGCATGGCGCGCTCCGCCATGCTCGAGGTCATCAGCGCCGATTACATCCGCACGGCGCGCTCCAAGGGCCTGCACGAGCGTTTCGTGATTTACAAGCACGCGCTGCGCAACATGATGATCCCGCTGCTGACGATCATCGGCCTGTTCGTGGCCATCGCCCTGACCGGCACGGTGCTGACCGAGACGGTGTTCACACGCCCGGGGCTGGGTAAGATGCTTGTCGACGCCATTGGCGCCCGAGACTACCCGCTGGCGCAGGGCGCCATCACGGTGTTCACGATGATGATCATCCTGGTGAATCTGCTCGTCGATCTTCTTTACGCCGTGTTCGATCCCCGAATTGCGTACAAATAGGAGAGGCGGACGGCTATGGCGACAACCGGCAACACGGTGACCGCAGGGGCGGGAGCCGAGCCCGCGGCGTTCGATTCGGAGGCGTACCAGCGCCGCCTGTCGGGTCGTCGCCACCGGCGTTACATCCCCATCGCGGCGGGGATGTTGATGGTCGTGCTGATGCTCGTCGGCGCGGTGCTGGCGCCACTGATCTCGCCGTTCAGCCCGTCGGCGCAGTTTTCCGACTACGTGCTCGAAGGCCCTGGCGGGCGGCACCTGCTCGGCACCGACGAGTTTGGCCGCGACGTGCTCAGCCGCGTCATCTGGGGGACACGGGTTTCCCTGCAAGTCGGGTTGGGCGCGGTCGTCGTCGGCTTTCTGGTCGGCGTGCCGCTCGGCATCCTGGCGGGGTACAAAGGTGGCGGCACCGAAGCCACAATCATGCGCTGCACTGACATGCTGCTGGCCTTTCCCACCCTGCTGCTGGCGTTGATCATCGTGACGGCGCTGGGCGGGTCGCTGATCAACGAGATCATCGCCATTGGCGTTGCGCTGACGCCCAGCTTCGTGCGTCTGGCGCGCAGCATGGCCCTGACGATCAAGGAAAACGACTACATCATGGCGGCGCGCGCCCTCGGCGGCTCCCCGCTGCGCCTCATGGTGCGGCACATCTTCCCGAACGCCGTTTCCACGCTGGTCGTCATTGCCACCCTGTACATCGCCAACGCCATCCGCACCGAGGCCGGGCTGAGCTTCCTCGGCCTCGGCGTGCCGCCGCCGACCGCCAGCTGGGGCAACATCCTCAGCGAGGGGCGCCAGTTCATCAAATGCTGCCCGTGGCTGACGACGTTCTCCGGCCTCTCCATCATGCTGGCGGTGCTGTCGTTCAACATCATGGGCGACGCGCTGCGGGACCTGCTCGACCCGCGGCTGCGGGGGGATTAGGGCGCCTTGATCCGTTGCGGGGCCGTCGGGCGGGGAGGTATCGAGGTGTCCATTGCTGGCTGATCTCCTACGCGGCTGCCGTTTCCCGTTCCAGGGCATCGCCTTTCTGGCACGCCACCGCTCCCTGTGGACGTGGGCCGCGCTGCCCGCGGCGGTGAATATCGGCGTTTTCGCCGCCGCTCTGGCCGTCTTCCTGTATTTCTTCGGCACCCTCTACAGCCTTACCACCGGATGGATGGTTCCGGCCGCGCCCGACTTCTGGCTTGCCTGGGCGTGGGTGGTGCCCTTGCGCGTGTTCGCCTGGTCCATCGGCGTCGTGCTGCTGCTGGCGGCGCTGCTGATCCTGTACGGAGCCTTTCTGGCCCTCGGCCTGGTGATCGCCGCGCCCTTTCTGGCCCTGCTGTCGCAGCGCGTCGAGGTGTTGGTGACGGGGAAGCAGGGGCAAGAGGCGACAAGCTGGAGAGCCGCCTTGGCCACCGTGTTTGAATCCGTAGTGGACGAGTTCCGCAAGGTTGCCTTCTTCGCCGCCGTGCAGCTTCTGTTGTGGGTACTGGGCCTCTTGCTGCCCTTCCTGGCGCCGATTACGATTACCGTCGCAATGCTCTTCACCCTGGTGTTTCTACCGCTTGAGTATGCCAGCTTCGCCATGGACAGCCGGCACCTGCGCTTCGCCCAGCGCCGTGTCTTGGTCTGGCGGCATCGCTGGCTCATGCTCGGGTTCGGGGCGTCGGCATCCCTGTCGCTGCTGCTGCCGCTGTTGAACGTCGTCTGCATGCCCGCCCTGGTTGTCGGCGGCACCCTGATGCTGCTGCACATCGAAGCCCCCGCCGATACCACGTAAGTCCCAGGCCAACTTTTGCAGAGGCGACGCTCTTTATCGTTGCCCTGTGGTATAATTACGCACTTTTTCGCTCATCCCGCACACCGACGAGCCCCAGGGCTCGCTACTGCTCAGGTGTTGTATGTCTCGCCTGCTTTTCATTGCCGTCGCGCTACTCGGATTGGCTCTGTCCCTGGGTTCTCCGACCCCGGCAGCCGATTCCCACGTCGATGTTCACGTTGTTGAGGGCATCATCATTCCCGTCGTCGTCGAATACATGGTCCAAAGCATCGAGCAGGCCGAGGCCGGCAATGCCAGCGCGGTCATTTTTCAGCTCGACACCCCCGGCGGCCTGGTGGAATCGACCCGCCTGATCGTCAAGGCGATCCTGAACGCTAGCGTACCGGTGGTGGTGTACGTATCGCCGAGCGGCGCCCGGGCGGCTTCGGCCGGCACCTTCATCACCATCGCCGGACACGTCGCGGCGATGGCGCCGGGCACCAACATCGGCGCCGCGCATCCCGTTTCCGGGGAAGGCTCCGACATCGAGGGCGACATGCGCGCCAAGGCGGAAAACGACCTCGCCGCCTTTGCCCGCTCCATCGCCAACCGGCGCCAGAAAAACGCCGATTGGGCCGAGAAGGCGGTGCGGGAAAGCGTGTCGATTACCGAAACGCGCGCCCTGGAAATAGAGGTTATCGACATCGTTGCCGAAGACATTGCAGATCTGCTGGCGCAGCTCGACGGCCGCGAGGTATCGGTGATGGGCGAGCCGGTCACCCTGCGCACGGCGGAATCCACCGTGGTGTCGAAGCAGATGAGTTGGCGCCAGCGCGTGCTCGCGGTGATCTCTCATCCGCAATTCGCCCTGATGCTGCTGAGCCTGGGCTCGCTGGGCCTGATGATCGAACTGTACAACCCGGGGCTGATCTTCCCCGGCGTCATCGGCGCCATTTCCCTGTTGCTGGCCTTCTATTCCTTGCAGACCTTGCCGATCAATTACGCCGGCTTGCTGCTGATCGGGCTGAGCATGGTCATGTTCATTCTGGAAGCCAGTGTCGCCAGCTTCGGCATGCTGACCCTGGGCGGCATGGTGGCCATGTTCCTGGGCGCGCTCATGCTGATCGACTCCCCCGAGGAATACCTGCGCATCCCGCTGAGCACGATTATTGTGGTTGTCGGCACTACTGCGGCCCTGTTTACGTTTATCATTGGCGCTGCGGTGCGCGGCTTTCGCAGCCAGCCGGTCACTGGCTCAGAGGGTATGATCGGCGAGATCGGCACGGTGTTCGCCCGCCTCGACCCGAACGGTACCGTGCAGCTGCGCGGTACCTTGTGGAGCGCCAGGAGCGCCGCGGACATCGAGGTGGGTGAGGCGGTGCGTATCGTGGAGGTTGACGGACTGAAATTGACTGTTGAGAAGGCTGCAAAGGAGACGTTTTCATGATGCTGTCGCAGGTTGGGTTCGTGCTTATTGTTGTTCTGCTGCTCCTCGTCAATGCCGTCCGGATTCTGCGCGAGTGGGAGCGCGGCGTCGTGCTGCGCCTCGGCAGGTATCAGGCCGTACGCGGGCCGGGGCTGGTCTTTATCATTCCGCTGATCGAGAAGATGCACAGGATCAACACGCGGGTGGTGAACGTGGACGTGCCGCCACAGGACATCATTACCAAGGACAACGTCACCCTCAAGGTCAACGCCGTTGTCTTCTTCCGGATTCTCAGCCCCAAAGAGGCGGTGGTGAACGTCGAGGAGTACTTTTCGGCGACCTACCAGAAGGCCCAAACGGTGTTGCGTAATGTGCTGGGGCAGTTCGAACTGGATGAGTTGTTAAGCGCGCGCGACACCATCAACCATCGCCTGCAGACGATTCTGGATTCCGAGACCGACCAGTGGGGTATCAAGGTCGATTCGGTTGAGATCAAACACGTGGACTTGCCGCAGGAAATGCAGAGAGCCATGGCCCGGCAGGCGGAGGCCGAACGCGAACGGCGCGCGAAGGTCATCGCGGCAGAGGGCGAGTTTCAGGCTTCGACGCGGCTGGCCGAGGCCGCCGACATCATGGGACGCCACCCCATGTCGCTGCAACTGCGCTTCCTGCAGACCCTCACGGATGTGGCGGTGGAGAACAATTCGACGATTGTCTTTCCGATACCCATTGATCTTATCAAGCCGTTGATAGACATGGCTGAGAGGACTGGGCTGTCTGGCAATGGCGGCCCTCCCACCACCAACGCCGACGGCGGCGACGCGCCTGCAGCGGTCGAGGAAATCGCGGTGGCCAGCGGTCAGGAAACAGGGGTCAGTGAGGCGGGCGACGAGTAGCCAGACAGGAAATTCCTGGCTGGCCGTACGGATTTAACGAGGCACTTCCAGAATCGCCTGCACCATGTGACGTTCCAGAGCTTGACCCAGGCGTTGTGTGAGGGCTTGCTGGGTGTAGTTGCCCAGCGTGACTACGTACGCCACGCCCAGCAGCCGACCCACCCGGAAATCCACCACCGTCGACGATACGGGACCTTCCGGGCTGCTCTGCAACACGCGCAGTCCCGCGGTCTCGTCCGCGAAACCCTTGAATTGCAGGCGTTCCGCCACCAGCAAGTACTGCCCCGGGTGAATCTCCTCATCGAGCCGCGACTCGAAATCCCGCAGAAAGACCTCCTCGATCCAGCGCGACACGGATTGCGTTTCGTCGAACAAATGCACCACGGTGGATGCTGCCAGAATGAACCCCGGCGGTATCTTGCGGCTCTCGGGCGCCGCGGGCAGGAATTCTTGCAGATATCCCGTCAGCCGGCCTACCTTCCGGAAGCGCTCGGCGGTGCTGCCCGGCAGGCCCTGTTCTGCCAGGCTGTGGTTGTCCAGAAAGCCCGCGCGCACCGCTATAAAGTCGCGCAGCGGCGCCGGCAAGGCCGCTCGGCTCAGGGCCATGCGTGGCAGATCGTCCGCCGTAATCGCCTGGGTGACTTGATGGAGCGCCTCGGACACTGGGAACACCTCAATCAATCGGTAAGAAACCCCGGAGTTATGATATTCTGTCGTTCATCGCAGGGTTGGATATTCCGCCGCCATCACCAGAGGAGAAGGCCATGAAAGCAACCAAAATCGTCAAGACAGATGCGGAGTGGCGCCAGCAACTGACCCCGGCGCAATATGAAGTCTGTCGCCGCAAGGGCACGGAACGCGCCTTCACCGGGGAGTATCACGACTCAAAAGAGCCCGGCATTTATCAATGTATGTGCTGCGGCAGCGATTTGTTCAACTCCGACACCAAATTCGATTCGAGAACCGGATGGCCCAGCTTCTGGCAGCCGCTAACACCCGAGAGCGTCGAGTACGAAGAGGACCGCGGCTTTTTCATGCGCCGCACCGAGGTCATGTGCAGCACCTGCGACGCCCATCTCGGCCACGTTTTCGACGACGGCCCGGCGCCCACCTACAAACGCTATTGCCTCAATTCCGTGTCGCTCAAGCGGGTGCCGAAGTAGATTCCCTTATCCCGCACCCATCCGCTCAACGATTTTCTCGACCCGCACGGCGCAGAATTTGAACTCCGGTATTTTGCCGTACGGGTCGAGGGCGTCGATGGTCAGCAGGTTGGCGGCGGCTTCCTTGAAGTGAAACGGCAGGAAGACGCTGCCCGTTGACGGCTTGATCGACGCCGTCACCTTGACCGTGATCTCGCCCCGCCGCGATACCACCCGCACCCGCTCGCCATCCTCAATACTCAACGCCGTCATATCCTCCGGCGTCATCTCCAGCAACGCTTCCGGCACCATGGCATCCAGGGCCTTGGCGCGCCGTGTCATGGTGCCCGTGTGCCAGTGCTGCAGCACCCGGCCGGTGTTTAGCACCAAGGGGTAATCCGCGTCCGGCAACTCCTTGGCGGGGGCGAATTCGGCGGGCGCGAACTTGCCTTTGCCGCGCGGGAAGCCGTCGGTAAAACGGATCAGCACGCCCGGATGCTGGGGTTCCGGGCACGGCCACGGAATGCCCTCGTGCGCCAGCCGCTCGTAGGTGATGCCGGTGAACACGGGCGTCAGGGACACGATCTCCCGCCAGATGGCCTCCTCCGAGGCGTACGACATCGGGTAGCCCATGCGCGCCGCAAGGTCGGCGATGATCCGCCAGTCGTCGCGCACCTGTCCCGGCGGCTCGATGGCCTGCCGGGCGAGCTGAACGCGCGAATCCGTGTTGGTGAAGGTGCCGGTCTTCTCGGGAAAGCTCGTGCCCGGCAGGATCACGTCGGCGTACGCCGCGGTTTCGGTGAGGAAGATGTCCTGCACCACCAGGAAGTCCATGCTGGCCAGGCACTTCTTTACCTTGTTGATGTTGGGATCGCTCAGAAAGGGGTTCTCGCCCATCATGAACATCGCCCGGATGTTGCCCTCCAGCACCGCTGACATGATCTCCACCACCGTAAGGCCCGGTTCGGGGTCGAGCGTGACTCCCCAGACGTCCTCGAATTTCCGCCGCACCTCGGCGTCCGCAACGCTCTGGTAGCCGGTGTAAACCATGGGAATGAGGCCGACGTCCGAGGCGCCCTGTACGTTGTTCTGGCCGCGCAAAGGATGCAGGCCGGTGCCGGGCCGGCCGATGTTGCCGGTGAGCAGCGCCAGGTTGATGAGACAGCGGGAGTTGTCGGTGCCGGTGGTGTGCTGCGAGATGCCCATGCCCCAGAAGATCATGGCGCGCTTGGCCCGCCCGTAGGCGCGGGCCACGTCGATCAGCTTTTGCTCCGGCACCCCGGTGAGGCGCGACACCAGGCGCGGCGTGTAGGCGATCACCGTGTCGCGCAGGCGGTCGAAAGCCTCGGTGCGTTCTTCGATGAAGTCGGCGTCGTAAAGCTCCTCGCGGATGATGACGTGCATGAGGCCGTTGAGGAACGCCACGTCGGTGCCGGGGTTGAAGCGCACGTAATGGTCGGCGTGGTCGGCGATCTCGGGCCGTCGCGGGTCGGCGACGAGTAGCGTGGTGCCGGCGTTGGCGGCCTGCTTGATGAACGTCGCTGCCACCGGGTGGTTGTGCGTGGTATTGGAGCCGATGATGAAGATGGCGTCGGTGTCCAGCGCGTCGGAAAACGGGTTCGACACCGAGCCGCCGCCGATCTGGTCGAGCAAGGCGGCCACCGAGGAAGCGTGGCACAGTCGCGTGCAGTGATCGACGTTGTTGGTGCCGAAGACGGCGCGGATGAGCTTCTGGAACAGGTAGTTATCCTCATTCGAGCACTTGGCGGATCCGAAACCGGCCAGCGCCTGGCTGCCGTGCGCTTCCCGGACGGCCATGAAGCGCTGCGCCGCCAGGTCGAGGGCCTCGTCCCAGGTCGCTTCCCGGAACGCCTGGCGCGGATCGGCAGGCGGCTCGGGAACCTTCGGGTAGTACTCCGGCTTGCGAATCAGCGGCACCAGCAGGCGCTCGCCGTGGTGCACGTAATCGAAGCCGTAGCGGCCTTTGACGCACAGCCGGCCATGATTCACCGGACTGGCGCGTCCGGACACCTGCACAATGGTGTTGGCCTCCGTGTTGACCGTGTACGTGATGCTGCACCCGACGCCGCAGTAGGGGCACAGGGAGTCGACTTGTTTGTGATCGACGTCCGTCAGCATCGGCAGAGTCAGGGGCTTGTCGGTCAGGGCGCCGGTCGGGCAGGCGGCCATGCACTCGCCGCAGGAAACGCAGCTCGACTGGCCCATCGGCAGGTCGTTGTCGAAGGCGATGCGCGCCGTGTAGCCCTTGCCGGTGCGCCCGATGACATCGTTGCATTGCACGTCGTCGCAGGCGCGGATGCAGCGGTCGCACAGGATACAGGCGTTGTGATCGACGGCGATGACCGATGACGACAGGTCGTGTCCGTTATCAAAACTTGCTAGCAATTGGCGGGCGGGGAAGCGCGGCGTCGTGACGCCCTGCGCGGCGGCGAGCTCCAGCAGCAGGTCAGGCTTGCCGGCTTGCCGCGGCGGGGCTGGCTTGCCGTTGGCGGTGGGATAGTCGGCCATGAGCAGTTCGGTCAGCATGGCCCGCGACCGCGTTACCTTGTCGCCGTTCGTGTGCACCACCATGCCGTCCTCGGCTTGACGCACGCAGGCGGCCTGCAGCACGCGGCTGCCCTCCACTTCGACCACGCACATGCGGCAGACGCCAACCGGCTCCAGCTTGGGTGAGTGGCACAGTACGGGAACATCGATTCCCGCCTGTTGAGCGGCCTCGTACAGGGTCGTGCCGGGCGCCACGTCGAGTAATTGGCCGTCCATCGTGATGCGGACACCACTCGCCGTGCTCGTGCTGTCTTGTCCTATAGGCTCACTGGCGTTCGCTGTGGTGGTTGCGATGGCTTCAGACATGGGTGCTCCCTCGCTCCGCTGATCACGCCGCGATGTAGCGGGTGATATCGTCCTTGAAGTGCTTGATGACCGACAAGATGGGGTTCGGCGCCGCCTGGCCCAGGCCGCAGATCGAGGTCAGCGCCATGGTTGCCGACAGTTCCTCGATGAGTTCCAGGTCGGCCCACGAGCCACGTCCCTCCAGGATGCCTTCCAGGAGCGTGACGATCTTCTCCGAGCCGACCCGGCAGGGCACGCACTTGCCGCACGATTCGTTGCGGAAGAAACGCCCGACGTTGAGGGCCAGTTCCAGCATGCAGACGTCATCGCCGACGACCACCACCGCGCCCGATCCGAGCATCGAGCCGGCCTCCGCCAGGGTGCGAAAATCCAGGGGGATATCGGCCATGCTGGCGGGCAAAAAGCCGGACGACGCGCCGCCGGGAGCAAAGGCTTTGAGGGTGCGGCCGTACCGCATGCCGCCGGCACGTTCGATCAAGTCGCGCACCGTCAGGCCGAGCGGCACCTCGTACACGCCGGGGTTCTTGACCTGACCGCTGACCGCCAGGAATTTCAGGCCCTTGGCGCTGTTCCTGCCGTGTTCGGCCCACCAGTCGCCGCCGTTGAGGACGATGCCGGGCACCATGGCGAAGGTCTCGACATTATTCAGCAGCGTCGGGGCGCCGAACAGCCCGTGCGTACCCGGGAAGGGCGGCTTGTGGCGCGGCTCCGCCCGCTTGTCCTCCAGGGCTTCGAGGAGGGCGGTCTCCTCGCCGCAGATGTAGCCGCCGGGACTCTCGAAAATCTCGAACTCCACGTGGTGCGAGGACCCCATCATGTATTGGCCGAGGACGCCCTCCGCCTGCCGTTGCCGCAGCGTCTTGAGCAGCACGTCGCGCTGGCGGGCGTATTCGTGGCGGATGTAGATGATAGCCTTGCGCGCCCCCACCGTCACCGCGGCCAAGGCCATGCCCTCCAGGACCAGATCGGGTAGTGTCTGCAAGATGACGCGATCCTTGAACGTCCCCGGCTCGCTCTCGTCAGCGTTGCAGATGACGTACTTCACTTCGCCCGGCGCCTGTTGCACCAACTCCCACTTGACGCCGGCGGGAAATCCGGCGCCGCCCATGCCGCGCAGGCCGCTCGCCTTGAGGGCTGCGAGCACCGCGGCGCTGTCGCCGCCGTGGACCAGACGACGCAGCGCATCGTATGTGGGCGCGCCGTCGTAGGGGTCGCAGACGAACGCCGTATCGGGCGTGGAGAAACGTTGTCGCCGCAGGGTGCGCCCGTTGGCCAACGACTCGAGCAGGGACATGATACGCTGGGCGCTCGCTTCGGTGTAGATCTGGTCGTTCACAACGATGGCGGGCGCGCCGTCGCATTGTCCCAGGCACGCCGTGGTGCCTACGTGTACGTCCGTCAGGGGCGAGGCATCTACCGCGGTGCGGGCGATGGCCTGCAAATCTGTTGCGCCGCGCAACAGGCAGGCCATGTCGTGGCATACTCTGAGGTCGACTTTGGGGGGCGGCTGCAAGCGAAAATGGGGATAAAAACTGGCCAGTCCGTGCAAGCGATAAAGGGGTACGTTGATGCGGCGGGAAAGGGCCTGTAATTCTTCTGCAGGCAAGTACGAGTGGGTTTTCTGAATCAGGTTGAGTTCCTGAATAATCATGTAAGGGTTGCCCCGCAGCGCTTGTGACCCGGAGGGGAAAAGATCGGGCGCAACCTTACCGTGCTTTGGGGGCATCGTCAACACTGCCGGGGACCTTTCAAACCGGCGTTTGACAGCTTTTGAAGCGGCGTTCTACACTGCCGTGCGCTGCGGCGTAGACGGCATCCGAAAATCCCGGCATGGCAAGGAGCGAGCCCATGAAAGCTTTATCTGATGGCGTCACGGGCGTCCTGCTCGCCGGCGGCAACAGCAGCCGTATGGGCCGGAACAAGGCCCTCATGACGCTTGCCGGACACCGCCTCGTTGACCGTGCCTTGGCCGTCTTGCGCGGCCTCTTTGACGACTTGCTGATGGTCACCAACAGCCCCGACCTGTACGCCGACCTCGGCATCCGCATGGTGTCCGACCTCGTTGCCGGCAAAGGCGCCCTCGGCGGTATCCACAGCGCTATCCACCACGCCGCTACACCATACTGTCTCGTCGTGGCCTGCGACATGCCGTTCCTGAACGCCGCCGTCTTACGCTATCTGGTCGAGCAGCGAGCGGGGTATGACGTCGTCGTGCCCAGCGTGTACGGCAGGCCGCAGCCGCTGCACGCCGTCTACGGCAAAGCCTGCTTGCAGCCCATCGCCCGGCGTCTGGAGACGGATCGCCTCCACGTCGTGGGTTTTTTCCCGGACGTGCGGGTGCGGGAGGTTACGGCGGAGGAACTGGCGGGTTTTGACCCCGAGGGTCTGTCGTTCCGCAATTTGAATACGCCGGAGGAGTTTGCCGACGCGGCGCGCCGGCTGGATGCGCCTTAGCTGACGCGCGACACGTACCGGCCATCCGTCGTGTCCACGCGCACCACGTCGCCGTCTTTGACGAACTGTGGCACCTGGACCACCAGGCCGGTTTCCAGGGTGGCGGGTTTCATCGACGCGCTGGCCGTGGCGCCGCGCAGGGCGGGTTCGGTGGTGCTGACTGTCAAATCCACCGTTGTCGGCAGGGTGACGCCGATGACGGTACTCTCGAACGTGTCCACGGTCGTCCGCGTGTTGGGCAGCAGGTAAGGCAGACTGTTTTCCAGCAAATCCTTGTGCATGTTGATCTGCTCGTAGGTCTCGGGGTGCATGAAGACGTACTCGTCGCCGTCGGCGTAGAGGTATTCCATTTCCTGCGACTCAACGGTCACCCGCTCCACCCGGTCGGTGCTGCGCAGTCGTTTTTCCACCTTGCTGCCGCTGGCGAGGTTGCGCATCGTCGTCTGCATGGCCCCGCGCACGTTGCCGGGCGCCACGTGATGCGTCTTCATGACACGAAACAGGGCGCCGTCGATCTGCAGAATCATCCCCGTTCGCACCTGGGTTACCGAAATCAACATCGTTCAAAGCTCCTCAAAAGGAATGACAAAAGAGACGTTGGCGTCTGCAGCTTCTCTGAATACCCGGACTACACTGCTCCGGTCTTAACGCGCGCGGCCGGCCGATGCCCACGGCCTATCCCCAAGTGGCAAACCCCATCGCACAGCCGGTGCCGGCCGGTGAACGGTAGCATGGCACGTAGTCGACTACGTCCATGTCCAGATGCTCCACGGCGCCGGTTACCACGATCCAGTTCCGTATTTCGGAGCTGCCCGAGTTGATCTTCTGCCGGGGCAGCGCGGACAACTGGTCGACGCTCTTGGCCTTCATGCCCGCCAGCGCCTGCTGGTCCAGTTCCTCATCGACTACAAAGTGGCTCAGCCCGCCGGATGCCAGGATACCCACCCGGATGTCCTTCGGCCACGATTCGATGGCGGACTTCAGGGCCTGTCCCAGGTTATAGCATCGTTTGGGGGTTGGCTGATTGGGCGGGTAGTAGGCGTTGAGCATCACGGGCACGGTGGGGATCGTAGCGCCGGTCATCAGGCGGTTATAGACATATCCGAAGGCGTGCCCAATGCCGCCTTTGGTCCGCCCGCCGCGGCTTGGGTCCAGGAAACTGGAACACCCCACGTCAAACTCGGCATCCATCAGGCTTTCGATGATGTGGCGGCCCAGCGCTGAGTCGGTGGGCGCAATCTGATCATCGGTGTTGTAGCCAATCAGCAACCGGTTGCCAGTCGAGGGACCCGCCGCGTGTCCGACAATCTTCACCTCGTCTCCCCAATATACGCAGAAGGCGGGCATATTGTCGTCCAGCAGGTATTCGTGCTGGTCATCCCCCACCATCACCAGCACGTCCAAACGGGCGTCGTACATCCTTTTGGACAGATGCGCGATAGCCTTCTGGTTCTGCTGGTGTCGTTGCTCGAACTTGGCCAGGGTTATCTCTTTGGCGATACGGTCCGTGTCGATCCGAGCCAGCAGATCCTCGTAGTTGGAGGTGATACCGTCGGTGCCTACCAACTCGGGGTTGCCCTTATCCCGCTCGCCTCGGCCGGCCCAACCATCGGCGGGCGTGCTGAGTTGAGGGCTATGGGAAGATGCCAAACCCAATACGAGCTCTGCCATTGTTCGACTCCCTCTACCTGCTGAAACGCAGTCGATCTTCCAATGGATGCTGGGTTCAGCTCAACTCCGCGATCGCTTCGATCTCCACGTCCAAGCCGTCCTCGGCCAGCGCGGTGATCTCCACCAACGTGTTGGCCGGATAGTCACCCTGGAAATACTCGGCGAACAACGCTTCCTGTTCCTCCTGATGCGCCCGCCAGTCGGAGATGCTGGTTACGAAAGTCGTGATTTTCACGATGTCGGAGGTTGCTCCACCCTCTTCTTTCATGATCCGGGCGATACGGTCCAGGGTTACCCGCAATTGTTCCATCGCCGGTTTGCCTTGGGCCTCAGTGCCGCGGGCGGTGCAGCCGGAGATGAACAGCAGGTTGCCAACCCGCACGCCGCGGCTGTAGGTAGGCCCGGCGGGGGCGATATCCGGGTAGTTCTTTCTGATTTTCTCCATGCTTCGTCTCCCAAAGTTTCCGTTCCAAAGGCCAAGCGTCCACAATTCGTTGCCGCATTAAGGATACATCCAACACCTGCGCCAGGCCCGTCCCGAACGGTAGCCGTCAGGCCAGACGCCAGCGCGGTCCTGCTCCGCTTCTCACGCGTACCCACTTTAAACCAATCTGCCCCTTGGTCATTGCGAAGAGCGCAGTCCGCCTCAGACGGATGGCAATCCCGTTGGGGCAGCGCATACCTGTAGGGCGAAGTATTCCCGCCGCAATGAGATTGCCGCGCTACGCCCGCAATGACGGATTAGACCGGGTACGCGTGAGTGCCCCGCGTATGTTGACGAACGGCCGGGTTTTGCACAACATAAGACCATCAGCGGCTCGCTTTGAGCCTTGTCGGAAGCAACATTGCGCCCGAGTCATGCCGATTTCACGGCCGCGATTTCTGGATTCGTCGAGCCTCGACCGCACGCGGCTATTCCACGCCCACCGCTCAGTCCTCCCAACACAGGAGAAGGAACATGTCCCAAGACAAGAGAATCTACGTCGGGATGCACGATGGCGTTTGCGCTGTTTTTAGCGGAGACGGCGGAAAAACCTGGAAACAAGGCCCCGTAACGCCTTTGGCACATGCCGCGGCCCGATTGACAGCAAGCCCCGCTGTTCCCCAGCGCGCATACCTGGCGGCGTACGAGGCCGGCGTCTACCGCACGGATGACGGCGGGTTGACGTGGAACCACCTGGGCTCCTATCCCACCGACTATGCGCACAGCGTGCTGGCTCACCCTGCCGAAGCAGACACCGTATACGTGGGCAGTGAACCGGCGGCCGTGTTTCGTTCGTCGGACGGCGGCATCACCTGGGAGGAATTTGGCGGCTTTCGCGCCGTGCCGGAATCGACCGATTGGGGATTCCATGCGCCAACCCGCGACGCCCACGTCCGTGACCTGCGCCTCGCTCCCAACGACTCCAATTGTATGTACGCCGGCATCGAAGTCGGCGGCATGGTGTGTTCCCGCGACGGCGGCATCAGCTGGAAGCAACTGTCCGGGCTGGACGACGACATCCACTGCGTGAACCTCAGCAGCGACCGACCCAGCAGCGTCTACGTCGCCACGGCCAGCGCCCCTTACCGCTCCGACGACGGCGGTAGCGCGTGGGAGCTGATAAACACCGGACTGGAGCGCCGGTACGCCCTGCACATCGCGGCGGCTCCCGACGCCGCCGACCTGGTGCTGGTTACGGTATCCTCCAGCGCCAGGCGCAGCAATCCCCAGTTCTACCGGTCCACCGACGGCGGCCGCAGTTGGAAGTTGGTCGAAGGACTCGGGGCCGGCGACAATCCTGAAGACATGGTTGTGGCCTTCGAGTGGGATCCGCAGGATTCGGATGTGGTGTATGCCGGCACCGACGGCGGCGGATTGTACTGCAGCCATGACCGTGGCGTTTCCTGGAATGCATTACCCGTGCACCTGCCGACCGTTGCCGTAGGCGCCCTGGCGGTGAGCGAACGGATAAACCTGCCGGGTCGCCGCGTGGCGTGATGACGGCCCGTGAGCACGCATCAATCGTCGCCTCCTGATGGCTGCACGTGAGCCGAGGGGCGAAAGGCCAGCCCCTCGGCCGGCATCATCGACAGCCAATCGGTCAAGACCACCGAAAGCGGCGGCGCACGGGGTTTTGATGCAGGCAAGACAAGGGCCGCACAGGATCGCCGAAGTCGCGGGATGACGATCTTCGTTTCGGTTTGTAAACTGCCCAGTGATTAGGTTACATATTCACGGATGATCCTTAGGCTTTCGCCACAGGGGCCTCGAACGCTTGTTTGAGACGGGTGACCGGAGGTTACGGAAATGACGGATAGCTTCTTTGACCGACCGATCCTGAATTCGCCCTACGAGTACCCATCACGCCATTGGGAACTCGATGAGAGCGGTCAGCCTACGAGCCGAATCCTCGATCATCGTCGCCGCGTCTCGTTCATCACGCCGATCCCGAAGCCTAAAAAGAGTAAGCTGAGTCAGCGCGAACTGGTCTTCGACGAGGCCGCGCAGAAGCTCGCCACCGAGAGCCAGCAATATGATTTGACGGAAATTATCAACAGCGTTCGCCACGCCGTCGATAGCTGGCGGGCGCTGCCGGATTCCGCCCAATGGCGCGTGACTCCCGAGACGGCCCGTCTGCTGCGGCACTGGCGCCATCACGAATTCAACAGTTTCCGCCCCTTCTTCTGTCAGGTCGAAGCGGTGGAGACCGTGATCTGGCTGACCGAGGTCGCGCCCACCCTGGGTGCCGCCGGCAAGCGGTTTCTCGAACATCTGGATGCAGTAAACGAACAGGCGAACCCGGAGCTCGCCCGGCTGGCGCTGAAGCTTGCCACCGGCGCCGGCAAGACCACCGTCATGGCTATGCTGATCGCCTGGCAGACGATCAACGCGATCCGCCACCCCAACAGCCGGCGCTTCACCCGCGGCTTCCTGGTCGTCACCCCCGGCATCACCATCAAGGACCGCCTTCGCGTGCTCCAGCCCAACGACCCGGACAGCTACTACCAAAGCCGGGAGCTGGTTCCCGACGACATGCTCGGCGATGTCGACCGGGCGAAGATCGTCATCACCAACTTCCACGCCTTCAAGCCCAGGGAGACGATGGCCGTCTCGAAGGGAGGCCGTGACCTTCTCCAAGGGCGCGGCCCCGAGCTGCGCTCGCTGGAGACCACGGGCCAGATGCTCCAGCGCGTCATGCCGCAGCTCATGGGCATGAAAAACGTCATGGTGTTGAACGACGAGGCGCATCACTGCTACCGCGAGAAGCCCGGGGCAGACGACGAAGGCGACCTGAAAGGCGACGACCGCGAGGAGGCCAAAAAGAACTGGGAAGCGGCCCGGCTCTGGATATCCGGGCTGGAGGCGGTCGGCCGGAAACTCGGCCTCAACCGTGTGATCGATCTCTCGGCGACGCCGTTCTTCCTGCGCGGTTCGGGCTACGCCGAAGGAACGCTCTTTCCCTGGACCCTGTGCGATTTCTCGCTCATGGACGCGATCGAATGCGGCATCGTCAAGCTGCCCCGGGTGCCGGTAGCCGACAACATCCCGGGCGGCGACATGCCGAAATTCCGCAACCTGTGGGATCACATTGGCAAGGAGATGCCGAAGAAGGGCCGCGGCAAGGCGTCCGATCTTGATCCGCTCAAGATTCCGGTTACGCTCCAGACGGCGCTGGAAGCCCTCTACGGCCACTACGCGGAGACGTTCGAGCTTTGGCGCAAGGCGAACATCGACGTCCCGCCCTGCTTCATCGTGGTCTGCAACAACACATCCACCTCGAAGCTGGTCTATGACTACATTTCCGGCTTCCTGCGCGAGAACCCCGACGGTTCCACGACTCTGGAGAGCGGCCGTCTTGAGCTGTTCCGGAACTTCGACGAGCACGGCAATCCGCTCGCCCGCCCGCACACGCTGCTCATCGACAGCGAGCAACTCGAATCCGGGCAGGCGCTTGACAGGAACTTCCGCCGCATGGCCGCGGACGAGATCGAGCGTTTCCGCCGCGAGATCGTCGAGCGCACGGGCGACCGCCAACAGGCCGAGAACCTCTCCGACCAGGATCTACTGCGCGAGGTGATGAACACCGTGGGCAAGGCGGGCAGGCTCGGCGGTGCGACCCGCTGCGTCGTTTCAGTCTCGATGCTGACGGAAGGCTGGGATGCCAACACGGTCACCCATGTCCTCGGCGTGCGCGCCTTCGGCACCCAACTTCTCTGCGAGCAGGTGATCGGTCGGGCGCTGCGCCGACAATCCTACGACCTGAATGAAGAAGACCGCCTGGACGTTGAATATGCCGACGTGCTCGGCATCCCGTTCGACTTCACGGCCAAGCCGGTGGCCGCCCCACTGCAGCCGCCACGCCCGATCGTGCAGGTCAAGGCGATCAGCCCGGACCGCGACGCATGCGAGATCCGCTTCCCGCGTGTCGCGGGCTATCGCATCGAGTTGCCGGACGAGCGATTGCAAGCCAGGTTCGACGACGATTCGACGCTGGAACTCACCCCCGAGATCGTCGGTCCCTCGATCACCCGCAACGAGGGAATCATCGGAGAGGGTGTGAACTTGAGCCTTGAGCACCTCGGCGATTTGCGTGTCTCGACGCTTCTTTTTCATCTCACGAAGCGACTGATCGAGACGAAGTGGCGCGATCCCGGCGAGGAGCCGAAGCTCTTCCTCTTCGGCCAGCTCAAGCGAATCACGCGCCAATGGCTGGACAGCCATCTCATCTGCAAGGGCGGGACCTACCCGGCGCAGCTCATGTACCAGGAACTCGCGGACATGGCCTGCGAGCGCATCACCAACGGAATCGTCGAGGCGCATGTCGGCGAGCGCCCGGTCAAGGCCGTTCTCGACTCCTACAACCCCGCCGGTTCGACGGCCCATGTCCGCTTCGCCACCTCGAAGAAGACTCTTTGGAAGACCGATTCGCGTCGCTGTCACGTCAACTGGGTGGTCTGTGACAGCGACTGGGAGGCGGAGTTCTGCCGCGTTGCGGAAGCGCATCCCCGGGTCCGCGCCTACGTCAAGAACCAGGGCTTGGGCCTGGAGGTGCCCTATCGCCGCGGTGCCTCGGCTCACACCTACATCCCCGATTTCATCGTGCGGGTGGACGACGGGCTCGGCGGCGACGATCCGTTGCACTTGGTCGTCGAAATCAAGGGGTATCGGGGGGAGGACGCGAAAGAAAAGAAAGAGACCATGGACACCTACTGGGTGTCCGGCGTGAATCGGCTCGGCACCTACGGGCGCTGGGCCTTCGTGGAGTTTGCGGATGTGTATGATATGCAATCCGATTTCGAGACCAGAGTGGAGGTCGAATTCAATCGTTTGATGAATCAGTTCCGGCCAAAGGAAGGGGTTGCGGCCGCCGAATGGTCGGCCAGGGTAGGGGGTAGCGCCCCGGGTATTGAATACGTTTCGCGACGGCGGTCAACATGAATACCAGGCTTTACACAGACGGGGAGCTCACCGAACTCCGGTTAATGCCGAAACGGATAACCAACCCGAGGGCACGCTGGTTGGAAAAGCCCAAGGGGAGGCCCGCGCACCATCAACGCAACTTTCAAGCGTCCGGGCAACAAAACGAAGAGGCGCGTTTCTCGGTTTATCAACGTCAGAACCTAAACGACGACAGCGATTTTTCGTGCGGCATCTCATGCCTCTCGCCCAGCGGTCCGTCTCTGACGCTGGCGCGTTACAATGGCCCGAGCCATGCGCATGGCGACATCGTATACCGTCCGCACATTCATCGCGCTTCGGAGAGAGCTATCACGGCGGGCAGGAAACCGGAGTCCGAGGCTGAAGCAACCAACCGATTCGAGACTCTTGAGGGCGCTCTGGCTTGCCTGATGGAAGACTTCAATTTGACCGGACTCGACGCTCAACACGATCAACCGAGGATGTTCTGATGATCGACCTCGACGCACTCCGAAAATTGTTATGCGAGCGTCTCTGCGAAGACGTAGGAGTCGAACAGCGCCCAGACGGCGCATTGATGCTGCGCACGCGCTTTGAGTTTCCTGACGGAGACCGCTACCCGATTCACCTTGCCGAAGCAGGGCCGGGCGGGCTCCGGTTGTCGGACCGCGGGCATACACTCATGCACATCAGCTACGAGCACGACGTGGACGCGTTTCTGGACGCAACCCGAGGAATGCTCCTTGAGCGCATCATGGGTGAGACCGGGCTTCAATGGGACGGCGGCGCTCTCTGCCTCGATGCACCACCCGAGCGGTTGCCAGAGGCCATTTTTGCTTTTGGACAGGCACTGACCAGGGTCTACGACCTGACGTTGCTGTCCCGCTCGAACGTTGGCTCCACGTTCTATGACGACTTGGCCGATCTCCTCTTCAGCACGGTAGACGAAGCCAAGATCGAACGGGATTACCAACCGGAAGTACCAAACGCTGACGTCTATCCGGTGGATTACCGCATCGAGGGCAAGAGCGGCGTTCCTCTGTTCTTTTACGGTGTGCCAAACCGTGACAAGGCACGCCTGACGACCATTATGCTGTCGCATTTCCATCGGCACGCCCTCCGCTTCGAGTCCATCCTCGTATTCGAAGATCAGGCAGAGATTCCGAGGCGGGACCTGGCGAGACTCTCCGACGTCGGCGGCGACATGATCTCATCGCTGGCATCGCGGGAAGATTTCAACCGAAAAGTCTTGCAGCGCGTCGCAGCGTGACGCCTGGAGAACGCGTACCGCGCATGCGGCCCTGATGAAATGGCTCCAACGCAAGGAGAGCTTCATGAAGTTGAAGGTAATCATTCACGAAGCCGAAGAAGGCGGCTATTGGGCCGAGGTGCCCGCCATTCCGGGATGCGCAACGCAGGGAGAGACGTTCGAGGAGTTGCTCGGCAACCTCTATGAGGCCGTCGAAGGGTGCCTCTCCGTTGACGTCCGCGGCATCTCCGCTTCGATAGTGGCTCAGTTTGAATTTTCTCCCTCACCCCAACCCTCTCCCAGAGGGAGAGGGAGCATCAATTTCCCAAAGAAGAAGGTCCTCTTGCCCTCTGGAGCGCTTAATCCCCCTCCCTCTGGGAGGGGCTAGGGGAGGGCTTAGGGAGGGGGCGATGCGCCGGCAGAAGTGAAGGGGCATTTGAAACTGAGCCACTACCTCCGCTTCCGGTGCACGGCGAGGCGGCACTGAAACGAGGCCTGCAAAGACATCTGATGAAGCTTGGGGATATTGATGAATCGGAACTGTAACAACGCGCCGTCCGCCACGCGCGCCGGAGGCTGATTCACATGGCCAGATCACGCGGTAAGTCTCTGAAGAGCGTCGAAACGCTGGTCCACGGTCAGGCGGCGCGGCGCAACATCCCGACGGCAGAGTATCACCCGGTGCTGCCGGATGAGGACAAGGCACCGATCCGGGTCGCCTACGAACGCCGCAACCGCGACCTCGACCCGCAACTCGTCTGGCGCGGCAAGGACATGCAGGACTGGTCCGATCTGGTGGTCCAGGCACCGCCGCTCTACATCCAGGAGAAGGTGCACCCCAAGGTGCTGATCGACGACCTGCTAAGGGAGTCGAAAGCGCGGGCGAAGCAGGACGTGCCCGAGACGCTGGACTTGTTCGCGGACTTCAACGGTCTGCCGAGTGAGGACGCCAAGACCGAGTTCTATCAGCACGATGCCAACTGGTCGAACCGAATGATCCTCGGCGACAGCCTGCAGGTGATGGCGTCGCTGGCCGAGCGTGAGGGGCTGCGCGGCAAGGTGCAGTGCATCTATATCGACCCGCCCTACGGCATCAAGTTCAACTCCAACTTCCAGTGGTCGACCACCAGCCGTGACGTAAAGGACGGCAAGGCTGATCACATTACCCGAGAGCCGGAACAGGTGAGGGCCTTTCGTGATACGTGGCGGGACGGCATTCACTCATACCTGACGTATCTCCGTGATCGGCTGACCGTGGCGCGGGACCTGTTGTCGGATAGCGGGTCGATCTTTGTGCAGATCGGCGATGAGAATGTTCATCTCGTTCGAACATTACTTGAAGAAGTGTTTGGCTCTAAACTTCGTGAGTCAGATTAGCTTCGCGAAGACCACCGGATTTTCGGGCGACTATCTGTCTAACGTTTCAGACTACCTACTTTGGTTTTCAAAATCTTTCGACAGATTGAAATTTCGGGAACTAAGAACTTATCCTTAAATAGAAATAATCTTCCTGTACGTGATGATAGCAGCGGCCAATTGCAGCAGGGCGACATGGGTCGCATGGTATTTCTCGAACCGAACCAGGAGCTTGCGAAACCGGTTGAACCATGAATGGCTCACTTCAACAATCCATCTCCTGGCCTTATAGCCAGGATTGGCTTTTTTCTCCCGAATCTCTTCACCCCGTTGCTTCACGTACGGCACGTAGCCATGCGAGACGATAATCCCTAAGGCCGCTTTACCACTGTAACCTTTGTCCGCACACAAGTGCTGTTCAAGACCCTGGGGTCGAACCATGACGATTGCTTCCAAGACCCTTTCGAGTTGGCTGACATCATGCCGGTTCGCTCCAGTTACGACGAGCGATAGCGGGGCGCCACGACCGTCGACCAACAAGTGACGCTTGCTACCTTTTTTTCCCCCTGTCGGTGGGGTTTCGACCCACGCTTTGCTGGGCCAGTGGGGCTTTGACCATGGCGCCGTCTATGCTTTGCCATCGCCAGGCGATGCCTTCCATGTCGTCGTATTCGGCTAGCCCGGCTCGCCACAAAGACAAGAAGAACCCCGCTTCGGTCCAGCGCATAAAATGGGCATGGATGGCACTGGGGCTGCCATATGTTTCCTTGGGCAGGGCTTTCCATTGACAGCCGGTGCGCAAGACATAGACGATGGCCTCGAAGACACGTCGTGGCGCTATGGGTTTTCTACCGGCGCCGGGTTTGCGCTTGTAGGTCTTGTTCGGGTCGCGTTTGGGGAGTGGTATGAGGGGCTCGACTTTAGCCCAGAAGGAATCCGATACTTCCCACGAGTGTAGGGTTGCCATAGAGTCTCCATGCGCTCCGGGTTGAACGTGAAGACGAAGACAGGATAGGACATACCAAATACCATGCTATTTAAGGATAGGTTCTAAGCCTCGTGAAGCAACCCGGAGAACCGGGAGCAACCGCTTATCGCAGTTTATCCGAGCTTCCAGGGGCGTTTGACCAATTCGAGCCGACGCGCCTTGCGACGTCAGATCAGCTGACGTCGCAAGGCGCGTCGGTCAATACAGAACAATCGTTCAATTTTAGGGAATGCGTGAGGACGCCCCCGAAGGGCCTCCATTGGAAAACCACAGTCGATGGAATGATGCGATTGGACAAATGCGGTCGCGTCTTTTTGGTTGGTAACACTCTTCGCTATCTGCGGTTTCTCGACGACTTTCCAGTAGTTCCGTTCACGAACAACTGGACTGACACTGGAATAGCCGGTTACACGGCTGACAAAATATTTGTAGTGCAAACGCTCCCCAAAGTCATCGAACGTTGTGTCCTGACAACCACCGACCCCGGCGACTTGGTGCTCGACCCAACCTGCGGCTCCGGCACCACCGCCTACGTCGCCGAGCAGTGGGGCCGGCGCTGGATCACCATCGACACCAGCCGCGTGGCCTTGGCTCTGGCCCGCGCCCGAGTTATGGGCGCGCGCTACCCTTACTATCTGCTTGCCGACAGCCGGGAGGGTCAGCGGAAGGAAGCTGAGATCAGTCGCAGGGCGCCGTCCGATGCACCGACCCACGGTGATATCAGACAAGGTTTCGTTTACGAACGTGTCCTGCACATCACCCTCAAATCCATCGCCAACAACGCCGAGATCGACGTGATCTGGGAGAGGTTTCAGGAGACGCTGGAGCCGCTCCGCGCCCAGCTCAACGCGGCGCTCGGCGAGAGCTGGGAAGAGTGGGAGATTCCGCGCGATGCGGCGGAGGACTGGCCCGATGAGGCCAAGGAGGTTCACCGCGACTGGTGGGCGGCGCGTATCGCCCGCCAGAAGGAGATCGACGCCTCCATCGCCGCCAAGGCGGATTACGAATATCTATACGACAAGCCCTATACCGACAATTCCTGCATCCGAGTCGCTGGTCCGTTCACGGTCGAGAGTCTCGCGCCTCACCGGACGCTGGCCGTGGACGAAAACGACGAGATTGTCCGCAATCTCGCGGAGGCGAAGCTGGGCTACGGCGAGTCGCAGGATTTCGCCGCCATGGTCTTGGCGCATCTGGCCATGGCCGGCGTCCAGCAGGCGCACAAGGAGGACCGTATCGCCTTCTCCTCGCTCGCGCCCTGGCCGGGCGACTATGTCTGCGCCGAAGGGCGCTATGTCGAGGGCGATGACGAGACCGGCATCGAGCGTCGCGCCGCCGTCTTCATCGGCCCCGAGTTCGGCACGGTCTCGCGCCCGGATTTGGTCGCCGCGGCGCGCGAGGCGGCCGACGCGGGTTTCGACGTGCTGATTGCCTGCGCCTTCAGCTACGACGCCCATTCCGCCGAATTCGAGAAACTCGGGCGCATCCCGGTCCTCAAGGCGCGCATGAACGCCGACCTCCACATGGCCGGCGACCTCAAGAACACTGGCAAGGGCAATCTGTTCGTCATCTTCGGCGAACCCGATATCGACATATCGGATGCCGGTGGCGAGCAGATCCGGGTGAAGATCAACGGCGTCGACGTCTTCCACCCCAACAGCGGCGAGGTGCGCGCCGCCGGCGCCGACGGCATCGCCTGCTGGTTCATCGATACCGACTACAACGAAGAGAGCTTCTTCGTCCGCCACGCCTACTTCCTCGGCGCCAATGACCCCTACAAGGCGCTCAAGACCACGCTGAAGGCCGAAATCGACCCCGACGCCTGGGCGACGCTCAACAGCGACACCTCCCGCCCCTTCGACCGCCCGCAATCCGGACGCATCGCCGTCAAGGTCATCAACCACCTCGGTGACGAGGTGATGAAGGTGTTCCGGGCATGAACGGAAGTGGCGAACCGGATCGGTGTGCCGATCACGGTGGAGACCTGAGATGGAGTTCCGCATTGCCGACACGTTCACCGACAGCCTCGCCAAGCTGACGGGACAGGAGCAGAAAGCAGCCAAGACCACGGCCTTTGACCTCCAGGTCGACCCTGCAAACCCGGGCCTTCAGTTTCATAGGATCGATCGAGCCAGGGATCGGAGCTTCTGGTCGGTTCGCGTGAATCGGGATATTCGCCTGATCGTTCATCGAACCGCGTCAAGCCTTCTCTTGTGTTACGTCGACCACCACGACGATGCCTACCGCTGGGCCGAGTGCCGCAAGATCGAACGGCATCCGACGACCGGTGCCGCCCAGATCATCGAAATGCGAGAGATGGTAGAGGAGGTCAAGGTCCAACGGCCCGCCGAAGACGCAGCTCCGGGCGTGGAACAGCCGCTATTGTTCGCACCAGTGGCTGATGATGAGTTGCTGGGCTACGGTGTGCCCTCGGAATGGCTCGATGACGTGAAGCGCGCCACGGAAGACACCCTCTTCGACCTCGCCGAACACCTGCCTCAAGAAGCCGCCGAAGCATTGCTGGACCTGGCGACTGGCGGAGTCCCACAGGTGGTTGCATACGCACTCCCTGGCGCGGACCCGTTCGCCCATCCGGACGCGCAACGCCGATTCCGGGTTATGGCGAACGCGGAAGAGCTGGAAAGCGCGCTCGAATACCCGTGGGAGAAGTGGACCGTCTTCCTCCACCCGGCGCAGCGCCGGATCGTCGAGCGTGGCTTTGGCGGCCCGGCCCGGGTCTCGGGGTCGGCCGGAACCGGGAAGACGATCGTGGCACTTCATCGGGCCGTCCATCTCGCCCAGGCGCATCCGGACGCTCGGGTTCTCCTCGCCACCTTCTCCGACACACTCGCGAACGCCCTGCGCGTCAAGCTGAGGCGCCTGATCGGCAACCAGCCCAACATCGGCGAACGCCTCGAAGTGCACTCGATGGGCGGCATCTGCCGGCGCCTCTACGAAGCGAACTTCGGCCCGCCCAATCTGGCGACCAACGATCAGGTTCGAGAGCTGCTCGCCCGGGCGGCGGCCGAAGTGGAAGGGCATAGGTTCAGCCCGCATTTCCTTTGGACGGAATGGAACAGAGTGGTCGATGCCTGGCAGCTTGAGACTTGGGAAGACTACCGGGACGTTGTACGGCTCGGCCGCAAGACACGCCTGGCGGAACCGCAGCGGGCCGTATTGTGGTCGATCTTTTCCAGGTTGCGCGTCGCCCTTGCTGATCAGGGATGCCTCACGGAGCCCGGCCTGTTCCGTCGCCTGGAGCGGCACTTTGCGAACGCGCGTCATTTGCCGTTCGATTTCTGCGTCATCGATGAGGCTCAGGATATCGGCGTGCCGGAGCTTCGCTTGCTCGCCGCCCTCGGCAGTGGCCGGCCCGACTGTCTGTTCTTCGCGGGCGATCTGGGTCAACGTATCTTCCAGACGCCGTTCTCGTGGCGGGCGCTAGGCGTAGACGTGCGCGGGCGCTCCCATACCTTGCGCATCAACTACCGGACCTCCCATCAGATTCGACGACAGGCGGATCGACTTCTGCCGGGCGAGCTCGCCGACGTGGATGGCATTGCCGAGCGGCGAGGCGGCACGGTCTCGGTGTTCAACGGACCGGAGCCGCACATCAGAATGCTTGAATCGCCGGATGAGGAGTGCGCAGCCATCGCCGAGTGGCTCGCTGCGCGGCGCCAGGAAGGGTACATGCCGCACGAGATCGGCGTGTTCGTCCGGTCCGATGCCGAGATGGAACGGGCGATCGAGGCCGTCCACGCTGCCGGAATGTCCGCGGCTCTACTGGACGAACGCTCGGACGCCGCATCCGGCAACGTCGCGGTCGGAACGATGCACCTCGCCAAAGGCCTGGAGTTCCGCGCCGTAGCGGTCGCGGCGTGCGACGACGAGATCCTGCCGCTGCAATCCAGAATCGAAAGCATCGCCGACGAAGCCGATCTCGCGGATACCTACGAGACCGAGCGGCACCTTCTCTACGTGGCTTGCACACGCGCCCGGGACCACCTTCTGGTTACTGGCGTCGAGCCGGCGTCGGAGTTTCTGGAAGACCTGCGGATGAACGAGTAGCTTCATCCGCCGAGCGGACGGCTGGTCGGTGTGTGCGTGTCGGCCACAAACAGCCTACGCAGGAAAGAAATATGGGGTCCAGGTGGCGGATCTGGGGATCGCCTTCGGCGAGCTTGAGAGTTTGCATGATGTGTCAGAACGACAATCCGCCGTTGCATCAGCGTGTATTAGAACTCTGGCTTGAAACTTCTTTCGATGCACGCTTCTCGCGGCTGAAGGACACGACCACGGCGAACCACGCTGGTTTTGGTCACGTCGCCTTCGTCCCAGTCAATGGGCTGGCCAGTGTATCGGGTGGTTCGTATCCGCCTTGGGTGCGATTAAACGACCTGACGTCAATCGCCGCGCCAAAATGGAAATGGCTCTAACGGATGGCGGCGGCATGCCAAACGCGGAAGCGGCGGCACGTGGCAGACGGGCGTGTCGCGCCACCGCCATTCCGTGCCCGATGCCATCAAGCGGCAGGCTCTCTTCGGCGCCTGACGGTACCGCCTCCGGACGCAGGCGGCTGGACATGCACTGGTGCCAGCCGTTTGACGAGGGTTCCGATCGTAAGCCCTTGCACCAGAATGGAGAACACGACGACGGCATAGGTCATGTAAAGAATCAGATCCCTCGATAGCTCCGGGGTCAGGGACAGGGCTAGCGCAATCGAAATGCCGCCGCGCAACCCGCCCCACGTGAGCAGCGCGATCGTGGCGCCAGGGTGTCCGTAGCGCAGTTTTGTGAACGGCAGTGGAATGGCAACCGAGACCGCACGTGCGAGCAACACCGCAGGAATTGCCAGCAGCCCTGCGACGAGATAGGCGACTTGGAAGTTGTGAGACAGCCCCAGGAGCACCAGCCCCATGAGCGTGAAGAGCACCGCGTTGAGAATGTGGTCGATGGCGTCCCACAGGTCGCTGAGGTGCCGCCGTTCGGATGCTGTCGCGTCTTTCGACCTGATACGCCGGCCGACGACGAGTCCGGTGACCACAAGCGCCAAGGCGCCGGAGACGTGAAGTCTGGAGGCAAGGGTAAAACAGCCCATGACCGCGGCGAGCGTGATGAGGACATCGGTTGTTGGCGCGCGGGCCAAGCGCACGAAACGGTTCGTCAGCCATCCGAACGCCAGCCCCAGAATCACGCCTCCGGCCGCTTCGCGGCCCAACAGTGCCACAGCGTCCACGATGACTGATTCTCTGGAATCGAGGCTCTCGCCGGCGCCAGCGATATTCAGGAGGGTCAGGAATACGACGACGGCCACCCCGTCGTTCAGCAGGCTTTCTCCGGCGATATCGGCTTGTATGGATTTTGGCACGGCGGTCGCTCTGAGAATGGCGAGAACAGCGATGGGATCGGTCGGAGAGATCAGGGCGCCGAACAGAAGACAGTGCAGGAACGGCACATTATGGAGACCCAGCAGCCAGACAATCGCGTAGGCAAGGCCGCCGATGATCAACGTGGAGAGAACAATGCTAATTGTGGCGAAGCTCAGAATCGGCCAGCGGTCACGCGCCATGGACTCGGAATCTGCCGTGAATCCCCCTGCGAACATCAGAAACCCGAGCGCGATCTCGAGGACGAAGAAGCTGAAATCGACCTTCTCGACCTCGCGGCAGATATCCATGATCGGGGACGGAAAGGCTAGGCCGAACAGAATGACGGCAACGCTGGCCAGGAGCCCGGTCGCCATGAGGCCAATCGTCTCGGGGAATCGCAGAACCCTGCTGTTGAATACGCTGAACAGCGCGCTGAGGCCAAGGATAGCCGCAGCCAGTGCATAGATGTCCATGGCCCCCGTCCTTAGTCAGCCCCTACGACGTCGGGTGCAATTTTCCTGAGCCCCCATCCGATCGCTTCCAACGTAGCGCCTCGGTTTGAATTTTTCCCTCACCCCGCCCTTTCCCTCCGGGGATGAGCAGCAATTCCCCACCACGGGTGAGGGCCAGCCATCGCCGTCCGGCTTGACCGGAGGGAAGGGGGTACGAGCCGTTTGTTTCAACCTGAGGGACGACTCGCTTCCAGCCCGAGTTGCCAACCGCAAATGGCTCGGCGGCGAGGCGCGTCAGAACTACCGTCATGTCCGAATTCGTGCCGGGCGGGCGAGACGCCGCCGCGCCCCCAGGGTCATGCAAAGCCGCCGCTACGCATCGGTGAGGCGGACGAGCATTTTGCCCATGTTGTCGCCGGTAAACAGGCCAATGAACGCCTTGGGGGTATTTTCCAGGCCATCGACGATGGTTTCTTCCCACTTGAGCTTGCCGGCTTGAATCCAGGCGGTCATGTCGGCGTGGAACTGGGGTTGGCGGTCGGCGTGGTCGGAGACAATGAAGCCTTGCAGGGTGAGGCGCTTGCGCACGGCGTGGGTCAGGTTGCTGGGACCAGGGGCGGCTTGGTTGTATTGCGAGATCATGCCGCATAGGGCGAGGCGGCCGAAGGGGTTCATGTGTTCCAGCGCCGCTTCCAGGTGGGCGCCGCCGACGTTTTCAAAGTACACGTCGATGCCGTCCGGGCACAGGCGGCCGAGTTCTTCAATCAGGGAGGCCGCTTCTTTGTAGTTCAAGGCTCCGTCGACGCCGGCGACGTCCCGCAGCCACTGCACCTTGGCTGCCGAGCCGGCGCTGCCCACCACGCGGCAGCCTTTGATCTTGGCAATCTGGCAGACCACCATGCCGACGGCACCGGCAGCGCCCGATACGAACACCGTTTCGCCTTCTTGCGGTTTGCCGATGTCGAGCAGCCCGACGTAGGCCGTCAAACCCGGCATTCCCATGGTGCCGAGGTAGGCTTGCGGCGGCACGCCCTGGGGCTCGATCCTGGTCAGATCCCCACCGTCGGAAACGTAGCACTCGCGCCAGCCGGAGCGGCTGGAGACGTAGTCACCCTCCTGGAAATCTTTGTTCCCCCGCGACGCAATGACCTGCCCGACACAGCCGCCCTCAAGCACCTGGCCGATCTGAAACGGCGGCACGTAGCTAGGGCGGTCGTACATACGGCCGCGCATGTAGGGATCGACGGACAGGAAGTGGTTACGCACCAGTACCTCGCCCGCTGCCGGCTCGGGAAGCGACACTTCGACCAAAGCGAAGTCGTCCTCGGTCGGCAGGCCGACGGGGCGGCGTTTGAGATGGATTTCGTGGCTCCGGGTGGCGGTCATGGTCACTCCTTGCAAAGCGTTCGGTTGCGGAATCGTATAGGCTGAACAGCTCGGCGCCCTTGGAAAGGGGCGGCATTCTACGTCACGTATGTGCCGGCTCACAAGGGCCTTAACCGGCGCCTTTGCAGGCCGATTTTAGGATTTGCAGCAGAAAATCTAACACGCTATAGTATGCGCCGAAATATGCACCGAAAAAAACGCGCTCTGCTCCGACACCCCCCTTGTACGTTGTCGGTGGCTGTCCGATGACCTGCCGGGCCACGATGCTCAGGCGCACAATTTCTCACTTGCGCCAGGTAACGCCCGCGAGCCGTGGCCTATGACGTAGGTATCAATCAAATTGATGGCATTCTTCACCAGTTTCACACCAGGCGGTGCAATTCAAGGTCAGGACTCGCCGGCGGCCCGCAACCCACAGGGTTCTGTCGGTATGGAGAGCTAAGGCTATGCGAGGTTACCGAGTCAACGACGCGCAAGGGCGGGCGGCAACGTGCCGGTCTCTGGCTCTGGCGTTCCTGGTTGGCCTGCTGCTGCTCGGCGTCGGCGCCGAAATCGTGCAGGCCGTGGAGGTGCCGCTGCCGACCAAGGAAGACATGGTGTACGGCGACTTCCCGGTCGTTGGCCGACGCGTCGCGATATGGGTCATCGCGCAATTACACCTGATGTTCGGCGCCTTCGTGGTCGGCGTGCCGTTGTTTATTCTGATTATCGAAATCCTGGGCGCCGCAACGAAGAACCAACAGTACGACGACTTGGCGCACGAATTCACCCGCCTCCTCAGTGTTGCCTTTTCCACCACCGCCATTTTCGGCGGTATCTTGGTGTTTTTCCTGATCGGTCTCTATCCCACCTTCACGAATTTCCTGGTCAGTATTTTCTTCCCCTCCATGGTGGTCTATGTCTTCCTGTTCTTCGGCGAAAGCTTCAGCATGTATCTCTACTACTTCGGCTGGGACGTCCTGAAAGGCACGTCGCGCAGCGTCGGGACGGTGATCGGCACGACGGCCCTGAGCGTGCTGGTGCTATACCCGGGGCTCCTGTTGCTGCTGGCGCTGCCGTCCCTGTTCATGGTTGGCGGCTGGGCGGTGAGTTTCCCGGTGTCGTACGGACTGGCCGGGGTCCTGTTCATCGCGCTGTTGGCGCACGGGTTGCGGCCAGGCAAGAGCAGTTTTGTTCAGAGCCGCAAATGGATGCATATCTGCTTCGGTATTCTGCTGAACTACTTCGGTCTGACCCTGATGATGATCGCTAACTCGTGGGCGACGTTCATGACGTCGCCGTCGGGGATCAATCTGGACGCCGGGGTGTTCCAGGGCACGACCTGGGACGCGATGCGCAACTTCACGTGGATGCCGGTCAACCTGCACCGGTTCATCGCCAATATCGCCTTTGGCGGCTCGATCGTGGCGGCGTATGCGGCGTTTCGCTTCCTGTCGTCGGCGCGCAATTCCCCCGAGCGGGCGCACTACGACTGGATGGGGTACATCGGCAATTTCATCGCTCTGATCGGGCTGATCCCGCTGCCCTTCGCGGGCTACTGGCTGGGCCGGGAAATCTATGGCTACGATCAGCAGCTCGGCATCACCATGATGGGCGGCATCTTCTCCTGGCTGTTCATCCTGCAGGCGGTGCTGATCGGCGCTCTGTTTCTGGGCGCCAACTACTACCTGTGGCTGGGCATGGAGCGCATTCCGGGGTCGGAGCGCTACCGCAAGTTTACGCCTGTCATGCTCGGCGTGCTGACGGTTTGCTTCCTCGTGTGGCTGACGCCGCACAGCCTCGTGGCCAGCCTGGAAGAGGCCCGCAGGATGGGTGGGGCACACCACCCGATGCTCGGCGTCTTCGGGGTCATGTCGGCCAAGAACACCGTCGTCAATCTGATGATTCTGACCACTTTCCTGAGTTTCCTGCTCTACCGCCGCGGCAACAAGGGTGAACGGCTTCCCTTTGCCCAGCAAAGCGGTGCGTCGAAAGTCGCGCTGATGATCGTGGCGGCCTTGGGGATTGTCCTCATGTGGCAACTCAGCGCGCCGCTTGCCGACCCGGCGCTGATGACCGGGCGCCTGCTGCTGTGGGGCTTCGAGACCCTGGCCGTGGTCGCTGCGGTGGCCCTCACCCTGAACGACCGCGGCACCCTGGGGCAGGGGCTGCTCTTTGCCATGTCGGCGCTGGTGGTGGTGTTTTACGGAATCTACGGCTACTACGTTGAAGCTATTGTGCGCATCGGTTTTTCCATCCTGCAGGTGTCATCGGTGCTGCTCGTGCTGCTGGTGGCGACGACCATCGACATCGTGATCTTCCGCCGTGCGCCGCTCGTCGGCGAAATCAATTGGGGCCGGATTCCGGAGCGGTCGCAGTACGTCCTGTTCCTGCTTGCCACCTCGTTCACGTGGCTGATGGGCTTGATGGGCTACGCGCGTTCGGGCCTGCGCACGCACTGGCATATCTTCAACGTTATGCGGGATTACTCGTCGGATGCCTTTACCCCGACGTTGGGTTATGCCTGCGGGGTGATTTCGATCATCGTGCTGGTGTTTATGCTCCTGGTGAGTTTCATTTTCTGGTTGGCCCATATGGGCTCGTTGGGGCATGCGCAGGAGGAAGCGGTGCTGCATGGAGCCCCGTCCCCGGTGTTGCAACCCGGCGGGGCAGCCGGCGGAGGCGCAGACTAGGAAAGCGGCGACATGTTGACATTTCTGAAAGTTATGGCGTTTAACGGTTTGGTAGTTCTGTTCTTCTGGTACGTCGGCAACAGTATTCCGCAGCAGCGGAAAGACCCGCCCAAGGAGTCCACCCTGACGGCGGACATGGCGCCCGAGGTGTTCGTCGCGGCCGGGCAGGATATCTTTTACGGCAAGGGCACCTGCGCACTGTGTCACACGATTGGCGAGAAAGGCGAGCGCTGTCCGAATCTTGCCGGTATCGGCCAGCGGGCCGGCGCGCGGGTGGAAGAAGCCAGTTACCAGGGGGATGCGAGCAATGGCGCCGAGTACGTGGTGGAGTCGTTGCACAACCCGGCGGTGTACGTGGTGGACGGCTATCAGCCCACCATGCCCGCTATGGGGCGCCAGTTGAACGATCTCGAAATAGTCGCCGTGGTTGCCTTTATGCAGTCGCTGGGTGGCGAAGTGACCGTAACGGGCGAGACGCTTTTTCCCAAGTACCGCGCCGACAGCGGTGCGGCGGTGGCCGCGGCGCCGGCCGCCGGGGCGGCCCCTGCAATGGTTGCGGCGTCGGGCGGCACGGGCTCGGAGTTGGTGGCGCAGTGGGGATGTATCAGTTGCCACAGCCTGGACGCGCCGGTTCGCCTGGTCGGGCCCAGCCTGTGGGACATCGGGGCGCGCCAGGACGAGCACTTCATTCGTGAGTCCATTCTCAAGCCGGACGCCGTGGTGGCGGAGGGCTTCCCGCCGAGTTTGATGAAACTGACGTTGGATGGCCAGGGCTTTTACCAGAAGCTCGCCGTGCAGGACCTCAATACGCTGGTGGATTATTTGGCATCCCTCAAGGGCGGCCAGTAGGGCCGGGAATGGGTTCGACCCGGAATTGGAGCAACCATGAGACGTGGATTGTCTATTCACCTTAAATCGCTGCTCGTCCTCCTTGTGGCGCTGTTTGTCTTCAGCGTTGTGGTGCCCTTCGTTTCCGCACCGATCCCGGGACAACTTTATGGCTGGTACGTCATCACAACGCTGTTCGTGATCTTCCTCTACGTCTCCTCCAGCGAGGCGTCGCTGGAAGAATTCATGTTGCCGGTGCGCCAGCTCCTGTTGGCGCGTACGGCGTTGATGAAGCCGTTGCGCATCGTCGTGTTCATCGTCGTGCCGCTCGTCTGCGGCTGGTATTTCTCCACCTGGGCAGCGGGCGGCTCGGCGTCGCCGGGCGGTCAGCGGGTCATTCACCCGACGCCGCCTACGGCGGTCAATTTCCAGGGCAAACGCCTGGTGCTGCAGGATATTTCGATCAGCCCTGTTCGTGAGGATGCGGCGCATCTCGCCGAGCACATCGAGAAGGGCCGTATCGTGTATTACGAAAATTGCTTCTTCTGCCATGGCGACGCGCTGCAGGGCAAGGGGCATTTCGCCGAGGGATTCAATCCGTCTCCGGCGAATTTTCAGGACACTGGGACGATTGCACAGTTGTCGGAATCCTACCTGTTCTGGCGCATTGCCAAGGGCGGGCCGGGATTGCCGGGTGAATCGGCGCCGTGGGATTCAGCGATGCCGGTCTGGGAGGACTTCCTCACGGAAGAAGAAATCTGGCAGGTCATTGCTTACCTGTATGACGCCACAGGACACGCACCGCGGGTCATGGACCACGGCGGCGGTGAAGGTGGCGGACACTAGGTGCGAGGAGTGACGGTGAGCGAGCAACGGAAAACACGGGGTCGAAGCATAAGCGCGCTGGCATGCTGTATGGGGCTGTGCCTGTTGGCCGGCGTGGCGCTGCTGAACGCCCCCATGGTAAACGCCCAGCCCACGCAGGCGGACCTCGAAGCCGGTGAGCAGCTATACCTCCAGCGCTGCGCCCATTGTCACGGCACGGAAGGCGACGGCGTTGGCGCTTCGGCGGATGTCGTCTATCCCAAGCCGCGCGATTTCACCTCCGGCGTTTACAAGTTCCGTACCCACCATGAAACCGAAGACGGCAATCCGCTGGCCGCCGACGCCGACATCGCCCGCAGCATTCGAGAGGGGCTGCACGGCTCGTCGATGCCGGGATGGGAAGCGATTCTGAGCGGTCGGCAGATCGACCAGTTGGTGCACTACATCAAGACGTTCGCCGAGGTGTTCGAGGAAGACGTGCCGGGGCCGGCACTCAGCTTTGCCAACGAGATTGCCTCGTCGCCGGAGAGCATTGCCAGGGGCAAGGAGATTTTCGAGACCGTTTTCGAATGCCATACCTGCCACGGAACGGACGGCCGCGGCAACGGTCAGCAGGCCCTCGATGGCCTGGAAGATGATTGGGGTTATCGTATCTGGCCGGCCAATCTGGCCAAGCCCTGGACGTACCGCGGCGGCAGCGGGCGGCGTGACATCTTCCGCAACATCGCCCTGGGCATTTTGGGCACGCCCATGCCGGCCTTTGCCGACCCGGATCCGCTGGTCGAGGCCCGCGAGACGGATGACCCGGAAGAGAAACAAGAGATCGAAGCGCTGGCGCGGGAGTTGCGGGAGGACATCTGGCACACTGTGAACTACGTCCAATCCTTGTGGACCTACCCGCAGCAGCCCGAGGTCAAGGCGACGTTGACCGCCAAGCGGGTTGACGGCGCTCTGCCCATGAGTCCCGATGACGCGGCGTGGCAGGAGGCCCCGGTCAACTACTATCCGTTGGTTGGCCAGGTGATCCAGGAGCCGCGGCTGTTTGCCCCCATGACCGTAGGCGTGGAACTCCAGGCCCTGCACAACGGCGAGGAAATTGCTTTTCGGCTGGTGTGGGACGACCGCACCGACAGCAAACCGGGAGAGAGCGACGAGATGGAAACCTACGTGGATGCCATCGCCCTGCAGTTCTCTTCCAAGCCGCTGTCCGGTATGGAGAAGCCGTATTTCCTCATGGGCGGCGCGTCCTATCCGACCGACCTGTGGTATTGGCGAAACGACCCCGGCGATGCGGTGCTGATTCAAACGCAGGGCGCCAGGTCATTTCAGGTCGGCGATAATGCCGGCGGGCTGGTCAGCCAGGGACAGTTGGACAACGGGCAATACCGCTTGGTGATCCAGCGGGCTTTGCAGACGGAGCAGACTGACACGGAAGTTCAGTTTCCAATCGGCGCCTTCATCCCGTTCAGCGTGACGGGGTGGGACGGCTCGAACGGCGAGTTCGGCGGCTACAAGCGGACGGTGATGGCCTGGTACAACCTGTACCTGGAGCCGGAGTCTTCGAAGGCGCCGCTCTATCTTTTGTTGGTCGGCATTGGCTTTGGATTGATCGTGGAATTCTCGGCGCTGTTTGTGACGCGAAAAAATCATGGCTGACCCTGTAAGACCCCGGAGGGAAATGAATGCTTGAGCAGATTATCGAACTTATGAACCGGCTGAACGTCAACATGTTGCGTTGGCTGCCGGAGGCCGCCTCAACGTACGCGCTGGCAATCGACGAGGTCTTCTACATCATCTATATCATTACCGGGTTGGCGTTCCTGCTGGTGACGGTGGTGATGTTCTGGTTTCTCATCCAGTTCAAAGCCAGACCCGGACGCAGGGCGCGCTATTCGCACGGCTACGTGGTCCTGGAGCTGATCTGGACAATTGTCCCAACCATCGTGTTCCTGGGCATTTTCTTCTACAGTCAGTCCACCTGGTCCATCATCAAGTACCCCTCCACGTTTCCCGAAAGCAGCGTCCAGGTACGGGTCGTGGCCAAGCAGTTCGCCTGGGAGTTTCATTACCCCGGCCCGGACGGCGAATTCGACACCGAGGATGACAAGATGTTCGACGGCGACATGGTCGTGCCGGTGAACCAGGTCGTGGGCCTGACGCTGCGCGGCTCGGATGTGATTCACAGCTTTTTCGTGCCGGAGTTTCGCCTGAAGCAGGACATACTGCCGAGCCGGGACATCCCGGCGTGGTTTAATGCCACCAGGACCGGGCGATTTGAAACGCCCTGCGCCGAGTTGTGCGGTCCGGGGCATTCCGGCATGAAGGGGTGGGTGAACGTTTACAGTGATGCCGAGTATCAGGCCTGGGTTGCCGAGCAGTGGCCGGCGCCTGTGGATACCGGCGCAGGGGAAATGGGCCAAGAGGACATGCCGCAGGGCGACGTGGACCCAATGGACCAAGAGGACAGTGGCCAGGCCGATACCGCGCAATAGCGTTTTTCGCACTTGTTGAAGGGGAGAGTCATGAGTGAATCCAGCGCCGCCACGCACGCCGGGCATCACCGAGAGGGTTTTGTAAAGCATTATTTTTTCTCGCTCGATCACAAGATGATTGGTCGTCAGTTTCTCTTCACCGGCCTGTCCATGCTGGTCATCGGCGGCCTGCTGGCCATGATGGTTCGCTGGCAGCTCGGCTATCCGGAAGAACCGTTGCCCTTCATGGGCGGTTTTTCCGAGGACTTCTGGGACGGCGAGTCGTGGTGGGCGCAGACCGCTCCCTACGGTATTGTGACGTCCGAGTTCTACAACACGCTGTTCACCATGCACGCCACCATCATGATCTTCTTCGTGGTCATGCCGATCATGATCGGCGGTTTCGGCAATTTCCTCGTTCCCATCTGCATCGGCGCCAAAGACATGGCGTTTCCGACGCTGAACATGCTGTCATACTGGACCTTTGTGCCCGGCGTCCTCCTGATGCTCCTGTCGTTCTTCGTGCCCGGCGGCGCGGCGGGCGGCGGCTGGACCAGTTACGCCCCTCTGGCCGCAGTGCCGGATTACGCCGGCGTCGAGGGACACTGGGGCGTCACGCTGTGGTGCATCAGTCTGTTCATCATCGGCTTCTCCTCCCTGATGGGCTCCATCAACTACATCACCACCATCATCAACATGCGGGCGCCGGGCATGCGCCTGTTCCGCATGCCGCTGACCATCTGGTCCCTGTTCATCGTCGCCATGCTGCTGCTGCTGGCCCTGCCGGTGCTGACCTCAGCCCTGGCCATGATGGTCTTCGACCGTATGTTCGGCACCCACTTCTTCATTCCCGACGGCGGCGGCGAGCCATTGTTGTGGCAACACCTGTTCTGGTTCTTCGGCCACCCCGAGGTGTACGTCCTGGTGCTGCCGGCCATGGGCGTGACCTCCGACGTGCTGTCCACCTTCGCCCGCAAGCCGATCTTCGGCTACCGCGCCATGGTCTACTCGATGTGCGCCATCGCCTTTCTGTCGTGGGTCGTCTGGGGCCATCACATGTTCCAGAGCGGCATGGACCCGGTGCTCGGCACCGCCTTCACGCTGACCACCATGCTGATCGCGGTGCCGTCGGCGATCAAGACGTTCAACTGGCTCGGCACCCTGTGGGGCAGTTCCATCCGGTTCACCACGGCCATGTGGTTCGCCCTCGGGTTCGTATCGCTGTTCACCATCGGCGGCCTCAGCGGCATCTTCATGGCGTCGACGCCGGTGGACATTTTCATCCACGATACCTACTACATCGTGGCCCACATTCACTACGTGGTGGCGGGGATCATTTTCGGCATCTTCGCCGGGTTGTACTTCTGGTTTCCGAAAATGTTCGGACGCATGATGAGCGAAACCCTGGGCAAGCTGCACTTCGTGCTCACCTTCGTGTTTTTCAACCTCACCTTCTTCCCCATGCACTTTCTCGGTGTCGGCGGCCACATGCGGCGCATTTACAACCCGACGCAGTATGAATTTCTGCAGCCGTGGCAGGAGATGAACACCTTCATCACGATGATGGCGCTTTGCCTGGGTGCCTCACAGATTTTCTTCGCGATCAACTTCATCGGCTCCCTGATCTGGGGCCGGCGCGCCGAAGATAACCCCTGGGAGGCCAACACGCTGGAGTGGGATACGCCCTCGCCGCCGCCGCATGGCAATTTCCTCGAGGATCCGGTGGTTTACCGCGGCGCCTACGAATACAGCTCGCCTGAGGTCGAGGAGGATTGGTTGCCGCAGAGCGTGTATCTGGAGCCAGCGGTGGCCGGGCCGGAGGAGGGTCACGATTAGTGTCTTCGTCGCCGACGCCGCTATGGGTGCACCGCTTGGCGGTGGCGCTGATGGTCGCCACGCTGCTGCTAATCGCCATCGGTGCCTCCGTTACCAGCACAGGCTCCGGGCTGGCGGTGCCCGATTGGCCGTTGTCCTTCGGGCAGGTATTCCCGCCGATGGTGGGCGGCGTGCTGTACGAGCACGGCCATCGCATGGCGGCGGCCGTGGTCGGCATGCTGACGGTTACCTTGATGGTCGTGATGACCCGCTGGGAATCGCGGGCGTGGATGCAATGGATATCCCGCACTGCAGTGCTGGCGGTGGTATTGCAGGGGTTGCTCGGCGGCATCACGGTGCTGTGGCTATTGCCGACGGCGATATCGGTCAGCCACGCGTGTCTGGCGCAGGCGTTTCTTTGCCTGACCGTCACGCTTGCGGTGTGCACGGGGCCGAGTTGGCAACAACGGTGGGCCAGTCGGGAGGAAGACTCGCAGCCGCGTCTGGTTGTGCTGGCGGGTGTCACCACGGGGATGATTTACGTGCAACTTATTCTGGGTGCCCTCATGCGGCACACCGGCGCCGGCTTGGCGATTCCCGATTTTCCGCTCGCCTTTGGCGGCTTGGTGCCGCCCTTGGATTCCCCGGCGGTGCTCATCCATTTCCTGCATCGCGTCGGCGCGTTGGCGGTGACGCTGTGCATCGCTTGGACCGTCTCGCGGGTCATTCGCCAGCACGCTGGCGAACGGCAATTGCTGCGGCCCGCGCTGACGTTGAGCGGTTTGCTGCTGGTGCAGCTCACGCTGGGGGCGCTGACCATCTGGACGCGCCGGGCGGTTCTGCCGGTCACCGCGCACGTGGCGGTGGGCGCAGCGGTTCTGGCGACAAGTCTGTTTCTCACCCTGCGAAGTTTGCACTTGCTGAACCTTCGTTTTGGGGCTCAAGAGCGGCATTTCTTGACTGAGCAGGTATCGGCATGACAGGACTGCAACTGGCCACACCGCGCGTTGAAAGCACGCCCCTCGTCCACAAGGTGCGCGACTATCTGGTGCTCGCCAAGCCGCGTGTCGTGGTCATGGTGATGGCGGTGACGGCAGTGGGCTATTACCTGGGCGCGCTTGGCGCCCCGGACTGGTTGCGCCTGCTGCATCTCATGTTCGGAACGGCCTTGGCGGCGGGCGGCACCCTGGCCCTGAACGCTTATGTTGAGCGCACCGAGGACGCCTTGATGAGTCGCACGGAGTTGCGGCCCCTTCCGGACGGTCGCCTGGAACCAACAGCCGCTTTGCGTTTTGGTCTTGCCGCCGCCTTGATCGGTTGTTCTTATCTGTTGATCATGGTGCACCCACTTTGTGCCGCTCTCATTGCGCTTACCACTCTGATCTACCTGTTCGGCTACACGCCGCTCAAACGCAGGACCTCCCTCTGTACGCTTGTCGGCGCCATTCCCGGCGCCTTGCCGCCCGTGGTCGGATGGGCCGCGGCGCGCGGCACGCTGGTGGGCGAGGTCTGGATCCTGTTCGCCATCCTGTTTCTGTGGCAACTGCCCCATTCGCTGGCCATTGCCTGGTTGTACCGTGAGGACTACACCCGCGCAGGGTTCCGTCTCCTGCCGGTGATTCACCCGGACGGCCGCAGCACGGGGCGCCACATCGTTATGAATAATCTGGCCCTCCTGGCCGTCGGCCTGCTGCCGACTCTGGTCGGCCTCGCCGGCACCGTTTACTTTGTCGCTGCCTTTGTCCTGGGCCTGATGTTCCTGGGATTCGGTCTCGAACTGGCGCTCGTCCGAACTACTGCCGCGGCACGGCGCCTGTTGCTGGCCTCACTGGTGTATCTGCCGGTGATGTTCTTGTTCATGGCACTCGATAAAGTGCCGCAGTTTTAGCAGGTAGCGAGATGGCTTCCGACACGAAACGGCAACAGAACCGCTGGACGGCGGGCGCCTTGGTGCTGCTCCTGCTGGCGTTGTTTGGGGTGGCTTTCAGCCTGATGTTGTCGCGTTGATGCAAAGGGTGTTCATCGTGTCCGAAGGGGGAAACGATGGCCGAAGACATGTCCGCAACCGCTACGCTGGAGCCTGCGCTCGAAGAGGTTGAATCGGACGTTCGCCCGCAGGGGCCGCCGCCGTTCTTTCCTGAGCCGCCCGGCGGCTCGGGGGGTGATGACCGGTTTGGCGATGACGACGATCACGCCGGTCCGCCGTTAAGCAATGCCTACCTGGGGCTGCTGATCTTCCTGGGCGCCGAAACGATGTTCTTTGCCGGGCTGATTGGCTCGTTCCTGGTCTTTCGGGTGGCTCATGAGGTATGGCCGCCGGCAATGCTGCCGCGTTTGCCGGTGGGGGCTACGGGTGTCAACACGCTGATTCTGCTGGCCAGCGCCCTGACGATGCGGCGGGCGAAAATTGCAATCCGCAGCGGCGGACAGCGCGAGTCGGTCCGCATGCTCTTGGTCACCGCGGTGCTGGGCATCACGTTTCTCCTCGTGCAGGGATACGAGTGGCTCCGGCTACTGCAGTACGGGCTGACCTTGGCGTCGGGCGTTTACGGCGCCACGTTTTACGTTCTGGTTGGGTGCCATGCCGTGCACGTGCTCGGCGCCGTCATCTGGCTGGTGAGCGTGTTGTGGTGGGCCGTGCGGCGCCGTTACACGGCCAAGGGTTATACGGGTGTGGCGCTGTGCGCCATGTACTGGTATTACGTGGTGGCGTTATGGCCCATTCTTTACGGGCTGGTTTACCTGTATTGATCACAGCGGTGGCGCTGGGGCCACCTGACATTCTCAGGATAGGGAGATAAACATTGCAGATGCGCAGGCCAGTCAAACGGATTGTCGCAGTGATCGTGTTTGCGGCGGGGTTGCTGCCGGCACTGTCGCACGCTTGCAGCGTTTGCTGGGGAGCGGATGATGCCCTCGCGCATGGCCTGAACGTCAGCATTCTTTTTTTGATGTCGATGCCTTTCTTGATTGGCGGGTCGATTGTGGGTGTTCTGTTCGTCGCTCAGCGACAGCATAAGGGCCGGCGTCGGTCGATACTCGGAAGCCTCATCCCGATGCAGAAGGAGCGTGTAAAGTGAGTGAAGCGGTTGCGATGCAGAACGAGTCTTATGAAACGCCTCTGACTCCCGAAAGTTGGGGCAAGCTCGGGATGTGGGTTTTTCTGGTTGGCGACGCCATGTCATTCGGGACGCTGCTGGCGGCTTACGGCGCCATGCGCTACAGCAGTGGCGACTGGCCCATTCCGGCTGACGTTCTCGGCGTTGCCTTATCGGGTTTCATGACCTTTCTGTTGATCTGCAGCAGCGTGACGATGGTGAAAGGGCTTGAGGCGGCGCAGAGGAACGATCTCGACGGCTTCCTGCGCTTCATCGGCCTCACCATCCTGAGCGGCGCGATCTTCCTGGGCTTGCAGGCTTATGAATGGACGCACTTCATCCACGGCGGCCTGGGATTCGCTAGCAATCCCTGGGGCTCGCCGTTGTTTGGCACCACGTTTTACGTCATCACGGGCTTCCACGGCATGCACGTGACCGGTGGCGTCATCTATCTGTCGTGCATCTGGTTCAAGGGCCGCAACGGCGCCTATTGCGGCGAAAACGCTTCACACGTCGAAATTGCCGGGCTGTACTGGCACTTTGTGGATTTGGTGTGGATCATGGTTTTTACCTTCATATACCTGTTGTAGAACGGAGGAGGAGAGCAACAGCATGGCCGAGCACCATCGGGCAACCAATTACTGGGCGGTGTGGGTATGGTTAGCCGTTCTCACCATTTTTGAAATCGGCGTTACGTTGATTCCGGAACTCGCGACGCTTTACAAAGCCATTCTGCTGGTCGCCTTGGCGGTGGGCAAAGCGTTTTTGGTGGCGCTGTACTTCATGCACCTACGCTTTGAAACGCGTACGCTGGGGGCAATCGTGTTGACCCCCTTTGTAATCTGTGTGTTTCTCGTTTTTATGCTGATGCCCGATGTCGGTTTCGAGCCGCGCGAGTCGCCCATACGTGCGGAGCACGTGGAATCGGATCATTGATGCCCTGGGACGACGGCATTGAGCCCGGGCGGGAAAGGTGGCGGACGGATTCGTTATGGTCGCTCTATCGACTTGGCCGTTGTTGAACGCCGTCTTGAATGGCACCAGCGCCCTGCTCCTCAGCAGCGGTTTCGTCGCCATCCGTCGCCGCCGAATAGCGGTCCACAAAGCGTGCATGCTGACCGCCTGCGCGACGTCGGTTCTGTTTCTCGTGTCGTACCTGCTGTATCACTATCAGGTCGGTTCTACGGCTTTTACCGGGCAGGGTACGATTCGGGTCGTGTACTTCACCGTGCTGATCTCGCACACCGTTCTCGCGGTGGTGATTGTGCCGCTGGTCATCATGACGCTGCACCGGGCGTGGCGGGAGCAGTGGCCGCGTCATCGGCGGCTGGCGCGTTGGACATTCCCCCTGTGGCTCTATGTATCCGTAACCGGTGTGGTCATCTACATCATGTTGTATCAACTGTAAGCGCCTCAAGTTCCCCCGTCCGCGGGGAAGTCGCATAAAAACCGGAGGGTAGGTATGAGACGCCTTTGGAATCTCCTCGACGTTTTCTTCTTCGCTATTGTGATCCTGGCCTTGGCGATTTGGCAGTTCAAGCATGGCACCAGCGGCGAAATGATCGTTTCCGCGTTGGCGATTCTCGGCGGTATCGGCTTGCTGTTTACCGGTCGATGGGGTCTTGTGCTCACCTGCATCGCGCTGCTCTTGGCGATCGCGGTCTATTTCTGGCAGATGTGGTACCAGCCGATTATCGAGGAAGACATCAATCTGGTGCTGCCGAACGTCTGGAAGATGCTCGTCGCCATCGTCCTGTTCATCTACATCGGCCGCGAACGTATTGACCACCGCATGGCCTCGTAGGCGGGTCAGTGGTTGAGCGCCGGCAGGTCCCGGCTCGGTGGCCGGGATGACGTTGAAGCGGGCGCTGGGACTGCTTGGCCGCGGCCTGCGGCTGCGTTGTCCGCGCTGTGGAGCCAAGACGCTCTTCCGCAAGGGCTTCGCCATGCATGAGCGCTGCCGTGTCTGCGCCTATCGCTTTGAGCGCGAGCAGGGTTACTTCGTCGGGGCGATGTACATCAATTACGGCGTCACGGTGCTCATCATCGTGGTCGGCTACTTCGCTCTGGAATGGTGGACGCCTATCACCCTGGCCCAGCAGCTCGCTTTGTGGTCCGGCGTCGGCATCATCCTGCCGGTGGCTTTCTTTCGGCAAGCGCGTGGATTGTGGTTGGGATTCGACTACATCTTCAATCCCGGCGAGGACGACTGATTCAAGCCCGCCGGGGGCGAACCACTGGAGCCGCCATGTTCACGGGCGCCTTTGACGTTCTCGTCTCCTTCCGGGTGCTGATTCTTTGCCTTCACGTGCTGGCCGTGTTGACCTGGGTCGGGGGTCTGGTCTACCAGGTCATCGTCGTCTTGCCGGTGGTTGGAAAAGGCATCGCCAGCGTCGCCTCGCTGCGCATCGGCTTGGGCTGCGAGGCGCGCTTCCGAGCCGTGATGTGGCCCGCGGTGGGTATTGCGCTGTTTACCGGATTGGTGAACCTGATGAACGTCTGGAACGGCCTGCGTCAGGTTGGCGCCAGCCTTCCGGCTGCTTTCGCGTCGCTACTGGTCATCAAGTTGCTGCTGGTTGCGGGCATGATCCTTTTGCAGGCTGGTCAGCAGTTCGTGGTGTATCCCAAACGCCTGGGCTTGATGGCTCAGGTGGCGCCGGACGCAGCGGTGCTTCCGGCCGATCTGGCGATCTGGCAACGCCGGGCATTCTGGCTGCATGTCGCCACGGTTTGTCTGGCTGTTCCGGCCATTTTGTGCGCCCTTCTGCTGCGCGGCTAGGGCTTGCGGCGGGCGCCTTTCGGCTTGACGCAAGCCGCGCCGGTTGCATACAATGGCCCCGTTCTTTCATCCATTTACAATACCAGCCAAGTTTGCGTTACGTGGGGTAACACACGGCATTTGAGTGACCTGTCAGCGGGTACAGGGAGGAAAGGAGAAGTAGGAATCATGCGAGTGTTAGTGGGGCTTATCTGTCTTGGCTTGTTCGTTCTTCCGGCACTGGCTGCCGATAAAATTGCCGAGCGGGTTGCCAAAATGGACATTTCAGAAGAACAACTGTTCGCAATCGGTGAGACGCTGTTCAACACGGAGGGCGCCAACACCTGCCTGAAGTGCCACGGCGCCGGCGGGCACGGCGGCGACCAGGCCGGCGCGGCCGACCTGCGGCATCCGCGCACGTGGCGCTCTTATCAGGCCCTCGGCGGCGACGAAGCCTTTAACGCTGACAAGGACGCCTTTCTTGCCAATATGGCCACCGTCATCCACTTCCTCATCCGCGCGAGCGCCCCGATCTGGAACCTGCGCTTCGCCAAGTCCCACAAGGATATCGAGATGGATTGGTCGCAGGTGACCATCCCCGACAAGGTCGACAAGTACAACAGCATGATGAAGGGTATCACCTCCGGCCCGATGAAAAAGGCCCTGAAAGCCATGGCCAAGCAGTTCAAGGCCGACAACGGCACAAAGCTCAAATCAAAGGATCAGAAAGACGTGGCGGCCGTGGGCGCCTATTTGTATGTCCGCTCTTTCGATGATGGTAGCGACAAGGCCGGGGTGTTCAAATAACCGCTCGTCAGGGAAGCGTGTGTGAGGGCTTGGTGGTTGGTTGTTGGGAAGCTCAAACGAAGGAGAGGCGATGTTCAAGAAAATCTACGTGCCTGTTGATAATTCCGAATACGCGAATCACGCCATCGATCTGGCGTTGACACTTGCCAAGCCCTGGAATGCCACCCTCGTGGGCAGTCACGTCTACGCTGCCAAGATGCACGATTACCGCTTCAAGCAAATGGAATATACCCTGCCGGAGGAATACCAGGACGAGACCGAGCTGGAGCGGCAGCGCAAGATTCACGACTCGCTCATCACCCTCGGGTTGCGGCTCATCTCCGATTCCTACCTCGATGTCCTGAAGGCGCGCTGCGAAGAAGCGTCCCTGCCGTTCGAGGCCAAGACGTTCGACGGCAAGCACCACAAGGTCCTCGTGGATGACATCGCCCAGAGCGACTACGACCTGGTTGTGATGGGAGCCCTCGGCATTGGCGCGGTGAAGGAAAGCCAGCTCGGCAGCGTGTGCGAGCGCGTCGTTCGACGGGTGCAGCGCGACGTGCTGGTGGTCAAGAATTTCCGACCGCCTACCGCCGGAGACAAAATCCTCGTCGGTATCGACGGCAGCCCGCAGTCCTTTGGCGGCCTCAAGACGGCCATCGAGCTGAGCAAGACTTACAACAAGCCCATCGAGGCGATCTCCGTTTACGACCCCTTCCTGCACTATGTTGCGTTCAATGGCATCGTCGACGTGCTGTCGGAGCAGGCTTCCAAGGTCTTCCGCTTCAAGGAGCAGGAGCAGTTGCATGAGGAGATTATCGACACCGGCCTGGCCAAGATCTACCAGTCCCACCTGGAAGTGGCCCGCGACATCGCCCGGCAGGAGGGTGTCGACATCGAGTTGACGCTGCTGCCCGGCAAGGTGTTCGAAAAGGTGTTGCGGCATGCCCACAAGATCCAGCCGTGGCTGTTGATCCTCGGGCGTATCGGCATTCACAGCCAGCGGGACGAAATGGACCTCGGCAGCAATACCGAAAATCTCCTGCGGCTGGCTCCCTGCCACGTCCTGCTTTCCAGCAGCGTGTACGTGCCGCCGCTGGATCAGCGGGCCGAGGAAAGTGTCAACTGGACGGAAGAGGCCGAAGCGCGCATGGAGCGCGTGCCGCCTCTGGTCAAGGGCATCGCCCGCACGGCCATTCTGCGGTTCGCCATGGAGGGCGGCAACTCGGTGGTCACGTCGGACGTCATCGAACAGGCGATGGTCGCCTTCATGCCGGGATATACCGGCAAGATGATGGGCAAGGCGGCCAAGGTGCTGGCCATCGACAAGGTGCGGCAAGAACCCGCGTTGACCTACATCTGCTCGTCGTGCGGCTACACCGCCAAATCGGCGAATCCGGCGCGATGCCCGGTCTGCAGCGCCACTGCCGAGCAGTTCCAGGTCATTGATCGTCAGGTCGTGGAGGCGATTGCCGAGGCCGAGGGAACGACCCTGGAAGAGGCCGCCTTCGACGGCAAGAAGCTGAAATGGTCGGCAGAAGCGCGGCGCGCCCTGCGTGAAGTGCCGGACGCCTATCTCCGGCGGCGTGCCAAGGCGCGCATCGAAAAGGCGGCGCGCATGCAGAAGCTGCCGACCATTACCCGCGACCTGGCGCTGCCGTTTATCGACGAGACGGTCGGCAGCGACCGCCTCGACGCCACCGGCTCCGCCGAAGCGGCTGCCGCCGCGCCTGCTGAGAACGGCGAGCGCCGCCCCGTGCCGCGCCCGTCGCAGCCGCTGCGCACCCAGCCGGGCGTTTCTGATAATCCCGCCCTGGACTGGACCAATGATGACGGCAACCTGAACGAGATTGGCGCCGGCCGGGTCGTGATTACCTCGATGCCCGCGCATGGCGATTCGGACAGGGGAGAGTAGGACCGATCGGATTCCGTTATCGTTTCCTGTGAGGGGCATGGGCTTGCCATGCCCCTCACGTTCGTTTAGGAGCCTTATGCCAAAGCGCTACCGGGACATCACCGGCGACGGCGGCTCGAACATTGCTGGCCAAGTGTCGGCGCAGGCCGAGCGTCTCAAGGCCCGCATGGCCGGTGTTCGGCACACTATCGCGGTCATGAGCGGCAAGGGCGGCGTGGGCAAGAGCGCCATCACCACCAACTTGGCGGCGTACTTCGCCAGGGAAGGCTGGCGCGTTGGGGTCGTTGACGCGGACATCAACGGACCCTCGATCGCCAAGATGCTCGGTGTGCGCGGCCATTCGCTCAACCTCGACGCCGGCGGCGTTTTCCCGGCCCTCGGCCCCCTCGACATCCGCGTGATTTCCATGGACCTCTTCCTGAAGGAAGATCAGACGCCGGTCGTCTGGGACGGCCCGCAAGCCGAGACCTTCGTCTGGCGCGGCACCATGGAAATGCACACCCTGCGCGAGTTTCTCGCCGATGTGCATTGGGGCGAACTGGATATTCTGCTTATCGACCTTCCCCCCGGCACCGACCGCTTGGCTACCCTCCACGACCTGCTGCCCGACCTGCACGGCAGCGTCGTTGTGACCATTCCGTCGGCTGTTTCCCAGCTGATCGTCTCGAAGTCGATCACCATGGCGCGCGATCTCTTGCACACGCCTGTCATTGGCCTGGTGGAAAACATGACGGCCTACGTCTGCCCCACCTGCGGCGCCACGCACCCGCTTTTCGCCCCCCCGCCGCAGGCTGAGACGCTTGCCGGCGTGCCATTGCTGGGCCGCGTGCCCTTCGATCCCCGCATGGCGCTGGCCGGCGACAAGGGGGTGCCGTTCATCCTCGAAGACGCCACGTCCCCGGCTGCCCAAGCCCTCGCGCAGGTGGGGGAGGGCGTCCTGAACTTTGTCAACTCCGGGAGTCCCGTATCATGAAATTTGTCTGTATCGAGTGCGATGAGCCGATGAAGTTTGCCAAGAACGACGGCCTGGATGACGACGGCTCACTGTCGGTGAGCTTTCTGTGTCCCAGTTGCGAGTGGGGCGTGACGCTCTTGACCAACCCGCAGGAAACGCAGATGGTGCGGTCGCTGGGCGTGAAGATCGGCGGCAGCACTGTGCCCCCGAAGCCCATGGAGATGCTGCAAACGCATCTGGCCGGGCAGCGCTCCGAATCCCGGGAAGTGGCCGTGCAGGAGCCCGCCAGCGGCTCGGCCTGCCCGTTTTCCGCCCTGGTTCAGGACGTTTATCAAGAGACCGAGGCGCCGGTCGCTCTGCCGTGGTCTGCAGAGGCGACCGAACGCCTGCAACGGGTGCCGGAATTCATTCGGCCCATGGCGCAGAAGGGAATCGAGACGTTTGCCCGCGAACAGGGCGTCGCCGAGATCACGCCGAACGTGATGGAAGCGGCCCGGGAACACATGGGCATGTAAGGTGAGGGGCGGGGTTATTCTTTTTTGTGCATATAGCCCAGCAGGCGGCGCATTGAGCGGTGGTATTCCTGTATGCTGCAACGGCTGCAAACCTGGTCTTTCTTCTCGATGCCCTTGTCGCTGGCGCGCGTCATGTAGAGCCAATTGAAATAGCCCTCGTCCACGTGGTAGAGCCGGTAGACCACGTCCACGCCCAGTATCTCCCGCACCTGCACCAGACAGTCGTCCTCGTTGCAATTCGCGGCTTGCGCCTCTGCCTGCTGCACCTGTTCCCGCGGCAGCAGCGTGTAATATTCCGATAACGCCGCCCACAGACCGTCTGTCACGGCCTTCTTTTCCTCCGAGCCCACACCCTTCATCAGGGTGGTCATCACCGCCGCGTTCGTCTTCTCCTCAGCCTGCGCAAAAGGCCCCGCGAGGCACGTCAGCAATACCATGCCGCAGGCCAGTCCCAGCTTCCACCTCATCTACGCTTCTCCTTTGTCCTTGTGGTCCCCTCCCCCCTCCGCGGGGGAGGGCTAGGGAGAGGGGGATGCTCCCGCATGCTGCCCGCTACCCACCCACAATCAGGCGGGCTTCAAAACACACGAAATCGACAAGATGTCTCCCGGCTCCCGCCAGGGGAGAGGGGGAGGAAAAACGCCTTGTCTCAAACGGGAAGCATATATAGAAATTCCAACCATGGTGTCATTTGGCAGCCAAGCCAAACGAGAAAGGTCGGAGGCGAACCCCCGACCGCCCCAAGTATTCCTGTCGGGCAGGGGGTTTGTCAACCGGCTGTCACGCCTCGTCGTGCATCCGCCAAAACGCCGCGATGTCCTGCTGAAAGTCGCTCGTGACCAGTTCGCGGGGCGTTTTAGCGTACCAATGGGACGGGAATAGCGACGCGTAGTTGCTGTGGGAAAACCGTTTGTCCACCAGCACGACGATGCCGACATCCGTTTCCGAGCGAATGACCCGGCCCGCTGACTGCACCACGCGGTTCATGCCTGGGTAGAGATAGGCATAGGCAAAGCCCTGCGTGTACTTCTCCTCGTAGTAGGCGCGAATGAGCTCCTGTTCGCCGTCGACGCGCGGCAGGCCGGGTCCCACCACGATGACGCCCGACAGCATAGCGCCCGGATAATCAACGCCCTCCGCGAAAATCCCGCCCTGTACGCCCATCAGCAAGACCGGCTCGGTGTCGGGCTGCCGCAATCGCTGCAACACCCGTTCGCGGTCCGCCTCCGACATCGTTCGCGCCTGCTCGATCACCCGGTGGGCCGGCACCTGCCGCATGAAGGCGCGCACCATGCGCAGGTATGCGAAGCTGGGAAAGAACACGCCGTAATTGCCGGGCCGCTGGGCCACGACGGTCTCGATAATGTGCGCCGCTTGCGGCGCGTCCCGCTGCCGCTCGCGGTACGTGGTGGCGATGTCCGGCACGACCAGAATCTGCCGGTTGCGTTCGGGAAACGGCGACGGAAACTCCGCCGTCGTGCTGCGCTCGGGCGGCATGCCCAGCACGTCTTGGTAAAACGGAAACGGCGTCAGGGTGGCCGACATGGCGATGACGCTGTGGAACCCGCGCAGCCGATCGTGCAGGAAGCGTGACGCATCCTTGCACAGGATTTTGAACGCCGCGCCCTCGGGATGATGCTGGTAGAGGTAGGAAAACTCGTCGCCCTCCAGCGCCAGCACGTCGCAGAAGCGCTGGAACAGGTAGTAGAACTCCTGCACCGGGTCGCCGTCCTCAGCGGCCGGCCCGGCCCGGCGGCGGTAGATGGCGTAATCCACCATCAGCCCTTCGAGTTGCCGCCGCAACTCGGCGAAGCGCTCCACGGGCGGCTCGACCCGGAGCAGCGTCGCCCCTTCGGCAGCGTCCTCGGAGCTGAGCGGCAACAGCGTGATCAGGTTGTCCAGGTCCTGGAAGAACGCTTCGAAGTCGCGGAACAGGCGCGTCGGCTGGCTGGCGCAGTGGGTCAGCAGGTGACGCAGGGCCTGCTGGCGCAGTATCGGGGAGTAATAGTCGCGCCCGCGGCTGTACAGGTTGTGGGCTTCGTCGATGATGAGGACGCAATCGTCGTAAGGCGCGTCCTGAAAGAACCGCCGCAGGTGGGCGCCGGGGTCGAAGACGTAGTTGTAATCGCCGATGATGACGTCCGCCTCCATGGCGGCGTCCAAGGATAGCTCAAAGGGGCAGACGCGATGCCGGAAGGCCGCCGCGGCACACGCCGCCGGGCCGATCAACGGTAGTTCGAGAAGCGAGTCCACGATCCCGGAGCGTTCCAGCTTGCCGGCGTAATCGTGCGCAAACTCGCACACGCTCTCGTGGCAATAGAACACCTCGTTGACGCAGCTCTTGGCCTTGGCCCGCAGGTGCACGGCGGTAAACGCGCCGCCGTCGGCGGCAAACCGTTGCAGCGTATCGGCGGCGAGGGTTTGCTGGGTGGTCTTGGCAGTGACGAAAAACACCCGCAGGCCGTCGCGCAGGGCGTGCTGCAAGGCCGGGTAGAGGACTGCCACGGTCTTGCCGATACCCGTCGGTGCCGCGATGAGCGTGCATTCATGGTCGCGGATGGTCTTGTCCACGTGCTCGATCATCGCCGTCTGATAAGGACGTACCGTGTCGAAGGGAAACCGCAGCGCTTCCGGGTTGCGCTTGGCTGCCCGGGCGATGCGAGCCTCGTAGCGCGCCAGAATGCGCCGCACCGGCTCGACGATCAGTGTCTCGTCGTCCCCGGCTTCCACAACCAGCACGGTGCAGGCGTTGTCCGTCAGATTGATCAGCACTAAGTGGCCGCGCACCGGCCCGTCGTGCTGCCGATGCAGCAGCGCGATATAGAGGGCAAGTTGGCGCTCGTAGGTGGGATAATGCCCCAAAGCGATGGCGTCGAATTGCTCCTGCGGCACCAGCAGGCTCTTGATTTCTTCCACCACCAGGGCGTCGTCGGCCTCATAAAGCCCGTCGAGGCGTCCGTGCACGTGCACCGTGTAGTCGTCCACCTGCAGTTGCTGCCGGAGGGTGACCTCGGCCTGATAGGCGGGCAGGCGGGATTGCTGCGCCGCCTGGTAGCGGGCATGCAGGTCGCGGCCCATGGCCGCCCGGCTGCGCAGCCGCGGTACGAGCTGCACGCTGCCGGGGAAGATCATCCCCGCGAGCAGGTCGCCGATACTCAGCCACAGGGTGCGGGATGGGTGGTCAAATCGAATCGTCATGCGGCTTCCGGGTCATACCGTACGGGGTAGTATATGGCGCTCGGGAGAGCGCCGTATGGTTAGACGCCTCAAAAGCCGATTATGCACCCCGTCGAAGGGGTCGCGTCGGTGTAAGAGAAAGCCATTGTCCCACATTACCACGTCGCCAATCTGCCACGTATGCCGGTAGACGAACGCAGCCTGTGTGGCATGGGCCGTAAGGTCATCGAGTAGCTGTGGCCATCGCCATCGGACTTGCCGACAATGCCGGAGGTCGTACTGGGGTCGAGATAGATCGATTTTTCGCCTGTGTGAGGATGGACATTCACAATGGGATGGACGACGTCGGGCGTTTGGCGCTTGACCGCGGCGGGAAGCGGTTTTTCCTCATGGTATCCGGCTTGGCGCTTGGCATAACTGAACACCGCGCAGGTTCCGTCGAGTTGCCGCTTCATGTCGGGTGGCAAGGCGTCATACGCCAGGCGCAAATTGGCCCAATACGTCTGCCCGCCTGCGGGCGGCATTTCCACCATGTAGGGCAGCGCCCCGGTGGCCGGCTGCGCCATATGTAAGACTGATCAGAGTGCCATGCCAAGTCGTTTGAGCCCAATCCGCCAATCCGCTCGCCCGCTTCGTTGCGCATGTTCGAAATACGGATCACTTCAGGACGCTTCTCCGACCGCCAATCTTGCCGGACGACCGTCTCCAAGACACCAAAACGGCTGGCGAAGGCGATGAGTTCGTCCTCTGAAAGGGCCTGCCGTCGGAAGATCAAAACGCCGCACGTACGCCATATCTCTTCGAGCAGGTCCACGGTTGTCTGATCGACGTCAGCCCATAAGGCAATATCGCGTACTTCCTTGACAAAACTGCAACCCGTCGCCTGAACGGTGAGATTCATGGTCATTCCTCCCTGTAGCGGGTTTCAATCCGCTTGCGGCCTTTTACCCTGTCGAGCGCAGACGGGGGTCGAGGGTATCGCGCACGGCATCTCCAAAGAGATTGAAGGCAAAGACCGAGACGGTAATCGCCAAGCCGGGGAAAATAGCCATCCAAGGCGCGCTCTCGGCATACTCCTCAGCGCCGCCCTGAAGCATCAGCCCCCAGGCCGGCGTGGGTTCTTGAACCCCAAGTCCCAGGTATGAAAGCGAGGCTTCCAGCAGGATCGCCTGTCCCAGGAACGCCGTCAGCATGATCAGGTAAGGCGCCATGACATTCGGCGTCATATGGCACAGCATGATGCGGGCGTGGCTGAAACCGCACGCCCGTGCGGCATCAATGTAGGGCAGTTCACGCACGGCGAGAGCGCTGGAACGTACCACCCGAGCACAACGTGGAATAAAGGGCACAGTGATCGCCACGACGACATTGTGGGTGTCGGTGCCAAAGATTGACACGATGGCGAGCGCCATGATGATCAGCGGGAAAGCCATGAAGATGTCCATCAGGCGCTGAAAAAAGAGGTCGAAACGGCCGCCGAAATACGCACTGGCCACGCCCAACATCAACCCAAGGGAGGCCCCGATAAACGAAGCGACCAGCCCAACGAGCATGGCGGTGCGAGCCCCATAGACCAGCCTCGACAATACATCGCGGCCAAACTGATCCGTACCAAACCAGTGGGCCGTGCTGGGCGGAACATGCATACGGTCGAAGGCGTTGCGGACGGGATCGTAGGGGGCGATCACCGGTGCCAGCAGGGCCACCAGGAGCATGCCCAGCACGATGACCGCTCCGGCCGCCCCGAGGGGCTTCTGGCGTACCCAGGACAGGGTGGCGCGTCCCAGCCTAACGCCTGTCAAAGCGCCTGACGTTGCTTCACGGGCAACCTGAACAGGGGGCTCCGAAGCGGTCATCAAGCCTCTCCTAACGGTAACGAATGCGTGGATCGATCCAGACGTAAATCAGATCAATGACAAAATTGGTCATGATAAATACGAGGGCCACGAGCATGACCAACGACTGTGTTAGCGTGTAATCATGATTTCCCACCGATTCAACGAAAAGCTTGCCAAGACCGTTCAAATTGAATACTTGCTCGGTGACGACCAGCCCGCCGATCAGGAAGGCAAATTCGATCCCGATAACCGTGACGACAGGCAGCAAGGCATTTTTCAGGGCGTGCCGATTGATGATCAAGTGCTCCACCAATCCCTTGGCGCGTGCCGTGCGTATGTAGTCCTCCTGCAGAACTTCCAGCAAAGCGGAGCGGGTCATGCGCGCCGCCACGGCGGAATACCGATAGCCGGTGGCCAAAGCCGGCCACACCAGTTGCGACAGGTTGGCAACCGGGTCCACCCAGATCGGCGTGTACTGGATAGGCGGCATCCAAGGCGTGCCCCAGAGCGCCTGCGTACCGATCAGGAGCGCCAGAATAATCAGGATGCCCAGCCAAAAGGAAGGCATGGCCAGGCCGGCAATGCTGAAGGCGCGTACCCCATAGTCGATCCACGTGTCCTGGTTAATGGCCGATAGGGTTCCGAGTGGAATCGCCAGGAGAATGGCCGTCATCGTGGCCATGATGGCCACTTGCAGCGAGAGTTGAAAACGCAAACCTATTTCGTAGACGATCGGCCGCCCGGTCCACATGGAAACGCCAAAATCACCGCGTACCATGCCCCATATCCAGTCGAGAAATTGCCTTGGCAGCGACTTGGTCAGCCCGGCCTGCTCACGGCAGAGCTGGATGGCCTTCTCATCAGCGTAGGCCCCTTCACCAGCGAGCCTGAGTTCGCAAACGTCGCCTGGAATGAGACGCATCAGCAGGAAGACGAACACGGCCGCCCCCAACAAGGTGGGAATCATCAAGAGCAGCCGCTTGCCAATATACCTCGTCATGCGCGTGCACCCTGCGCTGATCATGCCGGCACGCTATGGCGCCAGCCATACCGTAGACAGATCCTGATTCAAGTAGTGGCTCGGGCCAATTGTCCACCCGCGCACGTTCGAGCGATGGGGAATGATACGGTACCACCACAAGGTCACCAGCATGTGGGCCTGCTCATCAAGGGCGCGCTTTTCAAAACGCCGCATGAGCCGTCGCTGCTCGGCCGCGTCCGGGGTACGGTTCATCCGGTCAAACAGATCGTCGAGCACCCGGTCCTGGTAATTGGCGTAGTTATTCCCCGAGCGGTCATTGGAGACAAACTTCGACACGTCGAGCAGAGGATTGACGACCGCCTGACAGTTAAAGTCGATACTGACGGCAAAGCGCTTGCTCTGACTTCGCAGGATTTGAAAAAAAGGCCCGGTTGGCTGTACCCACTGCTCGGCATTAAGGCCAATATGGCGCCATTGATCGATCAACCAGGTGCCGATGATCTTGTACGGCTGATCCACGCCGCGATTATGCAATTTAAACCTGAAACCCTCAGGCACCCCGGCCTGTTGCAACAGGCGGCGCGCCTCGGCCCGTGAGGCCTCGAGGTCCGGCCAGTACCCCGCGATGTCCTGCAGTTCGTCCGCCGTTGCAGCGAGGGGATGACCTGGAAAGACCACCCCACCCACTGTTTTGACCACGGCAATCTTCGACAGGTACATCGAGCCCCCCCAACGGTCGATCGCCAGCGACAGCGCCCGGCGCACGCGCGGGTCGTCAAAAGGTGGCACGAGATGGTTCGGGGTCACCAGGAGGACACAATTCCAGTCAGACTCTTGCACGGTGATGGCCTCTCCCAGAGCCCGCACCAAGTCCTGGCGGCTTTTTGGAGGAAAGCCGCGAAATTCGATCATGGCCCGGCCCCCACGGATCGCCTGCACACGCAACGACTGCTTTTTGGCAAAAATGGCCCGGAAGCCGTCAAGATAGGGTTGGCCCGCATGATGATAGTTCGGATGACGCCTGCCGGTAATAAAGGCGCCGGGCTGGTGCTCGGTGAAGATAAACGGCCCGGACCCCAGCACCTGGTGCTCGTACCAGTGCATATCCTGCGCCAGTTGCTTGGCGCTGTAGATAAAGTTGAACGGGCTTGCCAGAGCCGGGATGAATGCCGCTGAAGGGTGGTGCAATTTGAAGACCACGGTGAACTCATCGCTGGCATAAAAGGTGTCCACCATACTGAAAAAGGCCCGGCGCGCACTGGCCACATCGGCGGGTGGAAAGATGATCTTGTTGAACGTGGCCACGACGTCGTCTGCAGTCACCCTTTGTCCATCCGCGAAGGTGGCGTTTTGGCGCAGCTTAAACGTATAGGTGGTGCCGTTATCCGTGGGTTCGGGCACCTCGAGGGCCAGATCGCCTACAAAATCGGTTGGAGACCCCGGATTATCCGGATTGACCCGAATCAGCACGCTGTAGAAGGGGGCAATCGGGTGAATCAAGGCAAAGGTGGTCTCACGATGGCCATCGAAGCTGGGGGGCTCCGCCGGCACGACATAGGTCAGAATGCCACCGTATGTCGGCGTTTCAGCAAGCGCCGGGCAGCAAGCCACGCCTATCAACAGACCCATCACGACCCACACCAGCCCTAACCGTCGTTGGATGCGTTGCATGGCACTCGTTCTCCTTATTGGCTCCTGATCGGGGTCGGGCAGGTCGCCCGGTTTAGATCTCTGTGCACGCCACCCAATGTCCGGGCGCCGTCTCTCGCAAGGCCGGCGCCTGACGACGGCAGCTGGCAACGGCCATAGGACAACGCGGATGAAAGACACAACCACTTGGGGGATTGAGCGGGCTTGGCACCTCCCCGGTGAGGATCACGCGCTGGCGACTGTCCTCGACCTGCGGGTCTGGAACCGGCACAGCGGAAAGCAGGGCCTGGGTGTAGGGATGTTCAGGATGCTCAAAAAGCGTGTCACAGGTGGCCATCTCGACAATCTTGCCCAGGTACATGACCGCCACCCGATGGCACAGATGACGTACGACGCTCAAATCATGCGCAATGAAAAGATACGTGAGATGAAAGGCGTCGCGCAGCTCTTCGAGCAGATTGATGATCTGCGCCTGAATGGACACGTCGAGCGCCGAAACGGGCTCATCGCAGATCAACAAGGCTGGTTGCGTCGACAGGGCCCGCGCAATGCCGACCCGCTGGCGTTGCCCGCCGCTCATCTCGTGTGGATAACGTTGGGCCATCTCCGGGCTCAGGCCACAACGACTCAGGAGTTCGTTGACACGTTCCCACCGCCGCCGTCTATCGGGCTCAACGCCGTGTACCTTCATGGGTTCCGCAATGATCGCGCCGATCTTCTGACGTGGATTGAGAGCGCTGTAGGGGTCTTGAAAGATCACCTGAATTTTTTGCCGCAGCGGCCGCAACTCCTGCTCATTGAGTTCAACGAGGTTCGTCCCCTCAAAGCGTATCTGTCCGGCGGTAGGGCGATCGAGCTGCAAGATGCAGCGCCCCAGGGTGGTTTTGCCACACCCGGACTCGCCAACCAGGCCAAGCGTTTCCCCCTGGCTGAGGCGGAAACTCACGTCATCAACCGCCTTGACATGCGCCACCCTCTTCTGGAAGAACATGCCTTGGGGGATGGGGAAATACTTTTTGACACCCACCACGTCGAGCAGGCACGCCTCCGTAGCCCTGCCTTCTGCCGCAGGGGTATTCTCAGTCAGCGCTGTCATCAGGCCACCCCCTGGGGCTCACCAAGCTGGTTCTGTTGCCAACACGCCGAGCCATGGCCGTTTTCCAGATGCACCAGGTGGGGCACCTCAAGGGCGCAGCGTTCCACTTTGAAGCCGCAGCGCGGCATAAAGGCGCAGCCGTTTGGCAGCCGCATCAGGTCGGGTGGCTGCCCTGGAATCGACTCCAGCTGGCGTCGGCGAGGCTGATCCAGACGGGGAACCGACCGCAATAACCCCAAGGTATAGGGGTGGCGCGGATGCCGGTAGACATCGCGGGCCTTACCCTGCTCGATGATTTTGCCGGCGTACATGACATTGACCCGATCGGCGTAACGCGCCACCACCCCCAGGTTGTGCGTAATCAGGATCAAAGCCACCCCGAGGCGCTGGCTCAGACCTTTCATCAACTCCAGGATCTGGGCCTGAATCGTGACATCGAGTGCCGTGGTAGGCTCATCCGCAATGATCAACGTCGGTTCACAGCACAGCGCCATGGCAATCATGACGCGCTGACGCATACCGCCGCTGAGGTGGTGCGGATACTGCTTGAGACGCTGCTCGGGCTCGGGAATCCCCACCATCTGCAAGTACGCCACGGCTCTTTTGGCGCTCTCTGCGCGACTGATGGCCAAATGCTGCACCATGGTTTCCGTTAACTGCAAGCCAATGGTCAGCACGGGGTTGAGCGAGGTCATGGGCTCCTGGAACACCATGGCGATTTGACGACCGCGTACCGCACGCATGTCTTCGTTGCCCAGTGCCAGCAGATCTTGACCCAGAAAGCGAATCGCACCAGACACAATGCGCCCAGACGGAACCGGAAGCAGCCTGAGGATCGACAGCGCACTCACAGACTTGCCGCACCCCGATTCGCCAACAATCGCCACCGTTTCCCCCTGTTCCACGTCATACGACATGCCATCGACGGCATGGACGGTGCCCGAAGGGGTGTGGAATTGGGTTCTGAGGTCTTGGACTTCCAGCAGTTTCGCCATGCGCCGGATTATACGTCATGTGAAGGGATGAAATGGGAGTCGATGCCGACCCAGTGCAGTTCGTCGCCGGCAACGCTCTCAACTTGCCCGGTTCCTTGCCTCGTGCCGTCCTACGATTCTTACGACGCTAACTTGCACAGCGCCATCATGGACTGGGTTCTCCAGGCAATTGCGCGCCATGCCAGACGGCGATGACCCATACCGTTTGGTCTTGGATACGGTAGAAAAATCGGTACGGTGTGACGATGATCTCTCGATAGGCGAGTTCTGGAAACTCCGGAATTTCCCGACCTGATGCAGGAAATTGCTCAAGTCGCCGTAGAATGGCCTCTGTCCGCTGTCGAAACCGCACCGCTGCTGCGGGATTATCTCGTCGAATGTAAGCCAGCGCTGCCAGAAATTGTTGTCGTCCTGTAGCCGTGAAGCGGACTCTCACTCCGGGTCCTCAGCGAGCAGGTCGTCGGCTTCAGCCAGCACCTCATCGAGGTCATAACCAACGCCGGTGGCGATTTCCTGCTCGCCTCGCACGAGAAGGCTTAACAAGTCCTGGGTATGGGCCAGGCGTTCGTATGCTTCCACGCTCAACATGATCGCTGCCGCGCGGCCCCGCTGGGTGATGACGAGCGGTTGTTGGGAGGCCTGGACGCGTTTCAGGATCATTGCGGCGTCTCGACGCAGGTCGGATACGGGAATGATCTCGGGAACTTTAGACATGGGGAATTATCTCCAAGAGTACGTTTAACCATATCAATAAAGATACTGTTAGGAGATATTATCGCCAAGTGACAGATGGAGGCCACTTGAAAAGTTCAATCGTATCTGCGAAGTAACCCCATGACCAATACCATGAGCTACAAAGGCTATTCGGCCGGGATTGAGTAGGACGACGATGACGGCATCTTCACCGGCAGGATCGCCGGCATTCGTGACGGCGTGGGCTTTCATGCGGATACGGTAGACGGTCTGCGAGAAGCTTTTTACGAGGCGGTGGAGGATTACATCGAGACCTGCGCCGTCGATTCCGAGCGCGTCATCGGCCGTGTAGCCTTCCGCCGCTCGTGGCTCCGCAAGCAAGGTCTCACTGTCGATCAGTGCTGTGTCATCCACGTCGTTGGTGAATCAATGGAGCCGACGTTGCCCAACGGATGCTCGATTCTGGTCAATCGGGCGCAGCGCAGGCGCCGCCTCAACCGAATCTTCGTGGTCAGAACTCATGATGGGTTGCTCGTGAAGCGGGCGGGCAAGAACGAGGCCGGGGGATGGCTGTTGGTGAGCGATCATCCGGCCTGGGGGTCAGTACCGTGGCCCGCCGATGCCGAGGTGATCGGCGAGGTGCGCTGGATGGCAAGGACGCTTTAGGAGGATTCTGATGAAACTGAGGCTTTTTTTTCCAATAGCCTTGGGTTTTGCCTTATTGGGTGCCGCGGGCATAACTGCTGGCACGACTGGCACGGACATACAACTGACAGGGTTCGAAAGATTGGTCGACACGGTATTGGTATGGGTGCCTAGAATAGCCATGGGCCTGCTGCTGATTGCGGCTTTTTGGTGTTATTTCACTGGCCGCAGGAGGGAATTATTTTTCTCTCTTATAGGAATGATTGTCTTCTGGGTGTACACATGGCTATAGGGGGCCGGTTGGGATTTTTCAAAGGTAAGAGCGGGCAATAGCAAACACGGAGAATGGATATTGGTGAGCGATCACCCAGCGTGGGCGCCGATGCCATAGCCTGCTGCCGAGGCCGAGATGGTGGGCTAGGTGCGCTGGAGGGCGAGGGAGCTATAGGGAGCCAAGGGGAAAGCAGATGCCGGAAACAGTACGACTCTATCACTTTATGCGGGTAGAGCATGCCTTGCAGGCTATAGAAAGGCGTCGATTGAAGATTGCCGAACTAGACAAGGTAAATGACCCTTTCGAGTGCCTGGCAATTGCCTCAACAGCCGCAAGGACGAAGAGTTCTTTTTGAGTTACCAGAGGGACATCGCGAAGGAATATGGTGTGGTTTGTTTTAGCGAGACCTGTCAAGACCCCTCATTATGGGGTCATTATGCCGATAGATTTAGGGGAATATGCCTTGGTTTTGACACCGCTTTCCATGGAGACGACGAGGAGGACTTGATTGGTAAAGTTAACTACGTCCAAAAACGGATAGACACAGGAAAATTCCGTGACCTGCTTACTTATTTTAAGAGTAGTAATTCACAATACGACAACAACATCTCAACTCAAATCCAAACCCTTATGTATACAAAGTCATTCAACTGGGCTTACGAGAAAGAATGGCGTTTGTGGGTCGAGAAAATGCATCAGGACCCAGTTACCGGGCTACATTTTGCTGATTTTGGCCCACTGGTTCTTCGTGAGATATTAATTGGGTTTCGATGCCCCGAAGAAGACATAGAGTCTAGACTTGACAAATTGGTTGCCAGCTACTCTGATCCACCAAAGATTTCCTTCACCCGCCGGTCGCTATCCACTTTTGAAATCGTGAGAGAGCCCTCGTAAGGACCGACACGCTCATCGGCTTGTGCTCACGTACCTCGTAAGGAGGCGACGGGGCCGCGCATGCATGGCTCGGCTGCAGGCAATGAATAAGGAGCAAGTGTCATCGTGAGAGGTACTTTGCGATTTGCCCTCTGTGTCGCACTCCTGGGGGTTTGCGTGGCGCCATGCCCGGTAACGGCACAAGACGCTGATGTCCCGGACTGCCTAAAGACCCCTCAGACGCTCGAGGCGAAGGTCGCCGCGTGTCAGGCAGCCGCTGAGGGCGGAGATGCGAAGGCACAGTTGGAATTCGGCCTCATGTACGCCTTTGGAGAGGGTGTTCCGCAAAACGATGCCGAGGCGCTAGTATGGTTTCGCCGGGCCGCTGAGGGCGGATATGCGGAGGCGCAGTTCAATCTCGGCCTCGTGTATTACAGGGGCAAGGGGTGTGCCACAAGATTATGCCGAAGCCCTGGTGTGGTATCGCCGGGCCGCTGAGAGCGGATATGCGAAGGCGCAGTTTGCAGTCGGCACCATGTACATCGGCGGCGAGGGTGTTCCGCAGGATTATGTTCTGGCTCACATGTGGCTGAATCTCGCCGGCGCAGGTGGCCGCGAACGTGCCGGCGAATTGCGTGACTTGCTTGCACGGCATATGACCCCGGCTCAGATCGCCGACGCTCAGCGCTTGGCCCAGGAGTGGATGCAAGCGCATCGGGCAGAGTAGGACGGGGGGCTAAGGGGTACCGGTCGGGATGGTCCAGGGGCAGGGGCCGACAGGGTGAGGCTGGAGAATGGCTGCTGGTAAGCGATCATCCGGCATGGGCGTCAGTGGCGTGGCCGGGTTCGGCTGAGGTGGTCGGGGAAGTCAGGTGGATGGCGAGGGAGCTTTAGGAGCGAACGGTTCTGAGCAACGCGGCCCTGATCGTACAGCGCTACGGGATGGTGGTGGGACGGGAGTGAGGGCCGAACCGCGTTAATCCGAGTGACGACACAAGGAGATCCACTATGATTTCTTCTGAGGAGAACGATCAGGCGAGATTGCAGGCATGGTTTTCAAAATGCCTGGAGCGATGGGAAACCCTAACAAAGGACCTGGAACCTGAAAACGTTGCCCGTTTTCCAAAGGGATACTACGCCGCTGCGTATATTCTCGCGGACGTTCAGCAGCCGTTGGCAGCGAATCAATTACCTGGGGCGCTCCGCCTTGGCATCATCAGGCACACGGGCAGGCCTCCGTTCTCGGTTCCAGCCAAAAGCGGACTCGAGCCCCGTGTGTATGATGGAAACGTAGAATGCTGGATTGGTGGGACAATACAAAACGATGGGCCAGCTCATGCTGACTTCTGGCGCGCATCTCCGGACGGCATGTTCTTTTTTATGCGAGGGTACCAGGAAGACAATCACGTACGAGGGTACCAGGAAGACGATCACGAGAAAGTACAAATCGATCCCGGAAGCAGTTTTGATCTTACTCTGCCGACCCGGCGTCTGGGTGAAATTCTGCTTCACGCCTCAAGCATGGCCCACCAGTTTGAATCCGAGGATACAAGGGTTCTGTTGAAGGTCCAATGGACCGGTCTTGACGAGCGCAAATTGGTAAGTATTACAAATTCTAACCGTGCATTAATCCATACACATATTTCTCAACAAGCAACCTACTCCAGAATCATTGAGGCACAAGCCAACCAAATTCCAAAAACACTCCCAGAGCTTGTGGAGAGTGTCGTGAGGCCACTTTACGAGCAGTTTATCTTTCAGCTACCGGCTGGACTTGTTGTTGAGGAATTGAACAAAATGCAGAAAGCTCAGTTATAGCCGGGGTAAGGGAATGGCGGAAACGTCCTCGTGAAGAGTGGAGTATACCGGATTGCGACGCTGAAGGAAGATCGAATGAGCGGCCGTGTGGCTTGGGTATAGCCGCAGCCCGCGGGACGGTGACGCTAATCCCATTTCCCGCAGCAGCACAGACTGCGCCACCTGGGTCAGCGCCAGCGCCTGAGACATCGTTAGCCCCGCTTGCCGAAAGCCCACGTCGTACAGGCCGTCGGTGTCGTCCAGGAACAGGACCAGCGCCTTGGTCGGAGTCGTGCTGCTCCGTCACTTCCGCCAGGGCGTCAGTCAGCATTTGCTCAACATTCCAGCGGGAGCCGTCGGCCGTCTTGTGGCTCAGGCAAGAGACCTTGTTGTCAGTCATATGTGCCTACGCCGCATCAAAAGGGGCCTAACCCAGAAGGACAAATGAGGACAAACCGGATTTGATGGATAAGTACACCAGCCCGTACATGATTGAGAACGCGAAATCGTTGCAGCGTGTTGTGGAGGAAATGGAATTGAACGGGTCCGAGTCCCCTCTGTCGGACCTATCTCTCTTCCAGGGAAAGTTTTTGGCAGGTCCAATCTTACTATCCCTGGCGACAGAGGTTGCACTGAAGGCATGGCAATGTCGAGAACGGAACGGAGCCCCTGACCAAACTCATGACTTGCTAAATTTGTTCGATGGGTTGGAGCCGGGCACACAAGACCTAATCGCACAAGGTTTGGCAGGCCAAGAACACCTACTTGTGTCGTCTCGGGGTAGTGAGGAATATGTACTGCCGTTCCAAATTGGCGAACAGATACCCCGCGTTAAGATTTTGCGTGCCATTCTGAGATATTATCGGAACTCTTTCACGGATTGGAGGTACTTGTACGAAAAACGCCGTGGCATGACATTTGAGCTATCTGCACTCGACGCAATACTAACGGGGGTAATCGACGCCTACTGCAAGAGATGAGACCGCTCAGCCTAAAGTTCGGACTCAGTTGGAGTTGATTCTTAGCGAGGTATCGGGGAAGTCCACTGGATGGGGAGGGAGCTTTAGGAGACGGGGAGGGCATCAGAATTTGGGGCTTGGCGATTGCGGCTTTGGCCTTGCTAGTCCTTGTGACTCCTTCTGGCGTCCTAGTAGTCCAAACTGAGGGAGAGGAAACCCCATATGAGAGGTAGCGCCTTTTTACCTCATGCGCGGTGTTTGGCTTTAGGGCGACACGCAGTTGAACGTCTGGCTTGGTCCGGTCTTACTACCAACTTCAACGTCTGAGAAATCGTAGTACAATCCGAAGCCATTTGGTTCGATGATAAAGGAGTAGTTTTTCTTTCCTTCCCCAAAATCCCACCGCCGATTGAACCCGAGAACTCGAAAATATGCTCGGTAGGTGACACCAGCTACCGACACGTCGCCAAAGCCAAGATCTTCGCCGTCCCCTGCTACCCGAGTCAGCCTGACCAAGACTGTTTTCTTAGAATAGTCGGACTCCGCAAAACCCTTGCCGCCGTGTTCACCAATCCGGTGTCAGGCACCATTGAATGGACGGCGATCGAGGGTCTGCTTCTCGCCGCTGGTGCGCGGGTGATCGAGGGGCGAGGCTCACGGGTACGATTCGAGAAGGATGGCGAGGTCGAAACGTTTCATCGGCCGCACCCCGCTAAGGAAGCCAAACGCTATCAGGTCCGGGCCGCCCGCGCGTTCCTGGAACGGATCGGAGTAACCCCATGACCAATACCATGAGCTACAAAAGCTATTCGGCCGGGATTGAGTAGGACGACGATGACGGCATCTTCACCGGCAGGATCGCCGGCATTCGTGACGGCGTGGGCTTTCATGCGGATACGGTAGACGGTCTGCGAGAAGCTTTTTACGAGGCGGTGGAGGATTACTTCGAGACCTGCGCCAAGGTCGGCAAAGCGCCGCAGAAGGCTTTCTCCGGCCAAGTGATGTTCCGTATCAGCCCGGAGGTTCACCGTAAGGCTACCCTCGCAGCTGAGCTCTCCGGCAAGAGCCTGAATCAGTGGGCAGAAGAAGTGCTGGGCCGCGCCGCCGGCTAGGGCCAGCGCATTGGACCGGCTCCTATCACGTTCTCTATACACGCGGCGCCAAATTGCGGCAGCAAGGCGCATTTGCTAGACTGCGCCCCGCTCCAGGAGTCCCCCCGTAACCCTTTGCGGTGCTGTCGCAAACAGCGTAAGGCCTGCCGTGTCATCACTCCCGCCCCACAGCGTGCCCTCGGAAGTCAGCCAGTACTATCACGGCTCGGCGATGTTTGCCGACCCGGTCCACAGCTACGTGCCCTTTACCGTGCCGCTCGATCTGCACGGCGGTGCGCGCGAGGTGGCGGAAAAGGACGTCATCGACACGCCGTGGGTGCAGCGCCTGCGCTACATCAACCAGTTGCAGAGTGCCCGCTGGGTCTACCCGGGGGCCGAGCACAGCCGCTTCCAGCATTCCCTCGGCGCCATGCACGTCGCCGGGCGCTTCGCCCGGCAACTCTACCCGTCCTTGCGCGCGGTGGAGCCGTCCTGCCCGTCGCTGCCGTACGTGGAGGAGGTTCTGCGCATGGGCGCCCTGCTGCACGACGTCGGCCACGGCCCGTTCGGCCATTTCTTTGACGACAACCACTTGGCGCAATTCGGCATCGGCCACGAGGCCCTCGGCCAGCAGATCATTCTGCGCGAATTGGCCGACACCCTGCGCGGCCTGCGGCGCGGGCCCAGCGGCGCGTTCGCCGCCGATGAAGCGCTCGAACCGGCGCACGTCGCCTTCGTGATGCAGAAGAAGGATACCGCCGCGGACGCGCCGCGCTGGCTGCGCCATATCAAACCGGTGCTCGGCGGCATCTACACGGCGGACAACCTGGACTACGTGCTGCGCGATTCGTACATGTGCGGGGTGGCCATCGGACCCATCGACCTGGAGCGGCTGCTGCATTACAGCGTCATCACGCCGGACGGCCCGGCGCTGCACAAGTCCGGCGTCAGCGCCCTGACGATGTTCCTCAACGCGCGACTCTACCTCTATGCCAACGTCTACTTTCACCGCACCGTGCGCGCCATCGACCTGCATCTGCGCGACGTGTTCCCCGCCACCTTGCGCCACCTGTTCCCCGACAACCCGCTCGACGACCTGCGGCGCTACGTGCGCCTCACCGACTGGTCGGTGCTGGAGGCGGTGCGCGGCTGGGTCGATGACCCATCGCCCGACAAGCGCGCCCTCGGCCAGGAGTGGAGCCGGATTCTGGGCCGCAAGCTGAAATGGAAAATGGCCTACGATGCCACGCTGCCCATGCGCGGCCGCGAGCGCCGCACGGCGCAGAGTTTCGCACCGGAGCACCTCGTTGAACGGGTGCGAAGCGCCCTGCCGCCGGACAGCGGGGCGCTGGAATTTCAGCTCGATACCGCCGTGCAGGACCCGAGAAACCTCAACCCGCTGGCACTCGGCGAATGGCCGATCAGCATCTATGACCCTGCCACCGGCGAGGCGCACCGTGAGCTGCTGGAGGACATCCTGGCACCCATTCCCGCCGAAATGGTGCATTACCGGTTGTACACGACCGACCGCACCGCGGTGCCCATGCTTGCCCGCGCCTGCGAGTCGGTCCTGGAGTCGGGGCGCGTCAACCGCACGTCTCAGGCCGCCGGCACTTGACGCCGGGCGCGGCCTTTTTTCGCCTTCGCCACCATGCAAAGGAACCGTGATGACGATGTATACGCTGCAGGAAGCCCGCGACCTGCTGCCGCAGGTCAAGGAAGTGACGCAGCATTACTACGATGTCGTTGAGGAGATGCGCGAGCAGCTTGAGAACCTGGAGGAGCCGCGCGATGCCAAGCGCCTCGAAGGACTCATGAATGACGAGGTTGGCAACTGGGTCAAGGCGGTCAGGAACCTCGGGGTGGAAGTCAAAGGCCTGTGGGTGGCGGATTTCGATTCGGGCGACGGCTATTACTACTGCTGGAAGCTCGGCGAGGATGACATCGAACATTTCCACCGCTACGAAACGGGGTTCGCCGGGCGCCGTCCCATCTCGTTGCTGGATTAGGACGGCGGCATGTCGGATTGCGCGACGCTGGAGTATTTCCGTATCGGATTGCAACGGGGAGCTATCGGCCGGCTCATGCGTTCCCCTCTCCCTAGCCCTCCCCCGCGGAGGGGGGAGGGGACCAGATCTAACCCTCCAACGCAAAAGGGGTTTACTCCCTCTCCCCTGGTGGGAGAGGGTTGGGGTGAGGGGGAAGCCCCGGCTAGCAAGCCATATTGGTCCGTAAGTGCCCTAATCCGACCTACACTTCTACTCGCCGCCGTGCTGCTCCTGAACGGCTGCGGCGTCGGGCACCTGTTGCACCTGGCAAAGGGGCAGGCGGACTTGCTGCGGCAGCGCCGCCCGGTGCAGGAGGCGCTGCAGGACGCCCGGCTCAGCGACGCCCAGCGCGACAAGATTCGCCTCATCCTCAAGGTGCGGGCGTTCGGCATCGAGCACCTCGGGCTGTACGACAGCGCCACCTACACCACCTTCGTGCACCTGGACCAGCCGTTCGTCAGCTACAACCTCACCGCCTCGCCGGTCGACGCCATCGAGCCCTATGTGTGGCGCTATCCCTTCGTCGGGCGCATGCCGTACCAGGGCTTCTTCAGCCAGGATGGCGCCCTGGCCGCGCAAGGCGAACTGCAACAGCTCGGCTACGATACCTACCTGCGCGGCGTGCGCGCCTACAGCACCCTCGGCTATTTCGCCGATCCGATCCTCTCCAGCATGCTGTCCTACCCCGACGGCGCCCTGATCGAAACCGTCCTGCACGAGATGCTGCACCAGACGGTGTGGATCAAGGGCCACGTCAGCTTCAACGAAAGTCTGGCCAGTTTCGTGGGGCAGAAGGGCGCCGAAGCGTATGTGACGCACCATGACGGCGTGGATTCCCCAGCCCATCGGGATTACCTGGACCGCCGCGCCGACGCCGACCTCCTGCGCACCCATCTGCAGCAACTCATCTCCCGCCTGCAGGATCTCTATCAGGAGCCGGTCAGCCGGGAGGAGAAGCTGCGCCGCCGCGAAGCCCTGTTCGACGAGGCCGTCGCAACCTGGCCGGCGCTCTTTCCTCGTATGAAAACCCACGCCTACCGCCGCTTCTTCGAAGGCCGAACCCTCAACAACGCCCTGCTGCTTTCCTTCCGCGTCTACAACCGCGACACTGATTTCTTCGACGATGCCCTCGCCGCTCACGATGGCGACCTGCGCCGCACCATCGCCTACTTCAAAACCCTCCGCGCCCGTGATATCCCCGACGCCTTCCGCACGCCGTAAAGGTGTGTCAGTCGGATTTGCCGGGGTGGAAGCCGGAGGGTATCTAACCTACAATGAACGCCATGAGATCATCTCACCCCGAGGCCGCCGCCGAATCAAACCTGGCAAACCCGTTGCCGTCCTCGCCAGGCTTCCGCGATACCACCTTCACGGAGAATCACGAGGTTGCCCTGCATCGCTGGGTGCCCTGGATCGCCGGGTTCTCCGGCTCTTTTGTCGCCGGGGTGCTCGATACCGTCAGGCAGCGCGGCAAGATGCGCGTCCTGGACCCCTTCGCCGGGGTCGGCACCACCCTCATCGAAGCCCTGAAAAAAGGCGACGATACCATCGGGTTCGAGATCAATCCCTATGCGGCGCTCGCCTGCAAGGTGAAGGCCAACGCCGGGCACTATGACGTGGCGAACCTGGATGGCCTGATCGCCCGCTTCGAGGCGTACGGCGCGGCGGCATCCTGGCTGCACACAAAGCCCGCCTCAGCACGCCCGGCGGGTTTTCGCAGCCGCTCACCGTTTTTCAGTGATACCGTGGAACGGCAGGTATTGGCGTGCCTGGATTTTGTCGCCGCGGAAACTACGGATTGGCTGAAGGACCTGTTCCACGTCGCCTTCGGTTCCGTGATGGTGAGCTTTTCCAACTACACCTATGAGCCGAGCCTCGGTACGCGCGCCGGCGCGGGCAAGCCCGACATCGCCGACGCCGACGTCTTCGACATCGTCCGGCGCAAGTTGCAGGAAATGCGGGACGATATCGTCAGGTTCCAGGGCTGGTTGGCCAAGCACAAGCCGGTTCCGCGCGCCACCGTGCACCCGTTGTCCTACCTCGACCACGCCCACTTGATCGAGCCCCGCAGCATCGACGTGCTCATCACCTCACCGCCGTACCTCAACAACTATCACTACATCCGCAATACGCGCCCGCACCTCTTCTGGCTCGGCCTGGCGCAGTCGCCTGTCGACCTGAAGGCCATCGAACGCCAGAGCTTTGGGCTGTTCTGGCAGACGGTGCGATCGGGTCCGCCGGTTGCTCTGCAGCCCGACCTGCCCCACCTGGCCGAGCAGATCGAGCAGCTTCGCGCCCTGCATCCCGAAAAAGGTCCTTACGGCGGCTCCGGCTGGGCCAATTATGCCGCTGCGTACTTCAACGACTGTCAGCGCTTCTGTGCCGTCACGCTGAGCCGCATGCGTCCCGGCGGCGCCGTGGTCGTCGTGATCGGCAACAACATCCTGCAGGGCATCGAGTTTCAGACGGACCGGCTGTTCGCGGAGATTGCGGAGCGGGCGGGGTTCAAGCTCGTGAAGCTGCACGAGGTGCGCAAGCGACGGACGGGGAATAGCATCGTCAATTCATCGGTGCGGATCGGATCGGCGCGTCAACGGGCACGGCTGTACGAAACCGCGGTCGAGCTGCGGGCGCCGTAGTCCGGCCTCAATCCAGCAGCGCCAGAACATCCTCAACGGTCTCGTCGGTCCGCAACGCCTCGGCCCAGGGCCGTCCCGGATGCACGACGTCCCATCGGGGGCGCCGCATGGCGCGTCGGCCGCGACCGGGATCGTGGTTGCCGAAGCCGTCGATCACGGTATTCCACACCGGCCGGAAGTGTTCGAGCAGGAACCGCTCCGCCAGGTCGATCCATACCGGGACAACGACCAGATAGCGGCACCTGAACTCGCTCAGATGCAGATTGCGGGCCTGCTCGACGGACCTGCTGTGTTGCCGCAGGCGGCGGAACAATTCGCCGCTGCTGCCGTCCGCGCCGCTGCTTCTGCCGCCCTTTCGCCCCCCGGCCGGCGCCGCCTTGCCGACGTAGATGGGGGTATGGCACTCCTGAGAAGCGATCCCCTCGTAAAACGGCAGCCCGCCGGCATAGTACAGCGCGTAAACGCCGGAGCCGGAAAACTCGGTTGCCGGCGGCATGGCGACGGCTTCCGCTTCCAGCAGCGCCTTCACGACGCTGCGAGCCAGATTCTCGTAGTGCAGGGGATCGTACGCCTCCACCATTCGCTTGGTCTTTCCTGCTGAAAATAGACCCGTCCAAAGCCTCCCGAGTCGTCATTCCGGGCTTGACCCGGAATCCAGCATCCCGGATTGAGTCTGGAGCAGGCTCTTTGCTCCCGGAGAAGCCCTGGATTCCGGCTTTCGCCGGAGTGACGGATCAGGACCCATTTTCACGACTCTTATACGGCCTGCAAGATCATCGGGGATTGCAATGAAGACGGCAGAGGTCCGCGCGACGGTTGAGGCTCACGCCGTTCCGCCGCATGGCGACGGTCCGTTACGCCAGGGCGCGTTGCAGGTCGGCGACGCGGTCGGTGGCTTCCCAGGGGAATTCGGGGCGGCCGAAGTGGCCGTAGGCGGCGGTGGGGCGATAGATCGGGCGCAGCAGGTCGAGGCGTTGGATGATGAATTCCGGGCGCATGTCGAAGACGTCCTGAATGGCCTGGCCGATTTTCTCTTCCGAGACGGTGGGATTCACGGTGTCGACCCGTACGCTGACGGGATTGGCGTGGCCGATGACGTAGGCGATCTGCACCTCGCAGACGTTGGCGAGCTCGGCCGTCACGACGCATTTGGCGATGTAGCGGGCCATGTAGGCCGCCGAGCGGTCCACCTTGCTCGGATCCTTGCCGGAAAACGCGCCGCCGCCGTGGCGGCCCATGCCGCCGTAGGTGTCGACGATGATCTTGCGGCCGGTCAATCCGGCGTCCGCCTTGGGACCGCCGTACAGGAAGGCGCCCGTGGGGTTGACGAAGATCACCGTGCTGTCGAGCTTGTCGCGCTCGGCGTCCATCAGGCTGTGGGACAGCAGGCGGTCGGGGATGACCGGCTTGATGACGTGCTCAATGAGGGCGGCGCGTAGGTCGGTGAGTTTCAGGTCGGGGCTGTGGTGCGTGGAAATCACCAGGTTGGCGATGGCCACGGGCACATTGTCCTCGTACTCCACGGCCACCTGCGCCTTGCCGTCGGGATACAGGCCGGGCACGATGCCCGTCTTGCGCACCTCGGCCAGACGCCCCGTGAGCCGGTGGGCAAAGTAAATAGGCGTTGGCATCAGTTCCGTATCCACGTCGTTCAAGCGGGCTTCCTTGGTGGCGTAGCCGAACATCATGCCCTGATCGCCGGCGCCTTGCTCCTTGAACAGCCCCTCGCCGCCGGACACGCCCTGCGAGATGTCGGGGCTTTGCGGCTTCATGTGCACCTGCACCTGGCACGTATCGGCGTCAAAGCCGATATCCCCCGACGTGTAGCCGATATCGCGCACCGCCTCGCGGGCGACGCTTTCGATGCCCAGGTCGTTCAGGACGGACTCACTCACCTCGCCCGTAATCACCACCAGGTTTTCGGAGACCAGGGTCTCGCAAGCCACGCGGGCCTTGGGATCCAGCGTCAACGCGGCATCCAGGACGCTATCCGATATCTTGTCGCAGACCTTGTCCGGATGGCCTTCCGTTACGCTTTCCGAGGCAAATGTGGCACGCATGGATTCAATTCTCCTTAAGGGGGATGCTGGTAGACATTTTGCGGGGGTTTGCAAAGGGCGCATTCTACCATAGCGCCCGTGGCGTCGCATCCTGATGCCTCACTGGAACACGGGCTCAGCTCTGTAGGTTGGGTTAGCCGGAGGGCGTAACCCGCATTCCGACATCAGGCGTGTGTAACAGGCGTCAGCCACGGCATCAGCCGCTGCCACAGGCGCAGGCGGCCCTCGTGGTTGTGGGACGAAAACAGCAGGAGCGGCTCGTCGTCCGGCAGGGCGAGGCCGCGGCGGATTTCCCGCTCGTGGGCGGCGCGCTGGTTGCGTTTGACCTTGTCGGTCTTGGTGGCGACCGTCAGCACGGTGACCTGCTTGTTCAGCAGCCAGGCGCGCAATTGCCAATCCAGCTCGCTGGGCGTGTGGCGGAAATCGATGATGTGCACCACAGCGCGCAGCATGTCTTGGTGCTTCATGTACGCCTCTACCATCGGCCGCCAGCTCGCCTGCATCTCGCGCGGCACCCGGGCGTAGCCGTAGCCGGGAAAATCGACAAAGCTGAATCGTCCATTGACCACGAAGAAATTGAGGGTGCGCGTCTTGCCGGGCGTGCCGCTGGTTTTAACCAGGTTCTTGCGGTGCACCAGGGTGTTGATCAGCGAGGATTTGCCGACGTTCGAGCGTCCGGCGAACGCCACTTCGGGGAGCCGTTGGCGCGGATATTGCGTTGGGGACGCGGCGCTGGTAACGAATTCGGCGGAGATGATTTTCATAACGTGTATCCACAGTAGGTTGGATTAGCGCAGCGTCATCCGACATTTCGCTATCTGACCGCTCTCAAGTCTCTGCTGCGATGCCGGTGGTCCTCGGCGCGGCGGTGCACGATGGCTTCCAACTCGTCGTACGAATACCCCGGCGCGGCTGCCCGGGTTGCTTGGGCATTCTGCCAACGGGCTGTCCAGGCGGCCGGCAGGCTGATCTGGCGCACCGCGATTTCCGCCACGAAGACGCCCAGGGCCGCCAGCACGAACCACGGCCAGAAGTCGTTCAGCGGGCGCCCCGGTCCCGATGGGAGATCGGCCGGCTGTGCGGTGCTGAACAGGATGCCGGCGGCATCCTCGGGCGCGTCGGCAGGAAGCACCTGACCGCCGGTGCGCTCCGCCAGGCGGGTCAGCAGGTGGCGGTTGACGGCCAGCCCCAGGTACTCCGCCGAATAGGGCAGGGCGATGCCGACGGTTTTCGGCCCGATGGTCGCCTCTCCCTGTTGGCCCACGAGGCTGAGAAGATACTCGCCGCGACCGCTGACGGCAAACCGCCCCTGGTAGCGGCCCGGCGCTGTCTGCGTCAGTTCCAGCGGCAGGGTGTCCTTTTCCGGCGTCAGCACGCGGCTGCCCTGCAGGTCGAGGCGGTTGACGAACCGATCCTCGGCGTCATACACGTCGGCCTGCACGATGGCTTGGCCCTCGCGCACGTCCACCCGCACGTCAACGCTCTCGGGCGTGTTCGTGCGCTGCACCCAGCGCACAAGCTGGGCGGCGAACGGACCGAACTGCGGCCAGTGCAGCCAGTCCTTGCCCCAGCGCGGCCCCAGATCGGCGGTGAATGCCGCGGTGTGCCCCAGGCCGTAGCGCTGCACCGCCAGCAGCGGATCGTCGTTTGGGGTGGTGAGCAGCACCTCGGCGGCCGGCTTGCCGTAGGTCACCACGTAGCCGTACAGCGGCGGCGCCTCGTCAATTCCCACGCCGCGCAACAACTCGTGATTGCGCTGCAAGAGCGGCTGGAACGCGCCCTCCTCGATCAGGCTGCGCGACACCAGAATGGTCTCGGCGGTGAAGATGCGCGGGATGTTGAGGGCGTCGTCGGTGTAATAGCTCCGCCCCTTGCCCCAGTGCGCGATGGCGTCCATGAGGGTGCGGTCGGCGTCCTGCCCCAGCGCCACCGTGGTGACGGTGATGTTGTCGGCCACGGCGTCGCGCATCAGCGACTCGAACTCCATGTTCGGCGTCAGGCCGTCGGACAGCGCGATCAGGTGCTTCTTCACCGCCGGCACGTCGCGCAGCGTGCCGAGCCCTTCCTGCAGGGCCTTGAACAGATCGGTGCCGCCGCCGTGGGTGAGGGCAGCCAGCCGACCGGCGATCTGCTCGCGCTTGCCCGCCTCGCTCATCGGCACGCTCCAGTCCCACTCGGCGTTGAAGGCCAATACCCCCACCTGGTCGAAGGGATTGAGCAGCTTCATTGACGAAAAGGCGGCGATCTTGGCCACCTCCAGCTTGGTGGTGCGGTCGCCGAAGCCCGACGCCGGCGCGCCGCTGACGTTGCTGCCCATGCTGTCCGAGCGGTCGATGACCATGACCATCGCCAGGCTGGGGATCGACACCTTGGTGGGCACGTCCATGTCCACCGGCAGGATTTTCTCCAGCGGCGTGCGGTAGTAGCCGCCGGCGCCGAAGCTCTTCTCGCCGCCCAGCATCAGCACGCCGCCGCCCATGTCGCGCACGTAGCGCTCCAGCACCTCCATCTGCGACACCGAAATGCCGAAGCCGGGCACGTTGTCGAAGACAAGGGCAGCGTACTCCAGGTAATCGCTGAGCATGTGGGGGAGGTCCTGCCACGGACGGCTGCGCACGTCGAGCCCCTGCTGCTGCAACGCCTGCACGAGCGGCGCGTCTTGGTCCGGCGGGTCGTAGAGCCGCAGCACCTTGGGGCGGCCGCGCACCTCGGTGAAGGTCTGCCGGTGGTTGTTTTCCGGCATGGTGTCGTGCGGGCTGTTGACGACGATCTGGTAGAGCTGCATGCCCTCGTCCTTGGCCTGTTCCAGGAAGCGGTGGCGGTTCTTGCCGGGCCGCAGCACGACCTCCTGCCGCGCCACGAAGGACCCCTCGTGGAACAGTTCCAGCGACGCCGGGGTTTCGATGCTGCTGAAGACGACGGCCTCGACGTGATAGGGCGTGCCCATCCGTATCTGCTTGGGGGCGACCAGCTCTTCCACTCGCACCTCGGGCTCCTGCTGCCCGCGCCCCAACGGTACCGGAAAGACCGACACGCCGAGGGAGCGGGCGATCAACACGGCCTCGGCCGCCGAGGCGACGTTCTCGTTGCCGTCGCTGAGCAGCACCAGCCGCTTGGCGCCATCGGTCGGGAAGCTGGCGGCGCTGACTTGCAACGCGCGGGCGATGTTGGTGGCGCTGCCGTCCACCTCGGAGGCGATCTCGGGCAGGCTGAAGCGCTTGGCGACATCGTGTTCAAGGAAGGCGTCGGTGCCAAACACGACGAGCCCGGCACCATCCTGCGGGCGCTTGTCGCCGCTGACGGCGCGGATGAAATCGAGCGCCTGCTGGCGTACGGCAGCGCTGAGGCTGTGCGACAGGTCGAGCGCAAAGACGACGTTGGCCTGCTCGTCGGGTTGCGTCAGGGCGAAGCGCGCCAAGCCGCCGACCAGCAGCAACAGCGCGAGCAGCCGCAGGCCGCTGAGCAGACGCCGCCGCATCGGCGCGAGTCGCCGGGGCGTGCGGCGCAACCACAGGAGCAGCAGCGGCGCCAGCAGTAACAGGGCGATGAACCAGGGATAGAGTACGCGCATGTCAGAAGTCCCGGCACCAGGTGAACCACTCGGCGCTCAGCACGGCCACCGCGCCCAGCGTCAGGGCGAGCCACAGCGGCGTTTCGGCGCTGCCGGCAGGGGCCGAGGCAGCGGCTTTGCCGGGTGTCAGCGGCGGCAGCTTGTTCGCGGGGTTGATGTCCGACTCGCCGTCGTCCAGCAGGTTGACCGTCAGATAGCGCTTGAACGTGTCCCCGGCGCGCAGGGTGTACACGCCGACGCGCCGGGTGTCGGAAAAAATCCACGGGTTGCCCTGTACCTCGTACTCTCGCTGCCGACCCTCCGGGTCCTGCACGGAGATGCGCGATAGGGGGGTATCCAGGTACAGCGGGTAGGGGGTTCCGGCCTGAATCTGGCCGCCGCCGTTGGATTCCGGGGGCGCCAGCCAGCGCAGCAGGTTACCGATGAATACCGGGAAGGCGACGCGCAGCGGCAGGTCCGACTGCATCAGGTCGAAGCCGAGGACCACCAGGCGCAGGTGTGGCTCCTCGATGACACCGAGCAGCGGCGTGTCCGGCGCGTCGACGAGGCTGTGGGCGCCGTCTTGCAGCGTCAGTTGCAGGGCCTCGGCGATGTGCACGTCAGCCAGATCGACGAAGCGCAGCAGTGGATGCTGACGCTCCCAGTCCACCACGCGCGGCTGCGCCACCGTGCCGGTGTGCCGCACCCGGTCGTCCGGCGGCACGGCGTTGATCAGCAGGTAATTGCCGCGCAGCAGCGGCGGCGGCGTGACGCCGTTAAAAATGATCAGGCGGTTCGACGCCAGCAGGCGCGGCAGGATGTCCGCCGATACCTGCGGCACGACGTTGACGAACACGCCGGGGATGGCGGTGAGCAGCGTTTCCAGGAAGTAGTTCGGCTCGCCGACGAGCAGAATCCAGGTCTGTGACGGCGCGGCGGCGACGCCGTAAGCGCGGTTGTCCAGCGCCAGGTCGTCGTCCAGCGCCAACTCGGCCTCGGCGACGCCTTGCAGGGGGCCGGCGACAGTGGACACGATGACTTCCTGCTGGCCGGGTTGCAGGTTCAGTTGGCGCTCCAACGGTTGTTGCGGCGGCATGCTGAGGCGTAGGGGCACCGCGACCGGTTGCGGCGAGAAGTTCTTCACGGTCAGCAGCACCTCGTAGAGTCCTTGAGCGTCCGGGACCTGCCGGAAGGCGAAGCGCGTGATGCCGACGTTGGTGTCGCCGCCGTCGACCTGGATGTGTCGCAACTGGTGGCCGAGTTGTTGGCGCAGTTGCGTCAGCTCGGCGATCCGCGGGTAGGCGCCGTCGCCGATGACGATGATCTCGTGCGAGCCGCTGCCCTGGGTGAGCGACAGTGCCAGAAACAGCGCTTCCCGCATGTTACCGGTGGTGTCGCTGGCCTGCAGGTCGCGGATGGTCTGCCGCAACAGGGCCTTCTCGCTGCTGAAAAACGCCGCCACACGCGGCTGTCGGCCGGCAGTGATGACGGCCATCTGGCGCCCGGCGGGCAATTCCTGCAACACCTGCAGGGCGTGTTCCCTGGCCTGCGCAAAGCGCGTTTCCTGCCCGGTACGGGTCTGCATGCTGGCGCTGACGTCGAGCACCAGCACGACATCGCGGCTCGGCACGGCCTGGCCGGTGAGCGCCGGTTCGGCGAGCGCCGCGGCCAGCAGGCAGACGAGCAGGATTTGCAACAGCAGCGGCAGGTTCTGCACCAGCCGCCGCAGGCCGAGGCTGCCCTGCGCCTCGCGCGCCACGCTCTCCCACAGGAACAGCGTGCTCACCCGCACGTCGCGCCGCCGGTAGCGCAGCGCGTGCAGCACGAGGAGCACGGGCACCAAGGCCAGCAGAGTAAATGCCGCCGGGTTGAGCCAGACCATGGGTGTTTCCTATCGTAGGTCGGATTAGCCGCAGGCGTCATCCGACATTCCGCTTCTCAGATATAGCGCACTTGATTTTGCATTTCCTCAGCGGTCACATGATTGAGGATCTGCAGGAGGCGCCGGGTAATCTCTTGAGGCGGACGACGCACGGCGATAATGATGCCGTGATGGGTTCGATCTGACGCGAAGTAGCCCTGAGCCAGCGTCTCGAAATCGGTGCGGTTATGGGTCAGAAGAGCATAATGACAGCTCGCGGCATAGGCCAACTGGTCGTCATCGCTGTTGTGGAGTTGTCCGGCTTCCCGGGTTGTGGTGGCCGTGAACCCGCGCGCTCGTATGAAGTCTGCGACCAAGACATCCACGTCTTCATCGAGATACAAGGCAACAAAGAGATCGTTCACGGCTCGCGCACCAATGGATCAATCAGGGCGTCTGGAATCCGGTTGCGAGCAATATAGGCGTTGATCTCGGTCTGATGATCACTGTAATAACTCAGGGCATCAAATACTTGTGCCGAGGTGAGATGGGGCAAGCGGCTGGGGATTTCCTCCGCTAGGATCCCCAGCCGCCACACCTCTACGACCGCACGTACTGGGGTACGTGTTCCCTTGATAATCGGCTCGCCACTCAGAATCCGATCATCGGTGACGATATGGCAGTGTTCTGTTGCTTGTACCATCCTGTCTGTTCTCCATAAGTGACGCTAACTGAGATACAACCCGCGCCGCAGGTACCGCAAAACGACATCCTCAAACGGAACGGTGGTGACGGCGCGCAGATACTCAATGTTGCGCCGCTGGCAATACGTCTCGATGCCGTCGAAGTACGCCGCCACCTTTTCGCGGTAGCGGGCGAGCAGGCGCTGGTTGACCGTCAGGCGGCGTTGCTGGCCGGTCTCGACGTCATGCAGGCGCACGGCGCCGTTGAAGGCCGGATTGATCTCCGACTCGGCCACCACCTGGATCACCAGCGCGTCGAAGCCGGCGTAGGCCAGGGCGTCCAGGCCGCCGGCGTAGCCCTGCGGGTCGAACAGATCGCTGATGACGATGGCCAGGCCGCCTCTGGCTGGCAAGCTTTGAGTCTGCCGGGCGTAGGTGCGCAGCACGCGGTTCAGATTAGTGCCGCCTCCGCAACCGAGGGCCTCGAAATAGCGCAGCATGGTGACGATCTGCTGCCGCCCGCGCTGCGGCGGCCTGGGGCGGCCCAGTTCGTCGGCAAACGACACCACGCCAACGCGGTCCAGGCTGTTGAGGCCGATGTAGCCCAGCGCCGCGGCCACCCGGCGGGCGAAGTCGATCTTCGACGGCTGGCCCTCTTGCATCGAGCGGCTGGTATCGACCAGCAAATGGATGGTGAGGTCCTCCTCGGCGGCGAAGACCTTGAGGAAGAGGCGGTCCAGTCGGCTGTAGACGTTCCAATCGACATAGCGAAAGTCGTCGCCGGGCTGGTAGCGGCGGTGGTCGGCGAACTCCAGGCCCATGCCGCGGCGCAGGGTGGTGCGGTCGTTCTGGCTCTGCCCCCGAAACAGCTTGCGTGCCAGCAGGTGCAGGGTTTCGAGCTTGCGCATAAAGTCGGCGTCGAAGAGCGCCAGGGCAGACTCGGCCGGTGGGGTGAGGGGTGATGCGTCCATAAAGCGAGTGTTTCCAGAGTTCACGCAGCATCAAGGTGCGTCGGGCGCCGTCGTGCCTCGGCGTTGCTGCTCCAGGATGGTCTCGATTCGGGTTGCTTGGTTGTCGAGGTCGCCGATGTCCTTACGCAGGGCGAGCAGTTCCTTGCCAACTCCTGCAAAGCCTGCGTCCATACGCCTGCTGAGCGCCCGTATGTCTTCTCGAAGCGGCGCAAACGTTCTGGAGATAGCCCACATTGTGGTGCCGAAGATCGCGACGACGATGAGAAGGACAATGACCGCGAGGACAGCGAGTTCTTTGTAGCCGATCAGGACGCTGTCGGGCGCCGTCGTTTCCTGGATGGACACGACGGACTCCTCAATTTACCGGACCTGCGGGGTTCACAAGCCTACCCTTACCCAGGCTCCGATTCCAGCCTTGTTTTTCGGGCCTGCGAAGTTGGGGGTCAACCGTTTTTGGAGCAGGCGAAAGTTTCCCAAATGGACTGTCCTCGGCGGCAATGAAGCCGTAGTCTGGCCGTTCACCCCTATGCCGTCCGGTCCGTGTAGTCGGACGCCTCTTGCCGTCAAGCTGACTTCCTCATCGGCGCGCAGGCTCATAATTGGCTCTCCTCTTTGAGGAGGTCATTCAAGACAACGACGGACAGGTTAGGGACGCGACGAAAGTCGCCGTCGTTAGTGATAAAGAGGGTGCACTGGACGTGTAGGGCTGCCGCCGCGTGCAGCGCGTCAGGTGTCTTCAGACCCGTGATGGCGCGCGGGCGGGCAGCCTCTTCCCATAGCTGGCGGGTGGCCGGGACCAACATCACCTCATCGGCGTCGAACAGCTCACGAAAGAGCCTTTCGACAGCCGTGTCCGTATCGCGCAGAGGCTTGACGAGGGTTTCCAACACTACCAAGTCGCTACTCACGATGACAAACTGTCCGGCCTGAGCCTGCCGCCACAGGGGATCGAGCAAGGTACGGTAGGGTTCGATGCGCTCCACGCTGTAGATGAATCCACTGGCATCGAGATAGATCGGTCCGTTAGGCGGAAGGATCAGCGATTCCATGACTCTCGTTCATCCTTCAGGTAGGACTCGACCTCTTCTGCGGTCTTGAAGACACGCTGCCCCGGCGCCTCGGCCAGAATGTCAACGGCAGACCGACGCGGTGATTCGGGGGAGTGACGCACGACCACGTCAACGGACTCCCCAACCGGGAGCTCCTGGTCCACGATTTCGATTCTGCCCCCGGGAAGTACAGTCGTCTTCAGATGCAACACTTTCTGCATGGCTAGCGCTTCCTTCTTCAGCCGCTACGCGATGTCGGCTGGATGGTCGCCACTTCGTCGGAGCCGGGTGAACTCGGAGCTGGCCGCTTGAACCAAGGTGGGCGGCATGACGGCTATGCTCTCTATCTGCCGATACAGTTGCCTCAAGGCAAGTTCACCCCTCTCGCCGCATCCGGTAGTTGATGAAGAAGTCTAGCTCCTCCACCGTGAAGCCGTAGCGATGGGTAGAGTACTATCGATTTCATCAATGATCGGGTTAGTCTTTTGTATCTTACAATTCCGCTTCCCACAAACGAGCCACCAGTTCCCGCAAATCCACATCGCTTAGCCGGAGTAGTTGATCCTTGGGGGTATCAAACATTCATCCAGTGCCTTCAACGTTTGGATGGATCATTGGCAACCCGCACCCTTCACGACAACTAATCCTGCCGTGCGTCGGCGTTGCCCTCTCTGCCTTGGCGGCTTCGCGTCAAACGCGCCGGCCATGCGCAGGGCGTATGTGCTGATGAATGGGCCGTTGCAGATGACGGTGAGGAGGTCGGCTTGGTTGGCCCGAGCAGCCGCGCCCAACTTCACCGAGTTCGCGCTGGCCGGATTGTCGAGAATCAGTAGCAGCTTGTTGGAGGCCGCGAGCTTGCGTGCGAGGGCTTCCCTCTATCGCTAGGCGCGGCGTGGGCGATGATGACTTGGCGACGCCTAAGGGGGACTGTACTGCGAACTTTATGCTGGGAGGTTCCGCTGTAGGGCTCATAACTCCCTCTTATTACGGCAGAACGCATACGGTGCAGCGCCCTCTGTTTTCGAAGTCATGTTTTAGCTTTTCACGGTCGGCGATGGCTCGTTGGGGATCGTAGACAACGAACATGATATGGGCTTCCTGCGGGTATTTCGTCAAATCGGCAGCCATTCCTTCAGTGACTTTGACCCCTCGGGGGCGTGCCCCTCCTGATGTATTTCCCTTCAATCAGCAGGTGTCCGCGGTCTGGAGAGAAGTCGGGCACGACGCCTGCACCTGCGAACGGCACAGCAGGATGCTCCCGGCATAAATCGCCACGCCATCCTTCTAGCAACCCCTCAATCTTGTCGTTCAGGTCGTCCTCGTTCGCTGGCGACGTGCTTCGAAAAGATTTGGGTAGCGCAGTCTGAAGGCGATCCTGAATAGCAGTCACCAAACGTTCGATAGGTTCCTTCAGGACGGTTTCTCTGTCAGACACTACCTTGAGTAGAGAGTTTGGTACTAAGGGGTCGAAGACGGCCTCATGGATGGCCCTCATTCGCCGAAGGGCGCGAGCCACTTGCTGCCCATGTCGAGAGCAAAGGTCCCACACCTTGTCTACAAGATCGATTTCATCTTCGCATTCTGTAATCCATCCAAGAAGATGCTGTAAGTCGTCCAGCAATTGGCTGTAAAAATAGTCCTGATTCCAATTGGAAAAGTTCGCCGCCTGCCTCAAATAATCTACTACAGTTGTCTTGCCTTCCTGGGAAGGTATCCCGGCCATTATGATGTCAGTGGCGTATAGACTTGCATTATCGAATCTGTCGGCTACTGCACCGTAAACCCCGATACGGCGGTCGAGACACTGAAAGCATTCCCCGCAGTGCGTGGCATGAGTTCGGGCGTTGAAAGTGTGACCGCACGATACGGAACTCGGGAGCAACTGTCCGTGCCCCGCGGTTTTCAGATATTCCACCACTTCGGTTTTCGTGTTCCAAAGGAACGGTGTTTCTATGGTGAAGGTTTGTTCTGCAATAGTTGAGAACAGGGAGGCAAGCCTTCCAACAGTCTGAGGGTGGGTTGTTCTGCTCGCTCGTGCGTTGAGGAGATCTTCCCTTCTCGCGAAGTTGAGGCTCGTAACGCCGTTCTCGTATATGAAGAACCTATCCCGCCCAAAGGCCATCGCAATGGCGAATGCGATGCTCCCATACAGGAAAGACCGGGTACGCTGCGATTCCTCTCGCGCACGAATAACTTGAAGGTGAGTGCGAAACTGGTAGTGGCTCACCCTTCCTGGATACGCTTGCTGAAGCGCATTCGCAAGGGCTCGTTGAGTTCGGATCGTACCACCTTGAGACAGGTGGCTTACCAGACAGATATGGTCACCTGACTCCACAAGTCTTTGGATGGCACCAGCAAGGGAGTCGATGCCGCCAGAAAAGAGCATAATGGACAGTCTTGCCGTGGCCTTGACCTGAAAGTTCTCCTTGTCGAACAGGCTTGTCGGCGGAGTGGAGTGGCCTGGTTGGAAAGTGAATTCGTAGGACTGATCTCCGGTTACAAAACTAAGCGCCGATTTCAGAGCATCCTGCACAGTAGGCTCACTCCAGAAGGCGTAGTCCCTGACTCGTAGCACGAAATGAAGGTTCCTTGCCCATCCTTGGTATTCAACGCTGAATCTGCTGCCTCTGGAGGTTGAGCGGTCCCCGGCAAACACATAGGCGGCAATCTCCAAGAGGTCAAGGTAGCGGGGCGGCAAATGGTATACGCTGCGAACGAAGTCAGGTAGACCGAGGCGGACGTTGGGTTTGCCACCGTCGGAAGGCCGGTAGTCCAGAACGGTGCAATCGGCTTCATCCACGTCATCGGGGGGATTAGCACCATTGCACAAGAAGATTGGGCGGGCACGGTCGTGGCTCATTGAGGAGATTCCTCACGGAGGAGTTCCTCACGCAACTTGCCGATAGAATGGGAAAGAAATCCTTCTATCTCATCGGATGAAGGCAGTCTGTCTCGCGCGTGGCGATTGAACCAACCCGCAGCGAACGATTGAGTGATTCTGGCAGTCTCAAAGGCGTGGTGTGATACTCCGTTGACATGCTCTTGGAGACGGGTGGCCAGCCTTTCTCGAGCCTCCGTGCTGACTAACTGAGAAGAAGCCTCACGGCTGAGGAAATAATTGAGATAGCGTTCCACGAACTTGGCGAAGAAGAGTCGAGACACCTCGCAGAAACCTCTTCCTTCGCTGGCTCTACTCCATACTTCCGCAACGCGTTCATGTTCCCCAGCGAAAGAAAGCTGACGAGTCTCCTGTTCGGTCCACAAGGAGATAGCGTCGACAGCGGCCTTACGAGCTATTTCCCCGTACTCAGCGGACTGCCGATGGTCGTCTACGTACTGACTGAGGATGCTCGCAAGCTTGAGTCGAGAAGGGTTGGATTCCAGGTCGATAGCGAGATCACCGAGTGAATCCCTATCCACACTGGGAGAAGCCGACAGAGCAAGTCCAAGTAGAAACTGGAAGGAGGCGATGACCCCGGCATCACCATGGATGGCAAGCAGGCGGGAACGAACGTTTTCGAGGGTAGCATTTGCCAAGTCTCGCACGTTGCCATCAACGTCAGCCACAGCAGCGATGCCGTCTACTACGTCGGCCCATCGTTTAGTTCGGGGCAATGCTCCTACGCGCTCATGGCCCATCGACAATATGCTCCATCACATCAAGGGGTTGCACTACGCTACGGCCCGCCAGTTTGGCTTCGAGCCACCGTTTGAAAGAACGTTGGCTTTCCCTTGACGGGCGGCCCGCGATGAGTCCTTCGACGCTGAGGTCTTCGTCCAAGTCCGACCAATGGATTCCCTGGCCCTCACCGATCAACTCCCTCCTCCTGGGTGGCGTGGAGGAGTCTGGGGTACCAGCCCAGGGGCACGGAAATGGTTCGTCCGTCCGAGAGTTCGACCTGAAGCGTATCATCGGTAACCGACACGTCCTCCGCTTCCGGTATCTGTACCTCAATTATTGAAGTAATCATCCCACGCCTCCCACCTTGGTTTCGTGCTCTTCAAGCAGCTGCAGCCCGGCCCGTACCACATCACTGGGGGAGTAGCGACCGGATTGAACCCGCTCATTGATGAAACCCGTAAAGTGCTCGCCGAGTTTAACCGACGTGTTGCGTGGCATGAGCAGATTTCCCCTTCTGTGCAAGGCCGAGCTCAGAGGAGGCCCGCGTTGGGCAGGGAAGCCATCCTGCGATCCAGCGTCAACGTCTCCAACCCAACCCGTGCGTAGTCGTCGGCGATGAGACGGTCGAACAGGCCGGGGCTGCCAGAGGCTGAAAGGGCTTCAATGACGGCCTGTCCGTTCAGAGGGGCCACGAGGCCGCTTCGAAACGCATTGAGCAACTCGGCGCGGGCATCGACCTGCGATACGCCGTAGTGGTGCTGGACCGCGATAAAGGCCTCACCAATGACTTGGTTTGAGGCAAAGACCTCGGCGCCGCCAATGACCAGCGCATTCAACCGTTCCACGCAGTACGAATAGACGTCGGGAGGAGAACCGGTGATGAGCCGCACGAGCACGGACGTGTCAATCCCGATACGCTGACGGATCATAGCCCTCATCCCGGAACTTCCGAATGTCGAACGGCTCTGCGTTGGGGTCGATCTTATCGCGCAATCCCCCGAGCAAGGACAAGTCTATCCGGCGCGGGCGCAGGATGAACCCCTCGGTGCTTTCCATCAGCTCCAACTGGTCGCCGGGTCCTACGCCTAACGCGTCGAGCACGTGCTTGGGGAAGGTTACCTGCCGTTTTGAGGTGACTTTTACGAGCATGGCTGTCGTTCCTCCTTACGCTTATGGTAAAGGGGTAAGGCATGCAGAGCAAGTGACGCGATTGAGCTGCTCGTCAGCTTCGAACAACCCTAAGGAGCAGCAGATTCATTAGGCGCCTTGAAGTCATCTTTGAATGGGAAGATGGCGGTCGCCACCGAGACGGCTGAACAGGGTTCCAGGCGCGTCGCGCATGGAGCCATCACGGTTCGGGCAGGAAGTGGGCTATCGAATTGGCGTAGTAACGCAGCATGTCGTGTTCGTTAGCACACGCGCGGTAGAGCCCATCCGATTCCTGCACCAAGTGCCGCAGCACCAGCATCCGCAGCCCTACTGTGGTCGCGTAGTCGTGGTCTGATCTTGGGATGTGGACATACGCCCCGCGCTGCTCGAGATCGTTGATGAGGGCATGGGTTTGTGCCTTGATCTCGAGTTCGCTCATGGCCGTTTGTGGATGGCGCAGGAATACGGTGGCGATGAGCGGCACCGGCAATACCGGAATGGCCGTGGCGATGGCGTCGAGCAACGCATTGCCAAGCTGCTCTACGGCTCCAAAACGAGCTTCTGCGTCCAGAGGGCGAAAATCCATCCTGGTGCGGGCGGTGTACGACCGCATGGAAACCGGCGTTCCGAAATTGACGCAGGCGTAGCCGAAGCGATACCAGCGCCGTTCCAGCAGGAGTTTTACCTGATGGCCGAGGAACCTTAGAAAGGCTACGACGGTGTACGTCTTGCTGTGTGGGCTGGCCTGCGGGTCGAGTTCGCGTACCAGGGAGCGGTCCTCCAGCACACGGTCGTAGTTGATTCCCACCGGGATGAACACGAGGTCTCGTTCACCCTCGGGGTCGAATGCCGAAACCATGTAGCTGATGAGGCCAAGCCTCGGCTTCCGGAGGCGTCCGTCGCGGGTGAAACGACCCTCGGGGTAGAACGCCTGTACGACACCGCCTGCCGTTGCCATTTGGACATAGCGGGCCAGGACCCGACGGTAGAGAGGGTTGTCGGATTCTCGACGCACGAAGAAACCGCCGAGAGATTTGATTATTGATTGCAGGGGCCAGGTGCGCGCCCATTCGCCCACTGCATAGCTCAATGCGGAGCGCGTCGCGGCCATGTAGGCAACGATGATGTAGTCCATGTTACTACGATGATTCATCAGAAAAACGATGCTCGCGGTAGGCTCGATTTTGGCCAGTGCCTCGTCGTCGGCATAGCCCAGGCGGACCCGATACAGGAATTGCAGGATGCGTCGTGCCAGGTAATACCCGATTCGGAAGTACAGGTAGACATTGAACGACGGCACAATCTCACGTGCATAGCGCTCGACTTCCCGGGCCAGAACTTCTCGCGGTACGTTAGACCGCTGCGCCTCAGCCTCGACCGATTCCATCACCTTGGGGTCGTGTGTCAGTCGATCGATAAGAACCTGTCGTTTTGTCTGTTGGAAAAGCGGTATTTGCAACTGCAAGCGGGTGTTGAGTTCGTCGATCACACGACTGGTGCGCCGTCTGAAAAACCAGCGCGCGCCTGGGATGAGTAGATGGTCAAGAATCGCCCAAAGTGAAAGGGCGCCGGCAACTACCACCACCCAAGTTGGAAGGGGAATTATCTCTGTCATTTTTGCGTCAGGTATGCCGTCGTCAATGCGACCGCAGGCTCCGATTTCACGTGTGAATCAACCGATGATCTCGGCTGGAGGCGGAAATCGCCTGATTGCGACAACAGAATACGATGCTCACCGGAAGGGTGGGAGGAACTGCAGCGTCGCCTCGGCTTGAACCGCCGCAACAGCGGTAAGCCACCCTCAAGCGCCCTGCTCCGGCAGGTCGCGGACGAGGCCGCTGACGATCTCGGCGGTGTCGATGCCCTCCGCTTCCCCCTCGAAATTCAGGATGAGGCGATGCCGCAGGCAGGGCACGGCGACCTCGCGCAGGTCGTCGAAGCTGACGTTGAAGCGTCCGGCGAACAGCGCTCGCACCTTGGCGGCCAGCACCAGGCTCTGCACGCCGCGCGGGCTGGAGCCGTAGCGCACGTAATTGCGCACCGCGTCGGTGGTGCGGGGCGTCTGCGGGTGGGTGGCCATGACCAGACGGATGGCGTAGTTCTTGACGTGCGAGGCCAGCGGCACGTCGCGCACCAGGCGCTGCGCCGCCAGCACGTCGGTTGCCGTGGCGACGGGTTCCGCGGTCTGCGTTTCGCCCTGGGTGGTGCGGTCGACGATGTCGCTGAGATCGTTGAACGACGGGTAGCTGATCTGCAATTTCAGCAGAAAGCGGTCGAGCTGCGCCTCGGGCAGCGGGTAGGTGCCGTCCATTTCGAGCGGGTTCTGGGTGCCCAGCACCAGGAACGGCAGGTGCAGCTTGTGCTCCGTGCCGGCCACCGTCACCGTCTGCTCCTGCATGGCTTCAAGCAGCGCCGACTGGGTTTTCGGCGTCGCGCGGTTGATCTCGTCGGCGAGCACCACGTTGCTGAAGATCGGGCCGGGTTGAAAGGCGAAATGGCGCTGGCCGGCCTCGTCTTCGAGGACCACGCGGGTGCCGATGATGTCGGCCGGCATGAGGTCGGGGGTGAACTGGATGCGCGAGAATTGCAGGTGCAGGGCGGCGCCGAGGCTCTTGACCAGCAGCGTCTTGCCGAGCCCGGGCACGCCTTCCAGTAGGGCATGGCCGCCGCACAGCAGGCAGGTGAGCAGGCCGTCCACGATGTCGGCGTGCCCCACGATGGCCTTGGCGATTTCGGTACGGATGCGCGCCATGTCGGCGTCAAATTGCGCTACCTGATCGGTTATGTTCATTCCCGCACCATCCCCAGAGACAGGAAGTATTGCTTGATCTGCTCGCGGTAGCCGCGCGGGATGTCCTCGTGCGTCAGCACCTCCTCGGCGGCCTGCCGGTATTGCACGGCGACCTCCTCCACGGGCACCTGCGCCTCGTTGATCATCGGCAGGCGGCGCATATATTGCAGGCGCGTGGGGCCGGGGCTGTTGCGCAACTCGACGTGCGACGTGGGTTGCTCGGAGTCGCGCAGGGCCTGTTCGGGGCGGGCGTCGACACGGGTGGACACGCCGTAGCCGGCGTCGGAGCCGGGGGCGGAGAACTCCTCCATGCCGTACAGGTCTTCCATCATGAACTCGCCGCCGAACTGGCGGGGGTCGAAGTCGCCTTGCGCCTGCCGGGCGCCGGGCGCCCGGTCACCGTCGGGCTGGCCCTCGCCCTGTTGCTGCAGGTTGCGGGAGGCGTATTCCAGGGCGCGGCGGGCGCGTTCGAGGTGCTGCATCTCTTCACTGGCCTGCTGCTGCTCGATGATCTCACGCAGCAATTGCCGCGCCGCCTGCACGTCGCCGGCGCGCAGGTTTTGCAACAGCGATTCCAGTTCGGGAACCGGCATGGCGCCGGCCTGCTGGCGCAGGCGCTGCAGGCTTTGCTCGGCTGCCGCCACCCGGTCGCGCGACGGTGTTTCGTCGTCCAAGAGTTTCAGCACGTCGCGCAACTCCTGCTTGAGGCTCTTGCCGGACGGCAGCATGCCGCGCACCGCCAACCGGCCCATGCCGCTCATCAGGGCGCGCTCGCGCAACTCCTCGCGCAGGCGCTGCAGGTAGTCCGAAAGGGTGGCGATGCGGTCGCTAAAGGCGTCCTGCGGCGCGCGCTCGTCTTGCAGATGCTTGCCGAGGTTTTGCAACTGGCGCGCTAGGACGAGGCTGCGGTCCAGGTGTTCCTGTTTGGCGAGCCGCTCCAGTTCGTCGCCCCACTGTTCGAGACGCTGGCCCTCGCGCACCACTTGGCGGCTGAAATCCGCATCGCCGAGAGTGGCGAACGACCACGGTGGGGTCTCGATCCAGTGCAGGGCGAGGGTGGCGAGCAGCAGGACCGGGATGGCCCACAGCCGGCGCGGCAGGCGCAGCGGCAATACCTGGCGCGGCTCGACGCGCGGCGCCAGCCGATCGGCTTCGTCCATCAGGGCGGCATTGAAAGGGTGGTCGGCGTGCCGCTTGCCATACTCGTAGGCGGTGCTGAGGCGTTCGTGGCCGCGCAGGGTGCGGTCCGCGGCGGCCAGCATGTCCAGCGGGGCACCGCGTCTGGGCCAGCCGAGGCAGATAATGATGCCGAGGATTACGAGGGCGAGGAGGGCATAGACGCCCGACAGGGAGGCCGTCCACACGCCGGCAGTGACGAGGGCCGTTGCCAGACAGGCGGCGGCGAGGCCGACGAGGGCGGTATCCAGGGAGCGACCCAGTCGCCGCAGAAACCGGTGGCGCCGCTGCAACCGCGTCACGGCCTGCTCAAGGAGGCCCGACCGATCCATTGCCTTCACCTCCCTCAGTGCCGTCGCGGAGAGCCAATCGGCGTTGCAGCCAGCGCGTGCGTAAGGTGGCGATTATAAAAAACAGCCCCCCCAGAATCAAATGCAGCGTCACCGTGGCGGCCCACCCCGGCGCCGGATATTCAAAGCCCGCTAGCCGAAGACTGACGTCGGGCAGGCGCTGCGGCCAGATGCTGGTGTCGATGAACGCCAGCACTGGATTGCTGAGCGGCCATACGAAGCCGCTGACGAGGATGAACCACAGGTACACGACGCGCACCAGGATGTAGAGGACGAAGTCGTCGCGCTCGAACCAGATCAGCAAGGTAACGCCGATGACCCGGTACGCCGTCAGGCATGCCAGCAGCACGAGCATGCCGGTGCCGAGATGGGCGAGCGACTCGCCCGAGACGCCGGCGGCCAGCAGCAGGAGGGGCCACGACAGGCCCCAGAAGAACAGCGTCTCGACGCTGCCTGCTGCCAGATAGCCGCGCAGGAACGTACCGACCGGCAGCGGCGTGAACGCCAGCCAGTCGCGCAGGGTGGCGTCCTGAGCGCCCAGCAGGTTGCGCGCCCCCTGGGTGAAGTTGAGGTAGGCCAGGATGATCGTCGCCGTGCCGCCCATGGCGTTGTAGGTGAACGGCAGGTCGCGCAGACTCAGGAAGCCTTCCTTCGGCCAGGTGATGAAGAGCGCCAGCGACAGCACCGCGGTGTAATTCAGCCCGTGCGTCCAGGCTGTGCCGCGCTGCGTCATGGCGTCCAGCGCGCCGCGCAAGATCGGGTTGCGCAGCGCCTTCCTGCCGGGTATGGGGATCATTTGGGAGTCTCACAGTTATTGTAGGTCGGATTAGCGCCGCGTAATCCGACATTCCATTCATTGTCTCATGCCTCGATCAGATACGAGCGGACTGATGACCAGCGTCAGACCCCAGGTGTGCGGCGCGCCGGCGTCGGGCTGCACGGTGCCAGGGGTGAGGAGCCAGCCGCTGAGGAATGGAGCGTCGTGATCGGCAAGGCGGCGGTCGTTGAAATAGTGGCGCAGCAGGACTTCCTGCATGTAGGCGAGGCGCCGGCTGCCGGACAGCGGGCTGTGCGCGAACACGGTCTGCCACAGGCGCTCGTGCGGCCGCGCTTCGGGGCGTTGCGGCGTGTCGGGCAGAACCACGGAGACGGTCTGTCCGGGGGCGATGGTGCCGAGGGGCGACGGATTGCCGCGGTGCAGGATGGCGGCGGCGTGCAGGGGCAGGGCGCCGGGGTTGTCGACCCGTACGCTCAAGCTGCCTGCCTGCCGTTCGGCGCGCACCCGCAAGGGCGCCGGGGCCATGCCCTCTAGCGAGAACACCCGCAGCGTCCAGGGTCCGAGGTCGATATGGCGGATAGCGGTCGATTCAGCGGTTCCGACCTCGAGCGCCTCACCGGCCGGCCCGGCACCGCGCGTAAAGGTGTGCCGCATCATCGTTTCGGGCTGCCGCAGGGGCAAGGTGTAGCGCCCGCCGTGCACGGAAAACACGCCGACCGCGCCGCGCAAGCGGCTGTAGCCGGTACCGGGCAGCACTTCCAGGGTGGTGAGATCAAACGCCAGGGCCGAGTGGTGCAGGCTGTGCTGCACCAGCAGCCCGTAGCTGGCGGCGGTGAACGCCAGAAGGAGCAGGGCCACGGCGAGCCCCGCCGCGACGTGGCGTAGTCGGCGCCGTTTGATGACCCAGAAGAGGCCGCCGAGGGCGCCGCAGTAGGCGGCCAGGAGCACGCCGAGGGTGACGTGCGAGGGGTAGAGCAGAATCGGGCGCGACAGGATTTCCACCGCCGGGTGCCGCTCATCGAGCAGCCCGAGTTCGGCGAACACGCGGCTGAAGTCGATGCGCTCGGCGGGTTGCAACATGTCGTGCCACAGGGCTTGGTTGCCGCGCCAGCCAGCCAGGGGTTTGGTGGCGTAATCGACCGCCAGAAAGACGACCCGTCCATTGCCGAAGGCGCGTTGCGCCAGCAGGGGCATATTGGCGCTGCCGACCAATACCTCACCCTGCGTCAGGCGCGCTCGCATGGCGATGAGCGGCGCCGGCTGTAGCGGCACGCCATAATGCGCCGCCAATTCGGGCAGGCCGTCGCGCTGCTCAACGCCGAGCACCTGCACCGGCAGCAACGCCTGCAGGCGCGGTTCCGTGAGCAGGGCGTAGCGCGAATCGCTGGCCACCACCAGGGTGCCGCCACCGGCGATCCACTGCCGCAGCGCCCGCGCCTGGGTCTCCGACAGTGGTTGCAGCGACAACCCCTTCAACACGACGGCTGACACGCTGTCGTAGCCGTACCAATGTTGCGGCAACTCGTCCTGCGGCAGGTAGACGATACGGGTATGGGTGGGCAGCAGCGTTGCCAGAAAATCCAGGCTCAGGTCGCGCGTCAGGCCGAGGATGACCTGTTCGGCACTCAGGGCCGTTCGCAGGTCGAGGTTCTGCTGCTGCAGCACCTCCTCGCCGCGGCGCAGAAACACCTCGATGGGACGGCTGATGCTGGTAATCGGCACCGTGAAGGCGAACCGTTTGCGCGCCCGATGCGGCAGCGATACCGGCTGCGTGAAGCTGGTGACGTGCAAATCCCCCCGCATCTCGCTACCACGCCACACCCGTACGCCCAGCGTGCCGGTTACCGGCGCGCCGCTGTTGTGCAGCCGTACGATGACCTGGTTCCACTTCTCCAGCCGTACCGTTTCCTGCAGCCCCAGCCGCGCCTCCATCGTCACCTCGGCCCCCACCAGCCCCGGCACCGCCGCCCACCACAGGCAGAGTATGAAGCGCCGCACACAAACTCCGGTCATGTTTTCAGCCAGTCCTTGACAGGTTTTAACATACGAATGGCGGATGTCAGCGTCTCGAGTCGCCAGTATATGCGGACTCGATCCGTCCTTACTATGAAAATAGCCTGCGCAGCGCCCCCGACCGTCGTAGGGGCATCCCTTGTGGGTGCCCATGGTCCCGTGCAGGCGGGCATCCACAGGGTGGGGGACGAGGCCCGCCTGGGGGAAACATGTAACCCCCCAACCCCCCTTGTCAGGGGGGCGGCGGTCGCTCCGGGAGCCATTTACTATGAAAATAGCCTGTGCAGCGCCCCCGACCGTCGTAGGGGCATCCCTTGTGGGTGCCCATGGTCCCGTGCAGGCGGGCATCCACAGGGTGGGGGACGAGGCCCAACCTGGGGTAAACATGTAACCCCCCAACCCCCCTTGTCAGGGGGGCGGCGGTCGCTCCGGGAGCCATTTGCATGGTTCTCGATGCAGCCTTGGCGAGGCCATGGGGGATTTCTTAATGTGTGTCAATGTGGGAATGTGTGTCAGCGGGCCGGATCAGCGCATCCTGATCCGGCTTCCTCATCGATGAACTTCCGCACCCATGAAAGGAGCCAACCATGACAACAGCCACCGAACACGCCGCCACCCTGTTGGCGCAGAACCGGCTGCGGGGCGAGCGGTTGCCGGGATTGCCGGAGGCGTGCCGCCCGGCGAGCGAGGACGCGGCGTATGCCGTGCAGTTTGCACTGCGCGAGCAATTAATCCGTGGCGGCGGCGGGGACTTGGCGGGCTATAAGATCGGCGCCACGAGCCAGGTGATGCAGGACTATCTGGACATTCACAACCCGTGCGGCGGTGGGGTGCTGGCGAACGGGGTGCACCGGTCGCCAGCCGAGGTGGCGCACGACGGTTACGTCCATCCCGGCGTCGAGTGCGAGATCGCCGTTCGGCTGGATGCCGACCTGCCGGCGGAGGCGGCGCCGCTTTCGCAGGCGCAGGTGGCCGAGGCGGTCGGGGCGTGCATGGCGGCCATCGAGATCGTCGATGATCGCTATGCCGACTGGCGCTCGCTGGACACGCCGACCCTGATTGCCGACGACTTCTTTCAGGCGGGGATTGTCCTGGGGCCCGCCAACACGGAATGGCGCCGCCTCGACCTCGCCGCGCTGCCGGGCATGATGGCCATCAACGGCGAGGAACGCGGGCGGGGCAGGGGCGGCGATGTGTTGGGGCATCCGCTGACGGCGCTAACGTGGCTGGCCAATCAACTCGCGGCGTACGGCATCAGCTTGCGCAGCGGCCAAGTCGTTCTCACCGGCAGCGTCGTGGCCACCCAGTGGGTCGAGCGGGGCGACCGGGTGCGGGTGGACGTCGAGGGGCTGGGCGCGGCTGAAGTCGTGTTCGCTTAATAAACCGTAAACACGGTGCCTCCATAGTAAGCACCAGTCGCACCTTTGCCGCCCGGCCCGGCGCCGGGAAGTTGAATGCCACCCGCACTTCGGAGGAAGTCGCACCGTGAACGGCCTGACGGGCCTGTACATGCCGGACACCATCGCCGCCTTTTCCCACGACGGCACGAATTACGTCCTGACGGCCAACGAGGGCGACGCGCGCGAGTATTTCTTTGATGCCGATGAGGCCGCCTGCAGCGCCGCCGGCGGCATGGATTGGGACGAGGACGACGGCTGCCTGGCCTGGAGCGACGAGAAGCGGGTGCGCAAGCTCAAGCTGGACGCAACGGCTTTCCCGGACGCCAAGTCCTTGCAGAAGAAGAAAAACCTGGGCCGTCTCGAAGCCGTGGCCACCGAGGGAGACATCGACGGCGACCACGACGCGATCGTCGCTTTTGGGGCGCGCTCGTTCAGCATCTGGAATGCCGACACCGGTGAGCAGGTGTTCGATTCCGGCGACGATTTCGAGCGCATCACCGCCGAGGCGCTCGGCACCGCGGGCTTCAACGCCACCGACGACGAGAACGGCTTCGATGCTCGTTCCGACGACAAGGGACCGGAGCCGGAAGCCCTAGCCGTCGGCGAGGCTGGCGGCAAGCGCTACGCCTTCATCGGCCTGGAGCGCACTGGCGGCATCATGGTCTACGACATTACCCAGCCGGGGGCGGCAGCGTTCGTGCAGTACGTCACCAATCGCGACTATACGGTGGACATCGAAGGCAACCTGACGCAAGCCGGTGACCTGGCGCCGGAGGGCATGGCATTCGTTCCCGCCGCCGACAGCCCCACCGATCACGCGCTTCTAATCGTTGGCAACGAGGTGTCCGGCACCGTGGCGGTGTACGAAGTCCGGTGAGGAAACACAGGAATTCTGCCGCTGCATGGACGGGGTACCTGGCCAGAAATGAGCCAGAAACAGCCCGATCAGCAAATGGAAGCACGGGAATTATGTCGAGATCTGCTGAAATGCACAGACATGCTGGTGCAATCTGCAGAAGAGATCAGACATGAAGGAAGGAGGAACTTGATGCACAACATCGTTCACAACGTTGGGATTGCCTCGCAGATCGGCAGCTACAGCGACGCTATTGAAGTCCCGCCGGGCGCACGCTGGCTGCTCACCTCGGGGACGCCGGGCCTCGCCCTGGATGGCGGGTTGCCGGCCGACATTAGCGGCCAGGCCGAGTTGGCCTGGGGCCACATTATCAACATGCTCAAATCGGCGGGAATGACGGTCAACGACCTGGTGAAAGTGACCCACTACCTGCTGCACGAGCGGGACGTTCCGGATTATGTCAAGGTCCGGTCGCGCTTCCTGGGCGACGCGCGGCCGGCATCGATGCTGCTCACCGGCGCCGGTTTGGTAAGGAGCGATTTTCTGCTCGAGATTGAGGCCGTCGCGGCAAAGGTCTAGGTGTCCCGGAAGGGTTACCAGACAATGATGCGATTACTGGCTGACGGCCTCACCCGTCTCCATGTTCAAGGGCATATTGACGGGGCCGAACGTCTGCATGGTTTCAAAACCATTCGGCACCATATCGCAATAGAGTTCCACCCGGTTGCCATCTGGATCATGGAAGTAGACACTGCGGGTCACGTTGTGTTCGGTGGTGGACTCAACCGCAATGTCAAGCCGGCCCAGTTCCCGATAGGCATCCTGCAGCGCCTCGAAGCTCTCGAGTTGCCAGGCCGTATGATGCAGGCCGGGCTGCGTGGCCGCGGGCGTCTCCCCCGTGGCCAGTTGGAACAAGGCAAGATCGTGGTGCTCCGTGCCAAAACTCAGGAACACCACACCCCGTTGGCGGGCTTCATGGGCCACCTGTAGCCCAAGCACGCGGGTATAAAATGCTTTGGACACTTGCACGTCACGTACTTTCAACACCACGTGACCAAGTTTGCGGGCCTGTATCATGATGATCCTCCTGACGCCTTATAGGTACGAGTCGTTACCCTCTGGAAAAGCACTGCGCAATAATGTCAAGGGCAATGGCAAAAGTCCACAAAAGGGAGGCGGTCAAGGCCGGTTCGGGCTAATTACTCGGGTTGGAACCTCTTGACGTGCCGAAAACCGGACAGCTCTACGTGCCGTTGACAGAGGCTGCGGGGGATGCTGGCGAATCAACTGCGAGCGCCTCTCGATGTACGCTTTTTTCGCCGGCATTTCCTGCGGAGGTCGCTGATGGCTATCGTGCTGAATTCGCACCATCTTTGTGCAGCATCACAAGATCGTCATTCAGTCCGTGCCGCAGGATATCCAGGCGAGGCGAGAGGGAGGCCAAGTGGTCGGCTGAGATATGGGCCAGGCGGAATGGAAAGATGTTTGGACTGTCCAGCAGGTCTTTTGTGGCGGCGGAGCCGCTCAAACGGGAATGGAGAGACGCCTCCACCATCCAGGCGATAAGCTTGGGTTCCTCAAACGAGACTTGCTTTCCTTGAACATAGACGCCCTTGTTACGCGTCTCGCTCAAAACACCCCAATCGATGAATGATCGCAGCACGCGCCGGGCAGCCCGTGATGCGGTTTCGCGTTCACCGTATTCCTCCCTGACCCGCCTCTGGACGTGCGCTGCCGCGGCTGTTCCCTGAAGCCGCAGAAGTCTGCCGGTGTGCGCCGCGACCGCGCCCCAGAAAGGGTAGGCCGCCAACGCCATGCCCCAGTGAATAGCAATTCGGTCTTCGCGAGCGAGTGATGGCAGTATATTCAAGCCCTCGTCCCGTAGCTTTTCCAACTCGGGAGGCACGGTAATCCAGGTCTTCAACAGGATGGTGATCACCTTTTCCTTGTTGCCCCTGGCCGCTTCACCGCCGATTGAAACCCTGTCCCGCAACAGATGTTGGAGCGAGTCATTGATCAGGGCCTTGTCATTCCCGGCCAGTAGCAGATTGGTTGTCTGCTCGAACCACTCCAGTCGGACACGCTGGCTGAAACCGATCTGGGTTTCCCGTCCGTTCATGCGTCCCTCCGTTCGATCTGCACAAGAGGGACGACCAGTTCTTCGAGAGAAGCGCCGCCGTGACCGACAAGGCGTTCCGTCTCGCGCACGAACGCCGAACGGCCAGGGGCGAGCAGGGGCAGATAGTCGTCCGGCAGCCCAATGGGCGGCCATTCCAGGGCGTCCGGAAATCGCGCTTTGACCTGACCGCGCAGTAAAGCATCCGGATAGATTCGAGCGCGTTCACCTCGTAAATCCGCAATCGCTCCTTCTTGAGGACGCCCACACCCGGTCGCCTCGATATTTCCATGATCCGAAGTCAGGAAAATACGGAATCCGTTTTCCAGAAGCAGGTCGACAAGGTTGGCCATGAACGGTTGACTGGCCCATTGTCGGACTTGGTTGTGCATCCCCGCAGTGCCGAGTTCCATGCCGTGCATGATCTTGTCGACTTTGTCGACAACCAAACCGACGACGCGTGTCTTTGGCCGGGCAATGATCTCTTCCACGTTTTCCAAAGCGCCGTCACCCAGCCCCTTGGCGTACGCAACTTCTTGCTGTGTTAGGCCCTGGTCCGTCCAGAATTGCGTCCACAATGCCGGTTCTTTGTCCGTGGAATAGATGCTATTTGGAAAATAGACAGGCGGCTTCCCCGCAAAGGCTGCCTGACGCGAGACGGACGTGAGGGTTGGAATCCAGGCAAACACCGCGTTCTCTCGGAAGCGGTACGTCGGGCGTTGCCTGGCAAGTTCCTTGCGGATAACAAGCCATTGCGCCAAGGAAAGGCCGTCCACCAGCACGAATGCGACCTTGTGTTCTCTGGCAGCGTTGATGTGCCTGGAGAGGAAACGGGGAATGTGGTGAAGCATGACCGGTGGAACTGGCGGCAGGTTCACCAAGCCAGCGTAGCGTTTGGCCAGCCAGGACACGAGCGCGGCATCGATCTGCGCGTGCAGCTTTTCCATCTTCCGGCGTGCTGGCTCCGGCAACATCGCGTCCGAATCCTGAGCCAGAACGGCCAGTTCGGCCCAGGTCCTGGCAAAGCGGAACCAGTCGCTGTGCCGTGTGTCCGCCTGCGGAATGTTGGATGCCAAGGTATCGAGGAGAGTGGCTATCCGCTGCGTCCGATTCGTCGGGTCGTCCGTTCGGATGCCGACGGCGAGCCAGGATGTTGACAAGGATTCGGCCTGCTCGTGGGGTACGGCTTCGAGAAATCCTTCAAGGAACAGGCTGTCGATGTAGATGCGGACGTCGTCGTGGCCGAAGGGCAAATCCGAAGGACCGGGAACTTCGAAGCCATAGGCTTTCTCATCTTCGCGAATACCGGTTCCATCCTGAGGCGCCGACTGGTCAAGAAAGACGGGCCAGCGTTCCTGGAGGAAGGCGAAAAAAGCTTCCCGGTCCGGGATGATCGTCTCCAGGGGCCAATCATCAAACCCTCTCTGTTGCCGGAGGACGTGGACCAAGTGTTCATCAAGCATGGCGGGGATTCGCTGCTCGCGGTGATGGCGACGCAGCAACACGCGCAGCAGGTCGGACGGCTCCCCAATTCGTTCCGGTTCCATCTCGAAAACATGCCGTAGAACGAATTCCTTGGTCGCGTTGTCGCCCAGCATGCTGGGAGTGAACCGCTCCTGGGCATCGTAAAGCGCGTCCAGATATCTTCGGTCCAAGGCGGCAATAATGGGGTAGCTCAGGGTGGGGAAAATCTCGCCAAGGCTGAACGACAGGCGACGACCGGCTTGCAGCAGGTCGTACGGCAAGCAGTCAAGTTCGCTGGCCGCGGCGTGCAGCACGACGACCAACTCTGTCTGCTCACCCCGGTCCCAGCGGCAGCGGAGCTTCGATTCGTAGTCATACCGAAAGGCGATGGGGTCCCCGAACGGGATCAGATCAAAGCCCCGTTGATGGATGCCTGCCAGAATGTCTTCTTCCAAAAGCAATCCGTCGGGGTCGGCAACCAAGGTCAGCCGGGCGACGTTGGGCACGAACTCCTTGAGAATCTGGTCGCGCCAGCTACTCATGCGGTGCCTTCGACACGAATGACGGCTAGCGGAACCCAACTGCGGGTATGCTCAGGGCCAAGGTCCCCGTTTAACAGGCAAGTCGTTTTCACACGTCGTCCCCACTGCGCGTGACCGCTTGGTCGTACCACATGAGGAGCTTGGGGTCCTCCTGCAGGATGCTTTCGGGTATCTTGCGGGCCACGGCGATGATCGTGGCGTAGTCGCGCTCTTGCCACGCCTTCTTGAAGCCGGTCCGGACGGCTTCAAGGCGAAACACCCTCAGGCGTTTCTGTTGGGATTCCCGATACTCGTCGAACTCCCGCATCAGCGCCCGTTCGCGCAACTTCTCCAGATCACTGGCCTTGTTTGGATCGGGCACGTACCAGCGGTTCCGGGCTTTGGCCTTGAGCGCTGGGTCGGTCTTCTCCAGGTTGCGCAGGTCTCTGAAGTTGGAGGAGAGGTAGCTGTGAATCGGGCTGGGCACTTCGTCCCTGCCGTCGTAGCGCAGGAAATTCTCTGCAAGCAGGGCGGAAAGCTCCAGGACCGTTTCATGCTTCTGCCAGCCGCCGAGTTCTTTCAAGAATTGCGGGTGGAGGTCCTGGAAGGTCTGCGGCTTCCTGGTGAGTTGCTGCCTGAGCCACTGGATGGCCGACGCCTCATCGGAGACGAAAAGCTGGAGTTGGAGGACCTCTTTGACCGTCATGTGCTTCTTGTCGTACTCCGCGGCCTGGTCGGGTAGGAAATACATGCCGTCACGTGGAGGAAATCGCTGTTCCAGACCGGCGTAAAACTCGGCAGCAGATAGGGGAACCGTCACGCCGCGCTGGACGTGGAAGGCCACCATGCGGTCGAAGAGGAGAAAATCCTGGCGCTCTGCGACTGTCTCCGCCTGACCATCCTTCGAAATGAATATAGGGAGTTGCTTCATGTGTGTTCTGACAAAGTCCCAAACGCCCTCTTCAGTGCCTGATTCTAGGCGGAAGCGTTCCTCAAGGCCACCATTTGGCTTATATGCAGAAATAACAAGATCTTGCTTGACAGCGGTTGGTGTCATAACTGCCTTGAATGAGTGTTGCTTTTTATCGAGCGATGAAACGTTGGCCACAACGAAGCCACTTTGCTCTAGTGCAGCCTGAATCGCATTCCATACTGATGCCCTTGTATTCGAGAATTCCACCGTCAGCCATCTACCTGGCTTTAAGATGCGGTAATACTCTGAGAAACTCCGCTCCATGAGTTCACGGTAATTATCTATACTCTTTCCCTGAGACGTGCTCACAATCGCTTCGGCCTTCTGATTTGTTACTGTTCCTAACAATCCTTCCCAGAAAAAATTCAATTCGGAGTAATCGAAGTTATGGCCAAATGGAGGATCGGTGAATACGTAATCCACTATGGAATTCTGGATTTGCCGAAGATTTCCAGTATCTTGGGTGCTTATAACATGGTCTCTCTGGGGATCGACGGGTGGAGTTAAGCTGTTGGCAATCGTTGATGCATTGCGTCGAAAAGTCTTCAAAACGTGTAGCGGTGTAATCAAAGAGCTGACGTACAAAGTTCCCGATAGCGGTCCACCCCCTTTTCTATCAGCACGAAACCGTCTCATCCTTGACATGTAAGGCAAGGAAGCAGTAAGGCAAAAGAGCAGCATCTGACTTAGATTGTTATCAGGATGACTCTGTATCTGATGCAGTAGAGCAGCGACGAACAGATGCTCGCGTGGAGTGAAGAACTGATGTAGATGAGTAATGCCAATTGGAGCATTGCGCTGAGTTTCTTTGCCGTCGATTAGGGCGACCGATGGTAGGCCATGAGAGCGAAGAAGGTTGGAAGCAGTATCGATGCGCTGCCTATCTTGGTCATCGAGTAATTTCTCGTATCTTGTTGACCCTATGCTGTAGTTAATGAGAACGGGTGCGATCCTAATGTGACGGATGGCCTGTTTGAGGACTGGATCAAAGCTAGTCGTATGTACTGGTTCCCATTTTGATTCTTGAACCAAGGCATTGCAGTGAGGGCACTTCAAATTTGACCGAAAGGAATCGTTTTGCTCATCCACAGCCACGGTGTAGAGCGTGGTTTCAGTGGTGCATTCAGGACATCTGACAACATCAGAGTAGAGCGTGAATTCAACGGTACCTAGCTGATCACCTTGACGTTGATAATGTGTGTGCTCAACTCTCTTCCTATCGCGTACCTTCCAGCCATTGTGGTTGGCCAAGTATAGATGGCCAATCTTGGCCTCAATATCGGCACATATTTTCTCAACGGCTGCCAGAAAATCTCCTCGACAAACTGGGCGAAGCAAGTTACTTGCGATGAACGTGGCGATAGGCGACAGGTCCGAAAGGATTGCCCAGCGTTGTCCCATCGAGGAACTTGTATCAGTGAGCGCCTTGACTTTGCTGGGGTTTTTACACAAGGCCGCTGCCACGCCGGTCATCCCCGTTCCGCAGAATCCGTCAAAAACGATATCCCCCGGCTCAGTGTAATGGAGGATGTACCGCATGATGGCCTTGTGCGGAACCTTGGTGTGATAGGAGTGAGCGTTGTAGATCGGATCGTTCTTCCCTTCGCTTACGTCCGAGGCAAATGGTTCTTTGCTGTAGGGTTCAGCTGGATCGTACGGCTTCCCGTGGTGCTTGATGAAATCCTCAATAAATGGATTCGGGCAGGCCGTGTAGTACGGCGGATCGGACAAGGCCAGGATGTCCTCGTCCGTACCAATCGGGAATCCTTCGATTTTGCGGAACTCGGGATCTTTGAGTCTCTCGCGTAGTTTTTCCAGAAAATACTCCCGGCGTTTCTCATCGTTTTCGAAGGCCATGCCCAGACATTCCACCGGCCCCTGCGGCTTGACGGAGGGGGCTTCCGGGAACAGGGACGAGTTGTCGCCATGGTCAGCCGTCTTTGTCCTCACTTCAGTCGTTTTCTCCCGACATGCGCCGTGCCTTCAGTTGGGCTCCCGCTTCTGTAATGACATATTGCTGGTTCGACGCCCGGGGATTCTCCGGGTTGGTCATAATTACAATCCCGGACTGAATCAGCGGATCGAGATGGTGTTCCTTGAAATAACCCCGGTTGGTCACGCCAAGGGCTTCCAGAATCTCGGCCAGACGGCGGGGCACGTCGCATAAGTCGATGATTCTCCAGTGGGTCGCAGACAATTCTGTCAACGGCCGAACTTGTCCAGTGGACAAGTCATTGGCATATCCCTCAACTTGTGCAGTGGACAAGTCGGGCTGCGCGGACTGAACTTGTGCAGTGACCAAGTCCTCACCCCGCACTTCTGGTTGGTCAGTTTGACGAAACCGGCCCTCCAGATGCTCGGCCAGAGCGTACTTTCTGCCGGCTTCGATGGTTCTGAAGAGCACTTTTGTGACCAGTGCATCGGCAAGCGCTACGGCGTCCGGTCCTGCCAGACCCGTTATGGCCTTGATCTGCGGAAGCGTGATCGCCTTTTCCCGGCAGCCGGCAGCAAATACTCTTGCCTGTTCATCAGTAAGTTGTACCCCGAGACTGGCCTGGAAAAGAACCTGTTGCTCCGACAGAAGCTCTTCTTTTTTCAGGACGAGTTCAAAGCATTTATTCGCCTTGATGTTAGCGATGGTGGGTGGAACGTGGCCTAATTGCTGCCAGTTTCGGAAGACGTCGCGCAGGCCCCACCCGGCATTCTCGCTCAGGCCGATGCGCCGGAAGGCGGTCACGATCCGGGAATTGCGAACCTCCTTTTCGCCGGGTTCGAGCAGGTCGGTATCGGTGGCAAAGGCATCACCGGGATTCCAGAAAACAGTCTGGTCGGCATAGTGGCGAATATCTGCCTTGCGGGAGTGATCGGCGTAATCCTGGTGGATGAGAAGGTTGACCATTGATTCGCGAAAGGCGCGGTAGTCCGGCGGCGCATCGTCACGCTGTAAGGATGTCGGATCAATCCGGAACGGTTGATCCGCAAATCGTTGATACCAATCAATAAGGGCCTGCCATGTGCGGATGAGATTTTCGTCCAGAACGCGGCGGTCGATCCAGCGTTCGCCGGTATCGGCCCTGTCACGCTCCAGCGAAAATCGCTGGCAATCCACGACGGGCCGCGGCAAAAGTTGTCGGAAGGTTGCATTGGCGCCGAAGAGAAGAATCGCCGCGCGGGATGGGAGTACTTGGCCGTGCTCTTCAACAAGCAGACCCATCTCCTTGAGGAAGTCCGTGTCGGGCAGTGTCGCATAGGAGCGATTTCCCGGACGTCCCTCATAGACCGCCCGGTACCACCTGATGCTGTCCGAATCGAACGCAGTATCCAGGTTGAAGGCAACGGATTGGCCGTCATAGCGTTCCACCGCCGCGTCCATGAGGAATCGATTGCGCTCGTTGTCCGAGCAGCGAATGTCGCTCCCTCCACTACGAATATAGGCTTGGCCAATGTTGCCGTTAAGGAAGACGGGTTTTTCCGAGCGGCGGACTTCCGGCACGAAGAAGATGAGTAGGTCTGACCCTTCATATTCCTGTAGTTCTTCCCGTACGTCCACGATGACACTCAGCTTCTGGCGGTCTCGCAGCGTTGTCAGGAACTCATTCTGAACCTTGTCAACGTCAAGAACGCCGACGACCTTGAAGTCTTGTCCGTTTTTCCTGACACCGAACACAAGATGGCCGCCGTCGGTGTTTGCAAACGCGGATACCGTCTCATAGGCATTGCGCGGCACGGCGCGTTGCGCTTCCTTGAACTCGACGTCACGCCATTCATGCGCACTGAGCAGTTCGATCAGTTCATCCTGCGTCATGCGTCCACTCCAGCACGATCCGCACTTTGCCCGGCTCTTTGCCCTTGGTGAGTTCGTCCAGGTACGCCTCGAAACGTTTCTTCATTTCTGCCGGCGTTGCCGGTGACCCGCCGGAGAGCAGGGCGTCGCGCAGGGCAGCAGCCTTGACCGGCACCTTCTGGAGACCGGAAAGCGCCTCGCTCAGGGCGTGGATGAAGTCCTGGTCGAGTTCGTCCGGCAGGGCCTGTTTCTTCATGAAGCCGTTTACCAGTTCCTTGGACTCGGGCCTGAGCAGGTCCAGGTTGTCCTTGGTGGTCGGGTCCTCCAGGTTGGTCAGCAGCGTCCGGGTCCAACTGGCCACCAACCCGTCCATCTCGTCGTCCAAACCGTCCAGCACCGTTCCAACGGGTGCAGCGGGTGGTTCTGCGCCGGGCTTGTAGCTACAGTGCGGGCAGAGGGGTGAGGCGCCCATTTCCTGCTCCGTCAGAGCAAAACAACTTTCCAGTCCGGCCAGACGGTTTTGAAAGTCGGTCAGGTGCTGCCGCGGCATCAACTCGATGGCGGACAGCTTCTGCAATATCTTGAACCGCTCGTCACCCATGAGTGCGGTCTTGCGCCTGTCTTCATTCACGCCCAGCCGCGCCTTGGTGTGCAGGTCCAAGTAAGTTTGTACATAGGCTTTCTTAAGGCTGGCCAGTTTGCGCCGGGCCACGCCGTGACTATCCGGGGCACCGAGTTGGCTGAGAACCTCATGCCGCCCCGATTTCATCTTGTGTGCCCACTCGTGTTCCGTGGGTAACGTCACCTCGGCGGTGGAAAGAAACGATGCGGTGGGGCCCAGGTCCGTCACCAGTTCCCGGAGAGATTCAATTTCAGCCAAGGAATTGAGGCCTTCCCGATGGGAGGCAACTTGCTGAACGTTGTAACCGAAATTCTTGAGCCTGCCGGGTGAGTTAAAAGCCTGGAGTGATTCCAGGAAAATCTTGGTTTCGTCAAGCCGGGCGCGGCGCTTCTGTGTCTCTTCCTCGGACAGGAGGTTACGCCCCCAGAAACTCAGACCGTTTTGCAGGCTCTGTTGCACGAGCACAAGCTTTTCCACCCGCTTGGCGATGACCGTCTGGAGTTCCTGAACAATATCTTCGTCCCCTTGGACGACCACCTGTGCCATACCCGGCGCAAGTCCGAGCAGCTCGAACAGCGCCCTGAGCGCCGGCAGGTTCCAGTTCTTGGGCTGCTCGATATGTTTGAATTGCGCGAGTTCGTCCACGCTGATTCCTGCCAGTTGCGGCAGACTGGTGGCGTCGAACTTCTTGCCCGATATGGCGAGAACCAGATCACCGGAATAAACCAGGGCCGCCAGTACAACCGCAACCCATTCGGGCTCCAGACGCTGCCGGTCCTTGTCCATATATTCCACGCTGTTGTCGTCCTGGATCAACTCGGAGCGATTGACCACTTGGCCGTGGCCTTTCCTTGTCAGCAGGCCGAGGATGTACTTGGCGTACTTCGAATTGCCGGGGTCGAGTCGTTCACCATCGAGCAGTTCCAGGGCATCAAGCACCGCCCGCGCTTGTCTGGTGCGGTTCTGGCCGGCGATGGCGCGCAGGGCGTCCTGCGCCGCCTGTTCCCGGTTGGCGCCAGTGATGAGTACCGAGAAGGAGGGATATTCAGGTGCCCGATTCTGGAAGTGTGTTTCCAGGCAGATGCCGGCGATGGTGTTAACCAGGTCGCGGAAGTTGATGCGCTCGTGAGGACCGATGCCGGACAGGTCCCGGATTGACTTGCCCTTGGCCCATTCGGTGAGCGGCCTGGTGCGGCCCTGGTAGGTGACTTCAAAGGCGTCGGCCATGTGTTTTTGCAGCCACTGAACCAGGGTCCGCAGAAAATGGGATGACCTGGACTCGTAGGTCGACTTGGCGTGCCCTGACGAGGTAGAGGCCAAGTCCAGGGCCGCGGCGTAATGTCTGAGTGCGGTGAGGAATTCATCGTCCCGGTTGGTGAGCCGCAGGAGCAATTCGTCGGCGTTCTGTTCATCCTTGAAATGCGGTGTATCGAAGGGCTGGACGAAATAGAGGTAAAAGTCTCGCCGGGGAACGGCGGTGGAACGTTCATTGGGTGCGCCGAAAAAGAGGTATCCCTGGCGTGCGGCCTTCCGCTCCAGCCACTCCAATTCATGCTGCCAGATCTTGTAGCCGGTCACGTAGGTCTTTTGGTCCGCACATTCCATGACCCGTTTCAGGGCCTCATAGTAGTAACGGTCAAGTTGGGAGGCGTCGAGGCTCTCGGCGCGGTTTTCGATCAGCGCGTCGAAGTCGTCCGTCTTTTTCAGGTCGAGATAGAACTGTTGGTTGTCCGGGTTCGATGAGATGAATTGTCCGCTGACCGTCTTATGGATTGCTTGCAGGACGGTCTCCACTTGGGAAAGCAGGTCGTAAGCCGGATCGCCGCCCAGGTCCTCGATGCCGGGTTGATAGAGGCAGAGCCCGTCGCGCAGTTCCCTTGCCGTTGCGCCCAGGGTGGCATGGATATCGCCGGTGGTAAGCCGGTGCACCGACAGGGCATGGATGAGCCGCAGCGCCATGGGCTTGTATGCCGGGCGGGTGAAAGCTTGCTGGATGCGTGACTCCAGCACTTGGCTGCAGTCGATGACTGCCCTGATATCCGGAACAGCACGGAACGAAGGATTGTCTCGGAGGTTGGACCAGTACGTGTCGTAGGCAATGAGCCCGGGTTGGTCGTCCGGCACGTCCTGGTCAAGCAGCCTTTTCATGGCCAGCGACAGGGTTTTCAGCGCCTCGCGTTTCTCCACGACCGTCACCCGTTCAAAGGTGTCGATATAGTCGGGATGCACCGGGAACAGACGGACGAACTCATCCATACGCTCGTTCATGTCGCCGTAGAACTTGGCGAAGGGCGTCAGATACCCGCGTATCCTGGCCTGTTGCTCGCCGGTCTTCTTGAGAAGCCGTTCAGCCACCACGAATTTGACGTCTTTGTGGGCGATGAGAACCTGCTCGAAGCGATCCTTCACCCGTCGGATGCTGTCGGCCACGAAGGAAAAACGCGGGCTGTCAAAGATGGCTTCCTGTACACCGGCCATGAAGCGGAAGCGCAGGTCCCTGCAGACCTCGCCGATTTCGCGGAGGAAGTTCAGGTCCAGGATGAGTTCCTGATCCTTGCGGGTACGCAGATAATCAAGCAGCTCGTCCACTGCGAGAAGCAGGCCGTGGTCCGGAAACGTTTGGTGGAAAGCGGTCATCATCTCTTCGAAAGCGTGCTTGCTGCCGGATACCTGGTCGATGGTGGGGAAGCTGTAGCTTACGCCCATCGCTGCCAGGTGTTCTTCCAACTCGGCCACAAGGATGTCCCGCAGAGACATGGTGGTGGCTCCGATCTCGGTACGGATCACCCTGAACCGGCCGCCGATTTTTCCGGCAGTATCCGCCACGGCAGCGTTGTTGAGGCTGGTGGCGAGGTCGGGATTCTCCGCCAGCGCGGAAATTACCGACATGAGATGGGACTTCCCGGTGCCGTAGTTGCCGACTACCAGAAGGCCCTTGTTATCGGTGGGCTGATCGAACTGTAGCTGGGGGATCACCAATTCCACCAGCCTTTCCGCCATCTCCTCGGAGACGACGTAGGTCTCGACAAGTTGTCGGGCTGCAGTTGTTGTGTCGGCGTCCCGCAACTGGACCACGGATTCGATAGGTCCAAACTGGATCAGGTCACCGTATTTCATCGCACCTATTCTCTTGCAACGGAGTTTGTTGTCTTCATGTCGTCGCCTCCGGGCTTACTGCCAGAATATCACGCATTGGATAGCGTCTGTATTCCGGATGGGCCGGAACGGCATAGGTCAAAGAATCGTCAACGATGGCGCCGTTCCATGCAGCCACCACGGTCCTGTTGCGGGAAAGTCCCTGAAGCAGCCGAAGCGGGTCCTGTTTCAGGCCAACGTCGAAGATAACTTCAATGTTGTCGAGCAGGATCATCTCGCCGCCACTATTGCCGGCGACCTCTTGAAGGAGATGAGGTAGCTGTATGGCCCGCTGACGCTTGGTCAATTCCAGCATCCGGCGAGAAAGCTCGAGGGTGACATTGACCAGGGGTGCACCGGTGCGCACTTGTACTTCCTGAAGCGTAGCGGTCTTGCCGGTGCCCGCTGGTGCAATGAGCAGTATCAACCGATGATAGAGTTCGGCGGTTTGCTTGGCCTTGCACATGATCTGGTCTGCAAGGGGTTCCGCCATCACGCTTTTCCTTCACTTGACCCGGTAGAAGAAATACGTGCCGGAGGGACAGCGGGTACCGGTGGTAGGGCCGGGCGGGGTGTATTGGAGAAGGGCTGCTCGGCGGCGCTCGCTGAAGCCGCGGATGGTCAGGCTGCCGGCGGGTTCGATGCCGCAGGTTTCGCTGGCGGCAGATCGGTCGCGGCGGCCTTGGGGATGCAGCGGCGTGATCCACTGGCCTTCGTTGACGTAAACCACGTCGCCGACCGCCCAGCGCTTGCCGGCTGCGGTCATGATCTGGGGTCCGTTGCCGTCGAGAATGGCCTTGGCGTCGGCTGTCAGCACCTTGATCTGATCAGCGGCGCCGATCTCGTCCGGCGAGGCGGCGAAGTCGGCGAGGGTCTTGGTGGATTTGACGGTCAGGTAGCCGAGGTCCTCGAGGCGCTGGCCCACTTCTTCGAGGCGCTGCAACGGCCCCACGGACACCATGACGACGAGGACAACCGCCGTCAGTCCCAACACCCCGCCGACCAGGGCCGCGACCCGTGCCACCGGGTCCATTCCGGTCGATGCCGCTCCCGATTCGGCCTGCCCTGGACGCCCAAGCACGCCCGCCAGCAGCGCCCCGACGATACCGATTATGGCAACGACAATGGTTTCCATTCACCTGCCTCCCTTCAATTTAGTCCCGTATAATCCCGCGCCTTTGATTCGCCGGGTCAGGCCACCTGATGAAACCTTGCCACGGACACCCGCCTCGTCTCCGCGAATCCTTCTCGATGAAGCTTGATGCGTTCGATCTCGTGCAGCGTCTCGGCCGTGAAGTAGCTTTCACCACAGTTTGGGCACGAGATCAACGGAATCCCTTCAATCACCAGCAGGTCCTTGCCAGAACCATAGCTGCGGGAGATGGGGCGGATTCGGGCTTCCTGCTCTCCGCAATTGTCACACTTCAGTTTGTTCATCATGAACCCACGCCGTTATCACAACGAGTTTGTCTGTAGTTCCCAGCTTGCTAACGACCACGATCTGACGTCCATCTACGGCACGCCCGCGGACCGAGTACTTCCGTTCTCGGGTCGTTTGATCACGTTGCCGCTCGATGATTTCTCCAGTGAGAATCGCCCGCTCCACGTCAAATGCGGACAGTGTATCTTCGTCAAGTTCATCTAAGGCATGGAGCGTGACGACGTACCGGCGTTCACGGATTCGAGCTCTGAAGCGTTCAAGGATTCTCGGGTACAACCTGCCTGATCTCGCTCACGCAACGAGCCACCGACCAAATGCTGATACCTTCTCGTTGCGATTTTCTTTAGCCGTATCGTAAGGAACGACCGCCCTGCCTGGACAGGCAACTGTGGCGGGAGACACGGGGCGTGTCAAGGGTTGGCGTGCCGGTGGAAGCCGGCGGTGTCAGGATCTCTCGCTTGCAGCGAGCGCGAGGCGGGCCGCGTGGTGGGTTGGCTGGTGTCGTAGGCCGATGGTGAAAGCGGCGCGGGCTTGCGGTTCGTCGGATTGGGTGCGGTGCGCCATGCCGAGGTAAAAGTGAGCGTCCGCCATGAGAGCGGCGTCCTCGGGCGCGGCGTCGATGACGTGGCGCAGATGGCTCATGCCGGGAGCGGGGTCGTGGCCGTTGCGGTAGGCCGACATGACGAGAAAGCGGCCCAGCGCCAGATGGGCTGGGGCGTATACGGGGTCGAGATCAAGAGCGTGTTGCAGGGCGGCGCGGGCCGGGGCGAAGAAATCCCCCTTTTCGAGCACGCTGGCGGTGTGGGCGGCGCCACGAACGAGATGGTCGGCGAGGCAGACCCAGGCGGCGGGCTGATCCGGCTCGCATTCGGTGGCGCGTCGGGCGGTGGCGATGGCGCTGCCGGGGTCGCCGCCTTCGGCAAATTCCTGGGCGGCGGTCTGGAACGACGCAACGGTCGTCAACTCCTCACAGGCCGCTGACACGCTGCCGGAGTCGGAACAGGGAATGGCCGACGGCTTGTATTGCTGCCAACCGGGTTCATCGCCCTCGCCCCGCACTAGGCCGCGGTAAACGCGCAGGATAGCATAGCGCGGCGTGCCCCAGACGACCGGAATCGCCGTGATCCATTCGGGCAGTTGCGCCTCCAGATCGGCCAGCAGCGTCGGCAGCGGCATGCCGCGCGCCACCCGGGCGGCGACTTCATCCAGGAAATAGCGTTCGAGGCGTTTGAGGAGGGACAGGTCCGCCTCGTGGGCCACGGGGCCGTGGCCGGGGAGCACGTGGTCTGGTGCCAGACGCTCGATGGCGGTCAGGGTGTCCAGCCAGCGCGGTGTGCCCATCAGCCCTTCGTCCATCACCGGCTGGCCGAACATCGGAAAGCTGCCGGTCATCACCGTATCGCCCGCCGCCACGCAGCCTTCCTGCGGCAGGTGGACCGCCAGGGCGTCGTCCGTTTCCGCGGCGCCCAGCGGCTTCAGCACCAAAAGCTGGTTGCCGAGGTCGATCTCTCGCTCGCCCGCCACCGCCTCGTCGGCTAGGCAGGGCTCCGGCCCGAGCTCGAAGCCGCGCGAGGCGAGGAACGCCTGCTGCCGGGCAGCCCGCGTGTGCATGAATTCCCGCGTCAGGGCGCTGGAGACGAGGGCGGCACCGGCATCCCTGAAGACGCCGTTGCCGGCGGTGTGATCCCAGTGATAGTGCGTGTTGACGGCCCAGCGGAGTGGCTTGTCGGACAACTCCCGCACATGCGCCAGCAGACGCCGCGCCATCGGCGCATTCACCTGCGTGTCGATCACCGCCGCGGCGTCATCCCCCAGCACCACCACGCTGTTCACCACGCTGCGGAACAAGTAGACGCGCGGCGTCACCTGTTCCAGCCTGCCGTAGGTGCGGGGGGCAAAGGGCCGCTCGGGCGGCTTAGCTGACCTCATAGCGCTTGATGGTCTCGGCGGAGAAGGCGAGCCCCAGGCCGGGCCTGGACGGCACCACCAGTTGGCCGTCCTCGAGGGCCGGGGTTTCCTCGAACAGACGCAGGCTCCAGGGCATGTACTCGATGGTCAGGCCGTTGGGGATGGCGGCCATCATGTGCACGTGGATTTCCGGCAGCAGGTGGCTGACCACCGGCAGGTTGAACGCCTCGGCCATGCCCGCAATCTTCATCCACTGCGTGATGCCGCCGGCGCGCAGCACGTCGATCATGACGATGTCGACGGAGCGTGCCTCCAGCATGTGGCGGAACGGCACGATGCCGTAGTGGTACTCGCCGGTGGCGATCGGCGTGGTCAGGGCATCGGCAACGCGCGCCAGCCCCTGGAAGTCGTCGTGCGCCACCACGTCCTCCAGCCAGAACAGGTCGAACGGCGCCAGCCGCCGGCCCATGTCGATGGCCTGGTTGACGTTCCACAACTGGTTGATGTCGCACATCAGGTCGATTTCGGGGCCGATGCCGTCGCGAATTAGCCGCACACGCTCCAGCTCGCGCTCGACGGTCGACTTGCCGCCAAGCTGCATCTTCATCTGCCGAAAGCCCATCTCCACTAGGCGCGGCCCGGCGTCCTTCAGGTACGGGGTGGGGAAATCGCGCATCAGGGCGCCGCTGGCGTAGGTGGGGGCGCGGTCGCGGTAGCCGCCCAGCAGGGCGTGCACGGGTTGGTCGAACGCCTTGCCCTTCAGGTCCCACAGCGCCAAGTCGACAGCCGCCATGGCCAGGGTGAAAATGCCGCCTGGTCCGGCGCCGCTGGCCGCCGCGCGCAGCTTGCCAACGATGCCCTCGACGTACAGCGGGTTCTCGCCCACCACCAGGGCGCCCAGCGCCTCGACGGCCGCTTGCAGCGACTTGGTCAGCGGGCCGCCGAAGAAGGTCAGCCCGATGCCCGTCAGCCCCGCGTCGGTGCCCAGTTCCAGGGCGACGAACTCGCGGGTCGCGTCGCCAACCGGCAGTCCGACTACGAGAGGATTGTCAGCCGGTGTGCTCAGCACCCGGGTCTTCACGTGCGTTACGTGCATGTCGTTAGTTCCTCAAGAAGGCAATGGAAAGGGGTTCCGTCGCCCCGGCGAAAGCCGGGGACCAGAATTTTGACCGCACAACAGTCGCTGGATTCCGGCTTGCGCCGGAATGACGATCTGATGTTCGTTTGGACGACCCAAGCCTGCAATGTCTCGCCGTGCAGCGGCTTGTTCAGACCTTCTCCAGATAATCGGGATGCGTGTACCGCCCGCTCTTGCCGCCGCTTTTGGAGAGCAATTCCACCTCGCCCAGACGCATCTGCCGGTCCAGGCTTTTGCACATGTCGTAGACGGTCAGACCGGCGACGCTGACCGCGGTCAGCGCCTCCATCTCGACCCCTGTACGCCCCACGGTGCGCACGGTGGCTTCGAGCCGCACGCAGGCGGCCTCGGCGTCGGGCTGCAGATCGACTTTGACGTGGGTGATTTCCAGCGGGTGGCACATGGGAATGAGCGACGATGTCTGCTTGGCGGCCATGATGCCGGCGATGCGCGCCACCTGGAGCACGTCGCCCTTGCTGATTTCCTGATCGACGATGGCCCGCAGGGTCGCTGCCTGCATGTAGACGCTGCCGCGCGCTACCGCCTGGCGCTCGCTGGTCGGTTTGGCGCCCACGTCGACCATGTTGGCGCGGCCCTGCGCGTCGATGTGGCTCCAGTGCGGCTCGGCTTTTCTGTCCTGGCTCACGCGTCGTCCTCCTCGCCGACCAGGGCCGTGATGATGGCCGGCACCTGGGCGATTGCTTCCGGCAGCTTACGAATATCGGTGCCGCCGCCTTGGGCCATGTCGGGCCGGCCGCCGCCCTTGCCGCCGGTCAGCGCCGCCACCTTGCCGAGCAGGTCGCCGGCCGACAGCCGCGCCGTCAGGTCCGGGGTGACGCCCGCCACCAGGGCGACCTTGTCGTCCGCCACGCTGCCGGCCACCACGACGCCGGAGCCCAGCCGTTCCTTGGCGGTATCCACGAACGAGCGCAGCGCCTTGCGGTCGAAGTTGTCCAGGCACAGTGCCAGCGTCTTCATCCCGGCTACCTCTCGAACCTGGCCGAAGTGGTCCTGCGTCTGCGCCGTCGCCAGGCGTTGTTGCAATGCCTCGACCTGCCGCTCCAATTCGCGCTGCTGCGCGGTGAGGCGCTGCAATTTGTCCAGTTCTTCCTCCGGCTGCGCCTTCAGCACTTGGCGCAAATCGCTGAGCACCCGTTCCTCGCGTTTCACTCGCGCGAAGGCGCCGGGGCCGGTCAGCGCCTCGACGCGCCGCACGCCGGAGCCGATGCCGCCCTCGTAGGTCAGGATGAAAAAGCCGATTTCGCCGGTAGCGCCGACATGTGTGCCGCCGCACAACTCGTGGCTGAACCCCGGCACCTGCACGGTGCGCACGTTGTCGCCGTACTTCTCGCCGAACAGCGCCAGGGCGCCGCCGGCAATGGCCGAATCGAGGTCCTGCACCGAGGTGGCGAGGGCCGTGTTGGCCCAGATCTGCTCGTTCACCAGTGTTTCGATACGCTCGATGTCGCGTTCGCTGAGGCGCGAGAAGTGCGTGAAGTCGAAGCGCAGGCGGTCCGGCGCCACGAGTGAACCGGCCTGCTTGACGTGATCGCCGAGCACCTGGCGCAGCGCGGCGTGCAGCAGGTGGGTGGCGGTGTGGTTCTTGCGGATGGCCTCGCGGCGTTCGGCGTCGATGGCCAGCTCCAGGGGCATGTCGGGCTTGACGACGCCGCGCTTCACCACGCCCCGGTGCACGATGAGGTCCTCCAGAGGCTTCTGGGTGTCGCGGATTTCGATCTCGACGCCCAGCTCCGGCGCCACGGCGCCGCCGCTGTCGCCGACCTGGCCGCCGCCCTCGCCGTAGAACGGCGTGCGGGGGAACACCAACTCGATCTCCTGTCCGGGTGACGCCTCCCGAACCTCTTGCTGGTCCACGATGATTGCCGCCACCGGGGTGGTCGTCCGGTCGGTCGCGTAGCCGAGGAAGTCGCAGCCGCCGACGTGTTGCAGCACGTTCTGGTACACCGGCGAAACCTGAACCTCGCCGGAACCCTTCCAGGTCTCTCTCGCCTGCCGGCGGGTGCTCTCCAGGGTTGCCTCAAAGCCCTCGCGGTCGAGGTCCATGCCCCGTTCCACGGCGACTTCCGTAGCCAGATCGATGGGAAAACCGAAGGTGTCGTAGAGGCGGAAGGCTTCCGAGCCGGTAATGCGGTTGCTGCCGTCGGCGTGGTGCTGCTCCAGCAGGGCGTCCAGTTCGCGCAGGCCCTGGTGCAGGGTGTGCAGAAAACGCTCCTCCTCGCCCAGCAGCGCCTTGGCGACGTAGTCGCTCTGCTGCGTGAGTTCCGGGTACGCCGCGCCCATGACCTGCAGCACGGCGTCCACCAACCGATACAGGAACGGCTCGTCGAGGCCGAGCATCTTGCCGTGCCGCGCCGCACGGCGCAGGATGCGCCGCAGCACGTAGCCGCGCCCGGTGTTTTCGGGCCGCACGCCGTCGGCCAACAGGAACACGCCGGCGCGCATGTGATCGGCGATCACCCGCATCGACACGTCGTCCGCCTGGCCGTCGCCGTAGGGTTTGCCGACCAATTCCTCGACCGCACCGATGATCGGCCGCAGCAGATCGGTGTCGTAATTGCTGTGTACGCCCTGCAGGATGGCGGCGATGCGTTCCAGGCCCAGGCCGGTGTCGATGTTCTGTTGCGGCAGCGGCGTCAGGTTGCCCTGGGCGTCGCGGTCGTATTGCATGAACACCAGGTTCCACAATTCGAGGTAGCGGTCACCCTCGCCGCCGAGCACGTCCTCGGGGCCGGTGCCGAGGGCCGGGCCCTGGTCGATGTGGATTTCCGAGCACGGTCCGCACGGCCCGGTATCGCCCATGGCCCAGAAGTTGTCCTTCTCGCCCATGCGCACGATGCGCTCGACCGGCACGCCGACCTCATCGCGCCAGATGTCGAACGCCTCGTCGTCGTCGCGGAAGACGGTGACCCACAGCTTGTCCTTGGGGAGCGACAACTCTTCGGTCAGGAATTCCCAGGCGAAGGCGACGGCGCCGGACTTGAAGTAATCGCCGAAGGAGAAGTTGCCGAGCATCTCGAAGAAGGTCTGGTGGCGGGCGGTGTAGCCGACGTTTTCCAGGTCGTTGTGCTTGCCGCCGGCGCGCACGCATTTTTGCGAGCTGACGGCCCGGTTGTAGTCGCGTTTTTCGCGGCCCAGCAGCACGTCCTTGAACTGCACCATGCCGGCATTGGTGAACAGCAGGGTGGGGTCGTCCTTCGGGACCAGCGGGGCGCTTTTGACGATGCGATGCCCGCGCGTCTCGAAAAAGCCCCAAAATGCCTTGCGAATGTCATGACTGGTCATTGCTGATTTCCTATTAGCGGTTAGTGATTAGTGGCTAGGGGTCAGTTAAAAACCAGCGGCTAGTGCTTAGCGAAATCCAAAACCCGGGAGCGTGGCATCTGCGCGTATGGGGTGTTGCCCCGCTCTTCACTACCCACTGGTTCTCAAGCGCTGCCAGGGACCGTACAGGCGGAAGGAAAGTTCGCCGTCGTCGTTGGGCTTCTGGCCGACCAGGGCGCCCAGAAAATTGATTTCCTGCCGGTAGAGGTCCTGTGACCGCACCTGCCAGCGCAGATCGAGGTCGAGCGCGGCGTTGTGAATCGAACCCTGCCAAGTCACGGTGCCGGTCGCTGCGATATCGAGGTCGTCGCCGGTGCAGGAAAGCGACACGTTGCCGGCGTCGGCGGTTGCCGCTTGTGCTTCACTTCGCGCGGTGGCGCAAGCGATGTCTTGTTGCAGCGGGAGTTGCAGAACCTGTCCGGCAAACACCAGTTCCTCGGCGTTCAATTCCACCGACGCGGCGTGAAGCTGGCCGCGTTCGTCGAGGCGGGCGCTGACCGTGCCGCTGAAGCGGCCGCGCAGAAAGGCTTCCTCACCGCGTTGTGTCAGGGGATGGCGGTCAACCTCCAGGTCGGTGAAGGTGACCTGGAACTCCCATACCGGCGCGTCCTCGCCCCGCCCGCGGCTTACGTAACCCTCTATCCGGCCGCCGTACAGGGCGGCGCTGAATTCGGCCTGCGGCCTGCCGGTTGCCAGCGCCAGCCAACTCGGCCGCACCCGCAGGCCTGTCACCTGCACGACGGCTTGTCGCTTCGCTGCCGCATCCAGCGACACCGCCACCTGCCGGGCCTGTATGCCCGGTGGAAATAGAGGTTCAACCCCGTTTGTTCGGATGTGCACACCCGGCGGCGCCCAGTGTTCGGCGCCGTATTGCGCCAGCAGGTCGTACGGGAAGATGACGTACAGGCACAGGCCGAAAACGACCACGCCGTACACCAGGTACGGCGCCACACGGAGAATCAGGCGGCCAAGGCGCACGATGCGGAGTCTCACTCTACTTTGAAGTAAACCGGCTCGTCGCCGTCGCCAGGTTTCAGAACGGCGACCACCGTTTTCTGAATGTCTTCCACCCGGGCGACGGCGGTGATCGTGAAATACGTGCCCTGCACCGTAGCAAACTTGTCGAACGTCGTCTGGACCTCGGCAGGCAGATAGCCCTGCAACTCGCCCGTGCTCTCAAATTGCCGGTCCTGAAGTAGGTTCTCCTGGCGCAGCGCGACGATATCATCCACGTAGCCCGTGACGTCCCCCGCGCCGTCCGAGAGGCCGTCAATAAGCGCGTGCAGCACGTCACGACTGGCGGTATTGATGTTCACTTTTGGATAATCCAGCGCATCAGTGTCGAGTCGAGGGCTCCCGTAGGCCGTCACATACGGGGCGAGTTTTTTCACCGTCTCGGCGTCAAAACCCGGCACCAGGCGGAGCTCCCGAACAGTCCGCATCGGGCCGTTGCCTTCGAGCCAAATGACCAGGGTGGCGAGAAGTCCCGCATCGACTTCAATCTCATAGAATAACGCTTCGAATAGAGACTCCCAGGCCTCCATCATGCGCGCCGCCTCGTCGGTCGCCGCCTGGCTGGCATCGGCCACCGGCATGAGGGCGTTAATCGGCAATCTCTCCTCTTCGGCATTGATCTTCAGGCTGACGCAGCCCCTGTCGGCTCCTTGCGCGGCAGCGGCGTCCGAGTCGGTTCCCTGTCCGGCCAACCCGGTGTCAAGGGGCGCCCCCGCGGCGTTGGCAAGAGCCAACGTCAGGAGCGCCTGCGGCGGCATGCAGGCCGGAATAAGCCCGATGCGGTGCCAGGTGTCCTGTGGGCCGTCCGACTGCTTGTCGTCGTAGGCCAGCAGTTCCTGAGCCAGGCGCACGCCGGACATGGCTACGTGGTACGCCTGAACGTCGCTGCCGTAATTGTCCGCCAGGTCCAGTTCGACAACCGCCTCGAAATGGTATTCGAGCACCAACACCGACACCAGCGCGACGATGATCAGCGTCAGCACCAGGGCGACGCCGCGCTCGTCGCGCCAGCTAGCCGTTTCGCGGCACATCGCGGCATCCCTTGCTCATGGGAAGCGACACGGTGATGATGAAGGCGCGTTCGACATCCTGCTCGTCACGCAGCGTCAGCGCCAGGCGCACGAGGCAGGGCATCCGGTTTGCGGCGCCGTCGGGCCATTGGTCGTGGACGTCCTCCCTGTCATAGTACGTGACGTCCAGACCGATCGCAGCGTCCGTCAGTTCTACCGTGTCGCCGTTCAGAGGCTCGCCGTCCGGCGTGCAGTCCTGCTCGCGGTACAAGGCGGCCGCGCCCTGGGCATTGGCGCCGATGTAGTAGGCGACCTCGCACACGTCGCTGCCCGGCGCCGCGTCCGGGCGGTAGGGCACGGTGACGAACGTCAGACGGTCGCGGGCGTGGTCGCCCTCGCGATCGTTCTCGCCGCGCGAAAATCCGGCATAGGCGTCGTCGGGCATGGCGGCGCGAACCTCCTGTGCCATGCGCAGCAGGGCGGTGCGTCCGAGGCGATGGACGTCCAGGTTTCGGCGCCCCTGCTCCACCCCCTTCATGACGCCGGAAAAGGCCGCGAACACCACGCCGACGATCATCACGAACAGCGACAACGCCAGCAGCAGCTCGATCAGCGTGAAGCCCGCCGGCCCTACCGGACGGCGCCCGGCGCAACTCCCGTGGCCACCGCCTGCCTGACGAATTTCGTCACTCCGGCAGAAGGACGTCAACCCGGCGAAAGCCGGGGTCCAGGGCTTTTCCGGCGGTCGAAGAGCCTGCCCCGGACTCGGTCCAGGGTCACTGGATTCCGGGCCGAGCCCGGAATGACGATTCGGGGGCATTGCACAGGCTATTTTCATAGACATCACTTCGCTTCATACGTTTCCAGGCTGTACGAGCGGTTGCGATTGCCGTCGCGCCAGTGCACCGACACCGTGACGTGCCGGATGCCGACGGCATCCTCCTGGCCGCCGCTCTGACTACCGAGGCCGATGGCATGCTCGGTCACCGAGGTGGTCCAACTGAAGCGCTCCAGGTTCGGCCCGTCGAACTGCCCCTGATCCTCCCCCTCGTCCGGCGACTCGGCCATGAAGGTGGCCATTTTGCCCTCCGCCAGCAGCACCGCGGTGGTCAGGTCCTGCGACGCCAGGGTGGCGTCGAGCGACAGCAGGTGGAGCCGCAACAGCATGACCAACGCGACGCCGACGATGGCCACGGCGACCAGGACCTCCAGGAGCGTGAAGCCCGCCGCGCCGTGCCCGGATGCATCAGCCCTTTTCGCGTTCCGCGTAGCCATACACGACCTTCACGCGCCCGGCCAGCGCCTCGATGAACAGGGTGACGTGCGTCTCGTCGGGGGTTTGCAGGTGGACGACGCTCGGCTCGGCCTGACCGGTAGGGTGGAAGTGCATCGTCGCCGTGCCTTCGCGCACCTTCTTGCCCTCGGCTGAGACGACGTCAAGGAGTCGTACCGCGTCCGGCATGGCATAGCCGCGCATCTCGCGGGAGGGCTCCGCCACGCACGTGTCGTCCCCCAATCCAGTTGGGGGCAGGCTCTGCAGGTGGCAGACGGTCAGTTGCTGTGTATCGAGGTCGAAGTTGAGGCGGTACACTCGCTTGGTGAAGGCGGCCTTGGCGTGCAGTTGCCGCACCATGCCGCGCACGACGTTGACGGTGCGGCGCATCTGCTGGCGGTCGAGCAGGCCGCCAAAGCGCGGCAGGACCAGCGCGCCGACGATACCGATGACGAGGATCACCATCGTCAGCTCGATCAGGGTGAAGCCCTGCTCACTGCGTGCGCCAGCTCTCAATGTCGGCATCGAAACCCTCACCGCCCTCGAGGCCGTCGGCGGCCAATGATATGAGATCGAAATCCGGGCTGTACACACCGGGTGATATATAAATGTAGGGGTTGCCCCAGGGGTCGAGGGGAATTTCCTGCTTGTCGAGGTAGCCGCCCTCGGGCCATTGCTCGGGAATGTTGCCGGTGGACGGTTTCATCACCAGCGCGTCAAGGCCCTGCTCGGTGGTGGGATACACGCCGTGGTCGAGCTTGTAGCGTTTGAGGGCGTCTTCGAGCACCCGCATCTGGGCGCGGGCGGTGCCGTAACGGGCTTTGTCGGTTTCGCCCACGATGCGCGGCATGACGATGGCCGCGAGGAGACCCAGGATGACGATCACGATCATCAACTCGATCAGCGTGAAGCCCGCCTCACGCGATCTTTGCCGGCGCATAGCGTGCTGGCCCTCCTGAGGTGGCCCGATTGGCGGCGTGCGTATTGGGATGAATGACGGGAACCTTAGCATAGGCAGGGTGGCTTGTCTACGAAGCAGGCGGGCAGGGAACGGGCGCTTGGCGGCGATTTGGCTTGAGTTGGCGCGGTGGGTGGAGTAGGTTGCTGCGCGTTTTGTCGGGGAACGGGAACGTGTTGCGGCACCGGCGGGTGACGGATCGCCTCCGGTGTTTCCCTGAAAGTCCGTTTTGGCAGCAAAGGAGAGCCGTGATGCCCACACCGCTGGGCGGCGTGGATTTGCACACCCATACGCGCCATTCCGATGGCCTGGATACGCCCGCCGAATTGGTCGTCAAGGCCGCCCGGCACGGGGTGCGGCGCTTGGCGGTTACCGATCACGACACGCTGGCGGCCCTGCCCGAGGCGCGCATGGCCGGTGCGGCTCGCGGGGTCGAGGTGTTGACGGGCATCGAACTCAGCGTGCAGCATGGGGACTTCGATGACATCCATCTGTTGGGCTACTTTTTCGACTCGGAAGACGCTGCCCTGAACGTCTGCCTGGCGCGTCTGAAAGAGGGCCGCACGCAGCGTGGCCTGGAAATCCTGCGTTGCGTCAACTGCAAGCTCAGTGACCTCGGACGTACCCCCCTGGACAGCGAGCGCGTGCAGCAGTACGCCTCGGGGGTTCTGACCCGTCCCCACCTCGCGCAGGCGCTGATTGATCAGGGTTACTGCAAGGGCTACCAGGAGGCCTTCCGCGATTTCCTCATCCCCTGCAACGCTCCCAAGCCGTCGTTGTCTTTGGAAGAAGGTGTACGGCTGATTGCCAATGCCGGCGGGATCTGTTCCCTGGCGCATCCCGGCGTCCTGAGCAACGACCCCAACGTTCTGGACCCCCTGCTGGCCGCCGCCAAATCCCTTGGCCTCGCCGGTCTCGAGGTCTACCACCGTGCCCACCACCCGGACGCCATCCCGTTCTTCGAAGCCGCCGCCCTGCGCCACCACCTCGTTCCCACCGGCGGTTCCGACTACCACGGCCGCCCCGCCGGCTCCACCCTCGGTGAATTCGCCCCCGGCTATCCCGTGCCTGTCACGGTCCTGCACGACCTGCAGCGGTTTGCCGCCGGCCGCAAATCGAATTAGCGCCGCGTCATCCGACGTCCTACCGGCCAATGGCCTTGCCGTTATTGACACCCCCAAACAGGCTCTGATAAGATTCGCTTCCGACACGCGGTCCAACCATCCTGCTGGATGACTACCCCGCAAGACACGCTTCTTTCGTACCTCACGCCTTTCAATTCGACGTACACGCCGGGTCGTCGCTCGGCAGTTTCGCGGGGAGCAAATGATGCTCGACAGCGCTTGGCTGGTGCCGCTTTGCCCATTGGCGGGCGCCGTGCTGAATGGCTTCTTCGGCAGGCGGTATCGCCACGAAACCGTGGGTCAGATCGCTATCGCCGCCGTCGGGCTGTCCTTCCTCTTTTCCCTGGCAACCGCCATTGCCTTGATTTCTCGCCCAGAGCCCCTGCACCACGTCACCTACTTCACCTGGATTGCTTCCGGGGCGTACAGCGCCTCGGTGGGCCTGCTGATCGACGGCCTCTCCTGCACCATGATGCTGGTGGTCAGCGGCGTCGGCCTGCTGGTGCATATCTATTCCACCGGCTACATGCACGACGACGAGGACCAGGGGCGCTACTTCACCTACCTGAACCTGTTCGTCGGCGCCATGCTCATCCTGGTGATGGCGGACAATTACCTGCTGATGTTCGTCGGCTGGGAAGGCGTGGGGCTGTGCTCCTACCTGCTGATCGGCTTCTGGTACACGCGGCAGAGCGCCAGCGACGCCGGCAAGAAGGCTTTCGTGGTCAACAGGATAGGGGACGTCGGCTTCGTGCTGGCGGTCCTGCTGTTGTTCGTCACCTTCCAGAGCGTCGATTTCCTCGACGTGCAACACCAGCTCGAAGGGATTAAGGCTTCCCACGGGGAGGGACATGGGCCGGCGGGCCCGGCGGTGCTGACGGCCATTGCGCTGCTGTTGTTCATGGGCGCCATCGGCAAATCGGCGCAGGTGCCGCTGCATGTATGGCTGCCGGACGCCATGGAGGGTCCGACGCCGGTCAGCGCGCTGATCCACGCGGCGACGATGGTCACCGCCGGGGTGTACATGATGGCGCGCTCGGCGCTGTTGTACGACATGGCGCCGATGGCCCTGGAAGTGGTAGCCGTGGTGGGCGTGCTCACGGCGCTGTTTGCGGCGTCCATGGCGCTGGTGGCTACGGATATCAAGCGGGTGCTGGCGTATTCGACGGTCAGCCAACTGGGGTTCATGGTCTTCGCGCTTGGCGTCGGCGCCTACGCGGCGGCGATCTTTCACCTGGTGACCCACGCCTTTTTCAAAGCGCTGCTGTTCCTGGGCGCTGGCAGCGTCATTCACGCCCTGGGCGGCGAGCAGGACATGCGGCGCATGGGCGGCCTGCGGCAGGCGTTGCCGACCACGCACTGGACTATGGCCACGGCCACCCTGGCGATTGCCGGCATTTTCCCCTTTGCCGGGTTCTGGAGTAAGGACGAGATTCTGGCCAGCGCCATGAAGGCCGACGGTGTGGGCTGGCTGGGATGGATTGCAGCGTCGGTGGCGGCGTTTATGACGGCGTTCTACATGTTCCGCCTGCTGTACATGACCTTCTACGGCGATTCGCGGGTCGAGTCGGACGTGGCGGCGCACGTGCACGAGGCGCCCGACGCCATGCGCGTGCCGTTGGTGCTGCTGGCCCTGCTGTCCGCCCTGGGCGGCGTGGTGCTCGGCTTTCCGCCCGAGCACGGCATGCTGCACCGCTGGTTGGAGCCGGTATTCGAGGCGGCGGCACACCCGCATGTCTTTTCTTCTGTGGATATTCTATTGATGGTGGTATCGCTGGCCGTCGCTGCGGCGGGCTGGCGCTTGGCGTATCGCTTCTACGTGCGCGAGCCGCAACTCCCGGAGCAGTGGCGGACCCGCTGGCAGGCGACGTACGACCTGCTGGTCAATACCTGGTACGTGGACGAACTCTACGCGCGCGTGTTCGTGAGGCCGATCTACCGGCTGTCGAACAACGGATTGTGGCGGGCCTTCGACATCGGCTTCATCGATCGCATCGTGAATGGCCTTGGGCGCATCGTGCGCTTGGATGGCGAATTTCTGAGCACCCTGCAGACCGGCTACGCCCGCACCTACGCTCTGACGCTGGTGGTGGGTGCCATCGTCGTGTTCTGGGGGCTCGTAGGGTAATAGGGAAGAGTTCCCTGCCGTCACTCCGGCGGAAGCCGGAGTCCAGAGGTTTTCCCGTGGCCGAGGTCGCTGGATTCCGGGTCAAGCCCGGAATGACCATTTAAGATGCTGAACGGGTTTTGTTTCCGTACGTAATGACGATTTTGTGCAAGGGTTAAAAAGCCATTATGACTTGGCCGTTTCTCAGTAGTGTCGTATTCCTGCCCTTGCTGGGCGCCATCGTGCTGCTGGCGCTGCCGCGGCGTTGCGAGGCGTTGATGTGGGGCTGGACGCTAGGCGTCATGCTGGTAACGTTCGCCGTCTCGGTGGTGCTGTACGCGGCGTTCGACAGTAGCCTGCCGGGCATGCAGTTCAGCGAGCAGGCGACCTGGATCGGCGGTCTGGGCATCACCTACCACGTTGGCATCGACGGCATCAGCCTGCCGCTGTTCGTGCTGACGACGCTGCTGTCGCCGGTTGCGCTGCTGAGCGCCTGGCAGAGCATCGCCATCAAGGTGAAGGAGTTCGCCGTCCTCATGCTGGTTCTGGAAACCAGCATGCTGGGGGCGTTCGTGGCGCTCGACCTCTTCCTGTTCTTCATCTTCTGGGAAGCGATGCTGATCCCCATGTACCTGATGATCGGCATGTGGGGCGGCGAAAACCGCCTGTACGCCACGGTGAAATTCATCCTCTACACCATGACCGGCAGCGCCCTGATGCTGGTGGCGATTCTGGCCCTGCATATCATTAACCTCCAGCAGGGCGGCGGGCGCTCCTTCGGTCTGTTTGATTTCTTCGCCCTCGACCTGTCGCTGCAGCAGCAAAAGCTCCTCTTCATGGCCTTCTTCCTGAGCTTCGCCATTAAAGTGCCGCTGTTCCCCTTCCACACCTGGCTGCCCGACGCGCACACGGAGGCGCCGACAGCCGGCAGCGTCATCCTGGCCGGGGTGTTGCTGAAGATGGGCGGTTACGGCTTCATCCGCTTTTGCCTGCCGCTGTTTCCCGCCGCCGCCACCGCGTTTGCGCCGCTGATTTCGGTGCTGGCGGTCATCGGCATTCTGTACGGCGCCCTGGTCGCCATGGTGCAGCCGGATATCAAGCGGCTGGTGGCCTATTCCAGCGTCAGCCACCTGGGTCTGGTGATGCTCGGCATCTTCGCCGGCAACCTGGCCGGCTTGCAGGGCGGTATCCTGCAAATGGTCAACCACGGCCTCACCACCGGCGCGCTGTTCCTGCTGGTCGGCATGATCTACGACCGCCGCCACACCCGTCTGATCGCCGATTACGGCGGCCTGTGGCGGCAGATGCCGGTCTTCGCGGTGTTCTTCCTGGTGGTGATGTTCGCTTCCATCGGCCTGCCGGGGTTGAACGGCTTTGTGGGCGAGTTTCTCATCCTGCTCGGCGCTTTCGAGTTCAACCCCGGCTTCGCGGTGGTGGCGGCCCTCGGCATGATCCTGAGCGCCGTCTACATGCTGTGGATGTACCAGCGGGTCATGTACGGCGAGGTCACGCACGCGGCGAACCGCAACCTGCGCGATCTGTCGGCGCGGGAGATCACGCTGCTGGCGCCGCTGGTGCTGCTGATGTTCTGGATCGGCATTTATCCGAGCACGTTCTTGCGCCCGACCGATGCCGCCTCCATCCACTTGCTGGAACAAGTGCGCAGCCGCGCCGTGCTGGCCGCGCCGGTATCCGCCCATGCAGGAGAACAGACCCCATGACCATGTTGCCGCTGCTCATCACTTTCCTTCTGGCCGGCTTGGTGTGCGTGGTGATGCTCTCCCTGTCGCGCTTGTTCGGGCCGCGGCGCCCGACGCCGGTGAAGTCCGAGCCGTTCGAGTGCGGCATGGAGCAGATGGAGCAGCCGCGTCGGCAGTTCTCCGTCAAATTTTCGGTCGTCGCCATGCTGTTCATCGTGTTCGACATCGAGGTGGCCTTTCTGTACCCGTGGGCCGTGATGTTCCGGCGGCTCGACGTGGCTGGGTTCGTCGCCGTGCTGGTGTTCCTGGGGCTGCTGACGGTGGCCTTCGTGTATGCCTGGCGGCGCGGCGCGCTGGAGTGGAGCTAATGCCGGGGGAAGATATGGTGGTTGAAGAATCCGTGACCAGCGCTAGGCTGAAGCAGGCGTTTGCCGACGCGGTGCTGGGGCAGCACGCCGAGCACGGCGACGACACCCTGACGGTGCGCCGCGAGGCGTGGCGGGACGTGGCGCAATTCCTGCGCGACGAGCCGGATTTGCGCTACAACGTGCTGATGGACCTGACGGCGGTGGATTACCTCACCCTGGGGGATGGCGGCAGGGCGGCGCGCTACGAAATGGTGGCGCACCTGTACTCGCTGTCGCACAACCAGCGGGTGCGGCTGAAGGCGGCGGTACCGGACGACGACCCGCGCATCGACTCCCTGATGCCGACATGGGAGGGGGCCAACTGGTTCGAGCGCGAGGTCTACGACATGTTCGGCATCACCTTCGACGACCACCCGGACCTGCGCCGCATCCTGCTGTACAACGGCTTCGAGGGCCACCCGCTGCGTAAGGATTACCCGCAGGACAAGGAACAGCCGCTCGACCACAACGCCCAGGACCCGACGTTCTACATGAACAAGCGCGACGGCGCCGGGTCTGAAACGCGCCACATGTTCGTGCACATGGGCCCGAGCCATCCGGCCATGCACGGCGTCATTCACATGACGCTCGAACTGGACGGCGAGACGATTGTCGATGGCGACACCGAGATCGGCTACCTGCACCGCGCTTTCGAGAAGGAGGCGGAGAGCCATACCTACACGCAGGTGATCCCGTACACCGACCGGCTGAACTACGTGTCGCCGCTGATTAACAACGTCGGCTTCGTGCTGGCGGTGGAGAAGCTCTTCGACGTCGAGACGCCGGAGCGCTGCCAGTACATCCGGGTACTGGTCAGCGAGTTGTCGCGCATCACCGACCACCTCACCTGCATCGCCGCCAACGCCATGGAGCTCGGCGCTTTCACGGTCTATTTCTACTTCATCAAGGCGCGCGAAGAAATCTGGAAGCTGGTGGAGGCCATCTGCGGCGCCCGCCTCACCACCACCTACACCCGCGTGGGAGGCGTCATGGCCGACCTGCCGGCGGACTTTGCGGACCGCCTGGCACAGGTTCTGGTGCTATTGCACGAGCAGATGCACGACGTGGAGCGTTTGTTGCAGAAGAACCGTATCTTCCACGACCGCATGCGCGGTACCGGCATCATCGCGCCGCACGACGCCCTGGCACTGAGCTTCACCGGCCCGGTGCTGCGCTCGACCGGGGTCGATTTCGACGTGCGCAAGACGACGCCGTATCTGGTCTACGACCGCCTGGATTTCGACGTGCCGCTCGGCGAGACCGGCGACAACTACGATCGCTACTTGGTGCGCATGGAGGAGATCCGGCAGAGCGTTCGCCTCGTCGAGCAGTGCATGGCGCAGATGCCCGACGGGCCGGTGCAACTCGACGACGCGCGCATGACGATGCCGCCGAAGGCCGAGGTTTACGGCACCATCGAGGGATTGATGAACCACTTCAAGCTGATCATCGAGGGCATCAAGCCGCCCGCCGGCGAGGCGTACGTGCCGGTGGAGGGCGCCAACGGCGAGCTGGGCTTTTATCTGGTCAGCGACGGCACCGGCCGTCCGTACCGCTGCCGGGTGCGGCCGCCGTGCTTCGCCCTCATGCAGGGTCTGCAAAAGATGCTCAAAGGCGGCATGGTCGCCGACGTGGTGGCGACGTTCGGCACCATCAACATGATCGCCGGCGAGAATGACCGGTGAGAAGAGCAGTGACTGGTGATTAGTGGTCAGTGGTCAGCAGGGGCGGATGTCTTCGTTGTTCTGGGCACTCGTCACTGACTACTAGCCACTGCATTTAGGGAGGACGACCGCGCCATGGCCGTGCAACTCTCCGAGGCCGCCCAGGCTCGCATCGCGCAGTTGATCGAACGCTATCCGACGCCGCGCGCCGTGATGCTGCCGGCACTGCACCTGGCGACGCAGGAGTTTCCGTATCTCGACGACGGGGTGTGCCAGGCGGTGGCCGACCTGCTGCAGGTGGCGATGGTGGACGTGAAGGGCGTGGCGACGTTCTACACCATGTTTCCCACCGCGCCGCAGGGCACCTGCGAGGTGCAGATTTGCTTCAACCTGTCGTGCTCGCTGCAGGGTGCCCGGCGTCTCTTGCGGCACGCCGAGCGGCAGCTCGGCGTCGAGGTAGGGCAGACCACGCCGGACGGACGGTTCACCCTGCGCGGCGTCGAGTGCATGGCGGCCTGCGACAAGGCGCCGATGATGTATCTGAACGACGAGCTGTACGGCAACGTGACCGAGGAAAAGCTGGACGAACTGCTGCACCAGAAAAGCAGTGGAGAGTGAACCATGGAGCCGATCATCACGCGCCACATTGGCACGCCTGACCTGTGGCGTCTGGACACCTACCGGGCGCACGGCGGCTACGAGACGCTGACCAAGGCGCTGCAGGAGCACCAGCCGGACGAGCTTGTCAACATGGTGCGCGATGCCGGGCTGCGGGGGCGCGGCGGGGCGGGATTCCCGACCGGCGTGAAATGGGGATTTCTGCCCAAGGACGGACGCCCGCGCTACCTGATCTGCAACGGCGACGAGTCGGAGCCGGGGACGTTCAAGGACCGGCTGCTGCTGGAGAGCGACCCGCACCAGATCCTCGAGGGGCTGATTCTGAGTTGCTACGCGGTGGGGGCGCATCTGGCTTTCATTTACCTGCGGGGCGAATTTTTTCTCGGCGCTCACCGTGTCCAGGACGCCATCGACGAAGCCTACGAGGCGGGCTACCTCGGCGAGAACATCCTCGGCTCCGGCATGAACCTGGAGGTGCTGCTGCACCGCGGCGCCGGGGCGTACATCTGCGGCGAGGAAACCGGGCTGATCGAATCGCTGGAGGGCAAGCGCGCCTATCCGCGGATCAAGCCGCCGTTTCCGGCCAATATCGGCGCCTTCGGCATGCCGACGGTGGTGAACAACGTCGAAACGCTGGCCAACGTCCGCCACATCGTGGCGCACGGCGCCGAGTGGTACAACAGCATCGGCCCGGAGCGCAATCGCGGCACCCGCATGTGGTGCGTCAGCGGCCGGGTACGCAGGCCGGGCGTGTACGAGGTGCCCTTGGGCATTCCGCTGCGCGAGCTGATTTTCGACCACGCCGGCGGCCTGGAGGAGGGCCGCACCCTGAAGGCGGTCATCCCGGGCGGCTCGTCGTCGCCGATCCTGACCGCCGAGGAAGCGATGGAGGTCGACAGCGATTTCGACGCCCTGCAGCGCGCCGGCACCATGGGCGGCTCGGGCGGCCTGATGGTGCTCGACGACCGCGTCTGCGTGGTGCAGTCGTCCTACATCATCTCGGAGTTTTACCATGACGAATCGTGCGGGCAGTGCACCCCGTGCCGGCAGGGCACCGGTTGGATGGCCAAGCTGCTGCATCGCATCGAGCACGGCGAGGGCCGGCCGGGGGACGTCGATCTGCTCCTGAGCATGGGCGCCAACATCTTCGGACGGACGATTTGCCCGCTAGGCGACGCCGCGGTGTGGCCGGTGGAAAGCGCCATCAACAAGTTCCGCAGCGAGTTCGATCACCATATCAGCGAAAAGCGGTGCCTGCCGGGCACCGAGTCGATTCTGTAAGGCAGCGGGGACGACATCGTGTGGGTTGACGTTCTGATCATCTTGCTCAAGGTCCTCGTGGTGCTGCTGGCGCTGATCCACCTGGGGGTGCTGCTGACTTGGGCCGAGCGCAAGCAGAGTGCTGCCATCCAGGACCGCATCGGCCCCAACCGGGCGCGCATCGCCGGGGTGGCGGCCATGGGCCTGTTCCACGCCATTGCCGACGGCATCAAAATGATTGCCAAGGAAGACTTCGTGCCCGCCGGGGCGCACCGCACCCTGCACACCCTGGCGCCGGCGGCGGCGCTGTTTCCTGCCCTGGTGGTGTTCGCGGTCATTCCGTTCGGCGACGTGCTGCGTATCGGCGAGCGCGTCATTCCGTTGCAGATCGCCGACCTGAACGTCGGCATCGTGTATATCTTCGCCATCTCCTCCATGGCGGTGTACGGCACCATGCTGGCGGGCTGGGCGTCGAACAACAACTACGCGCTGCTCGGCGGCCTGCGCGCCTCGTCGCAGATGATCTCGTACGAAATCACCATGGGGCTGTCGATTATCGGCGTGCTGATGATCTACGAAACGGCGCAGTTGAACGTCATTGTGCAGAAGCAGGGCGAGTTGCTGTGGGGCTTCCTGCCCAAATGGGGCATCGTGGTGCAGCCGGCGGCCTTCTTTCTCTTCCTGGTCGCGGCGATGGCCGAAAACAAGCGGGTGCCGTTCGACCTGCCGGAGGGCGAGTCGGAAATCATCGGCTACTTCGTCGAATACAGCAGCATGAAGTTCGCCATGTTCTTCCTGGCGGAGTTCGTCGAGATCGTCATCGTTTCCGGGCTGGTGGCCACGCTGTTCTTTGGCGGCTGGCAGGTCCCCTACCTGTACGCCGACGGCTTTCACTGGCCGTTCGGCTGGGGCGCGTGGCAACTGCCGCACCTGTTGGTGGTGCTGCTTCAGGTGGCGTCGTTCGGCTTCAAGGTGCTGGTCGGCTGCTGGGTGCTGCTGACGGTGCGCTGGACGCTGCCGCGTTTTCGCTACGACCAGGTGATGCACCTGGGCTGGAAGATTCTGCTTGAGTTGGCCTTCGTCAACCTGCTGATTACCGCCATAGTGGTGTTGCTGATTACCTGATGCGCAGGCCCCTGCAACCCCCCAACCCCCCTTGTCAGGGGGGCTAGGGTCCGCTTGCCGGTCGGCGACACCCGGCGCCTCGGGGTATGCGGCGCGGCTGCAAAGGGTGGCCTCCTGGGCGGCAAATCTGGCGAACGGAAGAGTGCTATGGAAGTTCTTTTATTCTGGATATTTGCGGTTGTCGGGATGGGCTGCGGGTTCCTCGTGGTGTGGCACCGCAACCCGATGAACAGCGCCATCTATCTGGTGATCACCATGCTGTGCCTGGCCGGCCTGTACGTGCTGCTGATGAGCGGCTTCGTGGCCACGATACAGATTCTCATCTACGCCGGCGCGGTCATGGTGCTGATGTTGTTCGTCATCATGATGCTCAACCTGCGCGCCGACTCCCTGCAGCGTGAGGGCAGCACGCGGGCCTGGTTGCTGGCCGCTGTCGTCGGCCTGGTGTTGGTCTTCCGCATCGCCGGATTGTTTTCCATTGGCGACGCGAACCCGCCGGCAGCCGAGGACTTCGGCACCATCGAGGCGGTCGGCGCCAGCCTGTTCAGCACGTATCTGTTGCCGTTCGAGCTCGCCGCGGTATTGCTGCTGATCGCGGTGATTGGCGCCGTCATCCTGTCCAAACGCACGACGCCGTAGCGGCTTGGAGTTCCAAACCTGATGATTCCCGTGTCGTACTATCTCGTGATCAGCGCCGTTTTGTTCATCACCGGGGCCATTGGCGTGCTGATGCGCCGCAACGCCCTGATTATGCTGATGTCGCTCGAACTCATGCTCAACGCCGTCAACCTGAGCTTTGTGGCCTATGCCCGCATGCTTAACGACACCGGCGGACACGTCATCGTCTTTCTGAACATCGCTGTTGCCGCCGCCGAAGCCGTGGTGGGCCTGGCGATTCTGCTGGCCATCTTCCGGAACCGAGAAACGGTCAACATCGACCACTTGAATCTGATGCGGCACTGAGGCCGGCGGGCTGGGGAAGAGGTATGGAAGCACCGGCATTGTTGGAGGGTACGGCGGCGTTGCTGCCGCACATCACGATCCTGGTCACGGGCCTGGTCGTTCTGGTGCTGGATTTGTTCCTGCTGCCGCGCGACCGCTGGGCCACCGAGGCGGTTAGCCTGGTCGGTCTGGCGCTGGCGTTCGCGTGCGCTCTGGCGCAGGCCGGCGGCGAGCCGCGCACCGTGTTCATGGGCATGGCGGTGGTGGACGGCCTGGGGACGTTCTTCAACGCCGTGTTTGTGCTGATTGCCGCGCTCACCGTGCTGCTGTCGGCGTATTACGTGCGGCGTGAGGACATCCGCCCCGGCGAGTACTACGCGCTGATCCTGTTCGCCACCCTGGGCTTCATGTTCGTAGGCAGTTCGTCCGACCTGGTGATGATGTTCCTGGCCATCGAAACCTTCTCCATGGCGACGTACATCCTGGCGGGTCTGCTGCGCGACACGCCGCGCTCCCTGGAATCGGCTTTCAAGTATTTCATGCTCGGGTCGTTTTCCTCGGCATTTTTCCTCTACGGCATCGCTACGCTCTACGGCGCTTTGGGCACCACGAACCTGTTGGCTCTGTCGCAGGCCATGAGCGCGGAAGGCACGTCGCCACTGCTGCTGATGGGCATGGGGCTGCTGATTGTCGGCCTGGGCTTCAAGGTAGCGGTGGTGCCGTTTCACATGTGGGCGCCGGACGTGTACGAGGGCGCCCCGACCGCGGTCACGGCGTTCATGACCGCGGGCCCCAAGGCAGCCGCCTTCGCTGCCCTGTTGCGGGTGTTCACGCAGGGTTTCGGCGCCCCCGCGTTCAGTGAGGAATGGGTGCCGATCTTCGCCGTGCTGGCGGCGCTGACGATGCTCCTGGGCAACATCGTGGCCATCGTGCAGCAGAGCGTCAAACGCATGCTGGCCTACTCCAGCATCGCGCACGCCGGTTACGCCTTCGTCGCCCTGGTGGCGCACAACGCCGCCGGGGCCGGCAGCATCCTGTACTATCTGGTCGCCTATGCGTTCATGTCGCTGGGCGCCTTCACCGTGCTGATGATCGTCGTCCGCCGCGACGACCAGCGGCACGCCTTCGACGATTACGCCGGCCTGGGCGCGACGAACCCGGCGCTGGCGGCCATCATGTCGCTGTTCATGTTCGCCTTGGCCGGCTTTCCGCCCACCGCCGGGTTCACGGGTAAGTTCTACGTGTTCAGCGCCGCGGTGCAGTCCGGCTACTACGTCCTGGCCCTGATCGGCGTGCTCACCAGCGTCATTTCGGTGGTGTACTACGCGCGGGTCGTTATTCTGATGTACATGCACGAGCCCGACGCCGAGGCGCCGCGCATCCGTCTGGCGCCGACCTCGATGGCGGCGCTGGGCGTCACCGTTTTCGGGGTGCTTTATCTGGGGGTTTTTCCGGGCGGCGTGATGCATCTGGCGGCGCGTTCGGTGGCCTTTCTGTTCCCCGGCTAGGATGTGTAAATGACGCCCCTGCAATCGGTTGCTCGCCTGCGGTGGCTGTGCTATGGTTCCCGGAAATCCTGTTTGAAGGTGGTCTGAGGGCGTCGCATGGTTTTTTTCTTCTTTCTTTTTGCCATCGTCGGGCTGGCCTCGGCGGTGATGGTCGTGACACGAAAAAACGTCATGCACGCGGCGCTGTTTTTGCTGCTGACGTTTGCCTGTGTCGGTGCCACCTACGTCATGCTGCGAGCCGAGCTTCTGGCGGCGGTGCAGGTGCTGGTATACGCCGGCGCCGTGATGGTGCTGTTCCTCTTCGCCATCCTGTTGGTGAACATGCCGGAGGCGGTTCGGATGCGTCAATGGACGCGCCAGAGCGCCGTGGCGGTGGTGCTGGCGGGTTTGACGGGCCTGTGGCTGATCATCGCCACGGTTCGCGCCTTCACTGGCTTTGCGGCGCCTCCCGAGGCCGCTACGCAACCCCTTGGCACGCCGCGCGCCATCGGCGAGGCGCTGTTTTCCGATTACGTCCTGCCTTTTGAAATTGCTTCGCTCATCCTGCTCGCCGCCATGGTCGGTGCGATTGTCTTGGCGCGCGAAACGGCTCGGGAGGAAGAGCGCCCCACCGAGGCGCTGTCCGGGCCGCCACAGCCAGACGCGCAGGAAGACCAGCAACCCGTCTAGCTCATCACGAAGTGGAGAAAGCCGTTGGTGCCGTTGTCTTGGTATTTGGTGTTTGGTGCGTTGCTTTTCATGATCGGGGTCGTCGGGGTACTGACGCGCCGCAACGTGATTATCGTGCTCATGTCCATCGAACTGATGCTCAACGCCGTGAACGTCACGCTGATCAGCTTCTCGCATTACCTGCAGGATTTACGCGGTCAGATCTTCACCCTCTTTATCATCGCGGTTGCCGCCTCCGAGGCCGCCATTGGCCTGGCGCTGGTGATCTCGATGTACCGCGGTAAATCCACCTTTAACCTGGACGAGGTCAACGTATTGAAGTGGTAAGGGGTTGCCATTGTGGCAGGCCGTTGCAGGGCTTGCGCTGTGCGTCGCCATTGGTCAAGCCCCTGATCCCATAAGGAATTGTTTGTCCTATGAAAGTTCTCGTGTGGTTGATCCCGATCCTTCCCGCCGTGGCCGTGCTGCTCAACGGTCTGTTGGGGCGGCGTGTCTTTCGCGACAAGGCCCATTACCTCGGCGTCGGCTCGGTCGGGCTGGCCCTGTTGTGCGCCCTGATCGTCATCCTGCGCGTTATCGCCGACCCGCAGCATCCGATCGAGGCCAAGCTGTACCCCTGGATTTTCGCCGGCTCCTTCTCGGTGGACATGGGGCTGATGGTCGACTCGCTGAGCGCCGTCATGCTGTTCGTGGTGTGCGGCGTCGGCTTCCTGGTGCACGTTTATTCGGTCGGCTACATGCACGGCGACCCCAGCTACCCGCGCTTCTTCACCTACCTCAACCTGTTCATGACTTCCATGCTGGTGCTGGTGCTGGCCGACAATTACCTGCTGATGTTCGTCGGCTGGGAGGGGGTGGGGCTGTGTTCCTACCTGCTGATCGGCTTCTGGTACGAGCGCCGCTCAGCCTCGGACGCCGGCAAGAAAGCCTTCATCGTCAACCGTATCGGCGACGCCGGGTTCATCCTGGCGATGGCGCTGATTTTCTGGACTACCGGCTCCCTGGCGTACCACGACGTGTTTGCGGCGGCCGCCGACCACAAGATCACCACCGGCATCGCCACGGCGATCACCCTGCTGCTGTTCATCGGCGCCATGGGCAAATCGGCGCAGATCCCGTTGTATGTGTGGTTGCCTGACGCCATGGAAGGGCCGACACCGGTCAGCGCCCTGATTCACGCCGCCACGATGGTCACCGCGGGAGTTTACATGGTGGTGCGCAGTCAGGCGCTGTATCTCCTGGCGCCGATCTCGATGGACGTGATGGCGGGTATCGGGGCGTTCACGGCGCTATTCGCCGCCAGCATCGCCCTGGTGCAGACCGACATCAAGCGGGTGCTGGCCTATTCCACGGTGAGCCAATTGGGCTACATGTTTCTCGGCTGCGGGGTCGGCGCGTTCACCTCGGGCCTGTTCCACGTCATGACGCACGCCTTCTTCAAGGGCCTGCTCTTCCTCGGCGCCGGCAGCGTCATCCACGCCATGCACGAGGAGCAGGACATGCGACGCATGGGCGGGCTGAGGCGCCACATACGGGGAACCTACGATACGATGCTGCTGGCGACTATTGCGATCGCCGGCATTCCGCCCTTCGCGGGCTTCTGGAGCAAGGACGAAATCCTGGCCTCGGCGATCAAGGGCGGTCACGTCCTGTGGTGGGTGCTGGGCCTGTGCGCCGCCTTCATGACGTCGTTCTACATGTTCCGGCTGATCTTCATGACCTTCCGGGGCGAGGAGCGGTTCGACACCGAGCAGGTGCACCCGCACGAATCGCCGCCGTCGATGCTGCAGCCGCTGCGGATTCTGGCCGTCCTGTCGGTCATCGGCGGCGTTATCGTGGGCATTCCGCCGGAGAACGGGCTGTTTCACAAGTTTGTGGCGCACGCCTTCCATAACCAAGGCGAGCACGCTGCTCATGCCTTTCATTTCTGGCCCGACGTGCCCCTTATGCTGCTGTCAACGGTGATCGCGCTCGGTGGTCTGTACCTTGCCTATCTGTTCTATATCCAGGATCCGGAACGCCCGAAACGCCTGGCGGAAAGATTTGCCTTCGCCTACGAGACGCTGCTCAACAAGTATTACATCGACGAGTTTTACGACGCTTACATCGTGCGCCCGGTGAAGTGGAGCACCGATGCCTTGTGGAGTGTCGACGCGCACGTGGTGGACGGCGTGGTGAACGGCTTTGGGGCCTTCACGCGGCTGTACGCCAACTGGTCCGGCATCGTCGACCGTTGGGTGGTCGATGGGGCGGTGAACGGCGTCGGTACCGTCATCCAGAGCGGCTCGCGGGCTTTCCGACTCATCCAGACGGGTGTGGTGCAAAACTATCTGCTCGTCATGGCCCTGGGCCTGTTCGTCTTTGCCACGATTTATTTGATCGTCATATAAGGTTTCAATCGTCATTAAACCCGCGCACGCGGGAATCCAACGCCTTTGGCCACCGAAAAACCCTTGGACTCCCGCCTTCGCGGGAGTGACGGGAATTGGCATTACCAAAAGCGGCGTCTGCGCCACGGATCTGGAAATTAGGGGAGCTTTTGCATGGAGTACATTCTCGCACACGCCGAGCACATTCTGCCGCATCCCGACGGGGTTACGCCGCTGCTTACGTTCATCATCTTCCTGCCGTTGCTGGGTGCGCTGGCCACCATGGCGATTCCCAAGGCCGAGGTGAGACTGATGAAGGCTGTCGCCGTTTTCTGCACCGTGGCGGCGTTCCTGCTCTCCCTGGTGGCGCTGAGCAATTTCGATGGCTCGACGCACAAGATGCAACTGGCGGAGTACCACAGCTGGATTCCCTCCATCGGCGTCGCCTATTTCCTCGGCATCGACGGCCTGAGCATTCTGCTGGTGCTGCTCACCACCCTGCTGTCCATTCTCGTTGTGATGTGCTCGTTCAACGCCATTCAAGACATGCAGAAGGCGTATTACAGCTGCCTGCTGTTTCTGGAAACCGGCATGCTGGGCGTCTTCCTGGCGCTGGATTTCTTCCTGTTCTACATCTTCTGGGAGATCATGCTGGTGCCGATGTACTTCCTGATCGGCATCTGGGGGCACGGACGGCGGCTGTATTCGGCGATCAAGTTCTTCCTCTACACCCTGTTCGGCTCGGTGTTCATGCTGCTGGGCATCCTGGCGCTCTACTTCTTCAACAGCACCGGCGACTACGGCACCGGCGAGCTGACGTTCAACATCATTGAGCTGATCAACAACGTGCGGGTGCCGACGGAGCCCATTTTCGTCGGGCTGTCGGCGCAGGACCTGATCTTCCTGGCGCTGTTCCTGGGCTTCGCCATCAAGGTGCCGATGTTCCCGTTCCACACCTGGCTGCCCGACGCGCATACCGACGCGCCGACGGCCGGCAGCGTCGTGCTGGCGGGCGTACTGCTGAAGATGGGCACCTACGGCTTCGTGCGCTTCAGCCTGCCGCTGCTGCCGACGGCCAGCCACAACATGGTCGGCTTCATGGCCACGCTGGCGATCATCGGCATCCTGTACGGCGCCCTGGTGGCCATGGCGCAGCGCGACATGAAGCGCCTCATCGCGTATTCCAGCGTCAGCCACATGGGCTTTCTGATGCTCGGCATTTTCGCCCTCAACCCCGAGGGCGTGACCGGCGGCGTCATCCAGATGATCAATCACGGCATCAGCACCGGCGCCCTGTTCCTGCTGGTCGGTATCATCTACGAGCGGCGGCACACGCGCGAAATCGCGGCGTTCAGCGGCTTGGCGACGACAGTGCCCATCTTCGCGGTGTTCTTCGCCATCACCATGTTCTCGTCCATCGGCCTGCCGGGTTTGAACGGCTTCGTGGGCGAGTTCCTCATCCTCGTCGGCATTTTCAAGGCGAACGTTGCCTATGCCACGCTGGCGGTACTCGGCATTATCCTGGGGGCGGCCTACATGCTGTGGCTCTACCAGCGCATCATGTTCGGCGAGGCCACGACGCCCGAGAACCAGACCATGAAGGACATGAATTTCCGCGAGATCGGCTACATGCTGCCGCTGGTCATCCTGATGTTCTGGATCGGCCTGTACCCGCGCCCGTACCTCAACCTGATGCGCCCGACCGTGGATCACTACGTCACCCAGATGCAGGAGCGCCACATGGCCGAGCGCTATGACCCGCAACGGGCGACGCGGCAGGCATCGCACGACGACGAGGCGGACATCGCCGCGCCCGCGGAGGACCGCTGATCATGGCGATACCCGCTCCGCCGCTGTCTGAAGTTCTGGCTCTGTGGCCGGAAATCCTGCTTTCCGTGGCGGCTTGCGCAATGTTGGTCATCGACCTGTTGACGAGCCGCGACCGCAAAGCGGACATCGGCTGGGTGTGCCTCGGCGTCGTTGTGCTGGCGCTGGTGGGCACCCTCCTGCACCCGCCGCAGGCCGGCAGCATTTTTTCCGGCATGTTTCTGGCGGACGGCTACGCGGCGTTCTTCAAGGTGCTGTTCCTGATCGCCGCCGCGCTGACCGTGCTGATTTCCCTGCGCTATCTGGACGATGAGGGCATCCAGCGGGGCGAATACTACGCCCTGCTGCTGTTTGCCACCGTCGGCATGATGTTCATGGCGGGCGGCGGCGACTTCATCAGCATCTACCTGGGGCTGGAATTGATGTCGCTGTCGACCTACGTGTTGGTGGGCTTCATCCGCCGCGACGGCGCCTCGACCGAGGGGGCGGTGAAGTACTTCCTGATGGGGGCGTTCACCTCGGGAATCCTGCTTTACGGGCTGGCATTGTTGTACGGCCTGACCGGCAGCACCAACTTGGCGGCGGTGGCGCAGAGCCTGGCGGGTCTGTCGCCGGACAACCCGGCGCTGGTGCTGGCGACGATTCTCGTCGTGGTGGGATTCGGCTTCAAGATCGCCGCGGTGCCGTTCCACATGTGGGTGCCCGACACCTATGAAGGGGCGCCGACGTCGATCACGGCGTTCATGTCGTCCGCGGTCAAGGCGGCGGCCCTGGCGGGCCTGGCGCGGGTGTTCATCGTCGCCCTGTTCCCCAGCGCGGAGATCTGGGAAGTGCTGTGGTGGATCCTTGCTGCCCTCAGCATGATCCTCGGCAACGTGGTGGCCATTGCCCAGACGAGCCTGAAGCGCATGCTGGCCTATTCGAGCATTTCGCACGCCGGCTACGCCCTGATCGGCGTGGTGGCGGCGACGCAGGCGCGCGAGGTCGGGCTGACGGGGGCGCTGTTCTACATGTTCGTGTACCTGTTCGCCACCATGGGTGCCTTCAGCATGGTGATCCTGCTGACCCGCCGGGGCTTCCGCAGCGACAAGATTGCCGATTTCGCCGGCCTCGGTCGCAGCGCCCCGTTGGCGGCTTTTGTCTACATCATCTTCTTCCTGTCCCTGGCGGGCATTCCGCCCACCGCCGGTTTCGTCGGCAAGCTGGTCGTCTTCCGTGCCGCCATTGAGTCCGGCCACATCGTCCTCGCCGTTATCGGCGTTGCCACCAGCGCCATCGCCGCTTATTACTACTTCATGGTCATCAAGACGATGTTCATGGAAGAGGCGGTGGTGCAACCGCAACTCTCCCCCTCCCGCCCCCTCGCCGTCGGCCTTGGCATCATGGCCGTTGCCACCGTGCTGCTCGGCCTGTTCCCCGCCGTCGTCCTCGACGCTGTCACCGAGTCGGTGAAACTGCTGCAATAAGCCACCAGGGTTGGGTTGCCGGGCGATCCCCCCTGTTCACCACCCTTTACTTGGTGGCATCCAACCTGTTTAATCGGCCGGGCCATTCCAGGATGCGCCGGTCGGCGGTGACAAGCCGATGTCTGTCAAGCGTGGTGGCCACGATAATACGGTCGGCCGGATCCCCGCGCATATCGGGAAGCAGACCGGCGCGCGCGGCAATTTCGCCATCGACCGGAACTTCGATCAAGCCTTCGTTCAGTAAGCTCACACGCCATGTGCCAATGTCGACGAGAAGTTCCAATCGTCCCTTTTCGTACAGCATGGCGACCTCCCAGAAGGTAATTGCGGATACGCCTACATTATTGTCGGGCCAGTCCCGGCCAATAACCTGACGGGCCTGTCGACCCAGCCGTGGATCGTCGAGCAGCAACCATATCAGTGTATGTGTATCAAGCAGGATCATGGATTCAGTACACGATGAGGATTGCTCTCAGCCTCCCATTCCGTGTCGGTTGGCGCCGTAATGTCACCTAGGATTGTGATCTTGTCCCGGTCCCGCCCGAATGGCGCCTTTGGCCTTAGCCGGTATGGCGCGAGCCTTGATACCGGGCGCCCGTTCTTCGTGATGATGACCTCCTCGCCGCTTTCTGCCACTTCGTCCATGAGCCTCAGGCACTTGGCCTTGAACTCCGATGCCTTGATGGTGCGGGGTCCCGCAGGGGCATTGCTGTCTGCTGTCATGGCTCGTTTCCCGTTCAGTTATGTGACGCCTTCTTAACCATGGTCATGACTATGGTCATACTACCGAAAAAGAATGGCAATGACCACCTCCACTGTATAGGGCTGGGGACAGCACAACAGCAGGGCGGCGTCCTGCCTGCGGATCAAAGTCTATCCATACGATATCGCCGCGGTCCGGAGTGCGCCGGGAACGCTTCACCCTATTTCACGACCCCACCAGCGGACCAAAGTCCACTTCGCCGTGCCTGTTGCTCTCGGTAATCCCGTCCACAAGTGTTTCCAGGCGACTGCGGGGCCGGTTTGCGACGGAAACCACCAGCTCTGCGCCTTCTCGACATCACGTCCACGGCTGATCCCAATTTGAGCCCGACCTTGGCCGCGAGAGCGCCCGGAATCCGCAGTGCCAGGCTATCGCCCCACGACTCAACGCGAACTTCCATCGCTTTCCCATCCTTTCCGCCTCGTTGCAACATGCGCCCATGCGCGGTTATTGCCGCATCGATACAAGGGTTGACGCCGGCCGAATGTCTTGAATGAGCCGTTGTTTTTTGTCCGCCAGTTGGCGGAAGTCGCACTCGGCCTGGGTGCCGTCCCAGAATTGGTCGGACTGCCCGAAGAAGGCGCCGAAGCGGATGGACATGGCGGGTGTAATCGACCGTCTGGCGTGAATGATCTCGTTGATCGCTCGCGGGGCAACACCGATGGCGCGGGCCATGGCGTTCTGTGAGATGCCCATCGGCTTGAGGTACTCCTCGAGAAGCATTTTGCCGGGTGTGATCGGATTATCCATTATTGCCTCTTATGACATTCCGTGTACGTATGTGTCCCTGCAAGACGTTCAGAGCAGGTCGGATTCCCGCAGCAGCATCCGTCAGTTCCCTATCTGCCCGCCTCTCCGGAATCCATGATGATCAGCCGCGTGATCAACTCGAAGTCGCCGGCCGCGGCGGAGGACTCGGCGGCGATGGGCAGGGTGAAGTCGCGGCTGCCGCTGAGCCCCAAACCGGCGGCCTGGGCGATGTGAGCGATGACGGCGTTCAGGAGTATTGCGCAGGCTATTTTTAATCGAGAGCCATGAAAATGGCTCCCGGAGCGACCGCCGCCCCCCTGACAAGGGGGGTTGGGGGGTTACATGTTTCCCCCAGATGGGCCTCGTGCCCACCCTGTGGAGTGCCCGCCTGCCTGGGACTATGGGCACCCACAAGGGGCGCCCCTACGAGGTTCGGGGCGTTGCGCAGACTGTTTTCATAAGCGTAGCGTAACCCGACCTACGGGAAGCTTCTCGCGATAGAACCCGGAACCGCGGTCCCCCGCAAGGGTTGCGGGACGTTGGGCGTGTTCCGGCAGTGTTCCAAGGGGTCACAGCGCAACACGCCAGCGGGCGGGTTTGAAACCTGCCCCTACGGGCCGCGCCCCGGTTGGGGACAAGCTTTGCGGCAATATACGGGCAATCACGCATCACGATCCACTAACCACTCCGTCAATCCCCTGGAGAGCCAGGGGGTCCGAAAATCCAGAGTGCCATCTTATCGTCTATCCCCCTCAACGTACTGCCGCAGAAAGCGCGCGGTGTGCGAGGCATGCGGGTGGGCGAGCAGATGGTCGGGCGGGCCGGCGATGACGACCTCGCCGCCGGCGTGGCCGCCTTCGGGGCCGAGGTCGATGACGTAATCGGATTGGCGGATGACCTCGAGGTTGTGCTCGATGACGATGACCGTGTTGCCGCCGTCGACCAGGGATTGCAGGACGTGCAAGAGTTTTTCCACGTCCGCCGGGTGCAGGCCGGTGGTGGGTTCGTCGAGGATGTACAGGGTATGGGCCTGGGCGCTGCGGTTGAGCTCGTAGGCCAGCTTGATGCGCTGCGCCTCGCCGCCGGAGAGGGTGTTGCTGGGCTGCCCGAGAGTCAGGTAGCCGAGGCCGGCGTCGTGCATGATCCGTAGCGGCCGGTGCACGCTGGCGACGCTGGCAAAGGCGTCCACGGCCTCCGTCACGGTCAGGTTCAGGATGGCCGCGGCGTGCCTGTCGTTGTAGGCGATCTCCAGCGTTTCCTCGGTGAATCGCTTGCCGCGGCAGGTCTCGCAGGGCACGAAGACGTCCGGCAGGAAGTTCATTTCCACCTTGCGCTGGCCCTGGCCGCTGCAGGCGTCGCAACGGCCACCCTTGACGTTGAACGAAAACCGTCCGGGCGTGTAGCCGCGCAGGCGCGCTTCCGGCGTCTGGGCCAGCAGGCGCCGGATGGTGTCGTAAAAGCCGACATAGGTCGCCGGGTTGGAGCGCGGGCTTTTGCCGATGGGGGTGTGGTCCACTTGCAGCACGCGCCGCACCGCCTCTGCGCCGTGCAGGTCGCGGTGCGCGCCGAGGCGGTCGACGCTGCTGCCCAAGCGCTGCCGCAGGGCGGGGTAGAGGGTGTGCTCGACCAGGGTGCTCTTGCCGGAGCCGGAAACGCCGGTTACGGCAATAAACGTCTCCAGGGGAAAGCTGACGTCGATGCCTTTCAGATTGTGCTCGCAGGCGCCGCGAACGGTCAGGTGGGGGCGGTCTTTCAGGCTGCGTTGGCGCCCGGCGGGGCCGGGTCGTGCGCCGTTGCGGAGATAGCGCCCGGTGAGCGATGCGGGGTGCTGCGCGAGATGCTGCGGGGAACCGGCGGCGACGATGTGCCCACCTTGCATGCCGCCGCCGGGGCCGAGGTCGATGACGTGATCGGCGCTACGCATGGTCGCTTCGTCGTGCTCGACCACCAGGATGCTGTTGCCCTGCGCCTTCAAGCGCTGCAAGGTGGCCAGCAGGCGGGCGTTGTCGCGCGGGTGCAGGCCGATGGTCGGCTCGTCCAGCACGTAGCACACGCCGCGCAGGTTGGAGCCAAGCTGCGCCGCCAGCCGCAGGCGCTGCGCCTCGCCGCCGGACAGCGTGTCGCTGCGCCGGTCCAGGGTCAGGTAACCCAGCCCCACCTCCTGCATGCACTGCAAGCGCGCCATGATTTCCGGCAGCAGCGTCGCGGTGATCGCCTGGTCGCGGTCGCCGTGCACGAGCTGCGGCACGCTGGCTGTTGCCGCTTCGACGGACAGCGCCGAGACGTCGCTGATCGACCGGCCATTGACCCGCACGGCCCGCGCCTGCGGCCGCAAGCGGGCGCCGCGACACGCCGCGCACACCGCCTGCCGCATGAACTGAGCCAGATGCCGCCTGACCCGCTCGCGGGTGCTGTCCTCGAACAGCCGGCGGCAGTGCGGCAGGATGCCCTCGAACGAGCCGGTGCGTCCGCTGGAACCGTTCCAGAACGCCTGGCGTTGCCGCGCTCGCACCTCGGCAAACGGTTTGTCGACGTCAATGTCCAGAATCCGCTCGGTGTCGCGCAACAGCCGCGCCCGGTGCCGCGCCGAAAATGGCCCACCGTTATACAAGGCCAGGGCGCCCTGGCGCAGCGACAGGCGGCCGTCCGGCACCAGCAGCGCCGGATCGAAGTCGTCCCGCACGCCGGTGCCGTGGCACGCCGGACACGCCCCTTGCCGACTGTTGAACGAGAACAGCCGCGGGTCGAGGTCGTCGAAGCCGATGTTGCACGCCGGGCAGAAGAACTTCAGGCTGTATAGGTGCTCGACATGCCCTGGCGCCAGGGCGATGCAGGCGCCTTGCCCCAGCCGCAGCGCCTGCTCCAGGAGGTCCTGCACGGCTCGTCGTTGTCGTGTGCGCACTTGCGTGGTGCCCACCACAATGTCGATGTCGTGCTCCCGGTAGCGGTCCAGTTGCGGCTGCGGCTCCAGCGCCATCACCTCGCCGTCGATCCGCACCTCGGAGGCCCCGTTGCGCAGCGCCTGCGCCAACACGTCTTTGTGAAACCCCTTGCGGCCGCGCACCGCCGGCGCCAGCAGGGTGACCGCCTCGCCTTTGTAGTCCGTCAGCAGGCGCACCAGGATTTGCTCGCCGGTTTGCGAGGTGATCCGCAGGTCGCAGTTCGGGCAGTGCTGCACGCCGATCTTGGCGTACAGCAGGCGCAGGTAGTGGTGTACCTCGGTGATCGTTGCCACCGTCGAGTTGTGGCCGCCGCGTGTCACCCGCTGCTCGATGGCCACGGTCGGCGGCACGCCGCGCACGCTGTCCACGTCCGGCTTGCTCAGCGGTTGCAGGAACTGCCGCGCGTACGCCGACAGGCTTTCCATGTAGCGTCGCTGCCCCTCGGCGAAAACGATGTCGAACGCCAGTGTCGATTTGCCGGAGCCGCTGAGGCCGGTGATGACGACGAAGCGGTCGAGCGGGATGTCCACCTCGAGGTTCTTGAGGTTGTGGTGCCGCGCGCCACTGATGGCGATGGCGCCGTTGGCTGATGGAACAACGGCTGCTTCCCCATTCGATTTTGCCAACTGGTAGGCGTCGGCGTTTGGTTTCAGGTAGGAACGCAGAAACCGGCCCGTGTGCGAGGCGTCGCAGCGGCTCACCTGCTCCGGCGTGCCGGTAGCCACCAGATGCCCACCCGCGTCGCCGCCCTCCGGCCCCAGATCGATGAGATAATCGGCGCTTTTGATCACCTCCATGTTGTGTTCGATGACCAGCAGCGAGTGCCCCTGCGCCAGCAATCGGTCGAAGGCTCGCAGCAGCGTGGCGATGTCCTCGAAGTGCAGGCCGGTGGTGGGCTCGTCGAAAATCAACAGCCGCTGGCCGCCCTCGTGCAGCCCCATGTGGAACGCCAACTTGAGCCGCTGCGCCTCGCCGCCGGACAGGGTGTTGAGCGGCTGGCCGAGGCGCACGTAGTCCAGCCCCACGTCTTGCAAGGGTTGCAGTGACCGGATGAGGGCGGGCGCGTCGGCGAAAAATACTGCCGCCTCGACCACGGTGAGCCGCAGCACGTCGGCGATGCTGCGGCCCTTGTACGTCACCTCCAACACCTCGCGGCGGAAGCGCGTCCCGTTACAGTCCGGGCAGGTGACGAAGATGTCGGAGAGGAACTGCATGTCGATCTTCTCGAAGCCGCTGCCCTGGCACGTCTCGCAGCGCCCGCCGGCGGTGTTGAACGAAAACGTGCTGGCGCTCAGGCCGCGCTCGCGCGCCGCCGGGCTGGCGGCGAACAGCCGCCGGATGTGATCCCAGGCCTTGACGTAGGTGGCCGGATTGGCCCGCGGGGTGCGGCCGACCGGCGCCTGATCGACGAGCGCGATAGCGTCGAGCGCTTCGCCGCCCGCCAATTCGCGGCACGCCCCCGGGGTGCCGACCGATAGGCCCCTGGCCTTTTGCAGGCCGTTGTAGAGCACCTCGTGCACCAGCGTGCTCTTGCCCGATCCCGACACCCCGGTGACGCATACCAGCAGCCCCAGCGGAATGCGCACGTCGATGCCCTTCAGGTTGTTCTGGCTGGCGCCGCGCATGGTGATGGCGTGACCCTTGCGCGGGCGTCGGCGCCGCTTTGGCACCGGGATACGCCGCCGGCCGTCCAGGTATTGGCCGGTCAGCGAATCGCGCGCCTCGGTGATGCCGTCCGGCGTGCCGAAGTACACGATCTCGCCGCCGCGCTCGCCGGCGCCGGGTCCGAGGTCCAGGATGCGGTCGCTCTCGCGGATGATCTCCGGGTCGTGCTCCACCACCACGATGGTGTTCCGGTTGGCCTTGAGATGATGCAGGATGCGCACCAGGCGGCGGCTGTCGCGCGGGTGCAGGCCGATGCTCGGCTCGTCGAGGATGTACAGCGTGTTGACCAGCGACGAGCCCAGCGCCGTGGTCAGGTTGACCCGCTGTACCTCGCCGCCGGACAGCGTCCGTGACTGGCGATTCAGGGTGAGGTAATCCAGGCCAACGTCCACCAGGTAGCGCAGCCGGCTGCGAATCTCACCGAGCAGCAGGGTGATGGCTTCGTCGTGCGGCGCCGATTCGGCCAGTTCCTCGAAGAAGTCGGCGCAAGCCCCCACGGACAGGGCGTAAATCTGCGCGATCGTACGGCCGCGGATGCGCGTCAGCAGCGCCTCGGGCTGCAGGCGGGTGCCCTGGCAGGCGGTGCAGGTGACGTAGCTGCGATAGCGCGCCAGAAAAATGCGTACGTGCATGCGGTACGTGCGCGTCTCCAGCCAGGCGAACCAGCCGCGCAGGCCGTAGAACTCGCCGTGGCCGTCGATGATCATGGCCTGCTGGGCGCTGCTGAGGCTGGCGAACGGCACGTCGGTGGGGATGTCGTGGTCGTCGCAGAACGCCAGCAGGGTGCGCCGTTCCTGGCGCGTCGCCTGGGTGCTCCAGGGTTTGATCGCCCCTTGGGCGAGGCTCTTGCGGCGGTCCGGGATGATCAGATCGAGGTCGATGCCGATGGTGCGTCCGAAGCCCTGGCAGACCTGGCAGGCGCCCAGCGGGCTGTTGAACGAAAACAGGTTGGGCACCGGGTCGCGGTAGGTGATGTCGCACCTTGGGCAATGCAGGTGCTGGCTGAACTGCAGAGGCTCGCCTTGCGGCAGGCGCACCGCGACCTGGCCCTGGCCGAAGCGCATGGCCTGTTCGAGTGAATCCAGCAGGCGGGCGCGGCGGTCCGGTTGCAGGAACAGGCGGTCGACTACTACCTCGATGGCGGCGTTTTTCGGCAAGGTGGGTAGTTCCGCGTCCAATCGCGCCACTTGGCCGTCGATCAGCAGGCGCGTGAAGCCCAGCCGTTGCAGCTCTAGGCGCAACGCCTGGGTCGTCCGCCCGGCGACGCGCGCGTAAGGAAAACTGATCACGGCGGTCTGCCCGCCGTGCTGTTCCATCAGCGTTGCCACGACGCCGCTGGCCGAGCTGCGCTGTACCGGCTCGCCGCACTGCTGGCAGTGCAGTTGCCCCATCTTGGCGAACAGCAGCCGCACGTGGTCGGTCAGCTCGGTCATGGTGCCGACAGTGGAGCGGGCATTCTTAACCGGGTTGCTCTGGTCGATGGCGATGGTCGGCGGGATGCCCTCGACGTGCTCAACCTGCGGCTTGTCCATGCGCTCCAGGAACTGCCGCGCGTAGGCCGAAAAGCTCTCGACGTAACGCCGCTGCCCCTCGGCGTACAGCGTATCGAAGGCCAGGCTGGACTTGCCCGAGCCGCTGACGCCGGTAATGACAAGCAACTCGTGCAGCGGGATATCGAGCGACAGGTTTTTGAGATTGTTGTGCTCCGCGCCAATGATGCGGATGACCTCGGTGGTGCTCATGGGTGGCCTCTGCGGTCGTCTGGAGCGAGCCAAATTAGGGACAATGGTTCTATGGAAATCGCCTGCCCAACGTCCCCGCATCGGTCATTCCGGCGCACGCCGGAAGGTGGATTCACATTTCAAGTGCAACACGTGTTTCCAGAAGGTCTCGGCTGGCGTTTGGTAACCGAGACATTTGCGAGGCGTATTGTTGTACGCCTGCACCCGTTCCGTAAAGCGCTTCTCTGGCAACAGCGCCAAGTCCGTCTTACGGGGCAAGCTGCGGCGCATGCGACCGATGTCGTTTTCCACTCCGCCCTTTTGCCACGGCGCATGGGTGTCGCAGAAGAAGGTCTCGATGCCGAGGTCATGGAGCTTGTAATGTCTTGCGAACTCCGTGCCGTTGTCGAAGGTGACCGTTTGGCGCCACTCAGACGGCAAGGAGCCCAGGAGACCTCTCATGGCCTTGGCGATGGGAGCGGCGGCTTTGCCGGGCGCCCTGGCCGCGATGAGAAGACGCGACTGGCGCTCGTGCAAAGTCAGGATCGCTTGTCCATAAGTCCTGAACAGCATCAGGTCGGCCTCCCAGTGGCCGGGTGTGCGGCGCTCAGCGACCTCGGTCGGACGCTCCGCCAGGGGTCGTCTGAGTTTGATGAAGGACGCCGGACTGCGGCCTTTGCGCCGCCGTCTGCCGCGTTTCGATTTGGCAAAGGGCAGATAGTGGCGCCAGGCGTAGTCGTTCTTGCGGGCGAGTTGGGCATAGATGAAGCGGTAGATGGTCTCGTATGAGATAAGGCACTTGGTGGCCTGGCGGGCGAGCCTGCCGGCCACCTGTTGGGGCGACCAGCCGAGCTTGAGGCAGGCCAGGAGGCGGTGTCGCAGGGCTGCATCGCGCTCAAGCTTTGAGCCGCGCCAACGCCTGGCGCGGGCCTGCTGGTCGGCATAGCGGGGCTGGTAGCCGTGGGTCTTTGAGCCATGGCGTTTCAGCTCACGAGTAAGGGTTGATGGCTTGCGATCCAGACTTGCCGCGATTTGGCGCACTGAGTGCCCCTCGGTACGTAATCGGGCAATGTGACATCGCTCCTCGATGTTGAGGTGTGTGTAGCAGAGTCCCATGGCAACACCTTAACAAAGTGTTGCACTTCGTTTGTGATTCTAGGGAATCCAGCGGCCTTGATTTCAGTCTGGGTACAGGTTCTTGGTCGCCGGAAAGCCGCTGGACTCCGGCCTTCGCCGGAGTGACGGCACAGACTCTGGAGACCACTCACACCAGATCATCATACAAGTCTTGCCAAGTCGGGTTCTGCTTCTCTATAAGCGTCACTTTCCACTTCCGTTGCCAGTTCTTGATCTGTTTTTCCCAGCTGATGGCTGAGGCCATCTCGTCGTGCAGTTCAAAGTACACCAATGTATGGACGCCGTATTTCTTCGTGAACCCTTCGGTCACATCGTTTCTGTGCTGCCACACACGTGCGGGCAGGTTGCTGGTTACGCCTGTGTAAAGCGCGCCGTTACGGCGGTTGGCCAGGATATAGACGGCGGGGGCTGTTTGTTGGTCACGCGATGCCTTGTGGATATCGGAGGACGCGCGCCGCTATCAATGGTTATGGCGGAAGCTCAAGACCTTGCCGGGCGCAGAAGTCGGCCAAGTCGCGCAGGGTGCGGACGCGGGCCTGGGCTTGCGGGTTGTCTTGCCGGCGCCGGTGGTGCGCCTCCGGGTCGGTGTCGAGGATGAGGGCGCCGTCTACCAGGCTGACGTATTGAACACGGCGGCGGTCGGCAGCCGCAGGGGCAGCATTAGATTCGACCCGGCCGTCGGCAAGAATCGGCGGCTTGCCGGCGGCGAAACCACTGGCGATTTCGTCGGCGCGGTCGTTGCCGGGGTCGCCGCTGTGGCCGCGCACGTGCCGCCACTTGACCCGCCCGGGATCTTCGGCGTCCAACTGCCTCCACAGGTCGCGATTCTTGACCGGTGTGCGGCTGGCGGTCACCCAGCCCTTGCGTTTCCAGCCGGACAGCCATTTCGTCAGGCCGTTGATGACGTATTGGCTGTCTGAGTACACGATGGCTGCCGCGCCCGGTTCGATGGCCTGCAGGGCCGCCAGCGCCCCTTGCAGTTCCATGCGGTTGTTGGTGGTCGCCGCCTCGCGGCCGCCCAGTTCGCGCACGGTGCCGTCGGGGTAGAGGATGCGCACGCCCCAGCCGCCGGGGCCGGGGTTGCCCAGGCAAGCGCCGTCGGTATACACGAGGATGTCAGGCATCGTTTTGTCACCTTGGCTCTTGCGAGCCGGCTGGGTTTGTGGGGTTTGGAGCGGCCTGGTTGACGACGACAAAGGGCTTGAAAAACGGCAGAACCTGTATATCTTGAGGCGTTTTCCGAACCATCAGCACCGGACAGAAGACCATCAGAGGAGCTTACGCGAATGGCGATTCGAACCGCAAACGTAATTATGCCAGGAAACGAGAACGCGTTCGACACGGGGGCGCGGGGCGCCTTGCCCAAACTGGCAGACCTCGAAGACAAATACCGCACCCTGCTGGAAGGGCCGGTCACCTGCACCCTGGCGACCATGATGCCCAATGGCAGGCCCCAGTTGACCCCCATCTGGGTGGCCCATGACGGCACGCATATCCTGGTGAATACCAAGAAGGGACGGGTCAAGGACGAGAACATGCGCGCCCGACCGCAGGTCAGCATCATGGCGGTGAACCCGGAGAATCCATACCACTGGATGACGATCAACGGCCGCGTCGTCGATATGATCGAAGAAACCGATCCTCAGCGGGGACATGAGGCCACGACCAACGTAAACGCCTTGTCCAAGCGCTACATCGATCAAGACCCCTATCCGTTGCGTGATCCGCGCGGCGAAGTGCGGGTGCTGTTCAAGGTGCTGCCGGAGTACATTATGACCTTCGGCCCGCCGCCGAGCTGAGTTGGGGAAACGCGCCAGGGGGCCGACATCGCGGTGCTTCTCAACGTGGTTCCTATGATGAAAACCGGTTCCCTGGGTTCCCGCCATAGGATTCCCTTGCGGGGACCGAAGATGTCGGACGAGACCGCGGGCCGGGAATTGCCCTCATGAATTTTGAACCGGGCTTTGAATGGGATGAGGACAAAGATAGAGCAAATCAAGCCAAGCACGGCACCAGCTTCGAGGAAGTTTTGCCTATCTTCGACGGACCCACCCTCACGAAAATTGATGACCGGAGAGATTATGGCGAAATACGCCGGATCACCACGGGTATGCTCTTGCCGGATATCGTGTTAGTAGTGGCCCATCCGGACCGCGGCGGGAAGATTCGGCTCATTTCAGCCCGCAAAGCCAGTCGCCAGGAAAGGCAGGCATTTTATGACTATCTCGCGAAAGCGTCTGAAGGAAATTGAAGCCATACGGGACGAGGATATTGACTATAGCGATATCCCTGAAACCGATGCAGCGTTCTGGGCGGATGCGGAATTCCGTATGCCCCCGGCCAAGCAGGGTGTGTACGTGCAATTGGATCAGGACATCCTGACATGGCTCAAGGGCCAAGGACCCCATTATCAGACTCGGATCAACACCATTCTGCGGGCCTATATGGAAGCCGACCGGCCGTCGTCATAACTGGACCATCTCCTCCGCCCCTTCCCGTGCGGCCACTGTGGCCCCCAATCATTCCGCTTCCTCATTGATCCCGCGAACCAGGTCAATCGCACGACCCAGCGTTTCCAGCCGTTCGGCGAGGGTGTTGCCGGCGGGGTAGACGCGCAGCGTGGTGATGCCCGCGTCGCGCCAGGCGCGCATGCGCCCCCGGACCATGGTCTCGGGGCCGATCATCGTCGTTTCCAGCACCATCTCGTCAGGGACGCACGCGGCGGCTTCCTGGCGTTTGCCCGTCACCCACAGTTGCTGCACGCGGGTCGCCACGTCGGGCCAGCCTTGGCGGCTGTAAGCGTCGTTGTAGAAATTGGTGCTCGCCGAGCCCATGCCGCCGAGGGAGAACGCCAGGCCGCGTTTGCGCTCGGCGACCAAGACGTCGACGTCGTCGCTGAAGGCCACGTCGCCGCTTTGCGACAGATCCAGATCGGCAAGGTGACGTCCGGCGCGGGCGGCTCCGGCGGCCAGATGATCGGTGTAGGCCGTGGCGCCGCGCGGGATGAAGCTGGTGCCGATCCAGCCGTCGGCGAGCTCGCCGGTCAGTTCGAGCATTTTCGGCGCCAGGGTCGCCAGGTAGATGGGGATGTTGGGATTTGCCGGCTGGCTGAGGCGCAGCGCCTTGCCCTCGCCGCCGGGCCGCGGCAGGGTGAAATGCCTGCCCTGATAGGTGAGGCGCTCGCCGGCGAACGCCAGGCGGATGATGTCGATGGTCTCGCGCATGCGGCCCAGCGGGTGCGCGAACGGCTGGCCGTGCAACCCCTCGATGACCTGCGGGCCGCTGACTCCGAGGCCGAGGATGAAGCGGTTGTTGCACAGGCTGCTCAGGGTGAGGGCGGTCTGGGCGACCAGGGCGGGGGTGCGGATGCCGATTTGCAGGATGCCGCTGGCCAGCAGGATGCGCTCGGTTTTCGCCGCCAGGTAGCCCAGCGGGCTGACGCCGTCGGTGCCCCAGGCTTCGGCGACGAAGCACACCGCGGCGCCGAGGCGCTCGGCTTCCTGCACGTAGGTGACGGCGTCGTTCCATGAGCCGCCTGCGGCGCCAAGCTGGATGGCCACGCGCATCGTCAGGCCCCTTGCTCGGCGGCGGCCTTCAGACCTTCGAGAGTGGCTTGCATGTTGCGGCGGATCTCGGCGCAGCGGGCGGCAACGATGTCTTCTTCCCGGTCGGGCCGTTCGGCAATGCGCGCCGTCAGGCCGGAGGGTCCCGGCCCCAGGCGCACGTGCTGCCGCACCCGCGTGCCGTCACCCTCGGGCTGCAGATCGAATCGCCACGTCGCGGCGGCGTTGCCGGGATCACTCACCGCCCAGGCGAGCGCTTGTCCCGGCACCGATTCGATGACCGTGGACTCACTTTCCCACGCCCGCTCGCCGCGCCTGTTGCGGCCCTTGAAACGCGCCCCGACGGCGGGCCCGGCGGCGCCGTCGAGCCAGTCGCCGCCCTGGTACTCGGGGCTCCACTCGCCCATGAGCGCGAGGTCGCCCACCAGTTCCCACACCCGCACCGGTGCTGCCTCTACCCAGATATTCACTTCAACGGCCGGTCCGTCCTGCATTCGCATGTTCGGCTTCCTTACATCATCTTATCCGCGCTGCCATGACCACGCTGCCGGCCGCGAGACAGCCGTTGGCGCTCCAGGCCGCCAGCAACGGCGGGAGTTGCCCGTTGACGCCGAGAGCGATGGCGAAGGAGTGCAGAATCCAGTAGCTGAAACCGGCGGCCAAGGTCAGGGCGACGGCGCGAATCATGCCGCCGCTACGGTTGGAGAGCAGGGAAAGGGGCAGGCCGAAGCAGGCCATGAGGACGCCCACCGCGGCGAAGGCGATCTTGCCGTGGAACGCCACCCGATACAGGCGGTCCGGCACCCCTTGCTGCTGCAGGCGCCGGGCGTGCGCAAGGCTCTCCTGCAGGCTCATCTCGTCCGGTTCCTTGCGTACCGCGCCGATGTCCTCGGCGCGTTCCGTGAAGTCGACGCGCCGGACGCTGAACACCTCCGGGCTGGCGGCGAAATGGCCCTCCTCGTCGAAGGTGTGCCGCTGGCCCTCGTGCAGCGTCCAGCCGTCGGCGTCCCAGCGCGCCTCGGCGGCATCGTAACGCTGCCGAACGCGCCCAGTGTCGTCCACCTCGAAGATAGTAACGTTGAGCAGGCGTTGTTCCAGCGGCAGGCCGCGCTTGATGCTCCAGATTCGCTGGGCGCTACGATACCAGATGTGCCCGCGCTGAAACAGGCCCTGGCCCAGGTCCATCTTGGCGTGGCGAACGCGGGTGCGCCAGATCAGGTTGGCGGTGTGATTGGTGTGCGGCACCAAGTAGACCTGCGCCAGCAGCATGGCCAGGCACACGGCGCCGCCCGGCACGACCAGCGGCCAGGCGAGGCTCAGGGGGGAGCGGCCTGCCGCGCGGATCGCCACGATTTCGTTGTTCTTGTTGAGGGTGCTGAAGGTGAGCACCGAGGCGAGCAGACAGCCGATCGGCGCCATCTGGTAGAGAATGCCGGGCAGCTTGAATGCCAGGTAGCGCGCCGCGTCGTACCACAGGACTTGCCGCTCGATGAATTCGTCGATGCGGTCGAAGATTTCCACGACCAGAAACAGGGCCGTGCACAGGCCCAGGCTGGCGGCGAAGTAGGTCACGAAGTAGCGGCAGACGTAGCGGCTGAACAACGACATGGGGGATTCCGTTTCGGCTTTCGGAATGGTGGGGACGTTGGCGGCTGTTGTAGGTCGGATTAGCGCAGCGTAATCCGACATTCCGCTATGCGCTGCGGCAGACGCAATAGATGACCTTGACGTTGTCGGCGTAATCCGCATTGCCGGGCAGATATACCTGGGGCTCGGAGACCGAAACCGGCGTCCATGTCCCCTCATCGGCCAGCGTTTGCATCACGCCGGCGACGTCACGTTCGTTGAACAGATCCTGCCGCTGCGTAAAGGCCACCAGGCCGCCCGGTTGTACGACCCGGCAAAATTCCCGCATGATGGTGGCCGTGTCCGGGATGTAGGTCAGCACGCCCACACACTGCACGGCGGTGAATTCGTCGGTCTCAAGCGGCAGGGGCATCTGTTGCAAGTTGACCTGGAGCAAACGCTCGTAGACTCCGGCTTGCGCGGCCACGTCGAGCGACGCCTGGGAGATGTCAATACCCGTCAGGCGCCGGAAACCGGCGGCGTGCAGCGCTTTGCCGGACAGGCCGGTGCCGCAACCGGCGTCCAGAACGCGACCATCCGGCGGCACCTCTTGCTTGAGCATCGTTGCCACAATCGTAGGACTCTGGTAATTCCATTGCGCCAGGGTCTGGTCGTAGTTTCCGGCCCAGGCATCGTAATACGCCGCGGTTTCCTGACTGTCGGTGCTGAGCTTGGTGAGCCAACTGTGGTCGTTGGGCTTGGGAGGTGATGCGGTCATAGCGTCTCCATGCGCCGTAGCGTCCTGTTTTCTGTGCGTCGTCCTCGTGCCATATTACCCAGGGTTCAAGAATCCGGTCAAACTTCCGATTCGAGAGGCATGTTTTCATGAACCAGCCCCGCTCGCCCGTGTTTACCATCGGACACTCGAATCACGCCGCCGAGGTGTTTCTGGGTCTCCTGCTCAGGCACGAGATTGAAGAGGTCGTGGATGTCCGGTCATCGCCGCATAGCCGGTACAATCCCCAATTCAACCGGAAGACCTTGCAGGCTGCGCTGTCGGAAGCGGGTGTCGGCTATGGGTTCATGGGCGTGGAACTTGGCGGGCGGCCGACGGACCCTTCGTGCTACGACAGCGAGGGGCGGGTTCAATACGACCGGTTGGCGGAAACGGATGCGTTCAAGGAGGGTATCCGGCAGGTCATCCAACGAACGGGCGAACGCCGCATCGCGCTGATGTGCAGCGAGAAGGAGCCACTGGATTGTCACCGGACGCTGCTGATTGCCCAGGTTTTGACGGCGCGAGACCTTGGCATTGGGCACATTCTCGCCGACGGTGATCTGGAAAGCCACGCCGCTGCCGTGGACCGCTTGTTGGACAGGTTCAAATTACCCAGAGAAGGTGACATGTTCCGCTCCAGGGAACAGCTCATTGCGAACGCGGTGAGCAGACAGGCGGGGAAGGTGGCGTATGTCGGCAGACCGCCGGGCATCGTTTAATTTCAATGCATAGTTTAAAGCTATTATAGAGATAGTTATTATGTATTTTACTTATAATTGATGTATCGCTACCTTCCTCCTCAGCACAACAACGTGACCCCCGACAGCTTCGACCCAGGGGCCTTGCAACCGCGTGATTCTCAACCGCTGAGGAGACGACATCATGAGTCACCATCATCATATCCTGACCACGGCCGACGGTTCGCCCATTGCCGATAATCAAAACGCCCTGACCGCTGGGGCGCGCGGCCCGCTGCTCATGCAGGACGTGCAGCTTCTGGAGCAAATGCAGCATTTCAACCGCGAGCGCATCCCGGAGCGCGTGGTGCATGCGAAGGGCTCTGCGGCGTACGGCACCTTTACGGTCACCAACGACGTGACGCGCTACACGCGCGCCGCGTTTCTCTCCGAGGTCGGCAAGGAAACCGAGACGTTTCTGCGCTTTTCCACCGTGGCCGGCGAGCGCGGCGCGGCGGACGCGGAGCGCGACGTGCGCGGCTTTGCGCTGAAGTTTTACACCGAGCAGGGCAACTGGGACATGGTGGGCAACAACACCCCGGTGTTCTTCGTCCGCGACCCCTACAAGTTCGCCCAGTTCATCCACACCCAGAAGCGCCATCCGCAAACGAACCTGCGCGACATGAATATGCAATGGGACTTCTGGTCCCTGTGCCCGGAATCCCTGCATCAGGTGACGATCCTCTTTTCGGACCGCGGCCTGCCCAGGTCGTACCGGCACCTCAACGGCTACGGCAGCCATACGTACAGCCTCATCAACGCGGCCGGCGAACGGGTGTGGTGCAAGTTCCATTTCAAGACGCTGCAGGGCATCGCGTGCCTCACTGACGCCGAGGCGGGCGCCTTGACGGCAAGGGACCGAGAGTCGCACCAGCGCGACCTCTTCGAGGCCATCGAGCGCGGTGATTTTCCGCGCTGGCGTTTCTCCATTCAGGTCATGACTGAGGCGCAGGCCGAGGCGTTTGCGTGGAATCCGTTTGATCTCACGAAGGTCTGGCCGCACGCGGACTTTCCGTTGATCGAGGTGGGTATTCTGGAACTCAACCGCAACCCGCAAAACTATTTCGCCGAGGTGGAGCAGGCGTCGTTCAGCCCCAGTGCGACCGTGCCCGGCATCAGCTGGAGCCCCGACAAAATGCTCCAGGCGCGCCTGATGAGCTACGCCGACGCCCACCGCTACCGGGTCGGCAACAACTATCAGCAGCTGCCGGTCAACCGCCCGCGCTGCCCGGTGATGCATTACCAGCGCGACGGCGTCATGTCGCTGGGACAGGGCGGCAGCGCCACCCATTACTTCCCCAACAGCGACGACACGGCACCGAAGGATCAACCGGAATACAAAGAGCCGGCGCTGCCGCTGGGCGACGTGGCGGTGGACCGCTACGACTCGCGTGAAGATCATGACGATTTCACCCAGGCGGGCAATCTCTACCGCCTCATGCCGCCGGACGAGCAGGAGCGGTTGCACAAAGCCATCGCCGGGGCGCTCGGACAGGCAAGGCCGGATATCCAAATGCGCCAGCTCTGCCACTTCTTCCGGGCCGATACCGACTACGGACGCGGGGTGGCGCAAGCGCTCGGTCTGGACATCACGGAGATCGAATCGAGGCTGGTGGCGGATGCCATGGCCCTGGTCTAGGGAGGTGTGAGCAGGTCGCCAAAACGCGACCGGGTTCCGTATGAATAGCCGATGCCTTCTGTTGGCCAGCCCGGGACACGACCTCTCCGCCGGGATAAGGTAAATTGGCCGACAGGGGTTAGCATCGGTGGAACTTCATCGGACCTCTCTAGCCTCGGCTTGGCGAGTCGTCCGGTGCCCCAGCGCCGGACGACTCGGGCGTTCCCGACGACGCGATCAATTCCACCCCGTGGGGCGCACAGCGTTTGATCAGCTCGGCGAACGCCCGCACCATCTCCATGCGGGGAAAGCCTCGCCGCGCGGCCAGGCCAATCGTGCGGTAGGGGACCGGAGCCGCGAAGGAGCGCAGTTCGATCAGCTCCTTGCTAGCAAGCTTTGTGCTGGCCAGCTTTGTCCCGCCCACCCCGGCGGCGTTGGCGGCCAACGCCGGCAGGAGCGTGCAGCCCACGCCGGCCGCCACCATCTGCCGCAGCGTCTCCAGGCTGCTGGCGCGGAAATCTTCGGCGCCGCGCGGTTGCGGCAAGCCGCAGACCGCCAGGGCCTGGTCGCGCAGGCAATGCCCGTCTTCGAGCAACAACAGCGGTACACCCACCAGATCCGTTTCCATCACCTCCGACTTGCCGGCCAGCGGGCTGTCCTTTGGCAGCGCCATCACGAACGGTTCCCGGAACAGCTCGATGAGTTCCAGCCCGTCGGTCTGAATGGGCAACGCCAACAGGATCGCGTCCAGCAATCCGGTGCGCAGCCGCTCGATCAGATTGGCGGTCAGATCCTCTCTCAGATACAAGCTCAGGTCTGGATAATCCGTGCGCAGCTGGGGCACGAGATGGGGCAGGAGATAAGGTCCCAAGGTGGGGATGACGCCGAGCCGCAGCGGCCCGGCCATCGGGTCGAGGGCCTGGTGCGCCATTTGGCGAAGCTTCTCCGCTTCCTCTAACACGATCCGCGCCTGCGCAATCAACTCAACACCCGCTGATGTCGGCATGACGCGCTTGTTGGTGCGCTCGAACAGGGCGAGGCCCAACTCCTCTTCGAGCTTCTTGATCTGCGTGCTCAACGTCGGCTGGCTGACGTGGCAGGCTTCCGCGGCGCGCGCGAAATTTCGGGTCTCCGCCAGCGTCACGACGTAACGCAAGTCCTGCAATGTCATTGCCATCTCCTTTTGCGTAGGTCGGATTAGAGAATTTTCGGTTCTGAATGAACCAACCAACGCCCAAAGTGTCATTCCGGTCTTGACCCGGAATCCAGTGACCCTGGAACAGTCCGGGCCAGTTTTTTATCCCAGACGAACTTCTGGACTCCGGCTTTCGCCGGAGTGATCTTGAGCCGTTATGATCCGAAGGAGCTCTAATCCGGCCTACTTTCCATCAATCCCGTTACCTCCCAACAACTCCCCCATCAGGCGCCAGCTCCTGCGTCCGGAATTGCAGGTCGTACAGGCGGCGGTAGGGGCCGGACGCGGCGAGGAGGTCGTCGTGGCAGCCGCGTTCGACGATGCGGCCCTCGTGGAGGACGACGATGAGGTCGGCGTGGCGAACGGTGGAGAGGCGATGGGCGATGATAAAGGTGGTGCGGTCCTTCATGAGGTTTTCGAGGGCGTGTTGCACCATGCGTTCAGCGGCGCTGTCGAGGGCGGAGGTGGCCTCGTCGAGGATGAGGATCGGGGCGTTGCGCAGCAGGGCGCGGGCGATGGCCAGGCGTTGTTTTTCGCCGCCGGAGAACTTGACGCCGCGTTCACCGATCTTCGTGTCGTAGCCGTCCGGCAGTTGCGTTACGAAGTCGTGCGCGTAGGCCGCGTGGGCGGCTGCGATGACTTGCTCATCGTCGGCCTGCGGGTCGCCGTACAGAATGTTGCGCCGCACGGTGTCGTCGAACAGGATGACATCCTGCGAGACGACGCCAATCTGTGACCGCAGCGACGCCAGGGACACCTCCCGGATATCCCGCCCGTCAATGGTGATGCAGCCGCTCTCCGGCTCGTAAAAACGCGGGATCAGGTGCACCAGCGACGTCTTGCCGCCGCCGCTTGTGCCGACTAGTGCCACGACGCTGCCTACCGGCACCTCCAGCGACACGTTGTCGAGCGCCAGGGCCGCGTTGGGTTCGTAGCGCATCGACACGTTGTTGAACGCCAGCCCGTGCCGGATCGACGTCAGCGCCGGCGTGCCGTTTTCTTCCACCGCCTCGCCCGGCGCGTCCAGCAGGCCGAAGACCCGCCCCGCCGCGGCCAGGGCGTTCTGGATGGTGCTGTTGATCCGGCTCAATCGCCGCACCGGCTCGTAAATCATGAAGATAGCCGTCAGGAACGAGAAGAACGTGCCCGGCGTCGTCGTGCCGGCGATGACCTGCGAGCCGCCGTACCAGACCACCGCCGCGACCCCCACCGCGGCCAGGAACTCCATGATCGGCGAGCGCATCTCGTCGGTGCGCACCGACCGCAACATGACATTGTAGTACGCCTCGTTGCCGTGCCGGAAGCGCGCGTTTTCGTAGCCCTCGCGCCCGAAGCCCTTGACCACCCGGATGTTGCCCAACACCTCCGCCACCAGCGCGTTCAGGGCGCCGAGGTGCTCCTGCGCCCGCCGGCTCAGCCGCCGCAGGGCGCGCCCGAGTTGCACGATGCACAGGCAGGCGAACGGCAGCACCAGCAAGGCCCACGTCGCCAGCACCCAGTCGCGGTAGAGGGCCACGCCGATCAGCGCCAGCAGCGTCAGGCCCTGCCGCAGACCCGTGGACACCGCATCGGTGACGGCGCGCTCGATCAGCGTGACGTCGTGCATGATCTGCGACATCAGCACCCCGGTATGCTGGCGATTGAAATACGTCATCGGCAGCCCCTGCAGGTGCGCAAACATCTGCTGCCGCAGGTCGCGGATGACCCGCTGCCCGACCGACCGCATCAGGTACGCCTGCCCGTACAGCAGAAAGCCCCGCGCGATGTACAGCAACATCACCAGCAGCGGAAAGAACGCCAGCCGTGTGGTATCGCGCGCCACGAAAATCTCGTCCAGAATCGGCTTCACCAGCAGCGCCGCGTAACCCGTTGTGCCCGACACGGCCACACTGCACAGGATGGCCGCCATCAGCCGGTGCCGATACGGATAAACGTATGACAAAAGGCGTCGGTACAGGGTCATCAATCAGCCCGTCCATTCAGAAATACAAGAGATTCGCTTCCACCAGGAACGTCCGGTCGCCATTGTGGCGCAGGCGCAGGCTACCATTGATGCTCCAGCACTGAGCCTGGTAGAGCAGGGTGGTGACGTGGTCACGGAACTGGCCCCGTGAGCCGTTGTAGCGGGTGTTGTAACCCATTTTGAGCCCCTTGAACACCGACACGCTGATGCCGCCGATGACGTAGAGCACCTTCGGGTTCCGACGGTAGTTGCTATGCAGGAAGAGCGATCTGCCGTGCGGCAGGTTGACGGCGATCCGCCAGTTGGCCGTTTGCAATTCGCCCGTCTGCGGTGCCACGCGCAGCACCGATTCCAGCGACCAGAACCGCCACAGACGCACGCCCACGTCGATGTCCAGTGGTCCCATCTCCCCTGCATGTTCACCAGGATTACCGTCTCCGACATGAAAACCCTGCACGATGATCAGATGGGCCGCCTCGCGTATCTGCCCCGCTCCGTTGCGGGCAAAAAAGCGGTTGGACAGCCGTAGCTTGACGTAGTTTGCCGGGCCGATGCGGTCCAGCAGGGTCAGTGTTTCCAGTGGATCGAGAACGTGCTCGTTGGCGTCGAGGGTTTCGTAAGCCGGCAAGTCGTCTTGATCCACCTCGGGAACGTACCGGTAATCCAGCCCCGTTGCCAACAGGTGGATCAAGGCGCCGCCGCTGCGCGTGTAGCGCCGCTGCCAGGCGGGTCCTTCCACCGCGGCGCGCACGTCGACAACGGTCCGGGACGCCTCGCCCTCCGCCATTCCCTCGCGCTGGTAATACGTCTGCCGCAGCCCGGCGCTGCCGGTGATCTGCAGCCACGGCGCCACCCGCAGCGGCACGCTGAGTTGCGGAAATAGGTCGAAACGCTGCACGACCGCGTTGTCGCGTATGGTGGACGCCCGCATCCGGTCGGCCGCGGCGCTTACCGAGAAGTAGGCCCGTCCCAGCAGCGGGGTCAGAAACTGCTCCAGGTGCAGGCTCGGCAGGCGTGCGAACGTCTCGTCGCTGCCGCTGTCCGGGATACCCTCGAAGGCGTCCGCCTGCAGCGTCACGCGGCTGTTGGCGAAGCGCTTGCTGAGGCTGGCGAACGACGCGGTATGCGTCGTGGATTCTTGCTGAATGTTACGCGCAAAGCGCCGCTGAATGTCGCGCTCACTGCGCAAGTCAAGCTGCGTGACGCCGTTGATGCCCCAACCGAATGTCTGCCGCTGTTGCAGGAAGATTTGCCACAGGTCCTCGCCCGTTCTGCGGTCGTGAATGAAGCTGCTCTGCGCCTGCCCATCGGACTGCGGATCGAGGCTGTAGCGGTACTCCACGTACGGCCGGTAACCGCGCTCGCCAAAGTATTCGAGGCCAAACGTGCTGTCCATCCACTCCGTCATGGCCCAGAAAAACTCGCCCCTGACGACGGCCCCGTGGTTGCTGTCGCTGCCCAGATGCGGCGGCAGGAAGCCGGTGGTGCGCTCGTCCCGGTAGGGGAAGACGGCGTACGGCAGGTAGAACACCGGCACGCCCTTGATGCGAAAGGACGGGTGCTGCAGGGTCACGTAATTGCCCGCGCCGAGGCGGGCCTGCCGGGCGCGAAACTCCCAGGCGGGGACCCGCCCGGTGCACGTCGTGAGCCGACCGCGCCGTGCCACAAAGCGCTGCGGTCCGAGGCGTTCCAGACGCTCGCTGCTGACGCGATACGTGTTGCCGATGAGGCCGCTGGCGTCGTAAGCCAGGCCGCGCTCGTTGGTGAGATCGAAGTCCATCCGCGACGCCCGCAGCTGGTCCTCGGGGGTGGACAGCCGCACGTCGCCCGTGGCGGTGCCGACGCCGCTTTCCGTGTCCATTTCCAGGCGGTCGGCCAGCAGCAGCGTGTCGCCATAGACCACCGACACCTTGCCGGTCGCCTCCAGCCGGTTCTCGGCTTCAAAGTATTCCAGCTTCTGCGCCTGCAGGATGATTCCCGGGTCTTGTGTGCGGCCGGCGGGTGCCATGCACGGCTGCTCGGTAGGTGTCTGGCAATCAGCGGGGAGGAGACAGCACGTCAGCAACCAAAGCAGGGTTGCAACGGCGGATAAACGGGGTTTTCTCATGACCCTTCTCGGAAGGCGTGGCGGCGGGAAGACGGCATCTGAAGCGGATACTATATACTATTAAGTGCTGATCAGCGCTTTCAGGCAAGGTAGAAACGTCGCCGATTGAATTCCATGAAGAATAGAGCATCCAGACCATATAGCCGAGGACTTGGCGAGGGAACCCAGGCGTTCGCTCAATGGCACTTGGCCGCTATCCGCCCTGATGTATCTTGCGCGTGTGTCCCACATCCATGTAAACATCGACGACGAAGCTTGTGCGGAGGACCGGCTGGCGACGAAGCGCGAGGCGATCAACTTCGCGTTGCGGTCCGGCCTACATTCTTTCCGCAATTTCCCCGCCATTCAGTTCCCAAAACCCATCGGAGAGAACCATGCCAGTGCTCAGAAGCCTGCTGTTCGTTCCGGGCAACCGCGCCAACATGCTGCAAAAGGCGATGGGCAGCGCCCCGGACGCCTTCATTCCCGACCTGGAGGACTCCGTTCCCGCCGACGAGAAAACGCAGGCTCGCAACGTGACGGCGTCGTTTCTGCCGCAACTCGCCCAAGCCGGACCGCGGGTCATCCCGCGCGTCAATTCTCTGGATACCGGCCTGTTGGAGGAGGACTTGGCAGCGGTTGTCGGCCCACACGTTTATGGCGTTTCGGTGGGCAAAATTTCCACCCCTGCGGACGTGGCGGCGGTGGACGGCGTGTTGGAGAAGCTTGAAGCCAAGGCCGGTCTGCAGCGCGGCCACGTCAAGCTGGTGCCGTGGATCGAGACGGCGCTGGCCATCGTCAAGGCCTACGACATCTGCACGGCGTCGCCGCGCATCGTCGGGGTGGCGTTCGGGGCGGAGGACCTGACGCACGACATGGGCATCGAACGCAGCGAGGACGACGCCGAGGTGGCGTATTCGCGCAACGTCATGTGCGTAGCGGCACGGGCCGCCGGGGTGCTGGCGCTGGATACGCCGTACTTTGGTTTCCGCGATCCTGAAGGGCTGAAGCGCAACGCACAGGCTTCCCGCAAGATCGGCTTCAAGGGCAAGTTCGCCATTCATCCGGCGCAGGTGGACCTTATCAACGCCGCCTTTTCGCCCTCCGATGCCGAGGTAGCGCACGCCCGCCGCGTGGTGGCGGCTTTCGAGGAGGCCGAGCGGCAGGGCAGGGGATCAACGTCGCTGGACGGCCAGGTAGTGGACGTGCCGGTGGTGAAGCGCGCCCGCGCCCTGCTGGAAGTGGCGGACAGCCTGAGGTGAGGGCGGCTTATTCGAAGCCCTTCTCGGCGAGCCTTTCCTGCACGGCGCGGGCGAATTCCCGGCCCCAGATCTCACCGGCGGTCCGACTTTCGTGGTGCATCTGCGGCATGACGGCCAGCAGTTTGCGGCCGACCGGCGTTTCGTAGAACGCGATTAGATCCTCGATGTCCGCGTGCGTCAGGTGCTTGTCGTAAATCGGCACCAGCATTTCCATGACGAAGGCATCCACCTTCGTTTCCGCCTCGCTGATCATCTCCATCCACACCGCCTCGGGCACATCGCTGTGCGCGCGTTGGAACATGCCGATGACTTGGCTGAACACCCGCAGGCCGGTGTTGGAGGCGCCGGTGATGCCGAGCAGTCTCTTGATGTCGGCTTGCTTGGCTGTGGTTTCCTCCTGCCCGTAGACCGAGCCGAAGCCGAGTCCCAGCACCAGCGCCAGGACCACGAAATAGGAACGCTTCATGTAACCTTTCCCTTCTGAGCGCCGCGGCCCCCGCAGATCGGGGCGTAGGCGTTCGGTTTTGATTCGTACGCTGCATCAACGGCGTCCTTCGCATGCCGGACGCCGCCACCCCTCCCAGTTGTGGGAACCGCCCGACCCTGCCTTGCATAAGGTATTGAAATCCATTGAGTTTGTACACGCGCTTGTCAAGGGGCCATGGCCCAAAGTAGAATGCCCCGTTTGCTCGGCATCGTATCAGCCCTGACAGGGAGCATCAGGCTCTATGGCTCACTTGGCAATCGCGGGTGGGACAGCGCTGCGACAGGCGCCTTTTCCAGCTTGGCCGGTCTGGGATCAAAGCGACGTGCAGGCGCTGCAGCGGGTGTTGCAAAGTGGCCGTTGGGACGCCCTCAAGGGCGAGGAAGTGAGTCACTTCGAGGCCGAATTCGCCGCCTACCAAGGCGCGGCGCACGGCGTGGCGGTGACCAACGGCACGGTTGCCCTCAAGCTGGCGCTTGTCGCCGCCGGGGTGGGGCCGGGCGACGAAGTGATCGTGCCGGGCTACACCTTTATCGCCACCGCCACCGCTGCCCTGGAACTTGGCGCCATTCCCATCTTTGCCGACGTCGATCCGCAGACCTACACCCTTGATCCCGACAGTGTGGCGGCGAATATCACCCCCCGCACGCGCGCCATTGTGCCCGTACACCTCGGCGGTTGCCCGGCGGACATGGACGGCCTGCTGGCCCTGGCCCGGCGGCATGGGCTCGCCGTGGTGGAAGACGCGGCGCAAGCCTGGGGCGCCTCGTGGAAAGGCTGTCGCGTCGGCACCCTCGGGCAGTGTGGCATCGTCAGCTTTCACGCCTCGAAGAACCTCACCGCCGGCGAGGGCGGCATGGTGCTTTGCAACGACCCCGACATCGCCGCGCTGGTCCGTTCGCTGAGCAATTGCGGCCGCCAGCCCGACGGACTGTGGTACGCCCACTACCTGCTGGGCGGCAACTACCGCCTCAGCGAGTTCCAGGGCGCTGTTCTGCGCAGCCAGTTGCAGCGCTATCCCGAGCAGTTCGCCCGTCGCCAGGCCAACGCCGCCTACCTCACCGAGGCGCTGGCAGCCATTGACGGCGTCACCTCGCTTTCCGCCGACCCCCGCGTCACCGCCAACGCCTACCACATGTACTTCCTGAAATACGATAACGAGCGCTTCGGCGGCATCGGCAAACTGCGCTTCATCGCCGCTATGCGGGCCGAGGGCATCACCGACGTGCACGCCGGGTACTCGTTGCCCGCTTACCGTCAGCCTGTTATGCTGGCCAAAAATTTCGGTCTGGCCAAACCGCCGTTTCTCAACGGGTCGCACGCGGCAGTGCCGGACTACGGCGCCGTGGCCTGCCCGGTCACGGAATACGCCTGTGACCACGAGGCGTTGTGGCTACGGCAGAACGTGCTGCTGGGTGAGCGGCGCGACATGGACGACATCGTGGCCGCGATGGACAAAATTCAACGCCATTTGGATGAAGTCCCGTAACTGCTGCCGAATTACCGGCCCTACAGGCCGCGTAAATAACGAAAATGATACCGTCACCCCGGCGAAAGCCGGGGTCCAGGGTTTTTGACGGACTATAAGCCTGCTCCGGGCTGGAACCAAGGTCGCTGGATTCCGGCATGTGCCGGAATGACGATTTGGGGGCTTTTTGGATGTCTATTCTCCCAATAAGGGTGCTTATACCCGCACGGGCGGAGCGAGGCGCATGCAGATCACACGCATCAAAGACTTGGCACCGGACGCTTACGAGCGGTTGATGCGGCGGGCGGGGGCGGACGTGCAGCGCGTCATGCCGCAGGTGCAGGAGATCATGGCGGACGTGCGCGAGCGCGGCGATGCGGCGCTGCGAGAATACGCCGCGCGGTTCGACGGCGCTGCCGTGGATGAGATACGCGTCAGTGACGACGAGATTGCCGAGGCCAAGCGCCAGGTGGCGCCGGAGTTGCTGGCCAGCCTGCACCAGGCCAGAGACAACCTCGAACGCTTCCACCGCCAGCAACTTCCTGCCGAAGACCTGCACGAGTTGCAACCCGGTGTGCGCACCGGGCGCATGTGGCGGCCCATCGAAAGGGTCGGTCTCTACGCCCCCGGCGGCAAGGCCCTGTACCCCTCCACGGTGCTGATGCTCGGGGTGCCGGCCATGGTGGCGGGCTGCGAGCGGCGGGTGTTGTGCATGCCGCCACAGAAAGACGGCAGCCTGCCCGCGGTCATGCTGGTCGCCGCTGCCTGCGTCGGCATCCGGGATATCTTCAAAGTGGGCGGCGCCCAGGCCATCGCCGCCATGACCTTCGGCACCGAGAGCGTGCCGCAGGTCTACAAAGTGTTCGGCCCCGGCAGCGTGTACGTGGTGGCCGCCAAAATCTGCGCCGCCAGCAGCGGCCTGCCGATTGCCATCGACTGCCCCCCCGGCCCGTCGGAAGTGCTGATCATCGCCGATCATACCGCCCAGCCGGCCTTCGTGGCTGCCGACCTGTTGTCCCAGGCCGAGCACGGCGAGGACTCGGCGGCTATCCTGCTCACTCCCAGCGAACCCCTGGCCCAGGAGGTGCAGGCGGCTGTCGAGCGACAGATACCCGAGTTGCCCAAGGCCCGGCGCATCCAGGCGGCCATCGACCGGTACGGGATGATCCTCGTTGCCGCCGACTTGCAAGCCTGCACCGATTTCGCCAACGCCTACGCACCCGAGCACCTGGAAATCATGACCGAGGACCCGTGGGCCGTGAGCCGCGATGTCGTCAATGCCGGATCGGTATTTCTCGGCCACTACTCGCCCGTCGCCATGGGCGATTACCTGTCGGGAACCAATCACGTCATCCCGACGGGCGGCTACGCCCGCATGTTTTCGCCGCTGTCGGTCGACGAATTCATCAAAAAGGTGGAAGTACAGGAACTGACGCCGCAGGGCTTGCAGGCGCTGCAAGAGCCGCTGCGCGTCCTGACCGCCGCGGAAGGCTTTACCGCGCACCAGCGGGCGGTGGACGTCCGCTTTAGCTAGGAATCACGCCATGAGCCAGGAATACCGCTTTTTTGCCAAGTTCGTGCGGCGGGTGCAGCGCCGCCTCTATCAACGCCGTCTGGTACAGGGCGGCGTGCTGACGGGCACGGTGGTTCTGGCCCTGTTGCTGTTGGGCGTCGCGGTGCAGCCGCTGATCGCCCGGCTGCCGCTGACCGCCGTGGTCTACAGCGCCGTGGCCCTGCTGGCCGTGTTGGCGCTGATCGTCTACGTGCTGCGACCGGCGATGCGCTGGGTGACGCAGAAGCAGGCTCTGGCGCGCATTGAGGAGACCTATCCTGGTTCGCACGACGACCTGCGCAACGCTCTGCAACTGGACGCCGAGGCACTGAGCCGCGCCAACCCGCACGGTGTGGCGCTTGAACTGGTGCAGGCGCTGCACCGGCGCGTCGCTCGTCAGATAACCGATTTCACGGCGCGCACCGTGGTACGACAGCGACGCCTGCAGGGCGTGGCCTGGTGCGCCATGCTGGTGCTGGCCGCGGTTGGCGTCAGCCGCCTGCAGCCCGGCGCCCTGGGCGAGTCGTGGCTTATGCTGACCCGACCCCTGTCCTACCTGCCGGCGCGCGCCATGCACATCACCATCGAGCCCGTTCAGGCGGTCATCGCGCGCGGCAGCAACCTCGACGTGCAGGCGCAGGTGAGCGGCCGTTTGCCGCGCAGTATGCAAATCCGCCTGCAACGCGACGGTGAGGCCGCGCAATCGTATGACATGGAAGGCCAGGAGCCCGGCGTCTTCCGCTACACCATTCTCGAACCGCAGGCGTCGCTGAGCTTTCAGGCCGTCAGTGGCGGTTACGCCTCCGAAGCCGGCGCGTTGCAGGTGGTGCCCGCCCCGGCCGTTGGCCAACTGGTGCTGCGCTACCTGTTTCCCGACTACACCGGCCTGCCCGAACAGGTGCAGGAGGGCGGCGGCGACATCCGGGCGCTGCCCGGCACCCAGGTGCGCCTCAGCATGCGCGCCAACGTTCCTCTGGCCAGCGGCCGCATGCGTTTCGAGGTCGGCGATGAAGTCCCCCTCGCTATTACCGACGGCCAGGAACTGCGCGGCGAGTTGCTGGTCATGCAGAACGACGCCTACGTCATCGAGGTCGAAGACCTGCACGGCCTGAAGAACTCCCGCCCGCCGCGCTTTGCGGTGCACGTGCAGCCCGACGCAGTGCCCACCGTTGAGGTGATCGAACCCGGCGACGGTGTTGAAGTAGACGAAACCACCGCCCTGAGCATCCGCTACGAGGCGGCGGATGATTTCGGCCTGCAAAACGCCGCCCTGGTCTACTTCGGCCCGGCCGCCGGCGAGCAGCGTGTGCCGATGCACCAGGGCCGCTTCGACCGCTCGTCCGTCTTCGAGACCTTCACCTGGAACATGCAGGACTGGGTACTGCCGGACGGCGACACCCTGCAGTTCTACGTCGAGGTGTACGACAACGACACCATCAGCGGCCCCAAACGCGGCGTGTCGGAGACCGTGACCCTGCGCATGCGGAACCGTGAACAGGAGCACGATGAGCTGGAGCAGTTGCAGGAAGAGGTGGCCGACGCCATGCTCGATCTGCTCGCCGACCACCTCGACCTGGCCGCCGAATTCGAGGAGTGGCAGGAGCAGGCCGAAGCGGATGAGGAACTCGACCCCAACGCTCTGAAACAGGCCCAAGAGCGCCAGCAGGAGGCTGAGCAGCGCGCCGAGCAGCTCGCCGAGCAGGTGGATGAGGCCCTCGCCAGGGTTCAGAACGACCCGTACAGCTCGTACGAGAGCTTTGCCGATTTGCAGGCTCTGCAGCGGAACATGGAGCGTATGCAGAACAATCTGATGCCGGCGCTGCAGCAGAGCATGCAGGCCATGCCGCAGCAGAACGCCTCGCCGTCGCAAATGTCCGAACCACAGGAGCGGCTTGAAGACGTACTGGAGGAGTTGGAGCGCATGGCGTCGCTGTCCGAGCAGATCGCCGATAGCGAGAAGATGCAGGACCTGAAGCGCCTCAGCACCAAGATGATGGAGGAGCAGAATTCCCTGCTGTCGGCGCTCGACGATCTGCCGCCGGATTTTCAGGGCGGTGAGTTGCCGCCGGAACTCCAGGAGATGCTGGACAACCTGCAATCCATGATGCAGCAACTCATGGAGGCCATGGCGCAGATGCCCACAGCCATGTCCGACGAGTTTCTCAACAGCCAGCTCGAAAATCTGCCGCTGGACGACATGGCGCAGCAAATGCAGGAGTTGCGGGAAAAACTGGCCGAAGGCGATCTTGAGGCCGCCAAGAAATTGGCCGAGGACCTGTTGAAGAACTTGTCGGCGATGGTGGCCGCCATGCAGAACATGCAGCAACAGGCGAACGAGGGCACGATGGACGCCATGGGGCAGCAGTTGATGGAGTCGGCCAATCGCCTGCAGGATTTGGTGCAGCGTCAGGAGGACATTCTGGACGACACGCAGCAGATCGACCAGGACGCGGTGAAGCGGCTCAACGAGGCGCAGCAGCAGGCGTTCGAGTCGGCGCGTCAGACGATTGAGGATGAGTTGAACGCGCTGTCGCGGCAGTTGGCGGAATGGGCGCAACGCTCGCGCCGGCAGCCGGACGCCGACCGCATGTTCGAGGAAGTTGCGCGGCATACGCTGCGGCCGGTGTTCGACGCTATGAAGCACCTGGACGAGCCCGACGTGCCAAAGGCGCGGCAGGCTATGCAGGATGCCCAGGAACAACTCGATTGGCTGCAGCAGCGCGCCGCCCAGACGATGCCGGACGATGCCGGCCTGCAGCAGCAAACGGCGCAGGCGCAGCAGCGCATGCAGGCCGCGCAGCAGGCCCTCGACAGCCTGCCGCAGGACCGCCACGCCATGCTGACGCCGCCGCAGCGCGAGCAACTCGGCGGCCTGTCGCAGCAGCAGGCTGGGGTGCAGGCAGACGCGCAGCAATTGGCCGAGGAACTGGCGCAGATGATGCCGTTGCTGCCGTCGCTGCCGGGCGACATCAGCCAGAACGTGCAGGACGCCGTGCCCTTCATGGGTCAGGCCCGGGACGCCCTCGGCAACCAGCAAAGCCAGCCCGCCATTCCGCCCGAGCAGGCCGCCCTGGAGCGCCTGCGCAGCGCCAACACCAGCATGCAGCAGGCCATGCAGGGCATGCAGCAGCGCGGCCAGATGATGGGCATGTCCATGCCCATGCTGCAGCAGGCCGGCCGCATGCCCATACCGGGGATGATGCAGCAGATGCGCGTTGACGAGCAGGAGGCGGGCCGGATGGGGACCAGCGTGCGCAATTTCCAGTTGCCCGACAAGGAGGCGTACAAGGTGCCGCGCATGTTCCGCGAGGACATCATGGAGGCGCTGCAAGAGGGCTACCCGGAACGCTACAAGGAACGCATCGAGCAGTATTATCGGGATATCGTCCGTTGAGCCGTGTCAATTTTCAACACCTCGTGGCTATCGTCGTTTGCCTCTGTTTGTTGCCGGCTGCTGCCTGGGGCATGCGGCAGGGCAAGGAAGGCGAGGCTCGTTTGGCGAACGAGGGCGAGGTGCTGCTGGACCGCTGGCAGGCAGACGCCGCCCTTGACTGGGTGGAAGCCAAGCTGGCCGCCGAACCGATGCAGCCCGCGTGGCGGTTCCTTCACGGTCGCGCGCTGTTTTACCAGGGCCGCTACCAGGAAGCCCTCGACATCTTCGACGCCTTGCTCGACGTGTTGCCGCATCCGCGGTTTCAGGCCTACCGTGACTTTGTCGCCGAAACCCAGCGCAGCACGGCGGACCTGGAACTTCTGGAAACGCCGCACTTCCGCATCTACATCGACCCCCAGCGCGACGCCGCCTTGATGCCGTACGTGGCCGACGTGCTGGAGCGCAGCTATCAACGCTTGGGTGGTACCTTTCAGTTCTTCCCCGCGGAAAAGATTCGCGTCGAGATTTTTCCCACCACCTCGACCTTCTACCCGGCGTCCAGCCTCTCCGCCCGCGACATCGAGGTGTCGGGCGCCATCGGCATCTGCAAATTCAACAAGATCATGCTGTTGTCGCCGCGCAATTTGGCGCGCGGGTATCGTTGGACGGACTCCCTGAGCCACGAATACATTCATTACATCCTGGTGCATCTGAGCCACAACCGGGCGCCGATCTGGCTGCACGAGGGCATGGCGCGCTACTTCGAGGGCGTCTGGCGGGCCGACTCCAGGGCGCAGCCGGGCTGGCTGAACCGCCGCACCGAGTCGCTGCTGGCGCACGCCCTGGCCAACAACAGCTTCGTGGGCTTCAAGAACATGGAGCCCTCGCTGGTCAAGCTGGAGACGACCTACCAGGTGCAGCTTGGGTACGCCGAGGCCGCCTCGGCCATCGACTTCATCGTGCAGCGGCTCGGCTTCGAGGGGTTGCCGTTGTTGCTGCAAGAGCTGCAGCAGGCGCCGGAAGGGGCGGGCGCCGCGGAAGCGATCGCGCGCCTGATGGGCCTTGGGTTCGATGCCTTTGAAACGCAGTGGCGTCAGTTTCTGATGGCGCGTGATCTAAAGGCGCACGACGGCGTGCGCATGCCCCGGTTCGACCTGAAACAGGACGGCAAGACGACGGCGGCCGATCTGCGCCGCGAAATCAGCTCCGGCAGGGCGCGCATGCACAGCCGCCTGGGCGACCGGCTGCGCCGCCGCGGGCGCCTGCCGGCGGCCGCCATGGAGTATCGCCGCGCCCTGGAGCAGGAACCGCAGTCGCCGTTCCTGCTCAACAAGCTGGCCACGGCGTTGATGGCGCAGGGGCGGCGGCAGCAAGCCCTGCGGCACCTGCTGCGGGCCAGCGAGCTGGAGACGGATTACGTCGCCACGTACACCAATCTGGGCGGGTTGTACATCGTCTTGGGCGAATACGAGCAGGCGTGCGAGGCGTTGGCGGAGGCGACCCAGATCAATCCGTTTGACCCCACGGTGCACCTGCATCTGGCCACCTGCCACGCGCAGTTGGGCCAGGAAGACAAAGCGCAACAGGAACGGCAACTGTTCGAGCAACTTAAGGGAAGCTGATAAATGGAACACGCAAGCGGGGCTGAGGAAGCGGTGGCAACGGTCGACGAGAACGGCAACATCGAGGAGGTGGAGGCGGTCGCCGAGATTGCCAGGCAGCGGCAGCTCATTCTCCAAGAAATCAAGAAGGTCATCGTCGGGCAGGACGCCGTCATCGAGGAACTGTTGATCGCCCTGTTGGCACAGGGGCACTGTCTGCTGGTCGGGGTGCCGGGATTGGCCAAGACGCTGCTGGTGAGCACGCTGTCCGACGTGCTGCACCTGAGCTTCAACCGCGTGCAGTTTACCCCCGACCTGATGCCCTCGGACATCACCGGCACCGACCTGCTGGAGGAAGACCCGGAGACGCGCCAGCGGCGCTACCGCTTCCTGCGCGGCCCCATTTTCGCCAACATCTTGCTGGCCGACGAGATCAATCGCACGCCGCCCAAAACGCAGGCCGCGCTGTTGCAGGCGATGCAGGAATACCGCGTCACCGCCAGCGGTCAGACGTACGGGCTCGACCTGCCCTTTTTCGTGCTGGCGACCCAGAACCCCATCGAGCAGGAGGGCACCTACCCGCTGCCGGAGGCGCAGCTCGACCGCTTCATGTTCCACATCGGCATCGACTACCCCGACCTGGACGACGAGGTGGACATCGTTCTCAACAGCACCTCGGCCTACAAGCCGCAACTGGAGCGAGTCCTCAGCGCCGACACCATCCTGCGCCTGCAGGACCTGGTGCGGCGGGTGCCGGCGACCCGCTCGGTGGTGCGCTACGCGGCGCAATTGTCGCAGCGCTCGCGGCCCGGGCATCCGCAGGCACCGGACTTCGTGCGCGACTGGGTCAACTGGGGCGCCGGGCCGCGCGCTTCGCAGTACCTCATCCTGGGGGCCAAGGCGCGTGCCATCATGCACGGGCGTTTCGCCGCCTCGGCGGAGGACGTCAAGGCGCTGGCGCCCTCGGTGCTGCGGCACCGCATCCTCACCAATTTCAATGCTGAGGCCGAAGGCATGACCTCGCTCGACATCGTGCAGCGGCTGCTGGACGATGTGCAGCTCGAAGGGAACGAGGCGTGAGAGGCACAACGCCGCGAGTTGCCCGTCAACAGCTTGGCCGTAGCTATTTTGACCCCCTGGTTCTCGCCAAAATCGCCAACATGTCGGTGCGTGCCCGGCACGTCGTCGAGGGTCTGCTGAGCGGCATGCACAAAAGCCCGTACCGGGGCCACAGCGTCGAGTTCGCCGAGCACCGCGAGTACGTGCCGGGGGACGAAATTCGCCGCATCGACTGGAAGGCGTACGGCAAGTTCGACCGCTATTACATCAAGGAATACGAAGAGGAAACGAACCTGCGGGCGTACCTGCTGCTCGACGCCAGCGCCTCGATGGACTACGCCGCCGACGAGTCGGTGCTGCGCAAGTTCGATTACGCCGCCACCCTGGCCGCTTCGCTGGCCTATCTGATGCTGCGGCAGGGCGACGAGGTGGGACTGGTGACCTTCAATGCCGAAATGCAGCGCTACATTCCGCCGCGCAGCGGCATCCGGCACCTGCGGGAGTTGGCCGGCCACCTGGAGAGCGTGCAGCCGCAGGGCGAGACGCACCTCGGCCCGGCGCTGCGCGAGCTGGCGGGCAAGATCAGGCAGCGTGGCTTGGTGATCGTCATTTCGGATTTATTCGACGATCCGGAATCCGTTCTGCGCACCCTGCGTTCGTTCCGCCACCGGCGGCACGAGGTGCTGGTGTTCCAGGTGCTGGACCGCAACGAGCTTGAATTTCCCTTCCAACGGCTGACGGTGTTCGAGGACATCGAGCAGGCGAGCAGCCGCATTCTGTCGGAGCCGAGGAGCATCCGGGCCGCCTATCTGCAACAACTGCAGACGTTTCTGGGCGACTACCAGCGGGTCTGCAGGCGCGATGCGATCGACTATCACCTGTTTCCGACGACAACCCCGCTGGACGTGGCGCTGACGCGGTACCTGGCGCGGCGGCAGTAGGGAGGCAGCATGTTTGGCTTGATGTTTCTGCAGCCGGCGTTCCTGCTGGCCGGTCTGGCGGCCGGTGTGCCGATTCTGATCCACCTGATCAATCGGCACCGGGCGCTGGTACACCGCTTTCCGGCGCTGCGCTTCCTGCTGATGGCGGACCGGCGCACGGCGCGCAAGTTCCGCTTGTACCAATTGCTGCTGCTGGCCCTGCGGGTACTGGCGATTCTGCTGCTGGCGCTGCTCCTGTCGCAGCCGCGTTGGGGCGACGAGGCGAGTGCGGCCCTGGCGTTGCCGCCGCAGGCGACGGTGTTGCTGGTGGACAACAGCCTCAGCATGCAGTTGCGCGACGGCCAGGAGACCCGACTGGAGCGCGCCAAGACGCTGGCGGGTCAGTTGCTGGATGGGATTGCGGCGCCGGACAGCGCGGTTGTGCTGCCGCTGGTGACGGATGATGCCGATACCGATGCGAAGCCGCCCCTGTTGGGTGCCGATGCGGCGGCGTTGTGGGATCAGGTGCGCGCCATTTCGGCCAGCCACGCGGCGGTAGACATCGCGGCTGCGGTGCAGCGGGCCATCGAGATATTGCAGGCGAGCACGGCGCCGAGGCGGCGGCTGATGCTGCTGACCGATCTGACGGTGCATGGCTGGGAAGGTTTTCGGGTGTCGGATCTGCCGCGGGTACCGGAAGACCTGGTTGTGCACGTAATTCGCCTCGGCTCGCCGCAGCGCGACGCCAACGCCCTGATCAGCGGCGTGCGCGTTACCGAGCCGCCGTTTATCGAGCAGACGCCGTTGGACGTCACCGTGTGGGTCCGCAATCACAGCGACGAGCCGGTGCGCAGCCTGCGGGTTGATCTGTTGCTCGGCGGCGAGACGGTTGGCCAGCAACTGGCCGACCTGGCTGCCGATGAGGAGGTAGCCGTTCCCTTCCGCATCGTGGCGCCGCAGGCGGGGCTGCACTGGGGCGAGGTGCGTTTGCAGGGCGACGCGTTTACCGAGGATGATCGGTTCTACGTCGCGCTGCAGACGGTGGCACCGGCGCGGGTGCTGGTGGTGGACGGCGATCCGGGCACGTCGCTGTTCGACAGCGAGACGTTCTACCTGCTCAGTGCCCTGCAGCCGCGCGGCTCGCTGGGGTCGCCGCTGTTCCACCCGAAGCCGCTGATCTGGGAGGGCCTGGAGCAGGAGCGGCTGAGCGATTACAGCGTCATCGTCCTGTGCAACGTCGAGGCGCTGTCGCCGCAGGTGCGCCAAGGGCTGCACCAGTTCGTGGCCGACGGCGGCGGGCTGATTTTCTTCACCGGTCATCAGGTGGACGCGACGCGTTACAACGCCCTGTTTTACGGCTCGGACACGCCGCTATTGCCGGTGGCTCTGGGCGAGCCGGTGCAGCTACCCGAGGAAGCGCCGGTGACGCTGCAACTGGCCGACAACGCGCACGAGGCCGTGGCGGTCTTCACTGGTGGCGCGGCGGACATGCTGACGCGCAGCCGGGTTTATCGCTATTTCTCAGTGGCCGAGGACGAGGCGGCAGGTGCGGACGTGTTGCTGTCGTACGACGACGGCCGACCGTTCCTGCTCGAACGCTCCCTGGGCCGCGGGTATGTGCTGCTGTTCACCTCCACCGCCGACCGCGACTGGACGGACCTGCCGACGCGGACGGCATACGTGCCTTTGATGCACAGTCTGGTCGGATACGCCGCGCAGCTTTCCAAGGCGGCGCAGCGTCCGCAGGTGTTTCTGCCCGGCCCGACGTCGGTGCGTATCCAGGGGGCGCAGGAGGGCGGCAGCCTCACCATTCTCACCCCGGACGGCAAGGAGTTTCTGAGCCGTTTCGTGACTCAGGAAGGCGTCATTGGGGCGCCGGTGACGGACTACACCGTGCCGGGCATTTACCGCCTCAGCAGCAGCGCCGACACCGACTACCTCGCCGTGAATGCTACGCGGGCGGAGTCGAACTTTGCCAAATTGCAGCAGGCCGATCTGCAGGCGCGCTGGCAGCCGTTGTCCGTTATATTGGAGGAAGAAGCGGCGCTCGGCCAACAGGCCGACGGCACGGCGCTGCCGGGCCGCGAGATCGCCGGGATACTGCTGCTTTCCCTGGTGGCGGTGTTGATGGTCGAGAACGTCTGCGCCAACCGTTTGTGAGGCGGGGAGGTGAGACCGATGTCTGACGATACGCAATTGATCATCCCACATGCTGGGTCCGACCCTCACCCGGCCACCCTGTCGCGGCGGGCGCTGTTGAACCGCGCGGCCCGCGGCTTGGCCGCCATTCCCGCTCTGTTGGGGTTGCGGACGCCGCCGGCTGCCGCCATGCCGGCCACCAACACCTTCGTGCTGGCACAGTTGCAATATCGCGGCGGCCAGTGGGACCCGCGGCCCTTGGCCGTCGCCCCTCTGATGCAGGAAATGCGCCAGCGCACCAGCGTCGAGACCCAGAACGAGCGCCGTATCCTCACCCCGCGCGACCCGGCGCTGTTTTCCCACCCCTTCCTGTACATGACCGGTGAGCAGGCTTTCGAGCCCTTCGACACCGAGGAACTGGAAATCCTGCGCCGCTACCTGCGCTTCGGCGGCTTAATGCTCATCGACGACGCACGCGGCAACAAGGGGCAGGACTTCGACGCCAGCGTGCGGCGCGAAATCGCCCGCCTGTTCCCGGCCCGCGCGCTCAAAATCCTGGCGCCCGACCATTCCGTGTTTCGCACCTACTACCTTATCCGTACCATGGGCGGCGTGCGCATCGTCAATCCCTACCTCGAAGGCGTGCACATCGGCGACCGCACCCCGCTGCTCTACTGCCAGAACGGCCTCGGCGCCGCCTGGGAGCGCGACTACCTCGGCAACTGGGTGTCCGCCTGCCATCCCGGCGGCGAAGTCCAACGCCTGCAAGCCTTCAAGCTCGGCGTCAACGCCATCATGTACGCCCTCACCGTCAACTATAAACAGGACCTCATCCACCTCCCCTTCATTCGCCGGAAGCTCGGGTGAGACACCGGGGTTTCTCCATGGGTAGATGTGGCGTTTGTCTTGACATACCATCTGTATAAGTTGGCCCCGCTTATGTTGTGAGTTTTTCAGACCTCTGTCATTCCGGCCTCCCATTGTGACATGTTGCATGTTTTCCAGACTCATCTCCGGCACCCTGCGTATGAAAATGCTGAAGTTCTTCGATTGATGGGGTCCATATGAAGCGCGAAGCGAAACTCCTACTCGAGAAGGCCTGCGATTCTCTGGTGCTTTCCATCGAGTTATTCAACCGGCCATACGAGCGGGGACGTGTATGTGGAACTCTCATCCAACTCCATCATGGATTTGAAATGTTGATGAAGGCCGCGATTTTGTATAAGGGCGGGCGAATCCGTGATTGGCAGACTAAGGAAATGATTGGCTTTAGTACCTGCGTACGACGTTCGTTGAGCGACGGGACAATTAGGTACCTGACTGACGAACAGGCCCCCTCCTCCAAGCAATCCGGGAATTGCGAAATGCCGCCCAGCACTACTTGCTGGATATTTCGGAGGCACAGTTCTACATACAGGTACAATCGGGGGTTACACTGTTTCGAGACATTCTGGTAAGTGTCTTTGATCAGGATCTGTCCAGTTTTCTGCCGGCCCGTGTGCTTCCGGTATCGATAGAGTTCCCAACAGATCTGGTAACACTTTTCGATTCTGAGATCGGCCAAATTAGAAAACTCCTGAGCCCTGGCCGACGTCGTCGAATTGAAGCCATGGCAAGGCTTCGACCGCTCGCTATTCTTGACGCCGCATTTCAAGGTGAAATGGGTCATCCGAGCGACGAAGAATTGGTGCGCCTTGGTGAGCAATTGATGGCGGGTCAATCCTGGGAAGTAGTTTTCAAGGGTGGCAGCCGTTGACACCAAAGCCGAGGGAAATGGCCCCAGCTTGTCACTTAGGATCTCGAAGAAGGAGGGCATGCCTGTACGGCATGTCCCTGGAGGGACACCCGGTGCGTCTGTGGTTGCTGTTAGACGCGTTAGCGAGTTGAGTTTTTATAATCTTGGGGCGAAGGAACTTGCGACTAAATTATCGCTGACAATGCCAAAATTGATAAACATCGTGGAGCACTTGGGTATCCGTAATGACGAGGACTTCTACAAGGAGTTCAAGCTTAGTGGAGTTCTCCACAAGCGGTACTCGCAAAATGCGATAAAGGTGATTGAGTCAGCGTTGATCAAAGAAAGTGCCGATGAGATGTGGGCGAAGCGGCGCGGCTTGCGGGCAAGCTCCTGAGTGTAGGTATTTTCTCGGAGGCCGTGTCGAATCCTTCGCTCTCGCCCGGCTCCAACGACACGATTGGTCTGTTACCTACTACCGAGCGATTCCAACGTGTCATACGCCGAGAGTGCCGGCACGGCGAGATTGCGCTGGCGGGACATAACCCTCGACGGCTGAACCTTTCATTTGGCCGAAGTATAAGCTTGCGATCAGCCGTGTTGATTCAAGGTAAGATAGACCGAAACGCCTTGGCGAGTGGGTCATCGAACCGATTGTCGTAGAGGGACCCACCGGCGCTGCAGCGTCCAACCCTCCGAGGGCAAATTAACTGTTATCGCGATTGTGTCGCCGCGCTGATTTAGCGCAACGTGCGTGACGTGACGCGCATCGCCGAGACTAACTTACTCCGTCACCCCTGGTTGTATCATGCAGACCTTGACGGTAAACTAGCGGCTCCTTTTATCCCTCCAACCCCAACCGGCAAGAAACTCCAATGACCTTGTGGCCCTTTTCTCCGTTGCTGTGGAATACCCAGGCAGGAACATTCAGGAGCAGTTTGACGTGGGAGGCGACGTTTCCCGTCGTCGTGGTGGTCGTCATTGCGTTGGCCTTCGTTGCGCTGCTGGTGCGGCAGTGGCTCGACCTGGGGCCGCGCACCTCGAGGCGCGCGCGGTTGGGGCTGACGGCGCTGCGATTCGGGGCCTACGCGGTGGTTCTGGGCATGCTGCTCAACCCTGCCCTGTTGATCCAGAAGGTGATGATGATTCTGCCGCAGTTGGCGGTGCTGGTGGATACCTCCGGCAGCATGGGGCTGGGCACGGACGGCGAGCCCACGCGCCTGCAGGGGGTGGTCGATTATCTGCACGATGAGCAGCGCTCGGCGTTGGACAAGCTGGCCGAGCGGTATGAAATCGCGCTGTACCAGTTCGACGACACGGTGCGGATGCTGCCGCGTGAAGACCTGCCGCAGGTGCAGCCAGGCGGCCAGCGGACGGACTTGATCGGCGCCGTTACCCACGTGCTCGACGACAACCGCAGCGCGCCGCCGGTTGGCATCATGGTGCTCAGCGACGGCGTTCATCACGGCTCGGACACCGGCCTCGGCTACCTGCGCCGGGCGGGCGTGCCCGTGGTGGCCGTCGGCGTGGACAACCTGGACACCTACCGGGACATTCGTGTTGTTGACGTGCAGGCGCCGTCATTGACCTTCCTGCATTATCCGGCGGACGTTACTGCCACCATCCAGGTCTGGGGCTATGCCGAGGAAACGCTGGCGGTCGTCTTGCAGCGCGACGGCCGTGTCGTGGCGACGCAGCGAATGTTGGTCGCGTCGGACGCCTCCGAGCAGCAAATGACCTTCCCCTTGGAGCCGGACGTGATCGGCGAATTTGCCTATACGGTCAGTATCGCCCCGCGGCTCGGCGAGGCGCTCACCGACAACAACCGCGTCGATTTCCCGCTCTCCGTGGTGCGCGACAAAATCCGCGTGCTGCTGGTGTGCGGCAGCCCCACCTGGAATTACCGCTTCCTACGCCAGGCCCTCAAGCTCGACCCCAGTATCGACCTGCTGTCGTTCGTCATCCTGCGTACTGCCAACGACGTGGTGAACGTGCCCGAGAGCCAGCTCAGCCTCATCCCGTTCCCCACCGAGCGCCTGTTTACGCGGGAGCTGAGGAACTTCGACCTGATCATCTTCGAGAACTTTGATTCGCGGCGTTATTTCCCGGTGACCTATTTGCAGAACGTGGCGCGCTACGTCATGGACGGTGGCGCCTTTGCGATGATCGGCGGGCCGCTGGCGTTTTCGCAGGGCGGCTACCTGGGCACGCCCATCGAGGCCATCCTGCCGGTCTCCCTGCTCCGCGAGCGCCGTGATTATCAGCAGGCCACGCACCAGATGATGCTGACCGAGGCAGGCCGCACGCACCCGATCACGCGGCTGTCGTCGGACGACCGGGAAAACGAGCGCATCTGGGAGTCCATGCCGGAGCTGGATGCCCTCAATCGTGTCGGTAAGGCAAAGCCCGGCGCCACCGTCCTGGCCGTGACCGGCGAGTCCTCCGAGGATGGCTCCGGGGCGCCACTGCTGGCCATGCAATCCGTTGGCGAGGGCCGTACCCTGGCGCTGATGAGCGATTACACCTGGAAGTGGAATTTCCAACTGGCCGGCCGCATGGACTCGAACCAGTACTACCTGCAGTTCATCCGCCAGATGGTGCGCTGGCTCATCCACGACCCGGTTCTGAAACAGGTCCGCAGCATGGCCGACGCCCGCGAATTCCCCGTCGGCAGCGAAGTCACCGGCCTGTTCCAGGTGCTGCAGGACGATTACCGCCCCGCCACGGAGGCCGTTTTGCGCCCCACCTTGCGCACCCCTAGGGGGCAGGAGATGGCCGTGCCGTACCGCCCGACCGGCAATCCGGGTGAATACCGTTATCGCTTCCGGGCCGAGGAGGAGGGGCTGTACGAGCTCGACGTGCAGGCGCAGATTATGGACAAAACGCACGAGGCCAACCGGTTGCTGCTGCCCGTCCGACGTCCGGGCAACGAAAACCATCACGGCGCACCGAACCACGACCTGCTGCGCGACATCGCCGACCGCACGGACGGCACCTTCTTTACCCTGGACGACCGCGCCCGGCCCACCCTCGCCAGTCTGGCGCAGTTCTTCGGCGGCGAGCCGGATTACCGCGTGCTGGAAGAGAGCCGACTGCGCTTGCGCGAATCCCTGCCGCTGTTCCTGGTGCTTCTCACCGTTTTGGCCGTCGAGTGGTGGTGGCGGCGGCGTGTTGGGTTGCTGTAGGGCGTGCCTGGGTTTGAGGGAATTGCCAATGGCTCCCGTTCAAGCTGGAGGCGGGTTCTGCCGGGCCGCATACAGAATAATGGAAATAGATTCCCAGAGCGTCACTCCCGCGAAAGCGGGAGTCCAGGGTTTCTGGGGGCCGGGAGCCGAGCCGGAATCACTGGTTTTCGGGTCAAGCCCGGAATGACGCTTTGGGTGCTGGATAGGCTCTCTTCATAGGATCGAGGAGATGATGACGCCCGAGGAAATTCAGGCTCTGCGCGAGCATACGGAAATGACCCACGTGCAGATGGCGCAACTCTTTCGCGTGCGGCCGGCGGATGTGATCGCCTGGGAGAACGGCGAGTTGGAACCCAGCGATGAGGAGTTGGAGAAGTTGCAGCGGTTGTCGGCCTCCGGGGCCAAGAAGGCCCGGTTCAAATTCAATTAGGTCGCGGGCCGACATTCTTTTCCTTTTGAAGGACATTTTTGTTACGCTTGACACAAAAATGCCCCGACCCAGTGATGGTGTTTCCTACCCCGAGCCGTCCGCAAGGCCGCCAAGCCGCTATCTGCGAGGTTTTGGGCCATGTCATCGTTTGTGGCATGGATATTGCTGATTTGTTGTTTGACTCATAGGCAAGGGCGGGCCGGTCGTTTGTACTTTGCCGGCTCAGGCATGGTAGACTCTGGCGGTGCTCGGACGGCCTTGGCCGGAGCGATTGTGTTGCAGGATCACCCCTCGGCGGGCGTTCCAAAGGAGATAGCGTTGTGAAGAAGATCGAAGCGATTATCAAGCCGTTCAAATTGGACGAGGTGAAGGAAAAGCTCAATGCTGCCGGCATTCAGGGCATGACCGTCAGCGAAGTACGCGGTTTTGGCCGCCAGCGCGGGCATACGGAGCTCTACCGCGGCGCCGAATACGTCGTTGACTTTCTTCCCAAGAGCAAGCTGGAAATTATCGTTTCGGACCATCTCGAAGAAATGGTGATCAACACCATTACGGAAGCGGCGCAAACCGGCAACATCGGCGATGGCAAGGTCTTCGTGACCCCGGTGGAGGAGGTGATTCGCATCCGCACCGGTGAGCGCGGTGAAGAGGCCATCTGAGCGATGTCGGCTGGCGCTGCATCCGTTGGTGTACGTTAAGAAAGGAGGCAATTGTTATGACACCGAGTGAAGTACTCAAATTGGCTGCGGACAAGGGGGCCAAGGTCTTCGACTTGCGTTTTCTGGATTTCCCGGGCCTGTGGCAGCACATGACCCATCCCATCAGCGAGCTCACCGAGGACGTGTTCGCCGAGGGCCTTGGCTTCGACGGCTCCAGCATCCGCGGCTGGCAGGCGATCGACGCCAGCGACATGCTGGTGATGCCCGATCCCACCACGGCCCGCATGGACCCGTTCATGAAAGAGCCCACCCTGGTGATGATCTGCGATATCGTGGACCCGTTGACTTACGAGCGCTACACCCGCGACCCGCGCAACATCGCCAAGAAGGCCGAGGCCTACGTGAAGGCCGGCGGTCTCGCGGATACGGCCTACGTGGGGCCGGAAGCGGAATTTTTCATTCTGGACGACATCCGCTACGACAGCAACGAGCATTCGGCGTATTACTTCGTGGATTCGGTGGAAGGGCAGTGGAACACCGGGCGCGTCGAGGGGCCCAACCTGGGTTACAAGCCGCGCTTCAAGGAAGGCTACTTCCCGGTGCCGCCCGCAGACAGCATGCACGACATCCGCACCGAGATGATCCTGACCATGGAGAAGCTGGGCATCCGCGTCGAGACGCATCACCACGAGGTCGCCACCGCCGGTCAGGCCGAGATCGACATGCGTTTCAACTCGCTGGTGACCATGGCCGACAATCTCATGTGGTACAAGTACATCATCAAGAACGTGGCGCGGCGCCATAATAAGACGGTCACGTTCATGCCCAAGCCGCTATTCAACGACAACGGCAGCGGCATGCATGTGCACCAGAGTCTGTGGAAGGACGGCGAGCCGTTGTTTGCGGGCGACGGCTATGCCGGGGTCAGTCAGATGTGCCTCAACTACATCGGCGGCATCCTCAAACACGCCCCGGCGCTGTGCGCCTTCGTGGCGCCAACGACCAACTCGTACAAGCGCCTGGTGCCGGGTTTCGAGGCGCCGGTGAACCTGGCGTATTCCAGCCGCAACCGCAGCGCGGCGGTGCGCATCCCCATGTACTCGTCGAGCCCGAAGGCGAAGCGCATCGAGGTGCGCTTCCCCGATCCGTCCTGCAACGGCTACCTGGCCTTTTCCGCCATGCTGATGGCGGGCCTGGACGGCATCGAAAACCGCATCGACCCCGGCGAACCGCTGGACAAGGACATTTACGCCCTCACGCCTGCGGAACTCAGCAAGGTTCCCTCCGTGCCGGGTTCGCTCGAAGGCGCCCTCGACGCTCTGGAACAGGACCACGACTTCCTGCTCAAGGGCGACGTGTTCACCGCCGATGCCATCGACACGTGGCTCGATTACAAACGCACGAATGAAGTGAATGAGGTCCGCCTGCGGCCGCATCCGTTCGAGTTCAAGCTGTACTTCGATATCTAGAATACGTTTGGATCAAGACGGCTTAACTTAGGGCTTTCCCCCTTCCGATTCCCTCCCCCCTTGAGGGGGAGGATTAGGGTGGGGGGTCGCTCCCGCTGGCACCCGATCCCGCCTTTTGAGGAGAGGGGGGGTATCACGCCTCCTTCTTGCCGGCGAAATGCCGCAGCAGGAACGCCGCATCGGCGGGAGAGAGATCGAAACGCAGACTGGCTTCATCCACCACCTTCACCGAGAAGGTCCCCTGTTCGGAAATCCACCGCACCGCCCGCCGCAGGTTTTCCTTTTCCGGTAGTATTGTTTCACCCATAATCATCCTTTCCATGACATGGCCGCCATCTGCAGGCCGCCCGCTCCGCTCTGATTGAACCCGACGTGCTGGCACGGAGACCCCACCAACCATGACCGCAGCCCTGCAGGGCATCCGGGTGCTGGACCTTTCGCGCTACGTGGCCGGCGCCTATTGCGCCAAGTTGCTGGCGGCGTTCGGGGCCGAGGTGATCAAGGTCGAGCCGCCCGGCACGGGCGATCCGGCGCGCGCCATGGGGCCGTTTCTGCATGGCCGGCTCAACCCGGAAACGAGCGCGCTGTTCCTCTACCTCAATCCCGGCAAGCAGGGCCTGACGCTCAATCTCAAGCACCCGCAGGGCCGGGACATTCTCCAGGCACTGGTTCGGGACACCGACGTGTTGGTTGAAAATTTCACGCCGCGTGTGATGCCGGCGCTCGGTTTGGATTACGCTACCCTGAGCGCCGTCAACCCGCGCTTGATCATGGTGTCCATCAGCAGCTTCGGGCAGAGCGGACCGTATCGCGACTACAGGGCCAATGACATGATCTCGTACGCCTTGGGGGGTTACATGTACCTCAACGGCCACCCGCAGCGACCGCCCTTGAGCGGGGGCGGCCATCAGCCGGCCTATCAGGGTGCCCTGCATGGCTACAGCGGCGCCATGGCGGCGCTCATGTCGCGGGAACAAAGCGGGCAGGGCCAGCACGTGGACATCTCGATCCAGGAATGCATGGCCTCCATCCACCAGTTTACCATCAACCGCTATGTGTACGTCGGACGCATTCAGAAACGCCTTGGGAACCGCTATCAACGCGCTCATCCGATTACCATCTATCCCTGCAAGGACGGCCTGATCTCCCTGGCCGTCAGCACGCAGGAGCAATACGAGCGGTTCCTGGCCCTGGCCGGTCTGACGGCCTTGCTGGAGGATGCGCGGTTTGCCACGCCGTTCGCGTGCTCCGAGCATGCCGCGTCGTTTGACGAAAGTCTTGCCCCCTGGTTGCAGGCGAACGGCAAGCACGACATCGTGCATCGTTGTCAGGAAAACCGTATCCCGGCGGCCTTCGTCAACGACGTTGCCGAGGTGATGGACGACCCGCAGTACCAGTTCCGCGGCTTCTGGCACGATTTGGACCACCCCGTCGCCGGTCGTCAGACGTACGCCGGCTTTCCCTTCCACATGACCGCAACGCCGCCGGTGCTGCAGCGGGCGTGTCTGTTGGGCGAACATACCCAGGACATCCTGGCCGCGCGGCTGGGCTGCAGCCACGTTCAACTGGCCGACTGGCGGACGCAGGGGGTCATCTAGGGCGAGGAAAGGGGCCTGCCATGAACGGTGCGCTGCACGGTGTGCGCATGATCGATATGACCCGGGTATGGGCCGGTCCTCACGCCACCCGGATGCTGGCCGACGTGGGAGCCGAAGTGATCCACGTCACCAGCCGCAAGCTGGTCGGCCCCCTCACCGTTACCCGGGAGACGGCCCGTATTCTGGGGGTCTATCCCGACGACGAGCCGGGCGAGCGGCATTGGAACCGTAACTCGCAAACCAATGACCTGATGCGCAACAAGTACGACATCACACTGGAGCTGGATACCCCCGACGGCCTGTCGTTGTTGCGCCGCCTCATCGCCATCAGCGACGTGGTGATCGAGAACTACAGCCCGCGCGTCATGCCCAAGTTTGGCCTGGATTATCCCCGCCTGCAGGAATTGAACCCCCGGATCATCTTGTGCTCGATGCCGGGCTACGGTTCCCAGGGACCCTACCGCGGCTTCATCTCCTACGGTACGAACGTGGACCCGGCAGCGGGACTTGCCAGTCTGATGGGCTACCCCGGTGAAGCGCCGCACATGAGCGGCAATGCCTACCCGGATCCGGTGGCCGGCCTGTTCGCCGTCGGTGCCATCTTGACGGCGCTGTATCACCAACGGCGCACCGGGCAGGGGCAGCACATCGACCTCTCCCAGGCCGAGGCGACCACCGCCCTGCTGGGTGAGGTTTCGCTTGGCACCCGGCTGAACGACGTCGTCCCGCCCCGCATGGGGAACCGTCATCCGCGCCAGGCGCCGCATGGATGCTATCCTTGCGCGGTGACGACACCTGGGTGGCCATTGCCGTGCGCAGCGACGAGGAATGGCACGCCTTTACGCGTGTCCTGGGCCATGCGGCCTGGTGTGCTGAGGCTCGTTTTGCCACGTTGCCCGGGCGCTTGCAACACCACGATGAGTTGGACCGCCATATCACCGCCTGGACGGTGAAACAGGACGCCTACCACGTGATGCACACCTTGCAGAACGCCGGTGTGCCGGCCGGCGTGGTCGTCAACGCCGAGGAGTTGGTCAACGACCCGCACTTACACGCCCGCCATTTCTTCTGGGACATCGATCATCCCGAAGCGGGTATGCGACGTTACGCCGGTCAGCCGGTGCGGTTATCGGCGACCCCGGCACGGCTCTATCGCTCGGCGCCTTGTCTGGGGCAGCACAATGACCAGGTGCTGGGCGGATTGCTCGGGCTGTCAGCCGACGAACTCGCCGCCCTGCGCGACAAAGGCGTGATTGGCGATCATCCTTTGCCGCGAAATGGATGACCCGCCGTCACGCCGTTGGTTTATGTTCCCTCGCCCCTGGAGGGAGAGGGTTGGGGTGAGGGGGAAAGCGGAAGTGAGACACGATCCAGATGCGAGCCGTCATAATCCGAAAACGATCTGGCGAGCGCGCCTCAGAGTGGATGTTTCAAGGAGGGTAAGACAGTGATCGAGATACGACCCATGTCGATTCATATCGGCGCGGAAATTCACGGTGTCGATCTGACCCAACCGCTGGCGTCGGAAGCGGTGCAAGAGATTCGCGCGGCCCTGCTGCAGTGGAAGGTGGTGTTTTTTCGCGACCAACACCTCAATCATCAACAGCAGACCGACTTTGCCCGGCAGTTCGGCCAACTCACCCCTGGGCACGTGGTGTTTGGCAACGACGCCACCTATCCGGCCGTTTACTCGGTGGCCAAACACCGCATGGCGAATCGCCACCAACGCCAAGGGGTGATGAAGCCCTGGACGGGTTGGCACACCGACATCACCGCCGCCATTAACCCACCAGCCGCCTCCATTTTGCGCGGCGAGATTGTTCCACCCTACGGCGGCGACACGCAATGGACCAACCTGGTGGTCGCCTATGCGAACCTGTCGCCCACCTTGCAGGGCTTTATCGACGAGTTGCGCGCCGTGCACCGCTATGCCGCCCCGCAAACCGCCCAGGATACCGAGGAATATAACGAACTGGTGCGCCGCTGTACGCTGGTGAGTGAGCACCCGCTGGTGCGGGTCCATCCCGAAACGGGCGAGCGCGCCCTGTATTGCAGCCCGTCGTTTCTCAAGTCAATCGTTGGCCTGACGCCGCGCGAGAGCGAGCAATTGCTGGAACTCCTATGGGAACACGCCATCCGGCCGGAATTCACGGTGCGCTTCAAGTGGGAACCGGGCAGCCTGGCGTTTTGGGACAATCGCTCGACCGCCCACCTCGCCCCGCGCGATATCTTTGCGACCGATTTTGATCGGCAGTTCTACCGCATCACCCTCATGGGCGACATCCCGGTGGGGGTTGACGGCAAGGAGTCCGTGTCGGTCGCCGGCGATCCCATCACGTCTGTATGAAAGGCGCCTGCCACAGCCATTGCCCGGCGTTTGGGCACAAAAAAACCCCGGAGGCGGGATGCCTCCGGGGTCGCGGTGGGCTGCTTGGACTAGCCGAGGCACGTGTGTGCCGACGCCTATGCGCCCAAGCCGATGCCTCAAGCCTCAGCCACCTCGCTGATCGTGTGTTGCATTAGATCACCTCCTTTCTTGCGTGCCGCAAGCATACCATTCCGCAACGTCGTGTCAAGCGCCATTTAGGTGGCCCGCGGGCGGCCCTGCAAGCGGGTTCCGGGACGCCTGGACATGCCATTGACTCGACTCCTAATCGCGTCTAGGATAAACGCCGCTCACGATCAGCCGCGGGCGGAGCCGGCTCCGCCCGCTTGCCATGGTTCAAACGGAGGACGTACTGATGCCAGTTGAAGCTCCCTCGGCGGAAAAGCTTCTCGACATGTACGCGCGCATGTGGCGCATTCGCCTGTTCGAGGAACAAGCGGAATACCAGTCCAGCCAGGGTAAGGTGATGGGAGCCCTGCATACCTACATTGGTGAAGAAGGCGTGGCAGTGCCCGTCTGCGCGCACCTGCAGGACACGGATTACATCACCAGCACCCACCGCGGCCACGGCCACTGCATTGCCAAGGGCGCCGATATCAGTCGCATGATGGCCGAGCTCTTTGGCCGCTCCACCGGTTATTGCAAGGGCAAGGGCGGCTCCATGCACATTGCCGATTTCAAGATCGGCATGCTGGGAGCGAACGGCATCGTGGCCGGCGGGTTCGGGATCGCCACCGGCGCCGGTCTGGCGGCCCAGTTGCGCGGTAGCGGGCAGGTGGCGGTGTGCTTTTTCGGCGACGGGGCGGCCAATCGCGGTCCGTTTCACGAAAACATCAACATCGGCGCCGTATGGAAGCTGCCGGTGGTGTACGTGTGTGAGAACAATCAATTTGCGCAGTGGACGCCGCAGAAGGACGTGACGCTGGTGACCGACATCGCCAACATGTCGCCCGCCTACGGCATCCCGGGCGTGCAGGTGGACGGCATGGACTCCCTGGCCGTGTACGAGGCGGCCGGCGAAGCGATCGACCGCGCGCGCCGGGGCGAAGGGCCGACCCTGCTGGAGTGCAAGACCTACCGCTTCCACGGCCACAATTTCGGTGACCCGCAACAGTACCGTACCCGAGAGGAAATCGCCGAGTGGTCCGACAATCGCGATCCCATCAAACAACTGGCGGCGCACATGCGCGACGCCGATGTGCTCAGCGACGAACAGGATCAGGACATCCAGAACACCGCGCAGGAAGAGATCACCGCAGCGGTGCGCTTTGCTGAGAGCAGCCCGTATCCAACACCGGACGAACTGTACAAAGACGTCTATTCCTACGATATCGGTTGATGACACCCGGCCTGCAGGCCGGGCCTGGAAGGGGAGCTAGCTGATGCCGAAAAAGAACATGCGTGACGCGCTGCGTGAGGCACTCCACGAAGAGATGGCGCGGGATGACAGCATTATCGTGCTGGGCGAGGACGTGATTGCCCACGGCGGGCCGTATGCCGTGACGCGGGGCATCGACGAGAAATTCCCTGGACGAATTCGCCAGACGCCGATCTCCGAGGCGGGCATTGTCGGCACTGCCCTCGGCGCGGCGCTGTGCGGCATGCGTCCGGTGGCGGAGATCATGTACGTCGATTTTGCCACCTGCGCCATGGACGAGGTGGTCAATCAGATGGCCAAGGTGCGCTACATGTTCGGCGGCCAGACCGACGTGCCCGTAGTGCTGCGACTGCCGTCGGGCTCGGCGCGCTTGCTGGCGGCCCAGCATTCGCAGTGTCTGGAGGCGTGGTTCCTGCACGTGCCCGGCCTGCAGGTGGTGGTGCCGTCGACGCCGTATGACGCCAAGGGCCTGCTGAAAACCGCCCTGCGCGGCAAGGACCCGGTGCTGTTCATGGAGTACAAACGGCTGTACACCAATGAGGGCGAGGTGCCGGACGAGGACTACACGGTGCCGTTCGGGCAGGCGGACGTGAAGCGCGAAGGGCGCGACGTGACCATCGTGGCCACCGGACCCATGGTGCCGAAGGCGCTGGAAGCGGCCGGCATGCTGTCGCAAGAAGGCATCGAGGCCGAGGTGGTGGATACTCGCACGCTGGTGCCGTTTGACAAGGCGACGGTGTTTGCTTCGGTTGAAAAGACCAACCGGGTGATCGTGACCGACGAGGAGGTGAAGCGCGGCGGCACCAGTGCCGAGATCGCTTCGCTGATTGCCGAGGAGTGTTTCGACGCGCTGGACGCGCCGGTGAAGCGCGTGGCGGCGGCGGAAGTGCCGATGCCGTTCAGCCCGGAACTGGAAAAGCTGGTGGTGCCAAAGACCGAGCATCTGGTCGCCGCGGCCCGCGAACTCGTCGGCTAGAGGAGACGGGTGGATGGCCATCACATTCGGTATGCCCAGCCTCGGGCATACGATGGAAAAAGGCAAGATCATCGAGTGGCTGAAGCAGGAAGGCGACGCCGTGGCCAAGGGCGAGCCGCTGGTGGTGATTGAAACCGACAAGGTGATTACCGAGGTCGAATCGCCTGTCGACGGCGTGGTGTTGAAGATCGCCGTTGGCGCCGAGGAGGAACGGCCGATCGGGTCACCGCTGGTGTTGCTGGGGTCTGCTGACGAACAGCTCAGCGAGGCTGATATTCAGCAGTTGCTCGGCGATGCGGCAGCCGAGGCGCCGGCTGCGGCGCCAACCCCGCCACCCGTGCCGGCTGCGGCTGCGCCAGGGAGGGCGGGGCAAGGCTTGCCAGCTCGGGCCTCCGGTGAGCGTGTGAAGATTTCCCCGATCGCCCGCAAGTTATGCGACGAGTTGGGCATCGATCCGGCCACCGTGACCGGCACCGGGCCGGGTGGCAGAATTACCCGCGAGGACGTGCAAAAGGCTGCGCAAGCTGCTCCAGCGCCGGCCGCTGCCGAGCGCGTCAAGATTTCTCCGGTGGCGCGCAAGTTGTGCGACGAGTTGGGTATCGATCCGGCCACCGTGACCGGCACCGGACCGGGCGGCAGAATTACCCGCGACGACGTGCTGAAGGCTGCCGAGGCGGCGAAGGCGGCGCCCGCTCCGGCCGCCGCGTCGTTGGGTGCCGGCAGCACCGTGCCGCTGCGCGGCATGCGCGGGCGCGTTGCCGAGCGCATGTTCCAGAGCTGGAACACCATTCCGCGGGTCACCGAGGTCATGCTCGTCGACATGAACGCCACGGTGACCTTCCGCCAGGCCATGCTGGGGCAGTGGGAACAGCAGTATGGGGTTCGCATTTCGTTGAACGACCTGATCACCAAGGCGGTCGCCGCGGCCCTGCGGCGCCATCCCAGGCTGAACGCCACCCTCGTGGATCAGGAAGTGCGCCTGCACGAAAGCGTTAACGTCGGTGTCGCCGTCAACCTCGATGAGGGGCTCATTGTGCCGGTGATTGCTGACGCCGACCGCAAGGACCTCGGTCAGATCGCCCATGAGAGCCGCGAGCTAGCCGAGAAGGCCCGCGCCGTGCCGATGCGCCTGTCGCCGGACGAGGTCAGCAACGGCACTTTCACCATTACCAATCTGGGCACTACCGGCATCGACCTTTTCACACCCATTATCAATCCGCCGCAGGTCGCCATTCTGGGGGTGGGCATGGTGCAACGCCGGCCCGTGGTCGTCGGGGACGCCTTGGCGATTCGCCCCTCGGTTTACCTCTGCCTGGTGTTCGATCACCGCGCCGTGGACGGCGTGCCGGCGGCCAATTTCCTGCAAGAACTGCAACGTCTGTTCGAAAAACCCCAGGAATTCTTACTCTGAGTCGGCGATGGGGGCTCGTATAACCGAGTCCCCTCAGCCGGCGTTCCCCTGCATGCGCTCGTAATCGCGCACAGCCTCCAGCACCTTATGGTTGGCCTTGGGGAGCGGGTAGGCGCCGATGTCTTGCAGACTCACCCAGCGCACCTCGTCGCTTGTCAGCGCCTTGGCCTTGCCGCTGCGCCATTCGCAGTGATAGGCGGTCAGGGTGATTTTGAAGTGGGTGTAGCCATGCTCAACTCGACAGTATGGGAAGCCGACACGGACGCGCAAGCCGGTTTCCCTCCTGAACTCGCGGCGCAGCGTGTCGGCGGGGGCTTCACCGGGCTTTGACTTGCCGCCCGGAAACACCCACAGCCCGCCGAGCATCTGATCCTGCCGCCGCCGTGCCAGCAGAAATTTTCCGTCCTTCCAGACGATCCCGGCTACGATCTGGTAATGCGGTACCGGCTTGCGGGCGCTCTTCACCGGCAACTCGGCGGTGCGTCCGGTCTGAAAGGCCACACAGTCCGCCTGCAGCGGGCAGGCTTCGCAGCGCGGCGCCTGCGGGCGGCAAACCAGCGCGCCGACCTCCATCATCGCTTGGTTGAACGCCGACGGCGGCGCCGCGGCGATGAAGGGCGTCAAGCGGGTCTGCAACTCGCTGCGCAGGCGGGGCTGGCGGATGTCGGTCTCGATGCCCCAGAAACGACAGAACACCCGCAGGACGTTGCCGTCGACCACTGGCAACGGATGCCCAAATGCAATGCTGCCGACGGCGGCCGTCGTGTATGGACCGAAACCGGGCAGGCGGCCCAGCGCCTCGACATCTCCGGGCAATTCACCGTCGTGCTGCGCCACGAGCAGTTGGGCGGTCTTATGCAGGTTGCGGGCGCGCGAGTAGTAGCCCAGTCCTTCCCATAGCTTGAGTACCGCCTGCTGGTCCGCTGCCGCCAGGGTCGGCACGTCCGGGAAGGCCCGGACGAAGCGCTCGAAATAGGGGATGACGGTGTCCACCTGGGTTTGTTGCAGCATCACCTCGCTGAGCCATACGTAGTAAGGCCGGCTGTCGTCCCGCCACGGCAGGCGGCGTTGGTGCTGCCCGAACCAGTTCAGCAACCGTGTCACCCAATCGGTCATTGCGCTTCGTTCCTGATTTCCGACACGGTTATCAAAGGCAAGAGGCTTTGCACAAAATGTCAGGCGTGTTTCACGCCGTTGCGGGCAGGAACCGTCTGAGTTGGATGAGCTTGCGGTGGGTTCTTCAGGGCGAGGGCGTGTCTGCAGCCTGAATTTGTTCCCGGATGACGTCAATTTCCCTCGTTCCTTGAAACGCGCTCGCTGATGCTGACGGAGAGCTTGCGGAGTTCGGAGACTTCCTCGGTGAGGCGGTCGATGCGCTTGTCCATCGCGTCAAAGCGTTGGTCGACGGCGTCAAAGCGTTGATTGATGTGTCTGTCCTGGGCATCAAAACGCTGGCTGATGAGTTCGTCTTGGGCGTCCAGGCGCTGATCGACGATGGTGACCAGTGCGGCGAAAGCGACGATGATGGTCGCGATGGTGATGAGGGTGTCGCTGTGTTTCTCGATCCAGCTGGGCATGGAACGTAGCCTCCAAGGCCGGCCGCATGATTTGAGGGAGTGTATCACAGTTGGACTGGGGCGGGGAGCGCTGACGCCTCAACCGCAACACAGGCCAGCGAGCCCCTGCTATACTGGTCAAATTCGATTGGCAGACCAACACGTTACGGAGAGAAAGGGACGCACATGCCACGCTTTAACCCGGCCGATCTGAGGACAGTCGGCTACACCCTGTTCGCCGCCCTCGGATGCCGGCCCGAGGATGCCGAAGCAGTCGTCGATCACTTGGTCGAGTCCAACCTGTTCGGCCACGACTCGCACGGCGCCATTCGGTTTTACGAGTATGCCCAGGCGATCCGCGAGGGGCGCTTTCAGCCGCAGGCGGTGCCCAAGGTGGTGCGCGACAAGCCGTGCCTGGCGGTGGTTGACGCCGGCGGCGCCATGGGACAGGTGGGCGCCACTTTCGCCACGCGGCTGGCCATCGACAAGGCCCGGCAGCACGGCGTCGGGGCGGTGTCGCTGCGCAACACCAGCCACATCGGTCGGGTCGGTGCGTACCCGCTCATGCTAGCGCGCGAGGGGCTGATCGGGCAGATATTCGTCAACGCTGGGCACATGGGCCATCAGGCTGTCCCATTTGGCGGCATCGACGGCAGGCTGAGCACCAACCCGATTGCCTTCGCGGCCCCGCGGCGCGACGCCGAGCCACTGCTCGTGGACATGACGACGTCGGTGGTTGCCGAGGGCAAAATCCGCGTGGCGCTCAACAAGGGCGACCGGGTGCCCGAGGGTTGGATCATTGATTCGCAGGGCAATCCCACCACCGATCCGAAGGATTTCAAGGGCGACCCGCCGGGGGCCATGTTGCCCATGGGCGGCGTCGTGGCCCACAAGGGCTATGCCCTGAGCCTCATGGTCGAGATTCTCGGCGGCGCCCTGAGCGGCCTGGGATGTGCCAGCGGCGCGCCCACCATGATCAGCAACGGCGTGTTCCTGCAGGCTTACAACATCGAGCATTTTGTCGACATGGAAGATTACTACCGCGAGGTGGAGTCGCTGATCGCGCACGTCAAATCGAGCCGCCTGGCGCCGGGCTTCAGCGAGATCATGTTGCCGGGCGAGCCGGAATTCCATAGCGCCGAGCGGCGCTCACGCGACGGCATCGAGGTGGACGACACCACATGGTCGCGCATTTGTAAGGAGGCCGAGGCGGTCAACGTGGACGTAGGCCAGTGGGAGACCCTGCTGACCGCCTAGGCGTCGAAGGGAGCCCGTGTGCTCAGCTTGGCAGCGGCGCGGCCACGGCCCGTTGCGCCAGCGGCTGCGGATACCAGTGATCCTCGTAATCGCTCCACAGGCCGCGCAGGTGCGGCATGACGTCCTGGGCAAAGCGCTGGGTGTTTTCGCGTGTCAGCTCGTCGCCCATGTTGCCGATCTGGCACAGCAGCATGGCATTGCCGACGCGCATGCTGGTGAACGCCTCGCGCAGGGTGTCGCGCACGGTGGCGGCGCTGCCGGCCACCACGTAGCCGTGCTCAATGAAGTCCTTCCATTTCAACTGCTGGCGTGCCGCCGAGGCGATACCGCCGACTTGCGGGGTGAATCCCGCCCGCATGGTGGCCATGGTGCGGTAGCCTGGCGCGTCGGCGAAACCGGGGTGGACGTGTAGGCAGCGGTTGAAGAAGTAATCGATGTGCGGTGCGTACAGCCGCTCGGCTTCCTGATCGCTGTCGGCCACGCAGACGATTTGCGCGTAGCCGGCGCGGTAGGGGTTGTCGTCCTTGCCGAGCGCCGCGGCCCGCTCCCAATAGCCGTCCATCACCTTCTGCGCCCGCTTGTAGCCGTAATAGCTGAGGTTGGAGTAGTTGTAGTCGTGCTGCAGGCAGAAGTCCCAGGTTTCGACGCTACCGCCGCCGGGAATCCAGATGGGCGGGTGCGGTTGCTGCAAGGGCCGCGGCCAGATGTTCACATAGCGCAACTGGGTGTACTTGCCGTTGAAGCTGAACGGTTCCGGACGCGACCATGCCTGGATGATCAGGCGGTGCGCCTCGTCGTACTTGTCGCGTAGCGTGGCGGGTGGTTCCCCGTAGCAGAAATTGGTGTCCATCGATGTGCCGACCGGGAACCCGGCGATGAGCCTGCCGCCGCTCATCACGTCGAGCATGGCAAACTCCTCGGCCACGCGAATCGGCGGGTTGTACAGGGCGATACTGTTGCCCATCACCACCAGCGCCGCCTTCGACGTGCGGCGCGTCAACGCCGCCCCCATGATGTTGGGCGAGGGCATGAGGCCGTAGGCGTTCTGGTGATGCTCGTTCACGCAGATACCGTCGAACCCGAGACCGTCGGCGAACTCCAGCTGATCCAGATATTGGTGGTACAGATGGTGACCCCGTTCGGGATCGAACAGCGCACTCGGCACGTCCACCCACACGCTACGGTACTTGTCCTTGAAATCATCCGGCAAATCCGGGTACGGCATTAAATGGAACCAGTGAAAACGCATGAACGGTTCTCTCTCTGTTAAGGTTATGGTAGCGGACTCGCGTGCCCGTTTGGCGCTTCAAGCCGATACAGGAGAACCCAGCACGGTATCGACGAGGTGGAGAGCAGCCCCATCCTACCAAAGAATAGGGAATGAGGCACAAGTGCGTGAAGCTTTATTGACAACCGTAACGTTCTTATTTCTGGAGCCATCACCATGACAGACAATCCCGATCACCTTTCCGGCATGCTGCAAGGCGTGCGCGTTCTGGAAGTCACCGAGCCGCTGGGCGCTCTCGTTGGCCGCTTTTTGGCTGACCTGGGCGCCGACGTCATCAAAATCGAACCGCCAGAGGGGGATGGAGGGCGCCACGCCTCGCCGTTCGTCGGCGCGGGCGACGAGCGCCTCAGCCTGCCCTTTGTGCGGGCCAACGTGAACAAGCGCAGTGTCATTCTCGATCTCACGCAACACCGCGATCAGGAACGCTTTCGCAGCTTGGCCGAGCGGGCCGACGTGGTGGTGAGCACCGACGGTATCGCCGCCTGGGCGGCCAGGGGCGTTGATCTGAACGCGCTGGCCACGGTTTACCCGCGCCTGGTGTGGCTGTCCATATCCACCTTCGGCCTCAGCGGGCCGCACAGCGGCTACGCCGGCAACAACATCATCGCCGAGGCCATGGGCGGGCTGACGTACATTCAGGGCGACGATGCCAAGCCGCCGTGTGTGTCGCCGTGCGAGCAGGGCGTCTATCTGGCCAGCCTGCACGCCGCCTTTGGCGCCCTGATGGCGCTGTGGGAGTGCCGCGCCAGCGGTCGGGGGCAGCTGGTGGAGACGAGTGTACAGGAGGTGCTGGCTAGCCTGTATTTCCTGATCGTGAATTACGGCTTGCAGAGCGACATTCCGTACCGCATCGGGGCGCGCAATTTCATGCCGCCGAACGGCTATTACCGCTGCCGGGACGGCCACGTGTTCATTGCCACCCTGATGTCGGGCCTATGGGAGAAGCTGGCCGGCGCGGTTGGCGATCCCCGGCTGGCGGATGATGCCCTGCGCAACGCCGATTACCGCAACGAGCACCCGGAGCTGGTCGATCCGATTCTGGAGGAATTCGCGTCGGGTTTCGATCGTTGGGCGTTCACCAGTTTGCTGCAAAGCCACGGCGTGCCGGCTGCACCATGGTCCAGTGTGGCGGACGTGGCGGACAACGAGCATCTACGCGCGCGCGAGTTTTTCATTGATTTCGAGCAACCGCCGGTTGGCCGCCTGCGCAGCGCCGGGCCGATGTTTCTCGCCCCTGCCGCGCCGCTGCGCATTCGGCGCCCGGCGCCGCGAGCCGGGGAGCACCAGGACGAGGTGCTGGCCGAGATTGAGGCGCCACCGCAACGGTTCTCGACCCCTGCCGGGGGCATCGGGCGCCGTCTGCCCCTGGAAGGTATCCGCATTCTGGACCTCAGCCGCGCCTGGGCCGGCCCCTACGGAACCCGCTACCTGGCGGATTTCGGCGCCGATGTCATCAAGGTAGAAACCGGCAAGTACCCCGACGGACGGCAGCCCGACAACCCCGGATACGGCGAGGTCAATCGCAACAAGCGCTCGGTGACGCTGAATTTTCAGACGCCCGAGGGCCAGGACCTGCTGCGGCGTCTGGTGGCCGTCAGCGATGTGGTGGTCGAAAATTTCAGTCCGCGCGTCATGGTCAAATACGACCTGGGTTACGCCCATCTGAAAGAGGTGCGGTCCGACCTCATCATGGTCAGCCTGCCGGGCTTTGGGCGCCAGGGGCCGCACGGCGGCTTCGTCAGCTTCGGCGGCCCGCTGATGGCCTATACCGGCATGTCGTACCTGTGGGGTCACCCCGACTCGCCGCCGAACGCGCGCGTGAAGGTGGCGCAGCCGGACTACATCGCGGCCGCCACACAGACGCTGGCGGTGATGGCGGCCCTCCATCACCGGGCGGCTACGGGCGAGGGACAGCACATCGAAATCGCCCAGGTGGAGACGACGATTGCCGCCATGGAACTGGTCTACCTCGATTACTTCGCCAACGGCACAGTGGCCGGGCCCATGGGCAACCGCGATCCGAATGCGGTGCCGCAGGGCTGCTATCCGTGCCTCGGGCACGAGGCATGGTGCGTCATCAGCTGCACCACCGACGCGCAGTGGCGCACCCTGGCGACAGTGATTGGCGGCGAGGCGCTGGCTGATGATGCCAGCTTGGCGACGGCAGAACAACGCTGGCAGCGGCACGACGAACTCGACGAGTTGATCGGCAACTGGACGCGCGACCGAACCCCGTACCAGGTCATGCGCGACCTGCAGGCCGCCGGGGTGCCGGCCGGCGCCATGCAGACGTCTGAGGACCTATGGCGGGACGTGCATCTGCGAGCGCGGGATTATCCGGTGATGATGGCGCATCACGACCTCGGCACCCTCGAGCACGCCGGTATGTCGGTGCGGCTGCACGCCACGCCGGGCCAGATTCAAAGACCCGTGGGGCCGATGGGCGAGGCAAACGCGGAGGTGTTTCACGGGCTCCTGGGGCTCTCGGAATCCGAACTCGGCAGGCTTATGGCAGCGGGCGTCATTGCGTAGCGCGCAAGCCTGGGGTGGCATGCGGCCGGGGGAATGGAGAATGCGGGATTCGAACCCGCGACCTCCGCCTTGCAAGGGCGGCGCTCTCCCAACTGAGCTAATTCCCCAACAGCAGGGTAAGGGGTGGACAAGGGAGTGAAGCAGGGGGGATGGGCCTGGGTAGAGTCGAACTACCGACCTCACGCTTATCAGGCGTGCGCTCTCACCAGCTGAGCTACAGGCCCCGGAACCATGTTGTCTTCGTGGTATAACAAGGAGGCAAAATCTAGCAACTCGCCCCGGATGTGTCAAGCGCGTTCAGGGCCAACATCTCCAATCATATCCTCCAATGGAATGCCACATCATGCCCCCGAAAGGGCGGCTAAGGGAAGCGTCAGCATGCCGCAGCCACGTCTGATTCTGCGCACAGGCCGCGAACAGCGCCAATTGCAAGGCCACCCGTGGGTCTACGAGGGCGAAATTGCCCGCGTCAAAGGCACGCCGCGCGACGGCGGGGTGGCGGATTGCTACAGCCACGATGACGTGTTCCTTGGGCGCGGCTACTTCAACAGCCGCTCCAAGATTCGCCTGCGGGTGCTCACCCGTCACATTGCCGAGGACGTTGACGACGCGCTGCTGCGCCGCCGTCTCGTGGCCGCGTTGGGGCGCCGACGGCGCCTGTACCCGGAGGCGACCAGTCTGCGGCTGGTACACGCCGAGGGAGACGGACTGCCAGGTCTGACGGTGGACCGCTACGGGTCGGCTCTGGTGCTGCAATATGCTTCGATGGGTCTTGACCGGCACCGGGAAACCATTGAGCGGTTGTTGCAGGAATTGACGGGCCTCGATTGCCTCTATGCGCGCAACGATCTGACACCGCGGCGTCTCGACGGCTTGGAGCTGGGTAAGGGATTCATCGCGACGCCGTTCGAGACCACCGTGTCCATACAGATGCATCAGGTTAGCCTCGAAGTGGACGTGGCCGGCGGGCACAAGACGGGGTTCTATCTGGACCAGGCCGATAACCACCTCGTCCTGGGCGCCTTGGTTCCGGCTGCCGGCACGGTGCTGGATGCTTTCTGCTACACCGGCGCCTTCAGCCTGCACGCCGCGGCGGCCGGGGCGGCCGAGGTGCTGGGCGTGGACAGCTCGACGCCGACCCTGGAGCAGGCGCGGCGCAACGCCGAATTGAACGGCCTCGGCGACCGTTGCCAGTTCGAGAACGGCAATGTGTTCAACTGCTTGAGGCATCTGCAGCGGCAGGGGCGGCGGTTCGACGTCGTGGTGCTCGACCCGCCCTCTTTCACCCACCAGCGCGGCGCCGTGGACAAGGCCCTCGACGGCTACAAGGAAATCAACCTGCAGGCGCTCAAGCTGCTGCGCCAGGGCGGCGTCCTGCTGACCTTTTCATGCTCGCACCACATTTCGCGCGAGCGCTTCGAGGCGATGGTGCAGGCGGCCGCCCGTGACGCCCGCCGACAACTCATCGTGCGGCAGCGTCTGAGCCAGGCGGCGCACCATCCGGAGGTCATGGCAATCCCCGAAACGAGTTACCTCAAAGGGCTCGCCGTCGAGTCGTGGTGAACCCTTTTGCTCCGCCCGCGGCGGTTGGCCCGCCCGCGGCGAATTGTGTATAGTGGCTGGCCCGCCGCGACCCATACCGCCGTGCGGGGCGGATGGTGATTTCGTTGCCGAGACGGAGGACGACGCATGCCCGCCAACCTCACACCGCAATACATGGAAGCCGAGCAACGCTTCAAGCAAGCTGCCACACACCAGGAGAAAGTGGCTTGCCTGGAGGAGATGTTGCGGGTTATTCCCAAGCACAAAGGGACGGACAAGCTCCAGGCCGACTTGAAGCGGCGGTTGTCCAAGCTGCGTCAGGAGGCTCAGAAATCGGGGGGTGCGCGGCGGGCTGCCGGCCCGTCAGTCGTGAAGGAGGGCGCCGGGCAGATCGCCCTGCTTGGACTTCCGAACGCCGGTAAATCCGCGCTGTTGGGGATGCTTTCCAAGGCCGTCACGGAGGTCGCCGATTACCCGTTCACGACCCGCAAGCCTATTCCCGGCATGGTGATTTATGAGAACATCCAGATCCAGCTCGTCGATCTGCCGCCCATCTCCCGCGATTACATGGAATCGTGGCTGCAGCAGATCGTGCGCAATGCGGACGCGCTGCTCCTGGTCGTGGATTTGAGCGACGCCGAGGCGCTCGAGGCGGTCGAGTTCGCCTGCGCCACATTGGCCGAGTGGAAGGTGTTGCCGGTCGCTCCCGGTATGTTATCAGACCCGGACGACCTGCCGGTCGGCGTAGTGGAACGGCCAACGATGCTGCTGGGGACGAAATACGACAGCCCGGACGGCGAGGACTCCTGGGCGATGGTCGAGGAGCTATACGGCGAGCGCTGGCCGCGGCTGGCGGTGTCGGCCTTTGACGGGCATAACCTTGAGGAATTGCGCGCCGCGTTGTACGCCTTGCTGGATAAGATTCGGGTGTACACCAAGGCGCCGGGCAAGAAGCCGGACCTCACGGCGCCGTTCACCCTGCCGCGCGGCAGCACGGTGTCGGACGTGGCCGCCACGGTGCACAAGGATTTCGCGGTGCGGCTCAAGTTCGCGCGCATCTGGGGCAAGGAAAAGTACGACGGACAGATGGTGCAGCGCGACTACGTGGTGCAGGAAGAGGACGTGATCGAACTGCACGTTTAACACCGGGACAGCCTGGGAAGGGGACATTGTGGCTTGCGTCGGCATCATTGCCAATCCGGCTTCGGGAAAGGACATCCGGCGCCTGGTCGCCCACGGATCGGTGTTCAACAACTACGAGAAGGTGAACATCGTGCGCCGCGTCATGCTCGGTTTGGACGCGGTGGGGGTGGACCGCATCGTTACCATGCCCGACACGTTCAACATTTGCGGCAAAGCCCAGGATAATCTCAAGCTGAGCGCCGACGTGCAGCCGCTCGACATGCCGATCGACGACACCCAGGCGGACACGACGCGGGCTGCCGGGCGCATGCGCGACCTCGGCGTCGATTGCCTCGTCAGCCTTGGCGGCGACGGCACCAACCGTGCGCTCGCCAAGACGTGCGGCTCGGTTCCGCTCCTACCGCTGTCCACCGGCACCAATAACGTGTTTCCGTACATGCTCGAAGGCACCCTGGCGGGCTTGGCGGCGGGCTTGGTAGCGAGCGGCGCGGTTGCGGCCGCCGAGGCGGTCGAGCAGCGCCCCTACCTGGAGGTGGAAATCAACGGCGAGGCGGCGGACATGGCCTTGATCGACGCCGTGGTGTGCGATGACCTTTACATCGCCTCGCGCGCCGTGTGGGACATGAACAAGGTTCGCATAGTCATTGTGACCCAGCGCGTGGCGGCGCAGATCGGCTTCATGGCGCTGGCGGGCAATCTGCCGCCGCCCAGCCCGCCCCGGTGCGGCGGCATGGTTATTGAGACCGACCCGCAGGCGCCGCCGGTTCTGGCGCCGATCGCGCCCGGTCTGATCCAGCCCGTCGGCGTGCGGCGCTATGCGCACCTAGACTTCGATGAACGGGTGGAGTTGCCGGCGGGGAGGGGGACTATCGCTCTGGACGGCGAGCGGGAAATCGTGATGCGGTCGCATGACTGTATTGCGGTGTGCCTGCGCGCCGCCGGGCCGCGCGTCGTGCAGCCGCAGAAGGCGTTGGCGTTGGCGGCCGAACAGGGATTTTTCATGAGCGGACGGCAAGGGCGCTGTCTGGAAACGTGAGGGGCGGGGAGGACGACATGCCTGTCGAATATATAGAACGCATCCGGGAGAAATACGAATCGCTGAGCTATGGCGCCTATCAATGGGTGTTCAGTGCGGACACCCCGTCGTGGCATCCTTTGCCGAAGCCGCTGTCCGAGTGTCGGTTGGGTTTGGTCGCCTCGGGCGGCATCTACGTCAGCGGTCAGGTGGCGTTCCACTACCGCGACGACACGTCTCTGCTGTCGATTCCGATGGACGTACCGACCAGTGAGTTGCGGGCGACGCATTTTGCCTATGACCTGACCGACGCCCGCCAGGATCCGAACGTCGTGTTTCCCATCGACACGCTGCGTGGGCTGGTTGGCGAGGGCGTCATTGGCAGCCTGGCCGCGAACGCTTACACCTTCATGGGTGGCATTTATTCGTCCCGGCGCGTGCGGGAGGAATTGGCCCCGCGCGTCACCGAGTGCCTGTTGGCTGAAGAGGTCGATGCCGTCCTGTTCGTGCCGGCTTGACCCGTGTGCCATCAGTCCGTCGGACTGCTCGCCCGCCACGCCGAGGCCGTGGGGATATCAACCCTGTGCATGACCAGCGCGCTGGATATCACGCAGGCGGTGAATCCGCCGCGCGCCGCCTTCCTCGATTACCCACTGGGGCACACCACCGGCAAGCCGTACCAACCGGTTCTGCAGCGCGAGATCCTGCTTGCAGCGCTTGCGGGGTTCGGCGAGCTCACCACCCCGGGGATGGTAAAAATGCTTCCCTTCAAGTGGTCGGATGACCGGACGTGGCAGGAAACCGCGCAACGCGGGCCGGATGACCGGCGTCCGCGCTATGATACGCCACAGTACCAGTACGAGGAGGACCGCGACCGCGCCGAAGCGCATGTCTTGGCGGTTCAATTCACCGGGTAACCAACGGTGGGCTGGGGGAGCGCCGTCTACGAGCGCGGTTAGGAAAACCCCTCCGGGATATCCCGGAGGGGTTTTCCTACTGGAAGCCGAAAATTGACTCCAGTAGAAGCTGAGGAAGGAGTTGCGGGGCGATTAGGGATTGCTCAGCTTGCCTTGGCTTTGGCTCTCGACTTAGCCTTGGCTTTGGCAGCCGGTGCCGGCATGCTCTCCAGGGTTTCCAGCAGCAGGCGGATGCCCCAGCCGGTTGAGCCTTTGGGCACGTACGGCTTGCCCTCGCGTGTCCAGGCCAGGCCGGCGATGTCGAGATGCACCCAGGGGGTGTCGCCGACGAATTCCTTGAGAAAGGCACCGCCGATGATCGAGCCGGCCTCGCGCCCGCCGGTGTTCTTGATGTCCGCGAAATCGCTTTTGATCTGCTTGCTGTATTCGTCGAACAGGGGCAGTTGCCAGACCCGTTCCGCGCAGCGCTCACCCGCTTCGCGCAGCCGCGTCATCATGTCGTCGTCGGTGCCCATCATGCCGGTGGCCTGGCTGCCCAAGGCGACCACCACGGCACCGGTCAGGGTGGCCAGATCGATGATGCAGGCGGGCTTGTATTTTTCCACGGCATACGCCAAAGCATCGGCGAGAATCAAACGGCCCTCGGCGTCGGTGTTGATCACCTCGACGGTTTTGCCCGACATGGCGCGCAGGATGTCGCCGGGTTTAACGGCTGTGCCGCTCGGCAGGTTTTCCGAAGCGGGGACCAGACCCACCACACGGCGGGGATAATTCAGGCGTGCCAGTGCCTGCATGGTTCCGAGCACCGCGGCGCCGCCCGACATGTCCATCTTCATGTCTTCCATGCCGCCCGCCGGCTTGATCGAAATGCCGCCGCTGTCGAAGGTCAGCCCCTTGCCAACCAGCACGATCGGTGCGCCGCTGGTACCCCGGGGCGTGTGTTCCAGAATGATGAAGGCCGGCGGTTGTGCGCTGCCCTGCGCGACGCCCAGCAGGCAGCCCATGTTCAGTTCTTTCATTTCCGCCGGATCTAGGAGCCGGCAGCCCAGCGACGTGGTTTCCGCCAGGGTCTGGGCGGTAGCCGCCAAGTAGGAAGGATTGATGTCGTTGCCCGGGCTGTTGCCCAGGTCGCGGGCCAAAGAGACGGCCTCGGCAATCACTTGGCCCCGCTCGGCGCCGCGTTGTAATTCCTTTTGGGCCGACGCGCTGGTGGCCAGGAGGGTCAGTTGCTCCAGGGCGTTCTGGCTGGCCTCGTCGTCCGCTGTTTTATACTTCTTTAATGTATATAGACCCAGGAGGGCGCCTTCCGTAATGGCCTGTGCAAGCTCGGAGGCAGTGGCAGATATGGCGGGTGGCAATACCGCGAGGCTGGCGCCGAGCTTGCGGGCCGTGGTTGCGGCGCTGGCGCTTGCCTGGCGCAAGTGCTCCAGTTCGCGCGGCTGAGATTTCTCACCCAGACCCACCAGCAGGACCCGCGGCGCCGCTATCATGCCGCGTGTGCGGAGCAGCGCCGTGCTGTTCAGCGTGCCCTTGAAATCGCCGCTCTCGATATAGTCGCCGATCAGCCCCTCAAGGCGCGCGTCGAGTTGGGCCGCCGCGCCCCTCGTGCCTACTGTCGCGCCCTGCCAGAGTGGCACTGCTAACACGTCCGCCGCCACCGCCTCGGGTTTGTCTCGTTTAATCTCGATAAGCATGCCGTTCCCTCGCTATGCCGCGTTGTGAACCCTGTAAACGAAGGCACCCACTATACGAACTGGCATACGGCAATTCAAGGCGCCGGAGGCTTGATCCGGTGGCTGCCGGCAGGTTTGCGCCGCGCGCGTTTCGGTCTTTCCAGGCGGCTCCGATTCAGCGCCGGAAAAGGAGACTCCTATCCTTGTAACTATCTAATTTTTGTGGGTTAACGCTTCCTTGACAAAGGTTTTGGGGCGTCGCTATAATGGGCGCTACTAACTCAACAGCCCGCACTTCTTCTTATCCTGTTGATATCCAATGACTTGCAGAGATGAGGGCAGAGCCCGTGGCGCTGTCACAGCAGGGTAGTGTTGCCGCTTTAGCGGTGGATATTCTTCGCATTCCGGATGAAGGGTTGCCGCTGGACGTGGAGGTCGGCGTGGAAGAATTGCGCTTGCCACAGGTGGCGGAGATTACCTTCCCGATTCCGGTGCGCATTCTCGGGCGCCTGACTCGGGTTGCCGAGCAGGTTTATTTTCAGGGCGCGATCTCCGGTACGATGAGCGCGCCGTGCAGCCGTTGCGTGGAGTCGGCGGCGCACGATTTTGAGGTTGAGACGCAGGTTATGTTTCTTCGGCCGAGCGCCGCTGACCCCCATGAAGACGCCGAGGCGGTAGGTCTGGAAGACGAACCCGACATCTACGTGCATGACGGGATGAAGCTTGACTTGGCGCCCCCGGTCTACGATCAGGTTGTTCTCGCCTTTCCCGTTCAGCTTTTGTGTCGTCCTGATTGTGCAGGGCTCTGCCAGATCTGCGGGGGCAATCTCAACGAAGCGTCGTGTGCGTGCCGCACCGAGAGCGGCGATCCGAGGTTTGCCCTGCTGAAAAACCTTTCATTTTCCGAGCCATCATAACGAGGCGCTACGCCGTCTGAAGGATATATTCCAAATGGGTGTGCCAAAACGCAAGACATCAAGGTCGCGTCGTGACAAGCGGCGCAATCATCAACGTATGCACGTGCCGAGCCTGAGCACCTGCCCTCAATGCGGCGCGGCGCAGCTTCCCCATCGCATTTGCCCAAGTTGCGGGTTCTATAAGGAACGCGAGATCATTGCCGCGCAATAGGACCCTGGCTGCGGGGAAGGCGAGCGGGTTTCGAGTTCTCGGCGCCTGCCCTCGCAAGGTGTCATGATCAATGAAAATCGCGGTCGACGGCATGGGTGGAGACTTCGCCCCTCAGGCGATAGTCGAGGGCGCTGTCCTTGCCGCGCAACAGCACAACGCCAACATTACCCTGGTGGGCGACGAGGGGCAGCTGGAGCGCGAATTGGACCGCTTACAGGCTCACGCGCTGCCCATCACCATCTGCCACGCCTCGGAAGTCGTGCACATGGACGAGACGCCGGCCATGGCGCTGCGCAAGAAACGGTTTTCCTCCATCCGCGTGGCCATGGAGTTGGTACGAAGCGGAGAGGCGCAGGCGGTTGTCAGCGCCGGCAACACTGGTGCCGCCCTGGGCGCGGCGACGATGATCCTGCGGCCTCTGCGCGGCATCGACCGTCCAGCCATAGCGACGCTGTTGCCCACTCAAAAGGGCGCCTCGATCCTTCTCGACGTTGGCGCCAACGTGGATTGCAAGTCAACCCAGCTTTTCCAGTTCGGGATCATGGGGGACGTTTTTGCCAAGTACATTCTGGATAAGCCAAACCCCGCCGTCGGCCTGTTGGCAATCGGCGAGGAGGATACCAAGGGCAATGACGTAACCCGAGAAGCCTTTCTCATGCTGAAGCAAAGTGACCTCAATTTCATCGGCAACATCGAAGGCAAACCTTTTTTCCACGGTGTCGCTGACGTGGTGGTGTGCGACGGGTTTATTGGCAACGTGGCGCTGAAGATGTGTGAGGGGGTTGCCGAGATGTACGGGCAGGCCCTCAAGACAGCCTTGACGCGAACGCCGTGGCGGCGCTTGGCGGCGACGTTGTTGCGTCCCGCCTTGCAGGACATTCGCCGCCGTGTGGATGCTTCCGAATATGGCGGCGCGCCGCTTCTTGGCGTCAACGGCACGTGTATCATCGGTCACGGCAACTCGACCCCCAAGGCCGTCAAGAATGCCATCCACATGGCGCAGCGCTTCCTCGAAGAACGGGTCACGGAGCGCATCCAGGAAGAGGTCGAACGCAACAGCGACATCCAGGATGCCAGCGGCGTCCGCGGCCGCAACATCTGGCGCCACATCCGCAGCACCATGTCATTCCGCGGCGAGCGTGAGGAAGAGGACGAGGAGGTCACGTCCGAACCTTAGCCGCCTCGCGCCGTTTTTTCTCCAGGTTGCAACAAGAGGGTCACGCCATTATGGCCAGGCGCATCATCTGCGTTTTCCCGGGTCAAGGTTCACAATACGTTGGCATGGGCAAGGACCTCTGTGAGGTCGATGCCGAGGTGCGGGCCCTGTACGAAGAGGCCAACGAGGTTTTGGGCTACGATCTGCAGCGCTTGTGCTTTGAGGGGCCGGAAGACGAGTTGCGGCTGACGCAGAACACCCAGCCCGCCATTCTGGTGCATAGCGTGGCGACGTGGACCCAAGTGGTAAAGGGGGGGCTGAAACCCACGTTACTGGCCGGGCACAGCCTGGGCGAATACTCGGCGCTGGTGGCGGCCGGTGTGCTGACGTTTGCCGATGCGGTGCGCACGGTGCACAAGCGGGGTTTGTTCATGCAGGAAGCGGTGCCGCCGGGCGCCGGGAGCATGGCGGCGCTCCTCGGCGTGGCACGGCAGGACGTGGACGCGCTGTGCGCCGAGTTCGGTAGCGACGACGTTCTGCAGGCGGCGAACTACAACGATCCGGGTCAGACCGTCATTGCCGGCGAGACGAGTTGCGTCAAGGCGGCCACCGCTGCCGTCAAGTCGCGGCGCTTGGGCCGCGCGATTCCTCTGAAGGTAAGCGCGCCATTTCACTGCCGCATGCTGGCGCCGGCGGCCGAGCGCTTGGCTGACGTATTGGCGCCTGTGGGTTGCGGAGACTTCGCGTATCCTGTCATATCGAACGTCACGGCGGCCCCGCACCCGTCTCCCGACGCCGTAAAGGAGCTTCTGATCGAGCAGGTCTGCGCGCCGGTACGCTGGGAAGAATCGATGTGTTATGCGGTCTCGCAGGGCTGCGCCGCGCTGCTCGAAGCGGGACCGGGGAAAGTGCTCGGCGGCATGATGGGGCGTATCGCGCCGCAGGTTGAGGTGATGACGGTGTCGGAAGCGGCGGCAGGCTGAGCGGGAAGCATGACGGAATTGCAGGGTAAAGTAGCCGTTGTAACGGGTGGCTCGCGCGGCATCGGACGCGCCATCGCGCTGGCCTTGGGCGGTGCTGGTGCGCGCGTCGCCATTACCTGCACGCAGCAGTATCAGGCGGCCGAGGAGGTGGCGGCGGCCCTGAAAGACATGGGCGGCGAAGGGCGTGTGTATCAGTTCGACATTGCTGACTTTGAGGCCACGTCGCAGGCTTTTGACCGGATCGGCAGCGATTTCGGCGGCCTCGATGTGTTGGTGAGCAATGCCGGTGTCACGCGCGACCAACTCCTGGTGCGCATGAAACCGGCGGAGTGGGATATCGTTCTGCAAACCAATCTGTCGGGGACGTTCAACTGCAATCGCGCCGTGGTGCGAACCATGTTGCGCCAGCGTTCCGGGCGCATCATCAACATTACCTCGGTCGCCGGGTTGACGGGCAACCCCGGCCAAACGAATTATGCGGCTTCCAAGGCCGGCATCGTGGGGTTTACCAAGGCGTTGGCCAAGGAATTGGCGCCGCGCAACGTCACGGTTAACGCGGTGGCGCCGGGATTCATTGATACCGATATGACGCAAGTGCTGCCTGACGCGCAACGGCAGGCGGTGTTGCAGCAGATCCCGGCAGCGCGCTTTGGCACCCCGGAAGACGTTGCGGCGTGCGTGCTCTTTCTTTCTTCTGAGGGTGCGCAGTATATTACCGGGGAGGTTATTCGGGTAAGTGGTGGCTTGGCCATCTGATTCCATCCGTATGGGGGAGAAAACGTATGAGCGTTGAGGCAAAGGTGCAAGGGATTATCGCCGAGCAGCTCGGTGTGGATGAAAAAGAAGTCACCGAGTTGGCGTCATTCATCGATGATTTGGGGGCCGATTCGCTGGACACCGTCGAATTGGTCATGGCCTTTGAGGAAGAGTTCGACATCGAGATATCGGACGAGGACGCCGAAGAGATTACAACCGTGGCCGACGCCATCCGATACATTACCGAGAAGACCTCCGAAAAGACGTCCTGAGCGTGGCGCAAGCTGCCAGCCGGGTCGCCGTCGGAGCGAGCATCGGAGGCTGACGTAAGGACGGCCATCAGCATGGCGAACAGCAACGAGCACAACAGGGCGGTGAGGCGTGTGGTCATCACGGGTCTAGGAGCCGTGACCCCCCTTGGCACGGACGTCCCGACCTCCTGGCAAGCCGCGCTGCGCGGCGACAATGGCATCGGCGGGATCCAATGTTTTGATGCCAGCGCGTTTCCGTGCCGGATTGCCGGCGAGGTGAAAGAAGATTTCCAGCCGCTCGACTACATCGACAAAAAAGAAGTGAAGCGCATGGACCGCTTCGTGCAGTTTGCCTTGGCCAGCGCGGACATGGCGGTGGCCGATGCCGAAATGCGCTTTGCGCCCGACGAATCACAGCGCTCCGGGTGCCTGCTGGGCGTAGGGCTCGGTGGCATGGCGACGTTCGAACGCAACCATGAAAGTCTGTTGCGGACGGGTCCGCAGCGCGTTTCCCCTTTCTTCATTCCCATGCTGATCGGCAACATGGCGGCGGGGCACGTCTGCATGCGCTACGGGCTGCGGGGTCCGAATTCCTGCGTGTCCACGGCGTGCGCGGCCGGCACACGCACGCCATCGGCGATTCCTTCAAAATCATTCAACGCGGCGACGCGGACGTGATGCTGAGCGGGGGTTGTGAGTCCGTTGTCACGCCGCTGGGGGTTGGCGGCTTCTACGCCATGCGCGCCCTCTCTACCCGTAACGACGAGCCCGACCGTGCCAGTCGTCCTTTTGACGAGCAGCGGGATGGCTTCGTGTTGGGCGAAGGCGCCGGTATCCTGGTGCTGGAAGAACTGGAGCGGGCGCGGCAGCGGGGCGCGGCGATTTATGCTGAAGTCGTGGGCTATGGCATGAGTGCCGATGCCTACCACATGACGCAGCCCGACCCCGAAGCCAAGGGAGTCGCCATCTGTATGCAGCGGGCGCTCGACGATGCCGGGCTGGAGCCGGACGAGATTGCCTATATCAATGCGCACGGCACCTCGACGCCGTACAACGATAAGTATGAAACGCTGGCGATCAAGAAGGTCTTCCGGGGCCAGGCCTATCGTCTTGCCGTGAGTTCTACGAAATCGATGACGGGCCATTTGCTGGGCGCCGCCGGCGGCGTCGAAGGGGTTTTCACCGCGCTCGCCGTGCGGCATGGCGTGGTGCCACCGACCCGGAACTGGGAGCATCCGGACGCGGATTGCGATCTCGACTACGTCCCGAACGAGACGCGGACGATGCCCGTGGGTGCGGCCATGTCCAACTCCTTGGGCTTTGGCGGAACGAATGCGTGCGTGGTCTTCAAACAATATACGGAGCCGATGTGATAGCCCCCGAGCGTGCGGAACGTCTGGCCTTGTTTCAACGGCGGCTGGGATATTACTTTACGGCTCCTCAACGGCTGGACCGCGCGCTGACGCATCGTTCATACACCGCCGAGACAGCCGAGGACACAGGGGACTACGAGACCCTGGAGTTTCTGGGTGATGCCGCACTGGGGCTGATTTTGGGGACCTACCTGTACGAACGCTATCCCGGCTGCAACGAGGGCCAACTGTCGCAAATGCGCTCGCGCCTGGTAAGCGAGACCAGCTTGGCCGGTTTGGCGCGTCAGATCGATCTGGGGGATTTCCTGCTGCTCGGACGGGGCGAAGAGAGGTCCGGCGGACGTCACAAGGATTCCTTGCTGGCCGCTTCGCTTGAGGCCGTGGTTGCTGCCTTGTATCTCGACGCCGGCTTGCAGCGCACCCAAGATGTTTTTCTGAACTGCTATGCCGAGGCTATCGAGCGGCGCTTGGCCTCGCCTCAGGGTCAAGATTACAAGGGGCTTCTCCAGCAAAAGGCGCTAGGGGCTTTCGGCTGTGTACCGACCTATCAGACCGTCCGCGAAGAAGGCCCTCCACATCAGAAGACGTTTCACGTACGGCTGAGCCTGACACCCGAGTATGACTGTATCGGGATAGGCCCGAGCAAAAAAGCCGCCGGGCAACACGCTGCTCAGCAGCTTCTCGGACTGCTGTGCTAGCATGGCGCCTGATCCTGACCCACCTTGTTTCCTGAAACAGGTGCTGCCTTAAAATGGACGGCGGCGGTTTGCACCAACAAAGACGCGCGGAGTGGAGAAGAATGTGGCGTCGGGAAGCGGTTTTTTACAGCGTTTGCGCAGCGGGTTGCAGAAGACCCGGCAGAGCCTCATGGGGAGTCTCGAGGCCGTTTTCAGTCGCAAGCGGCTGGACATCGACACCCTTGAAGAATTGGAAGAGGCCCTGATTCTCGCCGACCTCGGGGCGCGTACTGCCGACAAGGTGTTGCAAGAAGTCAACGTTCGCGTGAAGAACAAGACGATTGAGGCGGGGGACGGCCTGCGGGACGGGGTGATCGACATTTTGCGCGACATCATGACCGGGGCGATGCCGTCGGCGGCGGAGACAATCGCCCAACCGCGGCCGTGGGTGCTGATGATGGTGGGGGTGAATGGGGTCGGCAAAACCACCACCCTGGGCAAGCTCGCGCATCATTTTCGCCAGCAGGGCGGCAAGTCGTTGCTGGTGGCGGCTGATACTTTCCGTGCCGCGGCGATTGAGCAGGCGGCGATCTGGAGCGAGCGTGCCGGTGTCGATGTCATCAAGGGCCAGCCGGGCGGCGACGCCGCGGCCGTTGCCTTTGATGCGGTTCAGGCCGCCTGTGCCCGGCGCATGGACCGGGTGCTGATCGACACCGCGGGGCGCCTGCACACCAAGGCGCCGTTGATGGAAGAGTTGAAGAAGATGCAGCGCGTGCTTGGGCGTGCCTTGCCCGATGCGCCGCATGATATCTGGCTGGTCCTGGATGCTACCACTGGGCAAAACGGCCTCGCCCAAGTGCGCCAGTTTCACGAGAGTCTTGGCCTCACCGGGCTGGTGCTGACCAAGCTGGACGGCACCTCGAAGGGCGGCATCGTCATCAACGTCGCCCAGGAATTTCAGTTGCCGATCCGCTACATCGGCGTCGGCGAAGGGGTGGACGATTTGCGGCCGTTCGACGTCGCCGAATTTACGGCGGCCCTTTTTGACAAGGTATAGGTATAGATGGAAGAAGGATACGAAACATGAATGTCGATGAACTGCGCCAACAATTGGCCGATCTGCAAGGTACGCTTGACGCGCTCCGAGGTCATCTTTGATCTTGACAAGCGGCAGGCGGAAATAGCGGTTCTGGATGCCCAGATGAGCCGCGGGGACTTCTGGGACGACATAGAGGATGCCCAAGAGGTTGTGAAACGACGGGCACTGCTGCATTCGCCCGCACAGCGCTGGCAGGGGTTGAGGGACCGGGTAGAGGATACCGTCGGACTACTTGAGTTGGCGGCGGAGGAAGGTGATCTTGACGTACTGCGGGATGTCGAGGCGGAAACCCGCGCGCTCATCGAGGAAGGCGAACGTTTCGAGGTCGAGGCGTTGTTGTGTGGTGAGATGGATACGTCGAACGCCATTATCCATCTACATCCGGGCGCCGGCGGTACCGAGTCGCAGGATTGGGCCGAGATGCTGATGCGGATGTACATGCGCTGGGTTGAGTCGCATGGGCACAGCGTCGAGGTGCTTGACGTGCAGCCGGGGGAAGAGGCGGGCATCAAGAGTGTGACGCTCAAGGTTATGGGCGCGTACGCGTATGGGTATCTCAAGGCGGAAAACGGCGTACACCGATTGGTGCGCATTTCGCCTTTCGACGCGGCCAAGCGCCGCCATACGTCGTTCGCTTCGGTCTTGGTTTCCCCTGAGGTCGACGCCTCCGTGGAGGTCGACATCGATGAGGGCCGCTTGCGGGTCGATACGTACCGCTCGAGCGGCGCCGGTGGGCAGCACGTCAACGTGACCGATTCCGCCATCCGGCTCACCTATCAGGTCGACGACGACACCCGGATCGTCGTGCAGTGTCAGAACGAGCGCTCGCAGCACAAGAATCGCGCCAGCGCCATGGGCGTGCTGCGTTCGCGCCTCTATGCCTTGGCGCAGCGGCGCCAGCGCGACAAGATGGCGGAGCTTCATGGCGAGAAGAAAGACATCGCCTGGGGTCACCAGATTCGCTCCTACGTTCTGGCCCCCTATCAATTGGTCAAGGATCACCGCACGGGCATCGAAATGGGCAACGTGACGGCGGTGTTCGGCGGTCAGTTGGACCCATTCATGCAGGCGTATCTCTTGTCGCAACGCGAGACCGGATAACCCCCCATGTACGAATTCTTCGTCAGTTTGCGATACCTCAAATCGCGCCGCCGTCAGGGATTCATCTCGCTGATCACCTTGATCTCGGTGGGCGGGGTGGCCGTTGGCGTCATGGTGCTGATCGTCGTCTTGTCGGTGATGAGCGGATTTGAGACGACCCTCAAGGAGAAACTCCTCGGCATCAATGCGCATCTGTGGGTTCTGCCGCAGCGTGCGGGTCGTCTTCAGGGATACCGGGATTTGACGAGCCGGATCGAGACCATACCCCGTGTGACGCATGCAACGCCGTTCACCGCCCACGAGGTGATGCTGATGGCCGGCGGGCGCGTTGCCGGGACGATCGTGCGGGGTATCGACCCCGATGAGAGGAGCCGAACGAGGGATTTTGCTCGGCTGTTTGAGGGCCGGGACTTGACGGCGTTGCTCAACCCTCGGGCATCCGACCCGGGAAGCCCTGACGACGACGGGGCACAATCGGCGCGCCGGGGCATCGTGCTGGGCACGGAGTTGGCGCGCACACTGCGCGTCGCTCCCGGAGAGCGGATCATTCTCAACTCGCCGCTGGGCATTCTGCAACCGGCGGGCATCTTGCCCAACATGCGCGGCTTCACGGTTACCGGGACGTTCGAGACCGGCATGTACGAATACGACGCCAAGCTCGCCCTGATTTCCCTGGATGAGGCGCAAGAGCTTTTCGATCTCGGGGAAGTCGTGCACGGCATCGAGGTCAGGGTGGAGGACATCTACCGTGTTCGCGACGTAGCGGAGGCGACCGAGGCGCTGCTGGGGCCGAGTGTCTGGACGCGCGACTGGATGCAGATGAATCGGACGCTTTTTTCGGCGCTGCGGCAGGAGCGGGTGCTGATGTTCATCATCCTGGCGCTGATCATCCTGATTGCTGCCTTCAACATCATCAGCACGCTGATCATGATGGTGATGGAGAAGACCGGCGCCATTGCCATCCTGAAGGCGATGGGCGCAAACAATCGGGGCATCTACCGCATTTTCATGATCCAGGGTCTGGTGATCGGCTTGGTCGGAATGGTTATTGGGACGATCGCCGGTTTGATCCTGGCCTGGAATCTGCCGGCCATTGCCACGGTGATCGAGGGCTGGCTGGGTATTCAGTTCTTCCCCCCGGACGTTTACGTCATTGATCAACTCCCTGTAGAGATCCGACCGCTGGATGTCGTGGCGATTGTGGTAACCTCGATCTGCGTGAGCTTTCTGGCGACCTTGTACCCGGCTTGGAATGCCTCCCGGCTCGATCCGGTGGTAGCTTTGAGATATGAATAGTTCATGCTATGATTGAGCCACTTAACAGATGCAGCATGGACCAAGGCGGCCTGAAGTCTGTGGCGATTTCGGTTGACAAGGTGTATAAACGGTACGCTCAAGCCGATACCACGGTTGAGGTTCTGCAAGACGTGCAGATGCAGGTTGCCAGCCAGGAAATGGTGGCTATCGTAGGGCCTTCGGGTGCCGGGAAAAGCACGTTGTTGCATCTGATAGGCGGCCTGGATCGGCCGACGCAAGGCCGCATCTGTTGTGCCGGGATTGACCTGTCGCAGCTTTCGGACCGACGGTTGGCCGATTTCAGGAGTCGTCGTGTTGGCTTCATCTTTCAGTTCCACCACCTCTTGCCCGAGTTTTCAGCCTTGGAAAACACCATGATGCCTGCCCTCATCCAGCGACGACCCAAGCAAGAGGTAGAGCACCAAGCACGCCAGCTCTTGGCCAGCGTTGGGTTGACTGATCGACTTCATCACCGGCCCGGTGCGCTTTCCGGCGGCGAGCAGCAGCGGGTTGCAGTCGCCAGAGCCCTTATCAACACCCCAGACGTTTTGTTAGCCGATGAGCCCACCGGGAATCTTGACCGTGCCACCGGCCAGACGATACAAACGCTTCTGCGTCAACTGAATCAAGAATTGGGGCAAACGTTCGTCGTTGTGACGCACGACCAGAAGTTTGCTGCACACATGGATCGGGTGATATCCCTTGTCGATGGCAAAGTCAGCGCAGCCTGAGGAGATGTGACAATGTTCAAGCGATTTACGGAACGGGCCAGACGGGTAATTATCCTCGCCAGAGAAGAAGCGGAGCGCCATCACCACGAGTATCTGGGGCCCGAACACATCTTGCTGGGCATGTTGAAAGACGGGGGTGGTATTGCCGTTACCGTGTTGCAAAAGGCCGGCTTGAGCATTGATCACGTTCGGATGGAAATTGAGCGCCACCTGCCGCGCAATGCCAACGCGCTGATTGTCGGCGAAATCCCATTCACTCCGAAAGCCAAAAAGGTGCTGGAGTACGGCGTGGAAGAAGCCCGCCTCATGGGCCACAACTACATCGGCACCGAGCACTTGCTCCTTGGCCTCCTCAAGGAGAAAGAGGGCATTGGCGCCAAGGTGCTGAACAATCTGGGCATTCGCCTCGTCGAAACGCGCGAGAAGATTCTCAACCTGCTGCAGGAACCTACGACGAAAACCAAGGAAAAAAGCAAGACCCCGGCGCTCGATGAGTTTGGCCGTGATCTCACCGAGCTGGGCCAGAACGACAAGCTTGACCCGGTAATCGGGCGCGAGAACGAGATCGAGCGCGTGGTGCAGATCCTGAGCCGGCGGACCAAGAAAAACCCGGTGCTCATCGGCGAGCCCGGTGTCGGCAAGACGGCGATCGTGGAGGGGCTGGCGCAGCGTATCGTCAATCGCGAAGTGCCGCAGTTGCTGTTTGACCGTTGCGTGGTGGCTCTCGACCTCGGGGCACTGGTAGCCGGCACGAAGTATCGCGGCCAGTTCGAAGCCCGTATGAAGGCGATCATGAAGGAGATCGTGCAGGCGGAAAACATCATTATTTTTATCGATGAGCTGCACACCTTGGTGGGGGCTGGCGCTGCGGAGGGGTCCGTGGATGCCTCCAATATGCTCAAGCCAGCGCTTTCGCGCGGCGAGATTCAGTGCATCGGCGCTACGACCCTCGACGAGTACCGCAAGTATATTGAAAAGAATGGCGCTTTGGAGAGACGTTTTCAACCCATTATGGTCGACCCGCCGAGTGTCGAGGAAAGCATCGAAATCCTGCGTGGCTTGAAGGACCGATATGAAGCCCACCACCGCCTGCGCATTCCCGATGAATCGATCGTGCAAGCCGTCAAGCTTTCTGCCCGTTACATCACCGACCGTTTTCTTCCCGATAAGGCCATCGACGTCATGGATGAGGCCGGCGCTCGCGTGCGCCTGCGGAGCGTGACGCCACCGTCGATGATGCGCGACCTGCAGCGGCAAATTAACGAGATCGTCAGGTCGAAGAAAGAGAAGATCGAGAATCAGGAATTCGAGCGCGCCGTCGAGTTGCGGGATCAGGAAGAGGGAATGCGGCGCCAAGTGGAAGACCTGAGGACCGAGTGGGAAGAGGCGCAAGAGGAATCCGAAATACCCGTGACGGAAGAGGACATGGCGTACGTCGTGTCCCGGATGACAGGTATCCCGCTGTCGAAGATTGAGGAAGCCGAGTCGCGCCGTCTGCTCAATATGGAGGCGGAGCTCCACAATCGTGTGGTCGGCCAGGAGGAGGCGATTGCCGTGGTCACGCGGGCGATCCGTCGCTCACGGGCCGGCCTCAAAGACCCGCGCCGTCCTGTGGGAACGTTCATTTTTCTGGGCCCCACGGGGGTCGGCAAAACCGAGTTGGCGCGTGCCCTCGCCGAGTTTTTGTTCGGCCACGAGAACTCGCTCATTCGGGTTGACATGTCGGAGTACATGGAACGTTTCAGCGTATCGCGCCTGACAGGGGCGCCTCCTGGATATGTGGGGTATGACGAGGGTGGACAGCTCACGGAGCAGGTGCGGCGGCGGCCATACTCGGTCGTGCTTCTCGACGAGATCGAGAAGGCGCACCCGGACGTCTACCACATGTTGCTTCAGGTAATGGACGACGGGCATCTCACTGACAGCTACGGGCGCAAGGTGGACTTCAAGAACGTCGTGCTCATCATGACCTCGAACATAAGCGCTCGCGCGATCGAGAAAAACACGGCGATCGGCTTCCAGAGGGGTGAGGAGGACACGTTCGAGAAGATCAAAGAGAACGTCATGAACGAGCTCAAGCGCACCTTCAACCCGGAATTTCTCAATCGCATCGACGAAGCGATCATGTTCCACTCGTTGAGCCTTGACCATATGCGGCACATTGTGGACATTCTGCTTGGCCGTTTGAACGAGCAGATGGCCGAAAACGGTATCACGCTCGAGATCGACGACAGCGCTAAGACTTGGTTGGCGGAGCAGGGATACGAACCGGCTTATGGTGCGCGGCCCCTGAAGCGCGCCATCCAGCGCCACATTGAGGACCCCCTGTCCGAGGAGGTGTTGCGTGGCGAGTTTGCGCAAGGCGGCGTCGTGGAGATCAAGCTGGCAGGGGAAGAATTGGTGTTCCTCTCCAAGGAGGAAAATGCGGTGGAAACCCTGTCCGATAGCTAACCGGGGTTCCGGTGTCCCGATGTAAATTCCAAGGCCCGGTGGGGAAACTTCTCCATCGGGCTTTGGTATGTCTGGAGGAAGGCAAGACCTTGGGCCGGGTGCGTACGTAGGGGTTTGGCTGGCGGTGGTGGGAGAACGTGGTTCATGATGTGGCGAAGATGGTTCGGTCTGATCGTGTTGCTGTCGAGTCTCCTGATAGTCGCTTGCAACGCAGCCGCGCAAGTCGGACCGGGCGCCATCGTCCGTGACATCGAGATTCGCGGCAATCGTCTGACCCAAGAGTCCACCATTCGGTTTTATTTGGAAACGGAGGACGGCAAGGCCTACGTTCCCCGAACCCTGAGCGAAGACATCAAGCGGTTGTACGCCCTGGAAACGTTTGATGATATCCGGGTGACGGCGGAAGAAGTCGAAGGCGGCATGCGCCTGATTATCACGGTTACCGAAAAACCCACCGTGCGCCAGGTGACCTACTCGGGCAATCGAGCGATTCAAGAGGAAGAAATCGACGAGCGTATCCAACTCAAGGAACGTTCGACTTTCGATCGCGGCCTTCTCAACGACACGATTACCGGTTTGCAAAATCATTACCGTGAATCCGGTTATTATTTCGCGCACGTGCGTCCGGAGATCACGCCGGTAGCCGATAATCAGGTCGATATCGACCTGATTATCACCGAGGGCAGGCGAATCCGCATCCGCAGGATTCAGTTCACCGGCAACACGTATTTCACCGATAATCAATTGCGCAAAGAGGTCCAGCTCAAGGAATACTTCCTACCGATCGTGAGCGATTCGGCGTCGCTCTATCGGCCCGAGGTGCTGCGGGTCGATCTCCAGCTTCTGGAGCAGTTATACCAGAACAGCGGCTTCGTGAACGTGCAGCTTGGCGAGCCCGTTGTCGAGATCAACCGGGAAGCCGGCGCCATCGCCGTTACCGTGCCCATTGCACGGGAGGGCGAGCAGTACAAGGTCGGCGCGGTCACCCTCACCGGCAGCGAGGTGTTCAACTCGGAGGAACTGCGTGACTTGGTTCGTGTCACCAGTGGCGAAATCTACAGTCGAGAGACAGTGCGGCGCGATATTCTCACCCTGACGGAGGCATACGCCGACCAGGGCTATGCCTTTGCCGACATCGTCCCAACGGTATCCCTCGACCAACAGACCCGGCTTGTTAATCTCAGCTTTACGACCCATCCCGGTCCCAAGGTTTATATCGGGCGGATTGATATCATCGGTAACGAACGCACCCAAGACCGGGTCATCCGCCGCGAATTGCGGCTCGATGAAGGGGAGTTATTCAGCGGTAGCAAACTGCGCCGGTCGCGCCAGCGACTCAATAATCTGCAATACTTCGAAGAGGTCAATATCGACACTAGAGGTCGTGCCGAGGACGATCTGCTCGACTTAGAGGTGCAGTTGAGAGAGCGCGCAACCGGACAATTCAGCGCCGGCCTCGGATTCAGTTCGGTTGAAAACGCCATCTTCACGGCTTCCGTGGTGCAGAGTAACCTCTTCGGCCGCGGCCAGATGGTGAGCGCAAATGCGCATATTGGCGGCATCTCGCAGGACTTTTCCCTTTCCTTCCGTGAGCCATGGCTCTACGGTCGGCCCATCAGCCTTGGAGCAAGCGTCTTTAACCGCGCGGAGGATTTTCAGGCCTTCGACGTGAACCGCACGGGTGCCAGTCTGAGCCTCGGGCGCGTGATCGGCGAATTCGCCCGCATTTCGGCCGCTTACCAATACGAAGTGCTCGATATCAGCAATCTGAGCGCCAGCGCCTCCGAATTGCTTCAGCAGTCGCAGGGTAAATCGACAACCAGCAGCGTTACCCCAAGCATCTTGCGAGACTCGCGCGACAACGTGTTCAACCCGTCGGAAGGCTCGGTCAATTCGTTTGAGATCCAGCTTGCGGGCTTGGGCGGCGACAACCGCTACTACAGGGCGATTGGCAATTCCACCTGGTATTTCGCGCTACCCGCTGAAATGACGGGCTTCGTGCGCGGCCGGTTCGGTTTCGGCGACGGCTTTGGTGACAGGGTCTTGCCGGCCTCGGAGCGGTTTTTCCTCGGCGGCGTCACGACCATACGCGGCTTTGAGTTCCGCGATATAGGACCGGAGGACGAGGCAGGTAATCCTTTGGGCGGGACGTCCTTCGTGCAGTTCAATATCGAGATTGGCAGGAGCCTCGGCAGCGTGCTGCGGGTGGTTGCTTTCGTTGACGCGGGTAACGTGTACGACTCCGATAACGACTTCGACATCGGCAGTCTGCGCCGTAGTGCCGGTCTCGGTATTCGCATCGTAACGCCAATAGGGCCGATTCGATTGGACTACGGTTTTAAGCTGGATAAGAAGCCGGGCGAATCGGCCGGCAGGCTGGGCTTTCTCTTGGGCACTTTTTAGGCGTAGGACGATGGTTTTAACTTGGCAGGAAAAGGAGTGCAGATGACGCATCCATGGAGTTTGAAAAGGCTGGGACTCCTGATGTTGGCATTCGCTGTGAGCCTGGGCTTAGCCGGCATGGTTCAGGCGCAGGGCGTCAAGGTGGGAGTGGTCGATTTGCAAGCGGTGCTGGATGGCTCGGTGCGCGGCAAGGCTGCGAAGGAGCGCCTGAAGGAACTCGGCGACCAGTTGCAGCGCGAGATTCAAGCCAAGCGCGAATTCAAGGAGCGCAAGGAGGAAGAGCTGCAAAATCTTCGCAGCGAGATCCAACGGCAGGGTCTCGTGCTCAGTGAGCAGGCGCGCATGGGGAAGGAAGAGGAATTCCGCAAGAGCATCCGGGAACTGAAGCGTTTTATCGACGATACCAATAATTTCATCGACGACGCCACGCAGGAATTCCGCGAGAAGGAGGTTCGCGAAACCCAATTGCTGCTCGTTGCCATCCGGGACGTCGTGCGCGAGGTCGGCACGCGCGGTCAATACACCTTGATCCTGGAGGGTAACGACAGCGCCGCTCTTGTTCTCTACATTGATGCCACCGTTGACCTTACCGAAGAGGTCATTCAGTTGTTTGATCAGACGTCGGCTGAGGCCGAGTAACCTGCGAGGGGATGGTCGTGCGTGCGACGCTGGCCGAATTGGCGCAGTTGCTCGGAGCTGAGATCGTCGGCGACGGGCAGACGACGGTCTGCGGCCTCGCGTCCCTCGAGGAAGCAAAGGCCGGCGATTTGGCTTTCGTGGTTGGCGATCGCAGCGCCCGGGATCGTCTGGCCGAGTCGCACGCCAGTGCGGTCCTCGTCGCGCCGGATATGCCGGTGGATCGGCCCGCTGTTCGCGTGCCCGACCCGTATCTCGGATTCATCCGCTTGGTGGAGGAATACTTCCCACAGCAGCACCCGGCCTGGGGCATTGATGATCGCGCTGTGCTGGCACCGGACGTTGTGGTGGGTCGGCGCGTGAGCGTCGGACCGTACGTGGTGATCGGCGATGGTACCCGGCTGGGAGACGATGTTGTCATCTATCCCGGAACCTACATTGGACCTGGGTGCCATATCGGACCGGGAAGCATCTTATATGCCAACGTGAGCCTGTACCCTCGGGTGGCGCTGGGGCGTGGTGTGGTCGTTCACAGCGGCGCGGTCATTGGTGCGGATGGCTTCGGGTATCGCCGCTTGGACGGCGGGGACTATCGCAAGATCCCTCAGATTGGCGGCGTCCTTGTCGGCGATGGCGTAGAGATCGGCGCCAATACATGCATTGATCGTGCCACCCTCGGCAACACGATTGTTGAAGCCGGTGTGAAGCTTGACAACCTTGTGCAGATTGGCCACAACAGTGTGGTGGGGGCTTACACCGTTATGGCTGGGCAGGCGGGGGTATCGGGAAGCGTGCGGGTGGGCACCGGGGTGCGCATGGGCGGGCAGGCCGGCATCGCTGATCACGTGACTGTCGGCGATGGGGCGGCCATCGCCGGGCAGGCCGGCGTGGGGACCGACGTGGCACCCGGTACCGCGGTGTTCGGCTCTCCGGCGGTTCCCTCGACCCTGGCCAAGCGAGCATACCTCTATGGGCTGAAGCTCGGGGAATTGTTTCAACGTGTCAAGCGGCTTCAACGGCGCCTTGAGGCGCTGGAGAGCCGAGACGAGGGGACGTGATGTTACTGGGGCCCGAAGACATTTTGGCGCTATTGCCCCATCGGTACCCTTTTATTCTGGTGGATCGCATCCGTGAAATTAAGGCGGACGAATACGCCATCGGGGTCAAAAACGTCAGCCTCAATGAGCCGTTCTTTCAGGGGCATTTCCCGCATTATCGAGTGATGCCCGGCGTGCTCATTGTTGAGGCCATGGCGCAAGTTGCCGGGGTCCTTGTTGGCTATTCGAAACCACAGGCGATTACCAGCACTCGGCTGCCGCTGCTCGCGGGTGTCGATCATTGTCGATTCAGGCGTCAGGTCGTCCCGGGGGATCAACTCGTCATACGCCTTGAGGTGGTTCGGCGACACGGCTCGCTGTGGCGCGTTGCGGGTCAGGCCTGTGTGGACGGAGAACTGGCGGCGCAGGCCCAACTGCTGGTGTTTCTCGGCGACAAACCCGACGCCGAAGAAGGGGCCCAATAATGCGGATCGACCCGCGGGCGATTGTCGACCCGAGCGTCAACTTGGCGGAGGATGCCGTCGTTGGCCCCTTCAGTATCATCGAGGCGGGTGTCACCATCGGCGCCAATACCGTGATTGGCTCCCACGTTGTTGTCGAGTCAGGTACTACCATCGGCGTGCGGTGCCGCATCGGCAGCGGCGCCAAACTGGGCGGCGCTCCCCAAGACGTGAACTATGAGGGCGGGGCGAGTTATCTGAACATCGGCGACGAGTGCGACATTCGTGAGCTGGCCGTCATCCACCGCAGCGCGACAATGGGCGGCTGTACGAAAATCGGATCGTACAACTTCATCATGTCGCAAGCTCACATCGCTCACGACTGTGTTCTCGGCGATCATGTCATCGTGGCCAGTTTGACGGCCTTGGCGGGTCACGTCGAGGTCGAAGATTGGGCGGTGGTGGGAGGCGTAACCGGCGTCCATCAATTCGTGCGTATCGGCACGCACAGCATGGTAGGGGGTGCCTCGCGTTTGATTCAGGACGCGCCGCCTTATATGCGCACTGCGGGCAGCCCGGCACTAGTGCGCGGCGTGAACACCATAGGCCTGAGGCGGTCGGGCTTTACACCGAAACAGCGCAAGGAGCTCAAAGACGTCTACCGCCTGCTCTACCGTTCGGATTTGAATATCACGCAAGTTCTTGGTACATTGCGACACCAGCCACACCTCAGCGCACCTGTGGCTCACTTGGTGCGCTTCATCGAACGGTCCAAACGGGGCCTCTGCTCATCGCCACGCAAGTCGTCCAGCCATGATACGGAAGGTGAAGGGGAACAATGGAACAAAAACTGAGAGTCGGCGTTGTCGGTGTCGGGCATATGGGGCGGTATCATGTGGGGCTTTACAGCGAATTGCCCGACGTCGATTTGGTAGGCGTTGCCGACATCAATCACGGCCGCGCGTATAGTACCGCTCAACAATACAACACCACTGCCTATACCAATTACCACGACCTCATTGACGAGGTGGACGCCGTCAGCATCGCCGTTCCGACCTCCTTGCACCATCCCGTTGCCAGGGATTTTTTGGATGCCGGCGTACATGTCCTCCTCGAAAAGCCCATTGCCCACACCATGGACGAAGCCCAGGACCTGTTTGAATTGGCCGAGTCCAGGAACATGGTCCTGCACATCGGGCATGTTGAGCGCTTTAACGGCGCGGTGCAAGAACTGAAAAAGATCGTCCACGAACCCCTGATGATCGAAAGCCGCCGCCTGGGTCCTTTCGTCCCGCGCATCAAAGATGACGGGGTGATTCTGGACCTCATGATTCACGATATCGACATCATCCTGGGGCTCGTTCCGTCCCCCATTCAGCGCATACAGGCCCTGGGCCGATCGGTATACACCGGCAAGGAAGATCTGGCCAACGTGCAGATCTGTTTCCAGAATGGTTGTATCGCCACCCTCCTCGCCTCCCGGGCTACCGAGGTCAAGGTTCGTACCATGGCGATCACGCAGCCCAATGCCTATATCCTGCTGGATTACACCGATCAGGACATTCGCGTGCACCGCCAAGCCTCCTCGGAGCACATCGTTGCGCGCGGCACCTTGCGCTACAAGCAGGAATCATTCATCGAGCGCATCTTCGTGCACAAGGACAATCCCCTCAAGCTGGAAATCAAGAACTTCATCGACAGCACCATACATCAAGTCTCACGGGTGCCTACCGTGGCCGAGGAACTGCACTCGCTGCAGGTGGCCCTGCAAGTCCTCGAAATCCTGGAAAAAGATGGTATGTTCTGATCCCGCGCGTTGCTGCACGACATGGCGTAGGAGAACGGCCATGGCCGGAGATGATGGCGCCCACCGCCTCGTTTCGGATGCCGCGTGTGGCTTCGACGGGTCTCGGCTCGGCATGATTGCCGGTGCCGGCGACATCCCGCTCCTCATCGCGCGTCAAGCCAGACGCGACGATCGCTCTTTGCCCACCATTGCACTTTCGCCTCAAATCGCCGCCAATTTGGCGCCGTATTGCCCCATTTTGTGCCAGCACGGTCCCGGTCAACTCAGTAAAATCATCCGTACCTTACGGCACCACGACGTGCGCCAAGTCGTCATGGTCGGCAAGGTGGAGAAGCGTTTCCTCTTCCAGACGCCGCGTCTGGACCTACGAGCCCTGCGTCGCCTCGGTCAGTTGCCGGATTACCGGGATGTCACCATGATGGAGGCCGTGGCGGATGAATTTGCCAGGGAGGGCCTGCAGGTGGTTGAGCAGACACGCCTGCTGGGGCATTTGTTGACGCCGGAGGGCGTGTTTGGCAGGCGCCAGCCGGACAGCCGGGCCTGGGAGGATATTGGCTACGGCTTTGTACAGGCCAAGCAGCTTGCCTCGATGGATATCGGGCAAACGGTTGTGGTGCGCCACCGTACGATTCTCGCCGTGGAGGCGCTGGAGGGCACGGATGCCGCGATCCGGCGCGGCTGTGCGTATGGACGCGGCGCCGTGGTGGTGAAGGTCAACAGACGGCAGCAAGACATGCGCTTCGACGTGCCCGTTGTCGGGCCGAACACCCTGGCGGCAGCGGCGGAAGGCCGGGCCGGCGTGTTGGCGGTGGAGGCGGGAACGACCGTTATGCTGCACCTCCCGGATTTGATTGCGACGGCCAACGCCAATCGCCTGGCGTTGGTCGGGCTCACGCCGGCGCTGCTGCAATAATGCGGCGGGAGAGCGTTATGGACAATCACGCGCAGGATGCACCACTTCTCATCATCGCGGGTGAAACTTCAGGCGAACAGCACGGCGCGGCAATGGTCGGCGTTTTGCGAGAGGACTTCCCGGACCTGCCGATCTTCGGAGTAGGTGGCGAGGCCATGCGTGCGGCCGGCGTGGAAACGCTGTTCGACGTCGAGGCGCTGAACGTGGTGGGTCTCGTCGAAGTGCTCGCCAAGGTTCCCTCGGGCCTGTTGATGGCGCGCCGCCTTCTGCGGGCCGCCCGTGAGCGCGGCGCCCGCGTGGTGGTGCTGATCGACGCGCCGGGCTTTAATCTGCCCTTTGCCCGTTGGGCCAAACAGGCGGGATTACGGGTTGTCTACTACGTTAGCCCGCAGATTTGGGCTTGGCGGCAGAACCGTGTCCACAAGGTGGCGCGCCGCGTGGACAAAATGCTGACGCTGTTTCCGTTTGAGGTGCCGTTCTACGCCGCTGCCGGGGTCGACGCCGAATATGTCGGGCACCCGCTCCTCGATTGCCTGCCCGGCCTGCCGGACCGCAGCCAAGCCGCCCAGACGCTGGGATTGGACGCGCAACGGCCCATCGTCGCCCTGCTCCCCGGCAGCCGTCGTCGGGAAGTGGAACTCCTGTTGGAGCCCATGCTGGCGGCGTTGAGTCTGATCCGACGCGATTTGCCTGAGGTGCAAGGCGTTCTGCCAGTAGCGCCGACCGTGGCGGCCACGGTGCAGCAGATCGTATCCGGGTTCTCCGGCACGCTAACGGTGGCCCGCCAGCAGAGCCTGACGGCGTTATGCGCAGCCGATTTCGCGCTCGTTGCTTCCGGCACGGCGACTCTGGAAGCGGGTCTGATTGGTACCCCCATGGTGATCGTCTACCGCGTCAACCGCCTCACCGCGTGGCTGGCCAAGCGGCTTCTGCGGGTTCCCCACATCGGACTGATCAACATTGTCGCAGAGCGTCAGGTCGTTCCCGAACTGCTACAGGAAGCGGTATCCCCGCGCACCATGGCCGCCGCGGCCTTGAGCGTCCTGCGGGATTCTGCCGAAGCCCGGCGGATCAGAGGGGAACTGACGGCGTTGCGTGCAACGATGGGCGAAGGCGGCAGCAGCCGGCGAGCGGCCGCCAGCGTCGGCGCGGCCCTGCGCCAGGCGCGTGACCGACACACGAGCGTTCGGGTGCCCGAATGAAATCGTTTGGGGTGCTGCTGAGTTCGTCCCCTGTGGCGAGGCGTGCCGTTGTGCGGCTCCTCAGTTGGCTGTTGCGTGGGCTCTTTGTCACGCTGCGCCCCGAGTACGTTCAGCGGCAGGTCGAGCGGCGGGTGCAGGGCGCCCGGACGCCGATCCTGTTGGCCCTCTGGCATGGGCGGATACTGTATTTCCTGAAGCTGTACGAGTACCTCGGATCACGGATGACGATTCTCGCCAGTCGGAGCAGCGATGGCGAATTGGTAACGCAACTGTTGTCGTGCTTCGGCCTGCCGACAACCCGCGGTTCCACGAGCCGAGGCGGCGCTCGCGGGCTCCTGGCCGTCGTGAACAAGGTGCGAAGCGGCGCCCACGCCGGTTTCACTCCGGATGGACCCCGCGGCCCGCGCTACCAGGTGCAGCCCGGCTTGGTCCTGGTGGCCAAACGCACCGGCGCTCCCATTTTGCCGATGACCTTCGGCGCCCAATGGAAGCGGGTGCTGGCGAGCTGGGACGCCTTTCTGCTGCCACTACCCTTCAGCCGTGTCGTGGTGGTATACGGCGAACCGATCTATGTGCCGGCCGACGCTTCCGCCGCCGACTTGGAGACCAAGCGCCGGGAAGTCGAGGCCAGCCTCCGGCGCATCACGGAAACGGCCGACAACTACTTCACAGCCTGAATGTCTGTCCTCTATACCTTTATCCTCATCGGCGCCGGCATTGCCTCGCTGCCGTACCTTCTGTGGCGCTGCCTGCGCGGTGCGACCTACCTGCAGGAGCTGTCAGAACGCTTTGGTGGCGTCTCCTTTTCACATGGGGAGCTGCAGGGTTGTTTATGGTTTCACGCGGCCTCTGTGGGCGAAGTGCAGGGGTTGCAACCGATTGTTGCCGCTTTGCACGACCGTTTTCCGTCACGGCCCGTGGTGCTCTCCACGTTTACTCCCGCCGGTAAGGCCCTGGCGCGGAAAGTGGTTCCGCAGGCTGCGCGAGTGTTCCTGCTGCCGCTTGATTTACCGTGGACCGTCAGAAAGATAGTGCGGCACCTGCGTCCCAGCGCCCTGATCGTGCAGGAGACGGAATTGTGGCCGAACCTGTTCCGTGAGTTGGGGCGGTTGCAGGTCCCCGTTGTGCTGGTGAACGGGCGTATTTCGCCGCGCTCTTTTCGGAGATACGCCCGGGTTCGCCCGTTCATGCGCCGCGTGCTGGCCAATGTGTCGCTGATCGTGGCGCAGTCCGACAGCAGTGCGCGGCGGTTCCAGGGCCTTGGCGTGCCTGCGCATAAGGTTCAAACGGTGGGAAACACCAACATCGACCGAGCGCTCAGCCAAGCGGAACAACCCGCACCGCCGCATCCCATGGCACCCCTTCTGGCAGACAGGCAAGTGTTGGTAGCCGGAAGCACGCACGAAGGCGAGGAGGCGACCCTGCTGTCGGTATCCCAGCGGCTGCGCGCGCAGCATCCCGACCTCTGTCTGGTTCTGGCGCCGCGTCATCTCGAACGGGTCGAAGCCGTTGCGCGGCACGTGCAAGCCTGCAAGTTGTCCGCCATCCGACGGTCCCGGTATCCCAGCGAGTCCAACGCCCGGCCTGACGTGGTCATTCTCGATACCTTGGGTGAGCTTGTCGCCTTCTACAGGTTGTGCACCGTGGCCTTCGTCGGCGGCAGCCTGGCGCCGGTCGGCGGGCATAACATCCTGGAACCGGTCATGTTCGCCAAGCCTCTGCTATTCGGCCCGCACATGCACCACTTTCCGGAACTGGCGGACCTGTTGCGCAACGCCGACGGCGCCATCCAGGTATGCGATGAGACCGGCCTGTACACGCAGATAGCGCATCTGCTTGCGAACCCCACCGAAGCCGCTGCCATGGGCCAACGCGCTCTCCGGGCTCTCGGTTCCAACCGCGGTGCGCTGCAGCGCACCTGCGAGGCGCTGACCCAAGTGATCGAAGGTGCGTAGGACCTCAACGGTGAGCTGAAGTATTTCCGTATCGGAATGAATCATGTGGGGGCTGCCGGCGGCTTCAAGTAGGTCGGGTTTAGCCATAGGCATAACCCGACAGCGGGAGCCTGCGGGGCGCGGTGGAATGTCGGATTACGCTTCGCTAATCCGACCTACAGATGGAAGCCGCTTCGGCGGGTTGACACAGCTTGTCCGAGCGCGAAATAATCAACCTTTCATATGCACACCAGTGACATCCAAAACTCACCAGGGAGCAGCATCCTTATGGGCGACGAGCCGATTCGTATTGGCGTGATCGGTGCGGGCAACAACACCCGCGTGCGGCATATTCCGGGGCTGCGAGCCATTGACGGCGTTGAGGTGGTCGGCGTCTGCAATCGCAGCCGCGAGTCCTCGCAGCGGGTGGCGGAGGCCATGGCGATCCCGCAGGTGTACGATGACTGGCGGGAGATGATCGCCGCCAATGATATCGACGCGGTGGTGATCGGCACGTGGCCCTACATGCATTGCGAGATGACCTGCGCCGCGCTGGAAGCCGGCAAGCACGTCATGTGCGAAGCGCGCATGGCGAAGAACCCGGAGGAGGCCCGCACCATGCTCGCCACCGCGCAGGCGCACCCGAACCTGGTGGCGCAGATCGTGCCGTCGCCGTTTACCTTGCGCGTCGACCGCACCATCCAGGACCTGCTGGCCGACGGCTATCTGGGCGAGTTGTACACCATGACGGTGCGCGGCACCGTGCCGGGTTTCGTCACTCCCGATGCGCCGCTCACTTGGCGGCAGCGGCAGGACCTCAGCGGTCTCAATATCCTCAACATGGGCATTTGGTACGAAGCCGTCATCCGCTGGGTGGGGCCCGCCGCAAACGTTTTTGCGCGTTCCCAAATCCTGGTGCCGCAACGCCACGATCCGGAGACCAACGCACCCTTTCAGGTTGACGTCCCGGATCACGTCAACGTCATCGCCGACCTGGCGCACGGTGGTCAGGCTGCCTTTGAATTTAGCTCGGTATGCGGCTTGGTTCCGGACCCCGGCGCGTGGCTCTTCGGCAGCTCCGGCACCCTGCACTACGATCAGATGAGCAACAAGTTGTTCGGTGGCCGGAGAAACGATCCATCCCTGCAGGAAATCGACATCGCCCCGGAGAAGGCGGGCAATTGGCGCGTGGAGGAGGAATTTATTGGCGCCATCCGCGGTCAGGAAGAGATCGTTCTGACGGACTTTGCCACCGGCGTGAAGTACATGGAATTCACCGCCGCGGTACATAAAAGCGCGGCTACCGGCCAGATCGTGCCCGTGCCTGCATAGGTTTACGGGTGAGGCAGAGCCATTATGAGTAAGGGAGGGCCAGTGGGTCCACAGCGCGATCATCCGGGCGCCGACATGCAAGGCTTCGTGCGCGAATTGGTGGCGTTCGTCGGCCTCACCGACGACGACGTGGCGCTCATTCGCCGCACCGCCCCGATTGTGTTGCAGCACGAACGCGCGATCACCGATGCTCTGTACGGGCACTTCCTGAAGTTCCCGTCCACCGCGCGTTTCTTCCTTGCTGAGGATGGCAGCCCGGACCCCCAGCGCCTCGAACGGCGCAAGCACAGCCTGGCGCGCTGGCTGCGTGAGACCGCTGAGGTGGCGATGACGCATGATTTTGTCTACTACCTGCTCGCTGTCAGCCTGTCGCACAGCCACCGGCAGCACGGCCCCGGCGGCAAGGTGCCGCCGCAGTTCATGGTGGGCGCCATGAGCTTGGCGCAGACGGCCTTTGCCGGGCTGTTCCAGGAAGCCTTGGATGCGCCTGACGCCTTGGACGCCACCGTGGCGTGGAACAAACTGTTGCTGGTCCATCTGAACGTTCTGTTGCTTGGCTATTTCCTGCCGCAGCCGGCCAAATAACGCCGAGCGGGGGTGGGCATGCGAATGATCGAGATGCACCGCGGCGGCTGGCGCCGTGCCGTGTATGACGGCATGCAGGGGTCGCCGGTGCCGTTCTGGGTTCGCGCGGGCCTGTCGCCGTTGTGGCTCGCTTCTCAGGGCTACCGGGTCGCGGCGGGCGCGCACCGGGTGGGTTACGCGTCGGGCGTGCGCCGGCGTCGGCGGCTGCCGTGCCCCGTGGTCAGCATCGGCAATCTCACCCTCGGCGGCACGGGGAAGACGCCACTCACCGAGTGGACAGCACAGTGGTACCAGCGTCAAGGCTGGCGTGTGGCGGTGTTGAGCCGGGGATACGGCGGCACGTCAACCGAGCAGCCGCAGGTTGTGTCGGCGGGCGATGGACCCGTGACGGATTGGCGCACCGCGGGCGATGAAGCCTTTCTCCTGGCCCGCCGCTTGCCGGGCGTGCCGGTGCTTGTCGGCCGCAACCGCTATGCAAGCGGCCTTTATGCTTATGAACGATTCGGCGCGCAGGTGCTGGTGCTCGACGACGGATTCCAGTATCACGCCTTGCACCGCGATTGCGACATCGTGTTGATCGATGCCAGCAACCCATTCGGCCACGGCGCCCTGTTGCCGCGCGGCACGCTACGCGAGCCGCTGCACGCATTGCGGCGGGCGCGGGTCATCGTGCTGAGCAGGATTGAAACGGCCGGGGACGAGGTGCCGGGGCTTTGCGAGCAGATCAGGCGCTACGCCGGCCGGCAACCGATTTACCGCATGGCCGTCAGCCCACACGGCCTGTATCGCCACGGCACAGGTTGCTCAGTGGATCCGTCGTGGCTTCAGCAGCGCCGCGTGGTGGCGTTTGCGGGTCTCGGCAATCCGCGGGCCTTCTCTGCCAGCCTCGCGCAATGCCGGGCGCGGGTAGCGGCGTTTCTGGCCTTCCCGGATCATCATCCCTACACCCCGGCAGACTGGAAGGCCATTTGCGATGCTGCTCGCCGCGAAGGAGCGGAAGCCTTGGTCACCACGGAGAAAGACGCCGTTCGCCTTGATGCGGCCTGGCCGCTGCCGGTACCGCTCTACACGCTGCGCATCAACGTCGACATGGCCCCGCACAATCCGCCGTTAACGACTCATCTGGACGCGCTCATGCACCATGCAACGCCTTGCTGAATCTGTTGCCGACGTCCTGGTCTCGGCGATGGCCGCCACCTTGGCGCGCCTGCCGCGGCGTCCGGCCTATTGGCTGGGCAGGCGCTTCGGTGATCTGGCGTACTTGTGTCTCGCCCGGCGCCGGCGGGTTGCGCTGGACAACCTCGAGATCGCGTTCGGCAGCGAGAAATCGGCCGCCGAGCGCCGCGCCATTGCTCGCGCCACGTTCCGCAATCTCGGCGAGCATCTGATCGATTTCAGCCGCATGCGCCGGTTGACGCCGGATACGTTCTCATCGGTGTGCACGATCGAGGGTCTTGAGCGTGTTGAACAACTCCTGGCGCGCCGAGCCGGGCTGCTCATGCTTTCGGCGCATTTCGGAAGCTGGGAGTTGGCCTCGGCCATCGCACTGCGCCTGGCGCCCCGCATGCACGTGATTGTCAGACCTCTGGACAATCCTGCCCTGGCCCGCCTGGTTGACGCCTACCGGCGTTACAGCGGCTACCACGCTATCCCGAAGAACCAGGCGCTGTCTGCCAGCCTCAAGGCGCTGCGACGCGGCGAAATCATCGGCCTGCTCATGGATCAGAGCAGCCTGCGGCATGAGGGTATCCCGGTGCCGTTCTTCGGGACCGATGCGTACACCTCGATCGGCCCGGCGCTGATGGCCTTACGCGCCGGGTGCCCGGTCATCGGCGTCTTCCTGGTTCGGCAGGGTCTCGGAAAGCACCGGCTAGTGTTCAGCGAGGAAATTCCGATTCAGCGCAGCGGCAATCTGCGGCAGGACATCGCGGACAATACGCGGCGTTTCAACCAGCTTATCGAGTCCTACGTGCGGGCGTACCCGGATCACTGGTTCTGGCTGCATCGCCGCTGGAAAAAGCGGTAGGGTCGTCCGACGTCGTCTGCCTACAATATGTTGGCCGTGGATGCCGCTGTCTTCAGAGCGTGGGCCAAGCTCATGGCACCGGTGATCGGGCACCCTGACGCAGGACGCCATAATCGCCACCGTAGCCATCTTGCACCGGCTGATTGTGGCGGCCCGAAACGTCTGCGACTATGGAGCCGTCTGGGGTAGGGATGGCTTTGCACAAACAGTCGCTGACCAGTGGGACTTTTGCGCAACATGATTTTCCGCACGGAAGTCCCGCCGTGCCGGGTATCAGACGAGTCGGAATACTCTCAACCTGTGATACTATTCTTCAAGTCCCACTACCCTGGAGGCTACCCACCATGTGGAACTGGACTAAAGAACAAGCAGGGCCCATAGCGGCAATTGCCACTGTCCTCATCGTACTTACCGGCCTTATCCAATTTGGCGTCATCAATCCCATGCACCAGCGCTTTGACGCCATCAACCAGCGCTTCGACGCTCAGGACAAGCGCATGGACGACCTCAAAGCAGAGATGAACCAACGCTTCGACGCAGTAGATCGGCGCTTTGACGCTCAGGACAAGTACATCAACCAGCGCTTTGACGCTCAGGACAAGTACATCAACCAGCGCTTTGACGCTCAGGATAAGTACATCAACCAGCGCTTCGACGCTCAGGACAAGCACATCGAGGACCTCGCCAAGGGCGTTTCAGACCTCCGCAAGCTCGGCGAACGCGTCTCCCGGAACGAAGGAGAGATCGACGTCATCAGGCAGCAGTCGCAAACCTCCGACGTGCCCTCGCCCTGAACCCCATGCAAGCCCGCCCGATTCAGACAGAACTTGGCACCAAATACACAAGGCGTAACTGATTTTTTGTGCAAAGCCGGGAGGGGTCATTCCGCCGAATGACCGGCGGCCACGCGGCTTGACGCTGCGTGAATTTCGGGCGCGTTTGGAGCGTGAGGCGAAAGCATGCCGGCCATTGTTCCGGCCGGTCAAGGTGGTATGTGGTGGAGGAAGCATGACGATGCGTGACATTGCCATCGTCGGTCGCAACAACTGATATGGCTTGACCCGGGATGCCGAAATCCTGCGCCAGGGGCTTGTGACCATAGGCGTTCAGGCTGCTCTGTTCGACAGGCGAAAGCGGTCATTGATGGACCGTTTGTGCCGCCGGGAAGTGGCTGATCTGGTCATCCATCTTGAGCGCATTCATCCAGCTTGATTGGGGGCGGAGAGCCGCTGCGCTCTGATATCGTCGTCGCCCGGGTGTATCAATAGGACGCTCCCCTTATAGAAATTCGATGAATCGGCGAGAGTTGAAGGCTTGCAGTGATGTTAAGCGATTCCCAAAATGTCGTTACGTGTCGATAGAAAAGAACTGCAAAGCTAGAAATGAGCAAACCCGAAGAGCCCCTGCGAATTGCCCTTGCTATTCCTCATTTGGGTGGTGGCGGCGCGGAACGTTCCGTACTGAGGTTGGCGCGTGGGTTGATTGAACGCGGTCATGCGGTAGATATCCTTGTGTTCGGAAAAACAGATACGCTTGCAAGCGAGGCTCCCGCCCAGGCTCGCCAATTCTCGTTGGAGCAGCAACGGATCAATGAGTTCCGTGATCGCATGCGCATTGTGCGACGCTTCGGTTTCAGAATACTCAGGTTTCTGCGGAGAGATTTGCTCAGCGACGCCCGCTCCGTGGCTGCCTATATCGACGAAGAACAGCCGGACTGCATCCTCCCTTCACTCCCCAGAGCTAAATTGGCAACATTGCTGGCAGTCTGTTTTACCAAGCTGAACCCGGTAATAATTCCGATTATGCACAGCGTTTTGATGAACAGAAGGCGGAGGTTGCGGAACCTCTACGCTACCCTGTTTCCCATTGCAGATCATATTCTTGCCGTATCGGATGGCGTTGCCGACAGCGTCGCTTTCAAACTCCATGTCCCTCGCAACAGAATTTCTCGAGTCTACAATCCGGTTGCCATCGCAGAAATCGATGAGTTGGCTCGGGCTATTCCCGAGCATCCCTGGATGCTGGACGACGGACCCCCGATTGTGTTGAGCACTGGACGGCTGGCGCGGGTCAAGGATTTTCCCACCTTGCTGCGAGCGTTCCGGCAAGTCTCCCGGAATCGCCAAGTCCGCCTGATTATTCTTGGGGAAGGAAGCTGGCGACAACGGTTGGAAAACATGATCCGCAAAATGGGCATTGAAGCAATCGTGTCTTTGCCCGGCTGGGTCTCGAATCCCTACGCCTTTATGAGCCGCGCCTCGGTGTTCGTTCTTTCATCCAAGTTTGAAGGCTTAGGCAACGTCTTGATTGAGGCAATGGCATGCGGCTGCCCCTGTGTTAGCACGAACTGCCCCTCCGGTCCGGCGGAGATTCTCGATGATGGCCGATTCGGACCACTTGTTCCGGTAGGAAACGAATCAGAACTTGCGGCGGCTATGGAACACGTTCTCGATTCCCCCCTGAACAAAGACATATTGCTGGCCAGGGCGAAAGCGTTCTCGTTCGACGCCTCGGTCGGTCTCTACGAGCGTATTATCGTTGATCTGATAGGCAGACGTCGCCATCGGCAGCCGCACTGAACATACAAGGCGTTATATGTCGACACTGTTCGGCGGATAATTGAAAAGACTTGCCATCACGAGGGGACCAGACCGTGAAACTGTTTGTCATCAATCTCGTCAAGGCCGAGAAACGCCGTCGCCGGATGGAGCAGCAATTCGCGTCGTTGGGTTTGGAAGCGACGTTTCATCGCGCCCTTGACGCTCAAGAACTCACGCCAGAGCATTATGCCCAAGTTGACAGGGAAACCCGGCGACGGCTGGGCCTGTGGCCCCAAGCCGACGGCTCAGTCGCCAATTGGATAAGTCAGCGTCAGGTGATGCGAGAGATCGTGGAGAACGGCCCGGAAACTGCGGCGATATTTGAGGACGACGCCGTGTTGTTGCCAGACCTCCCGGAGGTTCTCGATGCGCTGGAGCGCAGGCCGTTCGCCTTCGACATCGTAAAATTGAATCGCCGATCGCTTAAAAAGACCTTCGTTCCGGTGAGCGTCTTGACAACAGGACATCAGGTCGGCCGAGTACGCTACTCTGACTATGGCAACGAAGGCTACGTCATGACGCGCGATGCCGCTCGTCACTTCCTGGAAAACACGCCGAAGATGATTTGGGAAATCGACCAAGCGCTTCCTCGTTTTTGGGAAAGTGGGCTGAACGTATTTTATCTCGACCCGCCCGTCGTCTCGCTAGATGAGCGAAGTGAATCACAGATTGAACGCTATCGTGAACTTTCACGCCAGAAACAAAGGAGCGACGATGGTGTTATGTATGTGCTCTGGAGGCGTGTGGTAAGCGCCCTGGTTCGGGAGGCGCATCGGCGCTTGGCATTCCACCGTTCGATGCATGGGGAAATCGGCGTTACACCGTGGCCACCGGACTCAGGCGCATAAAGGTTAAAGTCCATGCCAGTGGACAATGCCTTACCCTGAATAAGTGAGTGCAAGACCGGCGGGGAATGAGACGGCAGGTTGCCAGCCAAGGAGGGGCGCGCGGCTGTAGTCGGCGGCTTTGCGGCGTTCCTCGAACGAACCGCGAGGGTTCGGGTAGATGTGCTTGACTTCGCTGCCGATGAGCCGGGCGATTTCCAGCACCGAGGTTTCCTCGTTAGTGCCGATGTTCAGGACGGTGTTGCGGGAGGCGGGAAGGTCTGCGTGGCAGGCTGACATGGTTGCCCGCACAACAGCCCGGAATTTTCAAACCTGCGCAATCCTCACAACATGTGCATCATGGCAATGTGCAGTTCGGCATCCTTGGTTTGGCAAGCTTGCCGTACATATTCTATTTCAGATTCGCCATGCCCTCGGCACGCAGCACACCGTCCTCAGACAAGTCGGCGCGGCACTCCCGCTGTTATTTCTGGTGGTCAACTTTGGCGAATCCTACCTTTCCGCTCATGCCACGTCGTTGCTCTTTGCGGCGTTCAGTTCATTCCTTTACAGGGACATATAAACTGCCCGTGTTTAGGATGTCCTCTTGCATGACAGTTTATCTGGTAGTTACCGGCCATCGTTTGACTCTGCTTCCGACAAATTTTCATCTTGTCGGCCAATATACTTGTCCAAGCCTTCTACGGCGCGGGTAGCGCGTGATTCCACAACCATTCGGAGGAGTTGCCGATTATGGTCCTCACGGCTTCGATCGGCAACCGGGTGCCACAAGTGCATAACGCCTGTGCCATAGCGCCCATCCTTGCGGTAAATGCCGGCGTTCATTAAGCGCGTAACCAGTTCCTTATCCTCGCCACCCCAGCCTGCAAACCGTTCGTCGAAGCCGCCAACGGTTCTCAAGTCTTCCATCCACACGGCCATATTGCAGCCATACAGCCGATTAAAGACCTCGGTCTAAAGTGCCGCCAAGGGCCATCCGGAAGGGAAAAGAAGTACAGGAGGTGGTTGGCCTTTTTGGTGCGGCGCATCCATACCCAATCTCTGAAGGTAGATCGGTGCAGAAGTTTCCGGCTTGACAGCGCTTCGTCCGTGAATGCCTGAGAAAGTTTAATTCGACCGCCGGTTACGCATCTTCCCCTTTGGGCCAACGTCGCGTGACGAGACACGAAGTTGGGAAGCGGCACGCAATCGCCGTCGAGAAAGACGATGTATGCCCCCGACGCCTTGAAAATCGCTTTGTTGTGCACCTCCGCTTTGCGGAACCCTTCATCCGGTTGCCACACGTGATGCACGGCACGCTGCCGGCAGACTTCATGCTCACGAATCAGCGCCGCGGTCGCCTCGTCCGAGCCGTCATCGGCAATGATGATCTCGAAGTCGGGGTAGTCCTGCTCATTCAGTGCGCACAGTGTTAGGTCCAAAGCGTCCGGTCTGTTGTAGGTGGATACGATGACGGTGATCTCAAGGGTGCTCGTTGTACTGTTCTTCATTCGTTAAACCGTTCCCTTAGGTAGTCTGCTGCGCAAAACCCGCTCGGCGGAGCGCAAGCTTTCCGGTGTGTCCACGTCTACCCAGAACGCCTCACCGATGTCCAATGCCTGGAACTGCCGACGTGGAATCAGGTGGCGCCAGCCCGCGCTGAGAGAGCCCTCGCCAGCGGCTCGCGCTTGTTGCAGGGCGTCGAAGACCTTTGGCTGGCAGAAGAAGAGACCGGTATCAACCGCCGCGTAGGACTGAAGGTCCTTGCCGATAGCGGTGATCGTGCCGTCGGTGAGTTGAACCTTGGTGGCGTCGTCGAGGCGAAACACCCGTTCGGGGCGGTAATCTACCGCCAGCAGGCACTCGGCGCCTTCGCTGCCGGCATCCACCAGACGCTGCAGGATGGCTGGGTCAAAGACGTGATCGCACATGGCCAGGAGAAACGGCCCGCGTATATATGGCTGTGCTGCTAGCGCCGAGGTGCCGTTTCCCTCCTCCCAGTAGGGATTTTCCACGCCACGTACGACGATGCCAACACGGTCGGCCAATTCGTCGAGCCGTTCGTCGATGCTCTCCTTGCCGTAACCGAGCACGACGATGCACTCTCTGACCCCCACGTCACGGCAAGCCAGAACGACGCGCTCCAGCAGGGTGACGCCCAGCAGTGGTGTCAGCGGTTTCAGGTATCCCCCGGGGCGCAGGCGTTGGCCCTTGCCGGCGGCCAGGATGACGGCCTGCAAACCGCTGCTTTCAGCGTACTGAGAATCGGCGAGTTGCCGCACGTGTGACCCCATTTACAAGCGCGTCCTCCAACGCCACTACCGGAAAACCGTGTTCTCGGTAGAAACCGACGGTTACCAGCAACTAGGAATCGGACTCCGACAACTGTTCCTTGAGAGCCTGGAATCCGGCGTCGTTCAAACCGGTGGCGGCTTCGATGACCTCCCAGGTCACTCCGACCTTCAACAAGCCTTCCACGACTTCCACCTGACCTTTTATACGGCCTTTCACTTCGCCTTTGGCCTCCCCTTCAGCCAGCAACTCCTGCGCGTACGTCATAATCTCGCCTCCTTGCTCAAGTCCACGGCGTTGCAGCCTTTCCCTGAACCTTTCGATTACCTCACGATCCTGCGTTGCCATCAAGTACACGAAGAACTGACGAAACTCATTTGAGTCATCACTGGCGTGCAGCGACAAGACCAGTTGCGCCGTCAGTTGCAGTGCCGCTTCCACGTGACGGTTGAATGCTGCCATCATCAACAACTGGGTGATGCGGCCTTTAACGCCGCCGGCGACCGCTTCGGGTTCCAGGGGCCGTCTGGTCTAACAGTTCATGTTTAAACCGCGGTACCCACTGCCAGGGCCGTATGGCTTCAGGGAACAGATCGGCAAATTCGGTTGAGTAGGTCCAACCCCTTGGCCCTTGATAGAACACCACTGGCACGATGGGCCGCAACTCGGATGATTCCGGGTCATGTCGGCGATCGGTTTCCCAGATGCGGCAGCAATACTTCAGGAGTCGGAATCGCATCCAAGGGTCTGGTGACGACTGGTGCTCAAAGAGCAAATACATCGAAATTGGTTGTCCCGTCTCGTTATGTTCGATCTGGTAAAGCAGGTCGGATTGGCTGCCGCGCATCTCGTCATCGACAAAGCTGCCGTCAAGCAGAGTTAGGGTGGTCCAGTCGAAGTGATCTCGGATCGCACCGGGCAAGGCGGTTTGCAACAGACCGGCGGCTTCGTCGGCATTGGAAAAGACGGCCCGGAAAATCCTATCATGGGGTTGGTGGATGTCAGCCATAGCCGAAGCCTTTGTAGGAAACCTTGCAGACAATAATACCGTAACACACATAATCAGTAACCAGCCGCTTTCCACTTGCAGCGAGGTCGTTCGGTTTGGCGAATTCTGCCTGTTCATTCATGTGGCTGATCGCTGTTTGCGGTATTCAACTCCTTCCTGTACAAGGACATGTAACCTGCCGACGCCAGGGGTGTTCAAGTGTGACCGTTCATTTCGATGAATGGGAGGGGCGCCGCCACTTCGGCACCACGCCTGACAGACCGCCACGACCTCAAAACCATTGCCATGATTCTTCCTCAATCGGGTCGCACGACTTGAAAATCACTTATCTCAACGCACGACTATCCCGCATGGTGTATCATAATGGCCTCAAACACCGTCCCGCTTAACGGTTTCCTCGCGTTCGACGAATTGCGACGTCTCCTGCTTATCCGTCTAAGCTCGTTGGGCGATATTCTGCTGCTGACGCCGCTGCTGAACCTGTTGCGCACTACGTGTCCCCAGGCGCAAATCGATGTGCTCGTGAAGGCCGAATACCATGACCTGTTGCGCGCCCATCCAGGCATTACCCGCCTGCTGATTTTCGATTCCCGGCAATCCTTGCTGCGCACGTTGCGCAGCCTGCGCGTGGACTGCTATGACCTCGCCCTGGACTTGCACTGCACGCCGCGCAGCCAATTGCTCCTGCGGGGACTGAGGGCGCGCCGCAAGCTGGTGTACAACAAGCGGGTCCTGCGTCGAGCCCTGCTGGTGCGTCTGGGCTGGAACACGTTGCGGTGCATGACGCCGGTGCCCGAACTCTATGCGGCACCTCTGCGGCGTCTGGGCCTTACGGGCCGTCTGGGTCCGCCGACAATGCACCTCGATGGTGAGAGTATGGAGGCGATGGAGGCCCATATCACCGGCAGCTTGCCCGACGCCCCGAATCAGCCGTTGCTGGCGGTGGCGCCCGGCGCCCGCTGGGCCACCAAGCGCTGGCCTGTGGAACGCTTCGCCGCTGTAGCACAGGAATTGGCGCGGGAAAAACAGGCGGCCGTGGTCATCCTGGGTGGCCCGGATGAAGCGCAACTGGCCCGCACCCTATGCGACAAGCTCGACGTGCCGGTCGTCAACGGCGCCGGCACCCTGTCACTGATGAACAGCGCCGCCCTGCTGAGCCGATGCCGGTTGCTTATCAGCAACGATTCCGGCCTCATGCACATGGCTACTGCCCTACAAGTTCCCGTTGTGGCCATTTTCGGCCCCACCGTGCAGGAGTTCGGCTTCTATCCGTTTCAGGCCCGCGCCGAGGTCGTCAGCGAGCCCTTGTCCTGCCGCCCGTGCAGCACCAAGGGCTCGCAGCGTTGCCCGTTGAGGCATCACGCCTGCATGCAGGACATCTCAAGTGCCCGCGTTGTGGCCGCGGCCAAGGCCATGTGGAAAAGCGGTGTCGCATGATCAGACTGCTTTTCGAAATCGGGCATTTATATCACCGTGCCGCTATCGACCCGCTTTACCAAGTGTTTCGCCGAGACCCACGTTACGATATCGCCTTCGTCTGCCCGAACGACGCTGAGCGCCGCTTCGGCCTGTTTAACCGCTCGCTTCGTCGGAACCTGGAGGCCCGTTTTCGCGCCGAAGGATTGCCGATTGCCGATGATACCCGCGGCTTTGACGTTGTAATCGTGGGCGATACGGTGCGTGACCCGAAGCGTTATGGCACCACCCTGTTGTGCTTCGTCAACCACGGCACCGGCATCAAGAACATCCTGTACCGCAGCCTGCGTCGGCAGCCCCACACCCGTTACCAGATTTTCGTGGAAGGGGATTACCGGGTCGACAGGATTCGGCAGGCGAACGCATTGGGTGTGTCGACGGTGCACAAGGTCGGCCTGCCGAAGCTCGACCCTCTGTTCGGACCGCAAAAGCCGTCGCGCAGCGAGATCCTTCGCCGCCTCGGGCTTGACCCTGCCAAGCCGACCGTGCTGTTTGCGCCTACCTACAAGCCGAGTTGCATTGATATCATCCGGGAGCGCATCCTGACCGAAACGCGGCGGTATAACCTGATCATCAAGCTGCATCAATACAGTTGGCGGGGCAAATACGCCCCACACTGGCACCACAGGTTGTACCAGCGCGCCGTGAAGGCATTCCCGCACGCTGTGCTGTTACCGGTGGATGACTACAACATCGTGCCCTATCTGCATGCCGCGGATACGCTGATCAGCGAGGCGTCGAGCACCCTGTTCGATTTTCTGGCCCTCGACAAAACCGGCATCATTTTCGTGCTGCCCGACGCCGGTATGCACCATCACGACGGCGAGCCCCTGCTCGGCGAAACCATGCAGGACTTCCTCACGGGCGCCTTCCTGCACATCACCCGCCCCGATGAGATCGGCGACGCCGTAGCCGATGCTTTGCGGGACGATGCGGAGCGCCGGCAGCGTTCCCAGGCTTACCGCAACTACTTGTTTCACGGCCTCGACGGGCGCGCCTCGCAACGTACCAAGGCGGTGATTGAACGCCTGCTCGACGAGGGTGGGCACGCCAATCTGCCGTGATGCCGGCACCCAGTGCCACAAAGCCTATAAACGTTGTTATAACAACGAATTCCAGTACAATTGGGAAGCTGTGAGAAAAGGATATGTAAGTGGAGACAGACGACACAATGGACGAAAAGACATCAACCATTAGCGAGCGAACATCCATCGACTTGGCGGAAACCCTCTCGCGCCTGCACGAGGTGTGGACGTGCTCGGACTTTCAGGCTGCCGCACGGCAGCATGCCCGGGGCAAACTGACCGTCCAGGAGAAGATCGCCTGTCTGTTCGACGCCGGAACGTTCACGGAAGAGCACGCGCCCAGCCCCGACCTCGATCCGCGGCATGGCGAACGCCGCCTGCTCACTGGCTGCGGCGACATGAGCGGCCGGCCTGTTGCCGTGGCCATATTCAACTCCGCCATTGCCGCTGGCGCGGTCACCATCTCCACCGGCGACAAGCTCATCAAGCACATGCAACTCGCCGAGCGGCGGCGCTGCCCGCTGCTGATTGATTGGGATTCCGGCGGTGCCGACATCAACGACGGCGTGGCCTCGCTCGATATCTTCCGGAAGATTTTCACGCAGATCAACGAACTCTCCGGCCGCATCCCCATGCTGTCCATCCTGTCCGGACTGAACGCCGGCGGCGGCGCCTACGCACCCGTGATGACCGACACCGTCATCATGATCGACGGCAGCATGATGGCCGTCACCGGGCCGCAGGTGATTCGCGTGGCCACCGGCGAGGAGGTCACGCCGGACGAGATGGGCGGCGCGCAACTGCACAGCGAGCAGTCCGGCGAGGCGCACTACCGGGTTGCCACCTACGAGGCGGCGTCGGCCTTGGCGCGCAAGTGGTTCTCTTACCTGCCGCAGAGCATGTGGTCCCTGCCGCCGCGGAACGCGTCGTGGGACAAGCGCGGCGTGCCCACCGACTTGCGGGCCATCGTGACGCAAGCCCGGCACAACGCCCGTCTCAAGCGCAACGCCACCTGGGACGTGCGCACGTTTATCGAAGCGGCGGTCGATGATGACTCGTGGTTTGAGTACCACGAGAAATTCGCCACCTCCGCGGTCATTGGCCTGGCGCGCATTGCCGGCATTGCGGTCGTGGTCATCGCCAATCAGCGGCAGGTGCTGGGGGGTTCCATGACGGCGGCCTCGTCGTCCAAAGTCACGCGCATCCTGAAGCTGGCGAACGCCTATCACCTGCCCGTCATCACGCTGGTGGACGTGCCGGGTTTCATCGCTACGCAGGCGGAATCGGCGGGCCAGATCCTGTCCAAGGGCGCCGGGCTACTGATGACCTATCCCAACCTCATGGTGCCGCGCATTTCGGTGGTCATCGACAAGGCGTTCGGCGGCGCCTACTGCGCGATGGACAGTCACGCCACCTCCGTGCGTTCCGGCCTGTATCGCCACTATGGCTTCACCACCGGGCAGGTCGCCGTGATGGGCAAGGAAGCGGGGCCGTTTTTCACCTACGGCCCGGACGGCGGGGACGCGGCTGTCAGGGAGCAGCATCAGGACCGCTACGAGAACGAGTACCTCAACATGAACCTCGCCTATGAGGATCGCCTCGTCGAACCGCTGGAGCCCGAAGCCCTGCGCCCGTGCCTGGTGGCCGAACTGCCGCCGCTGTACGACGCCTACGAGGCGTATTGGCAACGCCTGGTGGACGACCTCGAGCGGGTACGAGAAGAATGCCCGGACCTGTTTGCCGAACTGCGTCACGGCGCCCTGCGCGGCCTGATTCATCCCCTGTGACGTGTGATGCATGTCGGTTCTCTCCTATGAAAATTTCCCATGCAATGCCAGAATCGGTCATTCCGGCGTATGCCGGAATCTAGCGACCTTGACTTGCCTCCTGGAAAGCCACTGGACTCCGGCCGCCGCCGGAGTGACGTCAGGCAGGCGGCGGTTACAGGAACCGTTACAGGCGTCAAGGGAGCCTGAGGATCGCTGCGGAATGTCGGATTACGCTTCGCCAATCCGACTACATCTCACTCGTTTCCCTCGATATATCGTGGCTCCCGGATTTTTCGGGGCCGTCTCACCAGCGAGGAGTTGCCTGTGCGGCTGAAACCACGACTGTTCATCCTGACCCTGGTCGCTGTTATGTCGCTGGCGTCTGCGGCCATTGCCGACCGAGGCGCCGACGGCCAGTTGAAAATGCTCTACTGGCAGGCGCCGTCCATCCTGAACCCGTTTCTGTCGGGCGGGACCAAGGACATCCACGCGGCGTCGCTGGTGCTTGAACCCCTGGCGCGCTATGACGAGAACGGCACCATGGTTCCGGCCTTGGCTGTGGAGATTCCAACCGTCGAAAACGGCGGCCTCTCGGCGGACCTCCTGTCCGTCACCTGGAGGGTGCGAGACGACGTGGTGTGGTCGGACGGAAGTCCGTTTACCGCCGCGGACGTCGCCTTCACGGCGGCCTATTGCATGAACCCCGAAGGCGCCTGCAGCGCCGCCAGCCGGTTTCAGGACGTGACGGCCGTTGAGGCCGTCGATAGCCATACGGTGCGCATCACGTTCCAGGTGCCCACGCCGTTCCCCTACGTGCCGTTCGTCGGCTCGGTATCGCCCGTCATCCAGGAAAAGCAGTTCGCGGCGTGCACGGGCGCGCGAGCGCCGGAATGCACCGAGCAAAACTTCGGCCCGGTCGGCACCGGCCCCTTCAAGGTGCAGGAATTCCGCCCGAACGACATCGTCCTGTACGAAATGAACGACCGGTACCGCGACCCCAACCAGCCGGCCTTCTCCTCGGTTCTGCTGAAGGGCGGCGGGGACGCCGTTTCGGCGGCGCGCGCCGTGCTGGAGACCGGCGAGTTCGACTACGCCTGGAATCTCCAGGTCGAGCCCGAAATCCTCGCCGCCATGGCTGCGGCGGGCAGGGGGGAGGTCGTCTCGGCCTTTGGCAGCATGGTCGAGCGCCTGGTGGTGCAGCTCACCAATCCCGATCCGGCGCTGGGCGACAAGCGGGCAACCTACCAGGACGGCGCCAATCCGCACCCGTTTCTGTCGGATGCGGCGGTGCGGCGCGCGCTGTCGATGGCGATCGACCGGGAAATCCTGGTTGCTGCCGGTTACGGGCCTGCCGGTCGGATGGCCTGCAGCGTGCTGCCGGCGCCGGCGATCTATGCCTCGACTGCTAACGACTGGTGCAAAACCCAGGATATTGCGGGCGCCAACAAGCTGCTGGACGATGCCGGCTGGGTGCGCGGCGCCGACGGCATCCGCACCAAGGACGGGGTCCGGCTTTCGATCCTTTACCAGACCTCGACCAATTCCGTGCGCCAGGGCACCCAGGCGCTGATCAAGCAGATGTGGCGGGAGATCGGCGTGGAGACCGAGTTGAAGAACATCAACGCCTCGGTGTTCTTCGGCGGCGACCCGTCGAGCCCGGACACCTACCAGAAGTTCTACGCCGACATCCAGATGTACGCCAGCAGCTTCGACGGCACCGACCCCCAGAACTACTTGCAGGGCTGGATCTGCGATGAAATTCCGGGCCCCGAGAACCAGTGGCTCGGCCAGAACATCCCGCGCTACTGCGACGCGGCGTACGACGAGCTGGCGAGGTCGCTTTCCAAAACTGCGGGAATCGAGGAGCGCGCCGCCATGGCCCGAGCGATGAACGACAGGCTGGTTGGCTACGGCGCCTTGATCCCGCTGGTCCATCGCGGCGAGGTGGCCGCCAGGACGTTGTCGCTCGGCGGCGTCCGGCACAACGCCTGGGACGCTACCGTGTGGAACATCCAGGAGTGGCACCGCCGGAAATGACGCGGTCTGTCCCCCTGTCCATCGAGCGCGCGAGGCAAGTCCATGCTGAGATATGCGGCCCGGCGTCTGTTGTTCTCGATCCCAACGCTGCTGGTGATCAGTTTCATCGTGTTCGCCCTGCTGGACCTGGCGCCGAACGACCCGACCGCCCAGCTTCCGCTGACGATTCCCCCGGAGACCCGCCAGACCATCCGCGAGAGCCTTGGGCTCGGACAGCCGTTCCACGTCCGCTATTTCCGGTGGCTGACACAATTCATGGTCAATGAGCCGCTCAACCTGGCCGAGCGCATGTGGGGGGTCGAGATCGGCAATTCCGCGGGGCGCCTGCGCGTGCGTTCCTGGTCGACCCGCGCGCCGGTCGTGGACCTGATCGCGGCCCGGCTGCCGCAGACCCTGACCGTCGTCGGCGTGTCCTACCTCGTTGCGGTCCTCATCGCGGTGCCCGTCGGCGTCTTCTCCGCCTACCGGCAGTACTCCGTCTTTGACCACATCGGCACCTTCGTCACCACGGTGGGCTTCTCGGTGCCGACCTTCTTCACGGGGACGGTCCTCATCGTGGTGTTCAGCGCCACGCTCGGCTGGCTGCCGTCGATCTACGACACGACCCACCGGGTAACGGATTTCGACAGCTTCGTTTACCAAGTCAGGCAGATGGCCATGCCGGTGATGGTGCTCGGCCTGTTCAACGCGGCGCAACTCAGCCGCTTCACGCGCTCCGCGGTCCTCGACAACCTCAACCAGGAATACGTCCGCACCGCCCGCGCCAAGGGGCTGACGGAACCCGTCGTTGTCCTCGTCCACGTGCTGCGAAACAGCATGATCCCGGTCGTCACCGTCATTGCGCTGGGATTGCCGTCGACCTTCGCGGGAGCCATCATCACCGAGCAGATATTCCGTATCAACGGCGTCGGCCAGTTGCTGATCGGTGCCATCGAGAGCGCCGACATCCCCACCGTGCAGACCGTGACGTTCATCTTCGCGGTGCTGATCGTGGTGTTCAATCTGCTGGCGGACCTTCTGTACGGGGTGCTGGATCCAAGGATTCGCTATGACTGACGCCGTTCCGGCCCTCGGCCCGCGGCACCGCTCGCTGGCGCGGGACGTCTGGCAGCAATTCTGGCGCCATAAAGGTGCGCTGGTCGGTGCGGCGGTCTTCACCCTGATCGCGGCTGCAGTGCTGCTCGGGTCCGTCATCCACGGCGTCGATCCGCAATATCTCGACTACAAGGCCAAGAGCCAGGGCATGTCGCTCGCCCACCCGATGGGCACGGATAACCTTGGCCGCGACACGTTCGCTCGGATGCTGGCCGGCGGGCGGCTTTCGCTCGCCGTGGGCATCGCCGCCATGGTTCTTTCGCTGACCCTCGGAACCTGCGTCGGCGTCCTGGCCGGCTTCTTCCAGAGGCTCGACGGTCCGCTGATGCGGCTGACCGATCTTTTCCTGGCATTACCGGTTCTGCCGCTGCTGCTGGTCAGCATCATGCTGTTCCGGGACCCGCTGCGGTCCGTTCTGGGACCGGAGGTCGGCATCTTCGTCCTGATCATCGCCGTCATCGGCATTACGAGCTGGATGCAAACCGCCCGCATCGTGCGCGGCGAAGTGCTGGCGGTCAAACAGCGGGAGTTTGTGCTCGCCGCCCGTAGCATCGGCACGCGGCCGCACCGGATCATCGTGCGGCACCTTCTTCCTAACGCGCTGAGCCCGATCACGGTTTCCGCCACGCTCGGCATCGCACAAGCAATTATTACGGAGAGTGCCTTGAGCTTCCTCGGTCTCGGCTTCCCGTCCGATTTCCCGACCTGGGGCCGGCTGCTGTACGACGGCGTGCCCTTCCTCGGCCTCACGCCGGCGCGGGTGGTCTGGCCTGGCCTGGCCATCTCCCTGACCGTGCTGAGCATCAGCTACATGGGCGACGGCCTGCGCGACGCCATGGACCCGCGCGTGCGACGACGCTGATCTTGCCGGGAAATTTTCATACCGTCTTTTCTGTTACCGCACGGTATGGTAGATTTCTCCATTACACGAGAGATAGTCGCAATAACGTCATGTCCTCGTTGCCCCCACTGGTTCATATGGGGGCATTCTTTTTTGGCATCATCATTGTGCCTCACACCTCCTTCCCCGGAAACCAGCATCCGATGTCTTCACCCCTGACGCTCCTGGAGCACTCACGCCCTGCCATACCGGTTGAGGCGATGCGCACGCTGCTGATCTGCCGCGGGCCCATTGCCTTCGAGACACTGGAGGTGTATCGCCGCCGGGGCTGGTTGCTGCCCCATGCCGTGGTGTCGTCCAAGGAATGGATTGCCGATGGGCGCCGCGCCGCGCCATGGATCGCCGACTTGCCGACCGACCACGTTCACTACGCGCAGGAATACGACGACGTCGATGCCATCCTGCACGTCGCCGCGCAGCACGGTATTGACGCCATCTATCCGGGCTACGGCTTTCTGGCGGAGAACGCCGACTTTGCCGCGCGTGTCGAAGCGGCCGGGCTGTGCTTCATCGGCCCGACGGCGGCCACCCTGCGCGCCGTTGGCGACAAGGATGCGGCCATCGCGCTGGCCCGGCGGCTGGACATTCCCACCATCCCCGGTGACGATGCCCTGGTCGGTTTTGCGCGCTCTGCGGAGCAGGCAGCCATTGCCGCGGAGACGGTACGCCGCACGCTCGCCATGGCGGCGCAATATCCTGGGTACCCCATTCGCCTCAAGCATCCGGGCGGCGGCGGCGGCAAGGGACAGCGGGTGCTCAGTGCCGAGGAATTGGACGGCTCGCGGGCGCCCGACGTCATCCGCGAGGCGCTGGCCAAGGTGTGGTCGGAGATGGGCGTTTCGCCGTCGCAGGCCGACGCGCGCAAGGGTGTACTGATCGAGCTTGACATCCCCCGCCCGCTGCACTGGGAGGTGCAGATTTTTGGCGACGGCGAGACTGTTGTCCACTTCGCGGCCCGCGACTGCTCGGTGCAGAATCACGGCTACCAGAAGTTCATCGAGATGGCCCTGCACCCACAGGCCATCGCTCAGGAGATACAACGCCTCGATCCCAAAGCCGACGCCGAACGCATCGGCAGCCTGTGCCGCCGCCGGCAGACTCTGGAGCGCATTTGTGCCGACGCTCAGCGCCTGGGCCAGGCGGTGCAGTTGCGGGGCGCGGCGACCGTTGAGTTTCTGGTGGATGAGCAGGGTGAGCCGTACTTCCTCGAAGTCAACCCGCGCATCCAGGTCGAGCACGCCGTCACCGAAGGCATCGCGCGCGTGCGCGGCGAGCCAATCAGCCTCGTCGAGATGCAGCAGCGCGTGGCGGCGGGGGAGCGGCTGGCGTTCGACCAGCGTGACATCACCTGCGTCGGCGACGCCATCGAGGTGCGCCTCAACGCCTGGCACGAGGACCTCAACCCGGTACTCGGCGGTGTCGTCCATGCCTTGCGCTGTAACCTGCCGCCCGAGCTCGGCGCCTACGTCCGCATCGACGCCGGCGGCTTGCAGGCGCGCCGGCAGCCGTGGGTTGTACCCAGCTACGACGCCAATTTCGCCCTGATCATCGTTCACGGGGCCGACCGCCACGAGACCTTGGAGCGTCTTGTCAGCGTCCTGCAGGACGGCCTGGAGGTGCGCGGGGACGACGAGTTGCAGACCAATCTCCAGCCCATTCTGGGACTCGTAACCCTGATGCGGGCCTTGCCTGCCGAGACCGCCTTCCGCACCGATACCAGCCTCCTGTGGATGGCCCTCACGGCCATCGTCGAGACCCAGAAATCGGCCGTGCTGGCGCGCGTTCCCCGCTATCCGCGCCGCCCGACGCCAAACCATCCGGCTCTCGTCGCCCGCTTGCTGGGCGCCACGTTGGAAGCCGGTTTCGCCCATCCCAGCCGCTTGCTGGCGTTTTATCTGAAGCGCCTGACGCAGCCTCACAAGCGCCCGTTGACGACCCTTGAGGTGCTCTGGCAACTTGCCGCCAAGCTGGACGTGCCGCTATTTGAGGAGGAGCGCCGGCGCGGCCTCGCCCTGCAACGGGCCATGGGCGCGCTATGGGAGGCCGTCGGGTGTTCCGGCAAGCGGCTGAGGGCCCTCGCGTGCGCCGCCGTCGCCGGGCGTCTGGAGAACGAACCGGTCTACGCGTCGCTGCTCGAACAACTCACTGCGCCGCCTTCGAATCTGTCCGATCAGGAAGCAACCGCCCTGCTCCAGGAATTGCTTGGCTGGCTGACCGCCGAGGCGCCGGCCATGACCGGCCTCATCGAAGCCCTTGAGCGCACGCAGATTCACGACTGCCTGACGCACAACGCCGATCTTTCCCTGTCTCGTCCGGTCTATCTGCGAGACGCGGGTGCCATTGACCACCTGACGCGGCTCCTCAGCCGCAGCCTGCGGCCCGCCGTGCTGCGTCATGGCGAACTGCTTTCTCCCATGGAAGCCACCATTTACCACTACCCGGAACCTGGCGCTCCGCCGTTTGTAGAAGTCGGTGCAGAAGTCAAGGTGGGGCAGACGCTGGCTCTGCTGGAGGCGATGAAGATGTTTACCGATCTGCCCAGCCCGGTGGACGGCGTGGTGATGGAGATTCGGGTTGAAAACGGCCAAGGGGTGAAGACGGGCACGCCGTTGTTCCGAATCGCCACCCACGACGCCGTGGCCGAGACCTCGGACGACCATCTGCACGGGGTGCTCGAAGCGCCGTGGCGCAATCGGTTCGGCTTGCTGGTACCCGGCGAAGCGACGGAAGCGTGACGGGCGGCCTCAGTCGGACGTATCGGAAGCGATGGGGTTCATCTCGCCGTGCGACTCGGGGAGGGTGATTTCGAGGCGTTCGATGCGCAAGTGGTCCATGGCGGTGACGTGGAAGGTGACGCCATCGACACGCGCGTATTCGCCCACCGCGGGGATGTGCTCCAGGGCTGAGAGAACCAGCCCGGCGACGGTGACGTAATCCTCATCGGGCAGATCCAGGTTGTAGCGTTCGTTGAGCTTCTCGATGGCCAGGTCGCCCGGCACGCTGAGGTGCCCCTCCGGCGTCGCCTGCATGTTCTCGCTGGCGTCGTCGTGCTCGTCAAATATCTCCCCGACAATCTCCTCGATGAGGTCTTCGAGGGTAATCAGCCCCAAGGTTCCGCCGTATTCGTCGACGACGATGGCCATGTGGGCGTTGCGTTGTTGCAGGGCGCGCATCAACTCGTCCACGCGCGCCGTGGGGGGGATGAAGAACGGCTTGCGCATGATGGCGTCGAGGCTGAAAGGGCCGTCGTCGTTGGGGAAGGCCAAGAGGTCCTTGGCGAGCACAATCCCGACGATGTGGTCGAGCGCGTCGTCGTAGACCGGCAGCCGCGAGTTGCCGCTGCGGCGCACGACCTCGATCACCTTTTCCAGCGGCCAGGAGCGCTCTACGGCCCAGATATCGGTTCGCGGTGTCATGGCCTGCCGCACGCTGGTGTGCGACAGGTCGAGAACGCTGGCGATCATGCGGGCGTCCGACTCCTCCACCAGACCGTGCCGGCGGCTTTCCGAAAGCAGCAGCAGCAACTCTTCGGGCGCGTGCACACGTTCCACATGGCTTGGCGGGCGCACGGAGAAGAGTCGCAGGAAGACACTGGCGCTCTGGTTCAGGAGCCAGATCGCCGGCCAGAAGGCATACGTGAATAGCGTCAACGGACGCGCGACCCAGCGGCTGATTTGCTCCGGGTGCAGCAGTGCCAGGGATTTGGGGGCGAGCTCGCCCAAGACGATGTGCAGGAAGGTGATGCAGGCGAAGGCCGTCGTCCCTGCCACTGCGTGCGACGCCAAGCTGGCGAACGGGGCGGGCAGGGCATGAAAGGCGTGCATGAACAGGGTGGCAAGGGTTGCCTCGCCGATCCAGCCCAGCGATAGGGAGGCGAGGGTGATGCCTAGCTGGGTGGCGGAAATGTAGTCGTCGAGGTGCTGCTGGGCTTTCAGGGCGCCGCGGGCCTTGCCGTCCCCGGCCTCGGCGAGGGTTTGCAGGCGGGTGGTGCGGGCTCCGACGAGGGCAAATTCCGCTGCTACGAAGAAAGCATTCAGCCCGACAAGTGCCAGAATCGCCCAGATGCGAAACAAGACGTCCATGGAGGCCCTTGTATGCAAGGGTATAAAACGAGCCCCCTACTTACCGAGGCTCGCCCTGCGCCATCGTTCCGGGCGTATTGATGCCATTATAGCCGTCTTCCGGTCAGGTACAAGTGTGCTACAATCAGCCACCGTAATCTTCCGCCCTTTATTTGAGTCTGTCCTGCATGCCCGGAGCCCGTTTCATGGATGGAACCCCAACGGCCCAGCCGCGGGAAATGCTGCCCCATCGCGCCCTGCCGGTGGAGGCCACCCGCCGCCTGCTGCGCCGTGAGGCATATTCCAATCTGGTGCGCTTGCTGGCCAAGCTGCACGGCAGCGAGTGCGCCGAAATTCTCCATAACATGACGCTCAGCGAGCAGAGCAAATTGCTGGAGCGCCTGCCCGATATGGCTCTTGCCACCACCATGTTCACCTACCTCGACGAAGAGACGCGCGCCGCTCTGGTGCCGCATCTCTCTACCGCTCGCCTTGTGGCCATGGTCAAGCTCCTGCCGCCGGACGACGCCACCGACATCCTCGGCGAGATGCCCCCGGAACGCTTGACGGAAATGCTGCATCAACTGCCCGAAGCGCTGGCTGTCCAGATCGACCGGCTGATGTCGTATGACCCGCGCACGGCCGGTGGGCTCATGACCACGCAGTATTTTTCACTGGCGGACACGTGCACGGTCTCGGAAGCCCTGCAGCAACTCCGCAGGGCGGGGCAGGCCGAGACGGTATTCTATGTCTACGTGGTGGACAGCGAGCACCGCTTGGCCGGCGTCGTGTCGTTGCGGCAACTGGTGATGGCCGACCCCGAGAGCCGGCTGCGCGACCTCATGGAAACCGAGGTGATTCGCGTCAGCCTGGACGAACCGCAGGAGGACATCGCGCGCCTGATCACCCGGTTCGATTTCCTTGCCCTGCCGGTCGTTGATGGCCAGGGCCGCATGATGGGCATTGTAACCGTCGATGACATCATCGACGTCATTGGCGAGGAGGCGACGGAGGACATCCTGCGCCTCGCCGGTGTTCACCCGGACGAGATGCTCGACAGTTCTTCCCGACGCACCATCCGGCACCGCCTGCCGTGGTTGTTCGTGAGCTGGCTCGGCGGCCTGCTCGCCTTGTACGTCATCAACGCCTATGAAGTCACCCTGCAAAGCATGGTCGTGCTGGCGGTGTTCTTCCCCGTGATCATCGGCATGGGCGGTAACGTGGCCACGCAATCGCTGGCTGTGGCCGTGCGCGGCTTGGCCACCGGCGCCATCGATCCGAGCAGGTTTCTCCACGCCTTGTTGCGGGAAGGCCGCGTCGGGTTGTCGTTAGGGGTGATTTATGGTGTGCTGCTGGGAGCGGTGGCGTTCGTTTGGCAGGGCACCCCGATGCTGGGGTTGGTGGTGGGCTCGGCGATCTGCGCCTCGATGACGGTCGCCGCTGTGCTGGGCGGTCTGCTGCCGCTGGCTTTCGCCCGTATCGGCATTGATCCGGCCGTGGCGAGCGGGCCGTTTCTCACCACCGCCATTGATATCATCGGCTTGGTCATGTACCTGTTTGCCGCCCAGTTTTTCTTGCTTGAAGGATAAAAAAAGCCCCGCTGGGGCGGCGGTTCGCGCCGCACGGGCAGGGCTTTGTATCGTCGCAGGTTTAGTGAAGGGCGCGCGTGGCGTGCGGCCAACGTTCGGCGATGGCTTCCTGTTGCATCGTCGTCAGCCGGGTCCATTGTGCCTGCCGGGCTGCATCGGGATCAATGTCGAGGAGTCCGCACAGGACCGCAAAATCCTGTTGATGGAAGACAAACGTGGCAGCTTCCCAGAAGCTATCGTCCAGGTTGTGCTCCAGGTCGTGTTGGGCGGTACGCAGGACGGCGCCAAGCAGTTGCGCGCAGGCATCGTAGGGAACCGCCTCGCTGGGTACCGAACGGTAGGCCGTGCAGCTCGTGCAACTCAACCCCATCCAACCTTGATCGGCAGCGGTGCCCAGACAGGTACTGTAGTGGACGCAGCTGTACTGGGCGTGTCCAACACTGCTGGCTTCTGGCTGAGGATTCGGTGTCGGGGTGGCTTCAATGGAGCCGAGACCGACGGCGGCGGGAAACGATGACAGGGATTGTCGGTGCATCCCTTGCAACTCCTTAATTTAGCAGCGTTCTATCGTCCTGCATGGCAGGAGACCACCGCTTTCATAATGTGGGTAAAGGTGTGTACAAGTAATCCATAAAGGTAACACACCATGCGGTTATCGGCAACGATTTTCGCTCAGGATGGCGGCGAGCGCGTCCGCGTACGCCTCGTATGTCCGGTCGTCAAAAAGGACGAATCGCACCAGTTGCGGCTGGCCATGCAGCCGCAGATAGGCTGCCACGGTGTGCAACGCGATGTGAGCGGCTTGCTGTAGTGGGTAGGCATAGGCGCCGGTTGAAAGCGAAGGGAAGGCGAGGCTGGCGCATTGCTGGGCGCCAGCGATTTCGAGACTGCGCCGATACGCGCTTGCCAGTAACGATTCCTCCTGATTTTGCCCATCTTTCCAGATCGGTCCTACGGTATGAATGACGTATCGTGCCGGCAACTTGCCGGCTCCGGTGACGACCGCGTCTCCCGTTGGACAGCCTTGCGGATAACGTCGCTGCGTCTCTTCCATGATGCCGGGACCGCCGCCGCGGTGAATGGCGCCGTCCACACCCCCGCCTCCGGCGAGCCGACTGTTGGCTGCATTGACGATGGCGTCGGTCGCCTGGCGGGTAATGTCGCCGGTGACCAATTCCAATTTGCATGCGTCGATGGTTGCCTGCATCGCTCCTCTCCCCCTGGGTGTGATGACTCCCTGTGGACCGCCCTTTTCCTTGTTCCAACCAGTTTACCTATCGTAGAATGCCGCCCTTGAGAATGCGAGCGCAGCGTGTTGAATGCCCACCCAGGAGAAGATGATTCATGCCGTTTCAGGACGTCCCCGCCAAAGTTGACGACTACGCCAAACAGGAACACGAGGTGCTGCAGTTGTGGAAAGACACCGACGCTTTCCAAACCCTGCGCACCTTGCATGCCAGGCAGCCGAAATGGTCCTTTCTGGACGGGCCGGTGACGGCCAACAACCCGCTCGGCGTGCACCACGGCTGGGGGCGGACGTACAAGGACGTGTTCAACCGTTTCTGGACCATGCGCGGCCGGGAACTGCGCTACCAGAACGGTTTCGATTGCCAGGGGCTATGGGTCGAGGTGGAGGTGGAGAAGGAACTGGGCTTCCGGTCCAAGCGCGACATCGAAACCTACGGCCTGGACGCCTTCGTGCGCAAATGCAAGGAGCGGGTGTTGCGGTTTGCCGCCGTGCAGACGGAACAATCCATACGGCTGGGCTATTGGATGGACTGGAACGACCCGGATCACTTGCGCGAGTTGGCTACCGCTTTAATGGAAAATCCCTCGCAGCGCATGACCGTGCAGGGCCCTCGAGGCGAGGTGACGGACACTGCGGAGCAATTGGTCGGGCGCCTGGGCATGCCGGACCTCGGCGGCAGCTACTTCACGTTCTCGAACGAAAACAACTACATGATCTGGTCCTTCCTCAAGCAGTGCTGGCAGCGCGGCTGGCTGTACCGCGGCGCCGACGTGATGCCGTGGTGCTCGCGCTGCGCCACCGGCATCAGCCAGCACGAGATCGTCACCGACGGGTATCAGGACCTCACCCACACGTCCATGACCCTGCGCCTGCCGTTGCGCGGGCGGCAACGGGAATCCCTGCTGGTGTGGACCACAACGCCCTGGACGCTGCCCAGCAACGTGGTGGCGGCGGTTGGCCCGGAGCTCACGTACGTCAAGGTCAGACAGGGCGACGAGGTGTTCTATCTGTCCAAGGGAACCCTGCACATGCTGCGCGGGGCGTATGAGGTCCTGGGCGAGATGCCGGGCTCGATGCTCAAAGGCTGGACGTATGACGGCCCCTTTGATCACCTGGAGGCGGCTCGTCAACCCGGCGGCAACGGCGCCCTGCGGGACCTCGCGCAAGACGTGTCGGCATGCGCCGCCGAGGCGCACCGCGTTGTGTTGTGGGATGAGGTCAGCGAGACCGAGGGGACCGGCATTGTGCACGTCGCGCCCGGCTGCGGCGCCGAGGACTTCCGGCTGGGCAAGGAGCACAACCTGCCGATTCTGGCCCCCCTCGACGAGGAAGGATACGTCCTTGCCGGCTTCGGCGACTTCACCGGCCAGCACGTCTCGGAGCTTCTGGACGGCATCCGGCAGACGCTCACCGACTCGGGGCGCCTGTACCACGTCGAGCCCTACACGCACCGTTACCCGACCTGCTGGCGCTGCGCCACCGAGCTGGTCTTTCGCCTGGTGGACGAGTGGTTCATCAACATGGACGAATTGCGCCACGCCATGATGGAGGTAACCAAGCAGATCCGCTGGATTCCCGCCTTCGGCCTGGACCGCGAGCTCGACTGGCTGCGCAACATGCACGACTGGATGATCAGCAAGAAACGCTACTGGGGCCTGGCCCTGCCGTTCTGGGAATGCGCTGCCTGCGGCCATTACGAGGTGATTGGCGATGACCAGGAACTCGCGGTGCGGGCGGTGGCGGGCTGGGAGGATTTCGAGGGGCACACTCCTCACCGGCCGTACATCGATGCGGTCAAGATCGCCTGCTCAACGTGCGGCGGCCAGATGCAGCGCATCACCGACGTGGCGAACCCGTGGCTGGACGCCGGTATCGTCAGCTTCAGCACCCTGGGTTACCGCACCGACCGCGAGGCGTGGCGCGATTGGTACCCGGCGCACTGGATCAGCGAGTCATTCCCCGGCCAGTTCCGCAACTGGTTCTACAGCCTGCTGGCCATGGGCACGGTGCTGGAGAACAGCCCGCCGTTCAAGGAATGCTTCGGGTACGCCACGCTGATTGCCGAAGACGGGCGGGCGATGCATAAGAGTTGGGGCAACGCCATCGAGTTCAACGAGGCCGCTGACCGCATGGGTGTCGACGTCATGCGCTGGTTGTACTGCGCGCACAAGCCCGAGAACAATTTACCATTCGGTTACCAGCGGGCCGATGACGTGCGCCGGCAGTTCCTCATTCCGCTGTGGAACATGTACAGCTTCTTCGTCACCTACGCGAATCTCGACGGCTGGGAGCCCGGCCGGGAGGGATTCGAGCCCGGACGCCCGGAGGGCTCGACGCCGCACAGCGACAACATCCTGGATACGTGGATTGTGGCGCGCCTCAACCAGGTCACGGAGCGCTGCACGACAAGCCTGCAGGACTCGGACACGCACGCCGCTACCCTGGCCATCGCGGCGTTTCTGGACGATCTGAGCAACTGGTACATCCGCCGCAGCCGCCGGCGCTATTGGAAAAGCACGCACGACGCGGACAAACACACGGCCTACGCCACGCTCCACCACGTGCTGGTGAAACTGATCAAGCTTCTCGCACCGCTGACGCCGTTCGTCACCGAGGTGATGTACCAGAACCTGGTGCGCGCCATGCAGCCGGGGGCTTATGACAGCGTGCATCACTGCGATTGGCCCGAGGTGGATGCCGTTGTCGTGGACACCACGCTGCTGGACCAGATGGCCCTGGCCCGGCAGATCACCAGCCTGGGGCTGGGATCCCGAGGCAGCGCCAATATCAAGGTGCGCCAGCCCCTGGCGGCGGCGTTGGCTTATGTGCAGGAGGGTGAGACGGTGTGGAGCGAGACGTACACGGCGATTGTGTGCGAGGAGTTGAACGTCAAATCGCTGCAATTTGTTGAGCACGAGGTGCAGCTGCTGAGCTATGAGGTGCTTCCCAACAATAAGCTGCTCGGTCCGCGATTGGGGGCGGTCTTGCCCCATGTACGCGCGGCGCTGACCCATATCGATCCGGGAACGGTAGTGCAGCAGGTGCAGTCCGGCAATCCCGTGACGCTGACCGTTGACGGTGAGGTGTTGGAGCTTGCCCCCGACGAGGTGCTCATCCGCACCCACCCCGCCGCCGGGTTGGCGGTCGCCACCGACCGCGGCGTCACCGTTGCCGTGGAAACCGACATCACCCCGGCGCTGCGCACCGAAGGCTTGGCCCGCGAGCTGGTACGCCGGATTCAGGTCATGCGCCGCGACGCCGGATTCAACATTGCCGACCGCATCGTTACCTACGGCCTCTGCGAGGGGCCGCTGGCCGACGCTCTGCTCACCTGGAGCGATTACCTCAAGGCCGAAACCCTCAGCACCGACCTCGTCGCCAGTGCGCCTCCCCCCGAAGCATACAGCGAGGAGCACCGTATCGACGGTATGACCATCATGCTCGGCGTGCAGCGCCAGGCGGCTGCCGCGTCACCGGGTGTATAACGATTTCGTCCGCGGGAGGAGAAAAATCATGCCAATGGACAAATCCTCACCCTCGAATGCCCCGGATCTCCACGAATTCTTCGCCGCTGACCCGCTTGCAGCGGACTACACTTTCTTTGGACGCGAGTCGTACGCCGACCGGCGCGGCTTTCTGCGGGGCGCCGGGCTTGCCGCCATGGCGGCGATGGTGGGTGCAGCGATCCCGTTCCACCACAACATGCCGGCAGGATTCATCCCGGCCGCATTCGCCGACGAGAACGTGCTGGTTGGGAAGGACGGATTGACGCTGCTGAACGACCGGCCGGTCAACGCCGAGACCCCACCGCATCTGCTGGACGACTCGATCACCCCGACCCCTCGCCATTTCATTCGCAACAACGGCATCCCGCCATCCGAAGTGGCTCCGAACACCTGGACGCTTACCGTCGACGGACTCGTCCACCGTCCCATGACCTTATCGATTGCTGATCTTCAGTCGATGTTCGAGGTTGTCACGATGGCCCTTGCCATCGAATGCGGGGGCAACGGGCGGGCCTTTTTCAACCCGCCGGCAAGGGGCAACCAGTGGACCTACGGCGCGATAGCCTGTTCGGAGTGGACGGGAGTGCGACTCAAGGACGTGCTGGAGGCGGCTGGCGTGCAGCCCAACGTTGTCTACACCGCCCACGTCGGCGGTGACGCGCATCTCTCCAGGCAGCCGGACAAGCTTCCCATCTCGCGCGGCGTTCCGATTGCCAAGGCGATGACGGACAACGTGCTCATCGCCTTTGGCCAAAACGGCGGCCCGATTCATCCGATGAACGGGGCGCCGCTGCGCCTCGTCGTCCCCGGCTGGCCGGGGTCGTGCTCGCAGAAATGGCTCCGGCGCATCTACCTCCGCGATGTCGTCCACGATGGGCCCAAGATGACCGGCACCTCGTACCGCGTGCCGCGCTACAAGATCGAGCCGGGCGAGAAGGTCGACAAAAAAGATTTCGTCATCATCGAACGGATGCCCGTCAAATCCCTTATTACCCATCCCGCGAACGGGGTGGAGGCGGGGCGCGCCGTCGAGGTGCGCGGTCATGCCTGGTCGGGGGACCGGACGGTCACCGCCGTCGATGTCTCCTATGACTTTGGTGCGACCTGGATGCCGGCCACGCTCGATGCTCCCGCCAACGATGGTGCTTGGCAGAACTTTCGCGCCAACGTGGTGCTGCCCGCAGCCGGGTACTACGAAGTCTGGGCGCGGGCGACCGACAGCGCCGGGGTGATGCAGCCCCACGCCATCGACTGGAATGCCAAGGGATACCTCAACAACACGATGCACCGGGTCGCCCTTCGGGTATCGTGAGCCGGCATGGTGGGTTGATGAAGACGCAATGGCCGCGGCGTGTCCTGGTCCGAGCGACCAAGTCGAGGCAGAGGGGCATCGCCTGGACTGTCGGGCGCGTTTTTGTCGATGTGATTGCCGTTCTCGTCGTTGCGGTCTGCGTGGCTGCCGGCGAGGATTCGGAGGAGATGGGAATCGTGACGGCGAGCCAATCGGAATCGCCTAACTTTGGCGTCCTCGTGGCGGGTGACGGTGCGGCAGAGACCTATGCCTATTGCATCGCCTGTCACTCCGAACGCCTTGTTGCCCAGCAGGGCCTGACCCGGCAAGGTTGGGAGGAGGTCATCGAGCTCATGGTGGAAGAGCACGGAATGGCCCCAATCGAAGCGCCCGCCCTCGCCCGGGTGCTTGGCTATCTTTCGACCCATTACGGTCCCGACCGCCCGAACTTTCCGCTGCAATAGGCGAGTTGGACGGAGGATCGGAACCGTCATGACATGAATGCCGACTGAGAAAGGAACCCACTAACTGAGAAAGGAACCCACTAATGGAAGGGCGCCGCCGCCGAGAATATTGCTGGATCTGCCGACGGGGAACCGTTCACATCTTCACCCACACCTTGCAAGAAGACGTCGCCACCGGCGAGTACGCCCTGTGCGAAGCGTGCCAGCCGTTCGACCCCATTGCCTGCCATTTCCAGGAGCGCTTCTGGCGCCTCCTTGGCTGTCCGCCGGGTTGCTGGACGTTCATCGGCTGTTTCTCTGCCGCTTGGAAACAGTGTTACTCCAGCGACCGTTACGACTCCCCCACCGACGTCGATCAACAAGAAATTATCCGTCAATTCGACGCGCTCGAGTTCGACATCGAGGAACTGAAACAAGGCACCAAAACCCAGGCACGCGAGTGGCCCTATTGGACCCACGATTTTCCCGAATAATCAGCCGTAGGGCAGGAACGGGCCGAGGACCAGTGCAGCGGACAGGAGCAGGCCGAAGCGTAGGTGCAGCTGGGCGGTGCCGCGCAGGCCTTGATGCAGGTCGGGGCGCTCCGTGCTCTGGCAGACCTTTCGGGCAGCGGCAACGGCCTGGGGTAGGACGAGGAACGGGGCGAGCCAGGGCCAGGGGCCGAGGCGGGTGAGTACCAGCAAGGCGATGCTGGCAAAGGCGATCAGGAGTAAGGCGCAATAGAGCAGGATAACAGGTTGCCGGCCCCATAGATGCACGAGGGTCGTCTTGCCGCTGTGGCGATCTTCATTGGCGTCGCGGAGGTTGTTGGCGATGAGAATGGCCGTCACCAGGCAGGCGACCGGCAGGGATAGCCAGACGGCGGGCCAGGTCAGGGTTTGGGTCTGGACGTAGAAGCTGCCGAGCACCATGACCGGTCCCATGAAGACGAAGACCAGGGGCTCTCCCAAGGCCATGTTGCCCAAGGGGAGGGGGCCGGCGCTGTAGCAGTAGGCAACGCCGACGCTGGCCAGGCAGACGACGGCCAGCGGCCAGCCGGTTTGGGTCACGAGATACACGCCAATTAGCGCCGCGAGGCCGAAGCAGGTCAGCGCGCCCCGCATGACGGCGGCAGGCGTCAGCAGGCCGCGGGCGATTACCTTGTACGGCGCTTGCACCTTATGTTGGGCGGTGTCGGCGTCGTGATCGGCGTATTCGTCGGTGAGGTTGGTGCCGCACTGCACGAGAACCGAGCCGATCAGCACCAGGATGAACAGAAAGGCGTGAAAGGCCCCGGACTGGGCGGCCAATAGGCTGCCGACCAGCACCGGAACCACCGCGGCGCTGAGGGTGAAGGGCCGGATGGCCTGAAACCAGACGCGCATCGATTTCCGCATACGTACTCCTGCCATGCCTACCAAGGGGTTCGACGATATTTGGCAAAATCCGGCTGGCGTTTTTCGAGGAATGACGTGCGCCCCTCGGTGGCCTCCTCGCTCGTGTAGAAGAGGCTGGTGGCGCCATGCGCCAGGGCTTGCAGGCCGTAGCCGTGGTCGGTGTCGGCGTTGAAGCCGGCCTTCATGAAGCGGATTGCCGTCGGGCTCTTTGCCAAAATTTTACGGCACCAGATGGCCGTCTCTTCGTCCAACTGCTCGCACGGCACGACCTTGTTGACCAGCCCCATGTCGCGCGCCTCCTCGGCGCTGTACTGGTCGCACAGGTACCAGATTTCGCGCGCCTTCTTCTCGCCCACGATGCGCGCCAGATACATGGCGCCGAAGCCGGCGTCGAAACTGCCCACCTTCGGCCCCGTCTGGCCGAAAATGGCGCGCTCCGAGGCGATGGTGAGGTCGCAGATGACGTGCAGGACGTGCCCGCCGCCGATGGCATAGCCGTCCACCTTGGCGATGACCGGCTTGGGAATTTCGCGGATCGTGCGGTGCAGGTTGCGGACCTGCAGGCGCGGCGTTCCCGACTCGTCGTTATAGCCGCCCTGGCCGCGGATTTTCTGGTCGCCGCCAGTGCAGAAGTTGCCATCCTCGCCGGTCAGCACGACTACGCCAATGCCGTCGTCGTACCAAGCGTCGTGAAACGCCTCCAGCATTTCGTCGATCGTGCGCGGGCGAAACGCGTTGAGAACCCATGGGCGGTTCATGCTCACGGTCGCTACGCCGTCTTCTTTTGTGAAAATGATGTCTTCGAATGCTGACATGTCCTACCTCATGTTCATGTGTGTGTTGTTGAAGCGATCAGTTGCAGCAAAGCATTTTCGGCTATAAACCGGCCAATGCCCCAAAGTGTCCTTCCGGGCTTGACCCGGAATCCAGCAACCTCTGTTCCCAGAAAAACCCTGGACTCCGGCTTTCGTCGGAGTGACGCAGACTCAACCCTAATCCGGTCGGATGGCGCGGTAGATATACACCACGCCGCCCGTCAGGGGCCGGGCCTGCATGTCGGTGAAATTCTGCTCCCGCATGGCCTGTATGAAACGGGCGCCGGCGGGAAAGACCGCCGCCGTGCGGGGCAGGTAAGCGTAGGCTTCCGAGTGCCCCGACAGCCAACCGCCGATGCGCGGCAGCAGGCGGCGCGAGTAGAAGCGGTACAGGGGCCCGAAAACGGCGCCCTGCGGCTGACCAAATTCCAGCACCACGGCCACCCCGCCAGGACGCAGCACGCGGTACATCTCGCCCAAGGCCGTGGCCAGGCAATTGACGTTGCGCAGGCCGAAGGCGACGCTTGCCGCGTCAAAGGAGGCGTCGCAGAAGGGCAGACGCTGCGCGTCGGCAAGGACAAAGGTAATGGGTGCCCGGTGCCGAGCGGCCTTGCGCCGGCCCTGCGCCAGCATGGCGTCGCAGAAGTCGGTGGCAACGACCCGTCCATCCCGCCCGGCGCGCCGGGCAAAGGCCAGTGCGAGGTCCGCAGTGCCGCTGCACAGGTCCAGGACGGTCGCGCCACGCCGCACGCCGCTCGCCGTCACCGTCTGGCGTCGCCAATAATGATGCAGCCCCAGGCTCAACACGCTGTTGAGCCTGTCGTATCGCCCGGCGATGGCGGCGAACATGTCCTGTACGGTCTCTTCCATACGCCTCCTACGCTTGCGGACGGTGCGCAATCCCCCATGGCTCGATGCTTGCGACAACGGATATTATTCAGTATATGGAGCGGGTCGGCAATCACCTGTTCGCACGCAAAACTTGGGAGTAACGCGATGACCTCAGCATGGTGCCTGCGGCTGGCCGCAGTGAGCGGTTTTCTCGTGGTTGCCCTGGGAGCTTTCGGCGCCCACGGGCTCAAGGCCATCCTGCAACGGTATGAAACCCTGGAGACGTGGCAGACGGCGGTGTTTTACCATGCGCTTCACACGCTGGTCCTGCTTGCGCTGGCGGCATACCCCGGTATTAGCAAGGGCGTCGTCATCAGCTTCGTGTTCGGCATCTTGGTGTTTAGCGGCAGCCTGTACCTGCTGGCGGTGACCAACGTGCGCTGGCTGGGCGCCGTGACTCCTGTCGGCGGTGCAGGTCTGCTGGTCGGGTGGGCGTGGCTGTTCATCGCCGCGGGCGCGAAAATGCAGGGATAGGCGCCGCTTGGCGCGCCGATGGGCGTGATATAATCCGTCATCCTGCATTCTCTTTCCTCCGTTAGGAATTCTCTCTCATGCCCTCGTATCGCTTTTGCCGTCCGGACGATCTGGAATTGATCGTGCGGGCGATCAATCAATGCTGCCGCATCCACGAGACGGACACGCCGGAGATGACCGAGGAGCGGTTAAAGGCGCACATGACGCTGTTTGCCGTGCGCCCTGGCAATTGCATGGTGGCGCTCGAACGGCAGCAGCCGGTGGCGGCGGTCATCAGCACGCGGCGTGAGGCGTGTGCGTGGATCCAGACCCTGGGCTGCCAGCCGGCCTTTCAGCGCCGCGGCGTCGCCTCCCAGCTTGTCGAGGCGCTGGTTCGTAAAATCGCCATCCAGCGCACCCAAGACATTACGGTAGACGTTCCCGAAGATAACGACGCGGCGCTGCAATTCTTCCAGGCCGTTGGCTTCGAGGAGCGTGGGCGTTTCGTCACCCTGGAGGGCAAGCCGGACAGCCCAGGCGACCTGACTGGAGAAGTCGTCCAGACGCCGGCGGCGGAGTTGCTGAATTCCTACGAGGCGTTCCACGCTTTTCCGGCGTGCTGGGAGCGCAGTGCTGATTCCCTGGCCGGCTATGGCGAGTTGATACAGGGCTATGCCTATCGTGAAGACGGCGCGATGCGGGGCTACCTGCTGCATCAGGGCGCAACGATTCTGGACCTCGCCTGCGCGCCCGACGCAGACGCGGGTCGGGTAAGCGCCATCTTGCTGGGCCACTTGCATGCCGATGGCACGTCACCGGTCTCGCTTCCCAAGGTGAATGTGGCCGACCCGTTGTTCGATATCCTGCAGCAGCAGAGCCTGAAGCCCGCGCGCAGCTATCGCCTGATGGGGCAGAAGCTGTCCTGAGGTGCTTCAACTGCCCAAATCCAAACGAAAGAGTGAGTCATGAATGGAACGACGACACGCCCTGTCATCCTGGAGGATCTGATCGAACGGATCGCATTTGAGGCGTTCGACATCGGCATTTTCACGATTTACACCAACACCGGGCGCGCCTTGCAGCGGCCGGTCAAAGACCAGTATCCGCATCTCGTGGCAGTTGGGCGGGTCAGTCAGAAGGTCGAGATTGTCGGCATGGTGGAAACCGACGAGAGTCTGCACGACCTCACTGCCGCGATGCGGCGCTGGCGTGCCCTGGACCATCTGCAAGCTGTCGCCTACCTGTACGTTCCCAAAGGCCGCGGCGCCGACGCGCGTACGCTGTGCCTGCGCGAGACCATTCGCATTTCCGATTTTCGGCACTATTGGTTCGAGGGCGAGACGCTATGCCTCGAGCGCTGCTTCGCGTGATGCGCAGGTCGGAGTTTCCGGGAAGTCACACGTGATGCGCTGCGTGCCTTCCAGAGCCAGTTGCAGCAGCGCAGGGGTGTCCAGCGCCTGCTCGGCCGCTTCAATGTCCGGCAGGGTCGTGCGGGTGGCGGGGCGGCGCGGCACGAACAGCGTGCAGCAATCCTGATCGGGCAGGATCGAGGTGTCATAGGTTCCGATGGCCTCGGCTTGCGCCATGATTTCGGCCTTGTCCATGCCGATAAGGGGACGCAGCACCGGCAGGCTACTGACGGCCTCGATGACGCGCAGATTGCTGAGCGTCTGTGACGCCACCTGCCCCAGTGATTCGCCCGTCACCAACGCATGGGCGCCAAGTTTCTGTGCCAAGGCCTCGGCAATTCGCAACATGTATCGCCGGTAGAAGACGACGCGGTACGCCGCCGGCACGGCGCTCACGATGCGTTGCTGCACCTCGCCGAACGGCACCATGCACAGTTTCGTGTGGTACTGATGCCGGGTCAGCAGGCGTGCCAGCGTGTGAGCCTTGCGCTGAGAGGTGCGATCCAGGAACGGGTAGCTGTGAAAGTGGACGACGTGCACCTGGCAGCCCCGCTTCATCATCCGGTAAGCGGCTACCGGCGAGTCCAGCCCCCCCGACAACAACCCCAGCAGCGTGCCGCCCGTGCCCACGGGCAAGCCGCCCGCCCCAGCCAGTTTTTCCACGTAAATCAACGTCCGCCGCGGGATCACCTCGACGTGGACAACCAACTCCGGGTTCTTCAAATCCACCCGCGTGGCGTGGGTCTCCAGCACGTGGGTGCCGAGGGTGCGGCTGATCTCCTGCGATCCCCACGGCAGTTCCTTGAACGCCCGCCGCGCCGTGATGCGGAAACTGCCAAAGGTGCGGCCATGCAGGGCGCGGCTGACGGCCTGCTTGACGGCTTCGAGGTCGTGCGACGCCGTCCAGCAGCGTGAGAAATTGGCTACGCCGAAGACCTCCCGAAGCCGCTGCTCAAGTTGCTCCCAGGGAATTTTCTCCGACGCGGTCAGCAGTAGCCGCCCCGATTGCTGCTCGACGGAACCCTCGCCTAACGAACTGAGCGCTTGATGTAGGTTTCGCATCAGCGCGTGCAGAAAAACAGGCCGGTTCCTGCCCTTGAGGCCCAACTCGCCGTAATGCACAACAATGTGGTGTCGCGTATCGTCCATGAAATGTCCCTAACGCCTACCCTGTTCGGTTATAACAGGCCGTGCGATGGAAGGGGTGATAGAGGGCGCGTGGGTCAAAATTCCCTTGCGTTCCGGGGGTAAACCATCGCATTGTGACGGTTCCGTTGCAGCTCCGTTCGACGCCCCCGCTGGGCGTCAATTCCGGCTCCCGTCAAGTATTCTCTGACTCCTGAGGAGTTTGATTCATGACCTTCGATGTTGAACAAGTTGATTCTGTTTTGCGGACGACCCGAGCGGTGCGGCGGCGGCTCGATCTCGAGCGTCCGGTTCCCGACGAGATCATTCTGCAGTGCGTTGACTTGGCCGAACAAGCGCCCTCCGGCGCGAATATCGCCAGCCGCCGCTGGCTGGTCATCCGCGACGCCGAGGTTAAGGCCAAGATCGCCGAGTTGTACCGCATGGCCGGGGGGGCCAATATCATTCAGGCTGCTCAGCAACTCAAGGGCACCGGCTCGCACCGCGAACACACCGCGGCATCGAGTGCCTACCTGGCGCAGAACATGGAGCGCGTGCCGGCCCTGGTCATCCCGTCGATCTGGGGCGAGCACGACGGCAGCGGGCGTCCGGGGCTGTTCGACTCCGTCATCCAATCGGCCTGGAGTTTTTGTTTAGCGCTGCGCGCCCGCGGCCTTGGGACCGCGTGGACCACGATGATCTTTGGCAAGCGCGAGGAACTCGTTGACATCCTGGGCATTCCCAAGGGCGTGACGCCCATTGTACTGTTGCCCGTGGCCTGGACGATCGGCACCGATTTCAAACCCACCGCCCGGCGACCGGCCGCTCAGATTACCTGGTTTGATCACTGGGGTCATACCCATGCCCAGCCTTTTGATGGCGACATCCTGGCCGCGCAACCCGGCGTGACCGTCGAGGTTAACGTGGAGGCGCCGCCGCAGCGCCTCTGGGACCTGATCAGCGACGTCACGCTCCCAGCCCGCTTCAGCGACGAGTTTCAAGGCGCCGAATGGCTCGACGGCGACGGCCCGCGCGTGGGTGCGCGCTTCGTGGGGCGCAACAGCATGGGCGACCGGCAGTGGGAAACCACCTCGCACGTTGTCGCCTGCGAAGCACCCCGCCTTTTCGCCTGGAACGTCAGCGACGCCGAGCAGCCGAGCGCACAGTGGCGCTTCGAGTTGGACCGCGTTGGCGACTCCACCCGCTTGCGCCAGTGCATGGCGATGGGGCCCGGCCTCTCCGGTACCACCCGAGCAATGCAGCAAGACCCCGACAATGCCATGCAGATTCTCACCGCGCGCCGCGCGACGTTGCGCCGCAATATGGAATTGACCGTTCAGGGGATCAAGCAACTGGCAGAGTCGGAGAAATGACCCGCAGGTCGGATTACGGCTTCGATAGCGTCATCTGACCTATCCCGCCTATGCTCCCCGCAAAGGCCGGAAGAAGGCCCGGATGTCCTGCGCCAGCGTTTCCGGCTGTTCAAAGGCCGCAAAGTGGCCGCCGCGCGGCATTTCCGACCATTGCTGCAGATTGAAGAACCGCTCAGCCCACTCGCGCGGCGGCCGGCTGATCTCCTTGGGAAACCGCGCCACGGCGCACGGCACGTCGATACCCTGCCCGGGCTGAATGATCCACGGATTGTGCTGGTTCTCGTAGTAGATGCGGGTGGAGGAGTTGATCGTCTGCGTGGCCCAGTAGATTGTAATCGTCGTCAGTAGTTCGTCCTTGCTGAAACACCGTTCCACGTCTCCATCGCAGTCGCTCCAACTGCGCCACTTTTCGACGATCCAGGCGGCCAGCGCGGCGGGGGAATCGTTGAGGCCATACGACAGGGTCTGCGGCTTGGTTCCCTGGATGTGGGCGTATCCGCCTTCCTCAAGTTGCCAATGCGCCCGCGTCTCCAGAAAGGTGCGCTCCGCGGTTGTCAGGTCGCGCATGCCCGGCTGCCAGCCGGTAGGTACGCCGGACACCGAGGTGGTGTGGATGCCGATCACCTGGCTTCGGTAGGAAAAGCCCAAGCGTGCCGTTACACCCGCCCCCCAGTCGCCGCCGTGGGCGCCGTAGCGGCTGTAGCCGAGCGCCGTTGTCATAAGCTGCGCCCACAGGTCGGCGATCCGCGCCACGTTGATGCCGCGCGTGCCGGTAATGTCGGAAAACCCATAGCCCGGCAGTGACGGCGCCACCACGTCGAAGGCGTCTTGCGGGTCCCCGCCGTGGGCCGCCGGATCGGTGAGCAGGGGGATGATCTTGGACATCTCGAAGACGGTGCTCGGCCACCCGTGTGTGATGACCAGCGGCAACGGCGCAGGACCCTTGCCCTTTTCGTGGATGAAGTGAATCCCCATGCCGTCGACCGTGGTGCGGAAGTGCGCAAAGCGGTTCAGGGCCTCTTCTTGGGCGCGCCAGTCAAACCCATTCTGCCAATACGCCACGAGCTCCTTGACGTATGCCAGATTGGAACCGTAATCCCATCCCGTGTGCGGGAGTTCCCCCGGCCAGCGTGTGCGGGCGAGGCGCTCGCGCAGGTCCTGTAGCGTTTCGTCGGCAACGTGAACGGTGAAGGGTTGCACGCTCATCCTGATGGGTCCTCCTTGATACGCAACTGCGCGCGTGGGTCGATGGGGCTTTCATGCCTGCGGTGGGCGCCCATGTTACGCGCCGAAATGGTTGCAAACAAGCGCCAAGCGCCGCCCTGCATGGGCTACCAAATGCCCTCTGCCGGGTACGCTTCGTCCTCGCCGGGCCACGGCGGCATGCTGACGCCGACCGCCGCCAACGCCTCATCACCGTCGTTTCTGAACTGGAAGCGGGTACCCGCCGGGATGGTAATCGACACCCCTTCAAACACCTCGATGATTTCCTCGTCCGCCCCTTGCTTGCGCCAAAACCGACCCCGCCCCGCCAGGAAATACCACACCTCCTCGATGCGGTGATGGGCCACCGCCTGCGACACCTGCCCGGGCGGAAGCGAAAAATGCGCCATGCTGCCGCGCGCCCCACTGCACAAAACACGCACCTCGGAACCGTCGGGCGCCAACGCGTCCACTGCCGACGGCAGCCGTTTGGTCTCGAACCGTCCCATGCGTCCTCCTCCATTCATCGTGTTGCCATTGCGCAAACACCGTAGCCCGCGTCCCACATGGTTAATCCTCGCCCATAGTCACCCGACCACCCCGAAATCCGGTTGAAGCAAAGGTGCCGAGTGTGATAGGGTGGCGCCGCAATTGGCCATCTTCCAAGTGCAGGAGAAACGATGATTACGTACAGATGTGTCGTACAAGAGGGTTGCGTCCCCCTCGACATCCGACCCCGTCTCGTCTCCGGCTTGGCGGGCATAACGGCCGAGGTTCTGGGTGCGGCTCCGGATGACGTGCAGGTTGAATTCAACGAGATACCGCACGGTGCCGGATACCGTGGCGGCGAACTTTCCACCACGTCGCTGGTACGCGGTGCTATCCCGCCGGGCTGCGAGCAGCCGGTGCGTGAGCAACTGCTGATGAAAATATGCGACATGTGGTGTGAGGTAACGGGCTGCGGCGTTGATGAAGTCGTTGTCAACGCCAGCGATCAGGGCTACGCCCCTAATGTCTACTAACGAGGAAAGGACTTGTCATGCCGGTGTATAATTGTATTTCATCCGCTGGTGCCGTACCCATGGACGTGCGCCCCAAAATCGCCAAAGCTTTTACGGACATCCATTGCGACAGTACCAACGCGCCGCGCAGCTTCGTGCACGTCTTCTTCAAAGAGATCCCCGAGGGCGCCGATTCCGGCTATGACACGCCGCACTACATCGACGCCGGCAACCGCGCCGGTCGCCCAGCAGAGGTGGTGTTGAAGCTGAAGAACGACCTGCGTCAGGCATACGCCGAGAACGCCGGTGTTTCGCTCGACCAAGTTGGCGCCCGCATTGTCGAGGGTCCGGCGCGCTGGTCGATGGAGGGTGGTCACATCCTGCCCGAACCGGGTCAGGAAGGCGCCGAGTGGTACGCCCACGCGGCCGACTAACCGCCTTGCGGGTTTGAACCGCGAACGGTTTGTCGGGCAAATGCCCGAATAGGTTTTTCAAAACGCCGCACGGGAGGTCAAGCAAACGACCTGTCGTGCGGCGTATTTGCAGGTGAAAATCAATGGAGGGATATCTTAATGGGAGCACCGTTTACGGTTACCGCCGGAAATTTTGACGCCGAAGTGTTGCAATCCGATGCGCCGGTCCTGGTTGATTTCTGGGCTCCGTGGTGCGGCCCTTGCCGCGTCATCGCGCCGGCGGTGGAAGAGTTGGCCACCGAGTACGACGGCAAGCTGAAGGTGGGCAAGCTCAACGTCGACGATCATCCTGCGATCGCGCAGAACTACGGCATCACCGGGATTCCGGCGCTGCTCTTCTTCAAGGACGGCAAGCGGGTCGATACCGTGGTGGGTGCGGTCTCCAAAAACGTCCTGCAGGAGCACGTCGACGGGGTCGTCAGGGACGCCTAACGCATTTTCGGCAAGCTGTCCAACACTCCAAAGCGTCATTCCGGGCTTGACCCCGGATCAGGTCCGGGGCAGGTTCCGGAATCCAGCGGTCTTGCTCCAGGCGAAACTTCTGGACTCCCGGCTTTTGCCGGCGTGACGCGGACTCAATTCCAAGCCGATATGATCCGAAGCGGTTCTAGTGCGGCTACTCGTCAAGCATGGCCTATCTCTCCCATCACAGCGTCAGCAGCAGCCGTGTGGGGTCGGCGAGATGGGCCATGCTTGCGTTGAGAAACCGTTGCGCCGCGGCGCCGTCGAGGACACGGTGGTCGAACGTCAGGGACAGCGGCAGGACGGTGCGCAAGGCGATGGCTCCCTCGTAGGCGATCGGCTTCTGCATGAACCGTCCGACGCCTAGAATGGCGACTTGCGGCAGATGCAGCATCGGGGTGGCAAAGATACCGCCGACGGCGCCGTAATTGCTGATGGTGAAGGTGCCGCCCCGCAGGTCGGTCAGCGGGATGCGGCGCGTGTTGGTCAACTCGACGAGGTGCTGCAACTCCGTCGCAAGGTCCAGGAGGGATTTGCGGTCAACGTCCTTTACCACGGGAACGATCAGCCCCTCGGGCGTGTCGGTGGCGATGCCGAGGTGGTAGTAGCGCTTGAGAATCAGGTGCTGTTGGTCTTCGGCGAGTGAGGCATTGAGCGCCGGGTGCTGCTTCAGGGCAGCCACCACCGCCTTCATGATGAACGGCAGCAGGGTCAGATGGACGTCCGCAGCGGCGGCGTTGCCGCGGGCCCGCCAATCCAGCAGTTCGCTGATATCCACTTCGTCGATCGTGGTAATGGGCACGGCAGTTGTGGCCGCTTCGACCATCGCTTTGGCGATGGTACGCCGCAGGGCGGTCAGTGGCTGAAGCTCGATGGCTCCATGCCCGTCCCGCTGCGTGTCGGCGGGCTGGGCAGATGCGGTGTCCTGAGGGGCCGCTCGCAGCACGTCCTCGCGGCGGATGCGGCCGCGCGGGCCGGAAGGGGTGACGCGGCTCAGATCGACACCGAGGTCGCGGGCCAGCTTGCGTACCGAGGGAATGGCGAGAACACGCCGGTCGGCGGCCGCGCCGTTCTCCGGCTCAGCGGCTACCGGTTCGGGTGGCAGGTCCAGGGTTTTGGCATCCAGCCGCCCCACAACCGAGGCCGCTTCCGGCTGCGGCGCAGCGCCGGCTTCGGATCCATCCGCCTCGCCAATGACCGCCAGAATTTCCCCGACCTGAATCGTTTCTCCCGCCGCCACTGGCAGGCGCAGGATGGTGCCGGCGCGCGGGGCCGGAATCTCCACCACGGCCTTGTCGGTTTCCACCTCCACCAGCGGCTGATCGGCCTTCACCCGGTCGCCCTGGGCTACCAGCCAGCGCACGATCTCACCTTGGGCGATACCTTCTCCCACGTCCGGGAAGCGAAATTCCAGGGACATGCCTAACCTCAAGCGTACACGTCATGTTGAACGAGGACCGTCTGTATCAGAGACGGGCTCTCAGAAGGCCAGCACGCGGTGCACGGCGGCCGCGATCATCTCAGGGGTCGGTAGATAATACTTTTCGAGTTGCGGCAGGGGGAATACGGTGTCAAAACCGCTGACGCGCTCGACCGGGGCCTCCAGGGACAACAAGGCTTTCTCGTTGATCTGCGCCACGATTTCGGCCCCTAGGCCGGCTGTGCGCGCGGCCTCGTGCACGACCACCGCGCGGCCCGTCTTCTCGACGGACGTGATGATGGCCGGCACGTCCATGGGGGACAGGGTGCGCAAATCGAGAATTTCCGGGCTGATGCCGTCGGCGTTCAGCGATTCGGCGGCCTGCAGCACGGTGTGCATCATCGAACCCCAGGCGATTACCGTCACGTCGCTGCCCTCCCGCACGAGGCGCGCCTCGCCGATGGGCACGGTGAATGCCTCTTCCGGGATATCCTGGCGTACGGCGCGATAGATCCGTTTTGGCTCCAGGAAAATCACCGGGTCCGGGCTGCGGATGGCGCTGATCAGCAGTCCTTTGGCGTCGTAGGGCGTGGCGGGAACCACGACCTGCAGGCCGGGGGTGTGCACCAGCATGGCCTCGGTGCTTTCCGAGTGGTGCTCGGGCGGGTGAATGCCGCCGCCGTAGGGTACCCGCACCACCAGGGGGCAGGTGAAGCGGCCACGCGAACGATTGCGCATGCGGGCTACGTGGCTAATGATCTGGTCAAAAGCCGGGTAGAGAAACCCCATGAACTGGATCTCGGGAACCGGCCGCAGCCCCGCGATGGCCATGCCCACCGCCATGCCGACGATGCCCGCCTCGGCAATCGGCGCATCCATGACGCGCGCCCGTCCGTAGCATGCCTGCAGACCCTCGGTGACGCGAAAGACGCCGCCCTCCCGGCCGATGTCCTCGCCCAGTAGAATTACGCGCTCGTCGGCGCCCAACTCCAGGTGCAGCGCCTCGCGGATGGCTTCGAGAAGGGTGCGTGTTGCCATGTCGATCAGCCTTTCTGCTGAACCTGGAGCGCCGCGAGCAGCGCCGCCTCTTGTTCCCGCAGCGCCGCCGACGGCTCGGCGAACATGTAGCGGAACATATCCTGTGGGGGTGGTTGCGGCACCGCCTCAGCGTCGTTCATGGCCTGCTCTACTTCCCCGGTGCACGCTTCCAGCAGCTCGTGTTCCCAGTCTTCCGACCAGGCGCCGCAGGCGTGCAGATATTTTTGCACCCGTAGCAGGGGATCGCGTGACCGCCAGGACTCGACCTCGGCGTCGTCGCGGTATTTGGTGGGATCGTCCGCCGTGGTGTGGGCGCCGAGGCGGTAGGTATACGCCTCGATCAGGCTCGGCCCGTCGCCGCGCCGCGCTCGCTCGACAGCCTCGTGCATGACGGCGTAAACGGCCATGATGTCGTTGCCGTCCACCCGCACGCCGGGAAAGCCGTAGGCCAGGGCCTTCTGGGCAATGGTGGGCGAGGCGGTCTGCTCGCGCACCGGCACCGAAATGGCGTACTGGTTGTTCTGGCAAAAAAAGACGCAGGGGGCTTCGTAAACACCGGCCAGGTTCATCGCCTCGTGCACGTCGCCTTCGGAGGTGGCGCCGTCGCCGAAATACGCCACCGCCACGCTGCCGTCCTGCCGATGCTTACCCGCGTACGCCAAGCCGACGGCGTGTAAGGGGTGCGACCCGACCGGTATGGAGACGGGCAGCACGTTCACCCCGTCGGGCATGTGGCTGCCGAACTCGTTGCCCATCCAATAGAGCGACAGCAGCTTCAGCGGTACGCCGTGCATCCACATGGCGCCGGTTTCGCGGTAGGAGCTGACGATCCAGTCGCGCGGTTCCAAGGGGTAGGTGCTGGCTGCCATGCAGGCTTCCTGTCCTTCCATCTGCGCGTAGGTGCCGAAACGCCCTTGCCGCTGCATGGAGACGGCTTTGCGGTCGTACAGACGCATGGTCAGCATCTGGCGGTACATCCTGCGTACCTGTTCATCGTCGAGGTCGGGACGGAGGGTTTCGTCGCAGCATCCGTCCGGGGTCAGGATGCTGACCATTTCGTCTTGCAGCGGGTCGTAGCGGTCCGCGAACATGGAGGGTCCTCAAGAGCGGTCAGACGTGTTTAGACACCGACGAGTTACCGTGAGTGAGGCGTTATTCTAGGGAAAAGCACCGGCGGCTTCAAGTACGTGCGCGGGCTTGCCGGAGCCGCCCCCGCCGCTTTTTTGCCCGTATTGACTTGCTTCCCTGGCCGTGGCTATGCTTCCGCCACCGAGACGCGGCGCCAACAGGGTCCTGCGCAGTGCTGAGTTGTGACAAAAGACGATAAGGAGAAATCATGGCCGCTCATAAAATTGCGGTGATCCCTGGCGACGGTATCGGCCAAGAGGTCATGCCGGAAGGGCTCAAAGTGCTCCGTGCGATGCAGGAAACGACGCCGGGACTGGAGCTTGCCTTACGAGACCTTTCCCTGGGGCTGCGATTATTACCGCGAGCACGGCTGCATGATGCCCCACGACGCCCTCAAGACCCTCGAAGCCTTTGACGCGATTTACTTTGGCGCCGTCGGCGACCCTGACCGCATCCCGGATCATATTTCGCTGAGTACGCTCATCCTGCCCATCCGCAAGAACTTTCAGCAGTTCGCCTGCGTTCGCCCCATCAAGCTGCTGCCGGGTGTGTCCGGTCCGCTGGCCGGCAAGACGCCCGCCGACATTGACTTCGTCATGGTGCGCGAGAACACCGAGGGCGAGTACGCCGATGCCGGTGGCCGCCTGCACGCCGGTACGCCGCAGGAGGTCGCCATTCAAACGTCGGTGTTCACCCGCACCGGGTGCGAGCGGGTCATGCGGTTTGCCTTTGAGCTGGCGCGCAAGCGTAACAAGGCGCGGCACGTGACGTCGGTTACCAAATCCAATGCGCAGCGGCACAGCATGGTGTTCTGGGACGACATCTTCAAGGAGGTGGCGGCTGATTATCCCGACATCGACACCAGCAGCAACCTGGTTGACGCAGCCGCCATGAATTTCATACGGCGCCCGGAAGCCTTTGACGTGGTGGTCGCCTCCAACCTCTTTGGCGATATTCTCACCGACCTCGGGGCGGTGATCATGGGCGGCATGGGTTACGCGCCGAGCGCCAATCTGAATCCCGACGGCAGCTACCCGTCGATGTTCGAATCGGTGCACGGCTCGGCGCCGGACATCGTCGGGAAGGGTATCGCCAATCCCCTGGCGACGATCTGGGCGGGGCAGTTGATGCTGGATTTTCTGGGGGAACGCGACGCCGCGGCGCGGCTCCTGGGCGCCCTTGAGACACACGTGCAGGCGGGGAAGGTGCGGACGCCGGATCTGGGCGGCACGAGTTGCACCGGCGCCGTCGGCGACAACCTCTGCGATATCTTGCTTCGTTAGATGCGGTGAAGCGTCCCAAGGCAGGACTTGCGGGATGTGCGAGGGGGGCGCGGCGTAAAGAACCGTGCGCCCCTCGCACCGCTTGAGGGTGAGTGCTGTTTAAGAGGCGCGTCTACCGCGTGAAGGCCACGATATGGCCGCCGTGTTCCAGGTGGCTTGCCGAGTAGCCCGCGGTGGCGCCGCCGCCGGTCAATTGCGCGATGTATTGCTTGCCGTTCAGGACGTAGGTGATCGGGCCGGACTTCGGCCTGGCACCGAGCTGAAAGGTGTACAGAATATCCCCCGTGCTGGCGTTCACGGCCTGGAACTGGCCGGTCTCGCTACCGTAGAACACCAGATTCCCGGCTGTCGTCAGCATGCCGCCGGCGTAACCGCTCTTGCCCTTCTGATCCCGCCAGACTTCCGTCCCGTTCTGCACGTCCATGGCCAGGTTGAGTTCGTAGCTGAACATGAACTCGAAAGAGGCGCCGAAATGGCGCACGTTGCTGATGACCTTGATCTCCTCGAACGTGTACGCCATACCCATTTCGATGGCGGGCAAGTAGACGTAGCCGGTGAGCGGATTGTAGGCCGCGGGATACAGATTCACCCCGCCTGCCAGGCTGGGCCACATCTCGATGGCGGTGCCTTCCTCAGGTACGGCGACCGGATCGATGGGCCGCCCTTCCACGTCATAGCCCTTGGCCCAGGTGATGTTGTCGGAGAACGCCACCGCCTGCTGAAACTGGCCGGTTTCCGCGTCGATGTAGTGGATGTAACCGGTCTTGTTGGGATGCACGATCGTCTTGCGGCCGTTGAGGGTGATGATAAGGGGCGTCTGCGGCACGTCGAAGTCCCACGGGTCGCCGGGAACCGCTACGTAGCGCCAGGGCACCCGCCCGGTATCGGTGTCGACCGCCACGATGCTGGCGGCGCCGACGTTGTCCATTTTGCCGTCGCCGCGGGTTTTCGGGTTCCACGGGTAGGCGTTGGCCGTGCCGGTGTAATACATCTTCAGGTCAGCGTCCCAGGAACCGGTGATCCAGGGGCCGGCGCCGCCGTAGTCGCGGCTGTCGCCCGGCCAACTTTCGTAACCCGGTTCACCGGGGCCGGGAATCATGTTGGCTTCATAGAGAATCGAGCCGTCCTCCTGGCTGACGCCGTAGACAAAGCCGGGCAGGCCGCCGGTATCCGTGGCGTTCATCGGCACGATGATCTGTCCGGGAATCGCCAGGGGCCCGACGGTGGCGAAATAGCCGTTGGCATCCTCGGATTTTTCAAACGCCTTGGGGTAATCGAGATACTGCTGCACGAATTTCTGCTCGCCGGTCTTGTAATGCATGGCGTGCAGCTTCATGTCGTTCGACAGGAAGTAAATGTGCTCCCCGGCGATGGCCACACCGCGGTGCTTGCCGGTGAAGAAAGGAACGTTGTAGCCGCCGAAATCCTCCGGCAGCTCGTGCTCGTACTTCCACACCTGACGGCCCGTGGCCGCGTCGACCGCGTGAACCGTGTTGTCCTGGGCGATGTACATCAGCCCGTCGTAGTAGATAGGGGTGCACTGCGCGTCCGTGTCGCCGCCGGTGGAGTAAATCCACGCCACCCTGAGATCGCCGGCGTTGGAGGCGTTCACTTGACTCAGTGTGCTATAGCGATGCCCTGCCCAGTTGCCGTTGACGTGAAGCCAGGAGACCCCCGCCTCGGCGGCCAACATGTCATCCGTGACGCCTTGCCCCTCGGCCTGCTGCCATCCTCCAAAACCCGTGAGACATACCAACAAGGCGAGGCTTCCTAATGCCAGTCTGGTGACGATGCGGTGCATGACGTCCCTCCTTCGCAAAGGTGTTGGATTTGCACAGATACCACGGTTCCCTTGACTGACTTTCCCGGTGATCATCCGACATCTCCGAGTCGCCGTCACCACGTCCTGTAAAGCCCAGATCGTATCGTCGGGCAATTGCGGGGCCTCATACTACAACGCGCCTTTTCGGGGCGGCAAGTCTTTTTTTGTCCTCGCCGTCGAGGGCGGATTTCGCGAGCTCGTTTCGAGTGCCTGAGGCCGGCGTGCGGCGGTCTCTGGACCGCCCCGGTGCGGGGTAGTATAGTCGCGCCCGGTTTGACGCCGTCTTACAATACCCCCAACCCCCAAACCGCCATTCCGGGCTTGACCCGGAATCCAGCGACCTCGGCCCCTGGGATGCCTTCTGGACCCCGGCTTTCGCCGGGGTGACAGCCTGAACTCTAGGAGCCATTTTCATACCCTTACGTGGCCTGCAAGGCCATGGCGACTCCTACCCATTGATACGATACGGCTGAAATCCGCGGCTTTGGGCCGCCGCACGGTGAGGGATCCGCGTGGCTCGTGTGTTGCTGTTGCTGCCGACCCGCACCTACCGGGCGCGCGACTTCATGGAGGCGGCCTACCGCCTGGGGGTGGAGGTGGTGGTGGGCTCTGAGCGCCAGCAGGCCTTTGCACCGCTGTTTCCTGGCGGCCACCTGCGGCTGGATTTTCTCAGGCCGCGGCAGGCGGTGCGGGCGATTGCGGCGTTCTCCCGCTCGTACCCGCTGGACGCCGTTGTGGCGGTTGACGATGAGGGCACCTTGCTGGCCGCGACTGCCGCCAAGGCGCTGGGGCTGCCGCACAATCCGGTGGCGGCAGTGGCAGCGACGCGCGACAAGTACCGCCTACGTCGGAAGATGGCGGCGACGGGTCTTCTGTCGCCGCGATTCGAGCGCCTGTCGGTTGCGGATGACCCGGTTCGAGCGGCGCAGCGTATGCCCTTTCCCTGTGTGCTGAAGCCGCTCAACCTGGCGGCAAGTCGCGGGGTCATGCGGGCTGATGATGCGGAACAGTTCGTCGTTTCTTTTGAACGGCTTGTGGCGATCTTGCGCACGCCGGACGTTGTACAGCGCAGCGGCCGATTGGCGCGTCACCTGTTGGTGGAGGCGTTCATTCCGGGTGCGGAGGTGGTGCTGGAAGGGCTCCTGGTCGGCGGCGAATTGACCGTCCTAGCCGTGTTTGACAAGCCCGATCCACTGGACGGCCCGTTCTTTGAGGAGACATTGTACGTGACGCCGTCGCGGCTGCCAGCCGACGTGCAGGCAGACCTCGCTGCACAGACGGCCAAGGCGGTGGCGGCCATCGGGCTGCGGGAAGGTCCCGTGCACGCCGAGTGGCGCGTGAACGGGCACGGCGCGTGGCTCATCGAAATTGCGGCGCGGTCGATCGGCGGGTTGTGCTCTCGCGCCCTGCGATTCGGGGCGGGTGTGTCGCTGGAAGATTTAATTCTCATGCACGCCAGTGGCGCCGCCGTGGAGACCTGCGAACGCGAACGCGCCGCCGCTGGTGTGATGATGCTGCCTATTCCGCGGCTCGGCGTGTTGCACGCCGTCGACGGGCAGGAAGCGGCGCGGTGCATCCCCGGGATTGTAGCGCTGACGATGACCATCGCTATCGGGCAGGAAGTCGTTCCGCTCCCCGAAGGCGTGCAGTATCTGGGCTTTCTGTTCGCCCGCGGCGACACGCCGGAAGCGGTTGAAGCCTCACTCCGTAGAGGTTACCAATGCCTGTCGTTCACCATTAGGCCGAGCACGCCCTGCCATCATACGTAAATGCAAGGAGGGACTTCAGAAGATTGGGTTGTGTACCACAGCGTGTTCTCGGCCGTGACCGGTGGAGATGATGGACACCTCGCTCTCCATGATCGTTGTCAGCCGGTCGATATAACGCTTGGCGGCGTCCGGAAAATCTTTGTACGACGTCAACCCCGCGGTCGGTGCCTGCCAGCCGGGCAACTCCTCGTATATCGGTTCGGCTTCTTGCAAGACGGTCAGATCGCAAGGCATGTCCTTTAGCACCTCACCCCGGTAGCGGTAAGCGGTGCACAGCGACAGGGAGGGCAGCGTGTCGAGGACGTCCAGTTTGGTGAGCGCCAGGCTGGTGACGCCGTTATGCCACAGGCTGGACCGCGCGCTCACCGCATCGAACCAGCCGCAGCGCCGCACCCGACCGGTGGTGGCGCCGAATTCCTGTCCGCGCTCCTGCAGAATTTTCCCGTGGTTGTTTTGCAACTCGGTGGGGAAGGGACCCATGCCGACCCGCGTGGCGTATGCCTTCACGACTCCGATCACGTGCGTCAGGCGTGTCGGAGCAATTCCCGCGCCGCTGCACAGCCCGCTGCTGTTGGTGTTCGACGAGGTGACGTACGGGTAGGTGCCGTGATCGAGATCGAGGAGCGACCCCTGGGCGCCTTCCAGCAGCAGATGCTCACCTTTGCGGATGGCCTCGCGCACCATGACGTCGGTGTCCTGCACAAAATCGCGCAGCGTGTCGGCATAACCGGCGTATGCCTCACAGACCGTCTCTGGGTCGACGGGTGTCTGGTGAAAGAAATCACGCAGCAGGAAATTGCTCTCCGGCAGATTGGTCTCCAGGCGCTCGCGGAACTGCGACGGCGACAACACGTCCTGCATTCTCACGCCGCTGCGCGCCGCTTTGTCGGTGTACGTGGGGCCGATCCCCCGGCCGGTGGTGCCGATTTTGTGGCCGCCGCGCCGCGCCTCGCGCCCAGCTTCCAGCAGGCGGTGGTAGGGCAGCGTGACGTGCGCCTTGGGGCTGATGAACAAGCGCCCACGCAGGTCGATGCCGCGCACCTTCAGTTGTTGCATCTCTTCCACCAGCGATTCGGGATCAATGACCACACCGGCGCCGATGATGCAGCGAATGCCGGGATGCAACACCCCGGAGGGGATTTGGTGGAAGATGTACTTCTCGTCGCCGACCACGATCGTGTGCCCGGCGTTGGCGCCGCCCTGACAGCGGATGACCCACTGAACCTGCGGGGTTAGCAAATCGACGATCTTTCCTTTCCCTTCATCGCCCCACTGGACGCCCACAATCGCCACAACTGCCATGTATTGTTCTCCGTTTCTCGCTGTAAAGGTCAGCCGTTGCCCAGCCCCGGCACGCCGCCGACGCTGCGAGCCGCCTTCACTGCGGCGCTCAGGGATTCGGCCACCAAGTCGGCCGCCACGATCCCTAGTTGAATGGAATCGGCGGCCTGCGTGCCTGTCGATACGGCAAACATAGTGTCGCCGTCGTACAGCGTATGGGTGGGCGACAATCCCTTGACGAAGCCGTGCTGCGCAAGTTGGGCCAATTTGCGGGCCTGCGGTTTGTTTAACTTGGCGTTGGTCGCCACGACGCCGAGCGTCGTGTTGGTGCCGGCGTCCAGACGGGGCGTCGCGCCCCGCCGTAACTGCTCGGCGGTGTCCGCCAATGCCATGCTGTCGGGTGTCTCGCGGGTGCCCGCCAGCAGCGCGCCGGTGGCCGATTCCCGGACGTCGCCGAGCGCGTTGCAGACGACCAGGGCGCCGACCCACACGTCGTTGTCCAGTTGCGTACTTGCCGTGCCCACGCCACCCTGCATGGCCTGGGGCATGCCGTACAACTTGCCGACCGTGGCGCCCATGCCGGCGCCGGCGTTGCCCTGTTCAACCGGGCCGGCAGCGGCGGCTTGGCAGGCGGCATATCCCATGGCAGCGTTGGGGCGTATGCCAGCCGCCCCGATGCCCAAGTCGTAGATGATCGCGGCCGGCACGATCGGCACGCAGGCGGCGGGTGTCGGGAATCCGATGCCCTGTTCTTCCAGCCACCGCATGACGCCGCCCGCCGCGTCCAGCCCGAACGCGCTGCCGCCTGCCAGGGTGATGGCGTGAATCGTCGGGGTCAGGTGCATGGCGTCCAGCACCACCAACTCCCGCGTGCCGCTCGCCGAGCCGCGCACGTCGACCCCGCCCACGGCGCCGTCCGGGAAGGCCACGACGGTGCAGCCGGTCAGCGCCTCGGTATCCTGCGCCTGTCCGACCAGCACGCCCGGCACGTCGGTTATCGCCTGCCACATAACGTCCCGCAATCCTCATCCGACATTGCTCACCACCTCGCCGATGGCCAAGCCGTCGCTCAGCCTGTGCAAGCGCACCATCGCCATCCGGTTTGACAGGTCCTCTGACGCTTCGACGCCCACCTTGAGGTAATTGTCACTGAAGCCGGTATGCAGGCCCGATTTCTCAAGACGCTCGAACAACACCCGCACCGTGCTGCCCATGGAGCCGCGATAAAATGCCGCCTTCTTGCGCGTGCTGAGTTCCCGCAGAGTGCGGCTGCGCGCCTGAATGTCGGCGGGCGGCAGGTGATCCGTATACCGTTGGGCGTAGGTGTGCGGCCGCTCGGAGTATGAAAAGACGTGGCAATAGGCCAGCGGCAGGTCGGCCAGCAGCAGGCGGGTGTTGGCGAATGCCGCCTCATCCTCGCCGGGGAAGCCCACCATCGCGTCCGTGCCCAGGCAGACGTCCGGCACGCGCGCCGCGACCCGCTGGATGAACGACGTGAAGTCGGCCCGTGTGTAACGCCGCTTCATGCGTTGCAGCACGTCGTCGTCGCCGCTCTGCAGGGGTACGTGCAGGTAGGGGCACAGCTTGGACGAGGTTGCCATCCAATCGACCAGCCCCTCGGGGATGGTGGTCGGCTCGATGGAACTGATGCGGATACGGTCGAGGCCGTCGATGTCTTCGAGTGCCCGGATAACCTGGAGCAGGTCGTAGCCGTCGCTTGTGTACGTGCCGATGTTGACGCCGGTGAGCACGATCTCCCGGTGCCCTCTCGCGACCAGGCCGCGGGCCTCCTGGAGGATGTCCGGGAACTTGCGGCTGCGGGCGCCGCCGCGGCTGAAGGGGATGATGCAAAAGGCGCAGGCGAAGTTGCAACCGTCCTGGATTTTCAGGTTGGCCCGCGTGTGATCGCTGTAATTGCCAATCACGTCCAGGCTGAAATCATCGCGGGCGATTTTCGTGGTGTGAACGACGCGCGGCGCGACTTCCTTTTGCGGCGTGTCGACGAGGTCTACCACCTGCATTTTGTGGGCTGTACCGACGATCAGGTCGAGCCCGTCGATGCCCCGCAGCGCCTCCTTGCCCACTTGCGCGTAGCATCCGGTGACGACTACGTAGGCGTTCGGCGAGCGGCGCAGCACGGTGCGCACCGCTTGGCGGCACTTGGCCTCGGCGCTTTCGGTGACCGAGCAGGTATTGATGACGCACACATCGGTATCGGCGCCGTAATTGACGATGCGGTAGCCCCGGTTGGCGAACGTCGCGCTGATCGACGCCGTCTCGGCCTGATTGAGGCGGCAGCCCAAGGTGTGGAACGACGCTCGCATGCCGTTCTCGGGGCTCACCTGCCCATCCGTTGTACGCATTGCTTTCTCCTGAAGCCGTCCGGCCGCCAAGGCGCGTCGGCTTGCTCGCCATCTATGGGTGCGCTACGCTTCTCACGTTACCGAACAGGACTCTGGAATTTCAACCAAGCGAGGGATCATTGTGCGGCATGCCACACCCCGGCAAGTGCGCGTGCGCGTTCCGGCTACGACGGCCAACCTGGGTTGCGGGTTCGATATCCTGGGGCTCGCACTGAAAATCTACAATACCTTTACGTTGACTGTGACGCCTGAGCCGGGTTGGCGTGTCACGCTGCCGGCCGGGGTGGACCTGCCGTCTGATGGCGATAACTTGGTATTCAAGGCCGCCCACGGCGTGTTTACCAAGGTCGGCGACAAGCCGGCGGGGTTGCATTTGTCGTTGGACATGGACATTCCGCTGGCGCGCGGTCTTGGCAGCAGTTCAGCCGCCATTGTCGGCGGCCTGCTCGCCGCCAACGTGCTTGCCGGCAACCCGCTGAAACCCGAGGCGCTGCTTGCCATGGCCGTCGAGATGGAGGGGCATCCCGATAACGTCACGCCGGCGCTGATGGGCGGTCTGACCCTTTCCTACGCCGTCGACGGGTGCCATGCATTCCTGCCTCTGGATTTTCCGTCCGACTTGAGCCTGATCGTGGCCATCCCCGACTTTGAACTGCCAACTGCCAAGGCGCGAGCCGTGCTTCCCCGGCAGATCAGCCGGGCCGACGCGGTGTTTAATTGCAGCCGCACCGCCCTGCTCGTGGCGACGCTTCAGATGAGGCGCTACGACCTTCTTTCCGCCGCCATGGACGATCGCCTGCATCAACCCTTTCGCGCCGCCCTCGTGCCCGGTATGGAAGCCGCCATGGCCGCCGGCTATCGCGCCAAGGCGTTGGGTGTGGTCCTCAGTGGCGCCGGGCCTACCTTGGTTGCCTTGACCCGTTCCGACCCGCAGGCCGTTGCCGCGGCGATCAGCGATGCCTTCGCGGCGCACCATGTTACGTGCCGGACCCAACTCGTACAAGCCGACGTCGAAGGCGCCGTGGTCTGGTGAACGGGGTCATCATCCGGCGCCGGGCTGCCTTGGCGAAGGCGGGATTGTACCACAAGGGCCTGTCGCCGTTGTTGCAGTCCGCGTTCACGGCACTTCGGGGAGGCTTGACAAAGACGGGCGGCTTATGAGAGAAGGGCTGACGCGGATGCAAACGCCGCTACGGAGTGTGGTAGTGCCGTTTAAGGGTTAGTTGCCATACGGAGAGAGGAGCACGTCATGCAAGTAGAATGGCTGAAGCGATATATGACCCAGCAGCACCAGGGTTGCCAACATGAACACGCTGCGGAGGCAGAGGACGCCGCGACCGAGCAAGACGACAGCGGCGTGTCGCGCCGTGATTTCGTCAAGACCGGCGTTGCCGCCGGCATGGCTGCCGGCATGGCTGCCGGGCACGTGATCGGTAATCCCGACAAGGCCGAAGCGGCGGCGCACTGGGATTTCCCCCTGGGCGCTCAGTGGTGGCCGTCCGAATGGGGCCCGGAGGATGAGGCCGGCGCTTCCAACCGCATCACGCCGAGCAAAGTGCTGGAGGCCGCCAGTCTGATTCGCAAGGGCAAGGTTTACCGCCTTGGCATGGTACTGGAGGCTGGGGTTCCCCTGTTTGGCGCGCGGCACGTTTCGATCACCATTCCGGGCGGCCCCACCGGCGGCCCGTTTGGCGCCCAGCAACTCATGTACAACGATGAGATGTTCAGCGGCGAGATCGGCCAGGTCGGGTCGCAGTTTGACGGCCTCGGCCACATTGGCGCTAAGGTGGGCGACACGATCCGCTACTACAACGGCTTCACGCAGGACCAGGTGGGCGGCTCTTACGGGCTGCAAAAGTTGGGCGTTCACAACTGCAAGCCGTTTTTCACGCGCGGCATCCTGCTTGACGTGGCGTCCATGAAGGGTGAAGAACGGCTGCCGATCGGCTACGTCATCACCATGAACGATGTCGCGGACACGCTCAGCAAGCAGGGTATTAACGAACCCGGCGAGGGTGACGCGGTCATGTTCCGCACCGGCCACATCAGTTTGTGGATGAAGGACAACGAAGAGTACAACAAGGGCTGCCCGGGTCCCGGCGAGACGGTGGCCAGGTGGCTCGCCGAGCGCAAAATCGCCTGCGTCGGCGGTGACAGTTGGCCGGTCGAGGCCGTGCCGGGCGAGGTGGAGAGCCAGCCGTTCGCGTGCCACGTGATCTGGATCCCCATGAACGGCATCTACATTATCGAGAACCAGTACCTGGATGACTTGGCGAACGACGGCGTTTACGAGTTTGCCTGGTCGTTCAGCCCGTGGCCGGTCAAGGGCGGTACCGGGGCGCCAGGCATCTCCGTGGCCATTGCCTAATTCGGGCAACACGGGTTTGTAATTCCTCCCTGATACCGGGGCGAGCGTTGCATATCAGCGCTCGCCCCGCTTTCCTTTGATTCCCAGATCCCGGTTTCGGATTGGCACGGCAGAAAGGACGCAGCATGAAATTCGGTCTGCATCTCGGCACGCGGGGCGTTGCTGCGCGTGCGGACGGCCTGCGACGGGTGGCGCAGCACTGCGAGCGTCTGGGGCTGTCGCATTTCGGCCTCAGCGATCACGTCATCATTCCGGCACGTACGGCGTCGCGGTATCCCTACAACGATTCCGGCACGTGGCCGGCCAGCGATACGGGTATGTGCCTTGAGCAGATCACGGCGTTGACGTGGGCGGCGGCGGCCACCGAGCGCATCCGGCTGCTCACCTCGGTGATGGTGCTGATGCACCGACCGCCGGTGCTGACCGCCAAGATGCTGGCAACGCTGGACGTGCTGTCCGGGAGCCGGTTGACGCTGGGGATTGGGGTCGGCTGGATGGCCGAGGAACTGGCCGTTCTGGGCGCGCCGCCCTTCGACCGCCGGGGCCGGGCGTCCGATGAGTACATCGGTGCCTTCCGGTCGCTGTGGACGGAGGACGATCCAGCCATGGACGGCGAGTTCGTGCGCTTTACCGGGGTGCGGTTTGCGCCCAAACCGGCGTCGAAGCTACCCATTTGGGTCGGCGGCGAGGGTGCGGCAGCGCGGCGCCGCGCGGGACGCCTGGGCGACGGTTGGTATCCGGTCGGGCGCAACCCGCGCGCCATGCTGGACACCCCGGCGCTGTTTGCCGAGGCGCTTGCGGATGTGCACCGCCACGCCGAGGCGGAGGGCCGTAACCCTGACGATATCGATACCGCCATGTTTGTCCCGTGGTATTGTCTGGGAACTGAGTTGCCGCGTCCCGAAGGCGGGCGGCTGCCGTTTACGGGTTCTGCGGGGCGTATTGCGGAAGACGTGGCGGCATTTGGGGAGCGGGGGTTGAAGCACCTGATTATCGGCTTCGAGAGCGACGACCTCAGTGAGACGCTGGATCTTACCGAACAGTTCGCCAAGGAGGTCGCGGACTGTGACGCTGACAGTGCCGGCTAACGACCGGTCTGCCCGGCCGCCGACAGGTAGGGGCGGGTGATGGCGCGGCCGATCACGACGTTCTGAATTTCTGTGGTGCCGTCCAGATATTGCGCCATTTTGGCGGCGGTCAAGTGGCGTGCCAATGGGTATTCGGTGCGAAAGCCGTTGGCCCCCATGGCCTGCATACAGTCGGCGATGCGACTGAGCGCCACCCGTGTGGCGAACTTCTTGGCGTGGGCGGCGGCCAGGGTATGGCGGCCCGTTCCGTCGTCCAATACCGTGGCGGCGTGCGCGGTCAGCAGCCGCGCAGCCTCCAGGTCGGTGGCGGCGTCGGCCAGCAGCGACTGGACGGCCTGGTGTTCCAGCACCGATTTTCCGAACGTGCGTCGTCCGGCTGCGTGTTCCATTGCGACTTCCAACGATCTCCCCAGCATGCCGCAGCACATGGCGGCAACCGCGATGCGAGCGAAATCGACTCCGGCCAAAGCCGCCTTGAATCCCCCGCCGGATCCCACCAGAACGTCGTTCGCGCCGACGCGGCACCCCTCGAAACGAAATCCGCCGGTACCGAGCGCGTGGCCGCCCAACAGGCGATAGGCGGGTTCCCGGATCACCCCCGGGGCGCCGGCTTCCACGATGAAGCAAGCAATGCCGCGCCAGCCGGCCGACGCATCGGTCTGGGCATACACGCTCAACAGGTCGGCGGTTGCGGCGTTACTGACCCATGCCTTGACGCCGTCAAGCCGCCAGTCACGACCATCCCGCCGTGCCGTCGTGGTAATCGCCGCCGCGTCGCTTCCGCCTTGCGGTTCGGTGAGCAGGAAGGCGCCGATCTGTTCGCCGGTGATCAGTCCGGGTAGCCAGCGCTCCAGTTGTAGAGTGCTGGCGTTGCGCGTAATGCCGCGTGCCAGGTTGTTGTGCACGGTCAGTGCGAACGCTGAGGCCATGCAGGCGGCGGCCAGGGCTTCCACGACCAGAGCCATGGCCGGCATGCCAAGCCCGTGGCCGTGCATGGATTCCGGCACGGTCAGGCGGCACAGCCCGCGCGCGGCGGCCTCCCGGAAGGCTTCTCTCGGCACACCGCCCGCTTCCTCCCAAGCGCCGGCATTCGGTTCGATCACGCCGTGCGCAAATGCCCGCGCGGCGTTCACCACATCCTTTTCACGATCTGAAATCGGGGGCATGACAGCGGCAAGACCGTTCATGGCAGTCCATCAGAAACAAGGTTGGCAGGGTCGGGAGCGTAGGCCGTGATGTCAGGAACCGCCGGGAGGAGGTCTCGGCAACGTCGAATGCGGGTAGGACCGAGCGGGATGCCGAAGGGGGGATTTGAACCCCCACGCCCGGTGAGGCACCACCCCCTCAAGATGGCGTGTCTACCATTTCCACCACTTCGGCATATTTGTACGTCTGGAAAACGGGTTTCCGAGACGGAAAGAAGGCTCAGCATAGCGCCTGCGCCTGGCCATTGTCAACGGCTTTCTCGGGCTGCCTGACCCCCGGCTATTGCGTTGTTTCTTCCTGAGCCTCAGGCGCGGGTGCGTTCTCCAAAGCAATCGGAGGCGCGGGCACCGCGGGTTGGCCGGTGGCGGCCGGGGCCTGATCCATAATCACTGAACTCTGGCCGCGGTGGGCGGAAAAATAGGCCAAGCCCAAAGATGTGACCATGAAGACAGCAGCGGCGACAGTCGTCAGGCGCGACAGGAACGTCGCCGGGCCGCGGCTGCCGAAAATGGTTTGCGATGAGCTGGCGCCACCGAACGCGGCGCCAATGGACTGGCCTTTGCCGACCTGCAGCAGAACGGTGAGGATGAGAGCCAGGGCCACCAGGACGTGGACCACGATGAGCAGGATGAACATGTTATGACAATCCTTACGAATAGGTCAGAAGTTGGATGAACGAGTCGACATCAAGGCTTGCGCCGCCTACTAGGGCGCCATCGATATCTTCCTCGGCCATCAGAGCGGCGATGCTGTCCGGGTTGACGCTGCCGCCGTACTGAATGCGCACCGCCTCAGCCACCTCGGTTCCCCAGCGTTGCGCCAGCAAGTCGCGCAGATAGCCATGCGCCTCCTGCGCCTGCTGTGGCGTGGCGCTCACCCCCGTGCCAATGGCCCACAACGGCTCGTAGCCCAAGACGATGCGGGGCATGACGTCCGCCGAACACGACGCCAAGCTGTTCTGTATTTGCCGCTTGAGTACGTCGAAAGTCTGCCCCGCCTGCCGCTCGTCGAGCGTTTCCCCAATGCAGACAATCGGTTGCAGCCCAGCCTGCAACGCGGCGGATACTTTTTTATCAGCCATGGCGTCCGTTTCGCCGAACCCTTGCCGGCGTTCGGAATGGCCGATGATGACGTGGGAACAGCCGACGTCAACCAGCATGGCAGCAGAAATTTCGCCCGTGTACGCTCCCGCGGGCTCCCAAAACAGGTCCTGTGCGGCCAGCCGAAACGGTGTCGCGCGCAGGCGGGATCGCAGGGTGGAGAGTGCCGTGAACGGCGCCGCTATGACGGCTTCAATGGTGCCGGGGTCGGGGCACCGATTCAAGAGATTGTCGGCGAACTGCCCGGCCTCCTTAAGGGTTTTGTTCATCTTCCAATTGGCGGCAATGATGGATTGACGCCCGCTTGGGTTGTTCGGCATCGCAGAGTCCCCCGTGTCAGGCGGCTTTGGCGCCGTGATTGGCGACGTAGTCCACGAGAATATATTCCCCCAAGCTGGTGGGAGAGGCGAAGAAGGCCCGCCCGCGGTTGACCTTGGTCAGTTCGCTCACAAAACGCTTCATGGGGCCGTTCTCTCCGAGCATGAAGGTGTTGATGGTGATCCCGCGGCGCGTACAGCGTTTCGCCTCCTTCAGCGTTTCCGTCAAGGTTTGGGGCGATGGCGGGTATTCGAGACAGATGCTGCGGCCGCGCATATGGGCGGTAGGCTCGCCGTCCGTTATCAGGATGACCTGCTGGTTTCCGGCGCGCTGTTGGTTGAGGAGCCGCCCGGCCACTTGCAGCCCCGCCTGGATGTTGGTGAAGGCCGCCGGAACGCTGGCCCGCCCGAACGCGGCCTCGGCGGCGTCGACCTGTACGTTTACGAACCCCAGTGGATTGCGGTACATGGTGCGGTAAAAGTGGGGAAAGAAACCCAACGGCTTGGGAGACAGGGAGGGGATGTCAGCCAATTGCAATTCCTGGGCGTACGTGCAGAACCCGACGACGTGCAACCGGTCACGCGGGAACTGGGTGCGGATCAGGGCATCGAGGGCCAAGGCAACCCGTTTGGCGGCGGTGAAACGGCCGTAGCGCGCCATCGAGCCGCTCATGTCGAGCAGTAGTACCGTGGTGCAGCGGACGGCCGACTCGGTCTCGTAGACCTCGAAGTCCTGCGGTGCCAGGCGAATCGATGTCCGCCCATCGGCGCGCTGCGCGGCATTCATGATCGTCCGTCCCAGGTTGATCGCAAAAGCATCTCCAAACTGATAGGGCCGACTGTCTTCCAACCGTTCGCCGCCTACCCCGTTCCGTCGTATGGCATGCCCGCCGAACGAGCCGCGCCGCAGGGAGGAAAAGACATCCAGCATGGCGCGTTGGGCAATGCGGCGAATGCCTTGCACCGTCAGCTCGAGCCGAGTTCCGTTGCGATCTACGTACCGCTCCAGGCCTTTGGTCAGTTCCTTGAATACACACACTTGACGCCGCGCTTCATTTCCCATTATCTTTCTAACCAGATCATCGTCGATGGTATCCGCATCGCTGCCCCAGAAAACGCTATCCAGCATCCTGTCAAGTCTATCCATTTCCATGAGCCACCAGTCCCGCGCCATGTCCTTTGAGTCGTACTCAGCCTGTGCCTGTTGCCGCATGTCGAACAGTCGGTCGCGGATGTCCCGCAAGCCCGGAACGAAGCGGCCTCGTCGGTCGGTAAAACCCTGCTGCATCAGAAGCCGTAGGGCCTTCCGCAGATCGCCGTGTTCAATGATTGAGTCGGCGATGCCATCAAGCACGTCTTCGGGGTCGGGGTGGAAACAACCGAGAGAGGTATTCCAGGCGGAGTAGCGATAGCGCCGCATGCTGCTGGGGCACCTTTAGGCCAAGACCGTACACCAGAGTGAGGTTCTTCGTGTTAACCGGACGCGCATTTTGGCCGTTGCACCTGCCGAAGTCAACCTGCGGCCCGATTCTGGCGTCATCGACACGAATTCGCTAAAGTTTTCTAGGCGTTTGAGTTGACAGGTTTTATATTATTTTGGGTTTGTCGTTCCTGCCCTTGTAGCCGTTACATGGAGAACGTGAGATGAAAAGTGCCCTTGAATTGGCGATGCAAAAGGTGAACGCGCGCCAGGATCGGGCGCCTGTGGCGTCGTTGACGGAGGACCAGCGTCGTGAGATTGGTGAGTTGCGTAAGCAGTGCGCGGCAAAGATCGCCGAAAAAGAGATCATGATGCAGGCTGAGATACGCCGCTTGGTGCGTGAACGACCACCGCAGGAAGCCGTAGCAAAGGTTTACGAGCTTCAGACCCAGTTCCAGGAGAGCAAGAAGGTGCTCCAGGAGAAGTTGGAGGCTAAGGTCTCGGCGCTCCGAGACGCGTCATAGGAGGGAAGACTTGGCAGAGCAACAACCTTCAGGACCAAAGCGGCGTTGGGTTTGGTGGATGTTTGCTTGTCTGGCAGTGTCAGTCTGTTTGTCGCCTATCGGCTTGCATGCGGCTCAGGGGCGGCAAGCCGACACGCTGTTTCCGCTACCCAAGTCGCTGAAGCCCAGCGTGGATTTCTGGATATACGCTTTCGCCAGGCTGGAGGGCGGCACGGGTTTGCTGCATGATTCCCGTGATCTGAGCATCATCTATCAGAAGTTGAACAAGTTGCCGCGTGGCAAGGAACGTCGCAGGAGCCTGATCAAGCGGACACGTAATTATTACAAAGGCATTCTGGAACGGCTGGCGCGCGGTAAGCGCCAAGGGTTGACCCGTGACGAGCGGCGTGTCCTGTCGATGTTTCGGGGCAAGCAGACCGCGGCAGCGTTTCGTAGGGCAGCCCAGCAGGTGCGTTTTCAGGGTGGCGTGCGGGAAGCGTTCATGGAGGGCTTGGTGCGTTCGGGGGCGTATTTGCCGATGATGGAGTCGATTTTTGAACGCGCGGGTCTGCCGAAAGAACTGACCTTGCTGCCTCACGTCGAGTCGTCCTTTCGCAATGATGCGCGTTCCAAGGCCGGTGCCGCGGGCATTTGGCAGTTCATGCCGTCCACAGGCCGCCGGTTTCTGAGGGTCAACAAGAGAGTCGATGAACGCCACGACGTGCGGCTGGCGACCATTGCGGCCACCAAACTGTTGAAGGAGAATTACAGCCTTCTGGGCACTTGGCCCCTGGCGATCACGGCCTACAATCACGGCGCCTGGGGCATGAAGAAGGCGGTGGCGAAGACAGGCACGAAGGACATTGGCAAAATTGTGCAGCGTTACCGTGGACGCGCGTTCGGCTTCGCATCGCGAAATTTCTACGCCGAGTTTCTTGCCGCGGTTCACATAGCGAAGCATTATAAAGCGTACTTCGGTAACATCCGATTCGCCGAGCCTCCGACAAAGACCGTTCGGCCGCAGCATTACCGGGTGCAGCGGGGAGATTCACTGCGGCGGATCGCCAAGCGTTTCGATACGACTGTCAGCGCCTTGGCGGCCTTGAATAATCTGGAGCGACTGCACCTGATCCAGATTGGCCAGATATTACGTATCCCGGTAGAACATGATCGTTACCGGGTACGTCGCGGCGATACCCTGGGGCGCATTGCCAAACGCTTTGGCACCACCGTCGACACACTGGTCGCCATGAACAACATGGACCAGGCACATTTCATCAAGCCGGGTCGGGTCCTGCTCGTGCCGGCTGGACAAACGGCAGCGTCGCCAGCCGTTCACGAGCCGGTGCAACCGCAGACACCGCAGCACTATCGGGTACGTCGCGGCGATACCCTGGGGCGCATTGCCAAACGCTTTGGCACCACCGTCGACACACTGGTCGCCATGAACAACATGGACCAGGCACATTTCATCAAGCCGGGTCAGGCCTTGCTCGTGCCGGTTGGACAAACGGCAGCGTCGCCAGCCGTTCACGAGCCGGTGCAACCGCAGACGCCGCAGCACTATCGGATACATCGCGGCGATACCCTGGGGCGTATTGCCAAACGCTTTGGCACCACCGTCGACGCACTGGTCGCCATGAACAACATGGACCAGGCGCATTTCATCAAGCCGGGTCAGGTCCTGCTCGTGCCGGGCGGACAAACGGCAGCGTTGCCAGCCGTTCACGAGCCAGTGCAGCCGCAGAGGCCGCAGCGCTACCGAGTGCGGCCCGGTGATTCTCTGAGCGTCATCGCGGCGAGCTTCAACACCACCGTAGCGACGCTGGCGATGGTGAACGGATTGTCCAAGCCCTACCTCATCAAGCCGGGGCAGGTCCTCGACGTGGCGCAACCGATGCCGCTGCAGCGCTACCGGGTGAGACGAGGCGACACGCTTGGGCGGGTGGCGAAGCGTTTCCGTACCACCGTGGCGATGTTGGCGGCGCTCAATGGTCTGCGGAAGCCCTATTTGATCAAGGCTGGTCAGACCCTCGTCATCCCGCAACTCCGTTCTCAGACTTCGGACGACGGCACCGTCACCGGGATGCGTTTTCCCGGTGAAGACTTGCGGGCAGGTCTTTGGGTGGCCGCGGCATGACGGCGGTACTCGATCCGCCGAGCCGACAGTGGGGTGTGAGTTATTTCGGGGTCCGAAATCCGCAGCATTTTCAACGGGATCTCGACGATATTGCCTGCCTCGGTTTTACCTACATCGTCTTTACCTTCTCCGAAAACGACCATCGGTTTTACCAAGGCAGCGTAGCCGATTGCGTGCGGCTGACCCAAGAGCGGGGTCTGCAAGCTTACGTTGATCCGTGGGGCGTGGGCGGCATGTTCGGTGGCGAGGCGTTCACGGAGCGCGGCGCATGGGACCTCGAGGGCCAGCAGCGCCGCAGCGATGGCCGATCCTTGCCGCTTCTGTGCCCCAATTCGGACGAAGCGAGAACATATCTTGTCCGGTGGATCGACACGGTGGCGACCGTTTTGCAGGCCGATGCCATTTTCTGGGATGAGCCGCATTTTTATCTGCCGTTTGGCGAGGCGCGTGCGCAAGGTCTGTGGGGCTGCTGCTGCACGCGCTGCAAAGAGCGCTTCACGTCTGCTTATGGCAAGCCATTTCCCTGCACGGAAACACCTGACGTTCGGCACGCCAAGCAGGCAGCCATCGCCGACCTTCTCGGCGACATGACGACGGAGGCCGGCGAGAAGGGCTTGCGTAACATCGTTTGCCTGCTTACCGACCCCGATACCCTGGATGATCTGGAAAAAAAATGGGAACCGTACGCGGTCATGGCTCATATCGACGTGTTAGCGGCTGACCCGTATCCGTTTTTCTATGGCCGTGACATCGCCACGACACGGGTGTTTTGCGAGGCGCTGCAGCGCCTCGGCAAACGTTACGGCAAAGCGACCCAGATGTGGGTGCAAGGTTTTCGCGTGCCGCAGGATGCGGCGCCTTTGCTGGGACAGGAGATGTGCCTGATGGCAGCGTGCGGCATGCGTGATATTGCCATGTGGAGCTATCTGGCAACCGCCTACATGGCGTCCCACGCCTGTGCCCAGCCCGAGCAGGTGTGGCAGGTGTTCACGCAGACGATGGCCGAACTGAGCGCTGGAGAGGAATAAACGATGCGAGCAGAACCGAATCCAGCCTCGGACGGCACGCCTTATCGCGCCTGGTTTCAGTGCATTGCGGGCTGTTCCGAGCAATACAGCCTGAAGGACATCATCTACCGGTGCCCACGCTGCGGCAACCTCCTGGAGGTGCGCCACGACCTGGACCGCTTGCGGCAGAGCACCCCGGACGACTGGAAAAAACTCTTCGATAAGCGGTATTTGCGGACCCAGTGGCCCTACGGCAGCGGTGTCTGGGGCAAACGCGAATGGGTCTGTCCGGGCGTTGCGGATGCCAACGTCGTGTCTGCCTTCGAGGGTGGCACCAACCTATTCTGGGCCGAGCGACTGGGTAAGCAGATCGGCGTGCCTGAACTGTGGATCAAGCAGTGCGGCAACAGCCATACCGGGTCGTTCAAGGACTTGGGCATGACGGTGTTGGTGTCGATGGTGCAGCAGATGATCGCGGAGGGCAAAGACATACCGGCGGTGGCGTGCGCCTCAACCGGCGATACCTCCGCGTCGCTGGCTGCCTACTGCGCCGTCGCCGGTCTGCAGGCCATCGTTTTCCTGCCCAAGGGCAAGGTATCCAACGCCCAGCTGATTCAACCCATCGCTCACGGCGCCTTGACGCTGTCGCTGGATACGGATTTCGACGGCTGCATGGCTCTCGTTCAGGAAGTCTGTTCCCGCCATAACATCTACCTCGCCAATTCGATGAATTCCTTGCGTATCGAGGGGCAAAAGACCATTAGCATCGAGCTTGTGCAGCAGTTTGACTGGGAGGTGCCGGATTGGGTGATCATCCCGGGCGGCAATCTCGGCAACGTGAGCGCCTTGGGGAAAGGCTTCATGATGATGCGCGAGTTGGGATTGATCTCGAAACTGCCGCGCATCGCCTGCGCCCAGGCGCAGCGTGCCAACCCGCTGTATCTGAGCTATTTGAAGGGATTTGAAGACTTTCAGCCGATGCAAGCGCAGCCGACGCTGGCGAGCGCCATTCAGATCGGTCATCCGGTGAGCGTGCAGAAGGCTATCGCTACGTTGCAGGCATTCAACGGCGTGGTGGAACAAGCGACCGAAGACGAGTTGGCCAATGCGTCGGCGCGGTCGGACCGCACGGGGTTATTCAATTGCCCTCACACCGGCGTGGCGTTGGCCGCCCTGTTCAAACTTGTGGAGAAAGGCTACATCAATAAGGGCGACCGGGTCGTAGTCATTTCCACGGCCAACGGTCTGAAATTTCCCGAATTCAAGATTCGCTACCATGAATCCCGCCTTGCCGACGTAACCCCCCATCACGCCAACCTGCCTGTGGACCTCCCGGCTACGTACGACGCGGTACGGGAGGCGATTATGCGGACGTTCGAGCGTTAAACCGCACAACTCCGTCAGGACTGGTAGTACTCGATGCCCAAGTGGGTGATCTGATCCTCGTCCCGCAGGTAGCGCAGGGTGTTCTTCAGCTTGGTGAGCTGGATGAACAAATCGTGCTCTGGGTATAGGAACGAGGCGCACATGGGGCTTTTGAAATAGAAGGAGAGCCATTCCTGAATGCCGCTGAGCTGGCTGCGCTGAGCGAGGTCCATGAATAGCACCAGGTCGAGCATCAACGGCGCCGCCAGGATGCTGTCGCGGCACAGGAAATTGATCTTGATCTGCATGGGGTAATCGAGCCAGCCGAAGATATCCACATTGTCCCAGCCTTCCTTGTTATCGCCGCGCGGCTTGTAATAGTGGATATGTACTTGGTGCTCGTAATCGCCGTAAAGATCCTCGTTGAGTTCCGGCTGCAGGATGTATTCCAGAACCGACAGCTTGCTGTATTCCTTGGTGCGGAAGGACGACGGGTCATGCAGCACGTCGCCGTCCCGGTTGCCTAGGATGTTGCTCGAAAACCAGCCGTGCAGGCCTAGTTGACGTGCTTTGAGTGCGGGTGCAAGGATGGTTTTCATGAGCGTCTGGCCGGTTTTGAAATCCTTGCCGCACACGGGTACACGCCGGTCGTCAGCTAACTCCAGCAGCGCCGGAATATCGACGGTCAGATTCGGCGCGCCATTGCCGAAGGGCACGCCAGACATCAGCGAAGCGTAGGCGTAGATCATGCTGGGCGCAATGGCCGGGTGGTCATTCTTGAGGCCGTCCTCGAAGTTGCGCAGCGTCTTGTGGACCTCATCCAATTCCATAAACACTTCGGTGCTGCCGCACCACAGCATCACCATGCGGGTGGTGCCGTGGCGGCCCGAGAAGGTTTCGATGTCTTCCATCAACTGCATCGCCAAGTCGTATTTATTCTTCCCCGTTTTGACGTGCGGACCGGATAAGCGCCGCACGTAATTCTGATCGAAAACGGCCTTCCACGGCCGTAGTTCCTGCAGTTCTGTTCGCACGGCTTCCAGGCGCGACGGCTCGATGACGCCGGCATGCATGGCGGCGTCATAGGCGTTTTCGGCGAAGAGGTCCCAACAGCCGAAGACGAGTTCGTCCAGGCCGGCCAGAGGAACGAAATCTTTGATCAGGGGGCTGTTATTTTCGGTGCGTTTCCCGAGGCGGATGGTTCCGTACTGCGTCAGCGAGCCGATGGGCCGGCCCAGGCCCTTCTTAATCAACTCGATACCCGCGATCAAGGTCGTACTCACGGCACCGAGGCCCGGAAGCAAAACGCCGAGCTTGCCCCGAGCTGGTGCGATGGCCACCTGCGACTGCTCCATAATGGATTGTCTCCTTTTGTCTGCCGTCTTGGAAGTCGGGTTGTAAATTCGGGGAAATGTGCGTTGCGATACACCTGAGATGCAGGAGCGCTATCAGACGCTATTTGTTGGCGGAAGCGTTGATAATAGGCGAATTGCCGCGTGTTTGCAAACCATGCCCGGGGCCGTCCCAGGATGCAGCCGGTTACTCGACGAACCCGTCAGCATACGAAGAATTATCGAGGGGGAACTATGGATTTCACGCTGGACGATACCCAACGACAGCTGCAAACGACGATGCGGCGCTTCGTGGACAACGAGGTCATCCCGGTTGCCAGCGAATACGAGCATGCCGATGCCTACCCCGACCCAATGGTCAAGCAAATGGCGGAGATGGGTCTGTTCGGCTGTATCCTGCCGACCGAATATGGCGGCGGTGGGCTCGATTACGTGAGCTACGCCATTATCTGCGAGGAACTGTCGCGGGGCTGGATGAGCTTGGCGGGCATCCTCAATTCTCATCTCATGATGGCTTTGATGACCTGTTGGTATGGCACGGAGGTCCAAAAGCAGACCTATGTGCCGGCTTTCGCAACCGGCGAGCGGCGCGGTGGGCTGATGCTAACCGAAGCGAATGCCGGCTCCGACGCCGCCGCCATGCAGACGACCGCCATCCGGCAGGGTGACGTGTACGTCGTCAATGGCAGCAAAATGTTCATAACCAACGCCGAACGCGGCAACACCTTCATGCTGCTGGCCAAGACCGATCCGACGCGGCAGCCGCAACACCGGGGCATCAGCGCCTTCCTGCTGGATAAGAGCCGTCCCGGTTTTCGGGTCGGGCGGCGCATCAAAAAGCTGGGCTACAAGGGCCTGCGAACCTGTGAGGTCATTCTGGAGGATTGCCAGATTCCGAGAGATTGCTTGATCGGGGAAGAAGGCCACGGCTTCCGATACGTGTTGTCGGCGCTTGAGGTCGGACGTATCAACGTCGCCGCCCGCGGCGTCGGCATGGCGCGCGCTGCGTTCGAGGACTCGATTCGATACGCCCAGCAGCGGGAGCAATTCGGACAACCCATCGCCAATTTCCAGGCCATTCAATTCAAGTTGGCCGACATGGCGACGGCAATCGAGGCGGCCCGGTTACTGACCTTCCAAGCTGCCGCCAAAAAAGACCGCGGTGAGCGCTGCGACTTGGAAGCTGGAATGGCAAAACTCTTCGCCAGTGAGATGTGCGAGAAAGCCGCCTCGGAAGGTATTCAGATTCACGGGGGGTACGGCTACACGGAGGAGTTCGCGGTGGAGCGGTACTACCGGGACGCCAAATTGCTCACCGTCGGTGAGGGCACCAGCGAGGTTCAGCGGCAGGTTATCGCCCGGCGTCTGCTGGAGTTGTATGCTATCTGACTCTATCCGATCTTACTTCTGTGCCGCTTCAACAGGTTCGCTGACCTGGGCGGGTTCCTGCTTGGCGGCCCCGTCACTCTGGCCTGCCTGACTTGAGGCGCGCCGTCGCCACCAGCCACGCGCGCGGCGCGCCAGACGGCCGGCCGTCTGGCGGCCAGAACGCGCGCCAGCCTTAGCAACCGGCGGTTCGCCGTTGCCATGACCTTCCAGACGCCTCGACCCCGAATTGAACCGCCAGAAAATCCGCCCACGCGCTCCAGCCTGGGGTGCCGCCACCTCGGCGTTGACGACAACGGGCGGCAGCGGGGTTGGAGCCACCTCATCTGCCGGTTTTGATGCCTGTGCTTCCGGCTCTTCCACACGAGCGCCGCGCCCGCGGCGTCGATACGTAACGCTAGCCGTCGAACGAGCCGGGGATTCCTTGCTTTCCTTAGCCGTTGCTCTTTCAGTCGCCGCAGCCCCTGCCTCAGGTGTGGGGGCCGCGCGCCTGACGAATTCCATGGTGTGCTCGTTCTGCCGTGCTAACGGGTTGCCGACCAGATTGAGCGTCAGGTTGTATTCCTCTTCCAATTGGGCGATTTCCTTGCGTTTCTGATTCAGCAGGTAAAACACCACGTCCATCGGTAGTTGCGCGTTGACGGCTGCCAAGGTGTCCTTGGCAGCTTCCGCGCGAATCCGGCGCAGAACCGAGAGCGCAAACGCCACCGCCGAGCGGATCAAGCCGCTGCCCTCACAATGCGGACAACTCTGATAATTGCCCTCGAGGATGGTCGGTTTAAGCCGCTGGCGCGACAATTCCAGCAGGCCGAACTGGGAAATGCGCCCCAACTGCGTGCGTGCCTTGTCCCGCTTGACCGCCTGCCGCAGCGTCTTCTCGATTTCCTGGTTGTGCTTGGCGTTGCGCATGTCGATGAAGTCAATGACGATGAGTCCGCCGAGGTCGCGCAAGCGCAACTGCCGGGCGACTTCCTGGGCCGCCTCCATGTTGGTCTTGAAAGCCGTCTCCTCGATCGTCTTTTCCCGTGTCGCGCGCCCCGAATTCACGTCGATGGCAACGAGTGCCTCGGTCTGGTCGATGACGATGGAACCGCCCTGCTTCAGATTGACCTTATGGCTGTATACGGTTTCCAACTGCTCCTCAAGCTGGTACTTGGCAAACAGCGGCTTTTTCTCGCGGTACAGCTTCACGCGGCCGTGGTATCGCGGCATCACCGCTTGAAAGAAGTCCCGCGCGCGGTAATAGACCTCGCGGTCATCGACTAGAACTTCCTGAATGTCGGGTGTGAAATAATCGCGGATGGAGCGGATCACGAGATCCTGTTCCCGATAGATCAGAGCAGGGGAGGGGGACTGTTGGCTCTTGTCTTCGATGCTGGTCCACAAACGTTGCAGGTACGCCATGTCGCGTTGCAACTCGGCTTTGTTACGATTCAGCCCGGCGGTTCGTACGATGATGCCCATGTTCGGGGGCGGTTCGAGCTGGGTGACGATCTCCTTGAGCTTCCTGCGCTCTTCCTCATCCTCGATTTTGCGCGAGATGCCGCCGGAGGTCTCCGATTCGGGCATGAGCACCAGATAGCGCCCCGGCAGGGAGATATAGGTGCTGAGGCTGGCACCCTTGGTGCCCAGTTCCTCTTTGACGACCTGTACGATGACTCTCTGGTTGCGCTGCAGCACGTCCTGTATGCGGGGACGGCGCTCGCGGTCTTCCGCTGATTTGCCGTCGTCGTTGAACCACCGGGCGTGAATCTCGCCAATGGGCAGGAAGCCGTGTCGGTTGCCGCCGTAATCTACGAACGCCGCTTGCAAGCTCGGTTCGACTTTGACGATAACGCCGTTGTAGATGTTGCCTTTGTTCTGCTCCTTGCTGGCCGTCTCAATGGTGAACTCTTCCAGAATGCCATCTTCGATGATGGCGACGCGGCTTTCTTCCTCGTCCGCGACGTTAATGAGCATCCGTTTCTTCATCTAAACCTTCTCTGATGCAGGATCTGCATGGGGTGGGTAGTTGTGGGTATCCGGTGTTGGGATGGCCGTTGCCAAAACGAATTGTGGGGGCGATTCACAACCGCGTAGCATAAATGTGAGGCGCATGCAAGTGTAACATGATATCTGCGTAGTGCAAAATTTGGCGCCGTGGTGTTAAGGCTGGGCATACTCGATCAGGACGCCGTGGTTGGACTTGGGGTGCAAAAAGCAGATCATGCCCGCCAGTCCGGCGCGCGGCTGCTGATCGATCAGCCTCACGCCGCGCCGTTTGGCGGTTTCCAACTCCTGACTGACGTCGTCCGTTTCGAAGCACAGATGATGCAAACCCTCTCCCCGCTGGGCCAGAAAACGAGCCACTCCGGTTCCCGGCGCGACCGGTTCCAGCAACTCGATCTCGCTCTCACCAATGGTCAGCAGGGCAGCCCTGACGCCCTGATCCTGGATGATCGCTTCCTTGTGAACCGGCAGGGACAGGGCGTCGCGGTAAAAGGCATAGGCCTCGTCGAGGCTGCGTACCACGATGCCGATGTGGTGGATTTTGGTCAGCATGGTATCTCCCCGCTGCTTGGCGCCGGCTCAGCCGATATAGCCCCGGTGCACCAACAACTCTGCCGTCAGGACCGTGCCCTTGGCGGCGCCCATCTTGGTATTGTGTGACAAGAGCACGTATTGCAGGCCGTTCTCGAAGGCACTGTCAGCCCGCAAACGGCCCACGCTGGTGGCCATGCCGTCGTCCAGCGCGCGGTCCAGGCGCGGCTGTGGCCGGAACGGATCGTCGTGCACGACGATGAGGCGCTGCGGCGCGGAGGGCAATCCCAGCCGAGCGAATTCCGCGCCGAAACAATTGAAGGCATCGCGCGCCTCGGACACCGTGGCCGGCCGCGCGGTGAGGGCTAGCACGCTCTCGGTGTGCCCCTCCAGCACCGGCACGCGGGTGCACGTCGCACTCATGCGAAGCGCGGCCGGCTGCAGACCGTCCGCCGTATAGTGGCCGAGAATTTTGCACGTCTCCCGCTGCACTTTCTCTTCTTCTTTGGCGATGTAGGGAATGACGTTGTCGATGATGTCCAGGCCCAGAACGCCGCCATGGCGTCCGGCGCCGGAGACGGCCTGCAGCGAGGTCATGACGACGGCTTCCAGGCCGAAGCGCTGCGCCAGGGGAGCCAGGGTGATGGCCAACCCGACCGTGGTACAATTCGGGTTTGGCGCGATGAATCCCCGCCAGCCGCGCGTTTTGCGTTGGTTGTCGATCAGCCCGATGTGATCATCGTTGACGCCTGGCAACAGCACCGGCACGTCGTCGTCGTAGCGAAAGGCCGAGGCCGTGCTGATGACCGGCGTGCTGCGTGCGTATTGGGGCTCGAGCGTCTGGGCGGCGTCCGATTCGACGGCGCTGAAAATCACGTCGAAGCGCGCTGCGTCGAGGTCGGCGGCGTTTTCCACGGGCAGGTCAAAGATGTTGTCGTCCGGTAGGGCTTCGGCGTACCACTGCAGGGAGCCGTCGGGGGCGTCCCGCAGCGCCTCGCCATACGAACGGCCCGCCGAGCGCCGTGACGCAGCCAAGGCGGCAATGGTAAACCAAGGATGCCGTTGCAGAGCCAGAATGAACTGCTGTCCGACGATACCAGTGGCGCCAACGATGGCGGCCTTGAGCCTGCTCATGTCACCTCGTCAATCTGGAAAAATGGATGCGCTTCAACCTGGCAGGGAGGGCGCTTGCTTCGCCCCGGAGGCTTTGCGAGAATGGCCGCCCTCGGTGTCGTGGAAGGGAATCGTAAACGCGCAAGAACAGCGGAGGACGCCATGCACGGATACCATGGGCGCATACTGAATGTCAATCTGAGCAGTGGCCAAGTCGCCATCGAGACGTTCGATGAGACGTTTGCCAAGCAGTATCTCGGCGGCAACGGTTTTGCCATCCGTCTGTTGTACGAGCGCCTGGCCGCGGGCATTGATCCCCTGGCGCCTGAAAACGTCATCGTTTTTGCCGTTGGTCCCACCACCGACACCACGGTTCCCGGCGCCACGCGCTGCTGTGCCGGCACGAAATCCCCGCTTACCGGCTTGTTCTTCGACACCACCTTTGGCGGCATGTTCGCTGCGGTCCAGAAGCGCAGCGGCTTCGAGGCCATCGTCATTACCGGCCGCGCCGCCGAGCCCGTGTACCTGTTGGTGCACGAGGAAGGCGCCGAGATCAAGCCCGCCGGCGATCTGTGGGGGCGTTACACGCAGGAAACCAACCACGCCATCCGCGATCGTGAGGGAGGCAACGTGGAAGTCTGCGCCATCGGACCGGCGGGCGAAAACCGCGTGCGCTTCGCCTGCGCCGTGCATACCTGGGACAAGAGCCGCGACGGGGTTGCCGGACGCGGCGGCCTCGGCGCGGTGATGGGTTCCAAGCATCTTAAGGCGGTTGCCGTGTCGGGCGGCCGCAAGACCAGCGTCGCCGACCCTGACGCCATCAAGACGCTGCTGAGTGAAACTCGTGAACCGATGAAGGTCGGCACCGCGGCGCTGAAGAATTACGGCACGACGATTCTCGTCAACATGGTGAACAAAATCGGTGCCCTGGGGGTGCGCAACCTGCAGACCGAGTGGTACGACAAAGCCGATGCCATCTCCGGTGAGACCTACAAGGCGGCCTATTTCGACAAGGACACCACCTGTTTCAAATGTCCGGTGGCCTGCGGCAAGGACTTTCACGTGGACGACGGTGAATACGCGGGGACCCGCTGGAAGATGCCGGAATACGAGACGATTTTTGCCCTTGGCTCCATGCTGGACAACGCCCACAAGGGGTCCATCGTCAAGGCCAACGAGTTGTGCGATCAGTTGGGCATGGACACGATCAGCCTCGGCGTCACCCTGGCGTTTGCCTTCGAATGCTTTGAGAAGGGCTTATTGAGCCGTGAACGCGCCGGGCGCGACCTCAATTTCGGTGACTACCACGCGATCCTCGATCTCATCGAGGACACGGCTTACCGGCGCGGTTTGGGGGACCTACTGGCCGAGGGCTCGGTGCGCTTGGCGGCGCGTTTGGGAGGCGAGGCCAGCCGTTTTCTGTACGCCGTCAAAGCGCTGGAAATGCCGGCCCACTCCGCCCGCGTGCTCAAGGGCATGAGCCTGGGCTACGCGACCTCCACGCGCGGCGGCAGTCACCACGACACCCGCCCGACGCTGCAGTACGGCACCGAGCACGACAACACGACGCCCGACGGCAAGCCTGAATTCGCCGTGCACAACCAGCATTTCACCGCCGTGGGCGATTCGCTGACGCAGTGCCGCTTCGTCAGCGAGCGCGGCTTCGGCGGCATGCTGAACGAGCACTACCCCCGCATGATCAACGCCGTCACCGGCTGGGACCTGTCGCTGGATGACGTCGAGCGCATCGGCGAGCGCATCTGGAACCTGGAACGGGCCTTCAACGTGCGCGAAGGCATCGGGCGCGAGCAGGACGTACTGCCGTATCGGGTTATGCACGAGCCGGTGCCTGAGGGCATGCACAAGGGGATGCACTGCCCGCCGGACGAATTGAACGGCATGCTGGACAGCTACTACGCGCTGCGCGGCTGGACGCCTGACGGCGTGCCGACCCCCGAGCGGCTGCAGGCCCTGGAACTGGCCGAACTTGTCCAAAACGGTAAGTAAACGCGGGCATGCAACTGACCGTTACGACGCATATTTTTGGCTTGCCGACCGGCCAACGCACGGTGCCGGTGTCCGTCACGGTGCCGTCGGCGGGCCTCAGCGTGCGGGAACTCATTGCGCGGAAGATCGAGCAGGAATTTTCGGAGTGTGCCGACCGGCAAAGGCCGGGGCTCAGTGGGGAGGCATTTTCGTCCGAAGAGCTTCTGGGAGCTGTGCCGCTTGCCCTTTGCAGCGACGCCCGTGAGGAAGTCGAACGCGCTCAGCGGGCGTTTGCGGCCCGCGAGTTCATGGTGGTGATCGATAACCAGCGGGTCTGCGACCCCGACGAAGTCCTGTCCCTCAATCCGGACACCCGCGTGGAGTTCATCAAAATCCTGCCCATGGTTGGGGGATAACCTGCCTCACCGTACCTGGATTCCTACCTCTACCATCATCCCCGGTTTCAGCAGATTGTCCGGGTTCTCAACCACGATGCGTACCGGAATGCGCTGCGTCACCTTGATGAAGTGCGCCGACGCGCTGCCCGCTGGAATGATGGCGAATTCGGACCGTGTGGCGGCGCCGATCTGGTGCACTTGCCCCTGAAATGACTGGTCGGGATAGGCGTCCACCGCAATGTCCACCGGTTGTCCCAACTGCACTTGGCGAATCCGCGTTTCCTCGATGTTGGCGCTGATCCATACGTCCTGCGGGTCATTGACAATGGCGATCGGTTGTCCGGCCCGAACGTGCTCGCCGCTGTCAGCAATCGCTTGGCTCACGGAGCCGGTCACCGGACTGTGGATGACGGTCTTTTCCAGCCGCAGGCGCGCCAGGGCGAGCTTGGTCTCGGCCTCCTTGATCTTGGCGCGGAGGTCCTTCAGCCCCTCAGCCTGTGCCATATTGCCCAGACGTCCCACGTCCACCGCCTGGGTCTTCAGCGCTTGCGACTCTTCGACTTTCTGCTCTTGGGTGCGCACGCTCTCGAGACGCAGTTGCACGCGCTGGCTTTCGTCTCTCGCCCTTTGCAGCAGCACAAGGTCCTTATTCAAACGTTCTTGTACCGATTGGTACTGGGCCAGAGCGAAATTGTAGGCTGCCGTCACTTGGTCCCGTTGCTCGGCAGCGATGATGCCGTCCTGGAACAGACGCTCGGCGCGTTCGCTCTCGGCTGCTGCCACGTCGAGTTGTGCCTTGGTCCCCGCTAACTGGGCTCTGGCCTCCTCCACGGCGGCCTCTTGTCCCCGCAATTCAGCCTGGACGCGTTTGTTTTCAAGTTGCGCAGCGCCCTGCACTTCGCTCAGTTGGCTCTGCGAGGCGCTCAAGACGGCTTCGGAAACTTCGATGTTGCCCTCGGTCTGGGCCTGCGCCAATTCGTGCTCGATCTCGGCGCGGGCCAGTTGGCTCTGCACCGCTTCCAGAGCAGCCTGCCGCTGTGCCACTTCCAACTCGTAGAATTCCGGGTCGATACGGGCCAACAGGTCGCCCTGCTTGATCGGCTGCCCCGCCTCGATCGGCACGCTCAGCAAACGCCCCGGAACTTCCGCACTCACCGTTATCAGCGTGCCCTTCACGCGCGCGTCGTCTGTCGACACGTGACTCAGCGTGTACAGCCACCACTGCACGCCGAAATAGCCGCCGACCGCCAGCCCCAGCACCAGCAGCGGAACGAAAATGCGCCAACGCGAGCCGCGCTGGCTGAGGGGCGGCATCGGCGCCGACCCACCAGCGCGAGGCGAGGGGGTGTCCAAGGGAGCGTTATCTTCAGCCATGTGCTGTTTCCTTTGTTATCAAACTTCGCTCGGCATGATGCGAAAGATTGGGGATGAGTACCGGAGGGTTTGCGAAGCAGTTAGAGGCGGTTGGGACAGCCTCGGAGCATGATGCATTATCAACGATGGACGATAGCTTAACACAGACGGTTGTTGCAAAGGGCCGGGTTGATTTCCTGATGGATCGTTGATAACTGCTCATTTGTGCATTATATTGACGGCATGAATCCGCGTTACCAGACCCCAGTCAGCCCATTCATGCGGGAGGGGTGAACATGGAACCTGACGCAAGAGACCCTCAGGCGGCCATTCGTGGGCGCGGCACCGGCTCGAATCCCCGTAACCGTTTCGAGCCGCTGTTCTATGCCCCGGACCCCGACAGCGAGGTGCCGCCAGACACCGTCTTTACGACGGAACTGCTCCGCGACACCTCACAGTCCATCTTGGCCTACAACAACAGCCCGGACATCGGCTTTGACGCCAGCATCAACGCGTACCGCGGCTGCGAGCACGGCTGCATTTACTGCTATGCCAGGCCGACCCACGAATATCTCGGGTTTTCCGCCGGCCTCGACTTCGAGACCAAAATCCTGGTCAAGCCGGAAGCCGCGACGCTCCTGCGCCGGGAACTGTCGTCGCGTCGTTGGAAACCGCAGGTGGTGGTTCTGAGCGGCGTCACCGACCCTTATCAGCCCACCGAACGCCGCCTGCGGCTGACGCGGGCCTGCCTGGAAGTGCTGGCGGAATTCCGCAACCCGGTGGCCATCATCACCAAGAACCACCTCGTGACCCGGGATATTGACGTGTTGGGTGAATTGGCGCAGTACCAGGCGGCATCGGTGGCGCTGTCCGTTACCAGCCTGGACAGCGGGCTCAGCCGTGTGCTCGAACCCAGGGCCTCGCACCCCCAGCAACGACTGGCGGCTATCGAGGAATTGTCGCAGGCAGGCGTGCCGGTCGGCATGATGGTGGCGCCGGTCATCCCGGGACTGAACGAACACGAGATGCCTGCCATTATCGAGGCCGGTAAGCAAGCCGGTGGGCAGTTTGCCGGCTACACCACGCTGCGGCTGCCGCATGGGGTAGCGCCGCTGTTCGAGCGCTGGCTGGATCAGCACGCGCCGAACAAAAAGGCCAAAATCCTCAACCGCTTGCGCAGCCTGCGTGGCGGCAAGCTGAACGACAGCCGCTTCGGCAAACGCATGCGCGGCGAGGGGCGATACGCCGAGCAAATCGCCGCCATGTTCGCTCTGGCCTGCCGCAAGGCGGGTCTGGTCAACAAGCCCCCGAGGCTCTCGACAACCGCCTTCCGTCGCCCCGTAGAGGGAGGGCAGTTGAGGCTGTTCGACGGGTAGCGTCCCGCTGCGCTGGTTGATCCGTTCCACAGCATTCCGTAATGATTCCCTCATGTGGATCGTCTATAGTCCATAATAGCCGGACAAGGACGCAGGCGGACCTCCCTGTGGCGTGTACGGTTGCCCGATCGGTTACTTCCCACTGCAATGCCCCAATAAGGAGAACTCCCATGAAACGACGCAGCGCGTTTATCCTGGCCGGATGCCTCGTATTTTGCCTTGGCGTGACCTCCGTCAGCGCCATGTCGCACGGTGGCGGCCTGCCGCGGGTGCCGGTTATGACGACCGAACTCGCCGAAACCATCGCCATCACCTGCGACGAGTACGCCAAGAAGCAGGAAGGCTGGCGCGCCCTGAACATCGCCATTGTGGACGACGGCGGCGAGCTGTTCTATTTCCGCCGTGACCCCACGTCGTTCAAGGGCAGCATCGAGATCGCCATTAACAAGGCGTGGACGGCGACGCGTTTCGGCTTCCCGACGCGGGCCATCGGCGGCATCGTCAACCGCGAGCCCGGCAAGGTGCACGGCATCCAGTTTATGGATCGGCTAATCATTTTCGCCGGCGGGTTGCCGATCATTGCGGACGGCACGGTCATCGGCGGAGTTGGCGTCAGCGGCGCTACCGGCGATCAGGACGAAGAGTGCGCCCAGGCGGGGCTCGATGCCGCCAAGGACATGCTGAAGTAATCGTGGCGTCAGGGCCGGGGCTGTGATGTCGTCTCGGCCTTGTTTCGCGGCGTGATTCATTCTCCCTGCCAACGATAGGCCTTCAAATCAACTCGGTCGTTCTCGTCGAAGACGACGCCCTCCGACTCCAGCAGCAGCCGCTGAATGAGCGGGCTTTCAGCGGGGAAGCGCGGGCTGATCTCACCCCGATGGTTGATGACGCGCTGCCACGGCACGTCCGTGCCGCGCGGCAGATAACGCAGTGCATAGCCCACCGCGCGCGCTGATCGCGGGCTGCCGAGCAGCGCCGCCACCTGCCCGTAAGTCACCACCTTGCCCGGCGGCACCTGCTGAACCAATTCATACACCTGTTCGTAGAAATGTCTCATGACGGCCTGCGGGGGTTCGTTTGCGCCAATAGCGGCGGTAGGTTACGGTATGTCCCTGGCGCGAAAAATTTCCCGTGTGGAGAACGGAATGGAACTCTACGAACTGCGGCACGTGGTGAATCTGGCGCTGGACGTGATTGCCGGGGACTCATCGTTTCTGGAGGCCGAGGTCTGCGCCTCCTGGTGCGAACAGCAGATTGCCGAGTTGAGCCACGATACCGCCCAGCCCGAAAACGCCGGGCCATCCCTGCGTGACGAAACGGCTTGCGGTTTCAGCATCCTCCTGGTCATGGCCGATGGCGCCGGTCGCAAAGTCGGCTTCGGTGTCGACCGCGACGACCTCACTCGCGACAGCATCGCCCTGGCGTTGGAAATTGCCAAACAGAGCGCCGTTGTCGATCCGGGTTTTACAAGCCTGCCGAAGCCGCCGGAAGCGATCCCAACTGCCCCCATGCTGCACGATCCGGCGGTCATGAGCCTGTCCGACGATGCCGTCGCGGGGTTGGCCAGCGAAGCGCTGGACGGCGCCCTTTCGACCTTCAGGGAAGCGGCTGTTGAGGCCCCGTTCCGGATCAGCGGCGAGGTGTGCAGCCGCACGGAATTGCTGGTGGTCGGTAATTCGCACGGTTTGTTGGCCGAAGATACCTCAACTGCCCTGTTCGCCACTCTGCATGGGTATCTCGGCTCGCAACAGAGCCACGGTGTCGGCAGCCACAGCGCCACGCATCTCAAGGACTTCTCACCGCACGATGCCGGCGTCGAAGCGGTCACAGAGGCGTTGCGGGCACGCGACGGCACGGCTTTGCCGGCTGGCGAGTATGCCGTCATCTTCGGTCCTCGGGCCGTTGCCGACCTGTGCCAGGATATCCTGCTGCCGGCCCTCAGCCTCGATACCCTGGCAAACGGTATCAGCCCCTTTGAAGGTCGATTCGGTCAACAAATCACCAGCACCTTTCTGACCGTCGCCGATGAAGGTCGCTTTCCCGGCTTGGTCGGCAGTCGCACGATAACCGGCGACGGTTTGCCCACCGGCAGCACCACCCTGATCGCCGGCGGTCGTTTGACGGGTTTTCTGGCCGATGTCTATCATACCCAGGCCATGGCGCCGAAGTTCGGTCCGCTGCCGCCATACAACGGCATGCGGCACGCCATGTACGGTGAAAGCTTTGCCATGCGCCCCGGTATTTTCCCCACCAACGTCATCTTCGCCAGCGACACAGCCGTGTCGCGCGATGCGCTTGTGGCGCCGATAACGAACGGCATTTACGTCGGTGGCCTGTGGGCCACGGCATTCCGGCGCGGCGTGGCGCCCGGCGACTTCATCAGCACGATCGTCGGCCCTTCCTTCCACATTCACGAAGGCAAGTTCGCCCAACCTCTGCAACCTCGCGTGCTGCATATTCAGGACAATGTGCTTGACGTGTTGCAACGCCTTACCGGCCTTTCCACGCTACGGCGTCCGGTCGTGCTGACCAGCGGCCAATCCGTGGTGCTGGCGCCCGAGTTGCGGTGCAGCCGGGTTTCGTTTGTTCAGCGTCGAGGATAGCGAAGCGCCCAGCCGAGTTGCCGGGCAATACCGCGCAGCCGCCGCACGTCGCGTCGTTCGAGGCCGGTGCGCTCGAAAATACGCCGCAGGCCGCTGAGGGCGCGCTCCACCGCCGGTTCTCCGGGGAAACCGCGTACCGAGAAAGCCTGCCGAAGATGCTGGTACATGGCCTCGCTTTCCGCCACGGAAGCGAGCGGCGGCGCGGGCGGCGTGGCGGGGGCATGGCGGGGCTGCGAGATTTCGTAACACACGACCGCCACCGCCTGGGCCAAGTTGAGCGACGGCGCCTCGGGGGAAGTGGGGATTGCTACCAAGTCGTGACAAGCGTCGAGTTCCGCGGTGGTCAGCCCGGCGTCTTCCGGGCCGAATACCAGGCCGACCCGATACGGCTGGCACAGCGCCGGCAGTTTGTCGCCGAGTAGCCGAGGCGTCAGCGGCATGTTGCGGTGCTGGCGCTGGCGCGCCGACGTGCCGGCCAGCCAATGACACGTCGCGGTAGCGGCGGCCAGGGTGTCGTGAACCGCCGCCTCCTCCAGCAGGTCTCGCGCGCCGCTGGCCATCATGCGCGCTTCCGGGTGGGGGAATCGCTCGGGGGCCACGAGCACTAGGCGGCCGAAGCCCATATTGCGCATCACGCGCGCCACCGACCCGATATTACCCGGACTTTGTGGACGCACAAGAATGATGCTGACGTGGGCTTTATTGAGGGCGGGACTCATTCGCGGCGTGCTCCCTACGAGCCGTTCCTGGCGTTGCCGGAAGCGCGGTTAGCCGATCAGGGTCTTGGGTGCGATGCGGTACTTCTTCAACTTGTAGCCGAGTTGCCTGGGGGTGATGCCAAGTAGCATGGCGGCCCGCGTCTGCACACCGCCGCTCGTCTGCAGGGCCTCGACGAGCCGTTCGCGCTCGATCTCGGCCACCGCCTTGGGAAGCGTCGATGAACGGGTTTCGGGAGAGGGCGCCGGGGTTTCGGCTACCGCAGCCAGCGGAGGCGGGCTCAGGCTCATTGAAAGCGGCACGTCCTCGGGCGCCACGATATCCCGGCGGGTCATCACGACCATGCGCTCAACGCAATTTTCCAACTCTCGAACGTTGCCGGGCCAGTCGTACTCGACGATCAGGTCCATGGCGGCGGACGAAATTTTCAGGTGCTTGCGATTCTCCGCGTTGAAGCGCACCAGGAAATAGCCCACCAGAGAGGGAATGTCTTCACGCCGCTCGCGCAATGAGGGCAGCACGATGGGCACGACGTGCAGGCGGTAGTAGAGGTCTTCGCGGAAGTGCCGGTGGCGCACGGCCTCTTCCAGATCGACGTTCGTGGCGGCGATGATGCGTACGTCGACCGAGATCGGGCGATGGCCGCCGACGCGCTCGAAGTTGCGCTCTTGCAGGACGCGCAGCAGCTTCACCTGCATCGCCAAGCTCATGTCGCCGATTTCGTCGAGGAACAAAGTGCCGTTATCCGCAAGCTCGAAACGGCCGCGCCGCGTTTTGATCGCCCCGGTGAAGGCGCCTTTTTCGTGCCCGAACAGTTCGCTCTCCAACAACGTTTCCGGCAACGCGGCGCAGTTGAGCTTGACGAACGGCTGCTGGCGCCGCGCACTCAGCTTGTGCAACGCGCGGGCGACCAGTTCCTTGCCGGTGCCGCTCTCGCCGCGCAGCAGGATGGTCGAACGACTGCTGGCCGCCTGCTGAATCTCGTGCATGATGGCCTTCATACGGGCGCTGTGGCCGACGATCTGATCCGGGTTGTAGCTGGCGGAGAGCCCGGCAGCGGCGTCGCTGGTGACGTCGGGCTGCGCCTTGAGGCGTTCTTGCAGGCTGGCCGTTTGCAGGTGACAGCCAAGAACGGTGCCGACGACGTTCAGACACGTCAGAGCGGTTCCCAGCGGCACGGGCGGCTGTTTGAGGCAGAAAAAAACCATGACGCCGATGGCCTGCTGCACGCCCGTCAAAGGCGTGGACAGGACCATCCCCTCGGACGTTCGGCCTGGCCGGGAGCCGGGAAGCACCGTGTGGCGGGCAGTGGCTTCGCCGTGGGCCTCAACGCCATCAACGAGTTCCCGCCCCATTTGAATGATTTGTCTCTGATCATCCCCGCAAGCCCACTCGTGCTGCCGTTTGGGCGAGGCGTCGGACAAGACGATGGCGCCGCCGCGGGCGCCCAGCACCTCGGTCAGCGTGTGCAGAGCGCGGTCGAGGGTGGTGAATGCGTTGCGGCTGCTGCGCACCAGATGCGCGATCTGTTCGAGTCGTTGCATGGGCCCGTTGAGCGGTTCAGAGCCAGCCGATTTTGCCATTCTGTTAACCTCCCCCGGCAGAAGGTTCTTCAATACTGTACGCCCAATGGCATACACGTTGTTAGGGTGGAGGTCAAGCGCCGCGGGCGGTTTTCGCGTGTCGGCCCTTGTTGCATTTGCGCGGCAATCGTGCCACGGTCGGTTCCGGCGAAATGATACCCCGTGAGTCTGTGGAGCGAGTATGCGGAACTACGATGCGGTATTTTTCGATGCGGCGAATACCCTCCTGTATCCCTATCCATCCGTGGGCGCCGTCTACGCCGAGGTGGCCGCGCGGTATGGCGTAACGACGACGGCTGATGCCGTGCAGGCGGCCTTCCGCCGGTCGTGGGCCGAGGCCAACGCGGCCGCCGATAGCGACCCGGTGCGCTACGGTGTCGGCGAACCCGACGGGCGCCGTTTCTGGCACGCCTTGGTGCACGCTACTTTTGCGAAGATCGAGCTGCCCAAGGATTTCGAGGCGTTCTTCGATGAGTTGTACTGGCTCTTTTCGCAACCGACCGTCTGGCGGCTTTACCCGGAATGCCTCGCGGTGCTTCAAACCCTGCGCCAGCGGGGGTACACCGTCGGCGTTATTTCCAACTGGGACATCCGGCTGCTAGACCTGTTGCATGGCCTGGGGCTGATGGCCTGTGTGCAGCACGTCAACATCTCCGCCGTGGTCGGTTGGGAGAAGCCGCACGGCAATATTTTCGCGCACGCCCTCGACGCCATTGGCGTGGCTCCCGTGCGCGCCGTGCATGTTGGGGATAGCCTGCACGCCGACGTGCACGGCGCGCGGCAAGCCGGCATGCAGCCGCTGTGGCTGCGACGGGACGACGATGCGCACCGCGATGGTGTGTCCGGAGATGATGAGGTGATTCACGACCTCAATGGCGTCCTCGATTGGCTGGCGAAGCATGACGCGTAGCATGCGTTATCCACTGTCCACCGAACTTGCGGCCAGTTGCGCCGCCCAATGCCCCAAAGCGTGATTCCGGCACGTTGCGCCATCCAGCGCCTGTTTGGTATTGTTACCGCACTTTCCGCATCCGCATTTGAACGCATCGGCAATGGGCTGTTTGGCTCGACGGACAGCACTGTTAGGAGTTACGTATGGCTAAGACGCAGCAAGATTTTCTTGTCGCGGCGCGGCAGGAAATCCCGGAAGTGAGCGTGCAGGAGGTGCAGGAACGCGGCCAGCCCGGTGACGACTTTGTGCTCCTGGACGTACGCGAGAACGACGAGGTGCGCGCCGGCTACATCGACGGGGCGGTCGCCATTCCGCGCGGGTTTCTCGAATTTCAAGTGGCCAGCAAGGTGCCGCAGACCGACAAGGAAATAATCGTTTACTGTGCGGGTGGCGCTCGCTCGCTGCTGGCGGCTCAGGTGCTGCGCTCAATGGGGTATGAAAACGTGTCGTCGATGGCCGGCGGCGTTACCCGCTGGAAGGATGCCGGGTTTCCCGTTCAGCGGGACCGGCAGCTCAGTGCGGAGCAGCTCGAGCGCTACAGCCGGCATTTCCTATTGTCCCAGATCGGCGAAAAGGGACAGGGGAAACTCCTGGACGCCAAGGTCCTGCTGGTTGGCGCCGGCGGCCTCGGTTCGCCCGCCGCGCTGTATCTCGCCGCCGCGGGTGTCGGCACGCTCGGCCTGGTGGATGCCGACGTGGTGGATCTGTCCAACCTGCAGCGCCAGGTGCTGCACAGCAACGACCGCATCGGCATGCCCAAAACCGAGTCGGGCAAGATTGCCATCAACGCGATCAACCCGGACGTCAACGTGCAGGCCCACAACATGCGACTGACGACCGATAACGTCCTGGACCTGTTCGCCGAGTACGACATCATCGTCGATGGCTGCGACAACTTCCCGACGCGGTATCTGGTCAACGACGCCGCGGTGTTGGCGCGCAAGCCCGTGGTGCACGGCAGTATTTTCCAGTTTGAGGGACAGGCGAGCGTGTTCAAGCCACCTGAAGGGCCGTGCTATCGTTGCCTGTTTCCCACGCCGCCGCCGCCGGGGCTGGTGCCCTCGTGAAGCGAGGCCGGCGTCCTGGGAGTTTTGCCCGGGGTCATTGGTGTGGTGCAGGCGACGGAAACCGTGAAGCTCATCGTCGGACAGGGAGAACCCCTGGTCGGCCGCCTGCTGATGTACGACTCGTTGGCTATGACGTTCCGCGAAATCCGCCTGCGGCGCGATCCGAATTGCCCGCTGTGCGGCGACAACCCTACCATCACGGAGTTGGTCAATTACGAGGAGCTTTGTGGTCTTGCCGCTCCGGAACCGGTGGGTGTGGGTGGTTAAGACGTACTGTTGAACCAAAGGAAAGGGCCGGCGTGGGAAGTTACCCACGCCGGCCCTTTCCTTTGGCGCCGAGAACGTCCGTCTTCGGCTATTGCCACGTTCCTTTCACGCAGCGCCCGCAGACCGCATTCGTCGATCCGTCCGGTTTGTGAATCGTCAGTCCGGTGGCGTCGCAGCCGATGCCGCAGAGGAAGCCGCCACCGAAGCCAACGCACATGAGGCACTCGGTGTCACCCTTGCCGAGTTCGTGGTTGTTGTCCAGCCACTCCTGGAAAATATCGCTCGTGTCGGGTTTCTGCTCTTTTTCCTGAGTCGCTGCCGGAACGGCCGCGGGTTCATCCTTCGGCGTCTCCTCAGCGTGGCCGCTGATCGCTAAAGCGCCGGCAATGGCAACGGCCAGGGCAACCTGCACCAAAACGGTGTACAGTTTCCTTTTCATCTTCACACCTGTTAACCAACGATTGTTCGTGTACCCGTAGGCGGTTGCCGAACGGGCGGTCCACCGCATTGTCCGCCATCCGAAACGCTCACGCCAACGATATTATTTCTCGCCGTCCGGTTGGCCCTTGACAGGCCGCGGGGCTTCTGGCTAGATGCGCCGCCGGTTCGCACGGCTGGGCGATTTGTTACCAACCCGTACCGATTTGCTTAAGGAGTTCGCACGCATGCGCGCAAAGGCCGCCATTCTCTACGAAGCTGGTACGCCCTTACGGTTTGAAGAAGTCGAAGTCGCCCCGCCGCAAGCCGGTGAGGTGCTGGTGCGGTTGTACGCCGGTGGCGTGTGCCACAGCGACCTGCACGTCATGAAGGGCGATCTGCTGATGCCCATGCCGATCATCCTCGGGCACGAGGGGTCGGGCGTGATCGAGGACGTCGGCGCGGGCGTCAAATCGGTGCAGCCCGGCGACCACGTCATTCCCATCTGGCGGGTTTCCTGCGGCACGTGCGAGTACTGCACCGGCGGGCGACCGGCGCTGTGCGACGTGGGCACCGAGATGCGCGTCACCGGGCTGATGGAAGACGGCACGACGCGCTTTTCCGCGGCGGGCCAGCCGGTGCGGCACTTCGCGGGAGTGTCGAGTTTTTCCGAGTTGTCCACCATGCCAGAAGCCGCGGTGCTCAAGATTCCCAAGGATTTTCCGCTGGATAAGGCGGCATTGCTGGGTTGTGGCGTGATAACCGGGGTCGGGGCCGTGGCGAACGGCGCGCGAGTCAAGATGGGCAGCACAGTGGCGGTATTCGGCTGCGGCGGCATCGGGCTGAACGCCGTGCAGGGCGCCCGCATCGTCGGGGCCCGGCGTATCATCGCGGTCGACGTGGCCGAGCAGAAGCTGGAATACGCCCGCACCATGGGCGCGACGCACACCGTTAACGCTGCCGACGTGGACGCCGTCGCTGCCATCAAGGATCTCACCGACGGGCGCGGCGTGGATTATGCGTTCGAGGCCATCGGCATCACCAAAACGATCGAGCAAGCGTACGCGGCTACGAAGAAAATGGGCACCTGTGTGGTCATCGGTGTCACCCGCGCCGATGTGCGGGTCAGCATCAACGCCAACGAGATGGTGTATGCCGAGAAGACACTGATGGGCTCGCTGTACGGCTCGGCGCGGCCCAAGATCGATCTGCTGCACCTGATGGAGATGTACCGCTCGGGCGACCTGTTGCTGGATGAGCTGCTCACCCGCACCTGGCCGCTGGCGGAAATCAACGACGCCTACGCGGCGCTCGAACGCGGCGAGGTGGCGCGCAGCCTGGTGCTGGCATGAACCGCGCCACCATAGCCCGCCGAGGAAACCCATCTGCCATGCCCGCCGAGATGCGACAAACGATGCGCCAACGCCTGCTGGCTGAACGCGGCGCGGTGGTGAAGGAAGCGGGCGCCGTGCGCCTGCGCTTCGCGTTGGCGTATCCGCACACCTACCATATCGGCATGTCAAACCTGGGCCTGCAGACGATCTACCGGCTGGTCAACCAGCGCCCGGACACCCTGTGCGAGCGTGTCTTTCTGCCTGATCCCGCCGACATCAGCCGCCACGGCTATGCCAACGTACCGTTGGTTTCCGTCGAATCGCAGCGGCCCGTCCGTGATTTTCACCTGGTTGGTTTTTCGGTGTCGTACGAGAACGATTACCTGCATCTGCTGCACATGCTGGCGATGCTCCGCATTCCGCTGCTGGCCGCCGAGCGCGATGAGCGCCACCCACTGATCCTCCTCGGCGGCGCCGTCACCTACCTCAACCCGGAGCCCTTGGCGGATTTCGTCGATCTGATGATCATCGGAGATGGCGAGGACGCGCTCAACGAGTACCTGGACTTGGCGCACGACACCCTTGGCCAGCCGCGCCGCGCCCACCTGCGCCAGGCGGCGGAAATTCCCGGTGTCTACGTTCCGGCCCTGCACGACCGGTCCGGGGACGTCAGCCCCATACCGCCGCGCAAAATCGCCGATCTGGCCCAATGGCCGGCGTATTCCACCGTTCTCACCGACGAGACCGAATTCAGCGGCTCGCTGCTTATCGAGATTACGCGCGGATGCCCCTTCAAGTGCCGATTCTGCACGGTTGGCTACGTCTATCCCAAGTTTCGCCAACTGCCGGGTGAAATGGTTCTGGACATCGTGACCGCCCAGCAGCGGCGCGACCGCGATAACGGCCTGGCACCGGTCGGAAAGGTGGGTTTGATCAGTTCCGCCACCGGTGATTACCGCGCCCTGCCTATGGTGGCGCAGGGGCTGGTGGACATGGGCGTAGGTATCGGCATCTCGTCACTGCGCATGGACCGCATGCCCGACGTGCTGATTGATTGCATGGTGCGCAGCGGCGTCCGCTCCTGCACCGTCGCCCCCGAGGCGGGTTCCGAGCGTCTGCGGCAGCTCATCCGCAAGGAAATGAGCGAGGCGGTCATTCTCGAGGGCGTGGAACGCCTGCTGGCCCACGGCGTGCGCGACCTCAAGCTCTATTCCATGATCGGCCTGCCCACCGAAACCGACGATGACGTGCAGGAATTGCTGGCCCTGGTCTTGAAGATCTGGGCGCTCATGAAAAGCTACGGCCGTCCCCGCGGCGCCTTGGGAACCCTGACCCTGAGCGTCAATCCGTTCATCCCCAAACCCGCCACGCCCCTGCAATGGTGCGCCATGGCCCCCCAGCGCGACGTCAAGGCGAAACTTCACACCCTGCGCCAGGCCCTGCGCCGTGAATCCTCCATCCGCCTCCAGCACGGCAGTCTCAAAGACGATTACCTCGAAGCCATCCTCGCCCGCGGCGACCGCCAGCTCGGCGCCTTCCTCCTCGAAACCCATCGTCAACGCGGCAACTGGCCCCGCGCCGCCAAGGTCCTCGGCTTCGACGCCATCGACTGGGTCTGCCAACCGTTGTCTCGTGACGCCATCCTGCCCTGGGATTTTCTGGAAACCGACCGCCAACGCCAGCGCCTGCACCGTGAGCACGACCGTGCCCTGGCCGTGCCGTAGCAGGAGGGAGGCTGTAGCACAAGCTCCCTTACGTGGGTGCAATAAGGCTGCAAGCTGTCGTCGGACGGCTTCGGAGGGCTAAGGATGAAGCACAGCGTGCTGAAGCCGCCCAAGTCGCTCGCGGCCACGATCGCATTCCTCACCTGTTTGACGATCGCGCATGTGCTCTCGGCGCCAAGCGCTGTCGGCACCGAATCGCTCCAGGCGGCGCGTAGCGCACACGCCGAGGGCCGATTTACCGAAGCCGCCGAACTCGCCGTGGCGGTCGGCACTTCCGAAGGATTTGCGCTGGCAGCCGGGGCGCTGGCGATCCATAGCTACTACATCGCCGAAGACGACGCCAAGCCGGCTTTGCTTGAGCGGGCCATGCGGTTGGCACAGGAAGCGGTCCGCCTCGACACCAACAATCCCGAGGCCCATCTCCAATCAGCACACGCCATGGGCCGATACGCGCAGACCATCGGATTGTTGAAAGCCTTCAGTCAAGGCTATGCGGGAAGGGCGCGAGAGGCAATCGACAATGCCCTCCGGCTCGATCCGCACAGGGTGGCCGCGAACCTGATGTTGGCCATGTGGCATAAGGACATCGTCGCCAGCGGATTGGCGGCCAGATTGGCTTATGGGTCGACCAAAGAGAAGGCCGTCGAACACTACGAGCAGGCCCTTGAGATTGCGGCCGGCGCACCCGATGAGAAGGTGGTGCTCGTTGAATACGCCGAGTGCCTGTTGCGCTTGTATCGCAGCCGGCACCACAAGCGGGCACGTGAGTTGCTCGTGCGGGCGATCGGAGTACCGTCGAAGGACGCGTTCGAGCGTATTCTCCATCAAAGGGCCGTCGAACAGTTGGCGGCTCTGGAAGCGCCTTAAATCAGGAGCCTTGGATCGTTCAAACCATGTGTTGCGTTGCTGTCAGTGTTCCATTAAGTTGCTTTGGCGTCTCGCATGAATGCCCGCCGGTCCAGCATAAGATCGCCATCAGGCTCGTAGACGTTTTCGGCAATGACACCGAGACAGTCGCGGAGGTGACAGCATGAAATTTGACCTGCCGAAAAGAATCCGACACAGCAAGGATGGTTTCGAGGTCTTGGCGTGTCTCCATGCTCAGACTGAGCGCTGTTTTATGGATGATGTCGAGATTGACATGGCATCAACGGATTGGTTTGACGCAGATATGTGCGCGGTACTTGGGGGCATTCTGTACCGCTTAGGGGGCAGGTCGAACCTGAACACTGTGGCTCTCACAAATATCTGCTCAGAGGTAGAAACAATTCTGGCGAGAAACGGCTTTCTCAGTCACTACGGCCGGGAAAAGCTCCCCGACCGTTGGGGGACAACCATTTCATACAAGCGGTTCGATGTTGAAGACAGCAGCTATTTTGCCCGGTACGTTGAAGACGAGTTTATCCAGCAGCGTGAAATGCGTGAAATGCTGGACATGTCGCCGGGCCTCCAGAAAAAATTCCACGAGGCCATTTTCGAGATATTCAGCAATGCTGTGTCACATTCCCATACTGAGATGGGGATCTTCAGTTGTGGACAATTCTATCCTGCGAGACACCAGCTTAATTTTACGGTGGCGGATATGGGGGTCGGCATGCGCCGCAAGATACAGGACCATTTAGGGCGTAACCTGTCACCGGAGGAGGCAATCGTCTGGGCAACGGAGCGCAACCACACGACCAGGAAAGGCGGTATTCCCGGGGGTTTGGGGCTGAAGTTGCTTCGCGAATTCATTGACCGGAATGATGACGGCTGTCTTCAGATCGTATCCGACGCCGGATATTGGCGCCGCGAAAAACACGGCACCTGTACCGAACGATTGAGTTATCCGTTCCCGGGTACGGTAGTGAATGTGGAGATCAATACTGCAGACCAGAACACCTACGGCCTTTCTTCCGAGGCCACGACCAACGATATTTTTTGAGATGCATCCCCATGGAAAAGAGCCTTGTGATATCCATATTTCAGGTTGTCGGCAGTCCCTTGTGTGTCGCGTCTGACGATGGGCAGAAGGTATACGACCGTCTAGCCGCCGCCTTGCACCAGGGACGATGCGTCTCGCTTTCATTTCGCAACGTCTCCGTGCTGACCTCAGCGTTTCTCAACGCGGCGGTCGGGCAGTTGTACGGAAAGTTCGACGAGCACCAAATTCGCGAATTATTGCAAGTGGAAGACATGCAGCCTGATGATGTGGCGCTGTTGGAACGCGTCGTAAAGACGGCTAAACAGTTCTTTCGAGACCCGGAGAGATTCAGCAACGTGGTGAAGGAGGTCCTGGAGGAGGAAGACGATGACGCATGATGTCTCACATGTCGGGGACTATCATTTCACCACCAACGACGCGTTATTTCTGGACGCCAACATCTGGCTATGTATGTATGGCTCAACGAGTGTAGGTAGGAATAACAGAAAAGAAACCTACCTCTCAGCGTTTCGTCGCATTCTGGAAGCTAAGAGCCGCATCTATATTAACGTCCTCGTCGTCTCGGAGATTATCAACGTCTGGGCCAGAATCTCTTACCGGGATTGGGAATATTGGTCGCCTCAAAATTTCAAGGCATATCGTAGCAGTGATGCTTTCAAATCCGTTGCTTCGGATATTGCCGCCGACATCAAACGGATCCTGAGTTATTGTTCACGAATCGAAAGCGGCTTTGAAACGGCAGAAATAGATACCTTGATTGACGAATACAAGGAAACTGGTTCCGACTTCAATGATCAAATCATCCGAGAGTTGTGTAAAAGTAGAGACTTGAGGCTGATAACGGACGATGGTGACTTCTATGGTTAGGGTATATCCATCTTAACGGCCAACAGGCGTTTATTGCGCTGATCTCAAGGTATTCCTCCTTCGCCTTCCTTTTCTTCTCCACACGCGACCTTGCCCCGCGCTTCGCGAGCTTCCAACTGCTGGCGCCTCGGCATTGCCCACCACCGCACGGTTGCTTTGTTTTGAACGACTAGGGTAGTATGTAGCGCCGAATTGATAACCCATGCGAGGAGGGCTCAGGGGTGGCGGATAACGTTTTTCAGGCGGCGATTGACATACTTGAAAGAGGCGAGCAGGCGGCGCTGTCGACGATCATCTCGTCGAAGGGGTCGTTGCCGATGAGCGAAAAGAGCAAAATGCTGGTGACGCCGGAAGGGAAAATTATCGGCACGGTCGGCGGCGGCTGTCTGGAAGCGGATGTGTGGACGGAAGCCCGCGAAGTGATGGAGGCGGGCAAGAGCCGCATCCAGAAATTCATCCTGACGGAGAAATACGCCGGCGAGAGCGGCCTCAATTGCGGCGGCGTGGTGGAAATCCTGACGGAGCCGTTGCCAGAGCGCGGCCAGGACGTGTTCCGCACCATTCTCGACCTCAAGGAATCCGGGCACCGCGGCACGTTGGCGACGATTCTCACCGACCACCCCGATTTCCCGGAGGGACGCCGCAAGCTCCTGCTCACCGACGATGGCAGCACGGTTGGTTCCCTGGGCAACGCTGACCTCGAAAGCTTCGTGGTGCAGCGCGGCCAGGATGTGTTGCGGGGCGAAAACTTCGCCATCGAGTCCTACGCCGCCGCTTCCGGCGACACCCTGCAGATTTTTCTGGAACCCGTTCTCCCCACCCCGACCGTGTGGGTATTCGGCGGTGGACACGTGTCGTTCTTCCTGGTACGCGCCGCCAAGCTGGCCGGTTTCAGGGCCAAGGTGATTGATGACCGCCCGGCCTTCGCCAACAAGGAGCGCTTCCCGGAAGCCGACGCCACGATCGTCATGGAATTCGACAAGGTCCGCGAGGCGTTCGATTTTGGCCACGACGATTACGTGGTCCTCGTGACGCGCGGCCACCAGCACGACCAGCATATTCTGGAGCAGATTTACGACTGCGACGCCCGCTACCTCGGCATGATCGGCAGCAAGAGCAAGATCGCCAAAATGTGGCAGCGCTTGGAGGCCAAGGGCATCGACAGTGGCTATCTCGACCGCGTACACGCACCGGTCGGCCTGAACATCGGCGCCGATTCGCCGGAGGAAATCTGCATCAGCGTCATGGCCGAGATCATCCGCGAGCGGCGTATCGGCAAGGTGCAGGCTACCCGCCACAAACGCAGCCATGACGAGCGCCGCGAGGCCGTTGCGGAGGCTGCGGCGTCGTAGACCATCGGGAGACATCCGTGCAATTGGTCCAGCTCGAAACCCGCCCGCAACCGCCGAAGCCCGCCTGGTTGCGCGTCAAACTACCCACCGGCAAGACGTATTCGGACGTCAAAAGCCTGGTTCGCCAACACCGCCTGCACACCGTGTGCGAGGAGGCCATGTGCCCCAACATCGGCGAGTGCTGGGAGCAGAGAAGCGCGACCCTTATGTTGCTCGGCGATACCTGCACCCGCAGTTGCGGTTTTTGCGCCGTGCGCACGGGGCGGCCCGGCAGCGTGGACGAGCAGGAACCGGAGCGCGTGGTCGAGACGATTGCCACGCTGGGGCTGCGATATGCGGTGGTGACGTCGGTGAACCGGGACGATTTGGCCGACGGCGGCAGCCACATTTTCGCGGCGGTCATTCGAGGCCTTCGGCAGCGGGTGCCGGGGTGCCGTATCGAGGTGCTGATTCCCGATTTCAAGGGCAATTGGGAGGCTTTGACCGAGGTGGTGGAAGCCGGTCCCGACGTCTTGAATCACAATATAGAAAGCATTGCCCGACTGTACGACACGGTAAGGCCGCAAGCCAAATACGAGCGGTCTCTGGAGCTTCTGCGGCGGGTCAAGGACATCGATGCCGCCATGCGCACCAAATCCGGCCTCATGGTCGGCCTCGGGGAGGAACCCGAGGAGATCGTCGACACGATGGGAGATTTACGGGACGCCTATTGCGATCTGCTGACCATCGGCCAGTACCTGCGTCCGTCGCTACAGCATCTGCCGGTACAGCGGTTCTACCACCCCGACGAGTTTGTCGAGCTCAAACGCCAGGGCGAGGCGCTGGGCTTCGCGCACGTTGAGTCCGGTCCACTGGTGCGCAGTTCTTACCATGCATCGAATCAGGAAGCGGCGGCTCAGACGCTGCATGTGACGGGATAACTGGCGCTGGCTGCGACCCTGCCGAGCGGCCACATGTCTTCCCACAGCCCCTCCCTCAAGGGGAGGAGTTGGGGAGGGGAGTTCTTATGAGCACGACCACGACCATCGAGGCGAAAGTCGACAAGTTGTTGGAGACGCTGCGCGACATGGAAAGCGTCATCGTGGCGTTTTCAGGCGGGGTGGACAGCTCGCTGCTCGCCAAGGCCGCCTATGAGGCGTTGGGCGACAAGGCCATCGCCGTCACTGCGGTATCGCCGTCGTTGCCGCAGGCGGAGCTGGAAGAGGCGCAGGATGTGGCGAAACGTATCGGCATCGAGCACCGGCTGGTGAATACGGACGAAATGGACAACCCGCAGTATGCCGCGAACCCTGAAAACCGCTGCTACTTCTGCAAGTCGGAATTGTTCGTCAAACTCAATCCCCTGGCCGAGTCCATGGGCTTCAAGCACGTGGTTTACGGCGCCATGATGGATGACCGCGGCGATCACCGGCCCGGCGCGCAGGCGGCGCGGGATTACGCCGTGCGGGCGCCGCTTGATGAAGCGGACCTCAGCAAGGACGAAATCCGCACCCTTTCCAAGCGCTGGGACCTGCCGACCTGGAGCAAGCCGTCCTTTGCCTGCCTGGCCTCACGGGTACCTTACGGCCAACTGATCACGATCGAGAAACTGAGCACGGTGGAGCAGGGGGAGGCGTTTCTGCGGCAGCACGATTTTCGGGTCTTCCGGGTGCGGCACCATGAGAACGTGGCGCGCATCGAGGTGTTGACGGAGGACATGCTCCGCCTCTGCTCGGAACCCCTGCGCAGCGAGCTAGTGGCGCATTTCAAGGCCATCGGATACACCTACGTCACGGTGGACCTTGCGGGTTTCCGCTCGGGCAGCATGAATGAGACCCTGCGCCAGGCGCAGAACGACTGAGGGCGTTTGATTGTCGGATTATGCTGCGCTAATCCGACCTACATCTGGAATTTATTGAGGCAGTTCTTCTTCTGGGGCGGGAACGTTCTCGGGGGTGTCGTCAGGCGCCGGGTTCGGGGCGGCTTGCGGTGTTTCGGGCGCAGATGCCGGCATTGGGGTAGCCAAGTCGACTTCGGTTTCATCGTAGCGGTACTGCTGTGCCCCGCGCGGGTGACGGTATTGGGTAGCCGCCACAGACGGCGCACGTTCCAGGTCGACAGTCGTCTCGTCCGTCATGCTCCAGTCGCCGGGCTGCATGCCGGCAAGCAGCATCAGCATCCCTAAGCTGTGGACCAGACGATGTAAATGGTTATGCAGCACGTGTCTTAAGTCTCCCGGTAAAATTGATGTTCACCCCGCGGCCTGTGCTGGCGAAGGCCGGAGGACAGGCGGCGCAGTATCCCATACCGTCCCGCCGGGACGCAAGGCGCGCCGCGCTCACTTTCCAGTCCTATTCCGGAACGCCATTGCCATGAATCAACCAGCAAATCCGTGCCGCGGACTGCTGATCGTTTTCGAGGGCCTGGATGGTGCGGGCAAAACGACGCAATTGGGGCTCCTGTACGATCACATGCTCCAGCAAGGCCAGGACGTTGTGCGCCTCCGGGAGCCCACCGAGGGGCCGTGGGGGCAAAAGCTACGGCAACTCATGGTGCACGGGCGTGGCGGCGTAACGCCGGCCACGGAACTGGAATGGTTCCTGAACGACCGGCGGGAACACGTCGATCAATGTATCCGGCCCGCGTTGAATCGGAAACAAATCGTCCTGTTGGATCGTTACTATTTTTCGACGATGGCGTATCAGGGCGCCCTGGGCTGTGACCCGCAAGACATTCAGGCGCGCAATGAGGCGTTTGCGCCGCCGCCCGATCTGTTGTTGCTGTTGGATTTACCGCCCGAGACGGGCTGGCGTCGCCTGAAGCAACGCGGCACGCCGTCGCATTTCGAACGGCTGGACTATCTGGAGCAGGTGGCCGGCCTTTTTGACGTCATGGACTTTCCGTATCTCAGGCGCATTCCGGCGAATCAGGAGCCGCAGGTGGTGCAGTTGCAGGTGCGCCGGGAAACACAGCAACTGCTGCAGCGCCACGCACAGACCGGGGGCTGACATGATCGAGCGCGTCATCGGGCCGGCATCACACGTTTTCTATTCACAGCGGTTGAAGTTGCACTACGTGGATTGGGGAAACGTCAGCGCGCCGCCGATGGTCCTCATCCACGGTGGCCGGGACCACTGCCGCAACTGGGACTGGGTAGCGCAGGAGTTGCGCGAGCAATATCACATCATCGCCCCCGACCTGCGCGGCCACGGCGACTCGGAATGGTCGCGCGGCGGGCAGTATGCCCTCATCGACTACGTTCTCGACGTGGCGCAGTTGCTTGAGCACTTGCGGTTGTTCCCCATCACGCTCGTCGGCCACTCCCTGGGCGGCGGCATTGCCTGCCAGTACAGCGGTATTTATCCCGACCGCGTCAAGCAACTTGTCTCCATCGAGGGGCTCGGTCCGCCGCCCGAGCACATTCGTCAGGGCCCGGCGCACCAGCGCATGCACGACTGGATTGCCCAGATGCAGGCGTTCGCCGGTCGCCACGTGCGCCGCTACCCCAGCCTCGACGAAGCGGTGCAGCGTATGCAGGAGGCGAACAAGCACCTGAGCGCCGAGCAGGCGTATCACCTGACGCTGCACGGCACCTACCGCAACGAAGACGGCACCTACACTTGGAAGTTCGACAACTACGTGCGGTCGCAGTCGCCCTATTCCTTCAACCTGGAAGAGGCCAAGGGTATCTGGGGCCGGGTCACCTGCCCGACGCTGCTGCTGCGGGGTCTGGAGAGCTGGGCCAGCGACCCGATGCTGGACGGACGCGCCCAGGCATTCCCCAACGCCTGCTGCGTGAACATCGCGCAGGCCGGTCACTGGGTGCATCACGATCAGTTGGACAAATTTCTGGAGGTGGTGGGGGGCTTCCTACGGGAAAATGCCTGAGCGCCGTTGGAGAGCCGCACGCACAAAGGAGGGTTGTCATGGACGCGCTGAGAATTGAGGAAGACCTGTCAGGCTTGCGCCAGCCGCATCTGCTGTTGACCTTCTCGGGCTGGAGCGATGCCGCCGGGGTTGCCATCGCGGCGGGCCGTTTTCTGGTCGAGCACTTGGAAGCGGAGTGCATTGCCCAGATTGACCCGGAGGATTTCTACAGCTTTGCTGATCAACGGCCGCAGGCGCAGTACAATGATAACGATCAGCGAGAGATTATCTGGCCGGCGAACGAATTCTTTCTTAGCCGTCAGCCACAGCTTGAGCACGACGTGATTATCGGGGTCGGCGTCGAGCCGCACCTCAAGTGGCGCACATTTACCGACCTGATGATGGACCTGACGCAGCGTTGCAACGTGTTCCAGACCGTCACCCTGGGAGCGCTGTGGGCTGACGTGCTGTATTCGGCGCCGGTGCGGTTTTCCGGTTCGGCAACCGATCCCGAACTGTCGCGTACGCTGGGCCTGGGCAGCGGCTCGCGCTATGAAGGGCCCACGGGGATGATCGGCGTCTTGCACGACAAGCTGCGCCGCAACCAATTCACCTCGGCGAGCCTTTGGGCCAACATGCCGTACTACATTTCCGTCACGCCGAATCCCAAGGGCATGCTCGCCCTGGTGCGGCGCGGCCTGGAAATCGTCGGGTTGCCGGCCGACTTTCCGGAGCTGGAAGAGGAAACGCGGGAGTTTGAAGAGCGGGTTGCCGAGGCGATTGCCCAGGACCCCAAGATCGCCGCCCACGTGAAGAAGCTCGAGCGCCAGCAGGCGCGCGCCGATTCGGGGCCTCTGCTGCTGCCGGAGGACGTTGTCAGCGGCGACGACCTGGCCGCCGAGCTACAGCGCTACCTGCGCGAGCAGCGCGGCGAGCCGGAGGGAGAATAGGCGCGCGGCCTATCTGACGACTTGCACCTTTTCCCGTTCCACCAAAGCCCAGTCGATCTCATACCCCAAGCCCGGCTTCTCGGGCGCATAGACGTATCCCTGATCATCTACCTCGATGTCCTCCACCAGCGCGAACTTGTTGGCGCCGCTGGACGGGAACACCTCGTAATAGTCGCAGTTGGGGATGGCCATGGTGACGTGCAGGTTGGCGACGTTGTTGAGCGAATTGCCGCCGTGGTGAATCTCGCACTTCATGCGGAACGCCTCCGCCATGTGGGCGATTTTGACCAGCGGGGTGATGCCGCCCGTCACCGCCACGTCGCCGCGCAGAATGTCGGTGGCCATTTGCTGCACCCATTGCGCCATGCCGTACAGGCGACCGGGGGCGTATTCGGTGGACATGATGGGGATGTCCAGTTTGTTGTGCAGCTTGACGTAGTTGTAGATGTCCTCCTCGACGAGCGGATCTTCGTACCAGAAATAATTCAGCGCCTCGATGGCGCGGCCCACCCGCATGGCGTCTTCATAGCAGTAGGCCCACATGGAATCCAACATCAACACCATGTCGTCGCCGACGGCGCGACGGACTGCCTGGCAGATTTTGATGTCGTTTTGGGGCACGCCGTGGGGGTGAATCTTGTAGGCGGGCCATCCCAGAGACTGAAAGTGGCAGGCCTCCTCGCCGTAGGCTTCGGGGGTCGGCAGCCAGCCCGAGCTGGCATAGGCCGGCACGCGGTCGCGGCAGGTTCCCAACAGGCGGTGGATGGGCAGACCGGCCACCTTGCCGGCGATGTCCCACAGGGCAACGTCCACCGCGCCGATGGAATTGGTGGACACGGAGCGGTTCATCTTCCACATGCGCTGCCAGATGGCGCCGCTGTCCAGGGGATTGGCGCCCACGATGGCCGGCTTGATGAATTCCATCAGCGGCCCCGCGTGCGCGTCGGCACCCTGCCGCGAGGAGCCGAGAAAGGCATGCCCCTCCACGCCCTCGTCGGTATGTACCGTCAACACGCCCAAAAGCCTGGTGCCCCCGAAAGAGCCGCTTCCCGTCCGCCACTGGGGACTGTTCCAGTTAAACATGGTGACGCTTACATCGGTAATCTTCACGCCTCGCCTCCTTGTGACGCACGGTTCGCATCCGTGCCTGAAATAAGGGCCTTGAGAAGTGCGGACATCATAGCCGAAGGGTCCGCCGCTTGCCAGACGGCGGCCTTGCCCGGCGCCAGCGAAAGGCAGCCATGATGGATCAACCGGAGGCCCCTGTTTCTCCCATTCGCGTCGGCGTTTCCGCCTGCCTGCTGGGGCAGCGGGTGCGCTACGACGGCGGCCACAAGGCCGACCCTTTCATTATCGACACGCTGGGGCGGTATTTCTGCTGGGTGCCCGTCTGCCCGGAGATGGAGGTCGGCCTCGGCACGCCGCGGGAGCCGATGCGCCTGCAGGGCGACGTGACGGCGCCGAAACTGGTCGCCACGGTGTCGGGACATGATCTCACGGCGCGCATGCAACGTTTTGCAACGCAACGTTTGTCCCAACTCACCGAACTGGGGCTGCACGGCTACATCCTGAAGAAGAATTCGCCGTCGTGTGGCATGAGGGGGGTAAGGGTGTACGGCTCGTCGGGAAGGCCACGACGCAGCGGGCGGGGCGTGTTCGCCCAGGCTCTGATGGCGCGTTGGCCGTTACTGCCTGTGGAGGAGGAAGGCCGCTTGCAGGACCCGGGACTGCGGGAGCATTTCATCGAGCGAGTGTATGCCTGCCATCGCTGGCGTCGGTTTTTGGCGTCGAATCCGGCGCCGCAGGACATGGTGCAGTTCCACGCGCGGAATAAGCTGTCGCTGATGGCGCACAGCCGGTCGCATTATCAAACGCTCGGACGCATGGTGGCGCGGTGCGGCGAGGGGCTGGGCGAGGAATTTCTGGACGCTTACGGCGATCTGTTCATGGCTGGGTTGAAGGTCAGGGCGACCCGCAGGAAGCACGCCAACGTTCTGTCCCACGTCCAGGGGTATCTCAAGCAGCACCTCAGCAAGCCCGAAAAAGCTGCCTTGACGGCGTGCATCGATGATTACCGGCGGGGGCTCGTGCCGCTGACCGCACCGCTGGACTTGTTGCGCGATCACGTCCGCCGCCACCCGTGTCCCTACGTGGAAGCGCAGACCTACCTGAATCCTTATCCCGACGACCTGATGCGGTTGCTGCACGCCTGATCAGAGAAAAGACCCGTGGGCGATCATCTTCACCCCACCGCCGACCGATACGGTGATGCCGTCGGCGTCATCGCTCGCCTTCAGGTAAAGCAGGGAAGGACGGCCCACGGCGTGGCCCTGCTCGACACGAATGTCGATGCGGTCCGAACTGAAATAACGGTGGCGCGTCAGATACGCCGCCAGACAGCCGTTGGCGCTCCCGGTGGCCGGGTCCTCCGGCACCCCATAATAGTCCGCAAACACCCGCACGCTGAGATCGTTGCGGCGTTGATGCGTTTCGGGGCTGAAGACCAGCAGCGCCTTGGCCTGCTCGTCCGCCAGCAGGGCCAGGCAGCGGTCTCGGTCCACCTTGACCTGTTTCAGGGCCGCCAGGTTCTGCAGCGGCACCACGACGAACGGCAGGCCGGTGGACACCTCCTGCGCCGGGAAGCGCGTATCCAGCGCCGCAACGTCGAGACCGAGCACCGGCGCCAGGGACTCGGGGGCGAACGTTGCGCCAAACACCGGCGCCGGCTGCCGCATCCACAGGATGTCCGGGTCGTCGATCAGATACGTAAAAGTGACCGGAATCGGGCCGACCGGCAGATTCAGGGTGACGGTGTCCACGGGCGTCTTGACAATCTCCTGTTGAATCACGAACGCCGTGCCCAGCGTTGGGTGGCCGGCAAAAGGGACCTCCGCCTCCGGGGTGAAAATGCGCACGTCGTAACCGCCGTCGCGCGGCTCGCGGGACAGCAGAAAGGTGCTCTCGGAGAAGTGCATTTCCTTGGCGAGCCGCTGCATGTCCGCACCGGAAAGCGCAGCGGCCTCGGTGAACACCGCAAGCTGGTTGCCGGCGTATTTCTCCTCCGCGAATACGTCCACGATGAAGAACGGGATGGTTGGCATGTGTGGAACTCCCGGAGAACCAGCAGTCGAAAGGTTCGGTGCTGGTTCTATCATCTGTGCAAAGGAAGCACGAGGTGCATATTGAGGCTAGGTAAGTATACATATGGAGGGTACACATAGGGCGTGTGGTGATGCCAGGGCCGATGATGGCGGCGGGACCTGTGACCACGCACGTGGTGCTCATTCCGGCGAGGGCCTTGCCGGTGATGTCTACGTCTATCAGGCCCGGCCCAATGACGTCGGTGCCCTTGATGTCTACGCCAGCGAGGGCCGCGTCCATGGTGTCCGTGCCGCTGATGCCCACGCCAGTGCGGTCCGTGTCCATGATGCACGTGCCTGTATTGTGCGGCCTGTTTTCGCGGGCTTGCGGGTGCCGTCATGGGTATCGTGAGGAGGAACGCCAGGCAGGCAATGACCAGTCCGTAGAGTCGTTTCCGTGACATGTCTGTCTCCTTCTTGGATGATGAGGCCGAGCGGCTTGGCTGCCGTGTCTGAAAAGGGAGTTCCCCACGTCACAAGAGGCGTCGCTGAAAACCTGGAGAATTTTTTTCTTCAATAAAAATAGCCGGTTAGAGCATTATATTTTTTCTCTATGACGTTTCTGGATATCTCGGGGGACTACGTCGTATGGATTGGAACGCGCAGCAGGCTTGTGATAGCGACGTGCGGCGCGCCATGGCATCCGGAGCATTTCATCAAGCCCTGGAAACACTCGTGCAAGGGTATCAGCGAGCGGTTGTTGGCTTCTGCGTCAACATGGTCGGCGACATCCACCACGGTGAGGATATCGCGCAGGATGTGTTTCTGGCTGTGTACAAAGCCATGCCTCGCTTCCGTCAGCAGGCTTCTGTTCGTACCTGGCTATTTGCCATTGCGCGTCGCCAGTGTCTCAAGGCCATGCGAGATCGACGCCGCCGAAACCGTCTGGCACAGGAACGACAAGAAACGATCGCTGCGACGGCGCACCGCAACGTTCCGGAAACGCCCGAGGATGATCCGGAACGGCAACTCCAGCTTGTCAAGCAGGGACTCGCACGCCTCGGCAAACACGAGCGGGCTCTCCTCCTGATGCGTTATGATACCGGACTCCTGCTTACCGACGTGGCCCATATTCTCGGGATATCCGAGGCGAGCGTACGGCGGCGCCTGGCACGGGCGCTGCAACATTTGCGGGAGGTCATGAACGATGCGGCATGATGAATTTGAGCAGCATGAGCGGGCGGCCCGCGACGTCATACACGCCATAGGCCGCGCATCGGATGACATCCAGGTGCCGCCCCATTTTGCGGCACAGGTGATGGCCAAGGCGAAGTCCTTGTCGTCTCGTTCCGTCTATTTCCATTGGCGCAGCGTGGCGTTGACCTGGATGTCGTCCAGGCGGTTCAGAGTCGCCATGGCGCTGGTCTTCGTCCTCGCTCTGAGCGGTGCGATCCCGCAGTATGCCACGTGGTTCAGGGCCTTTACCGCCGGAGTTCCCTCGACGGCGCTGCACACGGCGCTTGAGCAGGAACGGTTGTGGGAAAAGAACTTCACTTGCGCCACCAAACTCGACCAGAATTCCAAGGATTACGCGGCCATCACGGGTGACAACGTGCACGTCGTGGTATGGGCCTGTCCTTCGGGCGACGTGCTCATCACCACGGAGTCGCCGCAGGAAACCGCCTCACCACGCAGCGTCTGGGTACCGCTGGCCCCTTCGCCGAGCGGGGCAAGTCCCTGGCCGCCGCTGGTTCGGCAGGCCCTTGCCGCTGCCCAGCGCTCGCCCGCAGGCTGGCGGGTGGCCCGTATCACCCAGGTTCTGTGTCAGAAATGGCTTAGCAACAAACGCATCTTGCGCCGGGTCAGACTCACGGATGGTAGTTGCCGGGACGAGGTCATCAACACGCGAACAGGCAGGGTGGTGCGAAGTCGTCCGGCGCCTTGCAACCCGCAGTGCTAGGCGCTGGTAGCGCGAGCGCCTGACCGCCGTTTTCTTTGTCAAAGACGGGAGCACGTATGGAGTCAGCAGAACGACAGCAGCGCATTCTCGGTGAGACCGACGCCGCGGCTTGGGTGGAGAGCGGCATGACGATTGCCGTCGGCTCGCCACCTCCCATGGCGCTGGTGCGGCAACTCATCCGGCGTGGCGTCAGCGACCTCACGGTCATCGACAGCGGCCTGTCGCTCGACTTGCTCATCGCCGGCGGCTGTGTCCGCAAAGCGGTGAGCTATTACGCGGGCGGCGGATTCGGCGTGGCGGTGGCGCCGTCGTTTCGGCGCGCCGTGGAGCAGGGCGAGATCGAGGTGTGGGAATGCGAAGAGGGCATCCTGGCAACGGCCCTTCAGGCCGCCGCGCAGGCGCTGCCGTTCCTGCCCTGGCGCGGCGGCGTGGGCACATCGATGCCGCAGGTCAATCCCGACCTGAAGCTCATGACCGACCCCATCGGCGGCGAAACCCTGATCGCTGTGCCGCCGGTCAAGCCCGACGTCACCCTGTTGCACGCCGCCACCGCCGACCCGTACGGCAACGTGCAGCACATCGGCGGACCGGGCTGGCTCGACCTGTTTCTGCACCGCGCCGCCGACCGTACGATTGTGCAGGTGGAGCGCATCATCGCCAACGAGGACACCCGCGCCAATCCGTGGGCCACCACCATCCCGAGCGCCGACGCCGTCGTTCGCGCTCCCTACGGCGCGCATCCCTATTACAGCCGCGGCTTCTACGTGCAGGACCAAGCCCATCTGCAAGCCTACGTAGCGGCTGCCAACGCGGCGGCGCGCGACAACCGCCCCGACGACCTGGTGCACTATCTGGCCACCTACTGCCGCGCGCCGACAACCCACGCCGACTACCTGGAACGCGTCGGCATCAAGCGCCTACTCTCCCTGTATGAGTACTGAAACGTGAGGAAGCCATGTCACAAGACTATACGCCGCAAGAGCTGATGGCTGTGTTTCTGGCGCGCGATTTGCGCGACGGCGAGGTGTTGCGCGTGGGGGTGGCGATGCCGGTGGTGGAGGCCGCGGTGCGTCTGGCGCACGTGATGCACGGGCCGAACATGGAGTTGATCTTTCTCGGCACGCGCATGAACGTGGCGCATTTGCACAACCTGCCGATGCCGGCTTTCGGCTGGGACCGCCGCGTGGTGCGCTGGGCGGAATCCTACAGCGATACGGGGCATCGCTTCGACAGGGTAAAGGACTGGCACAGCCACGTGTTCTTCATCGGCGGGGTTCAGGTGGATCGGTTTGGCAACAGCAATCTGATCGGCGTCGGCCCGGACTATCGACGGCTGCGGTTTCGCGGGCCGGGACCGGTAGGCACGGCGACGCTGACGACACACGTCGGGCGTTACTACATCGTGCTCAATTCCCATACGCCGCGCACGCTGGTGGAGCGTTGCGATTACGTCAGCGCCTTCGGATGGGGGACGGGCGGCGCGGATGCGCGCCGGCAACTCGGCCTGCCGGGCGGCGGCCCGAAGTACTGCGTGACGCCGTTGTGCGTGATGGATTTCGCCGAGGACGACAAGCACATGCGCTTGCACACCTTGCATCCCGGTGTTTCGCAGGCCGACGTGCAGGCCCGGACCGGCTTTGATCTCACGACGCCGGAACCCGTTCCCGCCACTCCGCAGCCCACGCTAGAGGAACTGCACGTGCTGCGCACACGGGTCGACCTCGCCGGCCTGTTGCGCCGCTCAACCAAGGGAGAGTGACATGGCGGAAGAATTTGTCCGTAGGGAGCAGTTCGAGGAATACACAGTTCGCATGGATGAGCGCTTCTTGAGTGTCGAGAAACGTATGGAACAGGGCTTTGCCCACGCTGAGAAAGCGCGAGAGCAGAATGTTGTTCACCTCAATCAGCGTTTCGACGATCTGAAGGAGCACTTCAATCAACGCTTCGATGATCTGAAGGAGAGCTTCAACCAGCGCTTCGATGGTCTGAAGGAGAGCATTGATCAGCGCTTTGACAGCGTTAACCAGCGTATTGATGATCTGCGGGCAGACATTCGCAGTCTGCGAACGTTGATTTTGGGACTGCACACCCCTGTTGTCCTTGCCATTTTGGGGGCGGCGGTGAAGTACCTGTTTTTTCAGTAGCCGCCGTAGACCATCCGCCGCTGACGTTCTCCTCAGTTCACATGGTCCGACGTGCCTTCAAGCCACCGGCTGCAAGCCGAAATCGTAGGTCACCAGGGCATATCCCTCCGTCACCCCGTACGCCGTCGCCTCTTTGGCGGATTCGATGCGCCGGAAATCAACGAGCAGCGGTTCCCTGACGCCAAACACCGCGTCGGCGTCGATGTGGGCGTCGTCCGCGACGAACAGCTCGGTGACCAGTGGCTGATACCCCGCCGCGCTGATCCTGAAATGGATGTGCGCGGGCCGCCAGGCGTGCCGCCCGAGAGCCTGCAGCATCGTGCCGACGGGGCCGTCGTACGGCACCGTGTAGGCAATCGGCTTGATGGTGGTGAAGCGGTAACGCCCCTCGTCGTCGGTGAGCATTTTGCCGCGCAGATTACCGGGTGCGTGCTCCGGGTCCTCGCTCTCATACAGCCCGTTGGCGGCGTTCTGCCAGATTTCCAGGCAAGCGCCGGCAATGGGCGCGCCCTGCGGCGTGGTCACACGCCCCGCCACCACCACCGGCTCACCGTCGTTGTCCCCGATGAGGTCACCCCCGACCTCAAGGGGTTGCATGCGTTCTCCATTGATGTAGAACGGCCCCAGCAGGCTCGAGGTCGTGGCGCCGCCGCCGGCGCGGTTGTGCGACAGATCGACCAGTGCCGAAATCCCCAGCGTGTCCGAAGCCAGGATGAACTCGTTGCGGTCGGTCTTGGTGGCCTCCCCCACGCGTGCCAGGAACTCTATGGCCGCCATCCACTCGTCCGGCGTCAGCTCCACCTCGCGCGCGAAGGCGTGCAGGTGGCTGATCAGGCTCGTGGTAATCTGCCTGAGGCGCGGCTCGGTGGTGTCGGCGATCGTCTGTAACACCGCCTCGGTGATCGTATCTGCAGTGACGTTGCGCATGCCTGCGGTCCTCCCTATCCCTGGGTCTCGCCGTGCTCGTGCAGCCAGCCGTCGCCCTCGGCCTGGTCCAGCGTGGCGAGGATTTTGTGGGCCAGTTGCCGTGCTGATTCCGGCGTCAACTCGACCGCCACACGGGCGCCCGGCCCCGCCGCCTCGTTGACGAAATCGATATTGAGCGCGTGCTCCAACCGGATATGAAACGGGTGATCGTAGGTGACATTGGCGGCGCTCAGCTCGAACCAGCCCCCGGTGCCTTTGCCGCTGCCGAAAATCCTCGCCTGATGGGAAATCATCGTACACATCGTTGCGCTCCTTGCCGGGTGCCTACGTGCTGAGGTGGGTTGCGAGAAAGGTGAAGACCTTCTGCCAGCCGTCGACCGCCTGCTCCTGCCGATAGGCGGGCCGGTCGTAGTAGAAGAAGCCGTGGCCGGCGCCGGCGTAGCGGTGAAACTCGTATGCTTTGCCGTGTGCCTTCAGCGCTGCCTCGTGCTCGTCCACCTGCGCCAGTGTGGGCGCCTGATCTTCCTCGCCGAACAGGCCGAGAAGCGGACACATCAAGTCTTTCGTATAGTCGATCGGCGCCACCGGCTGCTTGGCCGTCAACTCTTCCTGACCCATGACCACACGGCCGCCCCAGCAGTCGATGGCGGCGTCGAAGCCCGCTACTCGGCTGGCCACCAGCACCGTCTGGCGTCCGCCCGAACAGGTGCCGAAGACGCCAACCTTGCCGTTGCACGTGGGCAGCGAGCGCAGGTACTGCATGGCGCCCCCAACGTCGCCCATGGCCTGCTCGTCTGCTACGCCCCCGGCGGCGCGCACCTTGGCCGCCACGTCTTCCGGGCTGCCGTGTCCTTCGCGGGAGTAGAGGTTGGGGGACAGCGCCAGATAGCCGTGGTGGGCGAATTTGCGGGTCGCCTCCCGGTACCACTCGTCCCAGCCGGGTAAGTGATGGATCAGCACGATGCCGGGGAACGGTCCAGCTCCCAGCGGTCGGGCGAAGTAGGCGTTGATGACGTCCCCGTTGGCCCCGTGCATGGTGATGGTTTCCGCCACCATGCCCTCGTACATGTCTGTCTGATACATAAAGGCACCTCCTGCGTGAGCGCGCTTTCGGATGGGGTAAAGAGGCGGGTACCTTGTCACAAATCACCCCTGGAAGCAAAGCCGGAATGGCGCCCCGATCCGCTCCCGCGGCCGCCGGGTGAGGGAATTGCTGCTCCCTCTCCCCCGGCGGGAGAAGGTTGGGGCGAGGGGGGGAAATCTGGGGTGAGACACGACCGGTTGACGGCATGACTTTCAGGGGCTTATCCAGTATAGTCAGCCGCGCACGCCAGCGAGCCGCCAGCGTGTCTATCGTTCAATAAAGACGCCGATTACTTGTGAGCTAGGAGAGCCGGTATGAAGGAAGCCGTTATCGTGTCGACCGCCCGCACGGGGCTGGCCAAATCCTATCGCGGATCGTTCAACAACCTCGAGGTGCCCAGCATGGTTGCGCCGGTTATCCAGGCGGTCATCGAGCGTGCCGGGGTCGAGCCTGGGGAGGTCGAGGACGTGGTCATGGGGGCGGCCATTCAGCAGGGAACGCAGGGGTACAACTATGCCCGGCAGTGCGCCATTGCCGCCGGCCTGCCGGTGACCACCGCGGGCATGAGCGTCGACCGCCAGTGCTCCTCCGGCATGATGGCGATCGCCACGGCTGCCAAGAGCGTTATGGTCGATGACGTGCCCATCGCCGTGGCCGGCGGCGCCGAGTCCATCAGCCTCGTGCAGAATGAGCATGCTAATGCCTATCGTCGGAAAGACCCGCTGGTCATGCAACTCCGTCCCGAGACCTACATGAGCATGATCGACACCGCCGAGGTAGTGGCCGACCGCTACCGGGTGAGCCGCGAGGTGCAGGACGAATACGCCCTGGAAAGCCAGAACCGTACCGTCGCGGCTCAGGCGGCGGGGAAATTCGACGATGAGATCATCCCCATCAATACCAGTATGGCGGTGGTCGACAGGGAAACCAAGGAAATCTCCTACAAGGACGTGACGGTTACCCAGGATGAATGTAATCGCCCCGGCACCACGTTGGAAGGGCTGTCGAGCCTCAAGTCGGTGCGCGACGGCGGTACCGTGACGGCCGGCAACGCCAGTCAGCTATCAGACGGCGCCTCGGCGGTGCTGGTGATGGACGCCAAGCTGGCCGAGAAGCGCGGCCTGCAGCCCCTGGGCATCTATCACGGCGTGGCGGTGTCCGGTTGCGAGCCGGATGAGATGGGCATTGGCCCGGTTTTCGCGGTGCCGCGCCTGCTGGAACGCAAAGGGCTGAAGATGGATGACATCGATCTGTGGGAACTCAACGAGGCGTTCGCGGTGCAGACCGTGTATTGCCGCGACCGGCTGGGCATTCCCATGGAACGCCTTAACGTCAACGGCGGGTCGATTTCCATCGGCCATCCCTACGGCATGACTGGCGCCCGCCTTGTTGGCCATGCGCTCATTGAAGGCAAGCGGCGCGGCGCCAAATATGTGGTCGTGACCATGTGCATCGGTGGCGGCATGGGCGCAGCCGGCCTGTTCGAGATCGCCTGAGAAGCATCGCAACCGGGGCGAGCGTCACGGAACGGCCTCGCCCTGCAACCCGATTGCAGCCGACCTTGCCGTCTGTATGCGCCCGCAAGCTGTGGCGAAGGAGAAAAACATGCTCAAGAAATGGGTCTTCGTCTTGCTGCCGTTGTTGGCATTTGGATGTGCCGGCTCTCCAGGCCGGGTGTTGCTTACGAAGTCCGATAAGCTGCAAGCCGTTTCCACGCTCGACCTCTGCAAATCCTACTTCCTGCGGCCTGCCGCCAAGTTGAAGCTCGAGTTGAAGGAACGGAACGAATTCACATCCGAGGAGTGGTCTTTCATTGACCAGCAGAAGATTTACATCGACATGCGAGAGGTGGCGCTGGTGTGCGCGTGGGGGCATCCGGGGTTGTTCGGTTCGGTATCCGAGTCCGTGAGCGACGAGGTCGTTCATAAACAGTGGGTGTACCGCGCTTGCCCAGGGTGCAAGGCGCTGTACGTGTACACGGAGAACGGCAAGGTAACGAGTTGGCAGAACGTCAAGGCGCAGTCGCAGTGACGGCACTTGGCGTCCTAAAACGACACGCATGCCGCCGTGATGACACGCAGAACGGACTCCTGGCCCAACGCACGTTTGTACGCCTCCGTAATCTCCTCCGTCCGCCGCGTCCCGTCGGCCTCCGGCTTGGCCAGAATGAGCACCAGCTTCGTTCGCTCCCGTACGATCGTGCCCGACCCGTCGCGCCATTGTCTCGCAGCGTCCAGGACGGTCAGGCCGTCGGAGAAACGCGGCGTGATCTCGTCAGCCAGAAACGCCAGCCAAGCCGCAAGGTCTCCTGCAAGTCTCACGGGGCCTGTTTTGCGTCGGCGTTGTAGACCGTCAGGGCTTCCATGGCCAGTTCGGCGGGGTGCTTGATGACTTCGAGTTCCGTATCGGGCGATACCGCGACGCCGCCTCGGGTGGCGAAGGTCACCCGGCAACCGCCGCCTTGCTTGGTGAGAACCCCGACTTGGCCGTCAGGCAAGCGCACGAGAGTCCAATCGCTCAGGTACTTGGCGGTTACCAGTCGGTCTTTTCGCGGTGCCATGATTTGCATCCCACCTGTTTCGATACCATTTCCAGGTCGCCGTTCCGTTACGATTCCGTCGTCGTGTGCGGCCAAGTAATCCGGTCCGTCAGCGGCGGCGCCCCGGCCTGCTGCTGGGCTTGGGCAATGGCCGTCAGCCAGGTGGTCAGGCGTTGGCAGCGGTTGCGCAGATCGTTGGGGGTATCGACATAGAGCCGGATCACCGCCCGCAGGCGGCTGGGGATATCCAGGTCGGGGTTGGCCACCATCTCCGGGTCCGCGGCCTGTTGTAGCACCAGGGCCAGGGCCTCCCGCCCACTGCTCAGCACGTTGCGGGCGTCTTCGATGGTCCGCTCGATCGCCAAGCGGGGCGTGCCGACGAGGTGCCCTTCGCGCCCCAACGCCTGCCAATCCACGGCGGCCAGTTCCGCCAAGGCCGGCCCGTACGTTTCGTGCAGCGCGTCGAGCTGGCGCAAGAGCGCTTCCACATTTCCCACCAAGTCGCTGAATTCATCTGAAGGCATGCGTTGCCATCCTCCCCGGGGTTGCCGGCTCAGCGCCACAGTAGCAAGACCGCGCCGGCTACGACGAGGCGATACCAGCCGAACGGCGCCAGGGTGTAACTGCCGAGCAGGCGAAGGAAAAACTTGACCGCCAGCCGCGCCGACAACCAGGCGACGGCAAAGCCGACGGCGAAGACCGGCAGGCTTTCGAGTTCCAGGTGTTGCCAGCTTTTCAGCAGGTCGTACCCAATGGCGGCGAACATTACCGGCACGGCGGCGAGGAAGGAGTATTCGGTGGCCGTGCGGCGTTCAAGGCCGGCGATGCGCCCGCCGATGATGGTGGCCGCGGCGCGTGATACGCCGGGCCACAGCGACAGGCACTGGAACAGCCCGATCAGCAGCGCATCATGCCATTGCAAGGTGCCCAGACCTTCACGCCCGGGCCGCACCCACAGACGCTCGATCAACAGAATGGCCACTCCGCCGACGCCGAGCCCCAGGGCGACGGTGACGGGGTTGAACAGGTGCTGTTTGATGAAGCCATGTGCTGCGGCGCCGCATACCAGGGCGGGTAGGGTGGTGAGGCCGAGTAGCAGAAGCCCGCGGCTCCCCCCGAATTCGCTTTCCCGGCGTCCCGTCAGCAGGCTGCGGAAGCGGTCCCTGTAAAGTCCTACCACCGCCAGGATGGCGCCTGACTGAATGAATATCTGAAACGTTGCCGCCTGCGGTCCGCGCCAGTCGATCAGGTGCCCGACCACGATCATGTGTCCGGTGGACGAGACCGGGAGAAACTCCGTCAGCCCCTCAACGACGCCCAGGAGGACGGCCGACAGCACCATGAACATGGACGGTTCTCCCAAACCCATTCCCGCGGCCTGCACCGCTGCCGAAAGCGGCATCCTAGCACAGCCCGCGATATGAGCAAAAGCCGCTCAGCCGCCAGCGAACGGGCGCCCAGGGCGAAATATGCTACTATGCAAATGGTGTTCTCACCGTCTGAACTCAAGTCCTTATGCGGGGCGGAATCCCGCGTCGACGGAGCGTCGGCATGACTCGAAACTTCATCCTGCTGCTTAGCGTTGCGTGTCTGGTCGTGGTGGCCGTCCTGTCTGGCGAACACGTCCTGTCCGGTACCTCCGAGGAGGGCGCGCTGGCCGCCGACGCGCAGACCATCATGCAGACCTTGCCGCATCTCAACGGCCCGCCGGTGACGCACGCCACGTTCGACGACAAGGTGCTCATCGTCACCTTTTTCGCCAGTTGGTGCCCGCCCTGTCGCCAGGAGTTCGCGGACCTGAGCGACATCTACCTGCAACACCGCGAGGCCGGGCTGGAGGTCGTGGCTATCAACCTATTCGAAGACTTCGACAACTTCTCCGACGATGAACGGCTGGCGACCTTTCTCGAACTGACCCAACCCCCCTTCACGGTGGTCAAAGGCAACGACGCCATCTCGCAACAGTTCGGCACCATCCGGCGTATCCCCAGCCTGTTTGTTTTCGACCGTCAGGGCCGCCGGGTCCTGACATTCGCCCACGAGCGCGGCGCGCAAGCTACCCTCGACGCCGCGGCGCTGCGGCAAGTCATTTCACCGCTGCTGTAAAGCGGATTCTCCCCAGCACACAAAAAGGAAGGTGAGCCATGAGTCTTGCAGGCGTGCAGGCGCTGACGTTTGACGTGTTCGGCACGGTGGTTGATTGGCGCGGCAGCATCATTCGCGAGGGCGAGGCGTTGGGGGCAACGCACGGCCTCGAGGTGGACTGGGCGGCGTTTGCCGACGCCTGGCGGGGCGACTACCGGCCGTCCATGGCGCGGGTGCGCAGCGGCGAGTTGCCGTGGACGAAACTCGACGCCCTGCACCGGATGATCCTGGACGATCTACTCGAGAAACACGGCATCAGCACCCTGAACGAGGCCGACAAGCAGCACTGGAACCGCGTCTGGCACCGTCTGACGCCGTGGCCGGATGCGGTGCCGGGGCTGACCCGCCTGCGGCAGCATTACGTGCTGGCGACGCTGTCGAACGGCAACGTGGCGCTGCTGACCAACATGGCCAAGCACGGCGGCCTGCCGTGGGATTGCATCCTGTCGGCGGAGATCGTGCGGCATTACAAGCCGGACCCGGAGACCTATCTGGGCGCTGCCGAGCTGCTGGGCCTGCAGCCCTCGGAGGTGATGATGGTGGCGGCGCACAAGTCGGACCTGAAAGCGGCCCAGGCCGTCGGCTTGCGCGCCGCCTTCGTGACGCGTCCGCTCGAATACGGCCCCGGCGTCGAGGTGGACGTGGAGCCGGAACCGGCTTTCGATGTCCATGCTCATGATTTCAATGATCTCGCGGACCAGTTGGCGCGCTGAGACGGGGAGGTGAGCATTGGTGCTGAGCGGGCAGATCGAAAAGATGGGGTCGCGGCTGGCGGAGCCGGTGGAATACCATCTGCCCATCGGTGACGAGCAGGTGGCGCTCAATCCCTTCCTGGGCCGCCGCCTGACCCTGAGCTACGCGGGCGTCATCACCTGCATTGCCTGCGGCGCCAAAACCAAGCGGAGCTTTTCGCAGGGGTATTGCTATCCCTGCTGCATGCGCCTGGCGCAGTGCGACCTGTGCATCGTCAAGCCCGAGACGTGCCACTACCACCTGGGCACGTGTCGCGAGCCGGAGTGGGGCGAGCAGCACTGCATGATTCCCCATTTCGTTTATCTGGCCAATGCCTCGGGGCTCAAGGTGGGCATTACCCGCACCTCGCAGGTGCCGACCCGCTGGATCGATCAGGGGGCGACGCAGGCGCTGGCCATTCTCAAGGTGCGGACGCGCCGCCAATCCGGCCTCATGGAGGCGGCGTTGAAACAATACGTTGCCGACAAGACCAATTGGCAGGCGATGCTCAAGGGGCAAGCGGCCACTGTGGACTTGGCGCAGCAGCGCGATGGGCTGCTTGAACAGGTGGGCGGCGCGATTCAGGCCGTCAACGAACAGTTTGGCGGGTCCGTCGTCGAGGTGCTGGAGCGGCAGGCCGTGGACATCGCCTACCCGGTGCTCGAATACCCCGTCAAGGTGCGCTCGTTCAACCTCGACAAGAACCCCCAGGCCGAGGGGGTTCTGCAGGGCATCAAGGGCCAGTACCTCATCTTCGATACGGGCGTCATCAACGTGCGTAAGTACACCGGTTATCACCTCACGCTTCAAGTCGATTGATACGCAGCGCAACGGGGAGTGATTCATGTCGGATATCGTGTTTGGAACGGCCTTGCAGACGGTAACGGACGTGGCGGGGTTTGCTCGTCGTGCCGAGGACCTCGGGTTTGATCTTCTGGGGTGTGGTGAGCACGTGATGTTTCACGGCCCGGTGGGCAATACGTTCATTTCCCTGTCGGTGGCGGCGGGCGCGACGCAGCGCATCCGGCTGCTGAGCTCGATTGTCCTGCTGCCGTTGTATCCTGCTGCTTTGGCCGCCAAGCTGGGCGCCGCGCTGGACGTGGCGTCGAACGGCAGATACAACTTCGGGGTGGGCGTCGGCGGCGAATTTCCCAAGGAGTTCGAGGCTTGCGGCGTGCCGGTCAATCAGCGCGGCGCCCGCACCAACGAGGCGCTTGAGGTTATTACCCGGCTGTGGACCGAACAAAACGTTACCTTTCAGGGCCGCTTCACCACCACCAACGAGGTGACGATTTCCCCCGCGCCGCTGCAAAAGCCGCACCCGCCCATCTGGGTGGCGGGCCGCCGCGACGCCGCCATGAAACGCGCCGCGCGCTACGCCAACGGCTGGCTGCCGTATATGTACACACCGGAACAACTGCACGACAGCATCGAGACGATTACCCGCTACCGCCGCGAATTCGGCCGCGACATGGCGGACTTCAACCCCGGCGTGTTCGTCTTCACCACGGTGCACCGCGACGGCGCCAAGGCCCGCCAGATGTGCAACGACAAGCTCAGCACCCAGTACGCGCAGGACTTCACCAAGCTGGTACCGCGCTACGGCCTGGCCGGTACCCCGGAAGAATGCCGCAAACGCCTGCAGGAATATATCGACGCCGGGGCGCGCACGATCATCCTGCCCGCCGCCGGCCCGGCCGATTACAACGACGAGAACCTCGCCATGATCGCGCAGGAAGTCATCCCGGCGTTTCGCGGCGGGCGTTAGAGCCTTTGCCAAACCAAGACATTACGATGGCCGTTAAACAAGACCTCAAGGTGGAGCAGACATTCTTGTCTGCTCACGACCTGTCTACTCATAAACATCAGACCGAAACGCCTGCGAGGCCGTCTTCATCATCCGCGCTCACCACAACCCGCCGCCGTCTTCCCCACTGGAAAAAGGACGGCTCCATCTACTGGATCACCTTCCGCCTTGCCGACGCCATCCCGCAAGACAAACGCCGCGCCTGGAAACGGGAGCGCGACATTTGGCTCGGACTTCATCCCGAACCGCGGAGCGAAGCGGATTGGAAGGAACACGACCAACGTTTCGGCGAAAAGATCGAAGCCTGGCTCGACGCCGGCATGGGTTCACACGCCCTGGCAAGGCCCGACATCCGTGAAGCCGTCAAAAAATGCCTGTTGCGTTTCAACGGAGAAAGGCTACTTCTGCACGCTGCCGTCATCATGCCAACACACGTTCACCTCCTGCTGGAACCGCTTAATGGCCACGACCTCTCCCGGCTCTTGCAAGGCACCAAAGGGGCCAGCGCCCGTGAGGCGAACAAACTGCGCGCCGCCGCCGGAACCTTCTGGCTCGACGAATCTTTCGACCACATCGTGCGCAGCGAAAAACAGTACCAGCGCTTCGTCCGCTACATCGCCGACAACCCCGTGAAAGCGGAATTGAAAAACGACGAATACTGGCTCTATCAGGGTGGCGCAGACATTCCTGTCCGCGCGTTGGGAGAAAGGCAGACAGGAATGTCTGCCTCACCCTCTCTTTCTCAACGTCTTGACAGACTCACCAACTCATAAAGGAACCGCACATGGCTGAGTCGTACGATCTGCTCCTCAAGAATGGTGACCTCCTCGATCCGTCACAGGACATGCGGCGGCACGGCGACATCGCCTTTCGCGACGGCCGGGTGGCCGCCATCGAGGCCGACATTCCGGTCACCGAGGCGTCCGAGGTGATCGACGTGAGAGGCCACCTGGTGACGCCGGGGCTCATCGACATCCACGGTCATTTCTACTACCGCGGCTGGCCCGGCGCGGTGGACCCGGACGTTGCCTGCCTGCCGTCGGGGGTGACCACCGCGGTGGACGCCGGCAGCACCGGGTGGGGCAACTACGCGGCCTTACGCGACTACGTGATGCGCGATTCGCACACGCGGCTGTATGCCTTCGTGCACCTGTGCGCCACCGGCCTGACGTCGCTTACGGCGCGCGTCGGCGAGTTACAGAATCTGGCCTTTGCGCAGACCGACCAAGCTATTCGCTGCATCGGAGACAACCCGGATCAGACGCTGGGCGTCAAGGTGCGCATCGATCACCGCGCTACCGGCGAGGCCAACGCCCTGCCGGCCTTGCAAATGGCGCGCGAGGTGGCGGACGCGACGCAATCGCAGATGATGGTGCACGTCAGCGGCACGCCCGTGCCCCTGGTGCGACTCTTCGATTTCATGCGTCCCGGCGACGTCGCCACGCACATCCTCAACGGTCACGCGCATAACGTTCTGGACGGCAACGGACGGATTCGTGACGGGGTGCGGGAGGCTCGGGAGCGGGGGGTCGTGCTGGACGTGGGGCACGCCGGGGTGCATTTCGACCTCAACGTGGCGCGCGCCGCGGTGGCGCAGGAGTTCTGGCCGGACACGCTGAGCACCGACATCCACACACCGCCGCCCGACCGCGTGGTCTACGACCTGCTCGGCGTCATGTCCACATTTCTGGCGCTGGAGATGCCTTTGGAAGCGGTGGTTGCCAGCGTCACCAGCAAGGCCGCCGTGGCCATCGGCAAGCCGGAATTGGGCAGCCTGAGGGTCGGCAGTCCCGGCGACGCCGCGGTTCTGGAACTCCAGGAGGGCGAGTTCAGTTTCGTGGACGCGGCGGGCAACGAGGTGCCCGCCGGTCAGCGGCTGCATGCGGTGCTGACGGTCAAGGGCGGGCGCCGCTGGCGCGCGCAGGCGGCCTGACCCGCGCCGCGTTTCAGGCTTGCAGGTCCGCTTTCATCTCCTGCCACGCCTGCCGGGCGTCCTCGACCGAGCCTTCCTCTTCAATCGTGGTGATGTCGCCCGGATCCTGGTCCAGAACGACCGATTTCAGCACCCGCCGCATGATTTTGCCGCTGCGTGTCTTGGGCAGCGTGTTGACGAAATTCAACTCGCCGATGACGGCCACGGGCCCCAACTCCCGGCGCACCGTGGCCAGCAATTCCTGCCGGATTTCCTCCGACGGCTGATAATCCGCCTTGAGTGCCACGAACGCCGAGATCACCTCGCTGCGCAGCGCGTCGGGCCGACCGGTAACGCCGACCTCGGCGACGCCGGGATGCCTGAGAAAGGCGGTCTCCACCTCAATGGTGCCCAGCCGGTGGGCGGCGATCTTGATGATCTCGTCGGCACGGCCGGCGAACCAGACGTAGCCGTCCTCGTCGATGTGGGCCGAGTCGCCCGTGTAGTAGACGCCCGAAATGCGTTCCCAATAATCGGCGCCGTAGCGCTCCGGCTCGCCCCACAGCATCGGGGTCAGGCCGGGGAAGGGCCGCTTGATACCCATGATGCCCTTCTCGCCCGGCGCGCACGGCTCGCCTTCGGGGGTCATGACCACCGCCTCGACGCCCGGCATGGGGATGCCCGACGAGCCGGGCTTGATGGGCAACATCCCCAGCCCGTACGGATTGCCGAACACCGGGCCGCCCGTTTCGGTCTGCCACATGTGGTCCATCACCGGCACCCGGTCGCCCAGGGCTTCCTTCTGCAGCCATTCCCAGACCGGCGCGTTGAGCACCTCGCCGGCGCAGAACACACGCTCCAGCAGCGACAGGTCGTAGCGCTTCACCGGCTCGCTGCCGTAGCGCATCAGCAGCCGCACCGCGGTGGGCGAGGTGAACACGCCGGTGACGCCGAATTCCTCCATCACCTGCCACAGGACCTCCGGGCTGGGGTGGTCCAGCGCGCCCTCGTAGACGATGGTCGTGCAGCCGCGCAGCAGGGGCGCGTACACGATGTAGCTGTGGCCGACCACCCAGCCGATGTCGGAGGTGGACCACCAGACGTCGGTCGGCTTCATGCCGAAGCACCAGTTCCCCATGCTGTGGACGTGAACCTGGTAGCCGCCGTGCATGGAGACGACCAGCTTCGGCTTGGCGGTGGTGCCGGAGGTGGCGAGGATGTAGGCCGGTTCGTTGGATTCCATGGCCACGTGGCCGCCGTCGTGGCCTTCGCCGCGTTGCAGGAAATCGTCCCAATCGAGGTCGCGGTCGGAGGCCGGGGCTTGGCTGTCGGCGCTGCGGCGCAGGACCACGACGTGCTCCACGCCGTCGCCGCCGGTTTGCATCGCAGCGTCAACGATGCCCTTCAGCGGCACGTCGTTGCCCTTGCGGAACGTGATGTCGGTGGTGAACAGCAGCCGCGAGCCGCTGGCCTGCACGCGCTCGGCCAGGGCGCCGGCGCCGAATCCGGCGAAGACCACCGAGTGGATGGCGCCGATGCGCACGGTGGCCAGCATCAGCATGATGGCTTCCGGGCAGGTGGGCATGTAGATGGTGACGCGGTCGCCCTTGCCGATGCCCAGCCCGCGCAGGGCGGCGGCGATGCGGGCCACCTGGCGCGTCAGCTGGGTGTAGGTGAACACGCGCCGCTCCAGCCGTTCGTTGGCGTAGATCATGGCGGTGTGGCCGCCCCAGCCCTGCGCCACGTGGTGGTCCAGGCAGTTGTAGGCCAGGTTGGTCTCGGCGTTCAGGAACCAGCGGAAGTTGGGGTAATTCCACTCGAAGACGCGGTCCCATTTGCGGAACCAGGGCAACTGCTCGGCGGCGGCGGCCCAGAACGCCTCGGGGTCCGCCTGTGCCCGTTCCAACCATTGCCGCACGATCGGATTGATCAGGTCCATTGCCGCTTCCTTATGAGGTTGGAGGTGTGAGGCCGTCGAACACCGTGCTGCGCAGGGCCATGCGGGCGCTCAGGAGGCCGGCCAGCAGGCCGTCTTCAAAGTTGAACGTGGCATCGTCCGACACCTCGGGGTGATCCTGCGGGTCCTGCAGCTCGTCCGGGCTGATATGCGGCAGGATGTCCAGCGCCACGTCCCGCACCTTGTCGCGCTGCTGGCTGATCATGCGCTCGAGAACCTCTTCGACGTCGGCGAAGAGTTGTTGCAATTCGGGCATGGTGTCTCCTCGTTTCAATCCTCACCGGTCTGCGAAGGCCGGTGCTGCGAGCGACCGCGGCGGGGGCAGGCGAGGGCTGTCGGGGAATTCCTGTTATATGTTGCAGAGCGAAGCATCATAGCATATCCGCTCGCCGCCAAGGCCGCCGCGGGTTTTCCTTTGAAAGCGGCGGGGCGATACTCTAGGATAGTCGCCCGGCCAAAGAGCCTGGCCGAGAGCGTCCACCGTGTACGGGAGATTTGCTATGGTGCAGACAGCGGTCAATTACACCCCGCTCACCCCCCTGAGTTTCCTCGCCCGCACTGCGAGCGTCTATCCTGACAAAACAGCCGTTGTCTACAACGATACGCGCTACACATACCGGCAACTGCGCCATCGGGTGAACCGGCTGGCGACCGCTTTGCATGGCATCGGCGTGGTCAAGGGCGACCGCGTCGCCTTCCTGTGTCCCAACATTCCGCCTATGTTGGAGGCGCACTTCGGCGTGCCCCTGGCCGCGGCGATTCTGGTGGGCATCAATACCCGGTTGTCGTCGCCGGAAATCGCCTACATTATCAACCATTCCGGTTGCAAGGTGCTGTGCGTCGACGCGGAATTGGCGGCGTTGATCCGCCCGGTGCGGGGCCAGTTGACCAGCGTCGAGACGGTCGTGAATATCCGGGACGGCGATATCGGCGAGCCCCTGGATGAGGGGACGGATTACGAGTCGTTTCTGGCGACCGGCACGGACGCGTTGCTGGAAAGCCCGGTGCAGGACGAAAACGAGCCGATCAGCATCAATTACACCAGCGGCACCACCGGCAACCCCAAAGGGGTGCTGTACACGCACCGCAGCGGCTACCTGAACGCCATGACCGCGGCGCTGGAGGTCGGCATGAGTTACCGCTCGACCTACCTGTGGACGCTGCCCATGTTTCACTGCAACGGCTGGTGCTTCCCGTGGGGCGTGACTGCGGTGGGCGCGACGCACGTCTGCCTGCGGCGGCTGGAACCGGCCAGGGTGTTCGACCTCATCGAAGCGGAGAAGGTGTCCCATCTGTGCGGCGCGCCTGTGGTGCTGATTTCCCTGGTCAACCATCCGCGCGCCAAAACTGCCGTCTTCCCCCGCAAGCTGCACGTTGTTACCGCCGCGGCGCCGCCGTCCCCGACGATTATCGCCAACATGGAAGCGCTCGGCGCCGAGATTTTCCACGTCTACGGACTCACCGAGACCTACGGCCCGCACAGCATCTGCGCCTGGCACGAGGAGTGGGACGACCTGCCGGTTGACGAGCGAGCGCGCAAGAAGGCGCGGCAGGGCGTGCCCTATATTACCGCCGGCGAGATGCGCGTGGTGGATGACAACATGCACGACGTGCCCGCCGATGCCGAAACCCTCGGCGAGGTGGTGATGCGCGGCAACAACGTCATGCTCGGCTACCACCAGCAGCCCGAGGTGACCGCCGAAGCCTTCCGCGGCGGCTGGTTCCACAGTGGCGACCTGGCCGTCATGCACCTGGACGGCTACGTCGAGCTGCGCGACCGCAAGAAGGACATCATCATCAGCGGCGGCGAGAATATCTCGACCATCGAGGTGGAGAACACCATCTACCGTCATCCGGACGTGCAGGAGGTGTCGGTCATCGCCATCCCGGACGAAGAATGGGGCGAGGTGCCCAAGGCGTTCGTGGTGCCCAAGCCGGGCACGCAGCCGACGGAGGCCGACATCATCCAGTTCTGCCGCGACCACATAGCGCACTTCAAGTGCCCGAAGGCGGTGGAATTCGGCGACCTGCCGAAGACCTCGACCGGCAAGGTGAAAAAGTTCGCGCTGCGGGAGAAAGAGTGGAAGGGGCTTGAGACCCGCATCAACTAGACCGAACCGGCGCGCGGCATCTTGCCGCTACGTGTCAGGAGGAGCCTGCTATGGACGTTCTGTCGTTTTCGAAGGTGCCGACGCTGAAGCGTCCCATCCTCCTGCTCGCCTTTGCCGGATGGAACGACGCCGGGAACGCCGCGACCTTTGCCGCCAAGTTCCTTTTACAACGCCTGCAGGGTCAGAAATTCGCTACCCTGGATCCGGAGATTTTCTACAACTTCTCCGAGCAGCGTCCGCACGTGCGCTTTAGCGGCGGTGAGCGGGAAATCATCTGGCCGGCGAATGAGTTCGCCTACGCCAGCGACCCGCAACTGGCGCAGGACGTCATCATCGCGCTGGGTGTCGAGCCCCACCTGCAATGGCGTCGCTACATCGATTCGGTGCTGCACGTGATTGAGGAATACGGGGTGGAGTTGGTCGTCACCCTTGGCGCCCTGCTCGCCGACGTGGCCTATGCCAAGCCAGTTCGGCTGACCGGTTCCGCCAGCGACGCGGAACTGGCGCAGCGCCTGCGTCTGTCGCCGTCCCGCTACGAAGGCCCGACTGGCATCGTCGGCGTCCTGCACGACACCTGCCGCCGGCGCGGCTTCCCTGCCCTCAGCATCTGGGCCAACGTGCCCCACTACATCGCCGCCACGCCCAACGTCAAGGCCGCCCTGGCCATCGTCCAGCGGGTGCTCCGGCTGCTCGATTTCAGCACGGATTTAAGCGATCTCGAGCGCGCTGCCGGTGAGTTCGACCGCCGCGTCAGCGACGTTTTGGCCAGTGATCCCAAGGTTGCCGAATACGTCCGCCGCCTCGAAGAACGCGATGAGGACGAGGACGACGAAGACGACGACATCGGCAATACCAACGACCTGCCCAGCGGCGACGAACTCGCCCGCGAGCTCGAAGCCTTCCTCCGCGAGCAGCGCCGCGAGCCGGATGAGGAGTAGGGCAGGGTAGCGGCAAGCGGGTCGGCGCCCGTCAGACGCCGGCGATCACGGGCATGTCCGCTCTCGATGATGCCCTTTCACCCGCCAAGGCGTAGAGACCGGCTTGGGTTACGCGCACGGGCACCAACTGGCCGATGCAGGAGGGATCGGCGGGGAAGTTGATGATCTTGTTGGTGCGGGTGCGCCCGGTCAGTTTGGCGGGGTCTTTCTTGCTGGGTCCTTCCACCAGAACCTCGTAGATTTCCCCTTCGTAAACCAGATTCGCGGCCAGGGAGATGCGCTTCTGCATGTTCAGGAGGCCCTCGAAGCGGCGTTGCTTATCCGCGTGCGGCACCTGATCGGGCAGGCCGGGGGCGATGGTACCGGGGCGTTCGGAGTAGTTGAACAGGTAGATGGCGTCGAAGCGCACCAACTCCAGCATGCGGCGCGTTTCCAGAAACTCCACTTCGGTCTCGCCTGGGAATCCCACGATGACGTCGGTGGAAAGCGCGATATCGGGTACCGCCTCGCGGATACGGGCGATGAGATCGCGGTAGCCCTCGGCGGTGTAGCCGCGGCGCATCAGTTTGAGGATGCGGTCGGCGCCGGCCTGGAAGGGCAGGTGGAGGAACTCGCAGACTTTGTCCAGCCCGGCCATGGCATCGATGAGGCGCTGGGTGAAATCCAGTGGGTGGGAGGTGACGAACCGGATGCGCTCGATGCCCGCTACCTCCTGCATGGCTTCGAGCAGGGCGGCAAAATCGGAACGATGCGGCCGGAAGTCGCTGCCGTAGGCGTTGACGTTCTGCCCGACCAAGGTGACCTCGCGGTAGCCGGCGTCCGCCAATCCGCGTACTTCGTCCAGAAGGACGGACATGGAGCGGCTGACCTGCGGCCCGCGGGTATTCGGCACGACGCAGAAGGAACAGCGCTTGTTGCAGCCGTGCATGACGCTGACGAATGCCGTCACCCGGCTGTCGCGCTGCACGGGCAGGGCGCCGAGGTCGCCGTCGAGCACCTTGTCGGTAATCTCCAGAACGGGTTCGCCCGCCGTCTCGACCTGTTGCACCAAGTCCAGCACGCGGCTGACGTTCAAGGTGCCGAACACCAGGTCGACGTACGGCGCCCGCTCCAGAATTTCCCCCCTGGCGCGCTGCGCGATGCAGCCGCAAACGCCGATCATCATGCCCGGGCGCTGCTGCTTGAGGCGCCGGAGACGGCCCAATTCACTGTAAAACTTCTGCTCCGCCTTCTCGCGGATGCTGCACGTGTTCATCAGCACCAGATCGGCCTGTTGCGCGTCCGGCGTGAGTTCGTAGCCGCCCTGTCTGAGCACCCCGGCCATGCGCTCGGAATCGTACACGTTCATCTGGCAGCCGTAGGTGATGATGGAAAGTTTCTTCGTCGAATGCCCCTCCCCTTGAGGGAGGGGTCGGGGAGGGGAAATGGTCTTCGTTGTCATGCGGTATCCTCAGAGGGGTTGATGATTCTGCTCCCGCTTTGAGTTGAACATTACGCAAATCGAAGCGACGGCTCAAGGCATCTCGACCGAATGTTGTCGGCAGACATTGTTGGAATCACGTCCATTAAAAGTCAACATCGGCGCAATGGCAACGTTCGTATCTTCAATCGTACGGAGACAGCATCGACAAGGCTGATCCGGCGGCGCGCATTCCTTGCCATCGCCTAGCACCTCGACTCGATAGGACGGACCATTGAGCAACTCCGTGTTGTCGGACCTGGCGATGGCATCGGACCGCGCCATGTTCCGGCGTCTCCGGGGCCAGGGCTCAATTTCCGATTAGGTGGTTATGTCAAATCGGCGCGGCAACGTTGTGGTTGCAAGCGGAAAAGAAGTGCCTCGCCAAGCATCTGGGCTTGTCAGGGCATCCTTGCATGGGGAGGCGTGCCAGAATGACGAGCTCCCTGGTCAACTTCTGATAACCCTGGGTTATGGTGCCTTTGGCGTTCAAGTAAGCTCCGCTTCGTTGAAACCACGCTTATCGAGAAGCTCCTTGAGTTCCTCACGCGACAGGGACGCGATCATCTTGCTGGTCTCGTTTATTCTTCGTTGTCGCTCTCTGTCTTCGTCCGAGTATGGGATGGAGGCAATTCGCTTCAGTACGACGGCAGGTGCCTGATCACATTGCATGAGATCTCCCCTCATTGGTATGCTCCAGTCGTCTTGGCTCAATAAAGCTCGTCTTTTGAACTAAGTCGGCTCAACGGTGCCACGAACACCACAATACTTGTGAGTTTTTCTCTGCTATGACGAGCTTTCCTTCGAGCTGCGCTTGCTTTGCGTCCTCCATCATTTCTTCCGGTATGCCACGCCAGTCTTCTACTCCACCCAGAACCCACCCGTCTCTATCTGATTCGTCTCGTAGCCATATGTCTCGTTGCCTCACTTTGTTAAGTTTGACGCCGCAGTGCTCTTGAACCGCATCTACAACGCACTTCCGATCCAAGGTGTCGAACTTTCCCGCGTGTCTTCTTCCTATCTGTAAAGCCCTTTTATGTCGCCTTCGGACGCAAAAAACGCCTCCTTTTCCGCTTACATCACGTCAGGGAGTTACCGGCTCTAAAGGTTCCAGCGCAGCGCTACATGAAAGCCCACATCTGGCGCTGCCCGCCGCGAGCCGTCATCTTCCGTCACTGCAATTTCGAGTGTCGCGTGTTCCGAGATTCTCAATGCACCGCCCATGCCGAGAATGACAGCCGTGTCGGCCAACGGTGCGACCGTCGCGTCACTGTAGGGCGATGTGTGGACATCAATCTGCGTTGTTAGTGTGAGTCGATCGAAGGGCCGCCAAGTGATACCGAATCTTGCGAAGGTCATCACCCGGTTGCCAAGCTCCGGAAGACCTTGGGGAGTCTGCGCGGCCAATACACCCAGCGTCGCCGCGTAGAGCCAGGCGCGCGCCTCGTCCGCTCCGGGGAGGACGCCCGACGTTTCAGCCCAGAGAGACCCTGAGAAGCTGCCAGAACCCGCAAGGGAGTTGTCATTACCGGTGGGAAGCTTGAGGCTTGCCCGGAACGCAAGACCGTCATTAGCCAGCGGCGACGCCGGTAGGGCATAACCAATCCCGATGCTGATGTCACCAAGAGACGCCGTATTTTGGCGGATATCGATATGGGTCGAGGCCTCATCGGCGTAAAACAGTACGAGGCGGTCCCGTGGCGCCCGGTCCCGGCTGCCCTGCGGTAGGCCAAAGACGTTGTGCCAGTTCTCGATGAATCCATCGAATAGACCGGAGCGGTGCGCAACGGAGGAGACGTCGACGAAGTACTCCCAGCGTTCCGCAAAGCCCTGCCGTATGGAAAGCCCCAGCCTGTATGTCTCGCCGTCGAGCAGGACCCGCTCTGCACCTGCCTTGGCTGCAAGCAAGTGCGAGGCGATATCGAGCGACAGGATCGCTTCCGTTTCCTGCGGCGTTGTAACGCGGGTCCCGAAGGATCCGGGGACGCCGTGAACAAGCTGAAACGGGTTGAGGTTCACCATGCGCAACGGCGTGGCAACCGCGCCCCATTCGGTTTCACCTGACACCGCTGACACTGACGATCCTGAGAGCACGACAGCCAGAAGTACGGCGAGAACGACATCCCTTGCGAGAAGGACACGCCCCGGTGACAGTCGAAAGGGTGCATCACCTGACATGGGCGAAAGACCTTTCATTGAACGTGGGGAGCGCCTTCCTGATCATGATCCATCTGCCTACTACAGTGACCATCGGGCGCCAAAGCAGTCGCCGAATCTCCGGCAACCGAACACCATCAGCCATCAAGAGCCGCTCGCTACGCCACGCGGATCCGCACCCAAAACCATAACTTCCGATAAAGCGTTATATGTTAACTTTCTCAGGCGCTGAAACCCATGCCGTTATTGGACTTGCGCGATTTGGCGCCGCAGGCCCCCAGAACGCCCCACCGCGGGCAGCGAATCGGGGGATTTCGCCCGGATTCGGTGCGGAGAGAGCCGCGGAAAATAGCGCCTTTTGGTGCCCAGGTGGGGAATATCGAGCGGCCGCTCGCCGTCGAAGTCGCCGAACCCGCGCCCATGTCCCCGCGGACGCGGCGCGAGACTAGGTTCAGGCTCTTGGCGTGCCGCTAACACGCCGGTGCCAAAAACTCGTTATTCGGCGTTTTCGGGGCCAATACCGGCTTTTTCTTCGAGGCGCGTAACCCGTCCCCTCGAAGACGCGCAGCGCCTCAAATATCTGATCCAACCGTTCGTCAACGCGATCGAATCGCCGGTTCATCTCCGCCTGCATCTCGTCGAACCGACGATTGGTCTCAGCCTGCATCCGGTCCATGCGCTCGTTCATGGTGTCCAGCCGCCCGTTGACTTGGTTGAACATGGTCACCATCGCTACGAACAAACCCACCAGAAGCACATTGTTACTGATCGTCTTCCAGTCTATATCCCCTCCTGCCTCAATCCGACCAGCCCCGACTCATTGGGTGTCGCCCAGGTCTTCTTCGGTTTCCTCCTTGTCGCCGAAACCCTGCCAAGGGGCACCCTTGCGGCGTCCGATCGCCGTCATTCAATCCTTCGCCCCGACTGTCGGCCTTCCCGTCAGCAGGGGTTGAACTCATCGCGAGCGCTGCACGCCGACGCGCTTGCAGAATGACACCACCGGGCACTGGCTGCACATTGGTGAGGTCGGCTTGCAGCAGTGTTGGCCCAACGCCACAAGCATGGGGTTGTAGGTGATCCACAGGTCGCGCGGCAGCTTCTTGCGCAACGCCATCTCGGTGCCCAGCGGGTCCTTCGTCTTGACGTAGCCCCAGCGGTTGGAAATGCGGTGCACGTGCGTGTCGACGCAAATGGCCGGGATGTTGTAGCCCTCGGCGAGAACCAGGTTTGCCGTCTTGCGCCCCACGCCGTGGAAGGACGTCAGGGTGTCGATGTCGTCGGGAACCTGGCCGTCGAATTCATCCATCAGCCGCTGCGAGATGGTCAGCACCTGCTCGGACTTGTTGCGATAAAAGCCGACGGGGTAAATCGCGCGCTCGATGGTTTTCTGGTCCAGTTTCAGCATGGCCTCCGGCGTGTCTGCCAGGGCGAACAGGCGCTGCGCCGCCGGCCCGGTCGTCTGGTCCAGGGTCCGCAGGCTGAGCAGCGTGGCGATCAGCACCCGGTACGGGTCGCGGTGCTCCTGCGCCATCAGGGTAATCACCGGCGCATCCCAGTGCGGCACTTCACGCTGCAAAACGGCCAATGCTTCGCGCACTTGTTGACGTGTCATGGCATTCCAATCGGCGGGGGGATGTTGAGAGGCGGGATTATAGGTTAGACGGCAAGCGGCCTACAAGAACAAACGCCCGCTCAGCCCGGCAGCAGGTCCTGCAACGCCGCCTCGTTCAGGACGGGAATGCTCAGGTCCTCGGCTTGTTGGAGCTTGCGGCCGGGATCGCTGCCGGCGACGACGTAATCGGTGTTGCGGGTGACGGAGGAGGTGACTCGGCCGCCAGCGGCCTCGATGAGGGCTTGGGCTTCGCTGCGCTTGAGACTGGGCAGGGTGCCGGTGAGGACGAAAACCTTGCCGCCCAGGATTTGCGCGGCGTCGGATGGGCTTTCGGCAACGGGTTCCTGATCGAGCCGCACACCGGCTGTGGACAGGCGGTCGAGGGTGCGGCGGTTTTCCTCGTAGGCGCAGAACTGGCTGACGCTCTCGGCGATGACCGGGCCAACGTCGCGGATGTCGGCCAACTCCTCAGCAGCGGCTTCCGCAAGGGCGGCGAAACTCTCGTAATGGGCGGCCAGCAGCGTGGCGGCCCGCTCGCCGACGTGCCGGATGCCGAGGCCGAACAGCAGGCGTGCCAAGCCGCGCTCACGACTCTGGGCAATGGCGTCGAGCAGATTGCCGGCGGATTTCTCGGCCAAGCGGTCGAGGGTTTCGAGGGTGGATTGGTCCAGGGCGTAGAGGTCGGCAAAATCACGCACCAGGGCGCGATCGACCAATTGCTCGACCACCGCGGCGCCGAGGCCGTCGATGTCCATGGCGCGCCGGCCGCCGTAATGCAGCAGCCGTTCGCGCAACTGTGCCGGACACACGGCGTTCGGGCAGCGCGCTACGACCTCGCCAAGGGGCCGGTAAACCGCCGTCTGGCACACCGGGCACTGCTCCGGCATGACGAATGGCTCACTGTCCGCCGGGCGTTTGTCGAGGATTGCGCTGACGACCTGCGGGATGACGTCGCCGGCGCGTTCGACCCACACGGTATCGCCGACGCGAATGTCCTTGCGGCGGATTTCGTCCTCGTTGTGGAGCGAGGCGCGGCGCACCGTAACACCGGCAATGTGCACGGGATCAAGGACAGCCGTGGGGGTCAGCGCCCCCGTGCGGCCGACGTTAAGGGTGATCTCCCGCACGACGGAGACCGCTTGCTGCGCCGCGAATTTGAAGGCGATGGCCCAGCGGGGATGGTGCGCGGTGGCGCCGAACGCCTCCTGCAATGCCAGACTGTCGACTTTCACGACGACTCCGTCGGCCTCGTAATCCAGTTCGTTGCGCTCGGCTTCGAGCGCCTGGCAGTAGGCGATGACCTCATCGATGGTGCTGCAGCGCGCCGCGCGCGGATTCGTCCGAGCGCCGGCCTGCGACAGCGCCTGCAGCGCGTCCCAGTGCGACGCGACGGGGTGGGCGGGTTCGGCGTAGCCCAGATTGTAGAGAAAAACGTCCAGCGGTCGGCGGGCGGTGATACGGGAATCCAGCAGCCGCAGCGAGCCCGCGGCGGCGTTGCGGGGGTTGGCAAAGGGTGCCTGGCCGTCCGCTTCGAGTTGCCGGTTGAGGCGCGCGAAGGCGCGCCGCGGCATGTAAACCTCGCCGCGGAGTTCCAGTCGGCTCAAGCGCGCCAGTTCACCGTCCAGGCGCAGGGGGATGCTCTTGATGGTGCGCAGGTTCTGCGTGATGTTCTCACCCACCCGCCCGTCGCCGCGCGTCGCGCCGCGCACGAACTCCCCGCCTTCATAGAGCAGCGCCACGCCCAGGCCGTCGATCTTCGGCTCGACCACATAGCTCAGCGGCTGCGCGGACTCGGCCTGTAGCCGCACCAGGCGCGCCTCGAACTCCCGCAGTTCGTCGGCATTTCGGGCGTTGTCCAGACTGAGCATCGGCACCTGATGCGCCACCGACTCGAATCCATCGGCCGGTTCCGCGCCCACGCGCTGGGTTAGCGGATCGGGCGTGATGAGATGCGGGTACGCTGCTTCCAGATCCTGGAGTTCGCGGTACAGGGTGTCATACTCCGCATCGCTGACGGTGGGCCGATTGTCCACGAAATAGCGGCGCTGATGCTGGCTGACAATGTCGCGCAAGCGCTGATGCTGGCTGACAATGTCGCGCAAGGCGGCCAGTCGTTCCCTTACAGCCGTCTGATCTTCCATGTCCCCTGCCTTCATGACGCTTACCGCGGCGGGTAGTCTTTGTTCGCCTGATGACGGATGACGTAGATGGAGATACGGTGGGCGCCTTCCCACTGCACACGCTGGGTGTGCTTGCGGTAGGTGAAGCCACGCTGCCGCAGCAGGGTGAAAAACGGCGGGGCGTTGACGCGTCCGGGTTCGGCAAGAACGGCCATGCCGCCGCGTGCCAGATAGCGCTGTAGCAGCGACACCAGAGGGCCGAAGGAACGCGCCTCGTAAATGACATCGGAGGCGAGAATGCAGTCGTAGCGCCGCCGCAGCGCGGGTTGGCACCAATCCACCAGCCGGAAGCGCATGCGGCGGCAGGCGTTGCCGCGGGCGTTTTGGCGGGCAATGGTCAGGGCGGCTTCTTCGTAATCGGTGCATAGAACCCGCGCGCCTTGCAGAGACGCCACCACGCTGATCAGGCCCAGGCCGCAGCCCAGTTCCAGGACGCGCTGGCCCTCCAGATTCAAATGCTTGGCGAGGTAGTGCGCCAAGGCCACAGCAGAGGGCCACAACTCAGCCCAGTAGGGCAGGCGTTCGTCCTCGGCAAACGTGACCGGTTCGATGTCCGCCAGCAGCGCTTCGGCGTCGGCGACCCGTATCATGCGCACACGATGTCCCGGCACCTCCAGCAGCGTTTCGGTGGTGGCGTAGCCGGGGATCACACCTTCTCCTGGAAGATGCCGATGCTCGCCGTGAAGCCGTGCAGAAAATTGCTGGTGCCGATGGGGCCAATTTCGCCGTTGCAAAAGAACCCGGCGCTTGGGATGTCGCCGGTGGCGGCGGCAATCATCTCGCTGTCGTGGTTCGGCTTGCCGTACAGGTGGGCGCCGCGCCCGTTGCAGGAAAAAACCAGCGCCGCCTGCGCTGGCCGGTCGGCCAGCTTGGGCGTGAGGGCCCCCATCATCTTGGTCAGATCTTCCCGCGCGGTGTCGGCGTCGCGTACGTGCAGTTGCACCGTCTGACCGGGCCGGGTCGTTTCCCCAACCGCAATGGCGCCGCTTTTGGGGTCGGCGCCGAGCAGGGTGCGAATGAGAAAATCGCCGCGCTCGAAGGTCTCCTTATACTCGTCCACCACGCGCCCGATGAGCAGCGCCGTGCGCGCCAGTTCCTGGTCCTCGGGGGACAGCTCGCCGACCGTCTCGCGCGCCACTTCCAGGGCCGGGCGGCCGCTCAACTCGTAGATGATCTGGTCCTCGCAGCGCGTCACGAACTGCGGCCGGCCGATGGGCTTGCAGCCCTGCGATACCACGGTGTGCATCACGAAGTCCCCTTGCAGGGCAATCCCGACGGCGCCGTGTAGCACCTCGCCGTCCAGAAACAGCGCGCAACTGCTCTGCGACTGGCCGCCGCTGGCCAGGCCGCCCAGCACCGGGCGCAGGGGATAGGCGCTGTTGAACACGTCGAGCAGCTTGCGGGGGTCGATGACGTAGGGATCGGGCAGCAGGATGAAGGTCGGCTTGTCGTCGGGCGGCAGCCCCAGCCGGTCGTGCCAGTAGCTATCCGACGTTTCCTGCTCCAGCTCGGGCTGCTCGATATGAAACGGCGTGATGGTGACGCCCGGCAGGTGGGCCGCCATCAGGGACAGGCCGGGCCGTTGCTCCACCTCCTGCTGATCGCCGATCACGCCGCCGCCGGTGCAGCCAATCAGCGTGTGGCTGGACAACTGCTCTTGCATGACCTGCAACTGGTTTGGGAAATCTTTCAGGTGGTGGGGGGAAGCGAAGACAAGGCTCAGGTGGGCAGACTGTTCGGATAACTGGCTGGTTACGCTGTCCAATACCTCCGCAACCGCCGCTGCGGTTTGCACCTCGCGTGACATGGCACTGGCAAACTGCATGACATGGCTCCTCTGTTACGTCGCTATTCTTGCGGTTGCCACAGGTGAGTGCTGGCGTAGCGCTCGCCCAGATCGTTGAACAAGGTGACGATGCGGCCCCGTCGCACGCGCGCGGCAACCCTGGCCACCCCCTGCATGTAACCGCCCGAAGACTGGCCGACGAAAAACCCCTCGCGCGCCAGGCGCCAGCACATGTCGTACGCTTCTTCGATGGTGACGTCCACGCGCTCGTCAATGACGCTCTGATCGAGAATGGCCGGCACAATGGCGTCGGGCGCGCTGAGCGGCTTCAGCCCTTCGATGCCGGGAAACTCTTCGGGGATGATGGCGATGACCTTGATGGAGGGGTTGTACTCTTTCAGCCGCCGGCCGATGCCGGTGATGGCGCCGCCGGTGCCGATACCGCCAACGAAGTGTGTTAGTTGGCCACCGGTTTGCTCCAGGATTTCCAGGGCGGTGCCGTGATAATGCGCCTGCCAGTTACTCGCGTTGCCGTACTGGTCGGCAAAGAAATACCGCTCCGGCTCCTGGTCGGCCAGGTGATGCACCTCGCGCAGTGCCTCGTCGTAGCCCTTCAGTGCGTCGGTGGTGATGAGGTTTGCGCCGTGCGCCACGATGCGTTTGCGGCGCTCCAGACTGGCGTTTTCGGGAACCACCAGGGCCACGGGATAGCCGAGGGCGGCACCGAGCATGGCGTAAGCAATGCCGGCGTTGCCGGAGCTCGAATCCAGAATCGTTTTGCCGGGACACAAGGCGCCGTTGGTCAACGCATCCAGCAGAATCTGCCGTACCGGGCGATCCTTCAGCGACCCTCCGGGGTTGAAATACTCGAGCTTGGCAAACACGTCGATGTCCGGCAAGGTGTCGCGCAGGACGTTCACCTGAACCAGAGGGGTGTTACCGATCGTTCCCAAGAGGGGGTACTGCTCGATCAGTTGTTTGTGATCACTCGGGGTTGGCATGATGCTGTCTCATTTCGTGCGTGTACGGCGCTGTGTTGAGGGTGAGGATATCTTTTGCGAGCTCTGAGCGTCTTGCGCCTCGGGGCTGTGCGTTAACATGCTTGGTTGCCGATGCTACGTTGCCCGGCCATTGACGGAGCCCGTTTCAGCGAAAGCTGCCCCATGCCCATACCCCCACAGTCCCAGATCGTTGGTTGTTACCTTTCTGGCTTTGTTGATGCTGTCTGGCCGCGCCTCCGAACGTTGCGGCGCAAGCCCAGCCGGCTGGCGGAGACCCTGGGCAAGTCTATGTGTTTGGCACGCACCTGTTTCGGCTTGGGGACTACTACCGCGCCATCACCGAGTTGAAGCGGTTTACGCTGCTGTTTCCCCGGCACCGACAGCACGACGCGGCGCAAGTCCTCATCGGCTTGGCCCTGCAAGGCGACGCGGCCTACGGCGACGCCCGCGCTCATTTTCAGAGGCTGAGCCAGTTTAATGGGGAGATAAGTGGCGCGCAAGTGGCGTCTTCAAGCTCGGCGAGCTCCCCTTCGAGCAGGGCCAGTACCAGCTCTCCGCACGCAATTGGCAACGCTTTCTGAACGACGCCCCGCAGAGTCCCCTCGCCCGGCGGACAGCGTATCTCCTGGACCCGGCGCGCCATAAGTCACCTACCGCGGCTGGTGTCCTTTCCGGCGTTCTGCCAGGGGCCGGGCATCTGTACATCGGCAAGCCGCCATTCTCCTTATGATTCGACCGGACACGGAAGCATTCTAAAACTCCGGCACCGTGAGTTCGTCGAGGTTGCCCAGGCGAATGGCCTCGCGTATCCGGCTCATGAGGCGCAGGTAATACGTCACGTTGTGCACCGTGTTGAGGTGCAGAGCCAGGATTTCGCCCGCCATGAACAAATGGCGCAGGTAGGCGCGCGAATGGTGCTGGCAGGTAAAACAATCGCAGTCGGGATCCAGCGGGCGCTCATCGGCGCGGTGGCGAGCGTTCTTGATCACCACCTTGCCGGTGGAGGTGAACAGGAATCCGTTGCGGGCGTTACGGGTCGGCAGAACGCAATCGAACATGTCGATGCCCAGGCGCACGGCGTGCAGGATGTCCTGCGGCTTGCCGACGCCCATCAGATAGCGCGGCTGCCGCTCAGGCAGTCGCTGAGCGGTGTGGGCCACCATGTCGTACATGACCGAACGGGCCTCGCCGACGCTGAGTCCGCCGATGGCATAGCCGTCGAAGCCGATGTCTTGCAGCTCCTTCGCGCTGGCGTCCCGCAGTGCCTTGTAGACGCTGCCCTGCACGATGCCGAAAAGCCCCCCGGCGCGCTTGCGTCCTGCCGCGTGGCAGCGTTGCGCCCAGCGCCCGGTCAGTTCCATGGACAGCCGCGCGCCGTCGTAGGTGACGGGGTAGGGCGTGCATTCGTCGAAGGCCATCATGATGTCGGAGCCCAGGGCCAGTTGGATGTCGATGGCGCGCTCCGGCGTGAGCAGGTGCCGGGAGCCGTCAACGTGGGACTGGAAGGTCACGCCGTTTTCGGAAACGCGCGCCAGGCTGCTCAGGCTGAAAACCTGAAAGCCGCCGCTGTCGGTGAGGATGGGCAGGCGCCAGCCCATGAATTCGTGCAGCCCGCCGAGGCTGCGGATGAGCTCGTGGCCGGGACGCAGGTAGAGGTGATAGGTGTTGCCGAGGATGATCGAGGCGCCGCAGGCGAGCAAGTCGCTGCTGCGCAGGGCTTTTACGGTTGCCTGCGTGCCCACCGGCATGAACACGGGCGTGTCGATCATGCCGTGCGGGGTTTCCAGGCGCCCGAGGCGGGCCTGGCTGCGTGGGTCGTGGGCGACGACATCGAACGTCAGTGGCACGGTCAGGCCTCCGATCCGACGTAGCGTCTCGGCACCTGCTGGCCGACGGCGCACAGCACTTCGTAGGGGATACGATCGCATCGTTCCGCCATGTCGTCCACCGTCAGGCGGTCTCGCTCCTGGGCACCGATCAGAACGACCACATCTCCCACCTGCGCCTGCGGTACATCGGTGAGATCAATTACGCATAGGCCCATGCAGACGCGACCCACGATGGGCGCCCGCCGGCCGCGAATCAGCACCTCGCCGACGTTCGACAAGCCGCGGTCCAACCCGTCAGCATAGCCCACCGGCAACGTTCCGAGACGGCTGGGGCGCTGCGTAACGAAGCTGTGGCCGTAACTCACGCCGATGCCGGCCGGCACGCCCTGAATGCGGATCAGGCGGGTCGCCCACCGCATGACCGGGCGCAACCCGCAGGCCCGACGGGAAGGGAAGGGGTGCGACCCGTACAGGGAAATGCCCGGACGCACGAGGTTCCCGTGGCTCTCGGGGTACCGGAATATGCCGGCGCTCCCGGCGGCGTGAACGTAGCGCGGCTTGACGCCCCGGGCCGCAGCCGCCTGCAGCACGCCGCGGAAGTCGTCCAGTTGACGCCGCACCCCGCTGTCGCCATCAGACGCATCGGCGGTAGCCAAGTGCGTCATCACGCCTTGCAGGTGGAGATGCGGCCGTTTGCCGAGCTTGCTGAAAAAGGCCGCGCAGTCCTGCGGCAGCAGCCCGTAGCGGCTCATGCCGGTGTCGACTTTCAGGTGCATGGGATAGGTGAGTCGGCGGCGGGCGGCTTCGCGGTTCAGCCGGTCGGCGTCCTCGCAGCGTCCGACGGTGGGCGTCAGGCGGTGCTGAACGAGGGCGTCGATCTCCTCCGGCCAGGTAGGCCCCAGCACCAGGATCGGCGCCCGGATGCCTTGCTGGCGCAGCGAGACGCCCTCCAGGCAGCGGGCCACGCCGAGCCATGTGGCGCCGTTTGCCAAGGCAGCCTCGGCCAGGACGGCGGCGCCGTGTCCGTAGGCGTCGGCCTTGACCACGGCCATGATTTCGCAATCAGGTTGCAAACAGTCCCGAACGGTGCGGAGGTTGTGGGCAAAGGCATCGACGTCGATCTCGGCCACCGCCGGGGGGGCGCCTGCCGGGAGGCAGGGTGTTGCGGTCAGGGAGTCGCCGCTATCCCCTATCCACGCTTCAGCCGTCACGTTAATAATCGCCCTGCCGCGCGAGATTATCGAAGCGCGTGAACTCGCCGCGAAACGCCAGGCGTAGCGTTCCGGTCGGCCCATTGCGGTGCTTGGCGATGTTGACCTCCGCCACGCCGCGTTCGTCGCTGTCTTCGTTGTAGAGCTCGTCCCGATACAGCAGCGCCACCACGTCGGCGTCCTGCTCGATGGCGCCAGATTCTCGCAGATCGGACAGTTGCGGTTTGGGAGGCTTTCTCTGTTCTACGGCGCGGCTGAGCTGAGACAGAGCGATCACGGGCACATGGAGCTCGCGGGCCAGAGCTTTGAGGGCGCGGGTGATGTCGGAGATTTCCTGTTGGCGGTTTTCAGCGCGGGAACGGCCTTGCATGAGTTGCAGATAATCGACGATGACGAGTCCGAGGTCTCCCTGTTCGGCACGCAGTCGGCGGGCCTTGGCGCGGATGTCCAGCGCCGTTTGCATGGGGGTGTCGTCGATGTAGATGTTGGCCTGGCCGGAGAGATCCCCGGCCGCCGTGGTCAGCAGGCTCCAATCGCTGCCGGCCAGAAACCCGGTGCGCAGCTTGGCGGAATCCACCTTCGCCTCGGCGCACAGCATACGCAGGGCCAGTTGTTCCTTCGACATTTCGAGGCTGAAAACGGCGATTGGTTTGCCCGTCCGCATGCCTGCATAGGCGGCGATGTTCAGGGCGAGGGTGGTTTTGCCCATGCTGGGCCGCCCGGCGATGACGATCAGGTCGGAGGACTGCAGGCCGGCTGTCTGCCGGTCGAGATCGCTGAAACCGGTGGGCAGACCGGTAATCGGTTCCTTGCGCGCTGACAGGCTTTCCAACTGCCGGAAGCTGTCTTTCAGGACGCTCTGGAGATCAACGAAGCCGGAGGTGGCCTTGCCTTGGCTGATTTCGAGGATCGACCGTTCGGCGCGATCGAGCAGCACGGCCACGTCCTCGTCCGCCTCGTAGCTGTCCGCCACGATGGTGGTGGCTGTGCGGATGAGGGCGCGCAGGACGCTCTTTTCCCGCACCACGCGGGCGTGGTAATCGATGTGTGCAGCGGTCGGCACCAATTCGACGAGTTCCGCCAAGTAGGCGGGGCCACCGATCGCGTCGAGGCGGTTTTTCTTTTTCAGCCACTCGTTGACGGTGAGAACGTCAATGGGAACATTTTCCTGGAAGAGGTCGAGCATGGCGCGGAACAGCCAGCGGTGGGCGTCGTGGTAGAAGTCCTCTTCCTGCAGCGTGTCCGCAAGCCGGACGATCGCGTCGTTATTTTGCAGGATCGCGCCCAGAATGCTCTGTTCCATCTCCACATTCTGGGGCGGCAGTTTTTGGAGAGCGATGGACTGTCCGTTGTCCATGACGGCACGCCTCACGCTTCTGCAACGACGGTTACCTTCAGGTCGGCTGACACCGACGCCGGCAGACGAACGGGTACGGCGAATTCGCCGAGGCTCTTCAGCGGCTGGTCGAGTTCAATGTTGCGGCGATCAATAGTGAAGCCGGCTTCCTTGAGTTGCTCGGCGATATCCATCGTCGTCACCGAGCCGAACAACTTGCCCTCCTCGCCGGCCTTGCGGGTGAAGCTGAATTGCAAGGCTCGCAATTGTTCGGCCAGCGTGGCCGCTTCCAGCCGGACACGGGCGATGTGGTTTTCGCGCAGATGCTGTTCATGGGCCAGTTGGCGTGCATTTCTGGCCGTGGCCGCGATGGCCAGGCCGCGCGGCAGGAGATAGTTGCGGCCGTAGCCTTCGGCCACCTCGACGACATCGCCGATCTCGCCCAGATGTTCCACTTCATGCAGCAGAATGACTTTCATGATTATGCCTCCTTACGATTCAGGGATTCGGACATTATAGCAACAGTCGAGTCGTTGTCTGCCGGACTGTCAGGGTCAATGCTCCGGTAGTTGACGGCGTTGGCGCCGGAAATCGACCCACAGATCGAACAAGCCCGCAGCGGTGCACGCCAGCATGCAAAGCGGGGCCGCCAGTAGGAAAGCCAGGATGGCCAGCAGCCAGCACGCCGCGGAAGGGAGCGGCAGGCGGCGCCCCCAGTAAACCAAAATGGCCAGACCTTGTATGAAATAGAGCGCCAGGGTGACGAGAAAGACGTTCAGGCCGATGTAGTTGAGCACCGGCGCCGGCAGGAACAGGGCGACGCCGCTGGCCAGAAATACCCATACCAGGTAATCCGTTGCGCGCCAATCGGCGATGTCCGCCGGTGCGAAGGGTATCGGCGGCTCTTGGTGCTGCAAGTAGCGCCGTGCGAGGAGATAGTTCAACACGTTGGGAAAGAGGAAGTTGACGGCGCACACGGCAGGCAGCACGGCAGCCATGGTGCGCAGGAACGCCTCGAGCGCGGCGGCCATGGCCTCCTCGTTCCGCAGGCCCTCCATCTGCCGCAACTGCTCGTACAGCCCGTCCGCCATTTGTTCGAACATGTGGATCAGATAGGCGTGCGGCGTTTGCTGGGCCATGGCGCTTACGAACAGCAGCACCACGGCGCCAATGCCGATTGGCAGGGCGACGCTCCAGGAAATGGTGCGCGAAGCCGTGTAGCCCATCCGCATGGCCGCGCCGAGCGTCAGCCCCACCACGCTGTACTGTGCCAAGAGCAACAGGCTTGGCAGCGCCGTGATGACGAGCAGAACGCCCGCCTGCAGGCCGATGAGCCACAGCACGTGACGCCACGGATACTTCACCGCCAGAATGGTGATGGGGAACGGGCCTAACAGGGTCGGAAACAACCATTCAAGCGGCGCAAATGTCGGGAGCAAGACCAGGACCAGAGACAGCCCGGCCAGCACTGGCAACTCCGTGTTGCGGCTCACTGCGTGTTCCTTTCCTGCCCGACCGCCGCGTCACCAGGATGTCCCGCGTGTGCGCGGCGGATTATTCGGCTGTAAAGGGGATCAGGGCAATATGGCGTGAACGCTTGATTGCTACCGTGAGCTGGCGTTGATGTCCCGCGCAGTTGCCGGAAATGCGCCGCGGGATGATTTTGCCTCGCTCGGTCACCAAGTTGCGCAGCCGCCGTATGTCCTTGTAATCGATGAACGTTACCTTGTCGGCGCAGAAACGGCATATTTTTTTGCGCAGGAAGCGCCGCCGCTTGCGTGCTGTCGCTTTCTTTCTCGAAGTGTTGACTGCCATGCTTGCCCTCTCTCGTAGGGGGTGGCCCCAAAAGGCCAGTATTTCCTGATACTCAGAATGGAATGTCGTCGTCCTGCGGCGGTGCGATGTCGTCATCCCGGTTTGGAGGTGGTGCGCCACCCGCACTCTGACGACTGCCACCGTCCTGGCTGGCGCGCGGCATGAGATTGACCCGTTCGGCGACGACGTCGAGCTTGCTGCGTCGTTGCCCGTTCTGGTCTTCCCAACTGCGAAACTGTAAACGACCTTCGATCAATACCGGACTGCCTTTGCTGAGGTACTGCCCGACGATCTCCGCCGATCTCGCGAAAGTGCTGATATCAACGAAACACACCTCTTCCTTTTGCTCGTCGCCCTGGCGATAACGCCGGTTGACCGCCATACCAAAGGAGGCGACTGGAGTGCCGTTTGGGGTGTAGCGCATCTCGGGATCCCGGGTGAGATTTCCCAGCAGGATGACTTTATTGAAGCTCGTCATGTCTCTGCCTCCATAGCTCGCCCCGGAGCTGATCCGGGGTTGACCTAGCCGGTTGCTTCCTCGACCTCTTCGTCATCCGCCACCGCATCCTCAGCCGCTTCCAGGCTGGCTTCCGGCTCTTCATCTCCCGCCGCCGTCACTTTGGGCGTCTCCGGCTCCTCGTCTGCCTCCGCTTTCATGTCGGGGGTCGGCTCATCGTCTTGAGCCGCGCGGCGGTCATCAAGAGTACCGCGGTACGAATCCGCGCGCCGTCCCATGCGTCGCCGATCTTCCCGACCATCGTCGTCGGGAAGGCGGGTGAAGCCGGTCATCTGTTCTTCTTTGTCGTAGCGTATGGAAATGTACCGCAAGACGCGGTCACTCAGGCGGTAGATACGCTCCAGTTCGAGGAGTGCGTTGGGAAGGGCGCGGAAATGGATGAGGTTGTAATAACCGTAGCGCTGCTTGCGGATAGGGTAGGCGAGGCGGCGCTTGCCGCCGCGTTCGATGCGGATCGTCTCCGATCCCCTGTCTTCGAGGATCTTATTGAGGCTCTGGACAGCCTCTTCCGCTTCCTCCTCCGTCAGTTCGGGGTGCAGGACGAAGATGGTCTCGTAGAGCACGGTTCGTGCGTTCATCAAATCTCCTTGTGGCTTGTAGCCCGCCATGGCGAGCAAGGAGTGGACCCTTTGTGGGGGCCTACGTTGTCGTGATATTCTCTCCCATGAGCGTCTCTGTCCGGTTGAGAAGATCTTCCAGCTTTTCTACCGCCTCGTCAATCATCACCTGACGAGCGTCTGCTTCCTCCGAGGAAAACGGGGACAGTACGTAGTCGATGACCTCTTCCTTGCGGGACGGCCGCCCGATACCCAGTCGCAAGCGGAGGTACTTGTCGCTCTGCAGGCATTGGGTAATGGAGCGAATGCCCCGGTGCCCGGCATCGCCCCCCTGTTCCTTGAGGCGCAATTTGCCTAAAGGCAGATCGATGTCGTCGTGAACAACGACGAGCAACTCGTGGCGCCGCAGGTAGCGGCGCATCAGCGGCACGACCGCTTCGCCGCTGGCGTTCATAAAAGTTTGCGGCTTGGCCAGCAAGACCGCATGAGCGCCGACCCGGCCCACGCCGCAGACCGCCTCGAATTCCTGGCGCCGTACTGAAATGCCATGACGGTTGGCAAGGGCGTCGACGACGTCGTAGCCGATGTTATGACGGTGGTACCGGTAGCGCTGTCCGGGGTTGCCCAGGCCGACGATGACGTCCACGTGTGCGAGACAATCCCTACGCTTCAGCCGTGTCCTCGGCGGCCGATGTTTCCGTTTCGCCCTCTTCAGGAGCCTCACGACCCCCGCCGGTGGTATTCAGGGTAACGATGGCCGTTTCGGAATCCGTGATCAAGGTAACACCATCGGGCAAGTCCAGGTTGCTGGCGTGGAGCGCTTGGTTGTCGGTCAGGGCGGCGAGGTCTATGCGGATGCTTTCGGGAATATCGCCCGGCAGACACTCGATTTCCACCTCGCGCAGAACCAGTGACGCTATCCTGTTGGCGGCCTTGAACTCGTCCGGTAGTTCGTTGATCGTTTCTAGACTGACTGTCACGCGAATGGGTTCGTTGGGATCAACGCGAAAAAAGTCGACGTGCAACGGCTCGCGCGTGACAGGATCAATTTGCACCTCGCGCAGGATGGCGTGGCACTGCTCCTCTTGCTCGCCGAGAAGATTCATGTCGAGGACGGCGTTGCCTCCGACCGCCGAGTGCCGGATTTCGCCCAGGGTGTCCGCTCCGATTGTCAGCGACGTGCTGTCGCCCTTGCCGTAAATGATAGCTGGCAGGCGTCCTTCGCGCCGAATCTGACGCGCTGACGACTTGCCGGTGCTTTGTCGTACGTGGGCCGTAACCCGTACCCTGTCCATACACAACCTCCTCTGGCTAGCAAGCTTTGTCCCGCCCACCCATGTACCGGCACTTGCGCCGCGTCGGCATCCATCTATCTAATTGAACAACGAACTCACCGAATCGTCCGAATGGATTCGTTTAATGGCTTCGCCCAACAGGGGCGCAACCGACAAGACGTGCACGCGGGCCTCCTTATCGGCCTTGGCACCGAGCGGAATCGTATCCGTCACGGCAAGCTGCTGCAGGCCGGAAGATCCAAGGCGTTGCATAGCCGGGCCCGACAAAACCGCGTGAGCAGCGCCGGCAAACACCCGCCGCGCTCCAGCACGCAACAAGGCGGCCGTGGCCTCGACCAGCGTTCCCGCCGTGTCCACGATGTCGTCGGCGATCAGCACGTCGCGGTCCTTCACCTCGCCGACGATGTGCATCACCTTGGCGATGTTCTTTTTGTCGCGGTCGCGGCGCTTGTCGATGATGGCGAGGGAGGCGTCCAGTCGCTTGGCGAATGCCGTGGCGCGTTCCACGCCGCCGGCGTCCGGCGCAATGATCGTCAAATTCTGGAATTGCTGCTGCTTGAAATGTTCGACGAGGACGGGGGCGGCGAAGAGGTGGTCGACCGGCATGTCGAAGTAGCCCTGGAGCTGGCCGGCGTGCAGATCAAGCGCCAATACCCGGTTTACCCCCGCAGCGGCGATCAGGTCGGCCACGAGCTTGGCGGTGATGGGTACTCGTGGGCGGTCCTTGCGATCCTGCCGTCCGTAGCCGAAATAGGGGATAACGGCCGTGATGCGCGCTGCTGAGGCCCGTCGGCAGGCATCAGCCATGATTAGCAACTCCATGAGGTGCTGGTTGACGGGCTGACACGTCGACTGCACCAAGAAAACGTCCTGTCCGCGGATGTTCTCCTGGATTTGCACGAAGACTTCGCCGTCGCTGAAGTCGGACACCTCAATGCGACCGGGCTCGATCTGCAGATACTCACAAATTCCACAGGCCAATCGTGGATTGGCGCGTCCCGTGAAAAGCCGCAAATCTTTCAACTCTTTTCACCTTAAAGAGATAGCCGTAGGGCTATTACCTTGGAAACATGGGTTGTTCAGGAAGCAGGGAAGGAAGGAAAAACAGACTGGGGCGGGAGGATTCGAACCTCCGAATGCAGGTTCCAAAGACCTGTGTCTTACCGCTTGACGACGCCCCATTTGACAGGAGACACGCCGCGAAGCTGAACGCGCCGTCCTTCTCGCTTTACGCTACTAATGCTGTTCAGGATCACCCGCACTGTCGCTGCGCCATGTCTGGCATGCCCACACCTGCCAGCCCTGATTCCGTACCGTTTGAGCCACTTCCTGCGCAACGTCGTATGAACGGCATAATGCGTACATTGTTGGCCCACTCCCCGACATACTTACACCATACACGCCTGGTTGGGTCAAGGCTCTTTTGATGGTGCGGAGGACAGGAAAGTGCATCAGCATAACGGGTTCGAAATCGTTAAAGCATCCCTTTCCCAGACTCTCAATGTCGCCCGATTCGAGATGGTGAGCGAGAATGGTAGTCGCGTCGGCGTTGTCTGTCAACGCCAAATCAAGTTGACGGTAGGCCCAGGCGGTGGACACCGTCACGGGTGGCTTGACGAGTACGAGAGACAACACCGCCGGGCAGGAGAGGGGTTCGACCTCGTCGCCCCGGCCGCGTCCGAGGGCCGCCACGTCCGGCAGAAGGAAGAACGGCACGTCAGCGCCGATTGCGGCAGCGTGTCGGGCCAGCTCAGCCGGGGCCAACTGGAGATTCCACAGGGCGTTGAGGCCGCTGAGGGCCGTCGCCGCGTCGCTGCTGCCGCCACCGAGACCGGCGGCAACGGGAATGAATTTGCGCAGGCTGAAACGAGCGCCGCGCCCCGGCGCTGCTTGTTGCAGAGCCGTGGCCGCTCGGTGCACGAGATTGCGCGAATCGTTCGGAATGTTGGGGTCGTCGCAGTGAACGGTGATATCCGGCCTGTTCGTGTCGTCGATGCCTAGCTTGTCGGCGAGGGATATCTTGAGGAAGATAGTGGAGATGTCGTGGTAGCCATCGGGCCGGCGTCTACGCACGGCCAAGCCAAGGTTGATTTTAGCCGGCGCGGAAAAAATCACGATACCTGTATCATTTCTGCGTCAGTGGCGTGGCCGGGTTTCAGGCGGGGTCCTCTTTGAGCACCCGGATTTCGGTTTGCGGCGGCGGTTGCACGCGAAACAGGTCCGCCGACACCTCGGTGTTCAATTGCACGTCCGTGTAGCGCCAGACCGCCTGGCGCTGGGTTTCGGGTTCGGCAACATCAATGCGCGTCGGGAGCAGGATGTCTCCGTGTCGCTCGAAGTCGCCGTAGTTGACCCGTATCACGACTGATCCGGCTGCGTCCTCCATCTCAAACCGTACCGGCTGCAAGCTCTGGGGATCGAACCATACGCGATAGCTTGGGTCTGGTCCCGGCTTCGTGCTCTCCCACATATACAGCCGTTCGTCTTCCCGGTATGCCAAGTCTCCGTTCGCGGGCAGCGGGTTCAGCGGAATGTCACCCAGCAGCAGGTGCAACAGGGATTGGGGCGCCACGGCGATGCCGAACAGCCGCTCAAGGTTCCGTGCCGATGCGGGCCCGACGACGAGACGGTTGTCCCGGATCATGTGCAAGGCCAGCCATTCCCCGTCGGTAATAAACAGGAACAACGGCTGCCCGAACGGCCCGATGCCTTCGAGCCGCAGCGCCTCGGCGTGCCGCACGACCACCACAACGTCATCCAGCGCCGCGCTCCCCTTGTCGGTACGGACCTGCACCCGCGCAAGCCCTTTCAGATTCTCCAGGACGTTTCGACGTTCCGTCAAATGCTTCCAGAACGGTTCGGCGGAAACGGAGGCGGGCACCGGAGGGGGGGGCTCGGGGGGCGAAAACAGCCGCAGGCCGCTACAGCCCCCAAGGAGAAACAGGGATACGGCAAGGCTAATGGCGTTGCGGCTCAGGCGTCCCATGCGCTGCTTCCTCTATCATGTGTCGAATCTGTTGCAGCTTGCGCTCAACCGCTGGGTCGGCCTTGAGCTCCAGGGATTTTTCCCAGGCTGCCTCGGCCTCATGTATTCGGCTCAGCCGGAAGTAGATATCCCCCAAGTGTTCCTGAATAACGGGGTCGTCCGGTACCTCCTCGATGGCCTTGTTCAGTTCCGCCAAGGCTTTCGCGTACAACCCTTTCTGGAAATAGGCCCAGCCGAGGCTGTCGAGAAAGTAGCCGTTGGTCGGTTCGATTGCCAGGGCGCGCTGAATCACGGTAACCGATTCGTCGAGCTTGATGCCGCGCTCGGCGTACATGTAGCCGAGGTAATTCAAGGCATTTGCGTGCTTGGGGTCCAGCGTGATGGTGTGCTCCATATGCTGCACGGAAGAATCGAAGTCCCCCAGCTTTTCGTACACGGCGCCTAGGTTGAAATGGTAGGTGGTGTTGCCGCCGTCCAGGTCCACGGCCTTTTTCAGGCTGACAACGGCATCGTTGTAGCCCTCGCTCTTGGCCAGTAAGAGGCCGAGGTAGAAATGCGACCCGGCCCGCTTCGGCTTCAGCGAGACGGCCTGGGTCAGGGCGTCGACCGCCTGCGGGAGATCTTCCATTTGTTCGTAGATATACCCAATATGTAAATAGACCTCGGGAGACTTCGGGCGCAATCTCGCGGCTTCTTTCAACTCCGTCAGCGCTTCCTCGTAGCGTTCCAGCTCCTCGTAGGTTTGCGCCAGATAGAAACGCATGTCGACGTTGCCCGGTTCCATCCGCACCACTTCCTGGAGGGCTTCGAGGGCTTCGAGGTATCTCTCCATTTGCAAACGGAGCATACCGATGCGGCTCAGGTACAAGTTCTGCGGCTCCAGTTGCTGAAGCTCCTCATAAATCCACAGTGCTTCATCGAGCCGTTTCTGCTGGGTGTAAAGCTCGGCCAGGCGCTGCTGCAGCCTGAGGTTGTAAGGATTGATCTCGACGGCTTTTTGATACATCTCGGTCGCTTCGTCATAGCGCTTCTGCTTGTCATAGATGTTGCCCAGAAAACGCAGCGCCGGCTCGAAGTGCGGTTGCTCCGCGATGGCGCGTTTCAGATAGCGTTCGGCGAGGTCGTGGTCGCCCGCTTCGGCGTGGATGCGGGCGAGGGAGTACAAGCCGCGAGTGGAGTTCGGCATCACTTGCATCAATTCCTCAAAGACAGCGATGGCCTCATCCCGTTGCCCCGCTTCAGCAAAAAGGGAGCCGAGGTGGAGGTACGCCGATTCCTGTTGAGGTTGCAGGGTGATGGACTTGCGGAAAGCGACTTGTGCTGCCCGGTTATCGCGTCTGAAGGTATGGATTCTGCCGAGGAGGGAATAGGCCTCGTGGGACTCGGGGGCCAATTGAATGGCGCGCTCGCAGGCTTGTAGGGCCGCATCCAGATTACCTTGCTTGACGTGCAGCCGAGCCAGTTCCAGATGCAGAAATCCGGAGTACGACTGGGTGTTCAGGGCCCGGTGCATCTCGTCAACAGCACGGTTCAGATAATTCTGCTCCTTGTTGCTGCTGAACTGTAGCAGGTGGCTCAAGAGGTAGTGGAAATCGGACTCGGCGCGTTGTTGCAACGTCATGTAACGCCGGGCGGAGGCGTTCGGGGGACTTATCGGAGCGGAGTAGGGCGCTTGCGCGATGGCGCCGCCGCTGAAAAACAGCAGCAAGGCCACAACCGCCCGGAACAAAGTCCGCCTGCTTCTGCAACCTGTCACGCGCCACGCTGAGCCCGTTGTGTTCTGCATTGTTCCTACCTTTTTGCTAGCAAATCTTGCCGCCATGCCCGTCTTGCCGCCTCTCGCAATTCTGCGTCAGCAATGCAGGCCGTGCCTTCCCGCACCCGGCGTTCCTCGTCCGCCGTTAGCAGTGCCGGTTGTTGCGTCGGCCCCTCAGGCGAGGTTCGCGGCCTTGACGGCTGGTCGGAAGCATAGGCCAGTACGAATCGCAGGTTCGAGACCTTTACGTTGCCGACTACACTGCGAATGTTGTGCCGTAGCTGCGTTTGATAAAACGTCATCTGCTGGAGCCAGATGGCGTCGCTGACGCTGATGAGCAGTTCTCCCCACCTGAACCGCACGGGGTGCGACACCGTCGCGAGTTGAGAACCCGCGATCGCGGTCCAGTTGCGTTGCAGCGCAACCAGGGTGACGACGTTGTCGAGTCCGGCCTGTTGTAAGGCGTCCGTCAGCGCGACGTGCAGCGGCTGCAGCGCTTTCGTGTCAGAAGCGCGGCGATTCATTGTCAGAGCCCTCGGGCTGAAGTCGGGGGCCTGGCGCGGAACGGCTCATTGTTGCCGGTTGGTCATTATACGTCAAGGCGGCAATAGCCCCCATGATTTCTTTAACAATCGCCTCGGCGGTTTCCTTGCTATTGGGCCTTTGAAAATACGGCTGCAGGTCCAACGGCTTGCCGTATCGCAGCGACACCGGCGTGCGCCAGCGCGGCCACCATCGTTTGGAGCCCCAGACGCGGTCGGTACCGACGACGAGGGTCGGGATGACAACGGGTTGAGCCTGGTGAATGATCTTGCCTAGCATGCGGTTGCCTTCGTGCAGATGGCCGTCGCGACTACGGGTGCCCTCGGGGAAGAGCATGATTTTGCCGCTGCGCATGTGAGTGAGCATGCGGCGGATGCCGCGCAGATCGTTCTTGCCGCGGCGGATGGGGAAGACCCCCCAGGAATTCAGAATGAAGCTGACGATGGGCAGACGGAACAGCTCTTCCTTCGCCGGCGCCCAGATCGTCTGGGCGCCGTGGGCCCTGTTGATGGAGTAGGGGATGATCAGGGTGTCGAACATGGAAAGATGATTGCTGGCGAGCACCACACCGCCCCGGCGGGGTACGTGCTCCAACCCCTGGATGCGCAGCCGGCAAAAGGGAAACAGGAAGAGCCCGACCGCCCGGGTGGAAAAACGGAGCCACAGTGTTAACAGGGTGGATGGCATGATGGCTCCGTTGGACGCCTCCTGGCCACCGGCGTCAGGCTTGTGGCGTTGGGTTGGCGTTTTGGCTCAGCACCTGGTGTGCGGCCTGCAACGCCAGCTCATAGCTGTGTGGTCCGAAACCCGCCACCTGGCCGAGGGCGATGTCCGCAATGTACGAATGTGCACGGAACGGCTCGCGCCGATAGATGTTCGACAGGTGGACTTCGATGACCGGAATGCTCACTCCCAGGATCGCATCCCGCAGGGCAACGCTGGTGTGGGTGAAAGCAGCGGGGTTGAGGATCAGGATATCCGCTTGCCGGCCGTGGGTCTGAATCCAGTCGATCAGTTCCCCTTCGTGGTTTGACTGAAAGCATTCCGTTTCATGTCCCAGCCGCGACGCTTCCTGCTGGAGGTTCTGATTGATGCCGGCCAGGGTAGTGGTCCCGTAGATGTGCTGTTCGCGGCTGCCCAGGAGATTGAGATTCGGGCCGTGTGCGATGAGTATCCGTGCCATGGCTGTTCCCGCCCTCACTGCGCGGTTGCGGGTGTTGCGGCGTATTCCTCAAGCAGCTCTTGCAGGACGTCGAGAGGCACGGATTGCTGGAAGACCACCGCGCCGATGTCTTCGAGCATCACGAACCGCACCACGCCGTTGATCGATTTTTTGTCGTGCGCCATCAGGTCCAGCAGGAGCTGGGGCATGATGTCGGCGTACGCGACGGGCAGACGCAGGGTTGTCAGCAAGTCGCACAGCCGTTCGCGTACGTCCGCTGAGCAATACTGCAGCCGCTCGGACAGGCGCGCGACCAGAGCCATGCCAATGGCGACGGCCTCCCCGTGTGTGTAGCGTGCGTAGGCGGTGGCGGCTTCAAGCGCGTGGCCAATCGTATGGCCGAAATTGAGAATGGCCCGCACGCCCTTCTCGGTGGGGTCCTCCTGCACCACCCGCACCTTCACTGCGATCGCCCGCTCGATGAGCGTGGTCAGCGTGGCTTCGTCGCGTTCTCGGATGGCCTGAACGCGGTTTTCCATAAAGGCGAACAACTCGGGGTCGCCAATAGCGCCGACTTTGACGATTTCGCTTAGTCCGCACAGGTATTCGCGCTCCGGCAAGGAGGCCAGCAGGCTGGTGTCCGTCACCACCATGCGAGGCGGGTAGAAGGCCCCGATCAGGTTCTTGCCGAGGGGGTGATTGACGCCCGTTTTGCCGCCGATGCTGCTGTCGACCATGGCCAGAAGCGACGTGGGCACGTGTACCAGTGGAATGCCCCGCATGTAGCTGGCGGCCACGAAACCGCTCAAATCGCCGATCACGCCGCCCCCCAGGGCGAAAATCACGCTTTGCCGGTCGGCGCCCATCCGCGCCAACCTGGTGAACAGCCTGGCCGCATGCCTCAAGGTTTTGCTCCGCTCACCCTCCGGCACCAGACACGACTCTACCGCGTAGTCGGCCGCACGCAGTGATTCGCTCAGCCGTCCGCCGTATAACTCGTACAAGCCGGGATGCGTCAGCACAAACGCCTTGCGCCCCTTGTTCCAGGCGCGCGCCTGCTGTCCCAATTGCGCCAACGCCCCGGCGCCGATATGGATGTCGTACTGTTCGGTAGCCGTCTGCACGGCAATGCAACGTAGCGTGGATGGCATGATAGCTCCTTACAAAAACGTGTCGCGTGGGTCATGAACCCGGCAATGGTATCACAGCTTTCAACGATGGCGCCCGGCGTCATCACTGCAGCGTCTCCAGGCTTTCTTGCGGTTCGCGGATGATGCGCGGGGTGATGAAAAACAACAATTCGTCGGTGCTGTCAAGGTTACGGGTTCTGCGGAAGAGCCAGCCCAGAACGGGGATTTTCGAGAAGAAGGGCACGCCGTCCTCGCTGGTGCTCATGTCGCGGGTGTAGAGGCCGCCGATGACCACCGTATCGCCATCGCGCACCAGCATTTCGGTGGTGGCTTCGCGGGTAATGATGGTGGGCACGCCGTCGCGCGAGGTTCGCGTGAAGTCGGCGGCGTTGCGCGAGGCCACGATCTTCATGTTGATGAAGCCGTGTGGCGTTACGTGCGGGGTGACGCGCAGGCTGATGCTGGCGTCGGCGAACTGCGTCTGGGTGCCCTGATTCGCGGAAGTGGTCTCGAACGGAATGCGCCTGCCGCTCTGGATAAGGGCTTCCGTGTTGTCCAGCGTAGCAATCCGCGGCCTGGAGATCACCTTGCCACGCCCGGAGGATTCCAGGGCGGAGAGGTGAACGTCGAGAAAGCTGCCGCCGATGCTGGCGAAGGAAATGCCCATCGAGCCGCCGGCCCCCGTTCCGACCAGGGCGGGCAGGTCCAGAATGAAGTTGCCGGGAACGTTGGAGCCCGCACGGGTTCCCGCCCCGAAAATTGATACGGCGTTGGGAAACGACGCGTTGATTTTCTCTTCCGTACGCCCGGCAAGTTGCACCCCAAGATCGCGCAAGAAGTTGCGGGAGGACTCGACGATACGCGACTCGATCATGATCTGCGGTGTCGGGCGATCCAGCGTCGCCACCAGATCGGTTATCGTGCTGATGGCGGCCTGCGTATCGTTGACGATAATCGTATTGGTGCGCGTATCGACAGCCAGTGAGCCTTTGTCGCTCAACAGTTTCTCCAGGTTCGGCTGCAGGGCGGCGGCGTTGGCGTAGTTGATGGTGACCACCTGCGTGAACGTCGGCTGGATTTGCCGCTGTATCTCCTGCTCCCGAAGCCTGGCCTCGCGTTTCTTGGCGAAATGCTCCAGCGGCGCGATGCGGATGACGTTGCCGGACCGTTCGTGTCCCATGCCGTTGATGCTGAGCATCGCGTCCAAGGCCTCTTTCCACGGCACGTCATCCAGCCGAGTGGTGACTTTACCCTGCACATCGGCCCCGGCGATGATGTTCACCCCTACCGCGTCAGCGATCAGCCGCAGGACGTCGTGAAGGTCGGCTTCCTGAACGTCGAGGAAGATGGTTTCCTCGCTGGGCACAGAAGACGGCTCGGCGGGCTCCGATGGCGGTTGTTCCAGGGCTGCTTCGTCCCCCGGGACTTCTACGCCCGCTTCGGACGGCACCGACTCTGCAGCTACTTCGTCCGCCGCGGAATCCGTAATCGTTTCGGAGGCCGGGGGTTCTGCGGGTATTTCCCGCGTTGTGGATTCTGCCGACGTTTCAGGTGTCAGAGATTCTTCGTCCCTCTCGGGCAACATCGGCTCTGTGGCAGCATCTTGCTCCGTGGGCGTCGCATCCGCTTCAGGAACCGGGATCGGGCTCTCGGCAGCACCGGCGTCAGGCTGTCGGTGGGCCAAAGCGAGCCGTATAACCCCCTCGTCCTGTTCCATCTCAAACGGAACGGCTTCATGCAGATAAACCCTGATGACGACCTGCGGTTGCATGTTGCGAATCTGTTCCACCGCCACCACTTTGGTCACGGTGCCGCCCGGGTCCTGCACGGCAAAAACCGATTGTTGGGTGCCCAGGCGCGTTGCTTGAATGTCCAGGGCCACGTGGGTTGGCTCGTAGCGCTGATGGGCGCGTATCTGCGGCGGCGTGCCCGAGGTCCGCACGACAACCACCGCTGCATCGACTTGGTTTTCAAAGGAGACGTCGGTTACGACCGTTGCCGCGTCGCCGAAGAGGTCCGGCACCGGCTCGGGCTGCCACAGGGCGTCGGATCCGGCTGGCGTGTACGGCTCCAACTCGGTGCGGCATCCGCTGACGCACAGGGCTGCGACAAACCCAAGGACCACAAAAAAGAAGATTCCGGCAAGGCGCATACTCACCCTCCTTTGCCATCCTGGCGCCGCAGCGGCAGGGTGAGCGGTTCCGAAATGACTTCGTTTCCAGGTGTCACGTAAAGTTCCTCTATAATGAGCGCCTGCTCGCGGATTTCGGAAACGCGCCCGCCGTGCATGCCCATCCGGGTGCCGACCGTGACGTAATACCCCTTGCCGTCCGGCGCCTTGACCAGCGCTTTGCTGCCGAAGCTGCCCCGCACAATGGCTACCAGCTTCAGGGCCGCCAAGTCGAAACGTTCCAGCGGCTCCCGCACCTCGTCGGGTGCACGTTCCACGCGCTTGGGGGTCGCTGGCGGGGGCGCCTCTTTGACGAGGGGTTCCATGGGGTCGCGCCGTCCCTGGGGGTCATAACCGAAGCCTGCAGGCGCAGCCATAGGCCCCACGCCCGCTTCGTCTTCGCCAAGATAACGAAACGTAGTCGCCAGGCATTGCGTCGCTCGTCCCGTCGCCCGTATGTCGAGCTGGTTCACCTGAATAAGGCCCGGCAATGCGGTCAAACCATCCAGGAATAAGCCGACGGCGTGATAGGGACCTTTCAGTTCCATGGTGACTGGCATTTCCGCGTACAGTTCGTTGCGTTGCTCGTTCTGGGGTCGCAGTAAGTCGATCCGCAGGCCCGTGCGAACGCCAAGGTCGGAAATCCGGCGGATCAGGGCGGGTGGGTCCTGTTGCCGCGGCAGGAACTGTAGATGCTGGGTCAACTCGGTTCTGAGTGCAGCCACGGCATCCTCCAGTGCCTCGACCTGTGCGGCGATGGCGCGTTGACGCTGCAACTGTTGCGCCCTTGAGGCGTTGCGCTCCTGCAAGGCGGCCAGTTCTTCGGCGCGCAGTTGGTGCACGGCGTTCCAATAGGTGCCCCCAGCCAACAGCAAGAGAACCGGCACCATCACCCAGCGATACAGGCTCGGAATTGTTTCGAGGCGCTCTATCCAGCCCATGGATTACTCCGATTGCCTCACGGCCTTGTCGCGGTTGTCGGGCGGCGACAGGTGAGCGGACACGATGAAGGCAGCGATGGACCTGCCGTGCAGCGTCCCGGCTTTCGATTCCACCAGGGCAACACGTGAGAACGGTGCGCCGGGGGCCGCAGCAAGATTCTCCATGAACGTCGCGATGCCTTCATTGTCAAATGATTTGCCCGTGATCTCAAGACCTGCGTCTGTATCGCGTATGGCGTCCAGCCATATCTGTTCCGGGAGGCTCTGACTGATAGTTGTAAGCAGCCGCGCCGGCTGTCTTTGGGTGCTGCGCAGGCCGCCGATCACCGATACCTTGTGTTCGAACTCCGCCTTCTCGATCTTTAATCGTTCCGTTTGTTTCAGGAGGGGTCGCAACGTTTGCAACTCGGCTTGCATCCGCCGTTGTTCGTCACGTTGCGCCGTCAGTTGATCGTTCTGCGTTCCATGCAATCGGGCGCCGACCGCCGCCAGGACGAGTAGAATCAGCAGGGTCAACGACAGTTGCCACCACGTCTCACGGTGACGCCTGGAGCTTTGCGTTCCGAGCAGATTGATGCGGATCACCGGTCGCCTCGCCTCCTCAAAGCCAGTCCCACACCCACCGCGGCGAGGGGCGCCATGTCTTGCAGGTAGGCGGCATCGAACTGGCTGTCGTCACAGTAAACGCGGTCGAACGGATTCGCCACGCTGACCGGCAGCCCCAGGTGCGCGCCGAGAAAGCGGTCGAGACCCCTGATGCAGCCGCACCCGCCGCTGATCACGACGCGGTCGACGCCTCGGTTGGTCGTGGTACGAAAAAGATCGAACGAGCGCTGGAGTTCGCCGCCAATCTCGGTGCTCACCGTTGCCATGACGTCGAGCAGGGCCTCTTGCCGCGCGGCGTCAATGTGTCCATGGCCCATTTTCAGCGCTTCGGCCTCATCGTGATCGATACCCAAAGCGCTCTGCACCGCGGACGTGTAGCGGTCGCCGCCGATGGCGACGGCGCGCTGAAACGTTGTCGCGCCGTTGGATACGATGTTGACGTTCATCGTACTAGCGCCGATATCGACGAGGGCTATCGGCGTGTCTGCCAAGCCGTGCGCCGCCTCGAATGCGTTCGCCAAAGCCAAAACGTCGATATCGACTACGGCCGGCCTGAGACCAGCGGCGGTGAGCAGACTCGCTCGCTCGGCAACCCTCGCTTTCCGCGCCGCCACCAGCAAAACGTCCATCTGACCGCCCGTGGCGTTGCCCGACGCCAGAATCCGGAAATCCAGGTTGATATCAGCCATGTCGAATGGAATATGCTGTTCCGCCTCCCATTGCATCGCTTCGGCCAGCTCCCTGTCGCTCATGCGGGGCAGGCGAATGGTCTTGGTCAGCACTGCTTGGCCCGAGAGTGCGACGGCCGTATCCCTGGCGCTGATTTTCTCCATGCGGATCAGATTGCGGATCGCTGTGACCACGCTGCCTTCGTCCATGATGGTATGATCGACGATGGCTCGAGGGGGCAGGGGCATGACGCCAAAGTTGACGAGTTGGTAACTGCCTTGGCGAGCCTTGAGTCTGACCAGCTTGATCGAATGGCTGCCGATGTCGAGCCCCGTCAGCAGGGGTTTGCGGCGGAAACGCGGGAGGCGTTGCAGAAGAGCCATGGGTAGAAGTCAACTCCCGGCGAAAATGTTCTGGCACTTGCGGAAAATTTGGCACTTTCGGCATCAGCGCGGGGCACCGGAAGTCTCCCTGGCGGAGACGGTCAAGGGCCTGCAAGCGCTGCTGCTTGATGACGTGGCGGCGGTCCTGTCGGACACGCTGCGTCAGGTGTTTTCACGCCCGGTGAGCATCTCCGAACTCCGCCGTCTTGACATTGCTTTTTTCCAGGAGGGTCGTGAGCAGCGCGTCTGGCGCGCCCAAGCCAGCCTGCAAGACGGTGCCGCGGGTACGTTCGGCCTCATTATAGCGCGGTCTATGGGAGCCAGTCATGACGTGACGCAGCGCGATTTCGGGCATCTGCAGTGCCTGTCCGAATTGCAGCCGCGCTACTGCGTGCGGCCTTATGTGCAAGCGACGGCACCGGTGGCCGACGGCCTGGCGGCGTACACGGTGCAATGGTGCGAGTCGCACAAGGAACTGGTGTTCGAGGTGAGCCGCGACGGCGGCACCTTTCTGATCAACCGCCCCGAGGGATTCCGGGTCAAGCCCGGAATGACGTCAGGGGCGGCGCACCGCCACTTCAGCCTACAGGCGTCCCGCGGCGTTTGGCGGCGGATTGCAGAAGTGTTGTGCTGGTATCCGGGCCTGCGCGGCGTCAACGTGCAGGCGGGGGATTTCATCGGCCGGGTGGGACCGGACGGGCAGGTTGATCTGAAGCTGACGACGGCTCGGCAGTTGGCGGCAGATACGTCGCCGGAAGCGCATATCGGGGCCATGTTGCGGGGCATGATCACGGCAAGCGGCTACCTGAGCGACGGGCGGCAGCCCTTCGACCGCGGCATGTCTTACGAAACTTTTATGTTGCGTATGCGGGGGGTGCTGGAGCGGCGCTTTGGCGACAGGGCAGCGGCAATGGCCCGGCAGCAGTGGGAGCTGTTTCGGGCTGGGGCCTTTGCCCGGCAAGAGGATTGGCTGAAGGAAGATTGCGTGCTGGGAACCTTCGACCGCTGGCGGGCCGATTATCCGGCGGACGTGGCTTGGCGTGAGACGAAACGGCAGTGGCTGGCCTACGCCGAGGCGGTACGGACTGGCCGCATGGCGCCGTCGTGGTGGTTCCCGGCGGGGGAAATTCCGGAGTTGCTGGAGTGGCTGGGGCAACGGCTCAAAACATGATTTTGAACAGGGACGGCCGGGCCAGGATGACCTGGCTCGGCCTCGCTTTCTACTGCGTCCGTTCACCCATCGGCCCGCCGCTGGACGCTTGGCCGTCGCCATCCATCGGTGCCGGCGCGACTTCCGGCATGATCGCCGCCGGCTCGAGGCCGTTCGGGGTAGGCTCGGTGCTCTTCAGGCCGTTCGCCTGATTCAGGTAACGGTAAAAATCGCTGTCCGTGGTCAACAGCAGGCTGGAGTTGCTTTTCAGCGTTTTCTTGTACGCCGCCAATGTCTGGATAAAGGTGTAAAACTCGGGTGCCTGGCCATAAGAGGCGGCGTAAATGCCCGCTGCCTCGGCATCGGCTTTACCGATAACCTCCTGCGCCAGACGATACGCATTGGAGCGCAGGCTATCGATCTCCTTCTCTTTCTCGCCGCGAATCTTGGCGCTCTCACCGTCGCCGATCGAACGGAAACGCGCCGCAATACGCTGACGTTCGGAAATCATGCGCTCATACACCCGCTGTTCCACCTCCTGAACATAGTTGATGCTCTTGATACGCACATCGATCAATTCGATGCCGAAATTCGGCAGGTTCTCCTGCGCGCGCTCGACCATGAGTTGTGTCAGGCCGTCCCGTCCTAGACGGACCTCCTGCACGATACTCGGAGCCATGGCCTGAGGTGCCGGCGGCGCCGGTACAACGGGCTGCGCCTGTCCCGCGTCCGGCTCGGCGTCAACCGCGGGCGCAGGGCTGGCATCCGCCGAACCATCCAACACCCGCCGCTCGCTGCCCTCAAGGCTGTCCAACGGCAGTTCGCGGTTGGAGTTGCGCACCGATTCGATCAGCAGGTGGGAACTCACCACGTCGCGCGCCGCCGAGTCAATCAGATCGTCCAAGCGGCTTTGAGCGGATCGCTCGGTCTTGACCGCCTTGAGAAACTGCAGCGGATCGACAATGCGCCAGCGCGCCGTCGTATCCAGCTTGATGAAGCGTTTGTCCAGGGTCGGGATCTCGTCTGGTGAGCCGTCCCATTCCAGAATGCGTTTTTCGAAACGCCGCACACGCTGAATAAACGGCGCCTTGACCTTCAGCCCCGGCGTCGTGATGGCGTCACCGACCGGCTCGCCGAACTGCGTGATGATAACCAGTTCCGCCTCGTCCACTTGGTAGAGGGCCCCGCCGACCGTCATCAACACGGCCACTACAACCACGCCAACTACGGCAACTAATTTGTTCATTGCATCATCTCCTCTACTTGGCGACCGGGCTGGTTACCGTGGCGGGCGTGTTACCACGCTGGAGATCAAGGAAGGGCAACAGGGAAGATTGCTGTTTAGCGTCAAACACGAACACCTGTCTGACCTCGGGCAGAACGTCCTGCATCGTTTCCAGATAGAGGCGGCGGCGAGTAACGTCCGGAGCTTTCCGGTATTCGGTGAGCACGGCGTTGAAGCGGGCCACGTCGCCCTTGGCGGAATTGACGCGCTGGATGGCATAACCCTCCGCCTTGGCGATGGTGCGGTCTGCTTCGCCCCGTTCGCGCGGCACCTCCTGGTTGTACTCCTGCCGCGCCTGATTGATCTTCCTCTCCTGCTCCTGCTGCGCCTCGTTTACCTCGTTGAAGGCGCGCTTGACGGCGTCGGAAGGGGGCGTAACGTTCTGCATCTTCACCGCCTCGACGTGCAGGCCGGTTTCGTAGAGGTCCAGCAGTTCCTGCATTTTCTCCTCCACCTCGCTGGCGATCTCTATGCGGCGCTCGGTCAGCACCTCGGTGACGGTGTGATCGCCGACCACCGTGCGCATGACGATTTGGGCCACGTCGCGCAAAGCCGGCACCGGGTCGCGGTTGGCGAACAGGAACTTCACCGGATCGGCGATGCGGTATTGGACGATCCACTCAACATCGGCCACGTTGAGGTCGCCGGTGAGCATGATGGCCTCTTCAGGGTATGAGCGCGGGCTGAAACGCGTTCGCACCCCCGGCTCTTCCGTGCGGAAACCGAATTCCTCCTTGTGGATGCGCTCCACCTTTACCTTGCTGACGGTTTCCACGCCAAACGGTAATTTATAGCGCAGCCCCGGGTCTTCGAGGCGGACGTACCTGCCAAAGCGTTGAACGACCGCGACTTCGTCGGCCTCGATCGTGTAAAAAACCGTCAAGAGAATGCTCAGAGCGACCAATACCAGGACGCCGATAATGACTAGTCCCTTTGGGGGACGGGGGATGTTGCCGTCAAACGACAGTTCACGATCCAGACCATCATTGTCTCCTTGCATCTCGATTTCTCCTTCCTGAGCCGATGCCGTGCGGGCTCTGGCGCTGCCATCGTCAGTTACCCCACCCGAATGGTAACGCGCCGCAAATTATCAGGGTTTCGATGCGGTAGAGTATACGGGAAAATGTTCAGGGCGGCACGGCGATCGCCCTCACGTTGCCCGGTCCGGCGTGTTGACGCTGTGCCGGGCATCAAGTACGATGCCGTCCCTGCATTCTTGTCGTTCTTCCCGACGACCTTTCAGCCTTGGCCCAGCAGGCTTTGAGCATGCAAAACGAAGAAGTAGAGGTCAAGTTTGTCCTTGATGACTTGGCGGCCATGCGCCAGTGCGTTGTCGATATGGGCGCGGTCCTCAAAACTCCCCGCACGTACGAAAACAACATCACGTACGACACCGCTGAGGGTCGGTTGCGGCAGGGCGGCCGACTGCTGCGTCTGCGGCGTGACCGACGCAACGTGCTGACCTACAAGGAACCGTTGCCGCGCGAGGACGCCGATTTCAAGGTGCGGCAGGAGTTCGAGGTGGAGGTGAGCGACTTCGCGCAGGCGCAGTCCATCGTCGAAAGGCTCGGGTTCGAGGCGTCGATGCGCTACGAGAAGTACCGCGAGACGTTCACCTGTGAGGGCGCCGAGATCGTTCTGGACGAGTTGCCGGTGGGAAACTTCATGGAGATCGAGGCGACACGCGAGCAGATTCGCGCCATCACGGCCGCCTTGGGCCTCGACTTTGCCGACCGGCTGCGCGGCAGTTACGGCGACATCCTTGAAGCCGTTTGCGCCGCGTACGCCCTGCCGTTGAGCGACATGACGTTCGACAACTTCCGCCATCTGACCATCGATCTGCACGCCTGCCGCCTGACGTAACACCACCGCCTTTCGGAGTCCCCATGAAACCCCGCGTGTTGGTTCTGTCCGGTTGCGGCATCAATTGCGAGCGCGAGACGGCGCATGCCTTCAGCCTGCCGACGGTCGGCGGCGAGGCAGTCTGCGTACATCTGAACGACCTCATCGCGCAACCCGACCGACTCGACGGCTTCCACATCATGGTCATTCCCGGCGGCTTTGCCTTTGGCGACGACATCTCTGCCGGCATCGTCCTCGCCACGCGGCTGCGCTACCGGCTGGAGCGGCCCTTGAGCAGGTTTTTGGGGGATGGTAAGCTGCTGCTCGGCATCTGCAACGGGTTTCAAGTCCTTGTCCGCCTTGGTGTTCTGCCTGCTGCAAAGGGCCAGAAATGGGACCAGGAAGCCACCCTGACCACCAACGATTCGGGAAAATTCGAGGACCGTTGGGTGTACCTGCAAATCGATCCCGCTTGCCCCTCTCCCTTTGTGCAAGGCATCGACCGCCTCTACCTGCCGGTACGCCATGGCGAGGGCAAGTTTCTGACGCGGGATGACGACGTTTTGTGCGCCTTGCGGACGAATCACCAGATCGCCGCCCGCTACATCGGACCAGACGGCGACGCGGCACCCTATCCCTGGAATCCCAACGGCTCGGTCGACGACGTGGCCGCGGTATGCGATCCGAGCGGTCGGGTGTTCGGCCTCATGCCGCATCCGGAAGCCTATACGCACCGGACCCACCATCCCCGCTGGACGCGCGAATCGCTGCCGGAAGAGGGGCAGGGGGTGGCGATCTTCCGCAACGCCGTCGCCTTTGCCCGTACCCACCTGTGACGCTCCGCAACCCTCTGGTCGTAAATGACGATCTGCAATAAAGGATGAAGTCTGTGACACGCCCCACCTCTGATTACCAGGATTACGTGAATCCCTTGGTAGACCGCTATGCCAGCCAGGACATGAGCCACCTCTTCTCGCCGCAATACAAGTTTCAGACCTGGCGCCGCCTGTGGGTGGCGCTCGCCGAGGCCGAGGCGGAGGTGGGACTGAACATCAGCCAGGCGCAGATCGAGGAGTTGCGGGCGCACGTCGAGGACATCAACTTCGAGGTGGCCGAGGCTCAGGAAAAAATTCTGCGGCACGACGTCATGGCGCACATCCATGCCTACGGCGCCCAGTGTCCGCAGGCGCGCGGCATCATCCACCTGGGCGCCACCAGCGCCTTCGTGGGCGACAACACCGATCTCATCCAGATGCGCGCCGCGCTGGAACTGATCCGTACCCGCCTGGTCAACGTCATGGACGCCCTGGCGCAGTTTGCCGCCGCGCACCGGGACGTGGTGACGCTGGGGTACACGCATTTCCAGCCCGCCCAGTTGACCACCGTGGGCCGCCGCGCCGTGTTGTGGCTGCAGGACTTGACGTTCGACCTTGAGGACCTGGAGCACGTGCTGGCGACGCTGCACTTTCGAGGCGCCAAGGGCGCGACGGGTACGCAGGCCAGTTTCATGCGTCTGTGCAACGATGATGCCGACAAGGTGAAGGCTATCGACCAGCGCGTGGCGGAGAAAATGGGTTTCGAGCGTACCCTGCCGGTGACCGGCCAGACGTACCCGCGCAAATACGACAGCCGGGTGCTGGGCGTGCTGGCGGCGGTGGCGCAATCGGCGCACAAGTTCAGCAACGATGTGCGGTTGTCTCAGAGCCTCAGCGAGATGGAAGAACCCTTCGGCAGCTCGCAGGTCGGCTCATCGACCATGGCGTACAAGCGCAACCCGACGCGCAGCGAGCGCATCGCGGCGCTGTCGCGGCACGTGATCTGCAACAGCCTCAACCCGGCGCTCACCGCGGCCGGGCAGTGGTTCGAGCGCACCATTGACGATTCCGCCAACAAGCGCCTGAGTATTCCGGAAGCCTTCCTGGCGACGGACGCCATCCTGGTGCTGTACCAGGAAATCGCCGCCGGTCTCACGGTCTATCCGGCCGTGATGGCCCGCCGGGTGGCCGATCACCTGCCCTTTCTAGTGACGGAAAATATCATGATGGAGGGCGTCGTTAAGGCCGCCGGCGACCGCCAGATGCTGCACGAAAAGATTCGCCAGCACGCGATGGAAACGTGGCATCACATGCGCGTCGACGGCGGCCAGAACGACCTGCTCGGACGCCTGCGCGACGACCCGGCCTTCGAGGCGGTGCGGGCGCAGATACCCGACGCCCCGACGCCCCATGCCTACACGGGCCGGGCGATGCAGCAGGTCGATGAGTTTCTTGAAACGGTGTATCAACCCATCCGTGAGCGGCATGGCGCCCTGCTTGGCGCCGTTGTTGAAACGCACGTGTAAACCCAGACCGGCGCTATCCGGGAGTGGCAACGACATGCTGGACATCCGATTCATCCGTGAGCAGCCCGACATCGTTCAAGCCGGTGCGCGCAAGAAGCGCATCGACCTTGACATCCAGCAATTGCTTAAGGTGGACGAGCAGCGGCGGCGCCTGCTGGGCCGGGTCGAGCACCTGAAGGCGCAGCGCAACAAGATGTCCAGGGAGATCGCCACGCTGCAAGAGGAGGCCAAGCAGGCGGCGATCGCCACGATGAAGGAGGTGGCAGCGGAGAGCAAGGGCCTGGAGGGGGCGCTGCGGGACGCGGAGGCGGCTTACGAGGCGTTGATGCTGCGGGTTCCGAACGTGCCCGCGGACGACGTGCCCGAGGGAGAAACAGACGCCGACAACGTCGTTATCAAGACCTGGGGCGAGCCGCCGAACTTCGACTTTACGCCGTTCGATCACGTCGAGCTTGGCGAGCGGCTGGATATCATCGACATTCCCAGGGCCGTCAAGCTGGCCGGCGCCCGCACTTATTTCCTGAAGAATGCCGGCGCGCTCCTCGAACAGGCAGTTCTGCAGTTCGCGCTGTACCACATGGTGCGCAAGGGTTTCGCGCCCTTCCTGGTGCCGCACCTGGTGAAGGACGAGCCGATGGTGGGCACGGCGTATTTTCCCGTCGGCCAGGAGCAGACGTACCGCCTGCCGGAGGACAACGTGAATCTCATTGGCACCGCCGAGGTTCCGCTTACCGCATACCGCGCCAACGAAATTCTCGCGGAGAGCGACCTGCCGAACTACTCGGTGGGGCTTTCGAGCTGCTACCGCCGCGAGGCCGGGACTTACGGCAAGGACACGCGCGGGCTGTTTCGCATTCATCAGTTCCAAAAGGTGGAGCAGGTGGTGCTGTGCGCCAATGACTCAGTGGTTTCAGCGCGGGAGCACGAGTACATTCTGGGCAACGCCGAGGAAATTCTGCAGGCGCTGGGCCTGCCGTACCGGGTCGTGCTGGTGTGCGGCGGCGACCTGGGCGTGCCGCAGGTGAAGAAATACGACATCGAAACCTGGATGCCGGGGCGACAGGCTTACAGCGAAACGCATTCGGCGTCGAAGTTTCACGACTTCCAGGCGCGCCGCCTGAACCTGCGCTACCGCACCAAGGAAGGCGCGCTGCGCTTCGTCCACACCCTGAACAACACGGTGGTCGCCTCGCCACGCATCCTCATCCCGCTGCTGGAGGTGCATCAGCGGGCCGATGGCAGTGTGGCGATTCCAGAGGTCTTGCAGCCGTTTATGGGGGGGATGGAAGTCATCGAGAAGCGTTAACGGATGATTGAAACGCCCGCCTAGAAACCGCCGCCGTCCGGCAGGAGGGGATTCGGCACGGGGGTGCTGGTGTACAGCACGACGACCTGCCCTTGAATCTCGTCCTGGTGCGCTTCCAGCGCCACCCGGTACCTGTCTCCCGATTTATTCCAGAACGCCTTGCCGCCACGGCGCATGAGGAACAGGAACCGCTCCTGCGCCTCGGGTGGGACGTCCAACTGCTGCATCAAGTCGTTGAGTTGCTCGGACGCCAGTGCGAATTGCTCGCTTTGCGGGTAAAGCGCCGCGACGCGTTCCAGCGACTGACCGCGTGGATGGAAGAGGGCGATCAACGTCTGCCCTTGGCCGGCCTGCTTGTCGACCTGGTAATAACGCAGCACGCGGCGTTTGGCACCGGGTGTGAGGGGCTGGAAAAGCAGCGCCTCGTAGGTGGCACCGGCTTGTTCGAACTGTACGTCGTCATAAGGCGGGTCGAAAAAGAGGTCGAAAACCTCGGCGTCGAAGGCCAATTCGATCCAGTACGAACCGGGGGGCAGGGTCAGGCGCAGGGGGGTCTTGCCGCGATAGGCATCCCGATTGCTGTTGTGCGACGGGACTTCCTCAGGATCGTAAGGCTGCACGTAGACGTCCGCGGCTTCGGGAATCGAGGTCACCCATATCTCGTCCGCCGCCGCCTGCACGGGCATGCCGGTAGGCATCGGCTCGTTGAAGTCGTAGGACTGATACAGGGCCTCGCAGCCACCCAACAACACGGCAACCACGGCAACAAGGCATACCGGCCAGCACGTTTTGAAGCGACTGAGGGTATTCATGCCCGCCTTCATGATTTTACCTGGAGCGTTTTCGGATCATAAACTCTCCCCGTGAAGGGGGAGGGAACCAGAGGACTAATCCTCTCCCACGAAGAGGGTTTCACTCCCTCTCTCCTGGAGGGAGGGGGGTGAGGTGAGACACGACCCGGTTCCTTCACGATTCAATCCGATACGGAAAATGCTCTACGTTTTCTGTTCGTACACCTCGGGATTGACCACGTGCTGCGGCCGCTCGCCTTGCAGCACGGCGAGCGCGCTTTGCGCCGCCATCACCGCCATGCGTGTACGGCTGGCAACCGAGGCGCTGCCGATGTGCGGCAGCAGAACGACGTTCTCCAAGTCCTTCAACGCCTGTGGTACCTCGGGCTCCTGCTCGAAGACGTCGAGCCCCGCGCCGGCGATCCACTGTTCCCGCAACGCACGGACCACCGCCGCTTCGTCAACGACCGGCCCCCGCGACGTGTTGATGAGGTAGGCCGTCGGCTGCATCATGCGCAGTTCCTTTTCACCGATGAGATGTCGGGTCTCGGCGGTGAGCGGCGTGTGCACGCTGACAAAATCGGCCTTTTGCAGAAGCGTTTCCAACTCCACCCAGGTGGCGCCGAGTTCGGATTCCAGGGCTTCCGGCAGGCGCTGCCGGTTGTGGTAGAGGATCGTCATGCCGAAGCCGCGGGCGCGCCGCGCCACCGCTTGCCCAATGCGCCCCATGCCCACAATGCCAAGGGTGCGGCCATGCACGTCGTTGCCCAGCAGGAGCAGCAGGCGCCACTCCTTCCATTTGCCGGCGCGGATATAGCGGTCCGCCTCGGGAATGCGCCGCGCGATGCTGAACAGCAGACCCCACGTCAGGTCAGCGGTGGATTCGGTGACGACGCCCGGTGTGTTGGTGATCACCACGCCCCGCCGGGTCGCCGCCGGCACGTCCACGTTGTCGTAACCCGCCGCCACGTTTGCCACTACCTTCAGGTCGGCGCCCGCTTTCAGGAGCGCCGCATCGATGGTGTCGGTGACCACGCAAATCACCCCGTCCATACCGGTGACGGCTTGGCGCAGGGTTGCCGCATCGAGGGGCCGGTCCAGGGGGGTGAAGTGAACGTCGCAGGCCTGTCGGGCAATCGCGACGGCTTCCTCGGGCAGCTTGTGGGTGATGAGTACGCGGGGTGTCATGCGCCTACGCCTCGGCGGCGGCTTTCTGTTGCTCCGCTTCGACCAGAACGCGGCGCAACACCTTGCCCGAGGAGGTCTTGGGAATGCTGGCGACGAACTCGACCTCGCGCACCTTCTTGTATCCGGCAATGCGACTGGCCACGAAGTCCATTAACACGTCCGCCGCGACCTCCTCGCCCGGGCGCAGGATGACCAGGGCCTTGGGAATTTCCCCCGCCTCGGCGTCTGGTTTGCCAAACACGGCGCAATCAGCGACCGCGGGATGCTGGAACAGCGCCGCCTCAACTTCCGCCGGGGCAACGGAGAAGCCCTTGTATTTGATCATCTCTTTCTTGCGGTCAACGATGTAGACGTATCCCTGATCGTCGATGCGCGCCACGTCGCCGGTCGCCAGCCAGCCGTCGCGCAGCACGCGGCTCGTCTCTTCGGGAGACTTCCAGTAGCCCTTCATGACGTGGGGGCCCTTGATGAGCAGTTCACCCACGCCGCCGGTGCTCAGTTCCTGCTCGCCGGTGGTGAGATCGACGATCTTCTGCTCCTGATTCGGAACCGCCAGGCCGACCGAATCGAGCTTCACGCAGCCCTGATCGACGGGGTTCAGATGCGTCACCGGAGAGGCCTCCGTCAGGCCGTATCCCTGCAGGACGCACACGCCGGTTTTGTCCTGCACGCGCTGGCCCACATCAGGCGCCAGGGGCGCGGCTCCGACCATGATGTACCGCATGTGCGAGAGGTCGAACTGTTCGACGTTCGGGTAGTTGTCCAGGGCCACCACAATGGGCGGCACGGCGTAATACAGGGTGACTTTGTACTGCTGCGCCAGGGCCAGCGAGAGCTCCAGATCGAACGCCTCCATGATGACCAAGGTCGCGCCGGCGTAGATGCCGCCGCCTACCAGCATCATGCCGTAGATGTGATAAAAGGGCAGGAAGATGAGCAGGGTGTCGCGCTCCGCCATGCGCCCGCTGGAGATGAACTGGACGTTGTTGGCCACCAGATTCTGATGGCTCAGCATGACGCCCTTGGGCAGGCCGGTGGTGCCGCTGGAGTAGGGCAGAGCGACCAGGTCCTCGGCCCAGTTCAGCGCCACTTGCGGCGGGTGCTTCGGGGACGAGCGCCGGATGAGGTCGCGAAAGAGGTGTGTATTCGGCTCGGCATTCCGTCCGACAATGATCACTTCCTTGAGGCTCGGCACCTTTGCGCGCACCGATTTGACCAGCGGATAGAGCGACTCCTGCACGACCAGTACGCTGGTTTCGGCGTCGTTGAGCTGGTGTTGGATCTCGTCTTTCTTGTAGGCGGGATTCATCGGTGTGGCCACGGCGCCCAAGCGAGCGGCGGCGTAGAAACTGATGATGTATTCCGGGCGATTGGTCATGTAGAGGGCAACGCGGTCGCCCTTTTTAACGCCGAGGCCGCTGAAGGCGTTGGCAATGTTGTTGGTCAGTCCGTCGAGCTCTCGGTACGAGATTTTCTGTCCCTGAAAGATGACTGCCTCTTTTTCCGGAAAACGCTGAGCCGTCTCCCACAGCATTTCGCCAAAGGGAATTTCCGGAATGTCGATGTCCGCTCGAAAGAAATCCCCAAGCGTGCTGTCTGGGGTCATGCACCATCTCCTCGGTCGTTGTGTTGTGTGTGGGATGTCCAATTATCAGTAACTTGGAAGGTTTTGGTTGGCGGGCGCATCATACTTAGCCTGTCGCTGGGCTGTCAAGGACGAATGCGGGCCTGTGAGCGCCACGATCCGGGCGGCGAGCTTGTGCGCGTCGTGGCGAATCAGGTGCATGCCGACGTGCATCCCGGAAGCTTGTGGACGGGTGTAGGCGCGCAGGGTCTCGGGGTCCGGATGCTCGGCCAGATCGGCGGCGATGAGGCAGGTATCGGCTGGCGTCAGGTCGTTGACGACGGGTTGGGCGCCTTGGGGTTCGTAGAGGCGCAGCAGATCCGGCGGCAGCGGGGCGTTGTTGACGAGCACCGCGTCCACCGGGCGGCCCAGGTAGGGTTGCAGCGTCGTGAGGTACTGCCGGGCGGTGTATCCGTCGGTCTGGCCCGGCTGCGTCATCAGGTTGAGCACCTGGACAATGGGCGCCCGGCTGCGCCTCAGGGCCTGTTTGACGCCGGGGTGCAGAAGCACGGCGATGATGCCGGTGAGCAAGGAGCCGGCGCAGATGACCAGCAGATTGGCGGCGGCGATGGCTTCCGTGACGGCGGGATGCGCGGGGGTCGGAGGTTGCAGGAACAACCGTTTGATGAGCGCCATGGAGCGGCGCTGCATGATTTGCCATTCGCCGATGAGGCGGCGGCCATCGGTGAGCTCGGCGCCGATCTGCGTATCGCCGTCGGATACCGGCAACACGCGCTGGGCAAAGCCGGCGGCCTCGCGGATTTCGGCTGCCGCCGTGTTCAGGCTGCCGTGCTCGCTGGCCAGCGCCGCCAGGATGACGTTGCCGACGCTGACGCCGTCCAAGTCGCCGGCTGTGAAGCGGTGTTGCAACAGCCGGCCCCACAGCGAGTTGTTGTCGGCCAGGGCGTTCAGGCACTGGCGTGCATCGCCCACTTGCGGGATGTGAAGCAGGCAGCGGAGGTGGCCGCTGTGGCCGCCGTTGTCGGTAACCCCGACGATGGCCGTGACCTCGCATGGATGCTCTCGCAGCCCCCGCAGGAGGGTCGCCTGTCCGGTGCCGCTGCCCAAGGTGACGATGTGCATGAGAGGCCTACTCCGTAAGGGATGCCGTTTGCTGCTGACGCCATGCCGCAGGGCCGCCGAGATTCCAGGCATCGGTGTCGTACTTGGTGTGCCGCAATGCCTCGGCCAGACGGCGCTCGGCGGGTGACAGTTCTTCGGCCAATAACTCGGTGCCGCCGGTCAGACAGTCGGCAAAGCCTTGGCGCAGCGCCCGGTGCAGGGCCGCGGCATCGAGCGGCGTGGGTGCCACTTCGTTCACTGCCACCATGCTTGCGTACGACTCGTGGAGCAGTTGCGAGCGCCGGTCGGCTGGCACACGCAAACACGCGAACAGGCGCTGCCGGTCCATGGACAGGGGAATCGAGCCGTGTTGCAGCAGGGAACGACGCCCGCGTTTCTGGGCGCTGCCGACGAGTTTCCTGCCGGTGGCGCTCAACTCGTAGCGCGACATGGCCGCGAAGCAGGCCGGGGACGCCGCCCGGGGCGCCGAGGCGAGGACGCTGGGGCGCTCAAGGCGCACCGCCAGCCCCGCGTGGCGCAAGGCTGCTGCCAGCGCGAGACCGATACGATGGTAGTGTTCCGTGATACTGCCTTCCCGGTCCGCCAGCCGCAGCGGCATCACGACGCTGTATGTCGCCTCCTGATCGTGCAGCACCGCGCGTCCGCCGGTGGGGCGCCGTACCAGCGTCACCCCGTGCTGCCGACAAGCCGCCGCGTCGACCTCTTTCTCCACGCTTTGGGCGTATCCCAGCGACAGCGTCGGCGAGGACCAAGTGTACGCCCGCAGCGTCGGCGGGCTCTGGCCGGCCTCGTGCGACAGCAGCAGGGCCTCATCTACCGCCATGTTGAAGGCGGCGTCGTTACAGCCGGTATCGAGGAAACGCCATGCCGTGGCCAAGGGCATCTTCCTAGGTAATGGTTGCCTGGTAATCGTCGGCGCCCAGCAGTGCCTGCCAGTCGTCGGGATTGGACGTTTCGATGACGATCATCCATCCCTCCTCATACGGCTCGCGGTTGACCAGTTCCGGCGCGTCGTCCAGCCGCGCGTTCACCTCGGCGACCGTGCCGCTCACGGGTGCGAACAGATCCGAGACGGCCTTGACCGACTCCACGACCCCGAACGATTCCCCCGCCGTGACGCTGCGGCCGACCTGCGGCAACTCCAAAAACAGTACCTCGCCGAGTTCTTCCTGCGCGAAATCCGTGATCCCCACCGTTACCCGGTCGCCCTCGCGCCGTGCCCACGTGTGTTCGCTGCTGTAGCGCAAATCCTGCCGAAATTCCATCCGACTGTCTCCCTTTCAGCATATGGCTATTGTACAAGATTCAATCGTGACGTGCGTGGGTATCACGGCGGCGCGACCTTTACGGGCCGGTGCGTTTGTTGTTACAGTCCTGGCACTTGCAAATGGGTCCCACCTCCTGACAGGTCAAGCATGGCTCATCGCCCCACGCCCGAACCGCTTGCCAACGTCCCGTCCCGCTTTGCCGCCGCTGTATTGCTGGCCTCGCTCGCCGGCGTGCTGACCGTCTCGCCCATGTTGTACGAACCCTTGTGGCCGCTGGCCTGGATAGGCCTGCTGCCGCTGTTCGTGGCCCTGCGCGGCGGTTCCGCTGCAAGGGCGTTCGCGCTCGGTTGGTGGACGGAAACCCTGATGTACGGGCTGGGGGCCTACTGGCTCGTCAACACCATGGTCGATTTCGGCCACATCCCGCTGCCGCTCAGCCTCCTGTTCTTCGTCATTGTCGCCACCGCCAATGGCGTGCGCATGGGGCTCTTTGCCTGGTGGGTGCGGCGCATGCAGACCAGCGAGAGTCCGTGGTGGTACCGCTTGATGCTACCCGCCTGCGCGTTCGTCGCCCTGGATTTCGCCTTTCCGCGCGTGTTTCCCTGGTACCTCGGCTTTCTGCAATACCCGGCCCTGCCGCTCATCCAAGTCGCTGACCTGACCGGCATTCACGGCGTCACTTTTATTCTCGTGCTGTGCAGCGTTGGCGGCGCTGCATTCGTGTCGGCTCGGCAGTCACCGGCGGGCGCCGGGCGTTACCGGATGGCCGCGGCGGTGGGATGCGTGCTCTTGCTGCAAGTCGGCTACGGCCTGTGGCGCATGCCGCAGGTGGCGGAGGCGATGCAACAGGCCGAGAGCCTGCGGGTGGTGCTGGTGCAGCCGAACCTCGGTATTGACGAAAACCGGAACGGCCCCAAGCGCCGGGAACACCTGCGAATGCTGTCGGACCTGAGTGCGGCGACCCTGGCGCCAGAGCCGGATCTAATCATCTGGCCTGAGAGCGCCTACCCCTACGCGCTGGCGACTCAAGAGTCGTTCCTGTACCTGCCGAAGGGGCTAACGAACGAGGTGCCGTGGCTGATCGGCGGGATGGCCTACGAGGGTCAGGACGACGCGCGGCGGTTGTTCAATTCCACTTGGTTGGTGGCGCCCGGGCAGCGCATTGTCGGGCGCTACGACAAGCACGTCTTGCTTGCCTTTGGCGAATACGTGCCCATGCAGCGTTACCTGCCGATCCTCGGACGCATTTCCCCGGCAATCGGCAATTTCACCCCCGGCGAGGGGGCGCGCTTCCTGACCCTGCCGGACGGTGTATCCATCGGCCCCTTGATCTGTTACGAAGACATTATGCCGCTACCGGCCCGACTGGCGGCGCGCCAAGGGGCACGGGTGCTGGTGAACCTGACGAACGACATGTGGTTCGGGCCGACCCGCGCGCCATACCAGCATCGCAATGCGGCGGCTTTCCGGGCGGTGGAAAATCGGCGCTCTCTGGTGCGGGTGACTAATACCGGTGTGACGTCCATCATCGACGCCATGGGGCGCGAGCAGTCGGCACTGCCCATCTACCAGCGCGGCACGCTGGTGGATGACGTGGCGGCTCTGCAGATACCCACCGTCTATCAGCGTTTCGGGGACTGGTTTGCCTGGCTTTGTTGTGCGGCGGCGGTTGGGTTGCCGGGATGGCAGTTCGTCCGGCGGGGTGCCGGGCGCTGTTAGGGGAGAAGAGCAGGCCGGGCACCTGCTCTTCCACAGGGGGTCATTCGGGGCGTATTTCGTCAACCTTGGCTCGGGTGGCGTCTTTATCCTTGAACCAATCGGCGTTTATGGGTGTGTAGTCCTTCCACTCGTCCGGCACGTCCTCTTCCGTGAAAATGGCCTCTACCGGGCACTCGGGTTCGCAAGCACCGCAGTCAATGCACTCGTCCGGATCAATGTACAGCATGCGGTCTTTGCCTTCCTCGAAATGAATGCAGTCCACGGGACAGACATCCACGCAGGATTGATCCATGACGTCGATGCACGGGTCGGCGATTATATAAGTCATTTCCTCACATCCTCCATTTCCGACGATGAAGCGTTGGAGACGCGCGGGTGTTCTCGCTGTGCGTCAACTACGGCTGCTTATGGTTGCATAAAGATACCTTAACCATACAAATTCTGGCAAGGCTGACACCGAGCGAGAGCAGGCCGCTGCCTTTCCTTGACGGGAGGCCGCTCTACTCAGGCTGTCCCCTTGCCGCCGGTCCTCTCGATGAGAGCCGACAATGCCGCCATCGCCTCGGCGTGCCGCCTGTCATCCTGCCGGCGCTGCTCGTCCATCCGCTGTATGGTCTCCGTATGACGGTCTGCACTTTCTTTGAGTTGAAGGTCAATTTGCCGGTCTCTTGCCGCCGCCGCCTTCCACATCTGCCGCAGGCCAACTGCAATCAAGGCACTGCGCCAAGCCAACACCAGCGCTCATCAGCAATTGCAGAAACGGTAGAGATTCCGTCTGGGTCAACGATGGTAGGCCGATCATGTGTTCTTTCCCGTTATTGAGAGCCGTCTGATTTATAGCCACGCCTCAATTGAATCGGCGACACACTAGGGTAGGCGGTGGATTGAGTCAAGCCACACTCCCTGGCCTGATCTTGCCGGAGTTGGCGTGACAACAGGCTGAAAACACGGGTACCTTGAGGGGTCCCGGAAAGTATATTAGACTCCCCCCTGTGGCTCACCGAAGGACGAGAAAGGCAGGACGTTCTACCGCCCGATTGCATGTCGCAGCATAAGGAAATGGATCATGTATAGACAAGTATTGGCGTGGTTGTGTGCGCTGCTGCTTGCCACCGCGGCAGGAGCGTGTTCTAAGGGTGAGAGCGATGCGCCCGGGACGTTGCTGCAGGAACTCACGGCGCGCATGGCGTCTGAGACGCCGCCAGTGGTTCTGGACGTGCGGACACCGCAGGAGTACGAAGCAGGGCACGTGCCCGGCGCCATCAACATGCCGCACAAGGCGCTGGCCGGCCGGCTGTCGGAAGTGCTCAGCTTCCGCGACCGGGAGGTGGTGCTGTATTGCGAACGCGGCAAACGTTCGGAGATGGCGCGAGCGGTGCTTCTTGAGGCGGGCTTTACATCGACTCAGCTCCTGCAGGGGCACATGGTCGAATGGCGCCGTCAGCGGCTGCCCGAAAACAGAGGTATCGACCCATAAACCCGCAGGGGACACGGTGTGATGGATACGAACGGATTGGCGCAAAACGTGATCGCCGTAGCCAGCGGCAAGGGCGGCGTGGGCAAGTCGACTGTCGCCGTCAACTTGGCGGTGAGTCTCGCCGCCGAGGGGGCCGAGGTCGGGTTGCTGGATGCCGACATTCACGGCCCCAACATCCCGATCATGATGGGCATCCGCGAGCAACCCCGTCTGGATCAGGACCGCAAGCTGGTGCCGCTGGAGCGGCATGGGGTCAAGCTGATGTCGGTAGGCTTTATGGGTGGGAGTTCCAAGCCGGTGATCTGGCGTGGCCCGCTGGTCGGTCGCATGATCAAGCAATTCCTGTACAACGTCGACTGGGGAGAACTGGACTACCTGCTCATCGACCTGCCTCCCGGCACCGGCGATGCGCAACTGACGCTGACCCAGTCGGTCGCCCTCACCGGCGGCATCATCGTCTCGACGCCGCAAGACGTGGCGTTGCAGGATGCCTTGCGGGGCATGGACATGTTTCTGAAGGTCGAGGTGCCGATCCTCGGGCTCGTCGAAAACATGAGCTACTTTCTGTGCCCGCATTGCCACGAGCGCAGCGACATTTTTTCCCACGGCGGCACGCGAGCGGCCGCCGAAACCCGTCAGGTGCCCTTCCTCGGCGCTCTGCCGTTGGACACCAAGATCCGTCAAGGCGGCGATGTCGGTGTTCCGATCGTGGTGTCGGAAGCGGGTTCCAGCCATGCCGACTGCTTCCGCGCCATGTGCCGGGAACTGCAAGCCAGCATCGAAAAGAGCCGCGGCAAGCAGCCCATCCGTGCCCTTCAAATCGACCAGAGTTAACGGTTGGCCGGACTAATCCCGCTGCCCGGCGGTGGACAAACGCCGGTCCAGGTCGTAGGCGGCGCTGATCAGCGCCAAGTGTGTGAACGCTTGCGGAAAGTTCCCCAAATGCTCGCCGTGCGGGCCAAGCTCCTCGGCGAACAGGCCGAGGTGGTTGGCGTAGCCCAGCGCCTTTTCGAACAGAAACCGCGCCCCTTGCAGATCGCCGCTGCGCGCCACGCATTCCACGAACCAGAAGGTGCAAATACAGAACGTTCCCTCGCCGCCCGCCAGCCCGTCGGATACCTCTTCCGTGCGGTATCGGTACACCAGTGAATCGTCCACCAAATCTTCGTGAATGGCCTTCAGGGTAGAAATCCAGCGCGGGTCCTTGGGGCCGATGAACTTCACCAATGGCATGATCAGCGCCGAGGCGTCCATGGCCGTCGTGTCCGCGTGTTGCACAAAGGCTCGCCGGGGCTCGTTCCAGAATTTGGTGAACACCTCCCTGTAGATATCGGTGCGCACCCGGTGCCAGCGGTCCAGCGGCGCCGGCAGCGACCGCTTGTGGGCCAGCCGGAAGGCGCGGTCAATGGCCACCCAAGACATGATGCGAGAATACAGGAAGGCATGCTGCCCGCCGCGCACCTCCCAGATCCCCTCGTCCTTGCGTTGCCAGTTGGCGCAGACCCAGTCGACCAGGCGCGTCAGGTTCTCCCACAGGTCGTACGATATGGGATCGCCGTACTTGTCGTAGAGATACACCGAATCCATCAGTTCGCCATATATGTCGAGTTGCAACTGATCGTACGCGCCGTTACCGATACGCACCGGTGACGATTTGAGATATCCCTCCAGGTGCGGCAGGTGCTCCTCCGTCAGGTGATGGCGGCCGTCGATGCCGTACATGATCTGAAGTGAGCCGTCGTCGTTCGGCTCCGCGCAACGCGCCTCGATCCACTTCATGAACTCCCCCGCTTCTTGCGTGTACCCAAGGCGTATGAGACCATACAGCGTGAAGGAAGCATCGCGGATCCAGGTGTAGCGATAGTCCCAGTTGCGCTCGCCGCCCACCTCCTCGGGCAGGCCAAAAGTCGCCGCCGCCACTACCGAGCCGTGCAGGCGGGAAGTAAGCAGTTTCAACGTCAGGGCCGAGCGATTCACCACTTCCCGCCAGCGCCCGCGATAGGTCGAGCGCGCCACCCACCGGTGCCAAAAATTAACCGTCTCTTTGAACGAACGCGACACATAACTCGGCGACGACAGGGAGGGCTCACCGGGAATCGCCTGCTCCAGAACGAACGACGCCGACTCGTTGCTCCGCAGGGTGAATTCGGCAATGGCGGCGCCGTTCTCGATGCGCACCGGAATCTCCGTGCACAGACGCAGGGCGGTTTTGTCCGGCCCATCCGAAACGAACAGCACCCCGTCAAACGTTTCCGTGACCTTGTGGGTCGCGCGTCCGTAGTCGAAGCGGGGCTCGCAAATCATGCGGAAGGTGATCTCGCCGCGCACGGTCTTGACCCGGCGCACCAGGTTGTGGGCGTGCCCGTGGCCATCTTCCTCCAGGGGCATCAAATCCGACACTTCAGCCACCCCTTCGTTGGACAGAAAACGGGTCAACAGAACATTCGTATCGGGCAGGTAGAGTTGCTTGTGGCTTGAGGCAGCAAATATCGGGGCGATCTGGAACCGGCCGCCTTTTTTTTCGTCAAGCAAGGCCGCAAAAACCGTCGGCGAGTCAAAGTGCGGGAACGACATGAAATCGATCGATCCATTCATCCCGACGAGCGCCACGGTATGAAGGTCTCCGATCACGCCATAATTCTCAATCGGCTGGTACGGCATGACGACTCTCCTTGCACAGCACGTTGAAAGAGGGACTCCCTCCCCCCACGACACGATTGCCGTTTACCCAAGAGGCCCGCAATTATACAGGAAGCGGGGGCGAACACGATGACCAAGGTTATGATTGTCGAGGCGGACAAGCGGACTGCCGAGGCGTTGGGTGCGATGCTGGCCGGTGAGGTGGACGACACCCGGCACGCCGTCAGTTCCGCCGAGGCGCGGCAAGCGTTGCGGCAGGGGGCTTGTGACATCCTCATCGTCGCTCTGGGTATGACGCTGGAACGGGTGCAGGAAGGGCTGACGCTGTGTGCGCAAGTGAAGCAGCGCACGCCCGCTACGGTGGTGATCCTGGTGGCGACCGACCCGGCGGCGGAAGCGGTGCTGCAATCGCTGGGGCGCGGTATCGGCGATCACCTTGTCAGCGGCGATTCGGTCACCTCGCAGGTTCGCGCCTTGGTGCGGCGTCTGGTGCGCCGCCAGGCACAGCGGCAAGCGAAGATCGTCTGCACCATCGGGCCGGCCAGCGATTCCCAGGACAACTTGTCGCGGCTGATCGACGCCGGCATGGACGTTGCCCGCCTCAACTTCTCGCACGGTGATTGGGACTGGCACCGCCTGGTGTGTGAGCGCATTCGCCGCCTCGCCGAACACGTCGCCATCATGGCCGACCTGCAAGGCCCCAAACTGCGCATCGGCCACATGCAGAACGATACCGTCGTGCCCCTTCGGCAGGGCGCGACCTTCACCCTCACGTCACGGCCGGTGGCGGGGTCGGAGAACATCGTGTCGCTCGACTACCCGGACCTGCCGCGCGACGTTGCTGCCGGCGATACCCTGTACCTCGATGACGGCCTGATCAAACTGCAGGTCGTGGAAGTGCGCGACGACACTGACATCATGTGCCAGGTGCTGACGGGCGGGCGGCTGAGCAGCCGCAAGGGCATCCACGCACCGCGCGCCATCCTCGGCATGCATGTGCCAACCGCCAAGGACCGGCAGGATATCGTGCTGGCGGCCGAGCTGGACATGGACTTCCTGGCCGTTTCCTTCGTCGCCGAGGCTGACGATGTGCGCCAGGTGCGCGCCGCCCTGCAGGAGGTCGGCGCGGAAATGCCGCTCATCAGCAAGATCGAGCGCGAGATCGCCCTGGAGAATTTCAGCCGTATTCTGGAGGTGTCGGACGGCATCATGGTAGCGCGCGGCGACCTGGCGGTGAACATTCCCACCGAGGACGTGCCGCGACACCAGAAAGCCATGATTCGTGCCTGCAACCAGCAGGGCAAACCGGTGATCTGTGCCACCCAGATGCTGGAAAGCATGTGCGCCTATCCGCTGCCGACGCGCGCCGAAGTGAGCGACGTGTTCAACGCCATTCTGGACGGCGCCGACGCCGTCATGCTGTCAGCCGAAAGCGCCGCCGGCGACTACCCCATCGAGGCCGTCGGCATGATGGCGCGCATCGTCCGTAGCGCCGAACGCACCCTGCCGCAATTCAACCCCGCCGCCGAGAGCGTGCTGCCGGATCAGACCCCGGCGATCATCAGTCACGGCATCTCGACGATGATCGAGCGCTTCAACCGCCACAGCGGTCACATCACCGCCATCCTGGCCGTCACCCGCTCCGGCCACACCGCCCGCATGCTGGCCCGCTACCGCCCCGGCGTGCCGATCATCGCTGCCACCAGCTCGCGCCGAGCGTCGCGCCAATTCCTGCTGTCGCGCGGCATCACGCCGATGCGCCTCGACGACGAACTGCCCGACCCGACCGTCGCCCACGCCGCTATCATCCAGGCCGTGCGGGAGCGCCTGCTCTCCGAGGACGATACCGTTCTGGCCGTCTCGGGCTCGGGCTGGGCGCCGCAATTCCACACCAACATTCTGGGCTTGTTCGCGGTGCGTGACATCCTTGACAGTCATTGCTAACATGCCCGCCCCGCAACCCCACCTGATAGCCCCGTTACGAATATCCGTCACACGAAACTAAGGAGAAGACCGTGGGAGTTCTGGATGGCAAAGTGGCCATTGTCACCGGCGCCGGACGCTTGCGCGGCATCGGCCGGGCGACGGCCGTGGCGCTGGCGGAAATGGGCGCCGATGTGGCCGTGACCGGCACCGGACGGCATCCCGACACCTTTCCCGATGACGAGAAGGCGGTGAATTGGCGCGACGTGCACAGCACGGTGGAACAAATCGCCGCAGCCGGTGGCCGCGGCCTGGCGCTGATCGGTGACATCAGCAATTCCGATGACGTGCAAGGCTTTGTGCGTCAAACGCGCGAGGCATGGGGCCGGGTAGACATTGTGATCAATAACGCCGCGGTGGCGCGGGGTGAAGACCGCGTGCCGGTGGTGGAACTCAGCGAGGAGTTGTTCCGGCGCGTTTTGGAGGTCAAGGTGGTCGGGTCGTTCCTGCTGTGCAAGGCCGTCATCCCGGTGCTGCTGGAGCAGAACGAGGGCGGCCGCATCATCAACATTTCGTCGGTGGCGGGCAAGCGCGGTTCGGCCAACACGTCGGCGTATTGCGCGTCCAATTTCGCGTTGCAGGGGTTCACGCAGTCGCTGGCGCAGGAACTGGCGCCGCACCGCATCAGCGTCAACGCCGTTTGCCCGGGAATCATCGACACGGCCCGCATGGACGTTCTGGGACGCGGCGAAACGTGGCAGCGCAACGTCGATACCGTGCCCATGCAGCGCGCCGCCAGCGACGAAGAGGTAGCCGGGCTGATCGCCTACCTGTGCACGCCGATTGCCGCATACATCACCGGGCAGTCCATCAACATCGACGGCGGCCGGGTCATGTGGTAATCAGGCGCTCCCTCTGTAACGCCGCAGAAACCACATGAGCGGCATGACGGCCAGGCAGATCATGGCCAGCACCAGAAAACAGTCCTGATACGCCGCCACCATGCCCTGCTGCGCCAAATGGCGGCCCAACAGGGCCCATGCCTTCATATCCGCCATGGCGCCCACCTCGCCCGCGCGGCCCATCAGGTCCCAGGCGGGCGTCAGCACGTCGTGCCAGGCGAGCGACGAAGACACCTGCTGCTGGTCCAGGGCTATCGTGTGATACGCCGAGCGGCGTTGCAGAACGGTGGTCATCAGCGCTACGCCGAGGGTGCCGCCGACGCCGTGCTGGATGAGCGTCAGGATGCCCGACCCCATGCGTACCTTTTCGGGCGGCAGCAGCACCAGGGAGGCGGCGTTCATCGGCGTGAACACGAAACCGATGGTGATGTAGCGCACCATGATCATCCACGTCACCCAGCTAACCGGCTGGTCCAGGGTCAGGAAGGAAAAGCTGTACGAGGCGAGGGCGAACAGGGCCAGGCCGGTCCAGATGATGTAGCGCCGGTCGAGCTTATCGGCCAGCCGACCGGCCAGCAGCGTGCTGATACCCATGCTCAGGGCGCCGGGCAGTTGGACGAGGCCGGCCTGCGCCGGTGTGTAGCCCATGAGGCGCTGCAGCAGGATGGTCTGCAGGAAACCGGTGCCCCAGAAGGCCATGGCGACACCGAGACCCGCCAGCGAGATGGCGGCGAAGGCCGGGTCTCGGTACAGGCTCACTTCCACCAGCGGCTCCTGTTTCCACAGTTCCAGAATGACGAAGGCCACGAAAGCCAGCCCGCCGATGACGAACAGGCGCTGAATGATCGGGGCGTCCCAGCCGAGCCGTTGGCCCTGACTGAAGGCGCTCAGCAGGCAGACCAGAAACACCGCCAGACTCACCAGGCCCGCCAGATCGAAGGAGCGCTTGACTGTTTCACGAGTGTTCGGCAGCACCAGCATGACCAGCAGCATACCGAGGATCCCCGGTACTATGTTGAACGAGAACACCATGCGCCAGCTCAGATACTCGGTCACGTAGCCGCCCAGCACCGGCCCGAAGGCGGGGCCGAACGACACCCCCAGGCCGTACAGCCCCATGGCCAGGCCGCGCTGCCGGGGCGGAAAGCTGCTGTGCAGGATCACCAGCGCCATGGGCATGATGGGGCCGCTGCCGATGCCTTGCAGCACCCGGAACAGAATCAGCGAGGTGCTGCTCCAGGCGAAGCTGCACAGGGCTGAGCCGCTGACGAACACCAGCAGACTGATCAGGAAGACGTTGCGATTGCCCAGCCGGTTGCCCAGCCAGCCGACGGTGGGAATGAGCACGGCGCCGGCGATCATGTAGGCGGTGACGATCCACTGCGCCTGATCAAGGTTGAGGCCGAACGCCGTCATGATGGGCGGCAGCGCGACGCTGACCGTGGCACTGCTCATGACCACGATGAAGGCGCACAGCATGACCGTGAGCGCCACCCACCACTTGTAGGATGGCCGCTCGGGGGCGATGGTGAACAGGCGGCGCCAAGCACCCTCAGAACGCTCGCGCATTGGCTCCACGCGCTGCGGAGATGCCATTTGGCTCCCTAACCTTTGGTGAGGTGAGACGATGCGTTGGAGAAGTGCTATAAGGAATAGCCCGCTTCGGGGAACACAGGCAGATTACACCGCAGCAGGAAGCGATGCAAAACGGGCGTCAGCATGACGCACACGCAAAGGAGGCAGGCATGCCGCAGACAAATCGCGTGAAGGCGGCCATGAAAGAAGGGCGCATGGCCTACGGCTACAACCTGGCCTTTCCGGCCCCGTGGGTGGTGGACATCCTCGGCAAGCAGCCCTTCGACTTCGTATGGCTCGACGGCGAGCACGGGCCGTTCGGGCTGGAGCAACTGGAGCACCTATGCCGCGCCGCCGAGGCGGTGGAGGTGACGCCCATCGCGCGCGTGCCGGACATCAAGGCTTCCACCATCTTGCGCTTTCTCGACCGCGGCATACAGGGCGTTCTTGGTCCCCATATCGCCACCGCGGCGGACGCCGAGGAGCTGGTGCGGTCCTGCTATTTCGGCCCGCTCGGCGAGCGCTCGTTCGGAGGCAACCGCGGCACCGATTACAACCAGGGCATCGACGACAAGGCGGCGTATTACCGGATTGCCAATGACAACATGCTGGTCGGCGCTCTGCTGGAGGACGCCAGCGTGGTGGACAACCTCGACGAGATTCTGGCGGTGGACGGGATCGACTATTTCGGCATCGGACCCAACGATTTCGCGCAGAGTCTGGGTTATCCGGGGGAACCCGACCATCCGCAGGTGCGCAAAGTCATGGCCGAGTTGACGGCGCGCATTCGCGGCGCCGGGAGGCGTATGACGGACGACGTCATGTCCTCCGTGTGGGTGAGCGGCTTGCTTGCCGAGGGTGCACAGCGCTTTCTGGCGGACAGGAAGAACGGGAACGGTTAACGCGATATCTGAAAGGACCCACTGTCATGCAGCAGCCAACCGTTGTCGCCGTTATCGACGATCTCTTCTTTCAGGCCAAAGTGCGCACCGCTTTGCAGCATCTGGGGCTTGCCGCCGAAATCGTTCCCAACGGCGGGCGCCTGCAGGCCCGCTTGCAGGGGGGCGGCGTGCCGGCCTTGGTGATCGTCGATTTGACGCTGCGCGGCGACGACGCGACTGCCCTCATTCGGGACCTGCGGGCCGAGGAACACGGACGTTCGGTGCCCATCCTGGCCTTTGGCTCTCACGTTGACGTCGAGGTGCGGAAGCAGGCGCTTCAGGCCGGCGCGAGCCAAGTCGTGGCCAAGTCGGCGTTTGCCAAACGGCTGCCGCAGTTGGTGCGCCAATTTGTGCCCGCAGACGCCGGAGATAATCCCGTTTCGGCGTTGCCGGAAGATGGGCAGGACGAAGCCTGCTAGCCTGAGGCGCTTGACACCTTTCCGGCGCCCTGTTACAAGGTGCCCGTGCTGGCCGGGTGGCATACCGGATTGACAACGTCATGGAAGGAGGATGGGGTTCATGGCAGTCGGGAAGGTCAAGTGGTTCAACGACAAAAAAGGCTTCGGCTTTATCGAACAGCCCAACGGGGAAGACATATTCGTTCACTTTTCGGTGATTGAAGGCGACGGGTTCAAGTCACTCGACGAAGGCCAAGAGGTGGAATACGAGGCGGTTCAGGGGCCGAAGGGCCTGCAGGCCGCTCGCGTTGTCAAGCGGTAATACGATGACGTCCCGGCGCTTGTCGGGACGGATTGCTGTCAGGCGGGAAGGGTTTCCAGCAAATCGAGGAACTGTTTCAGGATTTTCCCCGTTGTTCCCCAGATCACGTGCTCCTGATACTCAAAGAAGACACTCCGTACTTCACGCCCCCCAAATTCGCGGCATTCCTCCCCACGTGGGTTGTGCTGGCGCAGGAAACGCAGCGGCACTTCGACAATCAAGGCGGTCTCTCGCCGATCAACAATGAATGAATATGGATACGGGATGGTGCCGACGAAGGGTCGCACCAGATAATTGCTGTTGCTGGTCAACAGGTCGTCGAGCTGGCCGAGTACCCGCACGTGCGCCGTTTGCAGACCGATCTCCTCCTGGCTCTCGCGCAGGGCCGTTTGCCGCAGCGTGCCGTCTTGCGTTTCGTAGCCGCCGCCCGGGAAGGACATCTGCCCGCGGTGATGCGGAACGGTTTCCGAGCGTTTGGTGAAGACGACGCCATAGTCGCCGTTGTGGCGGTACAGCGGCAACAGAATCGCTGCCAAACGACGCCCCGGCACGGTGAGTTCCCGGCCGGGTCGAGCCTTCAACAGGCCTTGGATGCGCCCTTCCAGGGGTGCCCGCGTCGTCATTTCGCTGCCGGTGCGATGGCCACCACGGCGCGGCGATGCGTGCCGTCGCCAACTTTCTTGTCCTCATCGTGTGCCTCGACTTTGAATCGCAGCTTGCGCCCGTCCACGTCCAGCAGTTCGGCCCGCACCGTGACGCGTTTGCCCTTTGGCGTGGCGGCGAAATGTTTCACGTTGACCTCGAAGCCAACCGTCGTGTGCCCCTCCGGCAACAGCGATTGCACCGCCTGGATGCCCGCCCGTTCCATCAAGCTGATCATCGATGGGGTCGACAGCACGCCGTCCCCGCCCATGTGACTGACCACCAGGCTGTCGTCAACCACGGTGGTGATTTCCGCCGATGCGCCCGGCCGCAGCTTGTCCAATGACACGCGTGTTCCTCCGTCTTGTGGGGGTGGAATAAGAGTCGCCAGAATAGCACACTTGCCGGCGGGGGATGAAGGACGGCGCGGGGGCTTCGCCTTCATGTGCCGGTGTGATTTCGGGCTAGGTTGTGATGTCGACAGGTGTCCGTTGTTAAAATTTAGGCCGGAATTTTTAATAACGTTCTCCGTCATTGAGAAAACTTGAATAAGGCGACACCAAACGACGGCGCTTTTGCAACCTGGAGAAATCGGCGTATACAAGTTACTCGAATCGTCCAGCCCCGAATGGCCAGAGGGTGTAGCATCAGGCGTTTCATCTTAGAGCGGTTTTCGTATGACGATATGGGATCGTCGCAATGGGCAAAACCAGCCCTGATCATCCGATGTCTTACCGTGAAAATAGCCGCCGGCGTGATGGCCAACGCCCCCAAAGCCGTCATCCCGGTATGCGCCGGGATGACGGCTTTGGGCGTCCGAAAACCCCTGAACCCCGGCTTCCGCCGGGGTGACGGTCCCATTTTCATGCTTCAGGCTCACGATAAGATAGGCCAGACACACAAACGCATACCGCTATAATCGGAGATGCTGACGATATGGCACAACAACAAGGCTTCGCATTCAACGATCCCGAGTCCATAGCTCGTGACGGTGACCTCAGGGTGGTTCGTGCCCGTGCCTGCGACATTGCGCCCTTTGACGGAAGCCTATTCGAAGGTTTCGATTCCATGTATGCGCTGACTTACACCTCCAGTATTCCCATGATTGTAGGCCTGCTGCGAGATCATGATTTTCGGACGTTTGAGTGTGTATTCGGTCATGGCGGGGTGCTGTCCCGCGAGGCCGCGGAGGTTCTGGCGTTCCAGGCGGTACTCGACGAGAAGCTGAACAAGGGCTTCATCGGGTTGGACGGACTGACGACAGAGCGCCGGGAAGTTGTCTACAACCGCGTTGCTGATGGGAGCGTGCGGTTCTATGTGGTGAAGGATGCCGTCGCCCACGCCAAGATTTATCTCCTCGAACGGGGCGGGCTCCGGCGGGTCATTGTGGGATCGGCCAACCTATCGGAAACGGCCTTCTCGGGCAGGCAGGCGGAAACATTGATTGTCTTCGACAACGACGATACCGCTTGGCGTCATTACCGGGCGCAGTACGAAGCCGTTCGTGACGTTTCTACGAGCCATGTTCCACTCAGACGGGAGCCCGTTGTCGCGGAGCCGGGTGTGCTGCACCTTGAAGAAACACCCAGCTTACGTGAGGCGGAAACGGGCTCCGATGGGATAACCCTCTACGTTCCGCAGGAATCAGCCGCCGAGGCTGAATACGCCGTGCCGCAGATCGCGGCCCGGGTTGAAGCCATCAAGCCCGTTTTTAAAAGAGCACTGGCCGACGTCAGACCCGACAGGAAGGGCAATCTTCACCTTGCGTCTCGCATTATCAAGCAAATGACGCGACTGTCCCGGTCCCGGCAGGTTGAAGACGCGCCGCCGACTTCCCTGACCTTGGATAACGGTCGCTTCACGCTTTCCGGGCAAGAGCTGAACCTCGACACGGAGGCGGATGAGGTGAGCGGGGACGTGGACAGGTGGCTGGCGTTTTTCCGTAACTACGAAAACGGATTCGTGGGGGACGTACCCCGCCTGCAGCGAGATTACTTCACCTTCATGTGCTGGTTTTACTTCTCGCCGTTCATGTGCGACTTGCGCAGTGCCGCGTTACGACGAAACGTCTTCAGTTTCGACCAGCCTATGTTTGCCGTCCTATACGGTTCAAGTAACTGCGGCAAGACCAGCCTTGTGGAAACTCTCATGACGTCCATGTTTTCCTACCCGCGCATCGTCGAAACGCGGCACTTCACCCGCAGTAACCTTCGAGGGCTTCAGCAGGCGTATCGAAGATTTCCGGTGGTATTTGATGACGTGACCAGAGACCGTTTCAACCGCCACGCCGACGAGATTATCAAGGACGAAACCATTCCGAGTATCCGTGCTTCGCGTTATCTATGAACGCCGATGCGCGCACGTTCCGCCCCGAAATCGTGAAGCGTTCGCTGATGCTCTACACCCGAACCGCATTGCCCGGTGACGCCACGGACGCCCGCCGCAACTTGCAACGCTCCGTCACGGCCATCCGCGATGGCATGACCACGGCGCTGTACCGCACCTATCTGAAGCGCGCCCTGCAGGCGGTGGGAGATGCCGCCGCCTCGGAGAACGACGACATCGACGCTTTGCGACTGTCCTCCGATATCCTGTGCACCCTGTTTCGGGAGAATTTACCCCCCGGTGCGGATATGCCGCATTGGTGCCGCGCCGTTACGTTGCAGGCGTACCAGAAAGCCGCGTTCGAGCGACCCCGACTGATTTTGGATCGGTTTCTGCGTGCGGAAAATTACAGGAAGGAGCAGCGCCCACCGGAGGGTTACTGGGGAATATGGGGGGACGCCGTCGTCATCGCGGTAGCTCCTCTCGAGTTCAGCCGGGTTCGTTCGGATATACCCGACTGGATACTGGACGACACGGCCAGCTCTTTAGGCCAGATCGTTATGCGGCGCGATCTGCTGGAGGAATTTCTTGGACGTCGGATTACGCGTTCCCGCCGTTGGTTCGGCTCCCTTGGCGGACGTTGATCCGGACATCGCCTGTGGCGCCGCTATTCATGGTACCGCACCCGGATGCGTTGGCTGAACCGGTCCCGCAGCCAGTGCTTCAGCGCCAGACGGCTGCCGGGCACGAGTAGCAGCAGGCCGGCCGCGTCGGTCAGCAAGCCCGGCGTCAGCAGCACGATGCCCGCTGCCAGAATCAGCACGCCGTCGATCAGTTCCTCATCTGGCATGATACCTTGCGCCATCTTCTCCTGAATGCGCCACAGCACCTTCAGCCCCTCCCGGTGGGCCAGGGAGGCACCCAGTACCGCGGTGAGTACGAGGATCGCCAACGTTGCCAGGGTGCCGATGCGCGAGCCGATCTCAATCAGCAGGACGATTTCGGCCAGCGGTAGTGCAATGAACAACACCAGCAATTTGATCAGCATGCCGATCCCTTTCCCACACGTTCGTCCAGTGTGAAAACTCCTGCTGCTGCGCCGCGTCGGAACCCCGAAAGGGCGCTTTCCAGGCGGCCCAAACACAGTTCCGTATCTGTTGACACTATAGGCGGTATTCAGTAGCATGCCAACATTTGTACGTTTCCTTCGGCTTGCCGCAGGAAGCGTATCGCCGGATGTGAGGCGGCTGAGGCGCGTCACGTCGTCCGCAGCAACCCCTCGGCTTCCCGGCCCGTTCAGGTGGGTTCCGGCAGGTAGTCGGTACTCTTACTCACACTTTATCGTCACACCTATCAAGCCATGAATCCTTGCGAACATTTCCAACCCTGGCGGAGCGCGTCCTGTGCCCGATGACAGGTTGGCGATACGTATGAACGTATCCGTGGAAGCACGACTCATTCTGGGAGAGCACTCATGACCCAACGGACGGTGGTGGTACTGATAACAGCCGCGGTAATTTTCGCAGCCGCTGTCGCCGGGCAGGCGGATGACGCGCTGCGTTGGAAGAACAAGCAATTGCAGGCGGAGTTGAGTCGGTTGCAGGCGCAGGCGGCCACCCACGCTCAAACGGAGGCCGATCTGGAGATCGAGCGGCGCCAGAAGGATGCGGCTCGGCAGATGTTGGCGTCGGTGCAGCAGCAACTGAGGGATGCCCAGACGTTGCTGGTGCAGGGTCAGGAGCGGGATGCCGCTTTGCAGCAGGACCTGTCGCAGGCGCAGCAGCGGCTGGCCCGGGCCGAGGCGGAATCGGCCCAGTCGCAAGGCGCCCAGCAAGCCCTGACGGGGCTGCGGGGTGAATTGGCGAACACGCAATCGGCGCTCGCTGAGGAACAGGAACGGCACCGGACCTCCCGTGGCATATTGGCCGGTGTGCGTCAAGCTTTGGAGCAGGCCAGCGCCGCGGTGGTGAAGCTGCGTTGGGCACAGACCAGACAGAGCCAGGCGAGCGCTTTAGCGCAAGCCGCCTTGCAGGCGAAACTGATGGAGGCGCAGCAACGGCAGTGGCAGGCCGAGCAGGACACCGTGTCGCTGCGGCAGGAGTTGTCGCAGGCGAATGGGATGGCGGCGAAATTGCAGGTGCAGGCCGTCAGTGCCCAGGGCGAAGCCAGTGACACGCAGGAATCGCTAGCGGCGGTGCGGCGGACATTGGCGGAAGCCCGGTCGGCCCTGGCGCAGGAGCAGGGTCGGTATCGCGTGGTAGCGCAGGTGCTGTCGAGCACGCAGCAGCGGCTGGGGGAAGCCAACGTGCTGTCGGTGAAATTGCGGGCTGAACTGGACAATGTAGGGCGGGCGGCTGCCGTGCGCCAAGGCATGTTGGCGTCGGTGCAGCAGCAACTGAGGGATGCCCAGGCATCCATGGTTCAGGGTCAGGACCGTGAGGCTGCTTTGCAACAGGACCTGTCTCAGACGCAGCAGCGGCTGGCCCAGGCCGAGGCGGAATCGGCGCAGTTGCAGGGTGCCCAGCAAGCCCTGGCGAGGCTGCAAGATGAATTGGTTGGCACGCAGTCGGGACTCGCTGAGGAACAGGAACGGCACCGGACCTCTCGTGGCATATTGGCCGGTGTGCGCCAGGCCTTGGAGCAGGCCAGCGCCGCGGTGGTGAAGCTACGCTGGGCACAGACGAGACGAGACCAGGCGAACGCCGTATCGCAAGCGGCCGTGCAGGAAGAACTGCTTGAGGCGCAGCAACGGCAATGGCAGGCCGAGCAGGACACCGTGTCACTGCGTCAGGAGTTGTCGCGGACGAATGCGACGGCGGCAGGACTGCAGGCGCAAGTCGCCAGTGCCCAGGGCGAAGCCAGTGACGCGCAGGAATCGCTAGCGGCGCTGCGTCAGGCGTTGGCGAATGCCCGAACGGCCCTGGCGGCGGAGCAGGGTCGGTATCGCGTGGTAGCGCAGGTGTTGTCGAGCACGCAGCAGAGGTTGGCGGAAGCCAGCGTGTTGTCGGTGCAGTTGCGGTCGGAACTGGGCGATGTAAGGCGAGTGGCTGCCGTGCGTCAAGGCATGCTGGCGTCCGTGCAGCAGCAACTGAGAGGCGCCCAGACGTCGATGGTGCAGGATCAGGAACGCCAAGTGGGCCTGGAGCAGACGTTGGCGCAAACCCAGCAGGACTTGGCGCAGGCCAACGCGGCGGCGGAACGGGCGCAGAGCGAGATGGTGCGGCAGACCCGGACTAACGAGGTTCGACAGTCGCAGATGAACCGGGACCTTGTGGACGCTCGGGCGCAAGGCGAGGCGGTGCAACTGATCCTGGCATCTGTGCGGGAAGAGTTGGCGCGTACCCGCCGAACACTGGAGCAGGAGCAGGGGCGCAACGCGGCACAGGGCGAGGTATTGGCCAACACGCAGGCGGCGTTCTCGGAAACCTCCGCGTCGCTTGCCGAAGTTCGTGCGGCGATGGCAGAGCAGACCGAGGCGCACGCTAACGCGCAAGCGGCGGCGCAGGCTGACAAGCAGCAATGGGTCGAGCGTTACTGGGACATGGAACAGCAGCGTAACAAGACGCGGCAAGCCATGAAGCGCGCGGAGCAGGCGTACGCGGAGACGCAGCAAGCCCTGGATCAAACGACGCGGCAGGCACGGATTGACGAAATCCGACAGTCGCAGCTGCGCCGGGATCTGATGGAGGCGCAGGCTCAGGTCGAGGCCACGCAACAGGCCTTGTCGGCAACCTCTGTGTCGCTTGCCGAAGTTCGTGCGGCGATGGCAGAACAGACCGAGGCGCACGCCAACGCGCAAGCGGCGGCGCAGTCTGACAAGCAGCAGTGGGTCGAGCGTTACTGGGACATGGAACAGCAGCGCAACAAGACGCGGCAAGCCATGAAGCGCGCGGAGCAGGCGTATGCGGAGACGCAGCAGGCCCTGGATCAGACGACGCGGCAGGCGCGGATTGACGAAATCAGGCAGTCGCAACTGAGCAGGGACCTGACGGAGGCGCGGCAAGTTTTGGACCGCAGGCGCGCCCGCCGTGCCGAGGCCGCTGCAGGCGTCGAAGCGGTGGCCGATCTGGTGCGGCAGCGTTTTGCGGATGAATTTCGTCAAAAGCAGTTGAGCGTGCGGGAAGGCAAACGGCGCGTGAAACTCGCGTCGTCTGAGGTCTTTGATTTCGTCAAGGCTGTTGAATTAGGAAGCCGGTCCGTGCAGACCCTGGATCGACTCGCCGCGATACTGCAGGAACTTCCCTCGCATCAGGTGCGGTTTGAGGTCCACACGGACAGCATTCCCCTCAGGCAAGGTTCGAAATGGCCGACGAACTGGGAGTTGTCGACAGCGCGGGCCGCTAAGCTCGCGCGTTACCTGATCGACAAGGGGGTGGCGCCCGAACGCCTGTCGATTGGCGGCTACGGCGAGTATCGTCCCGTGGCCGACAACAGCACGCCGGAAGGGCGGCGGCAGAACCGGCGGGTTGAGGTGATCATTAAACCGCCGCGCCAGCGGTAGGCATGGGTTGCTGACCGGCCTGCAAGACAAACCGCCATTGGCATGACGCACACCGGACGGTTGTTTCGGGTGTAACGCCAATGGCGGTGATTTTTGCGGGTGTCCCGGGTCAGGGCGGAAACGCTGCTACGGCAAGGCGGGTTCCAGGGCCAAGCGGTGCAGTCGCCACGTCCATTCGATGTCGGTGAGCGCGCGGTGCTGGTCCTCGCCCTCACGGACCAGCTTGTAATGCTCCGCCACCGTGCCCAGCCCGAGATGCAGGTCGGCGGGCAGGGCGCCGAGCAGTTGGAAGCGTTTGTACAGGCTCCACACGTCGAAGATGTGATAATCAAACCGCCAGGGAATGCCGTGGCGCTGGTAGGCGCGATACAGAAACGCCTCGTCGAACTTCGTATTCCAGCCGCTGAGGACGGCGTCGTCCTGACATCGCTTGTCGAACTGCCGCAGCACCTCTTCAAGAGGCGCCGCCGCAGCAATGCTGGCGGGCGGAATCTTGTGGACCTCATCCGCCTCGGCGCTCTTCTCCACCTCGCCCGGATTGGCTAAGGAGTGAAAATCTTCGGCTTCGCGCTGACCGTCGGTCTCGAAAATGCAGCCGATTTCGATAATGCCATGCCGGTCGACGTCGAGACCGGTTGTTTCCAGATCGACAAAGACTAACTGAGCCATGGGTTTTTCTCATTTGCGCCGAGTGGGTTTGGATCGCTGGTGGGCTTCGGAAAGGCCAGCAGCATAGCCCATATTCCGGCGCCGAGCCAGACCTGTTCGACGCCCGCCGCCGTTGGTCATGACAGCCTAAAGAGGACTTCCGTTCATGCCGCCGAATTTTGCCGCCGTCCGAGAACGCTATCTCGGTGACCTTGTTGCCAACCAGTGGTACGACGTCCGCACCTTCGGCAAGAAACAGAGGACGGCTCTCAGCCCACCCGCCTACCTCGTCGAGCTCATCCGGCACACGCAAGTGACGGCGGTGGAGATGCACAGCCATACGCCGCGCTCGGACGGGCTGATCGAGCCGCAGCGCATCGCCGCCTGGACCAACGCCCTATACAAGAAAGGCTATTTCCGCCACGGACATCTGGCGGTGCCGCTCGTGGTGGTGGTTACCGATCACGATTACATCTATAGCTGCGACGAACTGCAAGCCGTTTCGGGCGACAGCGGCCTGACGCTGCTATCCGCTGCCGAGGTCAGCACCGCCCACGGCCACGTGCTGTATTACGGCGCCCAGGATGAGGTCATCGCGTCCTGCGACCTGCGGCAGCCGCAGCTCACGGTGCAGCCTGACGGCCCGGCATTTCTTCGCCAAGTCGCTGGATTGGAAGGCGGCGTGGCGGTCCCAGCGCATCCCTATCGCGAAACGAGCATTTTGCGAGAGCTTCCGGGCGACGAGGTGGCACCCCTGCTCGGAACGGTGGAGATCCTGAACGGCAAGACCCCGGCAGATCAGAATCTGAGCGCCATCGAATACGCCCGCAAGCACGGCCTGCGCGGCACCGGCGGCAGCGATGCGCACCAGATATCCCGCCTATATTCCTACCTGACCCTGTTCGACGGCCCGATTCGCACCCTGAACGATCTGGTTCTCGGCCTGCGCCAGGGCGACTTCTTCCCCGTGCACGGCGAGCATTTGCGTTTCAAGGAAAGCTGAGGCGAGAGAACCGGCAAAACGGCGGGTCAGTAGCTGCCGTAGACGCCGAGTGAGGATCGCAGGCGTTCCTGCATCGGTTCGGAAGGATCGATGGTGACGTCAACGACCGCCGGTTTCTGACCACTGAGGGCCTCGCGTACGGCGGGTTTGATGTCGTCCGGCTGTCTCACCTTGAGACCCACGCAGCCGTAGCCCTGCGCGACCGCCGCCCAGTCGGTGCGCACGAACTCCGAGGCGACCGGCTGATCCCCCTGTCCCTGGCGTACCATGCCCAATTGGGCGTCGTTCATCACCACGTACGTCACCGGCGCGTCATATTGCAAGGCGGTGCTCAGCACGTGATTCTGCATGGCGAAGCCGTCGCTGCATACCGACACGCATTGACGGTCGGGGTGGAGCAGCTTGGCCGTCAGCGCCGCCGGCAGCGACCAGCTCATGCCGGCAATGCCGTAGGTGCCGAAGTAGTTGCCGGCCTGCTGGGTTTGAAAGTAGCGCAGCATCCACACCCGGTTGTTGCCGGCGTCGGCGCATACGATGGCGTCGGGGTCTAGGGTTTCGGACAACTCTCTGGCCAGCCGTTGCGGGAGGATGGGCACGGCGCCTGAGGCGCTGTAGGTGTCGTCGAAGTAGTGGAGGGCCTGTTTGTCGGCTTGCAATTGGGAAAAGCGCGGCAGGTCGGTATAGGCGGGGCGTACACCGCCGTCGGCCAGTGCTTCGTTGAGTTGGGCGAGGGTGGCCTTGGCGTCACCGATCAGGCCGAGATCGATGGGAAAGACCCAGCCGGCGTTGCGCGGCTCGACGTCGAGCTGGATCAGCGTCTGACGGTGGGGATCGATCAGGTGCGGACTTTCCGTAATCGTGTCCGGACCCTTTAACCGGCAGCCGACGATGAGCACGAGGTCGGCCTCGCTGATGACCTTGTTGGCCGCCGGTGAGCCGAAAATACCCATGCCGCCGAGCGCCAGCGGGTGGGCTTCCGCGAATACCCCTTTGCCCAGCGTGCTGGTGGCTACCGGGATGCCGAGGACCTCGGCCAGGGTTTGCAACTCGGCGTACGCCTTTGAAGCGTGCACGCCGTTGCCGGCCACGATCACGGGTCGTTCCGCGTCAAGCAGGCGCTCAACGGTGCGTTCGATGTCGCTGGGGTGCGGGACCGTCGGAGCGTTCTGCATGTAACCCCGCGTGTCGTAGATGCGCGGGAATGTATCGTCCGTGATCTCGCCGCGCAGCGACTCGATGGCCAGCACTGCGGCCGTCGGACCCGGGCGTCCGGTGACCGCGTGCTTGATGGCCCGCTGCACCGCCTGCACGCCCTCGCCGGGGCTGTGAGCGACCGCGGTGAATTTGCAGGTCGCCTTGAAAATCGCCGCGATGTCGAAGTTGCCGTACTCCCCGCCGCCGCATTGCAGGGAGCCGTGTCCGGGCGGCACGCCGTACGTGGTGATGTCGGTAATCACCAGCATCGGCGAGCTGCCGAGCCCCGCTTCGATGACGCCGAACAGCCCGGTGGAGGCGGCGTAGCAGCCCTGCGCCATGAACACCCCCGGCTTGCCGGTCAGGCGGCCATACATGTCGGCCATGCACGCCGCCGTCTGCTCGTCGCGTGCCAGCACCACCTTGATTTTGTCCTGCTTGCCATACAGCGCCTTGAATATCTGGCCGGTGTCGCCGCCGGGAAGGCCGAAGACGTGGTCGATGCCTGCCTCTTCGAGAACGTCGACAATTTTATCGACGGTGCGCATGCCGAGATTTCCTCACATGAGCTGGGGTCCGGAGCCGTTTTTGCACCAAAATCAGGGGTTTCTGGAAGATCAGGCGCCTTCCTGTGGATAAACGCGGCACTTGTATGCTGCGTTTTGCAGCAGTTGTCTGCTACAAATTTGTGCAATCCCATAAGCCATGGTAAATCAGATACATATGGAATTAACGTAGAGATGGGTATTTTGCTCTAAAACCGCGAAATAGCGTCATTTAGCCGCCCTGCGAGTTCCTCTTTTCCCCATCTTTTCCACAAAACCTGTCAACAACTCCGTTAGCTTATTCAATTGCCGCATTTTGGACCTATGCGGCGACCTCGTCGGGCAGATTGATGCCGTAGAGGCTGAGAACGTTCCGGCTGGTCATTCTTTCCTTTTCGTCTTCGGGAACGCCCTCGAAAATGCGATCTAATACCGACATGGAATGCGGCCAGATGGAGTCGTGGTGCGGGTAGTCGTTACCCCAGATGAGGTTGTCCACGCCGATCAGGTGGCGGGTCAGAACGCCGGCCACATCGTCCTCAAAAGTGGCGTAGAACTGGCGCCGGAAATAATCGCTGGGCTCCATCGTGAGGTCGGGGGACGCTTCCGAGCGGGTGCGATAGGTGGCGTGGTCGAGGCGCTGCAGGATGTGCGCCAGCCAGCCGGTTTCGAATTCGCAGCACACGAAGCGCAGCTTGGGATGATGCTCGGCAACGCCGCCGCAAATCAGTTGCGCCATGGTGGCGACCATACCGCCGTGCGTCATGGTGTAGCCAATGATGCTGCGTCCGGGGTTGCCCCAGTGCGCCGGCAGGCCCATGTCCGGCGTGCTGCCGCAGAAGATGTGCATGGAGACGGGCAGGTTCACCTCTTCCGCCGCTTCCCAGAAGGGCTCAAAATCCGGGTGGTTGTACGGTTTGTCGAGCGGCGCCGTGCAGGGGATGGCCACGCCGCGGATGCCCATCTTGGCAACGCGGTGCAATTCGGCGATGGCTTCCTCGACGTCGGGCAGGGGTAGGCAGGCGATGCCGATCAGGCGGTCCGGGGCATGGCTTCCGTACTCATGGATCCAGTCGTTGTGCCGCCGGAACACCGCGTGCACCACGTCCCGCTCGGGGTAGGCGAACGCCGCCATGTTGACGCTGGGATACATGACCTCGCCGACGATGCCGTCGACCGCTTGTTCCTCAAGACGGGCCGCCGGATTGTGAACACCCGGGTTCAAGCCGTCGTAGCCGAGAGCCATGAGCTCATGCGTCTTGGGATTGTCGAGGCGATTGCCGGCGATGCCGAGGCGGCCGATATTCATGAGCGTCTCGCCATAGGCCACGTAAGTGCCCTTGCGTCCGTCCGGGTCGTTCACGATACGCGGCGCGCGGCTGCCGAAACGTTCTTCCAAGCCGGCAAATACCTCGGGCGGTTCGACGACGTGCGAGTCGCATGAATAATACCTGCTCATGGTCATGTCTCCTTTTGGTTATCGGGCCATCGGAACCTCAAAGCGGGGCGCTAGTCTGGTCTTTCTACCCCAAAAAATCAAGCAGCCGCCGGGCCGATTCGGGGTCGAGACGGCGGCTGGTCTCCTGGCGCGCAACCCCCTGCAGCTGGTGCCAATGGGCTTGCAGAAAATGTACGACGCGCGGTTCATCGTGCTTGCTCAACTCCCGCAGCCACCAGCCGATGGCCTTCTGGACGAACCACTCCGGGTCGGCGGCGTATCCGGCGGCCCACGTCAGGACGCGTTCGGGGTCGTGGCCGGGCTTCGCGTACGGCAGGGTGTAGACGAGCGCTGCCCGGCGTCGCCAGATACCGGGGTGCATCGTCCAGCGTTCCATGTCGTCGAGGACGGCGGGGTCGTCCAACAGGCATTTCCAGGCTGCCGGGGCCAGGACGTCTTCCAGAGCCCAGCTGTTCACATCGTCCAGCCAAGCGTCGAGGGTGTGCCAGAGCCGGGGCGAGACAGGTATCTCCCGGCGGCCCAGAATGCGACCTGGGGCCATCATCAGATCGAAGGTGCCGCTGTCCCACAGTGCCTGAGCCAGTTGCAGCAGCCCCGCCGTCGTGTGCTGTTTGACGTCACATTTGACCACGCTGTCGAGTTGCGGCATTTTGATACCCCAGTGCGGCCGCGCTGATTTGTGGTATTGCCGGTCGCGTTCGGCGCGTGCCGGGTCCGTCAACGCCCGGACCGCCTGGATGAACTGCGGCGCAGGTTCAGGACCCATGTCTGACGCCTCCACGTATGCGTAACCCGAGATGATGCAAGGAGAATTGCCGTGTTTGAAGCGGCCGAGGTAGGGCACAAAATACGGAAAGCCGAATACGAGGCCCTCGTTCCCCAGCTCCGGGTTGACTTGGTCAACGCGCAGTACGATCTGCGCACGGCGGGTTTTCCGGTCATCATCGTCATCGCCGGTAACGACCGGGCGGGGTGCAACGACATTCTGCGCAAGCTGCATGAGGTCATGGACGCCCGGTTCATGCAGACTAACGCGCTGGGGCTGCCGACCGAAGAGGAGCTCGAACGCCCGCGTTTCTGGCGCTACTGGCGCCGGCTGCCGCCCCGCGGACGCATCGGCATCTTTCTCGGCGCCTGGGTGGGCGCCCTGATCCGGGAGCGTTTTGACAGCACCCTTGACCCGATGCAGGTGCGGCAGCAGATCGATCACATCCGGCGTTTCGAAGAACACTTGGTCAACGACGGCGCCCTGCTGCTGAAGTTCTGGCTGCACCTGCCGAAACAGGAACTTAAGAAGCGTCTGAAGCAGGCCAGGAAACACCCCGAGCGGGGTTGGCAGGTCGATACCGAGGACTGGGAGATATACAGCCGCTATGCCAAGGTACTGCCAATCGCCGAGCAGGTGGTGCGCGAGACGAGCACCGGCGAGGCCCCCTGGCACATCGTGGAAAGTACCGATCCGCATTACCGCAATTTACACATCACCCGCACTATCTTGGAAAGCCTGACCCGGCGGCTGACGCAGCCGCAGGCCGTGGTTTCGCCGTCCGGCAATGGGCAGGTTGTCAATACGATTACCGAAGATGATCCGACCATCCTCGATACGGTCGATCTCAGCAGGAAGCTGCCGCGTGCCGAATACCGTGCGCAACTGCGGACGTACCAGGCGCAGTTGGACCGCCTGACGCGCCAGGCGCGCGAGGTCGGCCTCACCAGCGTCCTGGTGTTCGAGGGCTGGGACGCCGCCGGCAAGGGCGGGGTGATCCGGCGCCTGATTACCGCCATGGACCCGGTGAATTTTCAAATCGTGGCCACCGCCGCGCCCACCGAGGAGGAAAAGGCGCACCATTACCTATGGCGTTTCTGGCGCCATCTGCCGCGTGCCGGCCGGGTGCTTATCTTCGACCGCAGTTGGTATGGGCGCATCCTGGTGGAGCGCATTGAGGGTTTCGCCAGCGAGCCCGAGTGGCGGCGCGCCTACAGCGAGATCAATGCCTTCGAGGAGCAGTTGAGCGAGCACGGCATCCTGCTGATGAAGTTCTGGCTGCACATCGACGCGGACGAGCAAATGCGTCGTTTTCAGGCCCGCCTGGAAACCCCGTACAAGAAGTTCAAAATGACCGAAGAGGACTACCGCAACCGCGAGAAGTGGCGAGACTACGAACTGGCCCTGCACGAGATGGTGCAGCGTACCAGCACCGAGTACGCCCCCTGGCACCTGGTGGCCGCCAACAACAAGCCGTGGGCGCGCATCGAGGTGCTGAAGATGCATTGCCGCCAGTTGAAGCGCCGGCTGGGATAGAGTCAGAAAAACCGGGACAGCCGAAGCTGCACGTAGTCGTCCCGCCGCACGCTGTAGAGCAGGGCCGCTGACGGCACGTCGAAAAAGGCCACGGCTTCCAGTTCGATGGTCCAGCGGTCCCCGATGCGGCGGCTGGCCTCGATAAGGGCGAATGTCGCGCCAGATTTGTCGTCAACGATGCCCCCCGCGAGAATGCTGGTGCTGCCGACGTCGTTGAAGGCCAGGCGGGCGCCGACAAACACGTCGTTTTCAAACGGTGTGCCGGGAGCCGCGGCGCTGCGGCCGTCGTAAAGGTATTCACCCAGCACGCCGAGGTCGAGTGTCGTACCCAACAGGTTGAAGAAGGTGTACTCGAACCCGGCGACGACGGCGCTGAAGCGGTCGCCGTGGCCCCAGCGGGTGATGGCTTCGAGCTTCCAAAGCCAGGCTTCAACCGTCCACTGCAGCTCGAGGCTGGCCTGGTCCATCTGGTCATAGACGGGGATCAAGCGAGGCTCGCCGTCGTCGCGAATGTCCAAGGTAAAACGCGGTTCCCGACTGGTGCCGCTGAAATACCCGGCGGCGACGTCCCAGTCGCCCAACGCGTGGGTCCAGCGCGCTGCGACATCAGGATGCCATTCCTTCAGTGACGACTCGAACTGCGCGTTGTCCGTATCCACCACCAGCCCGGCGCGCAGCCGCCCCTCGCCGCCGGGGTAGGTGGGCTGGCGAAAATAGGGCAACACAAAGAACGTCAGTGTGCCCCAGTCCCGCGCCAAAGCCAGCCGCAGCATGGGTTGCCCCAGCTTGTCCTCACCATCCGAGTCCTCCACGAGGTCCGTCTGGTTGATCACGTCCACCAAATGCCGCGATTCCGTCACGCCCCAGAACACCTTGCCGATGCCAACCAACACGTCCCAGGTCGGGGCGGCGTGCAGCCAGTTGAATTCTCGCAGGTCGAAGCGCCGGCGCCGGTCGTCGCTGAAGTCCAGGCGCGCCATCGGCACCACAGTCAGGTGGTCATTGCCGTTCGGCCAATCGTAGTAAAACTCGGGTTGCAACAGGAAGGAAGGCAGTACCTGATTGGTGTCTTGTTGCGGAAAGCTCGGCTGGTGCGGGAAACCCCGAACATCCAGCGCCACGAAACCTGATAAGGACGGCTGGGCTGCCGCCGTCACCGTCATGACCAGAACCAGCCAGGCGGCGCCCAGCCATCGGTGGCCCATGAGGGTCACCGCGACCGTCTCAGGGCATTGCGCGTGAAGTCCGCCTCGGTCAGCCCAACGCGGAAACGGAGGTCGCTGTAGCTGAGTCGGGTGCTCTTGCCAGTCTGGTGGTTGTGCATGTCCAGAATCAAGGCGCGCCAATACTGGTCGAGGTATTGCCGGTAGTCGGAAAACGTCAGGGTTTTCAGGAGGTCATTCTTGCGATCATAGAAATCCACTTTCCAGAAGCGGTACTCGTCGTGGTCAATCCAGGTGAACTGCCGGGTGTAGCCGGAGTCCTTGTACACCGGTACCCGTTCAACCACGAAGCATTGCAACTCGCCGCAGGGCTCGTCGCGCAGATAACGATGCGTGTATTTGGCCACCTCCTGTGACGCCAAGTCTTCGTAGGCGAATTCGCTGCCGAGGAACGGCCCGGACTTGTTGGCCGAGGAGATGCGCTTGACGCGCTTGAGCGCCGGCAGGTACAGCCACTGGTCATCCTGTTCGTTGACATGAGTGAAGGTGAGCAGGGCGGTGCCGCGCACGTCGGGCGGGCTCTGGATGACGCTCAGGATCTTGTCGCCGTCGCCTTCGTCGGGCACTTCCAGGGTATTAAGGCGCAGCTCGCGGGTGCTCGTTTGGCCGTTGGCGTTTTTCAGGATCATCCTCAACACAGCCACGGAATTGCCAAAGCCAAGGTCTCGCCGGTCCGCTTCCATAGAAATCTCCAAGCCCTTCTGATCCTCCGGGCTCTGCGCTGCCGCGGCCAGCGGCAGGAGGGCAATGAGCAGCAGGCACGTCCAGCGCGGCAGGCCTCCCCACCGGCGCCGGTGGGTGGGTTGCGTTAGTTTGGGGGTGTGTTCAGACATTGGACGTATCCTCCACGGTGGCCAGTTGAGAGCGGTTTCTGGTATCCACGGTCATGAGCAGGGCCGGCAGGGCCGTCAGATCGGCGATCAGGGCAAAGGCGATGGTTATGGCCGTCATTCTGCCCATGCTGCCGTTCAGGTCGAACGACGACAGCGACAGAATCGAAAATCCGATCACCAGGATGATCGAGGTGACGATCAGCGCCCGACCCACCGAGGAGAAGGCGTAGCGCACGGCGTCCTCGGCGCTCAGACCCTGCTCGCGGCGGGCGCGCAGGTACTTGCTCAGGAAGTGCACGGTGTCGTCGACCACGATGCCCAGGGTCATGGTGATGACGATCGACAGGCCCAGATTCACCTGCCCCACGAAAATGCCCCAGACGCCGAACGCCAGCACCGCCGGCGCCAGGTTGGGCAGCAGGCTGATGAGGCCGATCTTGAGGCTGCGCAACGCCAGGATGAGCACGCCGGAGATGAGCACCAGGGCCAGCGTCGTGCCGCCCAGCATGCTGTCGATGTTGCGCTTCGAGACGTGCGAGAACATGATGGCGCCGCTCGCCGCGCGACCGAACATCGCCTCCGGGGCGTTGGCGCGCAGCCAGTCCTCGGCCCGCACCGCCAAGCTGCGGATTTCACGCGCCGAGACGTTACCGAGCGTGGCGGTAATGCGCGTCGCTGATTTGTCGATGTTGATCTGGTTGTTCAGGTCCAGCCCGTAGGGCAGGGACAACTCGTATAGCAGGAGGTATTGAGCGCCGAGCTGGCGGTTGTCGGGCAGGCGATACCATTCCTGATCGTCGCCGTGCATACTCTTGTTGAGGCGCTTCATCGTGTCGCTGATGGTGTTGACGTGCGCCACCTCGGGTTGTGAGCGATACCAGTTGGCGAATTCTTCGAGCTTATCCATATAAGCCGGGTCGCTGATGCCGTTGGCCGAGTCGCTGCCGACGGAATGCTCGCTCTGGTACATGCCGCCAAGGTTCTCCATGGCGAAATCGGTGTGCGTGCGGAAGGCAATGCGTTCGTCGAAGTAGTTAACGAAGCGGTCGTTGAGCTCGTTGAGGGGGATGCATAGTGCCAGCCCCAGCAGCACCGGCACGGAGCCGTACAACAACACCCGGCGGCGCCGGACGACGGTTTCGGCAAGCCATTCGACGTTGAACTTCCCGGTGCTCGTTCGCTGCTTGACGCGCACTGGCAGCACGCTCATCACCGCGGGCAGGAACAGCACCGACAGGATGAAGGCAATGCCCACACCCGTGGCCGTCATGTTACCCAGGTGGCGAAACGGCGGTGCGTCGCTAAAGTTCATGCTGAGGAAGCCGATGGCGGTGGTCAGGCTGGTCAGAAAAACCGGTTGCATATTGATCCGCAGGCTCTCGACAATGGCCTCGCGCTTGCTCCGGCCCTGGCGCATTTCGTGCAACATGGTGACCAGCAAGTGAATGCTGTCCGCCACCGCCAGCGTCATGATCATGGTGGCGGCCTGCGCTGAGGGGGGCGTCAGGCCCGTACCCATCCAGCCCGTCAGCCCCATTGCCGAGGCGGCCGAAAAGCCGACCACGAGCAGGGTGCCAAAGGTGCTGCTTAGCGAGCGCAGCAGCCAGAACATGATCACGAACATGGCCAGGTACATGAGCGGCACCAGCGTCTGCATGTCCTTGATGCCTGCTTCGAAGAAGGCGTTGTTGAGCATGGAGAGGCCGGTGAGGTAGACGTCGATGTCGGGATACGCGGCGCGGATTTCATCAGCCAGCCGCCGGGCGTGGGCGGCCACGTCTGGCACCTCGGTTATACTTTTTTCGGCAAAGTGCAGCGTGACGTTGACGCCGGTAACGTGTACGGACGGCGAAATGAGGCGATTGATCAGAAGCGGCTCGTTCAGGGCAACCTCTCTGGCTTCCTGCAAGACCTCAGGCGGCTGCGTCATGGCATCGGAAACCAAATCAGCCACGAACAGGTCGTCGCCTTCGGCGCGGGTGTGCTGGAAGTTGGTGACCGAGTCGACGCGTATGGCAAAGGGGATTTGCCACGCTTTTTCCGTCAACTGCTCCACGGCCGTGAGCACCGGAGCGGTAAAAACCTCGCCACCGGCGGGTGCCAGGACGAACAGGACGTTGTCGTTTTTGCCATAAACGTTTTGCAGTTCGTCGAAGGCTTTGAGCTGCGGGTTGTCCTTGCTGAAGAAAACGCGGTAATCGGTGTCGAACCACAGGAAGCGCCCGCCACTGGCGGCGACGGCCACCAGCAGCACAACAACCAATAAAATGGGCCAGCGCCAGCGGATCACCCCCCAGCCATAGGCTTGTACCGCGCTGTCGAAGGTGCCGTTTTTCGGCATGGCGTGGGCCTCCTGTACGGTTGAAGTATTAAGAAATTAACCCGCGGTCAGTCTGGCCGCGAAAACGCAGGAACGCTGGCCAATATGCCAGAATTCGTGTGTTCTTGCATGCTGCCACAGCTCCTGCGGCTCCATCAAGACGTTACGTCTCGTTCTGAGGGACGAACTGAGCCCCGCGGGTGCAGCTCTGATGGTGTCGGTGGATGGTCAGGGTGGTGTAGGAAGCAGGAAAGTGAACGGCTTAACGTTGGGCCTTTCGCTTGCGGACGTCTACGATGGACCACACCAAGCCAAGGGTCGACAGGACGAAAAAGATGACGGCGATCACGTCCAAATTCGTCATTCACCACCTCCGGCAAGCAAATTGTGGGCGACGATGTAGCATTCGAGCGCACCAGCTATGGCAACCAGCGTCCACCCAAGGTCCATTTTGTTGGTGCCGAGTGCAACGAGGGCTGCAATTGAGACGCCCTTCGCAATATCAGCCAAGGTTTTGGCAAGAAGATCACGTTGCGCGGTATTCAATTGCATCTCCACGTGCAGCGGTATGATTCAGTCAGAAAAGTACACCTGATATGAGGGGTCATTGTCAAGAAATACTCGGTCCCTGAGGAATCCACATGCAACGTTCACTGTACGACCTCCAAGATATGTCCATTCTGCTGGCCTATGCCCACCCGGACGATGAAGGCTTTGCGACCGGCGGCATTCTGGCGCTGCTGGCCAACCGGGGGGCGCGGCTCACCCTGGTCTGCGCCACCAACGGCGACGTGGGCGAGATCAGCGATCCTGCCCTCGCCACCCCGGATACGCTCGGCCAGGTGCGCCAAGCGGAATTGCGACAGGCGATGGCCGTGACCGGCGTGCGGGACCTGCGTTTTCTCGGCTACCGCGATTCCGGCATGGCCGGAACGGACGACAACCAACACGCCAACGCGCTCATGCAAGCACCGCCCGACGAGGTGATCGGCCGGCTGGTGGACGTGATGCGCGAGACCCGTCCGCACGTCGTCATCACCCACGACCCGACGGGCGGCTATGGCCATCCGGACCACGTCACCATGTGCCGGCACGTCACCGCGGCGTTTCGGTTGGCTGCCGACGTGGATGCCTACCCGGAGCAACTTGACCAGGGCCGCCAGCCGTGGCAGCCGGAGTTGCTTTACTACGTCTGCTTTCCGCGCAGTTTCTTCCGCCGCATGTGGCAATACCTGCGCGAGGCGGGCATCCGCCCGCCGTTCGCCAGCGAGGAAGTCGAAGCCCTCGGCACTCCGGACGACGAGGTGACGACGGTCGTTGACGTCGAGCCCTGGCTGGCCACCAAAATTGCCTCGCTGAACTGCCATCGCACGCAGATCGATCCCCAGGGGCCCTTCCATAAATTGCCCACCCACAGGCTGCATGATATGATGCGCAACGAGTATTTCACGCTGGCTCTGCCGAATGACGCAGGGGCTGACGCTGACCTGCTGGGCAGGCTGGCGCCTGCCGCAGCCCGCCAACCGGGGCTGTCTTGACGCCGTTCGCATCTGCTGGTTTACTTCTGCGATACGTTCTTCCCTTCTGATCGACGAATTCAGCGAAAATCCTGGAGCGCGGTACCATGGCACAAGCCGAATTGACCCTGAAGCAACACGGGTTCGGGCAAACGAGACGCCGGGACCTGTGGTGGCTACGGCCGCTGGCGGTCTTTGCAGGACTGTCTATCTTTGTCATCTATACGACTTGGGCGGCCTTTCAAGGCGAGTATTACGCCTTCGGGCCGTATCTGTCGCCGCTGTATTCGCCGGAGCTTTTCGGCGAGTCCTCGCATAGCTGGTTCGGCGCCAAGCCGTCCTGGTGGCCCTCGGTGCTGCCGTGGTCGCCCGCTTTTCTGATCCTGTGGGCGCCCGGCGGCTTTCGCCTCACCTGCTATTACTATCGCGGCGCCTATTACAAGGCGTTCTGGGCCGACCCGCCCTCCTGCGCCGTGGCCGAGCCCCGCCACCGCTACCTGGGTGAGAATTCCTTCCCGCTGATTCTGCAAAACATCCACCGCTACTTCCTCTATCTGGCGCTGCTTTTCATCGTCTTCCTTACCTACGACGTGTGGAACGCCCTGTGGTTCACCGACGCGGCGACGGGAGCCGCGTCCTTCGGTATCGGCGTCGGCACCCTGGTGCTGGCGGCCAACGTGGTGTTTCTGGGCGGCTACACGCTGGGCTGTCATTCGCTGCGCCACCTGGTCGGCGGTGTTCTGGATCGCCTGTCGGCGTCCCCGGCGCGGCTGAAGGCATACAACTGCGTCGGCTGCCTGAATCGCAGGCACATGCTGTGGGCCTGGATGAGCCTGTGTTGGGTGGGGTTTTCGGACGTTTACGTTCGCCTGTGTGCCATGGGGATATGGACTGACTTAAGGATTTTGTAATGCTCAACTACGAGACGCATGAGTACGACGTGTTGGTCATCGGCGCTGGCGGTGCCGGCTTGCGGGTGGCTATCGAGGCTGCGGCCACCCGGCTGTCGGTCGGTCTGGTTTGCAAGTCGCTGCTCGGCAAGGCCCACACGGTGATGGCCGAGGGCGGCATCGCGGCGGCCCTGGCGAACGTGGACCAGCGGGACGATTGGAAGGTGCATTTCACCGACACCATGCGCGGCGGCCAGTATGTGAACAACTGGCGCATGGCCGAGTTGCACGCCAAGGAAGCGCCGGAGTGCGTGCGCGAGTTGGAGGCGTGGGGTGCGCTGTTCGACCGCACGCAGGACGGGCGCATCCTGCAGCGCAACTTCGGCGGGCACAAATACCCCCGGCTGGCGCACGTGGGCGACCGCACCGGGCTGGAAATGATCCGCACCCTGCAGGACCACGGCATTCACCAGGGCATCGAGGTGCACATGGAGTGCACGGTCGTCACGCTGCTGCAGGACGCCGGGCGGGTGGTCGGCGCCTTTGGCTACGACCGCGAACGCGGGCGTTTCCGGGTGTTCCGCGCCAAGGCGGTCGTCCTGGCCACCGGCGGCGTGGGCCGCGCCTACAAGATCACCAGCAACAGTTGGGAATACACCGGCGACGGGCATTCCCTGGCCTACCACGCCGGGGCGGACCTTATGGACATGGAGTTCGTGCAGTTTCATCCCACCGGCATGGTGTGGCCGCCCAGCGTGCGCGGTATCCTGGTCACCGAGGGCGTGCGCGGCGAGGGCGGCGTGCTGCGCAACCGGGAAGGCCGGCGGTTCATGTTCGATGACATTCCGGAACTGTACCGCAATCAGACATCGGACAACGAGGAAGAGGGCTGGCGCTATACCCAAGGCGACCCCGAGGCCCGCCGGCCGCCGGAGTTGCTGACGCGCGATCACGTGGCGCGTTGTATCGTGCGGGAGGTCAAGGAGGGGCGCGGCAGCCCGCACGACGGCGTATTCCTCGACATTGCCTGGATCAAAGACCGGCTGCCGACCGCCGAGGATCACATCCGGCGCAAGCTGCCGAGCATGTATCACCAGTTCAAGCAACTCGCCGGCATCGACATCACCAAGGAGGCGATGGAGGTGGGGCCGACGACGCACTACGTCATGGGCGGCATTCGGGTGGAGGCGGACACGCAGATGTCGAACGTTCCCGGCCTGTTCGCTGCCGGGGAGTGCGCTGCCGGGCTGCACGGCGCCAATCGACTGGGCGGCAACTCGCTGTCCGATCTGCTCGTTTTCGGCAAGCGAGCCGGCAAGTACGCGGCTGAGTTTGCCGCGGAACACGGCGCCGGCACTATCGACGAGGCACAGATTGAATCGACCGCCACCTGGGCTTTGCGCTATTTCGAGTCGAACGGCAGCTCCCCGACCGAGGCGGAGAATCCCTATCGCGTGCAGGCGGATCTGCAGGACATGATGCAGGATTTGGTTGGCATCGTGCGCACCGAAAGCGATCTGCGGAAGGGCGTCGAGGCGCTGCAGGGTTTGGCCGAGCGCGCCCAGCGGGTCAGCGTGCCGGGCAACCGCGAATACAATGCCGGCTGGCATACGGCGCTGGATTTGCGCCACTTGCTGACCGTGTCGGAGGCGATTGCTCTGGCGGCGCTGGAGCGCAAGGAAAGCCGTGGGGCGCATTTCCGGGAGGATTATCCCGACAAAGACGAAAACGAGGCGCGTGAAAACATCATTGTTCGCAAGGGTCCCAACGGCGAGATGCAGGTGACGCGGGAAGCCCTGCCCGCGACCCGTTCCGACCTGCAAACCATCATCGAGGAGATGCAGTGATGGTCATGGCAACGTTCAAGCTGTGGCGCGGCAACCGCGATGCGGGCCGCTTCGAGGACTATCAAACCGACATCACCGAGGGGATGGTCGTGCTCGATGCGGTGCACCAGATCCAGGCCGATCAGGCCCAGGATCTCGCCGTGCGCTGGAATTGCAAGGCGGGCAAGTGCGGCTCGTGTTCCGCCGAGGTGAATGGCAGCCCGAAACTCATGTGCATGACCCGCTGCAGCGACATCCCGCTGGATCAGCCGGTGACCATCGAGCCGATGAAGGCGTTTCCGCTGATCAAAGACCTCGTTACCGACGTGTCGTGGAATTTTCAGGTCAAGAAGCGCATCAAACCCTTCAAGCCCCGGCAACCCGATGCGGACGACGGCACGTGGCGCATGGCGCAGGCCGACATCGACCGTGTGCAGGAGTTCCGCAAGTGTATCGAGTGCTTCCTGTGCCAGGACGTCTGCCACGTGCTGCGTGAGCACCAGATGCACGATGCCTTCATCGGCCCGCGGTTCTTCGTTTACGAGGCCTCCCTGGAAATGCACCCGCTGGACGTCGAAAACCGTCTCGGCGACCTCAAGGACACCGGCGGCATCGGCTACTGCAACATCACCAAATGCTGCACCAAGGTCTGCCCCGAAGACATCACCATCACCGACAACGCCATCATTCCCCTCAAGGAGCGCGTGGTCGATGAGTTCTATGACCCGGTGCAGAAACTCTTCCGCGTTTTCAAACCGAAGCGTTGACCCACCCCGACCTTCGATAGACCTGCCAGACCGGGGGGCGTTCGTTCGTCCGCCTTTACAACATTGAAAGCTGTAGGTCGGATTAGCCGCAGGCGTAATCCGACAGCAGAAGCTGTGCGGCGCAGTGGAATGTCGGATTATGCTTTGCTAATCCGACCTACGTAGAACTGACGATCTTCTCAATGATTCAATATCGAAAGTATCGAACTGGAACGTCCGATTCGGGCGGGAAAAGTGGGTGGGGCCAAACAGGCACAAAAAAAGGGACCTCGGAAAACCGAGGTCCCTTACGCATCAACAATCGTTTTAGCGATTGAGGATGTACATCGTGAGCTCAAAACCGAAACGCTTGTCCTGATAAGCAGGCTTGGTCCACTTCATTGATTCTCTCCTTCAGGGAGTCACTTCCCGTGGTTGTCATCCCCCGTTCAGCGAGGGAACTTGTCAACATCGTCATCATTATCTATGCAAGCTGTGTGCCAGAATTTCTTCAACCTTCTATCACCCCAGAAATAAGGCAGTTGCGGCCACAGGCCGTTTCCTGTCCGTCCGGCAAGCCCCTGCGACAGACTGTAGTATGGTACGCCCTGATTCTCCATAACCCACCTGTATACAAGCACTTATATTTCTGATACGTCGGTTGCGCCTGCAAAAAATGTCGCACCCCTTTTTGCGATGGCTCAGGGCTCAACAGGATCGGGCGATTTTTGCCGCGTCAGACGTTTGTTCAACGCCTGACGGGTCAGGCCGAGCATGCCGGCGGCGATGCCCTGATTGCCGTCGGCGCGTTGCAGGGCCTCGGCGATCAGCGCCTGCTCGGCTTCTTTCAGGGTCGGCAGACAGTCGGGGAAGAGGGACGACAGGTTTTCCAGAGCGGCGCTCGCTTGCGGGCCGTCGTCGGGGCCGTTGCGCCGGTCGAAGGCGATGGACCTGAAGGTTTTGAGCGACAGGACGCCGCCTTGGTGCTGGGCGACGGCGTCGAAGATCATCGCTTCCAGCTCGCGCACGTTGCCGGGGAACGCATACGTTTTCAGCAGGCGAAATAGCTCCATCGGCGGTGTCGGCGTGGGCTTGCTCAACTCCTGGGCGGCATTTTCCAGAAAATGGTTGATCAGCAGCGGCAGGTCTTCCTGACGCTCGCGCAGCGGCGGGACGTGTAGGTGGTGGGCCCGCAGGCGGTAATAGAGGTCCTTGCGAAACGCCCCGGCGTTGACCCGCTCCACGATGTCCACGTTGGTCGCCACGATAACCCGCGCGCTGCTCTGCCGTGGATTATCGGCGCCGAGCGGGTAATACGTCCCCTCCTGCAGCAGGCGCAGCAATTTGACCTGCGACGGGATGGCCAGGTCGCCGATTTCGTCCAGGAACAAGGTGCCGTCGGCCGCCTGCGTGATCAGCCCGCTGCGCGCCTGGTCGGCGCCGGTAAAGGCGCCCCTGGTGTGGCCGAACAGGGTGTCGGAGAACATCGTGTCATCCAGCCCGGCGACGTTGACGGCGACCAGTTCCCCCTGCCCGCGCGACACCGTATGCACCGAGTGCGCCAGCAGTTCCTTGCCGGTGCCCGTCTCGCCGGTGATCAACACCGGCTGGCGCGACGCGGCAATGGCCTCGACGTAGCGGAAAATGGCATGCATCGCCTTGCTCTGCGTCACGATGGCGGTAAAGGCGTCGCGCTGGTCGAGCCTTTCGGTCAGCAGGTGTTCCTTCAGCGACAACACCTCCTCGCGCAGGTTGCGGATTTCCAGCGCCCGCGTCACCGATGACACGAAGCGGTTCTTCTCCACCGGCTTGACAAGGTAGTCGATGGCGCCGCCCTGCATGCACTGCACGGCGGTGTCCAGGTCGTTGGTGGCGGTCATCAGAATCACCGGCACGTCGGGATAGCCGGCGGCGATCTGCCCGAGCAGCTCTTGGCCGGTGACGTGCGGCATGGCGAGGTCGAGCACGACGACGCCCACGTCCTGCTCGCTCAGCAGCGGCATGACCTCGCGGCTGTCGTCGAGGGTGACGACGTGCTTGACGCCCGAGGAGCGCAGCAACACGCTGGCGCTGCGCAAAAGCTGCGGCTCGTCGTCCACCAGCAGAATGGGGAGCGGCGATGAAGCGGTAGACGCCATGTTTGGTGTGCTCCTTGTGCTAAACCTGCAAGGCTTCCGGCGCGGACACCCGCGATTCGGCAGGGCACGGCAGCATCACGCGCGCCCGGGTTCCCTGGCCGGGGGTGGACTCGAATACCAGGTTGCCGCCGTGGTCGCGCACCAGCGTGTAGGTGATGGCGAGGCCGAGGCCCGTGCCGCCCTGCTCCTGCTTGGTCGTGAAAAACGGATCGCATAGCCGTTCGACGTTTTCCTGCGGGATGCCGATACCGCTGTCCCGAACGTCGACCTCGACATCGTGGTCGTCCTGATTATAACGCGTGGAAACGGTCACCTGTCCGCTTTCTCCCGGCAGCGCCTCCAGGGCATTGGTGATGAGGTTGACCACCACCTGCTCAATTTGTTGCATATCGCCTTGCAATGGCGGCAGGCCGTCGGCGAGATCGACCTGGAAGTCGGTCGTCTTGGCGACGCGGTGGCGCAGCAGATTCACTGCCCGTTGCACCGCCTCGTTGACCTGCAAGGTGGCCTGCACGGCCTGCTGCCGGGGGCGCGCGAAATCTTTCAGATTGCTGACGATGCGTTCGATGCGCTGCGCGCCGACGTGCATGTCGCGGATAAGCGCAGGCACGGTCTCGCGCATTTCCGCGTACGGCAGCCCGCCAATGAGAAACTCGCCGTTCTCGTCGTGGTAATCCTCCAGAATGTGCTGCGCATCGCCCCACGCCTCGGCCAGCACGCGCGCATTCATCATCGTCAGATTATTCGGGTTGTTGATCTCGTGCGCCACGCCGGCAACCAAGGTGCCGAGCGCGGTCATCTTGTTGGCCTGGATCAGTTGCAACTCCTGCTCACGCGCTTTCTCTTCGAGGCGCGTGCGTTCGTCGATCTCACGGCGCAAGTTGGCATTGGCGCGCCCGAGGTCGCGGGCGTTGGCGCGCAGGCGATTGAACAGGTAGACCAGATAGGCCAGCAGCACGACGGCCACCAGATACAGCAGGATGCGGTAGGTTTGCGCCCGTGCTTCCATCTGGCTGTAGTACCGCAGCGAGGCGTCCCGCAGCGCTCGCACCCGTGTCGTGGTGGGAGCCGCCAGCAGTTGACGCAGCAGGGTATCCACTTCCGGCAGCACGTCGACGATCAGGTGCCCGTGCAAGGCCAGGGTGTGCAGATCGTGCTGTAACATGGGAACGCCGGTCATTTGGTTGAGCGCCGTCTTGATTTCGTTGCTGACGGCCCGCTGCGGCGTGCGCACAAAGCGCAGCATGGCGTTGGACAGGGTGCCGATGGCCGCGGCCACGGCGCGGTCGTTCACTGCCGTCTGGGTGCTGAGCACGTGGCCGGTGTGCAGGAAATACATCAGCGAGTTGCGCAGCAGGGCGTTGTCGGCCTTGAAGTATTCGACCAGCGTTTCCTTCTCCCGCACGGCGCGCGACAGTTCCGCGATGTGCCCGCCGATGGCCGCGGCAAGCTCCTCGGACGCCGCCGCGTTCCAGGATTCCAGGTCTTCCAGGGCGCGGTACAGCCCGTCTATCGCTTCCGACAATGAATCGTAATGGGGTAACAAACCGGCGCGGGCCAGTAGCACGTCGCGGTTCAGTTCGGCATCGTGCACCTCAAAGACGTGCAGCGCCTCGTACATGCGTTGCCGCAAGCCCACATCCGGGCTTCTGCTCTGAAGCAACAAAAACGTCAACAGCAGCAAGAGGCCGGTGACGACCAGAAGCCGCCTCCATGGGATGCCCATCATGATCCGTCCTCGACCGGGAGGGTCAACAACTGTCCCTGGTATTCGCCGGTCAGCGTGTACAGGAACTGTACGATGAGCTCGATCTCCTCGGTGCGCAACGGCCTGCCGAGCTGTCGGGTGGCCATCAGGTCCACCGCGTTTTCCAGGGTCTGCACGCGTCCGTCGTGGTAATAGGGCGCCGTCACCGCCACGTTGCGCAGGCTGGGCACGCGAAAGACCTGCCGGTCTCGCTCGGCGCCGGTGGCGCCGAAACGGCCCGCATCATCGTCATCGCGCGGTCGGGTCTGGCTGCGAAAGATGCCGAAGCGCTGGAACATGTTGCCGCCCACGTTGACGCCCTGGTGGCAGGCGACGCAACCGTAGGATTTGAACAGGTCGTAACCTCGTTTTTCAGCATCGCTGAGTACGTCGGTATCGCCGCGCAGATACTGATCGAAGCGCGAATTGGGCGTGTTCAGCGAGCGCTGGAAGCTGGCCAGGGCGTGTCGCACGTTCGCCCGCGTCAGCCCGTCGGGGTAGGCGGTGTTGAAGGCGCTCACGTAGTCGGCGTTAGCCTGCAACTTGGGCAAAACGTCCGCCCAATCGCTGTTCATGATGGTGGGGTCGTGGATGGCGGCCTCGGCTTCCGCTTCGAGCGTACGGAAGCCGCCGTCCCAATGGAAGCGGGAGTTCAACGCCACGTTGAAAACGGTCGGGGTGTTGCGCGGGTGCAGGCCGCCCGTGAGGGTCGGCGGCCGTGACACACCGTCGCCGCCGCCCTGGTTGAGCCGGTGGCAGGTGGCGCAGGAAAAGGCGTTGTTACGCGACAGGCGCGCGTCGTGAAACAGCTTCTCGCCGAGGGCGACCTGCCCGGCATCAAGATCGGTGGAAAGAGGAATCGGGACGATCGGCTCGCTGTCCCAGGCGCCTGCCGGCGGCAAGGGGGTTTCGGCGTTCGGCGTCGGCGCGGCGCAGGCGAGGTGCAGCGCCATGACGGCCAGCGCGATTCGCACAACAACTGATTTGCCGATAGCCCACACAGTCATTTCCAGCCCTTACGCATCCATGGTGAAACAAGGCGCGCATGCTAGGCAAGGGCGGTATGGCTGTCAAGTGTGAGTGGCCCAAGGTCGTGGTGATGGCGCGGTTGGATTGCTCAGCACAACTTGCCGATGACACTTGAGGCGCTACAGCATGCGATTGGTAACGTGGCGCCATATATTCGTTCCATATCAGGAGTGAATTATGACAACGTCACCCGATCTGACGCTCCGCGAAGCCGCCGAATTGGCCGGCGTCACGAAAACAACCGTCGAGAAAGCGGTGGAGGCGAAGGTGATTCGGCCTCTGACCCGCCCTGCGCGTTTGCGCGGCGGCTCGACGCGCTACGTGCCGTTGCGGGCGGTAACCTATTTCGCGGCACTTAAGCAGGCCAATCTTGTTGATCTGCCCGTGCGCCTCAAGAAGGCGCTTTGGAGTGGACTTGTCCGCCTGGGGTCTACGGAACTCGCACCGGTCGAATTCTCGCCGGGCACGGTTTTGCATCTGGACGAGTTGGCCAACGAACCTTTCGAGGCGGCGGTGCGCTACAAGGCATCGCGGGACGCCCATATCGTGTCCGACCCGGAAACGCTTGGCGGCATGCCGGTAATACGGGGCACACGAATCACCGTGTACTCGGTGCTGGGACGCTTGCAAGACGGCGACAGTATTGCCGACCTGGTGGCGGACAATCCCGACATCCCGCGCGAAGCGTTCGAAGCGGCGGCCATTTTCGCGCGTGCGCATCCCCTGAGGGGTCGCCCGGGCGTAATGCGGCGCGCCGAAGGTCATGACGCCGCATGCGTCTGTTTATTAATGAGTGCCTGTCTCCGCAAATGGCCCGCGAATTGAACGCGAGCGGCCAGCATGTTGCTGAGCACCCTCTGGATTTCGGGGGGCGTGGCGACCCCGACCACCGTGTGTTGGAACGGTGCATCGCTCACGGACTGGTCATTGTTACCGAGAACGCTCGCGACTTCCGCGCGCTTGTCGCAGCCGAAGACCTTCACCCTGGTCTGATTATCCTGCCCTGTGTCGGCCGTGAGCGGTCTTTCGCGCTTCTCCGAGCGGCGATGGACTATCTTGAAACGATGGGGAACGCCGATGAAGCGCTTCATCACGACGAAGTAGCGGAACGTGTGCCCTGGCGGATCGAGGTCTTTGTTGGTGCGGCCGAGAAGGGGAGATGCTGCGAGAGTGTCCAGCGCCGCCTGGAACTGTTCGCGCAGCCGGCGAGCCGATCGGACGCCAAACGGCCTCACGGTGTAGGCCGTGATTTCCCTGCGATCAAGCCTGGCCGCCGTGGAGAGAACGACCCGACTCATTCGGACGCTCGGCGTTCGGCTTCTTCCAGAGCGTCCAGTTCCTCTTCCCATTCACGGAAGAAGGTCTCGCCGTCCACAACTTCGCCCCGGTCGAGTTGGCCGGCGCCCTCCCGGATGAGCGTGCGGAGCCGCGTGAGCTCGGCTTGGCGCCGCTCTTGTCGATCTTCGAGCAGTCGCACGGCTTCCCTTACCACCTCGCTCGTCGACTGGTAACGCCCCGAGGCGACGCAGGAGGCGAGGAACTCAGCCTGCTGCGGCGTGAAGGACACGCTTATGTTTTCTCGCTTCGTCACCTAAGACTCCTCCATCTGTGCATAGATTGTCTGACATTGTAGCACACGGCTTTAGCAAGGCGCACTTCGGAAATGGGTGTCTCTCTCCGCCCCGGGGGCCGTCCACACTCAGAACACTACACGGCGACCGGGAACTTGATAAACGGGTGGCAGCGGTAATCCAGCAGGATAAAGTCCTCGAAGCGCAGGTCAAAGAAGGGCTTGCGGCGGATTTGGACGTGGGGCAGGGGAAACGGCTCGCGCTGCAGTTGGGTGCGCAGGCCGTCCACGTGGTCGAGGTAGATGTGGGCGTCGCCAAGGGTGTGGACGAAGACGCCTGGTTGCAGGTCGCACTCCTGCGCCACCATCATGAGGAGCAGAGCGTAGCTGGCGATGTTGAACGGCACGCCGACCGCCAGATCGGCCGAGCGTTGATACACCTGCAGATCGAGCCGCTCGTTGGCGACATAGAACTGCATCAACAGGTGGCACGGCGGCAGGGCCATGTCGGGCAGATCGGCGACGTTCCAGGCGCTCACGACGATGCGGCGGGAGTACGGCTCGTTCTTGATGGTGTCAATCGCCTGGCGGATCTGATCGACGTGACTCTCCGTGATCTCGCCCGTCTCCTCGTCGCGCGCATAGCGCGGCCACTTGCGCCACTGATACCCGTAGATGGGGCCCAATTCCCCGTCATCGTTCGCCCACGGGTTCCAGATGGGCGTGTGGGCCGCCAGGCCGTCGTGGATGTTGGTCGAGCCGCGCAGGAACCACAAAAGCTCCCGCAGCACGGCGTCAAAAAGGACCTTCTTGGTGGTGATGAGCGGGAAGCCCTGTCGCAGGTCGTGGCGCGCCTGTAGTCCGAACAGGGACAGCGCCTTCATCTCCGTGCGATTGGCCCGCTCCACGCCGTTATCCAGGACATTGCGTACGAGTTCCAAATAGGCTTTCACGCCATCTCTCCAGCCACCGTCAACACACCGCGAAACATGGTATACTCCCCGCCATTCACGCGAGAGAACAGCACCGGCGCATTTTTCCACACCCCCTGTACCTCGTCAATGCGGGTTCCCTGCGTTCGCCTCACGTACTCAAAGTCGCCCACTCTTAACAGCCCAATCGAAATACGGAGATTTTTGTCATGACGTTACACCCGCTTGCCATCCCCGCCCGTTGGCTAACCTTGTTGCCCTGCGCCATGCTGCTCCTGCCGTTTTGCCTCCCGGCATGGGCCGCTGACCTGCCCGAGGTGGTCGCGACGGTGCAAGACCAGTCCATTTCCGCCGAAGCGCTGCGCGACTCGATGCGCGGCCAGCTCCTGCAGATGGACATGGAGCGTTACGAGGCCATGAAGACCCAACTCGATGCCCTCGTCGCCGAGCGTCTCATCGCTTTGGAAGCGGCGCAACGCGGCATGAGCGTCGAGGAATTCGAGCGTGTCGAAATCTTCGCCAAAATGGAACCCGTAACCCCCGAGCAAGTCAGGAGCTTCTACGACGCCAATAAGGAACGGCTGCCGCGTTCGTTCGAGGAGTTGGAGGGGCGTATCATGGTCCATCTGCAGCGGCAGTCGGAGGCTCGGCGCCGCGAAGCATTGGGGCGCGAATTGCGGCAACGATACCCGGTGCGCATCGCCCTGGCGCCGCCCCGTGCTGACGTCGGCGCCGATGACGACCCATTTTTGGGTCCGCAGGACGCACCCGTCACCCTCGTCGAATTCTCCGATTTTCAATGTCCCTACTGCCGCCGCGTACAGTCCGTGCTGAAACGGCTCATGACCGCCTACCACGGCAAGCTGAAACTCGTCTTCCGCGATTTTCCGCTGCGGCAGATTCACCCGGAGGCGCAAAAGGCCGCCGAAGCCGCGCAATGCGCCAACGAACAGGGGCAGTTCTGGCCGTATCACGACCGCCTGTTTGCCGCCACCGAGTTGGGGGTCGAGTACCTCAAGCAATACGCCGTGGAATTGGACCTCGACGCCGAGGGCTTCAACACCTGCCTGGATTCCGAAAAATACAGCCAAGAAGTGCAGAAAGACATTGACGATGCGCGCGTCGCCGGGGTGAACGCCACGCCGGCGTTTTTCGTCAACGGCTTGCCGATCAACGGCGCCGTGCCCTTCGAACGCTTCGTGGAGATGGTCGAGCTGGCGTTGGAGCGCGCCAACGGCCAATAAAACGGTGGTGTCAGGGCAAAGAGAGGGGTTGAGGAGGTAGCATGGAGGTCTCAGAGGCCCGGCGCCGTTTTGCGGCGTACATCGGGCGCCCGCCAGAGGACTTCCGTCTGGCCGAAGGCGCGCTTCTCGTTGCCCTGGAAGCCTATCCCGACCTCGACGTCGATTCCTATCGGCGACGCCTCGACGGCATGGCGGAAACGATCTCGGCCCGCCTTGGCTTGGAGCTCGAACCCCGCCGCATCGTGTCGCACATCAACGCCTGCCTCTTCAAAGAACAGGGCTTTCGCGGCAACCGCAGGGATTACTACGACACCCGCAACAGCTTCCTGAACGAGGTGCTGGACCGCAAGGTCGGCATCCCGATCACTCTCTCCATCATCTACCTCGACATCGGCCGCCGCGTTGGATTGCCGATCAACGGCGTCGGCCTGCCGGGACACTTCGTCGTGCAATACGGCGCTCATCCCGAGCCGTTCTACATTGATCCGTTTCACGGCGGCAAACTTCTCTCCGAGCAGGACTGCGCCGCCCGCGTAGCGCAAATCCACGGCCAGGACCTGCCGTGGCAGGAGTCGTATCTCGACGCGGTCAGCGACCTGCACATCCTGGCGCGCGTGCTGAACAATCTGAAAGTCATCTACGTGCGCAAGGGTGCCCACGAGCTGGCCCTCGGCGCCGTGGATCGCCTCATTCTCCTGAAACCGGATGTTCCCTCCGAAATACGTGATCGTGGCCTGTTGCGCGCTCAGCTTGGCCAACTGCGCAGAGCCCTGGAAGACCTGACCGCCTATCTGGAAGCTTGTCCCGAGGCGCCCGATGCCCCGGCTATGCGCCGCCACGTCGCGGCGCTGCAGCGGGGCCTGCGCGGCTGAACAGGCCGACGCAAGCGGCTATTTTTCGCTGGTTTCGCGCCCTCGCGCAGATATAATGAACCGCGTTTGCACCGTACCGACGGCACCTCGCAGGAGGCCGACAAACACGCGCAGCAGCGCGCTGCAAAGGAGAGTTGCATGGCGCTCAGAACGCCACAGGAATACATCGCCAGCCTGCAAGACGGGCGCGTGGTCTACTACAAAGGGGAGCGGGTGAAGGACGTGACCAGCCACCCCACCCTGAGCGTCGCCGTCAAGCACGCCTGCATCGACTACGAAATGGCCGAGGACCCGACACACCGCGATCTCGCCGTTATCGACGACGCCCATGTCGGTGAAACCATCAGCCGCTACTACCATCTGCCCCGCGACAGCGACGACCTGCTCAAGCGCAGCAAGCTCATCGAGACCGCTACGGGCCTGGGCCGCACCCTGGTGGTGCTCATCAAGGAAATCGGCACCGACGCCCTCTTCGCTCTGCACATGGTGGCGCGGCACATGGACGACAACCTCAAGACCGACTACCTGCCGCGCGTGCAGGCGTTTTACCGCCACTGCGCCACCCAGGACCTGGCCGTTGCCGTGGCCCAAACCGACGTGAAGGGCGACCGCAGCCGGCCGCCTTCGCAGCAGATTCATCCCGATTACTACGTGCGCATCGTCGACGAGAGGCCGGACGGCATCGTGGTGCGTGGCGCCAAAATCCACACCTCGGTGATGACCAATTCCAACGAAGTGATCGTGCTGCCGACGCGCAACATGTCCGAGGCCGACCGCGACTATGCCGTGGCCTTCGCCATCCCCGTCGACACCCCCGGTCTGAAGATGATCTGCAGCCCGTACGGCGCGCCGCGGCACGGCAACTTCGATCACCCCATCACCTCGCAGCACAAAATGACCGAAACGCTGACGGTGTTCGACGACGTGTTCGTGCCGCACGAGCGGGTCTTCCTGCAAAAGGAGTGGCAATACGCCGGCGCGCTGGCCAAGACGTTCGTCGAGTTTCACCGCTTCACCGCCATTTCCTACAAGCTGCCCCTCACCGACACCCTGGCGGGTGCCGCGCAACTGATCGCCGACTACAACGGCCTGCTGCGGGCCGGCCACATCCGCGAGAAGATCACCCGCCTCATCGCCTATACGCAAACCCTGCGCGCCCTCACCACGCAGGCCGCTCTGGCCTGTCGCGTGGCCGAGGAGGGCATCGCGGTGCCCAGTCCGCTGCTGGTCAACATCGCCAAGCTGCACTTCGCCGAGAATTATCACGAGATGATCGGCGCCCTGCAGGACATCAGCGGCGGCATTCTGGTCACGGCGCCCGGCGAGGAGGACCTGCTGAACCCGGAGACGCGCCCCCTCATCGAGAAGTACCTCGGGGGCCGGGAAGGGGTGTCGGCTGCGGACCGCCTGAGAGCGCTCAACATGATTTCGGAGTTGACGGCGGCGGATTTCGGCGGTTATCAGGCGGTGCTGGCGATTCACGCCGAGGGGTCCATCGAGGCGGAAAAGATGACCATTCACCGCGAATACGATTTTCAGGACAGTCTCAAGCTCGCCAAATACGTGGCCGGCCTCGACGCCTGAGGTGCGCCGCGCACGAGCCCCGGCATCGCCCGGGCCAACTCGTCCTAAGCCCAGAAGGGAAACGCTATGCCATTTGATCCAGCGCTGTTTCGTCAGGTGCTCGGCCGCTTCGCCACGGGTGTAACGGTGATTACCACCTGCATGGGAGATTCCAAGCACGGCATGACGGCGAACGCCTTCACGTCCGTATCTCTTGACCCGCCGCTGATCCTCGTGAGCGTTGACAAGAAGGCCGACATGTACGACTGGCTGATAGACTCTGGCGTTTTTTGCGTCAACATCCTGCCGGAGCACCGCCGCGCCTGGTCCGATTGGTGGGCCGGCAAAGCGCCAAAGGACGCCGATCAGTTCGCCGACGTGCCGCACAGCGTGAGGGAGACCGGTAGCCCGGTGCTGGACGAATGCCTCGGCTTCCTTGATTGCAAGGTCTGGGCGCGCTACGAGGGCGGCGACCACACCCTGTTCCTGGGCGAGGTGCAGGAGGCCGCGGTGAGCGAGGACGAGAGTCTGCCGCCGCTGCTCTTCTTCGCCAGCAAGTATCGCAAGTTACAGGCGGAAGAAGGGTAAGGGCGCCGGCGCTGCGCCTGGCGGAATGGGCCGGGTATGTTTGAGCTGACGGAAGCGCAACAAGGGGTGCGGAGTAGCATCGGCCGATTTGCCCGGCGCGAATTGCGCTGGCGGGCCGGCAAGCTGGACGCCGCACCGCCGGGCTCGGTGGACGTGGACCTGCTGGCGCTGTGTTGTGACGTCGGTCTGCTGTCGGCGCAATTACCCGCCGAATACGGCGGCACCATGGACGGCCTTAGCGCCGCCATCGCGGCTGAAGAGCTGGCCTGCTGGGATGCGGGTACCGCGGCACTGCTCATGGCCAACGGCCAGGCGCAAGCGGCGGTCTCGCTGTCGGGCAACCGCCGCCTCATGGACCTGATATTCCCCGAAATCGTGGCTGCCGAAACCGCTCGCCAGCCGGCGCTGTGTGCCCTGGCGTTGAGCGAGCGGCACATGGGCAGCGACCTGCAGCATCCCGACGCGCCGACCACTGGGCGCATGATGGTGGTCGCCAAACAACGCGGCGACGGCTACGTGTTGTCGGGCCGCAAGTCCTACTGCGCCGCCGGCAACGCGGCCCGCTGGATTGCCGTTTTCGCCACCCTGAGCGAGGACCGCAGCCCCGCGGGGCTGACCGGTTTCCTTATTCCCACCGATGCCCCAGGTTTCCACGTTAGCGAGGTGTTGACGACCATGGGCCTGCGGGCCTGCCCGCTGGTGGAATTCTACGTGGAGAACGTCCGGGTGCCGCGCGAGCATCTGCTGACGGTCGAGGGCGGCGGGGCCGACCTGGTGCGGAAACTACTCGCTCATGGCCGCGCGCAGGCCGCTGCCATTGCGGTGGGAATCGCTCGCGGCGCTTACGAATTGGCGCACCGGCACGCGGCCGGGCGCGTGCAGGGCGGCGGGCCGATCCTGGGCCATCAGATGGTGCAGGGCACGCTGGCCGACATGGCCACACGGACCGAGGCGGCGCGTCTGCTGGCCTACAAGGCGGCGTCATGCAATCCGCCGCAATTGGCCTTGAGTTCCATGGCCAAGGTGTTTGCCAGCGAAGTTGCCGTACAGGCGGCCGGCGACGCCGTGCAATTGCTCGGCGCTTACGGCACGACCCGCAAATCAGGGGCCGAGAAGATTTACCGGGACGCCAAAATGACGCAGATCCTCGCCGGCACCAACGATATCTGCCGCTTTGCGGTGACGGCGCCGCTGCGGCAATAGGTAGGGGCGGGCCTTGTGCCTGCCCTGTAGGTGCCCGCCGGCACGTGACAGCGGGCACCTACAAGGGGTGCCCCTGCAACGGTTGGGGGCGCTTGGACGGGCTGTTTTCATAGGAATCCCCCATGGCCTTTGCAAGGCCACATCAAGAGCCATGAAAATGAGTCCCGGAGCGGCCGCCGCCCCCCCTGACAAGGGGGGTTGGGGGGTTACACGTTTGCCCTGGGCGGGCCTTGTGCCTGCCCTGTGGACGCCCGCCGGCAGGTGACAGCGGGCACCACAAGGGGTGCCCCTACGACGGTTGGGGGCATTTGGACGGGCTGTTTTCATAGTAAGCCATCATGGTTCGTCGCCCCGGCCGGAGCTTGCCCCGGACTGGATCCGGGGCCGGGCTCCAGAAGGTTTTGCGGCGTCGAAGGTCGCTGGATTCCGGCGTGCGCCGGAATGACGCTATGTGGGCATCGGACGGTCTGTTTTGGCAATTGCCGAGGACCTTCCTTGATTCGGAGTGATGCGCGTGGCAAAGACGGCCGGCATCGTGGTGATTGGCAACGAGATTCTCTCCGGCAAGGTGGTGGACGCCAATTCGCCCTATCTGTGTCAGGAACTGCGCCCGCTGGGGGTGGACGTGCGGCGCATCGTGGTGTTGCCGGACGACATCAAGGTGATAGCCGAGCACGTCGCAGCGTTCGCATCTGCCTTCGACTACGTGCTGACGACCGGCGGTGTCGGCCCGACGCACGATGACGTCACCATCGAGGCGGTGGCGCGGGGACTGGGCCGGCAAGTGGTCATTCAGCCCGAGTTGAGCGCCCTGTTGCAGGAACATTGGGCGGAGCGGCCCGCGGCGGTGCGGGACAAGATGGCGAGTGTGCCGGAGGGCACGCAGTTGCTGATGGAGCCCAGCCTGCCTATCCCGGTTTTGCTGGTCGGCAACGTGTACGTTTTTCCGGGTATCCCGAAGTTGTTCCGGCGGCTGTTTGACGACATCAAGGAGCGCTTCCGCGAATCGCCGTATCACGTCCGCCACGTGTACGTGCGGGCCCGGGAGAGCACCTTTGCCCACCATCTGGAGGCCGTGATGGCGGCGTTTCCAGACCTGATGCTGGGCTCCTATCCCGAGGTCGACAACCCGGCGTACCGGGTCAAGCTCACGCTGGAATCCAAAGATCCGACCTACCTGAAACGGGCGCACGAACACTTGCTGGCGCTGCTGCCAGCGGATGTCGTGACCGACGTGGCGGCGCCCCAGTCGTGCGGAGGAAATGAGTCGTGAAGATATACACCCGAACGGGTGACGCGGGCGAGACCGGGCTGTTCGACGGCACGCGGGTGCCCAAAGACGCCGCCCGGGTGGCGGCCTACGGGGATGTGGACGAGTTGAACGCCGTGTTGGGCCTCGCCCTGGCTTTCGTGCGCGAGGACGACGACTTGCGCCCGTGCCTGCTGACCATCCAGCGCGACCTGTTTACGGTCGGCGCCCAACTGGCCGATCCGAGCGCCAGGGTCGAAGCCAAGCGCGGCGCCAAGGCCAGCTTTACGGAAGACAAGGTGAGCCAGTTGGAGGAATGGATCGACCGCTTCGAGGCGCAGTTGCAACCGCTGCGGCAGTTCATCCTGCCCGGCGGCTCGAAGGGCGGCGCCACCCTGCACCTCGCCCGCACCGTGGGGCGCCGGGCCGAGCGGCGCATCGTGGCGCTGTCGCATGAGGTGGAGATGGACCCCCTCATTGTGCGGTATATGAATCGGTTGTCGGATTTTCTGTTCGTCGCGGCACGACTGGAGAACCTGCACCGCCGTCACGAGGAAATTCCCTGGTAAAGGAGCGCACATTGATTTTCAAGGTAGCTCGATTGGGGCACCCGGTGCTGCGGCAGGTCGCCGAGCCGGTGCCGCCGGATGAGATCACCTCGCCGGAGGTGCAGCAGTTCATCGACGACATGATCGAAACCATGTATGAGTACGACGGCGCCGGCCTGGCTGCCCCGCAGGTGCACGTGTCGCAGCAGATCGTGGTGATGGAGGTGGCACAAAACCCGCGCTATCCGAACGCCCCGGACATTCCGCTGACGATCTATATCAACCCGGAAATCACGCCGCTCACCGATGAGAAGGTGGAGGACTGGGAGGGCTGCCTGAGCGTGCCAGGGATGCGCGGACGGGTGCCGCGGCACACTCGGATTCGCCTGCAGGCATACGACCGCGAGGGGCGGCGGCTGGACTTCGTGGCGGAAGGATTCCACGCCCGCGTCATTCAACACGAGTGCGATCACGTGCAAGGCAAGGTGTATCTCGACCGCATGACGAGCATGGAGTCGCTGACCTTCACGGAAGAATTCATCAAGTACGGGATGGGTGAGTAGGGGTAATGGCCGACGGCCGGTTGGGGTCGTTGCGCAGTTGGGCGAGGGCCCAGGCGGCGTGTTCGCGGATCAGCGGTTCCTCGTCCTGCAGCAGGTCTTCCAGCACGGGGATGAAGGCGGGATTGCCGGAGTTGCCCATCGCCACGCAGACGTTGCGCAGCAGGCCGCGCCGTTTGGGGCGTTCGAGGGCGGTGCCGCGGAAGCGCTGCTTGAAGGCTTCGGGGGTCAAACGGGCCAGTTCTTCGAGGTCCGGGTGCACGTGCTCCGGGCGGGGTTGCAGCCCGGGTTCGGCAGTGAAATGGCGTTTGCGGTTCCAGGGGCAGACGTCCTGGCAGATGTCGCAGCCCAGAACGTGGTTGCCCATGGGCGCGCGCAGGGCTTCGGGAATCGCGCTCTTGAGCTCGATCGTCAGGTAGGAAATGCAGCGCCGGGCGTCGAGGACGTACGGTTCGGGGAACGCTTCGGTGGGGCAGGCGTCGAGGCAGCGGGTGCAGGTGCCGCAGTGGTCGGGCGTTGGGCTGTCGATGTCCAGCGGCACCGTCAGAACGAGGACGCCGAGGAGCAGCCAGGAGCCGAGACGCTTGTCGAGCAGGCAGGTGTTCTTGCCGAACCAGCCGAGGCCGGCGTATTTCGCATACACCCGCTCGACCACCGGCCCGGTATCCACATACAGCTTGCCGGCCGCCGCCGATGGTAGCAGGGTGGCCGCGAAGTCCCGCAGCCGTTCCAGCTTGTCCTGCAGCACCCCGTGGTAATCCTCGCCCCAGGCGTAACGCGCCACCCAGCCGCGTCCAGGATCAGCGTGCTTGGTGGAGTAAGGGTAGGGGGTGTCGTAGTTCAGCCCGCACACCACGACCGACCGAGCGCCCGGCAGCACCTTCTGGAGATCGCTGCGGCGTTCCTGGGTGCGAGACAGATAGTGCATGTCTCCGGCATAGCCCGCGGCCAGCCATTTTTCATAGAATTGCAGTTCCGGGCTATCCTGCGCCGGCGCGACGCCCACCAGATCGAAGCCCAACTCCAGGGCGTGTTGTTTGATGCGTCGGGTCAGTTCGCGACGGGAGGTCCGGGACGGGGAAGGAAGGGTCATCTGTCTTCTGCTCTCGCGTCATGGCGGCCCAATTTATTCTGGACGAATGGTCGAACGGCAGTATAATACACCCTGATCATTCCCCGGTAGCTCAGTTGGCAGAGCGGTTGGCTGTTAACCAACTTGTCGCTGGTTCGAGTCCGGCCCGGGGAGCCAACTTTTCGACCGTTAACGCTTGCGGCTTTATAGTCAACGCGAGACCCCGACAGGATCACCCGTCGGGGTCTCGCGTTGGTGGCGCATCTTCAGCCGTTTGCACTTCCCCCCACATTTTATGGCCCTTCGGTATGCACAGCTGCCCAACATGCTGGAATTTACAGCAGCTTGACACCCTCCAAGCGTGCCGCCTGCCGATCGAAGGTGTCCAGCGGATGGGCGCCAGATCGTTCGGCCGCTGCCAGGATCATCAGGTCGAAAAATCCGGCCCTCGCCGTCCGATAGCGAAACGCCCCACGGGTCACACTTCCAGGAGAGCAACGAGACCGTCGCCCGGGCGGCGTGAACGACCTGTCGCCGTGCTGCGGAGACGCCGGGGCGGGGGAGGAGAAGCTCCCGAGCCCTTGAATACGCGTGCAGCCTGTTGACAGCCCTGACGCGCAGCGTGCCGCCAGCACCCGGGTGAGCAGTGTCTGGAAAGACGATCCGGATAGCCTGGTACCAACCTCGGAAAGGGGGACTTATCGAACGAGGGAGCGGAAGTGCGCTTGACAATAGCTTTCGCTTTTGTATTTTATGGGAGTAGGCGATGATTGAATGAAAGAATTAGTCTTCATGGTGATTGCAGCAGGTTTAAAATCTTTGCGCTTTAGTCGAATAAATGGTCAGTTTAGCGCAGACTGACGCTTGTACATTTTGTCGCGCAGCTGGAGTGTAGCTACCAACTGTTGGAGAGGGGCACCGATGACGCAGCTTCGGGCGCGACGCCATGCTGGAAGGGCGGGACTCTCAGGACTGCTGAACAGAAGCAGTTCACGGCTTGGAGATATTCTCGCAGGACTGACGGCTTTAATGCTGATATTGGCCATCGCGGTCGTGTCTATCGCGGTGCTGCCGGGGGTCGCCCTCGCTGCGGCGCCTGCGACGCCGTCGTGGGCTACCGACCCGGTAGTAAGCGGCGACGGAACGATGACGCTCGACTGGAAAAGCGCCACCGGCGCGACGGGCTACCAGTATCGCTACACCAACTCCGTAGTCGGGTTTTTTGAGTGTACCGTCACCTGCGTTAGGTCCGATTGGGCTGCCACTGACGGCGGCCTCGATCATGTCATCTCAAAGGGCACTCTAACCGTCGGCACCACCTACTGGTTCCAGGTCCGAGCGGTCAACACCAACGACGATCCGGAGACCTACAGCGATCCATCCGAGACCAGAAGCGCCAGGCAGCGCGCGACGCCCCCGGCGGTAAAAAACTTATCCGCAACCGCCGGTGACGCACAGGTCACGCTGACCTGGACCGATCTCGCCGCTTACGACATCGTAAACTATCAGTACATCCAGTCCTCTGACGACGGCAGCAGCTGGACAGATTGGGAGGTCTTGACCCACAGCGTAAACGGCGCTACCGCCACTGGCACGGTGTTAGGTCTGTCCAATGGGACCACCTATTCTTTCCAGGTGCGCGGCACCAACCACGTCGCGGGTTCTACCCGTGAAGGGCCTGGTAGCGAAACCGTTTCCGCCACACCGAGCGGCCCGCCGGCCGCGCCGGCTGACCTGAGAGCCACGGCCCAAAACGGGTCGGTCCGGTTGCGCTGGAATGAGCCTAATGACGACGATATTGACAAGTACCAAATACGTCAGAAGGAAAAGCCGGTCGGCGCCGAGTACGGCGATTTCTCCAATTGGGCGGATATCCCCTCCAGCGACGCCGATACCACAGACCACACGGTGTCCTCCCTGACCAACGGCACCGAATACACCTTTGAGGTGCGGGCCGTCGACTCCGATCGGGCCGGACCGGCGTCCTCAGCCATTGCCATGCCGACCGGCGCGGCCAGGGCACCGTCACAGATGTCCAACGTGCGGTACACGGTTACCGGGGTGACCGACGGCTCTGGCGGAACGGTGACGTTTATCTGGGACGACCCGGGTGAGGGGTTCGCCAATAGGTACGAATACCGCCACAAGTGCCAAAACCCCCAGGTAAGCTGCGACAACACGTTCACCACCGAGAGTTGGATCAACGCCGCTGACAGGTCATCGTCGGTAGTGGCAGATGACAGCTTTTCGATGACCATCCCCGGCAACAACTCCGTGGTGTACTTCCAGTTGCGGGCCGTGAACGCCACGCCGAATCCGGATCTACCGGGCCCGGTAACTGCCGTGACGGTCAGTCGCTCCAACACGCCGGGCACGTCGACGCCGCCACCGGATGCGCCCACGGGTTTCAGCGCAGCCGCGGAATGGGACGACACCAACACCCAGTGGGACATAGTCCTCAGTTGGACCGATCCCAGCGATACCGATATCGACAAGTACCAGTACCGCCAAAGCACTGATGGCGGTGGCAACTGGAACCCGGACTGGACAGACATCGATCCGAGTGATGCCAGCACCGTAAGGCATAGAATCAATGGCGTCACCGCCAGCACCACATATACCTTCCAAATCCGCGCGGTCGATACCGATCTGGGTGACAGAGGCGCCGGAGCTTTATCGAGATCGGAGGCTACTACCCCAGGCGCTCCCAACGCCCCCACCCTCGACTCTGCAACCGCGACGGACGACACCACCACCGTCGATGTCAACGAGGCCGAAACTGAGATTGTGTTGTCCTGGACAGCCGGTGCAGGCATCACCGGCGTAGTGGTCGATGATTACGAATACCGTCAGTTCGTAAGCGGCGACGCGTCCTGGAGCGCGTGGAATTCCATCTCCGGGGACGGCAGTGAAACTACATATACAGTAACCAAGTTGGTTGCCAGTACAACCTACGACTTCCAGTTGCGGGCCAAGGCCGGCAGTCTCGCCAGCGACCCCTCTGAAACCGTCAGCGCCAAGACTGCGGTCCCGGCGGAGGGAGTTCCGCAGCCCGAGCCGCCCACGGGCTTGCGTGCTACCGCCGGTAATGAGCAGGTAACGCTCGATTGGGGCCACCCGAATCCAGGCGAAGTCAAATGGTACCGCTATCGGTTTGCCGAAGGCAACGATGCGTCCTCGGGCGAGTGGCAGCAGATACCCGGCACTGGTGCCACGATGACTTACACGGTGACCGGTCTTGAAAACGGCACCACCTACAACTTCCAGGTGCAGGCTGCTGGCGGCGGTGATGACAACGTGAGTGCGGCATCCGAAACCGCCACCGCCACCGCCACGCCGAGGCGACCGCGGGGCGGCGGATCGCTGCCACAACCCCCATCCGCTCCAGCGGGACTGACCGTGACGCCTGGCAACGGTCAGGCAACGCTTGCTTGGAACGATCCGCAGGACCCGAGCATCACCGGTTACGTATACACGCAGACCCCGGGCGACCCGTCGGGGCATCGCATTGCAGTCCCGGCAGTCGTGGACGGCCGGATGACCCACACGGTTACCGGGCTCACCAACGGCGTCGAGTACGCTTTCCAGCTTCGGGCCGAGACTGCCGCGGGCCTTGGTGCGGCATTGGCGAGCGTCGCGGTGATGCCGATGGCGCCGCTCACCGTGAATTTTGCGCAAGCGGAGTACACGGTTGGCGAAGGGGACGAGACCAGCGTGGAAGTCCGGATATCCCCGGCAGCGGACCGCCGGGTGGTGGTGCCGCTGACGGTGACACATCAAGGCGGCGCGACGAGCAGGGACTACGACGAGATTCCCGCCTCCATCGTGTTTGAGGTAGGCGCCACCGCGGCCGCGGTGGCGGTGGCGGCGCTGGCGGATCAGGCGGACGATCCCGATGAGAGCATCGTTATTGGATTTGGGTCGCTGCCGGGGGTGGTGAGCGCCGGCGAGCCGTCAACCACGACCGTCAGGTTCCTGAATCGGCGCAGGACAGCGCAGTTCGAGGATTCGCTGGAGGTGATTCTGGAGGCGATGGCGCGCTCGAGGGCCGCGAGCGCTCAGACGGCGGTGGAGTCGCGCTTCGAGCGCTATCGCCAGTTGGGGCGGCTGAGGTCGTTCGCCGCCACTGCTTCCGGGGACGGGCCGTTCTCTGGTGAGGCCGAAGCCCACGCCCTCGCCAGGGCTGACGCCACCGCGGCGCCGGACCGGGCGTGGTCAGAGAGCCCATTGGCCAAGGGGCTTGATTTGCCCGGGCTCTCACAGGTTTCTTTTGAACTGCTGGGGAACCATGGTGAGCAGGGCCAAGGCGGCAAGTCCTGGATGCCGACGGTTTGGGGCCAAGGCGACCTGCAACACTTCAGCGACACCGTCACGGCCAAGGGACTGGACTACCAGGGCAGACTGAGTGCCGCCCATATGGGTCTGGACCTTTATACCGGGGAGCACGTGTTGTTGGGCGTCTCCTACATGCATAGCTGGGGCGATGTGGACTACACCGCCGACGGGACGGATGGCGTCTTGGAGGATAGCCTGGACACGATTCACCCGTATCTGTACTGGCAGCCCAGTGAGCGCTTCAGCGTATGGGGCATGGGCGGCTGGGGCAGCGGTCAAGTCGAGGTCACGGAGTCGCAAGGGACGTACGACTTCGATGCTGACTTCCGGATGCTCTCGGGCGGACTGCGCTCGGTGCTCATCAAGGGGAGCCGCACGCAGTTGGGTCTGCGCGCGGATGCGTTCACGGCGAGTCTTGAGACCCAGGCCGCCCAGGGTATCCGTCGGGTAACGGGCACCGCCAACCGCGGTCGCCTGATGCTGGAACTGGTCCACGACAGGCCCCTGGCGGCGGGAAGATCGCTCAGCTTGAAGGTGGAAGCCGGCGGCCGCTTCGACCGCGGCGAGGCCGATGAGGGCGCGGGAGCGGAAACCGGCTTGCGGCTCGCGTTCCTGGATGCGGTCAGCGGCCTGGACCTGGCCCTGCATGGACGGGTGCTGCTGGTGCACGAGTGGCAAGACTACCGCGACTGGGGATGGGGCGTACAGGTGAGTTGGGACCCGGGGCGGAAGCACCGGGGTCTACATCTGTCGATGATGTCCTCGCAGGGGCATCATGTCGGCGGCAAGACGACGCTGTGGGACAACTCGGCTGCCATCACTCGTTCGCTGGACACGAATTACTTGGCTGCCGCTTCTCAGACCCTCATGGACGGCGAGGTGGCCTACGGCTTCGACACGCGCGGCGGTGGGCTGCTGACGCCCTACAGCCGTATGCGGTGGGCTGGGCAGAGCCGCGAGTTGCGCTTGGGTACCCGGTATAGCCTGCCTAGCCGCTCGATTCTGGGCAGGTCCTTGGCGCTCGGTTTGGAAGGCATGAGGCGGGAAAACTTAACGGATCTAGACAATCCGGAGTTTGCGCTCCAATTGTATCTCTCCTTATGAGGCCCTCGGCCTAGCCGGTCGCGCGCCGTTCCGTTGGCCGCGACCGGCAGGCCGGAAGATTCAAGACGCTTCCTTCCTACGTCCCACCCCCAGAACCGCCGGTAGCCCGTTTCATCCGCTCCAATTGCCGTTAGGACTGGCACGTTCTGAGTCTTGCCGTCCCACCGCGCCTGAGCGCCATGCCGTCCGGCTCCACGCATCCCCCTTGATCGCCTGGTTCCGCCCAGCCCGTGTTGATACCCGTCAACGCTCCAGCAACTCCGACAGTTTCACCTGTTCTGCATCGGCTCCCCGGTGCAGAACCACCCCGAAGGCGGGAAAGACGCCTTTGAGACGAGATATCTCAAGTACGGCTTCTGAGGGCAGCCCTGAAGGAGGAAGAACCACGTGCGGTCGCTTTACCCGGCGACTGACCCAGGGCGAGACGCACACCCTGTACGGCCCGACGGAACCGGCGCTGCCGCGTCATGACCAGGCTGCGTTGGGGGGCTGGTGCCGTTTTGGGCGAAGGATGTCAGGATGGGTGCGCGGTTGATCAATGCGAGGGCGGAGACGGTGAGCGATAAGCCAGCGTACCGGGCGGGGCAAACAGCCCTGGTTTGTCGCCTTGGCGGACGGCGCACCGGTGTTGTTCGCGGCGTTGTGGGAACGCTGGGACAAGGACGGAGAATCTCTGGAGTCCTTAACCATCGTCAACGACGGCGGCCGCGCCGCAGCTTGCCGACATCCATGACCGGCAGCCGGCGATCATCGATCCCGACCGGCTTGACGACTGACTCGATCCGGACTCGCCGGTACCGCGACTCCTCAAGTTGGTGCGCGAGCCCCACCGCCGGCCCTTACGAGACGCGGCCCGTCAGCACCAGGGAGAACAGTGTCCGGAACGACGATCCGGATATCCTGGTCCCGATGTCAGAGAGGAGGCTCTTTTGAGCGAGGCGGCGGAAATGTGCTTGACGACGCTTCCGTCACGAAATCTCGCAGTGCCAATTCTCCGATTCTGCGTTTTATATCTCGCGTTGTTTAACAGCCCTTTTCGCCTTGGCCCCCGAAATCGACATTTCCCAACTCGCCTCGGTAGGTATCCACCCGAAGCCGGGCCACGGGGTCCGGCTGATCACCAGACAGCCGCAGCACGGAGCCCGTTGTGGATGCCTTTGTTACGAGTCGTCATAGCTTTCGAGCCTCTTCCCATAGACGTTCTTTACCCACGGATTGATACCATTTCTCAAAGTCCGAGCGGTACTGCTGCCAAGGCTCAGAGAGATTCTCCCTGGGATCTTGGCCCAGCGAGTACGCCATTCCTTCCTCAAACCAAGTGGGGCTGCGCCACTGCTTTAAAACGCCCAGCCGTTCGGCCTGTAAATGATGGATCATCTCATGACGAATATAGTAGTTTTTCCACCCGTGTGGACCAATAACAATGCCAGATATGCCTACGGTGTTCGCGGCCGCTCTGCTAAATCCAAAAGATTGAAAACAGGCTTTCGAATCGCAGAAGATTATGCGAGGCTTCTTTTCGATGGCGTCAACCAATGAGTTCACAAATCCATAAGCTTCGTCATACAACCTCGCTGCTTCCTCATAGCGCGACCCATTGTCCGTGCAAATAACTTCACTGACACACGACACGCCATTCAGTTCAGGTGCAAGAACTCGTGTCGGTTTGTAAAACGCCCAGGCAGCCACTGGGGCGCAGAATAAGCAGATAAGCAGAAGACGTTTCAGTATATGATGGTCTAGCCGCACAACCATTGGTTGTTCTTTTGGCCTAGTTGACCTAAGCCTGTCCTGTTCCTACCGAGACGCTGGAATCTAAATCACACCCCTGTCTTATCGGTCATGCAAGTGACTCGATCACGCCTTTTCCGTCCTTGACGAACGGTCGGAATTCCCTTTATCTATCGGAAAAGAAGTTCGAATACAAGAATGCCGCTGCGCGCTGGTTTCTCAGGAGAGATGACATGAACGCCACCATGACGACATTATTGCAGCCAGCCGGCGCGGTGTTTCATCGTTGCGCCCTGCAAGTGAATCCGCACCCCGACGGCGATGCGCCGTCCCATGCCGCGGCGGTTGTAGCCAAGGCCGTCGAGCTTGGCGTGTCCGTGCTTGCCGTTAACGGACCCAGCGGTGTGGCGGTGTTCCGCACCGCGGCCGCGGGTCAGGGTATCATCCTATTTCCGGGATTTGAGTTGACGTCCGCCGAGGATATTCATGTCCTGTGCATCTACCCACCAGACACCGACGAGGGCCAACTCGAACAGTTCCTCGGCCAGCTCGGAGTTGACCGTTTCGCGTCTTCCGCCGACCCGTCGAGCGTATCGTTCGAGAACGTGCTGACGAGGGTTCGCGTACAGGGCGGTGTCGCGATTGCCGCACATGCGGCGCCCGACGGCGGCCTGTTCGACGGCCTGTCGCCCCAGGCGTGGCGCACCGAGGACCTGCTCGCCGTCCGCATTCCGGGACCCGTCGAGGAACTTCCTGAAGATGTGCGTCGCATCCTTGAGAACCGGAGCGCGGACTACCGGCGCGTTCATCCCGCGGGTGACAAGCAGGCGGTGGCCGTGATCAACGCAAAGGACGTTACGACCGCTGCGGACCTCGAACACCCCGCCGCCACCTGCCGCATCAAGATGTCCACGGTGAGCATCGAGGGCTTGCGGCAGGCGTTTCTGGACCCGGACTCGCGCATCCGCCTCAATCGCCAGGACGGCGAATCGGAGGCCGAGGCGCACACCGAGTTGATGAGCCTTGCGTGGGAGGGGGGCTTTCTGGACGGCGCCAGCATCTCGCTGAACCCGAACCTCAACGTCCTGGTCGGCGGCCACGGCGCCGGCAAGTCAACGATTATCGAAAGCCTGCGCTACGTGCTGGCCTTGGACCCCGTCGGCGAAGAGGCGGGCAAGGCCCATCAAGGCATCGTGCGCCACGTGCTGCGCAGCGGCACCAAGGTCTCGCTGCGGGTGCGCTGCTATCGCCCGGCGACGCGCGAGTATTTGATCGAGCGCACCGTTCCCAACCCGCCCGTGATTCGCGATGAAAACGGCCTGGTCTCCAGCCTGCTGCCCAGGGACATCGACCGCATGACGAGCATGGAATCGCTGACCTTCACGGAAGAATTCATCAAGTACGGGATGGGCGAGTAGGGACCCCGGCCGACGGCTGGGGCGGGTCGCCGCGCAGCCGGTCGAGGGCCCAGGCGGCGTGCTCGTGTATGAGCGGTTCGTCGTCCTGTAGCAGGTCTTCAAGCACCGGAATGAAGGCGCGATTGCCGGAATTGCCCATCGCCACGCAGATATTGCGCAGCAGGCCGCGCCGCTTGGGGCGTTCGAGAGCGGTGCCGCGGAAGCGTTGCCGGAAGGTTTCGGGGGTCAGGCGGGCCAGTTCTTCGAGGTCCGGATGGACGTGCTGCGGGCGGGGTTGCAGGCCGGGCTCGGCGCTGAAATGGCGTTTGCGGTTCCAGGGGCAGACGTCCTGGCAGCGGGTGCAGGTGCCGCAATGGTCGGGCATTGGGTGGTCGATGTCCAGCGGCACCGTCAGAACGAGGACGCCGAGGAGCAGCCAGCAGCCGAGCCGCTTGTTGAGCAGGCAGGCGTTCTTGCCGAACCAGCCGAGGCCGGCGTATTTTGCATACACCCGCTCGACCACCGGCCCGGTGTCCACGTACAACTTGCTGGCTGCCCTGGTGACAGGTCAGGGGTTTCGTCCATTTGCCGACGCCTCGGAATCAATGAGGAATAAAAAATGGCCCTCAAAAAGTCCCAACTGTACGCCTCGCTCTGGCAGAGTTGTGACGAGCTTCGCGGTGGCATGGATGCTTCGCAGTACAAGGATTACGTTCTGACCCTGCTGTTCATGAAGTACGTGTCGGACAAATACGCCGGCAGGCCGGACGCGCTCATCGACGTGCCCGATGGCGGCGGCTTTGCCGACATGGTGCGGCTCAAGGGCGACAAGGAGATTGGCGACAAGATCAACAAGATCATCGCTCGGCTCGCCGAGGCCAATGACCTCAAGGGTGTCATCGACCAAGCCGACTTCAACGACGCGGGCAAGCTCGGCGCCGGCAAGGAGATGCAGGACCGGCTCTCCAGGCTGGTGGCCATTTTCGACGGTCTTGACTTCCGTGCCAACCGTGCCGAGGGGGACGACCTGCTCGGCGACGCCTACGAATACCTGATGCGCCACTTCGCCACCGAGTCGGGCAAGAGCAAGGGACAGTTCTACACCCCGGCCGAAGTGTCGCGCATCATGGCCAAAGTGATCGGCATCGGCGTCGACACCCGCCAGGACCAGACGATCTACGACCCCACCTGCGGCTCCGGCTCGCTGCTCCTCAAGGCCGCCGACGAGGCGCCGCACGGCATTACCGTCTACGGGCAGGAGATGGACAACGCCACCTGGGCGCTGGCGCGGATGAACATGATCCTGCACGGTCACCCGACCGCCGAGTTGTGGCGCAGCAACACGCTGGCCGACCCCTATTTCAAGAACCCTGACGGCGGTCTCAAGACCTTCGACTTCGCCGTTGCCAATCCCCCTTTCTCAGCCAAGGCGTGGTCCAGCGGTCTCGATCCGGCCCACGACGAATTCGGCCGTTTCGAGTTCGGCATCCCGCCGGTCAAGAACGGCGATTATGCCTTTCTCCTGCACCTCATCACGTCGCTCAAGAGCAAGGGCAAGGGTGCCATCATTCTGCCTCACGGCGTGCTGTTTCGCGGCAACAAAGAGGCTGATATCCGCCGGATGCTCATACGGCGCGGCCTGATCAAGGGCATCATCGGCCTGCCCGCCAATCTCTTCTATGGCACCGGCATCCCAGCCTGCATCCTGGTCGTCGACAAAGAGTACGCCCACGCTCGCAGCGGTATCTTCATGATCGACGCGAGCAAGGGTTTCCTCAAGGACGGCAACAAGAATCGCCTGCGCGCCCAGGACATCCACCGGATCGTCGACGTGTTTACCAAGCAGGCCGAGGTGCCGCGTTATTCCCGCATGGTGCCGCTGGCCGAGATCGCCAGCCCCGCCAACGACTACAACCTCAACATCCCGCGCTACATCGACGCCAGCGAGCCGGAGGACCTGCACGACCTCGACGCCCACCTGAATGGCGGTATCCCCAACCGAGACATTGACGACTTAAGCCCTTACTGGTCCGTCTTTCCCTCCCTGCGCCAGGTGTTGTTCGCAGACAACGGGCGAACGGGTTACAGCGAGGCCCGGGTCGAGACGCAGCAGGTGAAAGCCGCCATCCTCGGCCACGACGAGTTCGAGCCCTACCGGGAGCAGGTCGCGGCCATCCTCGACGGCTGGCGTGAGAGTCATGAACCGCTTCTCAAGAGAATTGAGTCCGACGCGAACCCCAAGGACGTCATCCACACCCTGTCGGAAGACCTGCTCGCGCGTTTCGCTGCCCTGCCGCTGCTTGACCCTTATGACGTCTACCAGCGGCTGTTGGATTACTGGGACGAGACGATGCAGGATGACGTCTACCTCATCGTCGCCGATGGTTGGGTGGAGGCGGCCAAGCCGCGTGGCATCATCGAGGATAAGGAAAGGAAACTCAAAGAGACGCCGGACCTGACCATCGGACGTAAGAAGTACAAGATGGATCTGATTCCCCCGGCCTTCGTTGTTGCGCGGTATTCTGCTGCCGAGCAGGCCACCCTTGAGCAATTCCAGGCCGAGCAGGACACAGCCGCCCGCGAGTTGGAGGCGTTCGTTGAGGAGTGCACCGGCGAGGAAGGTCTGCTGACGGACGCGGTCAACGATAAGGGCAAGGTGACCAGGGCGGGCGTGAAGGACCGGCTCAAGACCATTCAGCACGAGCCGGAGAGTGGCGAGGAACAGGCTGCTCTCCAGCGCTGCCTTGCCCTGATCGAGGCTGAATCCAGTACGGGCAAGGCCGTCAAGGACGTCCAGACCAAGCTGGATCAACGGGTGCTGGCCCGCTACGCGATGCTCACCGAGACCGAGATCAAGACGCTGGTAGTCGAGGACAAATGGCTCGCTACTATTCGGGAGGCTGTCGAAGGTGAAATGCAGCGGTTGACCCAGCAGCTTGCCGGGCGCGTGAAAGAGTTGGAGGAGCGCTACGCACAGCCGTTGCCGGAGTTGGAGCAGGAGGTGGAAGCGTTCGGTGCCAAGGTCGAGGGGCACTTGAAGCGGATGGGATTGTCGTTATAAGGCAGGTATTCGTACCACTGCATTGAGGATCCGGAAGCGTGGTTCTGGCCACCTTCAACCCAAGGAGAAGCATCATGTCCGTATCAAAACCTCTGTACAGCAAAGAGGAGTTCGCTCGCCGCGGTGATGAGATTTACGACCGCGAGATAAGCCCTCATGTCGGCCCTGACGACGAAGGTAAATTCGTGGTCATCGACATTGAGACGGGAGCTTATGAGATTGATCAGGACGAACTGGCAGCATCCGACCGGCTTCTTGCCCGCAGACTCGATGCACAAATGTGGACAAGGCAGGTTGGATCCCGGTATGCCCGCCGCTTTGGCCCGCGCTACAGGGCGAGTGGTGCATGATAACCGGCCACGTTACTGCGTACCGAGAGGCCGTCATACCTCTGAATGTGGATGGACCTAGAAACCGGGGGCGAGAGATCAATGCGGTTGTCGATACAGGTTTCAACGGTTTCCTGACGCTTCCTGCATCCCTCATTCAAGAGCTGGGCCTTGTCTGGCGTCGGCGAGGACGGGCTACGCTGGCCGACGGCAGTGACAGCGTCTTCGATATCTACGAGGCCACCGTCATATGGGATGGAAGACCGCGACGGATTGCTGTGGACGAGGCTGACTGTGATCCTCTTGTCGGCATGTCGTTGCTTTACGGCTGTGAGTTGATCGTTCAAATCGTAGATGGAGGCCGTGTGTCCATATGTCCTCTGCCATAGCTAAAGTGTAGGAGGGAATTTGGAAATCGGGGAGGCGCAGACGGGTGAATAGCGGGCATGGGACAATGGATAGCGTCCTTGGAGATGGACGCCGTGCGCTATCGGAAGAGGTGCCGGTGGGTTGCAAGCGGACTGAGGTGGGGGTGATTCCCGAGGAATGGAACACACATCCTCTTCGTGACGACATATCATTGCTCTCAGGTCATCATGTTCTAGCCCATAACTGCAATATCCGTGGGGACGGAACTCCTTACGTGACTGGACCAGCCGATTTTCCAGATGGTCGGATCAAGCAGACAAAATTTACGACTAAACCGACGACGATCTGTAGAGCAGGGGACATTCTTGTTACGGTGAAAGGATCAGGCTCCGGCACGTTAGTCGAGGCTGATACGGAATACTGCATCAGCCGGCAACTCATGGCTATTCGCACAACTGCGTGGAATCCAACATTCCTGCTGTATTCGCTTCTTCAGAACGCCTCGCGCATCAAAGCGGCTTCTACAGGTTTGATTCCGGGGCTCTCTCGATCAGACATATTGGATCAGACGATCCCTCTGCCTAATGACACCGCCGAGCAACGCGCCATCACCGAGGCGTTGTCGGATGTGGATAAATTGCTCGGGTCGTTGGAGGCGCTGATCGCCAAGAAGCGGACTATCAAGCAGGCCGCGATGCAGCAACTCCTTACCGGCAAGACCCGTCTGCCGGGGTTCGGTGGGGCGTGGGAGACGAAACAGCTTGAGCACCTTGTCGATTGTCTCGATCACGTTCGCATACCCTTGAACGAAGCACAGCGATCAAACATGCCGGGTCCCTATCCATATTGTGGCGCCAACGGAGTCCTTGATTACGTGAACAATTTTATTCTTGACGATGACGTGATTCTGATTGCTGAGGATGGTGGATACTTTGACGAATATGCTCACCGGCCAATAGCGTATCGTATGTCAGGAAAGATATGGGTGAACAACCACGCACATATCCTCAAAGCCAAGCGTGGTTACAGTCAGGGATTCCTGTATTTCTCGCTAGCGCATAAGAACGTCCTTCCTTATCTGGCCAGCGGGACTCGTGCGAAACTTAACAAGTCTGAGTTGAACAGGATTGAGATCTACCTCCCACTCCAAAATGGTGAACAGCGCGCCATAGCCACCGTCCTCTCTGACATGGATTCCGAAATCGTCTCACTGGAGCGGCGCCGGGACAAGACTCGCGCCATCAAACAGGGCATGATGCAGCAACTCCTCACCGGCCGGGTTCGGTTGGTGAGCGATCAGGAAGTAAATGACTATGGCCCATAATCGTTACCCAAAAGATATAGTGCTGACGGTGGAGGACTTTGCCGAATGTGGCTGGAAGGAGGTATTGGCGGGCACGGATCGTGAGGACTTTCTTGAAGACTATCCCTTTAGACAGCACGCTTTCTCTGATGCCGCGAAGCAAGCCCTCAGCGAAGGTCGTCAAGCGTACGGCAAGGCGCTGGAACTGCTAGCCGATGCCTGTTCGATGATGCTCTCGCCCGACAGTGTCAACGAGCCTTTTAAGCCCGTTGCAGATTTTCGTCCTAGTGGCGGTGGGTGCTCAACTATCCCGGACAACTTCCCTGAAGCCGACATCGCCTTCTTCGCGCAGATCGTCGATTTAATTGACGATCCGTGGCTGAAAGCTCGCCTGGCCGATGTTGTGTGGCTCAGGCAAAAACCGCGGAAAGTGAGCTTCGCGACTGAAGCAATAGATGCTTATCGATTGGTCCCGCTGGACGAGAAAATTTGGAGACATGGTGCGAGGGATTGCTGGGAGCGCGCCATTAGGTTGGCGCGTACGCTGAGAGGAGGGGCCGGTGATCGTTTGAAGGACATGGAGACAAAAATCATTGAGTCCTTCCATGCCGCCACTCAAGAGGAGAAGATACTTGCTCTTGATTTGGCAGACTTGCTCAAGGACACCAAACTCGGGCAAAGTCATGCGATGGATCTGGCACAGGGACTTAAATCTATAGCCGCTGCAGTTGATGGCAAATGGCGGCCCTGCGATGTGCGTGATTTATTTGAAGCCGCGTCTGATTGGTGCATGGCGGCCAACGTCCACACAGAATCAGCAGTAAGTAAGGTCAAATTGGCCGAAAGCTTGGAAAGAGAGGCTACCGTCAGAACTTCGCTTGGGCAACATATAGTGGCTGCGCGTCTTTATGAAGAAGCCATTCAGACCTACCGTACCATTCCACGGTCAGAGCGAGCAAAACATCGGAGAGACAAGCGAATTGACGAGCTACGGGTACGTCTCAACGAATCCAGAAAGAAATCGTTGGATGAGATGAACCTCATTGAGACTCCTAGGGTGAATATCGGTCAACTTGTCGAAGATGTTCGCAATACAGTAGGGAATAAAGAGCCAAGCGAGGCATTGAAGGAATTTGTCAACCTTTATTCTGGCGCAAACGCCAAAGAACTGCGTGAAAAGGCAACAGAGCTATTGCAAACGCACCCATTCCACGCCTTGTCTTCCGAAACGGTTATGAGCCGTGACGGGCGCGTCATCGCCAAACGGCCAGGAATGAGCCCCAGCGACACACCCTCTGAGGCCGAGGCCGATGAAATACGCATCCGCTCCGAGATGATCCGCAATTACAGCCTTCACGTCGATCTTGTCGTCCAAGGGCTCATCCTGCCCGCACAAGAGATTCTCCTTCTGGAACATCGCTTGCGGGAATCCGAATTCATTCATCTCGCCAAGCAGTCTCCTATCGTGCCTATAGGGCGGGAACTACTCTTCGGCAAAGCATTGTTCGCAGGTTATGACCGCGATTTTGTCACGGCTCTCCATATTCTGGTGCCGCAGATTGAGCACATGGTGCGCTTTCACCTGAAACAGGCGAAAGTGAAAACCACGAACCTGGACAGCAACGGGATAGAGACCGAGAATAGTCTGAATTCTCTTATGGACCTTCCAGAAACCGAAAAGATATTCGGCGAGAACCCCAGTTTCGAATTTAGAGCGCTCTTCTGCGACTCCTTTGGACCGAATCTCCGGAATGAACTCGCACACGGTCTGCTTGATGATGAGGCGTGCCAGTCCGTCTACGCGATCTATGCGTGGTGGCTTGGGTTGAAGTTGGTCTTCAACACCTTCTGGAATGCCGCGCGTCGGAACGCCGAAAAGAGTGGCCAAAGGGAAGAGACATGAGCACGGTCGGCGAATGGGAAATCCTCACCCAGCAACGTGTTGTTGCGTTCTTCCGCGAGGCACTCGGCTACGACTATCTCGGCCACTGGAAGGATCGCGAGGGCAACAGCAACATCGACAAAATGTTGCTGACCGGCTGGTTGTCCCGCCAGGGCTACAGCGACAAGATCATCACCAAGGTGCTGTTTGAACTCGGTAAGGCCGCGGCACCCGGCGGCAGCAAGACCCTCTACGACGCCAATCGCGAGGTCTATGGCCTGCTCCGCTACGGCGTGAAGGTGCAGCCGGACGTGGGCGATCAGAACGTGACTGTCTGGCTGATCGACTGGGCGAACCCCGACAATAACGACTTCGCCCTTGCCGAAGAGGTGACGGTTGCCGAGCAGAATACCAAGCGGCCCGACCTCGTGCTCTACGTCAACGGCCTCGCCCTGGGCGTGCTGGAGTTGAAGCGTTCTACGGTATCGGTGAGCGAGGGTATCCGCCAGAATCTCGACAACCAGAAGAAGACGTTCATCGAGCCGTTCTTCACCACGGTGCAACTCGTGATGGCGGGTAACGACACCGAGGGGCTGCGCTACGGCGTGATTGAAACGCCGGAGAAGTACTGGTTGCGTTGGAAGGAAGCCGAAGCCCACCCAGCCGCGGGGGACAATCCCCTGCTGCGGGAACTGGGCCAACTGTGCGGCAAGGAGCGGCTGCTGGAGATCGTGCACGATTTCGTCGTTTACGACGCCGGCGTCAAGAAGATTTGCCGCCATAACCAGTACTTCGGCGTGCGGGCGGCACAAGCGTGTGTGCAGCGCCACGAAGGCGGCATCATCTGGCACACCCAGGGAAGCGGCAAGAGCCTGAGCATGGTCTGGCTGGCGAAGTGGGTTCGCGAGCACGTGGCCGACGGGCGGGTGCTGATCGTCACCGACCGGACCGAACTGGACGAGCAAATCGAAAAGGTCTTCAAGGGCGTCAGCGAGGATATCCACCGCACCGGCAGCGGCGCCGATCTGGTGCAAGCGTTGAACACCGGCGAGGAATGGCTGATCTGTTCGCTGATCCACAAATTCGATGCCTCGGAAGAGATAAGTGAAAAGGATATCGAAACCTACATCGAGGAAATCAGGAATGGCCTGCCCAAGGGGTTCTACGCCAAGGGCGAAGTCTTCGTCTTCGTGGACGAATGCCACCGCACGCAATCCGGCAAGCTCCATGATGCGATGAAAACGCTGTTGCCGCGGGCGACGCTGGTCGGTTTCACTGGAACGCCACTCCTCAAGGATGACAAGCGTCGGAGCATTGAGACCTTTGGGCCGTACATCCACACCTACAAGTACGACGAGGCGGTGGATGACGGGGTGGTGCTGGATCTGCGCTACGAGGCACGTGATATTGACCAGAACCTGACCTCACCGGCCAAGGTCGACCAGTGGTTCGAGCTCAAGACCCAAGGACTGACCGACGTAGCAAAGGCCCAACTCAAGCAACGGTGGGGCACGCTGCGCAGCGTGCTGAGTGCACGGGACCGGCTGGAAAAGATCGTCGCTGACATCATGATGGACATGGCGAGGCGCGACCGCCTCAAGAGCGGCCACGGCAACGCGATGCTGGTTTCCGACAGCATCTACTCGGCGTGCCGCTTCTTCGAGATGTTTCAGCAGACTGATCTGGCGGGCAAATGCGCCATCGTGACTTCTTACAAGCCCTCCCCGGCGAGCATCAAGGGGGAAGGGGGAAGCGAGGGGCTGACCGAAAGGCTGCGCCAGTACGACATCTACCGAAGAATGCTTGCGGCGCACTTCGACGAGCCGGAAGAATCGGCCATGCACAAGGTGGAGCGGTTCGAGCGGGAGGTCAAGAAACGCTTCATTGACGAACCGGGACAGATGAAGCTTCTGATCGTCGTGGACAAACTGCTGACAGGCTTTGACGCGCCGCCGGCGAGCTATCTGTACATTGACAAGCCGATGCAAGACCACGGCCTGTTCCAGGCCATCTGCCGGGTCAATCGCCTCGACGGCGAGGACAAGGAATATGGGTATGTCATCGACTACAAAGACCTGTTCCGATCGTTGGAGCAGTCTGTCAAGGACTACACTGGCGAGGCTTTCGATGGCTACGACAAAGAGGACGTGGAGGGTTTGCTGAAGGACCGGCTGGCGCAGGGCCGGGAGCGGTTGGAGGAAGCGCGCGAGGCGGTAAAGGCGCTGTGCGAGCCGGTTGAGCCGCCGCGCGATACCGCTGCCTACCTGCGTTTCTTCTGCGCCGCCGAGAGCGGCAATGCCAGGCAGCTAAAGGCCAACGAACCGAAGCGCGTGACCCTCTATCGGTTGGCCGCTGCCTTCCTGCGAGCTTATGCCAATTTGGCGAACGAGATGCGCCAGGCTGGCTATTCTGACGCCGAAGCGCAGCAGATTAAGGCCGAGGTGGACCACTATGAAAAGGTGCGCCAGGAGGTCAAGCTCGCCAGCGGCGATTACATCGACTTGAAAATGTATGAACCGGCCATGCGGCATCTGCTCGACACATACATTCGGGCCGAAGAGAGCGAGCCACTCTCTGCTTTTGACGATATGACGCTGATACAGCTGATCGTTGAGCGTGGCGAAGCAGCGATCGATGCACTACCCGAGGGCATCCGCAAGAACCCCGAAGCGGTGGCCGAGACGATTGAGAACAACGTCCGGCGGCTCATCATCGACGAGATGGCGGTCAACCCCAAGTACTACGAGAAAATGTCGGCATTGCTGGACGCGTTGATCCGCCAACGCAAGCAGGAAGCCATGGACTACAAGGCCTACCTGGCCAAGATCGTCGAGTTGACCGGGACGGTCAGTAGGCCGGAGACCCAAACATCCTATCCTACGAGTATCCGCAACGGCGCCCTGCGAGCACTTTACGACAATCTGGACGAGCCGGAAGTTTCGGTCGTGCGCGACCCCATGACGCAATATGGCGACACGCCGACTTCCGACCCCAAGGAAGAGCGGGCTCTTGCCCTGGATTATGCTATCCGTAGTGTGAAGAAAGCGGACTGGAGAGGAAACAGATTCAAAGAACGCGAGGTTCGTAACGCCGTCAAGTCAGTGCTCGGCGACGACGAGGGCTTGGTGAGTACGACATTCGAAATCGTGAAGGCACAGCGTGACTATTGAGGATAGAGGCCGCCAAATCGACGTGCGAGGTACAACCGTGGAGGTCGTCCACAGGGACATCAAGAACCTCCACGTGGGTGTCTATCCGCCGAGCGGTCGGGTGCGGGTGGCCGCGCCGTGGCGCCTTGATGAAGATGCCGTGCGTCTGGCCGTTATTTCACGCCTCGGATGGATTCGTCGTAAACAGGCCGGATTCCAGCAGCAGGCTCGCCAGTCTCAGCGGGAGTTCGTCACCGGCGAGAGTCATTACGTTGAAGGCCGGCGCTACCGGCTTGGCGTAACCGAACACGATGGCCCGCCAACTGTTCGTCTGCTTAACAATACGACGTTAGCGTTAACCGTTCGTCCTGATACCAACCGCGACAAGCGGGAGGCTGTGCTTTACCGATGGTATCGCCACCGGCTCCGAAGCCGTCTGCCTGCGCTTCTTGCAAAATGGGAACTGAGGGTTGGAACGCGGGGTACTGAGGTGCGCATCAAGAAGATGAAAACCCACTGGGGAACGTGCAGCACGGATGCCCGCCGTATCTGGCTAAATCTCGAATTGGCGAAGAAACCGGTGTTGTGCCTTGAGTACATCCTGGTGCATGAGATGGTCCACCTGATTGAGCGTAATCATACCGATCTGTTTCGACAATTGATGGACAGACTCATGCCGCAGTGGCGCGTTTATCGAGATGAGTTGAATCAGAGCCCACTGGCACATGAAGCTTGGCGTTGACCGGGGAAAATCACAGGCCCTTCAACAGCGCCTCGCCTCGCGTAATGACGACTTTCTCTTCATGGCAGTCGTCCCCCGCTGCAGCCCGGGCCTCGCGCCGATTGAATTCCAATGCCTCTGGAAGCGTTTCGACAAAGCTCTGCCGCAGCTCCGCATGGATACGCTCCTGGCAATTCACGCCGGGAACCTCCTCAATCCAGCCGATCCACCATTCGCCGCTGCGTTTTACGACAGCCGTGTATTCCATCGTTCAGCTTTTCCAGTGTCAGTTGGCACTTGTGCCTGCCAAGAACTCATCGACGGTCAAGCCGGAAGCCCGAATAAGGCTCCTCAGCGTTCCCTTGGCGACTTCTCTGTGATTGGGCACCGAGAGAGTGGCCATTTCACCTGCCTTTTCCAGGATGATATGACTGCCCCGTCGGCGCGCTACCCTCCAGCTAAAGCCGCGGAAGATACGTACAACATCTTCTCCGCTCAAGGAAGGCAGTATCGGCATTAAATCGTGACCTCTACCTGTCGCGTCTCAACAGTCAGAGGAAGGCCTTTTTCTGCGCGTACCTCAAGGCAGAGTGTAATGGCTTCTTTTATGTTGTCCAACGCCCGGGCTTTGGTCGTTCCCTGACTGACGCAGCCCGGAATTGCGGGGCATTCCACAATCCACATACCATCTTCATCGCGGTCAACCGTCACATTGAATTTCATCTCTTTCTTGAAACCTCCGTCGGTTTTGCACCACACCCTTTCCGTTCTTGACGAGCGGTTAGAATTCCCTTTATCTATCGGAAAAGAACTCCGAATACAAGAATGCCGCGGCGCGCTGGTTTCTCAGGAGACATGACATGAACGCCACAAAGCCGATCACAATGACTACGTTGCAGCCAGCGGGCGCGGTGTTTCATCGCTGCGCCCTGCAAGTGAATCCGCACCCCGACGGCGATGCGCCGTCCCATGCCGCGGCGGTTGTAGCCAAGGCCGTCGAACTTGGCGTGTCCGTGCTTGCCGTTAACGGACCCAGCGGTGTGGCGGTGTTCCGCAGCGCGGCCGCGGGTCAGGGTATCATCCTATTTCCGGGATTTGAGTTGACGTCCGCCGAGGATATTCATGTCCTTTGCATCTACCCACCAGACACCGACGAGGGCCAACTCGAACAGTACCTCGGCCAGCTCGGAGTTGACCGTTTCGCGTCTTCCGCCGACCCGTCGAGCGTATCGTTCGAGAACGTGCTGACGAGGGTTCGCATCCAGGGCGGCGTCGCGATTGCCGCACATGCGGCGCCCGACGGCGGCCTGTTCGACGGCCTGTCGCCCCAGGCGTGGCGCAGCGAGGACCTGCTCGCCGTCCGCATTCCGGGACCCGTCGAGGAACTTCCTGAAGATGTGCGTCGCATCCTCGAAAACCGGAGCGCGGACTACCGGCGCGTCCATCTCGCGGGCGACAAGCAGGCGGTGGCCGTGATCAACGCAAAGGACGTTACGACCGCTGCGGACCTCGAACACCCCGCCGCCACCTGCCGGATCAAGATGTCCGAGGTCAGCATCGAGGGCTTGCGGCAGGCGTTTCTTGACCCGGACTCGCGTATCCGCCTCAGTCGCCAGGACGGCGAAGCGGAAGCCGAGGCCGAGGCGCACACCGCGCTGCTGGCCCTGGCGTGGGAAGGGGGCTTTCTGGACGGCGCCAGCATCTCGCTGAACCCGAACCTCAACGTGCTGGTCGGCGGCCACGGCGCCGGCAAGTCAACGATCATCGAAAGCCTGCGCTACGTGCTGGCCCTGGAGCCCGTCGGCGAAGAGGCGGGCAAGGCCCATCAAGGCATCGTGCGCCACGTGCTGCGCAGCGGCACCAAGGTCTCGCTGCGGGTGCGCTGCTATCGCCCGGCGACGCGCGAGTATTTGATCGAGCGCACCGTTCCCAACCCGCCCGTGGTCCGTGACGAAAACGGCCTGGTCTCCAGCCTGCTGCCCAGGGACATCCTGCCGCGCGTCGAGGTGTACGGCCAGCATGAAATCTCGGAGCTCGCCCGCAGCGGCGAGAAGCTCACCCGGTTGCTCGACCGCTTTGCCCAGTTCGACCCGTCGATGCCCAGGCGCAAGGCGGACCTTCGCCGCGATCTCAGGAAGACACGCGAAGCCCTGTTGGACGTGCAGGCGGAACTGCGGCACATCGAAGAACGGCTGGCGACTCTGCCCAGCCTGGAAGAGACCCTCGAACGCTTTCGGGAGGTCGGGCTTGAAGACCGCTTGCGCGGGCGCAGCCTGCTGGTGCGCGGCGAGCAGGTGATGGACTCCATTCCCGAGCGCCTGCGCACCTTCCGCGACGGCCTGGAAGCCATGCGGCAGGAACTTCCCCTCAATCGCGTGTTCCTGTCACCCGAAGCGCTTGAGGACCTGCCGGGGCGGGATATCCTCGGCGGTGCGGACCGCGTGCTGGAGCGTCTGAGCAGCGACCTCCAATCCATCGTGCGTCAATTGGACGAAGCCCTGGCGGGCGCCGACGACGGCATCGCTGAGGTGCGTTCCCGCTGGGACAGGCATCGGCTCGAGGTGCAGAACGCGTACGAAGAAATTCTGCGCGAACTTCAGCAGGCGGCGGTGGACGGTGAGGAGTTCATCCGCCTGCGGGGGGAGATTGAGGGGCTGCGCCCGCTGCAGGACCGCCAATCGCTGCTGCAGCAGCAGGAAAGCGAATACCTGAACCGCCGCCGCGCGCTGCTGGCCGAGTGGGAGGACGTCAAGGCCGCAGAGTTCCGCGCCCTCGACCGGGCCGCCCAGAACGTCAGCGGCAGGCTGACCGGCCGCGTTCAGGTGGAGGTCACGGCCGCGGGCAACCGGGAGCCGCTGGCCGCGCTGCTGCGCAACCGGGTTGGCGGCAACCTCAAGAACACGATCGACAAACTGGCGGGTCTGGACACGATGTCTCTGGTCGATCTGGCCGCCGCCTGCCGCGAAGGCGCCGACGCCTTGATCGACGCCTATGGCCTGACCCCGGGTCAGGCGCGCAACATCGCCGCGGCCGGGCCGGACATTGCCCTGCGCATCGAAGAACTGGAGTTGCCGCCCACGACCACCATCCGACTCAATACCGCGCCGCCCGGCGCACCGCCGTCGTGGCAGGCGCTCGACGCGCTCTCGATCGGTCAGAAGGCCACCGCGGTGCTGCTGGTCTTGTTGCTCGAATCCGATGCGCCGCTGATTCTGGATCAGCCCGAAGGCGACCTTGACAATCGGTCCATTACCGAGGGCATCGTGCCCCGGATGCGTGAGGAAAAACAGCGGCGGCAGTTCATCTTCTCGACCCACAACGCCAACATCCCGGTGCTCGGCGACGCCGAACTGATCCTCGGGCTGACCGCCTCGGGCGAGTCCGGCGGCGGACAGGGGCGCATCGCGCCGGAGCACCTGGGTTCTATTGATACCCAACTGGTGCGCGCGTTGGTGGAGGACATTCTCGAGGGCGGCAAAGACGCCTTTGAGACGAGACGGCTGAAGTACGGCTTCTGAGAACAAGGAAGAACCATGTGCGGTCGCTTCACCCAGCAACTGACCGGAGGCGAGATTCACGACCTGTACGGTGCGACGCAGCCAACGCTGCCGATGGAACTGCCACCGCGTTACAACGGTGCGCCGACGCAGGACTTCGCAGCCTGCCGGCTCGATGAGACGGGGCGCCGTGTCGTAACCAGGTTGCGTTGGGGACTGGTGCCGTTCTGGGCGAAGGATGTCGGGATCGGTGCGCGGTTGATCAACGCACGGGCGGAGACGGTGAGCGATAAGCCGGCGTACCGGGCGGCCTTTCGCGCCCGCCGGTGTCTGGTGCCGGCCAATGGCTGGTTCGAGTGGCAGCGCGCCGGGCGTAGCAAGCAGCCCTGGTTTGTCGCTTTGACGGATGGCTCGCCGGTGTCGTTCGCGGCGCTGTGGGAATGCTGGGACAAGGCGGGCGACGGTCTGGAAACCTTCACCATCATCACCACGGAAGCCTGCGAGAGTCTGACGGATATTCATCACCGCCAGCCCGCGATCATCCACCCCGACCATGTTGCCGATTGGCTTGATCCGGCCTCGCGGCCCGATCAACTCCTTGATCTGGTGCGTGAACCTTGCGCCGGCCCCTTCGAGAAACGCCCCCTCAGTACCCGGGTGAACAGCGTTGCCAATAACGACGTAAGCATCCTGAGCCCCGCGCGGCTGCACCGCACTTCGGAGCCAGGGCTGTTTGACCGATAGAGGGGAGCATTCGCTTTACTCGCCCGTGTTGGTCAGTTCAAGCCGCAAGCGCTTACCGCATACAGTCGCTGCTTTTTGAAGGGTGTGAAGCGTAACAGAGGAATTGCTCGGATCTAACAAACGGTTCAGGGCCGCTCGGCTCGTTTGCATGCGGGCCGCCATGGCCGTTCGAGTCAAGCCCTTCTCCTGCAGGGCACGCTTGATCTGCTCGGCCAGCAATTCTTTAATCGCCTGTTCTTCGCAGGCTTCGAGAAGGCCCTCCTTAGCTAAAAAGTCATCGAAGGAGGATCCGACACGGGGGTTCTGGCTCATGGTCCAACTTCCTTCTGATCGCGTTCGATTTCCATTTTGCGCGCTCGGGCGAGATCGAGGTCCCGCTTTGGTGTCTTCTGGGTCTTCTTGATGAAGCCGTGCAGTAAGATCATTTGACCCTCAACGATGCAGAAGAATACCCGGGCGGTGCGCTGTGACGGTAATTCGCTACGAACTTCCCACAGACCTTGGCCGAGAGCGCGACAGACGGGCAATCCAAGCGGCCAACCGAACTCAACTTTTCGAATATCCTTGCCGATGACTTGGCGCTCGCTCTGGGCTAGGCGCTTCAGCCATTCGCGAACAGGTTCATGGCCGTTGGTGTTGCGATAAAACCGTGTAGGCAATTTCTTGATGAAGGACCCGAAGCAAGTGTATCTAAAATGATACGGTCAATCAATTGTGAAGTGTGACGATTGTTTCTGCTGGAAGGGCGCGACCCGTCCGGTGGGAACACCTGGGTAGAGAGAAGTTCACCGGCTCAGCATCGCGGCCATTGCCAGCACGCGCTGGGCGGATTCGACGATGGGGTAGTCGATGAACTGGCCGTCGAGCTGGATGGAGGCCAGGCCGTCGGCTTCGGCTTGGGTGAAGGCATCGACGACGCGGGTGGCGAAGTCGATTTCGGCGGCTGAAGGGGAGAAGACAGTATTGAGCGGCTCGACTTGGCTGGGGTGGATGGCCATTTTGCCCTGGAAGCCGAGTTGCTTGGCGGTACGGGCGCTGCGGGTAAGGCCGCGTTGATCGCGCAGGTCCACCCAGACGGTGTCGAGGGGCGATTCGAGGCCGGCGGCGCGGGAGGCGATAACCAGGGCGGAACGGGCGTGCTGGCTTTCGATTTCGCGCCGCGACCAGGCGACACCGATGTCGCGGGTGAAATCGCCGGCGCCGAAGGCGAGGCGTTTGACGCGCGTGCCGGAGGCGGCGATGTCGTAAGCGCGCTGCACGGCGAGGGCAGTCTCCACAATGGGAATGACGTCGACGCTGCCGGGCGCGAGGCCGTGCTGCGTTTCGAGCCCCTGCAGCAGCGTGTCGGTACGGCGCAGGTCGTCGGGCGATTCCACCTTGGGCAGGATGATACCCGCCAAGCCGGGCCGTACGATCGCGGCCATATCCGCCTCGCCGATGGGCTGCGAAAATCCCGTCGTCGCCACCAGCGGGTTGATGCGCACGTACACGGGGCACGTGTCGATAGCGCCGACCGCTTCGCGCACCGCTTGCCGGGTGGCTTCCTTCTCGCTGATCGGCACCGCGTCTTCGAGGTCCAGAATCACGGCGTCGGCGCCGCACTGTCCCACCTTTTGTAGCATGCGCGGGCGATTGCCGGGGGCAAACAACAGGGTTCGCAACGGGCTTGGCATCTCTGGGTTCTCCAGCTACTGCTCCCTCTCCCCTTGGAGGGAGAGGGTTGGGGTGGGGGGGAAGTCTTGACGTCCCAACATCAAGGAAGCTTGTCCGGGGGCAGGCATTCTGCCACAATCGCCGCATCGCCTCCAGGTTTCGACACGCCAACGACATCAGGGAAATGAAGGAGACAGTTCATGCGCGAAAACCGCATCAAGCGCCAATTGCAAGCGGGCCAGACGGCGATTGCCGTCTCCGGCCATCACAATGCGGACATGATCGATTTTCTCGGACAATTCGGCTTCGACGGCGTGTGGCTTGAGGGCGAGCACGGCCCCGTGGATTGGGACGCCATCGGCGACATGTCGCGCGCCTGCGACCTGTGGGGCATGGCATCGGTGACGCGCGTCAACAACAACGACCCCGGCACCATCATGCGTGCCCTCGACCGCGGCACCATGGGCGTCGTGGTGCCGCACGTCAACAGCCGCGAAGCCGCCGAGCAGGCCATGAAGTCGGCCAAATACGCTCCCGTCGGCTATCGCGGCATGTTCGGCGGCCGCCAGTCCTTCGGGGTGCCGGATTATTTCCAGCACGCCAATGACCAAACCCTCATCGTCGTGCTGATCGAGGAAATCGAGGCCGTCAACAACCTCGCCGAGATACTCACCGTGGACGATATCGACGTGTTCTTCGTCGCCCCCGCCGACCTCGCCCAGACCATGGGCCACATCGGCAACCATACCCACCCGGACGTGCAAGCCACCATCGATAAAGCTCTGGCCCAGATCATTGCCGCCGGAAGAACGGCGGGCACGCTGGCGACGGACGACAACGTGGCGCGCTACCGCGACGCCGGGGTGCGCTTCTTCCTGACGGGCTGGACCAATTGGGTATCGCAGGGTGCCAAGGGTTTCCTGCAGCGGGTGCGGTGATCAGCCTTCATGTCGGCGTTGTCGGTCTGTCGGATTACGCTGCGCTAGAGCACTTTCGGATCCCAACGGCTTATGGTCACCCCGGCGAAAGAACGTCACCCCGGACCCCGGATCAAGTCCGGGGCAGGCTTTGATCCGGGGCCGGAGTCCAGGAGTTCGCCTGGGATAAGAGCCTGCCCGGGACTAAAGTGCGTTCACGTTGATACCAAGAATTTTCGCGGAAGCTTGCCCAGTTGTAACCAAAGCGCCCTCACAGGGACCTCGACTCCGAAAAATTCTTCATCTCAAACGAAACGCACATTAAAAATCCAGGCACCCCTGCTTACCAAAGCCATAAAAGTCATGCAGATGGGTAACGCCGTATCTGCCGTGGATCGGCGGCTTTTCCTCGTACCAATTTGGGTCAGGCTGGCGCAGCCCGAGAACGCGCTCCACCTTTGGAAAGGTGACCTCGACGCCGCCGGTGCCCGTGCTCACCGCTGACACGATCTCCGGCACGGACATCAGCAACGGCGGCGCATTGCCATTTTCGTTGTCTTCCTCTTCGGTCATGAGGACCGTATCCACCCCCACCCGTTCGAGTGCCTGAACCGTGAGAACCGTTTCCACAAAGCGCTGACCGCGCTGATTGGTAGTCACAATGGCCCCGTTGGCGCCCAGGGCAGAGGCCATCTGCGCCGCCCGATTTGCCATGAGTTGTTTTTCGGCTTGGGCTTCCCAATTGCTGCGTACCACGATGCAACCGACAAAATTGAAGTCCTGGCCATGACGCGAGCACAGGTAGGGCACGATCGTTTCCATGATGGGCCAGGTAAAATGTTCCATGTAGGTGCCGAAAACAGCGCCATCGATCATCTCCGTGGGTCGCAGAAGCCAGGGTTCGGTGAGGCGTCCGATACCGTACACGTTGGTGCCCAGGCTGGTACGTGGACCAAACCGGTACTCCGCCGAAGCCAAGGCCGGGACAAACACGATATTGGGTAAGGCGTTGTCACGATAGTCAAGATCGTACGTGGTGATCTCGTGCGGTTCAAAGCCTCGTGTAGTCTCCGCCAGGCGGTCGTTGAGCTTCAGCATGGCGGCATTGCTCGCCCGGTTCCAGTCATCGGCATAGGATTCCTGGTGCGGTTCCATTTGCAAACAGAGGTTGATGGTGTGGGCAAAAGGGGTTACGGCACCCGGTCCCGACATATCGATAAAGGTGATGTCGCTGCGGCCCTCGACGGATGTGGCCCCCCACCAGTGCGCCCCGTCGGGGTTGAAACCGGGCATTTCGGAGCACGCGATGAGGGTCATACCGCCCAGGCGATGGGTGCGGCCTTGCCCCACTGTGGTCACGTCGCGCCCGGAGATACCGGGATAGGTGACCCCCGGACCGGATACTTTGACCTTTGGCTCAACGATGTCTCGGATCTGCACAATGCGCACCGAGTCCCCGGGGCGGGTCACGTCAATGTCTGCCCAGGCGATATAGGGGTCTTCCATGACCAAGGCGAGAAGCTCGTCTTTGTTGACGCTCAGGACGCCGTCTTGCCAATGCGTCTGCGTTCCGAACACGATGTCACGGACTGGAAACGTGCCGACTTCAAGTTTCATCGTGAGACGTCCTCCAGCACCGTCTGGTCGGGCTCGAAGAGAGTTGGTATGGATACGGGCGTGGTCAGGGCGTTTAGGGCAGTCGTGACGATGCGCGCTCTGAGTTCGTGGTCTCTGTCCTCGGATAAAGCCGGGTCCCCGCACACATGAGGCACACGCACGCCTCGAACGACACGGCTGGCGCCGACCGAGAGTGGAATGGCCGGCATAGCCGTCATCATACCCACAGGAATTCCTGCCCTCTCAATTTCCTTGGCTAACGTTGCACCGCAACGGTTACAGCTGCCTCACGTGGCCACCAGCAAAACGCCATCCACGTGGTTCGCGGTCAGTTCTGCGGCAATCTCACCGCCCATGCGTCTGGCAGCGCTTACCGCCGTAGCGTTGCCGGTGGTCGAGAAAAACTGTGGGTAGACATGCTTGATGTGCCCAGCATCTTCGAGATAACGCACGGTACTCAAGGGCATGGCGTAATTGGGATCCTTGGTGTTGAGGATGAGGGTGCCGAAGCCACCGTGTACCGACTCCCATTCTTCCACAGTCAGGGAGCTGACTTGCTCGATGTCGTATTTGAAAAACTGTTCCGCCTTAGAACCCACCAAGCGGTCCCGGTTACCGCGAGGCACCAAGCCACCGCTGGAGACCAGCCCGATGACGGCATCTTTCAGGTCGCGTAACGGTGGAGCGGGTGTGACGTCGTCGTATCCGGTGAGGCACATTTCAGAGTTGTAAGGTTTTCCCGCCATGCGGGCCAGCAACATATCGGCTGCTCTTCCATAACCGTACTTCTCGTGCATCACCTCTTGGCGTCTGCCAGTAGGGACATAACCCGCAGCGACCGCCGGCCCCAACTCTGTACCGCGGACCCGTTTAAGGGCCAGCGTAGCCATCTGGCGCAATATCGCAACCATCTCGGTGCTGTCCGTGCCAGTAGATACGGCCAGTACATCGCTCCGGTACGTGAGTATTCCCGCGTTATCAGGATGCATGCCCGTAACGGCAGGGATGTTTCGAGCGGTGGCGATACGACACACCTCCGCGCAAGCCAGCCCGTATCGTCCGGCGTCAAAAGCCGGACCCGCGATGACCACGTCGGGCCTAAGTTCGTCAAGATACCTTTCCACCGCGGGTTTGGCAGCGTCCAACTCTTCAGTAAAATAGTTGTCACCCGCAATGAGGGTCCCAACAATCGTCGCTTGGTCACCCAAGGCGCCCTGGAGCGCACGACCGGGTCCTACCGGTCCCGGTTTGACCTGGACCGGCTCGTACGCCTGTGCTTCGCCACCAATGCCGCCGAAAAACTGGTTCAAGTAGTGCACGACTCGGATTGCTTCTGCCATCAGCCTCTCCTCCGTTCTACGGTAGGTGTTTATGGTTGACGTCACGCCTGTACCGCGGATGCCTTGGCATCGCTTCAGCGCTATTTTAAGCCAGCGCCGAAAGGGATCAATCAAATCCACAACTCTAACGTGCGTTTCGTTTGAGAGTAAGAATTTTTTGGTGTTGAGGGCCATGCGAGGGCGTTTTGGCTACAACTGGCCAAGCTTCTGCGAAAATTCCTGGTATCAAAGTGAACGCACTTTAGATCCGGGTTCACTGGATTCCGGGGCCTGCCCCGGACCTGATCCGGGGTCAAGCCCGGAATGACGCCTCTTGGATGGTTCATTCAGAACCGAAAAAGCCCTAATTCTATCTGCTCAGCCCTTCTTCAACGCCGGAATGACGTCCCGCCCCAGCAGTTCCAGCGACCGCATGGTTGCCTTGTGCGGCATGGCGCCGGCCTGTGCCTCCAGCAGCAAGGAGCCAAAGCCGAGCTTGTCCCGCATGTGGCTGAGCTTTTCCAGCACGGTCTGCGGGCTGCCCACCACCAGGTGATAGGCGTCCTGCAATTCCTCGTAGCTGAGCAGGTGCAGCGGCTTGCGGTCGCCGCTCGGCGCGCCGCCGCGGTGCGGACGCAGCGGCCGTCGGCGCCCGAGGTAACCCGGTGGCGCCCAGTACTCCGCGGGACCGCGCAGCGGATGCCCCATGCGCCACATGTAATGTTTACCGATCTCTTGCGCCTCCTCATCCGTGTCCGCACAAACGCAGCACACCATGTAGGCGAAATTGTCCGAGGTGGCCTCGTAGCCGGCCTCGGCGGCGTGCTCGCGGTAGGCGTCGTACAGGCGCACCGTGGCGTCCATCGGCACCAGAAACGCGGCGTAGGTGTAGCCGTGCTTCGCCGCCCACACGATAGTCTCCGGGCTGCCCGTGCCCGGCACCCAGATCGGCGGGTGCGGCTTCTGCACCGGCAGCACCCAGGGATTGATGACCCGGAAGTGATAATGGGTGCCCTCCCAGCGAAACGGCCCGGGCCGCGTCCAGGCGGCCAGCATGAGGTCGTGGCATTCCTCGAAGCGCTCGCGGTTGTGGTTCGGGATGGTGTTGTTGGCCCACGACTCGATGCCGATGCCGCGTACCACGCCGGCGATGATGCGGCCGCCGGAAATCACGTCCGCCATGGCCACCTCTTCGGCGAGGCGCACCGGGTTGTCGGTCGTCGGCAGCATGTTGCCCAGCAGCAGAATTTTCGCCCGTTTGGTGACCCGCCCCAGCACCGCAGCGGACAGATTGACCGCCACGTCCATGCACGACGGCGTGTTGTGATGCTCATTGATCATCAGGCCGTCGAACCCCACTTCTTCGGCCCACTGGTACTGGTCGAAATAGTCCCGGAACAAGCCGTGCGCGGTGTCGGCGTCGAAGTACGAGTTGGGGAAGGTGAGGCGCATGGAGGGGTAGCGCTCCGCTTCCGTTTCGTCGAAGGCGGCGTAGGGCATTTCGGTGAAGTAGTAGACATCGACCATCGTCGTCTCCTTATGCCTCTTGCTAGCAGGCTTGGAACGTCAGGAAGGGTAGAGCGGCAGCGAGGAATGCGTCGGGCCTTTCGACTTGCGGCGAGTGGCCGCAGCGGTCGATCACGGTCAGCCCGGCAGCGGGAATGGCCTGCTGGTACAATTCGCCGCACTCGACCGGCACAATAGCGTCTTGCTTACCCCAGACGATCAGCGTCGGCAGCTTCACCTGGGCCATCAGGTGGGGCATCTTGGGGTTGTGCATGTAGGGTTTCCAGGTCAGCAGGGCGGCCATTTCACGGTCCCAGGCGGCGGTTTGGCGAGCCTCGGGGGTCGGCTCCTGGCCGAACAGGGCGTCGTAATCCGGCACCTGCGCGGCGTCATAGAACCGCAGCGCGTTCACTTCCTCAGAGGTCAGCAGGAAGATGTCGGCGATCTCGGCGTCGCGGGGTTTCATGCCGGCGGCGCCGACCAGCACCATGCGGCTGAGGAGTGCCGGGCACATGGCGGCCATTTCCGCCGCCAGCCAGCCGCCCATGGAGAAGCCGACCACCGGCAGCGGACCGAGCCCTTTTTCCTCCATGAACCAGCGGTAGAAATAGGCCAGATCGTGCACCCGCTCCATCCAGTCGGGCCGGTCCGAGGCGCCGAAACCGGGGTGCGACGGGGCGATGACGCGAAAATGCGCCGCCAGCGCCTCGCAGTACGGCATCCAACCCGGATTGCCGCCGGCCCCGTGCAGCACCAGCAGCGGCTCGCCGCTGCCGCCGCTGAAGACCTGGGTGTCAAGGCCCGCAACGCTTATCGTTTCTTCCTGCCAATTGCTCGCCACGCTGCTTCTCCTATCGCTCGCTGCGTTCGCGCTACTCGTTCCATACGCACGCCTACGCTTCGCTTTCGGCGTGCTGTGGACGCGCCGCTATGCCAATTCGCCGACGACGCGCAGCATCTCCTGCGGGTCCGGCAGCACGCCCGGCGAATAGGTCTGCCGGTAGCGGATGAGGCCGCCTTTGTCGATGATAATCACCCCGCGCCGCGAGGTGCCCCGCTCCTCGTTCCACAGATCGTACGTCTGCGCCACCTGCCCCTTCGGGTGCCAATCCGACATCTCCGGGTACGGCAGGCCGCCCATGGTGGCGGCCCAGGCCCGATGCGCAGCGACGTGATCACAGCTAATCCCCAACACCTGGGTATCGAGCTCCTCCAGCCGGTCGTGAATACGCCGGAAGGAGACCGCCTGCTCGGTTCAGCCGCCGGTGAAATCGAAAATGTGGAAGGAGAGGATGACGTGCTTTTGCCCGCGGTACTGGCTCAGGGTGATGTCGCCGTCTGTCGATGGAAGGGTAAACTCAGGCGCCGTCTGACCCACTGCCCTGCCATGGTGTGTCCTTTCCGTTAAGGATTTGCGTGAGGGTGTGCGGCTCCGGGTTCGGGAGCGGCGACAGTATAGCGTAATTCAGGTTGGCCGCATAAAGCGCCGTGGCCGTTAAGCAAAGCGTTGTTTTTGCTTGACTCACCTGGGGCAGAGGCATAGTGTGGCGACATCATACCGGTTCATGGTTCTTGGAATTGTGTAGGGAGGGTTAAGATGGCAAAGCCAGTCAGTCACGTGGTAACACGACCGGGAAGGCGACAGGGTGATCCGGACGTCACGATCCCTGTTGCCGAAGAACTCGCCACCGTACCTGGAATTCCTCTCAAGGAAGAAGACCTCAGCTTTTACAGCCGGGTGTATCCTCAGGAAACGCAAAACATCGAGAAAGCCGCCGACCGCGAGTGGGTATGGACGGTCTACAGCGACGAGATGGCCGCCTACCGGCGCTATCACGATGAAGTCAGCGAGCCGCTCATCGACGCTGCCGCGGTTTCCGGCGATCTCGAGCCGACCGGTACGCCGGACCCGGAGCTGAACGTCACCGAGGCCATTCGCAGCAAAGCCCGTGAGCTGGGATTCAACGAGGCTGGGTTCACTAAGCACGACAAGCGCTTCACCTACACCCGCAAGAAACGCTGGATCAAATACCCGCACGCGATTTGCCTGGCCCTGGAACAGGATTACGTGCAGACGCAATCGATCCCCAGCATGGACGCGGAGTACGCCCACTTCGGCACCTACGAGATGGAAGGCGCGTTCCTGCTGGACCTGGCCGACTACATTCGCTCCCTGGGCTATCACGCCCAGGTGCACAGCCCCAATGACAACAGCGCTCCGTACATTCCCATGTTCGTCAGCGCGGGGCTGGGCCAACTCGGCGCCAATGGCCAGTTGCTGTCGCCGCACTTCGGGTCGCGCGCCCGTTTGGCGATGATCACCACCGACGCGCCGGTGACGCACGACGAGCCCGTCGATTACGGCATTCACGAATTCTGCCAGCGTTGCCAAGTGTGCGCCAACCGCTGCCCGGGCCGCGCCATCGTGCGCGACAAGGTGTGGTGGCGCGGTGTCGAAAAGAACAAGCTGATCTACGAACGCTGCCGTCCGGTGATGGCCCGCTACGAAGGCTGTGCCGTGTGCATGAAGACCTGCCCGATTCAGCGCTTCGGCATGCCCGCCGTCATGGAACACTTTGTCGAGACCGGTGAGGTGCTCGGCAAGGGCACGCACCTGCTTGAGGGCTATACCTTCAAGGAAAAGGGCTATCACGGCCCCGGCGAGTTGCCGCAGTTTGACCGGCAGTTCTTCGAAATCCCGCACGGGCGCAAGGAAGACTGGCTGTTCGAGCAGTTCAAGGAACGCCTGATGAAGGAAGGGGTCCCCGAGGAGGGCGGCCTGCAAGAGTTCGCGCAGCAGGTCAAGGTCATCCTGGATCAGGGGAACTCGACCATCGGCGATGAGTAGGTTTCAACTGACGATTTGACGAATGAAGTAACGTACGGGGCCAGCGCGGTTAGCTGGCCCCGTTGTGCTTCCGGCATCAGAAGGAGGGAAGGGGATGTTTGAGAAGGACCATCTGGACGCCTTGTTTGCCGAACTGGACAGCGAATGGCGCGGCTCGGTCGATTTCGACCAACTAAGCCGCGATGCGCACCTCGGCATCGCCCTCAGCGACGCCGGCCGGCCCCTGGAGGACCGCATTGATTCCCGTGTGATCGCGCTTATCGACAAGCACAAGCCGTAATGCCACCGCGCAAGAGCGCTTCGAGGTTCAGTCTCTTCGTTCTATATCGTTAGGCGTAGAGAGGGCTGCAACTCGGACGTGTAAAAGGCGGGGGCATGATGGACCTTCAGCCTGTAACCCTGGCTCAACTGCTGCAACCGGTCGTGACGGCTGGCATCGGCTTGGCACAATGTGTCCTGATATGGACTGGCCTGCGACAGATGCGAGCAGCCTCGGCAGCAAGGGACCGGCAACTGGATGCCACGGACCGAAAGACAGATGCCCAACTGGGAGCGCTATCGGTTCTCATTGAGCGGACCGGCGGCAGGGGAACGGTCTGAATGGATTAAAGCCTTCTTTTCTCGACTTCGAAGCGGGTCGCCTCAGGCCGGAATTTCAACATCGTCCTTCTTACCCTTTCAACCGCGAATGGAGATGACACCCTCTTAGCCTGTGGTCCTTACGTTTGGAGTTCCCCCAGACATGCCTGCCAGCGGCGCGACAACTCTTCGAGGCACTGCTGCGTCGAATCCGCCCGTCCGTCACCGTGCTGAAAGACCGACGCGCTGTGGTCGGTGAGGCCTCGTACTGCGGTACGCAGACGGGCCTGGGCCTGTTCCATCTGGTCGGCCAACTGGGCCACGGTGCGTCCGGTCAGGCGGCCAACGGCGCGGGCGTCCATGTCGTCGGCTGAAGCATGGATGCGGACCGGCGCGCCGCCCGCGGCTACCGATTCCATGCCGTCGGCGGCCGTTGCGCTCCACCACACGAGCTGGCACAGTGTTTCGCGCGGCCCATACGTCCCCATTTTGATTCTGCCCTCGGTTTCCAACTGACGAAGCTGTGTCAGTCCCGTCTCAACCTGTTTATCCAACGCTGTAATCAGGTCGTCAATCGATAGCGTCTCTGTCATGTGAAGCATCCCCTCCTAAGGTCCCGTCATTGATCGTTTACCAGCATGCGGAAAGCCTGATAGTGCGTTGTTATAGACGCGGCATGGGCGGGTGTCAACAAAGCCGGACGTGTGAAAAGGTGGCAATATGTGTAGACATTCACAAACGGATGGGCTATAGAAAACGCGTGTTTCTGACATGAATTCAGGCGCTGATTCGCCCGCCGGAATGGGGGTCGACAGGCCGCCACGCCGGACACTAGAGGAGGCAAAACTGTGGAAGAGCGAACGATACTGACGGCACTGGGGAATATCGTGGATTCTCTTGGGACGTTGTCGCTCGTTGCGACAGCGCCGGACGATCCCTTGGCGCTGCCGGAGCCTCCAGGCCCGGAGCAGATCGCGGCGTATGAGACGCACGTCAGCGCGGTCAAAGACCAAGTGGATGCGAGCTACCACTCCCTGCTGGCCATGTCGGTGCGGGATTACCAGGCGGGCTACGCCGACCGCGCGGGGCTGTACCTGCTGGAGTTTCTGGGCAAACTCAAGGAAGAGCCCGACTATGACCGGACCTTCTCCGCCGAGGGCCAGCGCACCCTGGCCACGTGTGTCGCCGACCTGCGCGAGCTTTAAGGGTGTCCACCAACATCGAACAAGACAACGTTTGACAAACCTGCCATCAATCAACACGTTGCGGCTATGATCAAGAGCATCAAGCACAAGGCGCTCCGCAACTACTGGAGATGTCCCTGAACGCATACGGATGTCTTAGAGCGGTTTTCGCGCCTATATGGGGATATCCGCAGCGGTGTAAGGCGTCGGACAAAGACGTGCACCCGAGCGGCCCTGCGCCTGCGTTGGCGTAACCCCCCAACCCCCCCTTGTCAGGGGGGCTTTGGAGGTGTTGTCCTTGTGCCCTTGCGGTCTTCAGAAATTCCCCCCTGATAAGGGGGGCAAGGGGGTTCTATCCCCGACAACAAATCCCTGGCCGAAAAGGCGCGTTAGAGCCGCAAAAACCCAACCCCCGCAGAGCCCATGTGCTGGACGAGGTCCTGCAAAACAAACGCCGCGGTCACGAACGATCTCGATGCGGCGCATCACAACATGACGCGTAGATGGGCCAGACATACGAACGCAAACCGCTCTATGGCCTGGGAGGTGAGATCATGCTTTCCAAATCCGCCGCACGGGCGTTCTTTCTGATCGGCACCGTCGGGTTTTCGGTCATTTTCCTGCTGCTGACGCTCGACACCATCCGTCGCGTGCCGGATCAGACCAACGCCGCTAACCTGACGCCGTAGGCGATTGCGGGCAAGCACCTGTGGGACAAGAACAACTGCATGGGCTGCCACACCATCCTGGGCGAGGGCGCCTATTACGCGCCGGAGCTGACCAAGGTATACGAACGGCGCGGGCCGGCGTTCATCAAGGCGATGTTGCGCGACCCGGAGGCCATGTATCCCGGGCAGCGGCGCATGGTGAAGTACGACTTCACGGACGAGGAAATGGAGGCCATGGTCGCCTTCCTCAAGTGGATCGGCGAGATGGACCTCAACGGCTTTCCGCCCGAGCCCACCTTGCTGCCATGGCGGTGCAGACGCCGGTGGCCAAGGATGCGGTGGCCGCTATTCTGCGCAAGCACGCCCGTGTGATGTGCGAGGTGCGCCTGCTGCTCGACAAGCTGCGGCATCAACGCCGGTTGCGGAACCGGCAAACCGAGGGGACGGACATTGACGTTGACGCGGTCGTGGACCGCTACGCCACGGTGCGCGGCGGTCAGCGGCCCGACGACCGGCTGTACCTGGCGCAGCGGCGGCAGCGGCGTGATCTGGTGACCCTGCTGCTGATCGACATGAGCGCTTCGACCGACGCCTGGATTGAGGGCTCACGGGTACTCGACATCGCCACGGAATCGGCGCTGGTGCTGGGGGAGGTGTTGTCGCAGTGGGGGGATCGGGTCGGCATGGCCGGGTTCTACAGCAATACCCGGCGTGACTGCCGATTCGTCATGCTGAAGCCGTTTGACGCCGACTGGCACCGCAGCCGAGCCGCTGCTCACGGGTCTCGAACCGACGGGCTACACCCGCATCGGCCCCGCCGTGCGCCATGGCACCGCGCTGCTGCAGGGCCAGCGGTCCGCCAGGAAGCTGTTGCTGTTGCTGTTGCTCAGCGACGGCAAGCCGATCGATTACGACCGCTATGAGGGGCGCTACGGCATCGCCGACATTCGCCAGGCCATTCGGGAAGCGCACCACAGCCGCATCCACACCTACGCCCTGGCCATCGACGTGCAGGCGAAGCTTTACCTGCCGCAGATGTTCGGCAGCGGTTCGTTCCGCATCCTGCCGCACCCGACGCATCTGGTGCGCGGCTTGTCCGAGGTGTACGGTCAATTGGCGCGTTGAGACGGCGGCGCGATGGCCGCCGTCAAAAGCAAAGGCAGGGAGTTACGCGGCGGGAAGGGCTTGCACCAACTCCTCGACGGCCGCTGCGGAGCGGCGCAGGGCCGCCTTTTCGTCGTCGGTGAGCTCGACCTCGATGATCTTCTCCACGCCGCCTGCGCCCAATAGAATCGGAACGCCGATGTAAACGCCGCTCAGGCCGTACTCGCCTTCAAGGTACGCCGCCGCCGGCAACAGGCGTTTCTTGTCCTTCACGATGGCCTCGACCATCTGGGTGATCGAGGCGCCGGGCGCATAGAAGGCGCTGCCCTGCTTGAGGAAGTTGACGATCTCGGCGCCGCCGTCGCGCGTGCGTTGCACCAGGCGGTCAATCGTCTCGGCGGGCATTAGTTGGGTGATCGGGATGCCCGTCACGGTGGCGTAGCGCGGCACCGGCACCATGGTGTCGCCGTGCCCGCCCAGCACAAAGCCGTGCACGTCCTCTACCGACACGTTCAGTTCGCGGGCGATGAAGTAGCGGAAGCGCGCCGAATCCAGCACGCCTGCCATGCCCATGACGCGCTGCTTCGGAAAGCCGCTGACCTGCTTGGCGACGTGCACCATGGCGTCGAGCGGGTTCGACACAATAATCAAGTGACAATCCGGCGAGTGCTGGACGATGTTCGACACCACCGTGCCGACGATTTTCGCGTTGGTTTGCAACAGGTCGTCGCGGCTCATGCCCGGCTTGCGCGGCAGGCCGGCGGTCACCACGACCACATCGGAACCGGCCGTGTCGGCGTAATCGTTCGTACCGGTCAGCAGCCCATCGAACCCCGCGATGGGGGCGCTCTCGGCCAGGTCCAGGGCCTTGCCCTGCGGCATCCCCTCGATGATGTCGATCAACACCACGTCGCCCAATTCCAGCGCCGCCGTCCAGTGCGCCGTCGTTGCTCCAACGTTTCCTGCTCCAACAATCGTAATCTTGGCAGCCAAGCCTGTATTCTCCTTTATCGCGTCAGCGTGCGAACGTTATCCAGCACTTTGGTCCGGCGCCGCGCCACGCCGGTGTGCGCCGCCGCCTCGGCCACCGCTTTCGCTACCGCCGGCACCACGGCCTGATTGAACACGCTGGGGATGATGTATTCCTCGTGCACCTCGTGGCGGGGGACCGCCTCGGCAATGGCGCGCGCCGCCGCCATCTTCATGTCGTCATTGATGAACCGAGCGCAGCAATCCAGGGCGCCGCGGAAGATGCCCGGAAAACCCAGCACGTTGTTGATCTGATTCGGGTAGTCCGACCGCCCGGTGGCCATGATGCGCACGTACGGAGCCGCCTCCTCGGGCATGATTTCCGGCACCGGGTTGGCCATCGCGAAGACGATGGGGTCGCGGTTCATCTTGCGCAGCATTTCCACCGTGAACGTGCCGGGGCCGGACAGCCCCACGAAGACGTCGGCGCCCTCGATGACGTCCAGCAGCGAGCCCTTCTCCTGGTTCGGATTGGTGTTCGACGCGTACCAGTCCTTCATGAAGTTCATGTTCTCGGTGCGGCCCCGGTAGATGGCCCCGGCGCGGTCGCAGCCGATGATGTTGGTGACCCCTTCCTCCATGAATATCTTGCTGGTGGCGACGCCGGAAGCGCCGACGCCGTTGAACACGACTTTGAGGTCCTCTAAGTCTTTCTTGACGGCGTACAGCGCGTTGATGAGCGCTGCCAGGGTCACCACCGACGTGCCGTGCTGATCGTCGTGGAACACCGGGATGTCGATCTCGTTCTGCAACCACTCCTCGATCTCGAAGCAGCGCGGCGCCGCGATGTCTTCCAGGTTGATACCGCCGAAAACCGTCGAGACGCGCTTGACGGTGTCCACGATGACGCGCGGGTCCTTGCTGTCGATGCACAGTGGGAAGGCGTCCACGTTGGCGAACTCCTTGAACAGCGCGCACTTGCCCTCCATCACCGGCATGGCGGCCGCCGGTCCGATGTCGCCGAGTCCCAGTACCGCGCTGCCGTCGGTGACCACGGCCACCGTGTTCTTCTTGATGGTCAGGTTGTACACGTCCTGCGGCTCGTCGTAGATGGCCATGCACACCCGTGCCACACCCGGCGTGTAGGCCATGGAGAGATCGTCGCGCGTCTTGATGGGTGCCTTGCTGACCACCTCGATCTTGCCGCCCAAGTGCATCAGGAAGGTGCGGTCGGAGTGATGGATGAGCTTAATTCCGTCAACGGCGTCGAGCGCCTGCACGATGGTTTGCGCGTGGTCGATATTGCGGCAATTGATGGTCACATCGCGGGTCATCACGCCGTGGCCGACCGACACGATATCGATCGCGCCCAGATCGCCCCCCAACTCACCCACCTTTGCCGTCATGCGGGCCAGCATGCCGGCGCGGTTCTGGATTTCCAACCGCACCGTTACGCTATAACTCGCACTTGGGGTTACGTCTACAGCCATACTTCCTCCCATTCTGAATTCAGATAAACGAGAGCAGCGCTCTCAATAGGTTTCACATGAATAGCCGAGCCTTCCGTTGGTCATTCCGGCGGGAAGCCGGAACCCAGCGGCCTGGGCCACCAGAAAATTCCTGAACTCCGGCATTTGCCGGAGTGACGTGGATTTGCCAGCGAAAGGTAGGCATCGGGGACTTACTTACGCAGGTAATTCCTAACCCTGGGGAAACAGATCGTGCATTTCGGGAATGACCCACAGCGGCGGCTCGCCGGCGGCAACGCGCCGGATGTTGGCGTAGCCGTTGTGGAAACGCTTGCGGAAGCTGTCCACGGTAGGTCCGGCGCTGTGCGGCGTCAGCGTCACGTTGGGCAAGGTGAGCAACGGGTTGGACGGGTCCGTCGGTTCCTGCGCCAGGGTGTCGAGCCCGGCGGCCAGGATACGGCCTTGCTGCAGGGCGTCGAACAGCGCCGCCTCGTCCACCACCTCGCCGCGGCAGGTGTTGATCAGGACCGCCTTGGTCTTCATGCGGGCCAGCGCCCCGGCGTTCATCATGTCCCGGGTGTCGTGGTTGAGGGGCACGTGCAGGCTCACCACGTCGGCAGTTTCCAGCAAGGTTTCCAACGACACGTAGCGCACGCCGAGGCGTTCTTCCTCCTCGGCGCTGCGCCGGAAGGCGTCGTGATAGATGACGCTAGCGTCGAACGCCCTGATCCGCTGGGCCACCTGCTGGCCGATGTTGCCCAGGCCGACGAGGCCGACCGTCTTCCCGGCCAACTCGTACATGTCGACCGTGCGTGGGACGCCGCTGTGCCACTTACCGGCGGCCACGTTTTGATGCAAGACGACAAGCTTGCGGTACACGGCCAGCATAAGCATGATGGCGTGCTCGGCCACCGCCACCGAATTGGCGCCGCCGTTTGAGCACACCGGCACCCGCGCCGCTCGCGCCCCGGCGATGTTGACCTGGTCGTACCCAGCGCTCAGTACCTGCACCAGCTTGAGCCGCGTCGCCGCCGCAAACGCCTCGTCCGGCAGATGCCGCACAAAGCCCAGCAGGTACTCCGCCTCACGCATGGCGGCCGCGATTTCGCCGTCCGGCGTGCCAACCGGCAGATGCTGCAGGCTGAACCCCTCGGGCGCCATGTCACCTGCCAGAGCCACGATATCGGGCGGCATCTCAATACCCTGCGTGAAAACAATCGTTTCCTGCACCCCGTCCTCCGAAACAATCGGTCGGATTCGCGACTCGTAATCCGACTTGTCGCTTGATCGGTTGCCGCTTAAAGCTAAGTACCCTACCTTAGCCCATTGTCTGACTGCAAGTTTTTTTCCGTGCGTTCAGGGGTGTGGAAAGTGAACAGGGTAGAGTCGGTGGATGGTTGACCTCGCCGGGTGGGAGCAGGGATGGCATCGGTTGACGACATGACATTGTGTAGCTACGATCTTGTCGTTATGAAATTGAAGCTAAGCCATTGCGCTGGACGTGGGACGACGCCAAGAACCGCGTCAATAAACGGAAGCATCGCCTCAGCTTCGAGACGGCGCAATTCGTATTCGATGACCCGCTGTCGGCGCACCGCCCGGATCTGGGTTCGGACGAAGAACGATGGCACACCATCGGTATGATCAGCGGCGTGGTCGTGATCGTGGCGCATACATGGCCCGAACCGCAACCTGGAAGCCATGTCGAAGTGGGTCGTATCATCAGTGCTCGGAAAGCCACGACGCATGAAAGGAGAGCCTATGAAGAAGGGAGTTACTAAAAAACTCACTCAGGAACAAAAGGCGGAGGTCCGGACGCTTGCGAACCTTCCCGACGAGGCGATCGATACCAGCGACGTGCCTGAGATTCTGGATTGGTCCGGTGCTAGGCGCGGTCTCCTGTACCGGCCGGTCAAGCAACAGATCACCCTGCGGCTGGATGCCGACGTGGTGTCATGGTTCAAAGCAAACGTTCCGAACGGCCGGGGCTACCAGACCGAGATCAACCGCGTGCTTCGCGAGCATGCTCGACGAGCTTTGAGTCAGGCGTAGGGGCACCCGCCCGCCGTTGCCCCATCACAAATTTGCTTTTGCCTTCAAGCCGCAAGGTGTGCTACGGTTGCCGGATTCTGCAGGTTGTTCCGATCTCCTCAACACGATCAATCGTTGCAAGACAATAAGCGGGACTCGTCTATGGATGTTTTGACAGGATTAGCCCAGATACGGGCGGGAATGGATCAGTACGTTGTCGGCCATGACGATGTGAAAGAAGGCATTCTACTTGGTGTCATTGCGCGCGAGCATATCTATCTCGAAGGCCCGCCAGGGACGGCGAAAACGATGCTGGCCGAGGTGACCTCGGACGCTGCGGAGTTGAAGTTCTTCTTCTATCAGTTGCACCGCGACACCCGTCTGGCGGAATTGGTCGGCGATACGGTGATTTTCCGTGAGAAGGACGAGTCGGGCGGCGAGGTGATCCGGCAGGTGAACCGCAAGGGCGGCATTCTGACCTCGGAAATCTGCGTGCTCGACGATATCTCCCGTGCGCCCGGTGAGGCCCTGAACGTCCTGCTTCGCGTGCTCAATGAGCGCAAGTTCGGCGACGACCGCATTCCCCTGCTGACCGCCATCGCCACCGGGAATCCCACCAAGGAAGACTATTACAACGAGCCCCTGGATCCGGCCAACCTGGACCGCTTCACCATCCAGATGCGCACCCTCGGTCTGCTGCAGCGCAACATGTGGCAGGCGGCCGCGGCGGTCATTGACCGCTATGCCGACGGCCATCTGAGTCCCGAAGCCTCGCCGCGCGTCACGCGGGCGGTGCTGGACGGCGCCACCGAACTGCTCCCCAAGGTGGATCTGACGGCGGCGGTGAAGGAACTGTTGCTGGAATTCCTCAACGTGCTGCTGAACGACTACGGCTGCAATGACAGCAACTCGCTGCTGACGGACCGCACCTTCCTCGTCAAGGCGGTGAAAATCCTCAAGGCCAAGGCCGTGCTCGAGGGCCGCGACCACTGCGTGCCCGAAGACTTGCACGTCCTCAAATACCTCACGGCGTTCCGCATTCCCGAGGAACTGCACAACCGCCTCGATGAGATCATCGACCAGCTGCTGCGAAAAAAAAAAGTTGAGCCAGAAGACGACGACACCGTCGAGCAACTGAGCGAGGCGCAGTCCGAGGAGCGTTCGGACGGGCAGCCGCGCACCGATTACACCGCTCAGGAAGCGAACGTCGATCACCGCAAGCAGGAACTCGAGCTCGGCGACATGGTGCAGCAGTCCCTCAGCCCGAACGCCGACGATGACGGTGAGAAAGCCGAGCTGAACCTCGATAACGAGTCGATCGACAACATCGAGGTGCTGCTCAAGGTCCTGAAGGGCCGCATCGAAAAGAACCTCGCCGAAAAGGTGCCGCACCGCGGCGGCCAGCCGCGCAAGTGGCGCCGCATGACGTCGTTCGACGACCTCCTCGACACCGATCCCGTCGAAAGCACCATCTGGTACGAGAATGTCACTCCCCAACTGCCCCGCATGCTGTTGCGCGAGCGCCACGACCGCGGCGGCGAGCTCGCCATCCTGCGTGACATCAGTTCGTCCATGGCCGGCATCTACTCCAAGTGGGCGTCGTCCGTCATCCTGCGCCTGGTGGAGATGGTCCGCAAAAAGCGCATGCGGGTGGGCTATATCGAGTTCAATCACCTGTCCACCAAGTACCAGGTGGACGGCAAGTTCTTCATGCGCGACTACGAAAAGATGACGCGCCGCGCCCTGCACCTGCACTGTTCCGGCTGCACCAACTACCAGAATTCCCTGGAGGACGCGCTGCACGAATTCAAGCGTCTGGGACGCGGCAACCAGCACATCCTCTTCCTGACCGACGGCGTGCCCACCCAGGGCGACTGGGAAGTGAAAGCCGAGCGCGCCCTGGCGCAGGAGTTGAACGTTTCCATTCACACCATTTTCATCGGCAAGAACAAGTGCCCGCGCATCCTGGAAATCCTCTCCGAGGAGACCAACGGCGCGCAGTTTCAGGCCTCGACGGATCGCTACGGCGTCATTCGTATTGAAGAGCGCCATTCGCAGCAGGCCCCTGAACTGGTTGCGCACTAAGGGCATGTTGTCGGAATACGCTTTGCTAATCCGACCTACGTGTTGTGAAGGTTTGTCTTTACTAAACACTGTTTTAAGGAGAATGACATGCTGTTGGAGGGCAAGGTCGCCGTGGTCACGGGCGGTGGCAACGGCATCGGGCGTGAGATCAGCAAGCTGATGGGCGCCGAGGGCGCCAAGGTGGTCGTGAACGACCTGGGGACGGCTGTTGACGGGGCAGGCGAATCGAGTTCCGCGGCCGATCAGACCGTGCAGATGATCAAGGACGCCGGCGGCGAGGCGACGCCGAATTACGAGAGTGTGGCGACCCCGGAGGGCGGCGAGAGCATCATCCAGACTGCGGTGGATACGTACGGCAAGCTGGATATTCTGGTGCACGTGGCCGGCATTTTGCGCGACCGCATGATTTTCAACATGAGCGTCGAGGAATGGGACGCGGTGATCAACGTGCACCTGCGCGGCGCCTATTGCGTCAATAAGCCGGCCTGCGTCCTGATGCGGCAGCAGAAGAGCGGCTGCATCATCAACTTCTCGTCGATTTCCGGTGCCGGCAACTCCGGGCAGGCCAACTACGCGGCGGCCAAGGCGGGCATTCTCGGCTTGACGCGCACCATTGCGCGCGACATGGCGAAATACGGCGTGCGCGCCAATGCCATCTGGCCGGGTGCGGACACCCGCATGACCGCCACCGTGCCTGAATCGGCACGCCAGATTCGCTCCGAGCGCGGCCTGGGCGAGATGCGCATGTCGGCCATTCGCCGACCCGAAAGCGTCGCCTCGGTGGTGGCCTTCCTGGCTTCGGACATGGCCGAGAACATTACCGGCTGGACGGTCGGCATCATCGGCGACCGCCTGTCGCTGATCGACGACCCGGTGCCCGTGAAGACGGTATTTTGCGAGGGCGGCTGGACGCTGGACCAGGTTGCCGAATGGTGGCCGGAGACCTTCGGGACCGACTTGCGCCACCTGGATCAGCCGCAGCAGTAATCGGCAACAACCCATTCCTGAGGGAAAACGACATGCGATTGGAAGGTAAGGTCGCCGTGGTCACGGGCGGTGGCAACGGCATTGGGCGTGAGATCAGCAAGCTGATGGGCGCCGAGGGCGCCAAGGTGGTTGTGAACGACCTGGGGACGGCGGTTGACGGGGCAGGCGAATCGAGTTCCGCGGCCGATCAGACGGTGCAGATGATCAAGGATGCCGGGGGCGAAGCGACGCCGAACTACGAGAGCGTGGCGACCCCGGAGGGCGGCCAGAGCATCATTCAGACCGCGGTGGATACGTACGGCAAGCTGGATATTCTGGTGCACGTGGCCGGCATTCTGCGCGACCGCATGATTTTCAACATGTCCATCGAAGAATGGGATGCCGTCATCAACGTGCACCTGCGCGGCGCCTACTGCGTCAATAAGCCGGCCTGCGTCCTGATGCGTCAGCAAAAAAGCGGTTGCATCATCAACTTCTCGTCGATTTCCGGCGCCGGCAACTCCGGGCAGGCCAACTACGCGGCGGCCAAGGCCGGGATTCTCGGCCTGACGCGCACCGTCGCGCGTGACATGGCGAAATACGGCGTGCGCGCCAACGCCATCTGGCCGGGTGCCGACACCCGCATGACGGCCACGGTTCCCGAGGCGGCGCGCCAGATTCGCGCCGAACGCGGTATCGGACAGGTCATCGCGGCCACCGCCGAGCGCCGGCCGGAGAACGTCGCCGCGGTGGTGGCTTACTTGGCCAGCGATGCGGCGGCAGACATTACGGGCTGGACGGTTGGCATTTCGGGTGACCGGCTATCCCTGATCGAAGACCCGCGTCCGGTGAAAACGGTCTTCTGCCCCGGCGGCTGGACGCTCGACAAGGTCGTTGAGTTGTGGCCCGGCTCTTTCGGGCTCGACCTGCGCCACCTGCAACGCGCCGGTCAATAACCCCATTGGCACCGCGCCCGCCACTTGCGGCGTGCGGTGCCTTCCCTCCGCCTCAGAATACTTTGTCCGGGTGTCTCCCTCCGGTCAGGAGAAGTAAGGCCCGTGATTCTCGACATGCACGCGCATACCGCGGCCTCCGATGACAGCACCGCCACGATCGAAGGCTATATCGAACTGATTCAAGCCTACCGCCAATTTCATCCCTTTGACGGCTTTGTCCTCACCGAGCACCGCACCTACACTCCCGGATTGAACCTGCAGCATTACTGGGACACTCACGGCGTCCGCATTTTCCAGGGCATCGAGATGGACACCAACCTGGGCCATCTGCTGGTCTACGGCGTCAACCAGCGGGTTCTGGAACGCTTCGACGTGACCAAGCGCATGCACGACGGCCGCCGTATTATCCCGCAGCTGACCAGCCTGGGTGCATTCGCTGCTCCGTCTCACCCCTTTCGGGAATCGGTGTTCGGGCCCATCATGGAGCGCGACCCCGAGGAAATCGCGGGCATGCACACCATCGAGGCGCACAACGGCCAGAATCGCCCGGAGCAGAACAGCCGCGCGTCGGACCTGTGCGAGCGTTATGACCTGCGCGCGCTGTGCGGCAGCGACGCGCATTACGTCAGTCCCCTGTGGTTCCTCACCTGCGCCACGGCCTTCGAGGACACCATCACCTCGGAGGCAGAACTGGTAGAGGCGCTGCACGACGGTGCGTATCGCCCGATGTGTCTGCCGCGGATGCATGCCGTGAGCGGTGAGAAGAAAGGGTGACAGGGAGGGTGTGAACGAGTCGCTGAGGCGCGAATAGCCTTCTGGTGGTCATTCCGGGCTTGACCTGGAATCCACTGACCTCGGATCCAGTCCGGGATGGCGTTCTTTCGCCGGAGTGACAACATCCTCCGACATTTCCCCACTCACTCACCAGAGGAACTCCGATATGCCAGCGAGCCCGCTGTTCAACAAGCATCTCGAACAACAAGCCTGCTTCACCACCGTTAACGACTGGCAAATGCCGCAGCACTACGGTAATCCGCAAGCCGAATACCGGGCGCTGCGACGCGGTTTCGGGTTGATCGATCTGTCGAACCGGGGTCTGATCCGCGTCGAGGGCCACGACCGGCAACGCTTCCTGAACGCCATGTTGTCCAATAACACCGAAGATCTGGAGCCGGGCCAGGGATGTTACGCCACGTTTCTGAACGCCAAGGGGCACATGGTGACGGACCTGGTGGTGTACGCTGAAGAGGCGTCGTATCTCCTGGAAGTCGAGCCCCACATGGTGTCTACCTTTCTGGAGGCCATCGATTATTTCGTCATCTCCGAGGACGTCACGTTTACGGTCGAGACCGAAACGTGGGCCGTGCTCGGTGTGCAGGGTCCCAAAGCCCCTGACGTGCTGATTGCCGTGAGCGGCCAGGAACGGCTTCGAGACTTGGCGCCGTACGGCAGTCAGCCATGCCGGGTTGAGGACCATGACGTATGGGTCGCCCGGCGCAGCTATACCCGAGAGCCGGGCTACCTGGTTCTCGCTGCCCCCGCGGTTGCGGAGGACGCCTGGACGACGATGTGGCAGCAGGGTGAGGTGTTCGAGGGGTGTGCGGTCGGCCTCGAGGCGTTGGACACCCTGCGCATTGAATCGGGTACGCCGCGTTTCGGGGTCGACATGACGGCAGCGACGATCCCGATCGAGGCCAACCTGCAGGACGCCATCAGCTACACCAAGGGCTGCTACATCGGGCAGGAGGTTATTGCGCGCATCGACGCGCGCGGACACGTCAATCGCCAGCTTACCGGCCTGCTGCTCGGCGACGCCGAATTGCCCGAAGCGGGGACCAAAATTTTTTCCCCGGAGCGGGAAGTCGGCTGGATTACCAGTGCGACGCAATCGCCGGCCATGAAACAGACCATAGCCTTGGGCTACGTACGCTGGGAGGCGTTGGAGCCGGGCACGGCTTTGCAGGTGCGGACGGATGCTGGCGACATCCCGGCGATGGTGAGCGCATTGCCGTTCGATGACCGGTGACCCCTGACTACCTTTTACCAGCCCTGTGGAGATGAATCATGAGTTACGATCAAGCCGCGGTACGAGTCGTTCTCGATCAGGTGCGGGCGGATGGGCGCAGCGCCTTGACGGCCCCGGAGGGGAAGCGGCTTTGCGAGGCGTACGGCATCGCGGCGCCTCAGGAAGGCATGGCGGCTTCGGCTGCCGAAGCGGTGGCTCTGGCGCGGCAGATCGGCTTTCCCGTGGTGCTCAAGATCGCCTCCCCCGACATTCTCCACAAGACGGACGCTGGCGGCGTTCTCACCGGGCTCAACTCGGCTGCCGAGGTCGAGCAAGGCTACGCGACGGTCATGGCCAACGCCGCTGCGCATCAACCCGGCGCGGCCATCGACGGCGTGCAGGTGCAACGCATGCTGGGTGCCGCCCATGAGGTCATTATCGGCGCTGTCACGGACCCCAGTTTCGGCAAGCTGGTCGCCTTCGGCATGGGCGGTGTGATGGTCGAGGTCATGAAGGATATTGCCTTCCGCCTGGCGCCGGCGTCGCACCAGGAAGCCGTCGGCATGCTCGACGACATCGCCGGCGCCGCCGTGCTGCGCGGCGTGCGGGGCGCTGCGGGGGTGAATCGTGACGCCCTGGGCGCGGTAATCGAGAATGTCTCGCATTTGGTGCATGATTTTCCCGAAATCAGCGAGCTGGACCTCAATCCGGTATTCGCCGACAGCGCCGGCGCCACGGCCGTCGACGTGCGCATTCTGGTGGATTTTGCCGCCGCCCCGGCGCGCCCTCGGCCGTCGCAGGACGACATCCTGCGGGCCATGCGCCGGATCATGCAGCCCGAGTCAGTGGCGGTCATCGGGGCGTCGCCGGAGGAGGGGAAGATTGGCAATTCGGTGATGCAGAACCTCATCAACGGCGGCTACCAGGGGCAGATTTACCCGATTCATCCGCGCGCCGAGGAGATTCTGGGGCGACGGTGTTATCAGCGTGTCACCGACGTGCCCGCCGAGATCGACATCGCCATCTTCTGCATCCCGGCGCGCTTTGTGGCCGGCGTGCTGGCGGAAGTGGGCAAAAAGGGCATCCCCGGGGCGATTCTGATTCCTTCCGGCTTCGCCGAGGTGGGTGAGGACGCCTTGCAGCAGGAGGTCGTCAGGGTGGCGCGCGAGCACAACGTGCGCCTCATGGGGCCTAACATTTACGGCTTCTACTACACCCACAGGAACCTGTGCGCGACCTTTTGCACGCCGTACGACGAAAAGGGCGCCGTGGCTCTAACCTCGCAGAGCGGCGGGGTTGGCATGGCAATCATCGGTTTCAGCCGTTCGGCGAAGATGGGGGTGTCGGCGATTGTCGGGCTGGGGAACAAGGCGGATATCGACGAGGACGACCTGCTGACCTTTTTCGAGCAGGACCCGAACACGCAGGTCGTGGCCATGCACGTTGAGGATCTGAAGGACGGGCGGGCGTTTGCCGAAGTCGCCCAGCGGGTGTCCAAGCACAAGCCGGTGGTGGTGCTGAAGGCCGGCCGCACGGCGATGGGGGCGCGGGCGGCAAGGTCGCACACCGGCGCCCTGGCGGGCAACGACGCCATTTACGACGCGGTGCTGCGGCAGAGCGGCGTCATTCGCGCCCGCAACCTCAACGACATGCTGGAATTTGCCCGCGGGCTGCAAATCCTGCCGACGCCGCAGGGCGAGAACGTCGTCATCGTCACCGGCGCCGGCGGCTCCGGCGTGCTGCTCTCCGACGCCTGTGTAGACCACGGCCTCAACCTGATGGCCATGCCGTCCGACCTCGACGCTGCCTTCAAAGCGTACATCCCGCCGTTCGGCGCATCCGGCAATCCCATCGACATCACCGGCGGCGAGCCCCCCTCCACCTATCGCAACACCATCAAGCTCGCCCTCGACGACGCCCGCATCCACGCCCTCATCCTCGGCTATTGGCATACCATCATCACGCCGCCCATGGTGTTCGCCACCCTCCTGCAGGAAGTGGTGACGGAGGCCAGGGAACGCGGCATCCACAAGCCCGTCGTGGCCTCGCTGGTTGGCGACGTCGAGGTCGAAGACGCCTGCCGCTATCTCGTCGATCACAGCATCCTGGCCTACCCGTATGCCACCGAAAAACCCGTTGCCGTTCTGGGCGCCAAGTATCGCTGGGCGCGGATTGCAGGGCTGTTGTAGCCGGTGGATTCGGCGTTCTGTGAAGAGCTTGGCAATGGCTTTCGGGCCAATGTGCCTGAGTTATTCTCCACTACCGAGTTATCAGAACGAACATGCCTGATATTTGATGGTTAGGTGACACTATGGGATACCAAGCGTTAGAAGTCACAGGAGCGAGACAGTATGGAATCAGAAAGACCTCGGTTCCGGAATGCCGAGTACTACAGCTCGTTTACTCTTGAAGAGTTGGGAAACGCAAACCGGGAAACCCAGAAGGAGGTGATGCGTAACTGGTTTTTTGATAACTACGAAGATCCAGTGGAGCGTACGCCTTATGAATCGAGAGAAGGGGGGTATATTTACATCTGGGGTGGCCCGTACAAAGCCGATTGGGAGATCAGTGGGGTTTTCGAAGGATACATCCCTGATGACGTCATTCAGGAACTCGTCGATGAGTTGGAATACTATTGTTCTGACTGGACAAGCGCGCCTCGGGATGACGATTATGATGACTATTATTCGTCGGTCCTACTATCGAACCCTGAGTTCCACAAGGACCTGGTAGAAAGCCTGGAGAGAGTTAACACGCTCCTCGACGTCGAAGTAGTTGAACAACTGCGGCAGCATTACCTACGTCTGCTTTACATAAACGTCATAACGGCTCTAGAAAGTTTTCTGTCTGATGGCTTCATCAATACGGTGATGTCAGACCCCGCACTGGTCCGAAAATTCGTTGAGACAAACCCAGACTTTGCAAGAAAGAAATTCGCACTCAGCGAGCTATTCGAGCAGGCGGACGTAATCGAGGACAAGGTAAAGCGCTACCTCAGCTCACTCATGTGGCACAATCTTGAGAAAATCAAACCCATGTATAAAGAAACACTCGATATTGAGTTCCCGAAAGACCTTGCACATCTATTTCGGGCAATACTCATGCGACACGACTTGGTCCACCGCAACGGAAAGACCAAAGACGGCGGAGAGATTTTGCTAAACCGGAACGACGTTTCTGACCTCATAGAGCAAGTCCGAACTTTTGGCGAACATGTGGACGGCCAATTTGGATCTAATCTGCCCGATGATTTGGGGTTCTAGAAGACGAGTTGGCGATTAGCCACTTCTAACAATGTCTTCTAGCCGACCGCCTACAGCCTACGTTCCTTCGTCGCTTCGGCTTCCGGCAGCGGCTGAAGGCTAGTAGGTGTAAGGGGGAAGATTGTGGGAGCCGTATCAGGGTTTGAGCGCATTACCTTTGATCCACACGTGATGGGCGGACGAGCATGCCTGCGAAGCATGCGGGTCACGGTATCGCTACTGATGAACCTGGTGGCTAATGGCATGACCATACCCGAGATTATCGCAGCCTACCCATATCTCGAACCGGAGGATGTCCGCCAAGCCCTGCAATACGCGGCATGGCTTGCGGAGGAAACGGTCCATCCGTTGGAACCAGCCCGCCTGTGAAATTCCTGGCAGACATGGGCATCTCTCCCCAGACAATTGATTTCTTACAAACCCTGGGACACGATGCCGTCCATTCGCCTCCGCAATATGCATCCTGATCAAGTCGATGCCGCGCTACAGCTCATTATTCCTCAGCATTGGGAAGCCCTTGAGCATGGGGCTATTCTCAGTGTGACCGAGGGGCGGGTGCGGGTGCGTTCTTTGCCGATTGGAACCTGAAGAGATGCGAATTGCCGGATTTCCCTTGTCTCAAGCCAGAAGCCCATTGAAATCGCATTACTTGCATAAAGCAGCACCCGAATAGCAAAGCACTACAGGCGGTTACGAGAGGCGGAAACACCGGACAACCTGTAAGGGCGCACGACGGGAAGCACCGCAGCCCTGGCCGCGGTGCCGGTTACAGGGATCAGCTCGGCACCGAAATATCGATCGGCGGCCGTAATTCGGCGCACACCGCTAGCGACTGATGCACCGGGTGCTGCACGAACGCCTGCAAGCGGTTCTCGTTCACAACTTCCTGGCGGTCGTATGCCGTGAAGACTTCCTGCTCGATGAGGTGATCGAAGCGCGGGCCCCATTTGCGGGCGCCCAATCGGGCGGTGGTGGAGCAATTGTCCACCATGTAGGCGACGCCGCGGGCGTGCATATACGGGTTCAACGAATCCACCGCTTCGATGACCGATTCGTTGCACACCTCGCTGTATGAATGGGCGTTCCGCAGCAGCAAATCGACCTGCGCCATCATGATCGCGCAATAAAGACCGGCAGTTTCCGGATGCAGCGGCAACTCGGCCTCGACGCGCTCGGCGCGAACCCGCTCGCCGACGCGCCACATGCGGGTGCCGTCGATCCTGCCCATCGGGTAGGTGTCCAGGCGCCGCCCCGCCGCCACCACCGAGCGTACCTCGTTGCCGGTGGAGACCTCCTCGTAAATTTCCTCCAACAGGCCATACAGAATCGGGTATGCCTCGGTATACATGCGGGTGAATTTCAATTGCTCGTCGTCAGAGAATTTCTGGTACAGGGCCAGGATGCCCTCGTGCGAAACGGTCTTGCTGATCGGACCGGTGATGGATTCCACCGAGGCGCGGAACGCCTCTTCCTCCGACATGCCTTCCTGCTGGACGAAGCGCCGAAAGAGGGCCTCGACGAGCCCATGCACGGCCCCCAGCAGGATGGCGCGTTCGCCGAAAACGTCGCTCCTGTACTCGTTCTTCAAGGTCGTAATAAAGATGTACGGCGCCCCGATGGCAATCGACCAGCCGATGGCCTGATCGGTCGCTTTGCCGTCGATGTCCTGCACCACCGCAAAGCTGGAGTTGATACCGGCCCCGTTGATCTCCTTGCCCTGCACGTACAGGCGGCGCACGGATGGCCCCATGCCCTTGGGACAGACGGCGATGACGTTGTTGGCGGCGGGAAAGGCGGCACCCTCGTTTTCCAGATGGGCCAGCAGAAATCCGTGCGACAGGCCCAAGGTGGCACCGGGGCGCAACGCCGCGAAAATTTCCTTGTACTGCGCGGCCTGGGCGGCATCGGCGATGAGCAGGAGCACCATGTCCGACTCGCGAATGACGTCGTACATCTCTCCCAAGGTGCCGCTGGCCTCGGTGAAACCGGCCTCTTGCGCTGCGCGTGCCGACCCGCTGCCGGGGCGCAGGCCCACTTTCACCCGGATGCCGGTGCCTTCGAGCGACTCGCGCAGGTTTTGCGCCTGGGCCGGTCCCTGCGAGCCCCAGCCAATGACGCCGATCTGTTTGATGCCCGCCAAAGCCGCCGGCAGCAGGGAAAATTTGTCCCGACCGCCGCGCACGATCCTCTCTTCGGTATCGCCAAGCCGGATTACTTCGGTTTCAAAAACCTTGGACGTGAAATCCCATTGCATACGGGGCGTTTCCTTTCTAAAGAGGATGTTTCTAAAGCCCCTTCTCCTTGGGGCGAAGGTTGCGATGAGGGTAGCCATGGCCAAAGCCCTCAACCCGGCCCTCTCCCCGAGGGAGAGGGAATTACAGAAACACCCTTATAAGGTGAGATGATGTCGTAAGGGCGCTTATCCTAACCAAAAACAGGACCCCTTGACAACTAGGGCGGGCACCCGAGGGTGGACCGCTTCAGTAGCCGATGGCCTGCCCGTCCCGGCGAGGGTCGGCGGCGCCGGTGAATGTACCCGTATGCGGGTCGATGCGGATGGCGTGCACGCCGCCGAAATAGCGGTTCTTGCCGCGGTAACGTTTGACGGTGTGGCCTCTCTGCTGCAGTTGCGCGGTCACCCGCGGCTCGATGCCGGCTTCCAGGTGCAGGACGCCGTCCTGCCAGTGCACGCGCGGCGCGGCCACGGCAGTGGCCAGATCCATGCCGTGGTCGATGACGTTGGAAAGGGTCTGCAACACCGCGGAGGGGATGCGGTGACTGGCAGGGGAACCCAGAATCATGCAGGCCCGGTCGTCCTTGAGCACAATGGTCGGGCACATGTGACTGCGCGGGATTTTGCCGGGCGCCACGGCGTTGAGATGGGTGCGGCCTTCGGAAAAGTCGTTCATTTCATTATTCAGCAGCAGGCCGGTGCCGTCCAATACCATGCCGGAACCCCAGAAGAGGCCGATGGTCTGGGTAGCGGAGACGATGCTTCCCCAGCGATCGATGATCGAATAGTGGGTCGTACAGCCCTGACCGTCGTCGGTCGAACTGTCGCGTGAGAACGACGGGTTGGCGCGGTTGAACGACAGGCTGTGGCTGAAGTCGGCGGCCCACGATTTGTCGAGCAGCGCGCCCATTGGAATGGCCGCCAGGGTGTCGGGGTCGGCGATGTAACGTTCCCCGGCGACGAACGACGGCTTGAGCGCCTCGGCGATCAGGTGGATGGTGTCGACGGCGTGGGGGCCCCAGTCGCGCACAGGGTAGCGTTCCATGATGTTGAGTACCTGGAGCAGCCGCATGCCGCCGGTGCTGGGGGGCGGGGTGGTCAACAACGTGTAGCCGCGGTAGGTGCCGCGGAGAACCGGGCGTTCGTGCGGCCGGTAGCCGATCAGGTCGTCGGCAGTGATCAGGCCGCCGTTGGCCGCCATGAACCGGCCAAGCCGGTGGGCAAATGTATCCTGGCTGAAGGCTTCCAGCCCGATTTCCGAGATGCGTGTTAAGGTTTGCGCCAGTTCAGGCTGCCGTAGCGACTCGCCGGCGGCAATGGGGCCTTTGGGCCGGGTGAAAATGCGTGCTGTTGAGGGATAGCGAGACAGGAAGTCGTGGTATGAAGCGAAGTGTCTGGCCATTTTGGAGGTCACGGTGACGCCGCGTTCCGCGTGTCGGATGGCCGGCGCAAGCATGGGTTCCAGTGTCCGACGCGACAACAGGCCGAAACGGGCGGCGGCGTAGGCCAGCCCGCCTGGCATACTCGGCACTGCAACCGCCAGCGGGCCGTGCAGGGTAAGATCATGCAAGGATTGGCCCGTGCCGTAGTAGCGGTCGGGCGTCGCGGCGGCGGGCGCTCTTTCCCGGAAGTCCAGACAGAACACCCGGCCGCTGTCGAAGCGGCCCGCCGGGGAATTGGCATTGGCTTGCGGTATCCATAGGGTCATGAAGCCGCCGCCGCCAAGGCCGGAAGCGAAGGGTTCAATCACGTTAAGTGTGAACGAAACCGCCAGCGCGGCGTCGATTGCGTTGCCGCCACGTTGCAGCATTTCAAGGCCGGCCTGCGCCGCCGCCGGATGCGCGGCACAGACCATGCCTTGCGAATAATGAGGCATGGTCATCTCCAAAGCCCGAACGCTTTTCGTTCCTGAGCGACCCTTGATTTGGCTGTGCAGCCCTTTTGCGAAGGAGACATCTTCTTGAGCCGTCTCACGACGTCCAAAGCCTGGAAAGCCTTGGAAGCCCACAAGGAAATCATCGTCGGCCAGCACATGCGGGACATGTTCGCCGCCGACCCGCGGCGTTTCGACACCTTCTCGCTGCGATTCAAGGACATGCTGCTCGACTATTCCAAGAACCGGATCACCGACGAAACGATGCGGCTGCTGCGCGATTTGGCGGTGCAGGCGGACCTTCAGGGTTGGATCGAGAATATGTTCACCGGCAGCAAGATTAACACGACCGAGGGCCGTGCCGTCCTGCACGTGGCGTTGCGCAATCGCGCCGACCGGCCCATTTTCGTGGACGGCGAGGACGTCATGCCACAGGTTAACGCGGTGCTGGAGCGGATGCGAGCGTTCAGCACCGCGGTGCGCCAGGGCACCTGGACGGGCTACGACGGCCAAGCGTTCACCGACGTGGTGAACATCGGCATCGGCGGCTCCGACCTGGGGCCCGTGATGGTCACGGAGGCGCTTAAGCCCTATGCCCAAGAAGGGCTGCACGTGCGTTTCGTTTCAAACATCGACGGCACCCATCTGGCCGAAACGCTGAAGCGGTGCCGCCCGGAGACAACGTTGTTTCTGGTTGCATCGAAGACCTTCACGACGTTGGAAACGATGACCAACGCCGGTACGGCCAGAGAGTGGTTTCTGCGGCAGGCTGGTGACGGCGCGCATGTAGCGAAGCACTTCGTGGCGCTGTCTACGAACGTCGAGGCGGTGCGCGAATTCGGCATCGACCCCGCCAACATGTTCCCGTTCTGGGACTGGGTGGGGGGACGCTATTCGTTGTGGTCGGCCATCGGTCTGTCCATTGCGATTGCCATCGGTTTCGACAACTTCAGTGAACTTCTTGCTGGCGCGTACGACATGGATGAACATTTTCGCACTGCGCCGCTTGAAGAAAACCTCCCCGTCACCCTCGGACTGCTGGGCATCTGGTACAATAACTTTTTCGGTGCCCAGACCCATGCGATCCTACCCTACGATCAATACCTGCATCGCTTCCCCGCCTATTTGCAGCAGGGCGATATGGAGAGCAACGGCAAGAGCGTTGACCGTGACGGGGTGTGGGTTGACAACTCGACGGGCGCCATCCTCTGGGGCGAGCCGGGCACCAACGGGCAGCACGCCTTCTACCAACTCATCCATCAGGGCACCCGGATGATTCCGTGCGACTTCATTGCTGCGATGAAAAGTCACAACGCCCTCGGTGACCATCACGCGATGCTGCTCTCCAATTTCTTTGCGCAGACCGAGGCCTTGATGAAGGGCAAAACCGTCGAAGAAGCGCGCGCCGAACTTGTGGCAAGCGGCGTGAGCGGGCTGGCAGTGGCGGAACTCGTTCCCCACAACGTGTTTGCGGGTAACCAGCCGACCAACAGCATTCTGGTGCCTCAAATCACGCCGAGAGTTCTCGGACAGCTTGTCGCGCTCTACGAGCACAAGATCTTCACGCAAGGGATCATCTGGAACATCAACTCATTCGATCAATGGGGAGTGGAACTCGGCAAGCAACTTGCCAACGCCATTCTGCCCGAACTGGAAGGCGCGGCTGAGATCACCGGTCATGATAGCTCGACGAATGGGTTGATCGATTACTACAAGGCAAATCGGTAGGCTTTGGAGCCGTGCTATCCGTTGTATCTCATGAAGGGAGCGGCGAGAATAAGCCTACGCTTGCGTAAGGCTCCACAGCAGGGCATCTTCTGACTGGAATCGTCGTGATGCACATTGCCAACGAACTGCAGAAAATCCGCCACAACATGGATGCCTTCGTGATCGGCCACGAGGCGGTGAAGGAAGCCATGTTGTTGGGCCTCATTGCCCATGAGCATATCTATCTCCAAGGCCCGCCGGGCTGCGCCAAAACCTTGCTGGCGGAGGTGGTCGCCGCCTCGGTGAATTGGCCGTACTTTTTTTGCCAACTACATCGTGATACCCGCCTGACTGAACTGATCGGGGACGTAATTCTGGAAAAATCCGTGCTGCCCGATAGCGGGGGAGAGGTCGTCCGCCAGCGGGTACGCGAGGGCGGGGTGCTCACCTCTGAGGTGGTGGTGCTGGATGATATTACCCGAGCGCCCGGGGAGGCCTTGAATGTCCTGCTGCGGTTGCTCAACGAGCGCAAGTACCACGCGCAACCCATCCCGCTGCGCCTGGCCATAGCCACCTCCAATCCCACGGCCGAGACTTATTTCAACGAACCGCTCGACCCGGCTCATCTGGACCGCTTCACGCTGCAGCTGCAGACCCGAGGAACCATTTGTACCCAACAGTGGGACAAGGCCGGTGCCATCGTGGACCTCGGCCACACAACTCCGACAACCCTGACCGTTCGGCATCTGGTCGCCGCTGACCTGCTGGATGAAGCCCACCGGGCCATGCAAGACGTGGACGTGCCGCACCACGTGATGCGGGTCTATCGCAATGTCCTCGACATCCTGCAAAACGAGCATGACTGCAACCCCACGAACTCGCTTCTCAGCGACCGCACCATGTTGGTTAAGGTTCCGGTCATGATCAGGGCCATGGCCGTGCTTGCCGGACGCTCTGTGGCAACGGCTGAAGATTTGCGTGTCTTGAAGTCGATCCTGACCTTCCGGGTTCCGGAAGCGGTTTATCAGCAGCTTGATGAGATCTTGCAGCGCGCCGCAGCGTTGGCCATGGGGCTGCCAGAGTGGTTCGATGACCAGACGCAGAAACAGGCAGCCGTCCGGGAAGCTTCAAATGAGGCGCAACGCATTGACGAAATGTCTGATAGTGACTTGGTCGATGAGTTACTGGCAACCCTGAACGTGGGTGATGACGTATCTGATCCGCAGGCGCCCCTGCACGTCAACCGGGCGCTGACGTCACCCGAGCGGTTTCAAGAAAGCGCCCGCTACAGGGTGAAAAACCTGGAGTTGCTTGTCGAGCGAATCAACGGGCGACTGGACCGCCACAGCGCCGCTCCCGAGGCCCATCCGGGCGGCTCGCCTCGCAGTTGGAAACGCATGCGCTCTTTGCAGGAGTTTCTTGATACCGACGCCGCCGAGATGGCCACCTGGATGGACCGTGTGCATCCCGGTCTGCCGCGCGTCTACAAGAGGGAAAAGAAACATGTAGGCGGAGACATGGTGATCATCCGTGACGTGAGTGAATCCATGCGGGGCTACTATGCCCGATGGGCGGCTTCGGTGGTGACTGCGTTGGTGCAACTGGTGCGCAGGAAGCGTATGCGTATCGGATACATCGAGTTCAATCACGTGTCGCGCAAGTACAGCCATGGCGGGCGATTCTTCACACGCGACTACGATCAGATATTGGCTTTTGCCGCCAATGTGGCCTGTTCGGGCGTGACCAATTACCAGCTTCCCTTGCACGATGCGCTAACGGAGTTGCGCGCCTGGGGCACCCCCAATAAGCATGTTGTTTTGCTCACCGACGGCGAACCCACCCACGGCGACTGGCTGGTGCGCGCCGAGCGGCGCCTGGCCAAGGACCTGCGGGTCACCATCCACACGCTCTTCATTGGCGACATGGAATGCCCGGAGATCCTGGACGTCCTCTCCGAAGAATCGGGCGGCTGCCAGTTGCTGGCGGCGCCGGATGGACAAGGGGGGCTGAGCCTGCAGGAGCGCTAGTCGTAGGTTTTGAGATAGTCGATGATGATCCGGCGTTGCTCCGCATCGGGTATCTTGACGAGCATTCTCGAGTTGGGGACAAGTCCCTGAGCGTGGCGTATCCAGGTGTCCAGATTGTCTTCATTCCAGATAACATCGGGGGCAAATTTCCGAAACGCTCCGGAATACTCATAGCCCTCCCTCTTGCCGGCCGGAGCATTGAAAATCCCGCGCAGATCCGGCCCTAACCACACATACGCTTTCTGCCGCTCCGTTACATGGCAGGGGGCGCATTGACGATTGAAAGCGTCCTCACCGGTTACGAATTCCTCGGCCTGCAGCATCGGTGCGTGTATCGTCCCTAGCATCAGAACGATGGTAGCTACCAAGCGTCCGCGGTTCATGATTCAGGTCCCTCCAGGGAATGGTGTTGACACCACTTATGAGTGGGTATATAGCCAACCTCTAAGTGGATCAACGTATCCCACAACTCTCGATCTGAAGTTCTGATACGGAGGGAGCATCATGGGAGATTCCTGGTTGACCAAAGAGCAACTGAAAGTCCTGCGGCATGCCAATGAGGATGAGGGGTTTCGCTTACCGATTCCGACACAGGTTATTTCAGACGGCGAAATCTTCCCGCCCCCGCAGTCGAGACAACAGGCCATGGTCGAGGCGCTGATCAAGGAAAGGGCCGGCGTTCTCGGCAAGCCACATGGCCTGAACCGGCGGCAGTTTCTCAGAACCGCCTCGGGTATGGCCGCCGCCTTCCTGGCCATGAACGACGTGTATGGCAAGGTTTTTACCGTCGATCAGGCGGAAGCGGCGGATTTCGAAGCGGCCGACGCGCGCCTGGCGGCCTTGCGCGACCAATTCATCTTCGACGCCCATACCCACCACGTCCACGATGACTACACCTGGGAAGGGCAGCTCTTCCTGCTGCAATACTCCCGGGGTGATCAAGAGGCAGGGTTGCCGTCGTGGACCAGCGAGTTGGAGGGCCGCGAGCTTGACCTGAAGTACTTCAAGTTCCCGCATTACGTCAAGGACATCTTCTTTGACAGTGAAACCGATGTCACTATCCTGAGCAATTCCCCTTCAGTTGTGCCGGAAAAGCAGCTCCTCACGGAGGACCAGTTGGTGGCCAGCCGGAACTACATCAACGGCATGGCGCGCACCAAGCGGGTCTATGCCCACGGTACGATCTGGCCCAGCAATCAACCGTTCCTCGACGATATGGACCGGCAGGCCGAGGAGCTCAAGATCGACTCCTGGAAGGGCTATACGATCGGCGATCCGTTGGGGCTCGTGCCGGAGGCCAATTTTCCCTGGCGGCTGGATGACGAGAAGGTCACCTACCCAGCCTATGAGAAGGCCATGAAGTATGGCATCAAAAACCTCTGCATCCATAAAGGATTGCTACCGGTTGACTGGAAGTCTTTCGAAAACTGGCGTTACGCCGCGGTGGATGATGTGGTCAAGGCGGCAAAAGATTGGCCGGAACTGAACTTCATCATCTACCACTCGGGTTTCAGGGCCTTCATGGACGTACGAGAGTTTGCCGCGGAATTTGAGCAAACCGGCAAGATTCCGTGGGTCGACGATTTGGCCGAGATTCCGAAAAAGCACGGTCTTACCAACGTTTATGGCGAGATCGGGCTATCCTTCTCGTCCTGCATCACCTCCTACCCCAGGGTCGCAGCTGCCATGCTGGGCCGGCTCATCCAAGGCATGGGCGCCGACCATGTTATCTGGGGCACGGATTCGATTTGGTTCGGCTCGCCTCAGTGGCAGATCGATGCCTTCCGGCGTCTGGAGATCCCCATGGACCTGCAGGAGAAATTCGGCTTTGCCCCCTTGGGTCCTGCGGATAGCGAGGTCAAAAAAGCCATCTTGGGCTACAACTCAGCGAGGATGTACGGTCTGGGGCTCACGGCTGATGGCCGACCGGTTGAGGCGTTCGAGAAGGATCGACTGGCGCGCTTGAGGAACGACTATCTCGCTGCCGGTGGCATGCGTGACAACATCTACTGGGGTTGGATCCATAAACAGGAGCGGGCAACCGTCTAGGCTGGGCGCCAGAGCCTTCCCGCGGCCATGCCGTGCAGGCTTGGCGCGGGAACGGTCAGGCTTCGGAGAGGTCGGGGCGAAAGATTTTCGCCCCGACAATGGCCTAGTACAGAGCCACCGGGTTGCCGGGAGAGCCGGTCGCGCCGACGATCTTCAGGGGTGACCAGACGAACAGGAACTCGTACGCCCCGTCCCTGATCAGCGGGGTGAAGTCGAGATTCTCGATGTTCCAGATACCGCGCCGCGTTTGCATTTCGGTGTGGCACGGTACCGCGTACCCTTCTGCCTCGCCAACCGGCTGGGCGTCATTCGCCGACGTATCGCCGCCGGTCAGAATGATTTTGCGCTCGGCAAAGTACTCGCAGGCGCTAACGCCGAAGCCCGGCTCGCCGGAGTTGAACATCTGCCGGCGCTGCGCCTTCTCTTCTGCGGACAGGGTGGGCCACACTTCGTTCGACCACAGGTCGCCGTGGCCGGTGTACAGAAACACGCAGTCGCCCTCGCTTATGTCCGAGAGGCCCTGCTTGCGCAACATGCCCCGCACGTCGTCGGCGGTGACAATGCCTGGACTGTCCGTCGCGCGCGGAATCGGCAGCGGGTTCATGCCCTTGTAGTCGGCGGCGTTCAGCAGCACGCCGCGGCACACGAAGCCCTTCTCCGCTACAAACTCGACACCAAGGCCGCCCATACCGATGACGCGTCCGCCGGCGCCGCGGGTGTAGGCCTCGGCAGCCATTTGGCCGTTGTAGAAGAAATCGCCCGCCGAAGTGCGCACGCCGATGTGTCCCGGACCGTCGAATTGGGTGCTCACCTGGCCGATCTCAGTGGTTACCATCTCGTCGTGATACACCAGGTTGTTCTTGCCGAACGGGCCGCCGGTGGGAGTGCCGGGAATGGTCAGGCTCCAGATGCGCGGGCCAAAAAGGGGAACGTCGGAGGCGTACAGTTTGCCAAGCGTCGCCACCTTGCCCTGCTTGACCAGCCTGATCGCGTTCAAAACCATCTCCGGCGTGGTGCGGTTGGGTGCGCCGACCCGGTCGTCCGGACCCCATTCCGTCGGAGCCCAGTTTTCCATGAGCGGCTTATCGTCCATCTGGGCGTGGGCCGCGGCGCCAAACAGGCACAGCGCAACGACCATCGCCAAGGCAGAAATCCTGTTCATTCGGGATGCCATATCAACTCCTTCTCGAAGTCGGACATACACTTTCCGAAGGCAACGACGTACCGTTACCAAATATAAGGGGATATGCGGGTATTGATTTCATAAACGGCCTGTGATGTCAAGCGCATTACACCGGCATGGCGCGTCTGGTATGGGTGCGACCCTCCTTAGCTGTTTCCTCCCGGCCGCCGGCGATCACACGCACGCCCGCGTCGATTTTTGCGATCACCGTCTCCGGTGTGCAACTTTCCAGGAAGGCCAGTCCGTTTACCCGGCAGGCCCGAAAGACACGGTCGCGCGCCCGCTGCATGTCCGGCGGGAACGGCTCGCGCGGCACCTGTTTGTAGCCCAACGCCAGACCCAGATCGCCGGGGCCCATTTCGGCGAACCCAAGGCCGGGCACGCTGAGTATCTGTTCGGCGTTGGACACGCCTTCGGGGCTCTCGATCTTCACACCCAGGAGTAGCTCGCCGCGCGGGTTGAGGGGCCACGGGTCGGCGCGGTCGAGGTATGCCTCCGGGCTTACGCCCCATACGGCCGCCGCCTCGGACTCCGAACCGCGCCCGCGCCGGCCAACCCGCAGACCGCGACCGACGCCGACGGCATGGATCGGATAGCGGCAAGACTCCACAAAGGCGCGCACGGCGTCGGCTGATTCCGCCTGGCAGAGCAGGATACCGTGGACGCCGCGGGCCAGAATCTGCCTGAACTGCCAGCTGTTGTTTCGAATAACAGGCTCGCTCGATCCGTCGACCGGGACTTCGACAATGATTGTCGGTGTTCGGTGACCACTGGCCGTCGGGCCGCCGTCGACCAGCCCCTGCATGTACGTCCCCAGCCCGGTCATGTCGAACGCCCCGTGCTCCATGCCGACGTTGATGTAATCCGCCCACGTGTTGGCGTCCTCACGGCCCTGCTCGTAGGTGAGGACGTGTCCGGTATGGCCCCCGTCGTAGTAAACGGGCTGGCCGCTCACCAGCAGGGCGATGGTACGATTGATACGGTGTTGCATGGGGCATCCTTTCCGTTTTTGGCCAGGAAATTCGGGCCTCAAGAGGTGTTGTTCAGAACGCCTCGTTCTGCGCCTGTCAGTGCGCCCGGGAAGCTCTTGACAGGTAGAAGAGGGCATGGCACCTTAGATGCCTTCGCCGCCGCAGGCAAGGCGGTAAACAAGTTTGGCGATATTCCTTAATAGGAGAGAGGGCATGCAAAGGTACAAGGCACTAATTATTGTCATGCTGGCGCTTGTATTTTGCGTCTCGTCAGCGATGGCTCAGACCAAGGAGATGGGACCGTGGTGGCCGCACCCGATCTGGGGGGCTGGTGATCAGTCCGGCGGTTCGAACTGGATTACGGCGGAAAAGATTGTCGACTCGCTGAAGATGGTGACGACGGGCAAAGTCTACGAGATCGGTCAGGTGTACGAGCGTGGCATGCCGCTGTTCGGGCAGCGCACCTATTCGATTTTCGCCAACCAGGCAGGCCCGTTTGGCGACAACATGCTGATGGGTCACGACGATTTTCTGTGCGCCGAGATCGGCCAGGTGGGCACGCAGTTCGACGGCCCGGCCCACATCGGCATGCGCATGACCATGGCCGACGGCACCAGCAAGGACGTGTACTACAATGGCTTTACGGAACAGGACGACATGAAAGGCTTTTACGGCGTCGAGAGTTTGGGTATCGAGAACGTCAAGCCGTACATCACCCGCGGCGTTCTGGTTGACGTTGCCGGGTACAAGGGCGTGGATACCCTCGACCACAGCTACGAAGTCACCATGGACGACGTGCGTGGCGCGCTCGCCAAGCAGGGCATTTCCGAGTCGAGCATCAACGACGGTGACGCGCTGTTCTTCAACTATGGCTGGTCGAAGCTGTGGGGCGATCCCGACACCTATAACACCAACCCCCCGGGTATCGGCATGGAAGTGGCCGGGTGGGTCGTGGCGCAGAATGCCTCAATGGTCGGCTCCGACTCCTGGCCGACCGAGGTGTGGCCGAGCCCGACCGGTCTGGTCGTGCCGGCACACCAGGAACTGATCACGAAGAACGGTATTTTCAACCTGGAAAATATGGTCTTCGAAAGCGTGATTGCAGACGGCGTGTACGAGTTCCTCTATATCTTCACGCCCATCCGGTTTAAGGGCGCCACCGGCTCGCCGGCCCGTCCGCTGGCTATTCGGTAATCATCCACACATAGCCGCGTAGCAGAAAAGGGGACGCCCGCTTCGGGTCGTCCCCTTTTTTATTCCGACAAACAGAAAGGCCGGGAAACGCTTGCGCGCTCCCCGGCCTCTTTTTTGCCTAGCGGGTCAACTTACGCCCGTTTGGCGATATACCCGTAAGCGGTGTTGTCACGCAGGGCCGTGAGCTTACCAGCCGCGTCGTAATCCCGCTTGATTTGCGCAAACTTGTCCTCGCTCAGGCGGCCATAGTTAGCCTGCAGATCGAGGTTGTACAAGCGTGCGGAGTTGAGGCCGAAGATCTGTTGCTTGACTGAGCTGTCGGCACCACCCAGAGGCGCGAAGCCGTACTTCTCCTGCATGTCCTCGGGGATTTCCATCCGGCGCATCGCCTCGATCTGCCACTGCGGCGAACCGTAGAGCACGGAGTCGGTGCCCCACACGACGTTGGAGGCGCCCAGGCCCTTGATCCAGGTGCCCAGAATCGCCGCCGTGAGGCGCGGGTTGACGATGGACGTGGATGCGAAGGTCGTACCCATTTCGGCGTAGATGTTCGAGGCGCCGTTCTGGGCCGGGATGTCGGCCAGATCCGAACACCACTCGATCCTGCCGGTATTCTCGAAATCGCCCAAGCCATCTTCGGGCTTGTCGAACCAGGCCCGGAAGCAGCCGTGGTAGATGATGAAGTTGAGCTGCGGCCAGTCTGCCGCGGCCTTGACGAGGTCGCGCGGCGTCTGGTATTCCCACACGCCAGCCCAGCTCTGCTCGTAATCCCTCGGCATCAGGCCCTTGTGGATGCACAGGTTGACGATGCCCGCCTTCGCGGCTTTCTCGTAGAACGGGTACATCAACTTCTCGTCATCGAGCCAGAAAGGATACTTCGTTTTGGCAGACAGGGGATCGCCGATGGTGTAGAGCTTCCAGCTTGCGGGCGGCCGCTCGGCCAGGGCGCGGTCGACTTCTTCCATCCAGCCGGGCTGTCCCGGGGTCACCACGTTATGGGCCAGCATGCGGGTGTGCCCCGCCGTGGTGTTGACCATCTTGGCGGCTTCGGCGATCTGCGCGTTGCTGAGGAATTCCCAGGAATCGTCATCAAACGGCGCACCGCTCAACACCGACACGTCGGTATCGCTGTTGAGGTAAATCTGCCGCACGTAGTTCTCGAACTTGATCAGATAGATGTCGATGTTATTGGGGTCCATCCCCGTCTTAAAGTCCGTGGCCGTCTGCTGCAAGAAGCCGAGGAAGCCTTCCTGCGAGTAGTCGTCGCGCACGAAGTGGGTCTGCACGTCGAAGATGAACTGCTGCCTGAGGGCTTCGGCGCGCTCGTTGGCCATGGCGGCGTCGGCGGCCTCGGCCTCGGACACGTTGAACACGTTGCCGTACACGCTGTTCATCGCCAGGAAGGCGGCGGCCATGCCGGAACTGGTTTTGAGGAACTCGCGGCGGTCCATGCCCTGCTTGGCACCGTACGTGTCGGCCAGTTCCTTGATGCGTGCTTCAACTTGCTTTTGCTGTGCGTTCTGCGGCGGCGGGTTGAATTCGCCGTTGGAGATGACCTGCGTGGGAATCGGCGAGTGGAACGCGTTTTCCGCTCCTTCGACGAGTGAAAACTCACGATCACTGAAATAGGTACCCATTATTACTTACCCTCACATGTTAACAATGTTGTACTACACAGGTGCGGACGATGACGCGTGTCCGCTTGATGAGTGCATGCGGGACGGGAAGACCGGCCCGCATGCACCGTTGGGGCAAGAGCGGAAACTCAGATCCGATTAGGCACGTTTGGCAATATAGCCGTACGCCTTGTTGTCACGCAGGGCGGTGAGCTTGCCGGCCTGATCGTAGTCCCGCTTGATCTGCGCGAACTTGTCCTCGCTGAACCGACTGTAGTCGGCTTGCAGGTCGAGGCCGTATAGGCGCGCAGAGGTGAGACCCAAGATCTGGTTCTTGACCGCGCCATCGGCGGAGCCAAGCGGCGCAAAGCCGTACTTCTCCTGCATATCTTCGGGTATTTCGAGGCGGCGCAGGGCGTCAATCTGCCACTGCGGCGAGCCGTGAAATACGGAGTCCGTTCCCCACACCACGTTGGAGGCGCCGAGGCCGTTGATCCAAGTGCCCAGGATGGCCGCCGTGAGGCGCGGGCTGACGATTGCTGTCGAAGCGAAGGTGGTACCCATCTCCGCATAAATGTTCGAGGCGCCGTTTTGCGCCGGGATCTCGGCAAGGTCGCTGCACCACTCGATCCTGCCGGTGTTCTCGAAGTCGGCCATGGCATCTCCGGGCTTGTCGAAGAAGGCCCGGAAGCAGCCGTGGTAGATGATGAAGTTGAGCTGCGGCCAGTCTTTCGCCGCCTTGACGAGGTCGCGCGGGGTTTGGTATTCCCACACGCCGGCCCAGCTGTCGGCGTAATCCCTCGGCATGAGCCCCTTGTGGATGCAGAGATTGTTGATGCCCGACTTCACGGCCTTCTCGTAGAAGGGGTACATCAGCTTCTCGTCATCGAGCCAGAAGGGGTATTTCGTCTTGGGAGTCAGCGGGTCGCCGATGGTGTACAGCTTCCAACTGGCGGGTGGCCGCTCGGCCAGGGCCTGGTCCACTTCATCCATCCAGCCGGGCTGTCCTGGCGTTATCACCGCGTGGGCCAGCATGCGGGTATGCCCCGCCGTCTGGTTGACCATATTGGCGGCTTCGGCAATCTGCGCGTTGTTGAGGAACTCCCAGGTGTCGTCATCGAAGGGCGCGCCGCTCAAGACGGATACCTTGGTATCGCTGTTGAGGTAGATCTGGCGCACATAGTTCTCGAACTTCATCAGGTACATGCTGATGTTGTTCGGGTCCAGGCCGTTTTTCCACACGTCGGCGCCTTCTTTCAGGAAGCCGAGGAAGCCGTCCTGAGTGTAGTCGTCGCGTACGAAGTGGGTCTGGACGTCGAAGACGAACTGGTTCTTGAGGGATTCAGCGCGTTCGTTGGCCATGGCGGCGTCGGCAGCCTCGGCCTCTGAGACATCGAACATGTTGCCGTACACGCTGTTCATGGCCAGGAAAGCGGCGGCCATGCCGGAACTGGTTTTCAGGAACTCGCGGCGGTCCAGGCCCTGCTTGGCGCCGTACGTATCGGCCAGTTCCTTGATGCGCGCTTCGACCTGCTTCTGCTGCGCGCTCTGCGGTGGCGGATTGAACTCCCCATTCGAAACGACCTGGGTTGGAATCGGTGAGTGAAAGGCGTTTTCCGCGCCTTCCACGAGCGAGAATTCTCTGTCACTGAAATAAGTACCCATGGGAATGCCTCCTCTTTAAGGTACACAAAGGACAGAACTTCTTCCGTTTCCATAGAACACAACCCGGCAACAGCCAAAGGACACCGCGGCATCCCGTTGCCGTTGCTGGTTGTCTCAATGATCACCACGGTAGCGCGCACTCTAGCGCAGTCATTTTACCCATGTCAATAGAGTATTTGCATTTCGGACGTATTTGCGTTTCGCACAATAAGGATTTCGACTGATGTTCGGGAGCAATCCAAGGCGAGCTTCCGGGGATGACATGGGGTTTGACACCGTCAAACGGCTATCAGTATAGTATGCCATCCTTTGAGACGAACGGGTGTGAGGGTCGCCAGTGGCTTCGACAGCAAATGGTGCGCTTAAGGCTGCTATGGAGATAAGGCTAAGATAAAGCTCATGAAGAACAAGACCAGTTGCACTCCTTCCATGATGACCTCTTCTTCTATAAGTGGACAAGGAGGCGGCCGACGCCGTTACGGTGCTTGGGCCTGCTGGCTTTTCCGAACCGGTCGACCGCCGGGTGCGGTTGTCCTGTGGGTTTGTGTACTTGCCTTGTCTGCCTCTACGTGGGGCACGGCGGGCGCCCAAGACGCGCCGCAGGGCCCGCCCCCGGCGCCGGTGACGACGGCCGTGGCCGAGGGTGGGGCGTTCAGCAAGCCGGTGCACGTGACGGGCACGGTCGAGCCGCTGGCCAGCACGGTGCTTTCGAGTGAAGTCGATGGTTATCTGGCCGAACTGCTGGTTGATGAGGGCGACACCGTGACCGCGGGGCAGGTGTTGGCCCAGATTCGTGCCTTGCCGTACCGCTATGCTCTGGAGCAAGCCCAGGCACTGGCGCGGGCGGATCAGGAGCGCCTGCGGGAGTTGCGCCAGGGAACCCGCGAGGAAGACATCGTGATGGCCAAGGCGAATCTCGCCAAAGCCGAGGTGGTGGCGGAAAAGGCGAACAAGCGCTATGCCCGCAGCCAGTCGTTGCTGGAGAAGAAGATCATCAGCGATGAGGAATTAGACGAGGCGCATGAACGCTGGGAGGAAGCCCAAGCGACATTGGAGGTCGAGAAGGCGACCTATGACCGCGCCTTGGCCGGGGCGCGCGAAGAGGAGATAGGGGCTGCTGAGGCCCACGCCGCTGCCAGTGAGGCACAGGCTGCCGTGGCCAAGGACCTGCTCGAGCGCGCCACGATTCATGCCCCGTTCGATGGCGTGATCACCGCAAAACATACGGAAGTCGGGTCGTGGCTTTCGATCGGCGAAGGCGTCTTCGATCTCGATACCACCAGTAAGGTGCGTGTGCGGGTGGACATTCCAGAGACGTATTACGGCCGGATTGTCATCGGCAGTGACATGTCGATTACCTTCGACAGCGTTCCCAATCAGAGTTTCGTCGGCAAGGTGACGAAGAAAATTCCGCGCGCCAGTGGCAGGAGCCGGGCCTTCCCCATTTTGGTGAATCTGGATAACCGCGAAGGTCACTTGGCGTCCGGCATGTTGGCCCGTGTGACGCTGGAGACCCCGAACACGGGCGAGCGTAGTGTCATCGTACCGCGCGACGCCTTGGTGCCGCGCGGTACGAACCACATCCTGGTGCGCGTGCAGGACAAGGACGGTCAGCCGATTGCGGAGATTTTGCCGGTTAAGCCGGGGCGCTATTTCGGCGAGGCGGTGGAGGTATTTGGCGATTTACAGGCCGGCGACCGTGTCGTGGTGCGCGGCAATGAGCGGCTGCGCCCGGGTCAGCCTCTGGTGCTGGATCGGTTTCTGACAAATTAAACGGTGCTTACGGCGTTGGGCACCGGGAGTTGAGGGCGTTAAACGATGATTCGATACTTCATTCGGAATGGCATTGCCGTCTCCGTACTAAGCATGGCGTTGTTGCTGTTCGGCGTGCTGGCCCTGTTCAGCCTGCCTATCCAGCTTACCCCCGACGTTTCGGCGCCGGTCATCAGCGTTGTGACCTACTATCCTGGTGCGACCCCGGAGGATATCGAGCAGGACATCCTGATCGATCAGGAACAGTACCTGAAGAGCCTTCCCGGGCTGGAGAAGATGATCAGCACGGCTTCGATGGGGCAGGCGGAGGTCGAGCTGGAATTCGGGTTGGAGACGAACCAGCAGGAGAACATCGTACGTATTAACAACGCCCTCGCACAGGTGCCCGGCTACCCGGAGAACGTGGATGAGCCGACGATTCAAAGCTCCCGTGCCTCCGAGCAGCCAGTGGCCTGGATCAGTGTGCGTACTCGCTCCGACCACCCGGAATCGCTCGATGTGCAGGAAATGTTCGACTACGTGGAGGACCACGTTAAACCGTATTTCGAGCGGCTGACGGGCATTTCCAGCGTTCGCGGCGTATACGGCGGTACTGAGCGGCAGATGCAGGTGATGATCGATCCCACCAAGTTGGCTGATCGGGGCATTCCCATTTCCAAAGTGCGGTCGGCGATTCGGGCCCGTAACCGCGACGTATCCGGCGGCGACCTGGACGAGGGCAAGCGGCGTTTCAACGTGCGCACGGTCGGCCGCTATGAATCCTCTGCCGATATCGAAGATACGATCATCGACATCCAGGACGGCACACCCATCTACCTGCGCGATGTCGGTTACGCCCGCCTGGGACACGCCGAGAAGCGCACCCTGATCCGCCAAAATACCGAACCCGCTCTGGCGTTTGGTCCGCAACGCAAGCGGGGGACGAACCTGCTGGTCGTCATGGAACAGGTCCAACAGGCCATTCGGGACATGAATGATGGGCCCTTGCGCGCGAAGGGTATCTACCTGACACAGGTGACGGATAGCACCAGCTACGTCCGCGACGCGGTCGACATGGTGCGGTTCAACCTGCTTTTTGGCGGCCTGCTGGCCCTTGGCATCCTGTTAATCTTCTTGCGGCACGCCCGTTCCACCCTGATCGTCGGCCTGGCTATTCCGCTGTGCGTCATCGGTGCCTTTTTCGTGATCAGCGTGTCCGGACGTTCCATCAACGTGATCTCGCTGGCGGGCCTCGCCTTCTCAATCGGCGCCGTCCTCGATGCCTCGATCGTCGTGCTGGAGAACATCTACCGACACCGCTCCATGGGCAAATCGTCCTTTGATGCAGCCTACGACGGCACCAGCGAAGTGTGGACGGCTATCCTGTCCTCGGTCCTGACGAATGTCGTGGTCTTCACGCCCATTATCACGTTGGCGGACGAAGCAGGGCAGATCTTCCGCGACCTCGCCATCGCTATCGTGGCGGCTAATATTCTGGCCCTGATTGTTTCCATCCTCATCATTCCCCCTCTCGCCGCCCGGCTGCTCACGAGCGTGCCGACGATGGGCAAGCAGGGATTCGCGGGGCAACTGCAGCGCCTGTTCGGAGTCGCCTCCTTGGCAGCCAGAATCCATGACGGCTTTCTGCGATCCGCGCTCACTTGGCTGATGGCCGGCGTCATCCGGCGCATCATCGTCACGGCGTCGGTCTTGGCCTTTGCGGTGGCGTGCATCGTGGCTTTCATGCCCAAGACGGAATACCTGCCGGAAGGCAATCGGCAAACGATTATTGGCGTCCTCATCCCGCCGCAGGGTTACGGCATGCCTGAGATAACGGCTATCGGGAAGGAATTGGAGAAGCGGGTGAAGCCGATGCTGGATGCCTCCGTGGCCGATTTCGAGGAAGGTCGAGTTGAGGCGCCGCCGCTGAAATACTTCTTCTTCGCGGCATTTCGCAATCGCATGTTCCTCTTCACCCGCCCGAAGAGCCGCGCCCACCTGTCTGCGGTGCCGCCCGCTCTGCAGCGCCTTATGAGCGATGTCCCAGGCACCATAGCCTTTGCTATCAAGATGTCCATTTTCAGCCGCGACATCATGGGTTCGCGCGCTATCAATGTCGATATCATCGGTCCTGACGTAAAGGTCCTGACCAACATTGCGCAGGGAACCTTTTTCAAAGTCTTGCAAGCGCTGCCCGGGGCGCGACCCGAGCCGAAGCCGGGTATTGAGATCGGCCAGCCGCAGGTGATCGTGCGGCCCGACTGGGAACGCGCCGCGCAGCTTGGGATCGACGTGCAGGACATCGGTTACAGCACCTGGGTGCTGGGCGATGGGGCCTATGTGGACGATTATTACCACGAAGGCGACAAGATGGACCTGTACCTCTATTCCACCATGGGGGCTTACGACACCCTGGGGAATTTCGAGAACATCCGCATCGCGACGCGGTTGGGAGATACGGTGCCGCTGTCCGATGTTGCCAGTATTGATTTCACCTACGGTCTGGAACGCATTCGCCGTGTGGATAACCAGCGCGCGGTGACCCTGCGGATTACCCCGCCCAGCAACATCTCGCTGGAAGAAGCAATTGAGATCGTGCAAAACGACATCATTGGCGCCGTGCAAGCGGATGGCATGGTACCGCCGGGATATACCATGCGCATCAGCGGCACCAGCGATAAGCTGTCAGCCATTCGTGCCAAGCTCGGCACCGACTTCCTGCTGGCGCTGATGCTGACGTATCTCACGATGGTTCTGGTGTTCCGCCACTGGGGTTATCCTCTGGCCGTTATGCTGTCGGTTCCCATCGGTTTGACGGGCGGCGTGCTGGGCCTCTGGGTGCTTAACCGCTATTTGGACATCGTCAGCCCGGGAACTATTCAGTCGCTTGACGTTCTGACCATGCTTGGCTTCGTCATTCTGCTGGGCAGTGTCATCAACAACCCCATTCTGATCGTGCAGCAGGCAATCAATTTTATGCGCCAGGGTCTGGATGCCCATCAGGCGATTGTGGAATCGACCCTGACCCGCATCCGTCCAATCTTGATGACGACGGGAACCACCATTTTCGGCTTGATGCCGCTGGTGCTGAACCCTGGTGCCGGCAGCGAGTTGTACCGCGGCCTCGGCATGGTCATGTTCGGCGGCCTCATTCTGGGCACCGTTACGACCATTGTCTTCATCCCGTCGGTCATGTCGCTTATGTTCGACTTTGTTGGACTGCTACGGCGACAGAGCAGCTTCGCGGCTGCTGCCGCGACACCGGCGCCACTCGCCAGCGAAGCCGGTAGCGACTAGAAGGAGATCTAGCGGGCGCCCTATCGCCGTCCGGTCTGCGTTTTCGGTCACAACGAAATGAAAGGGGAGTCGGATATGATACTCGGCAGTGGTGACTTACGCTTCGAACCGGTGGTCGATTGGGAAAAGCTGCCGGCGGGTTGGTCGTTCGTCGATGTCGCCGGCGTGGCGGTCGATTCCCACGATAACGTGTACGTGCTGAACCGCAGCGAGCACCCCGTCATCGTCTTCGACCGCGACGGGAATTTCCTGCGCTCCTGGGGCGAGGGCGCTTTCAGCGACCGCACGCACGGCATTTACGTCGGACCCGACGACAGCGTCTATTGCGTGGATGACGGCCTGCACACGGTTCGCAAATTCACGACCGAAGGCAAACTGCTCCTCACCCTCGGCACGGAAAGCCAGCCGGCTCCCAAATGGGCCGGTAAGCCCTTCAACCGCCCGACGCATGCGGCAGTCTCGCCGATTACCGGCAATCTGTATGTTTCCGACGGTTACGGCAACTCCCGTGTTCATATCTTCACGCCCGACGGGCGGCCCGTGCATTCCTGGGGTGAGCCCGGCATCGACCCCGGACAGTTCATTCGCCCGCACAACGTGGCCATCGATCAGGATGATCAGGTGTATGTGGCCGACCGGGAAAACCACCGTATTCAGGTATTCGACGCCAAGGGCAACTTCCTCAGCATGTGGAACAATATCCACCGTCCCGACGGCATCTGCCTCGACAAGGCCGGTTATCTGTACATCGGCGAGTTGAACGGCATGGCCGGCGTCGATGATGCGCCCGGCTTGGGGCACCGGGTGAGCATCTACAACCTGAAAGGCGAGTTGCAGACGCGTTTTGGCGACCCCGAGGAGGGGGAGGGGCCGGGCCAGTTCATCGCGCCGCACGGGGTGGGCGTCGACTCACGCGGCGACGTCTATGTCGGCGACGTGGCCTACACCATCCGAGGACGACACCTCGAGCCGCCGCGGGAATTGAAGTGTTTGCGGAAATTCAGCCGGAAGCGATAGGCGGGCCGGTGCCAGGCGAATTGGGGGGAGCCATGTCAGGTACGTTGGCGACGGCAACGTTTGGAACCGGGTGTTTCTGGTGCACTGAGGCGGTGTTCTTGGAGGTTAAGGGCGTCCATCGTGTCGTTTCCTGCTACGCTGGCGGCCACACGAAAAATCCGACCTATCAGCAAATCTGCACGGGCACGACCGGCCATGCGGAGGTCATCCAGATCACCTTCGATCCTGCCGTCATTACCTTCGAGGACCTGCTCGAGGTGTTTTGGCGCACCCACGATCCCACCACGCTGAACCGCCAGGGGGCCGACGTTGGCACGCAGTACCGTTCGGTGATCTTTTACCACGACGACGAGCAGCGGGTGAGCGCCGAAAAATCCAAGCAGGAGACGGACGCCTCCGGGTTGTGGAAAGACCCGATCGTTACCGAGATCACGCCTTTCGACACGTTCTATACCGCCGAGGGCTACCACCAGGAATTCTACCAGCGCAACCCGCACCAGCCGTATTGCTTCGTGATCATCGACCCCAAGATGAAGAAGTTTCGCAAGGACATGCCGGACATCCTCAAGACTGCGAAGTAACCGCGCTGTGTCAGTCCTGTTCTCCGCGCTCCTTTTGCAAGACTTCTTGAAGCACCTCGCGCGGCACACGCACCTCAACCCCTGCGCGTTCTTCCTGCAACAGCATGGCCGCACGCGAATCCCGTTGCCCCCAACCCTTGTTCAGCGCTTCGGTGAGTTCCGCCAGCGTCAGATTGGCAAGACGCATCGGCACGTCGAATTCCCTGCCGACCTCCACGGCCAGTGACACATCCTTGCGAGCCAGTCGGAGGGCAAAATCGGCTGGATCGAACCGCCCCGGCAGGTAGTTTTGCGCCAGGCCGTCGAAGGTCTGCCGGCGTCCCAGGGCGCCCTGGCGGACCGCCTGCCAAAGCGCCAGCGGCTCGACGCCCGCCTTGACGCCCATGCTGAAAGTCTCGGCGAGCGCCGTCTGCAGGATGTAGCCGGTGCAATTGTGCACCAGCTTGGCGACGGAGCCCGTGCCGATGGCTCCCACATAGAACGCTTGGTCGCCGATGGCGTCAAGGACCGGCTTGCAGCGCTCGAAGACGTTCTTGTCGCCGCCGACCCAGATGGCCAGTCGGCCGGTGCGGGCGCCCAGCGGTCCGCCGCTGACCGGGGCGTCCAGCAGGTGCGCGCCGCGCGCCGTGAAGGCGTCGTGGATGCGGCGGATCAACGTCGGCGAGTTGGTGCTCAGGTCGAAATAGACCTTGCCGGGGCTGAAGCCTGGCAAAATGCCGCGCTCGCCGAGGGCGACGGCTTCCACCTCCGGCGGCCCCGGCAGGGAGGTGAACAGGATGTCGCTGGCCTCGGCCACTTCCCGCGCGCTGTCGGCCCACACGGCGCCGGCTTCCAGGTGCGGCCCGGCGGCATCCCGGTTGATGTCGTTGACGATGAGATGGTGACCGGCTTTGAGGACGTTGAGGGCCATGCTCGACCCCATGGTTCCCAGGCCGATGAATCCGAGTTCCATGCCGTGCTCCTTCCGCTAAGTTGGCAGTCTTGTCTACCGTTCTCGCAGTTTTTCCAGGGAGAAATCGTCGCTGTTGATCCAGTCGCGGTAGGCGGCTTCGGCGTCCAGCACCTTGCGCGATTCGGCGATGACGTCGCGGGCGATTTCCAGTGGGATGGTGACCACGCCGTTGGCGTCGGCATGAATCAGGTCGCCGGGTTGCACCCGAACGCGGCTTACTTCAACGGGCACCTGGGCTTCGAGAAATCCGAAGTTGCCGTGCGCCGGCACCATGCCCGGCGCGAAGTAGTGGAAGCCCATCTCTCGCACGGTGTCCACGTCGCGCACCCCGCCGTCCGTGACCAGACCGATGGTGCCCAGCCGCTGTGCCACCGTCGTCAGGCCGTCGCCGAAATGACAGCCGTGGAGTGGCTTGGGGCCCACGTCCTTCAGCACCAGCACCACGGGTTTCGGCGAGTTGTGTATCGCCTCGAAGCATTTCAGGCGCGCTTCCTTGTCGTGCACCCGTCCGTGCGTGGTGGTGTCGAGCGTTGCGGTTACGGCGTATCCGACCATGACGCCGAGCTCGGGGAACATGCACCGGATGTCCCAGCCCATGAAGCCGTCGGTGTCGCTGCGCACCTTGAAGGGCTCAATGGCGTTGGCTATAGTAGGCGTGTCGATTTGCCGTAAAGCGTTAAATTCGCTATCGGTAAGCGCATTCTGCACGTCATCTTCTCCTTGGAATCGGATGCGGTCACACAGTTTCAATCGGCTGCATGAAACCTATACGGAAAGTTAGTGGACAGTATGGCAACTACGGTGCTTATGACCGGCGCAACAGGGTACATTGCCAACCAGCTTTTGCCCACCTTTGCCGAGACGTACAAGATGGTGCTGGTGGACGTGAAGGAAGAGAACCGGGCGGGGGAACGCGTTGAAGGCGTCGTGCTGGCCGACCTGATTGACATGGATCGCAGCAAGTACGCGCATCTGTTCCAGGGTGTGGATGCGGTGGTGCACCTGGGCTACACGCGCCGGACGGGCGACCCGCTGGACCATTTTCACGACGAGAACCGCAACGTCGCCATGGCCTACAACGTGCTGCGCTGCGCCTATGAAGCCGGCACCTCACGCGTCGTGATCGCCAGCTCCAACCACGCCGCCGACTGGTACGAGCACAACCTCATTCACGCCGGCAAGATGGATGTCCTCGACCCGTACCGGCTGCCTTTGTCGGACAATTTCTACGGCTGGGCCAAGGCCACCTACGAGCATATGGGATTCCTGTTCGCCTGCGGCTTTGGGGATTTCGTCGATGCCAACGGCCGTCAGCAGCACACCCGGCCCATTACCACACAGCGGAAGATGGGCGTCGTCATGGTGCGTATCGGCGCGCCGCGTGAGTTGGACCCGAGCCTGTACCAGGGCGATCCGGCCAATTACAAGCGCGACCTCGGGGCCTACATCAGCCCGCGCGACCTCACCCAACTGATCGCCAAAGCGGTGGAAACGCCCAACATCGACAACGAGCACGGCATTCCCTGGCAGGTCGTCTACGGCATCAGCAACAACACCCGCGCCTTCTGGTCGCTAACCAGCGCCCGCCGCGTGCTGGGTTATGAGCCGCAGGATGATTCGGAAATCAAGTTCGCCAAGGACATCCGGCAAATCCTGCACGATGCCGGGGCGCCGGGTGGCAAGGTTGGTCCGCCTGCCTAAACACCCTCACACTTCTGCCCACAGGCGCCGCAGGTACGCGGCGTCTTCCCGCGCCCACGCCTCCAGGTTCGGCGGCGTCTCGTCGGCATAGCCGACCTGCCGGATAATGGACTCATCGAAACCGTACTCGGTGTGCACCGAAAATGGCCCGTCGTAGCCCAGGGCTTTCAACGCCCCCAGCGCCCGGCGCCAGTTGACCGCGCCGCTGCCGAGCTTGACGAAGCGCGGCAGAAACGGTGGCTCGCTGCCCTCTGGCTGCGGGGCGTGGAAGGCGTCCTTGACGCCGATGATCGACAGGTAATCCCGCACCATCGCCAGCCCCATGTCGTAATCCTCACCATCCAGAATCATGTGCCCCAGGTCCGGGTAAGCGCCGATCCACCGCGCGTCCAAATCCCGCAGCAGGTGCATCATGCCGGCGCAGTTGGAACCCAGCACGGGGCCGCTGTGGAGTTGGTAAACGGTCTGCACGCCGTGTTTCCGGCCGATCTCCGCGAACCGTTCCAGATTTCGACGCCCGGCGTCCACCAAAGCCCAGTAGTTGTCCCCGGGTTTGAAGGCGAAGAAGCCGAGCTTCACGCGGGGGACCCCGGCGGCAGCGCAACCGGCGTAGAGCGGTTCGACGTCCGCTGCATTGGGATCGACCCAGGAGATGGGGGTGGTTGCCAACGGGCAGGTGAGGCCCTGATCCCGCCAGACGCGGGCAGCCTGCGGCAGCGCCGTTTCGGCGTTTTCGGGGTTGACCGGGTGGCCGGGACGCACGTTGACGTCAACGCCGTCGAAGCCCAGCGCACAAACCTTGTCGCCGAGCTCCGGAACGCTCAGGGCGTGAAAGAATTTGGAGTTCAGTACAATCTGCATAACGGATGCCGTCAAAAAAGAAGCGAAAATGGCTGCCCCCTCTCCCCTGGCGGGAGAGGGTTGGGGTGAGGGGGCAATCTGGAGTGAGACACGGCCAAGAAGCGCGTTACGAGCCGCCGCCGGCCGCGTGCAGCGCCGTCGGAAGCGAATCGGCCAGTTCCCCCTGTTCATCGAACGGCCACGGTTCCGGCTCGCCGAGAATGTCGAAACGGTCGTCGTGGCGCAGGGCATCGGCCAGCGGTTCTGACACCTCGAAGTGCGTGACCGCCAGGGTATTTCGCACGCGCACGACGCGGCAGTCCAGCGGCTCCACCCGCGGCACGGACTTGATGGCCAGGGCGACGGCTTCCTGTGAGGTGTTCATGATGAGGGGAATGGCGCCGCCGTCCAGGTAGGCGGAGGCGATGATGTTGGCGTAGAAGGCGCTGAAGTCGATCTTGCGGAAGAGCTTCATGGTGATCACGTCGGCCAGCGAAATGCCCGCCGCGTTGCCGTGCGAGGCGTCCGTGAGGTCCAGAACGACGATGCGCTTGACGCGCGGCGTGTCGAATCCCTCGATGCCCCGATTGTTGCGGCCCGTGACGTTGGGATCGAAGCCCGCGCCGCTGACGTTCTTGCCCATTTCTTCGATGACCAGCACGTCGATGTCGTCAATGGCGAGGCGGCCCATGGATTGCTTCGCCAGCGCCTGCAAGGCGGCCTCGCGCTCCAGCAGACGTTCGGCGGCGATGGCCTCGACGAGCATGGTGTCGTCGTGGGCGTTCTCCACAATGCCGATGCCGAATCGGAAGGGCGCCTCGCGCATGATGAGACGAGCGGCGGCAGGCAGCACCTCGGGAAAGTGGTCCATGCCCTGGCTGTGCAGCGTGGTGGCGCCGCGAATTTTCCCCATGCCGATGGTCATCATCTTGACGATGCCGCTCTCGATGTTGCCGCGGAAACTGGTGTGGGGCTTGATGCGATTGACCAGCACGATGCCGTCGGCTTCCGCCGCATAAGCGTCGGCGTGGACCGGCAGGCCGCTTTCCAGTTGCCCTAGCACCTTGGTGTCCATGGTGGCGCGGATGGGAGCGCCCACCGCCGCCTCGGTCAGACCGTAGTCTTCCAGCACTTGTCGCTGACCGGCGGCGTTGCTGGCGCCGTGGCTGCCCATGGCCGGAAACAGGAAGGGATCGCCGCCGAGCGATTTGATGCCGTCCACGACCGCCTTGACGATGGCCTGGATGTTGGCGATGCCGCGGCTGCTGCAGCCAATGGCGATGCGCTCGCCCGGCTTGATCTTGGCGGCGATTTCAGGCTTCTTGAACTGCTCGGCGACGGTCTCGGAAATGTTGTCCACGCGCGTGGTCTGGGCCTTCTGCCGTACCGGCACCATGCGGGGCAGGGGGATCTCCAGACCGCCGGCGATATTGACGTCGATGCGCTCGATCATGGCATGCACTCTCTCGTGTTTGAGTGGGGTAGGGCGGGGTTCAAGGGCGAACGAGGCGCTAGTATACCACGCCCCACCGAGCCCGCTGCCGGGCGCCCGCGCGGGCTTTGGCGGACGGGTTGAGACGAAAATTTCTATAGGCACTTGGCGGCGTTTGCCCTATGATGGCGCGTCCTGTAAGCCTCACATCATCCACGCGGGGCGGCGCCCCGTCATAAGGTGGCCGATTATGACGTTTGATCTGTTAATCAGACACGGTACGGTAATCGACGGCGCCGGGCGCCCGGGTGTGGCTGCCGACGTCGGCGTCAGCGGCGGGCGGGTCACCGCGGTGGCTCCTGCGTTGGAAGGCGACGCGGCGCGCGACATCGACGCCAGCGGCCGTGTCGTGGCGCCGGGGTTCATCGACGCGCACACCCATTCGGACTTCACCCTGTTGAGTACGCCCGGCGCCGACAGCAAGGTGCGCCAGGGCATCACCACCGAGGTCGTTGGCAACTGCGGCTTCTCGCCGGCGCCGGTGGCGCCGCAGACGCTTGGTTTGCTGAAGGAATACGTCGGTTTTCTGAACGCCGACCTGCCCTGGAACTGGCAGCGGCTGGGTGAGTATTATCAGCGCGTCAGCGATCAGGGCTGCGCCTTGAACCTGGTGCCGCTCGTTGGTCACGGCGCCGTTCGCATCGCCGTCATGGGATTTGCCGATCGGGCTCCCAGCGCCGACGAATTGGTGCACATGCAGCGTCTCGTGGGCGAGGCTATGGAGGACGGCGCCTTCGGTCTGTCCTCGGGTCTGATCTACACCCCCGGATGCTACGGCGACACAGCCGAGCTCGTTGCCCTGGCGCAGGTCGCGCGGCAGGCCGGCGGCGTTTACGCCACGCACATGCGGGGCGAGGGCGGCACGCTCGAGGAGGCCATCTCCGAGGCTCTGAGCGTTGGCGAAGAAGCTAGCATCCCGGTGCAGATATCCCACCTGAAGGCGTCCGGACGCGAGAATTGGGGCAAGATGGAACGGGCGCTGCACATGATCGAGGCGGGGCGGGAACGCGGCATCGCGGTGACCGCGGACATCTATCCCTACATCGCGGGCAGCACGACGATGACCAGCCTGTTCCCGGCCTGGACGCTGGAGGGCGGTATGGATCGCTTCCTGGCCCGCATCGGCGACCGGGACACGCGGCAGCGCATCATTGATGAGGTGCAGGGCGGCGGCGCGGGCTGGTCGCGGGCCACGGGGTCGCTGGGTTGGGACGACATTTTGGTGGCGTCCTGCCAGCAGCAGAAGCAGTTCGAGGGCTGCACGGTGGCGCAGATTGCCGATGCCATGGGGAAGGAACCGCCCGAGGCCATGATGGATTTCCTGCTGGCCGAACAGGGCAAGGTGGCGGTGGTGCTGTTCATGATGTGCGAGGAAAACGTCGCCCGCGGCATTGCGCACCCGCTGTTGATGATCGGCTCCGATTCCCTGGCGCTGGCCGCGGGGCAGGGCGGCAAGCCGCATCCGCGCACTTACGGCACGTTTCCGCGCGTGCTGGGGAAGTACGTACGCGACGAACGCCTCCTCAGCCTCGAAGAAGGCATCCGCAAAATGACCTCTATGGCGGCGGACACGTTCGGCCTCGGCGACCGCGGCGTACTCGCCAAGGGCAAGGCGGCGGACATCACGATTTTCGATGCGGCGACCGTTGCCGACCAGGCCACCTTCGGCGAGCCGCACCAGTATTCCATCGGCATTGATTACGTGATCGTCAACGGCCAGGTTGTCGTTGAGCACGGCGTGCAACACCCGGTTTTGCCCGGTCAGGTGTTGCGGAAGTAGCGGGGGGAAGGGATGTCTCAAACCACGTTAGCTGATCCCCTGGCGGCGGCGATTGACCTGCTGCCCCAGGTGCGGGCGGCGCGCGACGAGTTGGAAGAGATTCGTCACATACCGAGCGCCCTGGCGCGGGCGATCGGCGATGCCGGGCTGTTCCAGCTTTATCTTCCGAGCGCCATCGGCGGTGCGGAAACCCCGCCGCTGAAGACGTTCCGGGTGATTGAAGAGTTCTCCAAAGCCGAAGGGTCGGTGGGCTGGTGCGTCATGATCGCCAACAGCGTCTCGTTGTTCACCGGCTGGCTGGCACCGGACGTCGCGCGCGACATGTTTGGGCAGCCGCCCGTGGTGCGCATGGCCGGCTCGGTGCGGCCTGAAGGCAAGGCGTGGGCCGTGGACGGCGGCTACCGCGTGACGGGGCAATGGAATTTCGCTAGCGGGGTGCATCACGCCAACTGGCTGTTCTGCACGTGCACCGTCATGGACGGCGACACGCCGCGTCGGTCTGCCAACCAGGCGCCCGTGATCCGTTCGATGTACATCCCGGCCGAAAATGCCACGATCGAGGACACCTGGTCGGTGGTCGGCATGTGCGGCACCGGAAGCCACGATTTCGTGATCGACGACGTCTTCGTGCCGGAGGCGCACGCCTTTTCGCTCTATGAACCGCCCAAGGTTGTCGCGCCCCTGTATAACCCGCGCCTGGTTATGGTCGCCGCCTGGACGAACACCGCGGCCAACGCCTTGGGCATCGCCCGGGGCGCCATGGACACCTTTGTCGAGTTGGCGAGCCGTTCCGGCTCGACGAACTCGGCCACGCTGTTGCGCGACCGGCCTTTGGTGCAGTCGCGTATCGCCGAAGCGGAGGCCATCCTGGGCGCGGCGCGGGCCTATGTGCTGGAATCGGTGGGGGCGGCGTGGGATGCGGTGTGTGAACAGGCACCCGATCCGGGCCCGGAGATCGCCCGGGCACGGCTCGCCATCACGCACGCCATGCACGAAGCGGTGCGGGCCGTGGACTTGGTGTTCCACACTGCCGGCACCAATGCCGTGTATCGCAAACACCCGCTGGAGCGTTATTTCCGGGACATCCACGTTGCCGTGCAGCATGCCGCCGGGCTGGCGTCGCACGTCGAATCGGCGGGGAAGGCGCTGTTGGGGTTGCGCCCGATGGACCTGGGTTGGTGATTGGTGTGGGCATCACTCCGGCGAAAGAACGTTACCCCGGACCTGATCCGGGGCCGGAGTGCAGTGGCTTTCCGGGGAATAAGGTCGCTGGATTACGGCGTGCGCCGGAATGACCATTTGAAGGCGCGGGGAGATTGCCAAGGGCAAAGTAGAGACCCTTGGCAATCGGGTTCGCAGGCTTAGGTTTATCTATTCAACCATCTTCTTGATGTTGTCCAAGCCCGTCTGGTAAATGCCGCGCAGGGCTTCGGCCATCTCAGCGCCACCGTCTTCATAGGTGTCGGCGTCGATCTGACCTATCCACTCGACGACGGAGGTTCCCGGGTCCGTTGCGGGGTACACCCTGATCGTGGAACGGTAGCGGGCGTCGGTCAGGAAGCCCTTGCTCATGACGTAGGTGTAATGGCTCGGACCTTGGTCGACCATGGGTTCGTCGATCTTCACACCGTCTTCGAGCGTGAGGTAGCGGATCGAACCAACTCCCTTGTCGTTGGTCATGACGCAATCCACGACAATGGGCACGAATTTGGGTAAGTCGCAGAAGCCACCGACCTGTTCCCACACGGCTTCGGTGGTGGCATTCACCTGGATCCAGGTGTATATGTTGAGGTTCTTCGCATACGCCGTGCCGGCGCCTAGCATCAGGGTGACGGCCGCTACGCCGATCAGGCGGCGCATCGTCCGCTGCAGGTACGTCTGATTCATTTCCAGCTTTCCTCCTCGCTTCCCTCCGATTGATTTCGCCTATTCTGACTTTCCGTAAAACAGGCGGCTACTGAGCGGGCGGCAGAATAGCCGTTGCTATCCCAGGGGTCAATACCCCGGTTGCGTTGCGGGAAGAGTTGGCATAAGGTGAGACCCGCTGCAGGGACATCGTGTCAGGACAGGCGATCACAAGGAGAACCAGCCATGGCGAAGATTAAGCACATTGCCCTTTCGACGCAGAACCCGGACGAAACGGCCAAGTTTTACACCGAGGTGTTCGGCCTGGAAGAAATCGCCAAGCTCGACGGGCCGGGGGCTTCCGGTTACTACCTCAGCGACGGCGACATCAACATCGCGATTCTCAAATTCAAGAACGACGCCGTGGCCGGAACGGAGCGCGGCAAGGAATGGAGCGGCCTGCACCACATCGGTTTTCAGGTGGAAAGCCTGGAGGACATCGCGGCCAAGCTGACCGCCGCCGACGCGGCGCCGCGCGATGACATCAACCAGGCGCTCAGGGTGGGGATGGGACGCCCGCATCATGCCAACGTCGAGGTCAAATACAGCGGACCGGACGGCGTCATTGTCGACGTATCGGAAACTGGCTGGGTGGGCACCTCGCCGCTGAAGACCTGATCCCCTATGGCTGTCCCCACAGCAATCCTTCCAGGGCCGCCAGGCACGACGCCGTGTCCTCAAACACGATGCCGTGCATGCCTAGCGCCCGCGCGGCTTCGACGTTCACCGGCAGGTCGTCGATAAACACGCAGGCGGACGCCGGCAGGGCGAGCATTCCAAGGATGGCTTCATACGCCGCGGCGTCCGGCTTCATCACGCCAATCTCGGCGGAAATGGCGACGTGGTCGAAACGCCGCACCAGGTCCTGCGCCTCAAGCATGCCGCGCAGGTCGGTGCTGAAGTTGCTCAGCAGTCCCAACGCCATACCCTGTTGCCGCAGTCGGTCGATGCAGGCCAACAGTCGTTGATTGAGAACGTCCCCGCCGTAAAACGACGCCCGCAGCCCGCGCAATTGCGATTTGCTCAGCCCCAACGCCTCACCTACCGCCTGCCAGTGCGCGTCCGATCGGATGCTGCCGTTTTGCGCCGCCACCCACAACCGCTTGTCGTGCACCGTCGCCGTCAAGGTGCCCGGCGTCAGGCCGAGGTCGCGTTCCCAGGCCGCCCGCGGTTCCGGATCGACAGTCCGGGCCAAGACGCCGCCGTAGTCGAAGATCACGGCCTCGATGCCACCGCCCCGCATGTAGGATTCCTCATCAAGCTGTGGGTCGGATTAGCGAAGCGTAATCCGACATTCCACTGTCGCCCCATAGGCTTCTTCTGTCGGGTTAGACCTACGGCTAACCCGACCTACTTGAAGCCGCCAGTCCACACATGATTCAATCCGACACGGAAATGCTCCAACCCGAGGGCAGGGCTAACCAAGTGCAGATGTCAATACCGCATAGCCTGCCGAAGAACCGCGAGGCGTCCCAGGGCAGGGCGCTGCTGGTTCGGACTTGCGCTTCCCTGGCTGTACGTCTGAACAGTTGGGAACGTTCTCCGAGGACGTGCGGGTTATGAACGAGGACACCAAGTCCATGAACTCGGCGATCTCCGACGATACCTCAGCCGGTATTGCAACCGAATCCCTCACCGCGGTGCATACAAATTACCAGGATCCCTCCCGTTGGAACCATTTTTCAGGCCAAGCTACAAACACCTGCAACGAGACCATGCGCGTCACGTATGGGTACCATACAAGATTGGATGGGACACCCGGTCAAGTCCCGTGGTGTACACCCGGGCACGCAGGGCTCAGGTCGGGAGCAACGACGCTTTCTCCCTGGCAAAGTGAACCCGTCGCCTCTTTAACCTGCGGGCATCTCGATCAGGTGGTGTGCCTGTAGCGATGCGCACACTCGGGCAGCGTTTGCTGAACCGATAGGTCTGGGAGTTCACGATTGCAGGCGTCGATGCGTTTCTCGGTAGCTGACCTGCGTCCATCCATCGAGCGGTCGATGAACGTTTCGAGCCCCGGTAGTTCCCCTGTAACCCCTGCTGAAAAACCGTCTCCGTTCCAAGAGCCCAACTTCTGATAACCCCGGCTTATGTGAACCTCTAGGCGGTGGCGCGAATCAGTCTCGGAATGGCAACACGTAGTCTTCCCAGTATTCACGCGCAAGTTCCTGTGCGCGGGCAATTCCTTCGCGGGTCATACGTTTGGCGACAAGTTCTTTGAATTTCTCAGCGCATGCGTAACCCTGACCGACGGCAATGTTGAGCCAGGCGTAGCCTTGCACGTCGTTCTGCGGCCCGCCCCTGCCGAGCAAGTACATGACACCCAAGCTGGCTTGCGCCTTTTTCTATCTCCCACTTTTCGAGGAAAGGCCAGCTTGCATGGCCGTCTGCCATCGCCCCGTTGTCTTGCGAGAACAGCGGCTCTCCGGTCCGGATTACTTGCCCCGGCAGGCTCAGGAAGAGTCCTCGCGGGCGAGCAGGATCCGCTTCCGTTCCACTCCCCAGCGGTAGCCGCCGAGTGCGCCGTCGTTCCGGACCACCCGGTGGCAGGGGATCGCGACGGCGAGCGGGTTGGAGGCACATGCGCGCGCGACCGCCCGGGCCGCTTTCGGCGAGCCGACGCGATCGGCGATCGTGCCGTAGCTGGCGGTCGTACCGGCGGGAACTTCCCTCAGCGCCTGCCATATCCGCCGCTGGAACGCCGTCCCGAGGATGTCCAGCGGCAGGTCGAGGCCGAGCGCGGGCGCTTCGACGAAGCCGATGACTCGGGCTACCACGGATTCGAACTCCGAATCTCCCCCAACCAGTTTCGCCCGCGCAAAACGGTCCTCCAGCTCGTTCACCAAGACGGTCGGATCGTCGCCGAGCAGAATCGTACAGACCCCTCCGGCCGTCGCCGCGACGAGGATGGAGCCGAGCGAACACTCGCCGACGGCGAACCGGATCTTCTCGCCCGTGCCACCGCGCCGGAAGGTCGAGGGAGCCATCCCGAGCGTCGCCGACGAGGCCGCGTAGAACCGGCCGCTCGAGTTGAACCCGGAGTCGTAGATAGCGTCGGTGACTGTTCGGGACGTCCGCAGCGCCTCGCGCATCCGATCCGCACGGTGAGCGGCGGCGTACGCCCGCGGCGTGCAGCCGGCGACGGCCTTAAAGACTCGGTGGAAATGAAACCGGCTCATGCCGGCCGCTCCCGCGAGCGCGTCGAGGTCCGGGACCTCCTCCGCGGTCTCGATGAGGCGGCACGCGGTTGCCACCGCCTCCGCATGCCTTTCGGCAAGCGGAAGATCGTTTGGGCGACAGCGTCGGCACGGCCGGAAGCCGGCATTCTCGGCGACCTCGCAGGAAGCGTGGAAGCGCACGTGCTCGCGCCGCGGTCGTCGGGCCGCGCAGCCCGGACGACAATAGACACCGGTCGTCGCGACGGAGTAGACAAACTCGTCACCAGCGGCATGGTCGCGGTTCACGACCGCCACCCAACGTTCCTCGTCGCTGCTGAATCGGGTCGGCATGGGGGTTCGGATCGCCTTCGGTTCGGCCATCATATCTTCTCCTCGGGTCGTTGCATCGCCGGCGGTGAGCGGCCCTGCTCGCCGCGATGGATATCTTGGTATTTGCGCCACGATAGAGAATTTGGCATGCCCGCCGCGGTCGCGCACTCCGATTCTTGCTTTCGAATTCGCCGGCGGAGGTGAGTGCCGGCCCCCGCTCCGATTCGAACGCCACACGGCCGGCGAGATCGCAAATCAGGCCAACCAGCTATCCGCCGAGGGTCATGCCGGAGCCGGAGAACAAGTACTGCGCGGCGATTCGCCGTGCGACTTCGTCGAACAGTAAGAAAGGACAATTAGCGTTTTCCTGAGAGGAGGGCAACATCATCAAGCGGGTTTAACGATCTGACTTATATATTCTGATAATGTCTCAATATGTCAACTTTCGCCAGCGGTAAAACCCACGCCGTTACTGGCCGAAGCGCCCCTCGTCCAGCGCCGATCAGCGATTTCCCGCCAAGGGGCCGGTTTTGGCAATTTGGGGGCAAAATTGGTGGGGCCGACAAGGCCAAAATGGATGATTTCAGACCGTGTTGTAGGGCGAATGTGGAGCTTAGCAAGTGACGCACAAGGTGGCGATTCGGGGCACGAGCCGTAGCCTATGAAGTCGGGAAAAAACGGGCGTGGATTCGCTCAGGCTGTTCCCCTGCCGCCGGTATTGGCTGCGCGGTTGCTGCCTTTCGGGACTCTCCATATCGCCGCTGTCGCTCCGCGATTCTTCGCCGCCATTATCCACCGTCACGTCATGTTGTCCAATCGGTGAGAGTCTTGTCGCCACCGCGCCGCGGCTTTACAAGGCCCGGCAAGCGTGGCATGCTCAAAAGCTCGTTTGGCTGCGGATATCCGAGGGGGGCAGGAGGCGTGTCGGTTGTCGATCAGAAGCGGTTGCCGGTGGACATCTTCAAGCTCGACGCCGCGCGCATCCAGCAGGGCTGGTACAGCGATCACTACTTCAACAACAGCACCTTTATCCTCGGTGCGCTGGCCGAACAGGGCTACCGCTTTCGGGGCGCCTGCGCCGCGCTTGCCGCGCAAGGCGTTGACGTGTCACAGGTTGACGTCGGCAACATCGAAGCCGACATGCAGTACTTCACCCGCCGGGCGCCGTTTTCCCTGGTCGCCGGTGTGGATGAGGTGCTGGCCATGTTCAAGCTTTGCACCGGCTTCCATGACGACCAGGGCCGCTTCGTCAACACCGCTGACAACCTGGAAATCGACGCCGTGCACGACGGCGCCAAGGTGGCGCCCTGGGAGCCCGTCATACGGGTGCGGGGTCGTTATCGCGACTTCGCCATTCTGGAAACGCCCACCCTCGGTGCCCTGTCCAGACGCACTCGCATTGCAACCAACGTTTACCAGGCCCTGCAGGCGTCCGGCGGCAAGCCGCTGTTGTTTTTCCCCGCCCGCTTCGACATCTACGAAGCCCAGGCTGGGGATGGCTATGCCTACCGAATCGCCGTCGATGTCTGGAACCTCGAGCGGCACGACACCCTCGATGCGTACATCTCCACCGAGGCGCAAGGCGATTGGTGGGGCGGCAAAGGCAGCGGCACCATGGCTCATGCCTACCTACTCTGCTTTCTCCGCGACACCGTGGAGGCTACGCTGCAATTCGCGTCCCTGATTCCCGCGGAGATCAAGCGCGTGGCCCTGGTTGACGTCAACAACGACTGCGTGGGCGACAGCGTCCAAACCGCGGTCGCGATGTTCCGGCGCTACCGGGAGCACGTAGAGGCCGGGCGGCCCGAGGACGCCGAATGCTACGTCCTGTTCGGCGTTCGGCCCGACACCTCGGGCGACATGATCGACGTTAGCGTGGCGCCGCTGGGAGATCCCACGCTGGACTGCGGCGTGAATCCTCGCCTGGTGCGCAACATCCGCGAGGCTCTGGATACCCTGGCCGACCACATCGACCTGCCTTACCGCTGGCTGGAGCGCGCCCGGCGCTATTTCCGCAACATCAAGATCGTGGCCACGGGCGGCTTTACCCCGCAGCGCATTCAGCAGTTCGAGACGCTGCGGGTGCCGGTGGACATTTACGGGGTGGGCTCGTTTTTCTTTGAGGGCGAGAACAACGACTTCACGGCCGACGTCGTGCGGGTGAAGATCGACGGCAGTTGGCATGATATGGCGAAAACGGGCCGCGAGGCGCGCCAGAGTCCTCAGTTGCAGCGCGTCGTGTATTGAGGAAGGTCCCTCCTTGGGAGCACGGGCATCTTGCCCGCCTTAACCCCCCAACCCCCCTTGTCAGGGGGGCCTGGGAGCGCGGGCTTCCAGCCCGCAAAAGGAATGACGATGGGGGCTTGGGAGTAGCGTGTGCGCGCGTTAGTCGTTTACAAAAGAAGTCACTACGAGCTCTACGAATCGCGGACGGGTTTCCAGACCCTGCGAGGACAGGTGCGTCCGTTCGTTCGGGCCATGATGTTGAGTCATGACGCGAACCAGCGCACGCTCGCCGCCGTGCATCGGGCTTTCGAGGCCGTGGGGGTCCCTTACGACTGCATTTATCGTGGGGAGTTGCGCAGCGCGGAAGGCTACGATCTGCTGTGCAGCGTCGGGGGGGACGGGACATTCCTGGAGGTGGCGCGCCACAGTGTGACGACGCCGGTGCTGGGGATTAATTCCGACCCGCAGCGCAGCATTGCTTTATTCTGCGCCGCCGATCAGGATACGGTCCGGCAGCGTCTGGAAGCCGTCTTGGCAGGCGCATTGCGGGAGGTACGGCTGGCGCGCATGCAGGTGACCCTCAACGGCATCCCACTCGACTTCTGCGCGCTGAACGATCTGTTGTTCTGTCACGCCAACCCTGCCGCCATAACGGCCTATACCTTGCAACTAGGCGCCGTTCGTGAAACGCAAAAGAGCTCCGGCGTGTGGTTTGCCAGCGCCGCAGGGTCCACCGCGGCCATCCGGTCGGCGGGCGGGCGCCGCATGCCGCTGCGTTCGCGCCGCTTGCAGTATCTGGTGCGCGAGCCGTACGTTGCCGACGGATCGCCCTATCGCCTCATTAAGGGCATGGTAGCGCCGGACGCGCAGTTGGAACTGATCTCGAAGACGCGCCAGGGACGGCTTTACATCGACGGCTCGCACCGCCACGTGCCTTGCGGACTGGGCGACGTGTTGCAGGTGAGCACCGACGCCCCGCCCCTCCGCGTGCTCGGCATCGACGACCAGCGGCGTCAGCGATTCTGATGCAATTGGCTTGCCTCACTCGTTCAAAAAGGATGACCCCTTGAGCAACGTTGCAAACGCGATGATCGATGTGTTGGCCGAGGCCGGTGTGCGGCACGTCTTTGGGGTGCCGAGCGGCCCTTGGGCGCCGTTTATGGACGCCATGCGGACCGGGCCGGTGGAGTATGTGCTGACCAGCACGGAGGCCGCCGCCGGATTCATGGCCGACGTGTGCAGCCGCATCACCGGTCAGCCCGGCGCCTGTTACGGCACCTTCGGGCCGGGTGCCACGAACCTGTGCACGGGCGTCGGTGCTGCTTATCTGGACCGCTCGCCGGTGCTGGCGTTCACCACCGAAGCGCCAGAAAGCATGCGGCACCGGACGCTGCAGATGCACATCGATCACCAAGCCCTGTTCGCACCCTTGACCAAATGGACGACGCGCCTGTCGCCGACGACCGTACGCCAGACGCTGCGGCGCGCCGTGCAGGTGGCGACGTCCGAGGTGCCCGGTCCTGTGCACATCGGCCTGCCGGCGGATATCGGCAAACAGGCCGCGGCGCCGGAGATGGGTAGCGCACCCGTTCAGCAGGGTGCGGCGATGGCGGCTCCTGATGCGGCGCAACTGGAGCATATGGCGGATTTGTTGCGGCAGGCGAAACGCCCGCTGCTGGTGGTCGGGCTGTCCTGCCTGCGGGCGACGGGTCACGACGCCCTGGTGCGGTTTGTCGAGCGGCAGCGCTTGCCGGTCGTTTTCTCACCCATGGCCAAGGGATTTATCAGCGAGCAGCATCCTGCCTACGCCGGCGTCCTGTTTCACGCCCTGAGCGACATCGTTGCCGAAACCATTCAGGATGCCGACCTGGTGCTGGCCTTGGGGTACGACCCTATCGAGTTCAACTACGAGGATTGGCTGACCGCCGTGCCGCTCGTCCACGTCGACACGGTTCCTGCCGACGTGGACGCCTCGTGTCACCTGGCGGCCGAGATCGTCGGCGACATCGGCGCGGCGCTTCATTTTCTGGCGCAGTTGTCTCCCTTGCCGAATGCCTGGGACCTGTCGGCGTTGGAGGACCGCCGCCGCCGCCTGTTCGATACGCTGACGGCGCCGCGCACTTCCTTGTCGCCATCGCAGGTTGTGTCCGCGGTGCAGGAACTGTTGCCCGAGGACGGCTGGCTGGCCTGTGACGTCGGGGCGCATACCCATTTGATCGGCCAGTTGTGGCACGCCTCAAGACCGGGTCAGTTGATCATGACGAATGGCTGGTCGTCCATGGGCTTTGGCATTCCGGCGGCTCTGGCCGCCAAGCTTTGCCAGCCGCAGCAAAAGGTGGTGTGCATTACCGGGGATGGGGGGTTCCTGATGATGGTGGGTGAGATGGCCACCGCCATGCGTCTGGGGTTGGCGGTGGTGGTTGTCGTGCTGGTGGACCGGCATCTGCAGCTCATCACCGTCAAGCAGGAGCGCCAAGGCTACCCCTGCTACGGCACGCCGCTGTTTCCCGCCGCTTATCCGTCACCGTCGCACTATTTCGGCGTTCCCGTCCTGCCGGCAACCACGGTCGCCGAGGTGCACGAGGCGATTGCCCAAGGGCTCGCCGCTTCCGGGCCCGTAATCGTCGAGGCGTCGGTCGACCCGTCAGAGTACGACGAGATCATTCTACGCCCCCACAAGCTCGCCGAACGGGCATAAAAAAATCCGTCTGTCAGGACGCTGGCCTGGCAGACGGACCGTTGAGCAGTGCCGCTAACGTAAATTACGGCTTGTTAACGTTCGTGGCCTGCTCGCCCTTGGGGCCGTTCACAACCTCGAATTCTACCTCTTCCCCTTCCGAGAGGGTCTTAAAGCCGTCGCCTTGGATCGCTGAGAAGTGCACGAAAATGTCTTTCTCACCCTCACGGGCAATAAAGCCGTAGCCCTTGCGATCATCAAACCATTTTACCGAACCTTTCGCCATGCGACGTTCTCCGTACCTTTGCACAAAGCAGAACTTCTTTGAGAACCGAGGAACAACCCTGCGATTCCCGCCAGCAGTGCAGAAGGGGTAAGGGGAAGAACACAGTGCGTCCGAGCGTACCCAAGGCAATGAGTTCTGTAATACCGCTAACCCTCTCTACATTGACGGCGGCACTATAACAGCGGTCTGGAGGGCTGTCAAGAAGCGTTTGGGCAAGGATTTTTGCGGCTCCAAGCGTGTCGATTCACGCGAAAATTGTTGCAGCGGATAGCGGCGTTCCTGCCACGCCGGCATGCCGCCCTCGAGCACCGTCATGTTGCGATAACCCTGCCGATACAGGAACTGATAGGCCAAACTGGCCAAGTGATGCGGGCAGGTTCAATACAGCACCACGGGTATGTCTGTGGGAATGTCCGCCAGGCTGTAGGGCAGGATGCCCAAGGGGATGGAAACGGCGCCGGGCAGGTGGCCGCGCGCGTAGTCGCCGTAGCCGCGTACGTCGATGATCTTCAGGGGCACATCGGTATCGATGCGGGCTTTCAATTCATCAACGCTGGTGAATATGATGGTGATGTCCTGAGCAACCTTCTGCTGTGCAAACTGCGGGTAGTCACGTGGGTCTGCCGAGACGGTCGCCGCGCAGGCGAGCCCGAGCACGAGGAGGCCACCGGCAAGGCCAGCGACGCGGCGACGCGAGGGTTTGTCTGTCATGTGCTTGTCCTTATGGAAACACGATGCTGCTTGAGGTAACTGAAGTTGAACCGTGCAATCCAGGAATTCTAACCAACTGTCGTGGGGCTGAAAAGGAATATCTTGGCGGTGGAAACGAGGCTTGTCAGGCGCGTAGCGTCTATGGTATTAACGTCGCTTCACCACAGCTTAAGAGCCTACGAGGATTTCACGTTCGCAGATGGAAGGGGAGACGGCGATGCGGGAAGATGGGCATGATCGGCGGGTAGACGAGAACGTGTGGCGGCCGGGGACGATCACCCGCCGGCGCTTTGTCGGTGTTGGGGCGGCGTCCGTGGCAGCCGCCGGAGCGCTCGGCGCCGCCATGCTGGTGCCGTCGCCCTGGCGTCAGGTGTATGGGTCCGAGAAGCCGATCAAGGTCGGCGGCATTCAGCCGCTGACGGGACCCGCCGCCGGCGGCGGGTTGATGGCGAAGGTCGGGCAGGAAGTCGCTGCCGAGCGCATCAATGCCGCCGGCGGCGTCAACGGGCGCCCTATCGAACTGATCGTCGAAGACTCCGACAAGCCGGCCGCCGGCATCCGCAAAACCCGCAAGCTGCTCACCCGCGATCGCATCGACGTGGGGCAGGGCGGCTTCATGAGCAACGTGTGCATCGCCTGCATGCCGGAATACCGGCGCGCCCGTATCGTCAACATGATCGGCGTCTGCCTCGACACCACCATCACCACCTCGCGCTGCGACCGCTACACCTTCCGCCCCTTCGATTACGCCCCGGCGCAGGCGGTGGCCTTTACGCCGTACCTGGTGAACAACATCGGCAAGAAATGGCACATCCTGTTCGCCGATTACGCTTGGGGTCAAACGACCCGGGATGCCTACCGGGTGGGTATTGAGAACCTAGGCGGCGAAGTGGTCGGCACCACCGGCATCCCGCTCGGCACCGCCGACATGGTGCCCTTCCTCAGCAAGATCAGGGGCGATTTCGACGGCCTGTTCATGATCTTTTTCGGCAAGGACGGCGTCAACGTAGTCACCCAGGCGTACAACCTGGGTCTGCACAACAAGTATCGTTTCGCCGGCGACGGCGCCGCGGTGGTGGCCGGCACCAATCTCCCGGCACAGAGGGAGAAGGCGCTGGGATTCGTCGGCATCGACCGCTATCTCCCGATCTTCGAAGGACCCCTCGATACCGAGCACCACCAGAAATTTTTCAACGCCGTGTTCGAGCACTCGAAAAAATACGACTCGAACGGCATCCTGTCCGACCGCTACAGTCAATCGAACTTTGAAGCCCTGAACGTCCTGAAAGTCGGCATGGAAGCATGCGATTTCCGCGGCCGCGAGGACACCGAAAAGCTCGTCGAGGCCCTGGAGGACCTGCAAGTGTACGCCGGGGACGATTTTCCCACCGGCGACAGGCTGCTGCGCAAGGCCGACCACCAAGCTTTCACCAACGAGTACATCTTCGAGGTGGTGCAGGGTGACGGCGATACCTACCAGCCCAAGGTGCTGCAAGTCGTGCCGTGGCAGGACACCATCGTGCCGCCGGCGTGTCAGTTTGCCTGAACCCGGACGCGCTAGCGAGGCGGCATGAGCGACAGCCCCCACCCCTTGATTACCGAAAAACTGACCATGCACTTCGGCGGCTTGGCGGCCCTGGAAGACATCGATCTGGTCGTCGAGCGGGACACGACGCACGCCATCATCGGCCCCAACGGCGCCGGCAAGAGCACTTTCTTCAACTGCCTGACGGGCCTGCTGCGTCCTACCGGTGGGCGCATTCTGCTGGAGGGCCGGGACATCACGGGCCTGCCGCCTGAGCGCATTTCGCAGCGCGGCGTGGCGCGCTCTTATCAGATCACCAATATCTTTCCCGGCTCCACCTGCCTGGAAAACATCCGCGTTGCCGTGCAGTCCCGCCAGCCCACCTCGTCGTTCCTGCGGCATCATCGCGCCGACGCGGCCACCTTGGAGGGCGCAGCGGGAATCATCGAGACCATCGGCCTGGGCGGAAAGGAGGACGTGATGGCCTCCAACCTCTCCCACGGTGAGCAGCGCAATCTGGAGATCGGCATCGCCCTGGCGACCGAACCTACGCTGCTCTGCCTGGATGAGCCGACCGCCGGCATGAGCGGCTCGGAAACCCGCGACGTCGTGGAGTTGATTCGCCGCATCGGCGCCAGCCTGACGATTCTCATCGTCGAGCACGACATGCAGGTCGTCATGAGCCTCGCGCAGCGCATCACGGTTCTGGATTACGGCCAGGTTCTGGCGCAGGGCACGCCCGAGGAAATTCAGGCCAACCCGCAGGTGCAGGAAGCCTACCTGAAGATGTGAGGGAGCCATGCTGAGGTTGCAGGACGTCCAGGCGTTCTACGGCAAGAGCCACGTGCTGCACGGCGTCAGCCTGGAGGTGGACGGCGGCCAGGTTGTGGGATTGCTCGGGCGCAACGGGGTGGGAAAGAGCACCACCCTGAAAGCCATCATGGGTCTGGTGGCCGTCCAGAGCGGCTCGATCACCTTTGGCGGGCACGACCTGCACCGGCAGAAGCCCTACCGGATTCCCCGCCTCGGTATTGGCTACGTGCCCGAGGACCGGCGCATCTTTCCCCGGCTGACCGTGCTGGACAACCTGCGGACCGGGTTTGACCGCCAGGGCGCCTCCGCTGCACGCACGGAGCAGTTGCTTGAGCAGGCGTACGCCAGCTTTCCGCGCCTCAAGGAGCGCCAGCGGCAACTTGCCGGCACCCTGTCCGGCGGCGAGCAGCAGATGCTGGCCATCGCCCGGGCCATGATGCTCGACCCGAAGATCATTCTGCTGGACGAGCCTACCGAGGGCCTCATGCCGCGCTTGGTAGGCCAGATTCAAGAGATTATTGACGTCTTGCGTCAAGCCAACGTGTCGATTCTGCTGGTGGAGCAGAACGTGCCCATGACCCTCGCCGTCAGCGACCGCGTATACCTTATGGAGCGCGGCGCCATCCGCCATGAGGCGGCGGCGAGTGAGCTTTCCGTGGACGACGACGTGATCCACAAGTACTTGGGGGTGTAGGGATGAGCGAATTGTTTCAGGACCTGGTGGTGCAGATGCTCATCGGCATTTCCACCGGCTTGATTCTGGCCTTGGTGGCGTCCGGCCTGACCCTCATTTTCGGCATCATGGACGTGGTGAACTTCGCGCACGGCGAGTTGTTCATGCTGGGCGCCTACATGGGCTGGGTGTTTTTCACCATGACCGGCAGCTTCTGGCTGGGTGCCGCCGCCGCGATGCTGTGCGTCTTCGTTTTCGGCCTGATCATGCAACGCAGCGCGCTGCGCTCGCTCATCGGCAGCGACCCGCTCACCACCATTCTGGCGACCTTCGGGATCAGCCTGGTCTTGCAGACGGCCGCCATCTGGATATGGGGGCCGACCGTGCGCCGGGTCGGGACCGCTATTACGGGTCACGTGGCGGTCTTCCACCTGCAGTTTCCCGTCTACCGCCTCCTGGTCGCCGTGCTTTCTCTCGCCATCATTGCCGTCTTGTGGTTGTTCATGCACCGCGGGCGCTTCGGGTTGTGGATTCGCGCCACTACCCAGGACCGTCAGATGGCCCTGGCCATGGGGATTCCCGTGCCGCTCGTGCACACCGTGGTTTTCGGCATCGGCGCGGCCATGGCGGCTATCAGCGGCTACCTGTACGCGCCTATCATCGGTGTCGATCCGACCATGGGCGTCAACAATATCCTGCGAGCCTTCATCGTCGTCGTCGTCGGCGGCATGGGCAATCTGTGGGGGTCGGTGCTTGCCGCCGTGTTCATCGGCATGCTGGAGGCGCTGGCCGTCATCTGGGTCAGCCCGGCCCTGGCGGTCATCTTTTCGTTTGCCGCGTTGATCGTAACCCTGCTCGTCCGTCCCACGGGCCTGTTTGTGGCAGTGCCGCGCTAAGGAGGGGAGAAGAGTGGCAGCAGCGGCTCGCATGGCCGGCGCACGGAGCGCCGAAAAGCCCGCTTTCTGGATCGCCTTCGTCGCGGTGGCGGCGGTGCTGGCTGTGGCGCCGCTGTGGTTTCCGAACGACTTCTGGCAACGGCTGCTCACCGAGGTGCTGATCCTCGGCCTGCTGGCCATGTCGTCCGACCTGCTGATCGGCTATGTCGGCATGGTGTCCTTCGGCCACGCCCTGTTCTTCGGCACCGGCTGCTACGGTGCCGCCTACGCCCTGATGTGGACGGAATCCCCCCTCGCCCTGTGGCTGGCGCTGCTTCTGGGTCTGGTGGGGGCGGCCGTCATGGGCATCTTCGTCGCCTTCTATTCCACCCGCCTGCGCGACATCTACTTCTCGATCACCACGCTGGTGTTTGCACAGATTTTCTGGGTCATCGTCTTCACCTGGACCGATGTCACCGGCGGCGAAAACGGCCTCGTGTTCAGCCCGCCGCGGCTGTCGTTCCTGGGCCTGTTTGCGGCCGAGTTCACGACGATGTCGATGCACTGGTTCGTGCTGGCGGTGGTGGCGTTGTGCTACGTGTTCTGCCGCCGCGTCACCCAATCGCCGTTCGGCAAGGTCCTGCAAGCCATCCGCGAAAACGAGCCCCGCACGCGGGCCATCGGCTACAACGTGGAGCGCCACAAGATGGGCATGGTCATGCTCTCGGCGCTGGTCGCCGGGCTGTCCGGGGCGCTGTACGGCATCTTCAACGCCTACGCGGCGCCGGATTACTTTTTCTTCCTGCAATCGGGTGAAACGGTGATCTACAACGTGCTGGGCGGGATTGGCACGCTGGCCGGCCCCGTCCTGGGCGCCGGGGTGTTTGTGCTGCTCAAGGAACTGTTCAGCACGTATTGGAGTCCCGAGTACTACCTGATACCCGTTGGCCTGCTGTTCACGGCCATGGTGATCTACATGCCGCAAGGGCTGCTCGGCTTTCTGCGGCACAAGCTCAACACGTAGCGCTGGGGTCGGGGAACGATGCCGGCGCGGAGAAGGGAAGGGTTATGATCAGCAAATTCGACAGCTTGTACGCCGGGCACGTGGACATGGACGACGTCGGCTACGGCGGCACCGCGGTGAACGACCGGCGGTTTTCCAACGAGTATCTGGTCACCACGTACGACAAGGCGCAGGCCATTGCGCAGGTGATGGACGGGCAGGGGTACGACACCCTGTGGATGGCCGAGCACCATTTCCAGCCTGAGGGCTACGAGTGCATTCCGAACGTCCTGCTGCTGGCCCTGCATCTGACGCACCTGACGCAGCGCCTGCGGATCGGCTGCGGCTTTAACATCGCGCCCATGTGGCACCCGCTGCGCCTGGCCGAGGATTTCGCCACCGTAGACGTCCTCACCGGCGGGCGGGTTATTTTCGGCGTCGGGCGCGGCTATCACACCCGCGAGATCGAAACGTTCGGCTCGCCGTTGCTCGATCAGGCGGCCAACCGCGACCTGTTCGAGGAGCAGGTCGAGATCATCTTCAAATCCTTCAGAGAGGAATCCTTTTCGCACCGCGGCCAGCATTACACGCTGCCGCCCAACGTCCCGTATCGCGGCTACGAGCTGAAGGAACTCACCCTGGTGCCGCGTCCGCTGCGGCAGCCCGTCGAGTGCTGGCAGCCGATTCAGAGCGCCAGCCCGCGCGCCCTGGACTTCATGGCCAAGCACGGTATCAGGGGGATCATCGGCGGCGGCGTGGCCGAAGGCGGCGCCATGCACAAAGTCGTCGAGGGGTACCGCGATGCCGTCGTCCGCACCGGCCGAGAGGCCGAGCTCGGCACCGATCTGAGCTTCGGCTTCCACTTCCACCTCGCCCCCACGCGCGAGCAGGCCATCCGGGAAGCCGCCCCCTGGTTTGAAGAAAACCTCAAGATGTTCGGCCCCCTGCGCCTCGTCCGCGCCCTCAGCGACCAGCAAATCGCCGACATGGGGGATCCCGCCAAGGCGCCCACCGCCGGCCTCCCAAGCCTCCAGCAAGCCGTCGATGCGGGCGGCTTCTTCTGCGGCCCGCCCGAGCTCATCATCGAGCAGCTTCAGGCCGTCGAAGCCCGCTATCCCGGCGTCGAAAGGGTCAGCGTCAGCCACCCCGTCGGCACCCCCCGGCAGGTCATTGTGGAGCAATTGGAGTGGTTCGCGCGGGACGTCATGCCCGCCTTCAAGGACCGCAAGTCGGCCTTGGCCCCGGTGGACTGAGGGCGGATGTGGCGAGGGCGGCCTCGTCGGCATCGGGCGGTGAGCCCGAGGCTTGGAAAAATGACCGCGCGAGCGGTTGCGCCATGTTGGTGTAACCCCCCAACCCCCCTTGTCAGGGGGGCTTTGGGCAAAGCATCTTGGGAGGTGTGTTTTGCCGGTCCAGAATTTTCCCCCTGATAAGGGGGCGAGGGGGGTTATATCCCCTACAACAAGTCCCTGACCGAGAAGGCACGTCAAAACCGCACAAACCCAACCCCGGCGGAACGGAAACTCTGGTTCGAGGTCCTGCAAAACAAACGTTTCGATCATTTGAAGTTCACCTGCCAGAAACCGTTGAGCGACTATATCGTCGATTTCTATTGCGCTGCGCTGATGCTGGCCATTGAAATAGACGGGGACAGTCACGACGAGCACCAACGATACGATGAAACCAGAACCCGCAGGTTGAATGCTCTGGGTATTGAGGTCATCCGCTACACGAATGCCGAGATCATGAACAATCTCGAGGGCGTGTATGAAAGCTTGCTGAAACGCGTGACGGAAAGGAGGAACTCCTGCGTTGGCCCTTTTGATGCACCTTTGTCAGGTCGGAAATGACGGGCAGGTCCGACGCTCCTCCTCAGTGCTCCATCAATATCTCGACGCACTGGGCGACGGCCTCTCTGGCTTTGGCGCGCAGAACGGCATCGTCGTTGTTGCTGATGGGGTGGGGGATGACGGCGAAGGGGAAGGCGGGCATGCCGGTGGCGCGGGCCATGGCTTCGGCGGTGGCGGTGAAGCGGTCGGTCATGATGGCGGTGGCGGCGAGGCCGGCTTTCCTGGCGGAAACGGCGTCATGCAGACTGCATGAGGAACAGCTGCCTCAATCGCCGACGGCGGAGATGACGGCGTCGGCGGCTCGCATGCCGGCGATAACGTTGGCTGGTGCCGGGCGGCTGGCGTCGGGCTTCTTGAGGCGGATGACGTGGGTGACGCCGTGCTCGGTGCGCAGAATGTCTTCCATGTGGTCGAGTAACTCGCGCACACGGATTTTACCGTTGTCCAGGAGGCCGACGGTTCGGCCCTGCAGCGAGGTCAGACGGGCGGCATCGGTTGTGGCAGTGGCGACATCTTCAGCAGTGGGATCAAGAACTTGCAGAGACATGAGCGGTAGCTCTCCCCGGTTCAGGGTGAATCAATCGTTTGGGTGACGGCTTGCGCTTTGGAGCCGAGCCACGGCGGAATGACGCTCCCGAATCCGCCAGCAGGGCCGCCGGCCGCCACGACGAGCAGGTCGTCCGGGGTGCGCAGGGCGGTGAATTCCTGATCGGGTCCGCCGCTGCGGTTGACGATGTTGGCTTTGCCGACCGTCGCCCATTGCCGCCGCAGCACCCGCGCGGCGTGGAAGACGTACTCGCGGACATCGCTTTTCTGCCAGCCGGCGGCAACGAGTAACTCCCGCAACTGCTTCGGAATGACCAGGAAGTAGCTGCCGGACCACACTGAATACGTTAGCATGTTGTATCGCATCTCGGCGGCGAAGGTGTCGAGGATTTCCTCCGGGTCGTGTGTCCACTCGTTCATGATCTGGCGCGGCGGCGCTACCGACATGACGGTGACCGCGGACGCGCCGGCCGGCACGCCGCGCTCCTGTGCCAGTGGCAGCCACGGGCTGTCCTCCTCGTCTTCGGCGATGCAGAAGGCGAACTTGCCCGGATGCCCGAGGGTCGAGCGGTCGAGTTGGCCGGGTACGCAGCTAAGCAGATTGATCAACACCAGCCGCACCGTGCGGCCAATGGTGGCGTTGGCGCGGTTGCCGTTGGCCAGCACGTTGTGCGTGGCGTTCATGCCGATGGCGCCGCGCACCGGGCCATTGACCACGATGAACGGCGCGCTGCCGCCCGTGCTTGCCGTGCTGCCGTGCATGTTGAACCGTTCCTGGCACATGGCCCGCAGCACCGCTACCACTACCGGCATGTAGTCTGGCCGGCATCCCGCCATCACGGCGTTGATCGCTATCTTCTCGGCGGTCAGCGGGCGTTGCCGCACACGCTCTACTCCCAACACGTCGTCCGCATCCAAACCAGCCGCCTGCAAGCACGCTGCGACGCGCTCCGCGGTCGGTGGCACAATGGGCAGGCCGTCGGTCCAGCCTTGTTCCTGGTAGAACTCGTTGGCTTCAAAGGCGTCGGCCACGTCGTAGGTGGCCGCTTGCAGTCGGGTGGGGTGCGTCATAGTTGGACCCTCAAGAAACCCGCGATTGTGATTTCAAGCGGGGAATCGGAGCAGGTACGAAGGTGAGCAGAAGCTGAACAGGTTATCAGTGATGCTCTTTGAGGGTATCGGCGCGCAGGCCGTTACGGAGCGTTTCGACGGGGATAACTTCGGAGGGGGGGATGTTGCCGACGTTGACGTGGTTGCCGTAGTGTTTGAAAAACCACGTTTGCTGCTTTTTCTGCGGGGCTTCAAAGATGAGGTTCTGCAGGCCGATGGCGCGAACGATCTGATCGACTTCCTGCGACTGCACGTCGCCCGTGGCATCGAACACGCCGACGGTGCCGGTTTCCCGGCCTTCGATGATGACCTTCCACGCGCCAGCCTTGAGTTCGGCTCTGGCCTGGGTGATGCGTTCATCAACGCTGATCTCACTGTCCTCGTACGGGCATTTCTTGCCGATTTCGGACAAGACACATAGCTGGCGCGCCCTGGCTTGGCGGATCAGGCACAGCTTGGTCTCGTGCGGCATCGCCACGGTGCCGTCCGAGATTTCAACGCAGGTAAAGCCGAACTGCTTGATCTCCGTTAAGAATTCCGCCACGCAGTTCTGAGCAACGGCTACCTCCATCAAGGTGCCGCCGGGGCAAACGTAAATCTCGTTGTCGTGCAAGATGCGGATCTTGTCGCGCAACCGTTCGGCAGTGAACAGCTGCGACGTGCCCCAGCCGAATTTGACGATATCGATGTAGGGCGCGGCGTCCGCCACGAAATCTTCCAGTTGCATTACCCCCAGGCCCTTGTCTAGAACTGAGGTCAATCCCTGTTCACGCGGTTTCTTTGTTCGGACGGGGAGGGAGATACAGTCATAGGCGTGCATTTCAACTCTCCTTGGTTAACGGATGCCGCAGATGGTTGGCCATGCATCCCTATCGCATTGCAACGACTTGTTCAGGACCGTCCTTAGCACCTCCGATTTTTGTGTGTTTGGCCAGTAGACCACATTCCAGCCCCCATGTCGAGCCCGCCTACGGCTCCTGATGAATCTGCACCTTGATCGAGCCGGTGGTTTTGTCGTAGGCGGTGTCGAAACCCTGCTGAATCTCGTCCAACGAAAAGACGTTGGTGACCATGGGTTGTAGGGGCGCCTTGCCGGAGGACAGCATGTTGATGGCCAGCTCGTAGTCGTGCTGGCCATTCAGGATGCCGTAGCACGACGAAAAGAGGATGGCTTGTTCCTTGAGAAGGGGCGGCAGCCAATCCAGCGTGATGGGTCGCCGGAAGCCGCCCAGGATGACGATGCGGCCCTGCATGCGGGTTACATCAATGGCTTGCTCCAAGGTGTCGCCGTTCCTGCCGCCGACGGTTTCGATAGTCAGGTCGGCGCCGCGTCCGTCGGTTGCGCCCTCGACTGCTTCCTTGAGGGCCGCACCTTCCGGCGGCAGGACGTCGTCGGCCCCGAGGCGTTTCGCCAACTCGCCCTGCTGGGCGTGGCGAGCAGTAACGAAAATCCTGCCGGCGCCCAATGCGCGGGCCGCAGCCACGGTTGTCAGGCCGATGTTGCCGGCCCCTAGCACCACCACGGTTTCGCCGCCTTGCATCTGACCGCGGCGGACGCCGTGTACCGACACGGCGAGCGGCTCGACCAGGGCGCCTTCTTCCCACGACATGCCGTCGGGCAGCGGGTAGCAGCCGATGGCGCGGCGTTTCATGTACTCGGCAAATCCGCCGCCTTCGTTCTCCGCCTTGTTGAGGCACTGGCGGAACTGCCCCTGCCGGCAATACCAGCACTGCGCGCACGCCAGCCCGTGCCCGATGGTTTCGACCGCCACCCGTTGTCCGAGCAGGCCGCTTGCCACCCGGCTGCCGACTTCGACGATTTCGCCCGCGACCTCATGACCAAAGGGGATGGCGTCGGGCTCGGTTTTGTCGGCATTCATGAGCAGGTCGGAGCCGCAGATACCGGTGGAGCGGACGCGAATGACGACGTCCTCGGGGCCGGGTTCGGGGGCGGCTATGTCGGCCAGCATCATGGCGTTGTCGCCGTCGAAGAAAGCGGCTTTCATCTTGGGCATGGGTAGTCCTTCCGTGGCTTGGGTGGCAATGGCGTGGCACTTCAGGCAGGTGGCGTCAGGAGGGCGCACCATACGCGTTTCCCGCCGGGTTTGCAAGCGGCGGCTCGGCTTGTTGCGCTGGGCCGCCTTTGCCATAATGGACCACTCAGCAAGGCGGAATCGTTGGCCACACGAACTATAAAGGAGAGAGTGACATGGCGACGCTGTTGGGAAGTGGCGATTTTCAGTACGAGGTTGACGTAGCCTGGGGCAAGCTGCCCGACGGGTGGTCCTACAAGGAGGCGGCGGCGGTCGGCGTGGACGCCAACGACAATGTCTACGTGTTCAGCCGGGGCGACCATCCCATGATCGTCTTCGACCGTCACGGCAATTTCCTGCGGTCCTGGGGCGAGGACCTGTTCGTGCGTGCCCACGGTGTCACCATCGGGCCCGACGAGTCGATTTACTGCACCGACGACGGCGACCATACGGTTCGCAAGTGCACCTACGACGGCAAGGTGCTGCTGGAACTCGGCGTACCGGGCCAGGCGGCTGCGATGCACAGCGGCAAGCCGTTCAACCGTTGCACCCACATTGCCCTGTGCCCGGACACGGGCGCCATCTACGTGGCTGACGGCTACGGCAACTCGTGCGTGCACAAGTACGACCCGAACGGCAAGCTGCTCTTCTCGTGGGGCGAGGCGGGCACCGACCCCGGCCAGTTCAACATCGTGCACAACATCTGCACGGACAAAGAAGGCTACGTGTACGTCGCCGACCGTGAGAACCATCGCGTGCAGGTATTCGACCGCAACGGCAAGTATGAGACGGCGTGGAGCAACGTGCACCGCCCCTGCGGCCTGTTCATGGATAGCGGCGACGCAGAACTGTGCTACATCGGCGAGCTGGGCTCGGGCATGGCGGTGAACGCCACGCACCCGAACCTCGGCCCGCGCATCGCCATCCACAACCGCAAGGGCGAGGTCCTCATGCGGCTGGGCGATGACACCAAGGGCGCTGGCGAAGGGCCGGCCCAGTTTTTGGCGCCGCACGGGGTGACGGTGGATTCGCATGGCGACATCTACGTCGCGGAGGTGTCCTGGACCAGTATCGGCCAGCACCAGAACCCGCCGCGCGAGATGCAAACACTGCGCAAGCTGATTAAACGTTCGTAGCACCGGATAAGGAGACAGTGGAAATGCCCCTGGATGTTCAAGTACGGGACCGCATCGCGGTGGTGGCGAGCCAGACGGCCCTGATGGCGCAGGCGTACGGCGAATGGTCGGCGGCGGATTGGCAGCGCGGCACCTTTTGCTCGGGTTGGACGGCGGCGGACGCGGTTGCGCATCTGGTGACCGGGGCCGACTTCTACACGCAGGTCATCGAGTCCGGCCGTACCGGCAAGCCCGGCAAGCCGTGGGGCGTTACGAACGTCGAGGAGTTTCGCGTTGCGCGCGGGGATGCCAGCAAGAAACTGACGGCGGCCGGTCCGGCTGCCGTGTTGCAAGCATTTTCGGACAGCACCGCGGCGCTGCAGGCCGTGCTGGAGTCGCTGCAAGACAGGGAGCTGTCGGAGTTGGCCTGGCATCCGCGCGGACTGATGCCGATAGATGGTTGGATCGGCATGCGGCTCATCGAACTGGGCGTCCACGACTGGGACATTCGCCAGCCGCACGAGCCGGACGCCGGGCTGTCGTCCACCGTTGTGCCGGCGCTGCTGGCGGTCCTGCCTGACATGCAGACGCAGTTTCTCACCCAACGCGCTGGTGACGACCTTACCGGAACGTATGGCTTCCAGGCTGGCGATGCGTCGTGGGGGATTCGCTTGCATGAGGGTGCGGCATCCTACCTGCCCGAGGCGCCGTCCGACTGCGATGCCTGTCTGCACGCGGATGCCGAAAGCATGATCCTGCTCACCATGGGCCGCGCTGACCTGGAGGCGAAACGGGCCAACGGCGCCCTGACCGTGACCGGCAATGCCGCCAAGGGTCAGCAGCTTTGCGCCACCCTGTTCCGGGCGTTCTGAAATGAACCGCTGACGCCCAGGGAGCGATTTTGCTGGATTATCAGGTATTGCAAAGCTTGCTGGACGCCCACCGCGAGGCCGTCCGCCAGCCGGTGCGGACCTTTGACATTGGCGGACGCCCGTTTGACTTCAACCGCTACCGCTATCTGGTCGGCGTGATCAACCTGTCTACCGATTCGTGGTACCGGGAGAGTGTCTGTCCGACCACTGAGGAAGCCATCGCCCGCGCCGAGCGGCTGCACCAGGATGGTGCGGACATCATCGACGTGGGGGCCGAATCGACCTTGCCGGAGGCGCGACAGGCCGACGTCGCGCAGCAACTCGACCGCCTGCTGCCGGTGGTGGAGGCGCTGAAAGCGCGCCGGTTGCTGGTTTCGGTGGAAAGCTATTACCCGGAAGTCCTGGAAGCCTGCGTCCGTGCCGGAGCCGACATTTTCAACATAACCGGCACTCGCTATGGCGACGACATCTTCCGGCTGGCTGCCGACTACGACGCGGCGGTCATTCTGTGCTACGTCCAGGGCGACACCGTGCGCGATGTGTCGGACTTTCGGTTTCACGACGACATGACGGCCGAAGTCAGCGACTACTTCCGCGCCCTCACCACCCACGCCGCCGGCCTCGGCGTCAGCAAGTGCTTCATCGATCCGGGGCTGGGCTTCTACTACCGCAACTTGCAGGACAGCAATTTGCGCATCAACTACCAGCTCAACACCTTCCTGAACTGCTTCCGCCTGCACACATTGGGCTACCCGACGTTCAACATCCTGCCGCACGCTCCCGAAATTTTCCTGGAGGACGAGCGCCGATCCGCCGAGCCGTTTTTCAGTGTACTGGCTCTGCTGGGTGGCACCCACGTCATTCGCTCGCACGAAATCCGCACGGTGCACCGCGTTCGTCAGATCATGGCGTTGTATCAGTCTGCCTGAATCCCACTCTGTCTGCCCGGCTACAACATCGGATTACGCTAATCCGACCTACTGCTCCGACCTATGCCGCCAAACCCGCGTGCCGGAGTAAAGCGGCGGTCGCCGGCTCCCGACCTCGAAACGCCTGGAATATCTCCATGGGTGGGCGGCTGCCGCCCAGCGCCAGGATCGTTTCGCGATACCGACGGCCAACGGCCGCCACCGCACGTGGGTCGTCCACGCCGGCTTCTTCAAACGCCGCAAAGGCATCGGCGCTCAAGACCTCGGCCCACTTGTAGCTGTAGTAACCGGCCGCGTAGCCGCCGGCGAAGATGTGGCCGAAGCTGCACAGGAAACGATCTTCGGGAAGGGGCGGCAGCACACTGGTCAGCGGTGCCAGCCGACGTTGCAGGTCAAAGGCGCTTTCCGTGCCGTGTGGGTCGTGGCCATGGTGCAGGGCCAGATCGATGAGGCCGAAGGAAAGCTGCCGCAGCATGAGACTGCCGGCGCGGTAGTGCCGGGCGGCGCAGAGTTTGTCGTACAGGTCGTCTGGCAGCGGCTCGCCGGTTTCCACGTGGGCGCTCATGCCGAGCAGCGTTTCGCGGTGATAGCACCAGTTCTCCATGAACTGGCTTGGCAGTTCCACGGCGTCCCAATCCACGTTATTGATACCCGACGCCATGCCGTAGTCGATGGCGGTGAGCATGTGATGCAGACCGTGCCCGAACTCGTGGAACAGGGTCCGCAGTTCGGTGAACGACATCAGCGAGGGTTGGTCGCCCACGGGCGGCGTCTGATTGCAGATGAGATAGGCCACCGGCAGGCGAACCGACTGCCCGGACGGCGCCAGGAGGCGGCTGCGGCCCACGCACTCGTCCATCCAGGCGCCGCCGCGTTTTTCGGCGGGACGGCTGCAGGGATCGAGATAGAACGCGGCGATTTCCTGGTCGTGCTCGTCGTAGATACGGAAGAATCGTACGTCCTCCTGCCACACGGGCGCGTCGCCGTCCGCCGCCTCGATGCGCACCCCGAACAGGCGCCGGGCGAGGGCGAACAGACCGTCCAGTACGCGCGGCAGGGGAAAATACGGTCGCAGGGCTTCTTCGCTGAAATCGTACTGCTGTTCACGCTGGCGCTCGGCCCAGAACGGCAGGTCCCAATGGCGCAGGTCCGCCGCTTCAGGGGCTCCGGCTGCCGCGGCGCATTGCCGCTGGTCTTCCAGGTCCTGCTGCGCCGCAGCCAGGGATGCCTGCCGCAGTTCCTCCAGAAAGCTCTCGACAGTCGGCACGTTCGGGGCCATTTTGCTGGCCAGGCTGATCTCGGCGAAGCTGCCGTAGCCCAGCAAGGCGGCCATTTCCTGCCGCAACTGCAGGATGCGGGCGATGAGCGGGGCGTTGTCCAGATCGCCGCTGCTGGCGCGGGTGATTGAGGCACGGTAAAACCGCTCTCGCAAGCCGCGACGCCGGCTGTGCGCCATGAAGGGCATGAAGGACGGGTAATCCAGCGTGATGCGCCAGGGGCCGTTCTCCACCGTCGCGTCCGGCGTTCCCGCCTCGCGGGCTGCCTGGGCCGCGACGTGCAAGAGACTAGTCGGCAGGCCCTCCACGTCTTGCGGGTCCTCCAAGATCAGCGCGAAGGCTTTGGTGGCGTCCAGAACGTGGTTGCTGAACTGGGTGCTGAGTTCGGCCAGTTCTTGCTGGATGGCGTTGAAGCGCTCCTTTTTTTCGCCTTGCAGCCCGACGCCGGACAGTTCGGCATCGCGCAGCAGCACCTCGACAATGCGCTTCTGGGTCGCGTCGCAATCCTGCCAGGCAGCGCCGTTTCGCAGCTCATGCAGCGCTTGATAAACGGCTTGGCTCTGTCCCAGCCGCATGAAGAACTGCACGATTTCGGGTTGCATTTCCTCGTAGGCGCGGCGCAGTTCCTCACTGTTCTTGACGCCCATCAGGTGCCCCACGATGCCCCACGTCACCCGCAGACGGTCCCCGAGGCGTTCGAGCGGCTCAACCAGCCCCGTCCACGTGGGTTGCGCGTGCGCCTCCAGGAGCTGCAATTCGACGTCGAGTTCATTCAGGATTTGCCGCATGGCCGGCGCCACGTGCTCGGCGCGAATGCGGTCGAAGGCGGGGAAAATGCTGCTTTCCAGGAGCGGATTTGTGGCCGCGGGTTGGGTTTCATTCATGGTATGCAATTCCTTATTCAGGTGCGTCCGAGGGTTTGTCAACTCGCGGGAGAGCTCGCTTTACCCATCCACAGGGCAGGAATGATGCCCAGGGCCGTGATGGTGCCGATGAGCAGAAAGGTGTCGTGATAGCTGTGCAATGCTGCTTCCGTGCCGACCAGGTCGTGCAGTACGGCCAGAGACTTCATTTGCGCCGTCTGGTTCAGGTCGCCGAGATGCTCGAAGGTGGTGGTCAAGGAGCCCAGCAGCTTGTCGGTGCCGAGCGGCGACAGCATGTGGTCCTGTGCCAACAGGGTGGTGCGCTCCGCCACGCGGTTTTGAAACACCGTGGCCGCCAGTGCCACGCTGCCGGTGCTGGCGATGCCGCGATTCAGGCTCAGCAAGCCGGAGCCCATTCGCACCTCGGATTCGTTCAGGGCCGATAACGACACCGCGGACAGCGGCGCGATGGTAAAGGCTCGCGCAAAGCCCCGCGCCGTCAGCCACAGGGTGATGGTGCCGACGCTGGTCCAGGTCGTGATGGAGGCGTACTGAACCAGGCAGAAAGCTACTGCGCCGAGGCCGAAAATGATCAGGAATTTCCCCGGCAAAAGGTCGGCGAGACGCCCGGCGCCGACGCTCAGGACGCCGATGACCACGGCGGACGGCATCATCATCCAGGCCGCTTGCAGGGGCGTGTAATCCAGGTGGATTTGCAGGAACAAGATAACAATAAAGTTGGCGGCCATAAAGCTGATCGTGTTGATGAAAACCACGATTGACGCCAAGGAGAAAGCCAAACTTCTGTAAAGCCGCAACTCCACGAACGGCTGCTCGTGGCGCAACTCGGCGATGATGAAACTGGCCCCGGCGACCAACGCCACGCCGAAAAGCGTCAGGATGTACTGCGAATCCCAGCCCTCAGCGCTTCCCTGGCTGACGGCCAGCAGCAGCGACACCAGAAACGCCGCCAGCGTCAGCATGCCCGCGACGTCCAGGGGTCTGTCGCTCTGCCGCGGTGCCGCCGGCAAGATGAGATACGCCAGGATCAGTCCGACGATGCCCACTGGCACGTTGATGTAGAACACCGCCCGCCAACTGGCGTGTTCGATCAGGTAGCCGCCGAGCACCGGGCCCATCATCGGGCCCAGCGAGAAGCCCAATGAACTGACGCCCATCGCCAGGCCGCGCTTCTCCTTGGGAAAGGTCTCGAACAAGATGACCTGCGAGGTGGGGAACAGCAACCCGCCGCCCACCGCCTGCACGAGCCGAAACGCAATCAGCGACGATATGTCCCACGCCAGGCCGCTGAGCGCCGAGCCGCCCACGAAAATGCCGAGGGCCAGCAGATACACTCTGCGGTTGCCCAGCCGCGCCCCGATCCAACCGACGCTCGGCATGATCACCGCCTGCATGATCATGTAGCCGGTCTGCACCCACTGCATCACGTCGAGATCGACCCGCAGGCTGGTCATGATTTTCGGAAAGGCGATATTCACGACCGTCACGCTCAGGCCGACGGTCGTAAAGCCCACCATCAGCCCGGCGGTGATCCACCAATGGTAATAGGGGCTACCTGCCCCCAAAGCCGGGCGCAGAAGGGAAGGCTGATCGGAATATGCGTAGGAAGAAGGTACAGCCATGGATACGTTGGGAAGCGTCTTTTGCGCTCCTGTCTCCTTCAGTTGGACTTGACTCGACGCCGAAGCGGACAGGTGCTCGATCTCGCTCGCGCGTCGTGGGTGTTACCCCCATTGGTAGGGTATAACATCCTCGGCGTTGACACGTCCTGGTAAAAAATAAGGAGTGGGGATGCATTCCAACTGGTTCGTTCGTGGCGACGTTGACAGTTTCTTCGGTCTCTTTTTCGATAATCTGGCCAATCTGATGCTTATCGCCGTCCTGGACGCACCCGTCCCGGGGTAGCGGCGTTGGTAGGGTGCTCTATGCCTGGCAGGCCAGACGGCTGATGCGGCGCAGCCAGCGTCGTCTTCCCTGGTCTTATCCGTCCGTAATTGTGCCGATGGGTCTGTCCAATATGTTGGGATCATTGCAAAACGGGGAGTGCCGCGGCACCGGGATTTGCGGTGATGTAGGCCTTGGGCACCGTGTTTATGGTGAGATTACACGCAGCGGGGCAGGGGCAGGTCGAGGCGTGATTCCGTATCACTCAACCGTGACGGATTTTGCCAAATTGCGCGGCTGGTCGATGTCGCAGCCGCGTTCCATCGCGCAATAGTAGGCAAAGAGCTGCAGAGCGACGACAGCCGGGATGGGCTGCAGAAAATCCAGGGTGGCGGGGGTGTAGATCACGTCGTCGGCGATGTCGCCGATTTCATAATCGCCCTCGGTGGCAATGGCGACAATCCTGCCGTTGCGGCTTTTGATTTCTTGCATGTTGGAAACGGTTTTCTCGTAGGTGGTGTCGCGGGTAGCCAGGCAGACGGTGGGGAAATTCTCGTCGATCATGGCGATAAAACCGTGTTTCATCTCGCCGGCGGCGCAGCCCTCGGCGTGAATGTACGAAATTTCCTTGAGCTTCAGGGCACCCTCCAAGGCCATGGGGTAGTTGTACTTGCGGCCGATAAACAGAAAATTGTTGGCCTGTGTGTACTTTGCCGCGATGGCGTGGATGTGGTTGGCCTCCTTGAGAACCCTGTTGATGTGGTCGGGCAGGCGCATGAGACCGTTGACGACTTCCATGCCATCCGTCACTGACAAGTGATTGAAGCGCCCGTGCAGCAGCGCCATCATGGCCAGGATGCAGCACTGGCTGGTAAAAATTTTGGTCGAGGCCACGCCGATTTCCGGGCCGCCGTGGTTGTACACGCCCGCCTTGGTCATCCGGCTGATGGTCGATCCCACCACATTGACGAGCCCCAGCAGCAAGGCCCCCTTGCGTTCCGCCTCTCGCATCGCCGCCACGGTGTCGGCCGTTTCGCCGGACTGGCTGATGGCCAGCACCACGGTGCCGGGGCGGATGTTGGTCTTGCGGTAGCGCATTTCGCTGGCGATTTCCACCTCCACGATGAGGTCGGTGAGCTTTTCGAAGATGTAGCGGGCGTACAGGCCGGCGTAGTAGCTGGTGCCGCAGGAAATAATCACCAGGTGCTGCGCCGCTTTCATTCCTTCTTCGAGCACGTCGTCCAGGCCGCCGAAGTGCGCCATGCCCTCGCTTTCAACCAGGCGTCCGCGGATGGCGTTGGTAATGGTTTCGGGCTGCTCGAATATCTCCTTGAGCATGTAGTGCGGAAAGCCCTCCAGATCGGCGGCGTTGTCCTGCCACTCGATAGGTTCGGCGTCGCGCTGCACCTGTTTTCCGGCCAGGGTGTCGATGGTGAAGTCCTTGGTGGTGACGCTGACGATGTCATCGTCTTCAAGGTAAACGACCTTGTCCGTAAGCCGCAGAAAGGCCGACACGTCGCTAGCCAGCAACATTTCGCCATCCCCGACCCCAAGCACCATGGGCGAGCCGCGCCGTGCCGCCACCAATTGATCCGGATGGCGGGTGTGCATCACCACCAGGCCGTAAGTGCCGGTCACCTGTCCCAGGGCCTGTTTGACGGCCTGAACGAGATCGCCCTTGTAAGCGTCGTCGATAAGGTGCGCCATGACTTCCGTATCGGTCTCGGAGGTAAAGCGGTAGCCGCGGCTGGTGAGTTGCGAGCACAGGCTCTGGTAGTTCTCGATGATGCCGTTGTGGATGAGCATGATCGTCTCGTCGCCGTTGGCGTGCGGATGGGCGTTGGCTTCCGACGGCTTGCCGTGCGTGGCCCAGCGGGTGTGGCCGATGCCGATGGTTCCCTCGAACTGATGCTGTGCGATTTTGGCCGCCAGCTTCTCCACTTTGCCCGGCATGCGAACGCGGCATACCGCATCGTTCTCGATCACGGCGATGCCGGCCGAGTCGTAACCGCGGTATTCGAGCCGCCGCAATCCCTCGATGAGAATTGGCGTGGCAGGCTTGTTGCCAATGTAGCCGATGATGCCGCACATAACGTGTCTCCATAGAGAATGCGAGGGTCTTGTCGATGGCTGACTCGAGTCTGGGAAGCACTAGGATACAACAAAAGAATTGCCGTATCGACGACGCTATTTTCGTCAGGCAACGGGCAGTCTGGGTCGCCCTTACGGAGCCTGCCAAAGGATGGATTCGTCCTCATCGAAAAACAGCACTTTAGGGGCGGAGCGTTCGACGAGCTCACCGCTAGGCTTGACCTTCAGCTCTGTTGAGCCCATCAAGATGCGATCCTTGCCGTTCTGGTCGGCGAACCGCAGGAAGGGGGCACCGTTGGGCCACGTGGCCAGGACGGCGCGGTTCTTCCAGTTGGCGTCCAGGAAACGCAGTGAGACGCCGCCGGTGCCGCTGGCACTCAGCAGGGCGCCACTGCGCCCCGCCTGGCTGAATAGGTTGAGCGAAGACGAGCCATCATCATCCACGCTCAGCAGGATGCGGCTGCGCCGGCCGTCGTCATAGAAGCCCAGTCCCAAGACGCCGTGCGGCAACCGGCCAAGCCTGGCGAGCGTCGTGCCTTGTTCGTCAACGAGCAGGAAGGCCTTGGCTCGCAATTCGTCAACGACTGGCGGCCGTGCCGTTCCCTGGGCGCCTATGAGCACCCCAACGCCCAGCAACGCCAGCGCCATCGTCGCCAGCAGTTTCCATCGCCGGTTGGACCTCTCCAGGCGCGCCAAGCGCCCGGCAATGGCCTCGACTTGTAACTCATGTCCATGTTTCATCAGGCATCATCCCCGTCTGTAGCCACATCGCTATCCGCTAAGTTATTGTAGCCTATGGCAGGCGGGGACGGCATGGCCCAGCGTCCGCGATGGGTTGCATCGCTCGCTGTAGCTGGGTTATAACCTTGTGGTGTGTTCACGAACAATCGAACTTGGCACCCGGAAACTGTTGAAGGTGAGAGGGAGGGGCTTACATGAAAACTCTGCGTACGCCAGTAAGCTGGCGTTGGCTCGGTGTCTTGACTATCTGCTGCGTAACGGCGGTGGGTTGCGCGTACAATGAAACGTTTGAAGCGCCGCCGTCACCTCTCAACCAGTTGGCCGAGGTTGCCGAGGCACTCGACGCGGTCAACGAACGTGGCTATGGAGAGCACTTCCCTGACGACCTGGCCGCTTTGCAGGCGCGCTACAAGGCGGCGCGGTTCGAGTATTATTCGTCCAGGACGCAACAGTCCAGTGAGATGTCGATGAGCATCATTGCCGATGCGAACGAGTTGATGCGCCAGCCTTGGGCCAGCCCCACCATGAATCAGTCCCCAGTGGCCAGGTTCAGCGGTCCGGCAACGGGCAGAGCGCTCCAGTCTCTTCTGTTCGACGCCTCGGCGTCCGTGGATCCCGAGGGTGATCCGCTTATTTATATGTGGGATTTCGGTGATGGAACGACCCAGCGAGTGCTGTGGCCGCAGGCGGAACACCGGTTTGCCGTTGCCCGTACGCATATCGTGCGTTTGACTGTTAGCGACCATCAGGGGGAATCGGACACCGCAAGCCAGGTGATAACGATCGCACAGCCAATCGTGATCCCGCGGCCGGCGATTGTCTTGTTCGAGTTTGATTCGGCAGACTTGCAGGCCAACGCGATGGCGCAGCTTGGAGAAGTCGTGCAGGCCATGATGCAGCAGCCGACCTTGGAGGCCGACGTTGTGGGGCATGCCGACGCCCAGGGAACTGAGTCATACAACCTGGCGCTTTCGCAGCGTCGGGCGCAGACCGTGAGTAACTACCTGACCACCAGCGGCGTTTCGGCGGACAGGATCAGCACGAGCTGGCGCGGCGAGTCGGAACCGGCTTTCCCCAACACGACCGCCGAGTTCCGCGCCCTCAACCGGCGTGTGGAAGTCACCGTGCGCCCCCCCATGTAGCCTACCTGTCTTCGATTGTGGCACGGTCTATCGCCTGTCCGTCCTCGGCGTGACCGTGCCACACCCACCGTAGGTCGGATTCGCTGCAGGCGTAATCCGACGTTCCACTAAGTCGTATAATCCGTAAAACGCAGCGTCGTGGCGCGCGCCCGGAAGTCCGTCTTGACGTTCACGATGGCGGGCTTGCCGGAAGCATAGGCGCGTTCCAGAGCCGGGCGAATGTCGCCGGGCTTTTCCACGTACTCGCCGTGCCCGCCAAAGGCGTCCATCATCTTCTCGTAGCGCTGGTATCCCAGCGTCCGACCCACCTTGTTGCCTTCCGGATCGGCCGTCCAGCCACCGTTCAGGCTGATCACCGTGACGATGGGAATGTTGTGCCGCACGGCCGTATCCATCTCCATGGCGTTCATGCCGAACGAGCCGTCGCCGTGCAGAACCATGACCTGCTTATCCGGTTGTCCCACCTTGGCGCCAACACCGAACGGCACGCCGACCCCCATGGTGCCGAAAGAGCCGGAATTGAGCCGGTGCCCCGGTCGGTACGTCGGGATGGACTGGCGGCCGTAGTTGAGAATCTCCTGGCCATCGACCACCAGAATGGCATCGCGATCCAGAAAATCCTTGACTTCCTTGCACAGCCGCAGCGGGTGGATCGGCACCTCGTCGGAGTGCATCAGCGGCTCCAGGCGCGCTTGCCCCTTGAGATCCTGCTCGCGCAATGCGGCGATCCAGGCCGTCTCCTTCTGCGGTTCGAACTTGCCCTGAACCAGATCCAGCATCTGCTGCAAAACGGCCTTGGCGTCGCCGGCGATGCCTACGTCAACCGGCCGATTGCGGCCAATTTCGGTCGGATCGATATTCACCTGAATGGTCTTGGCGTCGGCATTAAAGCGCGGCGCCTGGCCGTGCGAGATCACGTAGTTGAAACGGGTGGCGAGAAAGAGAATGACGTCGGCCTCGCGGAAGGCCAGCGAACGGGCGCTGAGAAAACAGCGCGGGTGGTCTTCGGGCACCACGCCGCGGCCCTGCGGGGTGGTGAAGAACGGGATGCCGGTCTCGTCGACGAACTGCTGCATCTCGGCGGCAGCGTCGGCCCAGATGATGCCGGTGCCGCTGACGATCAGCGGCCGCTCCGCCCGCGACAGCATGTTGACGGCCTCAGCCACCTGACCGGCGTCACCCATGCTGCGGTGGTGCGTCTTGGCGGGCGCCGGCCACACCACGTCGTCTTCATCGACGCGGCTGTAAAGAACGTCGCCGGGGAGATCGAGGTACGACGGCCCCATCCGGCCGTTCATGGCCTGGCGATAGGCGATGTTGATGTATTCAGGCAAGCGCCTTGGGCTGATAGCCTGCCCGGCCCACTTGCTCGCCGGACGCATCATGCTGAGCTGATCGACTTCCTGAAACGTCTCGCTGTGAAAGTGGTGGATGGGGCTGGCGCCGCCGAGCGCGACCACCGGTGCGGCGTCGGTGAGGGCGTGCGCCAGGCCGGTCAGCAGGTTGGTGGCGGCGGGGCCAGAAGCGGTGGAGCATACCCCGGCTTTGCCGGTGACGCGCGCATAGGCGTTGGCCATCATCGCCGCGGCCTGCTCGTGGCGCACGTCGATCACCTTCATACCAAGCTGGCGGCAGCTGTCCTGGGCGCCCAGCATCGGGCCACCCATGATGAAAAACATCGTGTCGGCGCCTTCGTTCTGCAGGGCACGAGCGACGAGTTCGTATCCGTATACCTCTCCCATGTAACGCTCCTTGATGCGTAGTGATTGGGCTGGTTTGCCGTGTGACGTGTGATGGTACGTGGCGGAAACCGATGAGAACCCAGCGCCGGAACAGTGCCGGGGAAGTGCTCAAGCGGCGTCTATCATAGGGCCAGCCAGCGGCCAAAGGCAAGCGGGGAACCGTCCTTCGGCGGTCTTGTCCCGACCGTGGCTTCAGATGTGAATGGCTTCATCGTAAGCGTCGCCGACCGCCTCCATAATGGCTTCGGACAGGGTGGGGTGGGCGTGCACGGTTTTGAGAACTTCGTAGTGGGTCGTTTCGAGCGTGCGGGCGATGCCGACCTCGGCGATCAGGTCGGTGGCCTCCGAGCCGATGATGTGCGTGCCCAGGAGCTCATCCGTGTCGGCGTCGAAGATGACCTTCACCATGCCCTCGCTGTCGCCGACCGCCAGGGCCTTGCCGCTGGCTGAGAAGGGGAAACGGCCGACGCGGATATTGCGGCCGGCTTCGCGGGCGGCGTGTTCGGTGAGGCCGACGCTGGCGACCTGCGGATGGCAGTAGGTACAGCCGGGAATGTTGTCGTAGTTGACGTCGGGGTGGTCCAGGCCGGCGATCGTTTCAACCGCGGCGATGCCTTCCGCCGACGCCACGTGCGCCAGGCACGGCTGGCCGTTGAGGTCGCCGATCGCGTAAATGCCCGGCACGTTGGTGCGACAGTGCGTGTCCACCGGCACAAAGCCCCGTTCGCTATGCACGCCGGCGTCGTCGAGCCCGAGGGTTTCGACGTTGCCCTGCACGCCGATGGCGACCAGCACCTTATCGGTTCGAACGGTCTGCGCGCCCTGCGGTGTGCCGACTTGCAACAGCAAGCCGTCGTCAGCTTTCTCCATGCCGTCCACCCGGCTTTCCACGAGGATGTCGATCCCCTGCTGGGTAAGTGATTTGTGCAGCGCGGCGCTGATTTCGTGGTCCTCCACCGGTAGCACCTGCGGCAGCATCTCGATGAGTGTCACGTGGCTGCCGAAAGTGTTGTAGAGGTAGGCGAATTCGACGCCGACCGCGCCGGCGCCAATGATCGCCAAAGACCCCGGCACTTCCTGGAGCAGCATGGCCTCGGTGCTGCTGAGAACCTGTGTGCCATCGAACGGCAGGCCCGGCAGCTCGCGCGGTCGCGCGCCGGCAGCGAGGATGATGTTCGGGGCGTTCAGCGTGGCGGTGACGTTGCCCTGTTCGTCGTGCACCGAAACCGCGCCCGCTCCGGCCAGGTGGCCCGTGCCCTGTACCACCTGCACCTTGTTCTTGCGCATCAGAAATGCCACCCCTTGCACCAACCGGTCGGCCACCTGACGGCTGCGGGCGATGACCTGCGGAAAATCGAACCGCAGGTTGTCGCAGTGCACGCCAAACTCGGCGCCCTTCCGCATCAGGTGATAAATTTCGGCATTGCGCAGCAGGGCCTTGGTCGGGATGCAGCCCCAGTTCAGGCAGATGCCGCCCAGGGCCGCCCGCTCCACCAGCGCCACCTGCATGCCAAGCTGCGCGGCTCGAATCGCTGCCACGTATCCACCCGGTCCACCCCCGACGATGATGAGATCTTCCGCCACGTGTTCCCCTTTGCGGGCCGTTGTCCGGCCACGGTTCTGACAGGTCTGAAATGCATCCATCCAAGGCCGTGAACATACGTTGCTGCAAGCGAAAAAGTCAACAGAACCGGCGCGTTGCGACGCCACCCCCCGTGTGCTACCGTTGCCGCCTGTTCCCAGTGGCCGCGAATGTGATGAAGGAGGGGTTATGACGCAGACGCTTGCCCGACCGGCGGATTTCTTTGACCAGCAATACGGCATGAACACGACCAGCCTGCAGCGCGTCCTGGACCGCACGCTCAGCCCGCAGATCGACTATGCCGACCTTTATTTTCAGTACGAAGTCAGCGACGCTGTATCCCTGGAAGAAGGCGAAGTGAAGCAGGGCTCGAAGCAGATCAACCAGGGCGTCGGCATCCGGGCGCTGGCGGGTGAGAAGACGGGCTACGCGTTTTCGGACGAGATCACCGTGCCCAGCCTGGAAGCGGCGGCTCGCACGGCGCGGGAAATCGCCCAGAGCGCTTCGCAGTCGGCCAGCGTGGCCGTCCAGGGTGCGCAGGCACCGGCGCATGACCTGTACGCCGTGCAGGTTGCTGGCACCGACATTCCAGTGCAGCGCAAGCTCGATCTGTTGCAGCAAATTGACGCCTTCTGCCGCGCCTACGATCCCCGCATCACCAAGGTTCAGACCTCCTTCAGCAGCGTTCACAAACTCGTCTTGATCGCCACCTCCGAGGGCAAGGTCGTCGGCGACGTGCAACCCCTGCTGCGCCTCAACGTGACGTGTATCGCCGAAGCCGACGGCAATCGCCAGAACGGCAGCGCCGGCGGCGGCGGCCGGGTCTCGTTCGAGACGTTCATCAAGGAGGAGCAATACCTCGATTTGGCGCGTGAGGCCGCACGCCGGGCGGTGCTCAACTTGGACGCCATCGATGCCCCGGCCGGCACGATGGACGTGGTGCTCGGCCCCGGCTGGCCGGGTATTTTGCTGCACGAGGCGATCGGCCACGGGCTGGAGGGCGACTTCAACCGCAAGGGTACGTCGGCGTTCAGCGGCCGCATCGGCGAGCGCATCGCGTCGGAGGCGTGCACGGTGGTCGATGATGGCACCATTCCATGGCGGCGCGGTTCCCTCAACGTGGACGACGAGGGCACGCCGACGTCGCGCACTGTGTTGGTGGAAAACGGCATCCTCTGCGGCTACCTGCAGGATCGCCTGAACGCCCGCTTGATGGGCATGGCGCCCACCGGCAACGGCCGCCGGCAGAGCTACGCCCACATGCCGATGCCGCGCATGACCAACACCTTCATGCTCAATGGCGAATCGACGCCCGAGGAAATCATCAGCTCGGTCGCGTCGGGCCTCTACGCGGTGTCGTTTGGCGGTGGGCAGGTGGACATTACCAACGGCAAGTTCGTCTTTTCGGCCAATGAAGCCTATCTGATCGAGGACGGCAAGGTGACGCGGCCGGTCAAGGGTGCCAGCCTGATCGGCAACGGGCCGGACGTCTTGACCCGCATCAACATGGTCGGCAACGACTTCGCGCTCGATACCGGCGTCGGCACCTGCGGCAAGAACGGCCAGGCAGTGCCGGTGGGCGTGGGCATGCCGACGATTCGCATGAACGCGGTTACGGTCGGCGGTACGCAATAGGACAGGGCGTTGGCGATTCACGACGGGAGAAACAGGGATGACGATTGAGCCTCAGGTGGTGCAGGACCTGCTGCAAACGGCGCGCGCACGCGGCGCCACCGGCGGCGATGCGCTGCTGGTGGACAGCACGTCTTTCGAGGCGCAGGTGCGGTTGGGAGACGTCGAGACGGTACAGAATTCGCACCAGAAGCGCCTGGGCCTGCGGCTGTTCTTCGGACAGCGCTCGGCCACCACGTCAACCTCGGATTTCTCACCGGCGTCGTTGCGGCAACTGCTCGATGACACCTGTGCGCTGGCGCAGGCGATAGCCGACGACGAGCACGCCGGTCTGCCGGAGCCCGACGAGGTTGCGACCACGGTGCCGGACCTGGGGTTGTGCGACGACAGCCTGCAACAATTGCCCCCGGCTGAGCGCATTGCCATGGCGCGAGACGCGGAACGGGCCGCCCTGGACTACGACAGCCGCATCACGAATTCGGAAGGTGGCTCGTACGACAGTTCGCAAGGCGACGTAACGTACGTCAACAGCCACGGCTTTGTCGGGCACTACCGCGCCAGTCTGGCTAGTCTGTCGGTCGCCTCGATTGCATCCGACGCGGGCGGCATGCAGAGCGGTTCGTGGTTCACCGCCGGGCGCCGGATGGACAGCCTGCAAGCGCCGGAAGCGCTGGGTCGGGAGGCTGCACGACGCACCCTGCGGCAACTGGGCGCCCGCCGTGTGCCGACGCAAAAGGTGCCGGTGGTTTTCGATGCCACCGTCGCTGCCGGCTTGCTGAATCACCTGTTCTCGGCAGTTTCCGGCTCCGCTGTATACCGCGCGGCGTCGTTCCTCACGGATTGCATCGGACAGAAAATTGCTCCCGAAACGGTCACCGTGTACGACGACGGCACACTGCCCGGCGCGCCGGGCTCGAAGCCGTTCGATGGCGAGGGGCTGCCGACCCGCCGCACCACCGTGGTGGAGCAGGGCGTCCTGCTTGCCTATCTGCTCGATACGTACACGGGCCGCAAGCTGGGCATGCGCTCGACAGGCAACGCGGCACGCTCGGCAGGGGAGGCGCCGATCGTGAGCCCGACGAATTTTTTCATGGTGCCGGGCACGGCGACGCCCGAAGAGATCATCGCCTCGGTACCGAGCGGCCTGTACGTGACCGGTCTGATTGGCTTTGGCGTCAATCCCGTCACCGGCGATTATTCGCGCGGCGCTTCCGGGTTGTGGATCGAGGGGGGTGAGCTGACCTATGCGGTCGAGGAGATCACGATCGCGGGCAACTTGCGCCAGATGCTGGCTGACATCGAGATGATCGGCAATGATTTGGACAGGCGCCGCCGGGTGATGGCCCCAACGCTGAAGATCCGCGAGATGACCATCGCCGGCAGCTAGCGATGTCCCTTTCCCCTAAATTGTCATTCCGGGCTTGACCCGGAATCCAGCGGCCTTTGCTCCCAGAAAACCCCTGGGCTCCGGCTTTCGCCGGAGTGACGGCTGCGGGAGTCCTATTTTCATTGCTCTCATGTGGCCCGCAAGGCCATGGGGATCCCTGCCTTATTCCGCCTCCCGCTTCACCGGATTACGCAGCACGCCGATCTGCGAAATTTCGATCTCCACCGTGTCGCCGTCTTCCATCGGTCCAACGCCCTCACAGGTGCCGGTAAAAATGGCGTCGCCGGGGTTCATCGTGACCACTTGGCTGATGAAGCTGATCATGGTTGGCACGTCGAAAATCATCTGATCCGTCCCCGAATGCTGCTTGACCTCACCATTCAGGCGCGTTTCCAGCGTCAGCTTCGACGGGTCGGCGATGTCGGTCTCGATCCACGGCCCGATCGGGGAAAACGTGTCGCTCGACTTGCCGCGCCACCACTGCAAATCGCCGCGCTGCCAGCCGCGGGCGCTCACGTCGTTGCCGCAGGTGTAGCCCAGCACGTACTCAAGGGCGTTCTCCGGGGCGACGCGCTTGCACGTCTTGCCGATCACCGTCACCAATTCGCCCTCAAAGTGGGTCATGCCGGCGCCGGGCGGGATGCAGATTGGGTCGCCCGGATTGCACAGTGACGAGGGCACCTTGTAGAAGGGCTCCGGCTGGGTGGGGGCTTGGCGGTTGCTGCCACTTTCCTGCACGTGCAGGGCGTAATTCAGGCCCAGGGCCAGCATCTTGCTGGGCGTGCAAGGCGTCAGGAGCTTGACGGTATTGAGCGGAAAGCTGTTGCCGGTCGGGATGCGGTCGCCGAAGAGGCCGCCTTCGATCTCCCTGATGTTCTCGCCTTCGGCAATGCCGTGGCGGGTCTGACCGCCGGTCTGGAAACGGACCAACTTCATAACGTGTCTTCCTTCATTAGCGAGGAGTTGTGCCTTGGGAACGTTGCGGAGGCTAATATAGTACAGGGCTTGGCGGCAGCAAAGGCATTTCTGGCGGATGATGTTTCGTGCCGCGGCGTCGCGCGCCGGGGCTCTTGCAAGCGGGAGCCTGATACGGCTACACTGTCCCGAAATTTTCCCGCAAAGTCTCGCGGCCCCGAAGTTCTCTTCACTTGTTCCCCAGGAGAATTCATCGCTATCATGTCTGTCTCAGCAAGGATTTTGCGCGTGGCGCTCATGGTTGGCCTGTTCGCTTTCTGGACAGGGCACGCTTGGTGTCAGAACCTGGCGGTATTCCCGAAAGAAGACCTTCTCCTCATCGGCGGCGATTTCCGCCTCCGCAGCATCCACAGCAACATGGCCGCCGCGAATGACACGGGCGGCGGCGAGAGCGGCGGGTTTCCTGTCGCCGACAGCTCCACGAAATCCTTCTTCGATACCCGCCTGCGCTTGTACTGGGATTTTCGGCCCAGCGAGTTGATGCGCGTTCATTACCGCATGGAAATCGGGGATGTCCGCTTTGGGGGTTGTGAAAGTAGCGACATAGATTGCGAAACAGGTAGTGACGTCAGCGGCAATCTGGTGCCGGTGATCGGGCCGGGCGCCGGCGGTGGCGTCGGGGCCGATGGGGTGAATGTCGAGACCAAAAACATCTTCATGGAAATGACGCTACCCTTTATCCGCGGTCTGAGCTTTCGAGGCGGCATCTTCGGCTACGGCGACCGCTACGACTTCAACATCCTGGCCGATGACTTTGCCGGTTTGCAATTAAACTACCGGCGCAGGGACGTCTCGGCGCATCTCGTGTACCTGAAATTCTTCGAGGGCGATACCCGGGACAACGCCGACGACAGTGACTGGGTCGGCATCGATACGGAATACAAGCTGACCGACTCGACGACGGTGGCGAGCTCCTTTCATTACTGGAGCGATCAGGGAAACAAGCGCAATCTGGAAGTCGATCCGTTCCAATACTGGATCGGTCTCGAAGTCACCAGTCGTGTCGGCCCGACGCTCCTCAACGGCTACGCGATCCTCAATCAGGGCGAGGGCTATTTCGGCCGCCGCAGCGGTAAAAACGGCGGCGTGAACGCCAGCGTGTCGGGCGACTATTTTTTGTCCTTCGGCACCCTCGGGCTGCAGGCGCAGTACATTACCGGCGAGGCGGGCAGCAAAGTCCAGCTCGAGAACGCCGGCGACGAGCGTAACGCGGACATTGGGGCGTGGCTGAGCTACAAGAATCACATGTACCAAGGGCCGGGGATTATTTCGCGCGGGTCGATTGTCGATATCGGAGACGGCTTCAACAGCAAGTGGGGCACCGGAAACGGCTACTTCAACGGCGACTACAACGGGCGCCTGCTGCTCATCGCGCGGGGCGCATTCCCGGTTCTGCAAAAACGCTATCGGGACATGGTCACCTTGCACGTGGTGGGCGCTTATGACATGGCTGCCGCTGAGAACGCCAACGGCGACCGTGACCGCGGCATCGAGTTCGACGTCTGGGCGCACGTCAACATCATGCCGAAACTGTGGCTGCGCCTCGGCGCGGCGTACTACATGACGGGCGATTGGTGGAAGAACAACACCGACGCCTCCTTTGACGGTTACGGCATGGAACTCGGGTCGCCGGTGGGTTCCGACCCCGACAACATCTGGCAATTTTCCGCACGGCTGCAATATGATTTCGGCTAATCCCACACGACGGATGATGCGCTGCCGCGCGGCGGGGCTGGGGTGCCTCGTTTTCGCCGCCCTGGCGGCATACGGCCAGGATGGCGGCCACGGGTATCGGCTGCGCGTCGAGCCCGGCATGATGACCATGCGGCATACCGAGCGCCCGCGCCTGACCGTGGCCGTCGAGGACGCCTCGGGTCAGCCAGTCGATGACGTGCGGGTCGACTTCACCGTCTCTGAGGGTGTTGTGACGCCCGACGGTTCCAGCCGCACCCAGGATGGACGGGTTACCGGAACGTTCACCCCGGCTTTCGGAGGCGACAACCCCCGCCGGGCTTTCGTGGTCGTGTCGGCCGCCGGCCATGAGGTCACTGTCTTCATTGATATCGTTCCGGCCGTCTACGGGCGTTGACAGCAAAGGTGTCCTTGCGCGTGTATCCAATCCAGTCTCGTGTCATGCAACCACTTCTCAGCGGCCTGTTCGTCCTGCTGCTCGCCGTTTTCCTTCCTCTCGACCCCGTCTCTGCACAAGTCGAAGACATTATCCTGATCGGCGGCAATTACCGCCTGCGGGGCAACCTGCACAACATGCAAGACGGGTTTTTCGGCGCGCCGTCGCTTTCGGCGAACGGTTCGACGCAGCGGTTTGTCGACACGCGCTTGCGGCTGTCATTCGACCTGCGTCCGGACTCGCCGCTGTCGGTGCACTACGGGCTGGAAATCGGCGACATCACCTTCGGCGCCAAGAACCCGCCTATCTGGGATTCCACGGGGCATCGGTTGGAGAACGTCGGCTCCGGCAGCGGGGGCGGCGAGGGCGCCGACGGGGTGAACCTGGAAACGAAAAACGCCTACCTAGGGATGGAGATTCCGGGGGTGCCGGGCCTGTCATTCCGGGGCGGCATCCTTGGCTGGGGCGATCAGTTCGATTGGACCATTCTGGCGACGGATTTTACCGGCCTGCAGTTTACCTACGAGCGGCAGGCGTTGTGGACGCAGTTCACCTTTCTGCAGTTTCTGGAAGGCAGCCTGCGGCGCGATGAGGAGGACTCGCGCTGGTTTGCGCTCGACGGCCGCTACGATCTGACCGCCGACACGGACGTGACCGCCAGCCTTTATCTCTGGGACGACAACGCCAACGACAATCCCGTTAGCGGCGCCGACGCTTACCAGGTTTACGCTGGTCTCAAACTGACCACGCAGGTTCTCGAGCGCGCTCGGCTGGAAGTTTCCGGCGTCTATAACGTCGGACAGGAGTTTCTCGGCCAGTCTTGCCATGTCAGTGTGAAACGCACTGAGATGGAACAAAGTGGGCAGCACTGCCGGGATCTGCTTGGCAGCCGCACCGGGCTCGACGGCTCGGCCAATCGGGGCTTCATGGGCAGCGTGCACGTCGATTACCCGCTGGGCAAGCACTGGCTGGGCCTGACGCTGCAATACATCTCCGGGGAGGCGGGCAGCCGCGCCTCGCTGGACGATGGGGGCCGGGACGTGAACGCCTTTCTCGGTTTGTTCAACTCGCAGTATTCCGGTTTCGGTCGGTCGCGCTACACCGAGGGGGGCGGTTTGGAGTTGATCACCCTGGGATCGCTGAATGATTCCACCGCCGGCCTCAACAACGTCTCGGTGTCGCCCTTTTTTGGCGGTGGCTACAACGGCCGCATGCTGGCCGTGCTGCGTGCCAAGTTCGAGGTCACGCCGGTGTTTTTCGCCTTTGCGGCGCTGGGGATGGATCAGGCGGCGCAGCCCAACGAGCATGGTGAGCGGTTGCGCGGCATTGAGGTCACGTCCCACCTGCATTGGGACCTCATGCCCAAACTCTGGCTGCGGATGGGTGGGGCCATGATGTTCGTGCAGGATTGGTGGGAGAATAACAGCGACGTGTCCCTGCACGGCTTTCCGCAGCCATTGGGCCTGGACCACAACGGTTCGATGGAGGACATCTTCCAATTCGTGCTGCGGCTGCAATATGACTTTGGTTAAAGCTGTAGGTCGGATTAACGCAGCGATCTGACATCCACTCATGCGCTTCCCGCTTTTGACATTGCCAGCGCGGTGGTCGTCATGTGGTATTTCGTCAGCAGGTTTGGTATTTCCCACTCCGGTAGCATGCCTCGTTCGAGGCAATCCAGATAGCCTTCCATCACTTTTCCAAAATGGGCTTCATGCCCGATGCGATACGTGTCGGGAATGTGCACCTGCCAGCCCTTGCCGGCGGGCGACGTCGTCAAGCCCGGATAACGGGGCTCCCAGTCTGCCAACGCCTTGTCGAGCGACGCGCCCAGGCCGGTGTGGCTGACGCCCGCTGCTGGTTCGACGTAGACCTCGGGGCGGTAGCCCTGCGCCTCTCCCTGCCGAATGAACACCTCGCTACGGGTGCCGCGGGTGACCGACACGTGGGTATCGTCGCCGCCGAGCGGCGCCACGAAGTTCCAGGCGATCCATATCCGGGTATGCACGCCGCGGATAGTGCAGGTGAATTCGCCGTTGCAGAAATAGGGCAGGGCGCCTTGCGCGTCCAGCGCCCCGTGCAAAAACGCCGGAAACGCCTGCAGACCCGTCACCTGGGCGAATTGCGCGCGGTCCACCAGTGTCGGCCAACGCCGGGCATGCAACATGTGGACATCCGAAGCGTGATCAATCGCCTCGTCCGGGAAGCACTCCCACAAGGTGTTGTCGATGAGGTGCGTCGTCACGTCCACGATCCCCTCGCCTTGCTGCGTCACGTCGAAATACCAGGCCGGGCGAATTAGGGCCTGCCCCGAGACGTGTTTGTAGAGATGGTGCACGCTTTCCTTGACGACGGCGGGCGCCTCTGGTGTGCCCCGTTCCAGGGTGCCGAACACGCTGGGGTTGTTGACCAGCGCGCGCGCGATAATCGAGGTGATCTCGTGCCGCTGGGTCATGATGTCGCAGATCAACAGGCCCTTGCGTTGCGCCTCCTGGCAGGCCGCCTCAAGCACTTCCCAGCCTGGTGGGTCGATGCAGATCGGCTTGTCCGCCAGAACGTTCAAGCCAGCCTGAATGGACTTCTGCAGATACCCTGGCCGCCGGCTGCTGTTGCCCGCCACGACGACCACGTTGCCCGGCCGCTGTTGCAGCATGGCGTCGAGATAATCCGGCCCCGCGTGGACTTGATGTTGCCAGGATGTCGGCTGGTCGGCGCGCTGGTTGAACGCCTCGACGCGCTGCAGATGCAGGTCCAGGTCCGGTCCTTCGGGCGCAAAAACGCTGACCGTCGGGGAGACCTGTTCGTACATGCGTTTTTGCACCAGGGCGGCATGAAAGTGACCGGGGTCGAGTGTCATTAAGCGAATGTTGTTCTGCATGTCCATGCCTCCATTGCCTTGGCTTGGGGTGCGGTTGCCACGCCTGACGGCGGTGTGATGATTGGTTTCCTATGAAAATAGCCTGCGAACGCCCCCGACCGTCGTAGGGGCGCCCCTTGTGGGTGCCCACTGTTCCGTGCTTGTCAGGGGGCGGCGGTCGCTCCGGGAGTCATTTTCATGGCTCTCGATGTGGCCTTGGCGCCATGGGGGATTCCTAATGAGAATAGCCTGCGCAACACCCCGACCGTCGTAGGGGCGCCCCTTGTGGGTGCCCACTGTTCCGTGCAGGCGGGCATCCACAGGGCGGGCATGAGGCCCACCTGGGGGAAACATATAACCCCCCAACCCCCCTTGTCAGGGGGGCGGTAGTCGCTCCGGGAGCCATTTTCATGGCTCTCGATGTGGCCTTGGCGAGGCCATCGGCAATTACCATACAAATGGAGGGGTTGTGACGCAACAATCCGTTGACGTTGCGGCGCTGCCGGGTTGTGTATAATGGCCCGCACATTTTCAAGAGGCGTCCGAAGACACCGTCAGCAAGAAGGAGAATGACAATGAAGGCGGGAAGTACGCAAATCGAGGCCGGGGCGGTGACGTTCGCCCTGCAGTACCGCCCTTTGATGGAAGATCAGGGGGTCAGCATTCAGGTCATGGGCGAGGCAGAGGGCGAGACGGCGGAAATCCTGCGGTTCGATTGCTTCGACCAGTGCCCGCACTATCACTATGCCCCGAACAAGGCGGACGTGCGCTACGACATGGATAAGACCACGGCGGGAAACCCGATCAGCTGGACCTTGGAACAACTGCGCACCCGGCTGCCGGACATGCTGGAGCGCGCCGGTTACGAGCAGGTGGCGCAGCAACTCGATTGTGACCTGGTTATCGAGAAGCTGGACCAGGTCGAGGAGGCCGCCCGCTACATGGCCATCAAGCAGCGCCGCACGGTGACGCACAAGCGCGGCGACGTGGTGGTTGAATGCGGCAACATTCGCTTTGGGCTGGAGTTCCGTGAGCCCAACGGCGACCGGGGTCTGGCGATTCACGTGCTCAGCGATGTCGCAGGGCAGGAGATCGAGCTGTTGGCGTTTGATTGCTTTGAATCGGCGCCGCACTATCATTACGGCCCGCGCAACCAGGACGTACGCATCTATTGGGACACCGCGGTGGTGCCCGATCCGTTGGCCTGGACCCTGGCGCAATTCAAGCACGGCAGATTGCCCGCCATGATCGCCCGTGCTGGCTACCCCACGATTGCGGCAGCCCTCGATGAGCCGCTCATCGCCCGCACGCTCAAGCGGGAGGTGAAGCCCAAAGCCCTCGCCATGCGCGCCGCCCACGCTCAGTAAAGGTCACTCGCGGTCCCGTTGAGAAAGGCTCTGCACTGCCACGGTCGACGCTTGCGGCGCTTGACGTCGAGTCCCGGATTCCGCAGCCATCCCATGGCGGAAACGGATTTTCAGCCCAACGTCATCACCTATGCCATCGAGGCGTTGAAGATACGTTTTCGGGAACGCGAAGATGTCTACGTCTCGGGCGACCTTTTCATCTACTACGAAGAGGGCAGCCGGGCGGCCTCGGTCGCCCCGGATGTCTTCGTGGTATTCGGCGTTCCCAATCACCGGCGGCGAACCTACCTGTTGTGGCAGGAAAGCAAGGCGCCTGACTTCGTGATGGACGTGACCTCGAGCAGTAACCCGGGAGGACGATCAGGGGCGTAAGCGCCACCTGTATACGCGTTTAGGGGTGTCGGAATACTGGCAATACGGACCCCCACGGGTGATGTGCTTGATCCGCCCCTGCAAGGCTTCACGCTGTCGGACGGGCAGTATGGCGAGGCGCTTGCCTTGGAACAGGTGGGCGCCGTTTGGAGCGTTTACAGTCCGATACTCGGACTGAATCTTCGTCTTGATGAAGGCATGCTGCGGTTTCACGATCCGATGACGAATGAATACCTCTTGACCCACTTGGAGGAAAACAGGGCGCGACAGGCGGAAGCCACGGAACGTCAAGCTGAAGCTCAGGCCCGCCGTGAAGCGGCAGCACGACTGGCTGAACTGGAAGCCCGCCTGCAAACCTTGCAGCAGTCGTCACGCCCGGGACGGCCGGATCAATCGGAAGGGTGAGCCGAGCATCGCAGGTGGGTTACTGTTTGGCCTCGCTCTCCAGCGCCTGCGTTTTGCTCCGGCGCTGGAGGAAAAAGGCTCCATACCGGCTCATTGGCAGGGGAAAAGCAGCGTTCTGGCGCAGGGTTCGCATGTCCGGGATGGTGCGGCAGAGACTCACAAATACCCATGCCGTTATGCCGCCGCGCAGGACCGCCGCAGGCTCGCCGGTGGTTACAAAGAGCGCCGCAAAGTACACGCTGAGGGCGGCAAAGCCGCCGGTGGCGAGGTAGAAGGCTGCGTAGCTGCCGTAACGTATGCCGTACCCCAGCCCGAGAAATCCGACTGCGATAGCCAAGCCGGGAAGTCCATAGCCGCGTTGGGCCATGGCCGTCAGGCCGCTGAGGGCCAGCAGGTGGATGAGGGTAAACAAGATGCCGAGGAAAATGGTGACGTTTGCGGCTCTGCCGACGCGCCGCTCCGGGGTGCTGTTTTTCCTCACGAGCGTCGTCCTCAAGGGGTGAGAGAAGGTTCTTAACCGGTATTCCGCATGCCGGCAGCAATGCCGTTAACCGTGACCAGCAAGGCATCGCGCAAGGTGGCGTCCTCCGGATGGTCACGAAAGCGCCGCAGCAGGGCAGTCTGCACGATGTTGAGGAGGTCGACGTAGGGGTTGCGCACGTCAATGGAACGACGCAGCACCGGGTTGGTGGCGAGCAGGTCGTCGTGACCGGTCACGGCCAGGACGGCGCGGGTTGCGGCGGCAAAGCCGTGTCGCAGGTCCTCGCCAAGCGGCCGCAGCGGTTCGGGGACCAGCCACTCGTCGTAGCAGGCGGCAATGCGCATATCGGCTTTGGCCATGACCATGCCGATGAGGTCGAGCGTGGATTGCATGAACGGCCAGTCGTGATACATCGTGCGCAGGTCGTCGTGTTGGCCGCGGCGCAAGGCTTCTTCCAGGGCGTCCCCGACGCCGAGCCACGACGGCAGCATCAGGCGGGTCTGTGTCCAAGCGAATATCCACGGAATAGCCCGCAAGCTGTCCACGCTAACGTCGACGCGCCGCCGTGCCGGACGGCTGCCGATGTTCAGTTCGCCTAGTACTGCTTCGGGGGTTGCAGCCTGAAAATAGGGCACAAAGCGGGCATCTTCCTGCACCACCTTACGATAAGCATTCATGGCGGTCTGGGATAGTTCCTCCATGCACCGGCGCCACGCGGGGCTAGGCATGGGCGATGGGTGCAGCGTGGCCTCGGCAACCGCCGTGGTGTACACCTCCAGCGTCCGCAAGGCGATGTCCGGGATACCGAATTTGCTCTGAATCATTTCGCCCTGTTCCGTCACCCGCAGCCGTCCGTCAATCGACCCCGGCGGCTGGGACTGGATGGCCGCGTAGGTGGGGCCTCCGCCCCTGCCGATCGAACCGCCCCGACCATGGAACAGGGTCAGGCGGACGCCGTACTCGCGGCACACCTGTACCAACTCTTCTTGCGCTTTGTACAGTTCCCACCCTGCCGTGAGGATGCCGGCGTCTTTGGCCGAGTCCGAATACCCCACCATCACCTGCAAGGTGCCGCCGAGTTGTTGGCGGTACCAGGGAATCGCCAGGAGTTGGCGGATAGTTACGCCGGCCTGTCGCAAAGCGTCCACGGTCTCGAACAACGGCACCACCGGCAGCCGCTGGCGGCAGTCGGCCTGATGTTGCAAAAACGCGACGGCCAGGATGTCGGAGGGTGTTTTCGCCATGGAAATGACGTAGGCGCCCAAGGCATCGGGACCAAGTTCGGCGATGGCCCTGAAGGTCTCGAGAACCTCGCGGTGAGACGGATCATCTAACAGTTGCGGGGGAATAGGGGCCGGGTCGGCTTGCAGAGCGCGCCCGAGAAAGCTTTGCCGCTGCGCCTCGTCCCACTCGCCGTAGGCGCCGTAACCCCGAGCACGGGTGAAGGCATCGAGCACGTCGGTATGGCGCGCGGCCTCCTGCCGGATGTCCAGGCGCGCCAAGGTCAGCCCGAAACAGGTGACGCGGCGCAGCGTATCCAGCAGCGGCCCGTCGGCAATCGTTCCGGCACCAACGTCGTGCAGCGATTGGTAACAGAGCTGTAAAGCGTCAGCGAATTCGTCCGCGTTCGCATAGGTATTGGCGTGTGTTGGCGGCAAGCCGGCCAGTTGTGCGTCGACGTCCTGGAGGGTGGCATCGAGGCGTTCTTGCACGCTGTCCAGAAAGGCGCGATACGGCTCGTGGGCATCGCCTACCTGCGCCCGCAAGGCGTCACTACAAGCCGTCATTGACAACTCGCTCGCCAGTGCCGTTAGGTCACGCGCATATAACGAGACGGCCTGCCGACGCGCCAACAGACAGACCTCGCGGGTGACGCTCGCCGTGACGTACGGATTGCCATCGCGGTCGCCGCCCATCCAGGAGCCAAAGCGTACGGGCGCGGCCGCCAAGGGGAGCGGCTTGCCGGTGAACCGTTGCAAGGCGTCATCCAGGAGGCGCAGAAAGCGCGGCACGGCGTCCCACAGCGTCTCTTCAAGGCAGGCCAGGCCGCTGCGCGCCTCGTCCACGGGGGTTGGTCTGGCGCGGCGAATTTCATCCGTCAACCAGCAGGAGGTGATGTCGCGGCGCAGCGCCTGCTCGGTCTCGCGGCGTTCAAATGGCGTCAGGTCGCGGGCGTCGCGTTGCGCCAACAGGGCGGCAATGCGATTGTGCTTCCGCAACAAGGTGCGGCGGATCACTTCCGTGGGGTGGGCCGTAAGCACACATTCGATCTGTTGGCGGCAGATCGTCTCATGCAAGGTTTCGGGCGTGACGCCCGCTGCCAGTAGCCGGTCGAAGGTTTCGTCGAACGATCCCCGCTGCGGCTCGGCTTTCGGGTTTTGCTGATACACCCGCCGTCGCCGCACACGGTGGTGTTGCTCGGCCACGTTAGCCAATGTCAAAAAATGGGCGAAGGCGCGGCTGATGTTAAGGGTTTGGTCAACCGGGAGTTGCGCCAGCAGGTGCTCCAGTTCACGGAAGTCGTGGTCACTGCCGGCACGCGCATTCTTCGCCAGAGCCCGCACGCGCTCGACGGTCTGAAACAGCTCCTCGCCAACCTGCTCACGCAGAGTGCCGCCCAGCACGGCGCCGAGGTCGTAAACGTCATGCCGCAACGGCGCATGCGGGTCGGCGTGAGCCGGGGTCGCTTCTCTACTCAACAGACCCTCCGTGTTCGGGTGGGCTGCCTTCCGCAGCGCTCACGAGCCGAATTCTTCCAACAGGTTCACCAGATCGTCCGCGTGTTCTTCTTCCATAGCCAGGATGGTTTCCATCAGCCGCCGTGTCGTCGGGTCATCATTGCCGAAGTACGTAATCATCTCGCGGTAGCTGTCGATGGCAATGCGCTCGGCGACCAAGTCTTCCTTAATCACTTCAATAAGCGAGTTGCCTTCGACATATTCGGAGTGGCTGCGGGTGCTGAGACCTTCAGGCGCGAAATTGGGCTCGCCGCCCAATTGCACGATGCGCTGCGCCAGCTGATCGGCGCGCAACTGCTCCTCGTTGGCATGCTGCAAAAACTCCTGCGCCACGCTCTGGACGTTGATCCCCGAAGCCATGAAGTAATGACGCCTATAACGCAGAACGCACACAATCTCAGTGGCGAGCGCCTCATTCAGCAATTTAATGACCGTTTCGCGGTGCGCCCGGTACCCTGGTGTCACCCCCCTGTTCAAGATGCTGGCGCACCCGTGTCCGCAGGGTCTGAATATCGCTGAGAAAGGGCTGGTCAGCCATTCTGTCGTCCTCTGTGTGTGAGTGCCTTGGACGCCTTACCGCTTTGGAGGCCAGTTGCTTCTGTCGAGCCATACTCATCTTGAGGCGAGGTTGTAAACGAACTCACGGAGGTTGGCAAACGCTGGGGACTGGAAATTCCATACGCCCTGCAGAGCGCCTTCGCCGATTCTGGCTACGGGGTCATTCGTTGCGGCGAGGTAGGCGTGGGCGAAAGTCTTGTCTGGAATAGTTGAATTCAGGGCGTTGTGGGTTGCCAGACATTCTATGTATGCGTCAACGCACCTTGAGGTCTCCTCATCCTGCACAGAACGCCGGCAGATGGTCTCAATGGCGCCGGGTTCGTTGCCGTCAGGTACGATGAATATGCCAATGGAAGGGCTGGCATCCGAAAACTCGGCGTGAGCCGGTGGCGCTGCGTACCCGGCCTGCTCAACACTGTCACGGACGCTCTGAAAGCTAGCCGTGGCGCTTGTGTCCGCATCCCGAACAATGCCAATTGACCGAAGGGAAGGCCGGGAAAGAGCGTCCGCGTGCATTGCCTTCAAACGCGTTCCAAGGGTGGTCTTACCGGCGATATCCATTACCTGTATCCGAGGCTCGTTATCGCTGAAGCAAGTTTCGATCAATTTCCCAAGCAGGTGGAATTCATCCCGTCCTTCGACCAGTAGCAGCCGGTCCTCCAGAATTTCTATTCTCGGGTCCCTTGCGGGCATCATCGGACCTCTAAGTGAAGGTCGCGGGCGCCCTCGAGCGTTTCGCCGGTGAATGTAGTTGCCTTGACGCTTCCCGATTCGTCCGAATAGAGCTTGTGTATGGACAGATCGCCCGGTTCGCCCTCAAAAGCCGCCATTGCGGCCTCAATACACTCGCTACTGTGCGTTGTCGCTATGAACTGCACATCCCAGTCGCGACTCCCTCTACACACGAGATCCCACAGGTCACGAAGCGCCGAATAGTGCATGCCACTCTCTATCTCATCGATGACCACTATGCCATCACGGGCGGTGAAAAGGCTCAGATATAGTCTGAACAATCGAACCACCCCGCCTCCCAGGGAAAGAAGTGGCAGCTGTGTGTTCTTGGATGAATTTGAAATATTTGCGGATAAGTGGACTATCCCCGTCTTGTCAGTGAGGAGTTCGAGGTCTTTGATTTTGGGGAGAATCAAATTGACCGCTTCTATTAACGCTTTCTTGAACCCTGATCGAACAATATCGGAGTAGCGCTGCAAGTACTCATCCGGAGTTGCGAGTTGCCAATTTGTGCCTTCGATGATGCAAGGTCTCTTTTCTGGTGGGCGTGGGAGGGACCGGTACAGAACCGCTCCCAGTTTTGTCTGATGTATTGCCCCTCGGTCCTTACTATTTATCTTCTTGCCGTCGATCCATGTGTGTAGCTCGCCAACAACCGGGATTTGTATTGTCTCTTGAGTATCACCCGCGTTAACTAACACCTCGCCGACTGATCCAATGGCTTCAAATTCAACTTTCCATTTGTGCTCCTCCTGATTTTCTATTCCTCGGATTTCTATGAAGCCATCCGACAATTCGGCGACAGGATCAACCACTGGGTTGAAGGATCGTTGGACATTGGCGTTCCACAACAACGGTGTGTTATGTCTTCCTGTGAAGAGCCAGATTGCTTCGATAAGCGCTGTCTTCCCAATACCGTTTACACCCGTAATCAGGTTTGCCCGGCTTAAACTGTTCAATGACAGGCCGTTAATACCACGGTAGCGGATAGCTTCGAAGCTGCGGATATTCATCGGATCCCTCCGTTAGGAAAAATCATAATCTGTGTCGCTACAAAGACGATGAGCGTGCATGTCTCTAAATTCTCATCACGGATACCGCATCGCCGGGGGAGAGCCGTTCGACGGCTTCGGGGATGTCGATCAGGCAATTGGCGAGGCTCATCGAGCGCAGAATACCGGAACCTTGCGGCCCGGTTGTGGTGACGGTCGGGCGCGCGCCTTTCTGGCACAAGACGCCGCGCAGAAAGGTGCGGACGCCGCTGCGCTTCTCAAAGCCGTCCTGCAGCGCGGCTTCGATGCACGGCCGGAACAGATCGCGGTGCCCGGTCATTTTCAACAGCGCCGGGCGTACGAAGAGCTCGAAGGTGACCATCGAGGCAACGGGATTTCCGGGCAGCGAAAACACCGGCACCTGCCGCGCCAGGCCGAACGTCGCCGGGCTGCCCGGCCGCATTGCCACGGTGTGGAAGCGGACCTCGAAACCCAGCCCGTCCAGACATTCCCGCACGTAATCGAACTGTCCCACCGACACCCCGCCGGAGGTGACCAGCACGTCCGCCCGCAGGCCGCTGGCGAGCCGTTCGCGGATCACGTCGCGCCGGTCCGGGGCCACGCCCAACAGAACCGGCACACCGCCGGCCTCCGCCACCTGTCCCGCCAGGGTGTAGGAATTGCTGTTGAGGATCTTGTCGCTGTTGTTGGGGTCACCGGGGTCGGCAATTTCGTCGCCGGTGGCGAGGATGGCGACGCGCGGGCGCTGATACACCCACACTTGCGCCTGTCCCACCGACGCCAGAACGCCCAGTTCCGCCGGGCGCAGCGGGGTGTGCTGGGGTAGCACGCACTCGCCCGCGTGGATGTCCTCGCCCTGCCGCCGCAAGTTGCTGGTCATGGGCGGTGCTTCGTAGACGGCAACCCTTGCGTCGTCCGCGTTGGTGTGCTCGATCTGCACCACGGTGTCGGCACCAACCGGAAGCGGGGCGCCGGTCATGATCTTGACCGCGGTGCCCGGCGTTATCGGGTGCTGGGGCGCCTTGCCGGCCGGCAGGATTTCGAGGACGTCAAGGATGGCTGGCTTCTGGCTGGAGGAACCGGCCACGTCGGCGTGCCGCACGGCATAGCCGTCCATGGCGGAATTGTCACCGAGGGGGATGTCGCGCGAGGCGTTGACGTGCCGGGCGCTGACGCGATGCAGGGCGTCGAGGAGGGAAATCTTTTCCGCTCCCAAGGGGGCCACCGCGTTCAGAACGATGTCTTGTGCCTCGGCGACCTGTACGGCCTGTTTCATGCCGCTTCCCTATCGCGCCGCCAACAGATCGGCGAACTGTCCAATCGTGGTTGCAAAGTAGTGCGACCGGTTCCATTTCAGCAGCACCCGGTAGTTGGGATAAGTCAGAAAGGCGGGTCCACCGGGGCCGCCGGGCAGGATGAGGGAGGCTGTCAACTGCCGAGTGGGCAGATCGTCCCCGTTGCTGCGGCGTACGCCCAGGGCCTGCCACTCGGGGAGCGATTTAGTCACCTCGAGGCCTTTCAAATCGAGATCGAAACCCTCCGGCAGTCGGACCCGCCGCCCCCAGGTTTGATCATGCTTCCAGCCAGCCTTGGCGAGGTAGTTGGCGGCGGAGGCGAATACGTCGGGCAGCGTGCCCCAGATGTCGCGGCGTCCGTCGCCGTCATGATCGACCGCGAATTGCTGGAAGCTCGACGGCATGAACTGGCTTTGTCCCATGGCCCCGGCCCACGAGCCCAGCATTTTGTCGGGCTGAATGTGGCCGTCATCGACGATGCGCAGCGCCTCGAGCAACTGCGTGCGAAAGAACTTGCTCCGGCGACCGTCGAACGCCAGCGTCGCCAGAGAGTCGAGGACCGCGAAGCCACCCGTCACGCGCCCGAAATCGCTCTCAATGCCCCACAGCGCGACGATAAAGCGTGGCTGAACCCCGTACGCGTCGCCGATTTCGGTCAGCAAGGCCCGATGCTTCCGCAGCAATCGCTTGCCGCGGTTCACGCGTGCTGGCGGCAGCACCCGCGACAGGTACTCGGCGTATGTCAGGGTCCCCTCGGGCTGTCTGCGATCGAGCTCGACGACACGGGCCCGAAATGTCAGGCCGGGCAGGACGGCGTCCAGGGTCTCAGAGCTGATCCCCTCGCTCAGGGCCGCTTGGCGGAAATCCGTGAGCCATGCCGCAAAATCTTCCTCTTGGGCATCGGCGGCGATGGCGTAACCCGTTGCCAGGAATAGCAAAGGCAGCACAATCGCCGTCAGCCGGCGACCGTTTTGGATTGCGTCCTGAAACAACGTGTTGCGCATGGATGACTCCTGAATCGGCCCCATGAAGGGCATGTTTTATATGGTGTCAACAGCGACGCAAGGCTACTGACAGCACCTGGGTTTGTCAATCGGCGCCGCACCCGTCGGGCGCATTGACTTCCAGGTATAGGTGGAAATAATATCGCGCGTAGCCACACGTTATCCATCACAACAGCTTAAGGAGCGTGCATGAAGGTCCTGCGTATTACTCCGCAGCGTTGCACCGGCTGCATGCGGTGCGAAATTGCCTGTTCGTACGAGCAGAGCGGCGTGTTTCAGCCCGCCAAGTCGGTGATCCGCATTTCCCCGTTCGAGGCGCATACGAGTTATGCCCCCTACACCTGCACCCAGTGCGATGAAGCCTGGTGCATGGTGGCCTGCCCGGTGAACGCGATTACCATCTCTCCCGTCGGCGCCAAAGTCATCCTGAACGACCTGTGCGTGGGCTGTAAGTTGTGCACCATTGCCTGCCCGTACGGCACGATGTTTTACGATCCCGACACTGCCAAGGCGACCAAGTGCAATCTCTGCGGCGGTGCGCCGGCGTGTGCCTCGGCCTGCCCGACGCAAGCTATCGAATACGTTGATGCGGAGAGCGCGGACTGGCTGGGAAGCTTCGCGGCGGAACGCGCTGAAACGCAGTTGGCGCAGCAGGCATAGGGGGGAGCCATGGCACGCACGCGGCACGTCATCGTCGGCGGCGGCACCGCCGGCATGAACGCCATTACCACGATTCGCCAGTACGACCGCGGCGCTTCCGAAATTATTCTGGTGGCCGATGAGCGCCCCTACTCGCGTATGGTGCTGCCGTACTACCTGAAAGGCAGTATCAGCGAGTCGCACGTCTTCACGGCCCCGCCGACGCGCCTGCGTACCCTGGGCGTGGAGCCGTTCATCGGCAGACGCGCTGTTGGGGTCGATACGCAAACCAGCACCCTGACGCTGGACGACGGCACCGAGCTCCCATACGACAATCTGCTCATCGCCACCGGCTCGTCGGCCGTGCGGGCGCCCGTTGCCGGCGCCGACGGCTCGTGCGTCCACAGCTTTTGGACCCTGGAGCAGGCGCAGGGCGTTATCCGGGGCATCACGCCGGGTTGCTCGGTGGTGTTGGTCGGGGCCGGTTTCATCGCCTTCACCATCCTGAATTCCATCCTTGCATTGGAGGCCCAGCTTACGGTCGTGGAGATCGCGCCGCAGATTCTGCCGCGCATGATCGATGCGACGGGCGCCGACGTGGTGACGCGGTGGCTGCAGGACCGCGGTGTTACGGTTCGCACCGGAGCGCAACTCAACGCCATCGAAGACGCCGACGGTCGCAAGCGGCTGCGTTTTCAGCAGGGCGAGGACGTGATGGCGGACCAGGTGATCATGGCGACGGGTATCCGCACCAATCTCGACTGGCTGCAAGACGCGGGCCTTACCATCAACCGGGGCATCGTGGTCGATGCGCGCATGCGCTCCAATGTGCCCAACGTGTATGCCGCCGGCGACATTGCCGAGGGCCGCGACGCCGTCACCGGGGAACCGGCGCTGCACGCCATCGAGCCGACCGCGATGGAACACGGACGCATCGCCGGGGCCAATATGGCGGGGCAGTCGCAGACGTATCGCGGCAGCCTGCTGATGAACATCGTGGAGGTGCTCGGGCTCGAAATCGCCAGCTTCGGAGCCTGGGACGACCCCGACGCTGAGGTCATGAACGCCCTGAGGCCGGAACGCCCGGCGTACCGCAAGCTGCTGTGGCACGACGACCGTATCACCGGGGCGATGATTCTCGGACCGGCGCGGGACATTTGGGCGACGAACGACGTGGGCATTCTGAAGGGACTGGTGCAGTCCGGGGTTTCGCTGCGCGACTGGAAGTCGTACCTGCGGGGCAATCTGTTCGACGTCAAGCGGGCTTTCATTGCCGCCGGCACGACCGGCCGGCTGCTGCCGCAAACGGTTCTGGGCCGTCCGTCGGTGTCGGCGGACTCGATAGCGATACAGTAGCAGGATTCGGACTGCAAACACTGTGCATTGAAGGACAAACGATATGCAAGCGGAACTCCCAGCCGGTTATGCCGGAAAGATATTGCGGGTTGATTTGAGTCAGAATCGCACCTGGACCGAACCCTGGACGGCCGAGATGTGCCGCACCTGCATCGGTGGGGTGGGGCTGGGCATCAAAATTCTGTGGGACGAGGTGCCGGCGGAGGTCGGCTGGGACCACGAAGACAATCGCCTGGTGCTGGCCACGGGTCCGCTGGCCGGGCTGCCGGCTTGGGGCACCGGTGGGCTCACCGTCGTGACGCGCGGCGCTCTGACCAACGGCGCCACCAATACCCAGGCCAACGGCTTTTTCGGCGCCAATCTGAAGTATTCCGGCTACGACGCCATCGTCCTGCAGGGGCGGGCGCCGGAGTGGGTCTATCTCTATATCCGTGACGACACCGTTGAACTGCGCGACGCCTCGACCCTGCTGGGCAAGGACACCTGGGAAACGCAAGAGGCCCTGGAGGAAATGCTCGATCTGACGGGCCACCAGCTCAGCGTGTACACCAGTGGTGTGGCGGGCGAGAACCAGGTGCGTTTTGCAGCCGTCCACGGCGATTACGGCCACGTGGCCAGCAAGAACGGCTGCGGCGCCGTGATGGGCAACAAACGGCTGAAGGCGGTAGCCATCGTGCGCGGCAGCAAGGCGCTGCGCGCCGCCGACCCGCGCGGCTTGTGGATGGCCGCGCAGGAGATCGCCGAGGACCTGCAATACGACCCGTCAACCCGGTCGCTGTATGAATATGGCACGCTGCCTGGGGTGTCCGGCCTGTCGCGGCTCGGCGCGCTGCCGATCAAGAATTACACCACGAACGTCGTTCCCGAAGGTGTGGACATGAGCCAGTGGACGGCGCAGGGGCTGCGCGAGGGTTTCGATCACCGCGGCCACCAGTGTAATTCGTGCGGCATGCACCATTGCCACGCTCAGGTATTGCCTTCAGGACCGCACCAGGGCGCCATCGTCGACGAGCCGGAATACGAGGGCTGGTCCGGGGCCGGCTGGGCTTTCGGGTGCACCGATCCGGTCGCCACCTCGTGGCTCAACACGCAGGTGGACCGTGCGTGCGTGGACGTGAACGAGTTTGGCTGGCTCGTCGGCTGGGTGATCGAGTGCCAGGAGAAGGGCTACATCACCAAGGAACAGCTTGGTGGCCTCACCATCACCTGGGGCGACGCCGAGGCGGCCAACGTGCTGCTGCAAATGACGATTCGCCGCGAGGGGTTTGGCAACGTGCTGGCCGAGGGCGTCAAACGGGCGTCTGAAACGGTTGGTGGGCCCGCCGCCGAGTGCGCCATTTATGCGATGACGGGCAATACCCCGCGCGGCCACGATCACCGGGCGCGCTGGGAAGAAATGCTCGATACCTGTACGGGCAGCGGCGGCACCCTGGACAGCGGTCCGCCGGTGATGCCAACCGAGATGGGACAGCCGGCACGCATCAATCCGTTCGATCCGGACGCCGTGGCGCGTATGGTCGGCGGCACGCGCGGCCGGCGGCAGTTCGAGGATTCCTTGGGGACGTGCATTTTTACGACCCGCACCCTGTTGTCCATATTGTGCCGAACCCTGAGTGCCGCCACCGGCTGGGATTTCACCAAGGACGAGGCGCTGCTCTTTGGCCGACGCACCGCCGCGCTGATGCGGGCGTTCAACATCCGCTGCGGCATCACGCCCGATCTCGAAAGGCCGTCCAAACGATACGGCTCCGTGCCCGTCGACGGTCCGGCCCAAGGCCAGGACATCGGCGCGCATTGGGAGCACCTGCTCGACGTCTGGTACGACATGGTCGGCTATGACCGCCAGACCGGTAAACCGCTTCCGGCCACGCTGGAAGACCTGGGTCTGTCGCATATCGTTGCCGACCTCTGGGATGCCCAGGAGGCCACCCATGCCGGCACCTGATACCCCCCAAAATACGGCTGCTATCGACGCCGGCGAGTTGGAGATCGAGGTCGTCGCCTGGATCACCAAATTCGTCGACGGCGACGGCAGCACCCGCAAGGTCTTCCACCTGCCCCTGCGAGCGGACGACACGGTTCGCAAGGTCCTGCGCCGCCTCAGCGGCCGTTTTCCCCAACTCCACAAAGCCCTGTGGGACCCCGCCACCGGCGGCCTCGCCGAACACATCGAAGTGCTCATCAACGACGCCGTCCTCGACCTCACCCACAATCTTGACAGTCCCATCTGCCGGAGCGACAGGATCGCCCTCATCGGCCAGTATCTTGGGGGATAAAACCGTTTAGCCACAGGAGTCGCCGTTCATGGCAGACCTGATTAGCCCTGCAACCCTGCTCGACCTTTTGGCAAGTGACACGCCTTGCGCCTGCATTGATGTCCGACAGCCTGGCGAGTACAACAGCTCGCACATCTCTGGGGTGAGTCTGCTACCGCGCCGGCAACTCGAATTTGACATGCCGTTGGCGGTGCCTTTCCCGGGGACCCGAGTGGTGGTGTGTGACGACGATGGGCGCCGTGCGGCGCTGGCTGCCGCGACACTGGAAGGCATGGGATACAGCAACGTAGCTGTCCTGCAAGGGGGCATCAACCGCTGGGTGAGCGAGAGCCACCCCACCGAGTGGGGCACCAACGTGCCCAGCAAGGATTTCGGGGAAAAGGTGGAAGTGGTGCATCACGTGCCGGAGATCGAGGCGACCGACCTGCAGGCTCGTATGGCGCGAGGGGACAAGCTGGAGATTCTCGACACTCGAACGCCTGAGGAGTTCCAGCGTTTTTGTATTCCTGGGGGGCGCAGCGTTCCTGGGGGAGAATTGCCCCTGCGCATCAATGACATCATCGAACAGCTGGAGGCGGATACCACGGTCATTGTGAACTGTGCCGGACGCACCCGCAGCATTATTGGGACACGCCTGCTGCAACGGATGGGTCTGTCGAACGTATATGGCCTGAAAAACGGCACGGCCGGATGGCTTTTGGCTGGTTATCAACTGGAAACCGGCGCCAACCGGCTGGAGCTGCCCGCGCCGTCACCCGAAGGGCTTGCCGCTGCGGAAACGTACGCGGCCAGATTGGCCGAAGAAGACGGCGTCCGTTTCCTGGATATCCCGGCCCTGCAGGCCATGATGGCCAGGCGGGAGGAGGGAATCCATTATTTTGTCGACGTGCGGACCGCGGCGGAGTACGCCGGTGGCCACATACCCGGGTTCCGATGGTTTCCTGGCGGCCAGGCCGTCCAGCGCTGCGACGATGTGGCGGTGGTGAAACCTTGCCCGATCATCTTTGCCTGTGACGGCAAAGCCCGTGCCACCTGTACCGCCTCCTGGTATCGGCAGATGGGTTTCGCAGAAGTCTACGTTGTGGACGGTGGAACCACAGCCTGGAGCGACAGTGGCTTGGCGCTGGAGCAAGGTGGGGAAGATGCGGCGCCGGTCGGCTTCGCCGCGGCACAAGCCAAGGTGCGCCTCGTGACCCCCCAGGCTCTGCACGCCGACTTGCCGCCGGTGGTCATTTTCGTTGACACCAGCCAGGACTTTGCCGGCGCTCATATACCCGGCGCCAACTGGGTGCCGCGCGGCTGGTTGGAGTTTCATATCGGCTCCCTGGCGCCCTCATACGAGACCTCCATTGCCATAACCTGCAACGATGGGCGCCAAGCCACGCTTGCCGGCGCCACGCTAACGGACCTGGGCTACCAGACCGTTACCGTGTTGGAGGGCGGCATGGCCGCCTGGCAGCACGCCGCCTTGCCGGTTGAGCGGGGCCTCTCCGGTGTCATGAGTCCGCCCACAGACGTGGTGCTGTCCGGCCCGGAACGGAACTTCGCAGATATGATGCACTACCTGCGCTGGGAAGAAGAATTGGGGACGAAGTATAGTTCTCCTTGAAAACCCTCTCGAAAACGCCTTTCACCACGTCCCCCAAATATCTGAGGCCGCTACGCGCGGGTCGCCTTACCGGTACTGCCGGCCGCCTGGACCCTACACCCGTCTAACATGAGCTATACCCTGAGGTGCCTGTCGTAGAACAGCATGACGCGGTGCCACATGTCCTGGGCAGGGGCGGCGCGGTAGCTGGGGCGGTAGTCGGCGAAGAAGGCGTGGCCGGCATCGCGGTACATGTGAAACGTATAGGTTTTGCCGTGCTTGTCGAGTTCTTCCTGCAGACGGGCGGCGTGCTCGGGTGACGGGTTGGGGTCCTCTTCGCCGAACAGCGCGAGGAGGGGGCAGGAGAGGGTGGGCACCATGTCGATGGGGGAGACGGGGCGCTGCGGGGTGTGTTCGTCCTGAATGATAAAGCCGCCGGCGGAATCGATCGCGGCATCCAGGTTGGTGCTCTTGCAGCCCAGCATCAGGGTGTAGCGGCCGCCGGAGCAAAAGCCGATGGCGCCGACTTTGCCGTTGCTGTCGGACTGGCCCTTGAGAAACGCAATGGCGCCCTCCAGATCGGCCACGGCCTGGGTGTCCGGCACCGAGAACATGGTCTTGAAGATTTCTTCCATAACGGTGGGATCGGGCGAGCCTTCGCGGGTGTACATGTCCGGGGCGACGGCCAGGTAGCCCTGTTCGGCGAAACGGCGGGCTACGTCCTTGATGTGGTCAATAAGGCCGAAGGCTTCCATGATGACGACGACGCCGGGGTAGCGCCCGGAGTCGGCCGGGCGGCTGAAATAGGCGTCGATCTGGGTGCCGTCCTGGCTGGGAAATCGAAGCATTTCGGACCTGATGCCTGCTGGGTACACGGCTGCGCTCCTTAGCGGTTGAAATGGCCAATAAGTGACGATATTTCAAGGCGGCAGGCTAGCATCGACGGGGTGCGAGGGTCAAGGGCGCCGGGGCGTCCGGTGGATTCACGTTGAAGCCCTTTGTGGAGACCGGCAAGTGTGTTATTTTAGGGCCGTTTCTGGCACGAATGGACTGCGTTTAGAACGTGAAGTTCCCTAATTCTAAGGAGATTCTCATGTCTCACCATCGCCCACTTTCGCGCCGTGTCATGCTTCGCAACACCCTCGCGGTCGGCGCGGTGTTTGCGGCGCCCAACATCGTGCGCAGCGCTGTATGTAATGTCACGCCGAAGCAGGTCGAAGGTCCCTTCTACATGAACGACTACGACCGCAAGGCGCCAGTGATGAACAACAACGACCTGACGCAGATCCCCGGCGCGCCGCGGGCTGCGGACGGCGAGGTGATCTATCTCGCCGGACAGGTGACGGACGGAGAATGCAGGCCCGTCAAGGGCGCTGCCGTCGAGATCTGGCAGTCCTGCGTCACGGGCCGTTACGCCCATGTACGCGATCCCAATCCGGCGCCGATCGACCCCTATTTCCGCTATTCCGGCGAGTTCCTCACCGATGAGGAGGGGCGCTATTCCTTCAAGACCATCAAGCCGGGTGCTTACCCAATTCCTGGCGGAATGGCACGCACGCCGCACATCCATTTCAGGGTCGTCGCCCTCGCCCCGATCCTCACCACGCAGATGTACTTTGCGGGCGAGCCGTTGAACGACAAGGACATCCTGCTGGGCCATGTCCCCAAGTCCGAACAGAAGCGGCTGGTCGTTGAGCCCTCCACCCGCCCCGGCAGCTACGGGGACGAGAATTACTACGTGTTCGATATGACTATCGGCTCGTTCGGTTTCTCCCTGGAGCGCGACGGCTAGGGGTGGTGTCATGCGTGCGCGCGGCGGTAGCCGGTGATGCTGGCCGCGCGCACCCGTTTGACAGGGTAGGAGAGCATCCTTGGACTTTGGCGCCTTTATGGAGTTTGGCAGCCGCCAGGATAGCAGCCAGACCGACGCGTTCCGGGAGGGGTTCGATTTTGTACAGGCGGCCGAGTCATGGGGCCTCGACGGCGTGTGGCTGGCAGAGTTCCATTTCAATCCGGTGCGCTCCGTGCTGTCCTCGCCGATCGTCGTCGCCGGCGCCATTGCCTCTTGCACTACCCGTCTGCGCATCGGTATGGCCGTCTACGTTCTGCCCCTGAACAACCCGCTGCGGGTCGCCGAAGAAGTGGCGACCGTGGACCACATCAGCAAGGGCCGCTTCGATTTCGGCGTTGGGCGCAGCGGCTTCGTACGTTCCTACGACATTTACCGCACCCCGTACAGCGAGAGTCAGGGCCGTTTTCGCGAGGGTCTGGCGATCATTTTGCAAGCCTGGAAGGGGGAGACGTTCTCATACCATGGCGATTACTTCACGGTGGAAGACGCCACCGTGTCGCCGCGCCCCTACCAGTTGCCGCATCCGCCGCTGCGCATGGCCGCCACGACGGCGGCAACCTTTCCCGAGGTGGGTCGTCTGGGATATCCGATTTTTGTCGGACTGCGCGGCATGGACATTCCGGAATTGCGGACCCACCTGCAGGCATACCGCAAGGCTTGGCGCGAGGCCGGACATGCCGGTGACGGCGACGTGTATTTGCGCATTCCCATTTACGCGGCCGCCTCGGAGCAGGCGGTGATGGACGAGCCCCGCGAAAGCATCACGTATTACATCTCACGTCAGAGCAGCATCGTGGCCCAGGACGCCGCGAGGCGCCGGCCAAGCGACGCGGGCGCGCGCTTGCAGCAAAGTACCGCCGAGCGCTTGGCGTCTCTTTCTTATGAAGAGATTCTGGCCACCAAGGTCGCGTTCGGCAGCGCGCCGGGTCTGCGGGACCGGTTGCAGTGGCTGCAAGAGGAATTGGGCTTGGATGGCGTTGTCGCCGAGCTGAACGCCGGCGGTCTGTTGTCTGCCGATCAGGTACGGCAAAGCCTGCGCATCCTGACACATGAGGTGATGCCGGCCTTCAAATGATTTGGATGGGCGGAACCGCTGTGTAAGGCGTTTGGCAAGGATGACCGGCGGCGTAGCGATACACCGGTTCCTGGCCATCGGAGGGCAGGGCGAGGATGGTGGACGAAACCGTACCGTAATTGTCCGTGTCGCGGTGCATGCAGATGGTTTCCCGGTTCTGCACGCCGGGTTCATGGTCGCGGCACACCTGTTCGAGGCAGGGCAGCAGGGTAGGGAGGTCGGTTTGCTCGGTGGCCCGCAAGAGTTGTCGGGCACGGTGCAGGCGGACGGTCTCAAAATCGTTCAGTTCACCGTTGGCAAGCACGTGGAGTCCCGGCTGTAGACGTTGGGCGACCGGCTTGTCGTCGTAAGCCACCCACACCAGGTTGCAGCGGTCCATGACAAGCAGATTGAACGGGTTATAGCGCTGCGGCAGCTGGGTCGCGAGGGATTCTACCGCCTCGGCTGCGGTCCGGCCCCGCAGCGCCTCCATGCACACCAGACCCCGCGACCGCCGCTCGGGGTCAGTCTCCTGTTCCGCATGCAGGCGTCGATTGGTCAAACCGACGAACACCCCGTGCTCGTTGACGCCCATCCACGTGCCGCCGGCGCGCTCATCACGTCCACCCCAAATCCGAGGTGAGTGGGCTAATAGGGCGGGCCCTTGCGTCGGGCGGTCGTAGTACTCGTCACGGTTCGCCGCAACGACAATCGGGTAGTCCCGCAACACCCGGTGAATGACCATCAGAATACACATGAGCTTTCCCCGATACGAGCCGTTCTTGGCTTTACGGAAACCAGTGAAGGCGTTACAATGGGTGTTAGTCTCCCAACAAACCCACACATATAGCGATCCCGCTGCACAGGACCACATAGCATGACATCACAAGATACGGTCGACAAGCAGGTGGAAGAACTCGAATCCGTCGTGATCCGCCTCGCTGGAGACTCCGGTGACGGCATGCAGCTTACGGGCGGGCAATTTACCCGTACAACGGCCCTGTTCGGAAACGACATCAGCACCCTGCCCGACTTTCCGGCGGAAATCCGCGCCCCGGCGGGCTCCTTGCCGGGCGTCAGTTCCTTCCAGTTGAATTTCAGCAGCCACGACATCTTTACGCCAGGGGACGCGCCAAACGTGCTGGTCGCCATGAACCCGGCGGCCTTGAAGGTGCATCTCGACGATCTGGAAGACGGCGGTATTCTCGTCGTCAACACCGATGCGTTCAGCAAGACGAATCTCCATAAAGCCGGCTACACCAACAATCCCCTCGAAGACGGCAGCCTCTCCAAATACCGCGCCTTCAAGGTGCCCATCAGCTCCCTCAATGCCAAGGCCCTCGACGGCCTCGACATGAGTCAGAGACAAATCGACCGCAGCAAGAATTTCTGGGCGCTGGGATTGCTCTACTGGCTGTACAACCGACCACTGGACGCCAGCCTGCGCTTTCTTGAAGAACGCTTTAAGGAATCAAATCCCACTGTCTACGAGGCCAACAAACGGGCCCTCTATGCCGGTTACAACTACGGTGACACCACCGAGATTTTCACCACCGCGTACCGGGTGCGCAAAGCGCATCTGCCGGAAGGCACCTATCGCAATATAACCGGAGCCGAGGCAACCGCCATGGGCTTCGTGACGGGCGCCCGCCTGCTTGGCAAACCCATTTTTTACACCGCTTACCCCATCACGCCGGCCAGCGAAGTTCTGCACGAGATCGTTCAGTACAAGCATTTCGGGGTGAAAACGTTCCAGGCGGAAGACGAAATAGCCGCGGTGACCGCCGCCATTGGCGCGGCCTTCGGCGGCAGTTTGGGGCTTACCTGCACCAGCGGACCGGGTGTGGCTCTGAAAAGCGAAGCGATCAACCTCGCCCATATGGTTGAGTTGCCCTTGGTGATCGCCGACATTCAGCGCGCCGGGCCGAGTACCGGCATGCCCACCAAGACCGAGCAGGGCGACCTGCTGCAATGCATGTTCGGGCGCAACAGCGACTCGGCCTGTGCGATCATTGCACCCGCGACGCCCAGCGACTGTTTCTACATGGCGATCGAAGCGTTCCGACTGGCGGTAAAATTCATGACGCCGGTCTTTTTCCTGTCAGACGGCTACCTCGGCAATGGCGCCGAGCCATGGCGTATTCCGTCGGCCAGCGATCTGAAGCGCTACAGCGTCGTGCACCCCACCGATCCCGAGGGTTTCGCGGCATACCGTCGTGATCCCGAGACCTTGGCGCGGCCTTGGGCCATTCCCGGTACTCCTGGCTTGGAGCACCGCATCGGCGGGCTGGAAAAGGCCGACATCACCGGGAACGTCAGCTACGATCCCCGCAACCATGAGTTGATGACCAAGCTGCGTAACGAGAAGATTGACCGCATCGCCAACGACATTCCGCTACAGGAGGTTTATGGTGACCGGGAAGGCAAGCTCCTGGTGCTGAGCTGGGGCAGTACCTACGGCGCGGTAGTTTCCGCGGTGGACAAGCTGCGCGAGCAAGGGCAATCGGTGTCGCATGCTCACCTGCGGTATCTCAACCCGCTGCCGAAAAACCTTGGGGACATTCTACAGCGCTTCGATACCGTGCTGATTCCGGAACTCAATCTGGGCCAGCTTCGCCTGTTGATCCGGGCGCGTTTCCTGGTTGACGCCGTTGGCTTCCACAAGGTTCAGGGGGTGCCATTCAAGGTGTCTGAAATCATCCAAAAATGCGAAGAACTTCTTGGCTAAGGATCCCATGGCATGAGTGAAGCAACGAACGGCAAGGTGAGCGGCGCCGCGGCGGTTTTGACACGCAAGGATTTTACCTCCGACCAGGAGGTGCGGTGGTGTCCGGGATGCGGTGACTATTCCATCTTGGCGCAGACCCAGAAGGTCATGCCAGACCTGGGCGTGCCGCGTGAGAAGATCGTTTTCGTGTCCGGTATCGGTTGCTCAAGCCGTTTTCCCTATTACATGCAGACCTACGGCTTCCACACCATTCACGGCCGCGCGCCGGCCATTGCCACGGGCCTGAAAGCCAGCCGGCCTGACTTGATGGTGTGGGTGATCACCGGAGACGGCGACGCCCTGAGCATTGGCGGCAACCATATCCTGCACATACTGCGGCGCAACGTTGACGTTAAGATCGTGCTGTTCAACAACCGCATCTACGGCCTGACCAAGGGCCAATACTCGCCCACCTCGGAACTCGGCAAGAAGGTCAAGTCGGCCCCCATGGGTGCGCCCGATGCACCGCTTTCGCCCCTGTCGGTTGCCATCGGCGCCGAGGCGACGTTCGTAGCCCGCACGGTCGACACGGACACCAAACACCTGATCGCTACGCTGGAGCGGGCCGCGGCGCACAAAGGCACGGCGTTTGTCGAGGTGTATCAGAATTGCAATATTTATAATGACCACGCCTTTGCCTACATGACGGAACGCAGTGTGCGCGACGACCGCACGCTGTACCTGCAGCACGGCGAACCGATGCGCTTCGGCAAAGAGCGCCAGCGGGGCATCCGGTTACGCGGTCTGGACCCGGAAGTGGTGACGATTGGTGAGAACGGTGTCAGCGAAGAAGACCTGTTGCGGCACGATGAGCATAAGCCGGGAGGGACCTTGGCGTATCTGCTGAGTCGCCTGGATTATCCCGATTTTCCGGTGCCGGTCGGAGTGCTGCGGGACGTGCAACGTCCGACGTATGACGACATCCTGGGGGAACAGGAGGCACTGGCTCAGCAGCGCCACGGCACGGGCGATTTGGATGCCTTGTTCAACCAGGGCGATACCTGGGTTGTGGGGTAGGGTGGGGCGTCAGGCTCAAGCGTTGAGCATGTCCCGCAAGACAGTTTGTAGAATCCCGCCATTCCGGTAGTACGTCACTTCAACCTGTGAATTGATCCGCACGATGGCCTGGAAGCGTTTCCCGGCGCCGGTCGCCACATCCCGAGCCCGCAGCGTCACTTCCTGCTGGGGCTGGATGTCGTCCCCAATCCCCTCGATGTCGTACACCTCAAAGCCCGTCAAGCCCAACGAAGCGGCGTTGTCACCGTCCTTGAATTGCAGCGGCAACACCCCCATGGCGACCAGATTGCTGCGGTGGATACGCTCGTAGCTCTCCGTCAGGACGGCCTTGACCCCCAGCAGAAAGGCGCCCTTGGCGGCCCAGTCGCGGGAGCTGCCGGAGCCGTACTCCTTGCCGGCGATCACCAGTAAGGGCGTCCCCTCCTTTTGGTACCGCACGCCAGCCTCGAAAATGCTCATGCGTTCGCCGGCCTCGGCGCTCCCGGCATCGGGCGGCAGATACACCGTGATGCCCCCTTCGGTGCCCGGGACAAGCTGGTTCCGCAATCGGATGTTGGCAAACGTGCCCCGCATCATGACTTCGTGATTACCGCGCCGGGCACCAAAAGAATTGAAGTCTTTGGGTTCGACACCCTGCTCGATCAGATGGCGACCGGCGGGTCCGCTCGCCGGAATCGAGCCGGCCGGCGAGATGTGATCCGTGGTTACGGAATCGCCGAGCAGCGCCAGCACGCGTGCCCCAGTGATGCCGGCTACCGGTGGCACCTCGGGCGTCAGGTCGGCAAAGAACGGCGGTTCCTGCACGTAGGTCGAGGCGGTGTCCCAGGCGTACAGCTCTCCTTCCGGCACGGCGAGCTTGGCCCAGGCGTCGCTGCCCTCAAAGACGGCGTCGTAGGCGGTCTCGAACAGTTCCGGGCTCAGCGCCTCCTGCATGGCGGTGCGGACTTCGGTTTGCGAGGGCCACACGTCGCGAAGGTAAACGGGGTCGCCGAGGGCGTCGTGGCCAAGCGGGTCGGTCTGCGGGTCGAAATCAACCGTGCCGGCCAGTGCATAAGCAACCACCAGCGGCGGCGAGGCCAGATAATTCGCCTTGGTGGCGGCGTGCACGCGTCCCTCGAAGTTTCGATTGCCGCTCAGAACGGCGGCTACCACCAGGTCATGGTCCGTGATGGCGTTGTTGACGCTTTCCAGAATCGGGCCGCTGTTGCCGATGCAGGTGGTACAGCCGTAGCCGATGGCGTGGAACCCCAAGGCTTGCAGGTACGGGGTCAGGCCCGCCGCCTGCAAGTATTGTGTGACCACCCGCGACCCCGGCGCCAGGCTGGTCTTTACGTACGCCGGCACTCGCAGACCGCGTTCGACGGCTTTCTTGGCCAGCAGCCCGGCGCCGATCATGACGGAAGGATTGGAGGTGTTGGTGCAGCTTGTGATAGCCGCGATGACGACCGAACCGTGGGTAATCGAGGTCGCCTCGCCGCGTGCCTCGACCGGTACTCGGTAGCCGTTGTACAGATCGCGGCGTTTGGTCAGCGGCTCCTGCCATGCCGCCGGCGCTTCCGCGTCGCCCTCTAGCCAGCTCCGGTAGTCCGATGACGCATCGACTTCGACCTGCGTATTGTAGCCGGCTGGCAGCGCCTGTCGGAACGTGCGGCGCGCCTCGCGCAGCGGCACGCGGTCCTGGGGCCGCTTTGGGCCGGCAATGCTCGGCTCAATCGTGCTCAGGTCGAGGTCAACCGTATCGCTGTATTCCGGCTGCGGGCTGTCGTCGGTGCGGAAGAGGCCCTGCTCCTTGGTGTATCGTTCGACAAGCTCCACGTGCGCTGTACTGCGTCCGGTTGCCCTCAGGAACTTTAGCGTTTCCTCATCCACAGGGAAAAAGCCAATCGTCGCGCCGTATTCGGGCGACATGTTGGCGATGGTGGCGCGGTCCGCCAAGCTTAGCTTGCTGATGCCGGGCCCGTAGTATTCGACGAACTTGTCGACCACTCCTTTGGCACGCAGCAGTTGCGTTACGGTAAGCACCAGGTCCGTAGCGGTGGCGCCTTCCGGAAGCTCGCCGCTCAACTTGACCCCGACAACTTGCGGCGCCAGCATGTAAAGCGGTTGTCCCAGCATGACTGCTTCCGCCTCGATGCCGCCCACCCCCCAGCCGACGACGCCCAATCCGTTGATCATCGTCGTGTGAGAATCCGTACCGACCAGTGAGTCGGGAAACGCCACCGTATCGCCACCATGCTGCCGGGTCTGCACAACGGAGGCGAGGTATTCGAGATTGACCTGATGGACGATGCCGGTCGACGGCGGGATAACCCTGAAATTGGCGAATGCCTTCTGCCCCCAGCGCAGGAATTCGTAACGTTCGCGGTTACGCTCGAATTCCCGTTCGGTGTTGAACGCCAAGGCCGACAGCGAGCCGAAGCGATCCACCTGCACCGAATGATCGACAACCAGATCGACCTGGGTAATCGGATTGATGCGCTTGGGATCGCCGCCAAGCCGGTGCATGGCCGAGCGCAGGGCGGCGAGGTCGGCGACCGCAGGCAGGCCCGTGTAGTCCTGCAGCAGCACCCGCGAGGGCACAAAAGGGAGCTCACGCGAGTTCGGTTGCGCTGCCTGCCACTGCACCAGGTCGCTGACGTCATCGGTGGAAGCGCCGAGGCCGTCGCACCGCCGCAGGATGGCCTCGAGGATGACCTTGAGGGAATAGGGCAGGCGCGATACGGCGCCGATTCCTTCCTCTTCCAGCCGGTTGAGGCGATACATCACCGCCGTTCCGCTTCCGGTCTCGAAGACGACGCGCGAGCCGAATGGGTCCTGATGGGGTTGGGTCATGGAGCTAACCTCGCTGGCGTTGTAAACGTTTGGATGTTTACCGTTCTAATTCTTCTGGGGCGCTGACGTGAAGCCTGGGCCAGATTCTCCAGCATCGCCTCCGTCGTGTCCCAAGACATGCAGGCGTCGGTGATGCTCTGTCCGTAGGTCAACGACTGCACGTCGTCGCCAAGGGGCTGATTACCCTCGACCAAGTGGCTTTCCATCATGACGCCGAAGATGCTGGAGGAGCCGGAGCTGACCTGCTCAATCAGGGACTCCACGACGGCGGGCTGATTGGCGTGTTTATTGCGGCTATTGCCGTGGCTGCAGTCGACCATCACGTGGCTTTTCAGGCCGGCCGCATTGAGCTTTTCCGCCCCACTTTCGACGTTCTCGCGGTCGAAATTGGTGCCGGCGTTGGAGCCGCGCAGAATCACGTGACAGCACTCGTTGCCGACGGTCTCGACGATGGCCGCAACGCCTTGCTTGGTAACACTCAGGAAATGATGAGGATGCTGGGCGGCGCCAATCGCGTCGATGGCGATCTGGATGTTGCCGTCTGTACCGTTCTTGAAGCCGACCGGCATGGACAACCCGGAGGCCAGCTCCCGATGCACCTGGCTTTCCGTCGTGCGAGCCCCAATGGCGCCCCAGGAAATGAGGTCGGCGGTGAACTGCGGGCTGATGGTGTCGAGAAATTCCGAACCCGCCGGTACACCCATGTTGCCGAGATCGAGCAGCAGTCGCCGGGCTTTGCGCAGCCCCTGGTTGATGGCGAAGCTGCCGTTGAGGTTCGGATCGTTGATCAGGCCCTTCCAGCCCACCGTGGTGCGGGGTTTCTCGAAGTAGACCCGCATGATCACGCACAGATCGTCGCTCAGGCGATCGGCGCATTTGGACAGCAGCCCCGCATATTCAATGGCCGCTTCGGTGTCGTGGATGGAGCAGGGGCCAACAATGGCCAAGAGCCGGTCATCCTGGCCGGTCACGATGGCGGCGGCCTCCTGGCGGGCCCTGGTCACCGTTTCCGATGCCTTTTCCGTGATGGGCAACTCTTCCTCAATCAGCACCGCCGGTGGGATCAGAGGCCGGGGTTGAATCATGGAGCTAACCTCTCTGGCGTTACGAATTGTTCCGGCGCTTCCCGGAACCTATTTCTTCTGACGGCGCTGGCGGGAAGCCTGGGCCAGATTCTCCAGCATCGGTTCCGTCGTGTCCCAAGACATGCAGGCGTCGGTGATGCTCTGCCCGTAGGTCAACGACTGCACGTCGTCGCCAAGGGGCTGATTGCCCTCCACCAGGTGACTTTCCATCATGACGCCGAAGACATGGGCGGATCCGGAGCTGACTTGCTCGGCAAGGGACTCCGCCACAGCAGGTTGATTGGCGTGCTTCTTGCGACTGTTGCCGTGGCTGCAGTCGACCATGACGCGGCCTGCCAAGCCGGCCGCATCGAGCTTTTTCGCCACACTTTCGACGTTCTCACGGTCGAAGTTGGTGCCGGCGTTGGAGCCGCGCAGAATCACGTGGCAGTAATTGTTGCCGCCCGTCTCGACGATGGCCGCAACGCCTTGCTTACTAACGCCGAGGAAGTGATGCGGGCGCTGGGCGGCGCCAATCGCGTCGATGGCGATCTGGATATTGCCGTCCGTGCCGTTCTTGAAGCCGACCGGCATGGACAACCCGGAGGCCAGCTCCCGATGCACCTGGCTTTCCGTCGTGCGAGCCCCAATGGCGCCCCAGGAAATGAGGTCGGCGGTGAACTGCGGGCTGATGGTATCGAGGAATTCCGAACCCGCCGGTACACCCATGTTGCCGAGATCGAGCAGCAGTCGCCGGGCTTTGCGCAGCCCCTGGTTGATGGCGAAGCTGCCGTTGAGGTTCGGATCGTTGATCAGGCCCTTCCAGCCCACCGTGGTGCGGGGTTTCTCGAAGTAGACCCGCATGATCACGCACAGATCGTTGCTCAGGCGATCGGCGCATTTGGACAGCAGCCCCGCATATTCAATGGCCGCTTCGGTGTCGTGGATGGAGCAGGGGCCAACAATGGCCAAGAGCCGGTCATCCTGGCCGGTCACGATGGCGGCGGCCTCTTGGCGGGCCCTGGTCACCGTTTCCGATGCCTTTTCCGTGATGGGCAACTCTTCCTCGACCAGCACCGCCGGTGGGATGAGAGGCCGTAGATTGGCGATTCGAAGATCGTCCGTCCGCTGGAGCATGGGATGGTTTTCCTCTTCTGAGGTCAACAAATTGCGTGCCGTGCCATGGCAGTCAGGATATTAGAAGGCGCTATGCTAAGTCCGAATCCGCCATCGGTCAAGGCACTGCGCGGGTGAAACGATTGATTCAACGATGCTTGGAACAACTGGAAGGAACGGGGCGTTAGCGGTGTGCCGCCGTCACGCCCCTGCAGACTTGTGGCTTACTTGATCGCACCCGCCGTCAGGCCGGAGACGTAGTAATCCATGAAGAACGCATAGAGCACGATGACGGGTATGGAACCCACCAGGCAGGAGGCCATCAGCGAGCCCCAGAAGTAGATGTCGCCGCGCACCAGTTCCGTGAGCACGCCGACCGACAGGGTCTTCTGGAGCTCGTCCTGGATGAACACGAGGGTGTACAGGAACTCGTTCCAGCACAGGGTGAACGAGAACAGCACGGCGCAAGCCACCCCCGGCAGGGCCATCGGCAGGACGATGCTGACCAGGGTGCGCATGCGGCTGGCACCGTCGATGTAGGCGCATTCCTCGACCTCGAACGGCACGGTGCGGAAGTAGCCCATCAATAGCCAGGTGACGAACGGGATCAGAAACGTCGGGTAGGTGAGGATCAACGACCAGTAGGTGTCGCGGATCGGTATGAAATCGTCGATGAAATTGATCACGTTGATGAGCGGCAGGAATAGCAGGGCCTGAGGTACCAGGTAGGTGATGAACACCGCCACCCCGAACACCTCGACGCCCCGGAAGCGCAGCCGGGCGAGAGCGTAGGCCGCCAGGATGCCCACCGCCACGGAGATGGCCGTCGAGACCGCGGTGACGATGAAGGTGTTGATCAGCCAGTGGTCGAAGAAGTGGGTGTTTTCAGCCAGGTAGATGTAATTATCCAGCGTGATGCCGGTGGCCCAGAACGGCGAGGCCCCGAGGTTGTTGATCTCCTGCTTCGACTTCAGGGAGGTGATGAACATGATGTACAGGGGGAAGAGCGAAAAGGCAAGGTAAGGGAGGAGACTGGCATACGTCACAATCTCCTTACGGATGCGCCACATGGGCATTTTGGCTTTCGCCCCCAATCCCACCACCGTGCTGATTGCGCTAGACGCCATAGCCCGTCTCCTTTCGTACCATCTTGAGCTGGAGGATTACCACCAGCAGCAGGATGGGGAACAAGAAGAGAGAAATGGCCGCCCCGAGGCCGATCTCCTGATTGAGAATGCCTACCGTGAACGAATAGGTGGCAAAGAGATGGGTGTAGTTCATCGGTCCCCCGCGCGTCAGCACGTACACAATTCCGAAGTCGGCCAAGGTGAAAATGGTGGAAAAGAGAACGACCACGGCCATGACCGGCCGCAGCAGCGGCAGCGTCACGTGCCAGAATTTGCGCAGCGTGGAGGCGCCGTCTGTCTCCGCAGCTTCGTAGAGCTGCTCCGGAATGGACACCAAACCCGCAAACATGGTGACGGCAAAAAACGGCATGCCGCGCCAGAAATTCACGAAGATGACCGAACTCAGGGCCAGGTTCGGATTACCCAGCCATTGGTAGGGGCCGAGGCCGAGGAGATTGAGCGGCCAGAGGTTCTCCAGCAGCCAGTTGATGTGGCTGTAGGTCGGGTCCAAGATCAGCCACCAGCCCAGCGTCGTAAGCACGGTGGGCGCGACGAACGGCACCAGAATCGAGCCGCGAATGAAGCGCTTCATCTTGGTCGCCCGTTGCATCAACAGCGCTGCCCCGAGCCCGAAAACGCCCTTCAGGACGACCGAAAAGATGGCGAACAAGAGGGTATTTCGCAGCGTCAGCAGGAAGATGTCATCGGCAAGCGACAGGTCCCAGAAAAAGCCTCTGAACTTGAGATACCAGGGCAGGTCCTCGCCCTCGTACATGATGCCGAAGAGGTACATGAAATTTGCCAGGCCGACCCATTGGCCCGGTTCGCCAATCATGGCGTCGCTCAGGCTGAACCAGATAGCTAAAAAGAAGGGGTATACGACCAGGCAGGCCATGATGATGACGGCGGGCAGGATAAAGCCATAGCCGTCAAAGTCAGGGCCTAACGAGCGGCGCCAGCGTTGTCGATTTGCCGCCGTCAAGTCTCGACCGACAAGAACCTGTTCTCTTGTGTTGGAGATCGCCATCCTTTGACCTCTCTTGGGAGTTGAAGAACGTCCTCCGGCAGGAGGGAAAAATAACCGGCGCTGGTGGCGTCACCGCCAGCGCCGGGCAACTGCGACGCGACCCGTCGGCTAGCTGTGCCGCCGATAGAGCCGTTTCATCTGCTTTTCCGCCTTCTTCACCGCTTGCTCCGCCGTCATCCTGTCGGTGGCGCAAGCCGCCGCGGTGTCGGGGATGATGAACTGCCGCCACACGGTCTCGGAGGCGGCATTCGGGGTGCCCGGCCAACCCGGGGCGTGTGTGTACCAGCCAATGTACGGGGCGAAATAGTATTTGGAGTTCGAGGCGTAAATCGGGTGCATGGAGAAGGCACGCATCAGCGGCTGGTTGTAGCCCTCGCTGGCGGTCAGATGCTTCTCCTGCTGATCCTTCTGGAAGTGGAAGTCCAGAAACTCCTTGGCGAGTTCCTGATTCCGGGAGAATTTCCAGACGCCGAGGGTGGCATAGGCTGCCGACATGTGGCGTCCGGCAGGCCCGGCTGGCGGCATGATGTGATTGATGACCTGATGGACCGGGCGCTCGGTGCCGGGGATCAGCGCATCGTCGTTGCGTGCCGAGTTGTAGGCGCTGATCGGGTTGAGGATCATGCTGCACTTGCCGGAATTGAGGCACACGTTGTTGTTGCGGTCGTCCCAGGCCAGCACTTCCTCTTCCATGGCGTCGTTGTACAGAGCCTTGATGAACTTGTACGCCTCGACCGCCTCCGGCGAATTCACCGCCACGGTCTTGCCATCCTCTTCCACCAGCTTGCCGCCCCAGCTCCAGATGATGCCGCGCAGGATGTGGTTGGCGTCTTCCGAGTGGCTCAGCTGGATGCCGATGGGGTGTCCCTTGGCCTTCAACTGCATGCCGATGCGGCGGACATCTTCCCAGGTGTCCGGCAGCGTCTCGCCGATCTCGGCGATGAGGTCGGTGCGCACAGCAATGGGGAAGGAAATGAAGAACCACGGCACCGCCCGGTAGTGACCCTTGCCGTCGCGCCCGACGATGTTGTCCGTCAACCCGCCGGCGCGTCGACCCACCTTTTCGACCAGATCGTCGAGGTTGATCAGGTGCTTCTTATACAGATCCGGCATGCCGACCCACAGGGCGGTGAGGTCGTGTCCCTTTTGTCCCTGCACCTCGCTGGCCAGCACCGCCGGGAGCTGCAAGTGCGCCACGCGGTCCATGCGCACTTTGACGCCGGCCATCTGGCCGAACTCTTCGAGTTGCCGCTTGAGCTCCTTGTCGGAGCTGGGCACGAAGTGCGAGAACGTGATCAGTCGCAGCTCGCGGTCCTGCCCGATGGCCGGAGGCGTTTTGGCGAGCAGCATGCCGGCGACCCCGGCAGAGGTTGCCACCGATGACCGTAAGAAGCTGCGCCGAGAGGCGGGACCAGTCAAACGGGTCGTCATCTCGTAGGGCGTTACCATACGACTTCTCCACAAGTTTGAGGATGTTGGCTCGGGTTGGGGAATCCTGCTTCTATAGCATGGCGGCTTTGGGTGTGTCAATCGCTATCCGGCGGTGGTTGCGGCCTCCCGGCGGCCTCGAATTCCGCCTCGGTTTGAAGTCGTCCGCCGCGGATTTGGCGCTCGACGATTTGCATGCGGCGGTCGAATCCTAATGTGACACTGATGCGCTGGAAGCAGCGGTCGCCCACCACGTCTTTGTGCACGGTGTAAGCGGGTCCTTCCTCGCCGGGGTCGAGAAGGTTACTCGCCACGTCGTAACGGCGGTCGACGCGCACGCGGATGGCTTCGCCACAGCGGTCGCAGATCAGATGCAGCCACAAGGCGTTGTCCGCTTCCTGTCTTGGGGACCGTGCAAACAGACTCCGCAACCAGCGCATCGCGTCACTCCTCACGGTTGCCGTCAGACGGCATCAATTGACCGTGACTCCGTACTCGGCCGCCGATGACTTGATCTGGCTCCAGGTCTCGTCGTCAACCACAATGCCGTTGGCGCGGCGGGCCTGTTCCTGGCGGCTTTCGATCTCACCGGGCAGCAGGATTTCGCTGAACCCTTCCATGGTCTTGGCGCTCTTGACGTAAGCCGTTAAGTTGTCCACCTCTCGGATAAAGTCCTCCAGCGGGGTGAAGGCCGAGATGTTGAGCACCAGCATGAACACGCCGTTACCGCTGCGCGTCGGGTTGGGGTGAGCGCAGCCGGCCCGTGTCAAGGCACCGCTGAGAATTTCGATGACGAGTGCCAGGCCGTAGCCTTTGTGTCCCTCGCTCAGTCCGCCGAGCGGCAAAATGGAGCCGCGCGGCGTGGTGTAGAGATCGTTCGGGTCCGTGGTCGGGACGCCCTGGTTGTTGACCAGCCAGCCCATGGGCGTCGGCAATCCCTGGTTGCGCTTCACCCGCACCTTGCCTTCCGCCACCACGCTGGTAGCGATGTCGAGCACAATCGGCCCGTCCTGTCCGGTGGGAATGCCGACGGAGATGGGATTCGTTACCATGCGGCCCTCAGCGCCGCCGAAGGGCGCGACAATGGCGCCGGCGCCGTGGCCGTTGACCGTGGTGATGCCGACCATGCCGCGCGCCGCGGCCATAGCGGGATACTCGCCCAGGCGTCCGATGTGATTGCAGTTGTGAATCCCCACCGAGCTCACCGCCTGCGTCGCGGCCTTGTCTATGGCCATTTCCATGGCTCGCGTCCCAGCCGTCTGGCCGTAGCCCCAATTGGCGTTCAGAACCACTGTCGCAGGCGTTTCCTGCACCACGTCCAAGTCCGCGTCGGGCACGCAGTTGCCTTTCTGGACGTCGCCCAGATATTGCGGGATGCGGATGACCCCGTGAGAGTCATGTCCCATCAGATTGGCCGTCACCAGATAACGGCTGATCAGGCCCGCTTCCTCGCCAGAGGAGCCGGCGCCCTGGAAAATACGTTTGCTCGTTGCTTCGAGTTCTTCCGCCTGCAAAGTTGGCATGCGTAGGTCCTTCCTGAATATGTCGGAGGAGGAGGAGTAAGAGTTGTGTGGGGTAATGTGCGGGCAGTGTAACAGGGCGACTCCGGTGCGGCAACAGCCCGGCACCGGGTTTGCGCGGGCTCAGAACAAGCCCCAAACGGCTCCCTTCAGCCACACGTAGCCTCTGTACCCGAAGAAGATGATCAGCAGGGAAATAAAGAGCGCCAGCAGACTGCACAGAATGCCGGCCAGCAGCAGCACGCCATCGTCTTCTAACAGCGAGAAGCCGATGAGAAAAATGCCGAACGCCGGCGCCGTGTTGGTCCCCGGAATCGGCAGCAGCATGGAGCACGCCAGCGCGCAGACGATGATACCGATAACAGCACGCATGGCCGGCGCCCGCACCAGCCCGATGAGGCGCGGGCTGGAGAACCGTTCGACAACCTGCACGAGGCGCAGCATCGCGTCCACCACGCGGCGGTTGAAGCGGGCGGTGTTGAAGGGCCTTTGCCGTAGCCTGGCGGGCAGCCAGAGATTGTCGTATCCCGCCAGCAGGCGCAGGCCGATGATCAGGAGCGGGACCGCCAGCAAGGTGGAGTATCCGGCGGCCGGCACGGGCAACGCCGCCGGGACGGAGAACAGGATCAGAATGACCGCCATGCCGTGGCGGTCGAGCTCCTCAACCAGTTCGCCGCAGGTGATGGGGTTTCGGTCGGGGTCGAAGACGGACTCGATGAGGTTGGAGAGCGCTGGTTTCACGTCACGATCCTGTTGATGACTGAACGGCAATCGAAGGTGAGGGGCGCGCGTGGCGGGGACGTTTGCCCCGCCTAGGTGCTTCGTGTATAGTCCGCCCATGGACCGTAACACCCGACAACGCCAAGCGATACGCAGGATTTTTGAAGAAGTCGACCGCCCGCTGAGCCCCCAGGAAGTGCTTCCGGCCGCCCAATCCTACGTGCCGGGACTGGGTATCGCCACGGTGTACCGCAACCTCAAAGCGCTGGTTACAGATGGCTGGTTGGAGTCGGTCGCCCTGCCCGGCGAACCGCCGCGCTATGAAGTGGCGGGCAAGCGGCACCACCACCACTTCCGCTGCCGCACCTGCGTTCGCGTCTTCGAGATCCACGGCTGTTCCACGAATCTGGCGCAGCTCACCCCGCGCGGTTTCCGCCTTGAAGGCCATGACGTCGTGCTTTACGGCCTCTGTACGGCCTGCTCCAAGATCGTGTAAGGCCAAGGGCGGCACGGTTCAAGATGAAGTCCGAAAAGCGTTGGTCGCGGTAACCAAGGCTGGCGTCCCGCCGAACAGATAGGCCACTTCCACCGTTTCCGTTATTTCCGCTTCAGAAGCCCCGGCCGCTCGGGCACGGTTGGCGATGGTGGCCACCCCCTCCGGGTGCGCCATGATGGCGTCGACGAGCATGGTCATAAGGATTTTGTACTTGGCCGGGATGGCCCCATCCGCAAGTATTCGCTGCCGCTGGGCGAGGTATAGGTCACTGAATTCGGGGGCGCGCTGCTGCAGGCCGGCAATCCATTCCGGCAAGGTGTTCTGATCCATCGTCATGTTTCCTAATCTGGATGCGGGGATCGGTCATTGGATACGCCAAAGGCCCCGAACCTAGGGGGTTCCTCAGCGGAAGTCAAGCATGGAGAACTCTATGGATGGCCCGCAGCGAGCGGCTGGGAGCCGAACGACAGTCGGGTGGCTGAAGCGCCGCTCGACTGGCAACGTCTGATCCCGGAAAAGCTGCTGCACTGTCTCTGGTTCGACCCCCGCTGGCGCCCCGCCGCCTTGCGCACCCTGGATGGCCAACCCATCACCGTGCACTCCCCCGGACGCTGGAACGTCCACCCCGGCCCCGACTTTCAGCAGGCCACGATCACCTTCGCCGATGGCCAGCGACGCCGCGGCGACGTGGAAATCCACCGTTACGCCTCCGGCTGGACAGCCCACCGGCATCACGGCGACCCGCGTTACAACAACGTGATGCTGCACGTGTTTCTGTGGAATGACCGCAAGGATCAGGTGGTCGTGCGGGCCGACGGACAGCCCATCCCCCAGGTTGCCCTGGAAAACTACCTGCCACGCCCACTGCTAACATACCGCACCGATGTTGTCCTGGAAGACTACCCGCGCCAGAACGTGCCGTTGCCGGGCCGCTGCTACGAAGCCTTGCGGCGCCTGGGACCTGATCAGGTGCGCGCCTTCTTGGACCGCGCCGGCGACGTGCGCCTGCGGGAGCGTATGGGGCGATGGGCGCCGCGGGTGTCCAAGGTGGACCTGGGACAGGCGGCGTACGAGGCGGTGATGCGGGGACTGGGTTCGACCGGGCACCGGCAGCATTTCCAGGAACTGGCCCGCAGCGTTTCCTGGCGGGAAGCGCAGGATTGCCTGGACGGCGTGCCGGCGTCAGCGCGCCGACTGGCTGCCGAGGCGCTGCTTCTCGGCGTGGCGGGGTTGCTTCCCGACATCGACCACGCCGGCCGCTTTGACGACGACACCCAGCGCTACGTCGGAGACTTGTATGAGCATTGGCTCGGCTTCCCTGCCGCCATTCGGCAGCGTGCCTGGCATACGGTCAACTGGCGTCAACCCAACGTGCGCCCGGCCAATAGTCCCGAACGCCGTCTGGCGGGCATGGCCTGTCTCCTGGACGCCTGCCACGGCACGACGTTGACGGACGCCGGCGCGTCGCTGTGCAGCAGTTCGGCAGCCGACAACAACGCCAAGTCCCGTGAGCTTTGTAACGCCCTCACCGCCCTGCTGATCTGCGGCGAGCCGTCGTACTGGACCCGTAGGCCGCGTTTCGGAAGCCGCCGAGGGCGTTCGCAGCACCTCATCGGCGCCGGGCGGGCGCTCACCGTCGTCATTGACGCCCTGTTGCCTATGCTGCTGCTCTTCGCCCAGCATCACGCCGATACGTCCCTGCGCAACAATCTCCTGGCCGCCTACCAAGCGGCGCCGCGCCTGCCGGACAACCACGCGCTGCGCTACATGGCGCGCCGTTTGCTAGGGGATGACGCGTCGCTGCTGTCCCTGGTTACGGGGGCTCGTCAGCAGCAGGGCCTATTGCAGGTGCTGATCGATCATTGCGGCAACGATGAGGGGGGTTGCCAGGGATGCGACTTTCCGCTGTGAGGTCGGAATCTGAAGGGGCCGGGCTGTCAGGCGTGATACATCATCGCTGCCAAGACCAGCACCAACGTCTCGCCCATCTCGTTTGTCGCCCCCAGTACGTCCGCGGTGATGCCGCCCAGGCGTTTGCGAAAGTAGGTTTGCAGGCCAAACGTTGCCAGGCTGACCAGGGTGCCGATCAACACCCCGCCGACGCCGCCAAAGCACACGACGATGATGAGCGACCACGGCAGGGTGGCGGTGAAGTGGTCCCGCCGCCGGGCGCCGCGCACGAACGGCTCGCCGAACCCGCCGCCCGGACGCGCGTAAGCGGAGAAGCAGGCCACCTGAACCATCGCGTAGCGGCTCAGGGTGCCCAGCAGCACCAGCGTCATCAGCATACCCTCGTCGGGTATAACGCTGAGGCTGGCAAACTTGATCAGCAGCACCAGCGCCACGCTCATGACGCCCATGGCGCCGAGGTGCTGTTCCTTGAAGATGCGGAGGGTGGTCTGGCGGTCATGACCGCCGCTCAGGCCGTCCATGGTGGTGGCGAGGCCGCTGAGGTGAACACCGCCGGTAACCAGGCAGAGGCCGGCCAGGAGCAGGGCGGCCACAATCGGCGGCGGAAAGACGTAGGCGAGCAGCAGGTAGAGGCTCCATAACGCGCAGCCAATGCCGGCGCCGACGAGCGGGTAATACGCCATGGCGCTCCCGAACAGCTCCGGCGACCACGTATCCGTTGCCCGCAGCCGGTAGACCGTCAGGAGTCCCAGGGCGCGCCGTAAATCGTCCACCATAGCCTTTATCTCCTCCAAAATCCGGCGTTTATGTTAGAGGGCATGACCGTTGCGGGCAAGGCCGAAGCGCCGTGTCTGGAAAGCCCCCGGGCCGTCGGGCTTCACGCGCTGGCGCTCGTGTTACCCTATCTTACAGGCTCAATTTTGCGCTCCGTTCGCTGTGGGCGGACGAGACCCCCGCATGACCCAATCAGGAAGGAGAAACGCTATGCGCAAACCTGCCGTCAGCCTGGCCGCCGTTGCCGGACGCCGCCAGGCCACCTTGGAACTCGCCCAACGCCTTGAGCAGGAAGGATTCAGCGGCATTTATTGTCCGAGTTTTGGCGATGGCATGGGACTCTGCGAAGCCCTGGCCCTGGTGACCAAAGAGATTCCGTTTGGCACCAGTATCGCCAACATTTACACGCGCCACGCCTACGACTATGCCCTGAGCGCGACACTCATCCACGAGTTGTCCGGCGGACGCTTCCGATTCGGCATTGGCGTCAGCCACGCACCGGCGCACACCCGTTTGCGGGTGCGGGTCGGCAAGCCATTGGGCGACATGCGGCAATTTGTTGAAGATTTGCAAACTGGCGCCCAGCGCAACGGCGACCTGCCGCCCATCGTGCTGGCCACCCTGCGCCGCAAAATGGTGCAACTGGCGTCGGAAATCGCTCAGGGCGCGGTGTGGGCCAATGCCGCCCGGTCACACGTGGCCACGTCGCTCGGCCACCTGTCGCCGGTGGCCCGCCAGGACCCGAACTTCTTCCTCGGCAACATGATTCCGATTTGCATCGATGACGACAAAGCCGCCGCCGCAGCCGTCAACCGGCGAACCCTCACCGGCTACGTGCGCCTGCCTAACTACCAGAATTACTGGATTGAAGCCGGGTTTGAAGACGAGATGACGGCGATTCGGCAGGCCATTGCCAACGGCGAGGACGCCAGGATTCCGGAACTCATGTCCGACCGCTGGCTGCAGCAAGTCACCCTGTACGGCAGCGCCGCCGAGGTGCGCGAGGGCGTGGAAGCCTGGTACGACGTGGGTATCAATACGCCCATCGTCGTGCCGTCGTCCACGAAGGGCGGCCAGATGGTCGCGTTTCAGGAACTGCTTGAAGCCTGGCGATGAGGGAGGGTGTGCAGTTGGCAAGGCGGCGTCCGGTTTCTCGATGCTTACTGCGTGTTGACCGTCGCAATGACCGACATGCCCGGGCGCAGCATGACGCCGGGCGACGCTGACGGCTCGATGCGGATTTTGACCGGCACGCGCTGCACGACCTTGACGAAATTGCCGGTGGCGTTTTCGGGCGGCAACAGGCTGAAGATGGCGCCCGTGCCGGGGCTGAGGCTCTCTACGGTGCCGGAGAAGACCTCCTCGGGGTAGGCATCCACTTGCAGAGTGGCGCGCTGTCCGGGCCGCATGTACTGCAGTTGGGTTTCCTTGAAATTGGCCTCCACCCACACTTCCTGCAGCGGCACCAGCGCCAGCAACGGCCGTCCGGGCTGCACGACCTGTCCGATCTCCAGGTTTTTCTTGGCGACCACACCGGCAACCGGCGCCTTCAGCGTGGTGTATTGCAATTGCAGACGGGCGTAGGCAAGGTCCGCCTCGGCCTGCTGCAAGAGGGCCTGCGCGACCTTGACCTCTGCCTCCTGGATGTCAACGCTCTGATGTTGCGCCTGCGATCCCTCCACCGTGGCCTGGGCTTCCGCCACCAATTCCTCTTCTCCCTGCACCATCTCCTGCTTCAGACTCAGGTCCGCCTTGGCAGCGTCCAATTCCTCGCGCGTCTGCTGCAGAGTTTCCGACTTGGCACGTTTTTCGGCCTCCGCAGCCTGCAAGGCACTGAGCGCCTGGTCGAATTGCTGCTGCGCCACCACGCCGTCGGTTAAAAGGTTTTTCATCCGGTCGAAGCCGGTCTGGGCCATGGCGACGTGCACGTCCTGGGTGTCCACGTCGGCCTGCGCCGCAGCCACCGCGGCCTCCCAGGTGCGCAACCGCGCTTCGGCCTTTTCGGCGCCGTGCTGCGCCTCGCGCAGGGCGCTTTGGGCGGCCCGTAGGGAGGCGCCGGTGCGCACCGTGGCGTTGCTGGTGCTGTCCTGCGTTAACAGCACTTTCAGCTCGGCGTGCTGAAGGCGTGCTGCCGCCACCGCCACCATGGCTTTCGCCTGGACAACCCGGGCGGCAAAATCGTCGGGGTCGAGTTCCGCCAGTAGCTGGCCGTCTTCCACCTGCTGATGTTCGGAGGCGTATACGGTCATGACGGTGCCGCTGACGCGGGCGCTGATGGGCACGATATCGCCAGTCACATAGGCGTCATCGGTGGTCTCGTGGACCTGGTAGTAGCGCCACAATCGCAGCCCGTAAGGCGTGCTGACAGCGATCAGGATGAGACACAGCAGAGGGCCAAGGACGCGCTTGCGCAGCCACACGGGGCGGCTGCCGGCCAGCCGGGGTGCGGCGATGGGGTCCTCATTCACGTCCTGCGGGGAAGCGGGGTTGGAAGCGTGCGGGCCGCCCGGTTGGGCGCCGTGGCTTTCTTCGGCCATTGTGTTGACTCCATGAGGGGCGCCCCGGTTCCTTAGGGACGCGATTTTGTGCGCGCCAGTGTTGGCGGGCAACCGCAATTAAAACGCTCTTGTCCAGAATTGAATCTTTAATTGTACCAGCAACAAGCTCCCGGCATGGGGGCGAATAGTATTCTGTCTGCAGACGGGATTGCAAACCGCGGTCACCGCCTCGGTCCCTATTGACTTTTGCCGGGAAGTCCAAACAATAACGCCCCGGCACCATCACAATCATTCCCGCTGTCAGGAGGCAGACCATGACCGCAGTCGCGCAACCTCAACGTACCGGATGGAAATCGCTGCTGCTGGCGGGTCTGTTGCTGGCTTGTTGCAACGCCGTCATGGCAGCCGGGGGCACGCTTAAAATCATCCCGCATGCCGACCTGAAGAATACCGACCCGATCTGGACCACTGCCTACATCACCCGCAACCACGGCTACATGATTTACGACACGCTGTTTTCGCTGGATGCCAATCTGCAGCCGCAGCCGCAGATGGTGGACACCTGGACCGTCAGCGACGACGGCCTGATCTACACGTTCATCCTGCGCGACGGGTTGCAGTGGCATGACGGCGCGCCGGTGCGGGCGGCGGATTGTGTGGCGTCGATCCAACGTTGGGGTAAGCGCGACGGCATGGGCCAGAAGCTGCTGGAATTCACCCAATCCCTCACCGTCGCGGACGACCGCACCTTCACGCTGACGCTTACGGAGCCGTATGGACTGGTGCTGGAATCTCTGGGCAAGCTGAGCAGCAACGTGCCGTTCATGATGCCGGAACGCCTGGCGAAAACCGATGCCTTTACCCAGATCACCGAGCCCATCGGTTCGGGGCCGTTCGTGTTCGTGAAGGACGAGTGGATACCGGGCAGCAAGGTCATTTACGTCCGCAATCCCGACTACGTACCGCGCCCGGAGCCGCCGAGCTTCGCTGCCGGGGGCAAGCGGGTGCACGTCGAGCGGGTGGAATGGCTGTACATCCCGAACCCGGCGACCGCGCAGGCGGCCCTGGTAGCCGGGGAGGTGGATTATTACGAACGCCCGCCGGTCGATCTGCTGCCTCTCATGGAGAGGGAGCCCGGCCTCACCGTAGCGGTAATCGATCCGCTTGGCACCCAGGGCTGGCTACGCCCCAATCACCTGCACCCGCCATTCAACCGCAAGGAGGCGCGCCAGGCGCTGCTGTGGATGGTCAACCAGGAAGATTATCTGCGGGTGATCGTCGGCGATCCGCAATTCTGGCGCACCTGCGGCTCGTACTTCATGTGCGGCACGTCGCTCGAGACTGATGTGGCCTCTGAGGCGCTCGTGCAACAGGACCTGGACAAGGCCAGACAATTGATGCAGGACGCCGGCTACGCGGGTGAGACAATCGTGCTCATGGACCCGACGGACATCCCGCTTCTCCACGGCGCCTCGCTGGTCACGGCGCAGATGCTGAAGAAGATCGGTGTCAACGTGCAGGTGCAGGCGATGGACTGGAGCACGCTGACGTCGCGGCGGGTCGAGAAGAAAGCCCCCTCGGAGGGTGGCTGGCACTTGTTTCACACCTGGGCGACGGGCGCCGACGTGGCCTCGCCGGTCAACAACATCGGCTTGTCGGGCGGCTGCGAGGAGAAAGCCTGGTTTGGCTGGCCGTGCGATGAGCGGCTCGAAAAGCTGCGCGACGACTGGGCGCGGGCCACGGATCCAGGGCAGCAAAAGTCCATCGCCGAGGCGCTGCAGCGCGCGGCGTACGACAACGTGCCGTACGTCAATTACGGCCAGTGGTTCCTGCCGACCGTGTACCGCAAGTCCCTTCAAGGCGTCATCGTCTCGCCGGTGCCGTTCTTCTGGAACATCGTCATAGCTGAGCAGGGGTGATCAAACGGTGACCACGCTATGATTGCCTACCTGCTGCGCCGCCTGCTCGCCACGATTCCGGTGATGCTGGTGGTCGCGCTGTTCGTTTTCGCCCTGTTGCACCTCAGCCCCGGCGATCCCGCCGCGGTGATCGCCGGGGACTACGCCTCGCCGGAAGATATTGAACGCATCCGCCACAAGCTCGGGCTGGACGCGCCGCTGCATCAACAGTTGGGCATCTGGCTGTGGCAGGTCGTGCGGGGGGACCTGGGCACGTCGATCTTCTCCAACCTGCCGGTCTCCAAGCTCATCGGCCAACGTCTGGAGGCGACGCTGACGCTCACCGTCTGCACCATGATATTTGCTGTGCTCCTGGCGGTGCCGATGGGGGTGGTGGCGGCCTGGAAGGCGGGCACCTGGATTGACCGCTCGGTGATGGTGTTTGCCGTGCTGGGCTTTTCCCTGCCGGTTTTCTGGCTGGGGTTCCTGTTCATCTTCGGTTTTGCCCTCAAGCTTCAGATTCTGCCCGTTCAGGGCTACGTCAGCATTCGCGAAGGGCTGTGGCCCTGCCTGCGGCATCTGGTGCTGCCGAGCCTGACCCTCGGCATGGTGTACATGGCGCTGATCGCCCGCATGACCCGCGCCAGCATGCTGGAGGTGCTGCGCGAGGACTACATTCGCACCGCCCACGCCAAGGGGCTGAAGCCGCACGTCGTGCTGCTGTGGCACGCCCTGAAAAATGCCTCCCTGCCGATCGTCACGGTTATCGGCGTGGGGGTCGCGCTGCTCATCGGCGGCGTCGTGGTGACCGAGAGCGTCTTCGCTATTCCGGGCCTCGGCCGCCTCACGGTCGACGCCATCCTGCACCGCGATTATCCCGTCATCCAGGGGATCATTCTGATTTTCTCGGCTATCTACGTGCTGATTAACCTGCTGGTGGATCTTATGTACATGGTCCTCGACCCCCGCATTCGCTACTAGCGGCAACGTATGTCCCCTTGTTGTTCCCTCTCCCCTGGCGGGAGAGGGTTGGGGTGAGGGGGAAATCCAGGGAACACGAGCGTCTTATGGTGATAGCAACCGCACAACCCCATCTCGTCGAAGACCGGCCGCGTTCCGCTTTCCTCCTGCGCATGCTCAGGCGCAATCCCACCATGGTCGGCGGCGCCTGTTTCCTGCTCGTCATGCTGGTGGCGGCCGCAGGCGCGCCCTACTTCGGCACCATCGATCCTGAGGAACTGAACCCTATTGATCGGCTGCGCGGCCCATCGCTGACGTACTGGTTCGGCACCGACATGCTGGGCCGCGACCTGTACAGCCGCACGGTGTACGGCAGCCGCATTTCGCTTATGGTCGGATTTTGCGTGGCGGTGCTGAGCCTGACGATCGGGCTGGCCATCGGGCTGCTGAGCGGCTACCTGCGGCGCGTTGATGCCGTGGTTATGCGGATCATGGACGGCATTATGGCCATCCCGGCCATTCTGCTCGCCATTGCCCTGATGGCGTTGATGAACGCCAGCGCGCAAAACGTCATCATCGCGCTGACCATCCCGGAAATCCCGCGCGTCGTGCGCCTCGTTCGCGCCCTGGTGCTCAGCCTTCGGGAGCAGGCGTTCGTAGAGGCGTCGCGCGCCGTGGGGGCGGGCATCTGGCGGGTGCTGCTGCGGCATGTGACGCCCAACACCGTAGCGCCGCTCATCGTGCAGGGCACGTACATCTGCGCCTCGGCGGTCATCTTCGAGGCCTATCTCAGCTTTCTCGGCGCCGGCACGCCGCCGAACATTCCGAGCTGGGGTAACATCATGGCAGAAGGGCGGACGTACGTGCAGATCGCCTTCTGGATCATTCTCTTCCCCGGCCTGTTCCTGGCGCTCACGGTCCTGGCCGTCAACCTCCTCGGCGATGGCCTGCGCGATACGCTGGACCCCAAGCTGGCGCGGCGTATGTAGGCGTGGCTTGGCTGAGTAGACTGTTGCCATTGGGCGACGCTGGTGCGGAGCATGCCCCGCCTCATTGGCACGATATTCCTGATCTGATCGAGGTCATCAATAATCCCCATGCTTCGTTAAGACCGGTATAAGGATGACGAAATTGTCATCTTCTTGTCATTGTCCTGTCATTTATTCTGCTTATATTGCACCTCATCCTCCCAATTGGCATTTGTCGTCGAAGCGCCAAATACCTTTGACACACCTCAGCTATGGAGAGATGGGATGGAATAGCCAGCGTGCGCCCCTGTTATCAGGCCGGTCGACGTGCTCCTGGAGCCGCTCTGTCCTGGATTTGACTCTGCTGTTCATCGCGCTGCTGGCACTCGGCAGTTGTGGGGGTGGCGGTGATGACAGCAGCAGTGGTGCCACTGGTCCGGTCGTCGCGAGTTGCCAAGGCGCCATCTTCATTCAGGCGCCGGTGGAAGCGATAGATGTGAACTCGCAGACCCTGACCTTGCTCGGCTTGATCGTTCAAGTTGACGACTTTACCCGATTCCACGACGCCAATCTGGCAGACCTTGCGGTTGGTAATTACATTGACATGCGTGGCGACGTCGACTTGGATGGCACCATTGTCGCAAGCTGTCTGGAGCGCGAGGCGGCGCGTGATGAAGTGAAGCTGCGGGGACCTGTCGATGCGAATGGCATCGCCGAGTCCCGGCTGTTCATCTTGGGGGTTGAGGTTCAAATCAGCGCCAATACGGTGTTTGCAGACGGCAACCTGACGCAGGCGGGTTTCTTTGCTCGGTAAAGCCGGGCGATCTGGTTGCAGTAAGAGGTCAGCTTGGCAGCATCCTCGCTGAGGCAATCCAATTCGACGACAGCGGTGGCTCGTCACCAGACCTGGACGACGATGATGACGACGACGGGTTGGCGGACGACGATGACGATGACGACTAGGATGAACGACTCGGGGTGTGGGTATTTACACAATGCCTCCCCACCATCTGACGTACATCGATCCCTGTTTTCAGGTTTTCTTGGAGGTGCTCAAGATGCCTTCTGCTGGCAAACAACGGCATGCACCCTTTATGGGGCGCGGCTTCTGGACTATCTTGCACCTTTGCGTGGCGGCTTTTCTCGCCCCGGTCGTGTTGCTGATGGCCATTTCCGGCGGCCTTTACCTGCTAGGGGTCAAGGGAAAAGCCAAGGCGATACCGGTGGAATTGGCGCCGGACGCTTCGCTCGATCTTGCCGCGCCCGACTTGAAGGCAGCCGTTCGACAATTGCTCGCAGACGCGGGCATCGAGCATCGCTTCGAATACCTCAAACAAGAGGACAGCACGCTGACCACCCGTCCGACCTCGCGCGTGCATTACGTCGTACACGTCGGCCAGGACGGCGTGCGGGTGACCCGCAACGAGCCGAACGTGCAGAAACGTCTGATCGAGCTGCACAAGGGCCACGGACCGACGGCTTTCAAGACCCTGCAGAAAGTCATGGCACTGGGGCTTCTCGTCATCGTCATCACGGGTTTCTGGCTTGGTTTGTCCGATATGTGGCTTCGCGTACGTACGGTCGCGATCAGTGCCGCAGGCCTCCTGCTTTTCATCGTTCTCGCGTTTGTCTTATGAGTAGAGGCGCTTCAGCATTCCTCTATACGTTGGCTCCAAATGCTGGTATCCGATGCCGTCCGCGAGAGCTGCCACGTCGAATCGGAGGCGCCCATGCGCATCTTGGTCATCGAAGACGACGAGCGAGCCGTCACCTATCTTCACAAGGGGCTGTCCGAAGCGGGCTATGTGGTCGAAAGCACCCTGCATGGTGAAGACGGGCTGGAGCTGGCCACCACCCGGCCTTACGACCTGATCATCCTGGACGTCATGCTGCCCCGGCGAAACGGCTGGTCCGTGATGACCGAGTTGAGACGGCAGGTGGACACGCCGGTCATCTTTCTCTCGGCGCGCGACGCGGTTCCCCCGCATCAAGGGCCTTGAGCTCGGCGCCGATGATTATCTCCTCAAGCCCTTTGCGTTCTCGGAACTCCTGGCCCGCATTCGTAGCGTGCTGCGGCGCGGCCCCACCCAGCAGACGGCGTCTCTGTGCGTGGCGGATCTGGAATTGGATCTGGTCCGCCACCACGCCCGGCGCGGCGGCAGGCAACTCGTTCTCACCGCCAAAGAATTCAGCCTGCTCGCCCTCATGGCGCGGCATCAGGGAGTCGTCCTGACGCGGACCCAGATTGCGGAGCTCGTATGGGATATCCATTTTCACAGCGACTCCAACGTGGTCGACGTGGCCATCGGTCGTCTGCGGCGCAAGGTCGATGATGGTTTCGCCACGGAACTGATTCATACGGTTCGCGGCGTTGGCTACGTTCTTGAAGAGCGCGCACATGGCTCCATCTCGTGAGGCGCTCAAGGCGGCCGGCACGTCTTCCTGGTCGATTACGACCCGGATCACGGTGTGCGCCGTTGCCGCGGTATGCGTCATGCTCATCGCCGTCATCGCCATCTCGCATTGGCGGTTCGCTCACGGACTGAGGCGAGACCGGCTCCTGTTTCTCGCTGATGAGTTGCATGAGTTGCGGGCTGCGGTGAAAGAGCTGGGAGCCGATGCGCAAGAGGAAATTCATGCGGAAAGCATCGCGCACAGTTTTTTGCCCTACTACGTGCGGTTATTGGACGAAGACGCACACCTCCTCGCCACCTCCCCGAATACGCCGGACGTGCTGCACGACATCCCCTTGCCGGAACCCAGCGCGGCGACCGAAGTCTTTGGTTCGACAGATCTGCGCCGGATACCTGACGGCCGCTCCTTTTTGACCCTTGCCGCTTGGGCCGAAACGCCCACTGCCGGCCGGCATCGGGTGCTGCAGATCGCCTTGGACGTCACCTATGACGACGCGGTGCTGCGCTATTACCGTCAGGTTCTGGTGATTGTATCGTTGGTGGGGCTGTGCCTGTTTGCCGGCGCGGCGGCGTGGATCGTGCGCTACAGCCTGCGGCCGCTACATACGATCACCCGGATGGCCCAGCGCATGACCGCGCAACACCTGGACGAACGCCTTGCGCCATCGCGGTGGCCGAAGGAACTTGCGGTGATGGCGCTGGCGTTTGACGGCATGCTGGATCGCCTGAAAGAGGCCGTTGCGCGCCTGCAGCAGTTTTCCGCCGACCTGGCTCACGAACTCCGCACGCCGATTCAGAATCTCATGCTGGAAACCGAGGTGACGCTTGCCCGGGTCCGAACGGTGCCCGAATACCAGGAGGGACTGGCTCACAATTTGGAGGAATTGCGGCGCCTCGCCGTCATGGTGGACGATCTTCTCTTTCTGGCGCGGGCCGAGAGTCCGCAACAGGAACTGGACTGGCAGACGCTCGATGCCCTCGACGCGCTTCAGAGCGCCTGGGATTTTTTCGATGCCGCGGCCGAGGAGCAGGGACTTGCGGTTGCCTATCAGGGAAGTGGAGTCGTCCAGGCCGAGCCGCAACTGCTGCATCGGGCGCTGACGAACCTGCTGTCCAATGCCCTGCGCTACACGCCCGCCGGCGGCACCATCACGCTGGCGGCGGAAACCGATGCTTCGGGCGCCTGCGCGCTTCGCGTCAGCGATACCGGCCGCGGCATCGCCCCGGAGTACCTACCCAAACTGTTTGATCGCTTCTTCCAGGTCGAACCCGATCATTCCCGCAGTCTTGAAGGAATGGGCCTCGGCCTGTCGATTGTCAGGTCGATCATGGACCTGCACGGCGGCAGGGTGGAGGTTCACAGCACGGCGGCTCAAGGCAGCACGTTCACGCTGTATTTTCCCGCCCAACCCGCGGTAAAGGAGGCATCAGCGTGATACCCCCAAACCCTGGGTTTTTTTCGAGGTTCAGGGCATGAGCGCCGGCAAAGCCGTCAGGGGGGTGCGCGAGCGCCTTGCAGAGCCTGTCGACGTCGCTTCGTTGGTGATGGCCCGGATATTATTTGGGCTGCTCATGCTGTGGATGGTCGTGCGGTATTTCGGCAAGGGCTGGATCGAACCGGAGTTCCATTTTGGCTACTTCGGGTTTGACTGGGTGGCGCCGTGGGCTGGCGACGGCATGTATTGGCATTTCCTGGGACTGGGCCTGCTGGCCTTGCTGATCACCTTCGGGTTGTTTTACCGCGTTGCCGCCGCCCTGTTTTTCGTCGGCTTCAGCTACGTCTTCCTGCTCGAACAGGCGCGCTACCTGAATCACGCTTACCTGGTGAGCCTGTTGATGGCGGTGGTGCCGGCGCATCGGGCCGGGTCGCTGGACGCGAGGTACGGTTTCTGCCGGCGCTCGGATACCGTCCCGGCGTGGTGTCTGTGGCTCCTGCGCTTCCAGATCGGCGCCGTTTACTTTTTCGGCGGCGTTGCCAAGATCAATGCCGACTGGCTGGCCGGGGAACCCATGCGGGCCTGGCTGCAAAGACGCACGGATTATCCGTTGATCGGCTTCCTCTTTGGCGAGGAAGAGGTCGTGATGGCCATGACCTACGGCGGTCTGTTCTTCGACCTGCTCATCGTGCTGCTCCTGATGTGGCGACGCACGAGAGTTGCAGGGTTCGCCGGCGTGCTGTTTTTCAACTTCACCAACGCCGTCGTCTTTCACATCGGGATTTTTCCCTGGCTGGCGATTGCCCTGTCAACGGTGTTCTTTGCCCCTGGCTGGCCCAGGCGGTACATGGTCCTGAGGGAGGAGCAAGCCGCGGCGCCGGTCGGCGCTGCCCGCTGTTCCTGGGCGGTGCTCGCATTCCTTGTGGTCTATGTCAGTTGGCAGTTGTTTTTGCCCCTGAGGCACTGGCTCTATCCGGGCAACGTGAGCTGGACGGAAGAGGGGCATCTCTATGCCTGGAACATGAAGCTGCGCAGCAAATCCGGGCGAGCGAAATTTTATGTCATGGACGAAACGGGGGACGAGCTCGAAGTGTCTCCCAGAGACTACTTGAAATCGTGGCAGAGGCGGAAAATGGCGACCCGGCCGGACATGATCCACCAGTTCACCCTTTATCTGGGTGAGCGGTTGCGGGCGGAAGGGAAACCGGTTGTCTCGATTCGTGTGGAGGCGAAGGTGTCGTTGAACGGCCGTCGGCGGCAGTATCTGGTGGATCCCGACGTCAACCTCTTGCAAGAGCCGCGCTCGATTTGGCCGGCGCCGTGGATCAAGCCGTTGGAAGTGCCGCTCCACGAACGTCGTTGAATCAGGGGCAGCAGGGAGAGGTGTTCGGCACTCTCCCTGACGGCCGTTCGAGCGGTGGGATAACCGGGTCAACCCTATGCTATCTGCTGCTTGATGAGGTTCATCAGCCCGTCGGCGCGGATGATGTCCATGATTTCCGGCGGATAGGGCTTGGCCTGGAAGGAGTTGCCGGAGCGGATGTTCTTGACGATGCCCTGTTCGATATCGAGGGAAATGGGGTCTCCGTGCCGGAAATCGGCCACCGCTTCCGGCAGTTCGAGCACGGGCAGGCCGATGTTGATGGCGTTGCGGAAAAAGATGCGGGCAAAGGACGACGCGATGACCGCGACGATGCCGGACGCCTTGAGCGCCATCGGGGCATGTTCGCGCGAGGAGCCGGAGCCGAAATTTTCCTCGCCCACCACCACGTCTCCGTATCGCACGGTCGGCAGAAAATCGCCGTCCAGATCCTCCATGCAATGCTTGGCCAGGTCCTCCGGTTCGTTGAACATCATGTAGCGGGCCGGGAGAATCAGGTCGGTATTAACGTCCCGCCCGTACCGGTACACCTTCGGCTGTGGTTGTGCCATGTTGGGTACTCCTTTAACGCTATTCCGTGAACTGGTTCAGCGCCGCCGTGGTGCCGGACGGAACCACCTCGCTGGGGTCCGTAATGAAGCCGGTAATCGCCGAGGCGGCCGCCACCGCCGGTGACGCCAGGTAGGTCTCGCCGCGCACGTCGCCGGTGCGGCCTTTGAAGTTGCGGTTGGACGTCGACAGCATCCGTTCGCCCGCCCCGATGACCCCCATGTAGCCGCCCAGGCAGGGGCCGCAGGTGCCCTCGGCGACGGCAAAGCCGGCTTTGGCGAAGATGCTGATCAGCCCTTCGTCCAGGGCCTGCATGTAGATGTTGTGGCTGGCCGGGATGACGACGCCGCGCGTCCATTTGGCGAGCTGGTGGCCGTCGAGGATTTTGGCCGCGATGCGCAGGTCTTCGAGCTTGGCGTTGGTGCAGGAGCCGATGAATACTTGGTCGATGGCCACTTTCTCCTGCATTGCCTGGCTCACCGGCTTGCAGTTGCTGGGTAGGTGCGGGAAGGCGACCTGGGGTTCCAGATTCGAAATGTCGAACTCGTGCACCGCGGCATAGGTGGCGTCGGCGTCCGCTTCCACGCCCTGGAAGTCGCGTTTCGCCCGCCCGGCCTCGTACGCCAGCGTTTTGTCGTCGCACGGGAAGATGGAGTTCTTGGCGCCGCCCTCGATGGCCATGTTGGCGATGGTCAGGCGCCCTTCGACCGATAGATGCTGGGTTCCCTCGCCATGAAATTCCTGTGCTTGGTACAAGGCGCCGTCGTCGCCCAATTGGCTGATGAGGAAGAGCACCACGTCCTTGGCGGAGACCCACGGGCTCTTCGGCACGCCGTTGAAGACGATCTTGATGGTCTCGGGCACGCGCAGCCACAGCTCGCCCGTGGTCCAGGCGGCTGCCAGATCGGTGGAGCCGATGCCGGTGGCGAACGTGTTGACGCCGCCGTAGGTGCAACTGTGGGAGTCGGCGCCAAGCACCAGATCGCCGGGGACGACGTAGCCCTCGTCCGGCAGCAGGGCGTGCTCGATGCCGCCCTGGCCCGCCTCGAAGTAATGCTTGATGTTGTACTTGCGCGCGAAATCCCGGCACGTTTTGGCCATGGCAGCGGAGGCGATGTCCTTGGCCGGTACGAAGTGGCTCATGACGATGAAGACTTTGTCCGGGTCGGCGAACTGGGTGATGTCGTTGGCGTCGAGGATGCGGACCGTCAGGGAAGTCGTGATATCATTGCCCATGATCACGTCGGCCCTGCCGACGACCATGTCGCCGGGGGCGACGCGGGCCTTGCCGGAAGACCGCGCGAGGATGTGTTCACTGCGAGTCATGCCCATGGTGTTGTCCCCCGCTTACCCCACGCAGGGGCAAGCCTTAGTTGGGTTGCGAGATGTTGTGTTGCGTGCCCGAATGGCGGCGCATGCGGTTGCCGTCGGAGGGAAGAATAATTGCACGCGACTTTCGGCGAATTGTCAAGCGGAGCAGCGAGGAGCGTACGGTTGAGCGCCGTAGAATCAGCAGCGACGGTCTGCCTGGGTGAAGGCACGGCGGTCGTCCATAGTCACCTGCAGCACGTCGTGGCGGGGCGCGATTGCCAGCTGATTAACTCCGTCATCACCGGCTGCGAGGATAACCCCGTCGTGCTCGGCGACCGTGTGACGCTGATCAACTGTCACGTGCAGGCTTCCGGGCAGCGCGGTGCTTTCGAGTTTGGCGGGTGGGGTGTGGATCAGCGCTCGACCCGTCTGGAAGACGATATCTGGTTCAGCCACTCGCACCTGCTTAACACGCTGGTTGAAACCGGCAGCCGCGGCGTCCATGCGGCGTTGGACCACTGCCACGTCGGACCCCGTAACGACCTTCGCACCTTTACCAACATGACCCGCAGCCGCACGGCGGCGGATTGCCAGTTGGGTTCGGAAGTCAGCAAAACCCTCATCCTCGGCCGCGGATTCGTGAGCGAGCACGCCAATACCTACCTCAGCCTGCTGGCACCCGCCGATTACCCCATCTTCACTGAAGACGGACGCGAGGAGGTGCTTGCGGGCCTGCCGAACGCCACGAACATCGGCGCCGGCACCGTTTTCTCCAACTACGACGGTGAGCCGCTGCCCGCCCACTCAGTCGAGCAAAGCCCCGGCAGTGCCAAGGGCACCGCGGTCGTCTACACGTCCTTCGTCTGCATCAACTGCCGGGTCATCAACCGTTACGGCCAGCCGCAGGGTCAACCCGATCCCTTTGATCTGCTGCGCCGCCGCGACCTGACGATTCTTGGCTTCGGCAGCTTTGTGGAGAACAAAGTCACCGGCCGCATCCCCGCCTTTGCCTACGCCGGCGACCTGTCGCCCCGCTCCCACCAGCTCGGCTGGGTCCTGGCCAAAAAACCAGGCATTATCCTCAACTTCATCACCAAATTGCGCCGCCTGCTTGACGATCAGTCCTGGCGCTTGCGCGACCTCGTCGAAGGCACCTTACGCCTCGAATGCCAACTCCTCCAAGACGAACTCGCCGGAACCCGTCCCGGCTTCTACACGCGCGAGCAACTGCAAAGCGGCTTGGCCACCCTGCAATCCCACCTCAAGGACCGCCGCTGGTCGATGACCGATGCCGGCGACTGGCGATACCGCTGGTATTTCGACGCCCATCATCAACAGTGGGTCTGCGACGCTGGGTAAGGGCGGCGACAGACTGTACCGCATCACCGGTATCCCTTATGCGTGGTATTCGTGAGACCGAGTCAGCACCTTGCCACAGGCACACATGACCAGCTTGACGACCGGCACGTTCACGGCGTGCTTCCGTCCGCGGAAGTCTCAGCATCGAGCTGTTCGGAGAGTTGATTCAGCTTTTCCGGGTCGATGCTGGGAACGAGGCCACTGGGATTTGGAACAACCCGGAATTCAGACGCCTCAGCCCGGGCTACCTGCACTAACGTGTCGTGCCAGTCGCCGCCGCCGCCGAGGTCGCTGAGGCCGTCGGCGGTGAGGGTGTTGGCGAGGGCGCCGGAAGGGGCGTGGGCCGTCCACCAGCCGAAGGGGACGGCGACGACGCCGGGGCGCACGCGGTCGGCGAGGCGGGCGCGCAGGTGGATGGCGCCGCGGTCGTTGAAGACGCGAACGGGGTCGCCGTCGGCGATGCCTCGGGACTCGGCGTCAGCGGCGTGGATGTCGAGCCTGGGCTCGGGTTCGGCGCGCAGATGGCGGGGCAGGTTGGCGTAGCTCGAATTGAGGAAGTGAAGGGGCGTCTTGGGTGTCATCAGCAACAGCGGAAAGCGGGCGGCCAGCGCGGTGTCGCCAGCAGGGCTTTCGTTCGCAGGCTCGAACGTCGGCAGGGGGTCCAGCCCGAGGGCCTGTAGGTGCTCGGCGTAGAACTCGCACTTGCCGGAGGGCGTGGGGAAACCGCCGTTGGCAAAGGGCCGCCAGTCGTCGGGCAGGTTGAGCGGCGCCCAGCCGTACTCCCACAGGCGCTCGAAGGTGACGCCGTCCAGATAGGGATGGTCGCTGTCCAGGGCGGTACGCACGAGGTTCTCGTCGGATTCATACAAGTCCGGCTCGTGGAGGCCGAGGGCGGCGGCCAGGCGGCGAAAGAATTCGGTATTCGGCACCGTCTCGCCGAGTGGCGCAATGGCAGGGCGATTCAGGGTGACGTAGGTGTGGCCCCACGACCACAGCAGGTCGAGGTGCTCGACTTGCGTGGTGGCGGGGAAGACGTAATCGGCGTAGCGCGCGGTGTCGGTCAGGAACTGCTCGTGGACGACCGTGAACAGGTCATCTCGGGCCAGACCAGCGCGCACCCGGTTCAGATTGGGCGCAATGACTGCCGGGTTGCTGTTGTAGACGATGAGAGCATGAATGGGCGGCGCCATTGTTTCGCTGGTCAGCGCCTCGCCCAACTGCACCATGTTGACGGAGCGGATGCTGCGGTCTTCAAGCTCGCGCTTTTCGGCGCCGGCGACGTTCAACGCCTGGTAGTGCGGCTTGGCGGTGAAATCGACAATGCCGCCGCCGCGATGGCGCCAGGCGCCGACCAGGGCAGGCAGGCAGGCGATGGTGCGAAAGGCCATGGCGCCGTGGGCGTGATGCTCCATGCCGACCAGCACCCGTATGGCGGACGGCTGGGTTTCGGCGTATGCGCGCGCCAGCCGCACGACATCGTCAGCCGGCAGGCCGGTGATGGCGGCGACGCGCTCCGGCGGGTAGTCGTCAAGCCGGGCGCATAAGCGGTCGAAACCCAGGGTGTGCCGCGCAACGTAATCCTTGTCATGCAGGTCTTCGTTCACGATGACGTGCATCATGCCCAGGGCCAGGGCAGCGTCCGTGCCCGGCAGCGGGCGCAGGTGCCAATCGGCTTGCGCCGCGGTCCGCGTCCTGAGCGGGTCGATCACCACGACGGTTGCGCCGGCGGCCCTGGCCCGGCGGATGAACGGCCACAGGTGCAGATTGGTTACCACCGTGTTGGTGCCCCACAGGATGATGAAGCGGCTGTGCGCGATGTCTTCGGGCAGCATGCCGGTAGTGGCGCCGAGGGTGGCCACGATGCCGCGGCCCGCAGTGCTGGCGCAGATGTTGCGCTCCAGACGGGTGGCGCCGAGACGCGCGAAAAAGCGCCGATCCAGCGAACTGGTCTGGACGATGCCCTGCGTGCCCATGTAGCTGTAAGGCATGACAGTGGCGGCGCCGTGCTGGTCGATGAGGCGGCGCAGGCGCGCGGCAACGTCGGCGATGGCCTCGTCCCAGCCGACGCGCTCGAACGTGCCGTCACCCTTGGCGCCGACGCGCCGCAGGGGGTGAAGTACGCGGTCCGGGCTGTAGACGCGGTCCAGGTAATGATCGACCTTGGCGCACAGGACGCCGCGGGTGAAGGGTTGCAGCTTGTCGCCGATCAGCTCAACGGCCGCGCCGTCTTCTACCTTGACCTGCCAGCTACAGCGGTCGGGGCAGTCGTGCGGGCAGGCGCCGGGTATCCAGGTTGGCGCGGTGTCTGAGAGGGTCGGCATGGTGGGTTCTCCTTGGTATGGTACCGTGGCCCTCTTCTGCACGGAGGGCGAGGAATTTTGCTACCCCCTCTCCCCACCGCGGGAGAGGGTTGGGGTGAGGGGGAAATCTAACGAGAGACCCCGCCAAAACAGGCAGCGATTGACGCTTCGGGGCCTCCCCCCTTATGATGACGGCTTCGCATTCACGTTCAAGCCCATTACAAGGAAGGGAGCCTCATGGCGGCCTATGTTGTTGCGCAAGTCAAAATCACCGATCCCGACACCTTCGCCAAATACAGCCAACAGGTCCCGGCTGTAGTGGAAAAGTTCGGCGGCAAATATCTGGTTCGGGGCGGCAAAATGGAAATCTTGGAGGGTGAGTGGGACGCCGGCCGGCTCGTCGTGCTGGAATTCCCCTCGATGGACCACGTGCACCGGTTCTACAATTCGCCCGAGTACGCGCCGCTTATCAAGCTCCGCCAGCAATCCGCCGACACGATTATGAGCACCGTTGAAGGGGTGTAAGCCCTTCGAACCTCCTGCGCCACTCCCACTCCGCTATGACGCCCCCGCCTGAAGTGGCCCCGTCGGATCGGGCCGTTCAGATGGGGGCGACACTTTCTTATGACAGCCGTGCCAGGGACTCCTGCACGGTTGGCCGCTGCCCCGCCTCGACATCCGTTCTGCGGCGTTCGTGAAACACCGTGAGGATCGTATTGGCGTTTGCCAGAATGCCGATCTCCTTGCAATAGGCGTCCAGCTTGTCCGCCGGCAGCGCCCACAGGGCCACGTCGTCGGACATGGCATCCAGGTAGGCGCGGGCGCCACAGCAGCCCAGGCTCATCGCCGCCCGTCCCTGGTTGACCACCTGCGGCACCACGGCGCACGCCGGGCGGCCCATGGCGGCCGGTACGCCCTCGTCAACCCGCGCCACCGCCTCGCTCAGGATCAACCCCTGTTGCGCGTGCGCGAACAGCAGCACGACTTCCGCCGTCAGCGGGAAATCCGCCAGCGGCCCGTAGACCGCATGCTGCGCCTCCCGCTGCAAAACCGGTATCGCTGCCACCTCCTCGGCGCGCACGTAGTCCAGCCCGCTCATGGCTTGTAAGGTCTCCTGTAACTCGCCGGCATGCGTTGCCGGTGCCGGTGTCAGGTGATGCGTATGGATGCCGATCGAGCACAGGGCGTGATCCGCCGCCGAGGTCGCAAACGTGCGCGTCGCCGCTTCCTGCCAAAAGCTGCATCCCGCCGGCACCGTGCCGTCAAAGGCCGCAACGCCCGCAGGCGCAGAATCGCTGAACGCCACGGCAATGGGCGGCAGGGACAGTTTCAACGAGGTGGTCAACTGGTTGGCAAGCTCCGAATATGTACTCAAGGGTCCTTCTCCTTTTGTTCGTGCAGGATAGCCGCTATGCTTCAGCCGCCTCCGGCGTGGGGTTGCAAGCTTCTTGAGGGATGCTTTCTCCTGGGCCGGCACGGAATAGAGAGACTCAGTGAAAGAAGTACACCCGATCTACCGGGTACGCGTCAATGGTAAAAGTCACGGTTGTTTGGTCCAAGGAATCGCCTTGACCGAGGGGAAACGATAGGGAAGGGAGGAGGAAGATGGAACAGGCAGCGTACTCGGTAGGCGACAAAACGGTTGATGGGTTTCAGGTTTACCTTCTCCAGGAAAGCCAGAAGGCCGTTGCTGAAATTGCGCCTGGGCTTGGCACGAACTGCTACGCTTTCCGGGTGGCGGATGCAGGACCTGGCTCTGAAGGCGGCAACTGGCTGAACCTGATCGACGCGCCCCCCGATCTCGCCACGTTGCAGGAGCATCCCGACATTTTCGGTATTCCGATTCTGTTTCCCTTCCCGAACCGCATCCGAGGCGGCGCGTGGCAATTTGAAGGCAAGACCTACCAGTTTAACAAGCCGCCCGAATCCCCAACCTCGATCCATGGCCTGTTGCTGAACCGGCCCTACCAGGTGGAAAGCCACACAGCGGACGAAAACGGCGCGACGCTGGTGTGCACCCTCGACTCGCGCGATTTCGCGGATATCGGACGCCAGTACCCGTTCCCGTTCAAAATCGGGATCACGTACACGCTCAAAGACGCTGTCTTGTCGATGGGTGTTTCGATTCAAAATACCGGCAACCGGAACATGCCGATGGGATTCGGCATCCATCCCTATTTCCGTGTCAGCTTGTCGCCTGACGCAAACGCCGCCGCGGCGCTGATCAAAGTTCCTGCCGCAACGTATTGGGAACTGGACGCAGATTCGGTGCCGACCGGCAAACGACTCGCAGCCGCCGGCGCCTTGGATCTGCGAGACGGTAAGGCGTTTTCTGGCTCGAGCCTCGACCATGTGTATACGGACGTTCAGATGGAGGCGGATGGCGTCAGCTGGTGTGTCATCGAGAACCGGGATACCGGGCACGGTATGGTGATGGAATCGGATGCCCAATTCCGCGAACTGGTCGTCTATACGCCCCCGGGCAGGGATGTGATCTGTTTTGAGCCTTACACCTGTCCAACGGACGCCATCAACTTAGAGGCGAAAGGCATCCCCGCAGGCGTGATCGTCTTGGCACCGGGTGAAACGTTTTCAGCAACCGTTCGCATCGTGCCCATCCTCCCGTAGCCTACGAACCTGACCCGCAACGGTGGGTAGATTTCAAGGTTAGGAGGCGCTTCGATGAGCAGTGAGACATGGAAAGAGACGTTTGCGGAAAAAAGGTCACCTATGTACTTGAGCAGGAGGGGAGGGTCGTCATCGTCGAAAACGTCCCTGCCAGAGTAGGCGTAGAAACTGGAGAGCGATTCTTTGCACCACACACTGTCGAACGCTTGCAACAAATTGTCTGGGAGCAAAGAAAACCGACGCGTGTGGTCGAGACCCCCGTTTTTGAGTATGCATAGTTCAAAGGTGAAAATGCGGCAGCCATGCTACCGCCCGAACATGGCTGTGGGCAGGAAGGTGCTGATCGGCGGGAACAGAATCAGGATGACCAGCGCTACCAAGGCTAGGAAGAAAAAGGGCAGGATGCCCCGGAAAATATCGTCCAGGGAGACGTCCTGGCCTTCCGGGATTTGGGTTGCCACGGAGCGCACGGTGTACACGTTCAGCCCGACGGGCGGCGTCAGCAGGCCGATTTCGATGGCCATGATGACCAGCATGGCGAAGTAGATGGGGTCGATGCCCATCTGCACGATGATCGGGTGCACGACCGGCAGGGTGATGGACATCATGGAGATGGAGTCCTGGAACATGCCGAGAAAGAAGTACATGGCCAGAAACATCACGACGACCGCCATCGGCGGGATACCGGCGTTGGTGACCCAGGAAACGAAGGCGTTCGGCAGCCCGGTGAACACCAGGAAGCGGGCGAATATCATGGCGCCGATGAGGATGAAGAACACCAGCGCGGTGGTCTGTGCCGCCTCGTTCAACGCCGCCGCGAAGTTGCGCCATGTCAGGCCGCCTGACAGCAGGGCCAGGATCAGCGCCCCCAAGGCCCCGGCAGCGCCGGCCTCGGTGGGGGTGAAGACGCCGGTGTACATGCCGAGAATGATCCCCGCTACCAGGACGATGATACCCCACACGCCGCCGAGCGATTTCAGCCGCTCAGCCCACGAAACCACCACCTCGGAACGCGGCGCTAACTGGGGCCGCATCAGCGCCGACACCACGATCCCCAGCGTGAAGATCACCGTCAGCACGGCGCCGGGCCCCACCCCGGCGATCAGCAGAATGCCGATCGACTGCTCGGTCAGGATGCCGTAGATCACCATCAGCGCGCTGGGCGGAATGAGCATGCCCAGCATGCCCGCCGCTGCGATTGTGCCGCAGGCGAAGCGTTTGTCGTACGCCCGCTTGCGCATTTCCGGCAGGCTGATGCGGGTGAACACCGCGCAGGCCACCACGCTGGAGCCGGTGCAGGCGCCGAACAGGGCGTTGGCCCACGTCGTGGCGATGGCCAGGCCGCCCGGCAGCCGACCGACCCATTTGTACGCCGCGTCGAACGCCCGGCTGCTCATCCCGGCGTGCGTGGCGAACAGCCCCATGAGGATGAACAGGGGCAGAACGGTGAAGGCGAACGAGGCAGTGGTGGCATACGGTGTCGTGGTCAGCAGCCCCAGGCCGAACTTGATACTGCCGGTCATGCAGATGATGCCAACGAAACCCACCACGGCGAGCGACAACCCGACGTGAATCCCCAGCGCCAGCAGCACCAGCACCGCGACGAAGCCGACGATTCCCCACACCATTGGATCCACGCCGTGCTCCCTATGGTTGCTTTTTGAGGTCTTGGAGCCGCCGCGCTATGTCGGCGACAAATTGCAGGCACAGAACAGCCGCGCCGAGGGGCACGACGAACTGCGACGGATAGCGGGGAATGTTGATCAGCCCGGCGACGTAATCGCCCACCAGCCACGAGGTCCAGGCCCACCCGAAGCCGCGCCACAGGATGGTGGCGTACACCATGATGCCGAGGCAGTAGGCCAGGATGTCCAGACAGATGCGGGCGCGCGGCGGCAGGCGCAGGGTGACAAATTCGACGCGGATGTGGGCGCCCGTTCGCTGCGTCGAGGCGAGGGCAAGGAAGACGATGAACACCAGCATGAAGGAGGCGACTTCGTAAGTCATGGGCACCGGGCTGTTGAACAAATAACGCCCGGTGATGTCGGCCGCCACCAGTACCATCAGCAGGAGTACGGAGGCTGCCGACACCGCGTTGGCGGCGGCAACCAGCCATCCCAGCGCCCGGTCGAGCCGCGATACGTCCTGCATGGCAGCCTCCTTCGTGGCGTCAGCGAAAATCTGCCGCCCACTTGCGGGGGAACTGGTGTCCCATGGACTCCAGCAACTCCAGATAGCGCACCATTACCGCCTTGCCGGCCCGCCGCTTGCCCTCCATTTCCTCAATCCAGGTGCCAGGAATGTCGGACAGGGCGTTGGACCATTTCACTTTCTCGTCGAACGGCATCTCGTGGAAGATCACGCCGGCTGCCTCGAACCCAGCCTTGGCCTCTTCGCGCCGGATGCGGATCAGGTCAGCGTTGCGCGCCACGGCTTCCTTGCCCACCTCCATCATCAGCGTCTGCAAGTCTTCCGGCAGGCTGTTCCAGAACGTCGTGTTGATGGTGATCAGAATGGGCATGGCGGCGCCCATGTCGATCCACGTGGCGTGCTTGTTGAAGTCCTGGTACTTGTAGGCGAAGGAGATGTCCCAGGGTAGGAACTCGGCCTCGACGACGCCTGTTTGCAGGGCCATATAGCGCTCGGCAACCGGCATGTGAATGGCCAGGGCACCGGCGCTGTTGAGGATTTTCGGGTGGTAGGCGCCGATGGAGGCGATCTTGACGCCATCCAGGTCGTCGAAGGTGACCAGGGGCCGCCTGGAGGTGAGGTTGTAGGTGTCGATGACCAGCGGGAAGAGAAGTTTCTGATTGTACTGCTCGATCTCGGCCTTGAGTTCCGGCACCTCCTCGAACATGCGTTGACAGGCGTCGAGGATCATCTTGGGGTCGCCCGGACCGAAGGGTACCGCGTAGGTCCAATTGACGAGCGGCAGCTTGCCGGCGTAGTAGGGCGCGGCGATGCTGCCCACCTCCACCAGCCCGATCTCGACGGCTTCCAGCTCCTCGCCGGCCTTGGTGAGGGCGCCCGCCCAGAAGAACTCCCAACTGATGCGGCCCTCGCTGCGCCGGGCGACCTCGTCGGCCCACCACTTGGCCGTTTCGCTCACCAGAAACGGCGGCGGCGCGATTGGCGACGTGAACTTCAGCCGCAACGTCTGCGAGACGACAGGGGCGGCGTACAACAGGGACAGGGTTACAAGGATGCCGATAGTCTTCATCAAACGGTTCGTACCCATCTCGTGTGATCTCCTTAACCCGGCCAAGCCGACGGGGACGTCCAAGGGTGGTAAACGCCGCGCATCATAGCACAGCCCGACGTGCAGACCAGTTCGACCGAGGTTTCTGGAATTCCTGAAGGACCAATTGCTTGAATACCTTGAATACATAGATTTCATACGCCGTTAGGCGTCGTATCCGGTCATCCGTGGCTTCGGCGACGTACGTCATGCCGTTGCGCCAAGCGCTGAAGCGGAAGAGGTGAGCGTGCGCTGCTGTTCGGCTCGCTGCAGCGAGCCGACGCCGTTCCCGGCAGCGACGCCGACGTGCTGCTGGTGCTGCGCACGACCGATCTGCCGTTTTCCGAACGCGCCGCCGTGTATCGGCCCGAGGGCGTTGGCATCCCTGTCGGTCTCCTCAGCCTATACGCGCGCTATACGCGCGTCGAATTTTGGATAACATGCTGGCCGCCGGCAACCGCTTTGTCAGCCGGACACTGGCGCAGGGCAGGGACCTGCTTTGAGCTTTACCCACGCCCGACAAACGGCATCTTCGTCGCCATCACCGTGATGAACTGCACGTTGGCGTCCAGCGGCAACCCGGCCATGTATACCACGGCGTCGGCCACGTGCGCGGCATTCATCGTCGGCTCCACCATCACCTCGCCGTGCGCCTGCAGCGCCCCGCCCTGCATGCGCTGGGTCATCTCGGTGGCGGCGTTGCCGATGTCGATTTGACCGCACGCGATGTTGTACTTGCGCCCGTCCAGCGAGGTGGCCTTGGTGAGACCCGTCATGGCGTGCTTGGTGGACGTGTACGGCGCCGAGTTGGGCCGCGGCGTGGTGGCCGAAATCGAGCCGTTGTTGATAATGCGCCCGCCCATGGGGTCCTGGGCCTTCATCAATTTGAACGCCTCCTGGGTGCACAGAAAGGCGCCGGTCAGGTTGATGTCCACCACGGTTTTCCACTGCTCGTAGGTGAGGTCTTCCAGCGGTATGGGTGGCGCGCCGGTGCCGGCGTTGTTGAACAGCACGTCCAGGCGTCCGAACGCCTCCTTGGTCTTGGTAAACAACGCCCGAATCGAGTCCGGATCGCTTACGTCGGTGGGAACCGCCAGCGCCCGCGAGCCCGCCTCGCCGGCTGCTTTCACCGTCTCCTCCAGGCGCTCGGCCCGCCGTCCGGCCAGCGCCACCGCGTATCCCGCCCGCAGCAACGCCAGCGCCGTTTCCCGGCCGATACCGCTCCCCGCGCCCGTAATGATCGCCACCTTGTCACTCATCTCTTACGTCTCCTTCGTTCGTTATCTGCGATGAATGTTTCCTAAACCCGGCGCCCGCGACCTATGCCCCAGCCCCGGCTTCAACCAGTTTAGGCTATCGAATGCGACTCGTTTGCGCCAGCGGAATTGCGGCCCGGTTTTTCGCTTGACCCGACGCTGCTCCGCCTGCATATTAGCGCGTGGTTTCCAAGACATACGGGCTTCACAGCCGAGGCAAGAATCCATGCCGTTCGGTCCGGCGCGGGCCATGCGGCAACAAGGAGGAAGGCGACATGATACGAACGGGTTCGATAGTGTGCGGGATGCTGGCGCTGGTCGTGTTGCTGAGCGCCGGCACGGTCCTGGGCGACACAACGGACGTCAAGACCTTGTCAACGGTGGTGATCGAGAAGAGCGGTGCCCACTGCCAGGACGATCCCAGTTGCTTCAATCGCTACCATCCGGCCATCAAACCGGCGGCACGGGCCAAACCGGGCCAGCAGATCGTTTTCGCAACGCGGGACGCCCTGGATACCGACCTGAATTTCGAGTCCACCGCCGATGACATGGCGGCGCTTGACCTGAATCTCGTCCATCCCATGACCGGCCCCGCTTACATCGAAGGCGCCGAACGCGGCGACGTGCTGGCCGTGACGCTGGTGGACATCGCGCCCGATCAGTACGGCTACACCCTTATCGTGCCCGGCTTCGGGTTCCTGCGGGACAAATTTCCCGATCCGTTCATCGCCAACTGGCGTTTGACCCGGCTGGAAGCGACCTCCCCGCAGATCCCCGGCGTGGCGGTGCCGTTCAACGGCTTTATGGGCTCGGTCGGCGTGCTGCCCGGTGAGCCCGAAATCGAGATGATCCTAGCACGCGAGGGCGAGCTCGCCGAGGCCGGCGGCATCGCGCTGATGCCGCAGCCGACCGGCGCCCTGCCGGCGGACGTCTGCGGCCCAGAGGGAACGCACAAGGATACCTGTCTGCGCACCATCCCGCCGCGCGAGAACGGCGGCAATATGGACATCAAGCAGATTCAGGTCGGCACCACGCTGCTGCTGCCGTGCTTCGTGGATGGCTGCGGCCTGTTCGTCGGCGACGTGCATTACGCGCAGGGCGACGGCGAAGTGTCCGGCACCGCCATCGAAATGGGCGCCCGCGTGACCGTGGTCACGGAAATCCGCAAAGGCATGGCCGCTTCCGTTTCGATGCCGCACTACGAGGGCGGCGCGCAACTCAAGGCTATCGAGCCCTCCTCGTTCTATGCCACTACCGGCATCCCGATAAAGGCCGCCGGCGAGGTGCCGATCTACGAGACCTACCTCGACAGCCAGAAGATCGCCGCGCTGAGCAACTTGTCGGAGAACCTGACGCTGGCGGCGCGCAACGCCCTGCTCGGAATCATCGACTACATGGTCGAACAGAAGGGTTTCACGGCGCAGCAGGCGTACATCATCTCCAGCGTGGCCGTCGATCTGCGCATCGGCCAGTTGGTTGACGTGCCGAACTACACGGTGTCGGCCATCCTGCCGCTGGACATCTTCAAGTAAACCCAGGGATCGCACGGCAAGGCGTGCGGTCCGAAAACGCGGGCCGGGTGCGAGGTTTCACGCCTCCCGCCCGGCCCGTGTTGTTTGTGAGGCGATATGAGGCGGAGACAGTTTTTGCACGCCGCACTCATCAGCGCGCTGGGGCTGGTGAGCAGCGGGCACACGCCCTACCGGCAATGGATGGTCTACCGGCAGCGGCACCTGCTGATTCTTACGGATCGCAGCGACCCGCCGTCCTATCCCCTGGGTAAACTGGTCGCCGCCGTTTTGGCAACCCACCTGCCTGCCAGCAAGGCGAGGGTGACCCGCGCCCCGCACACCGAACGCATCGCCAGCCTTATCAGCAGCAAGCAACTCGACGTGGCCCTGATGTCGCCGCCTGACGCGGTCGCACTGGCCGCCGGGCTGCCGCCGTTCGAGGCATATGGGCCCGTCGCCCTGCGCACCCTCATCGCCCTCGACGGCTACCTGCTGGTTTGCCGCGATGACTTTCCCGCCCGTCACGCCTACGCCGTGACCAGCACCCTGGACCTGCACCGCGACGAGTTGCCGCAGGCCGCCGCAGCCAGTGCGGAGCCGCCCGCCATCCCCCTGCATCCCGGCGCGCTTGCTTATTTTGAGGGCATACCACCGTCTGCCGAGGAAGTGGAGGAGAAACACTGATGCCTGACGCCACCCCTGCGCCTAGTGACGTTATGGCGACTGGGAGGCGATAAGGAGCATGGGAACATGAAACGCAGTTGCGTCGTCACAGCCATATGGGACGCAGACGCGAGAGTTTTTTTACTCGGAAAGCGACATCAAAGGGTTGCACGTCGAGGCGGATACGCTGGAAGCGTTTGAAGCCTTGGTCGCTGATCTGGGCAAGCTGATGCAAAAGGTCAGTAGTGGTAGCGAAGCTGCGCGATGAGTAGTGCGTCAGCTTCAACTTTATAGACCATCCGATGCTCATCGGTGATGCGCCGCGACCAATACCCAGCCATGCCATGTTTCAACGGCTCCGGCTTGCCCATGCCTGCAAAGGCTGCCCTTTGGCAATCCTTGATAAGCCTATTGATGCGTTGGAGGATTTTCCGGTCTGTACGTTGCCAATACAAATAGTCGTCCCAGGCATGCTGGGAGAAAATCAGCTTCACTCCAGCAGTTCCCGCTTTGTCCCACCGCCGGCTGCCAGCTCGGCGATGGACTCGAGGAGGCGGCGTGCATTTTTCGGACTGCGGAGGAGGTAGGCGGTTTCCTCAAGCGCCTGATAGTCTTCAAGAGAGATCATGACGACGGAGTCCCGATTTTTACGGGTGATGATGACCGGGGCATGATCATCGCAGACCTTTTCCATGGTTTCCGCAAGGTGATTCCGGGCGTGTGTGTAAGGTATCGCGTTCATCTGGTGTCCCTCATGTTGTACATGTACAGGTAACTGTACAACACAGAGACACGCCCAACAAGGGCGGGGAGCCGACAGGGGAAGCGTATATGGCGTTATCCGGTCAAGACGTATAGCAGATAACGCCGATTCCGCTCTGCCCGTCTACGTCGGGCCTTAACGCCTCGCTTGTGGCGCGATTCCCGGCGGATCAGGTTCAACGCCATGTGGCGCAACACCGACATCGTTTGAGCTCTAACATTCCCGTTCAAGCCGGGGACAGGCTCTCCCGACATAGGGGGAGGAAGGAAAACGCCTCAAACCAAGACACCACGGGCCGTTTGTGAGGCAATATGAGGCGGAGACGATTTCTGTATGCCGCAGCCGTCCCTCCTCATACCGGCGCGTTGGGTTATGTCGACGGGCCAGCCCCCCACCTGTCGACGAGGCGTTGAAATGACTCTGGAGTTTACTTGTGGATGACTTTAACGCCGTTTGCGGAACTACTGATCTGTCACCCGGCAGCATGACCTGGGTCGCCGTGGACCGGGAGCGGGTGCTGCTGGCCAACGTCGAGGGAACGTTCTACGCTCTCAGTGACGTGTGCGGCCACCTGCGCGCGCCGCTGTCGCGCGGTCGGCTGGACGGCTACAGCGTCGAATGCCCGCTGCACTTCGCCTGCTTCGATGTCCGCACCGGAGCATTGATCAGCGGTCCGGTCGCTACCGATGTGCCTACCTACCAAGTCTGCGTCGAGGACGGCACCGTGTACGTCAGCTCCCAACCGCAGGCTCGCCTGCTGGACGCCGACTCGAAAATGCCTTAATAATGTCCCTTCACTTCATCCACGCCACGCACCGAGGACCCACACATGGAAAAGTTCACGATCCTGAGCGGCATTGCGGCGCCCATGGACATGATGAACATCGACACTGATCAGATCATCCCCAAGCTGCACCTGCGCACCATCAAGCGGACGGGCCTCGGCAAGGTGGTCTTCGACGAGCTGCGCTTCAACCCCGACGGCAGCGAAAAGCCGGACTTCGTGCTCAACCGCGAGCCATACCGCCGCGCCAGCATCCTCGTCGCCGGGGACAATTTCGGCTGCGGCTCGTCGCGCGAGCACGCTCCCTGGGCGCTGCTTGATTTCGGCATCCGCTGCATCATCTCAACCAGCTTCGCCGACATCTTCTACAACAATTGCTTCAAGAACGGCATCCTGCCCGTCACCGTCGGCAAGGACGACTGGCGCCTTTTGCTGAGCGACGCCACCGACCCGGAAACCCCCCGGCTGACGGTGGACCTCGAAGCCCTGACGATCACCCGGCCCAACGGCGACCCGATCACCTTTGAAATTGACGACTTCCGGCGTGACTGCCTGTTGAACGGCCTTGACGACATCGGCCTGACGCTTCAGAAAGCCGACAAAATCGACGCCTTTGAGGCGGCGCAGAGAAAACAGCAGCCCTGGCTGTACGCCCCGGCTGGGCCTACAGCGAGCGTCAGTCGAGCGTAGAAAACAAATCTGCACGAGCGTAGCGAGTGAAGGAGAAACGCTGTGGCGAGCCCGCAAACCCTGTTCGATAAAATCTGGCAGAGCCACGTCGTGGACATGCAGGACGACGGCACCACGATTCTGTACATCGACCGCCACCTGCTGCACGAAGTGCTGTCGCCGCAAGCCTTCGAGGGATTGCGGCTGGCCGGACGCCAGGTGCGGCGGCGCGACGCGACCCTGGCCGTGGCCGACCACAACGTTCCCACCACCGACCGTCGGCAGGGTATTGAAGACCCGGAATCGCGTCTGCAGGTCGAGACCCTGAGCATCAACTGCAAAGAATTCGACGTGCCGATCTTCGACATGCTGGACCCGCGTCAGGGCATCGTGCACGTCATCGGGCCGGAGCAGGGATTCACCCTGCCGGGCACTACGGTGGTGTGCTGCGACAGCCATACCGCCACGCACGGCGCTTTTGGGGCGCTGGCGTTCGGCATCGGCACCTCCGAGGGCGAGCACGTGCTCGCCACGCAGACGCTGCGCACATCCAAGCCCAGGAACATGCGCGTGCTGGTCGACGATCCGCTGCCGCCGGGCTGCACCGGCAAGGACCTCATTCTGGCGATCATCGGGCGCATCGGCACCGCCGGCGGCACCGGCCATATCGTCGAATACGTCGGGCGGGCCTTTCGTGACTTGTCCATGGAAGGACGCATGACCGTCAGCAACATGACCATCGAAGCCGGCGCACGCGCCGGTCTGGTGGCACCCGACGACAAGACCTTTGCCTACCTCAAGGGCCGCCCTATGGCGCCGCAGGGAGCGCAGTGGGACGCCGCGGTGGCCTATTGGCGGACGCTCAAGTCCGACGACGGCGCCGTGTATGACCGTGAAGTACGGATCGACGCGGCGGACATCGCCCCGCAGGTGACCTGGGGCACCAGCCCCGAGGACGTGGTGCCGATTACCGGCGCGGTGCCCGACCCGCAGGAGGCGCCGACGGAAGCCAAACGCGCCGCTATGCGCCGGTCGCTCGATTACATGGGGCTGACGCCGGGCACCCGGATGACCGACGTGGCTATCGACAACGTGTTCATCGGCTCGTGCACCAACAGCCGTATCGAGGACCTGCGCGCCGCTGCTGACATCCTGCGCGGCCGGCGGGTTGCCGCCCATGTGGACGCGATGGTGTCGCCGGGGTCGTCGATCATCAAGCAGCAGGCCGAGGCCGAGGGGCTGGACCAGGTTTTCATCGCTGCCGGCTTCCAGTGGCGCGAATCTGGCTGCTCCATGTGCCTGGGCATGAACCCCGACCGCGTGCCGCCCGGCAAGCGTTGCGCCTCCACCTCGAACCGCAACTTCGAGGGCCGCCAGGGCCGCGATGCCCGCACCCATCTCGTCAGCCCGGCGATGGCCGCTGCCGCGTCGGTCACAGGCCGTCTCACCGACGTGCGCCAACTGGCCCGCTGAGAGGTCTGCATGGTGCAGCGTCTTTCCGTCCTCGACCAAACTATCGCCGCCGCCGGCCAGCCCGCCCACGTCGCCATCCGCAACACCGTGGCGTTGGCGCAGCATTGCGAACGACTGGGCTATGCGCGCTTCTGGGTCTCCGAACACCACAATCACCCGACCATTCTCGGCACGGCGCCGGAAATTCTGATCAGCGCCATCGCCGCCACCACGTCACGTATCCGCGTCGGTAGCGCCGGAATCATGCTGCCGCACTACGCACCGTTCAAGGTCGCCGAGCAGTTCCGCGTGCTCGACGCCCTGGCGCCCGGGCGCATCGACCTGGGGTTGGGGCGCGCCCCCGGCTCGGACGGCCTGACGGCCTTTGCCCTGCACCCGCTGGCGAATGAGCGTCCGGCGCAATTCCCTTCCGATGTGCGCGACTTGCTGGCCTGGGTGAGCGGCGCGCCCCTGGCGGACGGCCATCCGTTTGCCGCCGTCAAGGCGCACCCAATGAGCGACACCGTGCCGGAGACGTGGATTCTCGGCAGCTCGACCTATGGCGCTCAGGTGGCGGCGCATTTCGGCCTGCCGTACTGCTTCGCCTGGTTCTTCACCGACGGCCAGGGCGCCCGGCAGGCGCTGCGGGTTTATCAGGGGGCTTACCAGCCCAGTGAGCGGCACCCGCATCCGCACGCCGGCATCTGCGTGTGGGCCCTGGCCGCCGACAGCGAGGAAGAGGCGCAGTACCACTTCACCTCGCGGGCCATTTGGCGCCTGTCGCGCGACCGGGGGGTGTTTCTGCCGTTTGAAGCGCCCGACGTCGCCGCGACACAACCGTTGAGCTCTGCTGAGGCAAAGCGGGTGGAACAATTGCGCCGCGATTCGCTGGTGGGCACCAACGAGCACGTGGCGGCCCGTATCCGCGAGCTCGCCGAGGACCTCAACGTGCAGGAAGTCGCGGTCGTCACCTGGACCTACGACGAGGCCGTCCGGCAGCGCAGCTACGAGCTCCTGGCCCAGGCTTTTGGGCACGCCGATCAGGCCGCCCCGACAACCACCGAGAGTGTTCCACTGCAGTCATGAGGCGCGCGCCGCCTGCTGGCTGATCCCCGGAGAATTATGGATACCCCGCAACCGTTCAGCCTGCTATGGCCCACCGGCGCGGCACGCTGCCACACGGAATTGGACGCCCAATGCGTGCGCGACCTGGAGTTGGACCAGACCCTCTTGGCGCTCACGCGCAGCAGCATCGAACGCGGCAAAGTTCGGGACATTCTCACCCGCATCTGCACCGACCCCGCCGTCATTGCCTACCGCCAAGACGTCATCGAAGACCTGTGGGACCATCCGGCATTCCGTGAAGGTCTGGAGGCCCTCTTGCCGTCCATCGGTGCCCTGGAATCGTATCGCTCCTCCTATTACCGCAAACGCTCAACGTTTCAGGACGTTACGTGGCGTCTGGGCGAGCTGGATCATTTCGTCAGTTGCGTCAGCGGCCTGAATGATCTGTTCGACGCAGTGGGGGAGGGCGTGCAGGCCGAGGGTTGGCGCGCCCTGCGCGGTTTCATTGCTCAAACCGCCGGCGACCCCGTCTACCGCAACCTGACGCGCGAGCTTCCGGGTATGCTCGACACGCTCCGCACCAAGGCCAGTGTCACCATCGGCGTCAATCTGGACAGCCAACTGCGGCCCGTGGCGGCCACGCTGCTGTCGGTCAACGCCCGGCGTTTCACCTCGTCGTCGTTCATCGACCGTCTCCTGGGCCGGGAAGGCGACGCCTTCAAGGGTATCGGCCCGCTGCATAGCGTGCCCGAAATCGATTCCGGCCCTGGCATCCCGGGTTTGGCAGGTGGCCGTCAGGACGTGAATCCGCTTATGGTGCCGCTGTTCAGCGACCTCGCCCGGGTGCTGGATTCCGTCTGCCGACCGATTGCCCGTATCCTGCGCCGCTACGTCACCGTGCAGAGCGGCTTTCTGGCTTCGCTGAGCGGCGACATGGCATTTTACATGGCTGCCATCCGGCTCATGGAACGGCTGCGGAATCATGGGTTGCCGGTGTGCCGGCCCGGCATCGCACCGACGGACGAACGGGTTGGCGAATTGCGCGAGGCATACAACCTGAACCTGGCGTTGCAGGGTGCGGGGCAGACAGGCGGGGCCGACCGTATCGTCAGGAACGACGTCTGCATGGACCGTGACAGCCGCATCACGATACTGACCGGCCCCAATCAGGGTGGCAAGACGACCTACACGCAGATGGTCGGGCTGTGCCAGATTCTTGCTCAGGCCGGTCTGTGGCTACCGGCGGCGAGTGCCCGCGTCAGCCTGGTCGATAACATCTTCACCCACTACCCGGTCGAGGAGAGCCTGGCCAAGGCCACGGGGCGGTTCGGCGACGAAGCACAGCGCCTGAGTCAGATATTCAAGCGCGCCACGCGGCACAGCCTGATTCTGCTGAACGAATCGCTGGCCAGCACCAGCCCCGGCGAGAGCGTCTATCTGGCGCAGGACATCAGCCGTATTCTGCGTCGCATGGGCACGCGCGCCATTTTCGCCACGCACTTGCACGAACTCGCCGCCGCCGTGCCGCAGCTCAATGCCGAGACGGATGGGGACAGTGGGTTGGTGAGCCTGGTGGCGTCACGCTTGCAGGACGGCGAGGATGGCGATCAGCGGTCGTACAAGATTCTTCCGGGTCCGCCCATGGGGCGCAGCTATGCCCGCGAGATCGCCTCGAAATACGGCATCAGCTATGAGCAATTGACGACGCTGCTGCAGGAGCGCGGCGTGTTGGATGAACCGTCTTGAACGTTGTGCCCTCGCCCCTCCGCGGGAGAGGGTTGGGGTAAGGAGGAAGCACATGCGTATCGCGATGGTGGGGGCCGGCGGTGTCGGCGGCTATTTTGGCGGCCGGTTGGCGCAGGCTGGTCACGACGTGACCTTTATCGCCCGAGGCGAGCACCTGAGAGCCATGCTGCAAGAGGGGCTGCGGGTGGAAAGCATCAACGGCGATTTTGCCGTTTCGCCCGTGCAGGCTACCGATAAACCCGATGGCATCGGCGCCGTCGATCTCGTCATCATGGGCGTGAAGGCGTGGCAAATCCCCGAGACCGCTGCCCGCCTCAGCCCGATGCTCGGGCCGGACACCTTGGTGCTGCCCTTGCAAAACGGTCTGGAAGCGTCATCGCAATTGGCGGAGGTCCTGGGGCCGTCGCCCGTGCTGGGCGGCCTGTGCGCCATCTACAGTTTCATCACGGCGCCGGGTTGCATTCGCCACATTGGCATCGATCCCTCGGTGACGTTCGGCGTGTTGCAGCCGAGCCAGGCGAGTCGGTTGGCTGAGATTCAGGAGGCCCTGCAGCAGGCCGGCGTGACGGCCAACATCGCGCCGGATATCCGGGTGCCGTTATGGGAAAAATTTCTGGTGCTGCGCTGGGGGGTCGTTGGCGCCGTGTCTCGCGTGCCCGCGGGTGTGCTGCGCCGATTGCCGCAGGCTCGGGCCATGATCGACCAGGCTGGCCGTGAAGTGCTGGCCGTCGCCAAGACACAAGCGATCGGCCTGTCGGTGGATGCCCTGCAACGCAGCAGCGCTTTGCTGGATAGTTTACCTGCCGGCGCTACCACCTCGCTACAGCGCGACGTCATGGAGGGCCGCCCCTCGGAACTGGATGCGCAGGCCGGGGCGCTGGTACGCCTGGGTGAGCAGGTCGGCGTCACCACGCCGTTGCACACCTTCATTTACCACAGTTTACTGCCGATGGAGATGCAGGCGCGCGGTGAAATCGGCGAGGAGGTTTGATACCCGCTCGGTTCCTTACCGGCGCTCGCTGCTCAGTATCTCTCGCGTGGCGTCCATAATCCTCGGCAATACCAGCACCGCCACCGACAGCACCATAATCCCCGTCAGCGCAAAAATCCGAATCGCAAAGACCGGACTGACGTTGGCCGCTACTGCGCCGATCAGCAACGAACCCACCGGTCCGGCGCCGATCGCCAGACTGATGACGCCGAGCGCCCGGCCGCGCATGTCGTCCTTGGCGAGGATGAGGATCAGCGCCGATTGCATGGTGGCAAAGCCGGCCATGCCCAGCCCCAGCAGAAACAGTATCGGGAACGATATGACGTACCATTGCGACAGCGAGAAGGCGAACAACGCCAGCAGCGACAGAAGCGAGCCGCCTACGTAGACCCGTCCGTGGTACCGCAACCCGACCGCCAGGGTGATGAGCGAGGCGCCGACCGACGAGCCCAGCCCCTCTGCCGCCTGCAAAGTGCCAATCAGTGCCGGGCCGGCGTGCAGTACGTCGCGTGCCAGCACCGTCACCATTGGCACATAAGGGAACATCAGCAGGTTGATAATTAACGTGATGAGAACAGTGGCCAGGATGACGGGATTGCTGCGCACGTAGGCGATGCCTTCGACGAGATTGCGTATGACCGGCTGCCGTGCCGTCGTGCGAGGCTGCCCGGTGCCGGCGGGAAAGGGCAGCAAGAACACGTAGCTCAACGCATAGCACACCGCTACCGCCACGGAGCCGCCCGCCACGCCCGTCAGCCCGATGAGCACCCCGGCCACGCCCGGCCCGACCATGCGACTGCCGTTCATACCGATCGCGTCCAACGCAATGGCGTTGGTTACCCCTGTCGGCCCCACCAGATCGAAGATTGCCGCCCGCCGCGCCGGGAAGCTCAATGCCCAACACGCCCCGGTAATCAGCATGGCGACGTAGGCGTGCCACACCCGCACGGTGTCGGTGAGCATCAGGAAGGCGAGGGCGCAACTCGCCAGCACCGCGATCCCTTGGGTGACCGTCATCAAGCGGCGACGGTCGACCCTGTCCACCAGCACGCCGCCGACCAGACCCAGCAGCAAGGTGGGCAGCATACTGAAGAACCCCACCAGCGACACCAGCCACGGCGAATCCGTCAGTTCGAGGATCATCCAGGCGAGCAGCGGCATTTGCATCCAGCGCGAGGTGTAGGAAAAGAAATTGGCCAACCACAGGAAGGGGTAATGACGGTATCGGAACGCCCTGAACGGGCCTGAGGGATACGGCTCGGAGGTCATTGAATCTCTGGGCGGCCGGGGATTGGGTGGCGAGATATGGTGCTGGCAGTGTAGGTCCGGCGCCGGGGAGGTGTCAAGAAGGGCCAGTGGATATGGTACATTGCCCCGGTTCTGACGACCCAGACTTGGCGCGGTGAGACCACGAAGGAGCCCCTGAGATGGCCGATTGGTATGAGAAACGCACCCTCGGCAGCCTGCCCGACAGCATGGCGCGTAGGCTGCCGCACCGGGAAGCGTTGGTTTTCGAGGCGTGGCGGTTTACCTTTGCCGAGGTGGCGGCGGAGGTCGACCGCGCTGCCAAGGCACTGATAGCCCTCGGTGTGTGCCCGGGCGATCATGTCTGCCTGTGGCTCAACAACTGCGCGGACTCGATCTTCATCCTATACGGCTTGGCGAAGGTCGGCGCCGTGCAGGTTCCGATCAACACCCGCTTCCGCACCCGCGACTTGGCGTACGTGCTGCATCAGTCCGACAGTGTCATGCTGATCACCCATGAGGTCTCTGGCCCTGTCGATTACCTCGACATGGTGCGGCAGGTTGTCAGATTGCCGGCTGGGGAGGTGGTGGTGTCGGACCCCGATTATCCCCAGCTGAAGCGCGTGGTGATTGTTGCCGATGACGCGCACCCTGGCACCACCGCGTGGCAGGCCGCCTTGCAAGCCGGCACCGCCGTGCCGGACGAGGAACTGCGCCAGCGCGCCGATGTCGTGGACTGCGACGCCCCGGCGCTCATCATGTACACCTCGGGAACCACCGGTTTTCCCAAGGGCGTCGTGCACACACACAACCTGGTGCGCAACGTCGAGGAAAGGGCCTACCGCCTAGCCGTGACGCCGCGCGACGTCATTCTCAACTACCTGCCGCTGTTTCACGCCTTCGGTTATTCCGAGGGCGCTCTGACGTCCATGCTCACCGGCGCCAAACAGATCGTCACGCCCACCTTCGACCCGCCCGCCTGCCTCGATCTGATCGAGCGCGAAGGCGTCACCCTGATGCACGGCTTCGAGACCCACATGAAGGACCTCAGTGACGCTCAGGAGCGCCAGCCCCGCGACTTGAGGACGTTGCGTACTGGCCTGTTTGCCGCCGGCATGCACAGCGCCACCCCGATATGCCGCCGCGGCGCCCGACTGCTGGCGCCGTTCAAGGCCGTCTCCGGGTACGGCATGACCGAGGTCTGGATCGGCGCTGCCCTCGGCGCTCTCGACGACGACGAAACGCGCCGTGACGAATCGTCCGGTTACCCGGCGCCCGGCTACGACATGCGCATCGTCGATCCCGACTCCGGCGCCGAGCTCGGCGCCAATGTCCCCGGCGAGTTGCAGGTGCGCGGCTACTGTCTGATGCTCGGCTATTACAACAAGCCCCAGGAAACGGCGGCCTGTTATACTGCCGACGGCTGGTTCAAAACCGGCGACACCGCTTACTGGCGCGACGACGGCTACCTGCGTTTTCTGGGGCGTTACAAGGACATGCTCAAGGTGGGTGGGGAGAACGTCGATCCGATGGAGGTTGAGGGCCTGCTCCTGGAGCATCCCGGCATCAGCCAAGTCGCGGTCGTGGGCCTCGCCGATGCCCGGCTCACTGAGGTGCCCGTCGCCTTCGTGCAGCCCGCTGCGGGGCGCGTACTCGAAGCCGGCGCGGTCATCGACTACTGCCGCGGCAAGCTGGCGAGCTTCAAGTTGCCTCACCACGTCGTGTTTGTCGACGATTTCCCGATGACGGCGTCGGGCAAGATTCGTAAAACCGAACTGCGGGATCAGGCCCGACAAACCCTGGGCAACGATAGCGAGACCTGAGCACTCCGTCTCACGCCGACGGGGGTTCCAACAGGGCGTTGACCTCGGCGACTTCCTCGGCGCTCAGCGTCCACTCGATGGCCTTGACGTTGCTCAGCATGTGCTCCAGCCGTGTGGCGCCGGTAATCACCGAGCACACCTGCGGCTGCGCCAGCAGCCACGCCTGCGCCAGTTCGTTCAGGCCGTGTCCGCGGGCTTCAACCCAGGATTGCAGGCGTTCTACCGTGTCGTAATGCACGTCCTTCATGTATTTCTGCACCTGTGCGCTGAACTCCCCGCGTGAGCCCGCCGGCGCCGGTTCGCCGCGTTGGTACTTGCCGGTCAGAAAGCCGCCGGCCAGCGGATAGTAGGGTACGAAGCCGACGTTGTGGGCTTGGCAGTAGGGCAGGACCTCGCGTTCGACGTGGCGTTCCAGCATCTGGTATTCGGACTGAATGGCCACGAAGGTCGACCAGCCGCGCAACTCGGCGATGGCGTTGGCCCTGGCCAGCTGCCAGGCCGCGAAGTCCGAACAGCCGATGTACCGCACCTTGCCCATGCGCACCAGATCGTCCAGCCCGCGCAACGTCTCCTCAACCGGCGTCTGCGGGTCCCAGCGGTGCACGTAATACAGATCGATGTAGTCGTTCTTCAGGCGTTTCAGACTCTTTTCTACCTGGTGCATCATGTGATAGCGCGACGCCCCGCGGTCGTTGGTGCCGTCGCCGGTTGAGATGACAAACTTGGTGGCAACCACGAACTTGTCCCAACGGCCCTTCAACGCCTTCCCCAGGGTTTTCTCGGATTTGCCCTTTGTGTACATGTCTGCCGAGTCGATGAAATTGATGCCCAGGTCCTGCGCCGCGTCGATTATCCGGTTAACCTCGTCCTGCGGCAGCACCTTGTCGCCGAAGCGATTGGTGCCCAGCCCGATGACCGATACCCGCACACCGGCGGGGCCTAGTTGTCGGTATTCCATTGTGCCTCTTTCTTCTCATGTGGCTGATTGCATATGATTGCTTTGCCCAGCATCGTGCCCACTAATCGGCCCTCGTCTCATGCGCCCAGCTGTGAATCCGCTGCCGCTACGCCTGCCGCGACTCCCACAGTCCCTCTTGTGCAAATGCGGTGAGTTGCATGCTTGTCAGGCCCGGCAGCACCTTGCTCTGATCGACCTCGACGTAGCTGGAATTCACCAACCGATGCACGCAAACCCTATCGGCCCGGTACCGCCATACCTCCGGCACGCCCAAGGCCGCATAGATCGGCAGCTTGTCCAGCGACGAGCGAGCCACGTCGACCTCGATGATCAAGTCCGGGGGCGGGTCGTTGCTGAGGTCGATACGGCTCAATCCCCAAACCCGTGGGGCGTGCGCCACATAAAACGAAGCATCCGGTTCAAAGCCGCGTCCTAAGCCTTCCTGTTTGAAGGTGGTTGAGCCGGAGCGCAAGTAGTCCTGCCCTCGCGCATTCAGAATTTCCTCGGCAACCCCGCTGGCGACATCCCTGAACCTTTCATGCTCATAACTCGGCGTCACGATTTCCAGCACCCCTTGGTCGAACGCCATGCGCGTCTGCCGACAGTCGCCGCCGTCGGCCAGCAGTGCCTCGTACGTTTCCCAACTGACGCCATCCATCAGAACCGGCTGATCGGCCGGCTGTATCACGGTCGCCATAAGAGCCTCCAAATGGTGAGGATGCCGCACTTGGCCGGGTGTGCTGGACACCCGTTGGGGGAAGCGATAGGGTAGGGCAAGACATTAATCCGCACAAGCCGAATACGGGAGACACCACATCATGGCCAACCGTGACGACATCAAGCAGCGCATCCACCGGGGCGACGTGCTCATTGGTGTTTCGGCGCCTGTGACCGCAAGCAAGAACCAGCTCGAAGGCATCCTCGGCAAGGACGACTACGCCTTTGTCTCTACCGATAGCCAGCACTCGGCCTTCAACGAAGAGACCCTGGTGCGATTCTGTAATTTTGCCGACGAACTCGAGGTGCCCGTGCAGTTCCGTATCAAGCACACCTACCACAGCTATCTCATCGGCAACGTCCTCGACCTCGGCCCGGCGGGCATCGAGGTGCCGCAGGTCGAAGAGCCGGCCACCGTCGCCGAGGCCCTCAAGTATTTCTACTATCCGCAGCAGGGGAAGCGCAGCTGGGGCGGCGTGGCGCGCTGGAAAATCGACGGCAATGACGACCGCCTGGCTTACGCCGATTGGTGGAACACGCACGGCTGGCTGTGCCTGCAGATGGAATCCATCCAGGCCGTCAGCAACGCCCGCCACCTCGCCAAGCCCGGCGTCGACTGCCTGACCTGGGGGCCAAACGATCTTCGGTATGACATCGAAGCACACCCCCAGCACCCGTTCCGCACCGTGGACGCTTGCGTGCAGCACGTCCTCAAGCAGCTCGAAGGCAGCACCACGCGCGTCTCCTTCCGCAGCTACGATCCTGCCCTGCGCAACAAATACCTCGACATGGGCGTTACCATCCTGATGGAGAGCCCCAAGCCGTAACTGTCAACCATGAGCTTGCGGAAAGTCACAGGTAGAAACATATGGCAGATGCAGCAGAAGAGTTCTCAGGCAAAATCGCCATTGTAACGGGCGCCGCACGAGGTATGGGGTACGCCGTGGCGAAGCGGCTTGCTGCCGGCGGTGCCAGCGTCGTTATCAATGACATTAACGCTGAGGCGGCAGCACGAGCGGCCTCTGATCTGCACGCCCTCGGTCATGCAGCGCTTGCCGTGCCTGGAGACGTCACATCTGGCCAAGATGTGGGCCGACTCGTGGCGAGGGCGGTGGACCAATATGGAGAGGTACATATCTTAATCAACAACGCCGGGATACTCCGCCCAACGCCCGTCATCGACATTCAGGAAGACGAGTGGGACCTGGTCGTCAACGTGAACCTGAAGGGAACATATCTGTGCTCCAGAGCCGTGTTGCCTGGCATGCAAAAGACGGGCTGGGGGCGTATCGTGAATTTTTCTTCCACCGCCGGCAAAAGCATCAGCACCGTGGGCGGCGCCCACTATACGGCGGCTAAGGCAGGCATTTTAGGCTTCACGCGCCATCTGGCTAAAGAGGTCGCCGGGTACGGTATCACGGTCAATGCCGTCTGTCCTGGTCTGATCGATACCGAGATGGTCAGATCTACCATCAGCGCTGAGCGAGCCCAGGCATACGCCGACAGTTTCCCGATCAAACGCTTGGGAGAGCCCTTCGAAGTCGCCGAACTGGTGGCTTTTCTGGCCTCCGATCGAGCCGCCTATATCACCGGGGCGTCGCTAGATATCAACGGTGGCGATCTCATGATCTAGAGGGTAGCCAGGCCTCCGGAGAATCAGGCATGCAACGCATACTGGTTACGGGTGCAGCCGGACAAATTGGCTCCGAACTGGTGCCCGAACTGCGACAACGGTATGGCAACGCCAACGTCATCGCCGCGGGTCACCACACTCCCTTGCCTGCTGACGTCCGGCAGGCCGGCCCTTGCACAACCATTGACATATCAGACCATGCGCAGATTGACTGGGCCATCAAAGCCTATGAGATCGACACGATCTACCACCTGAGTTCGATCCTCTCTGCATTGGCCGAGCAACGCCGCCGGGTGGCGTACCGCGTTAATATACAAGGGCTTTACAATATCCTGGAGGCTGCCGTAGACAATGGCCTTGAACGGGTCATCATTCCCAGCTCCATCGCAGCCTTCGGGCCGGATACCCCTGGTGATCGTACCCCCAATGAGACCGTACAGAAGCCCAACACGCTTTACGGCATCTCCAAGGTCTTTGGGGAACTCATGGGCAATTACTACTTCCATCACCTCGGATGCGACGTGAGAGGGGTCAGGCTGCCCGGCATCATCAGCTGGAAGACCGAACCAACGGCTGGAACGACCGATTACGCCGTGGCGATTTTCTATGGCGTCATACGTCAGCGCCACTACACCTGTTACCTGAAGCCAGACACCTTTCTGCCGATGATGTATATGCCGGATGCCATCCTGGCCCTCATACAGGTTGCGGAAGCGGATGGGAAGCGACTGCATCATCACGCCGATTTCAACGTCAATGCAATGAGCTTCACACCCTCCGATCTTGCCAACGCCATACAATCCAGGCTTCCAGAGTTCCGCATCGATTATCGCATCGATCCGCTCCGCCAAGCGATTGCCGATTCCTGGCCGAATTCCTTGGACGATTCAGCGGCAAGATCGGAATGGGGTTGGCAACCGAATTTTGATATGGACGCCATGGTTGACGACATGCTGGAAAACCTGACCAGGAAGCTTGCCGCACCAGAGGGGTCTGGATAAAGAAGCCATATCAATAGACTGGAGGGATGCATATGGACCTGGGATTGCAAGGTCGGGTGGCGATTGTTGGCGGCGCTAGTCAGGGACTGGGGCGCGCCTGTGCCATGGGACTGGCCCAAGAGGGCGCACGGGTCGCCATCAGCAGTCGCCGTGCAGAGCCGTTACAGGCAACGGCGCAGGAGATTCGCTCGGCCACTGGTGTGGAGGTGCTCGCTGTGCCCGGTGACCTCTCCTGCCTGGCCGATATCCAGAACTTGATCCAGCGCACCGTCGACCACTTCGGACGCCTCGACATCGTGATCAGCAATTCCGGTGGACCGCCAGAGGGCAGGGCGGTGGACACGAGCGAGGACAACTGGGAGCGCGCCATCCAGATGGCGTTGCAATTTTTCATCCGCATGAGCCGTGAGGCCGTACCGCACCTCAAGCAGCAGTCATGGGGCCGCATCATCAACATCCTGGCCAGCACCGTGTATCAACCCATCGACAATCTGGCGACCTCAGGCGTGACCCGCTTAGGTGCAGTGGCCTTTGCCAAGAGCCTGGCTGATGAAGTAGGCCGGGACAACATCCTGGTCAACAACGTGGCGCCTGGCTTCCTACTCACCGATCGCATGATGGATCTCTTCAAGACCAGAGCACGGGAAACGGATACGGACCTGGACACCGTGTTGCAAGCGCGCGCTTCGACGATACCCCTGGGCCGGTTCGGACAGCCCGAAGAATTGGCCAATCTGGTGACGTTTCTGGCCTCGGAAAAGAATAGCTACATAACCGGCACCACTATCCTGGTGGACGGTGGCGTTGTCCGGTCGGTCATGTGAGGGCGCCTTAACCTTTCTCGTGCTCGGCCAGGAAGGCGAGTAATTCCGCGGCGGTTTCGTGAGGCCGTTCTTCGGGGAGGAAATGGCCGCAGTCGATACCCTTGCCGCGAACGTCGTGGGCACGCTCTCGCCACGTGTCGAGCATGTTGAGCTTGGCGCCGGTCTGCCAGCCGGGGCGTCTTGCCATGTTGGCGCCCCAAAGAACCAGAACCGGGCAATCCAGCTTGCGGCCGCGGTCGGCGTCGTCGTGTTCCAGGTCGAGTGCGATGGCCCGGTAATCCCCACATGTGGCGCGGATCGTCTCGGGGTTGTCAAAGCAGCGCAGGTATTCCGCGTAGGCTTCGGACGTGATGGCTCCGGTCACGGCGGTCCACTGTTCCAGCAGAAAATCCAGGTACACCTTGGCGCTGTTGCCGATCAGCGTTTCCGGTAGCGGCGACGGCTGGCGCATCAGGTTCCAGTGAAACCACGAATACGCCAGCTGACTGTCCATGGCCTCGAAGGCCGCCTGCGACGGCACGACGTCGAGCGAAGTGAGGCTGCGCACGCGTCCCGGATGGTCCAGCGCCAAGCGATGACTGACCCGCGCGCCGCGGTCGTGCCCGACGAGGTGGAAGGTATCGAAACCCAGCGCCGCCATCACCTCGACCTGATCCTGCGCCATGCTGCGCTTGCAATACACGCTGTGATCGCCCGCCGCGGCCGGCGGCTTATCGCTGTCGCCGTAGCCCCGCAGATCGGGTGCCACGATGGTGTGCCGATTGGCCAGCAACGGCGCCACTTTGTGCCATTCGACGTGGGTTTGCGGATAGCCGTGCAACAGCAGTACCGGCGGCCCGCTGCCGCCATGCACCGCATGGATACCCACACCGTTGACCGTCAGCCGGGTCCGAGTAAAACCGTCAAACATCGTGGATTCTCCTGGGAAATCCTGGAGGTGAGAAGGTCTGACCCATTCCGCCGATTCTCACCGCCCGCCTGACACGCCCCGGTCGCTTCGGCGGGGGCCTGTCCCGGACTGGCTCCAGGGCGGGAGTCCAGAAGGCTTTCCGGGGCCAGGGTCGCTGGATTCCGGCCTGCGCCAGAATGACGATTTGAGGGCTTTGGATGGTCTGTCTTCATAGTAATCAACGATGCGCCCCCGTTCACGGGGTCAGGCTCTGCAGGCCACATGAAGGGTCATGGAAAGGGGTTCCGGGGCGACCACCGCCCCCCTGACAAGGGGGTTGGGGGGTTACGTTCCCCCCAGGTGGGCCCCGTGCCCACCCTGTGGATGCCCGCCTGCGCGGGACCCTGGGCACCCACAAGGGGCGCCACTACGACGGTCGGGGGCGTTGCGCAGGCAATTTTCATTAGGAATGACGACTACAGGGGCAGGAATTGGCGCCGGCCCCCCTGGCACCGCGGCCAGGGGCCGCCAATGACCAAGGGGGCTCAACAGAACAGGGGACATGATGGGGTAAGGATCAGCCCCGCTGATAAATCTGCAGGCGGTGCCGGTTGGTCTCCGCGACGTACAGCCGATTGTCTGCGTCCACCGTGACCGAAGCCGGTCCCCAGAAGTAGGGTTCGGTCTGCGAAGAAATTTGGTAGGGCGTTTCGAGGTGCGGCGGTAAAGACGGCGTCAGGTCGGCGACCTCCCTCGTTCCCTGCTCGTCGGGATTGACCGCAAAGAACGCCTCGGCCCACTTCGACAGCGTCGCCTGGCCCCGCAGCCGCTGCTGAAAACTGCCGTCCGGTCCTAGTACCTGTATCCGTTCGTTGCCCCAGTCCGCCACGTAAATGTTGCCATCCGCGTCCACCGCCACGCCGGAGGGTCGGCTGAACTGGCCGTCGCCGTCACCCGAGCTGCCGAATGCCGCCACATACGTTCCGTCGCCGGTGAACTTCTGGACGCGGTCGTTTCGCCAATCAGCCACGTATACGTGGCTGCCGGCGGCGCATAGCCCCCACGGCATGTTGAACTGACCGCTGCCGGCGCCTTTCTCGCCCCACTGGCCCATATACTGGCCGTCCGTCGTGAACTTCTGAATGCGGTGATTGTTCTGGTCCGCGATGTAAACGTTGTCATCGTCGTCGATGGCAATGCCGGCTGGCCCGTTCACCTGCCCGTCGCCGCTGCCCATGACGCCCCACTTGCCCAGGAAAGTTCCGTCGGAGGTGTTGAAAATCGACACGCGGTGGAGATATTCGTCCGTGACGTACAGCCGCTCCTGGCCGTCCAACGCCATCGCCACCGGCAGTCCAAACTGGCCGTCGCCCTCGCCAAACCCGTTGCCGAACTCGCCCAGGTATTCCTCATCGAGGTTGCAAATGCCGATCCGGATGGCTGTCGCCCGCGCCGGGTCGCAGCGGTTGAGCACGAAAATGCGCCCGTCACGGCTCACCACCACATCGTGCGGGTTGGCAAAACCGCGTCCGTTATCGCCGTTGTTCACGATACCGATGGTCTTGACGTATGCCATCGTCACGCCCTGCATCACGCCTTGCGTACTCACGCCTCAACCTCCCTCTTGATATAAAAAAATGGGCGGGCTGTAAAACCAAGGCCCGCCCGCGAAATGCCATTACGCCAACTGATACTCCCGGGTCGAGGCAATAATCCGCAACACGTTGCTGACCCGTTGCTCCGTGGCATCGCCCGGCTGATGGCCGCTGAGGTTCAGCGCGCCGCCGCCCGCCGCGGCGAAGTCCACCAGCGCCGTGCGCGTATCGTCCTCAACCGCCACCGGCCCCAGCAGGTCCAGACACTGATCGACGAGTTGCTCCGGCGTCAACACGCCGCCGTTCTCGGCGGCCAGACGGTCGATGATGGCCCGCACGCCCGGCTTATCCAGGCTGCTCAGCTCCTGCGCCACGAAGTTGACCCGCTCGACCAGCGAACCGCTGTCGATCCACTCCATGCCCTCATGCCAGCCCTCAACGGATGGCGGCTGCAGCAGGCCCTGCCCCATGAAGAGGCCCTGATAGGCCATCTGGTGCACGCCCAGCGTCGGGGTGCGGTAACTGCCGGCTTGCCGGATGGCGCCCACCAGAAGCTCCACCGGCCCCTTCACCCGCGCATAACGCGCCTTTTCAGACATGAAATAATCCGACAGGAACAGCGTCCGCAGCACCGCGCGAATCTCGTAGCCGGAGTCGAAGTACGACTGCATCATCGCCTCGACCACCTGCTCACCATCGGCGTCCGCTTCGTCGGCGGCGAAGAACTGGAACAGCCGCGTGCTGACGAAACGCGCCGTCGCCTGCTGCCGGGCGATAATGCCGATGATGTCCTCACCGTTGAAATTGCCCGTCTCGCCCAGGAACGTCTTCTGTCCCTCGTCGTGGTCCCAGTCGCGGTACTGGAAGTGCCAGGCGATACGGCTGTACGGCCAGATCGAATCCTTGCTGGCGCGCATCGCCATATACTCGGCGTTGCCCAGCGTCCAGCCGGTGAACGCCCGCGAGCACTCCTTGATGTCCTCTTCCGTGTAGTTGCCGATGCCCATCGAGAACAGCTCGAGCAGCTCGCGCCCGTAGTTTTCGTTGATGGCACCCTTGTGGTTGTCGGTGTTGTCCAGCCACAGCAACATCGCCGGGTCCTTGGACAACTCCACCAGCAGGGCGTCGAAGCGCCCCAGGCCGTGGCGCCGGAACATGTCGATCTGATTCAGCAAGGCTCTCGCCTGGTTCAGCTTGCTGTAGCCGGTGGCGAACAGCCCGTGCCAGAACAGGGCGATCTTTTCTTCCAGCGGGCACTTGGTCGTGACCATGCGATACAGCCAATTGGCGCCCGCGCCGTCCAACTGCCGCAGTTCCGACTGATCGACGTGGTAACGCCGGATAATGTCATCGGGCATCACTTCCGGGTCGCCAGGGTTGAGCAGTTCATCCACCGTCGCCGTGTAGCCCTGCGCGGCGTAGGCCTCGAGCTCGTCCCGCGTGGCTCCAAAGCCGGCGCGACGCATCAGGTGGGCCAGAAGCGCAAAGTCCTGATTACTCATGTTCCTGTCTCCTTATCCTGTTCGCACATCGGCGGATTGGCTGTTTGGAGTTCTCCTTTACGCAACCGCCGGTTTGAGGAAATCGAACTGCTCGAAATGTCCATTGACGATCGGCGCGGATTCCAGCCCCATCCACTGCTCCAACAGAGTGGCGTAGGTGCAGCGGAAATCATTATTGAAATGCAGATCGCCTTCGAGTTGGTCTTTTTCTTCCAGGGAGGGATATTCGCCGTACATGCCGCCCTTCACCGAATCGCCGATGACGAACGCCACGCCGCCGGAACCGTGATCGCTGCCGGAGCCGTTGTCCTTCACGCGTCGCCCGAACTCCGAGAAAATGTAAATCACGGTGTCGTCAAGGCGATTGTGTAGCTTCAGGTCGTCCATGAAGCTTCCCACCGCGCTGTCGACGTGCTCCCACAGCTGGGCGTGCGTCGGCAGTTCGCCGGAATGCGTGTCGAAGCTGGCGTGGGTGGTGTAATAAATGCGGGTGCCGATGTCGGCGAGGAGTACCTGGGCTATAGCCTTGAGGTTATGCGCCACGGGATTGTCGGGATAGTTGACCGTGGAGGCATACTGGGCCGGCGCCTGGCGAAGAATGTCGGCGCCCTTGAGCACATCGGCGCCTGTCTGCCCGAGATAATCGAAGACAACGTCCCGGCCCGCCGCGCCGCCGTACATCTTGGTGAAGGTTGCCAGGGCGGATTGCTTGAGCGCTTCGTCTTGCAGGTCCGGGAACAAGCCGTAGGTGTCGAGGTTGCCCACCGACGCCACCGGAACGCCCCGCAGACCCAATGCCCGCGGCAGGCCACGACCGAAGTTGATGCCCGTCAGCACGTTCTCAGACTTGGGATCGAGCTCGCGAATAACGCGACCCAGCCAGCCCTCGGTGCCGATCTTGGCGGGCTCGGCGGTGTGCCAGATGTCCAGAGAACGGAAGTGGGAACGATTGGGGTTGGGATAGCCGATGCCGTTGATGATGGCGACTTTGCCTTCGTCCCACAAATTCTTGATGGCGCCCATGCTGGGGTGGAATCCGAAGTGATCGTTGATGGGCAGGACGGCATCGGGGGCGATGTGAACGGTGGATCGGAAATCGTAATACAGGCCGTTGCTGTAGGGTACCACGGTGTCGAGGCAGTCGTTGCCGCCGCTAAGCTGTATCACCACCAGCTTTTTGTCACGCTGAGAAACCATCATCTTCTCCTTTCCGGATGGGTTGTTCGCAAACGGGTCGTCGGGATGACCGGGTGCCGAAGTATAACCGATAAACACGATTCGGCCCTGAGGCGCTACCCTGTCGATATAACATATATCCATCAACGAGTACAGGGCATTTACCCAGCGGGTTTGCAGGGTTGTTTTATGACGCCCGTGCTGCCTGCAGACAGCGTTCGTGCCAGAATCGGGACCACGCCTCGTACTGTCCCAAATCCGGCTGATACCTGTCGTGGTATATCATCGCAATGCCGCCGATCTGCCCGGCAACGTCGAACACCGTCAGCGCCACACGTACCAATTGCCCACGGTATTGCTCGCGCCGGTCGGCTTCGATGAACTTGGCGTCGGACAACGAAAACAGTCCCGCCTCGTTCATGGGTGTGAGAACGCGTTCCCGTAAGTCTTCAACCGCCATGTCCTGGGCGAACACGTACAGACTCAGCCGCCCGGGGTCGAAGGCGATCACCTTCGCATGGTCCAACAGCCAATCAAAGTCAACCTTGCCTGACGCCATACCAGACTCTCCTTAATCGACTTCCAGGGTGCACGCAAGCTTCGGATTCATGTTAGCACCGGCGCGTTTTCTAGCTGCCGTCCGAAGTCATCTGCGTTGGCTCGAACAGCGACGCAATGGTTTCGGAGTTGGGCGGCATGGCGACACCGGCTTCGGTGATGATACCGCGGATGTAGGGGGCGGGGGTCACGTCGAAAGCGGGGTTGGCGACTTCGACGTCGGCAGCCGCGATGCGTTGGCTGCCGACGAGGCGGACTTCGTCGCCATGGCGTTGTTCGATAGGGATGGCAGCGCCGGTTTCAAGGGCGCGGTCAATAGTAGAAAGGGGCGCGGCGACGTAGAAGGGCAGGGCGTGCTCCTTGGCGAGTACGGCGAGGCCGTAGGTGCCGATTTTGTTGGCGGTGTCGCCATTCGCAGCGATGCGGTCGGCGCCGACGATGATCAGATCGATCTTGCCTTCCCGCATGAAGTACCCGGCCATATTGTCGGTGATGAGCGTGACCGGGATGTCGTCCCGCTGCAGTTCCCACGTGGTGAGGCGGGCGCCTTGCAAAAAGGGCCGGGTTTCGTCGGCAAAAACCTGGATGTGCCGGTCGGCGAAGTGCGCGGCGCGTATCACGCCGAGGGCGGTGCCGTAGCCGGCTGTGGCCAGGGCGCCGGCGTTGCAGTGGGTCAGAACCGTGCTTTGAGGCGGCACCAGCGGCAGGCCGTGCTCGCCGATACGACGATTGATATCGATGTCTTCCCGCCACAGGCGGTGTGCCTCCAACGTGAGCGCCTCCTGTAGTTGCCGCAAGGAACCGTCGAGATACGGCTCGGCGCAGGCGCGCATGCGTTCAATGGCCCAGAACAGGTTGACGGCGGTTGGCCGGGTTTGCGCCATGAGCTGGCAGATGGATTCAAGCCGGGCCTTCATGTTGTCTTCAGACTCGTGCGACACCTGCCGCATGCCCAGTGCGATGCCTGCCGCCGCCGTCACCCCAATGGCCGGGGCGCCGCGTACCACCATCGTGCGGATGGCCTCGGCAACATCTTCGGCCGTACGGCACATGACGTACTGTTCAGAAGTCGGCAGCTTGCGCTGATCAAGTAGCCGTACAGCGTCCTCAAGAATTTCGATCGTGCGGATGAGCGATTCCATAACAGACCTTTAGGCGGGTGAGTGGGGGATACCCAAGGCAGCGGCGACTTGCGGCAGGGTGACCCCCGCAATATGGACGAGCTTGTGGCGGCTTTTTTGGCCGGACTGCAGTCGGACCTGTGAGCGGCGCACGCGCAGCGCCTTGGTCAGGAAGGCCAGGCAGGCGGCGTTGGCGGCCCCGTCAACCGGCGGCGCCGTAAGACGCAGACGGAGGTCATGATCGTGCACGCCATCAAAGCGTTCCATTCTGGCGCCGGGCTGTACGCGCACGCGCAACAAAACACCCTTGGGGGTAGCGGTAAGTACGGGCGAGTGAGGAACCGCTGCCATGCCGCCGAGCCCCTATTTGAGACCCCGGCCAAGCTCTTGCGAACGTTCGGTGGCGCGGCGTACGGCCGCCATCATCAGCCCTCGCAAGCCACCGTCTTCCAGCGCCTGCATGCCGGCGATGGTGGTGCCGGCGGGTGAGGTCACCATGTCCTTCAGTTCACCCGGATGTTTCCCGGTTTCGAGGACCATCTTGGCGGCGCCCAAGACGGTTTGCGCGGCTAGCATGGTGGCGGTCGAGCGGTCCAGGCCCATCAGGACACCGCCGTCGGAAAGGCCCTCAATGAGAGCAAAAACGAACGCCGGACCGCTGCCGCTCAAGCCGGTGACGGTGTCCATCACGCCGTCGCTTACGACCGTGGCACGGCCGACGACGTTGAAGATGCGTTCCACCAGGGCGATGTCCGCTGGAGTGGCCACAGCGCTAGGTGAAATGCCTGCGGCACCAGCCAGAACCAGGGCCGGCGTGTTCGGCATGACCCGCACGACACGGCTGTCGTCAGCCAGAGCGCGTTGCAGGGTGGACAGGGGGATTCCCGCAGCGATCGAGACGATCAGCTTATCCCGGTTGACCTCCGGCGCGATGGATTCCAGCAACGCCGGCACGGTTTGCGGTTTCACGGCCAGGAAAATGACTTGGCTATCGCGCACCGCCTGCGGATTATCGTGGGAGGTGCAAATACCGTATTCCTCGCGCAGATAATCGCGTCGCTCCCGGATGACGTCAGTGGCCACGATGTGCCGGGGATTCACGGCCAAGCCGGTGAGCAAGCCCTTGATAAGGGCCTCGGCCATATTGCCGCCGCCGAGAAAGGCGAAGCGCAGATTTTCGATCATGGTTTCCCCCTGGCTCATCAGCGGCGCTCCGGGCGCGGGCCAAAAATGGCTGTCCCGACTCGCACCAGGGTCGCGCCCTCTTCGATGGCCACCTCATAGTCTGCCGTCATGCCCATGGATAGTTCGTCGAACGTCATGCCGTCGTAGCCCTCTTGGGCCAGGCGATCGCGCAATTGGCGCAACTGGCGGAAAAAGGGTCTGGCCTCGTGTGGCTGCGACGTGGGTGGCGGAATGGTCATCAAACCGCGCACCTGAATATGCGGCAAGGCGGCGAGTTGTCTGATGTCGTTCAGAAGGTCTGCCGTCGTCCAGCCGCTCTTGCTCGTCTCGCCGCCAACGTTCACCTCCAGCAGCACCGATAGCCGGCGCCCCAGACGCTCGGCGCGGCGGTTGATTTCCTCGGCGAGTTCGAGGCGATCAAGCGAATGCATCATGTCGAACAGGTCGAAGACGTACCGCACTTTGTTACGTTGTAAAGGGCCGATCAGGTGCCACTCGACACCGGCCCGCCCGATCTGACCCAGCTTCTGCCGTGTTTCCTGGAGATAATTTTCCCCCAGGATGGTCACCCCCGCGGCAATGGCGGCACGAATGCGAGCGGCATCCACCGTCTTGCTGGCGGCAACCAGACGCACGGACATCGGGTCGCGACCAGCGCGTTCGGCCGCCTGTCGCATGCGTGTACGGACGCGCCTGACATTGTCGGCGATCGACAGAACTTTGTCGGTATCGGGTGCCTTGGCCTGCGTCATAACGATCTCTAATGTGACAATGTGGCGATTGCAACGATGTGGAAGCAAGGCGCTTGTATAGCAAGGCACCCGGCAAAGCGCAATCATTTTTCCCCGTTCACCGAGTGGGGGCCGGTTTGCCATTACGCCGTATGCCGATAACGGCCATGCCGCGTCCGGCCGCTGGCCCCTCGGCGCGGTGGGAATAGAAGTGTTGGTGGTGGCACTGCGTACACGGTGACACGGTCTCAATATGGGACGGCGGTACCCCTGCGGCCAGGAGTTGGCCTTCGTTGGCAGCCGTGAGGCTCATCGTCCAGGGTCGGGCCGTATCTCTGTGCCGCTCGCTGGGTTTGATGAACCGTGGCCAATCGGGGAAACGCTTTTGGAAGGGGCGTACGGCGCGGTCGTCCAGGTCATAGCAGCACGCGCCTATGGCCGGGCCAAGCAAGGCGTGCAATTGAGTCGGGTGGACGCCAAATTGCTGTTTGATGACGCCGATTGCAGCGCGAGTAACGAGATGGGAGGTTCCCATACGGCCGGCATGCACGAGCGCAACAAGTGGGGTATGCAAGGCGTAAAGCACGATGGGGAGGCAGTCGGCGGCGAGAATGCCTAGGGCCGCGTTGGGCTGCGTTGTTAGCAGCGCATCGGCCTCGACACCGGCAAGGCCGTTTTGCAATGCCGCAGAATCAACAACGCACACCCTGTTTCCGTGGACCTGACGAACCGTGTGGAGCGCTGGCCCTTCCAGACCCAGCGCTTTCAACAACGCCTCACGGTGCCTGCTGACGACATGGCGCGGGCCCCGGTCGTAACTGAGATTGAACCCGCCCGTCGCAGAATCGGTCCGGCGCGTGGTAAAGGCGCATCGGAGCCAAGCATGACCCTGTATGGCGGCCGGTATCAAGTACGCGACTTCAGGCGTGCGACACCACAGCAGGCGTCCTTCCGCAACGGCCTGCATGTGCCTCTCTCCGTGTGCGACTGGATTCGGATCTGTTAACGGACTTTGCGGCGCACAAAGGCGGGAATGTCCAGGCGCCGTCCGCCGGGTTCAGTGGCAGGAGGCACGGCCTCTTTGGGACCTTGCGACCGCTGGCGACGTTCCTGACCCCCGTCAAGACCGTACATGTCCTGATTGGTGCGCCCCGTTGGCCGTAGCGCCCGCGCGTCCCCGTCCCGATGATGAAAGCCGGTGGCGATAACCGTCACGCGCAATTCGTCTTCGAGTTTCTCGTCGGTCACGGCGCCGAAAATGATATGCGCATCTTCGTGGACCGCCTCGCGGATAATCGACGCCGCGTCGTGAACTTCATGAAGTGCAATGTCATAACCGCCGGTGACGTTCAATAAAATGCCGCGTGCGCCGTCAATCGAGGAATCCTCGAGCAGCGGACTGGAGACAGCCAGGTGCGCCGCCTCAATGGCCCGCTTGTCGCCATATCCGACACCGGTTCCCATAACGGCCAAACCCATACCGCTCATGATGGTCTGAACGTCGGCGAAATCCAGGTTGATCAGGCCGGGCGCGACGATCAGGTCTACAATGCCTTCCACCGCCTGTCGCAGCACGTTGTCCGCTACTTTGAAAGCGTCGCGCAGCGAGGTGCCACGACCCACGACCTGCAGCAACCGCTGGTTGGGAATGGTGATCAGTGTGTCTGCCGTGTTGCGCAGTGCGCGCACGCCCTCCTCGGCCTGCGTTTTGCGCGTCTTACCCTCGAAATCAAACGGTTTGGTGATGACCGCGACCGCCAAGCAACCCAGTTCCTTGGCAACTTTGGCGATAATCGGCGCTGCGCCCGTGCCGGTGCCGCCACCCATGCCGGCGGTAATAAACACCATGTCGGTACCGGCCAGATGGTCGCTGATTTCCCGATGGCTTTCCTCTGCGGAGCGGCGGCCGACTTCGGGATCTGCGCCAGCGCCCAGGCCCTTGGTCAATTCCGACCCGATTTGCAGCTTGGTCGATGCCAAGGTGGCCTCGAGCGCCTGCAGATCGGTATTCGCGGTAATAAATTCAACGCCTCCACTGCGTTCCTCGATCATGTTGTCTACGGCGTTGCCGCCTGCACCGCCCACGCCGATGACCTTAATCGACGTCACGCCGTTATGTGCGCGTTCGGCAAGGTGAATACGGTTGTTTTCGTCCCCAGACACATCGGCCAATGACAAACGATTCTCCATCTCTCTCCGCCCCCTTCTGCTTTATGAAACGAAGTCAGTGAACCAATCGCGCACGCGATGGTAGAACCTGCTGAACAGACCTTGCCCCGCGAACTGGTGTAAACGACCCTGTTGCTGTCTAGCCGCAAATAACAACAAGCCCACACTCGTGGCATTCACGGGGTTCTTTACAATTTCCGTCAGCCCCTCGATGCCATTGGGAATACCACACCGAACTGGCACCTGAAACACCTCCTCTGCCAGTTCCACGACGCCCTCCAACGACGCCGTCCCGCCCGTCAGAATGACGCACGAAATCATGTCAGCATCGTAGCCGCTGTCATTGATCTCGCTTAGGACCATCTGCAAAATCTCCTCAGCCCGTGGTTCGATGATCTCGCAGATGTCGAGCCGCCGCATACGCTCGGTCTCGTAATTGCCGTTGAAACTGACCTCCACCACGTCGCGGTCATTGACGAGCGGGAGGTATGCGCAGCCGTGGGCTTTCTTGATCTGTTCGGCATCCGGCACGGAGGTATTCAGCCCGATAGCCAGATCTTTGGTAATGTGCGCGCCGCCGACACCCAGAACCGTCGTGAATTTCAGGCTGCCGTCTGAAATCAGCGCGATGTTGGTGCTACCGCCGCCGATGTCGATAAGCAGCACCTCCGCGTCGCGTTCATCGGCATTCAAGGTCGCCTCACTGACGGCTAGCTGCTCCAGCACAATGTCCTCGACTTCGAATCCGGCCTTGTTGACACATTTGATGACGTTGTTGGCCGCAGCCATGGTGACGGTGACAATATGGACTTTCGCCTCCAGGCGGGTAGCGGACATTCCGAGAGGCGGTTCCAGAATGCCGCCTTGGTCGTCCACGACAAACTCTTGCGGCAAGACATGAATGATCTCGCGATCCTCCGGCAGTGCCACGACCCGCGCCGCCTCGATGACCCGCTCAATCTCGCGCCCGGTAATTTCCTGGTTCTTCACGGCGATGATGCCGGCGCTGTTGATGCCGCTGATGTGCGGACCGGCAAGACTCACGTAGACGGAGTCAACCTCGACACCGGCCATGATCTGGGCTTCTTCGACGGCTTTGCCGATGGCCTCCACGGTCCTATCCATATGGGCCACGACACCCTTCTGGAGCCCGCTGCAAAGATGGGAGCCGATACCGATCACGTCGATCATTCCATCGTCTTGGGTTTCTCCGATGATGGCCGAAATTTTGGTGGTCCCCATATCCAGACCAACTACAATGTTGCGTGCCTTGCGGCCCATAGTGCTCCTCCCAACGCGTCAGCCTTTGGGTATGACGATAATCCTATTTCGATATGAAAGATCAATGGCCTGTACTGCGAGCCCTTGATGGGCAATGTAGGTCAAGACGTGCGGTAGGCGCCCCAGTTGGGAGACGATCTGCCCCTCACCAAAACGCAGTTGGAACGTGTACGGTTCTATCTTCCACACCGAGGCGCCCGAGGCCGAGACGGAGAGTTTCCGGAGGCGCATGGTGGCATTCAATGGGGATTTCCGGTAGGTGTGTAGCAATTCAAAGGCGCGTTCAATCTCCTTCAGGTCCAGGCGCATACCGGGCGACAAGACGTGCTGTTGATTCAAAACCAGCTCCGGTAGGGCGCCATCCTCTTCGGGATCGAAGTCGCGTAGGACGTGCCCTTCGGTATCTACGATCAGGCTCTGCCCGCGCAAGCGTATGACAAGGGCAGGGGACTGCTCCCGAATGGTAACCTCCAGCGTGTCGGGTAGGAGGCGGCGCAAGGCTACCGTTTGGATAAATGGATGGCCGGATAAGCGCGTTCCGAGCCGTGGCAAATCGATTGCCAGCAGCGAATGATCGGCCGGAATGGCGAGAAGATAGCGAATGTGTTGCTCCGAGAGCGTTTTGTTACCGGTGATTCGAATGGTCCGCAGCTTGAAATAATCGGCCTGTACGACACGTTCCCACACGCCGTACGCGCCCCATGCCAACACCGCACACAGTGTCAGTCCCACCAAGCATTTGCCTAGGAAGAACGTTCTGCGCAGCCAGCGCCTGGCACGCAGTTGTCGGCGTTGTGCTTGATGCAGCGCGTTGCTGATGGCGGCTAGTGGCATGTCTTAGCCCTTCTCCCCGACGATGCGCACTTCCCTGGTCAGTGAGATGTCATACGCTTCCTGAACGCGGTCCCGGATATAAGCGATTAAGGTTTCGACATCGGCAGCCGTAGCGCGGGCAACGTTAATAATGAAATTGGCGTGCACTAGCGAGACTTGCGCACCGCCGATTCGGGTGCCCTTCAATCTCAGGCGTTCGATCAAATACCCGGCAGCCCGCCCGTGGGGGTTTGTGAAGGTAGAGCCGGCGCTGGGCAATGTAAGGGGTTGCGTCTGGCGCCGCCGCTTGTATGCTCCGCGCATGGTCGAGTTGACGGCTGATGCGTCGCCGCGCTGAAGCCGTAGGGTCGTTTCCAACAGGATGGCCCCCGGCGGATACGAGGAGGCCCGATAGCGCAATCCCAAGGCACTGGCCGGCAAGTTGTATACGTTGCCGTCTCGACACAACATACGCGCGGCTACCAAGGTGCCACTCATGTCTCCGAGGCTGGTGCCGGCGTTCATCACCATGGCCCCGCCAATCGTCCCCGGTATTCCGTAGGCAAATTCCAGGCCGCTCCAACCACGCCTGCCTACTTGCATCGCCAAGCGCGACAACGAGTAGCCGGCGCCCACTTTCACGACCGCCGTCTCGCCGTCGGCATTGGGTTGCAGATCATAGCTACGGAATGCGCCGCGCATCAGCAACATGATACCACGGATGCCGGCGTCACGTATCAGCGTATTGGAGCCGCCGCCGAGGACGGAAAGCGGAATTTCATGCCGGTTGGCTATGGCCAGCACCTGTCGGAACATTTCAAGGTTGTCGATCTGTACCAACGCGTCCACAGGGCCGCCGACTCGTAGCGAGGTGTAGGGGGCCAAGGGACACCCAAAGGCCATGCGCGCCGGGATATCGCGCAGAAGCTCCGGGAGATTCCATTGCGGTGCCTGTGCCGGCCCCATCCTATGCCTTTCCCGTCCGCAGGAATTCCTCGGCAACTTTCCATACGTCGCCCGCGCCGAGGGTCAAAAGCACGTCGTGCTTTCGTGCGTAACCATTCAGAAATGGCACCACCTGAGAGGCATCGTTGAGGTAATACACGTTCTTTTGTCCGTGTGCGGTGACGCCTTTGTATAAGACGCCGGTCGTGACACCCGGAATAGGTTCTTCACCGGCGCCATAGATGTCCAACATGATGAGCGCATCGGCCTCGCTGAATGCCATGCTGAATTCCCGCTGTAACAGGTGCGTTCGAGTGTATCGGTGCGGTTGAAATACCACGACGAGACGTCTGTGCGGCCACACCGTTTTGGCAGTCCTGAGCGTGTGGCGGATTTCCTCGGGATGATGACCGTAGTCATCGACGACCGTTACGCCATAGCATTCGCCGCGCGTTTCAAAACGCCGCTGCACGCCGCCAAAACTTTCGAGTGCACTTGAAATAGCCGATTTAGACAGCCCTAACTCGCAACCTACTGTTATCGCTGCCAAAGCGTTAGAGACATTATGACGTCCTGGAAGGTTAAGGGTGAAGCGGCCTAACGACGAGTCTTTCCTGACAACCTCAAAAAACATTTGCAGCCCTGCATTGTATATGTTTTGGGCCATGTAGTCAGCAGAATTATTCAACCCGTAGGTCATCACAGGAGCCTTCATTTCGTAATCATTGACTAGTTCTTTTAAATTTTCGTTATCATTGCATATTATATTTAATCCATGATAAGAGACATTATTCATAAATTTCTTGAAGTATTGGCTTATATCTTCAAGATTTTCGTAATGATCAGGGTGCTCCAGGTCCAGCGTTGTAATGACATTCATAACCGGCGGTAACAGAAGGAATGACCCGTCACTTTCATCAGCCTCGGCAACCACGTAATCGCCCTGACCGAGCTTCCCGTTGCTCCCCAGGCTCTTCAGTCGCCCCCCGATCAGCACGGTAGGGTCCAGACCTCCAGACTCCAGAACCGTTGCGATCAAAGATGCCGTTGTTGTTTTTCCATGCGTGCCGGCAACGGCAATACCCTGTCTGCCGCGCATCAGTTCCGCCAGCATCGCCGCCCGCGGAATGACCAGGGTATCTTGCGCGTGCGCCGCGGTCACTTCGACGTTGTCCGGCGATATGGCAGAGGAAACCACCACAATGTCGCATCCCGAGATATGAGACGCCGCATGGCCCTGGAACACCGTGGCGCCCCCATCCTGCAGCTCATGTGTTACATCGGACAGGGCTATGTCTGATCCGCTGATGGTGTAGCCGAGTTGAAGCAGGACGGTGGCGATGGCACTCATGCCCATACCGCCGATGCCAACGAAATGAATGTGGCACGCTTTACATAACATAGACATCTCTCACGCCACGGAAGCGTCGAGCATTTGCAGACACGCGCTGACGATATCGTGAGCCGCGTGCGGACGCCCGAGGCTGCGACTCTGCGCTGCCTGTTCTCTCAGGCTTGCCGGATCAAGAATGTACGGTCGCAAGTGTTCATAGAGCCACCGTCCGGTCAGCTCCACATCGAGAATGACGTGCGCCGCGCCGCGTTCTCGCAACGCCAGGGCGTTGTGGCGTTGATGATCGTCGGCGGCATGGGGATAAGGCACCAGAATGGCAGGTTTGCCGCAAGCTGTCAGCTCCGCCAGCGTGCTGGCACCGGCCCGGCACAGTACAAGATGAGCCCAGCGATAGCGTTCTGGCATGTCGTGCAGGAAAGCGTGGACCTCTGCCGTGATACCACTTCCTTGGTATGCCTCGGTGACGCGGAGCAAGTCGGTTTCACCCGTTTGGTGTACGAAACTGACTCGCTGTCTGTGTGTCTCTAGTAAAGGCAACGCCTCTATAACAGCCTGATTGAGCCGATGGGCGCCCTGGCTGCCGCCCACCACAAGGATGTTGAGACGGGTCGTGTCGTCGGGTGCCGTATCCGACGTCTGGGCGATAATTTCGGGGCGGATCGGCGTGCCGGTACATACAACCTGTGGCTCCGGCAGAAAATCGCTGCTCTCCGGGAAGGCTGTAAACACCCGCTGGGCGTATCGTGCCAGGACGCGCACGGTGAGGCCGGGCACGAGGTTCTGCTCCATGATGACCCGCGGCAGACGCAGCAGCGCCGCAGCCAGCAGGGCAGGTGCCATGACGTAGCCGCCGGCCCCGATAACCAGGTGAGGTCGCCAGCGGTGCAACAGCCGGAGAGCCTGCAGCGTGCCAATACTCAGCACACCCAAGGATCGGAGCTGGGCCAGTTTCGTGCGGCCTTGCAAGCTCTGTACGTTTACCGTGTACAAAGGGAAACCTTCTCCGGGCACCAAGCGCTCCTCCAGTCCACCTCGCCGCCCCAAAAAGGCGACGTCGGTGCCGGGGCAAGCGGCCTGAAAACACCGGGCCACGGCAATGCCCGGATAAAGGTGTCCGCCGGTTCCTCCGGCAGCCACCATAATTCGCCATCCCGGCTGACCCGGCATAGGCGCCATTACGTTTTCCTTCCGGCGATGTTCAGCATGGTTCCCACAGCAAGCATTGAGACAAGAAGATTCGATCCGCCGTGACTGATGAATGGCAGCGGCATGCCCTTGGTTGGCAGCAGACCGCTAACTACCCCCAGATTTATGGTGACCTGCAGGGCCAGGGAGATGAAGATGCCAAGTCCCAAATAGCTGCCGAAGGGCTCGTTGCACTTCACGGCGATGTTCAGGATGCGCCACAGCAGCACGGCAAACAGCGCGATGAGTGCAAAGGCGCCGATCAGGCCCATCTCTTCACCGATAATCGCGAAGATAAAGTCGGTATGCGATTCGGGCAGATAGAACAGTTTTTGCTGACTCTGTCCCAGCCCAACGCCGGCCCAACCTCCTCTCCCTAGAGCCTTGTGAGCCTGGACGATCTGATAACCGCTACCTTGCGGGTCCTTCCATGGCTGGAGGAAGGCCAACACACGGTTGAGGTTGTAGCCGGCGAAAAACAATTTGTACCAGAGGAATGGCAACATCCCGGCGGCCGTGAGCGCCAGGTATCGCCATGGAACGCCGGCAATAAGCAGTATTAAGCCAGCGGACGCCACCAGAACGACCGCGGTGCCCAGATCCGGCTGCAGCATGACCAGGCCAAAGACGATGCCCATCATGATGACATTGGGAAGGTAAGTATGAACGAGGCTCTCCGGACGGTGTGAATTGGCCGCTAAAATGCGGGCCACGTACATGATCAGGACGTACTTGGCGAGTTCCGATGGCTGAAAGGAGAAGGGGCCGAGAACCAGCCAGCGTTGAGCGCCGCCAACTTTCTTGCCAGCCACCAAAACAACGACCAACAGCAGCAGCACAAAGCCCGCGGCCGGCAGCGCCAAGCGCCGTTGCACCGGATACGGAACCGAAGCCGCTATCCACATTGCCACCAATCCCAGGCCGGACCACATCAACTGGCGCTTCAGGAAGTACAGGGAATCGTCATAACGGTCTTGCGCCATGATGGCGCTTGTGCTGTAAAGCATTCCCAAGCCGACCGTGACCAGGACGAGGGTCACGACGAGTAGGGGCAGGTCGGTGCGTCGTGCTGAGAACATAGACGGTTTACCGGAGCTTCAGGGTGCTGAGACTGAGCAGGGCCAAGGCGATGGCGATGATCCAGAATCGGACGATGACTTTTGGTTCCTGCCATCCCTTTTCTTCAAAGTGATGATGCAAGGGAGCCATGCGGAACACACGCTTTCCCGTCAACTTGAACGACACCACTTGCACGATGACCGACAGGGTCTCGATGACGAAAAGGCCGCCAATGATCATTAAGAGGAGTTCGTGTTTGGCCAGCACCGCAATCATTCCCAAAGCGCCGCCAAGAGATAGGGAGCCCACGTCGCCCATGAAAACCTGGGCGGGATACGAATTAAACCACAGGAAACCCAGGCTAGCGCCAAGCAAGGAACCGCAGAATACGGCAACCTCGCCGGCACCGGGTACGTGCAGGATATTCAGGTATTCGGCAAAACGTGCATTTCCCGCCACATAGGAAAGACCCGTGTAGGCGAGGGTGGCAATAATCACGGGCCCGATGGCCAAGCCGTCCAAGCCGTCGGTGAGGTTGACGGCGTTGCTGGTGCCGACGATGACCATGATAGCAAATGGGATGTACCACCAGCCAAGATCGGGCGTGAGCTCCTTGAAGAACGGCACGCTCAGGCGTGTCACGCCGCTGCGGTCTTCCGCAATGAGCAGGAGCACCAGCACCATGACGCCTGCCACGACGATTTCCGCGCCGAATTTATATTTTGCCGGCAGGCCGGCGGGGCTTTTCCGCACGGTTTTCAGGTAATCATCCCAGAAGCCGATGGCGCCGAAGCACAAAGTCGTGCTCAGCACCAACCAGACGTAAGGCTTGCCCAGGTTGCCCCATAACAGGGTCGACACACCAAGTGCGGCAAGGAGAAGCACGCCGCCCATCGTCGGCGTGCCGGCCTTGCTGAGGTGAGACTGCGGACCGTCGTCGCGCACCACCTGCCCCACCTGCAGGTTACGCAACAGCCGGATGACGTACGGACCGATCAGCCAACTGATGATCAGGGCGGTCATGATGGCATAGGCGGTGCGAAAGGTGATGTAGCGGAAGACGTTAAACGCGGTGAAGGTTTGATGCAGCGGGTACAGGACATGGTAGAACATCAAGACCCTCCCGGCTCTGCAACAAGGGCTTCAACGAGGTGCTCCATCGCCATGCCGCGCGATCCTTTGAGCAGTACCACGTCCTGGGGTTGCATCAGTTCGGCCAACAGGTTCAGAACGTCTTGCTGGCTGGTGGTATGGTGGATGCGGGCGTGCTCCATCCCGGCTTGATGGGCGCCGCGGGCGATGTGTTCAGCCGCTGGACCCAGAGCGATCAGGGTATGCACATTGGTTTGCGAGACCAGGGAGCCGACCTCTTGATGGAATGCCGGACCGCCATCTCCGAGTTCCAGCATATCGCCCAGCACTGCGATGTGACGTCCGGTACCGGGAACCCCGGCGAGAAAGTTCAGGGCTACCTGCATGGATTGCGGATTGGCATTGTAGGTATCGTCGATTAGCCACACGCCCTCCTGTCCGCGGCGCATGGCCAGGCGTCCGTAAACGCCCCGATAATGTTGTAAACCCCAGACGATACGCTGCTTTGGCACCTCAAAGGCCATGCCGACAGCCGCCGCCGCCAGCGCGTTCATAATTTGGTGCGCCCCCGGTACCTGAAGCCTGAATTCTTGCGTTCCGTCGTCCAGGACCACACAACACCGCGTGCCGGCAAGGCCCAGATTCTCTTGCACCCATCCACGCACATCGGCGTGCTGCGTTTGTCCAAAGGTTATCAAGCGCCCCGCCGATTGCTGTCCCAAGGCCAAGGCCTTCGGGTCGTCGGCATTGACAATCGCCACGCCTGACGCGTCAAGCGACGTCGTCAGTTCGCCTTTGGCCTGTTGAATGGCCTCAACAGAGCCCAGGCAGCCGAGGTGGGCAAGACCGATATTCGTGATGACGCCAACATCCGGCTGGACGATCTCGCACAGACGACTGATTTCGCCCAAATGATTCATGCCAAGTTCGAGCACCATGGCGCGTTTCAGTACGTCCAGATCCAGCACGGCAAGGGGTACGCCGATATGGTTATTCAGATTGCCGCTTGCCTTGTGGGTGGAGAACCAAGTCTGCAGAACGCTGGCGATCATCTCCTTGACGGTGGTTTTGCCGTTGCTTCCGGTCACGGCCACCACCGAGCCCTGAAACCGTTGCCGGTGGGCGAGAGCAAGATCCTGCAACGCCTTTTCCGTGTCCGCGACGCAAATCACAGCCGGGACCGCCCCGTTCTCGCTCAGCGCCGCTTCGTTGAGGCAGGCCGTATTGGAAACCAGGACGCCAGTGGCGCCGCGTTGTATGGCGTCGGGCACGAAGCGATGCCCATCGAATCGCTCCCCGCGCAGCGCGACAAACACGTTGCCGGCCTGCACCGTTCGGGAATCGGTGCTGATGCCGCACACGTCTTGTCGTTCGTCGCCGCGGAGGAGGGTGCCATGCGCCCAGTGCGCGAGGTCGGCAACACGCCATGTCGGCATAACTATCGCTTTATCCTGTGAAAGGCCGCTCGTGCCACTTCCCGGTCATCAAAGTGGCAACGTTGTTGACCAATGATTTGGTAGTCCTCGTGACCTTTGCCGGCGATGACAACGGTATCCTGCGCCTGTGCCCTGGCAATCGCCTGTTCAATGGCTTGGCGGCGGTCGGGGATGGTGGTATAGCTGGACGAAGGTGCGGTCAGACCATCGACGATGTCGTCGATGATGCGCTGGGGGTCTTCGGTTCGGGGATTGTCGGAGGTGATGATCGTGTAATCGCTGATGGTGGTTGCGGCTTGGCCCATGAGCGGGCGTTTGCCGGGGTCGCGATCGCCGCCGCATCCAAAGACGGTGATCAAGCGACCGACGGTTTCGGCCCGCACCAGGCGCAGAACCTGCTCCAATGCCGCGGGTGTATGCGCGTAATCCACGAACACGGTCACATCCTGTCCGCAGTCGACGCGCTCTAACCGGCCTGGGACCTTGTGGAGCTGTGCGACGCCTTGTCGAATCGCCCCCGCGTCTATGCCCAAAGCCTGCGCGATACCGATGCCGGCGAGCAGGTTGTAAATGTTGTGACGTCCCACGAGAGAAGAACTCAGGGCGAGAGGCCCTTCGGAAGTCGGCAAAACGAAGCGAATCCCGTCGAGGCCGTGGTGGACAGCATGGGGCTTTAGGCTGGTAGAACTGGCGAGGCCATAGGTTAGTGGACGGGCGTGGGACGTCCGGAGGAGAGCACGTCCGTATGGATCGTCGAGATTCAGAACGTGCCACTCCGCTTCGAGGTCCCGAAACAGCCGCGCCTTCGCGTTGAAGTAGGCCGATTCGGAACCGTGATAATCAAAATGATCACGACTCAAGTTGGTAAATGCCGCCACTGCAAAAGGGCAGCCTCGTACGCGCTCTTGTGTCAGGGCATGGCTTGAAACTTCCATCACCGCATAATGGGTGCCCGCAGCGACCATTTGAGACAGCAGGTCGTGCAACAATGGGGCATCGGGGGTGGTCTGTGGCGACGGTAGGCGTTTCGATCCGATGCGATAATCCACTGTGCCCAGCATCCCGACAGAATCTCCGGCGGCCTGCAGGATAGCTTCCACAATGTAGGCCGTGGTGGTTTTGCCGTTTGTCCCGGTAATACCGATCAGGGATAACTGGCGCGCCGGGTGCTGGTAGTAGGCGCTGGCCAACATCGCTACTGCCTGGTGGCAATCCGGTACTCGAATGACCGTCTGTCCCTCGGCCTGCACCCTGGGCCACAGCGTGGCAGGCAGTTCCTCAACGACAAGCACGCTGGCGCCCTTGTCGAGCGCTTCGGTGAGAAAGAGGTGCCCGTCCGTACGCGTCCCTCTCAGGGCGGTGAACAGGGTGTCTTGCTGCACCTGGCGCGAGTCCGTTATGAGATGCTCGACTGGGCAATGCGCGCTGCCCACCAGGATCTCACCCGACAGCTCGGATATCAGGGTTGCCAGATCACGACTCGTTTCCAAAACCATGTTGCTCCCTGTCTGCGGTTTGTGCCGTCGTGTGCCTGTTCACCAACCTTACCGCTCTGCCAGACTCAGCTCTTCTGTGCGGTTGGCGATGTAAGTGTCTTCGATCTCTGGACGGATCCTGCCGGGTGGAACCTGCAAATGGTGCAGCGCCTGTGCCGCAATGCGGCGGAACACTGGGGCTGCTGCTGAGCCGCCCCATCGTTTTTTCTTCGGTTCATCGAACATGACGAGCATCACGAACCGAGGCGCCTCAGCCGGGGCGTAGCCGATAAAAGAAGCCACAACTTTGCTCCGGCTGTAGCGGCCGTTTTCGGCCTTCTGTGCGGTGCCGGACTTCCCAGCCACCAAGTAGCCGTCCAAGGCGGCCTGGGTGCCCGTGCCCCGCTCAACAACGCCGACCAGGATTGAGGTGAGGCGGTTCGTCGTTTGCTGCGACAGGATACGACGGCGGCGCTCGGGCTTGAACGTCTGCTCCAAGTCGCCCTTGACCATGCGGTCAACAAGGCGCGGCCGTAATAGCCAGCCGCCGTTGGCGATGGCGGAAAAGGCGGCGACCAATTGCATTGGCGTCACAGTGATTTCCTGCCCAATCGTCAGCGAATCGTGCGACAGGGCCGACCAATCCTCCGGGTGGCGGATTCCGCCGGGATGCTCAGCCGGCAGGTCGATGAGGGATTTCTCGCCGAACCCGAAGCGCCTGATGTATTCGTAGAACTGCTCGGAGCCGATCCGTTCATTTACTTTGGCCATGCAGATGTTGCTGGAATTTTCCATCACCTCTGGAAAGGTGAGGAACTCAAATGGCTTATGATCGCGCAGCACGCGGTTGTTGCGTATCGTCCGGCCCTTCTCGCAGAAGAAAACCTCGTCCAGGTTAACGGTTTTCTCCTCCAGTGCCGCCGCCGCCGCAACAACCTTGAAGGTGGAGCCTGGCTCTACGGGGTCGGTGATGGCTCGGTTGCGCCGCCAGGAACGTTGCTCTTTGTTTCGATAGTCGTTCGGGTTAAAGAAGGGATAGGATGCCAGCGTGAGGATGCCGCCCGTGTATGGATCCATGATGACGACCAGACCGCTGCGAGCGCCTATCGCCTCCGCCTGCCGGGCAAGTTCCTTCTCCGCGATGTGTTGCAGCCGCATATCAAGCGTCAGGTGAAGGTCTGCCCCACGAGGTGGCCCCGCGTGGGCTGCCTGGTCGAAGCTCACGGTCCGACCCCGCGCGTCCCGTGTTCCATTGGTGCGAAGTGGCTGTGCCGCCAATACGTCATCGTATTGGCGTTCCAAGCCCCCCAGACCCTGCTCGTCGACTCCGGCATAGCCTATCGTGGAACCCGCCATAACGCCTCTGGGGTAAATCCGGCGCGTTTCCTTCATTATATGAATGCCGGGGAGCTTCAGAGCTTCCAATGCTGATACCTTTTCCGGCGATACCTGACGCGCCAGCCACACAAAGGAAGCCTTAGAGGTGAGTTGCTGCTCAAGGCGGCTTCGGGAGAGGGATGGGAAGATGCTGACTATCTTTTGTGCCGTGGCACCGGGTTGCCTGACATCACGAGGTGCCGCATAAACGGAGGGGGCTGGGATGCTGGCGGCCAGGACATTGTTGCGCCGGTCGTAAATGCTGCCCCGCACTGGCGCCACGGTAATCCGACGCCCATACTGCGCCTCCGCCGAATCTCGCCAGTAGGTGTATTGCCCAACCTGAACAACGGTCAACCGCACCAGTATTGCCAAAAAACCAAGACCAAAAAAACCCACGACGAGATACAGCCGTGGGCGGCTATAGCCTGTGGAATACCTGACGCGCCTCATGGTTCCCTCGTTACTGTTGGGAGGTCGTGTTGGGGGTTGTGCTGCGAACGCACGTAAATGATCTGGGTGCTCTGAGGGATTCGCAAACCAAGAAATTTGGTAGCGATCTCTTCAATACGAGATAGTTGACTCAGCGAGACGAGTTCCAGGCGCAACTCCTCTTGGCGCTGCAAGGCTTCTACGCGTTGTTTTTGAAGAACGCCTTCGCGGTAGCCCATATCTACAAGCCGCATCTGCGGCCAGAGGTAGAGCAAAATGCCTCCTAGCATCGCAACTGTGCAACAAAACAGGACGAAGATTGTCGGCTTGCCCACAATGCGTTCCTGGCGCTGCCGCCGTACCGTGTCTGATGCCTGCTGTTGTTGGCTTTTCATGGTCTAGTTCTCGGTGTCCAATTTTTCCGCGGCTCGAAACCGCGCGCTCCGGCTGCGTGGGTTGGATGCTTGCTCCTCAGGCCGGGGAGCAAGCGGTTTGCGCGTCAGGATTTTCAACTGCGGGTGGAGACCACAGCAGCATTGGGGCAGGCGAGGCGGGCACTGGCACCCTCGTGCCTGCTGGCGAAAAAATGTCTTAACTTGACGATCTTCCAGAGAATGAAAGGCGACGACACTGAGGCGGCCGCCACTGCGCAGCGCCGCCACGGCTTGCGGCAAGGCATCGGCCAGGGCCGGCAGCTCGTTATTCACCGCTATGCGGAGGGCTTGAAAGACGCGCGTCGCAGGGTGAATGCGGGGGGGCCAAGCGGCTCGCGGGATGGCTTGAGCGACGAGGTCGGCCAAATGGCGCGTGCGCGTGATGGCTGAGTTGTCACGCACAGTCAAGATCGCCTTGGCAATTCGCCCGGCCCAGCGTTCTTGGCCCAAGGTGCGGAAGATAGTCCGCAACTGTTCGCTGGAAGCCTGATTGATGAGGGTGCTGGCGGTGGCTTCCTGCCGGGTGTCCATGCGCATGTCGAGGGGACCGTCTTGACGAAAGCTGAAGCCGCGCGAGGGGGTGTCTAACTGATGCGACGATACCCCGAGGTCGAAGAGGATGCCGTCGACGCGTGGGTGCCCGCACTCCTGCAATATCTCCCCGAGATCACGAAAATTTCCATGCCGCGCCAACAATCGCTGACGCCACGGCTTTCCCCAGTCACGCGCTGCGGCGATGCAGTCTTGATCGCGGTCGATGCCGATCACCATGCTTGATGCCTCACTCGCCTCCAACAAAGCGCGGCTATGCCCGCCGCCGCCCAGGGTGCAGTCCACATAGACCGCGGGGCTGGAACTCAGCAAGTGGCTGAGCACCTCCTCCTGCATGACAGCGCAATGTTTAACGAGTGGCGCGGCGTCCATCGGGTCTTGCCTCACAGTTTGAGAGCGGCAATTTGTTCGTGGGACTCGAAATCGGTCGGCTGATTTGCTTCGTAAGCTTCCCAACGGGTCGGAGACCACAATTCGAGCTTCCTTCCAACACCCACCATGTGAGCCTCGGAGCCGATGCCGGCGCAATGTCGCAACTTCTGAGGAATCAGCATGCGTCCCTGTCGGTCCAGGTTCAACATGGAGGCGCTGGAGTAAAAGCTGCGTGTGAAAGAGCGGGCCTTGGCATCGTTTGGCAACTCATTTACCTGTTCCTGAATATCCATCCAAACGGACTTGGGGTAGACGACCAAGCAGTTCTCGAAATACCTGGTGATGAACAGAAGACCCCCGTCCTCAGGGCCGTAGAGCTCGTGTAGGATGTGACGCAGCCCTACGGGTACGCTTAAGCGACCCTTTTCGTCCAGGCTGAGATCGTATTCCCCCACTAACACAACAGGGCGTCCTTTTAGGATTATTGAGGCATTTCACTCCACTTTATCCCATTCTCTCCCACATGGGGAATATAGGAGCTGCCTCGAAACCCGTCAAGGGGTAAATTCCGACGCCTGTGAAATCATGGGTCTCGTGCACCACTATGACAGTGCGTTGAGGAATATGAAAGACATTCAGCGATGACCAATGCACGAAGAAATATAAAGGCGGGTTATGGTTCAGGACGAAGGAGACCGTAAGCCGGGTTCTGTTCCGCCCCAACTTCAGGCGGCGATGATCATTCATCTGGGACAGGCGTTGCCGACTGCCTCAAGCGACCGAACCCGGAGGCTGCAGGCGAGCAACCTGTCTCCCACCTCATCCCACCACACTTCCGCGGCAGGTCGAAAATGGGAACGCCTCCCTATTTGGTCTTGCTCCGAGTGGGGTTTACCGAGTCCCGGTGTCACCATCGGGACTGGTGCGCTCTTACCGCACCGTTTCACCCTTACCAGGCACGGTGCACGGCGGTCATCCGTTCCGTACATGGACCTGGCGGTTTGTTTTCTGTGGCACTTTCCTTAGGGTCACCCCCACTGGACGTTATCCAGCACCCTGCTCTGCGGAGCCCGGACTTTCCTCCCCCCGCCTGACAGCGGAGAGCGATCATCTGGTCTCCTTCATCCTGAAAAGACTAAAAAGACGGGCGTCGTTCAGCACTCAGCGTACATTCGTGTTTCGTTATCGCAAGCGGTGGGACTGATCGCTTCGGTGGTCAATACCTTGCGGTCATACTGCTGTGGGTCGATCGACCCTGAGATGTGGAACAACGAGCATAAAACCCAACGACATCAATATGTGAGATAACGTGCCTCGTTGCCTTCGTATGTGCGATCCGTAACCAGAACGGGTTATTACGCTGCAGGAGCGGGCAGGAACTTGCGGCTTGTGCCCTTGCGAGGTGTTTGACCTGTCCGCTCCGTAGAGAGCGAGTGGGATGGAGTCTTACTGAGCCTCTGTTCGGTGTTACCAGGCCCTAATTGCCGCCTTGGTACGGTGGGACCGCGAGCGTTCGTAGAAAGGCCACGAGGTTCTGCAATTGATCGTCTTTCAAGTCGAATTGCGGCGGCATGATCGGGGATTTGCCAACAGCGGGACCGCCTTCTTTGATGACTCTGAACAGGTGTTGGTCCGACAGCGCGTTCATGTAGCCCCCATCGGTGTGGTCCCTCGGTGGGGGCTGCAAGGCTTTGGCGGTCGGTGTGTTGGCTTTGCCGTCCGGCCCGTGGCAAGGTGCGCAGCGTTGCTCATAAAGCGTCTTGCCAGCTTCGATGTCCGCCGATTCGGCAAGACCGGAAGTACCGACCAGTGCCGCTACTGCCGTCGTCAAGAAAACCACCACACACTTACTGAACATATCCGAAAACCTCCCCCCTTGAGAAACAGGCAACCATCACATCCCGCGCAGCGCTCGCTGCTCCTATCGCCCCGGGCTCTGCGGCACTCTTCGCGAGTGAACCCGTCTATGTGGAGACGGAAACCATTTCCGAAATACCCAGGTTGGGACGCGCATCAAGATCAAGAAAGGCAGGGTACTGGTAAAGTTCCCTGCAAGCCTCGTATCGGAAAGCCGCTGCCGCGGCAATCATGGCGGCATTATCGGTACACAAAATAGGGGATGGAAAGAGAACCGGCAAACCCAACGATTCTCCCGCCAAAGCCATCCGCCGCCGAAGCACTGTGTTGCAGGCCACCCCGCCTACCACAGCGATGGCTTCAGCCTTTGTCTGTTCGACGGCTCGAATCGTTTTGCTCACCAAGGCATCGACGACCGCTTCCTGAAAGCTGGCCAGAATGTCGTTGCGGTCTTGTTCCCATTGTGGGCTATCAGGTAGCGGCCAAAAGGAATCGTCCTGAAAAATACGTTGACCGTGCAGGTCGCTTACGTCGAGGAGGTGAGATCGGACAGCGGCTTTCACGCCGCTGAAACTGAAGTCCAGGTTGTTCCGTCGCTGCATGGCGCGCGGAAAGTGGACCGCTGCAGGGTTCCCGTGCTCTGCCAAGCGGTTGACAACCGGACCTCCAGGGTAGCCCAAACTGAGCATCTTGGCAACCTTGTCGAAGCATTCGCCGGCAGCGTCGTCGCGCGTTCGTCCCAGCACGTCGTATCGCCCCCTTTGCGGGCAATAATACAGGTCCGAGTGCCCCCCGGAGACCACTAAGGCGACGAATGGACACGGCACGGATTCGTCCCCGAGGTAGATGGCGCTGACGTGGCCGTCCAGATGATGTACGCCGACTAACGGCTTCCCCAAGCCGTAGGCCAGGGATTTCGCAAAGCTCAAACCAATCAAAAGCGCGCCGACGAGCCCCGGACCTTGCGTGACGCCAATGAGGTCGATGTCGCGCAGCGTCACGTCTGCCTGCACCAGTGCGGCTTCAACCACGGGTCGGATGTTCTCCGTGTGGCTCCGGCAGGCCAGTTCCGGAACCACGCCCCCATAGGCCGCGTGGATACTGTGCTGTGAGGAAATGATGTTGGCGAGGACATCGTGGTCGTCCGCCAAAACAGCAGCGGACGTTTCGTCGCACGAGGTCTCGATTCCCAAGGTGAGCATGGTGGGATTCCGTCAGGGGCGCCGACCAAGCGCTACCCAGGTGTGTGGACCGCGAGTTACTCCTGCGGTTCGGCCTGGGCCGCCTTCTCCTTTTCTGTCATTTTGTCGGTGAGAAAGTCAAAAGCCTTTTGCAGTTGCGTGTCGCCGGACAGATCTTCACCCGGCAGTTCCATCTGACGCCGGCTGCGCAGTTCCGACCCCGGCTCGTCGGACTCAGTTACCGGTTCCAGTTCGACAACGATATCCGGCGTAATGCCCTTGCCATGAATTTCGGCGTTGTTGGGGGTGTAATACTTCGCCGTCGTCAGACGCAAGCCTGAGCCGTCGCTGAGCGGAATGATCGTTTGCACCGAGCCCTTGCCGAAGCTCTGCGTGCCGATGAGGGTGGCGCGGTCCCAGTCCTTCAAGGCGCCGGCAACAATTTCGGAAGCACTGGCGCTGCCGCCGTTGATCAGAATGGCCAGCGGCCGGTTGGACCAAATGTCCCCACCTTTCGAGAACCCCTTCATATTCTGATTACTCAGACGCCCCTTGGTGTAAACGACCAGCTTGCCGTCTTCCAGAAAGACCTCGGACACCGCGATCGCCTGGTCCAAGAGGCCGCCCGGATTGTTGCGGAGGTCAAGGATGAGGGCTGAAATGCCTTGTGATTCAAGCTCCTGCAGGGCTTCCTTCACCTCGTTCACGGTGGTTTTCTGGAAGCTTCGCACCTTGATGTACCCCACATCCTCGGGCAGCTTGGTCCATCGCACACTTTGGATCTTAATGACCGCGCGGACAATGGTGAAATCCTTGGGTTCGGCAAACCCTGGGCGCAGGATGCCGATCGTCACCTCCGTGCCTTCGAGGCCTCGAAGTTTCTTCACCGCTTCGAGCAGCGTCATGTCCTTGGTCGACTCGCCCTCCACGAGCACGATTTTATCGCCGGCCTGGATGCCCGCCCGGAAGGCCGGCGTGCCTTCGATAGGGGAGACCACGGTCAGCACGTCGTCGCGAATCGTAATCTCGATGCCCAGGCCGCCGAAGCGTCCTTCCGTTTCGACCTGCATCTCGCTGAACATTTCCGGCGGCATGAAGGACGAATGCGGGTCAAGGCTGCGCAACATGCCGCGGATGGCGCCGTGGATGACCCGCTCGGGCTCCACTTCCTCCACATAATTTGCTTCGACGTAGGAGAGGACTTCCGTGAAAATCTTCAGGTCCTCGTAGCGCTCAATTTGGAAGGGGTGGCGATTCGCCATCACCACGCCCGTGCAAATGCTCACCAGAACGACGATGACTGACCATAACCACACCGGCTTTCCCCGAAGCTTCTGCGCCATTGGGATTTTCCTTATTTAACTGGTAGGGCCCCGTTCGTCCTCAGCCGCCATGCTTCTTTTGGGCGACCACTGCCTGCTTGAGCGCGTCTCAATTCTGATGGAATTAGCGACTTGCGTATCACAATTCCCGCAAAATAAGACTGGATGAAATCTGTAGCCGGTGGAGAAGGCACCATAAAGCAAACGGCCCGTCTTGTAAAGGTTGCGGAACCCGTTGGGCGGGGTCCACTACGCCACGCCAGGCGTTCTTGCAGGGTGTCTGTGTCATGCCGTCGTTCCCTCCGTGAATCGTCCTTCAATCCAGCCTTCGATGCGCGTCAGTCGCTCTTTGACGGTCGCCATGTCCGCTTGCAAGGCGTCAATGCGTCTGCTCAAACGGTCGAACATGCGCCACTGCAAGCCGACAACGGCCACCCCAACGCCAATGATTGCCCAGAATTCAGCACTCATGCGAGCCACTTGCAGAATTGCGTGTACGAGTGGGATTTTCTTTCTCCGTGTCAAGCACGGGGCAGGCTCTGGGGCTGATTGGTGGACATTGGGGCCGCTTTCTGATTCTGTTGAGTTGTCAAACAACCGAATCAGGAGGAACGACCCCAATGGCCTTACGTGAGATACTATCGAGTTACTGGTCTTGCTTTCAAGCGCTGCTGTTCCCGCAGCTTGAGGAAACGATCGGGGCGCTGGGGGAACGCCATCAGCGCTTCGTCATGGTGCTCGAATGGGTGCGGGTGGAAACGCTGCTGCCGTACCAGCACCGGCGTCGCGGCTGTCCGCCAAGCGACCGCGCGGCCTTAGCCCGCGCCTTCATCGCCAAGGCCGTCTTCGCGCTGGTTAGCACCCGGATGTTGCTTGATCGTCTGCGCCACGACAGCACCCTGCGCCGGTTGTGCGGCTGGCGTAGCGTCAAGCACATTCCGAGCGAGGCGACGTTTTCACGTGCCTTTGCCGAATTTGCCGACAGCGCCTTGTCGAGCCACCTGCACGAGGCGCTGATCAAACGCACCCAGGGTGAGCGTCTGGCAGGCCATATTTCACGCGATTCGACGGCGATTGAAGGGCGCGAGAGACCGACCCCGAAGGCACCGCAGCCGGCCAAGCCGAAGCGAGGGCGCGGGCGTCCGCGCAAGGGCGAGGAGCGTCTCACGGAGCCGCGCCGTCTGGAGCGCCAGCGCAACATGACCCTGCCGGAGATGCTCGCCGACTTGCCGTACGCCTGTGACATTGGCGTCAAGCGCGACGCCAAGGGCTATCAGACGTCATGGAGCGGCTACAAGTTGCATATTGACGCGGCCGACGGCGCCATCCCGGTCAGTTGCCTGCTTACCTCGGCGTCGCTGCACGACAGCCAAGTCGCCATCCCGCTGGCGACCCTGACGGTGGGGCGAGTCCGCAACCTGTATGACCTGATGGACAGCGCCTACGATGCCCCGGAAATCCGCGCCCACAGCCGCGCCCTGGGTCATGTTGCGATCATCGACGTCAACCCCCGCAGCGGCGCGCGCAAGCAGGCGCTGCGGCAGGAGACGCAGGCACGGCGTGCCTGTGGGTTGGTCCTGTCTGAGGAGAGACGTTACCACGAACGCTCGACCGTCGAGCGTGTCAATGGTCGCCTCAAGGATGAATTCGGAGGTCGCAGCGTGCGCGTGCGCGGCCATGCCAAGGTGCTGTGTCATCTGATGTTCGGGATTGTGGCGCTCACGGTTGATCAGTTGATGCGCTTGGTGACCTGAAGCTGGTCTCGCGGCCCCGTTTCCTCCATCCCGGCACGCACTGCTGTCCTGTACGCAGGGGGAGAGTTGCGTCCGCATCGCAAGACGGGAGCCGGAACTCGGCACCGCCATGGCTGAATTCGTGGCAGTTGGAACCACCGACGGCAAATGATTCACCGTACGGTCTCATGACAACCGCTCCGAGGCCAAACTAGCGGAGTTTTGCAAGTGGCTCATGCGTCGTTTCCTTACGCTCCCAAGAGCGGTTCAAGACTGATTAACACCATACAAGGCTGCCGTATCGTTATTACCGTCGCATGCCGGAATCCAGCGACCCCGGAGCCAATCCGGGGCAGGCTTCCCACCGCGTCAGAGTTCAGAGTAGCATATCAATTTGGCCTATCATCTGCTTTGGTTCGAGACCAACTTCTTTGCCGGCCGCGCGACCTATCCTATCAGGGCTTGGACTGCCCGTCACTTGGCGACCTTGATAGGTACGACCGCAAAGCGCCACGAAACCCAGGCGATAAACCGCCCCCACGGGTTCGCGCCGCCCCGTGGAAATTTTGCGACGTCACGGAAAAAGTACGACAGCGCCAGGGGTCGGGTAAGGAGGCGTCATCGCTGTACCCCCCAAGGTAGGGTCGAAAGCTGGCGCGGTGGCCACAGGGTCGGGGAGTCGCGGTTGGCCGGAGTTTCGCCATCTTCCGGTGCCTCAGTCCGTCCCTTAACCCCGTCCCCAGCTTCCGCCACGTCGTACGCAGCATGCGGATTTCCCACAGCCGAGGTTCCTTATAGGGAATCACTCACAAGGTGCGACTTCAGGTCGTCGCACGAAGCGCATATGAGAGCCGTCACGCGTTCGGCTCTGGATGTAGGTCGGGTTAGCCGCAGGCGTAACCCGACATTCCGACGCGCTGTCCCCCGACCTCTGTCGGATTACGCTACGCTAATCCGACCTACGGTTATACCGGTGCCGGGTTTGATCCCGGATCAAAGCCTGCCCCCGACTTGAATAGGGGGCCAGCGGTGATTCCTCCAGTCGGGTGAGGCCATATGCGCTTACCCTGATCCGTTGGGTGACGTGTTTGCGCTTTACCATTGGGTGTACTTCTCTCATTGAGTTATTCACCCGTGAGTGGGGTCACGCGATGAACGATGCGCAACGCAACCTGCTTGCCAAATCCCTGGCCGACATTGCCAAGGGTGTCTTTATTGCTGCCCCTATCGCCCGCGGCACAGGCAAGATAACCCCGTGGGTGGGCCTGGCCGTCGTGGGTGGCGCAATGGGCTGCTACGTTAGTGCTGAGGTTTTGCAATCTGGCCTGACTATCGTAGAGTACGCGCCCTTTTCTTCCTACCTTCCAAGACTTCCGCAGGAGGCTCTCTTATGCCGACGACTGTGGACTTCCCAACCCTTGTGAAACAAGCATTGGCCCTTTTCGGCGATGTCTTTGACAACGAACCCGCCCGGCGGCATTTTGCTGAGTATCTCACCGGTTTGATGGTGGCAGAGCGTAAAAACATCAGCGCCATCAATCGCCTATTTGCCGTTACGACGGATCAATCCTGCCTCAATCGCTGGCTGGTCGAGGCGTCTTGGGACGCGGCGGTGCTCAACGACCGCCGTCTGGCCTGGTTGCAGGACAACCCGAAGACCCGCTACAGCCCTCACGGCGTCATTGCCATTGATAATACCCTGGTCGATCACAGCGGCAAGCTCATTGAGGACGTGGGCTGGTTGTGGGACCATGCCCAGCAGCGCCACGTCATCGCCCACGACTACCTGATTTCCAACTACGTCTGTCCCTCAGGCAGTCATTATCCGATCGAGTGGCGGAGGTTCAGGAAAAAGGACAGCTGCCCGTCCGAGGACTTCAAGGATCACACGACGCTGTGCCTCGACTTGATTGACGATGCCCTGGCACGGGACATTCCCGGCGATTTCACCTTTGACAGCTATTTTACCCACGCCAAGATACTGAACCATATCCATGCGAAACAGCGTCACTACGTGGGGGCTCTGAAGCTTAACCGCAAGGTGGTCTTTGAGGGCCGAGAACAGAAGCTGCAAGAGGTGGCTAGCCAGATACCCTTTAGAGACAAGAAAGCGGTGCGTGCGGGCAAGCGCTGCTACTGGTATTTCAGCAAACGGATGCGCCTTGCGACAGTGAGTCATCCGGTTCGCATCGTGTTGTTTTGGAAGGACCGTTTTGCGACTGAGGCGAGCAAGGCCTTGGTGAGCAACCGGGTGGTTTGGGAGGTACTTCGCATGTTGAGGGTGTACCGCCATCGTTGGACGGGCACCGAGACCTTTCATCGGGATGGCAAGCAGCAATTGGGGCTAGGAGATTGTCAGGTGCGCAGCGGCAAGGGCCAGACCCGCCACGTGTATCTTGTCAGCGCCGCGTACAGTCTTCTGATGCACGCCATGCACGCGAGCAGTCCGCATGAATGGACTCGTCGAACGCTGACGACGATTGGCGAAGCCTGTCGGGCGGTGAAGGGAGAACTTCTCGAACGCTTGGTGGACTGGATCGTGGACAAACTAAGCGATGACGACTGGTCCATGTCACAGATTAAGGCTGTCTTGGCTCAGGCGTGACCGGGTAGAAGGCAAAATGCAAAACTCCAGTTAGTGCTCACAATTTGCTTGCCGGAGGTGGCTTTGCATAAAATGCCGCTGATTCACGGGACCTTTTGTGCAAGATGACTTCCTGCACAAAACCCGGTTGGATATAGGCTTTCTCCGCCGAAGTCCGACAAACCCGGCACCAACCAAGCCGGAATACCGTCAGCCTGTGATACAATCTCTCGATTTTCACCATGCCGGGGGCCCCTCACCATGCAGGACTGGATCAAAGAAAACAGCATTCCCATTACGATTGTCATCTCGACTGTCGTCGCCCTTGCCACAGTCTTGACCGTCATCCAGACCTCCACCAATTCAATCCACTACCGACTCGACGACATGAACCACCGCCTGAACGACATCAGGGCCGAGATGAACCACCGCTTCGATGCCCAAGACAAGTACATCAACCAGCGCTTCGACGCCGTAGACCACCGCTTCGATGCCCAAGACAAGTACATCAACCAACGCTTCGACGCCGTAGACCAACGCCTGGAGGGCCTGGAAAATGACGTCTCGGAACTCCGCCAACTCACCGTCAGCATCAGCGAACGCGTCTCCCACAACGAAGGACAAATCGACGTCATCAGGCAACAACTCCAGACCGCCGACGCGCCCTCGCCCTGAACGCAGCGTAAGCTCACCCGACGTCCACAGGTCCTGACGGTAACCACGTCGGACACGACTGGCCTTTTGTGCAAAACCGGCTCTCTGTGCAAAGCCGCCGGAGGTGACCGTCATGACTGAGTTGGATGTGGTCGGCCTCGTCTTCTGTGCCCTGGTGATTGTTGGCCTTGTGTGGTCCATCATGGATGCCCGTAAGCGCAAAGCCAAATCCAAGTGATAGCCGGATCCACGGAAACGGGGTCACGCCGCCCCGTGGAAGTTTTGCGACGGTGCGAAAAAAGTGCTGAAAAAAGTGCTGAGGATGTTTGACATGCGCGACAATCCCGTATAGAAGGGACGTAAGCCAACAATTTAACAAGGCGTTGCACGCTGGGACGGGTCGCGTTCCGGCACCCGCTATGGGCCGCTGGCGCATGGCGGGTGGGCATGGTCGCAACTCTGGGATGGTCAACTCGGAAATTCTACCGCCATGTGGTCTATTGACGGTAGTATCCAAACCGTGGTAAATATGCCCACCTTGTTAACCGGACGCTAACACGAACCAAATGGCGGCGTACCGGAGGGCAACCTGGAAAGGCAGAGGGGGACAAGTCTTACAACGTGTTGCGATGCCAATAGCCAGGAACGCCGTAACACCCCAGCGTGCACCTCCGGTGCGGTACGATGGGTGTTGAAGGGTGACCATCGGGCAAGCTTGTAACGAGGTGCTGCCAACCTAAGGACCAACGTAACGTAGGCCACACAAAGGAGTCCAGTCCATGACCTATGTATCTCGAGTACTCGTTCTACTGTTAGTAGGGCTTTTCATGATGAGCGCGTCGGCTTCGGCCGACGACCGGCTGACGGTTAGCGGTAACATGGATTTCCGTTTTCTCATGTTGGAGAACTATTCCAATGCTGATCGCAACTACACGGACGCGGTGCTGGGGGGAGACGGTAACGTCCTTCAACAGCGGGGCGATGAGGATTCGCTGTCATTTCTTCACCAGCGCCTCAATTTGAGGTTTTCGGTAGAGGCGTTGGAAAACACCAAGGTTGTTCTTCAGACGCACGTGGATAAGGCGTGGGGTCTACACACCTACGAAATCGGCGTTGGCTCCTACAGTAGCGACAACTGGGCGGTTGAAGGGTACTGGTTGGAAGGCCTGATTCCAGGCACCGCGGCGAAGTTCGAGCTTGGTGTTCCTTATTTCGCTGCCGAGTCCGGCGGGTGGGCTGCAGCCAACAAGATTTTTAACACCGCTGCCCCCGGCGCAACCCTGAGCGCCCCGCTCGGTGACACGATCAGCACCTACACGTGGTTTTCGTGGATCGGGTCGGACCTTGACGGCTATCTTTCGGCCTACGGTGGCCAGGATGCTCATGGCGACGACTGGGCTCTCGGGACCCGTGCCACCTTCACGCTTGCGGAAGGTCTGGAGGCTGATTTAATTTATGCCTACCATTTCACGGAATGCGGTCGAATGGAGAGGGCAGCGCAAGAGACGCCCACGGGCTGTGATACGGGCGCTTTATACGGTTCGGGCAGCAATACCGCGCATGAGGAAAACCGCCACTGGATCGGCAGCACCGTGCGTTACGATTATGGCGATTTCAGCTTTTCGCCTACCCTGATCCTGTATATGGCCGATGATGAGCTGGCGGGGAAAACCGAGTCCATGCTGGTCGACGTGCGCGCCAGCTACGACATGGGCCCGCTGTCGCTTTCGGGCCGGTTTGTGTACACGCCGGGTAGTGGAGTCAACTCGGATGGCACACAGCGCACCGACAAGGACTATGACGTGATCGGTGTCTGGGGCATCCCTCATGCTAGCCAGTGGTTTAGCTTGTTTGGCAATTCCTCCGGCAGTCCCACCTTTAACGACTTGGGGCCCCTGCTGGTCGGCGATTCCGTTCAGGGGAACATCAGGCACGAGAGCTTCGGTCTGGTGCACTTCGCCGCCAAGGCAGAATATACGCTGACCCCGCAGACGTCCATTGGGGCGGCCTTGGGTCTCTTCAATACTGCCGAAGATACTTCAGGTATGCCGAGGGATTCGGCGCTGGCGGCTACCTACGCTGGTGGGTCGAACCTTGCGACCGAGGTCGACGTGTGGCTGCATTATAATCTCTACTCCAACACCACCATTTCCTTTTTCGTGGCTTATGCCATGATGGGCGACGCTCTGGACCTGACGACGACGGATGGCACGACGTACGAATCCCAGGACGCGATGGGCGCCGGTGGCAGAGTGGTTTACAGCTTCTAATCTAACCCCCGCCAAGTAGGGTTCGATGGCCGACGGCTTCCCCAGCCGTCGGCCATTGTTGTTTCAGCGCCTTGATGTAGGTCGGATTACCGAAGCGTAATCCGACATTCCATCATTCCATGCACCTTCCTCGAGCGCTACCCGAAGACTGGCCTCTCCTCACCTTCTTCAACCAACCACCGCGGTCTCACTTGGCCGGTGTCCTGCCAAGCGACCGCACACACAAAGACGAGCCAAGGTTGACTTAGCAGCCCGTCTTCCGACACTATGTCCTACCGCAAAGCACCGACCCACAGGGGAAATACCATGCCAACGGTTGATACGCTGAAACTCAAAACCAGGCTTTCGGAAAGCGGTATGCCTGAATCCCAGGCGCAGGTTCTTGTTGAAGAACTCGATGAGGCACTGAGCGCCGCGATTTCTCGTGAGACCGCGACAAAGGCTGACGTGGTCGAGTTGCGCGCCTTAATCCACGGCCTGGACGAACGACTCACTGAGTTCAAGACCGACAACGCAAAACAGCTCGACGCACTCAGGAGCGATACCGGCAAACAACTCGACGCACTCAAGACCGATCCTGCCTCCATGAAGACTGAGATTCATGACATAAAAGGCGAGCTCAAGCTGTTGCGTTGGATGATTGGCGCTACGTTGACTATCACTATCGGCATTGGGGTCAGGTTACTGTTCATGTGACCACGTGCCGAACACGCCAAAGACCGCAGAACGTAGACCCAGGACTGCCAACACCGACTCTCCTGAGAATCCCGCCAGACATCCTGGAATTCTCTGAGCAAATGTCCTGTAACTACACACCCGCAGCAGTGCCATTTGGCCCTGGAGTACAAAATCCCGCGCCGTGCGTTTGCCCCCCCTTGGAGGGTACTGGTATCATCACTGCCGTCATGTGGAATTACCAACATTGTGAGAAGGACCGGGCCATGAGAAATCGCGGATTGGCAATCGGGTTGGGTTGGTTGGCCGCCGTCCTGTTCTGTTGGCCGGGGATGTCGGATGCGGCCACGTACCAGCTCCAGGTGGGCAGCGTTCCCGAGCATGTTTTCATGTACTTTGTGGAAGACCGTACGTTGCCGCGCATCGAGGCATATCTCGACGACACACGGCGTTCCAAATTTGTGCTATTCCGCGACCGGCAGCCGCGGCCGCTGGAACTCACGGGACCGGGGCAGTCGGTACCGTTCCCCGTCAATGTCACGCTCCCAAAGCGAAATGACCCGTGGGGCGTAACGACCTGGGACGGCGAAGCGGGGCAACTGGCGGTGTTTCGCATCCGTGGCATACAGAGCGATCACCAGAAGCTGAGGCGCGTGGCCGTGCAAACGGATGGGGTTCTGACCCGCTTTCCGGTGCGCGGCATTCCGGCGTCCCGATTGCAGCCCATGCAGGTGCCGGCAACGGCGGTGGGTTATCTGACGCATGCCCTCGAAAGCGGCACGTTCCCGGTCTGGGTTGAACGGCGTGCGGTGTCCTACGACGGGCTGTCGGTGATCATCGGGAGGCACCATAACGCGCAGGAATCCGATACGGTGTACCTGGTGGTGCGCATGCCGCAGGCGGGACAGGTGTACAAGGTCATACTGGGCTGGAAAACCGTGAAGCGAGAGGGTGGATATGCAAACATTCAGGGCAGGTGAAATTAGAACAAAGGGCTGCGTCAGCCATGGCCGGCAGCAGGGGAGACGCGTATGACCCGCCGGGTGCAATGCCTGTTGTGGACCGCGGCGCTGTTGATGTGGCCTTGTCTGGCATTGGCGCAGGTAAGTTACGACTTCGACGCTGCGGCCAGCGACGTGGCAGACCAGTTGGCGCAGCGCTTTCCCCATCTGCAGGGTGAGGTGGTCGACGTTCAGGGCGAGGAGCTTTACCTTAGCCTGGGGGCGCGGGATCAGGTGCTTGAGGGCATGCGGCTGAACGTGTTTCGGGAAGGCGACGAGTTGACTTCCCCCAGCACCGGCGAGGTATTGGGTCGGCTGGAAGAAGACCTGGGAACGGTCACGGTGACGCAGGTTGCCGAGACATACGCCGTGGCGGCGCTGACGGACACTGCTAGCGGCGTGAAGGTGCAAGCCGGCGACAAGGTACGGATTACCGCCGGGCGGTTGTCCCTGGGTTTGCTGCCGGTAAGCGACCAGACCGGACGCGCGATGCCGTTGGCCGCGTTTGTCGATGCCGTGCAACATGGCCTCAATGCCACGGGCCGGTTTCACGTGCTGCCGAGGGCGCGCCTGACGGTGTGGCTGCTGGAACGCAACCTGTCGCCCGGCGATGTGCTGGCACCCGAAGTTATGCCCGAGGCGGCGAGCGCTCTGGGTGTGGCCTATGTTGCGCAGCCGGTACTACGGGTTACTGGTGACACGGCGGTTGTCGAACTTCGTTTGTTCGCACCCGCTCAACCGCAAACGCCCGTGACCACAGCCTTGGCCATCCTTTCCGAAGCCGTGGCAATGCCCCAACGACCCGTCTCCCTGCCGGTTTCTCAACCTCCCGCCGCCGTCTCCACGCCGCCAACCCGCCCCGATTCGCCGCCCGCCGCGGCTCCGACGCCCCCGGCACCGGCGGACGATCTAACGACGCTGCAGAGCCTGCTGAGCGCTGACCCGCTTGCGCTTGAGAAGAGCTACGTACCTCTGGCGCAATTCCCGACCGAGTTGCGCGGTTTTGATGCCGCAGACATCGACGGCGACGGCCAGAGCGAACTGGTGATGCTCAGTGACACAAAGGTGCTTTTGTATCACGTGCAGGAAAGCCAATTGGTCCCTATCGCTTCCTATTCCGACAACCGCCCCGGCACTTTGTTGAGCGCGCAACTGGTGAGACTTGGCGACGGGCAGACGCCGGGTGTGGTGGTGAATCGTTACAGCCCCAACCGAAGGGGCATGGATTCGTTCTTCCTGGCCCTACAGGGTAATCGGTTGGTCCGACAGCAGAAGGGCCTGTCGGATATTTTGCTCGCCGTGGATACTGATGGCGACGGGGTGAACGAAAGCATTTGGGGGCAGCTCTTCGACGGCAAGGATTTTTTCCGGCGCGGCCAAGTGAGGCAATACGAACTGCGGAACGGCCGCTTGAAGCGGCAGCGGAAGTTGTCGCTGCCCGGCGGGTTCCGTGCCACCGGCGCTGCTCTGGCCCAACTCGGGGCACCGGGAAACCGTCAGTTGGTATTCGTGGATGAGCGCCACAACCTGCAGGTGTACGATGGCAAGACCAGGCGCTGGAAGTCTCCCACAGACGTAGGGGGCAGCTACGTGTTTGCTGCGCTGGAGATACGTTACAGCCCCAGGGTCGCTGATCAGGCACAGTTTGACTTCGAGGCCATTCCGGCGGTGGCGGATTTCGACGGCGACGGCATTGACGAGGTGCTGGTTCCCCAGAATCAGAGCCGTCTCGGCGTGGTGCCGAATCTGAACCTGTACAGCGGCGGTCACGTGGTGCTGATGCGCCAGACACCGCAAGGCTTCACGCTGTCGCCAATCAGCCCCGGATTCGATGGCGTGGTGAGCGGCGTGGCGGTGCTGAAGGGCCGCATGCCGGGGATTCTGGTGGCGGTTTCCAAGCGGGAAGGGGTGCTGAAGCAGAAGAAGCAAACGATACTGTATCTGAACCGCTTTTAGCGGAATGTCGGATGACGCTGCGCGAATCCGACTACTGGATCAAATGACCGAGGTGACGAAGAGAGCCGTGGACAGGTAGGCGCTGGCCTCCAGCAAGCCGGCAGCGATGTTTTTGTCCTCGGCGACTTCGTTATCCAGCAGGGTGCTGCGAAACCGGATTGGCCCGCCGAGAATCAGGCACTGCACCACCAGTTGCCGCACCGGGTAGAACACCACGACGACCAGCAGGGCGATGGCGAAGCTCAGCAGCGAATCCGCCAGGGTGGTGAATTCGCCCGACGCGGCCTGTCCGACCACGATGCCCATGGCGATCAGCAAGCCCGCCTGCGCAATGCCGGCCGCCAAGTTGCCGGAACCGATTTCCTGCACGTCGTCGTAGCCGGTGAGCCAGCGAAAAACGTAGGTCATGGCCAGCAAGGCCAACTGACCGAGGACGAAGAAGAGCAGCAGGATCCAGAATCCACCGCCTTCGCCGTCCAACGCCCCGCTATAGGTCAGGCTGGTGGCGACGTAGGCCCCGGCGACCACGACGGCGGCCGCGACGTTGTGTGCCTCCAATTGTTCGCGCACGTGCAAGCCCAGGAAGAGCCGGCAACTGACCAGCGTCACTACGGTCAGCAGCACGATGCCCAGTCCGCCGTACAGCGCCACGTCCAGCACATCCTGCCACAAGCCGCGGCCCGGCGTGCCGAGCAGCACGGTGATGGTCCAGATGACCCCGAACAGATACCCCGCCACGGCCAGACCGATAGCCGGATTGTCATGATCGGTGAGCGCTACCCGCAGGCTGAAGCCGAGCACCCATTGCAGAACCAGACGAGCCAGGACCAGCAGAATCAACGGCGCCGCAACCACAAAGACCACTTCCGTAACACTCATCATTGGCTTCCTTTGCGAGGGTATCGTGCGCGAGGAGAGGCGAACTGCGGGGCGCAGTATAGCACAGCGTCAGACCGCCCGGCGTTGGCGCATGAACAGGATGAGGGGAGTCACCGCAAGACACAGGATGACCACCAGAATGAAGCAATCCTGGTAGGCGGCCACGGATGCCTGCTGCACCAGGTGCCGCTGCACCATGGCCAGGGTCTTGGCTTCCATCATGCCGCCGGTCTCACCGGCGTGCAGCAGGAGGTTGTGGACGGGCCCCACCACGTCGGACCAGGGCAGGGTTGAGGCAACCTGCTCCTGGGCCAGCATGCCGCTGTGGTAGGTGGTGCGGCGCTGCAAAACGGTGGTCATCAGGGCCAGGCCCATGGTGCCGCCGAGGCCATGTTGAATGAGATTGATCAGCCCGGAGCCCATGCGCACCTGATCGGGCCGCAGCACCATCAACGCCGCCGCTGCCATCGGGATGAAGATGAACCCCATGGTGACATAACGTGCTGCGATCATGCCGATCATCCAGCTCGTGGGGCGGTCGAGGCTGAGGAAGGAAAACGCATACGTGGCCGCCATAAACATGCCCAAGCCGCAATACATCACCAACCGGCGGTCGACCAGGTCCACGAGGCGCCCGGCGCAGACCGTCGTGAGGGCCATGCCCAGCGCTCCCGGCAGCACGATATATCCCGCCTGCGCCGGGGTGTAGTCGAACAGTCGCTGCAACAGGAAGGTCTGCAGAAAGTTGGTGCCCCAAAAACCCATTGAGGTGACGAACAACGTCACCGACACGGCCGCAAAACCCAGATTGTTGAACAGGCGCAGATCGACCAGTGGCTCCTTGCGGCAGAGTTCAATGGCAAGGAAAGAGACAAACGCCAGGCAAGCGGTGACCAGCAGGCCTTGCGTCAGCGGGGCATCCCAGCCGTAGCGCTGGCCTTGGCTCAGGGCGATCAGCAGGCTGACCAGAAACACCGTGAGGGTGGCCAGGCCGGGCAGGTCCAAATGGCGCTTGATCGTTTCGCGGGTGTTTGGAATCACCAGGAGCACCAGCACGATGCCGATAATGCCCGGCAAGGTGTTGAGATAGAAAATCATGCGCCAGTGCATGTATTCGGTGACGTAACCGCCGAGCACCGGGCCGACGACCGGGCCGCACGACATGCCGAGGCCGTACAGGCCCATGGCGAGGCCGCGCTGGTGGGGCGGGAAGGTCTGCGTGAGGAAGACCATGGCCATCGGCATCACGGGGCCGCCGCCGAGCCCTTGCAGGATGCGGAAAAAGATCAGCGCGTTGCCGCTCCAGGCGAGGCCGCAAAGGGCGGAACTGACGACGAACATCGACAGACTGATGAACAGCAGGTTGCGGTTGCCCATGACGTTGCCCAGCCAACCCACCGTGGGCACCATGACGGCGCCGGCAATCATGTAGGCATTGATGATCCACTGAACCTGGTCGAGATTCATGCTGAAGGTGGTCATGATCGGCGGCAGGGCGAGGTTGACCGTGGCGTTGTTCATGATGACGATGAAGGCATTCAGCATGACCGTGACGGCCACCCACCACTTGTAGGACGGGCTGTCGGGCGAGATACGCGGCCCGGCACCGCGTTGCTGTGGGTGCATCCCGGGGCTTGCCTGCAGCGGTGCCGCAGGCGGTTGGCGAATGGTGCCAGCGGCCATGAATATTGATCCTTCGAGAAAACGGCATGATCGAGGAAGAGAAAGGTAGGAAAGAAACGTGATGGTTCAAGTATAGTTACTGCGCTCGAAAAGGACAAACAAGCGTTTGGTAGAATTGCTGAGAAGGGTGAAAAAACCGTTGACAGCGGCGGGTTGGCATATAACCATGCGGTGCCGTGCGAGGCTCCTTTGGCTGGGGACTCGCAAATACGAATGTAATTGACGAAGGACGGGACATGACACGTATCGGACTCCTCCATCCCGGAGCGATGGGCGCATCCGTGGGGGCTGCGGCAAGCGGCAACGGGCACACCGTGCTGTGGGCGTCTCAAGGCCGGTCCGCGGCCACGCAGGAGCGAGCGAGGCGCGGCGCCTTGCGAGACGTTACCACGCTGCCGGAGGTGCTGGCGTCGAGTGATATCCTGCTGTCCATTTGCCCGCCGCACGCCGCCGAGGACGTGGCTGCCGAGGTGGCCAAATGCGGCTTTGCGGGCTTGTACGTCGACTGCAACGCCGTGGCACCGGAACGTACGCGCGGCATCCAGCGGATCGTCGAGAATGGCGGTGCGGAGTATATCGACGGCGGCATCATCGGCGGGCCGGCCTGGACGCGCGAAGCCGAGACCCAATTGTATCTGTCCGGTCCCCGAGCCGAGGAGGTGTCGGCGTGTTTCGCCGACAGCCCGCTGTCTGCCCCGGTCATCTCCGAGCGTATCGGCGCCGCCTCAGCGCTCAAAATGGGTTACGCCGCCTTCACCAAGGGCAGCACGGCTTTGTTGATCGCCATCCTCGGCATGGTCGAGAAAGAAGGGGTGCGGATTGACCTATCGCGCCAATGGGGTGACGCCTTCACGACCCAGACCGTGCGGCGTGTTTGTGACAACACCGCCAAGGCGTGGCGCTTCGAGGGCGAGATGCACGAGATTGCGGCGACGTTCCACGCGGCCGGCCTGCCGGACGGATTTCATCAGGCGGCGGCCGAAGTTTTTCGGCGGCTCGCCGGCTTCAAGGACTATGGCTCGCCGCCGGATATCGAAACGGTATTGGAAGTTTTGCTGAAGCGGGAATAACTGGAACATCGAGGAAAGGAACAAACAGGATGAGCGATCAAGCGATATTGCAGGGCATCGCGGTGCGCGGCGCGAGTCGTGCTCCCATGCGAGAAGTGCAGGAAGCCAGCGTGACGGTGACGGACGGCATTGTGGAGGATTACCGCGGCACCGGCCTTCGGCAGGTCACCTTCATTGACGCCGGGCAGTGGCGGCAGGTGGTGGGGGAGTTGGGCGTGGACTTGCCGTGGCACACGCGCCGCGCCAATTTACTGGTCGGCGGCCTCGACCTGCCGGGCACAGTCGGCAGCCGTCTGCGCATCGGCGACTGCCTGTTTGAGATTCACGGGGAAACGGAGCCCTGCGAACGCATGAACGAATTGCAGGCCGGCTTGCGCGCGGGGCTGGCTCCGGAGATGCGCGGCGGGGTGTGGGGCAAGGTGCTAGAGAGCGGCCACATACGGGTCGGTCAATCCGTCGAGATCGAAGAATAGGTGGGGCGAGGTTCTTCATGGCTGAGACCATCTTGTACGACAAGAACGAGCAGATCGTTACGATTGCCCTGAATCGCCCCGAGGCGCTGAACGCGATCAACCGGCAGCTAAAGCAGGAATTCATTGACGCGCTGCTGCAATTCGACCAGGACGATGACGCCCGCGTGGCCATCGTTACCGGTGCCGGGCGGGCCTTCTGCGCCGGCCGGGACCTGAAGGAGCGCACGTCCGACAACGCCGCCGGGGTCCAGGCGCGGGCCAGCGACAGTTTGGGCAGTGAGAGCCTGTCGATGTTTCCGCGCATCTGGAAGCCGGTTATCGCCGCCATTAACGGGTATGCCATGGCCGGGGGCTGGGCCATCGCCCAGATGTGCGACCTACGCCTGGCTGCCGACGACGCCAAGCTGGGCATTACGGAATCGCGTTGGAGCCTGCTTCCGCCGTTCGCGGCCCATCTCGCCCGGCTCATTCCAATGGCCAACGTGCTGGAGCTGGTCTTCACGGCGGAGCCGATAACCGCCCAGCGCGCTTGCGAAATTGGCTTCGTGAACAAGGTGGTGCCGAAAGACCGGCTGATGGACGAGGCCCTGGATCTGGCGCGGCGCATGGTCCGCAATGCCCCGTTGTCGCTGCGCATGTTCAAGGAGTTGGCCTACCGCGGCCAGGAAATGGGCGAGCGGGAAATTGCGGCGCTGACCCGCGTCATGTATGACCAATTGCTGGTGAGCGAGGACGCCAAAGAGGGGCCGCAGGCTTTCGCCGAAAAACGGGCGCCGCAGTGGCAGGGCAGGTAGCAGGGGACAACGCAGAGGTAGATATGCCATATCCAACGCTTTTGTTTGACGTTCGTGATGGGGTGGCGCGCATTATGCTGAACCGGCCTGACGCCGCCAACGCCGTCAACGCCGAATTGGCCAGGGACCTGATGTATGCGGCCATGCAGTGCAGCGAGGACGCTGGGATTCGTGCCGTCATCGTCACGGGGAACGGCCCGATGTTTTCCGCCGGTGGTGATTTGAAGGAATTCGGGGCGCAAGGGGACAACCTGCCGTATCACCTTAAGGAGGTGACGACCTATTTCCACGCCGCGGTGTCGCGCTTCATGCGCATGGACCCGCCGGTGGTGGCGGCTGTTAACGGCATGGCCGCTGGCGCCGGCATGAGCTTGGCGTGCGGCGCCGACATCGTATTGGCGGCCGAGTCGGCCCGTTTTACGATGGCCTACACCCGCGCCGGACTGACGCCGGACGGCTCGTCTACCTATTACCTGCCGCGCATCGTTGGCCTGAAACGGGCTTTGGAGTTGACCCTGACCAACCGCATGCTGTCGGCGCAGGAAGCGTGTGAGTGGGGGTTGGTGACTCGGGTCGTACCGGATGCCCAGCTGCAGGAAGAAGCCGACGCCTTGGCCGGACAATTGGCCAGCGGTGCCACGAGGGCGTTGGGTATGGCGAAGCGATTGCTGCACGGCGGTTGGACGGGCACCCTGGAAACGCAGATGGAGCACGAGACGCAGGCTATTGCGGAATTGTCGCGCAGCGATGACGCCAAGGAGGGGCTGAGCGCGTTTCTGGAGAAGCGCAAGCCGACCTTCAAGGGGCGTTAACGGGGGCCCTCCAGGTGGAAATGTCGAATTACGCTTCGCTAATCCGACCTACAGCGTGCGCAGCCAGTTGGCGATAGCCTGGCCGATCTCGTCCGGGGCGTCTTCCTGGACAAAGTGAATTCCCGGCACCGTCACCTCTGTTTGATTCGGCCAGGCGCGGCAAAACTCGCGCTGCTCGCCGACCAGGATGGCGCCGGGGTTGGCATTGACAAACAGTTTGGGAATAGCAGTTTGGCGCAGCCATATGGCATAGTTGCCGACGATCTCGGTCACGTCCTCCGGCTTGCCCTCAATGGGGATTTCCCGTGGCCACGTCAAGGTAGGCCGCCGGCCCTCCCCAGGTTCAAGAAAGGGCCGGCGATATTCCGCCATTTCCTCATCCGTGAGCTTCCGCTTGATCGATCCCGGCAGTACACGCTCGATGAAGAGGTTGTGCGTGAGGATCATGGACTCGCCGTTAATGGAGCGGAACCCCTGGAAGATCTGCAGCGCAGCTTCCGGCCACTGCGTCCAGGTCAGCGGCTGTACAATGGCCTCCATATAGGCCAGCCCCTTGACCGCATGACGGTTCCGGTTGGCCCAATCGAAGCCGAGGGCCGAGCCCCAGTCGTGCATCACGAATGTCACCTTGTCATTGACGCCGACCGCTTCCAGAAAAGCATCGAGGTACCGCCGGTGCTCCACAAAGCGGTAGCGACGCGGTCCGCTGTCCTCCAGTTTGTCCGAATCCCCCATGCCGATCAGATCCGGCGCGATACAACGGCCAAGTCCGGTGAGGTGCGGGATGATGCCGCGCCACAGATAGGACGAGGTCGGGTTGCCATGCAACAGGACAATAGGGTCGCCCTCGCCGGCTTCGACGTAAGCCATGTTGTGGTCCAGCACCTGGGCGCGTTTCTTGGCAATCGGTGACATGGCGGCCATCTTTCTCCCTCCTACAGCTTGCCGTTCAGGCTCTTGAGCAACGCCCAGGTGCGCGCAATGGACGCATCGGCGTCGTCGCCCACCGGAAAGATCGACGCCAGGAAGTCCGTCGCGCCCGCAGAGGCAAACGCCCGCAATTGCTGCTCTACCTGAGCCTCGTTTCCAACCACCGCGACGTCAGCCGCCCCTTCTACCCCCTCGATGTCCAGCAGGCGACGATAATTGAGCAACTGCCCATAGCGGTTGAAAATACCGTCGGCAACCTCGTGTCCGCCCTCCGGGCTGTCGGTCACGGCAACTGGTAGGCCGACACACACGCGCGGCTGCCCGCGTCCTGCCGATTTGGCCGCAGCACTGATGCGCGGCACGATGTGCGATTCAATAGTCTTTCTTCCCGCCATCCAGGTAATGGTGCCGTCCGCCAACTCGCCGGTGAGGCGCAACATGCGAGGCGCCAGAGCCGCCACCAGAACCGGGAATGCGGCGGTGTCCGGTACCTGCAGTTCCACCTTGACGTTGTAGACATTGCCGCCGAAGTCTACCCGGCCTTCGCTGACCAGAGGCCGTAGCACCGACAGATACTCCTCCATGTGCTGGGCGGCGCCGTCATACGACAGACCCATCATGCCCTCAATCAGCGGCCGATGGGACAGGCCGATGCCCAAAGCCAGCCGGCCATTACTGGCTCGCTGGGTGGTGAGGGCGTGCTGTGCCATGCCCAGCGGATGATACGGATAGGTTGGGACAACGGCCGTGCCGAGCTCAATACGGCTTGTGTGCTGGCCGACGACCGCGAGGGCCGTCAATGCGTCGTAGCCGAACATCAACAAGTGCGGGACCCAGAAGTGACTGAAACCGTCCGTCTCGGCCTGTTTCACCTGCTGCGTCAGTCTTTCCAGGTTGTCTACCTCACGTCGTGCACCCGCAAATATTCCAATACGCATGTGTTCATCCTTGTCGTGCTTATCGTGTTCGTGATTGTTGCAAAGCGGCGTCGAAAGGGAGGAGCCGTCACCGAGAAATGACAGGGCAGCGGCCTCCCTGCCCGGGCGGGAGCAAGGAGGCTACTGTGCTTTTAATTGGATGGCGGGAAGAAAGGAACCCCATACTTGGCAACGATCTCCGCGATGCGACCGCTGGCCGTGAGCTTGTCGAGTTCCTGGTTGATAGCCGCCTTCAGGTCCTGTTCCGTGCGTCGCACGGCAATCACCAAGCTGTATCGCATTCTGGGGTCGATTTCAAACCCGTCAACAATCGCCAAGCCGCTCTCCGGATTCTGATGAAGCCACCAACCGGCCTTGGAGGCGAGAATGAGACTGAATTCAACCTCACCTTTTTGGAGGGCTGCGAGGTTTTCCTCGTTGAGGCGGTAGGGGTCGGTTTGGAAGCCGTCGCGGCTCAGAAACATGTCGCCGGCGGTAAACATGATCACACCAATCTTCGCGTCTTTGGCGTCCGCCAGCGCCTGAGGGCTGCGCCCGCCTTCCTTGCCGACAAGAACATAACCCGTGCCGAGGTAAGGCCGGGTGATTTCGAGTCGTTTTTCTTCATATTCGTCAATCAGGTCGTCATCGTTCGGCAGGCCCATGAAGAAGTCGCACTTGCCATCATTGATCGACAGGCGCAGGGCGCGGCTGAGCCCACCGCGGGTACCGGTGTCGGCCCAATGGTAGGCGATCGACAGGCTCATGCCGGCGGCGATTTCCTTGGCGATTTCGACGTCAAAGCCGGGCATATTGGGGTCGGGGCTGGAGAAGGGCAGATTGTAGGGATCAGCACAGGCGACGAGGGTGCCGCGTTCTTTGGCTTTCTCCAAGGCGGTCGGTGCGGCCGACGCCAAGCCCGCGCAGGCAATAAGGACGATCAAGACCCAAACGATGCTGCAGGTGTTTTGCCGTATCCGCATGAATGCTTCCTCAAAAAAACGTGCTGCCATGGACGGTCGAAACCCATGGCAGCACAGGACGGTCAGACGTTCAGATTAGTGCAGGCCGAAAGCGATCAGGTGGCCGCCCTTCTGGTGCGTCTTTTTCCAGTTTTCGTCGAACATCTCGATGCCCGTCTGGGCCTGTCCGACCACGACCGCCAGCATCTGCTCGCCGTCGACCGTGTAGGTGTTCACGCCGCCCATGACGGAGGAACCGCAGGAGAAGCTCCATAACTGCGCTCCGGTGGTGGCGTTGAATGCCTTGATGTAACCGTCCGTATCACCGGCAAACACCAGGTTGCCGGCTGTCGTGGTGACACTGCTGCGGAACGGCATCGGGTTGTTGTGCACCCAAACGAGCTCGCCACTGCGGGCATCGATGGCGCGCAACTCGCCGCCGCCGCCGTACCACTTCATCACCTTGATACCCAGGAAGGTCTCGCCGCGCGAATAACGCTCGCGCTTCGCCTGCAGGTCCATGCTATGGTCGCCGAAGGCGGGCACGTAGGCGATCTGGGTCTCGGGGTTGTAGGCCATGGGGTTCCATTCCTTGCCGCCGAACAGGGCAGGGTAGATACCCTCGGTCACCTTGTCATAACCAACGTCCATCTCCGGATAGGCGAAGATCGGCCGACCGGTTTCGGGATCGAAGCCCCGGTTCCAAGTGATCTTGCCCAGCGGCACGGCGTAGTTGAAACTGCCGTTGGTGCGGTCGATGGAGTAGAAATGCCCGTTGCGGTCCGCGTGGAGCCAAACCTGCTGGCCGTCGATGTCGGCCAGGATGGTTTCGTTCACGCCGTCGTAGTCATACGGATCGTTCGGGGTGTACTGGAAGTGGAACTTGATAGCCCCGGAGGCAGGGTCCAGAGCGACGGTGGAGTTGGTGTACAGGTTGTCGCCCGGGTGGGCATGACGGTCCCAGGGGCCAGGCTGGCCGACGCCCCAGTAGATGGTGTCGAGGACGGGGTCATAGGCTCCCGTCACCCACGCCGAACCGCCGCCGTACTTGTAGGTATCACCCGGCCAGGTGTCGCCGCCCGGCTCGCCGGGGGCAGGAATGGTGTGCGTCTTCCACACTTCTTCGCCCGTCTCGGCGTCGCGGGCCGTGATGAAGCCGCGAATACCGAACTCGGCGCCCGAGGTGCCGATGATGATCTTGCCGTCGACGGCCAAGGGCAACAGGGTGAAGCTGTAGGCAGCTTTGTAATCGGCCACGGTCTGATCCCAAATGACCTGACCGCTGGCGGAATCGAGGGCGACCAGATGGCCATCCAGAGTGGCAACGTAGAGATTGGTGCCATAGAGGGCCGGGCCGCGGTTGATCACGTCACAGCACAGATGCGGGAAGACGTCGCCCGGCAGCGGGTGGTCGTAGCGCCACACCGTGCGGCCCGTCCGGCCATCCACGCGGAAGACGTGGTTGTAGGAGGAACTGACAAACAGGTTGCCGTTGAAGGCCATCGTCTGGCTGCCCTGGCTGTCCAGAACGCCGAACGACAAGACCCATTTCGGCACCAAGTTTTTGACCGTCTCGGTGTTGATTTGGTCGAGTTGGCTGTAGCGGGTGTGGGAGTAATCTTTGCCGTACAGGATCCAGTTGTTGGGATCCTTGCCCGCGTTGAGGAGCATGGAATCGGTGATGATACCGGGGGAAACGTACCCTTCGAGGACTTCAATGCGCGCGCCTTCTTCCTCACCTTCGATCTCTTCGGATGAGAAACGTGATGCGTCCTCTCCCTCCTCGTGGGAAGCCGCCATGGCGGTTCCGCCCCAGACGATAAGCAAGCCCATCGCCATCAGGGCAATCAGCGACCTGAAATACTTGCTGGACATACTCTCTCCTCCTTTACAGTGGAAACTGCAATCTGCGTTGCAACAGTTCTTCCGCAAACCTCATAGCTCGTCTGGGTTGAGTACAACCCTTCCGAGCACTGGGCCTGTGGAGCCAACGGTGCTTTGAACGCTACCGTGGATCCGGTTTGCGAGGATCTGTTGATTTGCGGTGCCTATTTAGCCGTGTTCATTTCAGCCTGTCAACAAGAAAAATTGGGCGGCGTGAAGACGTTCCGAGCACCGCGCGGCGGCGGGGAGCGAATTTCAAAGACCGGCGGCGAGAGCCAAACCTTGGTCTTGACAGTGCCAAGCGAATTTGTACTAATGCGCACTCACGTCGGCCGGGTGTTGCCCGGACGTCTGTCTTCCAGAAGGGGCACGACCTTGTGCAGGGCGCGGCCCCTTAAACTTGTTGAGATTCTAGGGAAGGAGAGAGGATGATGAAGTATCGCCGAAACGCCTTGAGGCTCGGCTTTGCGGTTGGGGCTTGTATGCTTGCCTTGCTGGTTGGGACAGCCATGGCGGGGAACAATCCGGCGGATGAGAACTGGTGGCCGAGCGAATTCGGTGCCGATGATCAAGCCGGCGCGGTGAAATACATCACCCCGGAGAAAGTCGTGGCGGCAGCCCAGTTGGTGAAGAAGGGCATGACGGCTACGTTGGGTATGCCGTACTACAATGGCATGCCGCTGGTGCCGGGCCGCACGTTTGCGCTGAGTATTCCCGGCGGCGGAACGCCGACCCATGGCCCCCTGAGCTGGGAAGGCGACAATTACCAGATGACCTTCATGGACGAATTGCTGACCGCCGAAATCGGACAGGTGGGCACGCAGTGGGACGGCCTGGGTCACCCGATGATCAAGGTCGCCGGTGTTCCCGGCTGGAAAGACGGCAATTATTTCTATAACGGGTTTCGTCTTGAAGATGTGGGCAGTCCCCGCGGTTTGAATGCTGTGGGTAACGAACACCTGGCCGAGATCGGCTTCTTCACGCGCGGCATCCTGATCGACATCGCCACCTTGAAGGGTGTGGACCGGCTGGACAAGGGCTATGCCATCACCATGGCCGACTACGAAGCCGCTTTGGCGGCGCAGGGCATTGACGATGCCAGCAAGGGTGACGTGGTCCTGTTCCGCACCGGCTGGAATAGCCTGTGGAAGGATTACTCATCTATAGATCCGGTGACGATTGCGGAAGTCGGCTCCGGTGAGCCCGGCGTCAGCCCGGAAGTCTGCGATCACCTGGCAGCCAAGAAGATCTCCATGATCGGTTCCGACACTTGGGGCCTGGAGCCGTACGATTTTTCCAAGGGCATGCCTGAGAGCTATTTTGCCTATTGCCACATGAACCTGGTCGCCCGTCGAGGCATCACCAACTTTGAGAACCTCGACCTGGACAAACTGTCCCGCGAGAAGGCTTATGAGTTCGCCTTTGCGTGGTCGCCGCTGAAACTCGTCGGCGCCACCGGATCGCCGGGAAATCCTGTTGCCGCCTGGTAAGTTAGGCGTTGTGTGTCGAGTGGAGTCGGTCTCCGGGCCGGCTCCGCTTTGGTTTGCCTGAAGCTGAGCTTTATTTGACTGCATTTGATTTATTTGACTGCATCTGATCAGAATTGCCGCTGACGAAGGAGGAGAGACGCATGGGTTGCCGGCCAGGCACCTACCTGGAATGGGACCATTACGGACGGCGTGCCTGGCGTCTTGGCATCGTCCTGTTGCTGATCGGGGCTTTTTTGCCCGCCGGCGTGCTGTATGGGCAGGGGGAGATGCAACAGGACGCGGTAGGGCAGGAGGCCGAGTTGCCTTCCGCGGTCGATGCACCGCCGGCGACAGGCGAGCGCGTGCTCGAGTTGACGCTCGAGGATGCCATCCAACTGGCCCTGCAGAACAGCCTGGCAATCGAACGCGAACGCTTCGGACCGCTCATTGCGCTGACCGATATTGATCGGGCCAAGGTGGAGTTTGACCCGACGGTTGGTGCGGAAGTGAACGTGTCGGAGGCGCAGAATTTGCGCGTGAACGACGTGGTCAAGCCGGTCCGCGACAGCCGCGGAACCCTTTCCGCCTACCTTCGCCAGCGCATTGTTACCGGCGGCAATTACGAATTGCGCTTTGTCACGGCCCGCAGTGACCAGTCGCCTGTCAACACCGGCTTCGCTTCCCGTATCCACAACCCTCTCTATGAGAATAGTATCGAGCTGACCTTCACGCACCCGGTGCTGCGCAACTTCGGCATTTCGGTCAACAAGGCACCGATTCGACAGGCGGAGATCAGAGAGCAAATCGCCGAGCAGAACGTTGTTCAGGCGATTCTGGATACGGTGTTTGCCGTGCACAGGGGCTACTGGGACCTGGTTTTCCGCATCCAGGACCTGGACGCCAAGCGTGAGTCGCAGCAACTCGCGGAAGACTTCCTGGCGGAGAACACCGTGCGGGTGGAATTGGGCACGCTGGCGCCGATCGAGTTGGTGCAGGCCGAGACGCAGGTGAAAACGCGACAGGGAGACGTCATCGTGGCGGAGGCCGTGCTGCGCGACGCCGACGATCAGCTCAAGGCGATTCTGAACATACCGGAGAGCATGGGCTCCTGGGGTGTGCGTCTGCAACCGACCGATAGTCCGTCTATTGCGCCGGTGTCAACGGCCGCCGTCGAGGAGCAGGTCGACATCGCCCTGCAGCAGCGGCCCGACTACCTCAGCTCGCAATTGGACATCAGAATACGGGAAATTTCGCGGGACGAGGCGTACAACCAGAGTCTGCCGCGCTTGGACGTCATTGGCACCGGCAGGCTGAACGCTAACGAAGGTGATCTCGGCGATACCTTTTCCGCTCTCCCGGACGGCGACGGCTACCAATGGGCCGTGGGTCTGCAGATGGAAATTACCCTTGGCAGCCGTGCCAAGCGGGCTCTGATTGATAAGCGCCAATTGGAGTTGCGTCAGGCGCGTATCGGCCAGCGCCAACTGGTACTTGCCATTGTGCAGCAGATTCGCCAGGCGGTGCGCAGTATCCAAACCAATATCCAGCGTGTGGAAGTCACGCGTTCGGCCACCATGCTGGCGCGCACCCAGCTTGAAGCGGAACAGGAAAAATTCCGTCTCGGCTTGTCGACCAGTTTCAACGTACTGGAATTTCAGGAAGACCTGACCAACGCGCTGAGCAATGAGACCCGAGCGTTGAGCGATTACAACGTGGCGTTGGCGCAACTCGACCAATTGACCGGCATGATGCAGTATCACGACGTGCAGTAGTCCGGCGAAATTTCATCTCCTTCATCACGCCTTCCTCTGACGTGCAACTGTGAGCAACGTGATCGCCATTCGTGGCGCCCGCCAACACAATCTTAAAGACCTCGCAGTTGACATCCCCCGCGAACGCCTGGTGGTCATCACCGGGCTGAGCGGTTCCGGCAAGTCGTCACTCGCCTTTGACACCCTCTACGCCGAAGGGCAGCGCCGTTACGTCGAATCCCTGTCGGCGTATGCCCGCCAGTTTCTGGAACGACTCGAAAAGCCCGATGTGGATGCCATCGAGGGGCTGTCGCCCGCCATTGCCATCGAGCAGAAGACGGTGAGCCGCAACCCGCGCTCGACGGTCGGCACGGTGACGGAGATTTATGACTACCTGCGCCTGTTGTTTGCGCGGGTTGGCGTGCCCCATTGCCCGCAGTGCGGCCAGCCGATTCGGGCGCAGACGGTGCAGAACATCGTGGACCGCGTTCTGCAGTTTCCCGAGGGCGCCCGGCTGCTCATCCTGGCGCCGGTGGTACGGCATCGGAAAGGGGCGTATCGCAAGGAACTGGAGCAGATCAAGCGGGATGGCTTCGTGCGGGTTCGCATTGACGGCGAGGTCATGCCGATCGAAATGGTGCCGGCGCTGGACCGCAATTTCAACCATACCATTGAGATCGTGGTCGACCGGCTCGTGGTGCGGCCCGACATTGCCGCCCGCCTGAGCAACTCGGTGGAAACCGTCCTGGCGCACAGCGATGGCCTGGTGGGCGTGCAGATTGTTGACGGTGAGCACCTGCTGTGCAGCGTCACGCATGCTTGCCCTGATTGTGGCATCAGCTGCCCGGAGCTCGAACCGCGCCTGTTTTCCTTCAATAGCCCGCAGGGCGCCTGCACGACGTGCGATGGCTTGGGCGTTGACATGGAATTCGACCCCGAACTGGTGGCGCCGAACGGCGAGTTATCGCTCAACGAGGGTGCCATCGTGGTGTGGTCGGAGCGCCATCTGGACGCCATGCAGCCCATGCTGCACGGCTTGGCGGCGCAATACGGCGTGGACCTGCATCGACCCTTCGGACAGTTGGCTGAAGCGCAGCAGCGCGTGGTCCTGTACGGCAGCGGCGACGAAGCCGTGAAGGTGAGTTATCAGGCACGCGGGCGGACGCGACACGTCGAGCGGGTGTATGAAGGCGTGATTCCCGGCCTCAAGCGGCGCTACCGGGAAACCGAGTCGCTGGCGGTGCGGGAGGGCCTGCAATCGTATATGCGCCCGCGGCCCTGCGCGGCGTGCCAGGGGGCGCGCCTGCGCTCCGAAGCCATCGCGGTGCGGATGCATGGGCACAGCATCAGCGACATCACGGCTTTGTCCGTGGGGCTGGCGGAGCGTTTCTTCGCGGAATTGAATCTGGATGACTTCGAGTTGAGGGTGGCCGGCAAGTTGCTCCAGGAATTGCGCGCCCGGCTGCGTTTCCTGCGCAGTGTCGGCCTGGAATACCTGACGCTGGACCGCGCGTCCGCGACGTTGTCGGGCGGCGAAGGGCAGCGCATCCGCCTGGCGACGCAGATCGGCTCCGGGCTGGTCGGCGTGCTGTACATCCTGGACGAGCCGAGCATCGGCCTGCACCAGCGAGATAACCAGCGGCTCCTGGAGAGCCTGCAGCGTCTGCGCGATCTGGGCAATACGGTGCTGGTGGTGGAGCATGACCGCGACACCATCAACGCCGCCGATTACGTGCTGGACCTGGGACCTGGAGCGGGCGAGCACGGTGGCCATGTGGTGGCGGCCGGCACGCCCGCCCAGATCAGGCAACAATCCGATTCGCTCACCGGCCAGTATCTCAGCGGCGTGCTGACCATTCCGGTGCCGGCCAAACGGCGCAAGCCCGGCAAGCACAAACTGGTTCTTCAACAGGCCACGGCTAACAACCTCAAGAACCTGAATGTCGACATTCCCCTGGGCGTGTTTGTCTGCGTCTCCGGCGTGTCCGGCTCCGGCAAGAGCACGCTGGTGATGGACATTCTCTACAAGGCGCTTGCCAGGCGGTTGTATCGCACCCGCGAGCGGCCCGGAGCGTTTGGGGCGCTCAAGGGCATGGAGCACCTGGACAAAGTCATCGACATCGACCAGTCGCCCATCGGACGCACGCCGCGCTCCAATCCGGCAACGTACACGGGGCTGTTCGACACCATCCGGGCTCTGTTTGCGCAGGTACCGGAGGCGCGTATGCGGGGTTACAAGCCGGGGCGATTCAGTTTCAACGTCAAGGGCGGGCGGTGCGAGTCGTGCCAGGGCCACGGCACCCTGAAAATCGAAATGCATTTCCTGCCCGATGTTTACGTGACCTGCGACGTCTGTAGAGGGCGACGCTTCAATCGCGACACCTTGGAGCTTCGCTACCGGGACAAGAGCATCGCCGACGTGCTCGACTTCACCGTTGACGAGGCGGCGGAATTCTTCGCCAACGTGCCGTTGTTGATGCCAAAGCTGAACACAATGCGGGAGGTTGGGCTGGGCTACATCCGTCTGGGCCAGGCCGCCACCACGCTTTCGGGTGGCGAAGCCCAGCGGGTCAAGCTCAGCCGGGAGTTGAGCAAGCGGAGCACGGGGCGCACGCTCTACATCCTGGACGAGCCGACCACCGGGTTGCATTTTGCGGACATTCAACGGCTGATCGAGGTGCTGCAGCGTCTGGTGGCGATCGGCAATACGGTGCTGGTGATCGAGCATAATCTGGACGTCATCAAGACCGCCGACCACATCATTGATCTTGGGCCGGAAGGCGGTGACGGCGGCGGCCGTCTGGTAGCTGCGGGGACACCGGAGAAGGTGGCCGAGGTTCAGGGCTCATACACCGGCTGCTTCCTGCGCGGGGTACTGCATGACGACGCGTGACCGCCGCCGCATCAAATTGCTGATTGCCTACAACGGCACGCGCTATCACGGCTGGCAGTTTCAGCCGCGGGCGGTCACGGTGCAGGGCACCCTGGAGTCCTGCCTGTCACGCATGACGAACGGTTCGGTACGCCTGCACGCCGCCGGTCGCACCGATGCCGGGGTACATGCCCTGGGGCAGGTAGCACATTTCGATACCGCTTCCGACATTGCCACGGCGTCGCTGGTGCGGGGGCTGAACAGCATGCTGCCGGATGACATCGTGGTGCGGCGAGCCGTCGAGGCGCCGGAAGATTTTCACGCCCGCTATGACGCAGTACGCAAGACGTACGTGTATCAACTGCACAATCATTCCGTTCCGTCGCTGCTGCGCGCCCAGTATGCCTGGCACGTGCCGCAGCGTCTCGACGTGCCTGCTATGAAGGCAGCCGCGCAGTTGTTAGTGGGCCGGCACGACTTTTCCGCCTTTCGGGTTGCGTTGCGGGCCGACGCGCGCCAGCCGGTGCGCTGCCTGTACCGATTGGTTTTGCGGCATCAGCCGCCGCGCCTCGTCTTCGTTTTGAGGGCCGACGGTTTTTTGTATCGCATGGCGCGCAGTATCGTCGGTACCCTGGTTGCGGTCGGGCGCGGCGCCATGCCGGCCGAAACGGTCGGCGACATGCTGCGTGCCAGGCAGCGACAACAGGCCGGGCCCACCGCACCGGCGCATGGTTTGTTCCTGGTACACGTGTCCTATCGGAGGGGCAAGGCTTGCATGTTCCGCGCCGGTAGTCGATAATCCGCACCGCAGCGGCTGCCGGAGCATGTAAGGCCGCGTTCACGCCTTTACGACTACATCAAATAACACAGACCACGCCCATGCCAACGATGTCCCATCTTCGGCAGGTTCTGCCGTTAGCCCTGACCCTGTTCGTCCTCTGGCTGATTCTCTCCGGGAAATTCGACGCCTTCCACGTGTCCATTGGCGCCGTGAGCGCCCTGTGCGTCGCGCTGGGGACGCGCCGCTTGCTGCTTTTGCCGCCCGCTATCGGGCCGCCGGGCACGCATCCCACAAATGTGTTGCCTTTGCGTTTCCTGGGCTACATCCCGTGGCTCATCTGGCAGATTGTCGTGTCGAGCCTGCACGTCGCCTATGTCGTCCTGCACCCCAAGATGCCCATTCAGCCGCGCCTGCTGCGCTTTGACACCTCGTTCCCGCACGTCCTGGCACAATTGACCCTCGCCACCTCGATCACCTTGACACCGGGCACCGTCACCCTCGACGTCGATAACGACGAATTCCTCGTGCATGCCCTCACGGACACCAGCGCTAAGGGGCTGGAACCGCAGGGTGGCCCCATGCATCGGCGCGTGGCGGCGCTGTTCCAGCCATCGCACACCGGCCAAGGCACAAGATCAACACGATGAATACCTATTTTCTCGGTGCCGCGCTTGCGCTCGCGGTCGCCATGACGCTGTCGCTTTACCGCGTGCTGCGCGGTCCGACGACTTTCGACCGCCTGACGGGCCTGGGCCTCATCGGCACCAAGACGATCGTGCTGCTGGTGCTGCTGGGCTTCCTGACCGAGCGGGTGGAAATCTTCGTTGACATCACGCTGGCGTACGGTCTGATCAGCTTCATCGGCAGTGTGGTGCTGGCGAAGTACTTTGAACAAAAAGGAGCCGACGAGCCATGATCCTCGCCGCCAACGTCCTGCTGGTTATCGGTCTGGTGTTCATCATGCTGGGCGTGCTGGGCATTCTGCGGTTGCCCGATTTTTACACCCGCCTGCACGCCATGGGCAAATGCGACACCCTGGGCGTGGCTCTGGTGCTGATCGCGCTGGCCATTCACGAGGGCGTTTCGCTCTACAGCCTGAAGATCGTGCTGATCTCGGTTTGCATTGGTTTGGCGAACCCGACAGCCACGCATGCGCTTGGCCGGGCAGCCTACAGGTCCGGGTTGATGCCCTGGCGCGGTGACGAGGAGCGCTCGTAATGGTGTCGTTGTCCATCTTCTTTCAGGTGCTGATCGTGGTTTGCGCGGTGGCCGCGGTGTTCACACACGATCTGCTGGCGGCGGTGGCGATTTTCGGAGCGTTCAGCTTTTTCTCGGCCATCTATTTCGCCATCCTGGGGGCGCTCGACGTGGCCTTTACCGAGGCGGCGGTCGGTGCGGTGATTACCACGGTGTTTTTCGTCACGGCCATTTTCCGCACGGCGCGGAGGACCAAGCGGTGAAAGCTGTTACGTGGGTGGTCTTCGCGTTGGCCGCAGGAGTGCTGTTTTACGCTGCCAGCGATTTGCCGCGCGTCGGCGATATCGAGGCGCCGGCGTCGGTGCACGTGTCGCCGCGATATATCGCCAAGAGCCACGACGAAACCGGTGCGCCGAACTTCGTCACCGGCGTGCTGGCGGACTACCGGGGCTACGACACGCTGGGGGAAACGACGGTCATTTTCACGGCCGGCCTGGCGTGCCTGCTGATTCTCGGGGTGCGCCTGGGTGCTGGGGGTGACGACCAATGAGAATGCCTTTCGGCAGCGCGGTGCTGGATGCTGCTTGTCGCTTACTGGTGCCCTTCGTCCTGATCTTCGCCGTGTACGTCATTGCGCACGGTCACGACAGCCCGGGCGGTGGCTTTCAGGGCGGCACCATCCTGGCAGCCGCGGTCATCCTCATTCGGCTGGTTCACGGGCAGGATGCCATTTGGGGGCTGACCCGTGTCGGCGCCCTGCGGCTGGCCTGTTGCGGTGTGGGCTTGTTCGCCGGCATCGGTTTCCTGAGCCTATTGTTCGCCGGCAACTACCTGGACTACGGAGTGCTGCCGCTGCCGTTGGAGACGGTCAAGGTCCGGGTCATGGGCACCTTGGGCATCGAGATCGGCGTGGCGATGGCCGTTACCGGCGTTCTGGTGCTGATTTTCGATGCCCTGACCGCCTGGGGCGAGGAGGACTGATGCCGTGTGGGAGAACTTGTCGGGCTACCTGAATTACTGGCTTGCCGCCGTGCTCTTGCTCATCGGGCTGTACGGTATGCTGGGCCGACCCAATCTGGTCAAGAAGCTCATGGCCATGAACATCCTGCAGGTGGCGGCGATTCTGTTCTTCATTGCCTTGGCGGAAAAGACGGGTGCGACGGCCCCGATTGAGGTCAAGGGCCTGCACGACGTGAGCGCTTACGTCAATCCGCTGCCGCATGCGCTGATGCTCACCGCTATCGTTGTCGGCGTCAGCACAACGGGCGTCGCGCTGGCCTTGCTCATCCGCATCCACCGGCATTTCGGCACCCTGGAGGAGCCTGAAATTCTCGAAAGGATGCGCCTATGACGGCGCATCTGCCGGTTCTGATCGTTGTCCTGCCGCTCGCGGCCGCCGTGGCCGTGCCCCTTGTTGCGCTGGTGTCCCTGAAGGCGGCGTTCGCCGTCTCGTGTCTGACGCTTGCGGCCGCTGGTGTGGCCAGTTGCGCGGCGTTGTCGCATGTGCTGGCGCACGGCGTTTTGCGGTACGAGCTAGGCGGCTGGGCACCGCCGTGGGGCATCGAGTACGTTGTCGATCCGCTGTCCGGGGGCATGGCGGCCCTGATCACGCTCGTCGCCGTGTGCGTCGCGGTATATGCCGGCCCGCGGGTCAACGGCGGCTCGGCGGCGCGCGCCGGCATGTTTCATAGCCTGTTCCTGCTCCTCGTCACCGGCCTGTTGGGCATCGTGCTGACGGGGGACATGTTCAACCTCTACGTGTTCCTGGAAATCTCGTCGCTGGCCGCCTACGCCCTGCTGGCCTCGGGCGGCATTCGCGGCACGGTGGCAACTTTCCGTTATCTCATCGTCGGCACGATTGCCGCGACGTTCTACCTGCTGGGAACCGGCTACCTGTACGCCCTCACCGGCACGCTCAACATGGCCGACATGGCGGCGCGCCTGACGGCTGTCATGGATGCACGGGCTTACGGCGTTGCGGTGGTGCTGATCGTCATCGGGCTGGCGATCAAGGCGGCGCTGTTCCCGCTGCACGGCTGGCTGCCGGACGCTTACACGTATGCGCCGGCGCCGGTCACCGGCTTCATCGCCGCGGTGATGACGAAGGTTAGTGCGTACGCGCTGTTCCGAGTGCTCTACTTCGTAACGCCCGCCGAGGGGGCTTCGGCGCAGGCCCTGATGCTGTTGGGTTGGGTGTCGGTCATTGCCGTGCTGGCGGGTTCCATCCTGGCGATGGCGCAGCAGGATATCCGTCGCATGTTGGCCTATTCGAGCGTCGGGCAGATGGGCTACATCGTTCTCGGCCTGTCGCTGGGCACTCCGGCTGCGTTGATTGGCTCGCTGTTGCACCTGTTCGGCCACGCCATCATGAAAGGCTGCCTGTTCCTGGTTGTCGGCGGTATCCGGTGGCGCACGGGCATATACAAGATTAGCGATTATACCGGCATGGGCCGCCGCATGCCGCTGACCATGGCCGCGTTTGTCGTCGCGGCGCTGGCCATGATCGGGCTGCCGCCGACCTTGGGCTTCTTCAGCAAATGGTATTTGCTCAGCGGCGCCGTCGAGGCGGGCGCCTGGCTGTTCGTGGTGGCGCTGGTGCTGAGCAGCCTGCTGAGCGTCGTGTACTTCTTCCGCGTGTTCGAATTCGCCTACCTGAAAGCGCCGGAAGCGGGGCAGGGTACGCCGCCAAGGCAGGAACTCCCCCTGCACATGCTGGCGCCGATTCTCGTTCTCACGGCCGCCGTGCTGGTCTTCGGCCTGTTGAACCAGCAGGTTGTGGGCGGCATCATCCGCCACGCGCTGCCGGGCGCCCTGGCGCCATAGCCAAACGGAAGGGCTCCGTCCATGTCCCACTATCCGCTCCTGGCCGTGCTGGTTTCCTTGCTCGCCGCCGGGGCGATTCTGCTCTCCGACCGGCGCCCGAATGTGCGCGAGGCGTGGACGTTCGCTGCCGCCGCCGTCAAGTTTCTGCTGGTGGTTTCGATGCTGCCGACGGTCCTGGCCGGCGGCGTCATCGAAGCTACCTACGCCGAGTTGCTGCCCGGCTGGTCCCTGCACCTGCGCGCCGACCTGTTCGGCCTCATCTTCGCCCTGCTCGCCTCCGGCTTGTGGATTCTCACCTCCATTTATTCAATCGGCTACATGCGCGCCGGGCATTACACCCACCAGACCGGCTATTTCGCCTGCTTCGCGGTGTGCCTGTCCGCCACCATGGGCATTGCCTTCGCCGGCAATCTGATCACCTTTTTTCTGTTCTATGAGATGTTGACCCTGGCCACCTATCCCCTGGTGGTGCACGACCGCACCGAGGAGGCGGTGTCGGCGGGCAGAAAATACCTGGCGTACACTCTCGGTGCCGGGCAGTTGCTGCTGCTAGCCATTGTCGCCATCGCAATTCTAGCGCCGGGCGCGTCGTTCCAGCCCGGCGGCTTCCTTATGGGCAAGGCGCCGCTGGGCGTGCTGGGACTGGTGTTCGTTCTGGGCCTGATCGGCGTCGGGGCCAAGGCGGCCATCATGCCGTTGCACAGCTGGCTGCCGGCCGCCATGGTGGCGCCGACTCCGGTAAGCGCGTTGCTGCATGCCGTGGCGGTAGTCAAGGCCGGAACCTTCGGCTGCCTGCGGCTGGTGCATTACGTGTTCGGCGTCGATCTACTGCGGGCCATGGGGGCGGACACGGTTCTGGCGGTGGCCGCGGCGCTGACCATCCTGCTGGCGTCGGTGCGCGCCCTGGGCGAGCAGAATCTCAAGCGCCGGCTGGCCTATTCCACGGTAAGCCAACTCTCCTACATCGTCCTGGGCGCAGCGCTCGGTTCGACGGCCGCGGTGGCCGGCGCGATGTTCCACATCGTGGCGCACGGCTTTATGAAAATCACCTTGTTCTTCTGTGCCGGGGCCATTTACATCAAGACACACAAGCTGGAAATCCCCGACTTGGCGGGCCTGGGCCGGCAAATGCCCATCACCTTCGGCGCCTTTACTCTCGGCGCGCTGGGACTGGCCGGCATGCCGTTGTGCGTCGGCTTCATCAGCAAATGGAATCTGGGCATGGGGGCGCTGCAATCTGGCCAGGCCGTGTTTCTAGCGGTGTTTGTCGCCAGCGGCATTCTCAATTTCGCCTACTTTTTCCCCATCGTTTACACTGCTTTCTTTGGTCGACCCGAGCAGGTCCGTCGCTTCGACGAGGTTGGCGCCGCCCTGTGGGCACCCTTGGCCGCGACGGCGGTTGTTTCGCTCATCCTGGGCGTCTATCCGAACGCCGGGCTGCAGTTTTACCACCTGGCGTGGAGCGCTGCCGAAAGCGTCATGGCCGGGTCAGGGCAGGCGCTGGCAGGAGGAGGGATGCCTTGAAACGAGCAGCGGCCGTTCTGGTTGCTGGGGTCATCGGCGTGAGTGTGGTGCTGGAAATCATGTATCGCCATCACGGCCACCCAGTGTTCTGGTGGCAGGCGACGCCGGTGTTCGATTTCGTCTACGGAACCGCCGGGTGTCTGGCGCTGGTGCTCGGCGCCAAGTGGCTGGGCCACGCCTGGCTGCAACGAGACCACCTGTACACCGACGAGGATGAGCCGGCATGAGCGCCCTGCACCCCGCATTCGTGCTGTTCGTGACCGCCTGTGTGGCGATGGCTGCGCGCGGTGTCTTGCGGCAGATCGTTCTGCTGGCCGGGACGCTGGCAACGCTTTGGGCGACATGGGAGCTCGACGCCGCCGCGAGCTTGTCGTGGGCGCTGCCCAACTACACGCTGCACGTGTTGCACGTGGACGCCCTGAGCCATGTGTTCGGCCTTATCTTCAGCCTGATTGCCTGCATCGGCGTTCTGTATGCCTTGCACGTGCGGCGCGGCGGCGAGCACGCCGCCACCCTGGTCTACGCTGGTGGCGGCCTCGGGGTCGTGTTCGCCGGCGATTGGATCACGCTGTTCGTCTTTTGGGAGCTGATGGCGGTGGCGTCGCTGTTCGTGGTGTGGTTCGGCGGCACGGCGCAGTCGCAGGCGGCCGGATACCGATATCTGCTGGTGCACATTTTCGGCGGCTCGCTGTTGTTTTGCGGCATTTTGCTCCACCTGTTCCATGGCGGCGACGTCAACCTGGCGGCCCTGACGCAGAGCGAAACGCCGGTCGCCGCCTTCTGGCTCATTCTTCTGGGCGTGGTGATCAACGCCGCGGTGCCGCCGCTGCACGCCTGGTTGACGGATGCCTATCCGGAAGCCTCGGTCACCGGCAGCGTGTTCCTGAGCGCGTTCACCACCAAGACAGCCGTTTACGTGCTCATCCGCCTTTTTCCGGGCGCCGAGGTCCTGCTGTGGGCCGGGGCGGTCATGACCCTGTACGGCGTGGTCTACGCCATCCTCGAAAACGATATCCGCCGGCTGCTGGCCTACCACATCGTCAGTCAGGTCGGCTACATGGTGGCAGCGGTGGGCATGGGCACGGCGCTGGCCCTGAACGGCAGCGGCGCTCACGCCTTCTGCCACATTCTATACAAAGCACTGCTGTTCATGGGCGCCGGGGCGGTGATCCAGGCGACCGGCAAACGCAAACTGAGCGATCTTGGCGGCCTGAGCGGCACCATGCCGCTCGTTTTCGGCCTGTACATGGTGGCCGCGCTGTCGATTTCCGGCGTGCCGCTGTTCAACGGCTTCACCAGCAAGTCGATGATCGTCTCGGCTGCCGCCGAAGCGCATTTGCCGCTGCCGGAACTTCTGCTGACGTTGGCCGGCGTGGGCACCTTTCTGAGCGTCGGGCTGAAGCTGCCGTATTTCACCTTCATGGGCGGCGACCGCGGTCTGTCACCGCAGCGTCTGCCGATCAACATGCTCCTGGCGATGGCCGTGGGCGCCTTCTTCTGCGTCTGGCTGGGCCTCTTCCCGCAAGCGCTATACGCGCGGCTGCCGTTTGCCGCCGAGTACCATCCGTTTACCGTCGATCACGTCGTGTCGTCGCTGCAACTGCTGATCGGCACGGGGCTCGCCTTCTGGTGGCTGCTGGACCGGTTCCACCGTGAGACGACGGTGACCCTGGACATGGATTGGTTCTACCGCCGGCCGCTGCAAGCCGTGTTCGCCCATCTAATCGCCCTTGCGCGACAGGCCGGGACTGTCTTGGAAGCCTTCTGCGCGCGCGTGTTGCAGGCGCTGCTGCCCTATGCCCGCAATCCGTATCTCGTGCCCGACAGGCTCACCGGTGCCCCCCTGCATCTCCCACCTATTGCCGACAAAGCGTCGCCCGGCGGTGCCATGCCGGCCCTGACGTACGACGAGAATCGCTACCGCCTGCCGATCGGCGCCACGGTGATGTGGATCGTGGTGTTCCTCGCCGGTTTGGCGCTGGTCATTTTCGTGGCGGCATAAATCTGGAAATATCCGTGTTGATGGGCTACCATCGCTTTCTCAGGCCCTTCAGAGACGCCCATCCTCCCCGCAGAGAGCATACCCATGACGGTTTCAACCAAGCTGATGACCGCCGATGAACTCCTCAAGCTGCCCGACGACGGCAACCCGGTATTCGACGGATTCAGCGCTGAGGTGCGCGACTTGTTTCGTTAACCTGCATCCTGATATGCAAAAAGGAGCTCTTACGCCATGGCGCAAAGCACCGCATTAGCGGGTATCAAAGTTCTTGATTTGACACAATTCGAGGCCGGGACATCGTGCACCGAGGCGCTCGCCTGGCTGGGTGCCGACATTATCAAGGTCGAAAATCCCGACGGCGGCGACCAGGGACGTAGCGCGTCCACCGACCAGGATGGCGTTGATTCGCCTTATTTCATGCTGCTCAACGCCAACAAGCGCAGCATCACCCTGAACCTGCGCACCTCCCGCGGCCGCGAGTTGTTCACGGAGATGCTGAAAAAAGCCGACATCATGATCGAGAATTTCGCCCCTGGAACGATCGAGCGGCTGGGCTTTGGCTTTGACGCGGTGCATGAGATCAACCCGCGTGTCATCTACGCGCAGATCAAGGGCTTTGGGCCGGGGCCGTACGAGAATTACGTCAGTTTCGACATGATCGCGCAGTCTGCCGGCGGTTCGCTGAGCCTGACCGGCACGCCGGAGACGGAACCGCTGAAACCCGGTCCGACCATCGGCGATACCGGCACCGGGCTGCACTGCGCCATCGGCGTTCTGGCGGCGCTGCATCAGCGACAGCAAACCGGCAAGGGGCAGCGTATCCAGGTGGCTATGCAGGACGCCGTAATCAACTTCAGCCGCATCGCCTTCGCCCGCCAAGCGCTGAGCGGCGAGGCCGCCGTCAGGTCGGGCAATCGCAGCGCCCTCGGCACCACGGCGCCCAGCGGGCTCTATCCCTGCAAGGGCGGCGGGCTGAACGACTACTGTTTCATCTACACCAGCCGCGCCGGCAACCGGCACTGGGACCGGCTGCTGAAGGCCATTGACCGCGAGGACCTGATCGGCGACGAGCGGTTCAATTCGCCGCAGAAGCGCTGGGCCAATCACGACGAGGTGGACCGCCTGCTGACCGAATTCACCCAGAGCCGCACCAAGCGGGAAGTCATGCAAACCCTGGGCGACGCCGGGGTTCCCGCCGGTGCGGTGTACGACACGCTGGAACTGACCGAGGACCAAGCTTTGCAGGACCGAGAAATGATTGTCACGGTGGATCATCCCGAGCGTGGCAAGTTCACCCTGCCGGGATGGCCGGTCAAGATGTCGGATTCCCACGTCGACGTCGATCGCTCCCCGCTGCTCGGTGAGCACAACAGCGAGGTCTATGCCGAATGGCTGGACCTGACGCCTGACGATCTGGAAGACCTGAAATCGCAGGACGTCATCTGAGTTTACGGCGCCGCCCCGTCTCCGCGGCGCCACAGGGTGATGAGCGCCACGGCCATCATGGCGCTCGTGGTGACCAGCGGAAATCCTACCGCGCCCATCAGGGCGATAGCGCCGCCCGCCAACGGCCCGCCGGACAGCATGCCCAACTCCCAGGTCAGGATGAAGGCCGCGTTTGCCGCGGCCATGCCGCCGGTTTGGAAACGGCTGCCCAAGAGCGTCAATCCCGCCGTGTAGAGACCCAGGCTGATCCCCCCGCTGCAAAACGCCAGGGCATACAGGGGCACCGTCGTCCGGATGAAGGCGTGCACCAGCAGGCTGGACCCGGCCGCTGCCAGAGCCATGTGAGCCAGCAGCCGGCGGCGATCGAGTCGATCCACCGCCCAACCGACCGGCGCCTGCAAGAGAACCCCGCCCGTCAGATAAGTGGCGTGCAGCCACACCGCGTCTCCCTGCGTCAATCCGGCGCTTACCCCGTAAAGCGCCATGAGCCCCAGGGCCGAGCCCTGCGCGATGCCCATCATCAATGCCGAGGCCATCAGCCTTGGCGCTTGTCGGACCCGGACGAACAGGTCGGCTGGGGGCATTTCACTCGTCGGCGGGGCGCCCTTGCGCCCGAGGGGAATCAGGGCCGTTGCCGCTACCGACAGAATGATCATGATGAAGAAGGGGAAATTGCCGCTCATGTCCAAAAAATCGAGCGAAGCGGAGCCGGCCGCGGTGCCGCCGATGAAGCAGGCCACGTAGAGGGACAGGATGCGTCCGCGGCGGGCATCGGACGCGGCCTGATTGACCCAGCTTTCGCTGGATATCCAGTGCAGGGCGAGCCCGAGTCCGGCGACGAACCGGCAGGCCGTCCAGGCGCCAAACCCTGCCTGCCACATCATGCCGAGCAGGGCGAGGGCAAACAGGCTGGCGCCCAGGCCGATGGCCATCGGGTAGCCGATGCGCCTGAGAATGCGAGTGGTGAGGGGGGCGATGCACAGAACCGCCACGGAGGAGGCGGCTGCGTTCAGTCCGATCCATCCTGCGGTGACGCCGAGGTCGTGCAGGCGCAGCGGGACGAGCGGCAGGAACATACCCACGGCAAACCCGAGCAGCACGTTGTTGAGCAGAACCGCTGCAATGCCGCGGGCTTGCTGGGAGAGGAAAGTCATGCGCATCAGCCTACCACAATTGCTGGCGGCGAACCCGCAACGGGCCGGTCGCTCGAACGTGCTATGCTGGCGGCCCATTCCAGAGCGTGTGCAGACATGTGATGCACATCTTAACCCTGCTGGCAAACTCGCGTCACTCCGGCGGAGGCCAGAGGTTTTCCGGCAGCCAGGACCTACCCCGAACTGCATCCGGGGTCGCTGGATTCCGGGTCAAGCCCGGAATGACCGATTTGAGCATTGGACGGGCAATTTTCATTAAGAAGACCATAGGCGCGAACCGATGACGACGAGGGAAGGGGAGGGCAGGTGGCACGATTGGCTGGTAAAGTGGCGGTGATAACAGGCGGGGCGGGCGGCATCGGCCGTGCCGCAGGTCGTCTTTTCGCTGCGGAAGGCGCCCGGGTGTTGTTGGTGGACGTCAACGAAGGGGCGCTGCAGCAGACCGTGGATGACATCGCGGGGGGCGCCGCCAGCTATGCGGTGGCGGATACGACGCAGCCCGTTTCGGTGCGGCAATTCCTCCATACGGCCGTTGAACGATACGGCGGCCTGGACGTCCTCCTGGCCAACGCCGGCGTTGAGGGCGAGCTCCACGCCATCGCGGATTACCCGGTCGAGGTGTTTGATCACGTCATGGCGGTCAACGTCCGCGGCGTCTGGCTGGGTGTCAGAGCGGCCATTCCCCTGATGCGTCAGCGGAGCGGCGGCAGCATCGTAATCACCTCATCGGTCGCCGGCATCCGCGGCTCCGCGGGCATGTCGGCCTACACGACCAGCAAGCACGCCGTCATTGGCCTCATGCGCACCGCGGCGCTGGAATGCGCTGCCGACGGCATTCGGGTGAACACCGTCAATCCGGCGCCCATCGAAACCCGCATGATGCGTTCCCTCGAAGAAATGCGCACCTCATGGCTCGGCACCGACGCAACCGTGGAGAGCGTCAAGGCGTCGCATGCCGCGCGCATCCCGCTGCGGCGCTACGGCGACCCCGAGGAAGTCGCGCGGTTGATGCTGTTTCTGGCTAGCGACGAAAGCCGCTTCTGCACGGGCGGCGTGTATATGGTGGACGGCGGTTCTTCGGCTGGCATGGTCTAGGGCGCTGGTGCTAGAATGCTCGCCATGGCACGCAAACCGTATGCTCAAGGAAAATTTTCCGGGCTGTCCTGCCCCATTGGTACACTTTAATGCGCCGTAGGATGGCTACCGCCTTAGCGATCGTGCTTGTTGTTGGAGCCGTCGTTCTCGCCTACACCTATCTGTCGCCCGTTCCTACGGCCGACAGTCCCGCCGCCGCCCAGCAGCCACCGACCGTCAAGCCGTTTCCCGTCCAGACCGTCATCGCCCGACGCGGCACGCTTACCCAGTCCCTCGCGGCCACGGGTGATATCCTGGCGGAGGCGCGCGTCGAGGTGTTTCCAAAAACCGCCGGGCATCTTGAGGAATTGAGCGTCGAGGAGGGTGATCCGGTGCGTGCCGGCCAGATGATCGCCCGTATTGCCAATGCCGAGTTTCAGGCCCGTGTGGCCAGGGCCGCCGCGGAGGTTGACGCGCTGCAGGCGGAGTGGGCGCAGATGCAGTCCGGCGCACTGCCGGAGGAAATCGCCCAGGCGGTTGATGCAGTCGAGCACAGCCGCGCCGAATTGGCCAACGCCGAGGGGTTTACCGAACGCACGCGCGGCATGGTCGAGCGCGGCCTGCAACCCACCCAGGAACTCGAGGACGCCACACGCCGGCTGCGCCAGGCGCGTGCCATGCACAACAGCGCCAGCCAGCGCCTGCAACTGCTCCGCACCGGGGCGCGCAGCGAGACCCGCCAAGCCTTGCAAGCCCGCATTCGTGCCGCCCAGGCCGAGCATGAGCTGGCAACCATCGAGCTGCAGCACACCGTCATTACCTCTCCCATGGACGGCATCGTCAGCCACCGCCACGTCGATCCCGGCGCCTACGTGACGACAACCGACCCGCCCGTCGTGACCATCGAGGCGATGCAGACCGTGAAGATTGAGATGCCCATCAGCGAGCGGGATATCGTGGCCGTGCGTCCGGGTCATAAGGCACTGATTCAGGTGGATGCGTACACCGACGAGCCGTTTCCGGGCACGGTGCGGCGCCTCGGCCCGACCGTCGATCCGAGCAGCCGCAGCGGCAAGGTAGAGATCGGTTTGGCGAACCCGGACTACCGGCTCAAGCCGGGAATGTTTGCGAAGGTGACGTTGATCCTGGCGGAGCGCGAGGATGTCGTGATCGTCCCGCGCGACGCCTTGCGGCCGGCCGGCACCGAGACGACGGTGTTCGTGTTCGTCGTCCGGGATGGGTTGGCGCATCGGCAGCCGGTCAGCACGGGCCTGATGAACGATACGCTGGTGGAGATTCGCGAGGGCTTGACGGCGGGCGACGAGGTGGTGCTCTCCGGGTACAACAGCCTGCAGGATCAGGCGCCGGTCAACGTCGTGCAATCGCAAGGTCGGGGCTGACGAACTGCTGAGCAGGGGAGGGAGCGAAGCATGAAATTGTCCGCACTCGCCGTGGCGCGACCGGTAACTACCGGGATGTTTTTCCTGGCCGTGCTGGTGCTCGGCCTCATCTCGTTCTCGCGTCTGGCGGTGGATCAACTCCCCGACGTCACGCGGCCCTCGGTGACGGTAACCACAACCTATGAGGGCGCCGCCCCCGACATCGTGGAACGCCAGGTCACCAACCCGCTGGAAAAAGTGCTGGCGACCATCAACAACGTCAAGTCCGTGCGGTCCTCATCCAGCGAGGACAGCTCGAAAATCTCCCTCGACTTCAACTGGAGCACCGACGTTGACCTGGCGGCCCTGGAGGTGCGCGAAAAGGTCAACGACACCCTGCGCCTCCTGCCCGAAGAGATCGACCCGCCCCGCATCAGCAAATTCGATCCCTCCAGTTGGCACATCATCTACCTCAATCTCACGGCGGGCGGTGCCCTGGACGCGATCGCGCTCCGGCACTACGCAGAGACGACGCTGTTGTACCAGCTTCAGCAGATCGCCGGGGTGGCGTCCGTCGATATCTGGGGCGGCGACCAACGCGAGATTCAGGTGCTGATCGACCGCAACCGGCTGGCCGCCACGGGCATCCCCCTGCATCGTGTGGTCGAGGTGCTGGGCGCCGAGAACGTCACCAAGGTCGGTGGGCATCTGGAAAGCGGACGCACCGATTACGTGGTGCGGCCGTTGGGCGAATTCGAGCGGGTAGAGGATATCCGGGGCGTCATTCTGCGCCACGACGGCGCCTTGCCGGTGTATCTCAAGGATGTTGCGGAGGTGCACGACGGGATGAAGGAGCGTCTCACGCGCACCCGGGTCAATCGCATCGCCGGGCTCGTCCTGGCGCTCCGCAAGCAGTCGGGCACCAACACGGTGGAGGTGTCGGACCTCATCCAGGCGCGGCTACCCGACCTGCGGCAGCAGTTGCCGCCGACCATGCAGTTGCACCTGCTGTTCGACCGCGCTGCCTTCATCCGGCGCTCCATCGCCCAGGTGGAGAGAAGCGCGATCATCGGCGCCTGCATCGCCGTCGTCATCCTGCTGATGTTCCTGCGCAGCCTGCGTCCCACGATCATCATTGCTTTTGCCATTCCGCTGGCGGTGGTGGCGACGTTCATCCTGCTTTACCAGGTCGACATCAGCCTCAACTGGATGTCGCTGGGCGGCCTGGCCCTGGGCATCGGCATGGTGGTGGACAATTCTGTTGTGGTGCTGGAGAACATCTTCCGCCACCGTCAGCAGGGCACGGACCGCCGCGAGGCGGCGGTGACGGGGAGCCGCGAGGTCGGCATGGCGATCATCGCGTCGACCCTGACGACGTTGTGCGTGTTTTTCCCGCTCATTTTCATGCAGGGCATGATGGGCATCGTGTTCCAGGAACTCGCCCTGACGGTGGCCTTCGCCCTGGTGACGTCGCTGCTGGTGGCGCTGACGCTGGTGCCGATGCTGTGCGCCAAGTGGCTGACTCGCCCGCTGCGGGAAGATCCGCCGGAGGGGGCGACCTATGGCCTGGACGTGACGTGGCGCTCGGTGCTCGTGGCCATCGAGCGCGGCTACGGTGCGGCGTTGCATGTCGCGCTGCGTCACCGGCCGGCTGTGCTCGTCGTGTGCGCCTGCATTCTGGGCGGCACCTGGACGCTTTATTCCAGCCTGGGCTCGGAGCTGCTGCCGTCGGTGGACGAGGGCATGATGTACATCCGCCTCGAAATGCCGGTGGGCACCAAGCTGGAGATTACCGACGACATCATGGCCGACATCGAGAGCAAGGTGTACAACGGGGCACCCGACGTGCAGGCGATGTTCGTGCGCTCCGGCCTGGGATTCCGGGGCGGCGGCGGCACCCACACCGGCTTTCTGTGGGCGCGTCTGGTCGATCGCTCGCAGCGCCAGCAATCCCTCAAGGAGGTCCTCGCCGTGCTGAAGGAGCAGTTGTCGAATTATCCGGACGGCAAGGTGCGGATCATGGAGCGCCCCTCCGATGTCGCCCGTCTTCTCGGTTCAGGCCGCTCGGAGCGGTTGGAGGTGGACGTGTACGGCTTTGATCTGGGGCGTGGCCGTGCCCTGGCGCAACAACTGGCCGATAAGATCGAGGCCGTCGAGGGCGTTTCCTATGTGCGCCTGAACATCGACGACAGCCGCCCTGAGATGCAGATCAGCATCGACCGCCAAAAGGCGGCGGCGCTGCAGATCAGCACTCATGCCATTTTGCAGGCCATCGAAACCGGTATTGCCGGCACGATCGCGTCCAAATACCGCGAGGGCCGCCACGAGTACGACATCCGGGTGCGCCTGCGCCCCGAGGATCGCCGGGAACTGGCTGACCTGGAGCGCATCTTCGTCGCCACGCCTGGCGGCCAGCAGGTGCCGCTGCGCAACCTGACCGCGGTGCGGGCGGACAAGGGGCCGGTGGTCATTGAGCGCCGCAACCAGGAGCGGGCGGTGACGATTCAGGCGGGCATGACGGGTACGCGCGACTTCGGCAGCCTGGCCGTCGAGATCGAAGAACTCTTGGCGGCCACGGCCGTTCCGGAGGGATTTTACGTGAAGATGGGCGGTGAGCGGGAGGAACAGCGCGAGGCCAACCGCAACGTGCACCTGATTGTCGTGCTGGCGATTTTATTGGTCTACATGATCATGGCGGCATTGTTCGAGTCGCTCCTGCATCCGTTCGTCATTCTGCTGGCCATTCCGTTCGCCGCGGTGGGCGGCATCCTGGCGTTGTGGTTGACCGGCACCAACATCAGCATGCCGGTATGGATCGGCGGCATCATGCTGGTGGGTGTGGCGGTCAACAACGGCATCATCATGGTCGATTACACCAACCAGCTGAGGCAGCGCGGCTTCGACGTCATGGAAGCCACCTGGCGAGGGGCCGTCACGCGCCTGCGCCCGGTGCTGATCACCACGCTCACCACCGCCCTGGCCCTGCTGCCCCTGGCTATCGGCTTCGGCGAAGGCGGCGAAATCTGGGCGCCCTTGGGCCGTGTCGTCGTCGGCGGGCTGTCCGTCGCCGCACTGTTCACTCTGTTTCTCGTTCCCACCTTATACAGCCTCGTCGAGGAACGGCGCGCTCGTCGTCTTGCCTCGCCAGTTCCCGCCCATACCCTCACGCCTGAGGGCGCCGTGTAACGACACCAAACTTGTAATCCCCTCTCGATTTTATCTTGACTTTCCATCTGGAATCGTCTACACGCGCAACCTATGAGTTGGTGTTTTGGCAAATACGGAGAGCGGAGAAAGGAGGTTCGAGATGATGGATCGTCGCAGATTCCTGACCATTCTGAGTAGCACTGTGGTTGCCTTAGGCAGTGCGAACGTCCTTGCTGTCCACAAAGTTGCTGCCCTTGGCACGATGAAAAAGGCCTACACGTCTTTCACGCGTGCCGAAAGCGTCTTTGTCGAGGCCGCGGTGGCCCGCATTATCCCGGCGGATGACCTTGGGCCGGGAGCTCTTGAGGCCGAGGCGTCGTACTTCATCGACCAGCAACTCACCGGCGATTATGGGGCCGGAGCCCGCTTTTACAATCAGGGGCCCTTTGGTGCCACGACGCCGTATCAAGGGTATCAATTACCCCTCTCGCCCCGCGATCTGTATCGAGCCGGCATTGCCGCGACCGATCGCTATTGCCGGGAAACCTATGGCAAAGACTTCGCCCAACTGGAGCCGGCGCAGCAGGATGAGGTGTTGCAAGGGCTTCAGGGCGTGGCTGGCGATGTCGCCCTTGAGGACGTGCCTGGGGCAACCTTCTTCAGCCATCTCCTCACGGATACCAAGGACGGGTTTTTCGCCGACCCGGCCTACGGCGGCAACAAGGGCCTGGTGGGCTGGAAACTCGTCGGCTTTCCGGGGGTGCCGGCGCAATATACCGAATTCATCGAACGCCATAACGAGGCGTACGATGTCGAGCCCGTTGACCTGGGCAGCATGCAGCATGCCGGCATGCTGCATGATCACTTGCACGCCGTCCATCGTCGCGCCGATGTTCCGAGGCGCACGACGGCGCCTGAACCGCGCCCGGTGGACCCCGACGAACCTTACGACTGGAAGTCAGGACCGAGGTTTTCCGTGTAAGTCCCGCATGTCAAGGAGAGGAGGACATCATGGCTACCAGACTCAAACCAGTAGATGCAGTGGTTATAGGCGTGGGTTGGGCCGGCAGCATTATGGCCAATGAGTTGGCCAAGGCCGGCCTCAAAGTCGTCGGGCTGGAGCGCGGTCGCTACCGCGGGCAGGAAGAATTCGCTCTGCCTGGCATCCATGACGAGCTCAAGTACAATCGCCGTTTGGAGTTATTCGAGGATCTTTCCCGCAGTACGATCACCTGTCGCAACAACACCGGCGAAGTCGCCCGGCCCATGCGGCGGCATGGACCGTTTCCCTGGGGCGAAGGACTGGGTGGTGCCGGTTTCCACTGGGCCGGCTGGACGTGGCGCCATAGTCCCTGGTCGTTCAAGATGCGCACCAACACCATCGAGCGCTACGGTGAGCGCGCCATCCCGACGGATGCGACGATCCAGGACTGGCCGATGACGTACGACGAGTTGGAGCCTTACTACGACAAGTTCGAGTACGCCATCGGAATTTCGGGCAAGGCCGGCAACCTCAAAGGGGAAATTCAGGCGGGCGGAAATCCTTTCGAGGGGCCACGCTCGCGGGAGTTTCCGAATCCTCCCTTGCGGAAGAGCTACGGCATGGCCGTGTTCGAGGAGGCAACGCGGTCGCTGGGCTACCATCCCTTCCCGATGCCCGCCGCGCAGACGAGCCGGGCCTACACCAATCCCGATGGGGTGGGGATGGGTTCGTGTGTGTATTGCGGCTACTGTATGAACACCGGTTGTGAGGTGGCTGCCAAAGCCACGCCGCAGACGACGGTCTTGCCGTCTGCCATGCAGACGGGCAATTTTGAGATACGCACCCATGCGGCGGTGACCCGCATCAACACCTCCGGCAATCGCGCCACGAGCGTGACGTACATTGACGGGCGTGGGCGTGAGGTCGAACAGCCGGCGGATATCGTTCTGCTGACGGCTTTTACATGGAGCAATACCCAGCAGTTGCTGGTCTCCGGTATTGGCAAACCCTACGATCCGGCGACGGGAACAGGCAACGTGGGGAAGAACTACTCCTGGCACGGTGCCATGCCCTACATCCCGTTGTACTACGACGATGGGCACGTCTTTAACCCCTTCATGGGCGCCGGTGCGCTCGGTATGAGCTTTTCTGACCTGGAAGGCGATAACTTCGACCACACCGGCCTCGGTTTCATCGGCGGCATTTTCATGACCTACTTCCAGCTTGGCAGTGGCCCGATGATGTATCAGCCCACGCCGCCGGGCACGCCGAGTTGGGGCTCGGAATGGAAACAGGCCGTGGCGCATTACTACAACCGCTCGCTCCAGGTGGTTGGTTTTCACGATCATCTGTCCTACCGCGGCAATTACATGGATCTCGATCCGAATTACAACGACATCTACGGCAATCCGTTGGTGCGCCTGACCTACGATATCGGGCCTAACGAGATCCGCATGTCGGACTACATGGTTGGCGTGGGGCACGAGGTTGCCAAGGCGATGAAGCCCAGCCGCTATGCGGTCTACGGCTCGCCCAAGCGCTTCGATGCCGGTGCCAACTACTTCGTGATCCACCAGGTCGGCGGCGCCATGACGGGCTCGACGCCCGAAAACAGCGTCGTGAACAAATACATGCAGAGTTGGGACGTGCCCAATCTGTTCGTGATAGGCGCCAGCGCCTTCCCGCAGATTACGGCTTACAACCCGACGGGTACGGTGGGCGCGCTGTCTTACATGTCGGCAGATGCGATTATTAACCAGTACCTCAAGAACCCTGGCCCGTTGGTATCCTAGGTCAGACCGCATAACGCGGTGCACGGATGCCGGGTGCGTTCTTCCGGGAATGCGCCCGGCCCTGTTGCTTATCCTTCCTGGAATCTCTTTAACAGCCCCCGTCGTTACGTCCCTCCGGCTACGCTGGAAGAATCATGGCTTGACAGGATGCCCCGGGATTCCCCTGCGTCTCTTTGGCTGTCATCCAATCGAACCCTTCGGACGGTCCACCGAATCGGGACCGGTTCAGGGGGCTATGGAGGCTTCTTTGACGATTTATTACTTGCAGATGACCGATTCAGCGCAGTTGCGGCCGTCGTCTCGGGTGGTGGAGGCTTTTGAGGTCAAACGGGCGCAGATAATGTACGGTGCCTTGAATCGTTTTTTCTACCAAACGGTCGGGGTAGCTTGGCAATGGACGGACCGCTTGCCCTGGACGGATGAAGACTGGCAAGCCTATGCCGAGCGTCCGGGACTGGAGACGTGAATTGGCTACGTGCAGGGAACCCCGGCGGGATATTTTGAATTGGCGCGGCAGGATGCGGCCCAAGTGGAGATAGCGATGTTCGGCTTGCTGCCGCCTTTTGTCGGGCGAGGCGTGGGCGGCGTCTTACTGACCGCGGCTTTGCGACGGGCTTGGGAAGAGGGGACGCGACGGGTGTGGCTGCACACCGCCACGTCGGATCACCCACATGCCTTGGCCAATTATCAGGCGCGCGGAATGCAGGTTTACAAGACCGAGGCGGCGTGAGGAAGATCAAGAGCACCTGACCCTCCTGACGGGGTGGAATGTCGGATTACGCTTCCCTAATCCGACCTACAATTCGAATTGCCGGCAGCGGTCGTAGCATGCTAGCAGCTTCTCATCCCGCTCTTGCCACACTTGGCGTTGTGACGCCACAAAGCCATCAAGTTGCGCCAGTTCCGTCTCCATCGCCTTGGGACCGGGGCCGCCCACCACTTGCTTACCCTTGAGAATGGTTGCGGGCTCCTGCAAGCGGCGCACGGTTTCGGCGTCTACGGAGAGGTCCAGACCTTCCTCCTGCAGGGCTTGGCTCATGGCGGCGTGGGTTACACAGTCCGATTCACCCTGCTGCAGCGACGAGGCGACGGCGTGTTCCATCACCCGTTTGAGTCGCCGGAATTCCACGCCGGTGCGCGCGATCAATTGCTCCATAAACTCGGTGACGCCGGTAAAGCCGCTGCGGGCCATGTGGTGCAGGCGCGCCGTGTCGATGCCCACCGGGCGGTCCAGCCAGGGGTTGGCGGCAAGCGGGCGGCAGGAATGGCGAACGATGCGGGTCATGATGGACACCGCCGGCAGCGCCTCCAGGCAGGCTTCCATGATGAGATATTTGCTCCATTGATGGTCGCGGTTGTACCCCGTGAGGTTCGCCTGGCCCAGGCTCAGCAGCGCGCCCAGCCGACTGGTGACCTCGGCGGCTTTGGCCTTGATGACTTCCAGCGCGTCGGGGTTGACCTTTTGGGGCATGATGCTGCTACCGGAGCAGAAGCGCGGGTGCGGTTTGAGCACCCCGAACTCCGGCGTGCTCAGGAGGATCAGCGTCTGCGCCATGCTTGAGAGGTGGGCGAGGAGAACGGCGAGAATCTGCGCCAACTCGGCCTCCGGTTCCCAGCGGCTGGCTATCGGGTCCAGCGAGTTGGGCTCGGGGCCGTAGCACCCGAGCAACTCAGCGGTGAGTCGGCGATCGATGGCAAAGGTCGTGCTGAACCCAGTGACGCAGCCCAGAGGGCTGTAGTTGAAGGTCTCGTACCAGAAATTCAGGCGCTGCACCACGCGCCGCAGTGCCTCGGCATACGCCGCCAGATGATGGCCGAAGGTCGACAGGGTGGCGTGTTGATGGTGGGTGTAGCCCGCCATGACGCTGTTCAGATGCTGGCGCGCTACCATCGTTAAAGCGTCCATGCAGCCGAGGCAGAGCCGCGCCAGGTTGAGCACCCGCTCCCGCATCCACAGGCGCATGTCGGTGACCACCTGATCGTTGCGGCTGCGCGCCGTATGCAAGGACAGGGCAGCGTGGATGCCGAGGTTGCCGCTCAGATAGGTTTCGATGTTGGTGTGAACGTCTTCGAGGGCGGGTTGTACGACGAACTGGCCGAGGTGGTACTGGCGTTCGATTTCGGCAAGGCCGTCCAGAATGGCCCGTCCCTGCTCGGCGGTGAGAATGGAGCACCTGACCAGCATGTGGGCGTGGGCGCGATTGACCCACAGGTCGAAAGGCACCAAGTTCTGGTCGGCGGCGCCTTTGCCGGCAACGTCCCAACCGGCCATGAAGGCCACGACTTCCGGCGTGGGGCTGACGAGGCGGTTGCTGTAAAGGCGCTTGGTGTCCTGATGCTGTTGGCCCTGGAGGCGATCCAGGGTATCGTCATCGTATTCGGGGGTGCCGCAGACAGCGCAATAGCGATCTGCCGCTGAGGATTCTTGCTGCCCTCCGGCCGGCCGCTCGGCCCCGCACGCCTGACAACGCCATGCGGGGTTCGCGTCAATCGCCTCCACGGGTCTAAATTTTCCCCAATTCCTGCAAGCAGCGCTGCAATTCGGCGCGGCTCTCGGGCCGCATGGGAACCAAGGGCAGGCGCAGCGCGCCGGCCGGTTGACCCATCATGGCCAGAGCGGTTTTCACCGGCACCGGGTTGCTTTCGATGAACAGAGCGTTGACAACGTCCAGGGTGCGGAAATGGATGTCCTGCGCCGCCTTGTAATCGCCGCGCGCAAACGCCTGCATCATCTCGTGCAGTTCCTTGCCGACCACGTGGGCGACGGCGGCGATGGCGCCGTCGCCGCCCAAGCACATGGAGCCGAAGGTCAGCGCGTCTTCGCCGCTCAACACGTAAAACTTCTTGCTCATCTTGCGCGTAGCGGCCAGCAGCGCCATGGTCTGGTTGACGTTGGCCGCCGCGTCCTTGACGCCAACGATGTTGTCGATCTGCGCCAGCGCCACGAGGGTTTTGACGTCGATCAGCCGTCCTGTGCGTCCAGGGATGTTGTAGAGAATCAGCGGCAGGCTGGTGTTCTTGGCGATGGCCTCAAAGTGCGCCATCAAGCCGTGCTGTTCCGGCTTGTTGTAGTACGGGCAGACCTGCAGCGACGCCGCGGCGCCGGCCTGTTCGGCGTGTTTGGTCATTTCGATGGCTTCGTGCGTCGAATTGGAACCCGTACCGGCGATGACGGGCACGCGTCCAGCGGTTGCATCGATGACGATCTCGGTTACCCGCTGGTGTTCGGCGTGCGACAAGGTCGGCGACTCGCCGGTTGTGCCGCAGGGCACCAGGCTGTCGGCCTTCTGCTCTTCGATGAGGTAATCCACCAGACGGCGCAGGCCGGCTTCGTCAACGCTGAAGTCGTCCTTGAATGGGGTGATGATGGGGATGTGAATGCCGGTCCAATCGTACTGAGCCACGGTTGCCTCCTTCCGGTTCGGGCCTCTCGGCAGTGAGCGGCCCGTTCATACGTGACGCCGCTAAACCGGCGCGGCGTCCGCCGCCATGTCGAAGACCTGCCGGATGCCGTACGTCGTGGTGCGTTCCGCCGGCACCCGGCCAATCTGGTGAACCAACTGCTGGAACTCGTCCACGGGCATGTACTGGCCAGCCGAGGCGCCGGCCAGCCGAGAGATGTTCTCATTGATCAGCGTGCCGCCGTAGTCGTTGGCACCGGCCTGCAGGCAGCGCTGCGACAGTTGACGGCCCAGCTTGACCCACGATACCTGCACGTTATCGATCCAGCCCCGCAGCATGATGCGCGCCAGGGCGTGTACCTTGATGCTTTCCTCCTCGGTGGGCCCGGGACGCGCCATGCCCAGCCGAAACAATCCGGTGTTCGCGTGCACGAAGCCCAGGGGGACAAACTCCGTGAAACCGCCGGTTTCCTTCTGGATGTCGCGCAGCAGCAGGAATTGGTTGATCCAGTGCTCGGGGGTTTCCAGGTGGCCGTACATCATGGTGGAGGTCGTCGGGATGCCCAACTGGTGAGCGGTGCGGACGACGTTGGTCCATTGTTTCACCGTGACCTTCTTGCGCGACAGCATGTGCCGCACGTCGTCATCGAGAACCTCCGCCGCGGTGCCCGGCAGGGTGTCGAGGCCGTTGTCCTTCAGCATTTGCAGGTAGTCGTGCAGCGTCATGCCGGTGAGCTCGGTGCCGTACGTCATCTCCATCGGCGAGAAGGCATGGGCGTGCATATCCGGCACCGCCTTCTTGATGGTGCGCAGAATGTCCCGGTAATAAAACGGGTCCAGGCCGCGCGGCAGCCCGCCTTGCACGCAGACCTCTGTGGCGCCCATTTCCCGCGCTTCGACCGTCCGCTGCGCGATCTCCTCGAACGGCAGGTTATAGGCGTCGGAGGCCCGCGCCGAGGTGCTGAAGGAGCAAAAGGCGCAGCCAATGAAGCAGACATTGGTGAAGTTGATGTTGCGGTTGACGACGTAGGTGATGACGTCACCCACGATCTCCCGGCGCAGGTGATCCGCCACCGCTGCCAGCGTCTCGACGTCCTCGCTGGGCAGCGTGGCCAGAACGAGCCCCTCGTCGCGGGACAACTCGTGCCCGGCCATGGCCCTTTCCAGCACGCGCGCCACCTCGGGGGTGGTCTGCGGCAGCAGATGCGCCACGCGCTCCTGGGATTCCTGCACATTCGCGGCGATTTTCATGGAATCGGTACTCCTTTCCGTTCTTCGATGGGATATCCCTCCTCGTCCACCATCGCTCGCAGGCGGGGTTCCAGGGCCGCCGCCATGAAGCCCTGCTTGCGGACGATAAATTCAGGGTAGACCGTCAGTCGGGGGCGCAGCCTCAGGCCCAACTCGTCGGACACACGTTCCAGCGTTTGAATCTGTGGCCAGGGCGCTTCGGGATTGATGAAGTCGATCGTCAGGGGGGAAATGCCGCCCCAGTCGTTGATACCGGCGGGGATCAGCAATTGGTATTGTTCCGGGGTCAGGTTCGGCGGCACTTGCAGGTTGACGTCGCCGCTCAGCATGAGCCGGGCCACGGCGGTTGTGCGCATGAAGTCCAGCAAGGTCGGCTCCGGCTGCGCGTGCATCGGGATGTCCGGCTTGGCCCGGAAATTTTGAATAATCACTTCCTGGATATGGCCGTACCGGTCATGTAGGTCTTGAATCGCTTCGAGAGTCTCCACCCGTTCGGCGAACGTCTCACCAATGCCGATCAGCATGCCGGTCGTGAAGGGGATGCCCAGCTTGCCGGCGTTTTCAATTGTCTTCAATCGTACCGTGGGGTCTTTATCCGGCGCCTCGTCGTGGGCCATGCCCGGACCCAGAAGGCGACGGCTGGTGCTTTCCAGCATAAGACCCATGCTTGGGCTCACGTCGCGCAACCGCTCGAGGTCCTTGCGACTCATGACGCCCGGGTTGGCGTGCGGCAGCAGCGGCGTCTCGTCGAGAACGAGCTGGCACATCTCCACCAGGTAATCCACGGTGCGCCGGTGGCCGTACTGCTGCAAGGTCTGACGCATCTCCGGGAACAACGCTTCGGGCTTGTCGCCCAGGCTGAACAACGCCTCTTTGCAGCCCAGCTTGGCCCCGTCCTGGGCCACCTGCAGCACCTCGTCCGGGGTCATGGTCTTGGCGCCGGGCTCGCCAGGGTCTTTGCGAAACGTGCAGTAGCCGCAGTAATCGCGGCAGAGATTCGTCAGCGGCAGGAAGACTTTGGGGGAGTATGTGATAGTGGCGCCGTGGTGCCGCGCCCGCAGGCTGTCAGCCACCTGCAGGAGGGCCAGCAGTTCGCTGCTCGTCAGGTGCTCGAAAGCGACCATCTCCTGGGCCGACAGCGGCTCCCCGGCTTCGGCACGGTTCAGGGTTTCCGCAATGGCGGGACGGCACGCCGAACTGATCAAGGTCATGCAAGCTGCTCGATGTTCTGAAGAGGCCTTTAGGGAAGCGCCCACACCGACATTCCCGCAGGCATGCAAGGCGTGAACGTGATTTGAAATGTTGGCAATTGGTAACACACGGGAGCGCGGCTTGTCAATGATCCGGCCTTTTGTTAGCGTTGGCCCTGGCCATGGGTGGGAGGCATCCGGCGCGTAGGTAAAGGCGACTTGAGGAGGGAGCGATGGGGAACGGATTGATCAAGTGTGATCTGACGTTGGAGAACTATTTTGTCTACGGTAACGCAGCCACCGTCGTCAGCAAGACCGTCTTGCCGCGCCGCGAGGGGCAGCCGATTCTGATGCGCGGCGAGGTGGGCATCAAGGATGACGGCAATCTGCGGCCGATGGTCGCCCACAACACCACGCACGTCGATATGCCGCTGCACTTCATCGCCGACACTGCCGATCTGGACCAGGTGCTGAACAATTCGAGCTATCGGATCAATTATCCCATGCTCGCCCGCGTCCTCGATGTCTCCACATGGTCCGATCCGCAGGTTTTTCACGAACGCAACGGGGTGCGCTATTGCGACCGGGTCGTCGCCGAGATGCTGCCGCCGCTGGACGAATTGCGGCAATACGACGCTCTCGTCGTGCTCACCGGCTTTGGCGCCGTGATGCGGCAGGGTTCCGAGAGTTTTCACCCGGATGCGGCGGGCTTTTACCATCTTCCGCATATCGACGTGGAGGTGGCGCAGCGAGTGGCGGATGCCGGGATCACCATGCTGGCGATTGACTGCACGACAGTGGAGCGCCAGACCGCGGGCAACCCGCTGCGCATGACGGGCGACGTGCACCCGGTTCTGCTAGGCCATGAGCCGCCGGTGTTCATTCTGGAGGGCGTGGCGGGGGATCGCATTGCCTCACAGGTCGGCTTCCTGCCGACCGAGGCCGTCCTTGAGGTCATCGCCCGGCGGACGAACGCCGCCGGTGCGGACGCCGCGCATACGCGCGTCTTTCTGAGCTTCTATGCGGGTGACGACAACCGCCAGCGCCTGGAGCGACTACTGGAATTGGTCACCCCAGAGCATCTGTACGGTTAAGCGGGTAGGGCGTTCAGGTCAGTAGGTTCAGCGCTGCCAGCGTGTAGATGCGGGCGGATTCGACCAGCCGGGAAATCTCGACGTACTCGTTTGGCTGATGCGCCTTCTCCGGCAGGCCGGGACCGCAGATGACCATGGGCGCGTCGTACGCTGGCACGAATACCGAGCCGTCAGTGGCGAATGTGGCAGCCGTCGGCACCGACGCGCCGCCGGTCACGAGGTCGCGCTGCCGCACAAAGCTCTGCACATATGGGTCGTCGAAGGGGATGTCCAGCGGAATGCGCTCGTTGATGGAGCGAACCTCAACATGCAGCGTGGGGTCTTCGGCGCACAGGCGGTCGATCAGTTGGCGAACCGTATCCAGGATTTGCTGATGGTCCTGGCCGATGACCGTGCGGGTGTCGATGGTGACGCGGCAGGCGTCGGGCACGACGTTGGTCTTCACACCGCCCTCGATGGTGGCGATGTTCATCGTGAAGTCGCCCAGCAGCGGATGCGCCTCGTACGGGATTTCTTCGGCCTGCAGCGCCTCCAACAGCCGGCTCATGTGAGCGATGGCGTTGACGCCGAGATGTGGCATGGAGCCGTGCGCCGTCTGCCCCTTGGCCTGCAGCTCAAGCCATAGCACGCCTTTCTCGGCGGTGATGACGCGGTTGGCGGTCGGCTCGCCGATAACCATGAAGCCGACGTCGTCCAGTTTCTGCTCCCGCACCAGCTCCCGAGCTCCCATGGACTCGATTTCCTCGCCTGCCGTGCCGGCAAAGAGCAGGTTGCCTTTGAGGACCGCGCCGCTCTGTTTCACGGCCCGCATGGCCATGAGCATGGCGGCGACGCCTGCCTTCATATCGGTGGTGCCCAGACCCCAGATCTTGCCGTCGTCGATGTCGGCCGCCAGCACCTCGTGCACCCAGTTGTCGCCCGCCGGCACCGTATCCAGATGGCCGCTGAACAGCACGGCCCGCCGCTCGTCCTGGCCGTCCAGGCCACCGACCACGCTGGCCCTGCCGTTTTCCGCGTGCGCCACCAGCTCGGCAGGCATGTCGTTCTGCTTCAGCCAGTCGGTCACAAACGTCGCGGCCTTGGCTTCATCGCCCGGCGGATTGATCGTTCGGATACGCACCAGGTCCTGGGTCAGTTGCACCAGCATGGCCTCGTCCAAGGCTGCCAGCGCGCGTTCTTGCGTGTCCATAGACGCTCCCTTTTGATGAAATCGTGGTTTTTGTGCGTCGCTCTTCAGTTGCCGATTATCAAAGGGTGGAAATTAAAATGTCAAGGCAATGCGAAGGGTCAGGCATGGTTCTCAATTACCCCGCCTCGCCCAGGCGGCTGCGGAACGCTTGCCATGGAACGAGTGCATTGATCTTGACCAGCTACCCCTGCAAGAGCCGATTCGCCGCCTGCTCCAGGTGTTCCAGCGTCCAGCACTCCAACACCTCGTCGCAGAACGGCGCATACACCCCGATGATCGAATCCCCCGTATCCCACTCGCGGCGCGGCTCCGGATTGAGCCACAAGATCCGGCGGCTGCGCTGGCGAACTTCCTCCAGCGTCCAGAATTGCGCGTCAAAGGCGTTGTTGCGCGCATCGCCCAGAATGACCACCACCGTCTCGCGCGTCAATTCATCAAAGTAATCGCGGTAGAACTGATAAAAGGCGCGCCCGAAGTCGCTGAATCCGAAGAGGTTGAGGTGAGGATACTGGCGCAAGGTCTTGAGGTCCTGAGGGAAGCGCATGCGGCGGAACAGGTCAGTCACCTCGACGATGCTGTTGACGAACACCAGGCTGCGCACCTGGCTGAACTCGGCCTGCAGGGTGTGCACGAGCTTCAACAGAAACGTGGAAACCTGCCACACTGAGCCGGACACGTCGCACAGCACCATGAGCCGCAGCTTGGTTTGCTTGCGGCGCCGGCGAAGCAGGGTGAAGGGAATTTCGGTGCCGTTGCGCAGCCCCCGCAGCACGGTGCCCCGCAGGTCGACCCGCCCATGGCGGGCGCGGCGGTAACGCAGGGCGCGGCGGGTCAGCAGTTGAACGGCGAGGCGCTCGACTTGGTGATACATGTCTTCCAGGTGGTCCGGTGGAAACGGGCGATCGATCCGCGTATGGAGCGCCTGCATGCCGGGTTTTTCAGGCTGCATCACCACGGGACCCAAGGGTGCCTTCAGCTGCTGTTGCCAAGCCCTCTCGAGAGCGTCCAATTTCTCCTGAACCTGCGTCTGGAGGGAATCAGCGGACGGCTGCCCCTTGGGTTGGTGCAGGGCTCGCAGTAACGGCGGGGAGATCGGCGAACCGCCGTTGTGCCGCGCGTGCGGGGTTGGCCGTTTGCCCGCCTCGTTGCCGCTCTGGTGTTGGTGTTTCGACCGCCGCCGCTTGCGCCGCCGCGGCACGGTGAAGAATCGCTGGAACAGGGTGTCGAACAGGGCGAAATCGCGCTGCGACTTGATCAGCACCGTACGCAGGCTGAGACGCAGCAACTCGCGATCGTCCAGTCCGATACTCCCAATGCTTTGCAGGGCTTCGAGGCCCTCGGCTACGGAAACTCGCAGCCCCTGATCGCGCAGCAGGCGTACGAAGGCGAGAAGGCGAGGCGTCATCGCTTCACGTCTTGCAACACGCGGGCAATGTCGTCTTTGTCTTTCAGCAGGATGTTGAGCGTATCGACGATGAGTTGGCGGGACAAAACGTTGGCGCCGAGCACCACGAGGGCCAGGGCCCAATCCAGAGTTTCGCTGATGCTGGGCGTTTTGCGCAGTTGGAGTTTCCGCACGCGCTGGATGAACTGCACGATGTGCGTGGCCAGATGATGGTCGATGCCGGGCACCTTGCGCTGCACGATCTGCAGTTCGACGTCAAAGGTCGGCTGGTCGATGTAGAGGTAAAAACAGCGCCGCTTGAGGGCCTCCGAGAGGCTGCGGGTGGCGTTGCTGGTGAGTAGGACGTGCGGTCTCTGAATGGCGCACAGTGTGCCGATTTCTGGAATGCTGACCTGAAAATCGCTGAGTATCTCCAGCAGAAAGGCCTCGAACTCCTGATCCGCGCGGTCAATCTCGTCGATCAACAGGACCGTTGGCCGCGGCGACACGATGGCTTGCAGGAGCGGCCGCGGCAACAGGAAGTGGCGCGAAAAGAAAGCGCTTTCCTGATTCTGCAGGTACGCCATCGCCTCGTTGAGGGAATTGGCCTTGGCCAGCAGGCTTCCCAGCCGCTCCTTGAGCATCTGCACGTAGAGCAGTTGCTTGCTGTACTCCCACTCGTACAGCGCCTTCGCCTCATCCAGCCCCTCGTAGCACTGCAGGCGAATGAGCTCGCGCCCGGTGGTATCCGCCAGCACCTTCGCCAGTTCCGTTTTGCCGACCCCGGGCGGCCCCTCGATGAGCAACGGACGCTGCAATTGCGTCATCAGGTAAACGGCGGTCGCAACGTCCTTGCCGCACACGTAATCGGCGCCGCCGAACAGTTCGATAACGCGCTCGACGGAAGCCAGTTTCGGAGCTTCCGAGGGCACGGAAAGGGGAGGTGCAGTAACCAAACCGTTCTCCTGAAAACCTTTAGTCAAAAGCCCGGAAGACCAGCGAGGCGTTGGTGCCGCCGAAGCCGAAGGCGTTAGACATGGCGACGCGCAGGGCTGCCTGCCGGGCCTCGTTGGGCACGTAGTCCAGATCGCAGCGCGGGTCCTGGTACTCGTAGTTGATCGTTGGCGGCAGGATGCCCTGACGCAAGGCCAAGATCGTGAAAATCGATTCGATCGCCCCGGCAGCGCCCAACATGTGGCCAGTCATGGATTTGGTGGCGCTGATCGGCAGCGAATAAGCGCGGTCCTTGAAAACGGACTTGATGGCCATGGTCTCGGAGACGTCGCCGACCGGCGTCGAGGTGGCGTGGGCGTTGACGTAATCCACGGCATCGGGCGACAGGCCGGCGTCCTGCAGGGCGGCGGCCATGCAGGACGCGGCACCGGCGCCGTCCGGCGGCGGCGCCGTGACGTGATGGGCATCGGAGGCGCTGCCGTAGCCGACGAGCTCGGCATGGACCGGGGCGCCGCGCCGCCTGGCGTGCTGCAATTCCTCCAAAATCACAACGGCGGCCCCCTCGGACATCACAAAGCCGTCTCGTTCACGATCAAACGGCCGGCTCGCCTTGGCAGGGGCGTCCGCCTGCGGTGACAAGGCGCGCATATTGCCAAAGGAGCTGATAGCCAGAGGCGTGATCGTCGCTTCCGCGCCGCCCGCAATCATCACGTCGGCGGCGCCGCGCAGGATGGTGTGAAACGCCTCGCCGATCGAGTGGGCGCCTGCGGCACACGCCGTCACGCTGCTGTTATTGGGACCGGTGGCCCCGAAGCGCATCGACACGTGACCGGCGGCAAGGTTGCCCAACAACATGGCGGGGAACAGGGGGGATACCCGTTTCGGCCCCTTTTCCAGCAACACGCCATGCACGGTTTCGAGGGATTCCAGCCCACCCATGGCGCTGCCGATGTAGACGCCGGTGCGGTGGCCGGTGCCTTCGTCGATGTCGAGGCCGGCGTCGTTCACCGCTTCCTGGCCGGCTGCGATGGCGAGTTGGCAAAATCGGTCGGTGCGTCGGATGTCGTGCTTATCCAGGTATTGGGCGGGGTCGAACTCGCGGACTTCTCCGGCGATGTGGGCGGGGTAGGCGGTGGCGTCGAATCGCGTGATGGGACCGATACCCGACTCGCCGCGGCAAAGCCGCTGCCAGATGGTATCGATCTCAGTCCCCAGAGGTGTCATTGCTCCAAGCCCTGTGACAACCACGCGCCTGTCCATCATATCTCCCCTTTGTACAACCCGGCCTCCACAGACAAGCCCGGACGGTTAACGTTTCCTGCATCAAAGCCCTGACGGCACCCATCATACAGCATGAAGGTTGTTTTTTCTTCCCTCGCGCCGACTGCCCTAACGGCCCTGAAACTGCGGTGGACGTTTCTCCAGGAAGGCGCGCCAGCCCTCCTGAAAATCCTCTGTTTCGTAGGGCGACACCGCCAGGGCTTGATGGGCCGGCGTCAGCGCTTCCAGCGCCGGGTGCTCCAGAACGGTATGCAGAATTTCTTTGTGCACGCGGTGCACGACCGGCGCCAGGGCCGCGATCTTGTTCGCCATGTCGTAGGTGAACGCCTCGACTTCTTCCGTGGCGACGACGTGGTTGACAAGGCCGATGGCGTGCGCTTGCGCGGCCGGAATGATGGCGGCGGTGAGCAGCAGTTCCATGGTCTTGGCGTGGCCGATGAGGCGCACCATGCGGCGCATTTCGCGGTAGGCAATCGGCAACCCGAGCCGCGCTATCGGCACGCCCATGCGGGCGGTGTCCGACGCGATGCGGATGTCGCAGGCGGTGCTGAACTCGCAACCGCCGCCGACGCAGGCGCCCTCGATCAGGCACAGGGTCGGTTTTCCGACGGCTTCCGCCATGTCCATAGCGGCATCAAAGGCGGCGTTGTACAGCGTGGCCTTGGCGGCATTGTTGCGGTGCGTGGCGAATTCGCTGATGTCCGCGCCGGCCGAAAACGCCTCACCGCCGGCACCTCGAAAGACGATGGCGCGCACCGCCGGGTTCTCTTTCAGATCGACCAGCAGGCGCTGCAAGTGGTTCCACATGGCGAAGGTGATGGCGTTGCGCCGCCCGGGCCGGTTAAAGGTGACGGTGGCAATCGCCCCGTCGATGGTCAGGAGAATCGGGTCAGTCGTCGACATGAAGGCTCCAACTGTGAGGTGGCGACGTTCGGCTTACGACTGCAGACCGGAATACGGCTTGCCCCATTCGTCCTCGTAGACGATGTCTTCCAAGGGGCCGCGGCTGACGGGCCCAAAGCGGCCCATGGGGTAGCCGATCGGCAGGATAGCGTACGAGTGAACCCCGGCAGGTAAACCTAGCGCCGCCTCGGCTTCCTCTTCGTGCAGCAGGTGGCGCGTCGTCAGGGTGGTGCCGAGTCCCAGAGCGCGAGCGGCAAGCAGCATGTTCTGCACCGCCGGGTAAATGGAGGCGCCGGACATGCGGCTGGGCTGCGCCGTTCCCTCGTCGAGGCAGGCCACGATCCATACCGGCGCTTCGTGGAAATGGTCCGTCAAATACGCCACCGCGGCGTGCTGGCGCTTGTAGCGTTCGCGCGTCACACCCGGCGGCGGCTCGCTGGCGAAATAGCGCGGCCCGACCACTTCCTCGAAAGCTCGCTTGTAGAAAATTTGGACCTGTTTCTTGATCTTCTCGTCCTTGATGACCAGGAAACGCCAAGTCTGCCGGTTGCTACCGTTCGCGGCGGCGATGCCCGCGTCGAGGATGCGGCGGATCAGCGCGTCAGGCACCGGGTCCGGTTTCAGGCGGCGCATGGCGCGGGTGGTATGGATGATGTGAAACAGGTCGGTTTCCTCGGGCATGGTCTTTCTCCTCTACTCCCCCAACACTCCTCCTCCTCGCTGGCAGCTTCGGCGCGTCGTTACAGGCTCTCCGCCGACTGCGCGATAGTAGCATACGGTGCCGGGCAAGGCAGGCGCAAATTGTTGCAGCGTCTCATTTCCGGTATTTCCAGTGGCGGACCTGCTCTGTGGATGCCCCCAACGCTTTGTGGTATTCTGCCCACCCGCCGGCAGGGTACGGCATTGAACCTGGCGAACCGTATAAAAAAGCTGAAACGGCAACGAGGGACAGGTGACTGGAAGCCGGCGACCGCTGAACAGGGGTGTCGTAGAGCTTAGCCTGCGGCGGGCCGGGACGCGCACCGTGGTACGGGACGCCTACTTCCGAACCCCGTTACAGATCATGCGGCCCTACTATCTGGACGACAGCGGTACGGCTTACATTTATCTGCTAAGTCCCGGCGGTGGGGTGGTCGGCGGCGACCGTTACACGATCACGGTGACGTTGGAAACCGGTGCTCGTGCCTGCATGACCACGGCGTCGGCAACCAAGATATATGCCTCGCCAGACACCATGGCACACCAGCGTTTCGATATCGTTTTGCAAGCCGGGGCTGCCTTCGAGTACCTGCCGGAGCAGATCATTCCTTTCGCCCGATCCGCGTTTCGCCAAGACATGACGGTGCGTCTCGGCAGCGGCGCCGTTGCCGTGCTGATGGAGATCGTTGCACCGGGGCGTCTGGCGCGCGGCGAGGCGTTCGCGTATGGCGGCGGCGAGGCGTTCGCGTATCGCGACTACAGTTCCGGGTTAAGCGTGGCGGACGCGCGCGGCCGGGTGCTGTTGCGCGATCGCACCCGCTTGCAGCCGCGGCACTGGGACGCCGGGAACGGCTTGGGGCTGCTGGAAGGCTTCAACTACCTGGGTACCCTATACGTATTGAGTGAGTCCTGCGGCGCACCGGGCGAGTTGGCCGACGATCTGCACGGCCTCGTGGCGAATCGCCGGCGTTGCATCGGGGGCGCCACTGCTCTGGAGTGGGGTGGCGTTGCTGTCCGCCTCTTGGCTGAGGACCATGCCACGGTAAGCCGTACCTTGCATGCCGTATGGGATCGGGTACGGCAGTGCCTATTGGGATATCCGGCGGTGAGATGGCGCAAGTAGCCGCAGGCGGGAAGAGCGGGAGAGAAGGACCGCCGAGGTTGGCGCGTCCGGCAAGAAAAAAGGGGGGGGGGGACGATGTTCGCAGGGCTGATTGACAAGGTGCGGATTCAGGCTTTGACCACGATAGGGACGTGTTTTGGCCTGCTGATGTGTCTGACGCCGGGCGTGGTGCAGGCGCAGGAAGAGGCCGCTATCAATGCGGGCGACACCGCCTGGGTGCTGACCTCGTCAGTACTCGTCTTGATGATGGTGGCGCCGGGCTTGGCGCTGTTCTACGGCGGTCTGGTGCGCCGCAAGAACGTGTTGGCCACCCTGATGCAGAGTTTCATTCTGCTGGCCATGATCAGCGTGCAGTGGGTGTTGTGGGGATACAGCCTTGCCTTTGGCCCGGATATTGGCGGCGTGATCGGCAACCTCGATTATCTCGGCCTGATGGGAGTAGGGGGCGAGCCCGGCCCGTACGCCGACACCATTCCGCACTTGGCGTTCATGGCGTTTCAGGGCATGTTCGCGGCCATTACCCCGGCGCTCATCACGGGCGCCTTTGCCGAGCGCATGAAGTTTTCCGCCTTCCTCATCTTCGGTCTGCTGTGGAGCACCCTGGTGTACGACCCGCTGGCCCACTGGGTGTGGGGCGGTGGATGGATCGGTGCCATGGGGGCGCTGGATTTTGCTGGCGGCACCGTGGTGCACATCAATTCCGGTGTCTCCGCGCTGGTATGCGCCATCGTGCTGGGCAAACGTCGTGGCTTTCCGGGTGAGCACATGCCGCCGCACAACTTGCCGCTCGCCGTTGTTGGCGCGGCCCTGCTTTGGGTCGGGTGGTTCGGCTTCAACGCCGGTAGCGCTCTGGGAGCCAATGCGACAGCAGCGTTTGCGTTCGTCACCACCAACACGGCGGCGGCGGCGGCGGCGCTGACCTGGATGTTTGCCGAGTGGCGCTACTCCGGCAGGCCCACCATGCTGGGCGCCGCGACCGGCGCGGTGGCGGGCTTGGTAGCGATTACCCCGGCAGCGGGTTTCGTCGGGCCGCTTTCGTCGCTCCTCATTGGCATCGTAGCCGGTCTGTTGTGCTTCGCCGCCGTGGTCATGAAGGTCCGCCTGGGGTACGACGACTCTCTGGACGTTGTCGGCGTGCACGGTGTCGGCGGTGCCTGGGGCGCCCTTGCGACCGGCCTGTTTGCCGCCGCCGCGATCGGCGGCACGAACGGGCTGTTTTTCGGCAACGTGGCGCAGATGGGGCCGCAGATCGTCAGCGTGGTCGCCACCTGTGTGTACGCCGCGGCGGTGACCTGGATCATCCTCAAGGTCCTGGATATGACGGTCGGCCTGCGGGTTTCGCAGGAAGACGAGCAAATGGGCCTCGACCTGAGCCAGCACAACGAGGCCGGCTACACGTTATAGGCGTGGGCCGCGGGGAGGATTTGTGGCATGCATTTGACGCCGCGCGAGGTGGACAAACTGCTGGTGTTCGTGGCTGCGGACGTGGCGCGCCGCCGCCGCGAGCGCGGGCTGAAGCTGAACTACCCGGAGGCGATGGCCCTGATCACGGCGGAAATCATGGAAGGCGCCCGCGATGGACGCTCGGTGGCGGAGTTGATGCGCTACGGTGGGCAGATTCTGCGCCACGACGAGGTCATGGAGGGCGTTCCGGCCATGCTAACCGAAGTGCAGGTGGAGGCGACCTTCCCAGACGGCACCAAGCTGGTGACGGTGCACGATCCACTGCGGGCAGGGGAGGAACAATGACAATGACTCCAGGCGAATACATCCTGCGCGCCGAGCCGGTGCAGGCCAACGTGGATCGCGACACGGTGGATCTGGAAGTCGCCAATCACGGCGACCGGCCGATTCAGGTGGGCTCGCACGTTCATTTCTTCGAAGTCAACAAGGCGCTGGTCTTTCCCCGCGCCGCCGCCTTCGGCATGCATCTCAACATCCCCGCCGGCACCGCGGTGCGTTTCGAGCCGGGCGACCGCAAGCAGGTGACGCTGGTCGCCTTTGCCGGGCGACGCGAGATGTACGGTGTCAACAATCTATGCGACGGCCCGTTGACCGACGAACGGCGCGCCGAGGCGCTGGCCCGCGCTCTGAGCGCGGGGTTCGGCAACGCCGAGGCGCAGCAGGAAGGAGGGCAGGGGTGAGCTTACCCATCGAGCGGCGGACGTATGCCCAGATGTACGGACCCACGACCGGCGACCGTGTCCGCCTGGCCGACACGGAGTTGTTCATCGAGGTAGAGCGCGATTTGACCGTATACGGCGATGAGGTCAAATTCGGCGGCGGCAAGGTGCTGCGCGACGGCATGGGACAGTCGCCGCAGGCCGGGGCGGACGAGGCGCCGGACTTGCTGATCACCAATGCGCTGATCGTCGATCATTGGGGCATCGTCAAGGCCGACATCGGCGTCAAGGACGGCAACATCGCTGCGATCGGCAAGGCGGGCAACCCGGCGCTGATGGCCGGTGTGCATCCGCAACTGGTGGTGGGGGCAAACACGGAGGTCGTCGCGGGTGAAGGGATGATCGTGACGCCGGGCGGCATCGACGGGCACATTCACTTCATCTGCCCGCAGCAGATACCCGAGGCCATTGCCTCCGGCATTACCACGATGCTGGGCGGCGGCACCGGTCCGGCCACCGGCACGAACGCTACGACGTGCACGCCCGGGCCGTGGAACCTCCACCGCATGCTGCAGGCCGCCGAGGAGTACCCGATCAACCTGGGCTTTCTGGGCAAGGGCAACGGCTCGCTGCCGCAGCCGTTGCGGGAGCAGGTCGAGGCTGGGGCGTTGGGCCTGAAGCTGCACGAAGACTGGGGCTCGACCCCCGCGGCCATCGACTGCTGCCTCGGCGTGGCGGAAGAATACGACGTGCAGGTGGCCATTCATACCGACACGCTCAACGAGGCCGGTTTCGTCGAAGATTCCATCGCAGCATTTCGCGGCCGCACCATCCACACCTACCACACCGAGGGCGCCGGCGGCGGCCATGCGCCCGACATCCTACGGGTTTGCGGCGAGGCCAATGTGCTGCCGTCCTCCACCAACCCGACGCGCCCCTTCACCGTGAATACGCTGGACGAGCACCTGGACATGCTCATGGTCTGTCACCATCTCGACCCCAGCCTGCCGGAGGACGTGGCGTTTGCGGAGTCGCGCATCCGCCCCGAGACCATCGCCGCGGAGGACATCCTGCACGACCTGGGCGCCATCAGCATGATGAGTTCCGATGCCCAGGCCATGGGGCGCGTGGGCGAGGTGGTGCTGCGCACCTGGCAGACGGCGGACAAGATGAAGCGCCAGCGCGGCCGCCTGCCCGAGGAGCAGGGCGAGAACGACAACTTCCGGGTGAAACGCTATATCGCCAAGTACGCCATCAACCCCGCCCTGTCGCACGGCATCGGCGACTACGTGGGGTCGATCGAGGTGGGCAAGATGGCCGATCTCGTGCTGTGGCAGCCGGCCTTCTTCGGCGTCAAGCCGTCGCTCATCATCAAGGGCGGCTTCATCGCCTACAGCCTGATGGGCGATGCCAATGCCTCCATTCCCACCCCGCAGCCGGTTCTGTACCGGCCCATGTTCGGCGCCCACGGGCGCGCCAAGTTCGCCACCGCCTATTCGTTTGTCTCGCAGGCCGCGGTGGCACGCGGGGTGCCGGAGCAATTGGGCTTGGAGAAGCGCGTGGCGTCGGTGCGAGGTTGCCGCGGCATCGGCAAGACCTCGATGGTGCACAATGCGTACCTGCCGCAGTTGGAAGTCGACCCGGAGACCTACGTGGTGAAGGCCGACGGCCAGGTGCTGACCTGTGAGCCGGCGGCGCAGTTGTCGCTGGCGCAACGCTACTTCCTGTTCTGAGAGGCAGCAGTGTTCACGGGCGCGCAGCCCCTCCCCAGCGGCCAGGCCCTGTGGCACCTCCTGCAAACAAGCGATCAATTCTTTCCCACCGGCGGTTTCGCCTTTTCGCATGCTCTGGAGATGTACGTGGCGGCGGGCTTGGTGTATGACCGCGCCACCTGCCAGCGGCTGTTCATCGACCTGTTCAACCATGCCATGGGTCCCACCGACTTGGTGTTCTGCGCCCACGCCCATCGTCTTGCCGCCGGGCCCGATGACGCCGACGTCAAGCTGTCGTCCCTGGTGGACCTCGACTGTCTGCTGGCCGCCACAAAGGTGCCGCGCGAATTGCGCCTCGAGAGCCAGCACATCGGCAGATCGTTCTTGCGCGCCGCCATGGCGCTGTCGCCGTCGCCCCTGTCGCTGTCGTTCTGGCAGCAGGTGCAGCGGGGTGCGTCGCCGGGCCACCACGCCGCGGCCTTCGGGCTGGTGGCGCACGAACTCGGATCGCCGGAGACCACTGCCGTGCTGGCGTACCTCTATACGGTGGCCAGCAGTCTGGTCGCAGCCGCCGTTCGACTGGTGCCGCTCGGCCAATCCGACGGCCAGCGCCTGCTGCACGAGCTGCAGCCGCGTTGTCTGGAACTGGTGCAGCGCTATGCCCACCTCACCCCTGAGGACGCCTGGAACGGCGCGCCGGGGCTGGATATTCGCAGCATGCAGCACGAGCGGCTGTATTCCCGCCTGTGCCGCTCATGAAAGCAGAATTCATTCACGCATGAGGGAGAAACAGGATGCACGACGTGTATCGAGAGGCGCCGCACACCCATCATGCGGCGTTGTTTGACTGGCCCGGCAAGGCGCCCAAGCCCCTGACAATCGGGGTTGGCGGTCCGGTCGGCTCCGGTAAGACGGCGCTGGTTGACAGGCTTTGCAAGGCGCTGCGCGACAGCTACCGCCTCGCGGTGGTCACCAACGACATCTACACCCGGGAAGACGCCGAATTCCTCTGCCGTAGCGGCGCCCTGGACGTCGAACGCATCGTCGGCGTTGAAACCGGCGGCTGCCCGCACAGCGCCATCCGGGAAGACGCTTCCGTAAACCTCGAAGCCATGGCCGGCCTGGCGGAGCGCTTTACTGACCTGCAGCTCATCTTCGTCGAAAGCGGCGGCGACAACCTGGCGGCCACCTTCAGCCCCGAGCTCGCCGATTTCACCATCTACGTCATCGACGTCGCCGCCGGCGACAAAATCCCCCGCAAAGGCGGCCCCGGCATTACCCGCTCCGACCTCCTGCTCATCAACAAGATCGACCTCGCCCCCCACGTCGGCGCCGACCTTCAGGTCATGGACCGCGACGCCCGCAAGATGCGCGGCGACCGGCCGTTCATCTTCACCAACCTCTTGACCGGCCAAGGGCTTGATACGGTTGTCGGTTGGGTGCGGCGCCACGTTGATGCCGTGCTGAAAGACGGACGTGCGGAGCCCATTTCAGACGCATGACGCTCTCTTTGCCCGCCCTGTTCAACACGGTCAAGCGCGCTCCTCTGGCTCTCCCCATACCTCAACACCAAGACCTGGAACACGAGCAAACTCGCGGACATTTGCTGTAAGGATGGTCAAACCGTGGGCAAGACAGGCGGCCGCAAGCCAGAGATCATTCGGCCCAATGATGTTACCCACTGCGGCCAACTCTGCCCATACTTGCGCGTGCAATCGGGCGGTCGCCAAGTCTATTGGCAATAAAGGAAAGCGTTCCAACAGCGCTTCGACAAATGCCGAACGCTTCGCCCGCACACCCGACTGCACCGCACGATGCACGCCGTGGAGAAGCTCGCTCGCGGTGACAACAGAGATGAAGAATTCTTCCTGCCGTCGCTGTTCGGGATGACGTTGCAGGTCGAGACGCCCACGCTCGTACTCGATCAGGATGCTGGTATCGATCAAGACGGCCACGGGTCTCGGACCTCCACACGCGCCAGTTCTGCCCGCGCCGTTCTGAGGTCGTCGGCAAATTGCCTGGCTTCGTCTGGGGTGAGATGGGGTAGCGAGGCCAGCAGCGCGGGAAGTTCCGCCAGCCGTTTCCCCATGGGAAGGGGACGAAGTTCCGCCACAGGCTTGTTGCCGCGTACAAGTACGAAGCACTCGCCACGGTAGGCTACACGGTTGATGTATTCTGCAAAATGGCGCGCTGCCTCGGTAACGGAAAGCGTCTGGATCATCAGATTCTCCCAAGTAAGATTATCTCCATTATACGACAGATAGTCATATTATCTGATTATCATCTTGCTCTCCATCGATCCACTGCTGCGCGTTTTCGCTACTCGCATCCCCCGGCCTTCGTGGGATTGACAAAGCCGGGGCAGGGGGCTACGGTGCGCGTCGGTAAACGCCTACTCACGTTCAAGAACCGTCAAAACGAAGGAGTATGGTATGGCTGAGTACGATGTGGTTATTCGCGGCGGCACCATTGTAGATGGAACAGGCATTCCGCCGTTTCGAGCCGATCTGGCCGTCAAGGACGGTCGGATCGCGATGATTAGCGGTCGTATCAAAGCCGGCGGCGCCCGGGAGATCGACGCCAAGGGATGCAACGTGGCGCCCGGCGCGATCGATCTGCACACGCATTATGATGCCCAACTGAACTGGGACCCTTACGCCACGTTATCCGGCTGGTTTGGCGTCACCTCTGTCAGCATTGGCCAGTGCGGCTTTGGCTTCGCGCCGACGCGGCCAGATGACCGCGATCTCAACATGCGCATGATGAACCGCATTGAAGCCATTCCCATGAAGTCGATGGAGCTCGGGCTGCGCTGGGACTGGGAGACCTTCCCGGAATATCTCGACAGCCTGGACCGCCAAGGCTTGGGGGTGAACGTGGGCGCGCTGGTGCCTTTCTCGCCCCTGCGTGGCTATGTGTTGGGGATGCGAGAAGCGCGTGAGCGCACCTCGGTGACCGAGGCCGAACTGAGCCAGATGAAAAAGCTTCTCCACGAAGCCATGCAAGCCGGGGCTTTCGGCTTCTCTGCCGACCAGAATCTCGAAGACCGCACGGAAGACGGCAGCGCCTTGCCGAGTCACGTGGCGTCGCCGGAAGAGTTTCTTGGGCTCGCGGAGGTGCTGTCCGACTTTGGCGTTGGCCACATGGGATGGACCATCGGCATTTCCAACACGGCCCATGAACAACACCTGCTGCTTCTGGACATGATGCAGCGCAGCGGACGGCCGCTGCACGTGGCCGTTGGGGATGATGAGGAAGGTTACACGTGGGCCAGCGAAGCGCGTGCCGAAGGGCTGCCGGTTGTGGTGCAGCAGAATTCCATGGATCCCGTGTCGGAGTTTACCCTGGCTGAGTACAACATGTTTGATTACATGCCCAACTGGATTCAGCCATTGGTTGGGACAGCTGTCGAGCGCGGCATGAAACTAAGTGACACGGAGACACGGGCCGCCATGAAACGCGACGTGACCGACCGGCCGCATGCCAGAACCGATTGGCGCCATATGACCGTGGTCGAGGTGACCCACGAGCACAACCGGCAGTATGAGGGCATGACCATCGAAGACCTGGCTGCCAAGCAACAGAAGCATCCGGTGGATGCTCTCCTCGATCTGGCGTTGGATGAAGGGCTGCAGACGACGTTCAGCCATCAGATGTCGAACCGAGGCGACGAGGCCCTGGCCCGCCGCATTGCGAGCCCCTATTCCCACATCTCCCTGTCGGACGGCGGCGCCCATATCCGCTATCTCACCATCAGCACCTGGCCGGTCCATTTCCTGGGCTACTGGGTGCGTGATCGGCAGTTGGTCAGCATCGAGCAGGCGCACTACAAGATGAGCGCCTACCCGGCCTGGTTAGCCGATTTCAAAGGACGCGGCACGCTGCGCGTGGGCGACTGGGCCGACATCATGATCTACGATCTCGAACAGCTCGGCTATGTCTATGACAAGCCGACCTATGCAAGTGATTTTCCCGGCGGCGAGTGGCGCCGGGTGCAGAAACCCACCGGCATACGCCACATTCTGGTGAATGGCGCCGTCACGTTCGAAGAGAATGAGTGCACCAGCGCCTTGCCAGGCAAGTTGTTGCGCAGCTACGACATGGTGGGTTAATGGTCAGGCAAAGTCTGAATCGGTAGCGTTTCCATAGCATTCACGTTCGTCGGGGTTGGAGGCTGCCCGTCATCCCCCAACCCCGTCTCTATGTACCGCAGGAATCCGGCTCTCCCTCACATAGGCCCGCCACGCTCTAATCTATCCGGCTGTTGCCGAGAACGTAGACGTCTCGTGTGCTCGGCCCACAACTCGCGTTCTTCCTTTTTCGACTTTCCAGATAACAATTGCGCAACATACTCTACGCCACGACGCTTCAAGACGATGCATTCCGGTTCACGAGTTGTCATATTGACTCACCTCGTCAATCCTTTGGAACTTCGACCGTTACCGGCCTCACATCTAACCTCCCACCCTCGTCTCCGCACCGCCCGGCAACCTGATCAAGAGACAAAGTCGAAGACTTGCATGGAAACTGACTTGGCGGCTTTGGATTCGCCGCGAACCATCGTGCGGACTTTCTCTACGGTCTCTCGGCTGAAGGCTTGCTCGCCGCATCGGGCGCATACCATAGCCGGAATACCGCCGACGAGAACGTATTCCCCGTCGATTCGGAAAACCTCGTCAACCCGTTCTTCCCGGCTCTCCTCGGCGCGACAGACTGGGCAGGCAGGCATGCCATCTCTTTATGTAATCGTCAATTGATTCGTTCGGATTCGGCTCGTACAGCGTTACGATCCTCACCATTTGGGTGTCCGCAACGGTCTCCGTCCAGCACACCCTCACACTGACAACCCAAACTTCGCTCGGACTTCACCGACGTCCAATGCCTGACCGGCTTCGCTATCTTCGAGTCCGGCCACAATGGCTTGCCGGACATAGATGGTGTAGATCAGATCATTCCACGTAGCGCTTTCAGGCAGGCTTTCTGCCAGGCAATGGGCTTTCCTGGTTCACATCTGGCGCGTGCATGGTGTCGGCCTCGGGACGACTTTATGGGGTTGATTGTCATACGGCTGGGAGAGCTTGGCTGGCAACGGAATTCGGTCAATTGCCGCTTTGGACAAATGGGCTACCGCCTGTCCAAGTTCATTCAACGGTTGCACCCACATAACGCTTCTGCTGAGCGGCGGCAACAGGAGGGAGACCCGCGAACAACGAAAACATGCACTGTCGCTCGTCCGCTTCAGCAGAAGACGACCAGGGAAGGCACTCTTTAATAGACTTCCTTATGAGTTCCAACCTCTCGAGCAAGAGTGCTTCGGAACCCTCATGTTGGAGAACTGGAAAACAATCCTTAGATCATACCCAAGACTGTACGCCCAGGAGCCTGCAAATTCCCCTTTCAGCTTGTGGCTCCGTAGTTGAGGTGAAACGCATCTTCAGCCAGTAACGCCAATGTGGCTCGTAAATCTTCAGCGATGTGGGGATGTCTTCTCACCACGCGTCGGCCGCCCTCACAAAGGCACTGGAGCGCAGCAGGAGTCGTTTCACGATTCGCTCTCGTTCATGAGTTCTTCCGGTCTCGCGGGTCGACACTGACCCGCTTGAAATTCGTGTTGCGCCTGTTGAACGTCTTGGACGAGTTCTCCCCGTCGCCGCTCGACAATACGACGATGCAGAATCTCTTTGAGGATTTCCTGATCTTCCAGAGATAAGGCCTCGATACCTTCCAGGACTTCTCCAAAAGGCAGGGCCTTTGGCATGATTTACGTCCCCCTCCTGGGTTGTGTCACATTGGCTTAACGGTGCCGCTTAGGCGGATGACCGGAGGAAAGCCTTAAGTTGCGTTTGATTTGGACTACAGTCAGAAGTTACCTGCTCCATGCCAAGGTTAGGTGAAAGAGGCTGTCAATGGCACAAAAAGCCCCGGAAAACACTTTCGGATTCGGATGAGGCATGACGCTGGTCCAGCCGTACTGCATGTTCCCTGACGATGCGGCCGCAGCAGCATGGTTTGTTGAACTCGCCCGTTGGCTTCGCAACAAAGGTGGGGCAGCCTCTATTGAACATGACGGTCTTCCGACCGACCCACTTCGATAGAGAGATCACCAAAAAGTTGGCGCGTTTCATGGATTTTTTCGCTTGGAACAATCAGCCGGGTAGCCATCTCAAACAAATCACCCGGGTTGGGCTGAGAGAGTGAAACTGCTCTGTCTACGCGGCGAAATGTTTCATTCTTATACCCCAACTCACGTTTCCAAAAGGCGTTGTCGAGATCGATGAGACATTGCTTCTCGTTCTCGTCAAGGGTACGCCCACGAGGGGCTTCATTGACAAAATAGCCCGCCGTAATTCGCCATTCACGTTGCCTATAGTAGCCAAGCAGTTCATCAACGTGCTCGTCGTCTGTTGGGTAGAATAGCGACTGTGCAATGGAAGTTACTGCTGTCATTGCTTCAAAGGGCGCGTTTTCAAAGCCAATAAAACTCAGAAGATCTTTTATCGCACCCCATGGGACTTGAAACTCCTGAAGAGTTCCTCTTTCTTCATCGCCATTCCTCAGATTAAACATGCAGTCATCACTTATCCGTGTGGCCCCCGGAAACTTGTTTTGGACATGGGCTGGGTCGTTGAACCGATTCAGAAAATTAAGCTGTTCCAGCGTATGCCTGATGTGATCAGTATGACTTACAAGAAACGCACCCAATAATGCCATATGGTCCTGCTCTGACAATGCTTGAGGCATGTAGATTACGGGTAACGCTCCAGCACGCCTCAACGCCATAATGTCAAATTCGATGGCGAACGGGCCAAAACGCTTTGAATGTTCTCCTAATTCGTTTCGCGACAACTCAGTAAAGCAGACGCGCTGTTGCAAAAGTCGGATGGGCGATGGACTCCCGATACTGACTGGTGTTCTCCACTCGACAATTTCTGGAGCCAAAATCAAGCCCAGCCGCTTCATCGATTGGATGATAGACCATCCCCTATCAATAGTCTGGCTAGGTGTTTGCCCGACGCGCGGTCTTGGAAAGCTGTGATAAAAATACCTGGGAGCCATCCTGAGAATTCCCCTTTGCCGAGAACGATGAAGGTGGCAAACCTGCGATTCTCTCCGTGAGGTTAAATGTTCGTGGCACTTGTAGCTCCTTAAAGCCAACTAACCATTCTACACCGCCACCCGCGTCTCCGTATCACCCGCTGCCAGAGCGTTCATGTAGGCCAGAATCAGGTCCCGCGTGCGGTAGCGGCCGAATTGCTTTTCGTCCTCGTGGCGCACGATGGGGAAGGTGTCGAGCACGTAGCCGACGTCTTCCCGTGATAGGCCGTAGAGGTGGAAGTAGAGGGCGTCGAGGCGGGCGCGCAGGTGGCGGCGTTCTTCGTCGTCCCAGGGGAAGGGCGGGCCGTCGTAGCCGAGGTCGCGGGCGAAGGGGGCCATGTCGTGGGCGGTGTAGGTGAGGCGCAGCACGTGGTCGCGGACGAGGGCACGGGCGGTCGTTGCGCCGAATGGCCGGTCGTAGTCCGCAGGGGCAATGACAGGGAGTTGCTCGACGATGTACCAGTTGAGGTGCGTTCCTTGTGTCTTTTGCCTGACGACGAAGTCCACGCACAGGGAGTTCAGGTTGCCCACAAGGCATGCAGCAAGCGGGGCGCTCAGAGAAGAGCTGTCGCCCAGCAGCAAAGGCAACGTGTTCCCATAGCCCGCCCACGGAACGATTGCGGCGATCAGGGTCCGCACATCCGTCGGTCTGCCGATGTCACGGAACCCCACTGTCCAGCTTCGTGACAGGGGTAGAACCTGTTCCACGTCTGATTCTGGAACCCAGTATTGCGTCTGCGGAAGAAAGTCAGGATCAGCGCGCTCCGTATCGGCCACCGGTTCACTCAGATAGGGATTATGGGTGTTCGCCGGGTTCACACGAACCGAGTTGGCACGATGGTCGAAATGTCCAATCATCCGTCCCTGATACAGCGGCAGATACAGGTCCTCCCCCCGTTTCCAGCGATTGCCCTGCACCGGGTAGAAACCTTCTGTGTCGAGTTGCGTGGCGGTGCGGAAGCGGTTCGAGTCGTTGGTCATGTCGAACATGCGCACGTACCGCACCGGCCACGCCTTGCGCTCGCCGCCGCCAGAGCGGTCCACCAGTATGGGATGCCGTTCGTAGATACGGCGGGTGATGTCCGCATCGCGTCGGGTGCGGAACACGGGCGCGGTGCCGGTGTTGGGATTGACGCGGGCAAAGTCGGACGGCGCCAGCGGGAAGCAGCGGTCCGCGTCGTCTATCTCGGCGGTGTCGTGCAGGAAGAAGGCGCAACGCGTCTCGTTGAACCGTCGCGCTTCGCCGCCAACGATCAGGGCGCAGAATTTGAACGAAGCATGGATGTCCTTAAAGAAGATTTTTTATTCTCGAAATCAAACAGCCCGCGTAATCGCCCGCTCGTGGACACGGACTTGAAGAAATCGGCCGCCGTCTTGTCGGCGCATATGCCCGACGGCGTCAGCAGGCCCACCAGGCCGTCGGGCTTGACTAGGTGCATGGCCCGCTCAACGAACAGCGAATACAGGTTGATGTCGCCGCCGCCGAGCAGCGGGTAATCGTCGGACACCCGCACCAGTTGGCCCAGACTGTCGGCGCGCGCCTTGGCGTCGTCGAACGCGGCGGCCAGCGGATCACCCGCGTCGCGCAGTCGCTGGATGCCTTTTCGCCGTGCCGCCGCGGTTGGCGCCAGCGCGAGATCGGGGGCGCGGGTGGCGAACCACTCGACTTCCTGCAGCTTGATGCGGTCCCACGGCGGGTTGCCGATGACGGCGTCGAAACCGCCTTCCGGGCGGACGTTCTGCCAGTGTTGCCAGACGCCGGGAAAAGCAGCCTCCCAGTGCAGGAAGCCTTCGCGGTCGGCAATGGCGCGGGCATTGCGCCACAACTCGGCAAACTGCGCCCAGGCCGCGGCGTCGGCATGGGGCGGACGATCCGTACGCTCCGGGCCACGAGCCAGCAGGCTGTAGGCATCGTCCCGCAAGGCGGCCACCAGTTGACCCTCCGCCCGGTCTTTCTCGCGCGTCTTCACGCCCGCCGTCATCCACCGCCAGCCGCAGACGAAATCGAGCAGGCCGCGCAGGTCGGCGGTCGTCTCCTCTACCCGCACGAACAGCGACGCCGATTCCCGCACCTCGGCCACGTCGGCGTCGGACATCGCCTCGATGCGCTGCATGCCCGCGGTGGCGGCCTCGGCGCCGGCGATGGCGGAACCGGCGAACAGGCCGCCGAGCCGGTGCAACTCGCCCGTGGCATCCTGCACCCGCACCCCGATGAGCGAGTCGCCAACCCGCAGGTGGTGGTCCAGGAAGGACAGCGGCGCGCCCACCGTGAAGCTGTGCAGCCACAGCGACACCTTGGCCAGCTCCACGGTCAGGCGGTTTTTGTCGACGCCGTAGATGCAGCGCTTGAGCACCATGCGTCGGATAATGGCCTGATCCGTCAATTGGGCTTCGTCGATGATCCAGTTGGACGCCGCGGCGCGTTGCAGGATGTCGTGGCGGATGCGCTCAATGCGCTGCACCAGCGGCGAGGCGTAGGTGCCGTCCAGCCACGCCGGGACCGCCGGCACGTACTCGATCAATTCGGAGATGTAGTCCGACAGGAAATCCACCGCGGTGACCAGGAAGTGGCCGCTGCCCATTGCCGGGTCGAGAACTTTGAGGTCCAGGACCGCCTCGGCCGGGTCGAGCTTGGTGAGTTCGGCGTGCCGTTTCGCCTTGGGATGGCGGTCATTTTGCAGCGCCGCGGCCTCGCCCTCGAAGGCCTTGAGCCGTTCCTCCGCCAAGGGCTTGAGGGTGTTGTCCACGATCAGATCGACCAGTTCCTGGGGGGTGTAGAAACTGCCGCTGTCCTTGCGAACGTATGGATTGGGGCGGATGGTGATGCTGCCATCGTCGTGACGCACCGGCTCGTGCTCCAGCAGGCGTTCGTAGATCGAGCCGAGTTGCTGCACGGACATGTCGCGGTAGTTGACAAAGTGGGACTCGCGGTGGCTCATGGCGTAGATGATGGGCGCGACGGCGGCGTCCGACAGGCGAACGGTCTCCAGCATCGGGGCGGACGCGGGCGCAAACAGGCCGCCGTTGTATGGGGGCAGGCCGATGGAGGCGTCGCCCTTGTCGATGAGGGTGAACAGCGTTGTCAGATGGTTGTAGTAGCTGGCGGCGTGGGCGGAGAAGGTGTCGCCGTCTTGGGTTCGCCGCGCGATGTCGTCGCGCACCCGTTTGCGCAGGCCGTAATCATCGTAGCGCGGGTCGTTGACGGGGAGCAGCCCGCGGTCTTCGGCGTACAGCACGAACAGCAGCCGGTACAGAAAGATCAGCGCCGCGTCGCGGATTGCCGACAAGTCCCGCGTCGATTTCCGGGCGAGGGCGGTCACAAGCCCCGGGAACACGGTGTCGAACACCACGTTGGAGAGGTCGCGCGCCACCTGCTCCTCGTAGCGGCGCCCCTCGGCGAGCGCGGTTTCCAGGAAGGAGGCCTGCGCCCCATCCCGTAGGTTGGAGGAATCCCGGCGGAACAGCAGGTAGAACGTGCGGAGCGCGTCTTCGTTGCCGGATCGCAGCAGGGCTGTGAGATCGGTCTCGTAGTAGCCGCTGGCGCGCGGCCGGGCGCGGGTGTCGTAGAGCCGCCAGACGCCGCCGTTGGTCAAGATACCCCAGCGCAGGCGCCCGTCGGTGACGCTGTCGGCGGTGGACAGATAGCGGCGTATCTGCCCGTGCGGCGTGCCCGCTCGGGCTTTCCCGGTTGCCTCGCGAGTATCGAGGGGCAGGCCGAACCGCTTGCTCTCTTCAATGAGCAGGGCGTCCCGGTAGCGTTCTTCGGAGTCGTTGCGGCCGGCGGCGCGGGCCTTGGATTCGGTGTCGGCGAACAGCAGATGGTCGGGGATGTCTTCGTTGCGCGCCGCGCCCTGCTGGGGCAGGCTGTGGACTCAGCCGAGCAACGCCAAAACGGGGCGGATCAGGTCCTGCTCGGTGACCGATTCGTTGGGGCTGTCGTAGTGGCTGAACGCCTCGAAGCGCTCGGCAACGGTACTGGCGAACGCGGTGAAGGCTTGCGGCCGGTCAACGGACGCCTGCCATTCAGGGGTGTGCCGGATGCCGTCGGTCAAAAAGTACTGGGTGAACAATTGGCCGGGCATGTGGGCCTCAAATGGGTGAGATTCGCTTGCCGGGCATCGTGACGCCAAAAAGCATTCTACTGCAAAATGGCTTCGTGCCTATCGCTGTGAGCTATTGAGGTGGTTCTGTCCAGAGGGAAGAACGGCTTGATTGGCGGACCGGTTTAGAACGCCAAGTAGCGTTGGAGGTCCGCGTCCGACATGTCTTCGAGCTTACCTTCCAGGACGATGCTGCCTTGCTCCATGACAAAGACGTGGTCAGCGAGGCGGCTGGCGAACTCGACGTATTGTTCGACGAGCAGGATAGCCATATTGCCAGCTTCTTTCAGGCGCTGGATGATGGCTTCGATCTCCAGGATGATGGAGGGCTGGATGCCCTCGGTGGGCTCGTCGAGGAGGAGGAGTTGGGGGCGAGTGACGAGGGCGCGGGCGATGGCCAATTGCTGTTGCTGGCCGCCGCTGAGGTAGCCGCCCTTGCGGTGCAGCATGGTTTGCAGGCCGGGGAAAAGCTCGAAGATGTCGTCCGGGATGGTGGCAGAGGGCAGGCCCTGAGCGATGAGGCCGATGCGGAGATTTTCGAGGACGGTCATGTCAGGGAAGATTTCGCGGCCCTGCGGCACATAGCCGATGCCCTGCCGGGCGCGGCGGTCGGAAGACAGCGCGGTGAGCGGTTTGTCCCGGAACGTGATGGCGCCGGTGCGGGGCTTCAGGAGCCCCATGACGCTCTTCAGCAGCGTCGTTTTGCCGACGCCGTTGCGTCCCATGAGGCAGACGACCTGACCGGCCGGAACGTGCAGGCCGACGTCCCAGAGGACCTGACTTTCGCCGTAACTCACACACAGGCCGTGGATGGTAAGCATCGCCGGCTAACCCCTTCCCAGGTAGACTTCGACCACCCGGGGGTCGCTTTGCACGTGCGCCACCGAGCCCTCGCAGAGAATCCGTCCTTCGTGCAGAACCGTTACCCGGTGGGCCGTCTGGCGCACGAATTCCATGTCGTGCTCAACCACCAGCACGGCGTGAGTCTTGGCAAGGTCCTGCAGAATCTCTCCGGTCTTCTCGCGTTCTTCCCTGGTCATACCGGCAACCGGCTCGTCCAGCAGAAAAAGTGCCGGCTCTTGCACCATGACCATGCCGATTTCGAGCCATTGCATCTCGCCGTGCGACAGCGCCCCGGCTTTGTTTTGGGCTTTCTGTTCCAACCCCAGGGTCTGCAAAGTCGAATTAATTTTGTCGGTATGGCTGCGGGTCAGGGCACCGAACAGGGTTGCCATCACGTCGCGGCGGAAGCGCAGGGCGAGGGTGAGATTGTCGATGAGCGTGAGATTCTTGAAAACGGTGGGAGTCTGGAATTTACGCCCGATGCCCAGCAAGGTGATCTCGTGTTCCTCAAGTTTGCTGAGGTCGGTTCGCTGGCCGAAGACGACGCGCCCGGTATCCGGCTTGGCTCTGCCGCAGATGACGTCTAGCAAGGTCGTTTTGCCGGCCCCGTTGGGACCGATCAAGGCGCGCAGCTCGCCGTGGTCCACGTAAAAATCGACCTCTTTCAGCGCCTGGAAGCCGTCGAACGTGACGGTGATGTCCTCGAGGTACATGATGGTGCCGCGTTGTTGTTCCATGTGTCGCTCCCTGTCAGTCGTCGGACCGGCTAACGGTTGACGCCGGCTGCTCGCTCGGGCGTGGCACCGGTTCTGGGCGACGGGCCGGAGCGCCGGCAAGCCGAGCGCGCAGCCGCCGGATGCCCCGGCGGCACTGGCTGGGGATGCCGACGATGCCATCGGGGAAGAACAAGACGACGGCCACGAACAGACCGCCCAGGATCACCGGCCACCATTCCGGAAAGCGAGTCGTCAGAACGCTGCGTGCCGCATTGATGCCCACCGCACCGATGATCGCACCGATGAGGCTGTTACGCCCGCCGGTTGCGACCCAGACGACGATTTCCAGCGACGGCAACACCCCGATCTGACTGGGCGTGATAATACCGACTTGCGGCACATACAAAGCGCCCGCCAAGCCGCCCAACGCCGCGGCCACGGCAAAAATGAAGATCTTGTACGAGGCGACCGGATAGCCCAGAAACCGCAGGCGCTGTTCCTGGTCGCGCATGGCGGTCAGCACCAGCCCCATTTTCGAGCCCACCAGCCAGCGGCAGATGAAAAAACTGACGACGAGCAGAAGCGCGGTGCACAGGTACAACCCGCGTTGTGTGCTCGGCTCGCTCAGCGGATAACCCAGCACGCTCTTGAAATCCGTGAGACCGTTCGTGCCGCCGAGGTTGAGTTCGTTGCGGTTGAACATCAGCCACGTGGCGAAAGCCATGGCCTGGGTCAGAATGGCGAAGTAGGTGCCGCCGACGCGCCGCCGAAACGTCAGAAAGCCGATAATGGTGGCGGCTACGACCGGCAACAGCAGGGCCGCGGCCAGGGCGAAGGGCAGGGAGTGGAAGGGTTTCCAGTACAACGGCAGCTGGGTCACCTGGTTCCACACCATGAAGTCGGGAACGGCCTCTCCGTACACGCCTTTGCCGCTCGATTCGAGCATCAGGTACATGCCGAATGAGTAGGCGCCAATGCCGAAGAAGATGGCTTGCCCCAGACTCAAGATGCCGGAGAACCCCCAGATGAGGGCCATGCCCATGGCCAGTATGGACAGCGACAGGTATTTACCGAACAGGTTGAGGTAGTAGTCGGAGATGTGCCCGGAGGCGTTCAGCAGCGGCAAGCCGATAAGCAGAATAACTGCGAGCAGGGTGCCTGGCAGCAGCGCTTCTTTCCAAGCTGAGGTGGGTTTCATGGTCGCGGTTGACCTTCCTTATCGCAGCGCCCCTGCGGCCGTGCGTTCCTTGGCCGGGAAGAGACCCGTGGGTCTGATCTGCAGGAAAATGATGACCAGCACGAGAATGCTGACCTTGGCGTAAACGGCGGCGGCGGTGCCGGCGATCAGCGGCTCCAGAAGTTTGTTCGACATGCCGATGACGCCGGACGCCAGGACCGTGCCGAACAGTTTGCCGACCCCGCCCAGCACCACGACCATGAATGAATCGACAATATAGGTCTTGCCTACCTCCGGGTCCACAGTGCCGATGAGGCTCAAAGCGCAACCCGCCAGCCCCGCCAAAGCGGTACCGAGCGCGAAGGTGAAGGCGTCAACTTTGCGTGTGGAAATGCCGATGCAGGCGGCCATGTCGCGATTCTGCATCACCGAACGGATGCGCAGGCCGACGTTGGAGCGATACAGCAGCAGATACACCATGGCAAGGGCGAACACCGACAGGGCAATGATGAAGAGCCGGCTATAGGGGAAAATGAGCCCTGGCATGACCTCCCAGCCACCGCGAAACCAGGTGGGCGGACTGACGCTCGTTTGATCACCGAAATAAAGACGCGCGCCCTGTTGCAGCACCATGCCGATACCCCACGTGATGAGTAGGCTTTCGAGCGGGCGGCCATACAGGAAACGCAGGATGCCGCGTTCCATCAACAGGCCGACACAGCCCGCCGTTAGGATGGATAAGGGCAGAGCAAAGATGAAGTAATAGTCAAGATAATCCGGCAGGTGTGAGGTGAAGAATTCTTGCAGCACGTAGGCGGTGTACGAGCCGATCATCAGCATTTCGCCATGCGCCATGTTGATGATGCCCATCAGTCCGAAGGTAATCGCGAGTCCCAGGCTCATGATCAGCAGGACGGAGGCAAGACTCACGCCGTTGAAGATGTAGCCGACGCTGTTGCGAACAAGCAGAAAATTCTCAATGGTTTCGACGGCTCCGATGACCGCGGCCCGTACTTGGGGGTCGGGCTCCTGCTGGCGCATTTCGCGTAAGCGGCTCAGCGCGGCTTCCGAGCGCCTGTCACCGAAGTAGTTGACGGCCGCGCGCCGTGCCTGCGCTTCCGGCGCGAACAATTGCAATTTGTTGACGGCCTCGATGAGGACGTTACGCACCACGGTATCCGGTTCCGCGTCGCGCGCCTTTGTCAGGATGGGAATGAGGGATACGTCGCGCATATTCCCCAGGCGCAGAGCGGTCGAGCGCCGCGCACCCGGATCCGATGCAAAAAGTGCGATAACGTCAAGAGCGCGTTGCACTAGCGGGATGTTTTCTTCCTCTAAGGGGACCTGCTCAAGACCCTCCTCGGGGAAAATGGCCTCACCGGCGTCGTCGAGCAGCGGGGTGCCGGCGAGGTCTACAAAAACCCCATCGTCGGTGAAGATGAGGAAGCCTTCCGGCCAGCGATACAGGGCGCCTTCCTTCAGGGCCTGGAGCAGGCCCCGGAAGGCCGGGTCGGCGAGGTCACGGATGTGCTCGAGGGTGGCCCGCTGGGTAGCGAGCGTGGCGAGGTCCTGGGCATAGTCGGCGGGCGTGTCCGCCGCGACCGACGCGTTGGGCAACGCGCCGCCGGCACAGCACACGACCAGCAGGAAGGTCAGGATGCGTAACAATTCAGGTCTCCGCGTGCTTGAAATAGTTACGGGGGAATCCCTCAAGGAACTCCCCCGCGCACAGATCTTTATTTATCGCTGAGACAGCCAGGCGCGGTCGCCATTCACCATATCATAGGTTCCCAGGCCGTCGCCGCTCCAATCGCAGGCCCGACCGGGATAGGTCAACTCGCTCCACGGCAGGGGCCGCACCCACTCCTTGCTCTTCCACACGACGTCGAACTGACCATCTTCGCGGATTTTGCCGATGTAGACCGGCTTCCAGGTGTGATGGTTCTTCTCGTCGACCTTGTAATTGCCGACGGGGCTGCTGACCGTCAGACCTTCCAGCGCCTTCAGAACCGGTTCGACGTCCGTGCTGCCGGCCTTCTCGACGGCCTGGGCCCACAGTTTGACGTGCGTGTAGGCGTGCATCATCGGATCATCGGTCACGCACTGTTTGTCGGGGATGCCGCGCTTTTCGCACCATTTCTTGTACGCTTTCACCCACTTGAAGTTCTGCGGGGACTTCAGCGACATGTAGTAGTTCCAGGAAGCGAGATGGCCGGCCAGGGGCTTGACGTCCAGGGTCTGCAATTCGACCTCGGCAAAGCTGAACGAAATCACCGGACAGGTGTCGGCCGTGATGCCCTGATTGGCCAGTTCCTTGAAGAACGGCACATTGCTGTCGCCGTTGATGGTGTTGATCACAGCGCCATCACCGCCGGCACAGAAGCTTTTGATCTTGCCAACGATGGTCTGGTAATCCTGATGGTGAAACGGCGTGTATTCCTCAGCGATGCCGTCCTCCATGACGCCCTTGGCCTTGGTGAGGTAGAGCCGCAGGATTTTGTTCGTGGTGCGCGGATAGACGTAGTCCGTACCTATAAGGTAGAAGCGCTTTTTGCCGCCGCCTTCCGGGCTCATCAGGTAATCCACCGCGGGAGAGGCTTGCTGGTTGATGGTCGCACCGGTATAGATGACGTTCTTGGAGCACTCTTCACCCTCGTACTGGACAGGGTAGAAAAGGAGGCCGTTGTACTGCTCAAACACCGGCAGCACGGACTTGCGGCTGACCGAGGTCCAACAGCCAAAAACCGTCGCCACCTCATCTTGCGTTAGGAGCTTTTTGGCCTTTTCGGCAAAGAGGTCCCAATTCGAGGCGGGATCTTCCACGATCGGCTCGACAGGGCGCCCCAACACCCCACCAGCCTCGTTAATTTCCTCGATGGCCATGAGGATAATTTCCTTGAGGGGTCCCTCGCTGATGGCCATGGTGCCGCTCAGCGAATGCAACACGCCTACTTTGATGGGCTCCTGTGCCATGGCGCCGGTGCCCATCAGTCCCGCCAACAGGATAAGCGAGAGCCCGAGGGTGCAGGCCGTGCGTTTCACGGCCTGCCATTTGTGCGTGCGGGCCCAGCCCGCGGTGTGCAAGTTGGTCACGATGTTCTCCTTAGTAGCTTGAACGAGACAATGCTGCGGACTTTCGATGCTTGTCTAATGACAGCAATTTGCATGCCAACTGCGGATGGGGATGCCAAAGCCGTTGTCTGGGGCTGTCCGCCTTGGGTGCGAGACGCGGTAAGGAGTGACCAGCACTCTCTAAGGATGGCATTAAAGTAACAACGGGATTGTTAGGCGAGGGACCATTTTTGTACGAATCGACATCTTTGTAAGTTTTGGTTTCCTTAAGGTGAGGCCCCGTGGATTGGGAGGCACCTCAGGGTGTCAAAGCAAGTCGAGGCTGGGCGTGATGACCAGATGCAGGCGTCGATGGGCCTCGCGCAGGGTCTGTTCGACCGCCTGTGGGGTTTCACCGCGGGCAAAAATGAACCCGGGGTAACTGGCGCCCTCGGGGAAGGGCTGGAGTTTCTCATGCGGCTTGGCGGTGATCACAACATCTTCGATGCCGGGAAGGCTGAGTGCCGCGTCCAGGCCCGTCACATGTTTGAAAAAACCAGCGCGGGGAATGGGTAGCATCATAGTTCCGGCAGCAGCCTGCTCGCGTTTCAGAGAGGGCAGAGGGAGGCCGCACGCGTGACGGATGAGCAGCTCTTCAAGGGACATCCCGGTCCCAAAGCGCAGCGAGCGGCTTCACAAGCCGCCGATGGGCCGGGCGGCGAGTTCGAGGAGCCAGGGGCCTTGGCCGTTGACCCGAAATTCGGCGTGCAAAGGACCGTGGCAGAGACCCAGGGTAAGGGCTGCCTGTTCGGCGCAGCGGACGATCTCGGCCTGCAGGTCCGCACTGAGACGGGAAGGGGTGATGTAGAGGGTTTCTTCAAAAAAAGGACCGTTCAGCGGGTCGGGCTTATCAAACAGGGCCAACGGTTGCAGACGGCCCGCGGTTAACAGACCTTCCAGGGCGACCTCGGCACCGGGAATGAAACTTTCGATGAGGATCCCTTCGTTGGCTTCATCTTGTTTCTGGCGTATTTCATGCCGTTCCAGCAAGGCGCGCAACCGAAGGAAGGCGGCAATAAATTCGGCCGGGGTATTGGCCCGCATGACACCGCGACTCGCCGACAGGGCGAGCGGCTTAACGACACATGGGTACGGAACCTCGTGTTGCACGAGACGGGGGTCGGTTTGCATCGGGAAACACATAAAAGCCGGCACTTGCGCAAAAGTCGCCTGCAGGCGCTGGCGCATGAGGTATTTGTTGTGGCTGGACAGCACGGCGTCCGGTGGATTGTGCAGCAAACCCAACTCGCGGCTCGCTTTCGCGGCGCTGAGAAGAGGGGTGTCACCCACGGGGAGAATGGCGGCGACGGGTTGCTGCCCAGCAACATCGACGATGCGCCGTGCGGCTTCCTGTGGGCGCTCAAACCGTAGCGGCACGGCATCGTCTTCCCAGGGATCGTCCAGAACATCACAGCGGTCGCTGCCGAGCACCGTTTCCACGCCGAGTTGCTGAGCCGTCCGTATGAATTCTCGTGCCTCATACCCTGTCGTCGTATACAGGAGCATGAGCCGGGAACGGCCGACGTCGGGTGTTGTCATCCTGATTTCCCCAGACTGTGCGCATGGCCAGAGTACCAAGAAGACCTTGGTTCTAGAACGGAGCAACCTGCTCCTCGGTGGGTTCCGCTCAACAATACCACGGTTCATCAAGGTAAGGAACGGGCCCACGGGCTGGCGGGGCAACGGGGGCAGGCACCAGCGGAGCGGGAATTTGGGCGGCCTTGTGGGCGGCGTGCCAGAGGCGTTCAAATATCTCATAGCGGCCGGCGCCTTCCGTCTCACCGCTTTGGACCAATTGGAGCGCCTCCGTGCAGAGGCCATCCATCCGTACGTCGGGATGTTCCCAGCGGTACGACAGGGCGTCGGCGTCGAATTCCCGCAGCGACAGACCCATTTCGGGCAGGTCAAGCAGTTTGGAGCCGTCAGGGATCAGCAAGCGCATGGCGAGTTGGATGGGTGCGACGTGTTCGATCAGACCTTGCGTGGCGATTACGGTCAGTAAGTCGATATAGTCGGGCAAAAAGGTCCAGGGCATGAAGGCGACAAAGGTCGGATTGAGGCAAATTTCGGCTTGCCTGCACCGGGCCAGAGCCTGGAGAAAATCCTGTCGGGTGTGGCCTTTATCGAGCAGACGCAGAACGCCATCCTGGACGGACTCCACGGCGCTCGTCACCATCAGGCAGCCGGTTTGGCGGAGGGTGGGCAGATGCTCGTCATACCGCAACAGGTGTTCTATCTTGATGGTGACGTCGTAGGTGAGGCTGGGGAACTCCCGGTGCAGGTCATGCACCAACGGCACGGCGTGGCCGATACCGTTGAAAAAATCGGGGTCGCCAAAGGTCACGTGCTCGGCGCCGGCCGCGACCTGGCGCCGGATATCTTCCAGGACGACGTCCCTCTGCACGATGCGAAAACGGCCCTCATAGACCGGCACGATCGGACAATGGCGACAGAAGTGTTTGCAGCCGCGGCTGGCTTCCGTGTAGCCGACGACGTGTGACCGCTCGCCTATTTTGAGTTGGGCGTAAACTGGCAGGGGGGGTAAATCGCGCCGATCAGGTACCTGAAACTGTTGGCGATCCAGGGAAGTGACGACTTCCGGCTGTTGGGCAGGGGGTGTGGAATCTGTCTGAAGGCGTTGCACGAGTCGTAACAGCCCAGATTCAAATTCCCCACCGAGCAGGGTGGCGGCCCCCAGTTCGCGTAACAATCGGTCATTCATGGGGGCGTAAAGGCCATAGAAGCAGAGGTGAGCTTGCGGGTTAAGGGTCTTGACATGTTTCGCAACCTGGATGGCAATCCGCGTTGCGGTGTGCATGGGGATGTAGAAGGCCACAAGGTCGGCCGCCAGAATGGCCTCACGGTCCAGGCGACTGCGTGACAAATCCTGGCACCGAACCGTCGCTCCTGCCTGTCGTAGCCAAGCGGCAGGGGAAGCCAGGCCAAAAGGCTGCCGTCCCAATTCATAGGTTGCGAGGAGTACAACACGCACCGTGGCCACCCTAACGGATGCCGCTCTCAAGCTAGCCCTTGCCCATTGGCGGAACGTACCCTGGCGGCAGGGCAGCGCCTTCGCCGAAAAAGAATTCTTCCATTTGCTGACGGATGAACTCGTCGGCTTGTGGGTCCATGACATTCAGACGGTATTCATTTAGAATCATCGTCAGGAAGCCTTTCCACAATTCCCAAGCCTCCATGGAGATGTTTTCATAGATACGTTGACGTAATTCAGCCCCTCCCATCGATTCAGTCATTTCCAAGGCAATGCCGCCCTGAAGATCGTCCTCATCAATACCAGGAGCCTCTTTTTGAAGCTTTGTGCAGTAGACGAATCGTTGCGTCATGGTTGAACCTTTTCTCCCTGTCAGGCACCATCGTCTGCCGTTTCAGACGTTTCCACCGCTTTACTGTCACCCTTGAGGGTGCCGTTGCCGGAAATTGCGGTGGGGACAGGAGGGGCGCTCTCAGGCGGAGGGGCAGACTCAAAAGAGAGATGGCCAGCGGCAATTTCACGAACCGCGATGGTAAAAAAGCTGTCTGCCTCCTCAGGTGGTACCTGCGGCCGGGCGCCGTGCTGGAGTTGACGGATGCGTTTGGCGATCAGCATGGTCGTATGGTAGCGGTTTCCTACCACTTTAATGGCGGCATCAAGAAGAGCGTGCTGCTGTCTCAAGAGATTCCTCCCGGAGCGTGCTCCGCGAACTAAGAGACCAATTGTGGTGATCAAGGCTCCACTATAACATGCGCATTGAAATTCTTGCCACCTGTACGGGCAATCCTTTTGAGCGGCATTTTACATTGAGCGGGTGCTGCAGGGACACATGAACGTGAAAGCAACGCTGACTCAAAAACGTGTCGCGGGGCTTATTCCGGCTGCCGGCAGTGGCGTCCGGATGGGTGGGGACATTGCGAAGCCGTTTTTGCAACTCGGCGGGCGAGAGATATTGGCCCGCACGTTGGACGTTTTTGAACGTTCTGCGGTTATCGATGAGTTATGGGTTGTCGTTGCGGCCAAAAATGTTTCTGCTTGCCAACAGGGAATCATCAAACGTTATGGATTCCGTAAAGTGCGCGACGTCGTGGCAGGGGGAGCGAGTCGCCAGGAATCGGTTTGGCGTGGTCTGCAGCGGATCGATGCGGCGGTTGACCTCGTGGTGGTTCATGATGGCGTGCGCCCTTTTGTAACGGAGGCGGTTTTGCAAGAAACGCTGGGTTGTGCCGCACAGCACGGTGCCGCCGTGGCAGCCGTGCCGCTGCGAGATACGCTGAAGCGCATCTCCGAAGGGGGAGTAGTTGAAGCAACGATCCCGCGGGAAAATTTGTGGCGTACGCAGACGCCGCAGGCATTTCAGCGGCATCTCCTGATGTCGGCGTATCGTCAGGCTTGGGAGCGAGGCGTGTGTGCGACAGATGACGCCGGTCTGCTCGAATCGATAGGACATCCGGTGAAAGTGGTCTCGGGGCTGGAAAGCAACATCAAGATTACGACCCCGGAAGACTTGATTTTCAGCGAAGGGTTGCTGCGCACCCCGCGTCAGTGAGGGAGGGGCATGCGAATAGGGTTCGGCTACGATGCGCACCGGCTGGTCCCTGACGCCGCCTTGGTGTTGGGCGGCGTGCCCATTCATCATGAATTTGGCCTGCAAGGACACTCTGACGCGGACGTTGTTGTGCATGCGCTGTGCGACGCCATGCTTGGAGCAGCCGCACTTGGCGATATAGGCCAACATTTCCCAAGCACGGACGAACGTTGGCGAGGAGTTTCCAGTCTCACTATCCTGAAAGCCGTAACACGATTGCTGGCGGAAAACCACCACACGCTGGGGAACGCCGATATCACGATTGTGGCCCAACGTCCTCGACTGGCTCCCTACCTTCCGCGCATGGCGGCAACGCTCGCTGCCACCGTACATGCCGAGCCTGCGCAACTGAGCGTCAAGGCTACCACGACGGACGGACTGGGTTTTCCCGGAATGGAGATGGGCATAGCGGCATACGCGGTTTGTCTTGTATGGCCGTTACAGGCTGCTGCATCCTCTTAATGTGGACGACGGGACGATGGCGGAAGAGACTTTGTACGGTTTCCATGCCGTTATCGGAGCCCTGAAAAATGAGCAGCGGCATGTATCGAAAGTTGTGGTCGATGAACGCCGCCGCGGTGGCGCAGTGCATCAGATCCTGGCACTGACTGAACAGCGTGGCATCGCCCTTGAGCTCGCCAACCGGGCGCAATTGAACCACTTACTTGGGCATACGAGACATCAAGGGGTTGCCGCCCTTGCCGAGTCGTTGGGGTATGATTCTTTCAGGCAGGTAAGTGAACGCGTCGAAGATATCGCAGGGCCTCAAACGCTTCTGGTGCTTGACGGCGTGACAGATGTCGGCAATTTCGCGTCTCTCATACGGTCGGCCGTTGCTTTTGGTGTGGCTACGATTGTAATACCGAGTAATCGCTCCGTTGCTTTGACATCCGCAGTCGCCAAGCGGTCGTCCGGCGCGATTGAACGGGTATCAATAGTCCGAGTGGTCAACATTGCAAATACGCTCGACGAACTGAAACAGCGAGGCTTCTGGATTTATGGTGCCGGGATGACAGCAGAACTACGGGTCGCTCAGGTTCAGTGGCCGGAACGCCTTGCAATTGTTCTGGGCGCTGAGGGAAGCGGTATGCGCCGGCTCGTGCGTAAACGCTGTGATGCCTTGATACGCATACCGATGCACCCAGGCAGCAACTCGCTCAACGTCGCCGTAGCAGGCGCCATCGTTCTTGCTTATGCTTGGGAACAACGTTGCGCTGTCGGTTCGGTACCTTGACGGCGCGGAGCTGACCAACGGGGATTCTTGGTGTTGCGAGGTTACCTGCCTCCGTCAGAAATTGGTTTGCGCGGCTCTTGTGTTAGGATTGACGCAATATCCGAAAGCTGCGCCATACCTCCATTGACACAAGGGACCATTTTGTTTATCTTACCTCTTCGCTCTTTCCTGGCTGTCGCATGAGGATGCCCTCTCCGCCGATGTAGCTCAATGGCAGAGCAGCCGATTTGTAATCGGCAGGTTGGAGGTTCAACTCCTCTCATCGGCTCCTGTTTGTACCCATCTTCACATATTGCATATTGTTCAACGCATGCGTTCTTGGGGAGGTTCCCGAGCGGTCAAAGGGGACAGACTGTAAATCTGTTGGCTGATGTCTTCGGAGGTTCGAATCCTCCCCTCCCCATTGGATGATGTGGGTGTTGGCGACACGTTGCGGGAATAGCTCAGTTGGCTAGAGCATCAGCCTTCCAAGCTGAGGGTCGCGGGTTCGAGTCCCGTTTCCCGCTTTCTTATTGTGTGATGTCGTTTCGGTGAACGCCCACGTAGCTCAGGCGGTAGAGCACTTCCTTGGTAAGGAAGAGGTCATCGGTTCGAGTCCGATCGTGGGCTCCTTTTCGCAGCCACTGTAGATTATTTTCTGCATTGTAATTTCTGGAACACAGCATATTCGACACAGAGGGGGATTGAGTTAATGTCGAAGGCGAAATTCAAGCGTAGCAAGCCGCACGTCAACGTCGGGACGATCGGTCACGTAGACCACGGCAAGACGACGCTCACGTCTGCCATAACGCAGGTACTGGCAGCGCAAGGCAAGGCGGACTATGTGCCCTTTGACCAGATCGACAAGGCGCCCGAGGAAAAAGCCCGCGGCATCACCATTGCTACTGCACACGTGGAATACGAAAGCGAGAACCGCCACTACGCCCACGTCGATTGTCCGGGTCACGCCGACTACGTGAAGAACATGATCACGGGTGCAGCGCAGATGGACGGGGCGATCTTGGTGGTGAGTGCCGCCGATGGCGCGATGCCGCAGACGCGCGAGCATATCCTGTTGGCGCGTCAGGTTGGGGTGCCCTACATCGTGGTGTTCATGAACAAAGTGGACATGGTGGACGATGAAGAGTTGCTGGACTTGGTGGAGTTGGAGTTGCGGGAGTTGCTTAGCAAGTACGAATTTCCTGGCGACGACATTCCGATTATCCGGGGCAGTGCACTGCAGGCCTTGGAGAGTGGCGATCCGAGTGCTTCGGAGAGCGCTTGCGTCTTTGAGTTAATGGGTGCGATTGATGAATACGTGCCGACGCCGCAGCGCGCCATAGACCGGCCGTTTCTGATGCCCGTGGAGGACGTATTCACGATATCGGGTCGAGGGACGGTGGCGACGGGTCGTATTGAGCGTGGCGTGGTGACGGTAGGCGACGATGTGGAGATCGTGGGGATGAAGGAGACGCACAAGACGGTGGCGACGGGCGTGGAGATGTTTCGGAAGATATTGGACCGTGGCGAGGCAGGTGATAACATAGGGGTATTGTTGCGCGGTGTGAAGCGCGATGAGATAGAGCGTGGTCAGGTATTGGCGAAGCCGGGTTCGATTACGCCACACACGCGTTTTCAGGCAGAGGTGTACGTGTTGTCGAAAGACGAGGGAGGTCGTCACACGCCGTTTTTCAATGGCTACCGGCCGCAGTTTTACTTTCGCACGACGGATGTGACGGGTGTGGTGACATTGCCCTCGGGTACGGAGATGGTGATGCCTGGGGACAACGTTGGCGTGGAGGTGGAGTTAATCACGCCGATTGCTTTGGAGAAAGAGTTGCGCTTTGCGATCCGTGAGGGCGGCCGGACGGTAGGGGCGGGCGTCGTTAGTGAAATACTGGCGTAGCTTTCTTCTAGCTTTGTGATCACGTTGGTGAGTAATCGCCTCTTGGTGTGGATGTGCCTGGAGATAACGTAAGGAGTACCCGTGCGAGATTTGGCTACTTTGGCGTGTGTCGAATGCAGGCGCCGCAACTACACGACGACGAAAAATAAGCGACGCACTCCTCAGAGATTCGAGTTCAAAAAATACTGCCGCTTTTGTCGTCAGCATCAGCTCCATAGGGAAACGAGGTAAGCTGAACGTCAAGTTGCGGGGAAATTGGGAATCTCAAAACTGTAGGCCAGTAGCTCGAACGGTAGAGCACCGGACTCCAAATCCGGGTGATGGGGGTTCGAATCCCTCCTGGCCTGCTTGAATTAAAGAAACAGTGTGTGGTTCCCTGTAGCAAACAAATCGCACAGGCGACCAAAGAAAACGCGTCCGCCCTTACTATTTTCGCTGGCTAAGATACCCTCGTGCTACACTAAAGGTTGCTGCTGTGTTTGAGGCCTACATTCAGCGGTACGTTCGAGATGTATATGGCAAAAGTTTCCAATTCTTTCGGGATGTGCGCTCTGAACTGAGAAAAGTCACATTCCCTAATCGAAAAGAGACAATCGCATCCACGTTGGTTGTTATTACGGTTGTTTTCATCATTGCCCTATACCTCGGCATAGTAGATTTCATCCTTTCAATGGCTTTAGGCAATCTTCTCAATTAGTCCATGTAGGACGAGCCGCTATGAGCAAGCACTGGTATGTTATCCATACATATTCCGGCCACGAGAATAAAGTTAAGGCTAGTCTTGAAGAACGTCTGAATTCGAGAGGATTGCTTGAACGAGTTGGACAGATTCTGGTGCCAGCAGAGGATGTTGTTGAAATCAAAGGCGGCAAACGCAAAATATCGTCACGGAAATTCTTTCCAGGATACGTGCTGATTGAGGCGGAGATAGATGACGAAGTTTGGTACGCAATCAAAGATACCCCAAAGGTCACCGGATTTCTGGGGGGCGGAAAAGACCCAACGCCTTTGTCGGAGGAAGAAGTAGCTTACATTTGGAATCAGATCAGCAGCGAAACTTCAGAACCAAAGCCCAAAGTGATTTTTGGGTTGGGTGAGAATGTGCGCGTGACCGATGGGCCATTCACAAACTTTACCGGCGTGATCGGAGAGGTGCATCCTGAGCGTGGCAAGCTCAAAGTGATGGTCAGTATATTCGGACGTTCTACGCCGGTTGAGTTGGAATTCTTACAGGTGGAATCGATCTGAGATAAATACAGATTTTAACCAATATGCTTGATGGCGCATGAACGTTGCCACGGTTATGCTTGATGGCGCATGAACGTTGCCACGGTAAGGAAATAGTAGATGGCGAAACAGGTTGTAACGAAAATAAAACTGCAGGTGCCCGCTGGCCAAGCCAACCCTTCCCCTCCAGTGGGCCCCGCATTGGGTCAGCATGGTGTGAATATCATGGAGTTTTGCAAGGCATTCAACGCCCACACTCAGGCCCAGGCCGGCATGATTACTCCGGTGGTTGTGACCGTGTACGCCGATCGTTCGTTTTCGTTCATTACAAAGTCTCCTCCCGCCGCTGAATTGATAAAGCAGGCGGCCGGGCTTGCCAAGGGAGCGTCGACACCGAATCGGGAAAAGATTGGACAAGTGACAACAATGCAGCTGCAGCAGATCGCTGAAACCAAGCAAGCTGACCTTAATGCGAATACTGTTGAGGCCGCAATACAGATTATCGCTGGGACAGCGCGCAGCATGGGCGTTGAGGTCGTCGATTGACATTTAATGAGGGGACACGTCGCATGGCGCAGCGGAGCAAGAATCTCGATAATGCACGGAAGAAGCTTGACAAAACGCAAAAATATGAGTTGCGGGAAGCGTTGGGTTTGGTGCAGGACATGGCTTTCGCCAAGTTTGATGAAACCATCGAGATAGCGGTGCGACTTGGTGTGAACCCTCGCCATGCGGATCAGATGGTGCGGGGCGGGGTTGTGTTGCCTCATGGCGTTGGCAAGGTTCCACGCGTTGTGGTGTTTGCCAAAGGCGACAAGGAGCGAGAGGCGGTAGAGGCAGGCGGCGACTTCGTTGGCGGGGAAGACCTTGCCCAGAAAATAGCCGGTGGTTGGCTGGATTTTGATCGCACGGCAGCAACCCCTGACATGATGGCGGTTGTTGGCAAATTAGGCAAAATTTTGGGTCCGCGCGGACTGATGCCTAACCCAAGGACAGGTACGGTTGACCTCGACATCGGCCGCGTGGTTCGAGAGATCAAATCGGGCAAAGTGGAATTCCGTGTTGATCGTGCCGGTATTATTCACGTGGGCATTGGGAAGGTCAGTTTTTCTCTTGATTCCTTGGAGGAAAACGCCCGCACGCTTCTGGACACCCTGGTGCGGGTGAAACCGAACACCAGCAAGGGCAAATACATGCGCACCATTTCTTTGTCATCGACGATGGGTCCAGGCGTCAAGGTGGATGAGGTCGCTATGGGCAATGCGCTACGGTAGGTTGCATGCAGTAGAAGGCGAACTAGCAAAGTGACGTGGAGAGGGTTGCGTGGCTGAGAAAACGATAAGCGAAACAAAGATAGAGAAAGTAAAGTTCTTGCAGGCCAAGCTTGCCGATGCCAAGGCAGCAATTTTATCCGATTACTGCGGATTGAACGTTCAAGAGATGTCAGAGCTCCGCGGCATGTTGCGAAAGGCCGATGTCGAACTGTACGTCGTGAAGAATACTCTGGCACGGCGCGCAGTTGAATCCACGCATCTTAAGCCGCTGGCTGAGTATATTAAAGGCCCGACCGCTGTCGCCTTAACGATTGACGATGCTGTGGGCATGGCCAAGATCCTAACCGAATACACCAAGAAAGAGCCTAAACTAGACATTCGGGTTGGGATTATGGAAGGGCGAGTGCTGACAGCGGAACAGCTTACTCAGGTGGCGGAGTTGCCGCCGCGGGAAGTACTTTTAGCTCAAATGCTTGGTGCCATGCAGAATCCCCTATCCGGTTTTGTTGGGGTGCTGCACGGGGTGCTGCGACAATTGCTTTATGCCCTCGTTGCGATTAAGGACGCGAAAGGGCAGACGGGCGATTGAGGCGGCTTTATATAGTGACTTTGGAATGTGATCACGGAGGAAAAGATGGCTGTCACGAAAGAAGAAGTGCTTGATTACATAGACAACATGACCGTTCTTGAGATGTCGGAATTAGTGAAGGAGTTGGAAGAGAAATTTGGGGTGTCAGCGGCGGCCCCAATGTTTGCCATGCCCGCTGCGGGTGGCGCGGCGGTCGAAGAGGCCGCGGCCGAGAAGACCGAATTCGACGTCGTCCTTATCGGTATTGGGGACAAGAAAATCCAAGTCATCAAGGAGGTTCGGTCAATCACCGGTCTCGGTTTGAAGGAGGCTAAGGCTTTGGTGGATGAAGCCCCCAAACCCGTTAAGGAAGGGATTACGAAAGAAGAAGCCGAAACCGTCAAATCACAGTTGGAAGAAGTGGGTGCGCAAGTTGAGGTGAAGTGAGATTTCGCAGGCTGAGGGCTTTGATTGAGAAGTTCTACGGATTTGTTTCATTTTCACCTGTGAGGGGAGACCTGTGACCGTACGAGATAAATCGAAGGCTAACGGAAATAGCCGTCGGGAGCGACGGGATTTCGCACGCATTCCCACGATTATCGATCTTCCCAACCTCATAGAGGTGCAGCAGAAATCCTACTCGCGCTTTCTGCAGCAGGAGCGCCCTCCCATGGATCGAGAAGATCGTGGTTTGGAAGCGGTCTTCAGAAGCGTATTTCCCATTGAGGACTTCAACGGCACCTCCACACTGGAATACGTGGGTTATGAAATTGGGATGTGGGAGTCTAAGGAGGGCGAATACAAAGGGCTTGGTGGCAGTGGCGTGGTGAGTCAGAGCACCCGTCAGCCCCTCTCCTATCATTCCAAGTACGATTTAGGGGAATGTCGGCAGAAGGGCATAACCTATGCAGACCCCTTACGTGTTTTGGTGCGTTTGGTGGTGCGTGAAAAAGGCAACAGTAGCGAACCCGCGGTCATTCGTGATGTGAAGGAGCAGAAAGTATATCTCGGGGAAGTGCCGCTGATGACGGAACATGGCACTTTCGTCATCAATGGCACGGAGCGTGTCATTGTGAGCCAATTGCATCGTTCGCCCGGTGTGTTTTTTGCGCAGGAAAAGGGGCGCAGCAGTGGCAGCGGCAAACCGCTATACGTGGCGCGGATCATTCCCTACCGCGGTTCGTGGCTTGACTTTGAGTTTGATCTCAAAGATCACTTGTACGTTCGTATCGATCGACGTCGGAAACTGCCTGTTACTATTCTTCTGCGAGCCCTAGGCCTGTCTTCAAGAGAAATTCTCCAAACTTTCTATCAGCATGAATCCGTACGTTACGACCCTGGGCGCGATGTTTTCTACAAAGAGGTGTCGGAGTTGACACTGCAGCAGCAGAGTCCAGAGGACGTGTTGGATCCGAATTCCGGTGAAGTAATCATTCGTGCCGGGCGGCGTATTTCACGTAGCGCCTTACGCCGATTGCAAAATAGTGAGGTTGAGGAGATTCCGACCATTGAAGAATGGCTCGTAAATCGGGTCGCGGCAGAAGACATCATCGATCCAGTCACGGGCGAAGTTTTGTATGAACTGAATCACGAGCTGACCTCGGACGATTTGGCGCAATTGAAGGCGAAGGGCGTCACGGATTTCCGGCTACTTTTTCTGGAGCCGTTGTCCGCTGATGTCTCGCTCCGTCTCACGCTTATGGCAGACCGCCTTGAGACGAAAGAGGAGGCGCTACTAGAAATTTATAAACGCTTGCGACCTGGTGACATCCCAACGAAGGACACCGCGCGCCTATTTTTTAACAACCTCTTCTTTAACGCCAAACGTTACGACCTCTCGAGAATAGGCCGTTTGAAGCTAAATACGAAGCTAGGTCTTGATTTGTCGCTTGAGACGCGCATGTTGACGCAGCAAGATGTGATTGAGGTGGTTAGATACCTCCTGGCGTTGCGCCAAGGTAGCGGTACGGTTGACGATATCGATCATTTAGGTAATCGTCGCGTGCGTTCCGTCGGTGAATTGCTTGAAAACCAGTTGCGGATAGGTCTAGTACGAATGGAACGCGCCGTTCGTGAACGGATGAGTATCCAGGATCTTGAGACAGCGATGCCGCATGACCTGATCAACTCAAAGCCAGTGACGGCGGCAGTAAAGGAGTTTTTTGGTAGTAGCCAGTTGTCTCAATTCATGGATCAGACCAACCCGTTGTCAGAAATTACCCACAAGCGTCGCTTGTCGGCTTTGGGGCCGGGAGGCCTGACGAGAGACCGAGCAGGTTTTGAAGTTCGAGATGTCCACCCAACACATTACGGACGCATTTGTCCCATTGAAACTCCCGAGGGGCCCAATATCGGACTGATCGCCTCACTCAGCACGTATGCACGGGTGAATCGTTTCGGTTTCATCGAGACACCGTACCGTAAGGTGGAACAAGGCCGTGTGACGGATGAAATTAAATACTTATCGGCCATTGAGGAGGATCAGTACGTAATCGCTCAGGCGAATGCAGAAGTAACGGAAAAGGGAGAATTTGTTCAAGATCTGATATCGGCGCGCAGAGGGGGCGAGTTCGTTCTAACTCCACCGAGCAAAATCAATTTTATGGATGTGTCGCCGAAACAGCTCGTCAGCGTCGCGGCTTCTTTGATCCCCTTTCTGGAAAACGACGATGCGAACCGGGCCTTGATGGGCTCTAACATGCAACGTCAGGCCGTCCCCCTTTTGCAGACCGAGTCTCCAATTGTTGGGACGGGAATGGAAACAATTGCCGCGCGTGATTCGGGTGCTGTCGTTTTGGCGAAGGCGGCGGGCGAGGTGGTCAACGTTGATGCGACGCGCATCGTCGTACGGGTGGATGAGGATGATGAAGGAGGAAATACCCGAGTCGACATCTACTCCCTGGTGAAATACCAACGGTCCAACCAAAGCACCTGTATCAACCAACGCCCCATTGTGGATTTAGGACAACGCGTCAGCAAGGGCGAAGTGCTGGCCGATGGCCCGTCAACTGAATTCGGTGAATTGGCGCTTGGCCGCAACGTGCTGGTAGCCTTCATGCCTTGGGGCGGGTACAACTTCGAAGATGCGATTGTCATCAGCGAACGCGTTGTCAAAGAAGACGTTTTTACTTCGATACATATTGAAGAGTTTGACGTTGAAGCGTGTGACACCAAGCAGGGCAAAGAGGAGATCACCCGAGACATCCCAAACGTAGGCGAGGAGGCGCTGGCGAATCTCGATGAGAGCGGCATCGTTCGGATTGGCGCCACCGTTACGCCCGGAGACATATTGGTTGGAAAGATTACTCCGAAGGGTGAGACGCAACTGAGTCCTGAGGAGAAACTTCTTAAGGCCATCTTCGGCGAGAAGGCTGGAGATGTGCGGGATACGTCGCTGACCGTGCCCCCAGGCGTGGAGGGCACGATAGTTGGGGTGCGAGTGTTTTCACGCCGTGGGGCCGACAAAGACGAACGCATGCAATTTATTGAAGATGAAGACGTGGTCCGTATCGAAAAGGATATTTACGACGAAATCAAAATCGTCGCGGAAGAGCGGGACAAGAAAATTCGCCGTCTCCTTTTAGGCAAGACGGCCATCATCGCTGATGTGTCTAATGGCAAGGCAAATCGGCGGGCCTCCAAAGGTACGAAACTCACGGAGAAGGCGTTGGCCAAATTGTCCGGCAAAGCGCTTTTGGACGTCCGAGTCAAGGAGTCAGATCTTGTTCATGAACGGATGCTTGAGGTAACTGAAGCGGCGGAGCGGCAACTTGATGATCTGAAGAGGACGGCAGAAGAAAAAATCGTCAAACTCCGCCGGGGTGATGAATTGCCGCCGGGCGTTATCAAGATGGTCAAGGTCTACGTCGCCATGAAGCGCAAGTTAAGCGTCGGGGACAAGATGGCCGGTCGGCACGGAAACAAGGGTGTGGTGTCAATTATTGTGCCCGAAGAAGATATGCCTTACATGGCCGATGGCACCCCGATTGATCTCATTCTGAATCCCCTTGGCGTGCCGTCGCGCATGAATGTTGGGCAAATTCTTGAAACCCATTTGGGATGGGCCGTACAGAAATTGGATGTGGCAGTGTCAACGCCGGTATTCGACGGAGCAACGGAAAAGAACATCAAAGACGCGTTGGTACAGGCTGATTTACCGGAAAACGGCCGTGTAGAATTGTTTGACGGGAAGTCTGGCGTTCCATTCGATCAGAAAGTTGTCGTCGGTCAGATTTATATGATGAAGCTTCATCACCTCGTTGACGATAAAATTCATGCCCGCTCGACCGGACCATACTCCCTGGTAACGCAACAACCATTAGGTGGCAAGGCGCAGTTCGGCGGACAGCGTTTGGGTGAAATGGAAGTATGGGCGCTCGAAGCTTATGGCGCTGCCCGTACCTTGCAGGAGATGCTTACTGTCAAGTCGGATGACGTTGCCGGGCGTACACGAATGTATGAAGCTATTGTTAAGGGTGAAAATACCCTAGAAGCAAGTTTGCCCGAATCGTTTAATGTTCTTGTGAAGGAATTGCAGAGTTTGGCTCTTGATGTCGAGTTACTTGAGGCTAGCGAGGTACCGCAGGACGACCAGTGGGAAGAAATGTCTGAGTAACCGCTTCACCATCACGTGCCAATCTGCCTCAATTTGTTGAGACGTTACGTCGTCCAGTTGCTGTATGGACGCAAATTCTGACACCTGCTGAAGGAGGCCCGCCTTTGGATAGCATATTTAATTTGTATGAGAAACCCAAAGACCCCACTTCTTTCAGTGCGATCCGCATTCGTCTCGCGTCGCCACAAAAGATCCGCTCTTGGTCACACGGCGAGGTCAAAAAGCCAGAAACCATTAACTATCGCACCTTCAAGCCTGAGCGCGACGGGTTGTTCTGCGCCAAGATTTTTGGCCCAGCGAAGGACTGGGAATGCAACTGTGGCAAATACAAACGCATGAAGCACCGCGGCGTCGTCTGCGAAAAATGCGGTGTGGAGGTTATCCAGTCCAAAGTGCGGCGTGAGCGACTTGGACACATTGAACTGGCGTGCCCGGTGTCCCATGTTTGGTTTTTCAAAGGTATTCCAAGTCGTATTGGAATCCTGCTGGACATGTCTTTGCGGGAGTTGGAGCGCATTCTTTATTTCGAAAACTACGTGGTTATAGACCCTGGTGTAACAGGGTTGAAAAAGCAAGAACTCCTCATGGAGGAACGTCATCGCGAACTAGTCAAGGAGCACGGCAGCAAGGTCGTAACGTATGGCGTCAAGCCGTATGAGGAATCTCGTCGTCTCGAACCTAGCGCCGATGTTGTAACTGGCATGGGGGCCGAAGCGATCCGCGAGTTGCTGCGTCGTTTGGACCTTGACGAGCTAGCTGAGTCCCTGCGGTCAGAGATGCATGAGTCGGCGTCGCTGCAAAAACGCAAGAAAATCATCAAACGGCTAAAGGTCGTTGAAGCCTTCCGCAAATCGGACAACCGACCCGAATGGATGATTCTTGAAGTAATACCCGTGATTCCGCCAGAGCTGCGCCCATTGGTGCCATTAGACGGAGGGCGTTTTGCCACCTCGGACTTGAACGACTTGTACCGCAGGGTCATCAACCGAAATAATCGGCTGATCCGTTTGCAGGAGTTGCGCGCTCCGGAAATCATCATTCGTAATGAGAAACGCATGTTACAAGAAGCCGTGGACGCGCTGTTCGACAATGGGCGACGCGGCCGTGCCTTGCGGGGGCCGAACAAGCGTCCGCTGAAATCCTTGAGTGACATGCTTAAAGGTAAGCAAGGACGTTTTCGCCAGAACCTGCTGGGAAAACGAGTCGACTACTCTGGACGTTCTGTTATTGTCGTGGGGCCGGAACTCAAGTTGCACCAGTGCGGGCTGCCAAAAATAATGGCTTTGGAGCTCTTCAAGCCCTTCATCTATCACAAACTCGAAGAACGTGGACACGTTAACACCATCAAGAGCGCCAAGAGGATGGTGGAAAAGGGTCTGCCGGAAGTATGGGATGCCCTTGACGAGATCATCCACGAGTACACGGTATTACTGAACCGGGCGCCCACCCTTCATCGCCTTGGCATTCAGGCCTTTGAACCTGTGCTGGTAGAGGGCAAGGCAATCCGTATTCACCCGCTGGTATGTGCGGCATTCAACGCCGATTTCGACGGCGATCAAATGGCAGTTCACGTGCCTCTCTCTGTCGAAGCTCAAGTAGAAGCCAAGACCCTCATGCTATCCGTGAATAATATCCTGTCGGCTGCCCACGGTAAGCCCTTGGCAGTGCCCAGCCAAGATATCATTATGGGCTGCTACTATATGACCAAGGAGCGGGGTGGAAGTCTCGGAGAGGGCAAACTGTTTACGAGTCCCGAGGAAGTTCGCATTGCATATGATGCCGAGGAGATTGGATTACAGGCTCGTATCCGTGTGCGGATGGGCAAGGATGTTGTGCCCACCACGGTCGGCCGTATTCTCCTCCGTGAGGTTTTGCCGCCGGAATTGGAATTCGAGCGGGTGAATCGGCACATGGATAAGGCTTCCCTTACGGACTTGGTGGCGGAATGCTATCAGCGTGTTGGGAAGGAACGGACCGTACAACTCTTGGAAGACCTCAAGACACTTGGGTTCCAATATGCAACTCAGTCCGGGCTCTCCATCGGAATAGATGATATGCACATCCCGATGATGAAGGAGTCTTTGATCGAAGAAGCCCAAACTCAAGTTGTAGATGTCGAGAGTCAGTATCGAGAGGGCCTCATCACGAACGGCGAGCGCTACAACAAAATCGTCGACATTTGGGCAAAGGTCACTGAGCAGGTGTCCAACGAAATGTTCAAGGAATTGGAGCGGGAAGACCTTGAGGTTATGCATAGTCGTGGCGCCAACGGGGCTCGGCACGACTTTAATCCCATCTATGCAATGGCCAACTCGGGAGCACGCGGTGGTTTGCAGCAGATTCGACAACTGGCAGGCATGCGAGGGTTAATGGCTAAGCCAAGCGGGGAAATCATGGAGACGCCGATTACGGCGAATTTCCGCGAAGGGCTTAGTGTGCTCCAGTATTTCATTTCTACACACGGAGCGAGGAAAGGGCTTGCAGATACGGCCCTGAAGACGGCTAATTCCGGCTATTTGACCCGTCGTTTGGTAGATGTGGCCCAGGATGTGATCGTCCTGACCCAAGACTGCGGTACTCTTGGCGGCGTTACGGTGACTGCTCTTGTTCAAAGCGGTGAGATCATCGAATCGCTCGGAGAGCGAATCCTGGGTCGTGTCACTGCCGAAGATGTGCTGGATCCTTATAGCGGCGAGATGTTGGTTGTCCGCAATACGCTTGTCGATGAGGAAGCTGCGGAGCGCATCGAAAACGCTGGGCTTGAGCATGTTGTCATGCGATCTGTACTTACCTGTGAGTTGAAAAGTGGCATCTGTGCAATGTGTTACGGGCGCAATTTGGCTTCTGGTTCTTTAGCCGAAATCGGCGAGGCTGTGGGCGTTATTGCTGCCCAGTCGATTGGCGAGCCAGGCACGCAGCTCACCATGCGAACGTTTCACATCGGAGGGGCTGCGAGCTTACAGGTAGACCAGAGCACCTTGCAGGCCAAGAACAATGGGGTGGTGCGCTACCAGAATCTTCGCACGGTAAATAATCGCGAAGGTGCGATGGTGGTTATGAACCGTAACGGCGTCCTGGTTATCCAGGACAAGGAGGAACGCGAGAAAGAGCGTTACCCAATTGAGTACGGAGCACGTCTAAGGGTGAGGGACGGCCAGAAGATCGAACGCGGTGAAAACCTGGTCGAGTGGGATCCTTACACTCGTTCGATTCTTGCAGAGGTTTCCGGTCGCGTCGCCTACGGCGATATTGTGGAAGGTGTTACAGTTCAGGAAGAACTAGACGAACAGACCGGATTGTCGCAGAAAGTGATCCTCGACCACCACGATGAAAAGCGTCAACCGCGCGTGTCCATCAAGGATGAACAGAATACGACATTAGGACGCCATCAACTCCCTGCTGGTGCGCACATTTCCGTGACGGATGGAGAAATGGTTTCCGCTGGCGACGTTTTGGTAAAGATCCCGCGCGAAACGGCAAAGACAAAAGATATCACCGGTGGGTTGCCGCGTGTTGCTGAGCTCTTTGAAGCCCGGAAACCGAAGGAACAAGCGATCATTTCCGAGATCGATGGTGTTGTGAGGTTCGGAGGATTTCAGCGAGGAGCCCGCAAGGTTATTGTCGCGGCGGATAGCGGCGAAGAACGGGAATACCTGGTGCCACGAGGTAAATACGTCAATGTGCATGAGGGCGATCGGGTTCGCGCCAGTGAGCCATTGATGGATGGAGCGGTTAATCCTCATGATATTCTTGACATCCGGGGCGAGCAGGAACTGCAAAAATATCTCGTGAACGAAATCCAGGAGGTATATCGCCTTCAGGGGGTACAGATCAATGACAAGCACATTGAGGTGATTGTCAAGCAGATGCTGAAACGTGTGGTCGTTGAGGAGCCTGGAGACACCGAATTCTTGGTTGGTGAGCAAGTGGCCAAAACAATTTTCTCTCGCCGCAATCAGGCCGTTGTAGCCGAGGGGGGTGGACCAGCCCTTGGCAAGCCCATCCTCTTGGGAATCACCAAATCCTCATTAAGCACGGAGAGTTTCATTTCTGCAGCTTCTTTCCAGGAAACGACGCGTGTGCTGACGCAGGCCGCAGTGAGTGGCATGGTTGACCGGCTCCGCGGCTTGAAAGAGAACGTCATCATGGGTCGCGTCATTCCGGCTGGCACAGGTATCGCTCAACACCAGGACAATCTGGCCGAACCGGATGTGAATGGGGTGGACGAATACGTCGATGAAACACAGACTTTCCCGGCTGCTGGTGATGAATCCAATGCGGATGTCATGCTTGCCGCTGAGAGTCAAGAAGGGAGCAATTAGAAGCGTGGTAATTCTTGACAATCCATAGAGTTGTGTTGTACACACATATCAGTTCCTGATAGAAGGTTTCTTATGCCTACGATTCATCAGTTGGTTCAAAAGGGACGGAAGCGAGCGAAGAAAAAAACCTCGAGTCCCGCGTTGCGTTCAAACCCTCAAAAACGAGGGGTTTGCATGAGAGTCTATACTTCGACTCCAAAGAAGCCGAACTCCGCCCTGCGTAAGGTGGCACGTGTACGGCTTACCAACGGTGTCGAAGTGACGGCATACATTCCGGGTGTCGGCCACAATTTGCAGGAACATGCAATCGTTTTAATCCGGGGTGGGCGCGTGAAGGATTTGCCGGGCGTGCGGTATCATATTGTGCGCGGTACTTTGGACACGATGGGGGTTCAAAACCGCAAAAAGGGCAGGTCGAAATACGGGGCTAAGAGGTCGTAATTTAGTTCGAGGGAGGTGGTAGTGATTTTTCATACCACCACCTCTTTATTTTTGGAGAGGCTGTATGCCACGAAGAAAAGTTGTGACGAAGCGGCCGGTTTTGCCGGATCCTAGATACGGTGACGCATTCGTCACGCGTTGTGTCAATGTCTTGATGAAGCGCGGGAAGAAGAGTATTGCTGAACGGATCATGTACGGTGCAATGGACGTGCTTGGCGAACAAACTGGCGAAGAACCACTGAAGGTATTCCGACAAGCCGTGGACAACGTACGACCTGTCATCGAAGTGCGGTCACGCAGAGTGGGAGGGTCCACCTATCAGATTCCAGTGGACGTCCCGCCCGAACGACGAATCGCTTTGAGCATGCGTTGGATTGTCGCGAGCGCTCGCGCTCGTAGCGAGCGAGGGATGTTAAGGCGTTTGGCGGCAGAGCTATTTGATGCGTATCGTAATACGGGGAACGCGGTAAAGAGAAAGGAAGACACACATCGTATGGCGGAAGCCAATAAAGCTTTCGCTCATTATCGTTGGTGATCACTATCCATATTACTTTCCAGTAGAAATTCCTTGCCCAACACCCTTGGGTGCTTTCTGCGAGTTGTGACGAGAGCAAGGGTGTTGGCTCACCGCCTGGCATGCTTTTCTGAAGCCAAATTGTAGCGTCTTCGATTGTGCTCAACAATTACAGTGAGCACCAACTGGGCTCACTTACGTGGTATTGCGCGTTGCAGAAAGAGAAATGAGGTTCCTGTGCCCCGGCTAGTCCCGTTGGAAAGAACACGTAACATCGGCATCATTGCGCACATTGACGCGGGGAAGACGACAACGACTGAACGTATCCTCTATTACACGGGTAGGTCACATCGCCTGGGTGAAGTCCACGAAGGTTCTGCCACGATGGATTGGATGGTTCAGGAGCAGGAGCGAGGGATCACGATCACCTCCGCTGCCACGACGTGTTCCTGGGGTGATCACGTCATCAACATCATTGACACACCGGGGCACGTGGACTTTACGGCCGAAGTGGAACGGAGCTTGCGCGTGCTTGATGGCGCGGTGGGCCTTTTCTGCGCGGTAGGAGGTGTGGAGCCGCAATCGGAGACCGTGTGGCGTCAGGCGGAGAAGTATCGTGTGCCACGCATAGCATTCGTGAATAAGTTGGACCGCGCAGGGGCCGATTTTTTTCGCACGATAAGGGCGATGAAAGATCGATTGGGGACCTCTCCAGTGGTTTTACAACTGCCATTGGGCAGTGAGGAGAAGTTCTGCGGGGTGATCGACCTACTACGAATGCAAGCACTCGTTTACGACGAGGACAACCTGGGAGTTGGGTACCGTACGACGGACATTCCTGATTCTTACCACGAGCAGGCGAGACAATACCAAGCGCGTCTGGTCGAAGATGTGGCAGAATTGGACGATGCTCTCATGGAGCGGTATTTAGCCGAGGAGGTTGTTACTCCTGGAGACCTCGCCAAGGTAATCCGTCAAGGTACAATCAACAATCAAATCACACCGGTTTTCTGTGGTGCTGCATTCCGGAATAAAGGCGTCCAACCCCTGCTGGATGGCATTGTCGATTACTTACCCTCACCTGTCGATGTCCCCCCCATGGTTGGCATAGAATCCAAAACAGGAGAAAGAATTTTCCGTGCGGCCGACGACAATGCCCTAGCGGCGTTAGCGTTCAAAGTCATGGTTGACCCTTATGTGGGACAATTAGTCTTCGTGCGGGTTTACTCCGGGGTGTTAGAGGCAGGTTCTTACGTGTACAACTCCACTAAGGGTAAACAAGAACGCATCGGGCGCCTGATGAAAATGCATGCCAACAAGAGAGAGGACGTGAAGGTAATTCAGGCTGGAGACATCGGTGCGGTAATCGGTCTGAAGACTACAGCAACCGGCGATACGTTGTGCGACACCTCTCAGCCAGTCGTCTTGGAAGCGATAACGTTCCCTGAGCCAGTGATGGCGATCGCTATTGAACCAAAGACCAAAGCTGACAGCGATAAACTGGGCATGTCGCTCAGTAAAATCTCTCGAGAGGACCCGACCTTCCGGGTGCGGATTGACAAAGAAACCGGTCAAACCATCATTTCCGGTATGGGCGAGTTACACCTCGAAATTCTCGTGGACCGTCTAGCACGGGAATTTCAGGTTGCTGCTCACGTGTCCCGCCCTCAGGTGGCATACAGGGAATCGATTCAGCGTGCCGCAGAATCCGAAGGACGCTTTGTGAGACAGAGCGGTGGCCGAGGGCAATATGGTCACGTTAAGATGCGCTTTGAGCCCTTGGAACGCGGCGTTGGGTATGTTTTTGAAGACGACATTGTTGGCGGGGCGGTGCCCAAGGAATACATCTCGGCCGTAGAGGCGGGTGTCGCCGAGGCAATGCGGCATGGTATTCTCATGGGACACCCGGTAGTCGATCTGAAAGCTACTCTCTACGATGGGTCGTATCACGATGTTGATTCTTCGGAACTGGCTTTTAAGGTAGCAGCGTCCATGGCATTTAAGGAAGCCGTAAAAAAAGCTGATCCAGTGATTCTGGAGCCTATCGTGAGTGTTGAAGTCGTGGTTCCAAATGAATACCTGGGTGATATTATTGGCGATCTGAATAGCCGTCGAGGCAAAGTGCGAGGCATGGAAGATCGGGCTGGTGCTAAAGTTGTGTCGGGCCATGTGCCGTTAGCAGAGATGTTTGGCTACGCTACAGACCTGCGTTCCCGGACGCAGGGACGGGCGACATTTACGATGCAGTTTGCGCTCTACGAGACCGTTCCATCCCATAAGCAAACGGAGTTGTGTGCCTTGTAGAGGCCGTTTGGATAGAGGTCTGGCAAGGCTGCATAGTGTTCAGGAAGTTATAACACAGAGGGGGATTGAGTTAATGTCGAAGGCGAAATTCAAGCGTAGCAAGCCGCACGTCAACGTCGGGACGATCGGTCACGTAGACCACGGCAAGACGACGCTCACGTCTGCCATAACGCAGGTACTGGCAGCGCAAGGCAAGGCGGACTATGTGCCCTTTGACCAGATCGACAAGGCGCCCGAGGAAAAAGCCCGCGGCATCACCATTGCTACTGCACACGTGGAATACGAAAGCGAGAACCGCCACTACGCCCACGTCGATTGTCCGGGTCACGCCGACTACGTGAAGAACATGATCACGGGTGCAGCGCAGATGGACGGGGCGATCTTGGTGGTGAGTGCCGCCGATGGCGCGATGCCGCAGACGCGCGAGCATATCCTGTTGGCGCGTCAGGTTGGGGTGCCCTACATCGTGGTGTTCATGAACAAAGTGGACATGGTGGACGATGAAGAGTTGCTGGACTTGGTGGAGTTGGAGTTGCGGGAGTTGCTTAGCAAGTACGAATTTCCTGGCGACGACATTCCGATTATCCGGGGCAGTGCACTGCAGGCCTTGGAGAGTGGCGATCCGAGTGCTTCGGAGAGCGCTTGCGTCTTTGAGTTAATGGGTGCGATTGATGAATACGTGCCGACGCCGCAGCGCGCCATAGACCGGCCGTTTCTGATGCCCGTGGAGGACGTATTCACGATATCGGGTCGAGGGACGGTGGCGACGGGTCGTATTGAGCGTGGCGTGGTGACGGTAGGCGACGATGTGGAGATCGTGGGGATGAAGGAGACGCACAAGACGGTGGCGACGGGCGTGGAGATGTTTCGGAAGATATTGGACCGTGGCGAGGCAGGTGATAACATAGGGGTATTGTTGCGCGGTGTGAAGCGCGATGAGATAGAGCGTGGTCAGGTATTGGCGAAGCCGGGTTCGATTACGCCACACACGCGTTTTCAGGCAGAGGTGTACGTGTTGTCGAAAGACGAGGGAGGTCGTCACACGCCGTTTTTCAATGGCTACCGGCCGCAGTTTTACTTTCGCACGACGGATGTGACGGGTGTGGTGACATTGCCCTCGGGTACGGAGATGGTGATGCCTGGGGACAACGTTGGCGTGGAGGTGGAGTTAATCACGCCGATTGCTTTGGAGAAAGAGTTGCGCTTTGCGATCCGTGAGGGCGGCCGGACGGTAGGGGCGGGCGTCGTTAGTGAAATACTGGCGTAGGGTGGCCACAAATCACATAAAGGCTTGATGGAGCGATGGCTGGACAAAAGATTCGTATACGTCTTAAGGCGTATGATCATCGGATTCTCGATCAATCGGTGGGCGAAATTGTAGAAACGGCTAAACGAACCGGGGCTAGAATTGTGGGTCCCATTCCTTTGCCGACAGTGTTGAATAAATATACGGTTTTGCGCTCGCCACATGTTGACAAGAAATCCCGTGAACAGTTTGAGATTCGGACGCATAAGCGCCTTTTGGACATTGTTGAGCCAACTCCGCAGACCGTGGAGGCCCTGATGAAACTAGACTTGTCCGCAGGGATTGATGTGGAAATCAAGCTGTAGGAGAACCGGGCGCATGTTGCGGGGATTGATTGGACGGAAAGTGGGAATGACTCAGATCTTCTCTGACGAAGGGGAGGTTATTCCTGTCACTGCTATCGAAACCGGTCCGTGCTGGGTCATCCAGAAGAAAAATCAAACACGTGATGGTTATACGGCGGTTCAACTTGGTTTCGGGGCCGGCAAAGTCAAACGTACCACTAAGCCACTAAGAGGGCACTTCCAACGCAGCAATGTGCCCCCAACACGCTGGCTTCGGGAGTTTCGTGTTGACGAGCAAACGCTCGAAGAACTCGAGGAAGGCCAGCAGATTTCGGGCGAAATTTTTGCCAATTGGCGTTATGTAGACGTGACCGGCACCTCAAAAGGGCGGGGATTTACGGGTGTAATGAAACGTCATAACTTTGCCGGTAAAAACCGATCCCACGGCACACACGAACATTTCCGACATGGGGGATCAATCGGAGCCTCCGCAACCCCTTCCAGAGTGTTTAAGAACAGGGGCATGCCTGGGCAATACGGCAACGAGCGGGTGACAGTGCAGAAGCTTGAAGTGGTTAGGTTTCTGGAAGAGCGTCACCTGTTGTTGGTTAAGGGGGCGGTACCGGGACCGAACGGGGGCATGATATTGGTTCAGGTTAGCAAAAAGCACCCGCAGGAAACGGGGGAACGTTGATGAACATTGACGTATATGATTCTCAAGGTCAGGTCCTCCGTCAAGCCGAATTGCCGGATGGTGTATTCGGGGTCGAGGTGAGGGACCACTTGCTTTACGAGGTTGTGCGTTATCAACTTGCACGCCGGCGGCAGGGAACGGCGCATGCCAAGAATCGCTCCGCTGTGCGTGGTGGTGGGCGCAAGCCATGGCGTCAAAAGGGCACTGGACGTGCACGTGCGGGCTCCCTACGTTCGCCATTGTGGCGTGGTGGAGGGGCGATTTTTGGCCCTATGCCGCGCTCTTATGCTTACAGCATGCCGAAGAAGAAACGCCGTGCGGCACTCTGTGGCGCCTTAAGCCTAAAGCTACGCGAAAATGCCTTTCGTGTTATTGAACGCTTTGACGTTGTTCAACCGAAAACCCGCCAGATCGTGCAGATGATTAGAATTTTCACAGATGAGCCCAAGGTGCTCTTGCTTGTTGGAGAGCCGAACGAGACGTTACATCTCTCTGCACGAAACATTCAACAGGTCAAGGTGTTGCCCGTTGCGGGGTTAAATGTATACGACTTGCTGCATTACACTACGGTAATTTGTGCCGAGGAAGCTCTGGACGAAATTGCAGGGAGGCTTGCCTAACATGGAGTATCATCAAATTGTTAGACGGCCCTTGATCACTGAAAAAGGCATGCGCTACAACGAGCAGCAAAACACAGTGATATTTCAGGTGGATCCCGGGGCTAACAAGCTGCAAATCAAACAAGCTCTTGAAGGCCTGTTTCAAGTTAAGGTTTTGCGCATAAACACCCTCAATATCCAAGGTAAGAAAAAGCGGATTCGGGGGCGAGAAGGCAAGAGACCTGATTGGAAAAAAGCCTATGTGACTTTGCGGGAAGGCGATAGTATCACCTTCTTCGAAGGGGTCTAACGAGGGACGGGAAAATGGCAATTCGCCGCTACAAGCCGACATCTCCAGGAAGGCGTTTTCAAACCGTAAGTACGTTCGAAGAGATTACTTCTTCGAACCCTGAACGGAGCTTGCTTCGTTCTGTGAGGAAATCCGGCGGACGTAACAGCAATGGGCGTATTACCAGTAGGCGTCGTGGAGGGGGGCATAAGCGGCGTTACCGCGTAGTCGATTTTAAACGTACGAAGGATGAAGTTCCGGCTCGCGTCGTCTCCATTGAATATGACCCCAATCGATCCGCACGTGTGGCGCTTTTGCACTATCTGGATGGGGAAAAGCGGTATATCCTGGCCCCAGCAAGTATTCAAGTTGGCGAAACCGTTATGTCCGGACCGCAGGCGGACATCCGGCCCGGAAATGCAATGGCGTTGAGCGATATGCCTCTCGGAATGACAATTCACAACATTGAACTTTCCCCAGGGAAAGGTGGGCAACTCGCCAGGAGTGCAGGGTCTTCCGCCCAACTCATGGCGCGCGAAGGCAAATATGCACAGTTGCGATTGACGTCAGGAGAGATGCGCCTGGTATTGGTAACGTGCCGGGCAACCATTGGACAAGTTGGCAATGCCGACCATGAAAATATTTCCGTTGGAAAGGCAGGGAGGTCGCGATGGTTGGGAAGGCGTCCTCGCGTGCGTGGCGTTGCAATGAATCCAGTTGATCACCCCCACGGCGGCGGTGAAGGGAAAACTTCGGGTGGTCGTCACCCGGTGACTCCGTGGGGTGTGCCAACGAAAGGTTACAAGACACGTCGGAATAAGCGCACAGATAAATTCATCGTTCGGCGGCGTAAGCGGTGAGGAATTATAGCTTAGGGCTGGGGAGGTAGATGTGGGTCGTTCGATAAAGAAGGGGCCGTTTCTTGACGACCATTTGCTGAAAAAAGTTCAGTTGATGGAGCAGGCTCAGGAAAAGCGTATTATCCGGACATGGTCGCGACGTTCGACGATTATCCCAGAAATGGTAGGGCATACTATCGCCGTGCATAATGGAAAAAGGTTCATCCCGGTTTATATAACCGAGAATATGGTAGGGCATAAGCTTGGGGAGTTTTCGCCGACTCGCACTTTTCGTTCGCATAGTGGCATGACGAAGCGCACCACTGGTTTGAAATAACAAAGTGCGTCGACCTTGCATCGGTGCATAAGGAAAGCGTCGTAATATGAAAGCAAGCGTGACACATCTTCGGATTTCCCCGCGCAAGGTAAGGATGGTTGTTGATACCGTGCGTGGTAAGAGTGCCAGCCAAGCCATGGACATCTTGCGCTTCGCTCGTAAGAAGGCAGCCATGCCAGTGCAAAAGCTGCTTAAATCGGCTGTTGCAAATGCGGCGGAATATAACGGGGTCAGCAATGTAGATGATCTGTTTATTGAACGTATCACTGTTGATGAAGGACCAACCATAAAGCGACATATGCCGAGGGCACGTGGCAGGGCCACTCCGATTCGCAAGCGTACGAGCCATGTACGGCTTGTTTTGCGCGAACGAGGCACTTGATTCTTGAAAGGGGGGTATTGTGGGGCAAAAGGTTCATCCAATTGGCTTTCGATTGGGCATAAATAAAACCTGGCAGTCAAATTGGTATGCCCGAAAGAATTATGCTGATTTGTTGCACGAAGATTTTATGGTCAGGGGCTACATCAAGAAGCGCTTGTACCATGCTGGGATTTCGCGGGTGGAAATTGAGCGGGCGGCTAACCGTTCCAAGATCAATATTCACACTGCTCGCCCCGGAATTGTTATTGGCAAGCGGGGCGCGGAAGTCGATAAGTTAAAAAACGAGCTGCAAAACCTGACGCAGAAACAGGTGTCTATAAACATCCGAGAAATTCGGAAGGCAGAAATTGACGCACAGCTTATCGCAGAAAATATTGCCTTACAGTTGGAGCGCAGAGTGGCCTTTCGACGTGCAATGAAGAAGGCGATCACCTCTGCATTGCGTTTTGGAGCCAAAGGCATTCGGGTTGAGTCTTCAGGACGGCTGGCTGGCGCTGAGATGGCTCGCCGTGAATGGTATCGTGAGGGAGGGGTACCTCTTCATACTTTGCGTGCCGATATTGATTACGGTTTTGCTGAAGCAAAAACGACTTACGGCCAGGTGGGTGTGAAGGTGTGGGTGTACAAGGGGGTGTTCGTGACACCTGAACAAGACGGGCAAGCTCTTGATGGCCCGCGCCCACGTCGGCGCCGCTAGCGGAGGTAATTTAACTTATGTTAATGCCACGAAAGACAAAATTCCGGAAGCAGCACCGTGGACGCAGAACAGGTCAGGCGAGTCGCGGCAGTACGATCAGTTTCGGTCAATATGCCTTGCAGGCCCTTGAGCCAGCTTGGATAACAAGCCGACATATCGAAGCAGGTCGTATTGCCATGACACGGCACGTCCGGCGTGGCGGCAATGTATGGATTCGCATTTTCCCCGATAAGCCAGTCTCAAAAAAACCCGCTGAAACGCGCATGGGTAAAGGTAAGGGGGGGCCGGAATTTTGGGTGGCTGTTGTGAAACCTGGACGTATCCTCTACGAAATGGATGGTGTGGCTGAAGACGTAGCAAGAGAGGCTATGCGTCTGGCATCCCACAAGCTCCCCATCGCCACTCGTTTTCTCACAAAAGACTAACCTGCGGGCGTCGTGGTGGATGTATTGTCCGAGAGCGCATGGTCGCGATAAAACTTGCCCCTCGCCGTTCACAGGCGGGAGGGGTTTTCTGAGGTCGGTGGCTGCTGACGCAAGTCAGTCAGGAGCAACGCAAGCAAAGTGCAACATTTGGTTGATTAACGCGTCTAGTTAGAGATCAGAGGCACCACTATGAGGGTAGCGCGGTGAAAGCATCGGTTTTGCGTGAGCTTACCGAAGACGAGCTGGACCAGAAATACAAAGAGTTGACCGAAGAACTATTTAATCTTCGCTTTCAACTGGCGACAAGCCAAATCGAAAATGTTGGCCGTATGCGGGTTGTACGGCGAGATATTGCTCGCATGAAGACCATTCAGCGTGAGCGCCAATTGGCCTCTGCAAAGCACGGTTAGAGGGACATCGGAAATGGTAGCGCACAAGAGGAAAATCCTACTCGGAGAAGTGGTGAGTGACCGTATGCATAAAACCATCACGGTCGTGGTCGAGCGACGGGTTCGCCACCCAATATACGAACGAGTTATCAGGCGTAGTAAGAAATATCATGCTCACGATGAGCGGAATCAATGCCAGATAGGCGATGTGGTGCGGATTGTCGAAACGCGCCCACTTAGTCGGACGAAGCGTTGGCGTTTACAAGAAATCGTGCGTCGTCGTATAGACGCTACGTCGGCGTCGGCCACCGTGTCTGAGGGACAAGACGAGTGATACAGAAAGAGACGGTTCTCAATGTGGCCGATAATTCCGGCGCTCGTAAGGTGAAGTGTTTCCATGTGCTTGGGGGGACAAGGAGACGCTACGCGCATGTGGGAGATGTGGTTGTCGTTTCTGTGAAGGAGGCCCTACCCAATGCCGCCGTCAGGAAGGGCGATGTGCGCCGGGCAGTTGTAGTCCGCACAAGGAAAGAGATTCGCAGAATTGATGGTACCTACATCCGTTTTGACGACAATGCGGCAGTGATCATAAATGATGCGGGAGAACCTATTGGGACGCGCATTTTTGGACCTGTGCCGCGTGAGTTGCGTGCTAAAGGCTATATGAAAATCATCTCTTTGGCGCCGGAAGTGCTTTGATGGCATAGTGAAGGAGCAGTGTATGGCGCGGGCAGGACATGTTGCTTCCCAGGGGCGGGGGCATGTCAGGAAAGACGATATCGTTAAAGTGATCGCCGGCAAAGACCGCGGTAAACAGGGCAAAGTTTTGCGGGTCTTTCCCAAGGAAGGGCGTTTGACTGTAGAGCGTGTGAACATGATAAAGCGCCATACTCGCCCAACTCGACAGACGCAGCAAGGTGGCATTATTGAACGCGAGGGGAAACTACACATTTCCAACGTGATGCTTGTATGTAGCCGATGCAGTCGCGGCGTCCGAGTCGGTCGCCGGTTCCTTGAGGACGGCAATAAGGTGCGTATTTGCCGTGCGTGTAGCGAGGTTCTTGACAAGTAGCGAAATCAGGAAGTGAGGTCGTAAAGTATGGCCTATGTGTCGCGAATACATCAGTACTATCTTGGTGAAGTCGTGCCTGCGTTACAGCAACGGTTTGGCTACGGCAATGTCATGGAAGTTCCAAGGCTTAATAAAATTGTGTTGAACATGGGGCTTGGAGAGGCAATTCAAAATGCAAAGCTGCTGGACGGCGGAATGGAGCAGCTTGCTACCATCTCAGGTCAAAAACCAATTATCACCAAGGCACGGAAATCGATCGCCGTATACAAGTTGCGCGAGGGTATGTCCATAGGCGTGAAAGTAACCCTGCGGCGAGACCGAATGTATGATTTTTTTGATCGCTTGGTCAATGTCGCGCTACCCCGTGTGCGCGACTTTCGGGGCGTTACCGCCAATGCTTTTGATGGTCGTGGTAACTTCACGCTGGGAGTCGAGGAGCAAGTAATTTTCCCGGAGATTGACTACGATAAGATCGAGAAGATCAAAGGCTTCGCCGTTACAATAGTTAGCTCGGCTCGGACCGATGCGGAGGGTCGTGAGCTTCTTCGATTACTCGGGATGCCCTTCCGAACTTAAAGGGTCTGGCATCAGGAACGAGAGGTAGGCATGGCCAAGAAAGCATTGATTAACAAAGCAAACAGGACACCGAAGTTCAAAGTGCGAAAATACTCACGTTGTCGTCTGTGTGGAAGGTCCCGTGGTTACTTGCGCAAGTTTGCCTTATGCCGGATTCATTTTCGTGATCTGGCCTTGCGGGGTGAGATTCCCGGCGTTGTAAAGTCTAGTTGGTAATGTGTTCCTTCAAGCTGATTGGTTGGAGTGGCCTGTCATATGATGACTGATCCTATTGCTGACATGCTGACGCGGATGCGCAATGCCATAGCGGTGCAGCACGAACGGGTTCCTATGCCTTCATCCCGAATGAAGTTGGCGATCGCACAGCTTCTGAAACAGGAAGGTTATATCCAAGATTTCAACATGCAGAAGGAGTCGCGTCCGCAGGGTCTTTTGGAGATTGTGCTCAAGTACGATTCGACGAGCAGAAGTGTTATTCGTGGTTTACGAAAAATGAGTACACCAGGAAAACGTCGTTATGTTTCGTGCAAGGCAATGCCAAGGGTCTTGGAGGGCTTAGGTATTGCCATTGTTTCAACATCTCGAGGGCTTTTGACTGACCGGCAGTGCATTGCGGAAAATGTGGGCGGAGAAGTTGTTTGCTTCGTTTGGTAGTGGATCGAAGGGGTTGATACGATGTCACGGATTGGCCGGATGCCCGTAGTTATTCCTACAGACGTAGATGTGCGGCTTGGTGAAGACAATTTTGTGGAGGTCAAGGGGCCTAGGGGAACCTTAGCCCGTACGCTGCATCCACGCGTTGTGTTGCGGCAGGAGGGTAATCAAATCACGGTGTTGCGGCAAAGTGATGCCAAATTGGATAAGTCCCTTCACGGTCTTAGTCGAACATTGTTGGACAACATGATAGTAGGAGTGACAACCGGATATGAAAAACAACTGGAGATTGTTTGGGGTGGATTTCGGGCGCAGTTGCAAAATCGCACTCTGACATTGCAATTGGGGCATTCCCACCCGATTATCTATGACGCGCCTGAAGGTGTCGAATTTGAGTTGAATCGGTCTCTTATTACAGTCCGGGGAATCAGCAAGGAATTGGTGGGGCAGACAGCAGCCAATATACGCGCTATACGAAAGCCGGAACCTTATAAGGGAAAGGGAATCAAATACACCACGGAGATTATCCGTCGCAAGGAGGGTAAGTCATAGCATCATGGGTAATCCGGCAAATAGACTGCGCGCACGGGAGCGACGGAGAAGACGGGTACGGGTTAAAGTCCGAGGCACGCCACAAAGACCACGTCTTTCGGTGTTCCGAAGTGCAAAGCATGTTTACGCACAAATCATAGATGATGTATCAAATCGTGTTTTGGCTTCCGCGTCGAGCATGACTGGAGAGTTCCGCGCTACGGGTGTGAATGGTGGTAATGTTGCGGGAGCAACCCTTGTCGGTGAGCTGGTTGCAGGAAAGGCCAAAGAGAAGGGTATCCAGCGTGTCGTGTTTGACCGTAATGGTTTTCTCTATCATGGGCGTGTGAAGGCTGTGGCGACGGCAGCACGTGAGAACGGCTTGGAATTTTAGCCATCGTAAGTGCGAATATCAGGGCGAAGGAGAGTGGGTGGTCGAAACAGGTGCTGCACAAACCGAATACGTCGATAAAATTGTGCACGTGAATCGGGTGGCGAAGGTCGTAAAGGGCGGCAGGCGTTTCAGTTTCAGTGCCCTTGTAGTGGTAGGCAACCGTGCTGGCCGGGTTGGTGTTGGGCTTGGCAAAGCGAATGAGGTGCCAGAAGCCATTCGGAAAGCCGTAGACAAAGCCAAAAAGAATCTGTACGCCGTCCCGTTAGCCGACACAACCATCCCGCACAGCGTTTTGGGCCACTATGGAGCAGGTCGTGTGCTGCTCAAGCCTGCTGCTCGTGGCACCGGGATTACGGCGGGTGGTCCTGTTCGCGCTGTCCTGGAGGCTGTCGGGATAGGTGACATCCTGACCAAATCCCTCGGGACGAATAATCCCCACAACGTCGTTAAGGCCACGATGGAAGGACTGCTGCAGTTACGGAGCAGTCGCGAGATTGCCCGGGTGCGCAATATTAAACATGAAGAGTTACGAGTTCGATAGAGGTCTTAACAATGGCAAGCAGCAAGAAGATCGCAATACGGTTGACACGAAGTGCAATTGGACGGCCTGCGAAACAGCGGTGTGTGCTGCGCGGGATGGGATTAACCAAGTTGCACAAGGTGGTTGAATTGCCGGACACGCCTCAGACTCAAGGCATGATCGATAAAGTGAGGCATTTGGTTCGCATTGAGTCATAAGAGCACGACACGAGCCTTCTCGGAGACAATATGGCAACACTCAGTTCTCTTCATCCTTCGGTCGGTGCCCGTAGGGCGCCTAAGCGTGTAGGCCGTGGTCCTGGTTCGGGTCACGGCAAGACGGCTTCGCGTGGGCACAAAGGGCTGAACGCGCGTTCTGGAGGTGGCCGTGGCCCCGGATTCGAAGGTGGCCAAATGCCTTTACAGAGACGCCTCCCAAAACGGGGTTTCACCAATATCTTTAAGGTTGAATATCAGATTGTTAATGTGGGCGATCTGAATTCCTTTGAGAGCCAGACTGTGGTAACGCCTTCAGTGCTGCAAGAAGCTGGGAAGATCAGATCCCTAAGGAAACCGGTTAAGATATTGGGAGAAGGTGATCTAGCTGTTTCTTTGACCATAAAGGCGGATAAACTCAGTCAAACTGCCAAGCAAAAAATTGTAGATGCCGGTGGGAATGTGGAGGAGGGGCCTGCGTGATCGACGGGGTTCAAAACGTATTCAAGATTCCAGAATTGAGAAGACGAATCCTCTACACCTTTGCGTTGTTGGCGGTTTATCGTGTGGGAGCCTTCATTCCAACGCCAGGTATTGACGGCCAGGCTTTGACTCGGTATTTCGAAAGCGTGCAAGGTACCATCCTGGGATTCTTTAACATGTTTTCAGGTGGCGCCTTGCGACAGATGGCAGTGTTCGCACTAGGCATTATGCCATACATTAGTGCATCCATTATTCTTGAATTGCTTACTGTTGTTGTACCTCACCTTGAAAGACTGAAGAAAGAGGGTGAGCAAGGACGAAAGAAGATCAGTCAATATACCCGCTATGGTACTGTGGTACTTAGTTTGGTTCAAGGCTTGGGTATTTCCATTGGCCTTGAAAATATGGAAATGGGCGGGGCATCAGTCGTACCGGTTTCTGGCTGGGGATTTAGGGTGATGACGATGCTCACGTTGACTGCGGGTACGACATTCCTTATGTGGTTAGGGGAGCAGATTACAGAGCGTGGCATTGGTAATGGCATATCGCTTCTGATTTTTGCCGGGATCGTTTCTGGGATGCCATCCGCCGCAGGTTCTACTTGGACGCAATTGCGTTTGGGAGAGATGAGTCCTTTTCTCTTTCTTCTTCTCGTAGCCGTGATGGTTATCGTAGTGGCTGCAATCGTTTTTATGGAAGCTGGCCATCGGAAGATCCCAATTCAATACGCGAAGCGTGTGGTTGGACGGCGTATGTATGGTGGGCAGAATACCCATTTGCCACTGAAGATTAACACTTCGGGTGTCATCCCGCCGATTTTTGCCTCTTCTATCATGGTTTTCCCTGCGACCATTGCCCAGTTCGCCGGCGGTCAGAACGCCGGTGGCATATTGGACAACATTGTTCAACAACTGTCGCCGGGAACCCTGCTTTACTCTGTCTTGACCGTAGTTTTGATCATCTTTTTCGCCTATTTTTATACAGCCATCATTTTTAACCCTGTTGATGTCGCCGACAACATGCGGAAATATGGAGGGTACGTGCCGGGTATCCGTCCAGGCAGGAGGACAGCGGAGTTTATTGACCGTACGTTATCGCGCCTAACCCTGGCGGGCGCGCTTTACTTGTCTTGCATCGTTATTCTTCCCACTTACTTAGTGTTATTTCTTCAAGTGCCCTTTTTTTTCGGCGGCACAGGGCTCCTCATCGTGGTTGGTGTAGCTATGGACACAATGCAGCAAGTGGAATCCCATTTGGTCATGCGCCACTACGATACATTCATGAAAAAAGGGCGGCTGAAAGGCCGCCGGTAGAATCGTATAACAACAAACAGCGCTGTAACGGATCATGATTACCTATCGGTCGCCACGCGAAATTGAAAGGATTAGGGAAAGTTGCCAGTTAGTAGCAGAGACACTGCAACGCTTGCAGCCAATGATTGAGCCTGGGAGAACCACGGACGAGCTTGATCGTACTGCCGAGGCTTTCATTCGTAAACAGGGAGGCCTCTCGGCATTTAAGGGTTATCGAGGATTTCCTGCAACATTGTGCACCTCCATCAACTCCGAGGTTGTACATGGCATTCCATCTAAGAAACGGAAACTGAGAGAGGGCGATATCATCGGAGTCGACTGCGGTGCAATTGTCGATGGCTATTATGGAGACCACGCCATCACTTTCCCTGTTGGCACTATCGATCAGGACTTGCAGTCCCTTATCGAGGACACCCGCGGTGCTCTGAATGCAGGAATTACTCAAGCCCGAATCGGCAATTACCTGTCCGATATTTCGCACACAATTCAAACTTTCGCTGAACAGCGAGGTTATGGGGTCGTAAAGGATTTTGTTGGACACGGTATTGGCACGGAGTTGCACGAAGAACCACAGGTTCCCAACTTTGGCCCACCGAGGCGTGGGCCACGCTTACGTGAAGGCATGGTGTTGGCACTGGAACCCATGTTGAATCTGGGTACTTGTGACGTGCATATTCTGAAGGATAATTGGACTGTCATTACCGACGACGGCAAGCCGTCGGCTCATTTTGAGCACACCATTACGGTAGCTGAAGGGGGCGGCATCATCCTCAGTCAGCTTTGACAAGCGACACTATTGCGGCACATTGGAGATTATGGAAAAGGAAGAAATTATAGCTGTTGAAGGCACGGTGGTCGAGCCTTTACCTAATGCTATGTTTAAGGTAGAGCTTGAGAACAAGCATGTAGTCTTGGCACATATTTCGGGCCGGATGCGGATGCATTTCATCCGTATTCTTCCTGGAGATAAGGTGAAATTGGAATTGTCACCCTATGACCTGACTCGGGGGCGAATTGTTTATCGCTTCAAGTGATGTCGCGTCGCGATGGTGTGAGTAAAACTCAAAGAGACGTTGAGTGCGAGGGTAACAACATGAAAGTTCGTGCTTCGGTGAAGCCGATCTGTGCGAAGTGCAAGGTCGTCCGTCGTAAGGGTATTGTGCGGATTCTTTGCGAAAACTCGCGCCATAAGCAACGGCAGGGCTAAACAGGAAAGGGAACAGAAGATGGCTCGTATAGCTGGAGCTGACATTCCAAACGAAAAACGAGTCGAAGTCGCTTTGACATACATCTACGGCATTGGTCCTACTTCTGCGAAGAAGATATTGCAAGCTACGGCGGTTGATCCCGACACACGCGTGAAGGCACTGACCGAGAGTGATATTACCCGACTCCGTGAGGTGATCGAGGAGCAATACTCCGTAGAAGGCGACTTGCGTCGGGAAGTGGCAATGAATATCAAGCGACTCATGGACGTGGGAGCTTATCGTGGCTTGAGACATCGTCGTGGATTGCCGGTCCGAGGCCAACGGACCCGGACCAACTCTCGCACACGTAAGGGCCCACGGCGTATGATTGGTCGCAAGGGCAAGAAATAGAGGGCATACATGGCAGAGTCAAGGCGTAAAGAGGGGAAACGTCGCCGTGAACGGCGTACGGTTGCAGAAGGTGTGGTGCACGTTAAATCGACCTTCAACAACACGATTATTACCATAACCGACGGCGGGGGCAACGCGTTGGCTTGGGCCAGTGCGGGAGGACAGGGTTTCCGAGGCTCGCGTAAGAGCACACCTTTTGCGGCCCAAACTGCCGCCGAGCAAGTCGCTCGCAAGGTGATTGATCAAGGCATGAGAAAAGTGGATGTATTGGTTAAAGGACCTGGTTCGGGACGCGAGGCTGCTATTCGTGCATTGCAAGCAGCCGGTCTTGAGGTAAGTGTTATTCGCGATGTAACGCCGATACCGCACAATGGCCCGCGCCCACCGAAAAAACGGCGCGTTTAGAGAAGAGGGAGGTTAGAACAAGCGTGGCAAGATACACGGATGCTGTCTGCCGATTGTGTCGTCGGGAAAACATGAAACTTTATCTCAAAGGCGATCGCTGTTTGAGCGATAAATGCGCCATTAACCGGCGCAACTACGTTCCAGGTCAGCATGGACAGAGGCGGACAAAACTTTCGGAATACGGCTTGCAATTGCGTGAAAAGCAAAAGGTCAAACGGACGTATGGCGTATTGGAATCTCAGTTCAGACGTTATTTTGCACGGGCATCACGTTCGAAGGAAGTAACGGGTTCGGAGCTTTTGGTACTTTTGGAACGTCGATTGGATAATGTCCTCTATGTCATGGGCTTTGCTGAGTCTCGCGCCCAAGCACGGCAGCTTGTTCGCCACGGCCATTTCCGCGTCAACGGCCGTAAAACAAACATCCCGTCGTTTCTTGTCAAACAGGGTGACGTTATAGAACCTCGAGAAAAGAGTCGTGAAATAGAAGTGCTCCGTAGCGGCATGCAGCGTCACGACCAAAGACAAATTCCTGAATGGGTTCATGTCGATACGGAGAACATGCGTGGTGTGGTGCAGGCGCTGCCGAAACGAGACGACATCACGCTGTCATTCCAAGAACAGCTTGTAGTTGAACTCTACTCGAAATAAAGGGCTGACCTACCAACAATGTCCTCGTGCAGTCGTACTCGCCCCGTGTCTTTTTAACACAACAAGTTTCGGGAAACGTAGAAGGAGCGTTGTAGCATGGAGACAACGTCGATTGGCTTTCAAAAACCCAAGCGTATCGAAAGCGATCGAGATTCGCTGACCAATACATACGGGCGTTTCACGGCCGAGCCACTTGAACGTGGTTTTGGTGTGACGATTGGTAACGCTCTGCGCCGTGTGCTGCTCTCCTCTTTGACGGGAGCTGCAGTGACCGCCCTAAAAATCCAGGGTGTGTACCACGAATTTTCGACAATCCCGGGCGTCTTGGAAGACACTACGGAAATTATTCTCAACATTAAAGAATTGCTCTTGAAGATGCATGTGGACAAGCCAAAGCAACTCTTGCTACGAGCTACCGGGCCAGGCGAGGTGCTAGCCAGTCAAGTCGTCACGGATGCGGATGTCGAAATTCTGAACCCTGATCTTCATATCGCCACTTTGAATAAAGATGCGACATTGGAAATCGCCATGGATGTTCAGAGGGGGCGAGGATATGTCCCCGCCGAGAGGCACGCCGCATCAATCGTCGATCCACAAGTCATCCCCGTGGACGCGGTTTTTTCCCCTGTCCGCCGAGTAGGTCTGCACGTTGAAAAAACACGCGTTGGCTACGCAACCGATTATGATCGGCTGATATTCGAAATCCGCACAAACGGGAGCATTCACCCGGAGGATGCCATTGCGCAAGCTGCCGCCATCCTTGAGGATCATTTGAAAATCTTCGTTAACTTTCGGGAAGACCCTGTCCAGGACGCCCCGGAAGTGGATGAGGTGCGGCAGAAGTTGATTGAGAACCTCAGCCGTAGTGTTGATGAATTGGAGTTGTCGGTTCGTTCCTACAACTGTCTGAAGAATGCCAATATCAAGACCATCGGCGAACTCGTGCAACGAAATGAGCCGGAGATGCTGAAGACCCGAAATTTTGGTCGCAAATCTCTTAACGAAATCAAGGAGATCTTGACCAGCATGGGCTTGGGCCTCGGCATGAGTCTGGATGGAGTGGATTGGCAAGGGAAGACAAACTGAGTCGCTTCGCAAGGAAAGTGAGCAGATTATGCGCCATCTGAAAAAAGGAAAAAGTCTGCACCGCCGGAGCAGCCATCGTAAGGCGCTGCTTTGTAATTTAGCGGTGGCGGTGCTCACTCACGAACGGATTCGTACAACCGAGGTGAAAGCCAAAGAGGTGCGTGGCTTGGTAGATCGGATCATTACGTGGGGCAAACGTGGCGACTTGCATGCCCGGCGTCTGGCGTTCAAAAGGGTCCGTAGTCGGACGGTTGTGAAAAAGGTGTTCGATGAATTAGGTCCTCGCTATCGACAACGGCCGGGTGGTTATACGCGCATCATGAAGGCCGGCCGGCGCCAGGGGGATAACGCACCGTTGGTATTGATGGAATTGGTGGATCGTCCTTCAGAATCGTAGGCCCAATCGGATTCCGAAGGTCCTCGCTGCCGGCGAGGCCTTCGGTGGATGGTAACGAAATTGACCTCCCAATTCTCGTGTGAAGGTATCCGTACGATGCCGATTGTACTTATGCGCGCCGTTATAGCCCCATAAATGCTGCCCGCGAACCACCCCGTCTCACAAATGGCTGAGCGCTCCCGCTATTGCTACTTGATCATGATTCAGCGCCTCTACAATCCCCACAACGAATAACCCGTTCAGAACAAAAGCAAGCAACGCGTCCCCTTGGCGTCCAACATATAACTGCCCGCTCCCCGGTAAAGTGGCCGATAAAACGCCAGCTAGAGCATATCCGGTTCTAACTGTATAATTCCGGTCCTGCCTATCCCAAGTCGTCTTTCCCCCAGCATCATCGGCAGGAGACCATCAGCCATGGCCGCTTACCTGTCCCAAGACCTCCGTATCCGCGTCATCCGAGCCATCGAAGGCGGCATGTCACGCAACGCCGCCGCCAAACGATTCGGTATCAGCTCCGCTAGCGCCGTAAGGTGGATGCAGACCTACCTCCGGACCGGACGCACCCAGGCAAAACCCTGTGGCGGTGACCGCCGATCCGGGCGTATCGAAGCGCATGCCGACTTTCTCATGGGCACCCTACAGGAGACACCCGACATCACCCTGGCCGAACTCCGACAGCGCCTTTTCAGCGAGCGTGGCGAGACCTTCGCCATCAGCACCGTCCACGAGTTCTTGCGGCGACATGGCATCACGTTCAAAAAAAGACGGCACCTGCCCGTGAACAGGACCGTGATGACGTAGCCTGCCCAGCGGCAAGCCTGGATCGCCCAGCAGCCGCATCTTGACCCAGAGAAGCTCGTCTTCATTGACGAGACCGGAGCCAACACGAAGATGGCCAGGCGGCACGGACGCTCGCCGCGCGGCAAGCGCTGCCGGGCATCGGTGCCACACGGCCATTGGAAGACCACCCCATGGGTGTGTGGACTTCGCTTGCGTGGTCTGACGGCGCCCATGGTCATTGATGGTGCCCTGGATGGCGCAGCCTTCGGCACCTATGCCGACTCGTTTCTGGGTCCAAGTCTTCGCGCGGGCGACGTGGTTGTGCTCGATAATTTTGCGGCGCACAAAGTTAAGGGGGTGCGCGAGGCCATCGGCAAGTCGGGCGCAACGCTCTTGTACCTGCCGCCGTACTCGCCGGATTTCAATCCGATAGAGCAGGCCTTTGCGAAGCCTCAAGGCGTTGCTTCGCAAGGCGGCAGCATGGACTGTTGACGCTCTGGAGTCGGCCATTGTTACGGCACTGGAGGCATTTTCCCCTGAGGAAGGCGCCAACTATTTCACTCATGCAGGATATAAACAGTATGATCCGAAAATGCTCTAGAAGGGGGATTTCCGAGACAGGTCTCCCTTGTTCAGAATTACTTCGACAATTTGTTGGGCTGTCTCGCGAAACGAATTATGGGTGGGGATGCTTTGAAATTGTTCCGTGGCCTTCTGCCATTCTTACTGATGCAGCAGCGCCCAAGCATCCCGGTAAGTAGCATGTTCTCCGAACGCCGTCCAGGTGAGTGGCGCCTGACAGCATCGTAAAAGTCTTCCGCTGTCTCATATTTGCCCTGTCGCATCAGACACTTACCTTGCCAAAGCCATGCCTGTTTGCCGTAAGGCGTATCCGGATACAGCTTGGCTACCTCGTCAAAGACCTTCAGAGCCTTGCCATAAGTCCATGCCGCGATAAGAAAGCTAGGCCCACGCGAAAGTGGGCCATAGAGCGCCGTATGTCATGCGGGAAGGTGAAGAGAAATCGCCTGTATTCCGTGATGGCACGGTAGTACTCTCTTTTTCGCATCAACTCTGCTGCGAAGGCCAACATCGGATCCGGAGAGAACGCCTGTTCTGACGACGATGGCGCGGGCGAGACAGGTTCGGCGTTTAGCCGGAAACCGGGGGCTTGGAACAGGCAGGGAAGGTGCACAAAACAAAGCATCATGGCGGTCCAAAACCGAAGCAAGCCAGAACTCCACCTTGTGTGTTGAAAGTCTGTTGAATCACGGCACGACAATTTGTTTGACTGCTTCGAGCTGGCTTACGATTGTGGTGACAGCTCGAAAATCCTGACCCTTCCAGTGCAAGTCGCCCCGGTCGGAATAAATGGCAAACAACGGTAGGAACGGCTGGCCTCCAACACCACCCAGTTCCGGGTAGTTTTCGTCCCGTTGAAAGGTCCCAAAGATTTCATCGCTGTCGTAGATTTTTACAAGCACGGCTTGCTGCAAGGCATTGTTCAATTGGCCGTTGCTTTCTGCCAATCGCTGAAAGGCTTTGCAGTTCGCGCACCAAGTCGCATAGAAGTCTACAAAAAGAGCCTTGCCTTCGACCCTGGCTCGCTCTTGGGCTAGCGAAAAGTCTCGCAACCAGCGAAGATTCCCGGAAAATTCCACTTGCGAGGCAGTGGAATCCCCGATTTCCCCTCCCTCGGGCAGCGTAAGCCCCCCCGCGACCATTTGTTGGCCCGTTCCCGATACCGGGATCAGAATCCCCGATTGACCTAAGCCATTGTAGAGAAAATGCCCCCCCAGAATAAGCAGGATGATTCCCAGAATGCGACGGACTAACTGGCCTTGTTCTGGGGCGTCTCCCAAGGAATGAAACAAGCCTAGAAAAACGGCGAGCGCGATTGCCAGTATCCCGACAAGGATGGCATGAGCTATGTTCGGCGGCACGGCCGCGGTTTCCATGCCCTTGAGATAATAAACATAAGCGAAGTAAAGAATTGGAATGCCGAGGAGAAATTTGACCTTTGTAAGCCACGGGCCCGATTGTGGCAGTCCGTTACTGAGCATCCCAACCACGAGAAAAGGAACCCCCAGTCCCATGCCAAAACTTGCCATCAGGCCAATGCCTCGCAACGCAGTTTCGGCCGGACTGGTACTTCCGGACAACTGGGTACCCGCCGCTTGGCCAGTAATGTCAAGTAGAATGGCTCCCGCAATCGGACCTACACATGGAGAAATGACGAGACCCGCAGTCGCTCCCATCAAGAAGGTGCCGAAGAATCCATCCCATCGGCCTGCCGTGTTGTCCAATTTGGCTATGAGTGGTGTAAGAAACTGAAATTCATAGAACCCAATCATGCTCAAGCCGAAATAGGCGAATATTCCGGCAAAGGCCAGATTCACCCATGCGCTGGTCATAAGGGCTGAAAGGGCTGTGCCTGTGGTGGCCGCAAAAGTCCCGAGCAGAGTAAAGAAAAAGGTAATGCCCAAGAAATAGACCAGAGCGTTCAGTTGTCCCAGGCGTCGGGCTCCCCCGCCTCGTGCCAAGAGTATCGCCGAGGTGATCGGAATGACGGGATACACGCATGGTGTTGCCGAAGCGATGAGGCCGGCTAGGAACACCAAAAGAAGTGCCATGGGGAAATTAGCGAAATGACGTCGAAATAGTGCTGTCAGGCGTTCGCTCAATGTGAGAGCGGGGGCAGATTGTTGCGTGATGTTCGCCAAGGCGGGGGTGTTTTCGTCAACTGTCCCTTTTGCAAAGCGTATTGGAAAGATCGTGATCTTCGGAGGGTAGCAGATATTTGTGACGTCGTTGCAGATTTGGTGGCGCAGCGTTGCAGAGAAGGTGCCTGATGGAAACGTGTCGTCGGAAGTTTCCAATCGGAATTCGAACGCACCGCTGTCTCGCAACACCGTAGCGTGAACAATGTCGTCCCTGGTGCCCGATGGACGTGAAATCTCAGTGACTCGAAATCCGTGTTCCTCCAATGAATCGAAGACAAAAGCCAATGGGATGAAGAACCCCTCATCGCCCCTGTCAAGATACCCATGATGGTCCGCGGGCACACGCACATCAACCCGGAATGTCGCTAGACCGGCCTGTTCGTCAACCGTGAAGTCCCGTCCTTGGACTACGACCTCCGGGATGCCAGGGAGCGTATCCTCCAAGGAAAGCTGGGCCTCAACAGACGTAACCAACGGGGAAGCGAAGATAAGGCCCAGCATGAAAAAACGCAGCAGCAAAGGCACAAATGATCCCCCTGGAAACCAATACAGATCGTTGCTTTACACCATATCTTGCATAACTCTTGAAAATGGCGGGAAATTTCGGGGAACTCTGAATCCGGGTTTTGTCTCTACCGCCTTAAATTTACAGGGCTCTAGATGTCTTGCAACTCTTTGCGAACACGACTCAGATATGGGTCTGAAACGGCTGTCGCCGTCTGTGTTGAATGATCCGGACAAGACGCAGGCAATGCATCTTGCTCACGGGAATGAGGTCGTCTCACCCACCTTGTGGTAAGCAGGATAATCAAACCGGCACCGTTCAGGAGTGCGAAAACAGGCAAAAGCCACACCGCCAAAGTGAAGCCACGTTTAGGAGGGGAGGCGAGTACTTCTTCACCACCGATATTGATGAAATACTGCATGATTTCATCCTTGGGCACTCCTCGCGCTATTTTTTGCCGTATCAACTCTTGCCATTGGCCAGCATGCTCACTCGTGCAATTTAACAACGTGCGTCCCGGACAGGCAGGGCTCATCAACTCTCCGGCAATGTCTTGCCACGCCGGCTCTTGTGCCGAAACGGGTGTGTACAGTGCGGTCAACGCCACAACCACTGCGATGAGGTGAGCAAAGGAACGGAGCGTTGCCAAATGCCTCATTGATTCCTCCTGATACCGCTCAAACCGGCTCCCGAAATTGGTATAGACCAAAACCGATGATGAATTCCTGACAGCCTCGGCGGTTATGTGGATCATCCCTCTAATTCAGGGCACTCGGCGGGCCAAAGTAGGATCAGACGGCAATAGGGACAGGTATGGAGAGATTCCTGCAACCGAATTTCGGAAATCAATTGTGGCTGAACTTTCAGATGACAGCCACCACAGACAGCATCATTGAGATGCACGACAACGGAACCGTCGTTCTGAGCCGTCAACTTTTTATAGACCTCCAACAAGTCCGCATTTAGTCCGACGGCCGTCTGGCGCCGTTTCTCTCGTTCGACCAGAATTTTCTGGTTCAGGAGTTCCGAAGCCTGTTCCACCGCATGCCCTTGTTCTTGCAGGACATCACGTGCTGCCCGCAGCCGTTGTTCTTGCACCCCCTTCGCCTGGCGCTTCTGCTCCGCCTGCTCCATGAGTTGCAGTAGCTGATCCTCTATGCACGTCATCTGCTGCTTGCCAGCATCGATTTCCGCAAGCACGGCGCTGTATTCCCTATTGGTCTTTACCTCGCGGAGCTTACGCTGGACCTTGTCGAGAGCGTCCTGGGTACTTTGCAGTTCCATCTCCAGGTCGCGCTGCTGGCGTTCATTGCGGTCGATTTCGACCTGCACCGATTCCAACTCCTCGCGCGCCTCATTATGGGCACGCTTGGGCGCCTCGAGTTGCCGTGGAAGCGCCTGCTGCTCCCTGCGTAGTGAACGCAATTGGTCATCGACCTTTTGTAAAGCCGTCAAGAGTGTCAACTGTCCACGCATCGTCCACCTTTCCTTATTCATGGACGAATCAAACCACCTTGTGGTCAGGTGGGCCCACCTGGCCTCGAACCAGGGACCTACCGGTTATGAGCCGGGGGCTCTTCCAACTGAGCTATGGGCCCACTTGTCCTGGGAGCGTTTGCTCCCGGAGCCTGGGTTGTCGTATTCCCACGACCAACACCGCCGGGTATCAACGGAATTCCTGCCAGCATCATGCATGTTCGGCGAAGTGTCGCAGCATCCTGCTTCGACTTGGATGGCGCAGCTTGCGAAGTGCCTTGGCCTCGATCTGTCGAACCCGCTCACGGGTGACGTCGAAATCATGTCCCACTTCTTCGAGGGTGTGCGCCATATCCACACCAATGCCGAATCGCTTGCGCAGAACCCGCTCTTCGCGCGGTGTCAGCGTTTGCAGCACCTTGAGTGTCTGTTCCTTCAAATTCGTGCGAATCACCGATTCAGCAGGCGAGGTGATTTTCTTGTCTTCGATGAAATCACCCAAATGGCTGTCCTTTTCCTCACCGATGGGCGTTTCCAGCGATATGGGTTCTTTGGCAATCTTCAACACCTTTCGCACTTTGTCCACTGGCAAGTCGAGGCGCTGGGCAATCTCCTCCGGCAGCGGTTCACGGCCATTTTCCTGCACCAACTGACGCGTCGTACGAACGAGCTTGTTGATTGTCTCAATCATGTGAACCGGAATACGAATCGTCCGTGCCTGGTCCGCGATTGCCCGCGTGATTGCCTGACGAATCCACCAAGTGGCGTAGGTGCTGAATTTATAGCCGCGGCGGTATTCGAATTTGTCCACCGCCTTCATGAGGCCAATGTTGCCTTCCTGAATGAGATCAAGGAAATGCAAGCCGCGGTTGGTGTATTTCTTGGCGATGCTGACCACCAATCGAAGGTTCGCCTCCGCCAATTCGCGTTTCGCGTCGCGGTCCTTTTGCTGACAGTGATAGACGCGCTGCAGCATGTCCACGAACTCTTGGCAGGTGAGACCAACTTCGGACTCCTGCCGATGCGCAATACAAAAGGCCTCCTGCACACAGTATTCGAGACTCGAACATTCCGGCTGTGGGTGGTCCGCGGAGGAGCCGTTACGGGCCATCCGCACATGGTGTTCGTGCATACAGCGGTGGAACACCCTCGCATCACCATTGGCTTGCTGCACGCAAGAAGCAACGTTACGCTCGCAGGCACGGAGACGCTGTAACAGGCCATTGCTTTCGTTCACGATAATGTCGATGAGATCGGCGGTGAGATTGAGCTCCTTGGTCAACTTGGTGATGACATTGCCCAAAGTCTTCTCTTGCTTGAGCAATTCCTTGCGTTGTCCGGCAGTAAGCGTCTCGGATCGTGTTTGCGCTCGCAAATTACTGTTTTTGACATAGAGTTCACGCAAGCGGTTAACAATCTTATTCATCCTGGAATCGGGCGTCATCCATGGCTCTTCCGTGGCGTCGCTTTCTTCCAAGTTAAGATCGTCTTCCTCACTCGCAACGCCTTGGCCGACATATCCCTTCAAACCGAGCTCTAATAGCCCCCGTCCGACAAACTTATTGGACACAATCGCCTGCACAACTTCATTGTGCGCGTCCTCAATGCGCTTGGCTATTTCGACCTCGCCCTCGCGTGTCAGCAAGGGAATAGAGCCCATTTCGCGAAGATACAAGCGTACCGGGTCGTCGGTTTTCCCCAGCACGTCAGCCGATAAATCGATCAGCCGGCCCTCGTCAAGATAGTCCACCGACAGGCCATTGTCGTGTGTACCGGAAGCCCTTTCGGACACCCTTTCAGGCTCAATGAGGTCCAGGTCCAAATCGCCAAACGTGATCAACTCGTCAATCTGCTCTGAAGACACAGCCTCGCGAGGCAGAATGCTGCGCACCTCCTCGTAGGGAAGATGCCCCTCCTCCTTACCCAGGGAAATCAACTGTTTGAGTTCACCGCGCCTATCTTTCTTTACCATAGTTGATTGGACCTCCCTCCCTCCTGGATTGCGCTTCTTACCGGCTAGCGGGTAACGGTATCTGTGGAATAATTCATAATCTACAAAACCGCGGGCTGCCTCTCCTTTGCCAACAACGTTGCCCGCTCCAAAAGCCGCTGCCGCTCAGCCTCGTTGCTTTCAGACTCGAGCCGCTGTTTGACTTGTCGCAACTGGAGTTTGTAGCGACGTTGACGCATCTTCTCGAGGCAATCTCGCATGACCTGAGCATCTCCCGTAGATGCGGGGGGCAGTGATTGCACGGCTATCTGGGTGAGAAGTACGTCTTGCTTGTCGCTAGCCTCGTCATGCAGCCTCTGGGACCAGCGTTCGTCCTCACCATGCGGGGCAAATTGCAACAAGAGCGAATAAACACTGCCGAGGTCGGCGTCCATGAAATCGGTGGGGGCTATATGGGAATCGACCTTGGACAACAATTCCGGCCGGTGATACAGCAAATGCACCAAGTCGTACTCCTCAGGAAACCGCCTCGTCACTGAACGCGACGGGAGGGGGTTAGCCTGCCGCTGTGCAGCAGGGGAAAAGCGCCCGGACGCTCGCGCAAAAAGTTGCCGCTTCAAATCCTGTGGCGGAACCCCGAGTTTCTCGGCCAGGAACACCAGATGGCCCCACCGCTCCACTTCGTTGTCCAGCTTCCGCAGGAGAGGCGCAATGCGTTCAACAAAATCCCCACGACCGGCGGGCGTTTGCAGGTCAAAGCCATGTTGCGCGCGGGCCACGAGATAGGCCGGGAATGTCATGGCGTTCTTAACGCAATCCAGAAATTCTTCCCCCGTGTGGTTCCGTAGGAAGCTGTCAGGGTCCTCCGAGGCGGGGAGCGTCGCAATGCGCACTCGAACCCCCGCGTCCAGAAACAGCGCAATACTGCGCTCCGCGGCCTTGCCGCCCGCCTCATCGCTATCAAAAACCAGAACGGCCTCCTTGACGACGCCCCTCAGTTGCCCGACGTGACGGTCGGTCAGAGCCGTGCCCAACGTGCCCACCACGTGCGTCACACCCTGCCTGTGGCAAGCCAGGACATCCGTATAGCCTTCAACGACGATCACCTGTTCATGCTGACGTATTGCTTGCCGAGCCAAGTGCAGGCCATAGAGCGTTTGCCCCTTGTGGAAAATGGGTGTCTCCGGCGAATTCAGATATTTCGGCACATTACCATCAGCAGACTCGTCAAGCGCGCGTGCACCGAATGCCACTGGACGACCCAACCGGTCGTGAATCGGAAATACGATACGATTGCGGAAACGGTCGTACACGCGCCGCTGCGGTTCGTGGCGGGCAACCACAAGGCCGCCCTCGATTAACAACTCCTCCGCGAACCCCTGTTGCAGCATCGTCTGCCTTAAGGCCTCCCAAGCCTGCGGGGCATAACCCAACTCGAAACGGGCCGCCAGGTCACTGGAAATCTGGCGTTGACGACAAAAGGCGCGTCCAGCCTCAGCGACCGGGTCGCGCCGCAGGCCATCATGAAAGAAGGTAACAGCGGCTCGAAGCAGATCATACAATGGCTTGTGCTTGTCCGGCTTTTGGGCTGTGCGCATCTCCGGGATATGCACGCCATAGCGCGACGCCAACATCTGAATCGCATCGGGAAACGTCAGCGACGCCTGTTGCATGAGAAAGCCCACCGCGTTTCCTTTGGCTTGGCAACCGAAACAATAAAAAAACCCCTTCGCCGGACTCACCGTGAACGAAGGGGTTCTCTCGTTGTGAAAAGGGCACAACCCCTTATAGTTTTCACCCGCCTTCTTGAGCAGAACATAGTCACCGACGACGTCGGCAATATCAGCCCTCAGCAGGACTTCCTGAACGATCTCTTCAGGAATGCGCTGGCTCACCTTTTTATCCTTCAAGCTCAACGACCGTTACGCCGCCGCCCGCATCACCGACCTGAAAGCGTCGGACTAGGGGGTGGCGTTCGAGCACGGCGGCGATGCCAGCACGCAACCGTCCGCTGCCAATGCCATGAATAAGCCGTACACGGGGAAAGCCTTGCAACGAGGCCTCGTCAAGGTATTTCTCGACGGCGGGAACTGCCTCGGATAACGTGGCACCGCGCAGATGCAATTCGGGAGCCAGCGATGCAGGCGGCGGCCCCTTGGTGCCATTGGAAGCGTGGTTTGAAGCTTTCACATCCTCATCGGCACGCTCGAGTTCCGAAGCAGCCACGATGACGGTCTTGTTCCCGATTTCGACCGTTACGCTGCCCGCACCCGTGACGGGCGTGCGTAACCGACCCTTGATGTTGAGACCTCGCACGCGCACGTCGTCTCCCACCTGCAAAGACGGCGCAGGCTGAGGTGATGCCGGGGTAGGGGCCAATGATTCAATTGTCTCCACGACGCGCTGCCATTCGTCACGCGGAAAGGCAGCGGGCGTGCCGTTCCCCGATAACTGACGGAGGGAGCCCAAAAGCGTGTCGAGCTCCTGCCTAGCCGTCTTGAGTAGTGCTTGGCCTTCACGAAAGAACAGCTCACGAATACGTCGCTCTTCGGTCGAAGCGTCAGACAAAATTTGCTGCGCCTCAGCATGCAGCCGCTCTGTTTCCTCCTGCTTCCGCCGTATGCGCTGCTGCTCGTCATCCATGGTCTGACGTTTTGCTTCCAACCGAGCCAACAGAGACTCGCTGCGCATCTGGGTCGCACCAGCCTCTTGCTCAGCGCGGGTGATGATCTCCGCTGGAAATCCCAGTTTCTGGGCAATGGCGAAGGCTTTGCTGCGGCCCGGTAGACCATAAACAAGTTGGTAGCGCGGCTGCAACGTATCAAGATCAAAATCGACCGCCGCACAGACAATATCCGGAGTCGCCATGGCAAAAGCTTTGATGGCGCTGTGGTGTGTCGTAACCAACGTCAGCGCCTCACTGGCATGGAAGTATTCCAGAATTGCCGTTCCCAGCGGTCCCCCTTCCAACGGGTCCGTGCCAGCGCCCAGTTCGTCCAGGAGCACCAGAGAGTCGGCAGACACCTGCTTTGTCATGGTGTGAATATTCTTCAGATGGGCGGAAAACGTACTGAGGTTCTGCTGCAGGTTTTGTTCGTCTCCCATGTCGACGAAAATCTCTCTGCACAGGGGCAGTTCACTTTCGCCGTGCGCGGGAATGTGCAAGCCAGACTGAGCCATCGCGCTGAGCAATCCCACCGTCTTGAGCACTGCCGTCTTACCGCCAGTGTTGGGTCCGGTAATAACCAAGGTCCGTTCCTGCGGCCCCAAATGAACGTCGATCGGTACCGGATCGGTTAGCAGAGGGTGGCGTGCCGCGACAAGCCGCAAGCGTTTCTCCGTGGTGGTAATACGGGGCGCGATACCATGCATGCGTTGGCTCAGTCGCCCCTTGGCAACGATCAAGTCGACCTCACCTAGGAGTTGCAGTGCCTGTTCAACGGCGACACGCTGGATGGCCAATCTCTCGGTGAGTTCACGCAAGACCTCTCGTACGGCTCGTTCGTCTTTGGCGCGGGTCTGCAACAAATGATTGTTGAGGCCCACCACGATGTCCGGTTCGACGTACACGGTGGCACCGCTGGCCGATTCCCCATGCACTATACCTCGTAGGGTTCGACGGAAATCCGTTTTCAGCGGCACAACAAAGCGGTCGTTGCGGATCGTCACGACAGCGTCCTGTACCACCGAACTGTGCGTGGCCATCAACCTCAGCAACGTACGGTGAATGCGCTCGCTGGTGTGGTTCAACGTTTTCCGGATTTCTTGCAGAAGCGGGCTGGCGCTATCACGCACCGCGCCTCTTTCATCGATGGCGCTGCGAATCTGACGTAGGAAAATGCTGAAGTCTGAGAGGGAAGCCGACCGACGTGCGAGGAGGGGAATGCGCTGAGAGTTATGCTGGGTAAACCGTCGAAGTTGTTGAAGAACCTCGAGACAATCAGCCACTTCCAGAAACTGCTGGCCTTCCAGGTGATACCCGGCGAGTTGCGCCGCCTCCACATGGATGCGGAGATCAGTGACCGGCGCTAAAGGCGGATCATCGCCGGTGGCCAGCAAGTCCGTCATTTCGGAAGTTTCGCGTAACTGGATATCCAGCAAGGCCAAATCCGTATGAGGTTGTAACTGCTGAGCGAGGGTTTTGCCCATGGGCGTGACGGTGTAGGTTCGCAGTTCGTCTCGAATGAGATCGTAATCCAGCACCTTAACCGTATGTTCATTCATGCATGCACCTACGTAAGGCATGGAAAACAGAGATCAAGGTGCTCTCAGATACCGAGCAACATCCGAGCCTTCGCAGCCTTCTTCCGGGCTGCAATGACTTTGCGTTTCCGCTTCACGCTCGGTTTCTCATAATACTCGCGCTTGCGAATCTCAGACAGGACGCCTGCTTTTTCACACTGCTTCTTAAACCGTCGCAGAGCATTCTCAAAAGGCTCCGCTTCACGGACTTTCACTGCCGGCATACGATTGAATCCTTCTTTAGAGCAAAAAGCAAAACAACAGCTTTAAGCAAAGGCAAAACAGCAGAACTATGGCCATTCTGGCTGAGCAAAGCAGCTAAACCCTTGCCCCATGGCCACGGCCACCAAAAGCGGGTGACAGCCAAAACAAAGAGAAATGTTGTGCGTAAGTCCCAAATATACGTCCTGGAATTTGGGAGTGTCAAGGAACGGGTCAGATATGACTTGTAAAACAGACGGCCAAAATCACTATCAAATCCTTTGATTGTTCGGGAGTTAAGCCACGCCAGGGGCGCTACAGAAGGACTTGTAACGCCTTACAGATTCGCCAATTCAGGCCGCGCACGTGGCCGCAAGTCACCCAAAACTACCGCCAGTGTGGCTTGATCGATCACTTCGTGCTTCAGAAGGTATTGCGCCAGCGTCTCGAGCTTGCTTCGGTGCGTCTCAAGGAGCCGCCTAGCCCTGTCATACATGCGCTCCACCATCTCTCGTGCCTCATTATCGATACGGCGCGCTGTCGCTTCACTGCACGATTTGGGGGTCTGTTGGCCAGGGTCCAGAAACATGGGTTGCCTTCCACGTTCCACCGTATACGGCCCCAGGTACTCGCTCATACCGAACTCCGCAACCATTCGCCGAGCCATCTCGCTGGCACGCTGCAAGTCGTCCTGAGCACCGGTGGACGTGTCGCTGAACACGACCTCTTCAGCGGCCCGACCACCGAGCATCACGGTGATACGGTCCAGGAGTTCATCTTTGGTATACAGATAACGATCCTGCGTTGGCAGTTGCTGGGTATACCCCAAAGCAGCGACGCCATGAGGAATGATGGATACTTTACGCACCGGGTCGGCGCTCGGGAGCGCCTCGGCCACCAATGCGTGGCCTGATTCATGGTAGGCGACCCGCTGTTTCTCGGCCGGAGCCATGATGCGGCTTTTCTTCTCCGGCCCGGCCATGATGCGGTCAATCGCCTTGTCAAGTTCATCCATTGTCACCGCATCCCTGTTGTAACGCGCAGCGAGAAGGGCAGCCTCATTGATCACACTGGCCAAATCGGAGCCGACCATCCCCGGCGTCCGAGCGGCAATCACCTGAAGATCAACGTCAGTGGCTAAGCGCACCTTCTGTCCGTGCAGGCGCAGGATGTCCAGCCGACCCTGTAAATCGGGGCGCCCAACTGGCACTTGGCGGTCGAAGCGACCGGCACGCATCAGGGCAGGATCAAGAATCTCCGGTCGATTGGTGGCACCCAGGATGATGACACCCTTTCGAGGATCAAAACCATCCATCTCACCCAACAGTTGGTTCAGCGTCTGCTCACGCTCGTCGTTCTGCTGCATGGGGTTGATGCCGCGCGCTTTGCCAACGGCGTCCAGTTCGTCAATGAAAACAATGCACGGCGCTTTCTCCTGCGCCTGTTTAAACAGGTCACGTACCCGCGCTGCACCGACACCGACGAACATTTCCACAAAGTCCGAACCGCTAAGACTGAAAAACGGCACGGAGGCCTCGCCAGCGACAGCTCTCGACAGCAGGGTTTTCCCTGTTCCCGGCGGGCCTACCAACAAAACCCCCTTGGGGATGCGGCCACCGAGGTTGGTGTATTTCTGCGGATTACGCAGGAAATCGATAATTTCCTGCAATTCCTCTTTTGCCTCATCGACCCCAGCAACATCCGCAAACGTACTACCGGTTTCGCGTTCGGCGTAAATCCGCGCCCGGCTTTTACCGAAATTCATCACGCCCTGACCGGGACCCAACCGACGGGCCAGGAAGCTCCAGAGCAAAAACAACAGTCCCAGTGGCAGAACCCATGACAAAATGGTTTTCAGCAGGTTGTTATCGTTCTGACCGGTGTATTTCACCTCGTACGCTTCCAATTCCTTGACGAGATCAGGGTCTTCAACCCGCGCGGTCATAAAACGCAGCGGCGGCGTCATCTCTGAGGCATCGTCTGGCATGTGTAGCGTCCCGCGAATGACCTGGGTGCCGATCCGCACCTCGGCAATACGCCCCGCACGCAGATCGGCCTTGAAGTCACTGTACGATACCTGCTCAAACGGCCGCGCAAAGAGTGCGTTTTGTGCCACCAGCATCAATCCGATGGCTGCCAAGACGTACCAGAGCGAAAAGCGGCTGCCGGGTCCGACGCCACGCTGAAATTGACCGTTGGGCTTGCTGTTCATCTGCAACCTCCGTACGAACCGCCACATGGCGGGTCTTCAGTAGCATGCAGGTCCTGGCACGCCTTGTTGCGTTGCCAAGAGCTTGTTCGGTTGTTTTGTTTTTTTCGGATTTTTGGAAGTGTACACCATAAAAGGAACCTTTACGGAAACAATCCCGAAAGGGACGGAAAAACCGTCACAATGTCTCGCGTGACACACGCCTCTATAGCAGGAAATATACATTGCATGTCAACAGGTTCTCTGACATACTTCCCCGCCATCGATTAGCATATTTCTGGCTCGTAGACTTGTCCATCGGATAGCATGGCGCCCATGCCACAGGCGAGAGCGGACAAAGTGAAGAGCCTATCACCCGCCGGCAGGTATCAAGTCTCTCGCCCACCGTTTCGGAGGTATATCAGATGCAAAACAAACGCGTTATTCACGTCGTCGGCACGGGAACGATCGGGGAGCCGCTGATCGGCCTTCTGCTAGATCTGCGGAGTCATCTGGAAGTCGATGAAGTCACCTTTCACAAGAACCGGGCCCTGCTTGACGACCGTGCAAAAGTCAAGAATCTGATCCGACGCGGCGCGCAGCTTGTTGTCTCTGACGAAAAACGCCCCGAGTTCGAGAAGCTGGGCATGCAGCCCACCTACGATATTGAGGAAGCGCTGAACCAGGCGTCTGTGGTTATCGACTGCACGCCTGAGGGCATGGCCAATCAGCACAAGGAACAGTGGTATCAGGGGTTGTCATCGGCACGCGGCTTCATTGCCCAAGGGAGTGAATTTGGTTTTGGCAAAATGTATGCGCGCGGTATTAACGACGACGCGCTTGTGCCTTATGAAGACCGCTTCGTTCAAGTTGTCAGTTGCAACACCCACAACCTCGCCGTTCTCGTTGACACCGTCGCCTTACACGATGAATCCCCGGACAATTTGCTTGAAGGGCGTTTCGTTTGCTTGCGGCGGTCCAGCGACATCAGCCAAGAAAAGGGTTTCATCGCCGCGCCACAGGTGGGCATCCATAAAGATGACAAATTCGGCACCCATCACGCCAGCGATGCCTGGCATCTATTCCGCACGTTGGGACTGGATCTGAATCTGTTTTCCTCGGCCATCAAACTCAACACCCAGTACATGCACAGCATCTGGTTTAACCTGCGGGTCAAATGTCCCGTGACGCTGGATGAGGTGATTGAGAAATTCGAGGCTAACAAGTACATCGCCCTGACCGAAAAAACGATGGCCAACACCGTCTTTTCGTTCGGGCGCGACCACGGTTATTTTGGACGCTTGCTTAACCAGACGGTGATTTCGGTGCCGACCTTGACGGTCAGGGACGGCCACGAAATTACCGGCTTCTGCTTCACACCGCAGGACGGCAATTCCCTCCTCAGCAGCATTGCCGCCGCCGCTTGGCTGCTCGACCCCGACACACACGAAGAGCACATTCAGTTCGTCACACCGCACCTATTTGATGAAGTATAAGGGCAGGGGAGAGCGCCTTCTGCGGGCTCGGAACGGCATGCCTTATAGCACCTCATCGCGGTGCATCGGTAACCTGCGCAATGGGAATTCCCGGTAGGGATACCGCTCCAAGACATCCTGCCGCAGTTCGACCCCCAACCCAGGCCCTTGAGGCAACGCAATATACCCGTTATCAACCCGCAAGGGTTCGACCGTGATCTCGGCCCCGCGCTCTTCAAAATTCACGAAATATTCGGTGATCAGAAAATTCGGAATGCAGGCCGCTAGCTGCAGCGTCGCCGCCAACCCGATCGTGGTGCTGTTGTAATTGTGCGGCGAAACGGTAACGAAATAGGGCTCGGCCATCGCTGCGATCTCTTTCAGTTCAAGCAGCCCGCCGCAGTTACAAATGTCGGGATTGATGATGTCAGCCGCCTGCTTCTCAAACACCTCACGAAACTCTGCCTTGGTATAGAGTTCCTCACCCGTCACGATGGGCAGACGAATATCCCGACGGCACGCTGCCAGTGCGTCCACGTTGCGTGCCGATACCGGCTCCTCATACCAGAACGGCCGATACGGCTCGATGGCTTGCGCCACCCGAACGGCATGCATGGGTGCGAGCCGACGGTGGACTTCGATCAGCAGCTCAATGTCTGGCCCAACCGCTTCCCGCACCACGCGCACCGTCTCCACCGCCTGTTCTTCCGCCTGCCGCGAAATATGGGTACGCCACGGCCCAGGAAACGGGTCGAACTTGAGAGCCGTGAACCCGCGCGCAACGACTTGCAGTGCGCGCTCGGCGTAGCCCTCCGGCGTTCCGGCGCCCCCTGACCAGCCGTTGGCATAGACGCGGATTTTCTCCCGGCAAGCGCCGCCCAGCAGGTTGTATACCGGCGTTCCGAAGTGCTTACCGACGATGTCCCACAGCGCTTGCTCCAGGCCGCTGAGCGCGCTGTAGAAATCCATCGCGCCGCGCTTGCCGGCGAAGTCGTGGTAGGCCATGTGGGTAAAGTGCTTGATGTTCACGGGATCGCGCCCGAGCAGGTAGCGACCAAGCTGCCGCACATGCGCCACGATGCTCTGATCACGGTCCGACTGGGTATAGCATTCTCCCCAGCCGCTAATACCCGCATCGGTGTCCACTTTTACGAATAACCAATTCTTTCCGGCGCCGGGATCAACCAGGAAGGGCTGCACAGCGGTGACGTACATGGTGGTGTCTCTCCAGTTGTCTGAGTGGATTCGGAGCCATGGCATATCGGGCCGGCAACTCCTTTTGACGACCCAGCAGCCCGTCGAGTTGTATAAACCGCATCTGCCTTGCAATCAAGGTTTTCGGGCACGCCGCAACGGCGGCGTTTTCTTGACCCCCGGAAAGCCCGTTGCTAGAATCGCCGCCGCTGGGAGCCCGGCATCCGTAGCCAAGGCGCCATTAGGGGGAGCAAAAACGGCATGACAACAGCTCAGAGGATCCGCGTTCTGATTGCCAAGCCCGGTCTGGATGGCCACGACCGCGGCGCCAAAGTTCTCGCCCTCGCCTTGCGCGATGCAGGGATTGAGGTCATTTATACCGGTCTGCGGCAACAACCGGAGCAGATCGCCGCGGCAGCCATCCAGGAGGATGTTGATGTCGTAGGGTTGAGTTGCTTGTCGGGGGCGCACAATGTCCTCTTTCCCCGCGTGGTGGAATTACTCAGGGAGCAGGGCGCCGAAGATGTCCTGGTGGTTGGTGGCGGCACGATTCCAGAACACGACATCCCAGCGTTGCAAGCTGGAGGCGTGCAGGCCATATTTGGCCCCGGCTCGTCAATCGCCGATATTGTCGACTACATTCGCGGACATGCGCCGCAGCGGTCATAACGCTGCCTTGCAGGAGAGCAAACCGGTCTGAGGTACGTGCATGTCTGTGGAACTGGTGGAAAAAATGCTCACCGGTGATCAACGGGCATTGGCACGGCTCGTATCAGCGGTGGAAAGACAAAGTGCCGAAGTCCCGGAAATCATGCAGCGTATTACCCCCATGCTTGGGCACGCGTATTGTATCGGCATCACCGGGCCGCCAGGCGCGGGCAAAAGCACCATCACTGACCGACTGACGGCGTATGCCCGCCAACAAGGCAAGACCGTTGGGATTATCGCCGTTGACCCCACAAGCCCCTACTCCGGCGGCGCCATACTGGGCGACCGCATCCGCATGCAGCAACATTACCTCGACGCGGGGGTTTACATCCGCAGCATGGCGTCCCGCGGCCACCACGGCGGCTTGTCCCGTGCCGCCAAAGGGGTCATTAAACTTCTCGATGCGTTCGGCAAGGACCTGATCATCGTTGAGACGGTTGGCGTTGGCCAGACTGAACTCGATATCGTGGCCGCCGCCGATACGACGGTCCTGGTCCTGGTGCCTGAAAGCGGCGATGCCATCCAAACCATTAAGGCCGGCATCATGGAAATCGCCGACCTGTTCGTCATCAACAAGGCCGACCGCGATGGTGCCGAGCGCCTGCAGCGCGATCTGCAAATGATGCTGCACGTCCGCCCCGCTTCCGACGGCTGGTGTCCCGCCGTTCTCAGCACCCAAGCCCACAAAGACATCGGTATCGTGGAACTCTACGAGGCGATTGCGGCCCATCGCCACAAGTTGTCGGCGACCGGCCACTTGGCGGCGCGCCGCCAACAGAACCGGCGACAGGAACTGCTCGATTTGCTTCAGCAACAATTGATGGCAACCTTGACGGCTCAATTCGAAGACGGCGAAGCCCATTCGGGGCTGCTTGAACAGGTGGAAGAGGGCACGGTGGATCCGTATACAGCAGCGCAACAGATGCTGGTGGAAAACGACGGTCTGTGGCGTTAAGCGTTCCGTGACAGCGGCTCACACCCCGGGTAGTAACGATTCCTTATTGAGGAGACCACGATGACCGAGCGATACATCGACGTGCTGGACCCGCGCGGCATACCCCAGCAGGGGGCGTATGATCTGGCCCGGCGGCCGACAAGCCTGCAGGGGGCGACTCTCGGCATTCTGAGCAATAGCAAGCCGAACGGCGATTTGCTGTTACAGGCGATTCAGAGCGAATTGGCCGAGCGGTTTCACTTCAACGAGGTGATCTATCGCCATAAGGGCATCAGTTCCCCGTCCTCCGGCGACGTCATGGCCGACTTGGAGAAATGTCACATCGTTCTGAACGCGGTTGGGGATTGAGGCTCCTGCACGTCGTGGAGTATCCACGACGCCATTGAGCTGGAAAAGCGCGGGGTGCCGACGGTGACGATTTGCTCCTCCGAATTCGTCACCTTGGGGCGAGCTGAGGCTGAGGCGCTCGGCATGCCCGCTTTGCCGCTCGCCATTATCAAACACCCGCTTGGCGGCCTGGCGGCTGACGAGGTGCAGCAACGAGCCGCCAGCGTCTTGAACACCGTCGAGCAGCTATGCACGACCTCGGAACAGCAGTTGGCGGAACAGCAGTTGGCAAGCGTGTAGGCTCCGCCGACCCCTTAAACCCCAAACCCAAGCCTGAGGCATAACCCGTATGGTAGCCTTGCCCCTGCAATCAGAGACGATACGCTTGCCCGACGCGCTTGAGGAGATGCAGGCGTACTTCCATGCCCACGGCCTGACCGACGGTCTCCCCATCATCCCGCCGACGCCGCAAGCCGTGCAGAACATGCTGGCCTACACGGATTTGCCGCCGCACGAGGTCATTGCCGCCTTGCCGCCCCGCAAAGGACAGGCCACCGTGGAGAAGATCGCCATCAACGCCGTCATGGCGGGCTGCCTGCCCCGGTATCTGCCCGTTGTCATCGCCGCTATACAGGCCCTCGCGGACGACGCTTTCAATCTGTACGGCGTCTTGGCAACCACGCATCCCTGCACCCCGATGGTGTTTGTAAACGGCCCCATTGGCCGCGAACTGGACATCAATGCCGGCTACAACGCCATGGGGCAGGGCTGGCGCAGCAACGCCACCATCGGGCGGGCCGTGCGGCTGGTGATGACCAATGTGGCCGGCGCCCAGCCGGGAGAACTCGACCGCGCCACCTTGGGTACTCCGGCCAAGTACACCTACTGTTTCGCCGAAAATGAGGCCGACAGCCCATGGGAGCCGTGGCACGTGGAATGCGGCTACCCCGCCGACGTCAGCACGGTAACCGTCGTGGGCGCCGAGGCGCCCCACAATATCAATGACCACGGCAGCATCCGGGCAGAAAGCATCCTCACGACGGTCGCTGAGACCATGGCCATCGTCGGTTGTAACAACGCGACCGGAGGCGGTCAGCCGGTTGTCGTCTTTGGTCCCGAGCATGCCGCCACGGTGGCAGCCGAGGGCCTTACGAAGCAAGACGTCAAAGCCTGGCTTTATGAACATGCCCGCATCGATATCGGGCGCTTCAGCCCGGAAAACGCCGCTCACTTTTTAGGTGATGCCGTCGGGGCGTCTTCCTCGCAAACCCGCGTACCGGTGGCGTCTTCAGCGCAGGACCTCATCGTGCTCGTGGCCGGCGGGGCCGGCAAGCACTCCTGCTTTATCCCCACGTTTGGCGAAACCCGCGTCGTCACCCGGCCGTTGGCGTTGCGCAACGGCACCCCGGCGGCCTCCATCGAGGTATTCCGACAGGTCTGAGTCTTCAACACACTGTTTTTTCTGATGCAAGGGAAGGGGAAGCCTGGATGAATTACGAAGAAATCATCTATACCGTAGAAAATCGTGTGGCCACCATCACGCTGAATCGCCCCGAATCACTGAATGCGTTCAGCGATCAGATGCTGACGGAGTGGACGGACGCCTTGCTGCGCGCCCAGGCCGACGACGAAGTATGGGTGATCATGGTCACCGGCGCGGGTCGCGGATTCTGTTCCGGTGGCAACGTCAAGGGCTTCGTCTACAGCCCCGACGCAACGCCGCCGCCCCTGCACGAGCAGCGCAACCACATGCGCCATGGTGTGCACCGGGTGCCGCGCGCGGTCTCGCAACTCGACAAGCCCTATATCGCCGCCGTCAATGGTCCGGCCGCCGGCGCCGGCATGGACATGGCCAGCATGGCGGACATTCGCATTGCCTCCGACAAAGCCAAGTTCGTGATGAGCTACATCAACATGGGATTGGTGACCGGTGACGGCGGCGCCTACTTTTTGCCCCGTATCGTCGGCCTCGCCAAAGCATACGAACTGATCTGGGGCGGGGAACCGTTCGACGCTCACGAAGCCCTGCAGATGGGCTACGTCAATCACGTCGTGCCGCATGAGGAATTCGCACAATTCGCCCAGTCGTATGCCGAGAAATTGGCACGCAAGCCACCGATCGCAACGCAGCTTATCAAGCGCGCGGTGCGTAAGGGCCTGAATTCCGACCTCGATTCCACCCTCGATTATCTGGAATGGGCGATGCTGATCTGTCGCAGCACGGAAGACTCCCAGGAGGGCCCGCGGGCTTGGCGGGAGAAACGCCCGCCGGTGTTCACCGGGCGCTAGGCAGCAGGTCGCCGAAAGCCTTCACCAGCAGCGGCACGGAATCGGCCCAGTCGGCCACGATGCCGATATCGGCGTGCTCGAAAATGGCCGCCTGGGGATCGGAATTGATCGCCATTACCGTGCCGGCGGCCTGAATGCCGCAGGTGTGATTGAAATTGCCGCTCACGGCCATGCCGATATAAAGATTGGGCGCAATGCTGCGGCCGGTAATCCCAACTTGACGGGCGTGCGGTAACCAGCCCTTATCCGTCACCTTCCTCGTCGTCGCGAGCTCGGCTCCCAGAATCGCCAGCATGGGATCAAGCTCCGGGTAGCGCTCCGGCGGAATTCCCATGCCAACACCCACGACGCGCGACGCCATGGCCAAGGAATCCAATTGGTCGTTCCGTTGACGCGAGACAACCCGAACCCGCGAAGCCGCCTCAACGCGATGCCGCTCTATGGAAGGCGGACGCGGTTTGCGCGGTGTCGGGCGGGGCAGCACGCCAGGGCGCACGGTAGCCATTTGAATGGCTGACGTCGAACGGATTGCCGCCACCAGCCGCCCGCCAAAAGCCGGTTTCCAGCTCACCAACTGCTCATCTTCATAGTCCAGTGCAATCGCGTCCCCCGTCAGGCCGGAGCCGGTACGGGCCGCAACGCGTGAGGCCACCTCGCGTCCCCACGAGGTGCTCGGGGCAAACAGGCACCGGGGGGCGTGGGCGCTGCACCACGACGCCACGAAATGCGCGATGTCTTCCTCGACGGGCCCGTTGTCCAATACGCAGAGATGATCCGCGCCCCAGGTATAGAATTCCTCCAGCGCCGTGTCGTCCGCTGGGGCGGTCAAAACGCCGGCAACGCGGGCGCCGATTTGCGGCGCAATTTGCGCGGCGACGCCAAGCAGCTCACGCGCACTGCCGGCATTGCCCGGTTCCAGGAGAACGACGATTGTGGCGGCAGGATCAGCCGCGGGTTCGCCCACGGTGTGGACCGCCGGGATTTTTTCGCCGTCGAAAGCGCGGCGCGCCTGAAGCATGGCCATGGCTTCCGCCACCTGGCTCTGCAGGGCGCCGCTAAGGATGCGGCACTCCCGCTTGACCTCCAACACCTTCGTTTCGCCCACCCAGGTCGGACTACCGGCAGCCCCCCAAGGGCCGTTGCCCAGATCGGCACTCGTGATCGTGCGTATTTTCTCCGCCGGCACCGTGGCCCTGTCCGCCTCGTCCGCCTTCGCCGGCCGGCACAGACGCTCAGCGGTCGATATCACAGCAGGGAGGGGCACCTCGGCTTCGACCCAGGCATCGTCGTGCTCGCATCCGACGTGCAGCGTGCGGTCGGGGCGAAGCTCCAGGCTGCGTACAGCGGCGGCGAACGGCAGGCCCAACAACTCAGCGAGCTCAGGACCCACCTGCCCGGTATCGGCATCAACTGCGTTCTTGCCGACCAGAATCAAGTCGAAGGGGCCACAGCGTTCGACCACCTCGGCCAATACCTTGGCGGTCGCCAGGGTGTCCGAACCGGCAAACGCCGGATCGGAAATCAGGATGCCGCGGTCAGCGCCCGCGGCGACGCCCCAGCGAATCACGTCCTCTGCCGCCGGGGGGCCCAGGGAAATCACCGTGCATTGTCCACCGGTGGCTTGCGCCAGCTCGATGCCCTTGCTGAGCGCGCGCTGGCAATACGGATTCATGGAGAGTTCGACGCCGTCGCGCTGCAAACGACCGTCCGGCCCGAGCGCCATGACTTCAAACTTGGGTATTTGCTTCACGAGTGCTGCGACGTGCAGGGGCTTCATGGCGACTTCCTCGCTAACGGGTTTTCGAGACGTGCGCCGCGATGCTCAGGTTTTCCTGATCCAGAATGCGGGGCGCGAGACGGCGGTAAAACGGCAGCAGCCAATACCGCACGCCGGGCAGAAGAAACTTGCCGCGCAGACGATTGACGACCGTGCAGCGGTGGGCATCAATCGGCAGAACGGTGAAAGACTGGCTGTGTGGAAACCAGTCCTTGCCGTCTTCCTGGAGTTCTCCCCACGCCACGTGATAACGGCGATACACACGAATGCGCGCGACCCGCAGGCGCCGATACAAGCCGTAGACGTTGTGCCGGATGGGAACGCACTGGCCCACCTTCGTCACTGGCTCGGCGCAATCCACGTAGACATGGAAGCGGTTCAGGCGAAGGAGACAGCGCAGATCCGACATCCAGTCCCAGACCGCCTCTGCCGGGGCCTCGATCTGCAAGCGCCGCTCGCATTCGTAGATCATTGCTCAGTCCGATTTGCGGTGACGGGCACCGGCCCATTGTCAACGGGCAAGGCCGAAGGCTACCGCCTTCGCCGCGGGATCCTCGCTGGCCTGCATATACTCGCCAACCGCGGGGATGAGTTGGCCGATGGCCATCTCGCCCCAAAACCAGACGTGCAAGTCAGGCTCGCTCGTTGACGGCTTTTGCGCCATGCGGGCTTCGTAATAAAACGCCTTGAGATCGTCGACGCAGTAGCGGATGAACTGCGGCAGCGACACGTTGGCTGGCCGCTCCTTCATGTCCACCTCTTCGCCGCGACTGTACGCCTCAAGGAACCGGACGAGGCCGCGCCAGCGCCGCTGCGGAATGCCACTGAGGCCCACGGCGGTGCGGCCATCGTGTTCGTCCACCCAGCGCTCGTAAAACGCGCGCAGCCCGGCAATCTCATCGGCGGCGTCCGCGGTGGATTGGGCGCCGTTACGCGTGACGCCGGACGATTGGGGCAACAGGTCTGGAATCTCTTCCTCGGGGAAGTCCGCCAGGAGCGGCCCCTCCGGCTTCTCAAGGAGTTCAAATGCCGCGGCAATGATCCGGTGCTGTAGATCGGCATCGTTCGGCTTGCCCAGAGCAAAGCCAAAGGGGTAGGGGACAAACAACGCCCGCGGCGGCTTCACCTTCTCGACGTGCTCGCGCACCATGGCGAGGCTGACGGTAGTGAGACCAGCGGCTTCGAAGACCCGTGCCAACACACACACGGTGTGCGTGCACAGGGGTCAGGTGGGGGTTAGAAAAACAACCTCGGCGCCCTCGTTCTTGAGTCGCTGTGCGACCTCGGGACCGGTTTCTTCCATGATGCGCCGCATGTCGCGAAGGGCTCCCATGAACGAATAGGCGTTCGGCGCCAAGCTGCCAACGACGCCCCGTGCGGTCAGCTCACGCAGCCGGTCGAGCGGAAAGGTGACGTTGAGGTCGCGGTAGATGGCAGTGTGGTCGAAGCCGATGCTGGTGTGGCTCTGCAAAATGTCCGTGGCTTTGGCGTTCGAGGGAATGACGCGGTACGACGTATCGCCGCCCTTCATGTCGGCGGCGAACGGCTTGTCGTCGTGCAAGTGCAGGCCCGCCGAGGTGACCAATGCCAGGTTGCTGTGTTTCAGTTCCCGGCTCGGCGGCGTCCATGGTGTATCGTCGGGTTCCAGGCAGGGAAAGGATAACAGGACCTGGCGCAACACGGCGCTCAGTTGTTCAAGCCTCGGCATCGCATCCTCCTTCGAGTACGTCGTGACAGGAAACGCTCGTACGTTCCCAGGTTTCCAGGCACAACGCGGTCAGGGTGCCGCCCCACACGCAGCCGGTGTCCAGCGCATGGACCCCGGGTTCGTTGCAGGCCCCAAGGCTGGCCCAGTGGCCAAAAATAATGGTTTCCGAGGCATGCAGTCGTCCCGGCATCGCAAACCATGGCAGATAGGGCGCCGGCTGGCTGCCGGGCGGCCCCTTTTCCCGTAAGTCCAAGCGCCCGACCGGATCACAATACCGCAGGCGGGTCAGGCAGTTGGTGATGTATCCGAGCTGTTCGGCGTAGGGCAGGGACACCGACCACGAATCGCACCGGTCGCCTGACATTTGCCGCAGCAGGTTCCCGATGCCGGCGCCGCGCAGCCCGGCCTCGACGGCCGCGGCGCACGCCTGTGCCACATCAAGCGTCCACTGCGGCGGCAGCCCGGCGTGCACCATGGTGATGCCGCGGTCAGCGTCACGATACAACAACGGCTGGCGGCGCAACCAAGCGATCAGGTCGTCGCGGTCCGGCGTCTCCAGAACGTCGTCGATGGTGTCACCGACCTTGAGCCGTCTGCTACCGCACGCCACCCCCAGCAGGTGCAGGTCGTGATTGCCGAGCACGGTAATGGCCCGGTCGCCCAGACCACGGACGAAGCGAAGTGATTCGAGCGACTGCGGGCCCCGATTGACCAGGTCGCCGGTGAACCACAGCCGGTCGCGGTCGGGATCGAACGGGAGCTTTTCAAGAAGGGCCTGCAGGCTGCCGAAGCACCCCTGCACGTCTCCGATTGCGTAGGTCGCCACGCGGCCTCCTGCTTGACGCTTCGCCTTGGCGGGCTATCATGCGGCATCACGACGGCGGGCGGCGAGTGCCATGGCGCCGCCAATCTCCCTGCCACCCCTATTTCGCCAGAGGGCTTGTGCCGATCTATCGCCTCACCGACAGCCTGACGTTCCCAAACCCAGACGAAGCCGACGCGGATGGGCTGGTAGCCTACGGCGGCGACCTGAGCCCGCACCGGCTGCTGGCCGCCTACGCGCAGGGGCTTTTTCCCTGGCCGCATGGCGAGGCATGGCCGCTTCTGTGGTTCTCTCCCGACCCACGCACGGTGCTCATTCCGGCCAATCTGCACGTCAGCCGCAGCCTGCGGAAAACGTTGCGCCAGGGCGTGTTCACCGTGCGATTCGATACCGCGTTCGACCGCGTCGTCCATGCGTGTGCCACAACAAAACGGCCTGGGCAGCAGGGCACGTGGATTACCCCGGGGATGCAGCACGCATACGGCATCCTGCACGAGTTGGGGTTTGCGCATTCAGCCGAGGCATGGGTCAAAGGCCGTCTGGCAGGCGGCGTGTACGGTGTCTCGCTCGGCGCCGCCTTCTTCGCCGAATCCATGTTCACCCATCGCAGCAACGCCGCCAAGGCTGCGTTCGTCCACCTCGTCCGGCAATTGGGCGCCTGGGGCTTCCACTTCGTCGATTGCCAGATGCACAGCAACCACCTGGAACGCTTTAGCGCTGTGGCCTGGGAGCGACCGCATTTTCTGAACGCCTTGGCGCAGGCGTTGCGCCTGCCGACCCGCCGGGGGCGGTGGGCCTTCTCCGACAATCAAGGCGCCACCCCGTCAAATGGCTATGCTGCACGTCGTCCTATTTGAGCCCGAAATTCCCGCCAACACGGGAAACATTATTCGGCTCTGCGCCAACACGGGCGCCCAGCTTCATCTCATCCAGCCACTGGGTTTCAGCATGGACGACAAACGCTTGCGTCGCGCCGGCCTGGATTATCACGAATGGGTCAGCATCCAAACGCACGTCTCGTTCCAGGCGTTCTCGGTCGAGGCGGCGTTCACACGCCTGTTTGCGAGCAGCGTGAAGGGCAAGCGAGCCTACCACGAGGTTGCGTATCGGGAAGGGGATGCGCTGCTGTTCGGCCCGGAGACGCGTGGGCTGCCGGACGACCTCCTGCGGCATTCGCTCGTCGATACCGTTTTGCGCGTCCCGATGCAGCAGACCAGCCGAAGCCTGAATTTGGCCAACGCAGCCGCCATCGTCCTCTATGAAGCGTGGCGCCAATTGGGTTTCCGCGGTGGGAGCTAAACCCGCGAGCCCGCCAGAAACGGATCAGGACGTAACGGCTTTGCGCACGTCGTCCCCGTGCTCCTTCCACCAGTTGTAGAGGATGTTCACGTCCGTGCCGATGCAGAAGTGGCGTACGCCCATATCCAGATAGTACTTCGCCTGGTCGGCGGTGTTGATTTCGGCGCGCGGCGGCACGCCCATGCGCAGGGACGTCTCGATCACCTTACGCTCAACCGCCTTGATTTCCGCCGAGCCCCGCTGGCCTGCTCGCCCCACGCTCATGGAGTAATCCGAGCCGCCCCACTGGATCATGTCGACGCCCGGCACCGAGAGCACCTCTTCCAGGTTCTCGACCGCCCCGTCTTTCTCGATCATGATCACTACCACGATATCCCGGAGGGCGCGCACGTAGTCCATGGAGCCGCCGTAACCCATGTAGGTAAAGCGGCGCGTCGCCACCCCGTAGGTGCCGCCGTCCTCCGGCGTTTCGGGGCGGGCAATGGCAACGCATTCGCGCACCTCGTCGGCCGAACGGCAGTCGGAGAACAGCACGCTCTGGAAGCCGGAGCCGATGGCGCGCTGGGCAATAAAGCCCCGCGGCTCCTGATCCACCTTGACCATCATCGACATGTCATAAAGCTCGGCGGCCCGGCACATGTCGTCGAAAGCATACAGGTCGAAGGGGCCGTATTCGGCGACAAATTCCACGTAGTCATACGTGCCGGTATGGCCGATGGCCTCCACAATGGACGGCCACGTGGTGTGAATATGGGTGCCGATAGTGGGTTTATCCGCCTTGAGCAATTCGCGGAACTTGTTCGCTCGCATAGGAACCTCCTGATAAGGTCAATGTTACCTGTTTACAACGATGATCCCGTGCTGACGCCGGCCTGGCTGGACGCAAGACGGAACGGTTCGGCGGCTTGCCCATCCGCGGGCAGCCCGAGCGGCAGTTGGACATCCAGAAGGAAGGGGCGTTGTTCGTCCTCAACCACTCGTAAGCCGTGCTCAATCGCGTCCTCGACGCAGGACTCATCCTGCACCCGCATGCCTTCCACACCGAATCCGGCGGCGATCTGCACCGGATCAATGCCGTCCAGAACCACGCCTGCGTATTCGCTAGCCTGCTTCATGGCGCCATCGGCCAACCCGAAGAAATTTGCCACGATGCCGTAGGACTGGTTGTTGGGGATAACGTAGAGCACGGGAATGGCGTGATGAACCGTCGTCCAGAGTCCGGAGTCCGCATAGAACAACGAGCCATCGCCAACCAGACCCACGACCGGGCGATCCGGCGCCGCAAGCTTGAGCCCGGCCGCGGCGCCAATACCGTAGCCTTCCGACCCGCCGGCTGGTCTGACGTAAACGTTATTGCCGGCGCCAGCCGGTTTCCCCAGACAATCAAGGGGCAGGGCAAATTGCTCAATCATGATCAGCCCGCCGCCGCGGCGCTCCAGAGCCTCGTCAAGTGTCTGCGCCAGGACCCACGGGCGCACCCGTGAGGATTGGGGCGCCATATTCTGGTGCCTCTCAAGGCGTGTCTCACGCAGCCGCGCTGCCTGGGCCTGCGCCCGGACCCGTCGTTCGTCGTAGTATCCCGGCGTCGCCTCCTGCAACATCAACGCCTGCAGGCGTGCGAGTGTCCGGCCTTCGTCCGCCAACACGGCCAGCTCAAGACCCGGGATGTTCTCGAAGTTTTCGACATCCGGACCGATGGCAATCACGCGTCTTGCGTCGGTGAACGGCTGGTAATCGTCAGGCCGTCCATTGCCGCCGTGGCGGACGCCGATACACACGATGAGGTCCGGATCGAGAGCCGCCACCGCTGGTTCAAACGGTCCGCAATGCAGGGGATGTTTGATGGGCACGCCGCGCATGTCCCCGAAGAGGGTGGCGACGGCGGCGCCGCAGTGCTCCGCCAGGGCTGTCGCTTGCGCTTCGGCGCCGCTCTTCCAGACACCGTCGCCCACATAAATCAGCGGGCGCCTGGCGTCGCGCAAGGAGCGGGCAATGGCTTCGACATCGTCATCGGCGGGATATCCGGCCCGGGGGTCGGGAGCGCCACCCTCGATAATGTTCGTGCTGACCTGCTGGGCATCAAGCAGGCGATCATAGACGGCCAGATGGACAGGGCCGACGGGCGGGGTTTTGGCCACCCGGATGGCCCGCTCAACGGCTTGCGGCAAGCCTTCCGGATCGATCACGCTCCAGTTGGCCTTGGTAAACGGCGCGGAGATGGCCGTCGGGCCAAAGTTGTGGCTGAGATCGAGACCGATCTTGTCAGCGAAACTGCCTGTATCGCCGGCAAAGGTGATGACCACGACGGGCAGGCTGCCGGTCCAGACGTTGATGAGTTGTCCCAAACTCTGCGCCAAACCGGCGCCCAAGTGGACCACGGTAACGGCGACGTCGCCGTTGGCCTGCGTGTAGCCGCCGGCCATGGCCGTGACGCTGCCCTCGTGCAACGCCAGGATGCCGTGGATATCGGGATGCCGGTAGAGCGCATCGAAGAAGTGAGCCTCGCGCGAGCCGGAGTTGTAAAACACGTATTTCACGCCGGACGCCACAAGTTGCTCGACGATAAGCTGCGATGGAGTCGCGGTGATGGATCGCATCTGCATGGGGAATACCTCGCTCGCGGGTCGCCGGAGTCTGTGCCTTGGAGGGTCAATGATGGGTCGCATGCGTCAAGGTCGATGGCGGGGCGATTATACGTTTGGCCCTGCGGACAATCAAACACGGCTTCCTCTCCCTTGGCGGAAGAGGGTCGGGGTGAGGGGTAAATTGTGGTGCGGCAGCTACCAGGCGCCTTGCCGTTGCGGAGCCATTTCCCTACCCTGGGGCGCGGCAATCAACAGGAGATGAATCAAACAAAGACAACGGGAGCCGCCATGGAAGCAAACAGACGATTGACCGGGCCGCGGGTACTGGACGGTGTTCGCGTTCTGGATTTCACCTCGGTCATCGCCGGACCGTACTGCACCCGGTTGATGGCTGACCTGGGAGCGGAGGTGTTGAAAATCGAGCCGCCAGGCGGGGAGTTTGCCCGTCACGTGCCGCCGATGCGCCAGGGCGTCAGCGCGGTGTTCAGTCAGCTCAACTGCGGTAAGAAAAGCCTGGCCCTCGATCTCAAGCATGCCGCCGCGGCTGACATCGTCAAGCAGTTGGTGCGCACCTACGACGTGGTGATGGAGAATTACAGCCCCGGCGTCATGGCGCGGCTGGGCCTGGATTACGCCGCGCTGGCGCAAGCCAACCCGGCCCTCATCATGTGCTCGATTTCCGGCTACGGGCAGACGGGACCCAGCGCGCAGCGCCCGGCGTACGCCCCGGTGGTGCAAGCTGAAAGCGGTTTCGAGCAGGTCTACCTGCAGTATCAACCCAACCTTGAACGGCCGCTCAACATGGGGCCGCCCGTCGCCGACACAACGGCCTCTCTGCAAGCATTGGGCGCCATCAATGGGGCGCTGTTTTACCGACAGCGGACAGGGCAGGGGCAGCACATCGACATCGCCATGTTCGACGCCATCCTCAACACCTTCCCGAAAGAGTTCCAGCAACATTACTGGCCTTCGACGCCCGACCGCCTGTACGGCCCGTTCGACACCCAGGACGGGTTCATCCTCGTCCTGCCGCTCAATCAGAAACATTTCGAAAGCCTTGCAACGTGCATGGAACGGCAGGATCTGCTGAGCGACCCTCGCTTTGCCACCACGACCGAGCGTCTGGCCAACTACCAGGCGTTCACTGCGATTGTCGCGGCTTGGCTGCGACGGCTGCCAAGCGCGGAAGCTCTGGCAATACTCGACAGCGCCCATATTCCTTGCGCCAACTATCGCAGCGTGGGAGAAGCCGCTGGCGACCCGCAACTGCTGCATCGCGGGATGATCGCGGAGACGGAAGACGCCGCCGGCAAGCTGCGTGTGCCCAACTCGCCTTTCCTGTTTTCAAACACCCAGGCCAACGTGCAACCTTGGGTTGCCAAGGTGGGACAACACAACCGCGAGATTCTCGCAACGGTGCTGGGGTATTCAGCGGCGTGTATCAATCAGCTTGAAGCGGATGGCGTTTTGTGTGGCGGGTAGGGGCATGAGTCTGTCCCCACCTCGGAGCCTTTTTCGCCCCATTTGGCGCCCGGGTGCCCCACCATTTTGGCCGAGACGGCCCAAACTGATCTTTCCGGTGGGATATTGGCCGCGATGGATTCGTCGGCTTTCGTTTGGACCAGCAATGGCAAGGATTTCCACGCTTCGGTGAGAGCCTCTGAAGTTGTCATAATACGTTCTTATACGAAGCTGGAACGCAACATGTCCGGAGGAAGGCGATGAAAAATCCCGCAACTATACAGGAACCCGGGCTGGCTTTATCGGAGCTTTCGCAGGGGCTACCAATCGGTAGTTGTTGAAGCCAGTTTCTCGCGGAAGAATCGTGTGCCTGTCTACGAACCGAATTGACGTAGCGCTTCAGGCAGCCGTCCTGTAACGGCCCTGGATTTCGGCGGGCGCCGGAATCCAGGGCGAGCCGGTGCCCAAATCTGGATAATGATCGAAATCACGCGTGCGTAGCGTCAATCCCGCCGCGCAGCGCGGCGGTCGCCGCTTCGTCCACGCAGCCGTCGGAGTCAAGCGCGACGCCGTAGCGGGTTCGGGCGGAGGCAACGGAAACGATGCCGTTGCGCACGTCTTCGGCGACTTGCCCGGCGGGGCGGTCGTGCGGGTGGCCGAAGCCGCCGCCCCCGGCCATGTCGAGGCGTAGGCGGTCATGCGGCGGGATGGTCTGCTGGCCCTTGGGACGCAGGGCGGCGCCGGAAGCCAGGGCGACCCGTCCGGTAGCGCCGTCAGTGCCGCCGTCGCGGCCGCGCGGGGCGTTGTCGACGCGCTCGAACATGGCGAGCACGTCGAACGGCATGCCGTCAGCGCCGCCGATCTCGATGACCTGTCCGAGGCCGCCGCGTTGGGCACCGGCGCCGCCGGAGTCTTCCCGAAACTCCTTGCGCCAAAAGATCACCGGGGTGATCGCCTCGCTGGCCTCGACCGGCATACCGCGCACGCCGCTCGGAAAGGCCGTCGCGCTCATGCCGTCCTTGCGCGGCCGCGCGCCGCTGCCGCCACTGTTGAAGTGCAGCATCTCGAACGCCGGGCGTTCACCGGCGTAACCGTTGTTCGGCGATACCGACGGCCCGCCACGCAACTGGATATTCCACAGCGACGCCGAACCCTCCGCCTGCACACCGCCGGGCAGCACCTGGTGCAGGCACCCCAGCACGGTATCCGGCAGCAGGTGCCCGATGATATGCCGCGCCGCCACCGCACACGGGCGCGGCGCGTTGAGGATGCAGCCCTCCGGGGCCGCGAAGGTGATCGGCAGCAGCGAGCCGTAGTTGTTCGGAATGTCCGGCGCCACGGCACACTTGACCCCGAAGCAGGTGTACGCCTTGGTGTAGTTCAGCACCACGTTGATGCCGTGACTGCTGACCGGCGAGGTGCCGGCGTAGTCGACGTGAATGACGTCGTCGCCCACCGTCAGCGCGGCGCGCAGCGTCACCGGCTCGTCATACCCGTCCATGGTCAACTCGTTGTGATACGTGCCCGGCTTGATGGCGCGGATGCGCTCGATGGTCGCCTGACGCGACTGTTCGAAGATGAACTCTGCCAAGTCATCGAGTTGCTCGATGCCGAACTCCGCCATCATGGCCTGCAGACGGTTGGCGCCGGTGTCGTTGGCGGCGGCGAAGGAGAAGATGTCGCCGACCACCTGCTGCGGCTCGCGCACGTTGGCGCGGATGAGGTCGAGCAGGGTGGCGTTCGGCTCGCCGTCCCGGAACAGGTGCAGGATGGGGATGCTGAGGCCCTCCTCGAAGACCTGGCGCGCGTCCGGTCCGAAGCCGCGCCCGCCGATGTCCACCACGTGGCAGGTGTTGGCGAACAGCCCGACCAGCCGGTCGCGGTAGAACGTCGGCGTCACCACCGTGATGTCGTGCAGGTGCCCGGAGGTGAACCAAGGGTCGTTGGTGATGAACACGTCGCCGGGTTCCATGGTGTCCACCGGGTGCTTGGCGATGAAATGCCCGACGCCCTCGGCCATGGAGTTGATGTGCCCCGGCGTGCCGGTGACCGCCTGCGCCAGCATGCGGCCCTGGCGGTCGAAGACCCCGGCGGCGAGGTCGCCAGCCTCCCGCACGCTGGTGGAAAAGGCGGTGCGCACCAGCGTCTGCGCCTGCTCCTCGACGACCGAGATCAGGCGGTTCCACATGATGTGATGGTGGATTTTCGATAGCGTGGCGGCTTGGTTCATGGCGCGGTTCCTCCTTCTACCTGGGGCGACAGGTGTTCAAGCACGAGGTAGTTGAGCGGGTGCACCTGGGCGCGAAAACGACCGCTGACGACGGTGGACGTGTCGTCTTCGACGATCACCGCGGGTCCGGTGATCTGCGCTCCCGGCGACAGGTCCCGGCGTTGATAAACCGGCGCGGTCACCGGTTCGCCGGTGACCGTATCGACGATGCGGCGATGACCGCTGGGCGGCGGGGCATCGGCGGCTTGGGCCGTTTCGACGACCGGGGCGGGTGCTTCGTCGGCGGTGCTGACCAGCAGGACCCAGGTGAGAATTTCTACTTCGAGGTACGGGATGCTGCGTTCGTAAAGTCTACGGTACTCGTCCTCGAACGCCGCCAGCAGGACCTCCGGCGCGTCGGGTCCCAGGCGTGGGGTGTGAATGCGTACCGGCAGTTCGACGCCCACCTCGTGGCCCTGGCCCACGTAGCGCATGAACGCCGTGCGGGTCTCGCTCAGCGGTCGGCCGGCGGCGCCGGCTTCCACCACGGCGAGGGCCTCGGCGCGCATGGCGTCCAGCAGCGCGTTGGCGCCGTCGATGTCGAGCGATGCGACGCGCTGGTAAAAGCTGCGGGTGACCTCGTATGAGACTGGTGCGCGCAGAAAGCCGATGGCGGAGCCCACGCCGGCCTCGGGCGGGATGACGACGCGCCGCACGTTCAGCTTTTCGGCCAGGCGCGCGGCGTGCAGCGGGGCGGCGCCGCCAAAGGCGATGAGGGTGCGGTTCTCCACAATCCGGCCGCTCTCGATGGCGTGTACGCGCGAGGCGTTGGCCATGTTCTCGTCCACCATCTCCGACACCCCAAGGGCGGCACCGCCGGCGTCGAGTTCCAGCCGCTCACCAACGCCGCTCAACAGGGCGTCGGCGGCTTTGTCACGGTTCAGCACGATGCGCCCGCCAGCGAACTGTTGCGGGTCGATACGGCCGAGGACGACGTCGGCATCGGTGACGGTGGGGCGCTCGCCGCCGCGGTCATAGCATGCCGGACCGGGTTCCGAGCCGGCGCTTTCCGGCCCCACGGCGACGCGTCCCAGCGCGTCAAGCGTGGCGATGGAGCCGCCGCCGGCGCCGATTTCGACCATCCGAATGACCGGAATGCGCAGCGGGATGCCGCTGCCCTGCAGGAAGCGGTAGATGCGCGCCACCTCGAAGCTGCGCGAGGTTTGCGGGGCACCATCGTCGATCAGACAGATTTTGGCGGTGGTGCCGCCCATGTCGTAGGACAGCACCGCGTCCAGCCCAAGTTGGCGCGCGATGTGGCTGGCGAAAATGGCGCCCCCCGCGGGGCCGGATTCGACCAAGCGTACGGGGAAGCGAACGGCGGTTTCAAGGGTCGTGATGCCGCCGCCGGACAGCATGAGATAGAGCGGGCAGCGCAGCCCGGCGTCGGCCAGTTGTTGTTGCAGGCCGCGCAGATGCCGGCTCATTAGCGGCTGCACGTAGGCGTTGGCGCAGGCCGTCGAAATGCGCTCGTACTCGCGCATTTCGGGCGACACCTCGCTGGACAGGGTGACTTCCAGGCCGGGCAGGGCGGCCAGCAGGATGTCGCGCGCCCGCTCTTCGTGGGCGGCGTTCATGTAGCTGTGCAGAAAGCCGACGGCGACGCTGCGCACGGCCTCCGAACGCAGGCGGGGAATCAGGGCATCAACGTCGGCCTCGGCCAGGGGCAGCAGCACCTCGCCGCGTGCGTTGAGGCGTTCGCGCACCGGCAGGCGCAGCCGACGCGGCACCAGCGGCGTAGGCAGGTCGATGTCGAGGTCGTACTGCTCATAGCGGTTCTCGTTGCGCATCTCGATGACGTCGCGGAAGCCCTCGGTGGTGATCAGCGCCGTCGCCGACCCCTTTTGCTCGATCAGCAGATTGGTGGCCAGGGTGGTGCCGTAAATGACCGTGGTGACGGCCTGCGGCTGCACGCCGGCGCGTTGCAGCACCTCGTGCACGCCCCGCAGCACGCCATGTTCCGGCGCCTCGGGGGTGGTCAGTGTTTTGGCGGTATGGAAAGCCCCGCCGATTTCCAGCGCCACGTCCGTAAACGTGCCGCCGATATCGACACCCATCCGGCATTGGTCTTGCGGAGAAGAATTATCCATTTGTTTTATGTGCGCCTGTTTTGACCAATCAAAAACGTTTCCATCGCACTGCGTCATCCGGACGCTTCGTCGAGGTGTTCCCGGGTCTCGGCGAGCACCAGATCTACCACCTGGCCAGCGCCTCCGTCTCGGTGTCTCCCTCATGGCGGCGCAGCCGGTAGAGGTCGAGCTGGCGGTCTGCGCCGCTCCCGTTCATCACGATGGTCGGGGTGCGGCGGATCTCGGCCTCGCAGCCGAGCGCCCGGGCGTCGGCCGCGAGTTCGTCGACCACCTCCGACAGGTAATCGGCGATGTCTACCCGCCCGGTGCCCGACGTCCTGTCGCCGAAGAAAGCGAACACACCGTAGCGCTGGGCGATCCAACGATCCTCCGCGATCAGCTCGGTAAGCGGTTCGGGCGGGAGCTGGCCTTCCCGGTCCTGCCGCCATAGCCAGCGGATGAGGCACGCGTAGAGCGCCGCGATGCTCACCGCGTCCTCGATATGCGTGCAGACATCGCAGATCCGAAGCTCCACCGTCGGATAGGCATGGGAGGGTCGAATATCCCACCACAGCTCACTACCGTCGTTCAGGAACTCCATGCGCCGGTACCCGGACAAGAGCCGATCGTACTCTTCCCACGACCGCAGCGGGCCGGGCATGCCGGTGCGCGGGAGGCTACCGACCAGGCTCAGCCGGTAGGACTTGAACCCGGTCTCGTGCCCGGCGTTGAACGGCGACGAGGTCGACAGCGCATGGAGCAGCGGCAGGTAGCGTCGTAATGCCGTCATCACCCGTATGCGCGTGTCCGCGTCTCCGATAGCCCGCGTGGATATGCATGCCGCCGACGACAAAACGCCGTATCCCCTCCTGGAACGTCACCGCGAACCGTCTGTAGCGCTCCTTTGGCGTCACCGCCTGCGCCCGCCACGACGCGAAGGGATGGGTGGAAGCGGCCATTGCCGCCGCGCCGTACTGCCCGGCCGCCTCGATGACGATCTGGCGGGTTTCGCGCAGCGCCGCACGCACCTCCGCCACGGAACCGCATACCCTCGTATTGGTCTCGATCTGGGAGCGCAGTAACTCCCGCACCACCCTGTGCGGCCCGCTAGTCCTTTCGCATGCCTCGAAGATGCCTGCGTCGGGATCGACCAGAAGGTCGCGGGAGCCGGGGTCAACCAGGAACAGCTCCTCCTCGACGCCGAGGGTGATCGTAAGTTCCTGGCAGGCCGGGGGCGTGCCGCCAGGGGTGGATGGAGGGGGCTTGGACATGATTTCCTCCAACGGATGCAATCGCGGACTGAATCCGACGGCCCAAACCTGCGCGCGCTACCCCGGATTCGGGCCCGCCGAGAATACTGTGATTATCCCCTCAGCAAGGGACGATGATTTCGAGAAACAGCTTGCGGAGGACGGGGAAACGGTCGGCGGACTGGCTGCGCAGCACCCGCACGACAACGGCGCGCGCGACAAACCACAGAAGCACCAGGCCGATGCCCAGCAGCGCCATCAGAGCGCCGAAACCGAAAAGCCATTTCAGAACGACGAATACGTCGTGTAAAGCCGTCAGAATCATTGTCAAAATTCCTTAGAGCGGTTTTCATATGACTATATGGGATCGTCGCAATGGGCAAAACCAGCTCTGATCATCCGATGTCTTACCGTGAAAATAGCCGCTGGCGTGATGGCCAATGCCCCCAAAGCCGTCATTCCGGCGCACGCCGGAATCCAGTGACCTTTGGGCGTCCGAAGACCCCTGGACCCCGGCTTGCGCCGGGGTGACGGTCCCATTTTCATGCTTCAGGCTCACGTAAGAGTATTTTCGATTCTGAATGAACGTTCCAATGCCCTCAAAGCGTCATCCTGGGCTTGACCCCGGACCAAGTCCGGGGCAGGCTCTTGGCCGCCGCCGCTCAGCGCCCTTGCTCCACGACGCGGGCAGGTATAAGGCGCGGTCCAGCAACGTCTGAACCAGGCGACTGGCGCAGGTCAACAATACACCGATCCGGCAGTTCTGGACTTTCCCTGCCTTGCCACAAGGCGCGTCCGAGCAGGTGCTGGAAGCCGTAGGGCGTGGCAGGGCCACTGACTTCTGCCAGTTGCCAAGCGTTTTTGCGTCCTGTGGTACTGAGTAAGCCTTCAATATAGGCCACGGCGCGCTGCCATGTACCCGAATCGATGGACGGCGGACAAAGTAGGGACGGAGGCGCTGTGCCACCTCTTTGAGATAGGCGTGCCGTTGACGGTCGTCAGAGCCTGTCCCGTGCTGAAGCAGGGTCCGCCTCGATTGCGAGCGGGTCGAAACCTTGCATTGACATCATGGCGCCTGCGTTTTGAATCACGGAAAAGAACATGATAGCTTTAATTAGAGACGTCGTACAATGCGGTCTATAGCCTTCCCTTTGGGCAGGCGTTCAACAAGCTTATATCGCTGGTTCGCAGGCTTATTGCATGGTATCAAGAATGACACAGGGGAAGGTCATGCTACGTAGTGAAGCACTGGAGGCCATGTACCCGAATCTGGCGTCGTGCGCGGTCGTCACCATCATGGGGGCTACCGCGTCGGAACTCTACGCCTTGGGGCACCGACCGAATTTCTTCTATCTGGAACACGCCATGGGGCTGGCCTCGTCGATGGGACTGGGCATTGCGCTCAGCCGTCCCGAAGAGACGGTGGTGGTGCTGGATGGCGACGGCTCGATTTTGATGAATCTGGGCAGCCTGACGACCATGGCGCGCTATCGGCCGTCTAATTTGATCCACGTCGTCTTCGACAACGAAGCCCTCTTGTCAGTCGGCAGGACGTTCACCACCGCCACGGGCACGGGCAGCAACATTGCAGCGATGGCCGAAGCGGCGGGGGTGCCGCGTTCGGCCACGGTGGACACAGTGGAAGGGTGCCGCCAGGCATTTCAGGAAGCCCTGGCGGCGCGGCAATTGACGACCCTGGTGGCAAAGGTGGCGGCGCAGGGACCGGCGAACTATCACATCGACGTCCACATGCTGGAAAACCGCTTCGAGTTCCAGCGCTACCTCACCCGCGACCGCCTCAAAGCCGGTTGATCACGGGCGACTCAGGCCCGTACCAACTGGCCGACGTCGGAGGTCGGCGCGTCGATCAGCCGGGTGGCCGGCAGGTCGTCGATCTTGCCGGTATCCAGCAGTTCCTGAGCGGCGGGTACCGGCATCACGTCACGATGATGCGCCGCGTTCACCCCGCTTGTCTGGCCCGTCGGGTCTTCGACCCACCACGACGCCTCCAGGGCGATGCCGTTGGGATCCGTGAAGTAGATCGACTGCATGAGCCCGTGGTCCACCACCTCCGTGACTTCGCAGCCGTGATCGAGCAAGCGTTGCCGCAGCGCCTGCATGGCCTCGGCGTCCGGCAGGTTGAGCGATACGTGGTCGAACTGGATGGCCCTGTCGTCCGGCACCCCCGCCGGTTTGGCAAAGCCCACGACCTCGTGGTTGCGGTACTCGAAAAAAGCCACCGTGGCACCGTCACCCACGTCGAAAAAGTAATGCCGGAACGACTCGTTGCCGACTGTGGCAACCAGGCGCGCACCGAGCACGCCGTGCCAGAACCGCGTCGTCGTGTCCATGTCGTTCGTCACCAACGCCAGGTGATTCAACCCAGCCCATCGAACCGCTTCACTGCTCATCGTCCCTTCTCCTCTCGGCCAATGTTCTGCCTGTATGACGCGTATGCTATGCTGACCTTCACCGGTCAAACATAGCACGAATCCTGGAAATTCCCCCCGGGCAAGGACGCCGTCCCATGTTCACCCTGCACGCCATCGACTGGCTGATCATCGGCCTGTACGTCGTGCTGGCCCTGGGCGTCGGGGTGGCGTTCAAGAGCCGTGCCGGTCGCAACCGCACCAGCTACTTCCTGGCCGGACGCGGCCTACCGTGGTGGTGGGTCGGCGCTTCCATGGCTGCCACCACCTTCGCGGCGGATACCCCTCTGGCGGTTACCGGCATCATTGCGGCCAAAGGGTTGTCGGGCAACTGGCTGTGGATTCCGGTCATCGGCGTGCATGCCGGCGTCTTCGTCGTCTTTGCCGCCAACTGGAGTCGCAGCGGGGTGATAACGGACGCCGAACTGATTCGGGTGCGCTATTCCGGCCGCACGGCGTACATACTGCGCTGGTGCCGGACCGGACTGCAATTGCTGCAAAACTGCGTCGTGCTGGGCTGGGTGCTGCGCGCCATGGTGAAAGTGGCGTCGCCGTTCTTCCAGTGGCACGAATGGCTCCCCGGCTTCATGGCGGGCATCGAGGTCGTATGGCCTGCCGGCACCGCACTGGGCACTGCCTCGGAAGGGCTGACCATCATCGCATTGTTGCTGGTGGTCGGTTGCTATTCCAGCCTCGGCGGCCTGCGCGGCGTGGTGCTCACCGATCTGGTGCAACTGGTCCTGGCCCTGCTCGGCAGCACGTGGCTGGCCGTGTGCGCCTGGCGAGCGGTCGGTGGACGAGAGGGCTTGCTAGACGGGCTGGCAGCGCAGTACGGCCCCGGGCATGCGTATCTGGACTGGTTCCCAACCCCCGGCAGCGGTTGGCTGGATGCCGTGGGCGTCGGCGCCGGGGTTTTCGGTCTCTACCTGGTGGTGCAGTCGTTCTCGAACATGTCGGCGGACGGCGGCGGTTATTTCATGCAGCGCCTGAACGCGGCCCGCAGCCCCGAGGCGGCCAGACGGGCGACGCTGCTGTTCCTCACGATTCATTACATGGTGCGCGTGTGGCCGTGGTTCATCGTCGGCCTGGCGGCGCTGGTGCTGATTCCGCTGGGGCAGGAGACTACCAGCCTGAACGGCTCGGCTGCCCTTGCCGCGTCGGACCGGGAAATGGCCTGGCCCATTCTCATGGCCCACCTGCTCAGCCCCGGCTGGCTGGGCATCGTACTGGCGAGCCTGCTCGCCGCCTTCATGAGCACCGTGGATACCCACATCAACTGGGGCGCCTCGTATCTGGTCAACGACGTCTGGCTGGTGCTGCGCCCCGCGGCTTCGGACCGCGAACAGATGCGTGTGGCCAGAAGCGCGGTGTTCCTGTTCGTGCTGCTGGCGATTCTGGTGAGCGCCAAGATCGATACGATTGCCCAAGCCTGGAAGTGGATGGCCATGCTGGGCGCGGCACTGGGCCTGCCGACGCTCTTGCGCTGGCTGTGGTGGCGGGTGAACGCGGCCGGCGAAATTGGCGCCATGCTGGCGGGGTTGTCGGTCGGCACCTCGTTGGCACTGTTGACGGACATGCCGTACGAGGTACGCCTGATCTGGGTTACGGCTGCCAGCCTGACCGGCCTGGTGGCCGGCATGCTGCTTGGACCGCCAACCGAGGCCAGGCACCTGAAACGGTTCGTGGATACCGTGCAGCCGTTCGGCGTGTGGCCCAACGCACGGCCGGCCGGAAATCGGGCGGCATTTGGTCTTGCCGGCTGTTGGGCGGCGGTGGTGAGCGGCACCATGCTGTTGCTGTTCGTCGGTCATCAGGGACTGTTCAGCGGCTGGCGGCCGAGTGTGCTCATCGCAGGCGCCGCGGCGTTGGGACTGTTGTACGTTGGCACGACGTCGCGGCCGAGTCGTTGGTAACAGAGCAAGGGGTTTTGAAACCCGACTCCTGGCTGCAGAGAGCCTGAGACGATGATGCAAGCCTCAACGTACGTTTGGATTGGAATCGGCGGCTTTGTCGGGGCAGTGGTGCGTTACGGGATCAATACCTGGCTCACAACTCGTTGGGGAGCGGCGTTCCCGTATGGTACGCTTTTCGTGAACGTCAGCGGCAGCTTTGTGTTGTGTCTGATTATCGCCATGCTGAGCAGAGGCTTCGACATGGCGCCCGCTCTGCGCCTGGCCCTGACGGTCGGCTTCCTGGGTTCCTACACAACGTTTTCGACGTTCAGCGCCGATGCTCTTCTGTTACTGGAAAACGGCCACACGCTGCGCGGGCTGAGCTACGTCGTCGGCAGCGTCGTGGGCGGTGGGCTGATGGGCGCTGCGGGCCTGCTGTTGGGGCGATCGCTATAGGTGCGGAAGGAGTTGCATGGCACGTGTACGGATTCTCGTGGTGGACGATGAACCGGATATTCTCGAACTCATCCGCTACAACCTGACCCGGAACAACTATGACATGACCGGCGTGGCCTCCGGTGAAGAAGCGTTTGCCTCGGTACGCATGTCGCCACCCGATCTCGTCGTGCTGGACCTGATGCTGCCGGGCGTCGACGGCCTGGAGGTTTGCCGGCGGCTCAAGAACGACGCCCGCACGGCCGGCATTCCGGTAATCATCCTCTCTGCCAAAGGCGAAGAGGCCGACGTGGTCACTGGCCTCGAACTGGGCGCCGACGACTACCTCACCAAACCATTCAGCCCGCGCGTGCTCCTGTCCCGTATCAAGGCGGTATTGCGCCGTCAGCAAAGCGAGCCGGACGCGGGCGACGCCGTCATTACGCATCACGACCTGCAGATTCATCCGGGTCGCCACGAGGTGCAGGTGGCCGGCGCTCTCGTGCAACTCACGCTGACGGAGTTCCGTATTTTGCATCTGCTGGCACGGCGTCCGGGCTGGGTGTTCACCCGCAACCAGATCCTCGAAGCCGCGCAGGGCGACGACTCCAGTGTCACCACGCGGGCCGTCGACGTACACATCGTGGCTCTGCGCCGCAAGCTCGGCCCCAGCGGCGACCTTATCGAAACGATTCGCGGTGTCGGTTATCGCTTGCAGGAGTGACACGATGCGCCGCCTGCCCATCTTCTGGCGATTGTTTCTCAGCTACCTGCCGGCGGTGGCGCTGGCCTTATTGGTATTCTTTACTGGGGATTACCCTCGACAGGACGGCGCGAATACCGCCCTCTGGCCCGCTCAGCCCCTGGCTGTCGGTGCCGTTGTACTTACCGTAATAGCCGCCGGCATAGGGCTGGTCTCTTCAGAACGTATCAGCCGCTCCGTCCAGGTTATGCGCGCGAGCGCCGAACACTTTGCGGTTGGCGATTTCTCCCATCGGCTCCGTATCCCCAACACCCCCGAAATGGGCAACCTCGCCGCCACACTCAACAACATGGCGGCGCAACTCGAAGACCAGATCAGCGTCGTGACGCAGCACCGCAACGAGCAAGAGGCCATTCTTGTCAGTATGCAGGAAGGCGTGCTGGCGTTGGACCCGCAGGCACACGTCATCGCCATGAACCCCGCCGCGGAGGCGCTTCTGGCGGTGCCGGCGACGCAGGCCCGCGGCCGGACGGTTCAGGAAGTCATCCGCAACGTTGGGCTGCAACGGCTGCTCACGGACGCCATGTCAAAGGCCGAGCCGACCATGGGAGAGATCGTGCTGCGCGGCGATGAGGAGCGCTTCCTGCAAGCGACCGCAACCGCCCTGCGCGATGCCACTGGCCGCGACTTCGGCATGTTGGTGGTGTTGAACGACATTACCCAGCTGCGCCGGCTGGAAAACATTCGCCGCGACTTCGTGGCCAACGTCTCGCACGAGCTCAAGACCCCGATTACCAGCATCAAGGGCTTCGTGGAAACCCTCCGAGAAGGCGCTTTGGACGACCGCCCACAGGCGGAACGGTTCCTGGAGATCGTCGCCCGCCACGCGGACCGCCTGCACGCCATCATCGAGGATCTGCTCAGCCTGTCACGGATGGAGCAAAGTAATCAGATTGCCGACATTCCCCGTCCCGAGGTGCAGCTGGGACCCATCGTCGAGGCCGCCGTGCTCGATTGCTCCGCCAAGGCCGCGGCACGGCAGGTCGCGGTCGTGCCGTCCTGCGTTCCCGGCCTGCGCGTCAAGGCCAACGCCCCCTTGTTGGAGCAGGCTATCGTCAATCTTCTGGACAACGCCATTAGCTACAGCAACGCCCACGGCACGGTGTGGCTGACGGCGCGGCAGGAGAACGGCGAGGTGCGCATCGACGTGCGCGACGAGGGCATCGGCATCGCGCCGGAACACGTGTCGCGCATCTTCGAGCGCTTCTACCGCACCGACAAGGCGCGCGACCGCGCCAGTGGCGGTACCGGCCTCGGGCTGGCCATCGTGAAACACATCGCCCAAATCCACGACGGGCAGGTCAGCGTGGCCAGTGAAGTGGGGCAGGGGAGCACCTTTTCGCTGCATCTCTCGCAGCCCAAAACCGCCGTCGAATCGGCGCAAGATTGACACCCGACAAGGAGAACACCATGGCAAGCGCTCCCGGCAGCCTTTCTCAACCCGTGCACGAGGTAAGCATGCGCTTCGACGTCAAGGTGCCGATGCGCGACGGGGTGGCGTTATCCACTGACATTTATCTGCCGGCAATGGACCCGCCGGTGCCGATGGTGCTTATCCGCACGCCATACAACAATAACAACGAGGCCATCGTGCAGGACTGCATGTACTTCGCCACGCGCGGCTACGGCGTGGCGACGCAGGACGTGCGCGGGCGGTGGGATTCGGACGGCGATTGGTACCCGTTTGTGCACGAGGCCGCGGACGGCTTCGACACCATGGAATGGATCGGACAGCAGCCGTGGTGCAACGGCAATATCGGCACCGCTGGCGGGTCGTACGTGGCCATGGTGCAGTGGCAGGCCGCACCGCTGCGCAGCCGCTTTCTGAAGGCCATGGTGCCGCGCGTCGGGTACTCGAACTTCTACCATAACTGGGTGTACACCGGCGGCGCCTTCCAACTCGCCTTCAATCTGCGCTGGGCCGCCGTTCAGATGTCCACCCGCACGAACCAGGTGCAGTACCTGTGGCTGCCCGCGGCGAACCACCTGAACACACTGCACTGGCACCTGCCGCTGAGCACCATGGATGCCAAGGCGGGCCGCGCCTCGCAGGTGTGGCAGGACTGGATCGCGCACCCGGATTACGACGATTACTGGCGCCGTATGCGGCCCGTGGAGGATCACTATGCGGAGGTCGCCGTGCCGGCTTACGGCATCGGCGGCTGGTACGACGTATTCCTGCAATCGACGCTCAATAATTTCATGGGGGTCCGGGCGCATGGGTGCCCGCCGGGCAAGAAGCATCAGAAGATCATCATCGGCCCGTGGATTCACGACTGCGGCCACATGGGCCTGGACACCCATACGGGTGACGTGGATTTTGGGAACGCGGCGCGGGTCGACCTGATGGCGGAGCACGTGCGCTGGTTTGACTACTGGCTGAAGGGTACGGACACGGGCATCGCCGAAGAGCCGCCGGTGAACGTCTTTGTCATGGGGGCCAACCGTTGGCGGCAAGCCGAGGACTGGCCGATTCCGGGCACGACGTACGTGCCGTACTACCTGCACAGCCAGGGCGGCGCGAATTCGCTGTTCGGCGACGGCGTTCTGGACACCAAGCCGGCGGCGGCGGAACCCCCCGACCGCTATACCTACGACCCCGAACAACCCGTGCCGACGGTTGGCGGCAGCACCTGCTGCTCCGAGGACGTGACGCCGGTATCCATGGGGCCGCGCGATCAGCAGCCCGTCGAGTGGCGGCCGGACGTGCTGGTGTACACCTCGGCGCCGCTCGCGGATGACCTCGAGGTCACCGGCCCTGTCAGTATGACCCTGTACGCCGCCTCCGACGCGCCGGATACGGACTTCACCGCCAAGCTCGTCGACGTGTATCCCGACGGCGCCGCCATCAACGTCGCCCAGGGCATCATCCGGGCGCGCTACCGCGACTCGTGGGAAACGCCGTCGCCGTTGGAACCGGGGCGTGTGTATGAATACCGCATCGATCTGTGGTCCACCAGCAACTGCTTCCGGCAGGGGCACCGCATCCGCGTTGAAGTCGCCAGCAGCAACTTCCCGCAATTTGACCGCAATCCCAACACCGGCAACCCCTTCGGCCAAGACGCCGTGCTCCGCAAAGCGCGCCAAACCGTGCACCACGACGCCGGGCACCCGTCCCATATCGTGCTGCCGGTCGTGCCGTCAGGCGGGTAAGGCCGCCACTTTCGGCTTCCCGAATTATCTGGCGCATTGCGGCGTTATGTCTTGGGCTGTAGCATGAGCGAGCGTGTTCCAGTCAACCCCACATTAACGTTTGGAGAGAAGCGAATGAGAGTTGTCTGTCCTTGGTTGCGAATCCTGTTGGGTGGTGTGGTGTTGTTCGGTTTGCACCTGTCTATCGGGACAGCGGCAGAGTTGGACCTGAATGCTCCTTTGCCGGTGGATGCTGCGGTGCAGCGGGGAACCCTGGACAACGGAATGTCGTACTGGGTGCGGTCGCATGCGACGCCGCCAGGGAAGATATCGTTCTGGTTGCACGTATCGACGGGATCGCTGAACGAGAAGGACGGGCAGGAAGGGATGGCACACTTCCTGGAGCACATGGCGTTCAACGGCTCGGAAAATTTCCCGCCCGGCGAGTTATTGCCCTACTTCGAATCTATCGGGCTGCGATTTGGCCAGCACCAAAATGCCTTCACGAGCCTCGACCAGACGACCTACATCCTGACCCTGCCGGACACAAAGCCTGAAACCATCGACAAAGGACTCATTTATCTCTCCGACGTGGCCTTCCGCATGCTTCTGACGTCTGAGGAGATCGACAAGGAAAGAGGCGTCATTCTGGAGGAAAAACGGGCGAGGAAGGGAACACGCCAACGGCTTATGGAACAATTCCTGCCGGCTGTCCTGCCGGGTTCGCGCGTGGCGCGGCGTCTGCCGATTGGTCTGGACGAAACGCTCAACGCCATCCAGCGCGAGGACATGCTGGACTACTACTCGACCTGGTACCATCCCGGCAAGGCAACCTTGCTGGCAGTCGGGGACGCTCCGGTCGACACCATGGTGGCCGCCATCAAACGCCATTTCGACGGCTGGCAACGTGAGGACCCGGCACCGGCGGACATGGAAGCGGGCCTCCAGCCTTATGAGGAACCACGCGCCGTGGTCCTGACCGATCCCGAGCTGACGATCGCCCGGCTGGAAGCGCTGGCTGTTATGCCCTACGCGCCGCGCAAGACGGTCGGCGATTATCGGCGACACCTGATTGAGCAGGTGGGCACCTGGATCGTCAACCGGCGCATGGAGCAGCGCGTACAGGAAGGCGACGTGCCGTATCAGGATGCGGGCACGTACATCTCCCGGTTCTTCGGTGTCGCCCGGCAGGCGGTTGCGGGGGCCGAAGCGGCACCCGAAAACTGGAGCGCCGCCTTTCAGGCCCTGATTCAGGACGTGCAGACGGCGCGCCACCACGGCTTCTCGCCCGACGAGTTGGATGCCGCGATGCGCGCTTTGCAGGCCGAGGCGGAGCACGCCGCCCAAACCGAAGCGACGCGCGACGCGCACGCCTTCCTGGGTAGCATGAACCGCGCCTTGGCGCGCGGCGAACTGCCAAGGTCGGCCTCGCAAACCGCGGCCCTGGTGAAGGACGTTCTACCCATCATTACCGCTGAAGAAGTCGCGGCGATGTTTGCGGCGCGCTTCCAGCCGGGCCAGGGGGTGCACATTCTAATCCTGCCCGAGCAGTCGGACGTGCCCGTGCCCAGCAGTGAAGAGGTGCTACAAGTCGTCCAGGATGCGTTGGCGCAGCCGGTGGCCGCCTGGCAGAGTAAAGAACGCCCCACGTCGCTATTGGCGCAAGTCCCCCAGCCGGGCGACATCATTGAACGCACGCGTTTCGAGCCGTTGGCCGTAACACATATAACGTTCGCCAACCAAACTCGGCTGCACTACCGATTCATGGATTTCAAGAAGAATCACGTTTCGGTGACGGTGACGCTTGCAGGCGGACGCATCCGCGAAACCGCTGCGCAGCGCGGCATCACCGCCGTGGCCACGCAGCCGCTGACGAAACCCGCCACCTCGCAGTTCTCGTCCACCGACATCCGTGACCTGATGACCGGCAAGCAGGTGCAGGTGCAGGGCCAAGCCGACGCCGACTCGGTCACCCTTACCGTGTCGGGCACGCCGGAGGCTCTCGAAGACGGGCTGCAACTGGTTCACCTTCTTATCCGCGACGCCAAGATCGAGCCGACGCTGGTAGAGCTATGGAAAAATCAGGAATTACAAACCCTGGCCTCTGAACGCACGGACATCGGCACCCGCAGCTACGAGGCGGCCCGACTGGTTTTGAGCGGCAACGATCCGCGGCAGATCAGGCTAACGTCGGAGCAAATCGCCGCACGCGCGGCGACCATTCCGGAGGCGCAAGCTTGGCTTGACACCATCCTACGTTCGGCGCCGATGGAAATCGCCATCGTCGGCGACATCCCCGAGGAGCGGGCGATACAACTGGCCGCCACCTATCTGGGCTCGCTGCCGCCGCGTCAGCGTCGCGACCCCGGCCTGGACCCGATGCGAGAGGTGGCCGGTTTCACGGGGCCCGTCACGCAGACGATCGAGGTCGAAACCATCACCCCACGCGCCCACCCCATCCTGATGTGGCGCTCCGCCCCCTGGCGCGACGTGCGCGGCCGGCGTCTCATGTTCATGGCCGCCCGCATTCTGGAACGCCGCATCCGGAAGGAAATTCGCGAGGACCGCGGCCTGACGTACTCTGCCGAGACGTACGTGCATCCCAGCCGGGTCTATCCGGACATGAGTGCGCTGTACGTGAATTTCACCGCCGATCCAGACAAGGCGACCGAGGCCGTGGCGGTGGCGAAGAAGACGGTTGAGGAATTCGCTGCCGAGGGCCCGACCGATGAGGAAGTTGAAACGGTTCGCACCCAGTTACGAAACAGCCTGGAAACGATGCTGAAGGAGCCCCGGTTCTGGGTGTATATCCTGGCCGACATGGAATACCACGGCACAAGCTTGGAGAATGTCGTTGGCCTGGTCGACAAGCTGATGGCGTATTCAAAAGCCGACATCGCCGCGCAGGTCAAGAAGGTTGTGGTGCCGGAACGGTTCGCGCTGGTGATCGCCACACCCAAGGCTTCTGAGGAAGACGACCGCGAGGCGCAGCGCGACCTTCGTTGACGCTCAGGGTGTGAAACCGCAGTGCCGGCCGGCGTCCCTAATCCGAAGGCTCTAACAATGGTTGCGCGTAATCATGTTGACCTTTGGCTTACACCGCGCGTACCGCTTGCCTGACGGCTCTCGTCATCGCCCTGGTCAAGGTCGAAACCGTTAATCTGGCCCAACTGGCCGCGGCCTTTCCTGGTCCTGCCGAGATCGACTCGCACTATCGACGCCTGCAACGCTTTTTCAAATCATGCGCATCAAAGACCCGCCAAAAGCCTGTTTCGCCATGGATTTGACGCCACTCGCCAATCTTCGACAATGCAGGTGCCCGAATCGCTCACTTGCGACGAGAGGCAATGAGGTGGATTCCCCGGAACTGATCAACGGTAGACAACACACCTCGCCGTCCAAGCGGATCATTGCCGAATTTCCCGAATACGAGGGATTGAAACCGACGCGGGTCCACAGGTAGCCGAGCGGTTCGGCCTGAGGGCCATCCGATCCAGATGTCCCCATTTTGCAGCGTGGGTTCATCGACTTGAGCATCTTCTGGAGGAATTCAGGCGTTGAGTCCGTCCACGAACCCCACCCGCCCAGGCATCCGCCTGGGCATCGACCGTCTCGCTGACGACTCCGGCCTGCGCGCGCCGCTGCATGGGCGGCGCGCGGCGTTGCTGGGGCATCCCGCCTCCGTGACCGCAGACCTGCAACACAGCCTGGACGTGCTGGCCGCTATGCCGGAGGTGCGCCTGACGTGTGCCTTCGGGCCGCAGCATGGCATGCGAGGCGATAAGCAGGACAACATGGTGGAATCCGACGATTACCGGGACCCGGTGCACGGGGTGCCGGTACACAGCCTGTACGGTGAGGTGCGGCGCGCGACGACGGACATACTGGACGGGTTCGACGTGCTGCTGGTGGACCTGCAGGACGTCGGCTGCCGCATCTACACGTTCATTACCACGCTGCTCTACATGCTGGAGGACTGCGCGGCGCACGGCAAGGCCGTCTGGGTGCTGGACCGGCCAAACCCGGCGGGACGCGCCGTAGAGGGATTGCGGCTGGAGCCCGGCTGGGAGAGCTTTGTCGGCTCGGCGCCGCTGCCGATGCGCCATGGGCTGACCATCGGGGAACTCGCCCGCTGGTTCGTGCGGCACTTCGGGCTGGACGTGGAACTACGTGTGATTGAGATGACCGGTTATGACCCATATCAAGCCCCGGGTTACGGCTGGCCGGTGGGGGAGTTGTCGTGGGTCAACCCCAGTCCCAATGCGGCGGGGTTGTCGATGGCACGGGCGTACAGCGGCACGGTGCTGATCGAGGGGACCACGTTGTCGGAGGGGCGGGGGACGACGCACCCGCTGGAGGTCGTGGGGGCGCCGGACCTGGATGCACGGGCACTGCTGGACGTGATGCGGCGTCTACGCCCCGAGTGGCTGGCGGGGTGCCGGTTGCGGCCGTGTTACTTCGAGCCGACGTTTCACAAACACGCCGGGCAGTGCTGCGCCGGGCTGCAAATCCACGTCGATCATGGGGCGTACCGGCCGGAGGTGTTCAGCCCATACCGACTTGTGGCGCTGCTGTTGAAAGCGGTGCGGGTGTTGGCGCCGGATTATCCGTTGTGGTGGGATTTTGCTTACGAGTACGAGACCGAGCGGCTGGCGTTTGACGTGATCAACGGCGGGCCGCGGCTGCGGGCGTGGGTGGATGACGAACAGGCGGGGTGCGATGAACTGGAGGAAATGCTGGGCCGTGAAGAACGCGCATGGCACGAAGAAAGACGGGCGTTTGTGATGTATTCAGGCGGCGAGGGTGAAGGATAGCGGGTGATGAAAATCGGGGGCTTCGCCAGGGTGATGCGTGGCCCAGAAAGTGCGCTGTCCGTCGGCGAGGCGGATGATCGCGGCAGGCGCGAGGCGGCAGGGGCCGGCGTGCTCGAGGTCCGCGATAGGGACGGTGCAGGATAGGCTGAGGCCGTGCGGGCGGCGTTGGCTGCTGAGTTGAACGTCGGCAATGCGGGGTTCTTCAGTCATGCCGTGGCGGTAGTCGGTGAAACTGAAGACGTTCCAGTCGCCAGCAGGGGAGGCATTGATCTCCCAGTAGTTGGGATGGTGGAGCGGTCCCCAGAGGAGTTCGAAGCAGGTGTGCTGCCAGAGTTGCAGACGCCGCGCCGGGTTTGGCGAGGGGGCGGAGAGGTCGACCGGGTGGTTGAGGCCGTCTAGGTCGTACTCGATCCGCAGGGTGTCGTTGGCGATGGCGAGGCACCCGGTGAGAGCGGGGGGTGGCTTCTCCGGCCAGTGGAAGGGGATCAGGGTGAAGACGGCGTTGCGCACGGGTTGGCTCCTCGGCTGGGGGTTGCGTGAGGTGAATGTCGCATGGAGGTGCGGGATGACGCAAACAAATCTCTCGATTGTGCGGCTGCAGGCCGTCGTTCTGGCGTGTCTGCTGGCGCTGGCCTGTCTGTCGGGCTGTGCCTCGTACGAGACGATTAGCATGGAGGTGACCGCGTATTCGTCGGACCAAGAGAGCACCAATTGGCGGCGGGGGCGGATTCTGTTCTGGCGCGCCTATGTGGCCAGCGGGCCGAACAAAGGCAAGCGGAAGATCGTCGGGCTGACCTCCAGCGGCAAGTGGGCGCGCTACGGCACCATTGCCGCCGATACCCGCTACTATCCGTACGGCACGGTGATGATCGTACCCGGTTACGGCAAGGGCGTAGTGGAGGACATCGGCGGGGCCATCAAGGGTCCGCGGCGGCTCGACGTGTACTTCAAAACGCGGCGGCGGGCGCTCAGGTGGGGGCGTCAGACGCTGCCGGTGCGGGTGAGGCGGTAAAACGCGATGCGCAGAAGCAGGTTGGTGTTTGCCGCCAGCGCTGTGCTGGTCGGAGCGCTGCTGGGGTGGCTGGTGTCCGGCTACGTACGCCCGCCGGCGGAGTCGTCGGATGCCGTGCGGCCACTGGCGGGGGTGCCATTGACGACGCACGCGGGTGAGACCGTGCGGGTGGGCGATTATCGCGGCAAGGTGCTGGTGTTGGCGTTCGGGTGCGTGTCCTGCTGGGAGTCCGGCGGTTCGGTGTTGGACGAGTTGGCTGGTGCCCTGCGGCGTCTGGGCGGCCGCGCAGACGAGGTGCAGGTGTTGGTGGTCAGTGTCGCCCCGCAGCGCGACACGTCCGACCGGCTGGCGGCCTATGTGACGGCGCTTGATCCGCGCTTCGTCAGCGTCGCGGGAGCGCCCGAGGTCATCCGAAGCGTGGCGGCATTCGGCCTGACGCCCAACGACCCCGACGCCGCGTCGGTGATGGTGTTGGACCAGCGCGGTCATTTGCGGTTGCTGTTTCCGTTTCGCATCTCCGCGCCGTCGCTGGCCGAAGATCTGGCCGCCCTGTTGCGCCCCGTGCGGTCATGAGACAAGGCGCCGCGCCGCATGGCGCACTGGCTGAGGGCGTGATACGATGCGCCCTGCGCCGGAGCAGTTGCAGGGCGGATTAGCGCAGCGTAATCCGACATTTCCGACGCACCCGCCGGGGCGATTGCCGGCACTTCAAGGAATTGAGGACCACGACGACACGGAGGACACACGGCTATGACGCAATACGTATACGCGGGAGCAGGGCATTGGCTGTCCGGCGGTGAGACGACGCCGGGCGGGCTGTTGCGCAAGGCGATCGACGGGCGCACCTGGGAGCCGTTGAGCAACGGGTTGCCGGCGCAGGCGGAGGTGCGGACGATTGCCATTCACCCGGACAACCCGGCAATCGTGTTCGTCGGTACGCAGGACGGCCCGTATCGCAGCACGGACGGCGGCGACCATTGGCAAAAGCTGCCGTTTCCCGATCCGGCGATGGTGGTGTGGACGATCATTTTCCATCCCAAGGACCCGCACACGTTGTTTCTGGGCGCCAGCCCGGCGGCGGTGTACCGCAGCGACGACGCCGGTGATAGCTGGCGGCGGCTGACCCTCGTGGAGACCACCGGGGCGGTGAACATGGGATTCGACATGCGGGTGATCCGGCTGGTGGTGGACCCCACCAATCCTCAGGAAATCTACGCCGGCCTGGAAGTCGGCGGGGTGATTCGCAGCCTCGACGGCGGCGAAACGTGGGACGACTGCACCGAGGACCTGCTGCGGTTGGCCGGGATGGAACACCTGAAGAGTCGCATCGGCAGCGATACGGACACCGAAGGCATGATGGACTCTCACGCCTTGAGCATCAGTTCGGCGCAGCCGGGCACGGTGTTCCTGGCCACCCGCATGGGCCTGTTCCGCAGCACCGACCGCGGCGGCAGTTGGGCGGACATGGAGATGGGGCGCTTTTCGCCGCTGACCTACGCGCGCGACGTGCGAGTGGCGCCGCATGATGCCAACGTCATGTACGCCGCCCTCAGCCCGGCGGCGCGCAGCGAAGACGGCTCGCTGTACCGCAGTGAGGACCTGGGGCAGACGTGGCGGCGCTTCGACCGCGGCGTAACGCCGAAGAGCACCATGATGAGCATCGGCCTCAGTTGCCAGGACGCCAATCGGGTGTACTGCGCCACGCGCGGCGGACAGGTTTTCGGCACCCAGGACGGCGGCGAGACGTGGGACGAGTTTCCGCTGCCGGAGGGCCTGGAGGACGTGTACACGGTGGCCTGCGCTTAGGTGCGCCGGGCGCAAGCACGATAACGATTTCACGCGATGAGGATGTTATGGCGGACAGACTGGCCGGAAAGGTAGCCCTGATCACCGGTGGTGCCAGCGGGCAGGGAAGGGAGGCGGCGTTGCGCTTTGCCGCCGAAGGAGCGCGGGTGGTGCTGAGCGACGTGCAGGAAGAAGGCGGCGTGCGCACCATGCACATGGTTCAGGAGAACGGCGGCGACGCCTTCTTCGTTCCCGCCGACATATCGGTGGAGAGCAGCGTCCGCGACATGGTGGCGGCCGCGCTGCGTCAGTATGGCGCCTTGCACGTGCTGTACAACAACGCCGGGGTGATCGGCGAAGGCCGTGACGGCTTGGTGACCGACCTGGACATCGACGCCTGGGAGTTCATCCTGAACGTCAATCTGCGGGGTATTTTTCTGTGCGCCAAGTACGGCGTGCCCGCCCTGATCGACGCCGGCGGGGGCTCGGTGATCAACACCGCCTCGGTGGCGGGCTTGATCGGCAGCCCGAATTCCGGTCATGCCTATGCTGCCAGCAAGGGCGGGGTGATTGCCCTGACGCGCGCCATGGCGGCCTCGTATGCACGGCACCAAGTGCGGGTGAACGCGATCTGCCCGGGCACCCTGGAAACGCCGATGACCGCCAACCTGCTGCAGATGAGCGACCGGCACCGCGAGATCGTCGCCCAGCACCCGCTAGGACGGCTGGGCGTGGCGTCGGACATCGTGCATCTGGCCGTCTACCTGGCCGCCGACGAATCGGCATGGGTGACCGGCGGCGTGTTCACCGTCGACGGCGGCCGCACGGCCACGTAACGGCCAACGTGCCGTCTTGCCATCGGGGGGAAATAAATGACCATCCTTCTGGCGTGTAGCGTACTTCTTTTCACGCTTTCCACCGCCATGGCGCAATCGGTGCCGATTCCCGCCTACCGGGACCTGACCCCGCGCACGATCTTGCGCGCCCCGTGCCCGGCAGGAGAGGTGGAACGGCTGGCATGGCACGCCGCCGGCTCCGACGGACAGCCGTTGGAAGCGTATGCCATCAGCACCTGGCGCTGGCGGCAGCAGGACGTGATGATTGCCGAGTACCCGCCACCGAACAGCCGCGAGACGACGCGCTTGTGGATCGACTGGGACGGCGATGGCCGCGCCGAGGAGGTCTACGAGAGTATTGATGCGATGGGAAAGGTGTACCCGCATTCGTGTCTGATCTTCGAGAAGGCCCGCCGCATGGCCGACGGCGGTTAAGCTCTAAAGCAGATAACGCCGGATATCGAGAGCGTTATGGAAAACGCCCGGCATATCAATGTTATCTTCTGACTTGATCAAGTTAGGCAAGTTGTTGCGCAATAAGCGGTTCTAAATCTTCTTTGGCTGTTGATCTACATGCTCTCCCGGAAGGCGCGAAGTGGATAGGGTGGTCGACGCCCCAGGGTGCTCCTGAGTAGTACGCAGATAGCGCCGCAGCACGTACAGGCCGTCCGGCGTGTAGGGCGCGTGCTCGGCGTGCGACAGAATGTCTGCCATCGGCATGAAGGCGGCGCTCTCCACTTCCTCTTCCTGCAAGACCAATTCCCCGTCATACACGCACGAGAACACGCTGCCCCACACCCGGGTGTCGTCGTCCGCGTAGTGGAAGACGAACTGGTGGGCGAGGGGCACGTCGCGAATGCCGACCTCCTCGGCGAGCTCGCGCCGGGCGCCCGCCTCGTAGGTCTCGCCGGCAAGCACGACGCCCCCGGCGGCGATGTCGTAGTAGCCGGGGAAGACGTCCTTCGTGGTGGTGCGTTTCTGCACGCACAGGTTGCCGTGGGAGTTGAAGACCAGAATGTAGGTGCTGCGGTGCGGCAGGCGATTCTGCCGCATGTCGCGGCGGGGCGCGGATCCGACGACACGGTTTTGGTCATCGACGATGGCGACGATTTCATCGGCGGGATTCATGGTTGGGCACCCTCCGCGTCTCATCCGTGCCGCTGCGCCAGTTCGGCGCGTTGCTCCAACAGCGGCAGCACCTCATCGCGTGGCGCCGGGGGTAGGTGGAATAGCAGGCGCTCCACGCCGGCCTCGGCGTAGGCGTCGATCACCTCGGGCTTGGGGGCGGCGCCGAAGATGGTGACGGGGATGTCGGCGCGCCCGGCGGCGGCGGCCAGGCGGTTGAGTTCGTCGATGCGGTTTTTGAAATCGGCGCGCCGGCCGATGGGCATCCAGCCGTCGCCGTAGCGCACGACGCGCTGCAGGGTGTTGGCGCCGTCGCCGCCGATAATGACGGGCGGATGGGGCTTCTGGATGGGCTTGGGCCACTGCCAGATGGGGTCGAAATCGACGAACTCGCCGTGGTATTCGGCGGCGTCCTCGGTCCAGATTTGCTGCATGGCTTCGATACGCTCGCGCAGCACCTTCCAGCGGCGGGTGGAATCGGTGCCGTGGTTTTCCATTTCTTCGCGGTTCCAGCCGCCGCCGATGCCGAAGAGGACGCGGCCGCCGGAGATGAAGTCGAGGCTGGCGACTTCCTTGGCCAGGGTGATGGGGTCGCGCTCAATGACCAGGCAAATGCCGGTGCCGAGCAGAAGCCGCTCGGTGGCGGCGGCGACGGCGCCCAAGGCGACGAAGGGGTCGAGCGTGTGGGAGTATTCCTTGGGAAGCTCGCCGCCGCCGGGGAAGGGGCTGCGGCGGCTGGTCGGGATGTGGGTGTGCTCGGGAACGAACAACGACTCAAAGCCGTGCCCTTCAGCCGCGCGCCCCAGGGACACCGGATCGATCGCGTAATCGGTGGGAAACATGTAAACGCCAAATTTCATGAACTCGTTCTCCTGATTGTGTGTTGATACACGGCTGCGGTCGCGTACGCGTAGTCGGTGGCCCGACGCGCAAGTGTACGGCAGGCGACTTGCGGGGCGCAACGGGCGGGGTTGCCAACAGTCGGAACGGCGGCTATATTACTTGGCGTTTTGCCACATCACATCGTTGTGCCATTCCAACAGAAATTTTTGCCCGAATAAGGAGCGGTGAGTGATTACCGTCAAGGACCTTTCCATGCGTTACGGTTCGGTGGTGGCGGTGCGCAACGCGACGTTTGCCGTGCAGCGTGGTGAGGTCGTCGGACTGCTGGGGCCGAACGGCGCCGGCAAATCGACGACCATGAAAATCCTTACCACCTACCTCTATCCCACGTCGGGCAGCGCCGTGGTGGGCGACAAGGACGTGCTCACCTCCCCCCTGGAAGTCCGGCAACTCATCGGTTACCTCCCCGAAACCTTGCCGCTTTACCCCAATGCCGACGTGCATTCCTACCTTCAATTCGTGGGCAAGGCACGCGGCTTGCAGGGTGCCTTGCTGCGCGAGCGCACGGACTGGGTGGTGCAGCGTTGCGGCCTGGCGCCCATGTATCGCAAGCTGATCCGGGAATTGTCCAAGGGCTACCGGCAGCGGGTCGGGCTGGCGCAGGCGCTGATTCACGACCCTCAGGTGATCATGCTCGACGAGCCGACGTCCGGCCTCGACCCGCACCAGATTCTCGAGATTCGCCACCTGATTCGCCGCCTGGCGCGGGATAAGACCGTGTTGCTCTCCACCCATATTCTGCAAGAGGTGGAGGCGGTGGCGGACCGCATTGTCATCATCAACAACGGCCTCATCGTGGGTGACGGCACGCCTCAGGAGTTGAACCAGCGGGCGCAGCAGCGGCAGCGGCTGCAACTGTCGGTGAGCGCGGCGCGTGCGGAGGTGGAGGCGGCGCTGAACCAGTTGCCGGATGTTGGGCTGGTGCGGTACGACGAAGCGGTGGACGGCTTCGAGCACTTCACGGTGGATGCGGCACACGGCGTACAGTTGTGGCAGCAGGTGAGCGATCTGGTCCGTGCCAGGGGCTGGCAGGTGGGGATACTGGCGCCGCAGGTCGGCACGCTGGAAGAGACCTTTCTGGCCCTGACGGAACCCAAGGACGGCGCTGCGGGACGACAAGGATAAGTAAAACATGCGGAATCTCGGCACCATTTTTCGTTGGGAATTGGCCTCATATTACCGTTCGGCCATCGGCTACATCTTCATGATCGTCTTCCTGCTGCTCAGCGTCGGGCTGTTCATGACGCCGTTCTTCACGCTGCTAGTGGCCGACATGCGCAGCTTCTTCAACACCCTGCCGCTCATCATGTGCATTTTCCTGCCGGCGGTGACCATGCGTATCTGGGCCGATGAGAGAAAGCAGAACACCTGGGAAATGCTGTTGACCTTCCCGATGCGGTCGCACGAGCTGGTGCTGGGGAAGTTCTTTGCCGGCTTGGTGTTCTTCGTCATCGCGCTGGCCGGCACCCTGACGATTCCGTGGATGCTGGCGTCGCTCGGTAATCCCGATTTTGGCACGATTGCCGGGGCGTACCTCGGCACCATTCTGCTGGGCGCCTTTTTCCTGGCGCTGGGGCTGTTCATCTCCAGCCTGTGCAACGACCAAATTGTTGCCTTCGTGGTGACGCTGCTGGCGTGCTTCGGGCTGTTTTTTCTGGGCACGGAGTTCCTGGCGCGCTTTGTGGACAGCGCTTGGCCGGGGTTGGGGGTGTTCCTGGCCGACGTGGTTGGCTTCACGGGGCATTACAACCCGTTCACCCGCGGCATCGTGACCATCGGTAACATCCTGTACTTCCTGGTCTGGACGGCGGTGTTCCTGTTTCTGAACGCGCTGTTTCTGGAAATTCGCAGCCGTCCGGCGGCGCGCCGCACGTTCGCCGGCGCGGTGGTGCTGAGCCTGGGCATCGGGCTGGCGTTCAACTGGATCTTCGCCGGTCAGCACATCGGGCGCTTCGACCTGACGGAGGACAAGCTGTACACGCTCTCCAATGCCTCGGTGAAGATTCTGCGCGATCTGGACGTGCCGGTGCAGGTGAAGCTGTACATCACGCCGAGCGACAAGATGCCGACCGAAATGCGCTACCTGGAACGCGACATCCTCGACAAGCTGGAGGAGATGCGGCTGGCCGGCGGCGGCAATCTGGTGATGCGCGCCATCCACATGGAAACGGCCAATGTCATCCAGCAACAGGAGCCGGGCGACATGCCGCCGGAGCCCGAGGACGAGGAGGGCGCGGTGGAGAAGCGGCTGCTGAGCAAGGGGGTGCGGCCGTTTACGGTGCAGGCGCTGCGCGAGGACGAGGTGATCAACAAACTGGTCTACGCGGCCATCGGAGTGGCCTACAAGAATCAGGATGAGGAAATCATCCCGCGGCTGCTGCCGAACGATCTGGACAACCTGGAGTACCGGCTGATCAACATCGTTTACAAGATGAGCCGCAAGCAGCAGCCCGTGGTGGCCCTGTTCGCGCCCAAGCAGGCGGTCAGCATTCCGCCGGAACTCATGGAACTCTACCGGCGCATGAACCGCCCAATCCCGCAGTCGGACGATCCTTACCAGAGCCTGGAGCGCCTGTTGCAGGTTGAGCGCTACGACGTGCGGCGGCTGGGTACGGATGGCTCGGCGACCATCGCGCCGGAGGTGGACACGGTGGTCGTCATCAACCCGCGCACTCTGTCCGACCGGGAGCGCTGGGACTTGAACCGCGCCCTGCACGAGGGCAAATCGGTGTTCCTGGCCGTCCAGAACTACCGCTGGGACTACCACGTGGAGCAGCAGGTTGTGGCCATGACGCGGCAGGACGAGAATCCGCAGGTGAACGACTGGCTGAGCCATTTCGGGCTGGAGATTGATCCGCAGATTCTCATGGACGTCAACCACGGGCCGCTGACCATCCGAGGAGGGTCCAATCCGCGGCTGGGCGGCGGCATTACCCTGAACCTGCCGATGCACGTCCTGCTGACGCAGGAGTCGATGAACACGGACGTGTCGATTACCAACCGGTTGTCGCCCCTGTTCTATCTGTGGGGCAGCGCTCTGGACGTGCGTCCGGAGGTTCTGGCGGACAACGGGTTGGATCACACGGTGCTGCTGACGACGAGTCCGCTGGCGTGGGTGCTTCCAGAGGACGTGTCCATGACGCCGGAGAGCCTGCAGCGGCCCGACGTGGAGGGGCAACGCTTTCCGCTGGCGGTGCTGGCGCGCGGGCAGTTTCCCGACGTGTACGCCGGCGTGGAGCGCCCGGCTTGGGAGCCGCCGCCGGCGCAGCCCGGCGCCCCGGCGCCGACGCCGCCGATAGACGACGGGCCGCTCGGCGACTCGCAGCCGGCGCCCGGTAGGTTGCTGCTGGTGGGTAATGCGCAGATGTTCCACCGCAATTTCCTCTCCGGCGGTCACGCAGATTTTTTCCTGAACAGCATCGACGCCCTGACGCTGGGCGATGAATTGGTGAACGTGCGCAGCAAGAAGCGCATTAACCGCAGTATCAGCAAGCCCAGCGCGGCGACGCGGCAGTTCTGGCGGGTGATGAACCTGGGGCTGGTGAATCTGGGCATTGCGGTGATCGGCGTCGGTGGGGCGGTAATCCGCCGACGGACTCGGGCGGCCTACACGGCGGCGCAAGCGGCGTAAGTAAATTGGGCGCCGAACCGCTGAGCGGACGGCGCCGAACGCGCGGAAAAGGGATTCGTGGCATGAGCGGTAAGCGGTTGTTGCCCTTGGCGGTAATTCTGGTTGTGCTGGTGGTCGTGGCGCTGATGGTGAAACGTCAACCGACGCCGACGCGCCTGGTGGACGAGGTGGGCTGGGAACGTCTGGTGCCCGATTCGCTGCGAGCAGAGGCGATCAGTGGCGTGGACCTGTACCAGGGTAGTCAACCGGATCAGGTGTTGAGCCTGCGGCGGCAGGGAGATAGCTGGCAGGTGCCGAGCTATTTCGACGCACCGGTGCGGCCGAGCAGGATTGCGTCGCTGTTGGAACAGATTCACAGTTTGGAAGGCGAGTTGCGAGCCGACCGCGCCGAGTTGCTGGGCGAGTTCGATCTGGAGGAGCAGCAGGCGCTGCACCTGCGCGTGTACACCGACGACGATACGGAGCCCGCGCTGCACCTGCTGGCGGGCAAGGGCGGTCGGCGAAGTGGTTTTGTGCGCTTGCTGGACGATTCGCGGGTTTACAACGTCGATCTGAACCTGCACAGCATGGCTGGGTTGTGGGGCGAGACCCTCGGCAACGCGCCGGGAGCGGAAACGTGGCTGCAACTGCGGATGAACGAAATTCCGAGTGAGGAGGTCGCGGCGCTGGAGTTGGAATCGCCGCGCGGGCATTTCCGGTTTTCGCGCGTCGAGCCCGAGGCCGACGAAGCTGCGGAAGGTGAGGCGGAAGCGGAGCGGCTATGGCGGGCTGAGATGCCGGCTGTTGACTACGAGGTGAACCATCAATTGCTCGATCGCCTCGCGGTGGCTTTGGGCACGCTGCGTGCCGATGATATCGTCGATGGCAGCAAAATAGCGGAATACGGACTGGAGAACAGCGTTTACCGGGCCACCCTGACCGTGCAGTCGTCGGGTGACGGGGCGGCGCGCCAGGTGGCCATGCGGTTTGGTCACGAAATTCCGGGTCCCGAAATGGATGGCGCGCGTTACGGCATTTTGGAAGAGGGCGAGACCGTTTACGTCGTTCCGGGTTGGTCGTTCAGGCAATTCTTCCCCAGGGGCAAGTCGCTGCTGAACCTGCCGGGGCTGTACCTGCAAAAGGACGACGTGCAGCAGATTGCCTTGTTCTCCGCCGGCAACACGGTACGGCTGTCGCGTGCCGCCGCTGCTGGGCCGGTTGCGGAAGGGGAGGCGGAGGCTTCGCCGGCCCCCTGGGAAATGGACGAGCCGTCGCTGGGCTTTATGGTGAAACAGGACGGCGTGGAAGCCTTGGCCGAATTCCTGTCGCGCTTCGTGCCCGACGGTATGGCACCGGCGAACGGCGCCACCGTTCCCGCCGCCGATTCGGTGCCGCGTGTGGAGATCACCATGCGGGATGCCTCGCGCCATCTGATTCACTTGGCCGCCGCGCCCACCGTGCCGGATGGACAGGTCGTGTACGTCAGCGGTCAGGACATGCCGTTCATCATCGAAGACGCCACCCGCGCGCAGTTGTTGCCGGCGCTCGGCGCGTTGATGGACTTGCCCCTCCTGCCCATCCAGCCCCAGGACGTTGTCGGCCTGACCTGGCAGCAGGCGGATGGCTCCTGGACGCTGGCGCGCCAAGCCGATGCTGAGCCTGACGTCGAAACGCCCGCTCCCTGGCAATTTCCCGATGCGCCCGACACGCCCGTGAACGCCCAGGCGGTCAACGAACTCCTTATTACCACCGCCGGCCTTACCGCCGACGACTGGCTCGAGAATCCGCCTGCCGCCGCCCTCGACGATCCGTTCCTCGTGGTCACCCTGACCCGCAGCGACGGGGCTCGTGGCCGCATCACCGTCGGCCCACTTCTCGACGATTCTCAAGACCATTTTGCCCGCTTCGAAGGCGCCCCCGGCCTGTTCGTGTTATCCGCCGACACGTACGGCAAGCTGACCGAAGCCCTCGGCAAGATCCGTCCTGGCGCTGCTCCTGCGGAGCCGTAGGTTGCAAGTCTGCAATCGGATGGTCGTGCATGTCTTTGCTGAGGTAAGCCGTACCTTGATTGCTTTGCCCAAGCCTCCACATCACAAAAACGTTTAGCGAAAACCTCCGGCTCGAAATCTGGGCACGGAATCCTACTCTGCAAGAAATTTTTCCACGGTGATGCCTGCTTGTTGCCAGAATCGCTGCGAGTGTCCCCTCCGGCAAATCTCCCGGGTGATCTGGAATCGTCGTTCGATGCCGGATATCCGGGTTCCATCAGATTTCGTGACTTCCGCGTGCCTGCCGGTCGAATGTAAATCCCAGCCGACGCAATTTGCGCCCCACCTGCCGATAGGTAAAACCTGCCAACCGACCCATCAAGCCCCCACGAGAACGGTCAACTCGACGCCGGCCTTATCCACGGGGCGCAGGCCCTTGGGCAGCGGGTCGCCATGTTCCCGACAGGATTCGATAAACTTCCTCGCCACGTCTTGGGAGATTTCAACCGCTTCGACCACGGTTTTGCCTTGAGCCACAAGACCGGGCAAATCATCGGAGGTCGCAAGGTGCGCGCCCGTTTCCAACTGCCTGATTCTGAAGACGTAGGCAGTATTCCTCCGACATGTTGGCCTCCTTTACACGTTCGAGAGTTCTGTCATTGGTCAAAAACCTGACGGGTCGCTGTTTTGACCAGCGTAATCTGCATGGCATCAGACTGCGCAACCCATACTGCGCCCATGGGCTGGCGGACGACCGGCCGCCTCTTCACGCCCGGTCTGGTAGACGCTCAGTTATGACAGAGGGTCTAGAGCGTTTTCCATTCTAATTGACACCATAATAGAGGACCGACTGATATGGGGGCAGCACTGTCCGAGGACCTCCGCAAGCGCGTGGTATCAACCGTTGAGGCAGGCGCCTCACAACGTCAGGCTGCCCAGCGCTTCGGCGTCAGTTTGTCGAGTGCCAAGTATGGCGGCGACAATGGCGACAACACGGCCATGTCGCCGCCAAGCCGCAAGGCGGTGACCGACGCTCGCACCGCATCGAGGAACAGGCCGATTTCCTCCTGAAGCAAATCGAACAGACGCCCGATGTGACCTTGGCAGAACTTCAAGACCGACTGCGTAGGCACGGCCTGTTGGTCGGCATCGCCACAGTATCAGCTTCAAAAAAAACGCCGTACGCCGAAAAACACCACCGGCCTGACGTGGCCCGTCGTCGCCAGGCTTGGCTGGAGACCCAGTCAGCCCTTGACCCGGCACGGTTGCTGTTCATCGACGAGACGGGCGTGACGACGAAGATGGCGCGCCGCTACGGTCGTGCCAGACGTGGCAAACTTTGCCATGCTTTGGTGCCTGGCCAATGGAAAACGACGACGCTGAGCGCTGCGCTTGGCCTGGATGGATTGCGGGCACCGATGGTGCTTGACGCTCCCATGACCGGTGCCGCTGTCCTGGCTTACGTTGAGCAGATTGTGGTGCCGGAACTCAGAGCGGGTGACGTATTGGTGATGGACAATGTGTCGTCGCATCGGGTCAAGGGCGTTGCTGAAGTGATAGAAGCGGTTGGTGGCAAGTGTCTGTTTCTGCCACTCTACAGCCCTGATTTCAATCCGATAGAGCAGGTTTTCGCCAAGCTCAAAGCGTTGTTGCCTCAAGTGGCAGCCCGCACGGTCGAGGAGCTGTGGCAAGCCGTCGCCGATGTTCTGGATGCCTTTCGCTCTGAGGAATGTGCCAACTACTTCAGAAATGCAGGCTATGGACTATCCTGAACGGAAAATGCTCTAGAGCATATCCGGTTCTAATTGTATTATTCTGGCATCCTGCCTATCCAAAGTCGTCTTTCCACCAGCATCTTCGGCAGGAGACCAACAGCCATGGCAGCTTACCTGTCCCAAGACCTCCGTGTCCGCGTCATCCGAGCCATCGAAGGCGGCATGTCACGTAACGCCGCCGCCAACCGATTCGGTATCAGTTGCGCCAGCGCCGTAAGGTGGATGCAGATCTACCTCCGGACGGGACGCACCCAGGCAAAACCCTGCGGCGGCGACCGCCGCTCCGGGCGTATCGAAGCGCATGCCGACTTTGTCATGGCCACTCTACAGGAGACACCCTCAATCACCCTGGCCGAACTCCGACAGCGCCTTTTCAGCGAGCGCGGCGAGCACTTCGCCATCAGCACCGTCCACGAGTTCCTACGGCGCCGCCGCATCACGTTCAAAAAAAGACAGCGCACGCCCATGAACAGGACCGTGACGACATAGCCGCAAGGCGCCACGCCTGGGTGGCCATGCAGCCCCATCTTGATCCGGAGAAACTCGTTTTCATTGATGAGACCGGCGTCAACACGAAGATGGCCAGGCGGTGCGGACGCTCGCCGCGCGGCAAGCGCTGCCGAGCATCGGTGCCGCACGGCCATTGGAAGACCACCACGTTGGTGTGTGGGCTTCGCCTGGATGGTTTGACAGTGCCCATGGTCATGGATGGTGCCATGGACGGCGCCGCCTTCAGCACCTATGCCGCCTCGTTTTTGGCTCCAAGTCTTGGTGCGGGCGACGTGGTGGTGCTTGATAATCTTTCGGCGCACAAAGTCAGGGGTGTGCGGGAGGCGATTAGCAAGTCGGGCGCAACGCTGTTGTACCTGCCGCCGTACTCCCCGGATTTCAACCCGATCGAGCAAGCCTTTGCGAAGCTCAAGGCGTTGCTTCGCAAGGCAGCAGCCCGCACTGTTGACGCTCTGGAGTCGGCCATTGCTATGGCTTTGGAGGCGTTTTCTGCTGAGGAATGCGCCAACTATTTCACCCATACAGGATATAAACAGTATGATCCGAAAATGCTCTAGGGATACGCCTCCGGCCAGAGATTTCCGGTGAGGAGAGTCTTTGGGGAGATCAGTCACCAAACAGACCCACCCACGTAGGGTACTTACAGCTTCATGCGAGATCGACTATGTCGATCCTCCCTGTAACTACGGGCTGTTGAAGCTGCCGGGTTTAAAGAGAAGCATTAATGGACGTAGCCCGTATGATTTAGGCACAGATTCTTAATATGAATCTCGAAGGGCACCTTGATCCGGTCGGCCAGGGCTTGCCGCTCCAGCCATTCCCAAAACTGAGGGACGCGATCATAGTGTGTAGTAGTCCTCGAGCGCGCGAATCAGGACGTTAGGGTCAGAGGAAAGTCAGAGTTCCTTGCGCGGCCAAGACTGGCCAGATGCGAGATCGGGGTGACGCGGTTCGTCCGTCGGCCTGCCGTGCTCAAGGCGCCATACCTCGATTTGTCCTAACAGCATGAAGGCGGATTTTCGACGCTTACGATCCTCAAGCGCCATCCTGAACAGACGGGCGCGCACGTCGTTTGAGGCTCGTGCGTGTAGCGTGTAGACGTTGGAAATTTGCTCGTAGGGTTGTCGCTCGACGAAAGCGCTTTGGAGTTGGTCCCAGACGCCTTGCGGAACCGGCGAGGGCTTAGCGTCATCGATTAGGTTCAGATAGGTGACTAGGGCTTCGTGCGTTCCAAAACTGCCCATGACTTTCGAGAGGACGTGCCGATTGATTTCCGGCAGGTCACGTTCGCACAATTCCCGCAGCCGCGCGGCCGTCTCCGGCCTGCGCTGGGCGAGTTCCGTGAGCCGCGCGACGAGCACGTCCTCGCGGTGAGGACGGCGGGTCGCCGCAATGCCGAGTATGTCCGGATCGACAAAACCCAGGAGCAGTTCGCGTGCGCGCGGCGTATCGAACGCAGCGATGGCGTTGATGAAATTGTCCTCGCATTGCTCGAACGTCTGCGCGTCGGAGGCGAGCTCGTACAGAAGGTCGATGGCGGCATCTGATCGGCTCTCGCCGAGAGCGGTGACGAGCTCGCGCAGGTCGTATCCCCGGAGCCGCCGCTTCCCGAGCACGTTGCGCATTTTGGCGATCCCCGCCGAAGGGTCATCAACGAAGGGACAGAGCGCAAGGACGTGGAGCAGAAGGTATCTGTCTGAATCCTGCATCCACTCCCCTGTCCGCTCGAAGATGGAATCGACCAGCGCGAACGCGGTGGTCGCGGGCAATACGACACCCGCTATCAACAAGCGCTCAGCGGCGTCGAGACAGGTGTATTCGTCCCATCGGCCGGGCATGACAATTACGTCGAGCACCGCTGCCGCCGAACCGCGGCCGTCGATTGCGGCAAGCGCCTTTGCGAGCACTTTAGGGCTGGCGGTGGGTTTCCCGTCTTGGTTCTGGTCTCGCAGGCGCTTGATCTCGGCATTGAGGGCAGCGGCGAACCGCGCGCGCCGCTGGTCGTCGTCAGGCGGGGGAGTGCAGCCTTCGCGCGCGGCCCACATCAAGTCGTACCGGAACTTCCGAACGAAGGAATGCTCCGGCTTTGGCACGAAGTCGCGTGCCATCGCGGCTGCGGCGTCGGAGAAGTATTCCGGCTCGGCAAGCAGCTCAATGAGTACCTGCTCGGCGCCGACCGGATCGAGGTGCATGACGGCAACGATGTGCCATCCGGCGTAGCTCATGCTGCCGCCATTGCCGAGAGGTCCACGGTCGCCGGCCGCTCGCGCGGCGCGGCCTCGGCGCACCCTCTCGATGTCGGCGCGAATGAGCGTCACTAGGTCCGTCATGTCTTCGGGTTCTCCGACCTGTGCAATCGACGACGCTAAGTCGGCTTTTTCCTCGCCGTTGAAGTCATCCTGGCGGAGCACAAGCTTGACGCTGCTTTTCAGGTACGTGCGGAGGCGTGCCTTCAGGTCGTCGTCGCCGACGCGTAGTGGTTCCAGGTCGGACCTAGCGACCCTGCTAAGTAGGTCAGCTGCGACTTTGATGTCGAGGGGGTCGCCGACCTTGACGGACGAGAGGATGCCGTCCGCGACCTCGTCGTCGGGAAGACAACGAAACACAGCCTCCAGTTGCCTCATCGCTTGCCGCTCGAATTCGTGTTGCTGCCGGGGTTCCGCGTCCATCCTGCATCGCAGTTCGCGGATCTTCTTAAACAACCTCGCCGCAAGCCCTGCATTTGCCCGCGTAGCGATCACCGCAATCATGCCCTCAATGCGCGAGTTCTTGAGGCCTTCTGTTTCGAGGCGATGCAGGTAGGTCTCGACGAGGTCATTAGGAATGACAGTCGCAAACGGTAACCATTGCGCATGCTCGTAGAGGACACCTTCGGCAATCTGGACTGCCACCCACTCGCTGGTCCAGACCGGATCGGTTCTACGCAGATACTCAAGCGCCGGTCGGATGAAGTGCGAATCCAGGTTGCGCATATCGCCGCCGGACAACGCCGCCATCGCTTCCTTGACGACGCCCTCCAGGCCTGGCTCGCCGAGTTCGATCAGATGAAGCGCGGTTCGCAGGCGGGCCGGATGGTCAGTCGTACTCTCGATAAATCTCCACATCGCCGCGATGGTCTTGCGCCTAAGGGTCGGGGGCATATCGTCGGGGTTCTTGCGCACCACATCTTCGAAAGTCTGCCCATCCATCGAATCGAGGACACGGGTCAGCGCGTCGTCAGACCCGGTCCACATGAGACCGGAGACCGCCGCCTTCTTCACCGCGACGCTGTTGTCTTCCACAGCGAAGGAGGCAATCTCGCCATCGACACGATGATGAAGCAGTTCAGAGACGAAATCCGCTCGCGCCTCCTCGTTCCAGCCGCGCACCTGCTCGCGCCAGTTCGATCCGAGCGACGAGAGCTGGATGTCCGGCCAAAGCCGGTACGTGCGAAGCCGCGTTTGCCTGTCTTGTCCCGACAAGAGCGGCAGGATGATGTCGTGGAAGTCGTCCGCGCCACTTGCGAGCATGGCGGCGATGGCATACTGCCGATAGTTCCCGTCGGGGAGTGCGTGCGCGGCACGGAAGCGCTCGCCGACCGCCGCGCGGACTTCATTCCAGACGGTCGGACCGCAAAGCTGCGCAAGCTCACCGGCGAATACCAGATCGACCATGAGCGCCATATCCACCAGCTTCTTGCCGGCGTGGATGTTTCGCCTGTCGGTTCCTGCATTGCCGGTCTGTTCAGCAAGAGTCTCGGCAATCATGCATAGCGGCTCGGCCCACGCCGGATCATTCACATAGTCGGCAGTGAAACGGTCTATCGCGTCGCGGTCATCGTCGCGCAGGTCGAGAAGCCGAACGCGGACATCGAGCGCTGCGCAATACTCCTGAAGCTGCTGATGCTCGAACTGAAACGCCGGTTCCGGATAGTCAACGCGCTCAAGAACGTGGTGCGCTGTGAGCGTCGCGAGGACCGCCGGCGCTCCCACCCGCTCGATCTGCCCACGGTCCACAAGCTCTCGTGCGACGGCGGTAACGACAGCGCGCGCATCAGCCTCGGACAGTGCCACCGCACCGCGGCGGGTCATCTCAGTCGCGAGAGCCTTCAGGTAGGCCATTTGCTGGCCGAAGATCGGTGCCGCTTCTAGCGAGTTTTTGTGTTCATCTCGTTGTTCGTGCAGACGTAGAACCTGGGCGAGGACGCCGAATTTCGTAGAGGGAATTTCGGCGTCGGCTTCAAACAGCGAAACGACTTCCGACAGGATGAACGGCGTGCGAGTCAACCCATCAAGCGACGGGTCGGCTTCGATGCGGGTGCGGAGCTCGGCACCTTTCGCGCCAAGGCGGGCTGCGAGGTAGGCTTCCCGCTGTTCAGGTCGAAGGCGCAACAACCGCAGGCGCAATGCGCCGGGCAGCGGCGGGGTCAAGTGGTGCGTGCGGGTCGCGACGAGGATGCCCGCGCTCGGAAAGTCCCGTTCGAGTTCCCGGAGTGCATTGTTCGCCTGCGCGGAACTCGACTCAGCAATTTCATTCCAGCCGTTCAGCAACAACAGGAAAGGTTCCATCTGCTGCACCCGCGCGAGGTCGCCTGGGGTGAGACCCTCGGCTTGGAACGGTGGCATGCGGGCAATGAATTCGAGAATGCTTCGTTGCGACGTCGTCCACCGCGAAAGGTCGACGATGAACGGTATGCCGACCGTGCGCTCGCGTTGCGCGAGCTGTATCAGCGTCGTGGTCTTGCCGCGCCCGGCGGGTCCTTCGAGAACGATGCGGCCGCTCCGCGACAGCGCTTGGTCGATGCGGTCAAGCGACAGCATGTCGGCAGATTCCGCATCATTGGAGTCAAGCCGCACCGCTGTGAGATCGATGAGCGGATGTCCTTTTGTTTTCGCAGCCCAGGTCTGCGTGACAGCGTCGGCCGCACGCCTTGTATTGATGATGAGTTCTGCGATGTCTGGTTCGGCATCAATTTTGAGGTGGAGGAAGCTGGCGCAGAGCCAGGCGTTCTCCGGCCTCATCATCAGCGTGATGATTTCCTCCCGCTCGATGATGTGAAGTTCAAGGTCGTGGTCGTCCCGAATTGCATCTGCCCATTGTTTGCGTTTGGAGTTGCCCACTTTGGCGGGCGTCACGAAGAGAAGCGCCTTTAGGTCAGAAAAGTTTTTCTCGGCGCGCTTTACGTCGTCAGAAACTTTCTTCAGCGTTGGCGTGATCGAGGCGGCGAGTCCCTTGCCGACCTTCTGCGGCGTCTCGCTCGCTGGCGCGTAGGCATCAAGGCCGAGATCCTTCTTGCGCTGGCGCGCGATGAGTTCGGGCCAGCGCTGCTTGCCGAGCTCTAGCGCCAGTCCCTGAAAACGCATCCCCTCCTCATTAGAGATGAGCTCATTGAGGGCTCTTTCGATATCGGTTCTCAAAATGGCCATATGGATCCTGCGCTGGGCCTCTTCCTACCACCCGTCCGTCCCATATCAATTACTCCGACTGTGCTCGTAGCGCTCGACCTCAATCTCATCCTCCCGTGCTTGTGCCTGAGCAACATCGTAGGCTGCCTGCAGCCGCATCCACGTCTCCGTCGTAGAGCCGAAAGCTTTTGCCAGTCGGACCGCCATGTCAGCCGAAATGCGGGCGCGGCAGTTGACTAGGTGCGAGAGCGCCTGGCGGCTGACGCCCAGGACTTTCGCGCCTTCCGTGACGCTGAGGCCGAGCGACTCTAGGCAGGACACACGCACAACGTTGCCAGGGTGGGGCGGGTTCTTCATGGACACGTCAGTTCTCCCTACACACACTGGATAAAACGTAATGTGCCTATAGTCACTTGTCAATTTGACCTTGGTGTTACGGTCGTTCGGACCACCCGATAAGAATGACACCCAGCTGATCTCCCTGCACGAACCACCCACAGACCAAACCCAACTGCCCACCTCTCCGACACTTTTGAACAGCCTCCGGCCGTCGATTCCGGAACGCTGAGGGAGGGGTGGCCGGCGGCAGCGGCGCTCTTAGAGTGTTTTCCATTCTAATTGACACCATAATAGAGGACCGACTGATATGGGGGCAGCACTGTCCGAGGACCTCCGCAAGCGCGTGGTATCAACCGTTGAGGCAGGCGCCTCACAACGTCAGGCTGCCCAGCGCTTCGGCGTCAGTTTGTCGAGTGCCAAGTATGGCGGCGACAATGGCGACAACACGGCCATGTCGCCGCCAAGCCGCAAGGCGGTGACCGACGCTCGCACCGCATCGAGGAACAGGCCGATTTCCTCCTGAAGCAAATCGAACAGACGCCCGATGTGACCTTGGCAGAACTTCAAGACCGACTGCGTAGGCACGGCCTGTTGGTCGGCATCGCCACAGTATCAGCTTCAAAAAAAACGCCGTACGCCGAAAAACACCACCGGCCTGACGTGGCCCGTCGTCGCCAGGCTTGGCTGGAGACCCAGTCAGCCCTTGACCCGGCACGGTTGCTGTTCATCGACGAGACGGGCGTGACGACGAAGATGGCGCGCCGCTACGGTCGTGCCAGACGTGGCAAACTTTGCCATGCTTTGGTGCCTGGCCAATGGAAAACGACGACGCTGAGCGCTGCGCTTGGCCTGGATGGATTGCGGGCACCGATGGTGCTTGACGCTCCCATGACCGGTGCCGCTGTCCTGGCTTACGTTGAGCAGATTGTGGTGCCGGAACTCAGAGCGGGTGACGTATTGGTGATGGACAATGTGTCGTCGCATCGGGTCAAGGGCGTTGCTGAAGTGATAGAAGCGGTTGGTGGCAAGTGTCTGTTTCTGCCACTCTACAGCCCTGATTTCAATCCGATAGAGCAGGTTTTCGCCAAGCTCAAAGCGTTGTTGCCTCAAGTGGCAGCCCGCACGGTCGAGGAGCTGTGGCAAGCCGTCGCCGATGTTCTGGATGCCTTTCGCTCTGAGGAATGTGCCAACTACTTCAGAAATGCAGGCTATGGACTATCCTGAACGGAAAACGCTCTAAATACCCTCACCACTACCTTTACTCAAGCGTTACTACCCTTATTTCTGAGAAAACGCCAGCGGGCGCCTGGCCCTCGTCCGCTGCACGCCACGTCGCCGGATTTCCTTAACCCCGCCAGGAGGGTGCGAATCCATTCGCGGCCGACACCCGGGCAGGCGCGTTCTAAGTCGCTCAGGCGAAAGTCGCCCGGCTGGGCGCGAATGGCGGCGAGCACCCGCTCGGACTTGGCACCCCGCGGCGCCCTGATCTGACCGGCGCGTTCCTCCAACTCGATGTAGGCGCGGCGGATAATCGCAAGGATGAAGTTGAACCAGGGCGTCAGTTCGTGTTTGCCGTCGTGCCAGCGGTGGGAACTGAGACGGAGGCACTCGTAGTAGGCGTCTCGGGATTCCTCAATAAGGCGTTCCAAGCTGATATAACGGCCGACCTCGTAACCGTGCTGGTAGAGCGTTAACAGGGTGAGCAGCCGGGACACACGCCCGTTACCGTCCCGGAAAGGGTGGATGCAAAGGAAATCCAGGACGAGGGCGGCGATTGCGATGAGCGGCGGGATATGCTCCTCGCTGAGGGCGTGCTGGTAATGCCAGCAAAGTTCTTCTACAGCCGCCGGCGTCTCAGAAGCCTTCACGCAGCGGAATCGGACAACCGGCGCTTGTCCGGGCAGGAATTCTACGATGTCATTATCGACTCGTTTGAATTGGCCCGCGTCGCCGCTGGCGGACTGGCAGAGGGTATGTAGGCGTTGCAGGGTGTCCGGCGCAATGGAAAGCGCCGCGTAGTCGGTGTGAATCTCGTTCAAGGCGCGGCGATAGTCTTGAATCTCCAGCTCGGAGCGGTCACGGGGCTTCGCTTGGCCGAGCACCAGCGGGTAAAGGCGGGCCGGGGCGACCGTCACCCCCTCGATGCGGTTGGAGGATTCGGCGCTCTGAACGACGGACGTGTCGCGGAGCGCCTTGAGGGCCTGTGGCGATTGGCTGGTGAATAGCTCCTGTTTTCCCCTCGACTCGGCGATATCGTTGAGCAGCCACACCGTGCTCAGGGGTACTTCATGGTCGCGTAGGCGACCGTTGTGAAAGGAGTTCATAATTTTCGGTCCGAATGGGATGACGGCACGTGAATGCACGCGGCTGGCGTAATTCGCTGCCAGCCCTGCACGATTTCGTTGTAACGTACGCGTGGTGACCTCGATTGGCGATTTGTACGTACCAGAGGCTACCAGCGTTTGATGTCGTCGAACTGATCAAAGTCCTTGTCAAACCTTGCCACGTGGTCCCCGGATGCCGCGGCCAAGGCAGCCAGATAGCAGTCCAGAAAATCGCATTCTGTGGATGCGAAGCGCTTCAAAGCATCAAGCATTTCGTCTTGCTTCACACAGCGTATACCGGCGCTGACGATGACCTTGCGCAACCCTTCCGCAATCTGTTCGCGCCCGGTCTGGTAGAAAGAATCAAGCACCCACACCGCCTCGGCAACAGCCACTTCGGTCAATATCAGCACACATTTCCCGTCGCAGGCGTCGGAAAACAGCGCCCGAGCGCCCGGGGAGTGCTGAGCATCGTCGCTACGCAGAAAACGCAGCAGGACGTTGGTGTCCAAAAGATATCTGATCATTCGTATCTTGCCGCTCTTGCTTTGCGTGCTGCCTCTCGCTCCTCGCCTTTGGACGCCGACGGTCTGCCATCTGCAAGACAGCCGTACAAATCCTTGAGTGTTTCGGGTTGCGGCTTTATCAAAACGGCGCCGTCAACCAACTCATAAATGAGCCGCTGCCGAGGCTTGGAGGCCGTGTGCCTTGCGGATCTCTACCGGAATGGTGGTTTGCCATCTGTCGGTTAAAGTCGATTTGATCACTGGCCTGTCTCCATTGCATTGTTTTTTAGATTCATTGTCTTGAGTAACACAATGCAAATCTGATTTCCGCAAGCATCGTGTCACAGCAATGTCTGACAGGAAAGCCGACGTTCAATTCTCAACCCGGTGCGGGGCATCTTGCAGGGCTTCGTAGCCGTAAGCGCTGAAGTGGGTGGAGACGAGCGGAGATTTGGGCAGCCGAGAGATGGTGGGGTGCTGATCGCTTTACAAGTGTTTTGCCGTCTGGCGAGTGGTGGTTGCGACCATTGGCCGCCGACGGCGGGTGAGGGCCACGATGCCCCCGATGACGGCGACGAGCAGGTTGGTGCCCCCGACGGTGGCGAATTTCCAGAAGCGGCGGACGTCGGGCGTCGGTTGGCTGATGGTGCGGTCGAGGTGCTTCTTGCCGCGAACGTGGATGAGGTCCTCGCCGAGGGTGAGGGCGTCGATGCTGTTAAGGAACAGGTCGGCGTTGCCGCCAATAAGGAAGTTGCGGTGGAACATCTGGGCGTTGCCGACAACGATGAGCTTGCCGGGGGAAGCGTCACGCGCCGGGGAGCCATCGACGGGCGGAAACTGCCCCTCCACCAGAACGGCCAGGGGGTATTGCTGACCGGTGGCTGGCGGCTCCAGGTTGTCGGCGGTGAGCGCGGCGTCGCTGGACACGCTCCAGGCGCGCGGGCTGGTGGAGAAGAGGGCGGTGGCGTTGAGGCCGTGATCGCGCAGAACATCGGGCTGCAGGCTCAGGGCGCTGCCCCACAGGTAAAACAACGGCGCCAGGCGGCTGGTGATGGAGACCGCCGTGTTCATGGCCTGCCGCGGGATGGTCATGTGCAGCGGCAGGTCGAGGGTGATGCCGCTGCCGACCAGAGCGTCCACGAGGGTGTCGGTGTCGTGCACGGTCATGGCCTGATGGTTGACGTCCATCAGCACGGCGGGATCGACTGTAATGCCGTAATGCTGCAGCCAGTCGTTGACCTCGGGATGCTGCGGCTCCTGGGTGATGGACACGTCTTGGCGCCCCAGCGTGTAGTTCCAGCGGTACTGTTGGACGGCGAGAAACACGGACTTGCCCTCGTGCAGGGCCTTGCGCAGCAACAACTGGTCCTCGGCCGGCAGGCGCCGCGGATGCAGTACCACGATGGTATGCGCCTCGGGCGGGATGCCGTCGGCGAGCGACTCGAAGCGCCGCACCTCGTAGCGTTCGCGTGACAGCAGGCGTTCCAGCACGGTGTACGGGTCCTCGGTCTCGGGTAGTGAGCGGCCCATCTGCGTATAGAGTTCTCGCATGTATTCCGGCAGGTGCAGCGGGTCGCGCGGTGCCACCAGCGCCACCAGCGGCTGGGTGTCACGGTGCAGCTTGTCGATGAGGTTGATGAGGCGGTATTCCAGCGTCTGCAGATCGTGCGGCAGCAGGCGGGGGATGATGGCTTCGGGCTTGTCCTTGTAGGCCACGCTGATGGCGGCATAGACCAGCTTGTTGACGATGTCGTCGCCCTGCAGCACCTGCACCGAGAAGGGCCGTACCCCCTGATCCAGAAGGCGCCGCTGCGCGTCGGGCATGGCCGTGTCGTCCGGCGCCGCGATGGTTTCCGCCGGACGAATCACGTCAGCCGTTTGCAGATGCACCACCCGGGTGCGCAGGTTGCCCTCGCCGGCCAAGCGCATGTCGTCGAGCTGGTCGCGGATGTCGCGTTCCAGGTAGCGCATGGTGACGGGCAACTGCTGGCGGGGGGTGATGTACAGGCTCACCCGCACGGGCTCCGGCAGTTGCCTCAGGATGCGTCGCGACGCCGGTGACAGCGTGTACAGTTGGTCCTCGGTCAGATCGATCCGTCCCAGGTTTTGCTCGGCCAGCAGCCAGTTGGCGGTGAGGCCGACGCTCAGACAGAGGGCCATTGCCGCCAGAAAGCCGTTGCGCGTTGCCGGGCGGCTGCGAATTTCCAGAAACAGGCTGTTCAGCGCCAGCCAGACCGCCGTCCAGATCAGGAAATACACCACGTCGCCGACCACCAGCAGGCCGCGCGTGAAGGTCATGTAGTGCTGTGTCACGCCGATCACCTCGGCCAGCAGAGTGCCCAGGCCCGGCCAGGCAGCCTCGGCGAGGGTGACGACAAACTCGGTGCCCGCCAGGAAGAACCCGAAGCAGCCGAGCAGCGTGAGCATGAAGGCGACGATCTGGTCGCGGCACAGTGCCGAGATAAACAGCCCCAGGGACAGAAAGAAGACGCCGAGCAGAAGGCTGCCGAAGTAGGCGCCGAGGATGGGGCCGAAGTCGGGATTGCCCAGCCAATGGAGCATCACCGGCAGCATGAGGGTGCCGGCCAGGGCGCTGAGGTAGAAGATCAGGCTGGCAAGGAATTTCCCCAGCACCAGCTCGTGCGCGCGCATCGGGAAGGTGAGCAGCAGTTCCCAAGTGTTTTGCTTCCGTTCCTCGGCCCACAGGCGCATGCTGACGGCGGGCAGAAACACGCACAGGACGATGGGCAGGATGGTGAAGAATACGCGCATGTCGGCCGCCAGGACGGTGAAAAACGGCGCCATGTACAGGCCCATGGTGAGACTGAGAAAGACGAGGAGGGCGATGTAGGCGATGGCCGAGGTGTAGTAGGCGTTCAACTCGCGGCAGGCAATGGTACGGAGGTTAGCAAACATGGGCTGCGGGGGCCTCATCGGAAGCGGGTGGAGCAGTAAGGGCGAGGAACGTTTCCTCCAGCGTGGGCGGCTGCACGTGCAACTCGCCGACGCGCCAGCCTTTGTCGCTGAAAAGGTTCCCAAGTTGCCGGGACAGACCCGTGCCGGCGACGGCCCGCACGTCGAACACGGCGTAGTCATCGCTGGAATGCACGAAACGGACCTCCAGCAATCCGGGCAGGGTTTTCAGCGCCGACTCAACCGCCTCCCGCGGCGCCGCCACCGACAGGGACGTACGTTCGTACTGCCGCAGTTCTTGCCGCAACTCCTCCAGCGTGCCGTTGCCGACGATGCGCCCTTGGTTGATGATGACCAGCCGGTCGGCGATAGCCTCGACTTCTTGCAGAATATGGGTGGAGAGCAACACGGTCTTGCCGGCGGCGGCGAGGTCTCGGACAAGCCGCCGCACCACCAGAATCTGGTGGGGATCGAGGCTGGAAGTGGGTTCGTCAAGAATCACCACCTGCGGGTCATGGATGAGTGCCTGCGCCAGTCCCACACGCTGCTGGTATCCCTTCGACAATTCACGGATGAGCTGGCGGCCTACGCCTTCGAGGCCGCAACGTTCCTCCGCCCAGGCGCGGCGTTGGCGCAGCCGGGCGCCCCGCAGACCGCGGGCGCGACCGACAAAATTGAGATAGGCGCCGGCCCGCATTTCCGGGTATAACGGCAGCACCTCCGGTAGGTAGCCGATCAGGCGCCGTACCGCCAGGGGCTCGTTTCGCACGCTCTTGCCGCCCACGGTGGCGGTGCCGCGCGTGGGATACAGGTAGGTCGTCAGAATTTTCATGGTCGTCGATTTGCCGGCGCCGTTCGGGCCAAGCAAGCCGACCACCTCACCCGGCTCGACGTCGAAGCTGGCCCCCTCGAGGGCAACCCGCGGGCCGTAGTGCATGGACAGATCGGCGGCATGAATCACGTCGGTCTGCTCCTTAATTTCAAGTCTGGCCATCCCGGGAAGGCGCTGACTGCTTCACAAGTCGTCATTCCGACGAACGCCGGAATCCAGGACCGTTGTACGACAATAACCTCAGGGGGGCCGTCATGTTGGGACATCTGGGCATTAATGTCACGGATTTGGACCGCGCCAAAACCTATTACGACCACATGATGCCGTTGCTGGGCTACGAGCCCTACCTCAGCGCCGAGGACCAGTTCGCCTACCGCCCGGCGAACCGTCAGCGCGGTCCGGCGTTGTTCTTCTATCCGGCGCTCGAAGTGGGCCAGGTATCCCGGCACCGTCCGGGGTTGCAGCATCTCGCCTTTGTGGTGGACTCGCGGCAAGCGATCCACGCGGTGCACGACGCGGTGCGGGCGCTGGGCGGCGAGGTCGTTCACGCCCCGCAGCTGTTCCCGCAATACCGGCCCCACTATTACGCCACGTTCTGGTTGGACCTGGAGGGCGTGATGCTGGAGGTGCTGTGCCTGCGGCCGGAGGAATAACCGGGGCCGAAAGCCTGGATTATTTCATGACGGATTTGGGCGTTGAGGCAATACGGGTGACCTTGATCTTTTCGCGGTGGAGCATGGCGGGAATCTGGGGTGCGATGGTGTTCTTCCAGTGATCGCTTTCGTAGACGGCTTCGTACAGACGTTTGCGCTCCGCCTCGCTGTCGAAACGGCGAATCCACACGTACAGATCGTCTTCTTCCTCGCCCACAAAGCTGCCGAGGATGACCATGCCTTTGGAGACCTGGAAGGGGATGATCTCGTCTTCCATGAACGATACCCAGGTCTCACGCTGGCCGGGCTTGGTGCGGTACTCGCGCAATTCGAGAAACATGCCGCTCTCCTTAAAACAAGTGTCCGTCTGGCTGCTCCCTCTCCTCTGGAGGAAGAGGGTTGGGGTGAGGGGGAAATCAAGTGAGGCGCAAGCATAGGGAGCCTGGGATTGCCTGTCAACCGGCAGGCGGCGCCTTGCGGGAGGCGGCGGTGCAGGATCGAGGCATCCTTCGGAAATCGTCGCCTGATGACTTTTGCAACAGACTCTTACATAATCCGCCCGCTGCGTGGCGCACGAATTGAATTGGCCTTGCGCGTGACTGGAGGACACGACGAGATATGCCTGAGCTCGCGGTACAGAAACGCGCCAGGGCGGTCATCATCGGCGCGGGGATCGTCGGTTGCAGCGTGGCGTACCACCTGACGAAGCTCGGCTGGCGGGACCTCGTCGTCGTCGAGCAAGGCCCGCTGTTCGAGACGGGCGGCTCCACCTCTCACGCGCCGGGTCTCGTCTTCCAGATCAACCCGTCGAAGACCATGACGGCGTTCGCCAAGTACACGGTGCAGCTATGGTCGGACATGCAACTCGACGGTGCGCCGTGCGCCAAGACGGTGGGGAGTCTGGAGGTGGCATGGACGCCGGAGCGACTCACCGACCTGAAGCGCAAGGCCGGGTACGGCTTGAGTTGGGGCGTCGAGGCCCATCTGCTCAGCCCCGCCGAGGCGCGCGGCCTGTTCCCCATGTTGTCCGACCGCATCCTGGGCGCGCTGCACGTTCCCTCCGACATTCAAACAAAGGCGACCCGACCGGCGGAAGCGATGGCGCATGAGGCGGAGCGGAACGGCGCGGCGTTCCACGGTGGCGTCGCGGTCACCGGCTTCGGAATGGACGACGGCCGGATTACGGCGGTCCACACCGCGTACGGGGATATCGATACGGACTTGGTGGTGGCCGCCGCCGGCATCTGGGCGCCAAAGGTCGGCGGACTGGCAGGGGTGCCCATTCCGCTGTCGCCGATGCAGCACCTCTACGCCGTGACCGCCCCCCTGCCGGAGCTGGCTGGCGCGACGGAGGAGATTTCGCTGCCGATTCTGCGCCACCAGGATGCGGCTACGTACTTCCGGCAGGTCGGCGAGGCCATCGGCATCGGCTCCTACAGGCACGAACCCCTGCTGGTGAATGCCGCCGACATCCTCAGCCACGAGCAAGCACCCACCGCCCCGGCGGAGATGCCGTTCACGCCGTCTCACTTCGAAGCGTCGATGACGGCTGCAGGCGACGTTCTGCCGGCTCTCAAAGGCGTCGGGCTGAGGTGCAAGTTCAACGGCCTGTTCTCGTTCACCACGGACGGATTTCCGGTTCTCGGCGAGTCGCCCCAGGTCAAGGGCTTCTGGTCGGCGCAGGCGGTCTGGATTACCCACGCCGGCGGTGTCGGCAGGGCTGTCGCCGAGTGGATCGTGAACGGCGAGCCGACCCTTGACCTTCGGGAATGCGACATCCGCCGTTTCTATCCACACGCCCTCAGCCGCCGCTACGTCCGGGCGCGCGCCGCCCAGCAGTACCGCGAGGTGTACGACATCATCCATCCGCGCCAGCAGGTGGACAACCCCCGGAACCTCCGGCTAACGCCGTTCTTCCCTCGACAGAAGGAACTGCGCGGCGTCTTCTTCGAGAACGCCGGATGGGAGCGCCCGCAGTGGTATGACGCGAACGCGGGCCTGCTGGACGCCCTGGACGTGGCGGGCGCGTCGCGGGCTGGTTGGGAGGCCCGGGAGTGGTCGCCGACGGTGGCGGCAGAGCACGCTGCCACCCGCGAGCGAGTGGCGATGTTCGACATGACGCCCTTCGCCAAATTCGAGCTTGCGGGCCCCGGCGCCTTGGCCGCCCTGCAGCGCCTCGCCGCCAACCAGATGAACAAGCCGGTCGGAACGGTTACCTACACCTCCATGCTGACGCCCCAGGGCGGCATCAAGTGCGACCTGACGGTAACGCGGCTCGGTGCGGAGCGCTTCATGGTCGTCACCGGCGGCGCTATGGGATTGCACGATCTGGACTGGATCCGCTCACATCTGCCGGACGATGGCTCGGTCAGCGTGGCCGACGTCTCGTCGGGGCGCTGCTGCGTCGGCCTGTGGGGACCGAGGGCGCGCGACCTGCTGAGCCGGGTCTGCGAGGCTGACGTTTCAGACGCGGGATTCCCGTACCTGACCGCCAAACCGATCACGGTAGCCGAAGTCCCGGCGCTCGCGCTGCGCATTTCGTACGTGGGCGAACTCGGCTGGGAGATATACGCCCCCGCCGAACATGGCCTGCGGCTGTGGGACACCCTTTGGGAAGCGGGTCTGCCACTCGGCGTCATCGCCGCGGGCGGCGGTGCGTTCGACTCGCTGCGGCTGGAAAAGGGCTACCGGCTGTGGGGCGCCGACATCCACACGGAGTACGATCCTTACGAGGCGGGCCTGGGGTTCGCGGTGAAAATGCAGAAAGGAGATTTCGTCGGCAGGGACCGGCTGCGGGAGAGGCGCGCGCAGAGCCAGACGCGCAAGCTGTGCTGCATGACCCTGGACGCCACCGATGCTGTCGTCATGGGCAAGGAACCGGTCATGGACGGCAACCGCGTGCTGGGTTACGTGACAAGCGCCAACTACGGCCACTCGATCGGCCGCGGCATCGTCTATGGCTATCTGCCGACGAGCTATGCCGAGGTTGGAACGCACGTCGACGTCCTATACTTCGGAGAACGCCTTCAGGCAACGGTTGCAAAGGAGCCGCTGTACGATCCGAGCGGCCGGAAGATGAAGGCGTGAGGCCATTGCGGATGTTTGCCGAATCATCGAGTTGACGCAGAGCCGAATATCCGGAGGTTTCTCAAATGACGCAGACCCTGATTATCGACGGCCTCAAGAAGCGTATCCTGCCGATCAATTTGCGGCAGAGCGGCAATAGCGACGCCCGGATGCTAATCTCCACGCGGGTCAGAAAGTCTCCCTGGTGGCACCTGTCGAAGGCGGCGGGCTGCTGGGCCTATACGACGTACAACCACCTCTACCATCCGAGAGCCTACGTCAGGCCGGAGGACGGCGGGCTGATGGCGGAGTACAAGACGCTCACCGAGCATGTCAGCATGTGGGACGTGGCGGTCGAGCGCCAGATCCAGGTCAAGGGCCCGGACGCCGCGGACTTCGTGGACTATCTGATTACCCGCAACGTATACACCCGGGTGCCGACGATGCAGGCCCGCTACGTCATCCTGTGCAACCAGTACGGCGGCATCATCAACGATCCGGTGCTGCTGCGTGTGGCCGACGACGAGTTCTGGTTCAGCATCTCCGACTCGGACCTGCTGCTGTGGGCGCAGGGTGTCAACGCCACCGGCAGGTTTAACGTCGACATCCACGAGATCGACGTGTCCCCTGTGCAAATCCAGGGCCCCAAGTCGGCGCCGCTCATGGAGAAACTATTCGGCTCTCACATCCGGGACATTCCCTACTACGGGCTGATTCACGACACGCTGAACGGCCATCCGGTCACGGTCTCGCGCACGGGGTTCTCCGCTGAGGTCGGGTTCGAGATATACCTCCACGACGCCATGCTCCATGCGGACGATGTCTGGCCGCATATCCTGGCGCAGGGCGAGGCGTTCAATCTGGGCGTCATCGCCCCGAGCCACGTCCGACGGCTGGAGGCCGGCATCCTCTCCTACGGCCAGGACATGGACATCGAGAACAACCCCTTCGAGGTGCGGCTCGGCTGGCAGGTGGATTTCGACAAGGGCGACTACATCGGCAAAGACGCGTTGGCCCGCATCAAGGCGGAGGGGGTCAAGCAGCGGCTCGTTGGCCTCAAGGTCGGCGGCGAGCCGATCATTTGGTACAACGAGGACTTCTACCTGGTCAAGGACAGGGACTCCGGCGCCGACGTGGGTTACGTCACCAGCGCCTTCTGGTCTCCCAGCCTGGAGTCGAACATCGCCCTGGCCGTCATGCCCCGCACCCACTGGCGGCAGGGGACGCGGGTCAAGGTACAGCTCCCCAAGGACGGCATCGTGGACGCCGAAGTGGTGCGGGTGCCATTCCTCGACCCGACGAAGGACATCCCCAAGAAGAAACTGATGGACGCGGCGGCCTAACCAGTCTCAGACACCCGGGAAGCCGCCGCCGCGCTCATCCACGTTCAGCCCCGCACCGGCCAAGTTCGAGTTCCTGCACCTTGCGCCACACCGCACCCCGCCCACCGATCCTCAGGACAGCGCTTTGCGGGCTGTGACGACGTACAGCGGATCGCTGCCCGGTGGGAAGGGTGACGAGCAGTCACGGGTTTCCAGGTCAACGAACCCACCGGCCTCTCTGAAGTACGCGGCGATCAGGTCGGCGTGCTGGCGGTTGTTGAGCCGGCGCCAGATGGCCACCGCCTTGGTGGGAAACATGCGGTTGGAATAGATGACGGCGAACAGGCCGCCCGACCGCAGGACGCGGTGTACGTCACGGAACACGGCCACCGGCTGGGTGAGGTACTGGATCGACACGGTGATGATCGCGGCGTCGAAACTGGCGTCGCCGAACGGCAGCCGGGGGACGGCGTTGACGTCGTGCACCACGACGTCGTCCAGGTCCGGGTTGTCGGCCATTTCCTCGGCGTTGAGGCCCAGGCCGACCAGGCGGCGCTTGGCCAACCCGGGCGGCCAGTGCGAGCGCCAACTGCTGAGCAGGTCGAGCACCTCGGCCTCGGGTGGCACGGCATCGTGCAGGAAATCCGCCACGGCCGCGCAGGCGGCCGCGTCGATGTGTACCACCTTGCGCGGCTCGACGTAGAAGAGGCCGTCCGGGCTGTCGTCCAGGCGAACAAAATCGTCCGGTTGGAAGAGAGGTTCGTTCATGCCTGGGTGCCGATCAAAACCAGCGGTTTTTTTCCACGATGTTGTGTAGCGGGCGACCCTCGTTGAAGCGCTGGCAGTTGTCGAGCAGCAACTCGGTGCGGCGCTCTTGCAGGTACGGGCCGATGCCGGCGACGTGCGGCGTCAGCAGCACGCCCGGCGTGTTCCATAGGGCGTGCTCCGGCGGCAGGGGTTCGATCTCGAACACGTCCAAACCGGCGCCGGCGATTTCGCCGCCGCGCAGCGCCGCGACCAATTCGTCGAGCTTCACGCAGGCGCCGCGCCCGATATTGATGAGAAAGGCGGATTTGCGCATGGCGCGAAACTCGGGCTTGCCCATCAAGCCTTCGGTCTCGGGGGTGTGCGGCACGGTGAGGATGACGAAATCAGCCTGCGGCAGCATCTCATGCAAGGCGTCGGGGCGCTGCAGTTCTTTCATGCTCGGCGGCGCCTCGGGGCGTCGGGCGTCGACGCCGAGCACGGTCATCCCGAAGGCGGCGCAGAGCCGAGCTGTTTCGCTGCCGATGCCGCCGACGCCGACGATGAGGGCGGTGGCTTCCGACAGGTGGATGATGTCGTGCTCGCCACGCGGGCGCCATTGCCGCAGAAGCTGGCTCGGCAGGTAGTGATGCAGGCCGCGCGCGAAGGCCAGCACAAAGGCCATGATATGGGCGCCGATATGGTCGTTGTAAATTTCGCGTTGGTTGGTGACCACCACGTCGTTGTCGATGAGTTCCGGCGTGTAATACCCGGCGGGCGGCGCCGCCGCCGGGGCCTGAATCCAGCGCAGGCGCGTGGCGCGGTTCAACAAATCCGGCACCACGTCGCCGTAGGCCGCGTCGGCGTCGACGATGGCCTCGCGCGCTGCTTCGGGGCTGTCGAACAGGACCACCTCGCAATCGGGCACCACAGCGCGGATTTTCTCCGGCCAGTCCGCCTGCGTGTTGGGTGGCAAGAGAACCATTTTGAAACCCATGAGCGACTCCCTTTGTCGGGTTAGATGATGTGCTGGTCACGCAGCCGTCGGATGTCCGCGTCGTCGTAGCCCAGGGACTGCAGAATGTCGTCCGTGTGCGCGCCCAGCGGCGGGGCGGGCGGGCCGACTTCGCCCGGCGTGGCGGACAGGTTGACCGGCAGGCCGACGACCTTGATCGGACCGCCTTCGGGGTGGTGCTGCTCCACGACCATGGCGTTGTGATGCACCTGCGGGTCGGCGAACAGCTCGGCGTAGTCGTACACCGGGGCGCAGAGCACGTCGTAGGTGCTCAGGTAGGCGAGCCAGTCGTCGCGGGAGCGAGCGCTCAGGATGACCTCGAGCGCGGCCACCAACGCCTGGCCGTGGGTCCGGCGAGCCTCGCGGGAGGCGAAGCGGGCGTCATCGGCCAAGGCGGCAAACTCGGGCACGGCGCACAGGCGCCGCCACCACTCGTCGGAATGCGCGTTGAGCACCAGCCATTTGTCCCGGGTGGGAAACACGCCGTAGGGCTGCGAGATCATCCAATGCCCGCTGCCGCTGCGGGGCGGCAGGGCGCCGGAGTTGAGAAAGACGGTGGCCTCCATGGATTGCAGGGCGATCATGGCGTCGAGCAGCGAGACCTCCACCTCCTGACCGATGCCGTATTGCGAGCGCGCTTGCAGGGCGGTGACGACGCCGTAGGCCGCGGTCAGGGCGCCGGTGACGTCGGCGAGATAGGTGCCGACCGCGACCGGTGGGCCGCCTTCCCAGCCGGTGGTGCTGATAATGCCGGACATCCCTTGCAGCAGCAGGTCCTGTCCGGGGCGTGTGGCGAGCGGGCCATCCTGGCCGTAGCCGGAGAGCGAGCAGTAGATGAGCGACGGATTGAGCGGGCGCAGGCGTACGGCGTCGAGGCCGAGCCGGGCCATGACGCCGGGCCGGAAGTTGTGGATGAGCACGTCACTGCAGGTCGTGAGGCGGCGGATGATTTCCTGTCCGTCGGGCTGCCGCAGATCGACGGACAGGCTGCGTTTGTTGCGGTTGCGGGCGAGGAACGAGGCGCTGTCGCCGTGCACCCGCACGCTGCCGGCCTGACGTGCCGGGTCGCCCGTTTCGCGGGGTTCGATCTTGATGACGTCGGCGCCCATGTCGGCCAGCATCTGGGTACAGAAAGGGCCGAAAATGTAGCGCGACAGATCGAGCACGCGGACGCCGTCGAGGGCTTTGGGCGCCCGGCCGAGGTGTTGTAGGCGCTGCTGCTTGAGCTCGCGCAGCTCGGCTTCGAGAGCGGCGATGCGGGCTTCGAGGGCTTGGTCGGGCACGGGAATTCCTCAAGCGATTGCTGGATAGCGCGTTTATACCACAGGTGCCGGTGGAGGGTCTACGAAGGGGTTGACAGGACGGCGGCGGGGCGTGTAGATGGGAAAGGTTTTCAGGTCTTAAGACAAACAGAAGCGAGGAGTAGGGGCGTTATGCGACGATTTGAGGGCAAGGTTGTGGCGGTGACGGGCGGCGCGTCGGGGATCGGCGAGGCGACGGCGCGGCGTTGTGGCGCCGAGGGCGCTCGGGTGGCGATTGCCGACCGCGACGCCGAGCGCGGCGAGTGGGTGGCGGTGGACTTGCAGGGCCAGGGTGTTGAGGCGTTGTTCGTGCCGGCGCAAGTGGAACGGGAAGAGGCGGCGGCGGATTTTGTGCGGCGCACGGTGGATCGTTTCGGGCGGCTCGACGTGCTGGTGAACAACGCCGGCATCCGGTTGTACCAGACGGTGGTAGAGGCCAGCGCCGAGAGCTGGGACAGGATCCTGGCGGTCAACGTGAAGGGCTATGCCTTCTGCGCCAAGGCCGCCATTCCGGTGATGGGGCAAAACGGCGGCGGCAGCATCGTCAACGTGGCGTCGATACGCGCCGTCACCGCCGGCGGTAACATGACGCAGTACGACACCAGCAAGGCTGCCGTGGCCGGGCTGACGCGCGGCCTGGCGATGGACCACGCCATGGAGGGCATACGGGTCAACGCCGTGTGCCCGGGGCCGATCTTCACGCGTTTCCACGAGAACCGGGCGCGGGAGGCTGGCAAGACGCCGGATGAGTTCAAGAAGACCTTCGCGGGCGGCGTCATGCTGCAGCGGCCGGGCACGCCGGAGGAGGTGGCGGCGTGTATCCTGTTCCTGGCTTCGGACGATGCCTCATTCGTCACCGGCACCTGTCTGTTCGTCGACGGCGGGATAACCGCGGCGTCGCCAACATCTTGATTTCAGAGGATATAGCGGGATGTTTCCGACCGGGTTAGGATCGTGTGAAGTATTCCACACGTTTTGGGGAAAACCACTGGAATTTCCCATCTAAGCGATTGGCGGAAGTGAGGTTGCGCGGAATGCTGAATTTGTCATCACCACCCCGGCGTCAGGGTTGCCAGCGGGCGACCGTCTCGACGGCTTCGCCGAGCGAAGCGAAGAGGCGAACGTCGCGCCGCGGCGTGCCGCAGGCGAGGCAGGTCCAGCGCGGCATCAGGCCCTGGCGCCAGCGCACCCCGGCGGTGCGACGGTTGCACATCCGGCAATGGCCCGGCACGGTGGCGAACAGCCAGCCGCAGACCCAGCACACCCATTTGGTGGCGCCGCCGGTGGCGTCCTGCACCAGGGCGCCCTCGGTGCGGCGGCGGCAGACCCGGCAATGGACGTGCTGCCAGTCGGTGACGCGCCAATCCATGAAGCGGCTCTGGCCGCAGCGGACGCATTCCCAGATCATGACGGGTTTTTCGAGGTTGGGGAGGCGGCGCCACATGGTTTGTTGGCCGCATGGCTCGCAGTGGGCTTGCTGGGGTCTGAGGTATGGTTCGTACATCTTTCGCGTTTTCAGTTTCGAGTCTTCCGTTCTCAATCCTCAGTTCTCAAAACTACGGCTTCCGCCGGAGTGACGGGCAGTTTGAACACGGATTCTTTTCAACCTTCTAATGCTCTAGAAACTCAAAACTGGAAACTAAAAGCATGAGTCAGCGTTATGCCCTGGTTACGGCTGGTGCGCAAGGGCTGGGATCGGCCATGGCGCGGCATCTGGGGCGCCAGGGGTACAGCCTGTTCATCCACTACTACACCAGTCGGGAAAATGCCGAGGCGCTGCGGGCCGAGGTCGCCGCGGCGGGCGGCGAGGCGGTTTGTGTGCAGGCCGACCTGTCGCGCGCCGCGGGCCGTGAGCGCCTGATGGCGGAAATCGCGGGCCGCACGCCGGCATTGCACGTCCTGGTCAACAATGTCGGCTGGTATTTCATCGAGCGGTTGCCCGACATCACCCTGGCGCAGTGGGAACAGGCGCTCAGCCTCAACTGCACGGTGGCCTTCCACCTCACGCAACTCGCGTTGCCCCTCCTGGAAGCGGCCCAGCCGCCGGGCCGAATTGTCAATATCGGCGATTCGGCCTGTGACCGCCTGGCTGCGCACGTCATGGCGACGCCCTACCACATCGCCAAGTTGGGCCTGCACGTGCTGACCCGCAGCTACGCGGAACTGCTCATGCCCAAGGGCATCACGGTCAACATGATTTCGCCGGGATTTCTGGAAAACAGCGTTGGCCGCCCGCCCAGGCGACTGCCCGCCGGGCGCAAAGGGTCGTTCGACGACGTACTCGGCGCCTTGGATTACCTCCTTTCCGAGCAGGCCGCGTACGTGTCGGGAACCAACCTGCTGGTGACCGGCGCCTGGCAGCTATGAACGCTGGCACAGGTAAATTCCTTCCTCCTGTGAATCAAGCACCCACGTCTGCCCGACTTTGAAGCCGGCGTCGTCGAGCACCTGCGGCAGCGCCGCCGGCGTGAAGCGGTTCGAGAAGAATACCTCCAGCACCTCTCCCTTGTGGAAGTCGAACGATTCCTCGTAAAGCGCCAATTGTACGTCTTGCAAGACTTGGGCGTTAGCCTGGATGTGCCAGATATGGCCGTCCTCGCGCCGCGGCCGCGCCTGCACCGCCAGCCGCAGGTCGGAGCCCGCAAAGCCCAGGCTGTCGAGCAGTCCGCTGAACCAGGCACGGGCCAGCGGATTGTCGTACTGCGGCAGGATGCGTTGCGCGGCCGCTGAGCCGTATGGGCCGGGCGACAGGTTGGCGGAAATCAGCAACAGGTCGTCAGGCCGCATCAGACGCCGCAGGTAGGACAGCAGAGCGGCGTCGTCGAAATTCGGGATGATGCCGAAGCAGCCGAAGACGCGGCGGGCGCCGTCGGCTTCCTGTTGTGCCAGCCAAGAGTCGAGGTCGGGCTCTGCTGCCAGATCGACAACCAGTGGCGAGGCGCTCAAGGCGGGGAACGTTCCTTGCAGGCGCAGCATCGTTTCCAGCACCAGCGCGGCGCTGGTATCCGTGGGGCTGACGTGCAGCGCGCCGCCGTAGTCCAGGGCGTGGCGCACGAACAGGGCGTCCTTGTTGCCGCCGCCGCATCCCAGGCTGACGTAGTGCAGGGGTTGTCCCGTCAGGGCGGCAATGGCCGCCTGAAAAGACCGTTCGTACAACGCCAACAGTTCCGGTTCGGTGCGCGACGGTGAGTAAGCCTGATGGTAGGCCAACCACCGTTGCGCCTGCGCCGGCGAGTCGTACAACAGCCGCCCCGGCAGCTTGCGGGCGCGCAATCCCTGCCGGCACTGCATGGCTACCTGCTCGGGGTACTGGGAGTCGTGGAATGTGAGCGTCATCGGCATGCGGATGGATACTCGATTCTGGTTGTTAAAGCCACGTCACCGCCGGGTGATTCCGATTCGGTAGCAACCGGCACAATCATGGTACATCGGCGTCCCTGGCTTTTCCAAGAGAGCTCAGCGACGGACGTTCCAGAGCCAGGGCAAGCCGCCCCTTTTCCCTTGACACCCTGCAGACCTTCCCCTACGTTACCGCTTCCGCAAGCGCCGGTGGGTGATTGCCTTCTTGCGAGCGCTAAGGAAAGGCCCATGGCAAGCCTCATCTTTGACACCCACGCCTTTGTGAAGCAACTTACCGAGGCCGGAATGCCTGAACAACAGGCGGAAGTGCTGGCTCGGACCCACGCGGCGTTGATTGATGAACGTCTGGCCACCAAGGATGACTTGCAGGCATTGGAATTGCGTCTGAGCAATCAGATCAAGGAACTGGACACGCGGTTCAGCCATCAGATGAAAGAGTTGGAATCTCGACTTCGATACGATCTGACGGTTCGTCTCGGTTCCATGTTCGTTGTGACCGCCGGTTTGATCGTCCCGTTGTTGAAACTCATGCAATAACCATTTTGGCAGACCCGACACCGCTGGCGCCCTGAGCCGCGTAGACCCCCGCATCCACCGGCTGAGAAAGGGGTAGCATGACCATCGAATGCCACCTTGACATCCGAGGCGTTTCGAAGCATTTCGGTGGGGTGCAGGCCATTGGCGACGTCAGCTTGCAGGTGAACCGGGGTGAGATCGTCTCGGTGATCGGGCCGAATGGCGCCGGCAAGACGACGCTCCTGAACATGATCAGTGGTTTTTACCATCCCGACAGCGGTTCGATTCTCCTCGCCGACCGCGACATCTCACGTCTTTCCCCCAGCCGCATTGCCACCCTTGGTGTCGCCCGAACCTTCCAGAACATCGCGCTGTTTCGCGGCATGACGGTGCTCGACAACCTCATGCTGGGGCGGCACGTACACATGCGCACTGGCGTACTGAGCGCCATGTTGCGCTTCGGGCCAGCCTTGCGGGAAGAAGTACAACACCGTGAGGTGGTCGAGGACGTCATCGAGTTTCTCGACATCCAGCCGCTGCGCAAACAGCCGGCGGGGGCGCTGGCTTACGGATTACAAAAGCGCGTCGAACTCGGTCGCGCTCTGGCGGCACACCCGCAGGTGCTGCTGCTCGACGAGCCGATGGGCGGCATGAACATAGAAGAAAAAGAGGACATGGCGCGCTTCGTCCTGGACGTGAACGACGAGTGGGGCACCACCATCGTATTGATCGAGCACGACATGGGGGTGGTCATGGACATCTCTGACCGGGTCGTCGTTCTGGACCTGGGGCAAAAAATCGCCGAAGGCACACCGGACGAGGTTAAGGAAGCGCCGGAGGTCATCAAAGCCTACCTGGGAACCCCGGCCGCGAGTTGACCCTGGCTGCGCGCACCCACAACTGCATCACGAGGAAGAGACGATGGCCGAGACCCTGCCGCACTACCTACTTCGCAACGCCCGTGAGTTTCCTCATCAGGTGGCCATGCGGGAAAAGGAAAAGGGCATCTGGCAGCAGTGGACCTGGCGCCAGTACCTCGACGAGGTGCGCGATTTGGCACTGGGGCTTGCCGCGTTGGGATTCGAGCGCGGCGACAAGCTGGCGATCCTGAGCGACAACCGGCCGCAGGTCTACTGGGCCATGGTGGCCGCGCAGGCGCTTGGCGGCATGCCGGTGCCGCTGTATCAGGACTCGATCAGCCGGCAGCTGGCCTTCGTCGTCGATCACTCGGACGCCGCCATGGTGCTGGCCGAGGATCAGGAGCAGGTGGACAAGGTTCTGGAACTGAAGGATCGCCTCCCCAAGATGCATCGGGTGATCTACGACGATCCGAAGGGTATGCGGCACTACGACGATCCGTGGCTGACCAGCTTCACCGCCGTCCAGGAAAAGGGCCGCGAGTTGGGCCGGCAGCAGCCGCAGCTTTTCGACGAGCACGTCTCGGCAGGACAAGCCGACGATATCGCGCTGATCTGTTACACCTCCGGCACCACCGGGCAGCCGAAGGGCGCCATGCTGTCGCACGCCAACCTGATCACCGCCGTCGAGGGCATGCAGACCGTCGAGCCCTACTACCCTACCGACGAAACCCTGGCCTACCTGCCGCCCGCCTGGGTTGGCGATACCTTCTGGTCGCTGGCCGGCGCGCTGATGACGGGATGCCGGGTGAACTGCCCGGAACGCCCGGAGACGGTGCAGGCGAATATCCGGGAGATCGGCCCGCACTTCCTGGTGGCGCCGCCGCGCATCTGGGAGAACCTCGTTTCCGAGGTGCGCACCCGCATCGACGACGCCTCGTTCATGAAACGCTGGCTGTTCCACAAGCTCATGCCCATCGGCGAGGACGTGGCGCGCAAGCGCATGGCGAAAGAACCGGTGGGCGCCCTCCAGAAGGGCCTGCACAAGCTGGCGGAGTTCTTCGTTTTTGGCCCCCTGCGCGACCATCTCGGTTTCCGCCGCATCCGCTCGGCCTACACCGGCGGCGCGCCGCTCGGCCCGGAGGTCTTCCTGTTTTTCCGCGCCCTCGGCATCAATCTCAAACAGGTGTACGGTCAAACGGAATCCGGCGTCACCTGCGTACAGCGTGATGACGACGTCTCTCTGGGCACCGTCGGCAAGCCGTTTCCCAACGTCGAGATGGCGGTGTCGGACGACGGCGAGGTACTGATCAACGGCCCGATGGTCTTCAAGGGCTACTACAAAGACGAGGCTGCCACCGCTGCCGCCCTCAAGGACGGCTGGCTGTATTCGGGCGACGCCGGGCTTATCGACCCGAACGACCATTTGGTGGTCATCGACCGCGCCAAGGACGTGACGGCGCTTACCGACGGCACCCGATTCGCCCCGCAATTCATCGAGAACAAGCTGAAGTTCAGCCCATATATCAAGGAGGCGGTGTCGTTCGGCCAGGATCGCCCGTACGTCGCCGCCATGGTCGATATCGATATGGAGAACGTCGGGCGCTGGGCGGAAAAGAATCGCCTGGCGTACACCACCTACACCGATCTGGCGCAAAAGCCCGAGGTCTATGACCTCATCGCGCTGGAGGTCGACCGGGTGAACCGCGACCTGCCCGAATCGACCCGTATCCGGCGCTTCCTGCTGTTGCACAAGGAGCTGGACGCCGATGACGAGGAGATCACCCGCACGCGCAAGGTGCGCCGTGGGCTGGTGGCGGAACGGTACGCCGACATCATTGCCGCCCTGTTCACCGAGGAAGTCTCGACCGTGCCGGTGACCTCGGTCATCACTTACCAGGACGGGCGTCAGGCAACGCTGGAGACCACGCTGGCGATTCGCGATGCCGGTACGGCCCTGGCCGAGGCGTAGGGGAGAGACCAATGGAATTCCTGTTCGATCTGACCGCCAACGGCCTGCTGGTGGGGCTCATGTACTCCCTGGTGGCGCTGGGCTTCGTGCTCATTTACAAGGCCACCAGCGTCATCAACTTTGCGCAGGGCGACCTGCTGATGTTCGCCGGCTACGCGGCGGCGGTGATGACCGGCGGCCTCGGCATGCCCTTATGGGCCATGGTGCTGGTGCTGTGTGCCGGCATGGTGCTGCTGGGCTTCGTGCTGGAGCGTGGCATCCTGCGCCCGATGGTCGGGCAGCCGGTGGTGTCGGTCATTATGGTGACCATCGGCCTGAGTTTCGTGCTGCAGGGGCTGGTGACGATCATATGGGGCGCCAACACGCGGGAACTGGCCCTGCCGGTTCGGTTCGAGCCGTACATCCTGGGTCCCGTTTACATCTCGCCGATCAACCTGGTGGCTGCGGTCATCGCCATTTTGTTCCTGATTGGCTTTGGCGTGTTTTTCACGCGCAGCCGCCTGGGGGTGGCCATGCGGGCGGTGGCCGATGACCAGCAGGCGTCGATGGTGGTGGGCATCAAAGTGCCGCGCGTGTTCGCGCTGTCGTGGGCCATCGCCGGGCTGGCGGCGGCCGCGGGCGGCATCATCTGGGGCAACCAGATCGGCGTCGACACCTTTCTGGCCCTGGTCGGCCTCAAGGTCTTTCCGGTGGTCATTCTCGGCGGCCTGGACAGCATCGGCGGCGCCATCATCGGCGGCGTGCTGATGGGCGTCATCGAGAGCCTGGCAGCCGGCTACCTCGATCCCCTGGTGGGCGGCGGCACAAAGGATTTTATTCCCTATGTGCTGATGATTCTGGTGCTGTTCGTGCGGCCGTACGGCTTTTTCGGACACGAGACGATCGAGCGGGTGTAGACGTGATCAACCGGGAATCGGGCATATTTCAGACGAGCTACGAGGGCGATATGGCCCTCTACACGCTGCCGCTGGCCAGGAACACCACGCGGGCGGTGGTGGCGTTGCTGGTCCTGCTTCCCGTCCCGCTGATGATGGCGAGCAACGAGCACCTGATGAGCATCGCCACCACCATCACCCTGGCGGCCATCGGCGCCATCGGCCTGAACCTTCTGGTCGGCTACACCGGGCAGATCTCCATCGGTCAGGGCGCCTTCATGATGGTCGGGGGGTACACCGCCGCCATCCTGTCGAGCCGCTACGGCATGCCCTTCTGGTTCGGCATCCTGGCGGGCGGCTGCACGACTGCGCTGGTCGGGGTTCTGTTCGGCATTCCGTCCCTGCGCATCAAGGGCCTGTACCTGGCCATCGCCACCCTGGCGGCGCAGCTCATCATCGAGTGGGTCATCAACCACGTGCCGTGGATCAGCGGCGGCGCGCAGTCCTCCATCTACGTCGACAATCCGGTGCTGTTCGGTTTCGAGTTCAACACCGAGTTCCGGCGCTACTACCTGGTGCTGGTGGTCTTCCTGCTGGCCTTTTTCGGGGCCCAGAACCTGGTGCGGGGGCGCATCGGGCGGGCCTTCATCGCCATCCGCGACCGCGACATCGCGGCGGAGATCATCGGCGTCAATCTGTTTCGCTACAAGCTGCTGGCTTTCGCTATCAGCTCGTTCTATGCCGGTGTGGCGGGAGCGCTGTGGACGTACTACCTGCGCATCGCCAACTACGAGAATTTTGTCCTGGTGGTGTCGATCGAATACCTCGCGATGATCATCATCGGCGGCCTGGGCAGTGTGCTGGGGGCGGTCTTCGGGGCCATTTTCATCAAGCTGTTTCCCATTGCTCTGGACCTGACGGTGGTGAGCGTTTCAGAGGGTGTTTTCGGCATTCCATACCAGGATGTGGCCAATTTCCTGGCCAACATGCAGCTATTCCTGTTCGGCGCCTTGATCATCTTTTTCCTCACCGTCGAGCCGCAGGGGTTGGCTCGCATGTGGGAACACGTCAAACGGTACTTCCGATTGTGGCCTTACTCGTACTGAAGTCGGAGCGGACAGGGTAGGGCGCATCGGGCAAACCTGCTTGCAGAAAGGAGAACTTCCATGCAGTCGCGTTGCGCTACGAAATGGCTCGGTGGATTGGGTGTGCTGGTGGTACTGCTCGGCACCGGGGGGTTGCTGTCGGCCGATGAGATCGTCGTGGGCGGACAGTGCGACCGCACCGGCCCGACGAAGTTCATCGGCACGCTGCTGTGCCCCGGGGTGAACGACTACATCAAGCTGATCAACAAGAAGGGCGGGATCAAGGGCCATACGGTGCGCTATATTGAGGTGGAGCATGCCTACAAGGTCGACCGCGGTGTTGAGGCCTACGAACGCATCAAGCACGCGGGGGGTGTGGCGACGGTTGATTACGGCACGCCCATCGTGTACGCGCTGACGCCGCGGCACATGGAAGACAAAATTCCGGGCCTGACGCCGGGCTTCGGGCGCGCCGATGCGGCGGACGGCGAGCGCTTTCCGTATATCTTCCCGGTGGCTGCCTCGTATTGGTCGCAGGCGGGGGCGGCGATGCAATTCATCAAGGACCAGGGGGCCGCGGCGGGTGCCAAGGTCGCGTATATCTATTACGACAATCCCGCCGGGCGCGAGCCGCTGCCCATTTTCAGGCGCATTTGCGAGCAGGAAGGCTACAGCTGCCGCGAGTTTGCGGTGCCGCCGCCGGGTATCGAAATGGCCGCCGCGGTCCTGGACATCACGCGCCGCATGCGGGCCGAGTGGGTGGTCTCGCACCTGTTCGGCAAGGCGCCGGCCATTTCCATCCGCGAGTTTCGCAAGAACGGTTTCCCGCTGAACAAGGTGGTCAGTCTGGTATGGGGCGCCGGTGAGATGGATATGGTCGCTGCGGGCTGGAAGAACGCCCAGGGTTACCTGGGAATGCAATTTGCCGGCGTCGGGCGTGATTATCCGGTGATTCGCGAGATCATCAGCATGTATGAGGCGGAAGGGCGGGGGGTGCCGGAGATGGTCGGCCAGGTGTACTACAACCGCGGCGTCTTTACGGCGGCGATCATCGTCGAGGGGCTGCGCCTGGCGGTGGAGAACTTCGGCCTGCCAGTAACCGGGGAAAAGGTGAAGATGGGCTACGAGCGCATCACGGATTTCACCCTGGGCGGCTTCCTGCCGCCGCTCAGCGTCACCCCGCAGGATCACGAGGGCGGCGGCTGGGTGCGCATTTACGAGACCATGGGCGAGGACCTGGTGCCGCACACCGAGTGGTTTCAGGGCTATCGGGACGTCGTCCTCGATGAGGTCAGGAAGGCGGCGCAGGAATAGGCGCGGCGAGCGGGGGGCCTGTCCGGCCATGCTGAGGCTGAACAACGTGGAGGTGGTCTACGACCGCACCATTCTGGTGCTGCGCGGCGTCTCTCTGGACGTGCCGACGGGGCGCATCGTGGCGCTTCTGGGTTCCAACGGCGCCGGCAAGAGCACGACGCTGAAGACCATCTCCGGCATTCTGGCGCCCGAACGCGGTGAGGTAACGGCCGGCACGGTGGAGCTGGACGGCGTGCGCATCGACAACCGCGAGCCGGCGGACATCGTCAAGCACGGGGTGGCGCAGGTGATGGAGGGGCGCCGCACCTTCCAGCTTCTCACCACCCAGGAGAACCTCATCGCCGGGGCGCACACGCGGCGCGATAAGGCGCGCATCGTGCAGGATATGGACCTGGTGTACGCGTACTTTCCCTGCCTGGCCGAGCGCCGCGGCGTCAAGGCGGGTTACCTGTCCGGCGGCGAGCAGCAGATGCTGGCCATCGGCCGCGGGCTCATGTCGCGGCCGCAAATCATGCTGCTGGACGAGCCGTCCCTGGGCTTGGCGCCCATGCTGGTGGAGGAAATTTTCGAGATCGTGCAGCGGCTCAACCGCGACCAGGGCATGACGGTTCTGCTGGTGGAGCAAAACGCCGCCATGGCGCTGACGATTGCCCAGCACGGCTACATCATGGAGAACGGTCGCATCGTTCTGGATGAAGACGCCGAGGTGCTGCGCAACAACGAGGACATCAAGGAGTTTTACCTGGGGCTGTCCGAAGCCGGCGGGCGCAAGAGCTACCGTGACGTCAAGCACTACCGACGGCGCAAACGCTGGCTCTCGTAGCGGGCCGTCAGCGACGCGTCAGGCGCCATTCAGCTTGTCACCGCTGGGGTGGCGGCGTAGAGTAGGGTGCTGATTTTCCCAGGAGGCTTGGATGCCGCTGTCGGGACAAAGAGGACTTCACGATGGTGACTGAAGTCACACCCTTGGAGAAGCAGGAAACGCGGCCCAGCCTCTGGCAGCGCTTGCTGGATTGGAGCGCTACGGACGCGCTCACGGGCTACGCCTTCGTTCTGCCGGCCTTCGGCTGGATCGCCGTGCTGGTGGCGATGCCGTTCTGCATCGCGCTGGCTTACAGCGTCAGCAATGCCTGGATCGATACCGAGTGGATTTGGGCGGAGTTCCTGGGCCTCCAGGAGGGAGAACTGGCGTTCCTGGGGCTGGACAATTTCATCGACTTGTTCGGCGACAGTATCTTTCTGCAGACGCTGCAAAATTCCATCGTGTTCTCAACCGCCTCGGTCGCCCTGAAGGCTATCCTGGGCCTCACACTGGCGTTGCTGCTGAACCGCACCCTGCACTTCAACAAGGTAATCCGCGGCGCGTTGTTGCTGCCCTTCGTGGTGCCGACCGCCCTCAGCACGCTAGGGTGGTGGTGGATGTTCGACTCGCTATACAGCGTCATCAACTGGACGCTGGTGCATCTCAACCTGGCGGAACGCGGCCCGGCGTGGCTGTCTGACCCGTATCTGGCCATGCTGGCCGTCATCATCGTCAACACCTGGCGCGGCCTGCCGTTCTTCGCCATCACGGTGCTGGCCGGTCTGGTGTCGATCCCCAATGAGTTGTACGAGGCCGCCGAAACGGACGGCGCTGCGGCGCTGCGGCGTTTCTGGCACATCACGCTGCCGCTGCTGCGCCCGGTGCTGGCGGTGGTGGTGCTGTTCTCGACGATCTTCACGCTGGCCGAATTCAACATCATCTTCGTGCTGACCCGGGGCGGCCCGGAAAACATGACGCACCTTTTTTCCACCCTGTCATACACCTACGGACTGATCGGCGGGCAACTCGGCTCCGGCGCCGCTATCTCGCTTTTCCTGTTTCCCTTCATGCTGGTGATCGTCTACTTCCAGTTGAAACTAATCCGTCGGGATACGACGTACGATTAGCCGTCGGCGGGCAGGGGAGGCAAGCTGATGCCGTTGGATGGGCGGCGTCATCCTGGCCTTTCAGGTGCTGGTGTTTGGCAAGCCGTTCTTTACGTGATGGAAAGGAACCTCGCAATGTGGCCCTCGGCACAATCGATTCATCTTGTTGGCGCGGCGTTCGCGCTGCTGCACGTGCTCGCCGGCATCGCCGCCGGACAGCCTCTTGTGGTGGTGCTTGGCGCCATCGGTTTGCTGCTGGCCTATGGCCTGCGGCGGCGCAGCGATTCCGTCCGCCTGGGGAGCATCGTGCTGCTGACGCTGTACGTGCTGATGCGGCTGATTCTGGGTGTGTTCGCCTGGCGCGGCGCAGGGGCGGCGGTGCAGGTGCCGAACATCGTGGCCATCCTCGGGTCGCTGTATCTGGTGCTGGCCTTGGGGCGCCTGGGCGCGGCGTTCGCCAGCAAGCGCGACATGTGGCTGGGGGTGTTTATCTCAAAATACCTGCCGTTGCTGCCGTACCTGTTTTTCGCCCTGTTCCCGTTGTACTTCATGATGGTCACGTCGCTGAAGACGGACAACGAACTGTACGACCTGGAAGCGGTGCCGTTCTGGATCACCGGCGCCGGGTTCACGGTCGACAACTACGGCTACCTGTTCGAGGAGACGCCGTACGTGGTATGGCTGATCAATACGCTGAAGGTCTCCATCAGCGCCACGGCGATCTCGGTGGCGATTGCCGTCCTGGCCGCCTACGCCCTCGCCCGTCTGAGCTTTCGCGGCGCCGAGACGTTCGGCGTGGCGGTGTTCGTGACCTACCTGGTGCCGCCGTCGCTGCTGTTCCTGCCCCTGGCGCGGGTGGTGGACAGCCTCGGCCTGTCGGACAGCACGCTGGCGCTGATCGTCACCTATCCAACCTTTTTGATTCCGTTCTGCACGTGGCTGTTGATGGGGTATTTCCGCACCATCCCCAAGGAAATTGAAGAATGCGCCATGATCGACGGCTGTAACCGTATCCAGGCCCTGTTGCGCATCGTCCTCCCCATGGCCGTGCCGGGCATCATTTGCGCCGTCCTGTTTGGCTTCACCCTGTCCTGGAACGAGTTTCTCTACTCCCTGGTGTTCATCTCCAGCACCGGCGCCAAGACCATCTCCGTGGGTGTCATCTCCGAACTCATTCGAGGCGACATCTATTACTGGGGCCAGCTCATGGCCGGCGCCATGGTCGGCTCCATCCCCATCGTCGTTGCCTACGTCTTCTTCATGGATTACTACGTCTCCGGCCTCACCGCAGGAGCGGTCAAGTAGGTCGGATTCGAGAAGCGTAGTCCGACATTCCTATGAAAATAAGCCTGGAATGACCAATTTGAGGCGTGGAACAACCTGATTTTCATAGGAATGACGAAGATGCTTCTCGACGCCCAGCCTACGCCATCAATTCAAAGCTGTTGGACTACTAGCCGTCACGCAAGTCACCCGGCTGCGAAACGGTTCGACTGCCCCAGCAGTCGATGAATGCCCGCCGCCTTGCGGCGCAGATCATCCCCCTCGTTTCTGCTTTGTGCCGACACGTCATACGTCAGGTCCGCAACGGCATGATAGCGCTCGCGCCGCGCCTCCCACACCTGGGCAATTTCCGCTTCCGCAGGCCCCTGCCCGGTGAGGGACGGGCGGTGGCTGTGGCGGGCGATGCGCGCTGCCAAGACCGACAGGTCGCAGACGAGCAGAACCACGACGCTGCATTCCCTTAGGACCCGCGTGTTTTCCGCGTCGATCAGGGCGCCGCCACCGACCGCGATGACGTGCTTGCGGAGCCGCGCGGCGTCCGCCACGACCTGGCGTTCCAGGTTGCGAAAATGGTCCCAGCCGTGCTGCGCCACGATGTCGTTGATGGACATGCCGGCGCGGCGCACGATGTCCTTATCAGTGTCGCGGAAACCGTAGCCCAACAGGCGGGCGAGGGCTCTGCCGAGGGTGCTTTTGCCGGTGCCGCGCAGGCCGGTCAGGACGACGTTCACGCCTCACACCTTTTCGACGGATATGCCAATGTGCCGCAGGTCGTCCCAGAAGCTGGGGTAGGTCTTGGCGACGCAGTCCGGCTCGCGGATGCGGATGCCCGGCAGGCGGGCGCCGGCCATGCCGAAGCACATGGCCATGCGGTGGTCGTCGTAGGTGTCGATTTCCGCGCCGTGCAGGGCGGCGGGGTTACCATCGATGTGCAGGCCGTCGGGCAATTCCGTCACCGCGGCGCCGATTTTGCGCAGTTCGGTGGCCAGGGCTCGTAGGCGGTCGGTTTCCTTCACGCGCAGGTTGGCGATGTTGCACAGGCGCGTTTCGCCTTGGCAGAAGGCGGCGAGCACGGCCACCGTCATGGCGGCGTCGGGGAGGGCATTGAGGTCGATGTCTTCTAGCGGCTGTAGCTGCCGTGGCCCCACCACGTGCCACCCCTGGCGCCGCGACACGGTGCAGCCCATGCGTTCCAGCACCTGCAGGAAGCGCGTGTCGCCCTGCACCGAATCGGGCGGCACATTGGTCACGCACATGGTTTGCCCGAGCAGGGCGGCGAGGCCCCAGAAATAGCTGGCCGAGGACGCATCGCCCTCGATGGCGTAGTCTCGGGCTGCGTATACCTGCCGCCCCGGAATGCGAAACAACCGGTAATCGTCGTGCGCCACTTCGACGCCAAAGCGCGCCATGATGTCCAGGGTCAGGTCGACGTAGGGCACCGACACCAGGGTGTCCTGGACCTCCAGCACCACGTCATGCCGGGCGTAGGGCGCCGCCATCAGCAGGGCAGACAGAAACTGGCTGCTGATGGCGCCCGAGACGGTGGCGTGGCCGCCTTGCAGGCGTGTGGCGCCAACGCGGACCGGAGGGCAGCCGTTGTCGCGTTCGCTGGTGACATCGGCGCCGAGCTGAGCGAGGGCGGTGAGCAGGTCGGCGATGGGGCGCTCCTGCATCCGCTCATTGCCGGTGATCGTGCTGGGGAATCCCGCCAGGGTCATCATGGCGGTCAGGAACCGGGTTGCGGTGCCGGAATTGCCGAGGAAGAGGGGTGTGCCGGGGTCGCTGAATTGCCCGCCCAGCCCGTGCACGGTGAAGACGCCGCCGTCGTGCGTGACCTGGATCCCCAGGCGTTCGAGAGCCGCGCGGGCAACGCGCGTATCGTCGCTGTTCAGGACGTCGCGCAGGGTGCTCGTGCCATCGGCCACGGCGGCGATGGTCAGGGCGCGGTTGGTATAGCTCTTGGAGCCGGGAACGGCGTGTTCCGGCGCGATGCCGGGGGTTGGGATAACCTCGATGCGTTCCATGCGCGGCTCGTAGGATGACCCCGGGCGGGAAACGATGCCGGAGTGGGGAGGGAAGGTACCCCCGAGACGATTCGAACGTCCGACACACGGCTCCGGAGGCCGTTGCTCTATCCATGCTGAGCTACGGGGGCACGGCTAAACGAAGCCATACTATAACTGAGTTCGCCGGGCTTGGACAACATCTTTTCTCGGTCTGCGCAAGCGCCGGTGCCGTCATGTTATAGTTTCGCACATGTATAGCGATCGACAGAAAGACTCACGAGGCGTTTCGCCTTCATTCAGCGAAAAACAGAGATTGTGTCATCCTGGCCGCTCGCGGTTTTGGCATTGGCACGGCTTGGTGCTTCTGGCTGTCGTCGGGTTGACGGTGTGGGGCTGCGGGTACACGCTCATCGGCTCGCCGTCTGGCGGGTTGGACAAGCGGGTTGCCGCTGTGGCCGTGGAGCCGTTCACCAACGGAACGCGCGAGCCCCAGATAGAACATTACGCCACCGCGGCGTTGCGTCAGGCGCTGATGGAGGGACGGGGGTTCGGGTTGACCTCGGCGGCTGCGGCTCAAACACGGGTGCAGGGCCGCGTTCGCCGCTTTCGCGCAACGGCGCTATCATACGGCCCCAACGACAGGGTGTTGGAGTACCGCCTCGAAGCCGACATCCGCGTTTCTGTTCTGAGCGGGGAGGAGCCGCAGCCGCTGCTGCAGCATGACATCCCGGCGCGGGCCGAGTACCTGGTGTCGCGCAGCGGGGACGTGCGCGAGGAGGCTGTGGCACGCGAGGCCGCCCTGGCCCTGTTGGCGCGGCAGTTTGCCGATCGTTGCGCCGCCTGGCTGACCATCGCCTTATTGGAAGGGTGACCGCATGCCGCGTCTTGCCATCGCCGACTTCTGGCGTCGATTGGACCAAGGCACCATCGATCCGTTCTACCTCTTCTTTGGCCAGGAAGCCTACCTGATCCGCGAGTACACCGAGACCCTGACAGCCCGCATTCTCGGCGCCGCGCCACGCGATTTCAATTACGACCGCTATGCCATGGCGGACCGCGACAGCCTCGCCGAAGCGCTGGGAACGGCCCGCACGCTGCCCGTCATGGCGATGTATCGGGTGGTGGTGGCACAGGATTTACAGGAGTTGCGCAAAGCCGATTGGCAGCTGTTGGAAGGCTATGTGACGTCGCCTTCCGAGAGCACGGCATTGATCGCCGGCAGCCGGGACAGCGAGCCGAAGAAGTTCCCCGAATTTGTGTGGAAGCATGCGACGGCGGTGGCCTGCGCGCCACTGGACGGCGGCAACCTGCGCGGCTGGGTGGCCAAGGCGGTGACAGAGGCAGGTTACAGCATTACCGATCAAGCCATTCGCGGCTTGTTGCAAGATCATGACCCCGACCTGCGCATTCTGGAGCGCGAGATCGAGAAACTGTGTACGTACGTGGGCGAGCCGGGAGAGGTGAGCCTGGAAGACGTGCAGGCGGTAGGGCAGGCGTCGCGGCAGCATTCCCTCTTTGCGCTGTCCGACGCGCTCGGCGGCCGCCAACCGGGGCCGGCGTTGCTGGAAGTCGACCACCTGCTCAATCAGGGCGAGCCGCCGCTCGTCGTCATGAGCATGATCGTGCGGCACTTCCGCCTGTTGTGGACCATCAAGCAACTCGCCGGCCAAGATCAGGATCGTTACCACATCGCCAAGACGCTGCGCCTACCGCCCAACGTGTGCCGCACCCTGATGGCGCAGAGCGGGTTCTTTTCTGCCGAGCGATTGCAGGAATTATATGGGGCTGCTTTGGAGGCAGATCTGACGTTCAAAAGCACGAACAAACCCCCGCGGACTATTCTGGAGGGGTTGGTTCTCCAGTTGTGCGCGGGGGTTTAAGCGGGTTGACTGGCGAGCGTCGCGACCTTGCGGGTGAGGCGAGAGATGCGCCGGGAAGCCTGGTTCCTGTGGATAATGCCCTTGGTGGTGGCTTTGCCCAAGGCGCGCACCGCAACGGGAAGCTCGGCTTGAGCGGTGGGAACGTCTTTGCGCGCGACGGCCGAGGTGACGCGCCGGATGGTGGTGCGCAGGGCCGAGCGCAGCATGGTGTTACGCTCATTGCGCTTCTTGTTTTGGCGGTTGCGTTTCACTGCTGAGGGATGACGATTTGCCATAAATAAGGTCTCCTTTTGGTGAGCGGGCAGTATAGCAAGGGGGTCGCGGAGGTGTCAACGATTCGCCGAGATTGTAAAGGAGCTTGCGGAATCCTCTCGAGTGAACTAATCTGTATGGACTAAGCGGAGAAGGTATTATGCGTATCGTCAACATGCACGAAGCCAAGACGCATCTCTCGCGTCTCGTTCAGGCGGCGGCCAATGGCGAGCCGTTCATCATAGCGCGGGCGGGTAAACCGGTGGTCAAGGTTATGGCAGTGGAAACACTGGGGCTCGGAGCGACGCGCCGAACCGGGTTTCTGGCTGGCAAGATTTCTGTGCCGAAGGACTTTGACCGCATGGCGTCCGCCGAGATCGAAGCCTTGTTTGAGACGGACACGTGAGCTTCCTTCTTGACACGCATGTTCTGCTCTGGGCGGCGGGTATGCCAGAGCGGCTGCCGGGCGAGGTACGGGCGATGATCGAAAACCTGGAGACCGAGTTGATCTTCAGTGCTGCGTCCCTCTGGGAGATTGCCATCAAGAGTGGACTCGGGCGCGCGGATTTCAGGGTCGATCCGCGTCTTCTGCGCCGGGGATTGCTGGAGAATGACTATACGGAACTGGCCGTGACAGGCGCCCATGCGGTGGTTGTGGATCTGCTGCCGCCAATCCACCGGGATCCATTCGACCGTATTCTGATTGCGCAGGCTCAGGTCGAAGGGATTACCCTATTGACGACGGACGAAGTCGTAGGGCGCTACCCAGGACCGATCGAGGTGCTTCGATAAACACCGGCGAACCGCTGATCTTTCGGCGCCGCGGCCGACGACACGGTTGAAAGGCGTGGATGGACGCCGACGGCCGAGCCGTCGCCCAAGTGGTCGGCAATCCCATGGGGCCATGCAGGCTTCAGATGCCGGATTACGCCGGCGGCTAATCCGACCTGCCCATCGCGGATAGGGTGCCGGACGGCGTTGGTCGCCATACCTTACGGAGTGAGCATAAATGGTTACGCATATTGGCGTTGATACCGGCGGCACGTTCAGCGATTTCATCCGCATCGAGGACGGCGCGCCGGTAATTCATAAAGTCCTGTCGACACCGGACAACCCGGCGCAGGCAGTATTGGAGGGGCTGGAACACCTGTGTCCCGATCTCGTCGGGGTGGAGGTGGTGCACGGCTCGACCGTGGCGACCAATGCGCTGTTGGAGCGCAAGGGCGCCCGCACGGCGTTGGTGGCGACGCGGGGATTCGAGGACGTGCTGGAGATCGGGCGGCAGACGCGCCCGCACTTGTATGACCCGTTCGTGGAGAAGCTGCCGCCGCTGGTGCCGGGCCGCATGCGGTTCGGCGTTGCCGAACGCCTGGCCTACGACGGCGAGGTGCTGGAGCCCCTGGCGCCGTCGGAAATCGAGCGAATTGTCGAGCGCGTGCGGCGCTCCGGGGCGCAGTCGCTGGCCGTCTGCCTGCTGCACGCCTACGCCAACCCGGTGCACGAGGCGGCCATCGCGCAGGCGGCGCGGCGGCTCGGCATCCCCGTGTCGGTGTCGCATCAGGTGCTGCCGGAGTTTCGCGAGTACGAGCGCTGCAGCACCACCGTGGTGAACGCCTATCTGCGCCCGGTGATGCAGCGTTACCTGCAAAGTTTGTCCGAGGCGCTGCAGGGCGCCAAGCTGCGGGTGATGCGCTCCAATGGCGGGGTGATGTCGGCGGCGCGGGCGCACCAGGAAGCCGTGCACACGGTGCTGTCCGGCCCGGCGGGCGGCGTTGTGGGGGCGTTTCGCAGCGCCCGCGAGGTCGGCTATGCCCACGTCATCACGTTCGACATGGGCGGCACTTCCACGGACGTGTCGCTGTGCGAGGAACAGCCGCGCACGACGACGGAGACGATTGTGGCGGGCTGTCCGGTCAAGGTGCCGGTGCTGGACATCCACACGGTGGGGGCGGGCGGCGGCTCGCTGGCCACCATCGATGCGGGCGGTGCGCTGCAGGTCGGCCCGCAGAGCGCCGGCGCCGATCCGGGTCCGGTGTGTTACGGCAAGGGCGCGGGGCTGACCGTCACCGACGCCAACCTGTACCTGGGCCGCCTGCACCCGGACGGATTCCTGGGCGGCAACATGCGGCTGGACGTGCCGCGCACCTGGGCGGCGGTGGCGGATTTCGCGGCACGCACCGGCCTGAGCCCGGAGGTGCTGTGCCAGGGCATCCTGGAAGTGGTGAACGCCAATATGGAAGGCGCCATCCGCGTCATTTCGGTGGAGCGCGGCCACGACCCGCGCGAGTTCGTCCTGGTGTCGTTCGGCGGCGCCGGCGGCATGCACGCGGCGGATCTGGCGCGGCGGTTGTCCATCCCCACGGTGCTGGTGCCGGCGCATCCCGGCATTCTGTCGGCCTACGGCATGCTGGTGTCCGACTACGTGCAGGAATACGCTCAGACCCTGTTGGTCCCGGTGGCGGAACTGACGCGCGAGCGGGCCGAGGCGGCGTTCCGGGAACTGGAGGCGCGCGGCAGGGAGACGATGCAGGAGGAAGGCGTTGCGCCGCAATCCATCGAGATCAGCCGTTTCGTTGACATGTGCTACGTGGGCCAGTCGTTCGAGTTGGTGGTGCCGTGGAGCGACCATTGCAGCGGCGAGTTTCACCGTCGGCACGAGAGCCGTTACGGCTATGCCGACAGCACGCGGGCGACGCAGATCGTCAACGTGCGCATCCAGGTGGTAGGGCCGGCCGGGGTGGCGCATCGTCCGCTGCGGGTGGCGGACGGCAACGGCGGTGGTGACGCCCACGTCGACACGGTGTCCATGTGGGGCGAGGGGGGCTGGCTGCAAACGCCGGTTTACGACCGCCAGCGCCTGCAGCCCGGGCAGCATCTGCCCGGCCCGGCGCTGATTACCGAATACAGCGCGACCACCGTGGTGCCGGACGATTTCACGGCGCGCATCGACGATTATTACAACCTGGTGCTGCAGCAACGTTGATGAAGGGAGGCTCGGTTCAGTCTGCCGACTCGCACTGCCTGCCCCCGAGTTTTCCGTCACCCCGGCGAAAGCCGGGGTCCAGGGTTTTCTGGAGCAGAGGTCACAGGTCACTGGATTCCGGCATGCGCCGGAATGACCATTATGTAAGCATGGCCACTCCGTCCCAAGGAGTTACAAATGGATTACGATCCAATTCGCCTGGAAGTTTTCAAGAACTTGCTCAGCGGCATTGCCGAGGAGATGGGCGTGACGCTGTGCCGCACGGCGTTTTCGCCCAACATCAAGGAGCGCAAGGATTTCTCGTGCGCGCTATTCGACGGCGAAGGCCGCATGATTGCGCAGGCGGAGCACATTCCGGTGCACCTGGGCGCCATGCCGATGTCCGTGCTGCACGCCATCGAGCACGTGGACATGGCGCCCGGCGACGGCGTGCTGGTGAACGATCCGTACGGCGGCGGCACCCATCTGCCGGACATCACGCTGGTGACGCCTATTTTTGTCGGCAGCGACCGGCGCCCGACTTTCTTCGCGGCCAACCGCGCCCACCACGCCGACGTTGGGGGCATGACGCCCGGCTCGATGCCGCTGTCAACCGAGGTGTTCCAGGAGGGCATTCGCATTCCGCCGGTCAAGATCATGGAGGACGGGCACGTGCAGCAGGACCTGCTGCGCCTGATTCTGGCCAACGTGCGCACACCAAGCGAGCGCGAGGGCGACCTGACGGCACAGATCGCCGCCAACCGTACCGGCGAACGGCGGCTGCAGGAGGTCATCGACAAGTACGGCCTTCGCGAGGTGCTGCACTACTGTGGCGAGTTGCTGAACTACTCGGAACGCATGACGCGGCACGTGATCGACGCGATTCCCAAGGGCGAATACCGTTTTGAAGACGTGATGGACGACGACGGTATCGGGTCGGAGCCGGTGCACATTCGGGTGACCGTGCGGGTGAGCGACACGGAGGTGGAGGTCGATTTCGGCGGCACCGACGCTCAGGTGCGCGGCTGCGTGAACGCCAACTGGGCGGTCACCATGTCGGCGGTGTATTACTGCATTCGCACGCTGGCGGAGCAGCAGTTTCCTTTCAACCACGGCTGCATGGTGCCCATACGGATCGTGGCTGACGAAGGCTCTGTGGTCCACTGCGCCTTTCCCAGCGCCGTGGCCGGCGGCAACGTCGAGACCTCGCAGCGCATCGTCGACGTGGTACTCGGGGCGCTGTCGCAAGCGATGCCGGCGCGCGTCGCCGCGGCGTGCAGCGGTACCATGAACAACATCACCATCGGGGGATACGACGCCCGCAAGGGGGGGGCGTATACCTATTACGAAACGATTGCCGGCGGCACCGGCGGGCGTCCCGGCCTGCCCGGCATGCACGCCACGCACGCGCACATGACCAACACGCTGAACACGCCGGTCGAGGCGCTGGAGCACGCCTTTCCGTTCCGCATCACGCGCTACGGCATCCGCCGCAACTCGGGCGGCAAGGGGCGCTTTGCGGGTGGCGATGGGATTATCCGGGAGGTGGAATTCCTGGCTGAGGCGCAGGTGACCATGCTGTCGGATCGGCGTAAAAGCCGTCCTTACGGACTGGATGGCGGTGAGCCGGGCAAGAGCGGCGAGACGGCTCTGCGGCACGACAACAGGCGAAGGAAATTGCCGTCGAAGTTCAGCATGCGGGTGCAGTCGGGGGACCGTCTGACGATTGCCACGCCGGGCGGCGGGGGCTATGGCCCGAAGGAAACGACCTGAATCGGCAACGGCATGAAGCACAAGATGAAGATGACAAGGGCGAGGCAGGCGACGGCCCGGCTGCGGAGGTCGAGCGTCGTGTAGGGGTCTATAACTGTCGGGTGGCGGCGGCTGACGAATAAGCCGATCAAGGCCCATATCCACCAGCCTTCCCACAGCACAAATCCCATGGCCACGAGCGCGGCAACGAGTGCCCAGGTGACGTAGCGGGCGCGTGCCCCCACCAAGGCGTAGACAATGTGCCCGCCGTCGAGTTGCCCCATGGGGAGCAGGTTGAACATCGTGACCAGGATGCCAAACCAGGCGGCCATGCCGACGCTGTTGAGGCTCAGCGTGGTCTCCGGCGGCAGCGAGCCGACCACGGCCCGGCTGATCATCTGCAGCAATAGCGGTTCTCCCAGCCTGAAGCCGAATCCCACCTGCGAATTCGTCACCACGTCGGAAGTCGCATAGCCGTAGAGCATGGCGGGCAGGGCCACGCAAAAGCCCGCGATAGGCCCGGCTGCGGCGACGTAAAGCAAGGCGCGCCGGTTGAGCGGCGGCGATTTCATGCGGATGAAGGCGCCGAAGGTCCCCACTGGCGGAATCGGCGAGGGAATGAAGTACGGCAAAGTCACGTCCATTCCGTAGTAGCGGGCCGTCAGGTAATGCCCCATTTCGTGGCACAGGAGGATGGCCATGAGCGTAGCGGCGTAGGGCAGGCCGCGATAGAAGAGACCCGGCTGCGCCAATGGATTGAGGCCCTCCCACACCATGCCCGCCGCGACGGTTGTGAGCAGAGTGGCAAGAAATAGCAGCGCGTGCAGGATGTAGGACCGACGAGTGGGCACCGTTGCGACCATCGTGGGGATGGCCGTCCATTCGGGTCCCGAAGGATTCCAGGTGGGGCCAAGAGGCCGCGGCCATTGGGGAGAGTCAAAGGGGCGCATGCGGGTACCTTCCGCGGCGAACCGTCCGGCGCTTACGACGCCAGGACGGGTGCGTTACGGCGCTCGAAACAGGGCATGATCTCTTGCGCGTAGAAGGCCAGTTGCCGAATGAGCTGGTCGGGCGGGCAGGCCGGCCACAGGGCGTACTTGGTCAGGCCGTGTTCGCAATACCGTTGCAGGATGTTGCGGCATTCGTCGGGCGTTCCCACGGCGCTGCGTTCGAGCATCATTTCCGGCGGCCGGCGAAGGTTGCCGGCAAAAGAGGCGGCGAAGTCACGCCGGGCCTTGTCGCCGTCCGGGTCGACGTGGCAGAAGACAATGCTGCCGGACTCGATGTTCTCGGGCTGCCGTCCGTATTCCTGCGCAAAAGCGGCGATTTTTTCGATGCCCTCGGCGAATTCCTGCGGCGTGACGAAGGAGGCGAACCAGCCGTCGCCGACGCGCGCCACCCGTTTGAGCGCGGCGTCACTGCGCCCGCCGATCCAGATGTCGATTTTCTGTTGTGGGCGCGGGGTGATAGTTACGTGCTCGAACTGGTAATGCTTGCCGTGGTGGGTGACGTCAGATTCCTGCCACAAGCGGCGCAGGATGGCGATGCTTTCGTCGGTCATGCCGCCGCGCGACTTGAGCGGCACTTTGAAGGCCTCGGCTTCCTGCTTATCGGCGCCGAGCCCGGCGGCCATGATCATGCGTCCGTTCGACAGGTAGGCCAGCGTGGCCACCTCGCGGGCCACCGCGATGGGGTGGCGGAGGGGCATCATCATGACGCTGGGGCCGAATTTGAGGCGCTGGGTGCGCGCCGCGATCGCCGCCATCATGGGAACGATGGCCACCTCTTCGCGGTTTCCCATCATGTGGTCGCTGAGCCAGACGGAATCGACGCCCCAGGCTTCGGCTTTGTCGATGTACTCGAACAGCGTTGCGGCGTCCGGCATGCCCTGGTGCCACAGCCCCAGGCCAATGCCCATCTTGATGTTTGCCATGCTTTTCTCCTGAAAAGGCGGCCATTGTAGCGGGTTGGCCGGGGTGTCGCAAACGGCGCCGGGCCATTCATGCTGTGGAGCGGGACAGTTCCCGAACGTGCGGCTCGCCGTCGATGAGCTCGCCCACCAGTACCAGGTCGGCGAGGCCCACGAACAGGCCGTTTTCGACAACGCCGGGGATGTTGTTCAAAGTCCGTTCGAGGTGCGCGGGGTCGTCAATGGCATCGAAGGTGACGTCCAGCAGCATGTTGCCCTGGTCGGTGATCAGAGGGCCTACTTTCTTCGCGCCCATGCGCAGTTGAGGGTGGCCGCCCAAGCGCTCGATGGCGCGCGTTACGGGTACGACGGCCATCGGCAGCAGCTCGACGGGCACGGCGAACGTGGAGCCGAGACGCTGCACCAGTTTCTTGTCATCGACGATGACGATGAACAGATCGGCGTGGGCGTCGATGATCTTTTCCTGGGTATGGGCCGCGCCACCGCCTTTGACCAATGCCAGGTGCGGGTTCACCTCGTCGGCGCCGTCGATGGCGACGTGGATTCGGGGAGTGTCGTCCATGGTAGTGAGGGGAATGCCGTTGCGTCTTGCCAGGTTGGCGGCGTCGAAAGACGTGGGAACGCCTCGAACGTCCGTGAGGTCGCCTGTTCGCAAACGCTGCCCGAGATGCTCGATGGCGAACGCCGCGGTGGAGCCGGTGCCGAGTCCCACCACACTGCCGGACGCCACGCGGGCAGCGGCGGCCTGTCCGACGGCGCTTTTCAGCAGTTGCTGGGTGTCGGGGTTGCTGTCGTTCATGGTTGTTTCCTCTGCATCATGGCGGTTTGCCTTCGGCGTTCCGGCGCTCCTAGAATACCCTATCCGCTACCTGTACCTGGAGACGAAAAACCATGCACCCCTCTGACGATCCGCAACGCTCCGCCTACGAGTCCGTCAGGCGCTGGCGCCTGTGGGCTTTGGGGCTTCTCCTTCTTGCGCTTGTCTGGTTGCTCGTGAACCGCTTCGATTTCGACGTGTACGACCCCGACGCGGTGCCGCGGGCTATCACACCGCGGGGCGAATTGGCGCAGGACGAGCAGACCACGATTGAGCTGTTCCGCAATGCCTCGCCGTCCGTCGTTTACATCACCACGGTGGCGCTGCGGACGGATCGCTACAGCCTCAACATGTTCGAAATTCCGCAGGGTACCGGATCGGGGTTCGTGTGGGACGACGAGGGGCACATCATCACGAATTTTCACGTCATTCAAGGCGCCAGCGCCGCCCGGGTAACTCTGGCGGACCACACGACGTGGGAGGCGCGCCTGGCCGGTGCGGCGCCCGATCAGGACCTTGCTGTGCTGTACATCAACGCGCCGAGCCATCGCCTGCGCCCGATTGCGGTCGGCACCTCCACCGGTCTGCAGGTTGGGCAGAAGGTGTTCGCCATCGGCAACCCGTTCGGGCTGGATCAAACGCTGACGACGGGCATCATCAGCGCGCTGGGACGGGAGATCACCTCGGTTACGGGACGGACGATCACGGGCGTCATTCAGACGGACGCGGCGATCAATCCGGGCAATTCGGGCGGCCCGTTGCTGGACAGCGCCAGCCGGCTGATCGGCGTCAACACGGCAATTTACAGCCCGTCGGGTTCCAGCGCCGGCATCGGTTTTGCGGTGCCGGTGGATACCGTCAATCGGGTTGTGCCGCAGTTGTTGCGTCACGGCAGGGTCGTGCGTCCGGGCATCGGTGCGCGCTTTGCCGACGACGACACAGCGCGGCGGCTGGGCCTGTCCGGCGTTCTGGTACTCGACGTGATCGAGTCCGGCGCCGCGGAGGCCGCCGGGCTGCGGGGCACCGGACGCGACGCGCAAGGCAGGTTGGTTCTGGGTGATGTCATTGTGAGCGTGGAGACGTACCCGGTGGCATCCCTGAACGATTTCCACGACGCCTTGGCGGCCTTCGAGGTGGGCGCTGCCGTACAGGTGACCTTCATCCGCAACGCCCAGCGCCGCAGCATGCCGGTAACCCTCCAGGCGTTGCAGTGAAGAACAGGGGATTCGGCTTGCCGCGCGTGCGCCGGCGTCGGACGGAATCATGGTTTCGTTTGCGCTGCGCTGATCCGTAAGAGGAGATAGGCTCTTCAGTAGCCTGGGTGAGAGATTAAATACCCGTAGGCGTTTGGGCGGATAGCTTGATATCGAAAGCGGCAGGTTTATCTTCCCCGAACCGAATAACTGATTTTTCCCGGAATGATACCGGAATGTCCAACTGCCGCCAGCCTGTTGATTCTTCTTGAACTGCTTCAATCCGTGTCAGGACTTCTTCATCAACGTCATTCCTGATGTGGAAGAAGACGTTGTTTGGCCGACTCTCACATTCAATAAATCCATACCCCTTTTCTTTATTAAAGTTGATGATCTTCCCCTGCAACAACTCTTCGCTGAGCGTCACGGCTCGCGGAGATTTGATGGTTTTTTCCATGTCTTGCAAGCGTCGGATATTCTCATCGAGATCGAAGAACTCGAAAGAGAAGTTGCGGGTCAGCCGTAAACCAACAACGCGACGATACTTGTAGGCACGATTGAACACCAGCGTCAAGAGTGCGGCATAGACCAGCGTGGCAGCGCCCTGTTCAATATCAGCCGTAGGGTCGGATTCCAAATACACCGCTTTAGGAACGATGATGTTTTTCTTTTGAACGTAAGCGAAGTCACGCTGCTTTGTCACATCGTCTTTATTGGCCGTTATTTGTATGCCGATATGCTCCGGTAGCCGTGCCACATCTCGAAAGCCGTTCACGATGAAGTCGAGCTTGTACTGGTGATCGTACGTTTGATCGTAGTAGATACGGCATCCCAACGCTTCAAGTTTGGTGCGTAGACGTTCCTCAAAGTTGATCCCGTGAATGAAAGGACGATTCATTGAGATATCTCCTTCGTGTTACACACCAAAGAGGACAATATCTCGCGCCTGGGACCAGGGTCGGGCAAACGGAATTTTGCAATTGTCACAGAGCGGGGGTTAGCTCAGGACGGCTAGAATAGCAGAGCGCTTTTAGGGGCGCAAATGCCTCGCGAGCAAGCGGGGAAGGAGGGTGTTTGCAGACGTTTCCGGGTCCGTGGGAGTGTTAGGAACTCCGTTGCGTTGCGGCAAATTGACAGGGCCATGTGGGTTCTCTACATTGGCGGTTTTGACGTTTCCTCAGAGCAGAGGGAAACTAAAGGCTTTTGACTTTCTCGAAGTGGGGGAGTGGTGTGAATCATAGCAGGTCAGGATGGATGATTGGCGCGGCATTGGGTTTGGTTCTTATGCTGGGTAGCGATGCGTGGTCGCAGGATATGCAGTCGTTTGATCTACCGGCGTGTGCCCGTGATGCTGCGACGGACGTAGTGCTGAATGACCGGGTGCTGGATGCCATGATTGAGGCGGCTGCCACCGGGGTTCGACCGGACCGCCAACAAGAGAAATTCTTCATCGTGTTGCAGCATTATCTGGGCTCGAGCGGGAACCTGTTGTTCGTCTCCCGAACGGCGGGCGAGGGACTCGTTTTATGGCGGGAAGATTGCGAGCCGGATCCTAGCGCCGACACCCACGTGCAAGCCTATGTGAGCGGTCTGACGGCGCAGCAACAACTCGCCTTGGTGACCTACCGCGACTTGGTGGCGACGTTTGACGTGGAGCCCGCGGCGTCCGAGATGCCGTTAATGCCGTCAATGGGAGACATGGTGCGCATTCCGGCCGGCGCCTTTCAGCGCGGCGACGGCACGACGGCGGCGCTGGAGGCATTCGCCATAGACGTGTACGAGGTGACCAATGCCGAATACCAGCGCTTCATCGCCGGCGGTGGGTATGCCGAGGCCAGCTACTGGCTGCCGGAAGGGTGGGCTTGGCGCGAAAGCAAGAAACGTGAGCAGCCCAGCTATTGGAACAACGAGGATTTCAACGCCGCCCAGCAACCCGTGGTTGGCGTATCGTGGTATGAGGCGGACGCGTATTGCCGCTGGGCCGGCAAGTCGCTTCCCGAGGAGCCGCAGTGGGACAAAGCATGCCGGGGCATTGACGGCCGCGCCTTTCCGTGGGGCAGCGAGCCGCTTGCGGGGGAGGGAACCGGGCAGTCGTCCTTCATCCTGCCGGTTGCCGTGGGGGACATGCCTCAGACAGCGAGTCCGTACGGCGTCTACGATCTGGCCGGTAACGTTTTGGAGTGGAGCGGCACGACGAACGACCGGGGCGGCCGCGTGTTGTGCGGCGGCTCCGGCGCCAGCGATTCGCGTCACGTCGGTTGTGGGGTGCGGTCGGTCCTTTTACCGGGTGTTTCGGCGAACTTCGTCGGGTTTCGCTGCCAGCAGGCCGCGGCTCAATAAGCCTGTCCCATGTAGGCCGGGTTGAGATGTCCCATGCCGCCGTCCACGCTGATCACCTGACCGGTGACGAAATCCGACAGGTCCGTGGCGAGAAATTCAATCACCTTGGCGCAATCCTCGGACCGGCCGATGCGGCCCATGGGAATCTGCGTGACCAGCTCGTCCTGAATTTTTCCCAGCCCGCCCATCCAATTGACGGTTGCCACGTATCCGGGTGCGATGGCGTTGACGTTGATGCCGTATGACGCGAGTTCCAGGGCCAGCGCGCGGGTCAGTTGAATGACACCGGCTTTCGCTACGGCGTAGGGGGCGAGCATCGGCATCAATGGCCGCAAGCCGGCTACCGAGGCGACGTTGATGATCTTGCCGCGGCGGCGCTGTTGCATGTGACGGCCGACGGCACGGCAACACAAGAAGGCCGAGTGCAGGTTTTTCGCCATTACTGTGTCCCAGACTTCGGGTGGGCACTGGGTTACGCTTTGGCTGCCGCGCCCGCCGCCGGCGTTGTTGATCAGAATGTCGATGTGACCGAACGAGGATAGAGCTTCGTCCACCATCCGCTCGACCGCGGTCTCGCAGGTGACATCGGCGGCAATGCCGATGGCTTGCCGTCCCAGGTGGCGGATTTCTTCCGCCACCGAGCCGGCTGTCAGGGGTTCGCCGACCTGTTCGGCGGAAGCCAGATCGACGTCATTGACGACGATGTCGGCGCCCAATTGCGCCAGCCGCAGCGCGTAGGCTCGTCCCAACCCGCGTCCCGCCCCGGTTATCAAGGCCACTTGCCCCCGCAAACGCGGCGGGAAATACTCCGCATCGGTTTCCATTTCCACTCCTTTCCTCGTTTTCAATACGGCACTCGCCGTTGTCGACACCAGATGGCTGGCGGTGGTCCGGGATTCAACCGCACCCGCGCGACCCCAGGCGTGAGAGGCGATGCTCGGCCTGGCTGTGCAGGTTGTCGACGTCGCGTTCTCGCAGCAAGGTGCAGTAGAGCTGGCGAGCGGTTTCGACCGACCCGCGCTGCTCGTACAGGGTTGCCAGGTAGAACTTCGCCCACAGGCTTTCGTCCCGGGCTGTGCGCGGGTCGTTATTGATGGCGCCGCGAAACGCCTCGAAAGCCAATTCAGGCTGATTGGTGTCGAGCAGGGCCCGGCCCCAGGTGTAATACAAGTCAAACCGTTCATCCGTACCGACGAGGGTCTCAGGCCGCTCCGCCAGGGTCGTTGCCAAGGCGCTCAGCGTGGCGGCTGCTTGCGCTTTATCGCCGTGCTCGAACTGGCTGCGTCCGGTCAGCAGACTGAAGTGGCCGTTGCCGGGATACGCCTGGCGCAACGACTGGCCGAGGGCGATGGCTTCTGGGTAGCGCTTCTCCACGACGTACAGTTGGAGCAGGAACGTCCGCGCCAAATCCTGGCTGAATCGTCCGGTCTCGGCGGCGCGCCGGAAATGATGGACGGCGTCCTCGGGACCTTGCAGGGCGATGCCGCCCAGCAAGCGCTGCACCAGAGATGGGACGCCATCCCCGACGAAGTAAAGCATCCCCAGACCCAGATGGGCATCGCTCATGGCCTCGTGGGACAGGAGTGATTTTTCCAGCCGTGAACGTCCTTGCGCGGCGAGTTGCAGTGGGGTCCATGGCGCATCCTGCTGCGGCAGCAGGGCATCAAAAACGGCGGCCAGTCCCACGAGCAATTGCAACCGGCCTTGGCGGGGCGACTCGGCGAGTTGCCGCTGACCATCTTGCAGAATTTGCGCGAAAAGCTTGCGCGCGGTGACATGTGCCGGGGGGCGCTGGCGGGTTTGCCAATGCGTTTGCAGATAGGCTATGATGCCCCGCGTCAATTGCGTTTCAAGGGTTTCTCGGCCATCCGGTTCCGCACGGCTGACGGCGTCGTGAGCCTGGACAAAACGCAGGTGCAACGCCTCCTGCACGGCGCCTCTCATGATGCCGAAAGGTAGCTCGGGGGCGGCCTCGTGGGCATCGGCGAGGCCCAGTTCCGCCGCGCCGGGCCGCAGGCACAGGAACAGCGCAAGAATTGCCAAAAAGGTTCGACGGCGCCGTTTCATATTCGCCTCCACATGCCATCCGTGTCCGCAACCTAGCTCGGTCATTTATTATAGACAGGTGATGCCGAAGGGGAAACCCAGCGGCGGAGCCGGTATTGTATGCTCTTCCGCGGCCGCCATTCTCCGGGACGCTCCGATCATGATGAAAACGTGCCCCCTGTGTCAGACGGAGATGCCCGAGCGCTACAATTATTGCTACCAATGCGGCGAGCATGTTGGCGAGACGGCGGCGCTGCCGGTTGACGTCGACCCGCAGGTCGCCGAGACGCAACGGCGCCAGGAATGGGTTATCCAATACGGCTGCTTAACGCTCATCATCGTCTGGACAATCTTCGGGTTGTGGTTTTTCTTCAACATGAACCGTTAACGGGCGGACCCTTATCTGGGTCTCGGAGTTAGGGCTGTGCGACAAACACCGGATGAAGCGTGGAAGAAAATCCACACGGCTTTCAATGATGCGGAACTGCACCTGATTACGGGCATCCTGGCCGGGGAGGGGCTGGAGTGGCGTATCAAGTCCCGGCGGGTGCCGCAACTGCCGATGTCGCACGGGGCGCTGGGGGAAATGGAAATCTACGTGCCTGAAGCCGATGCCCCGTTCGCCCAGCGTATCTTGTTGATTTATCGCAACGCTTCGGCGGCTGGCGACACATGACGGAGGCTACCATGCAGACGTATGACGTGATCGTTGTCGGTGTCGGGGGGATGGGCAGTGCGGCGGTGTATCACCTGGCGACACGGGGCCAGCGGGTTCTGGGCCTTGAACAGTACGACATTCCGCACCAGCAGGGATCGTCTCACGGCATCTCGCGGATCATCCGCATGGCGTACTACGAGCATCCGTCATACGTGCCGCTCTTGCACCGCGCTTACGAGCTGTGGTGGGCACTGGAGCGGACCGTCCAGGAGCGCCTGTTGCACGTCACCGGCGCATTGAACATCGGCACCGAAGCGGGCGACGTATTCACCGGGGCGGTGAAGTCAGCGCAGGAGCACAACCTGGCACACGAAATTCTGGAGGCCGAGGCGGTTCGACGGCGATTCCCCGGCTACGGGGTGCAGGCGCCGCTGATGGCTCTGTACGAGCCCCAGGCCGGACTTCTGGCGGCTGAACGGTGCATCGTGGCGCACGTGACGGCGGCCCTGCAACACGGCGCCGAAGTCCACGGCCGCGAGACCGTTGAGGGTTGGGAGACCAGCGATGCCGGCGTGCAGGTCCGAACCAATCGCGGCGTCTATCAGGCCGAGCGTCTGGTGTTGACGGCCGGCGCTTGGACCCATCGGCTTCTGGCGCCCTACCACGGCGTGCTGCAACCGGAGCGGCAGGTGCTGATCTGGATGCAGCCGCGCGTGCCGAGCGCCTTTCACATGGCCGCGTTTCCGGTTTTCATTTTGGATGTCGAGGAGGGGCGCTTTTACGGCATGCCGATCTACGGCATCCCCGGCTTCAAGATTGGCCGTTTTCACCATTTGGAACAGCTCGTGGACGACCCTGCCACCATGGACCGGGGCTTTCACCCTGAGGACGAAGACCTGCTGCGCGGCCTTGTACGGCGCTATTTTCCGGACGGCGAAGGTCCGATTTTGTCCACGGCCACCTGTATGTTCACCAACTCCCCCGACGGGCATTTCGTCATCGACGTTCACCCCGAAGACCCGCGAGTGGTGTTCGCTGGGGGCTTTTCAGGACACGGCTTCAAATTCTGCCCCGTCATCGGCGAAATCCTGGCCGACCTGGCTGAGGACGGCGCCACTCGGCACGATATTTCCCTGTTCAGCGCCGCGCGCCTGGCCCCTTCCGCCGTCGAGAAATAGATGAGTCTGTCAGACCTGGAACGCTTGTTCGGCCTGCGTGGCAGAGTGGCGCTGGTCACCGGTGCTTCCAGCGGCTTGGGCAAGGAATTTGCCAGAGGTCTGGCGATGGCCGGCGCCGATGTCGCCGTTGTAGCAAGGCGGTTGGAGCGCTTGCAGGCGGTGGCCGCCGAGTTGGAGGCATTCGGTGTGCGGGCGTATCCCGTGCAGGCTGACCTCCAGCATGAGGAGCAGATCGAGGCGGCCGTCCGGGAGGTGCATGACGTGCTAGGCCCCATTGACATCCTGGTCAATAATGCCGGGATCGCGCCCGTGGGCCGTGCGGAGCGCCACGATCTGGAAAAATGGCAGCAGGCGCTGGACGTCAACCTGACGGCGGTATTCTTGTGCTGCCAGCACGTCGGGCGTCGGATGATCGAGCGCGGCCAGGGTGGGCGCATCATCAATATCTCCTCGGTGCTCGGGGAAGGGGCCAACTCGGTGCACCGGACCGTCGGTTACGCCGCTACCAAGGGCGCCGTCACCAATCTGACCCGGCAACTGGCGGTCGAATGGGCGGCCCACGGCATCACGGTAAACGCCCTGGCACCGTCCTGGTTCCCGACCGAAATGATCACCGATCCCCGCCTGGGCCGGGTACACGACGAGCAGCGGACGCGCATGGAGCAATTCACGCCCCTGGGGCGCCTGGGGAGGGAGGGGGAGTTGCTGGGCGCCATCATCTACCTCGCCTCGCCCTCCGCATCGTACGTGACCGGCGCCGTGCTGCACGTTGACGGCGGCTGGCGAGCCTGGTAGCTGGGAAAATCGCCGCCTTAACGTCTGACTTCTGGGAGGATACGTCTGTTGTCGGGCGGTTTCGTTCGATGCGGAGCCAGATGGGGGCTTGCCCTGCGGAAAATACCTGTGGTAGAGTACCTAATTACCGTTCAGATTACTTCAAAAGGCAATGACTGCTCATGACGGATATTTCCACGACGAGTTACCGGTTTTCTTCCACGTCACTGTGTACCCATGAGACTGGCGGCGCGTGTTGTCGCGGCACGGTTTGCTGCGTATGTCAGCCACGGGGGTGTGGATGAAGTAAGCCGTTTTGTCCGTCGTTAAAACCGCCCACTCCCTGCCGTAGGTGAGTGGGCGGTTTTTATTTTGTTGCCGGTTAAGTCTTGAGCCTCGGCATTGCATAGATGGAGGAGTTAAAGAATGGGTTTTAAACGGATCCGCTTTGACAAAAGTGAAGTTGATGCCATGGCCGCCAGATTCGCCGACGCCGACCCTGAGGAGGTGATCGCGTGGGCTTTGGGGGGTTTCGGTGACGCTGCGGTGGTGGTCACCGGCTTGCAGGCGGAAGGCATGATTATTTTGGACATGGCTTGCCGGCTTCGGCCTTCGGTTCGCGCCCTCACGGTGGACACGGGCCGCCTCCCTCAAGAGACCTACGCATTTATTGACCGCGTCCGCGACCACTATCCGGCGATGCGGCTGCGAACTCTCTTTCCCGACCACCGCGACATCGAAGCATTCACCCGGGAAAACGGCGTGAACCCCTTTTACAACTCGACGGACCTGAGGATGCAGTGCTGCAACCTGCGCAAGGTGCGCCCGTTAGCGCGCGGGTTGGAAAATGCCGATGCCTGGTTTGCGGGGTTGCGGCGCGACCAAAGCTCCTCGCGATCTCACATCAAGAAAGTAGAATTGGATTACACGCACGGCGGCATTGTGAAGCTCAACCCACTTGCCGATTGGACCAAGGAAGACGTGTGGGCGTATGTCCGCGAGTATGACGTGCCTTACCACCCGTTGTACGAGCAAGGTTATCCCAGTATCGGTTGTGGGCCCTGCACGCGCGCCACGTATCCCGGCGAGGATGATCGGGCCGGGCGCTGGTGGTGGGAAATACGTGGCGTAAAGGAGTGCGGTATCCACTTCTCCCCCGTCACGGGCCGCACCGAACGGAGCAATGGCGCCTTCGTCGCAGCCATGTCGTAGAACCCGGTATGCGACGGCAGCCTCGTTGACATCCTTAAGGCTCGGCACTTATAATGTCGCTCTTTTTTCCGTGAGAGGCGGTTATCAGAACTCGTTTTGCCGGCCTCTCCTGAACACGTTTTGCGGTGTAAGTCGTTATCAGAGGGTGGCAGCGTCATGGCAGAATCATACGAAAAGATACGGACGGATTTACAACAGCGGCGTCAGGGTATCCTCTCAAAAATTTCCGACGAACAACACCTGCAGGCGATTGATGATGAGGCCACCCACGGAGATTCCCTCGATATTGCCAGCAATGCCCGCGACCGCGAAATTACGTTCATGCTGAAAAGCCGCGAGTTGGATGAGTTGCGTGCCATTGAGGATGCCCTCGAGCGCATGAATCACGACGATTACGGGATTTGCGTGAACTGCGAAGACCCGATCGAAATCAAGCGCCTTGAAGCGATTCCGTGGACACGTTTCTGCCGCGGTTGCCAGGAAGAAATGGAAAGCCGCAAAGCCGGCGGACATCTGAATTACGACGTGTCGTAACTACTCTGAGCCTCCCTCATGGCAAGCGACGCCGAGCTCGCTCAATCATCCGCTTCTGATTCCACGCCCCTATCCACATCATCCCCTTGCATCGCCAAGGTCGTCGTCGAGCTTCCCCTCGAAGATCCGCTTGACTACCGCATTCCGCCAGCCTTGCAGGAGTATTGTGCGGTCGGCCAACGCGTGATGGTCCCGGTCGGGCACCGGGAACTGCTCGGCTACATCGTCGGACTTGCCTCTCACAGCGCCGTATCCGATCTCAAACCGTTGAATGAGGTGCTGGACGAGACACCGGTGGTCTCGGCCGACCTGCTGCGGCTAACGAAGTGGGTCGCCGACTATTACCTGTGCTCGTGGGGTCAGGTCCTGAAGGCCGCCATACCCGAGGGCTTACGGGAACGCTCGGTCACCGTTTACGACCTGACGCCCGAGGCCCGGCAATCCCCCTCGGCATGGCCGGTGGGCAGGGCAGGGGAAGTGCTTCGTTGTCTGGAACGCCAAGGCGCCTCGCGCCGCCAGGACCTCGCCAAATCCGTTGGCACGGGCAACCTCGCGGGTTTGCTGCGGCGTCTGCAAGATCAAGGACTCATCAGCCAGACTCGCCAGCGCCATGCTCCCAAGGTACGGGAACGCACGACGACCATGGTGCGCTTGCTCCCCACGGCTGACGCCGCCCGGACCCTTGTGGAGCAGATTCGACCCCGCGCCCCGAACCAGGCGAAGGTCCTGGCTTTACTGTTGGAACAGCCGGCATGCGATTTGAAGACGCTGCGGCGTCAGCTTGCGGGCGCCCCGGCTGCCGTCAAGCGCCTGCAGCAGCAGGGGCTCGTGGAGGTATACGAGGTCGAAGACCTGCGCCGGGTCGTCCCGTTGCCGCCCGACCAGCCGGCCTCGTTGCCTGTCCCGAATGACGCCCAACGGTGCGCTCTGGAACAGATCGAGGCCATCCTGGCGGCACCAGACGGGACACCGATTTTGTTGCACGGCATTACCGGCAGCGGCAAGACCGAGGTTTACATGCGCGCGATTGCCGGCGTGCTGCGCCAAGGCAAATCGGCGCTCGTCCTGGTGCCTGAAATAGCTCTGACCGACCAACTCGTGCAGCGCTTTGCGGCCCGTTTTCCTTCCCGGCTCGGTGTGCTGCACAGCGGCCTTTCCGGCGGGGAACGCTTCGACGAATGGCGTCGTCTGGCGCGCGGCGAAGCACAGATTGCCATCGGAACCCGCTCGGCAGTTTTCGCCCCGATGCAGCATCTCGGCCTTATTGTCGTTGACGAAGAGCACGACACCTCCTACAAGCAGGAGGAAACGCCGCGCTACAACGCCCGGGACGTTGCCATTGTTCGCGCTCAGCAAAGCGGGGCGGTGGTGGTCCTGGGTAGCGCAACCCCGGCGGTGGAATCGTTTCACAATGCCCAAACGGGCAAGTACCTGCTCCTATCACTACCCCATCGTATTGACGACAAGCCTCTGCCGGCGATCACGCTGGTGGACCAGCGGGAGCACACGGCGCCGAACGAACGCATCGTGTCCGACCCGCTGCGGGAAGCCATCGCCGCCTGCCTGGAGCGCCGCGAACAATGCCTCATTCTGATTAACCGGCGCGGTTTTGCCGCCTACCTGCAATGCCGTGATTGCGGCTCGGTTCCCTACTGTGAACATTGCAGCGTGGCGCTGACGTATCATCGCGGCACCCACAGGCTGCGGTGCCATTACTGCGGCTTCAACCAAGCGGTGCCGCCGTTCTGCGCGGGGTGCGAAAGCACGTCAATGCGGCCCCACGGCCTCGGCACCCAGCAGGTCGAATCGGTGCTGAGCGCGCTGTTTCCCGAGGCGCGCCTGGCGCGCATGGACCGTGATACCACACGCGCCAAGGCGGCGCATCAGCGCATTCTCCGTGCCCTGGGCAACGGCGACATCGACATTCTGGTTGGCACCCAGATGATTGCCAAAGGGCACGATTACCCCAACATCACCCTGGTCGGGGTGGTGTCCGCCGACGCCAGCCTCTCGATGCCCGACTTCCGGGCGCCCGAGCGCCTGTTTCAACTCCTGACCCAGGTTGCCGGGCGTGCTGGACGGGGCCAACGCCCCGGACGCGTGCTCATGCAGACTTACCGCCCGGAGCACGACAGCGTGGCTTTCGCATACGGGCATGACTTCACCGGCTTTTTTCAACTCGAGATCGCACGGCGGCAGTCCGTTCTCTACCCGCCGTTTTCCCGCTTGGCGCGCTTGATTGTCGAGAACCCGAAGGCCGAGCAGGCGGAGGCAACCAGCCAGCGAATCGGCGAAACGCTGCAACGCCAGATTCCGCCGCGCTCTGATGTGACCATCCTGGGACCGGCCGAGGCGCCCATCGCCCGGTTGCACGACCGCTACCGCTGGCACCTCCTTGTGAAGAGCGTGTCGAGCAAGGCGTTGCACCAATGCCTCACCGCTGGATTGGCCGAGGCCCGCCGGCAAAAGGCGTTCCCGCGTTTGACGCGCGTCAGTGTGGATATTGATCCGGTCAGTTTTCTGTGACGGAGCGGGCTGGAAAACGAGCCATGCCTGCAGGGGCGGATCCGCTCCCCACGAAAAGGGTTTTACTCCCTCTCCCCTGGTGGGAGAGGGTTGGGGTGAGCGGGAGGGAGATCAGGACCATGTCCGGTAGGGGTTGTTTCTTACCCGTGGTCGAATTCCTCATCTCAAACCGCAACCATGACTTTACTGAGAGCATGTTTGTGAATAGCGGCGCTCCCAGGCGGGGGCAGGATCATTCACAAACACCCCCTGAGGCAGCGATGCTTGCCGGCGTCAACGATGGCCGCGGCTACTTGGGGCGGCAGCGGGTCGCCTCGGTCGCGGTAGGACTGAATGAACGCCGCCGCTACGCTTTGCAGGCTTTCCAGTGCCTGCACGGTGGTGTCGCCCCAGGCTTGGCAGCCGGGCAGGGCGACGATCTCGGCTAGGTACTTGCCTTCGGTTTCATCCGACGGTTCCCGCAGGACGGACGGTAGTCTGTACAGGTCCATGTCGAGACTCCCCAACGCATTCTGCAAGCTTGATTCCTTCGGCAGTCTGTCGTATTTCCCCTGCTGTATCAAGGCCGACAGCAGGCAGAGAAGCCCTTACTAGCCCTGGAGAAACCATGACCATCAACACACTCCGAGCGTACTGCAATGAGAGTACGAAAGTATCTCAGAAGCAGGCCCTTGGACGGGTGGAGGACTTCGTGATGACGAAGCGTATGGCTGACGAGGGAAATCCTGAATGAGGATACGTAAAAACCGTCCTTATGGGGCGAGTTCAAAGTGGGAACGGCTGGCCGATGCGGGACCAGGGCCTATCAATGTTTATTGGGATGCTGCATTCCTCTCCCGATGCAGTGAGCGGGAAGCCTGTGCCTGGCTCGAGAACCGGCCTGTGAATTACAATTCTCTGACTGGGGTACCCGAAACGCCTCCAGAAAGCCACGTCCTCGAATATATCCTGTATCGACGGGACTCACCCCTAGTTGATCTTATACTTGCTAGGTATGGGCGGTCTCGGTCCGTGCTTGAACGAGTGTTCAGGCGTTCAACTTTATCCATAAGAGCCGTTGCCTGCGGTAACCCCTCCCTTTTCTACGGCGAAAAGGTGCGATTCACGACCTCTGCCCCTGAAATCTTTCTGCCTATTGTCACGCATGGTTCTCTCGCAGAGCTTCGCGCGATCTGTGAGAACCTACACATGTTCAGTAATTTTTATGCCTACCTTGCTGAATGTTGGGAGGGCTGGGGACATACGCAATTTAATCCTGATACGCAGGTATCAGACGACCGCTTTAAACGCATACTGTTTTTCTTGAGTCAAAACCCCCGCATTTCAACGCCATTTGAGGAAAGTAAACAACGTGGCTTTGGTTACGAATTTCCTGTGGTACGGGAGTACGAGGAACTACAACAAAAATGTTGGGAACTTGCAAAAGTCATCCCGGTTGAACGAGAGTGGGCATACATCCTTTCTGAACTCTATCGGAATCTCTGGGACGGACATTATAACTTCGATCATATTGAGGCAGTGTTGGATCGCTGGCGTCCAGCGAATGAGAGCTTCCATGAGTTTGAAACATCCCCTTTTGAACGGATAAGGGAAGAGATCGCGGCCAAGTTTCTTACACCGAAAATCGAGATGTTGAACAGCGATGATCCTGCAATGAGAAAAGCCTTCTACCGCACATTTGATCCTGAAAGACCCTACTATGAAACAGACCGGATTGAGTGGCGTGAAATGGACTGGACCGAGTGGCTTGCACGCGATGAATACTGCCATTTGTGGCTGGAATCCAATCAAAAGATCTGGCAGTCACCCCTTGGTCGACGGAAGTTAGAAAACTTGCTCTGGCATGCCTCTCGTAGAGATCACTCAGACTTGGACTTCTTCAGAGAACGAGAGGAAGAATATCGAAAGACAAACCCAGAGTGGTTCGAAAATGAAGAGGAACAAGAAGAATACCATGAACCTGAACCTGATCGACTTGGGAATCTTGAGCGCGCGATCGAGAATCTGGGAGCGGCATTCGGCCAGCGACGTGCTACCGACGCGATCTGGTTCCTTGTCGCAGCGCTTATCGGATCTTTCGTTGGGGCGGCGATCTGGTAATGATATCTGAATGAAAAACGGCTCTGATCTCCTCTTCTGTTGCCTATTTGGTCATCTTGTCATCCGGTCGATAAAACAAAAGGACACCGAATGGCGATATTACCCATCCGCACCTACCCGGATAGCGTGTTGCGCCGCAAGGCCCAGCCGGTCGAGAGTATTGATGACGCGCTGCAGCAACTGATCGACGACATGATCGAGACCATGTACGCGGCGCCGGGGATCGGGTTGGCCGCGCCCCAGGTTGGTGTGTCTTTGCGGGTTTTCGTCGTTGACATTACTAGCGGCCAGGACCCGAACGGGGTGATAACGGCCATCAATCCCGAACTCAACGGCCTCGAAGGCCGCCTGCAGGTTGACGAGGGGTGCTTGAGCCTTCCCGGCATTTACGGCCCGACGCCGCGCGCCGCCGAGGTGCTGTTACGGTGCACCAACCGCGCGGGCGCAGCGGTCGAAATCCCCGCACAGGACCTCCTGGCGCGGGCGTTTCAGCACGAAACGGACCACTTGGAAGGGCGCTTTTTCTTCAACCGCATGGGACCTGTCGGCCGTGATATCGTCCTGCGGAAATTCAGGCGCGCTCAACGCCAGTCGCAGGGCAAGGACAACCAGACACTTTCGAATCAAGACGCCTTGTAATCCGGGGCTTTCCCCCTCACCCCAACCCTCTCCCGCCGGGGGAGAGGGAACGGAGTCATCCATGCGGGTCATTTTCATGGGCACGGCCCCTTTCGCCGAGCCGACGTTGCGCGGCCTGTTCGGCTCGTCTCACGACGTTCTGGCGGTTGTCACGCAACCGGACCGGCCGCGCGGCCGCGGCCGTAAACCGTCGCCGTCGCCGATCAAGACATTGGCCATGACGCATGATTGTGCCGTTTTGCAGCCGGCGAGCCTGCGCCGGGACGCGGTTGTTGTTGAGCATCTGTCGTCCCTGCGTCCGGAGGCAATCGTGGTCGTGGCCTATGGCAACATTCTGCCGCTGTCGGTGTTGGAAATTCCGTTGCATGGCTGCATCAACGTCCACGCTTCCCTGCTGCCGAAATACCGCGGGGCGGCGCCGATCAACTGGGCTCTGATGCGGGGGGAAGCCGTGACCGGCTGCACGGTGATCCAGATGGACGAGCACGTGGATACGGGCGACATCTGGTGGCACGACGCCTGCGACATCACGGCGGACGATGATGCCCTGAGCCTGGGCACTCGCCTGGCGGATCTCGGCGCCGCCGGCCTCCTTGAGGTGCTTGCGGCCATCGAACAGGGGACCCTGGCGCCGCGTCCCCAACCCGAGGACGGCGTCTCGTATGCGCCAAAGCTGACCAAGGAATTGAGTCCTATCGCCTGGCAGCAACCCGCCGCGGTGGTACACAATCGCATTCGCGGCCTGGTTCCGTGGCCGGGCGCCACAACCCGTTTCGGCGACCTGGACGTCAAGCTGTGGCGCACCGCCGTCCACGACGAACCCCATGCGGAGGCGCCGGGCACGGTGACCGCGGTGACGCCGGAGGGGTTGCTTGTCGCCTGCGGCACCGATCAGCTGTTCATCCATGAGCTTCAGCCAGCCAATCGGCGCCGTATGCCGGCATCCGACTTTGCGCAGGGCTACCGCGTTCAGCAGGGGCAATGGTTTGCCTGGAATTGAGCCCCGAGGCGGAACGGCACGGCAGACGGCTCTGCGCGCGCTCCACGCCATTGACGCGGAGCAGGCTTACACGGACGTGGCGCTGCGGCAGATGTTGGACGCCAGCGCCCTGGAGCGGCGGGACCGGGCTTTCGTGACGGCGTGTGTGTACGGCGCGGTGCGCTGGCAGGGCCGTATCGATTGGCTGCTGTCAAAGGCGTGTAGCCGCCCGCTCGACTCTCTGACGCCTTGGATTCGCAACATCCTCAGGCTGGGAGCTTATCAATGCTTGTGGATGGAACAGGTCCCACCTCGCGCGGCGGTGCATACCTCGGTGGAGTTGGCACGGCGTTTTGGGCACGCCGGGGTCGCCGGTCTGGTGAACGGCGTTCTGCGAACCCTGCTGCGGCGGCACACCACGTATGCTCTGCCGGACGCCGACACGCAGCCGACAGCGCATCTCGCGGTGGCGCACTCGCATCCGCAATGGCTGGTTGAACGTTGGCTGGACCGTTACGGCTGGGCGCGTACGCAAGCCCTGTGCGCCGAGAATAATCGTCCCCGAGACGTCACCCTGCGGGTCAACACGTTGCGCACCACCCCGCAGGCTTTGGCGCAGCGCCTTGTGCAAGAGGGGCTGCGGCTGGTCAGGCCCTCCCGTCTGCTGGCGCAGGCGCTGGTCGTGCAGGGAACGAGTCGCCTGGACGCGCTGCCGAGTTACCGGGACGGCTTATTCCAGGTTCAGGACGAAGGCGCCATGCTGGTGGCGCCGTTGTGCCGGGCGCAGCCCGGACAGCGCGTGCTTGATGCCTGTGCAGCGCCGGGCGGCAAGACGACTCACTTAGCCCAGCTTATGGGCGACACAGGGCGGATTTTGGCCTGCGACGGGCAGGCGAGCCGCTTGCAGTTTCTGGATGCCAACGTGCGGCGTCTGCGGTTGACGAGCATCACCCACGCGGTGTCGGACAGCACCGGGCCGCTGCCGTGGTCGGGTGTTTTCGACCGTATTCTCGTGGATGCGCCGTGTTCCGGGCTGGGCGTGCTGAGCCGTCATCCTGACATCAAGTGGCGCAAAGGCTCCGAGGATCTGCAGGGCTTGCAAGCCACGCAGCTGGCGCTGCTTGAGGCGCAGCACCGCTGCCTCGCCGCTGATGGGTTGATGGTGTATAGTGTGTGCTCCAACGAGCTGGAGGAGACGCGCGACGTGGTGCGGACGTTCCTGGAGCGCCACCCGGAACTGCGGCTCGACGCGGTGGCCGGTGACCTTCCAAAAGAACTCGATCAGCATTCTTCCCAAATCGAAACCCTTGACCTGACGCCGGAGCAATATGGTACCGAGGGCGTCTTTGCGGCCCGTTTTCGCGCACGAAATTCGTAACGTTGAGGAAGTCCCGCATGGTGAAGATCGCTCCTTCGATACTGGCGGCGGATTTCACCCGTTTGGGTGAAGAGATCGCCAAGGTCGAGGCCGCTGGGGCCGACCTGTTGCACGTCGACGTGATGGATGGCCATTTCGTGCCTAGCCTGACTATCGGCCCGCCCGTGATCAAGGCCATCAAGGCGGTCACCAAGCTGCCGTTGGACGTTCATTTGATGGTCGAGCAACCGGACGCCCTGTTGCCGGATTTCATCGACGCCGGCAGTGACAATCTGACGGTTCACGTCGAAGCCTGCCGCCACCTGCACCGCACCATCCAGTCCATCAAGGATGCCGGGGTGCGCGCCAGTGTCGTCTTGAATCCCGCCACCTCGCTGCACGCTCTGGACGAGATCCTTTCCGAGGTGCATATGGTGCTCCTGATGTCGGTGAACCCGGGCTTCGGCGGGCAACGTTTTCTGCCCGCGACGCTCGACAAAATCCGCGCGCTCAGGGCGCGGATCGGGGAACGCCAGTTGCCGGTGGACATCGAGGTTGACGGCGGGGTGAAGGCCCATAATGCTGCCGATATTTGCGCTGCCGGTGCCGACGTTCTGGTGGCCGGCACGGCGATCTTCGGGCAGCCGGATTACGGGGCGGCCATCCGGGCATTACGGGCTGCATAGGGGTGCCGCTCGGCCTGCCAGGGGGCCGCGGCGCTTGACAAGGGGCCAGAAAACACAATAATTCCCCAATCCTCCGGCATTTTACTTGGCCCTTTGGAGACCCAAGGACGCGGCATGTTTGAATCCCTTTCCGCAAAACTCGACGGCATTTTTTCCCAGCTGCGCGGGCGCGGCAAGCTGACGGAAGCCAACATTAAAGAGGCGACGCGCGAAATCCGGCTGGCGCTTCTGGAAGCGGACGTCAACTTTCAGGTCGTCAAGGACTTTGTGCAGCGGGTGCGTGAGCAGGCTCTCGGGCAGGAAGTCATGCGTAGCCTGACGCCGGGCCATCAGGTGGTGAAGATTGTCCGTGACGAATTGACGACCCTTATGGGTTCGCAGCACGTGCCGCTTACCATGGCGTCGCAACCGCCGACCACCTTCCTTCTGGTTGGCCTGCAGGGTTCCGGGAAGACCACCTCGGCAGCCAAGCTTGCCAGGAAATTGCAGGACATGGGACGCCGCCCTTTGTTGGTGGCGGCCGACGTGTATCGCCCCGCGGCGATGGAGCAATTGCGCCTGCTTGGCGAGCAGCTCGAGGTTCCCGTGGTGGTGCGACAGGATTCCCGCGATCCGGTTGACATCTGTCGGCAGGCTTTCGAGGAGGCGCCTCAGCATCAGGCCGACGCCATCGTCATTGACACGGCGGGACGGTTGCAGATTGACGAGACGCTGATGCAAGAACTGGCGGAGATCAAGACGGCCACCAATCCCCGCTACACGTTTCTCGTGGTCGATGCGATGACCGGGCAAGAGGCGGTCAACGTGGCAACGGCCTTCAACGAGGCGGTGAGCATTGAGGGGGTGATTCTCACCAAGCTGGACGGCGATGCCCGGGGCGGGGCGGCGTTGTCGATCCAGGCGGTGGTCGGCAAGCCCATCCAATTCGTCGGGGTTGGTGAAAGGCTGGACGCCTTGGAAGCCTTCCACCCGGAGCGCATGGCGTCGCGGCTCCTCGGCATGGGCGATGTGTTGACGCTCATCGAAAAGGCCGAGCAGGCCATTGACCCCGAATCGGTTGCGGACCTTGAGTCGAAGATGCGCCAGGCGAGCTTCACGCTCGAGGACTTTCAAAGCCAATTGCGTCAGGTCAAGCAGATGGGGCCGCTGGAGAATCTGATGGAATTGATTCCGGGCCTCAAGGGCGCCAAGCTCCCGGTGGCCGGTGAGAAGGACTTGAAGAAGGTTGAGGCCATCATTGGTTCCATGACCTTGGTCGAACGTCGCAATCCGGCCCTGATCAACGGCAACCGGCGGAAGCGCATCGCCTTCGGCAGCGGCACCCGGGTGGAGGACGTCAATCGCTTACTGAAACAGTTCGGTCAGATGCGCAAGCTCATGAAGTCGATGATGAATGGCAAGGGCAAGAGCCGTCGCAGGTGGGCGGGAATGCCCATGGTACGACCCTTTTGAGGGGTGATCTTTTTACAATTTCAACATGAGGTGTTCGAGTGGCTGTTCGTATTCGCCTGAAACGCATGGGCGCCAAGAAGCGTCCTTTCTATCGTATTATCGTAGCCGACGCGCGAGCGCCGCGTGACGGTCGGTTCATTGAGACATTGGGGACCTACAACCCGCTTACGGAGCCGTCTGAGGTGAAGCTGGCGGAAGACAAAGTCCGCCTGTGGCTGGCGCGGGGAGCGCAGCCCTCCGACCCTGTGCGCGATATCTTGAAACGTCAGGGGTTGTTGGGTTCGGGAAGCGCCGTTGCGGAGTCTGAGGAAGAAAGCTGATCGCCTGTAACCGGTGGCAGGGAATCCGACAGGATGGAGCACGAAAAGCTCGTTGCCATTGGTCGTTTTACGAAGCCGCATGGCGTTCGGGGCGAGTTGGTTTTCCTGCCGTATGTGTCCGACGTGGCGCTGCTGCCCGAACTCAGCGAACGGCAGGTGCGGATACGGCACAAGACGGCCCCCGTGCAGACATGCACGATTCTGGCGTGGCGCATGGCCCATAGCCGGGTGCTGGTGCAAATCGAAAGCTGTCGAGACCTATCCGAGGCGGAATTACTGCGAGATTACGAAATGGTCGTCCCGTGCCAGTGGTTTTCTCCCTTGCCCGTCGGTGAATACTACTGGTTTGAAATCGAAGGTCTGACCGTGTACGCCGGCGACGGACAGGCGTTGGGCATCGTGACGGACATCATTCACACCGGCAGCAACGATGTCTACGTTGTCAGCCATGATGACCGCGAGACCCTGGTGCCAGCCCTTAAGGACATTGTCCGCACCATCGACCTGGAGGGCGGCGCGATGTACCTCCACAACCTACCCGGCTGAACTGATCCGTGCACGATGGACGTTCATATCCTCACCATTTTTCCCGGCATGTTCGTCTCACCCCTACAGGCGAGCATCCTGCAGCGGGCGCAGACGCACCAGCACCTTCGCGTGACCGTGCATGACCTGCGCGATTTTGCTTCGGGGCGGCATCGGGTAACCGACGACAGCCCCTACGGCGGCGGCGCCGGCATGGTGATGAAGCCGGAGCCGATTGTCGCGGGCATTCAGGCGCTGCAGGAACGCTTTGGCCCGGCTTACGTCATGTTGATGAGCCCGCAGGGCAGGGTGCTCGATCAGGAATTTGCCAAGACTTTACTGGGTCATTCATGCGTGGTGCTCATTTGCGGCCGCTACAGCGGGATCGACGCCCGCGTCATGCCGTACATTGACGCCGAACTTTCGATTGGCGATTACGTGTTGACGGGCGGCGAGTTGCCGGCCATGGTGGTGTTGGACGTGGTGGGGCGGATGATTCCCGGCGTTGTAGGAGATCGCCAATCGGTGGAGGAGGATTCGTTTTTCAACGGCCTGTTGCAGGGGCCGCAATACACGCGGCCGGAAACCTTTGACGGCGCCCGCGTACCGGCTATTCTGTTGTCCGGAGACCACGCCGCGATTGCCGAATGGCGGCACCGGCAGGCCCTGCAGACGACGCTGCAAAGGCGTCCGGACCTGTTGGGGCGCGTTCCGCTGACGCCTCAGGACCGAGCGATTCTGCGGGAAATCGGCCGCGAAGAAACGAACCCGCATGAGCCATGACCGCCCTCAGTTGTTCGTCGCGCTGTTGCATTTTCCCGTGTATAACAAGAACCGTGAGGTGATTGCCACCTCGCTGACGACAGTCAACCTGCACGATCTCGCCCGGTTGGTCACGACGTATGGCGTCATGGGCTGTTACGTGGTGACGCCGTTCCAGCGCCAGCGCGAGCTGGCCTGTCGGATGATCGTTCACTGGACCGAAGGATACGGTGCTGCCTATAATTCGACGCGCGCCGAGGCGCTGCAGCATCTCTGCATCGTCGACAGCCTTGCGGAGGTCGAGCAGGACATTTCGCGGCGATGTGGAAGCGCACCCCATACCATTGCAACGGATGCACGACGGTTTCCCCAGTGCACGTCGTACGCCGACCTGCGAGACATCATTTGGCGGCAGCGGGAGGCTTTCCTGCTGCTTTTGGGGACGGGGTGGGGACTTACGGACGAACTGATGGCTGGCTGTAACTACATCCTGGCTCCCATTGCTGTTGGTACCCGATACAATCACCTGCCGGTACGGGTCGCGGCGGGTATTATGCTCGACCGACTGCTCGGTTGAGTCGACGCGATGGGAAGAGCCGGGCCCCTTCATATTTTGTTGAGGAAATAGCGTTATGCATGCGTTAATGGATATCGAACAAACCCAGATGAAGCGCGATCTGCCCGAGTTTCGTGCCGGCGATACGGTGCGGGTGCAGGTGCGCATTATTGAGGGCACCCGCGAGCGCGTGCAGGCGTTCCAGGGCGTGGTGCTTGCCATCAGTGGCAGCGGCGTGCGTCGTACCTTCACCGTGCGCAAGGTTTCCTCGGGCATCGGGGTGGAGCGAGTTTTCCCTTTGCATTCGCCCAGGATTGACGCCATTGAAGTCGTGCGGCGCGGACGGGTTCGCCGCGCCAAGCTGTTTTACCTACGCAAGCTGAGGGGCAAAGCGGCGCGCATCAAAGAGCGTCGTACGCGCGTCTGAGGATCCGGTGCATGGCCCAGCGCGACATCTCCGGCGTGTCTCACTTGCCGTTCGAACAGGAGGCACGTCAGGCAGGGTATCGCACCATCGCCGGCATTGATGAAGCGGGGCGCGGGCCGCTGGCGGGTCCAGTGGTTGCCGCTGCCGTGTGCCTTCCTTCCGCACATGACGTTCCAGGACTGCAGGACTCGAAGCGTCTGACGGAGCGCCAGCGAGAGGCGGTTTACCGGCTTATCTTGCGTGCAACTTTGGCGTATGGTGTCGGCGTTGTGTCGCACCGGCTGATTGACCGGCATCACATCCTGTGGGCGACAAAGGAAGCCATGTTGCGGGCGGTGAGGCAACTTGCGAGGGTTCCCGACCTGTTGCTGATTGACGGCCCGATATCGCTGTCGACCGCCATCGATCAACGCCCTATCGTGCGCGGCGATGCCTCCTGCGCCTCCATTGCCGCCGCATCCGTGATCGCCAAGGTGACGCGTGACCGTATGATGGTGGCTTATGGCAAGCGTTATCCTGCTTACGGTTTTGCGCGGCATAAAGGCTATCCCACCCGTGACCATTACGCGCGCCTGCGCGCCCATGGTGCCTGTGCCATTCATCGGCTCAGTTTTCGCGGCGTGCTCGATCCGACACCAGCTTCCGGCAAGGCCGATTCATGACCAAGTGGCGCCTGAGACGCGGTGCGCAGGGTGAGCAGATAGCCGTCGATTATCTGAAACGTCTTGGCTATCGCATCCAGCAACGAAATTACCGTTGCAAGCAGGGCGAGATCGACATCATTGCCTGGGACGGTGCGGCGTTGGTCTTTGTCGAGGTCAAGACCAAGAGTCGAACGGACTTCGGCGCGCCGCAAGCGATGGTCACCAGACAAAAGCAGGCGAAGATCGTGCACGTTGCGATGGCCTACGTCCAGGAACATCAGGTACGAGATACCGACCTGCGGTTTGACGTGGTGGCCGTTACCTGCCCGCCGGATGCGGCACCGGAGGTGGTGCACGTGCCGGCGGCGTTCGATGCTTCCCCGCAGTTTCTCTATTGACTGGGGATCGCCGAAGGTTGGCGTTGTCTTGACAAAGGTTGCCCGGCTATCTATCTTGGTGCCTTGCGTTTTGCAAGGCACCGCCATATTTCACGGTACGGAGTTGCAATCATGCGGACAGTCTCCATTCGTAAGGAAGACGTCACTCATAGTTGGTACGTCGTTGATGCAGAGAACAAAGTCTTGGGCCGACTCGCCTGTGAGGTGGCGAAGATTCTTCGCGGCAAGCACAAACCGATCTATACACCCCACGTTGATACGGGCGATTACGTCGTCGTTGTGAATGCGGACAAGGTCGTTCTGACGGGTAAGAAATGGGCGCAGAAGCTGTATCGCTGGCATACCGGGTACCCCGGAGGGTTTCGGGAAGTGACCGCCGAGAAGATGCATCAGCGTAAGCCCACGCGGCTCCTTGAGTTGGCGGTGCGGGGCATGCTCCCGAAAACCAAACTGGGGCGGGCCATGTATCGCAAGCTGAAGGTGTATACCACGCCCACGCATCCGCACGCGAGCCAGCAGCCGCAGCCCTTGGACATTAATTGAGTTTTGTCTGCCAGGCGGATGGCGCTTGGCAGTCCATTTGATGGCACACGGTTTTGGAGAGGGTATGGCAGAACAGTTTCGCTACTACGACACGGGCAAACGAAAATCCGCGATTGCCCGTGTATGGCTTATGGCTGGGGACGGCAAGATTTCCATCAATCGCCGCCCGTTCGAGGATTACTTCCCGCTTGAAACCCACAAGACCTCCGTTGAGTCTCCCCTCAAACTCACCAACACCCTTGGTCAGTATGACGCCTACATCACTGTACGCGGCGGCGGCGTGTCCGGGCAGGCCAGTGCGATCCGGCACGGCATCGCCAAGAGCCTGTTGCATCTGGATGCGACGTTTCGACCGATACTGAAGCAAGCGGGTTTTCTGACGCGTGATTCACGCATCAAGGAACGGAAAAAGTATGGACAGAAGAAAGCGCGCAAGCGTTTTCAATACTCCAAACGCTAAGGCAACGAACGCTGCACCGGCTGCCATGGCAGTGTTGCACAGTTGACCCGTGCTGGGGCCAGGCACAGGAGGAGGTGAACCTTTTGGCAACAATTACCATCCGACAATTATTAGAGTCCGGGGCGCACTTCGGGCACCAGACAAATCGCTGGAACCCGAAAATGAAGCGGTATATTTTCGGGGCGCGGAAGGGTATCTATGTCGTTGATCTACAACAGACGTTAGAGCGTTTTCGCGAGGCATACGACTTCGTTCGCCGCACAACATCGCGTGGGGCCCACATCCTGTTCGTCGGCACGAAGAAGCAGGCGCAGGACATCGTGGGCAGTGAGGCGACGCGCGCTCAGCAGCATTATGTGAATCAACGGTGGCTGGGCGGCATGCTGACGAATTTTTCGACGATTAAGAACAGCCTCGGGCGACTCAAAGAGTTTGAGCACATGCAGGAAATGGGCATGTGGGAGAGCCTGCCCAAGAAAGAAGTGTTGCAGTTGCAAAAGAAGGCCGACAAGCTTGAGAAGTTGCTGGGCGGCATCAAGTCGATGGAAGCCCTGCCGGGCGCCCTTTTCGTTATTGATTGCAAGAAAGAAAAGATCGCCATTAGTGAAGCCAAGAAACTCGGTATTCCGACGGTTGCGATCGTCGATACCAATTGCAACCCGGATGACATTGACTACGTCATTCCAGGCAATGACGATGCGACCCGCGCCATTCGGCTGATGACCTCGCAAATTGCGCAGGCCGCTATCGAGGGGATACATGAGCGTCAAGCCGCTTCGCTGAAAGAGGAAAGCGCTGTCTCGACGCCGTCGCAGGAGGAATTGAGCCCCGCGGACGCTCAGGCTGAGGCCGCCCAGCCCGAGGCGGCTGTCGAACCCGCGGTTGCCGTCACGGCCTCGAGTGAGGTTGACCCGCCCGCAGAATTGCCTGCCGAAGATTAAGTAAGCTCAGGGGGAAGAAGAAGGAAGGATTATGTCGATTACCACAGCGATGGTGAAGGAATTGCGGGAGAAAACCGGTGTCGGGATCATGGACTGCAAGGAGGCGCTTGCGGCCACCAACGGTTCCATCGAGGAGGCACAGGATTACCTGCGTAAGAAAGGCTTGCAGGCCGCAGCAAAGCGGGCTGAGCGCAGCACCCGCGAGGGCTCGGTGGGCTCCTACATTCATGGTGGCGGACGTCTCGGCGTGATGATCGAGGTCAACTGCGAGACCGATTTCGTCGCCAGAACCGATGACTTCCAGGAACTGGTGCACGATCTTGCCATGCAGGTGGCCGCCAGCAATCCTCTCTATCCCGCGCGTGACGACGTGCCGGAAGAGACCGTGGCCAAGGAACGCCAGATCCTTGAGGAGCAAGCGCAAGCTTCAGGTCGGCCAGCCCAAGCCATCGCCAAGATGGTTGAAGGACGCCTCAACAAATACTTCCAGGAAGTTTGCCTACTGGATCAGCTGTTCGTGAAAGACCCCAGCATGAACGTGGGCGACCTCATCACCGCCAAGATCGCTAAAACCGGCGAGAATATCACCGTCAGCCGTTTTGTGCGCTTCCAACTCGGAGAAGCGTTGTAGGCCGCGGCCCTTGATATGGGCTGCTCTCATGCGTAAGGATGCCGAGCCTTGGAGCCTCTCACCTACCGTCGTGCCCTGCTGAAACTCAGCGGCGAAGCGTTGATCGGGGATCAGGGCTATGGTATCGACGCCAAGATGCTGCAGTATCTGGCCGATGAAATCAGCGACGTGCACCGGCTCGGCGTGGAACTGGCCTTGGTCATCGGTGGAGGCAACATCTTTCGTGGCTCGGAGGCAGAGGCCCGCGGTATCGACCGTGTCACCGCCGATAACATGGGCATGTTGGCGACGGTCATCAACGGCCTTTCCTTGCAATCGGCCCTCGAGCAGGCCAGCATCGTTACCCGGGTGCAGACGGCCTTTGAAATGCGGGCGGTCGCCGAGCCGTACATTCGTCGTCGGGCCTTGCGGCATCTGGAAAAGGGACGGGTTGTGCTTTTTTCCGGCGGCACCGGCAATCCCTATTTCACAACCGACACGACCGCCGCGTTGCGTGCTGCTGAGATCGGGGCTGACGTCGTCTTGAAAGCCACGAAGGTCGATGGCATCTACGATGAGGATCCGGTGACGCACCCGGAAGCGGTGCGGTTGCCCCGCCTGACCTATCTCGAGACCCTGCAACGGCGCTTGAAGGTGATGGATGCGACGGCCGTTTCTCTCTGTATGGATAATCAACTTCCCATCGTGGTTTTTGACATTAACCAACCCGGTAACCTCCGTTCGATCATGCAGGGCAAGCCAATTGGAACTTTAGTGGGAGGGGAATCGTAATGCTGGATGACGTCTACCACGAAGTGGATCACAAAATGGAGCGCTCGTTAGCCGCCCTCCGCAAAGAGCTGTCCCGAATCCGTACCGGGCGCGCCACACTGGCGCTTTTGGAGGGGATCGACGTGGATTACTACGGTACCACCACGCCTTTGGATCAGATGGCCACCCTGGCGGCTCCTGAAAGCCGTTTGCTGACCATTCAGCCGTGGGACAAATCGCAGGTCGGGCTCGTTGAAAAGGCCATTCAGCGCTCCGATTTGGGGTTGACGCCCATGAACGACGGCAAGATCATCCGACTGGCGATCCCGCCGCTGACCACCGAGCGCCGCAAGGATTTGGTCAAGAAGGTCAAGAAGATTGGTGAAGACGCGAAAGTCGCCCTGCGCAATGTTCGCCGCGAGGGCAACGAAACACTCAAGGACCTGGAAAAGACCAAGGACATCTCCCAGGACGATTTGCGCCGTGGGCAGGAGCAAGTCCAGAATATTACTGATCGCTTCATTTCTCAGGTCGATGACGTTTTGAACGCCAAGGAACACGAGATTCTGGAGGTCTAGCAGGAATGTCCGTCGTCTTTTAATGAGAATTGCCCAGGTGTGGCTCCGCGCTGCTCAGTTGTCCCGATTCCGGGTTCAACATGTTGTCCCTGATAACTGAGAGCGTTTCCGTGCTGTTTAGCGGTGTGGACGGCTCATGGAACAATTGCGGCGTGTGATCAGTGCCTTGGTAATTCTTCCCCCCTTCATTCTTATCCTTCTGTACGCGCCTGTTGAACTGTTTTCCCTTCTCGTCCTGGCCGTCAGCATCCTGGCTTTACACGAATACAGCACCCTGTTGAAACAGATAAACTTGCCCATCGGTAGCGGGGCTTGTTACGTTGCGGCCTTTGCCCTGACGGTGGCGGCCTATCTGGGCGGCTGGCCTTGGCTTTCGCCGGCGCTGTTCCTCAGCCTCTTGCTGCACACCCTGACCGCTATCATCTCTTCGCAGGGCGTGTCCGGTAAATTTTCCATGGTGTTGCACGGCGCTTTCGGCGTCCTTGGCATTGCCTGGTGCCTCAGCCACTTTATCGTTCTACGCGGCATGCAGGCGGGGCAATGGTACCTGCTTTTCATGTGCATCACGGTGTGGGTTAGTGACTCCATGGCCATGTATACTGGGAAGTTCCTGGGACGCCGCCGACTGGCCGGATCGCTCAGCCCCGGTAAAACCTGGGAAGGCGCCATAGGGGGGGCGATGAGCGGTGTGGTGACCGCCGGGGCGACGGCACCGTTCCTGGTACCTCAACTGCTGCTGTGGCAAGGCGTGCTGCTCGGTTTCCTGATAACGCTTGCGGCTCAGATCAGTGATTTGGGAGAATCAATGCTCAAACGCTACACCGGCGCAAAAGACTCCAGCGGGCTCATTCCCGGCCACGGGGGTGGTCTGGACCGTATCGATAGCATGCTGTTCGCTGCCCCGACGTTGTGCTACGCGCTTGAATTGCTGGGCAAGGCGTCCGCTGCCTGAGGAAGTGCCTTTCAGAGGGATTAGGGAGGCGTTTGTATGGACACCCGAAAAGGTATCGCCGTGCTCGGTTCAACGGGTTCAATCGGCGTCAACACCTTGAGCGTAATCGCTTCTCATCCTGACCAATTTGCCGTGCTGACGCTCGCGGCCCATTCAAACGTGGACAAGCTTGAGGTGCAGGTGCGTCGCTTCCGCCCTCGGCTGGCCGTGCTGTTCGACGAGGAAAAAGCCAACTATCTGCGTGACCGTCTGGGGGATATGGATGTCGAAGTGGATTCAGGTTTGGACGGACTGTGCCACGCTGCTGTGTATCCCGGTGTTCAATTGGTGATGTCGGCGGTAGTCGGTTCCGTCGGACTGTGGCCCACTCTGCGCGCTGTCCAGTCCGAGGTTGATGTGGCGCTGGCGAACAAGGAGTCCCTGGTGATGGCGGGGGAGTTGATCATTCGTCCCGACAAGCGGGCGTGGGGGAGAATTATTCCCGTCGACAGTGAACACAACGCCATCTTTCAGGTTTTGCAAGATCAGCAGCGCTCGGCACTGCGCCGCATCTTGCTGACGGCTTCCGGCGGACCGTTTCGCGACTGGTCGCTGGAAGACATGCGGTCCGCCAGCGTCGTCGAAGCACTCAAGCACCCAAACTGGAAAATGGGTCCTAAAATTACCGTCGACTCTGCCACGATGATGAACAAGGGACTTGAGTTGATTGAGGCGCACCGACTTTTTGACGTGTCTGTCGAGAACCTCCAGATCGTCGTGCACCCTGAGAGCATTGTTCACTCCATGGTTGAATTTCACGACGGTTCCGTGCTGGCCCAGCTTGGCATTCCAGACATGCGCGTGCCGATTTCCTATGCGTTGGCTTATCCGCAACGACTGCCGAACACCCTGCCGTCGCTCGATTTGTTTTCTGTGCAGGCCCTGCATTTTTATCCTCCTGATCACGAACGTTTTCCCTGCCTGCGGCTGGCCATTGAGGCCGCGCGCTGCGGGGGGACGATGCCTGCCGTTCTAAACGCTGCCAACGAAGTCGCCGTACAAGCCTTCCTGGATGGGTCGATCAATTTCCTGGCGATTCCGAAGGTGATTGAGACCGCCATGGCCCGACACGTCTCCATCCCTCTTGACGACGTTGAAATCGCGCTGGAGGCGGATCGCTGGGCGCGCGAATACGCCGCAACGGCGGTGAAAGCGTGTGGGGGTGTATTCAGGGATGTTGTGTGACCTCCCGACACCGGAATGAAGTGCTGGTTTTACCGCACGGCACTGGGCATCCGAGGGGCAGCCATGTCTGATGAGAAGGTGCGAGCCTTTATTGCCATCAGGCCGGCTGCAGGCTTGTATCAGGCGTGTACCGGTGTGGCCGCAGCCGGCCGCGGACTACCCATGCGCTGGGTGCGTCCCGAATCTGTCCACCTGACGCTCAAATTTCTAGGGGACGTGCCGGTGGGCGCCATCCCGGCGATTCATCAAGCGTTGCGACAGGCCGCGGAAGGCTTGGTAACCTTTAGCGTCTCGGCGCGAGGGCTTGGCTGCTTTCCCAATGCAACCCGTCCCCGGGTCTTATGGATGGGTCTTGACGATCCGCGGCGTGAATTGCTACAACTCCAACGTCGCATCGGATCGACCTTGGCAGCGCTGGGAATCTCGGCGGAGGAGCGGCCATTCCGACCGCACCTAACCCTGGCCCGTGCTCGCGGAACCCGGGTCGGCGAGGAACTTGACGCGTTGTTGAGCGAGTACAAGAATCACGTTTTTGGCGATCTCTTCGTTTCCCAAATCCACCTCATGCGGAGCGACCTGTATGAAAAAGGGGCGGTGCATACGCCTCTTCATTCGGTTGCCCTGCAAGGCTCAAGCACCAGCTGCGCTATCGCGTAAAGCCATCAGAAAGGGGAGGCAACGATGTTGAAACAGATTCGTGCCACTCGTAAACACGGCTTTACCCTCATCGAACTGATGATCGTGGTTGCCATCATCGGCATTTTGGCCGCCATCGCGGTGCCGAATTTCACCGCTTATCGCAATCGCAGTCGTGTCGCTGCCGCCGTGGCTACCGCCGAAACCGTTCGCGCTGCACTAGCGAGCTATGCTGCCGAACAAGTCAGCAGCCTCTATCCCCTCGGCGAGGATATCGAGGACTATGACGAGGCGGTCGCTCTACTTAACCCGCACGGCGCGGCCTTGCCTGCCGGCCCTGCCACGGTTTCTATCGACTCTCTGTCCTATGATTCCGAAGACGGTGAAACCTACATCCTCAACATTGTTGTTAATGTGCCCGACGGTGTCACGGGAAAGCAACTCACCGTCACGCCCGGGAGGATCGAGAGAGGGACGTAACTTCCCGAACCCATGCCCAGCACTTTTGGCTACGTCGTCGCCTTTGTCTTGGGAAGCATCGCCGCCAGCTTCGCCAACGTGTGCATCCACCGCCTTCCGTTACGGCAATCCATCGTATACCCAGCCTCGCGGTGTGCCTCCTGCCTACACACCCTGCGCCCTTGGCACAACCTGCCGATTGTCAGTTTTGTCGCCCTGAGGGGCCGTTGCACTTTCTGCCAGGATCGCATTTCCTGGCGTTATCTGGTCGTGGAAAGCCTTGGCGGTCTGTTGTATCTGCTGGGATATCACCAACTCGGGCTTTCGGTGCCCGCATTTGCCTACGCCCTGCTGGCGACGGCGTTGCTGATCGTGTCTTTCATCGACTTCGCTCACATGATCATTCCCGATGCGGTGACGTTGCCGGGCATTGTGGTCGGCGTCGCCATTGGCTTGCTTCCCTCGTCAATCGGATTTGCCAATGCCGTTGCCGGCGTCTGCCTGGGCGGGGGGATTTTCTTGCTTATCGCCTTGGTATACCCCGACGGCATGGGCGGCGGCGACGTGAAACTCATCGCCATGATCGGGGCGTTTGTCGGCTGGCAGGCGGTGCTCACAGCCATCATTCTGAGCGCTTTCTGTGGGGCGGTTAGTGGGTTGACGCTGATCCTGTTGGGGTTCAAGGAGCGGCGAGACCCCGTGCCATTCGGCCCGTTTCTGGCCATCGGAGGGACCGCGGCCATGCTGTGGGGTGAGGCATTGTTGGCATGGTACGGCCGCTGGACGTTGTCGTTCTGATGACGCCAGGGGAGGGGGCTGATCCTCCAGACTATTTCTCCGAACAGGGAGGCAAACAAGATGGCTGAGTACGTCCATCCGGAAGTACTGGTGAGCACCGAATAGGTTGCCGCTCACCTCAACGACCCATCCGTGCGGATTGTCGAATCGGATGAGGACATCCTGCTCTACGAAACCGGACACATACCCGGTGCCATAAAGGTAGACTGGCAAAACGAGTTGCAAGACCAGGTGGTGGTGCGCGACTACGTCAATCAATGGGCGGAGATGTGGTATCATGACCTTAAACCGTTGGGAAGGGTTTTGTGGGTCATGCGGGACAGGTTGCGTGGCTTTCCACGTGAGACAAAACGCTTTAACTCAATACGTAGATCCAACGGGTTGAGATCATCTATATTATCCATGGCGAGTCGTTACGGCAAAAACTTTCCGGAGGACCGTCTGATGAAGTACGATCACATTGTGTTAGGAGCGGGATCAGCCGGCGCCATCGTTGCAACGCGCCTCAGTGAGGACCCCCAGCGGTCGGTTTTGCTGCTCGAAGCTGGGCCCGATTATCCCGACTTTGAACGCTTGCCGGATGAGGTCAAGTTTGGCTTCGCTACCGCCACAGACATCATGGTAAGCGATCACAACTGGCAGTTTGTTGGCAAGGCGACGGACATGTCAGAGGAGATGTTGGTGCCGCGGGGTAAAGTTACGGGTGGTTCGAGCGCGATCAACGGCCAGGTTTTTCTCCGTGGCGTTCCTGAGGATTACGACGCCTGGGCGGCCATGGGCAATGACCTGTGGCGTTTTCAGAACCTGTTGCAGTATTTCCGTACCATCGAGACGGACATGGATTTCGGCGGGGATGACTTCCATGGCTCTGATGGACCGATCATGGCGCGGCGCTTTCAGCCGGACGAGTGGCTGACAGACCAGAGAGCATTCTACAATGCGTGCAGAGCCGCAGGATTCCCGGACAGTCCGGACCACAACGATCCCGATGCCACCGGCATCGGCCCGGTGCCTTGCAACAACCCCAATGGGATTCGTTGGAGCACCGCCCTAGGCTACCTCAATATGGGCCGACATCGGTTGAATCTGACCATCAGGCCCAATTGCACGGTGCACCGCATCATCTTTGATGGCAAGAAGGCCGTTGCGGTGGAAGTGGAGAGTGGCGGACAGACGTTTGTCGTCGAGGGAGAAGAAATTATTCTCAGCTCCGGTGCCATCGGATCACCTCATATCCTGTTGCTGTCCGGGGTAGGTCCAGCAGACCAATTGCGCGACTTGGGTATCCCAATAGTGCAACCTCTGCCTGGCGTCGGCCAGAATTTACGCGATCACCCCATCATCTACGTCACCTGGCGTACCAAGGCGTCGCACCCCCTGGATGGATTTGCCCCCAGAATCCAGATGGCGCTGCGGTGGACGGCGGAAGGCTCCGACCTGCGCAACGACCTGATGATCTTTATGCAGTCATTTGCCACCCAGCGGGTCAACCGCGGCGGCGGGCGTATGCTGCCCTTGGGTATTCGGATGCTGGGTGTCCTCGACTTGGCCATGAGTTCGGGAGAATTGCGCCTCCAATCCGCCGATCCCAGCGTTCAGCCATCCTTGGACTACCGCTATCTCGAGGACGAGTTCGACCGGCGACGCATGCGCGAAATGGTTCGGCGAGCGGCGAAGCTCGCCGAGCACGAGGCGTTTCAGGACATCATTGCCGAACGCATCGAGCCCACGGATGCTGAACTCGCGACTGACGAGACCCTGGATGCCTATCTGCTGCGGGAGGTCACCACAGGTCAGCACATCTCCGGGACCTGTAAGATGGGGCCGGCGTCAGACCCCATGGCCGTGGTGGATCAATATGGTAAGGTGCACGGGCTCGAAAACCTCAGAGTCGTTGACGCCTCCATCATGCCCGACTGTATCCGGGCCAACACCAATGTGACCACCATGATGATCGGAGAGCGTATAGCCGACTTCATTCGTCAAGAACCATAAAAAGCGCCAGACTCATAGGCCCATTGCCTGCCGTTGATTGTCCGTTTCAAGATGGTTTTCGGGTTCTGGCCGTTACGCTGATGCGGTCTTGACGAATGGCTTAGGGTAGGGCAGGTAGCGGAGGATGCGGTTTGGTCCTCCTGACCATTTCTTTGAGCGTGGAGGCACCTCTTATGGCCGAGTATGTTCATCCAGAAGTGTTGGTGAGTACCGAATGGGTTGCCGAGCACCGCAATGACCCATCCGTGCGCATTGTCGAGTCCGATGAGGACATCCTGCTGTATGAAACCGGGCACATCCCGGGCGCCGTGAAAGTGGATTGGCAGAACGAATTGCAGGACCAAGTGGTGCGCGATTACGTCAATAAAGAGGCATTTGGGAGTCTCATCGGTAGTAAGGGTATCGGCAATAACCACACGATTGTATTTTACGGGGACAGAAACAATTGGTGGGCCTGTTATGCCCTGTGGGTCTTCAAGATGTACGGTCACGCCGATTGCCGCATTATGAACGGGGGTCGGCAAAAATGGATTGACGAGGGTCGCGAGTTGAGTACCGAACGGCCGCATTATCCTGCCGTCACTTATGCCGCCACCGGGCCGGACCTCAGCATCCGCGCCTTCCGTCCGGAAGTGGTGGACCACATGAGCGCCAGCAAAGCCCTGATTGACGTGCGGTCACCAGCGGAGTATAGCGGCGAACTCACCCATATGGCGGATTATCCCCAGGAAGGTGCGCTGCGCGGTGGCCACATTCCTGGTGCCGCGAATATCCCTTGGGGGCAAGCGGTTGCCGCAGACGGCACGTTCAAAAGTGCGGATGAGCTCAAAGACCTGTATGAGGGCCGGGCGGGTCTCGCGCCGGATGGCGATGTCATCGCGTATTGCCGTATTGGTGAACGTTCGAGCCATACGTGGTTTGTGCTCACCTATCTGTTAGGCTATCCCAACATCCGCAACTATGATGGCTCGTGGACGGAATGGGGCAACCTCGTGGGGGCACCGATCGACAAGGACGTCTGAAGAGCGGCAGGACCCCGGCGGCGGGGTGGCTTCACAGCAACCCCGTCGTTTTTATCCTCGTTCACCCCTGGCGCCTTACAGCGTCGGGTCTGACACCCCAAGGGTCAGGCGAACTATAACGTAGAGAAAGCCGCCTCCGGGCGGCTTTTTTTGTTGGGCGGTATTTTGTACGGTCCTCCAGGCAAATCACGCCTGAGCGATTCTGAGGCGTCATCCGGTCATGTCGAGCGGGAACCCGTGGCAAAGAAAGACCCGAAGGAAAGCCGGCCGCTGATGCTGCGGCGCTCGCAGTGGGAGACGCTGTGCAACTTCGCGCCCAAGCTCGACGTGCATCTCGCGCACCTCAAGGGGATAAAGCCGTAGCACACGGTCAACTTCGCATAATCTCCCAATGTGTCAACTTTCGGAAATCCTGAAACCTGCGTAGATACTGAACTTGCGCGATTTCACGCCGGAGGCCTACGACGCACCTCACCGACAGCCGCAGTTTCCGCGAAATCAACCCGAATCGGTGGGAAGCCGGCCGCATCAGCAGTTCCATTTGCTGCCCAGGTGGGGGGCCTCAAGTGGCCGCGAGCGGACTTGGCCCAATCGCCGGCGGGTCGCAGTTGTCCGCCCAAGCGACATTGCACAGCCCAAAATGGGCCGTCGCCCCACCACGAGCGGGGCTGCATGCTTACTCGGCGCTCTGCGCATCGAGGCGCCCTTCGAGGTGCGACACGCGACGGTCGAAGCTCCTCACGATGGCCTCGAGCACATCGTCGAAGCGCTTATTAACGGCATCGAAGCGTGCGTTGGTCTCAGCCTGCAAGCGGTCGATGGCAGGTATTGACCTGGTTGAACATTACGACCATTGCCACCAGTAACCCCGCAAAGGCAACGATGTTGCTGATTGCCTTCCAGTCCATAAAGCCTTCCTTTACCGCCACTACCGCCACGCCCGAAGCCGCGCGGCGGTTCCAACGCCTCCAGGTTACCGAAATCTATGCGCAGATTGCTTCGAGGCGTTCGGCAAGTGTGGACGTCTGGAGGAGTCGGGCAGGTTGTCCAGCCAGTCCTGATACTCAGTCTGGAGTTCCCCATCAAGGTCTGCACCGTGTCTCGCCAGCGCTGTGGCCGGCCCCTTTGGTCACGCGGGCGCCGTTAGTGGATGCGCCGCTGTCTCTTTGCGTTATTCCCTGCCCTGCCGCCATTATTCCCCGTTACGTTGTACCATCCAGCACTTAGCTTCCACACCTCTTTGCAGCCGTCCCGTCGAGAAAAGGGCGGAGCCAGCCTAGTCCCGCTACGGTGTCGCCGCGCGGCCGGTATTCGCAGCCGACCCAGCCCGTGTATCCAAGGTCGTCGATCAGATCGAACAGATACGGGTAGTTGATCTCACCGACGTCGGGTTCGTGACGGCCGGGATGGCCGGCAATCTGGAAGTGGTCGATCACCTCAAGGTGAGTCTTGATGGTTTCGGACAGGTTGCCCGTCATGATCTGGCAGTGATAGAGGTCGAGTTGCAGGAACAGGTTGTCGTGACCCACTTGGTCCATGATGCGGCGCGCTTGCGCTGCGGTGTGCAGAAAATATCCGGGCATGCCGGTGGTGTTGATCGGCTCGATCAGCAGGTGAACGCCGTGGGGCTGCAGGGTTCCCGCCGCCCGTCTCAGGTTTCGCACGTAGACGGCCTCGCAGTCCGAGCGGTCTATCTCTGCGGGCGGCGCCCCGGCCATGGCATGCAGGCGCGGGCAGTTCAAAGCGCGGGCGTAGGTCAAAGCCCGCTCCAGACCCGCGGCGAATGCCTCCTCCTGCCCGGGGATGGCTGCCATGCCGTCAGGCGGCAGGTTGCAGAGGACCTGCTGGACACTGTTGCGCGGCAAAAGCTGCGCCAGCTCAGCGGGCGGAACCTCGTAGGGAAACGGACATTCGATGCCGTGAAAGCCGGCCTGCGCCGCGGCGGCGTAGCGGTCCACAAACGGCACTTCGTTGAACATGAAACCGATGTTGGCGGAAAAACGCGGCATCCTGACGGCCTCCCTAAACCCCCGTCAATTGGGGCGGCGGTGGTTTTGTACGTAGCGATACATCCCGGCGATGTTCATCGGGAACCAGTTGAGGCGCGGGTTGTCCGAGTGGTACCCGAACCACTTTTCGTACTTGGGCAGCCGGATCGTCTGCTGCATTTCTTCCAGCGACAGGCCCGCCCTGGCATGCTTCAGCACCTCCCGATGCAGGTCCTGCATGTATTCCCGAAACTGCCGCACGTGGTCTCGTGTTCCCACCCGGCCATGCCCCGGCACCAGGATGTCGAAGTCCATGCGCTCGACGCGCTCCAGAGAGTCGATCCATTCCTCGATGTAGGCGTCGTGGAAATCGCGGTACGCCAGCGCTCCAACCGGGATGAAGTCGACGGCGAAAAGGATTCGCTCCTTCGGAAACCGCATGACGATTGAATTGTCCGAGTGGTTCCGGCCCATGTAGGAGAGTTCCACTGTCGTGCCGCCCAATTCGATGCTCATGCGGTCGGTGAAGGTGAGGTGCGGCGTGGCCGTGCGGCGTTGCTCGCCCACGATTTTGGCCCTGGCCCGTTCGTGCGCCACCACGATGGCCGTATCGGCGAAGACTTCGCCGCCGGAAATATGATCGGGATGTTCGTGACTGTAGATGAGGTACTTGACGGGCTGATTGAATCGCCGCTGCAGAGCCTCCTTCAACCACGCGGCCGCTTCGGCATTGATGGGATCCGTGGCGATAATCCCCTCGGGGGTCACCGAGAAGACCGAATAGTGGGCGTTATTGCGAAAGCGGTACACCTCACCGGCGATGCGTTCGATGTCGCGCTCCGCATCTTGGGCGAAGGCCCAAACGGCGTTAAAGGCCAGAAACAGGGCGATCAGAAGGCTGGTGAACGTCAGTCGGGTCATTTTCATGCGGCGGGCTCCTTTCTATGGTTACCCATTCATGGCTTCACGAAACTGCCTGATGGCGGCGATGTGGGCGTCCGGCGTAGACAGGCCGGCTCGCATGGTGTTCAGGGAGAGGTGCGTCGCACCAAGACCGCGCCAGGCTTCAGCCAGCCGGCCCCAGGCGTCCGGGCCGCTTTCGGCAAGGCTGATGCGCCCCTCGATGCCGATCGCCGAAGGGTCGCGCCCGGCGGCGCGGGCATAGCCGTGCATGCGTTCGATGGTCGCGCGCCCGGCATCGTCCGGCGCAAACTGCGGAAACCAGCCGTCCGCCAGCCGTCCGACCCGCTCGACCAAGGCCTCTACACGCCCGCCCAGCCACAGGGGAATAGGCCGCTGCACGGGCAGGGGATTAATGCCGGCGTGCGTGACGTTGTGCCAGCGGCCGTGGAAGTCGACGACCTCCTGCGTCCACAGAGCGCGCAGCACCGCGATTTGTTCCTCACTGCGCTTGCCGCGGTCGTGAAAATTCTCGTTCAAGGCCTCGTATTCCACGGCATTCCAGCCGATGCCCACACCCAAACGCAACCGCCCGCCACTGAGCACGTCCACGGCCGCCGCCTGTTTGGCGACCAGCGCCGTCTGCCGCTGCCCCAGAATGATGACCGCCGTCACCAACTCCAGCTTCTGGGTCAAGGCAGCAAGGTAGCCGTAAAGCACGAAGGGCTCGTGAAACATGTCGCCCCGCGCGTAGGCGCCTCCCCAATTTTTGTAATGCGTGGTGTCGGCGCCCAGCACATGGTCGAAGACGATCAAGTGGGCGTAGCCTAATTCTTCAGCGGCCTGGGCGAAATCGCGCACCCCTGTCGGGTCGGCGCCGATCTCGGTCTGAGGGAAAATGACACCGAGCTGCATCGCTCTCCTCCTGAAAACGGGTTGCCAAATAATGACGGAATCGTAGGGGTTGGTTGGCGACGCCATTCTGCCACAATGGGCTTGATGGTGCTACACGGTTGCACCCGTCACGGTGCCCCGCGGCAGTTGACAACCCCTGCGGCGCGCAACTAAAATCGCTGAATTGTCAAAGACACTCCTTACTTGTTTCGATTCTCCTCTGTTCAGAAAGTTCAGCCAATACATGTTGCGGTTTTATAATACCCTGACGCGGGAAAAAGACGACTTTCGGCCGCTCGAACCGGGGAAAGTCAGGATGTACACCTGTGGACCCACCGTGTACAACAGTCCTCACATCGGCAACTACCGCGCCTACGTTTTTGAAGACCTTCTGCGCAGGTATCTCAAGTACCGCGGCTATGACGTCAACCAAGTGATGAATTTGACCGACGTTGATGACAAGACGATTCGTGACTCGCGCCGCGCTGAGATGACCCTGCGGGATTTCACCGCCATCCATAAGAAGGCTTTTTTTGAAGACCTCCGGACGTTAAACATCGAGTCCGCCGAAGTCTATCCCGCCGCCACGGACCACATCCCCGACATGGTCGCCATGATTCAGCAACTCCAGAATCGCGGCTATACGTATGACGTGGAAGGCTCCATTTATTTCCGTCTCGACCGCTTCCCAAGCTACGGCAAGCTCGCCCACCTCGACGCTGAAACCCTGCAAAATGGCGCCAGCGGCAGGGTGGACCGCGATGAATATGCCAAGGACGACGTGCGCGACTTTGCTCTATGGAAGGCCTGGACTCCCGAGGATGGCGACGTGTTCTGGGAGACCGAACTGGGCAAGGGACGGCCCGGTTGGCACATCGAGTGCTCGGCCATGTCGATGAAATACCTCGGCACGCACTTCGATATTCACACGGGCGGCGAGGACAACATATTTCCCCACCACGAAAACGAAATTGCACAGTCCGAGGCCGCCACCAGCGAAACCTTTGTGAATTACTGGCTGCATTGCCGGCATCTGCTGGTCGACAACATGAAGATGTCCAAATCCCTGGGCAACTTTTTCACCCTGCGCGACCTGCTCGACCAGGACTTCAAGTCCAAGGGCATCCGCTACGCCTTGCTGGCCACGCACTATCGGCAGCCGATGAACTTTACGCTGGACAATCTGCGTGGCGCCGAAACCGGGGTGCAACGGCTGCTCGACTTCATGGACAACTTGCCGTCGGCAGACGGCAGCGGGGCCGACGTGCGGCCTCTGCTACAGCAGACGCGGGAAAGCTTTGAAAAGTCCCTCGACGACGACCTCAACATCTCGGGCGCCTTGGGCGCCATTTTCCAGCTGGTGCGTGACGTAAATCGCATCCGGGCCGATGGCCGGCTCAGTTTGGCCGATGCCGGAGCGGTGCAAGACCTGATGCACCATTTCGACAGCGTTCTCGGCATCCTCGACGTTGACGCCGCCGCGCACGACGCGGATGTTGAAGAGTTATTGGCGCAACGCCAGGAGGCGCGCAAAAATCGCGATTTTGACCGTGCAGATGCGCTGCGCGACGCCATTCGGGAACGCGGTTACGTCATCGAAGACACCCCTCATGGCCCTCGACTCAAACGGATGTGAGCATGCCCTGTGAGCGTCTCCTGTACGTGATGCGGCACGGGCTTACCGACTGGAATCAATCGAGACGCATTCAGGGCCATCTTGATCCGCCTCTCAACGCCACGGGAAGGGCGCAGGCCCGCTTGGCTGGCTTACGCTTGGCCCTCCTGGGCGCTGCCGCTCTTTACAGTAGCGACTTGCAACGTGCTTCCGAGACAGCCCACCTGGTCAGCCGGGCCACCGGGCTGCAGGTCATCCAAAATGTCGGCCTGCGCGAAATCAACTTCGGCGTTTGGCAAGGTCTGTCGTCGCAGGAGATTCGGCAGCGCCACCCGGACGTGTATGCGGCGCGGCGCGATAATCCCTATGATGTGGCGCCGGCCGGGGCCGAAACCTGGCGGCAGTTCTACGCCCGTGCCGTTCAGGCCGTGGGTGAGATTCTCGCCGCAACGCCAGCGGGGCCGTTGGTGCTGGTGACGCACAGCGGCGTCTGCACGGTGTTGGGATTGCGTGCCCAAGGACTCGACTGCACGGGCCGGCGGACCTTCGAATCCCACAATTGCGGCATTCACACGGTTTCCGTCTGCGGCGACCGCTGGCGTGCTGTGCGGTTCAATGACACGTCCCATCTGGTTTCGCCTTCCTGATGGATTTCCAACCTGGCGCCCGAAGCGGGTAGGGGAACATGCTTCGAATCGCGGTGTTGCTCTCCGGAACAGGTCGAAGTCTGGACAATCTCCAGCAGGAGATCGCCGCGGGTCGCCTGCGCGCCGGTATTGCCGTGGTCATCAGCAGCAAGCCGGAGGCGTACGGTCTGGTGCGAGCCAAGGCGCACGGCCTGGACGCTGTGGCGGTGTCGCGGCGGGATTATCCGGACCTGGAAGCCTTTAACGCGGCGATCAATGCAGCGCTGGTGCCGTACGATGTCGGCCTGGTGGTGTTGGCGGGTTTTTTGTCGCTCTACCAGCCGCCGCCGGAACTGGGCGGGCGGGTGATGAATATCCATCCTGCCCTGCTGCCGGCTTTTGGGGGGAAGGGGTTCTACGGCGACCGGGTGCACCAGGCGGTGCTCGATTCGGGGGTGAAGCTGAGTGGTTGCACGGTCCATTTCGCCGAATCCCGGTACGACCGCGGCCCGATTATTTTGCAGACGGCCGTGCCGGTGCTCGACGATGACACGGTGCAATCTCTGGCTGCGCGCGTCTTTGCCGCCGAGTGCGAGGCTTATCCGCGAGCTATTCAACTATTCGCTGATGACCGGTTGCGCTTGGAAGGGCAGCGCGTGCGTATCCTGCCGGCCGGGGGTTGAACCCGACATTTTTTTCTTGAAGTCCCGATGGCCGAATGCCACTATGAAGACCGTAAATGCAAGTTGCAATAAACGAGCTTTGCGGCTCCTGTGATGGCATCCGGCAGCCCTCATTCTGGACGAGGAAGTTCTCATGAACGACTTTGAACGCGAGGAAATCAGCGCCCGCTCGGACGACTCGGAATCTCTCGATTTTTTCCCGCCGCATTACCGTGTTGGCCGCACCAAGTTCATCGTCGTCACGGGCGGGGTCATGTCCGGCGTCGGCAAGGGCGTGTGCACCGCTTCGCTGTCGCACCTGCTGCAACAGCTGGGCTTCAGTGTCACCACCATGAAAATCGACGGCTATCTCAACGTCGATGCCGGCACCCTTAATCCCTATCGCCACGGTGAAACCTTTGTGCTGGATGACGGCACCGAGTGCGACCTCGACCTCGGCACCTACGAGCGTTTCCTCGACACCACCCTGAACCGCAACAACTACATGACCTCCGGCAAAATATACGCCCGTATCCTGGCCAAGGAGCGGCGCGGTGAGTACCTTGGCCGGGACGTGCAGATCGTGCCGCACGTCACCGGCGAGATCAAATATCTCATGCGCCAGAAAGCCCAGGAAGGGCCTTACGACATGGTCTTGGTGGAGATCGGCGGCACCGTCGGTGACATCGAGAACGTGCACTTCATCGAGGCTGCGCGCGAGTTGATCCGTGACGAAGGGCGCGACAACGTCATGTACATCCACGTCACCATGGTGCCGTGGTCGGAGGCCACCGGCGAGCAGAAGAGCAAGCCGACCCAGCACAGCATCAAGAAGTTGCTGGAGATGGGCGTGCAGCCGGACATCATCGTGTGCCGGTCCAAGCATGATCTGCAGCGCAAAGTCCGCGAGAAAATCAGCTTGCACTGCAACGTGCCCATCGATCACGTCATCAGCAATCCCGACACGGAAAGCGTGTATACGTTGCCAGCCCTCTTCCAAGAACAGCATCTTGCGGAAACGGCCATCAGCCGGCTGCGATTGAATATGCCGTACCCTGCCGAGGGCGAGAAGCAGGTGCCCTTTGCGCCGTTCTTGCGCCATGTCCGCCGCAAGAATCCACCGCTTACGATCGCCATGACCGGCAAGTATTCCACCATGAAAGATTCGTACCTCAGCATCACCAACGCCCTGGAGCACACGGAACCCGCCGAGGGCGTGCACATTGACGTTCGTTTCTTGGACACCACCGATTTCGACAACGCCTCGCCGGCAATGTTGAGGGAGAACCTGCACGACGTGCACGGTATTCTGGTGCCCGGCGGCTATGGGGTACGGGGCACGGAGGGCATCATTCGCTGCATTCGCTACGCCCGTGAGCGCCAGGTGCCGTACCTGGGCCTGTGTCTGGGCTTTCAGTTGGCGGCCATCGAGTTTGGGCGCTCGGTGTGCGGGGTGGAAAAGGCCACCAGCACCGAGTTCGATCCCCACACCCAGGAGCCGTTGATCTGCCTGCTGCCGGAGCAGCAACAGGTCCGCAACCTTGGGGGCACGCAGCGTCTGGGCGGCCACGACGTCGCGCTGCTACCGGGCAGTCGGGTGCAGGCCTTTTACGGCCGCGATACGGTTCGTGAACGGTTCCGACACCGCTACGAGCTCAACAACGACTACAAGGTGGCTTTTGAGAAATGCGGCGTTGTCTTCTGCGGCATGACCCCGGATCAGCGTGTCATGCAGATTTTCGATTACCCAGCCCACCCGTTCTTCGTCGCCACCCAATTTCACCCCGAATTGCTCTCCCGGCCCCTGCGCCCACACCCGCTCTTCCTGGCCTTTGTGCAGGCAGCGAAGAAGCATCAAAACCCGTCGTAATTACCATGACCCCCGTTCAATCTCCGAAACGTCATGCCGGGCTTGACCCGGCATCCAGTCTTCAGCGGGGAGCTGGGGCGAATCCTCAGCTGGACACGGTCGCTGGGATTCCGGCTTGCGCCGGAATGACGGTATGGGGGCTTGGTAAGGGATGTTTTCATAAGAACGCGCCGCGAGGTAACCCGTGCGGAACGTGACGATTCTGGTTGTCAGTCCGCGTCCGCAGATGCGGGACGTGCGCGGTGAGGCCCTGTTGCGCAGCCTGCGGGCGGATGCTCATCTTGCCGTCGAGCAGGTGAGAACGGCGGCCCTGTATACCATCCGTTCGCCGCGTTCCGTCGAAGAGTTGGAACCCGCCCGGCGAGCGCTCTTCACGGACGCCGTAGTCGAGGAATCGCGCTGGGACCAGCGGCCCTCTATGCCGTGCCGGTGGATCGTGCAGGTCGCCATGCTGCCCGGGGTGACGGACAACGTAGGCCGCACGGCATCGCGGGCTCTGGAGGAGATGCTCGCCCGCCCGCTTGAGGGTGAGGTTTATACCTCGCTGCTCTACCTGATTGACGGCGATCTGCAACGCGACGATGTCGAACTCGCCGTACGGGATTTTCTCGCCAATCCCCTGGTTCAGCAGTGGCGCATCACCGCAGCGGCCGATTGGCAGGACGGTCCCGAAGCATTTCTGCCGCCGCCGATTGCCGGCGCCGACCACCCGCCGCGCGTCGCCTCCATATCGCTGGATATCAGTGACGACGCTCTGCTGCGCCTCAGTCAGGAGGGGTTGCTGGCCCTGAATCTGGCCGAGATGAAGGCCATTCAGGCGTACTTTCATGATCCGCAACGCTGTGCCCGACGGCAAGCCTACGGGCTGGGTCCTGCGCCCACGGACGTCGAGCTCGAAACACTGGCGCAAACCTGGTCGGAGCACTGCAAGCACAAAATTTTCCAGAGCACTATCGACTATCAGGACGAGCACGGGACGTCCATCACGATCCGCAGCCTGTTCAAGAGTTACATTGTGCGTGCCACCGAGGAGATCGGCCAGCGGGTTGACTGGCTGCGTTCGGTGTTCCATGACAATGCCGGGGTCATCGCGTTCAACGAAGAATGGAACTTGGCGATGAAGGTGGAGACGCACAACACGCCGTCCGCCCTGGACCCGTATGGCGGGGCGATTACCGGGATTCTGGGCGTCAACCGAGATCCGTTTGGCACGGGCATGGGCTGCCGGCTGCTGTTCAACACGGATGTCCTGTGCTTCGCGTCCCCCGACTATTCACAGCCCTTGCCGGGGCGCTTGCTGCACCCCAAACGCATCTTCGAGGGCGTGCATCGCGGCATCAAGGACGGCGCCAATCAAAGCGGCATTCCCGACGTCAACGGCGCGGTGGTTTTCGACGAGCGCTTTTCCGGCAAACCCTTGGTGTTTTGCGGCACGGGCGGGCTGATGCCGACCCGCATCGGCGGCGAACTGGCGCACCTCAAGGCGGCCCACGTCGGGGATTACGTGGTAATGGTTGGCGGCCGCATCGGCAAGGATGGCATCCACGGCGCGACGTTTTCGTCCGTTGAACTGGACGAGGCGTCCCCGGCCTCAGCCGTGCAGATCGGTGATGCCATTACGCAAAAGAACATGTTCGACATGCTGCTTGAAGCACGCGACCGGCAGTTATACAGCTGCATTACCGACAACGGCGCCGGCGGTTTGTCGTCGTCGGTGGGCGAAATGGCCCAATTCAGCAACGGCTGCGAGCTGCACCTGGAGCGCGCGCCGCTGAAATATCCGGGCCTTGATCCTTGGGAGATTCTGGTATCGGAATCCCAGGAGCGCATGACCGTTGCCGTGCCGCCGGAGCGGCTCGAAGCGTTTCTGGCGCTGGCCGCGCGGCGAGAGGTGGAAGCGACGGTTCTGGGCACGTTTACCGATACGGGCCTGTTTCACGTGCGCTACGATGGCAATACCGTCGCCCTGCTTGAAATGGCGTTTCTGCATGACGGGCTGCCGGAAATGCGCCTCCCGGCTCGCTGGCAACTCCCCCGCTTTGCCGAGCCGACGTTTGCCTGCCCCGCCGACCTGACGGCATCGCTGCTGCAACTGCTGGGTCGCCTCAATATCTGCAGCAAGGAATGGGTTATCCGCCAGTACGATCACGAGGTGCAGGGCACCAGCGTCGTCAAGCCGCTGGTCGGCGCGCAAAATGACGGTCCGAGCGACGCTGCCGTGCTGCGTCCGCTGCCGGACTCTATGGAAGGGGTCATCGTGGCCAACGGCATCTGCCCGCGCTACAGCGACATCGACACCTATCACATGGCGGCCAACGCGATTGATGAAGCCATCCGCAACGTCATTGCCGTGGGCGGGCGGCTCGGTCACGTCGCCGGCCTGGACAATTTCTGCTGGCCCGACCCGGTGCTCAGCCCCGGCACGCCGGATGGCCCTTACAAGCTGGCGCAGTTGGTGCGCGCCAATCAGGCGCTCTACGACTGCTGCACGGCTTATGGGGTGCCGTGCATTTCCGGCAAGGACAGCATGAAGAACGACTACCACGTTGGCGACGTCAAAATCTCCGTGCCGCCAACGCTGCTGTTCTCCGTCATGGCGCGCATGCCGGACGTGCGGCGGGCTGTGACGATGGACGCCAAGCAGGCGGGCGATTTGATGTTCGGGGTAGGGGAGACACGGGACGAACTGGGAGGTTCGGAGTACTACGCCATGCACGGCGCCGTCGGCAACCGCGTGCCGCGCGTTGACACGCAACGTGCCCGCACTCTCTACGACGCGCTGGCCGACGCCATGCAGCGCGGCTTGATCAACGCTTGCCACGACTGCTCGGACGGCGGGTTTGCCGTGGCCGCCGCCGAGATGGCCTTTGCGGGCGGCCTGGGCATGCGCCTCGACCTGCGCGCCATGCCGCGCGCGGCCGACGTGACCCGTGACGACACGCTGCTGTTTTCGGAAACGGCCAGCCGCTTCGTGGTGACCGTGCCGGCCGCCCACGGCGCGGCGTTCCGGGACATCATGCCCGCCGGCTCGTGCGACGAAATCGGCTCGGTACACCACGCCCCCGAGTTTATGGTCACAGGTTTGGGGGGAGAGGTCGTCATCGCCAGCCGGATTGACGAGTTGAAGGCGGCTTGGCAGCGACCGCTTGCTTGGTGAGTGGGGTTTTGACTTGCAGCCATCTTTGTATTGTCCGTAAAGTCGTTATTAGACCGTGACAAGGGGCCCCCCGTACAGGGGAGACATCATCATGACGGTTCCGTTTCCCACCTCTGCCATTCCTGCCGTCAACGTTGCTTCGGTGCCGCAGCGCAGTCCGTTGCGCTATCCGGGCGGCAAGACGTGGCTGATTCCACACATTCGGGCGTGGCTGGGTCGCACACCGCCGCATCCGCTGATCGTCGAGCCGTTTGCTGGCGGCGGTATCGTGTCGCTCACAGCGGTCATGGAGCGTTGGGTCAAGCGGGCGCTAATGGTTGACTTCGACCACGACATAGCGGCCTTCTGGCGAGCGGTACTGTGTCATGGTTCAGACCTTGCCGAGCGGGTTCAACGCTTTACGCCCACCCGTGACCGGATCGAAGATCTGGCGCGTCAAGCGCCGTACGACGTGATCGAGCACGGTTTCCGCACCCTGGTGCTGAACCGCACCCGGCGCGGCGGCGTTCTGGCGCCGGGCGCGGCGTTGACGAAAAACGGTGAGAATGGCAACGGAGTCGCGTCGCGTTGGTATCCCGGGACGCTTAGGAAGCGTCTCGCCGCGATCTCGGCTTGCGCGGAGTGCATCACCTTCTGCGAGGCTGACGGGGTGCGTCTGCTTGAAGACGTGGCGTTGCACCGTTCGGATGCGTGTTTCTTCATCGACCCGCCCTACACGGCAGGCGGTAAGCGGGCCGGATCGCGGCTCTACGCGCATAACACGGTGGATCACGTCAAGCTATTCGAGTTGATGGCCTCAAGTCGCGCCGACTTCCTGATGACCTACGACTGCTCGGAGGAGATCGTTTCGCTCGTGCGTGCCCATGACTTCCATGCGGCGGTCGTTGTCATGAAAAACAACCACCACGCTCGGATGCCCGAACTGGTCATCACGCGCGATCGGATGTTCACATGAGCCGACGGCATCGCGGAGTGGTACGGTCATCCTTTCCTCGACCTGTTGCCGCACGACCGGCGACGATTTTCGGAAGTGGCGCTAACCGGCCAAGCACCGCCGCCGTGTCCTTTCCGGCAGATGCCCTGTAACAAGAGAGGCGGTGTTTGCAGCATCCAGCCATACGAGCCGGACGGCGACCACATCAGTCATGCGGCGGGCCATCCGGTGGTTGTCTGTCCGGTCAGGTTTGAACAGCAACAAATACTGATCAGGTGGCTGGCTGAGGTGGTAGGGTTTTCGCCGGAAGCCACGCTCGTAGCGCGGGAAATCCCGTTCATGCTTGGGACAAAAACCCGAAAGCCGGCTGGCAAAATCGATCTGGTTGTCGCGCAGGATCAGCACGTTTTGACGTGGTTTGGGCTTGAGATTCAGGCTGTTTACTTCTCAGGTCCGGGTATGGATGTCGAGTTTGAGGCATTGCGAGACAGCCAGTCGGACCGGCCACCATTTCCGCGTCGCATACGCCGTCCGGACTGGCGATCATCCAGCGCAAAGCGTCTGGCGCCGCAGCTCCAGATCAAGGGGCCAACGCTTCGCCGGTGGCATTCCAAGATCGCGGTTGCAGTCGATAAACCGTTCTTTGCCTCTATTGGCGGGCCTTCAGACACGCCGAGTCACGACCTTGATTCCGGCGATGTGATCTGGTTGGTGCCGGAGTTATCAGGCAATCGGCTCGAACGCGGGCATTGGGAGGTCTTAACGCTGGAAGCGTCAACGGAGAAACTTCTATCCGCCAAGGCGATTCCGCGGCAGGAATTCGAGCAGGCTCTACGTAGGAAACTGACGCCGCTTACCGAAACTCAGTGACACCGCAGACTTCCCCATAAAAGCGGACAGCTTTTCAAATCCCTCCTCAGAACGGCAGCAGGCTACCGTCCGCCGCGAACGCCAGCGGTTCCGCCTCGCCGGCCGGCATCAGGTCGTCCCGCTTTGACACTTCCGACAGGAAGGCTTCCGACACGTCCACTTCGGTCAGGTGCAGGGTGTTCTTGATGCGCACGACGCGGGCATCCTCGATGCGGTCCAGGCCGAGGCAGGCCAGCGCTACGCCGATGGCTTCCTGCGCGGTGTCCATCACCGGCGGCAGCTTGCCGCCGCCCGGCGAGCAGGCGGTGAGATTGTTAATGTAGGTGGGCTCCCAGTTGACCGCATCCGCCAATTGGCGCGTGGTGAAGTCGGCGTTGCCGATACCGGTGGCGTTGCCGTAGCTGTTCGGCGTCAGGCCGCACACGGCGATAAAGGTGATTTTGGGATTGGTGAACGGGCGCTCGAAGAACGTCGTATGCCGGCCGATGACGTTGGTGTCCATCCCTGATCCGGAAATGTCCTTGCCCATTTCGTCGACGATCAGCAGGTCGATGGGGTCGAACGGCAGCTTGGCCATCCATTCCTTGGCTTGGCGTAGCAATTCTCGCTCTCCGGCCTCGAGATCTCCCGGCAGGAAGGCGCGGGTAAGCGCGGTCTCGTCGTAGCCATTCTCGACGACCCCGAGCCCAAAGGCGATGCGGGCGCATTTCAGCATCTCGCGGCCCAGCGCGGTGATCATGGTTTCATAGCCCATCCGGATGTTGGCGCGATGCGCCTGCACCGCGCCGCGGTGCTTGCCCATGCCGATGGTCATCATCTTGAACATCCCCGATCCGATGTCGCCCGTAAAGCCGGTGTGCGGCTTTACCCGGTTGATCACCCCGATCCAATCCGCCTCGGCGGCGTAGCGGTCCAACCAGATCGGCAGACCGAGTACCTCACCGATCTGTACCACGTCCATCGTCGATTTGACGGGGCAGCCCATGGTCCCCTCGGTGACGCCGTAATGGGCCAACACGGCGGCTTGCCCCTCGGCGGTGCCGCCGCCGTGACTGCCCATGGCGGGGATGATGAACGGCTCGGCGCCCAGCGACTGCAGATATTTGACCGTCGCCTGCACGATGGTGTCGATATTCACGACGCCTCGGCTGCCGACCGTCAGGGCCACGGATTGCCCCGGCTTCATGGGCAGTTCCAAGTTGGAAAGGGTTTCTTGAACGGAGCCGGCCACGTCGGGGAGTTGGGGGCCCCCGAATTGCTGTTTGACCCGCAGCATGCGGGGGAACGTGGATGCGCGTGGAACACCTGTCAGTTGCATGGGATCACCTCTCTCGGAGTTTCAAGGGCGGGATTTACTCCCGGAATTGAGGACGATGGTTGACGTGGCGCCGCGTCATGCCGTGGAACGCAGCGCCGGGATGACCTTCTCGCCGAAAAGGCGCATGGACGCCATGACCCTGTCATGTTCCATGTCGCCGAAGTTCATTTGACACAAGACGTGCTGAGCACCGGCGTCGCGCAGGGCTGCGAGCTGCTCTCGTACGCGAGCTGGGGTGCCGTACACCGAACCCGTTTCAAGCACGTGGCGCAGGGCGTCGTCGTTTGGCACGGCCGGATTCGACCACGGATTGAGCATCGCGGGGTCGACCTGGAAATCGTCCGGATTGTAGGCGGAGCGGACGTGCATCATATGGTTGCGGCTCTGCCCCAAAACCTCGGCGAGCTCATCTTCGGCCTGGGCATCGCTGTCGGCGACGTACACGTTGCGCCAGACCGCGGCCTGTTGCAGCCGGTTCCGCCTCGTCTCAGGGTCAAGCCCGCCTTCTTCCAGCCCCTCCTCATACAGCTTCCAGCGCTCCGCAATGTTCTCCAGTGACAGGCGGGCCGCCAGAATCGGCATCCCGAGGCGCCCGCATTCGGTGAACGAGGTTGGCGACACAACGCTGCGCCAAAGCGGCGGGTAGGGGCGTTGGAAGGGGCGCGGTCGGAGTTCGGGCAGGTGAAATTGGTAAAAATTACCGGCGTAGGAACAGGGCGCTTCCGTCCAGGTCCGCGTCAGGATGTCAATCGCTTCCTCCATGCGCGGTCGGCTGTCATCGCTGCGCAGGCCGTAGCCCACAAACTCGTATTCGTTGTAAATCGTGCCGCGCCCGACGCCGACGTCCAGGCGGCCCTTGCTCAGGTTGTCGAGCAGGGATAGCTGCACAGCGAGGCGCACGGGATGGTGCAGCGCCATCTGCAGCACGGCAAAGCCGATGCGAACCCGCGTGGTGCGCATGGCCAGCGCCGAGGCAAAGATGAGGGGATCGTTGTAGACGCTTTCGCCCGTAAAGTAATGCTCGGTGAGCCACACGTCATCGAAACCTGCCGCTTCGGCGTAGCAAGCCTGGGCAAGCTGCTGATCAATGCGCGCGGCATCCTCTTCCGGTGACGGCGAAAGCGATAGGGTCAACCAACCGAACTGCACGTGATTCTCCTGTTTCGTGTGCCGCACGAGCGTCCGGGGTGTGTGGGTCTGCGTCAGGTCTTCCACGCCACGGCTTCACCCCACGCCTCGGCGACAAACGCATGGGGATGTCTGCCCCACGCTATGAAGTTCTCACTCACCCGCGCGAGCGCGGCGCTGTCTGCAAGTCCTGCTTCGATCAACTGTGAGGCAAATGCTGATTTGCCGACCAACCCGGCGAGAAAGCAAGCATTCCGTCTTGTCTCCTCAGGCGTGCTTGTCCAGCAATCATAGGACGCAGACACGACAAGCTGGTCAAATCCCGCTTCTCGTAACCAGCGGAGTTGGTGCCTCCCCGCCATGGGATCGCCGCCGTTGTGGACCATTAGCCGCTTAGCCGCTCGAAGAGCGGCACAAACCGATCCAGGGGCGGTTCGGCGGGTTCAAGGAGGAAGCCGCCGAAGTCGGCATGGCGCGCGCCGACAATGCCACCGTGCTTGAGCACCCGGCGAACCTCTCCGAGGGCCGCTACCGGGGTCTGCATGTGCTCCAACACACCGTGCAGAAAGACGGCGTCGAACGTGCTGTCAGGAAAGGGCAGGGCGTAAAGGTCCGCGACCGAGAAATGGGTGTTCGAATTCTCTCGATCTGCGGCCTGCGCCCAGGCAAACCGGAGTTGGCTTACCTCGATGTCGACGCCAATCACCTCAGCCGGTGCTACGAGGGTGGCAAAATCAAGCGTGATGGTCCCCGGACCACAACCACAGTCCAATAGGGTCATGCCGGGCCGCACATAGGGAAGGAAAAAGGCGGCATGACTGGCAGCACGGCGATGGTGGAAGAAGTTGGTTGTGGCAGTATCGTAGCCGACTGAATACACGTCCCGCTGGTCCTTGGCCCACGTAGATGCGCGTTCCGTGACTTTGGTGCTAACTGCTCTACACTGGTCAAGTTGCATAATGTCTGTACAGCCCTACTGTACATGATTGACCAGGAGACTCAATGTGCCAATCCAAACGACCTATACCCGTGCCCGCGCGAACCTTGCAGCGCTCTGCGACGAAGTCACAGCCAACCGCGAGGTTGTGATCATCCAGCGCCGCGGTGCTGAGGATGTCGCCCTGGTTGCTGCCCAGGAGCTTGATGGACTTCTGGAAACAGCGCACCTCTTGCGGTCCCCGGCAAATGCCGAACGGCTTCTGACGGCATTGGCTCGTGCCCATCGCCGCGCGCTATCCCCCGCAGTCTCTTGATACGCTGCGCGGGGACACGGTTCCCGATGCATCCGCCTGGAAACCTTTATTCGGTTGTCTCAGCCGTCTCAAGGACACGGCTCTGCGTAATCTTGGCCAGTTCATGGTTAGCGGCTCTGTCCGTCGTTTGTAGACCCTCCACAAGACCCACAATGTCACGCCGCGACCGATTCTGCCCGAGTTTGGCCTTCCCCTCAATCCGAGAGATAGGCATTTCAAAGCACACAATGGCTTTCATCAGCGCCGCAAAGGTTTCTTGCGAGAGTTTTCCGGGACGCCAGGATTCCGGTTCCGTTCCTTCGTGATAGTGGATAAGCTGCCTCAGATGAGCCTCCATGCCTTCGGCCTCTTGCACAACGCGTGGCATGCCGAAAGCGTGTACCACTACGTAGTTCCACGTGGGCACAGCTTCATCGGTGCTATACCACCGTGGAGAAATGTAGGCGTGAGGGCCATGGAAAATGGCCAGGCTTTCCTGAGACGTGTCGAACGCTCTCCAGTGCGGATTTGCTTTTGCCATGTGGCCGGCCAGCACGCCAAGGCGACCGGCGTCACGTCTGAGCAACAGGGGGAGATGCGTGACTTGCAATTCGCCTCCTGCCTCCGGCGTGATAAGGGTTGTAAAGTTCCATTGTTCCATGTCTGTGTGCATGGTTGGCAGGTCGGAAACCTTGAAGCTTTCTGGTGTGTACATGTCCGTTGCCTCCTGGCGGAAAATTGGCTGGATATAGAAATGGTTGTGGCTGTCCCGAAACCCAAAACGCGGGACACGCTCGGGCTTGTTGGAAGAGAACAGAACAGCTTGGGCACGTCGCATGTTGAAATGCAGACACCGCGGGCGTGCTTGTAGACAGAACGCTGCCTCAGCAGGTCCGAGTCTGGCAAAGCAAGAAGCGGAAGTTTTTGCGTGGGACTATCGTCGTCGGCGGGGCAGGGACAAGGACGCAGGAGATGGGGTCGTAAGGACAGCCGAAAGATTCATGAAGCAAGAAGGGAGTTGAGTGGAATGAATCCACGCATTCATCAGCGGACTCCTTAACTGTCAACCCTGGACAGGGCCTTTTCCCATAACCACCATGCGTGTGGGTAAAGACTAGGAAACCCGTAAGCAACCGTCAATGAGAAACTATAGGCCAAACCCACGCTGGAACGTCAGTGTCGGGAAGAAACGAAACGGCTGGCAAGCTTGAGCAGTAGCCAACTGGCCTCGCCACCCTGTCAGCTTCTGGTTCCAACCAACGCTGGCTGAAAGTAAGCGCCATCCAGCCGCTTCACATCGTCAAATCCCGTTCGCTCCATTAATGCCAGCAAGTGACTTGGGCTAATCGCATAGTACCTGGAACGCATGACGTGAATCTTGGCCGCTGCGGACTCTTTGTCATCCTCAATGAAATACATGGAGAGGGCGTACTCCTCTCCTTCGAAGTCCCAGACCTGCCAGATCAGATAGCGCTTCCCGTCTTCCTCTCGGATTCCATAGGGCTTCACGATGCCCTTATCGCGTTCCTCTTTATCGTAATCGCGGATGGTAATGACGCAGCCGCCGCCGGGCCGAAGACAACCATGCATTGCTCGGAGGGCGAGCAGGATTTCTTCATCACAAAGGAGATGAGGAAGGGAGTTATCTCCCGATAGGACGACATCGAAATCCCCGCCATGATGTGCGACGACTTGCCGCATGTCGCAGACAGAAAATGAGATATTGAGACTACGAGACGCTGCCTCCCTTTTCGCGCGCTCCACGGCTGCAGGTGACAAATCCGATCCCGTCACCCGAAAGCCAAGGGCCGTCAACCCGATGCTTTGCGTGCCAATGCCGCATGAAACATCAAGGACAGACTTGGCGCTCTGCCCCACTGGCCATATATGATTTCACTCAAACACCTCGCCTGCTGTGCAACGTCGGCTTCCCAATCCCTGTAGATCAAATGATAGAACGGAGAAAGCTGATCATAAAAATCGTTCACTATGTTTTTCCTTCTCCGTTACCGCACACTCCCCGTCAGCCGCAAGCCAAAGCGTAGATCTGCGTCGCGTCCTGCGGCAGCGGGTGGGGTTCCCACGTCCCGCCGCCATCGGTGCTGCCGAACACCTCGCCGCCGTTGGTGGCGCTGTACATCCGGCTGGGCTGCCGCTCATCGAATGCCAGCTTGAACATCGTATGGCTCGGCTGCACGCCCATGTCCACACGCTTCCAGGTCATGCCGCCGTTGGTGCTGCGGAACAGGACGCCGACATCGCTGCGGAAATCCGCCCCGGCGGCCACCCAGATCGTTTTGGGGTCGCCCGGCACTTCCCGGATGTCGCGGCAGTAGATTTGCCCCTTGGCGTTGAGGGGTTCAAGACGCACGTGCTGCCAGTGGTCGCCGTGATCCGGGCTGTGGAACATGCCGGCGCGGGTGATGCTATAGACGACTCCAGGGCGCAAACGGCTGACCAGGACCCCGTGGGTGTCCACCGAGTCGTCGTTCAGGTATTGACCGTGGCTGAGGCTTTCCCAGTGCTCACCGCCGTCGGTGCTGCGAATCATGCCGCCGACTTCGATAGCGCCGTATAACACGTCAGGGTCGGCCACGCTGCCGCCGATCATCAAGACCCGCTTCGCCGGGTTGGCGCCCGGTGCCATGGTGATTTCCGGGAAGCGGACGCTGACGGGCACCGGTTGCCAGGTGTCGCCGCCGTTCTCGCTGCGGTAAATCTCGCAGTTCTCGTATCCGGCGTACATCAGATCGACGTCGTGCGGGTGAAAGAGCAGCGACCAGACGGGCAGGCCGTGGTCCGGCACGTTGACTTTCTCCCAGTGGTCGCCGTGGTCCGTGCTGCGGTAGGGGCCTTCCTGGGTGCCCACGTACACGATTTCGGGCTGCTGCGGGTGAACGGCGATGGCCCGAATCGCCGGCGCCTCGGGCAGGCCGTGACTCAGGGTTTCCCACTCACTATCGCCCGCGGCTTTGCGATACAGGCCGGATTGAACAACCCGGCCCGGCGTGGTTTCACCGGCCAAGCCGGCATATACATAGGACCTCTGGTCTGACATTTGGGTTGGCATGGAATGGGTCTCCTTCCTTGTGGTTTGCAGGGCGATTATCAAAGGTCTCCGAGCGTTCTCGGGCGCCAATCTTGGCCGGTTTACAGGGCGCCGTCAACGATTTCAGGCGGTTGTCCGCCGCAGTCTCATCCGAGAGCAGGGTGTCTGGATATCCACTCCGTCGCGCGTTCGTAGGCCCGGGCGACACGGTACACGGTCGTTTCATCGCCAGGTCTGCCGATAATCTGCATAGAAAGCGGCAAGCCCGTTGAGGCGAAGCCAGTGGGAACGGCGAGGGCCGGAGCCCCGGTGAGATTAAAGGGTGCTCGTGCTTGCCGTCCGTATTGTTTTTCGCACAACTCGGCATCCTCAATCGGACAGGCCGGATCCATGCTTGAGGCTGTGATGGCCACGTCGACGGATGCCATGCAGGCATTGAACTTATTCCTGAGCACCTCCCGTTGCCGCAGGGCGTGCACGTAATCAACGGCGCGAAAAAAGGCGCCTGGCAGCAGTCGCTCGCGGGTCAGGTCGCCATAATCCGCCGGCCGTTCCTGCAGCCATTTTTCGTGAATCGCATAGGCTTCCGATAACAGGATCACCCGGTTTGCCGACGTATAATCGACGAGTGGACCCGGATCGATCTCTTGTATCTGCGCCCCCTGTCCGGCCAGAATCCGCACGGCGTCCTCGATGCTCTGGGCCATCTCCGCATCGGCTTCGAAGTCGGTGTTGTAGAAGCGTCGGATGACCCCGACCTTGAGGCCGTCGACGCCTTTATCCAGGTCGGCGGTGAAATCCGGCACCGCGTCGCGGCTGCTGCCCGGGTCCTGAGGGTCATGCCCGGCAATGACGCCCAGTAGCAGTGCGTTGTCCGTGACCGTCCGGGTCATGGGGCCAATATGATCCAGGGAATACGACAGGGGGAGAACGCCACGGCGGCTGACACGCCCATAGGTTGCTTTCATCCCGACAATGCCGCACATGGAGGCTGGGTTGCGCACCGAGCCACCCGTGTCGGTCCCCAAGGCGGCAGGGACAAACCCGGCAGCCAGGGCCACGCCGGAACCGCTCGATGATCCACCCGGGAAGTAGTCCCGATTCCACGCATTCCGTGCGGGCGGCCAGGGTAGATCAAAGGACGGTCCGCCAAGGGCAAACTCGTGCGTTGACAGCTTGCCCAGAAACACGGCCCCGGCGGCCCGCAACCGACTTGTGACAAAGGCATCTGTCCGCGCCAGATTGTCAGCCAGAATTTTGGAATGACCCGTCGTTGGTATCCCTTCGACGTCGATGATGTCCTTCAGCCCGTACGGAATCCCATGCAGGGGGCCGCGCCAGTTGCCGGCCTGAATGTCGGCCTCAGCCTGTCTGGCTTGTTGCAGGGCTATTTCTGGTGTTTGACGCAAAAAGGCGTTGAACTTGGCGTCGTGGGTGTCGATGTGGCGCAAGAGGGCCTGGGTGTAGTCAACGGGTGAGAGTTCCTTACTGCGGATGCGTGCCGAGGCTTGTGCCAAGGTGAGATAGGCGAGTTCAGTCATACTCACGCCTCCGCACCGCCCGGAATATATGGGCCGGTTCGTCGTACATGTGCAGATGGCGGGGAATACCACGTATCAACTGCTCAGCCGCCGCCTTGGCTTTGGCGAGCTGTGCCCAATGCGTCTCCGAGAGTTGGGTAAGCCCGGCTCGCTCGGCCTCATGTTGGAGTGCATCGTGGTCTTCGATCATGCTGCAAACTCCTCTATCGACTGATTTCACACGTGTGTCGAAGGCAGATTTCTACTGAGCTTTGCTTTCGACGAGCTCGATGCTCACGCCGTCAGGGCCGGCGAGATAGGCGATGCGGGTGCCCGGCGCGAATTCGTACGGCTCCACGGCAAATTTGCCGCCTTTCTCCCGGATGGCGTTGCAGAACTCGGTCAGATCTCCGGCGACCTTGAAGCCGAAGTGATCGGTGCCCCATTGGTCGTGGCTGACGAAATTCTCGAACGATTGGAGGGGGGGGCGCTTCGCCGGTTGCTCCCCGGGGCGCCGGCCGCGGACCAGAATGGTAGCGCCGTTGAACTGCACCGCGATCTGGGGCGCGCCCCGCACTTCGCTGCGGCGGGTGACGGTGCCGCCCAGCATGTCGGCGTACCACGCGGCGGCGGATTGCGGCTCCTCGCAGATGATGTGTAAGTGGTCGAAAAGAATTTCTGCGCCGCTCATGATGGGTTCTCCTTCTTGGCATGTTGGGTTGGAAGAGGTTGGACGGAGGCAGATTCTATGCCCATTCCTCACCGCAGGTCAAAAGGGAACGACGCTTACGACTGCCACTACTGGGGCTGTAGATGGACCGCCGCCGGTTTGTGACTTATAGTGATGCGCCACTCGTCAGCCGCCGCGGTGCGGACGCCGCGCCCTCACGAAAGCTTGCAGCCCCCCACCATAAAAGGACACTGCCTTGACTACCGACGTCGCAACCGGAATTGCACGAATTCTCAAGCAGGAAGGCGTGGAGTGGGTTTCCACCTTTCCCGTCTGCAGGGTCAACAACGCGCTCGGGCGCGAGAATGTGCCGATGCTCATGATGCGGGATGACCGTTATGCCATCGCCGTGGCGGACGCATTCTCCCGCATCACCGGCGGTAAACAGATCGGCGTTGCCACGGTGCAGGGCGGCGTGAATGCTGCCGGGCTTCAGGTGGCTTATGCGGGATTGGCGCAGGCTTACGAGGACAATTCGCCGATGCTGTGCATCACCGACGGCGTGCCGGTCGGCAGCACCGAGAATTCCCACTTCGACCTCACGGCCAGCCTCAAGTCGGTGTCCAAATGGTACGGCTACATCGACAAGCCGGAACGGGTACCCGAGTTCATGCGCCGGGCGTTCACCATGCTGCGCACCGGACGCCCGGGACCCGTCATTCTGGCCGTGCCCGAGGCGACCGGGCAGTACGACGAAACCGCCGACCCGTACACGCCGGTGAAGGGATGGAAGGCGCTGCCCGACCCGGCTGACGTGAAGCTGGCCGTCGAGTTGCTGATGGGGGCGCAAAGCCCGCTGCTCTACGTCGGCGAGGGTGTCATCTATGCCGACGCGGCAGCCGAACTCAAAACGTTCGTCGAATTGGCCAACGTCCCGGTGATCACGACGCTCAAGGCCAAGGGGGTGTTTCCCGAAAACCACCCATTGTTCGTCGGGGTGCGTGGCGATCAGGTGACCGAATATCTGAAGAAGAGCGATTTGATCCTCGCCGTCGGCTCCAGCCTGTCGCCAGGGCGCTTCAGTCACGCCATCCCCAATGCGGCGAAGAAAACCATCATCTCCTGCAACGTCAACGAGCTGGACGTGAACAAGGTGTTCCCGACCGCGCATGCCCTGATCGGCGACGCTCGTTTCTCCCTGCAGGCGCTGGCCGAGGAGTTGACGGCGCAGTCTGAAGGAAAGGGTTGCCCGCCCGGCAGTGTGGCGGCCGAGGTCAAAGCGTCCCGCGACAGCGCACTGGCATCCTACCGAGAGGCGATGGCCTCCGACGACGCGCCAATCAATCCTTACCGCGTATACAGCGAGCTCATGAAGATTCTGGACCCGCACAAGTCGTTCGTCACGCACGAGTCCGGCAACACCCGCGACCAGCTCAGCACGGTGTACGACACGCTCATTCCGAGGGGCTTCCTGGGCTGGGGCAACGTGTCCTCATTGGGATACAGCCTGGCCGCAGTGGTCGCGGCCAAGAAGGCGCATCCGGGGCGGAGCGCGGTTGCCGTCACGGGTGAGGCGGGTCTTGGCTACATGATGGGCAATTTGGAAGTGCCGGTGCGGGAAAAGCTGGGGGTCACGGTCGTGCACATCAGCAATGGCGGCTTTGCCGGATACGGGCCGGGCTTCTGGGGCGAGGGCCACGACCCCTACACCCACCGCGTGCTCGGCCCCAACGACATTGACCTGTCGAAGGCCATCAGGGAATTCGGGTTGCACACCGAGCGGGTAACGGAGCCGGGTGCCCTTGCGGGCGCCTTGCAGCGTGCTCTGGCAGCGAATGCGGACGGCGTCCCGGCCTACATCGAGGCCGTATGCAGCCAGTTCCCAGTTTATGGGCAATGGGTGACGCGCAACGGATAAGAGTAAGGGATGTGAAGAGGAGGGAATGGGCGATACTGGATTTGAACCAGTGACCCCTGCCGTGTGAAGGCAGTGCTCTCCCGCTGAGCTAATCGCCCGTCGTGCTGGCGAGAAATGGACAGGCTAGCCATTTCTCCGGTGGTCTGGAAACCGCAATGGACGGTAGGAGATTCGAACTCCCGACCTCTGCCTTGCGAAGGCAGCGCTCTCCCAACTGAGCTAACCGCCCACAAGGCCGCGGCAATCGCGCCGCGCCTGTTGGCTGGGGACCTCGGAGCATACTGGCGCGATCTGATGGTGTCAAGAAGCGCGCTCGGCGTTCACAGGAACACCACCTCGCCGGAGACGACCCGCAGGCGCGAGTCGTCACGGCCGCGTATCAGCAAGGCCCCATCGTCATCCAGGCCCAATACGACACCCTCTTCAATGCCGCGTTCCGTGCTACAGCGGACAGGTTTGCCGGCAATGCGTCCGTAGTGCAGCCAGCGCGGTAAAATGGGCACGAGGCCTCGTTGCTGAAAGGTGTGGTAGAGCGGCTCGAGGCGGTTCAGGATGGCGGCAGCGAGGCGCGGACGGGACACGAAACGTCCGGCTGCCAGTGCGAGGGAAGTAACTTGGTGCCGCAGCTCGGCGGGGAACTGTTCCAGCGCGGTGTTGACGTTGATGCCGATACCGACGATGGCCACGGGCGATAAATCGGCCTGGAACACGCTTTCGGTCAGGATGCCTCCCGCCTTCTTGCCGTGAATCATCACGTCGTTCGGCCACTTCAATTCGATAGACAGCGTGCTCACCTCGGTGATGGCCTCCGCCACTGCCACCGCAGCCAGCAGGGTAAGCTGCGGCAGACGGCTGAGCTCAATCTGTGGTCGCAACAGCAGGGACATGTAGATTCCCACGCCGGGTGGCGAGGCAAAGCTGCGTCCTTGGCGCCCCCGTCCCTGGTGCTGTTGCTCGGCCAGGACCACGGTGCCTTCCGACGCCCCATCCCGCGCCAGTTGCTTCGCGATGTCGTTGGTCGAGGTCGTCTGGGCCTTGATATGGATAGTCCGGCCCAACGTCTTGGTCGTGAGCAGCCGTTGCAGGCTAGCGGCTTCAAGCGGATCGGGTATCGAAGGTTGCTCGCGCCACGTAGAATCGTCCATAGAGGAGTCGGTTATTTTCATGACTCGGCCTCGCTAGCACTCTGGTTTTGGCCGCCGTTGAGGACCTGCATGTCGGGCGGTCACGAAAGGGGAACGGTCGCCGTGCGCATCATTGACCGCCACATCATCCGGGAACTTGTTCCCCTGACCTTGGTCGCACTCGGAGTGGCAACCGGGGTCTTCTTCCTCGATAAGCTCCTGTGGATGACGAGTCTCGTGCTGCAAAATCGCCTCGACGTTGGCATGTCGTCGAGACTGCTCTGCTACACCCTGCCCACCGTTAGCGGCCTGACGCTGCCCATCGGTTTCCTGATGGGCTGCACGCTGACCCTCCACCGCATGTCAGCCGACAACGAGCTTGTGGTTCTGCGCGCCGCGGGGATTAGCGTCTATCGCCTGTTGATGCCCTTTTTCACGATTGCCGTGGTGGCCTACGCCCTGTCGGCGTTTGCCCTCATGTACGTATCGCCGTGGGGCTTTCAGGGACTGCAACGGCTCGTTTTCGATATCGCACGGGACCGTGCCTACTATCACCTGAGGCCGCAGGCGTTTAACGACGCGTTCAAGGGACTGGTGTTCTACGTTGAGCGTACCCACCCTCAGGCGCAACGTTTCGAGGGAGTTTTTGTCGCCGACAATCGCTCACAAGTCACGCAGGTGATTACGGCAGAGCAGGGTGAATTGCTCGTCCAGCCGGAGGCGCTGCAAGTCGTCTTGCGGCTCAGCAAGGGCATCATCCATCGCTTCGTGCCGGCGGACGCGCGCTATCATCTGGTGCACTTTGGGCAGTACGACGTTGTGCTCGACCTGGATACTCGACTGGCGCGCCAGTCGGCCGGCTCTGCCGGCGTGCGCGAATTGTTCCCCCACCAACTGCGGGCGGAAATCTCCCGTCGAGAGGCGCTCGGTGAAGATGCCAGAGCCCTCCGGCTATTCTGGCACAAGCTTTTTGCGCTGCCCTTTGCGTGCATCATTTTCGCAGGTCTCGGCCCGGCGCTGGGCGCCACCCAGACCCGTTCAGGCCGCTCAGCGGGGTATCTGCTCAGCATCGCCGGTATTTTCGTGTACTACATCCTGCTCAGCGCCAGTGACGCGCTGGGCGAGGATAGCAGGCTGTCGCCTATGCTCGCGGCTTGGCTGCCCAACCTGTGCATGGTTGGGCTCACGGCATTGCTTCTGCGCCGCCACGTGCACGGTTCGCTGCGCATCGGGTGGGCAGGCCGTACCGTGTTCGGCAATGGCGACAGGGAAGGGGCTTAACGGTTGAGCTGGTACTTGCGCACGGCCCGGTTGTGCTCTTTCAGCGTCTTTGAAAAATGATGCGCGCCGTTTTCCCTGGTTGCCACGAAGTACAGATACTTCACGGCGGCCGGCGCCACCGCCGCGGCGATCGAGCGTCCGCCGGGATTGGCGATGGGACCGGGTGGCAATCCGGCGTAGCGGTAGGTGTTGTACGGCGAGTCGATCCGTAAATCGGCCTTTCTCAGGTTGCCTTGAAAAGCCTCGCCCAGCGCATAAATCACTGTGGAATCACATTGCAGGCGCATGCCGCGTTGCAACCGGTTGTGGAAAACAGCGGCGATGAGCTCGCGCTCCGAATCAAGTTGGGCTTCTTTTTCGATCAACGATGCAAGCGTCACGACGGCATGCTGCGACAGCCCCAGGCCTTCGGCCATGGCGACGATTTCCGGGACGTAATTTTCGTCAAACGTACGCACCATGAGCGTCAACAGGGCTGCTTCATCCATGTCCCGCGTCACGTGATACGTATCTGGAAACAGATAGCCCTCAAGAGAAGCCACCGTGAGACCGAGGGATGCTATGAAAGCCGGGTCGGAGCCGAGTCCCAGCACTCGCTGCTCGCTGCCCATGTCCTTGGCCGCTACCAACGCCGCGATGTCGCGAAGCGTCGCGCCTTCGGGAATGGTCAGGGCGTGATGCATGACCTTGCCGCGGTACAGGAGGTCGAGGATTTCGGCCGGGGACATGCTGGCGCTCAGCACATATTCCCCGGCCTGCAGGCGCGGCGCCAGGCGCTTGGCCTCGGCATACAGGACGAACGGTAGCGGATGACGGATCAAACCGGCCTCATGCAGCTGACTGGCGATCTGCCGCAGACCCGCGCCCCGGCCCACCTGGATGACCTGTTCTCTTGCTTCGATGGCGGCCGGCTGGTGGACGAGAATCCAAGTGCCCACAAGGCCGAGGAGGCCAAGAAACGCGGATAAAGTCAGAATGGACAGGCATTGTTTGGCACAGCGGCGGGCGCGTGGCACGGGGATGTCCCTCACGCTTGGGTGGGTTAAGTCTTGGCGGTCAGGCGCTGGTGATCGAGATAGTTTTGCAGGATAAGCTGCGCGGCGAGCTTGTCCCGCACGGCCTTGCGTTTGCTGCGCCGCTGGTTGGCGGCGATCAGCACGCGCTCGGCCTGCTGTGTGGTGAGTCGTTCATCCCAGGCAATACAGGGCAGGCTGCAGGACTGTTCGAGGCGGTCGATGAAGGACGCCGTTTTTTCCGCCTGCGGGCCGTACGAGCCGTTCATGTTGCGAGGCATGCCTACGACAATCCGGATGACGTCGTATTCGCTCATTACCTCCCGCAAAGCAGCTGTGTCGACAGCGAGGCTGCGCCGTTCGAGCACGAACAGGCCCTGAGCGAAAAGGGCCAGCTCGTCGCTTACCGCAACACCGATGCGACGGTCGCCAACGTCCAGACCCAAAATCCGCATGATGTGCCTTTACCTGTTCGCGCGCGTCATTGCAAGCGCGGGCCGTCCGGTTGCAGGGTGATGTTGTAGGAACTCAGGAGCGTGTTCTTGACTGCTTCGAGGCGGATGAGGGCTTGCAGGTAGTCGGTCAGGGCGTTGATTTCCTTCGAGCGCTCGACGCTCAAATCCCCCTGGAAATCCAGCACCGTGAACACGGTTGACAGACCGACTTGCAGCTTCTTCTCCTCGGCCTCGAGCTGCTTTTGCGCCAGCTGGCTCGACACGCGCGAGGCCCGCACCCGCTGGGCATGGGTGGTCACGTCACGCGCGGCGGCGCGAACCTGCCGGATAATCTCTTCTTCCAGGTCCTTGATGCGTAGCATCTGCTGGCGGATGACCAGGCGGGATTGCGTGATGCGATTTTTGGCCTGCCGATTGCCCAACGGCCGGCTGAATTGCAAGCTGATGTCCCAGCGATACCGCTTTCCAGGATCGAACTCGCCGAGGTGGTCATCGAAGTTCTTGCTGACGCCGTTGATGCGCAGACTCGTTTCCAGGTCGAGGGTGGGCAGGGCTTGATTTTCGCTGAAGATGAGCGTGACGCGCTGGTTTTCCAGCATGAGCTTCGCCTGCATGAGGTCGACGCGTTGCTCCAGGGCCTGGCGAATCTGTTCTTCCTGGTTGATGGTGCGGGCATCGTAGGACGGGGTGTCAACGGGCAACAGCACGACGTCCGCGTACTCGCCGAGCAGGCTGAGGTTCATGATGCGCTTGAGCCGGTCTTCCGTCGTCCGCAGCGTGTTCTCGGCAACGAGGATGCGTTCTTCGACGCGGGCAATTTCCGTTTCGGCCTGCAGCACCTCGATGGGCGCTAGCGTGCCGACGGCTACCTGCTTGCGAATCTGATCCAGAAGTTGCTCTGCCAGTGCCCGTTGCTGGCGCCGCACCTCCAGATCCTGACGGCGAAACACAAGGTCCCAGTAGGCCTCCTGGACCTGAGCGGTTACGTCGGTGATTTGCTGGCGGAAATCTTCCTGGGACACGGACAGGTTGTTTTGCGCGATGACAATGCGGTTGTTGGTGACCTGCGAGCCGAAGTTCTTCAACAAGGGCTGGGTGACTTTGACCTGTAGCTCCGCGGTGTTGAAGGCATTGCGCAGCGGCGGCTCCTGGTCCCGGGGCGTGTCGCGAGGAAAAGGCACGCGCCGGGTGGAGTCCACGTGCGCCTCCGAAAGTTCCACGCCGTACGTGCCGCCCCAGCGGTTGAGGCGCGACAACCCGAAACGGATCGCCTGTTCCTGCGTGTTGTCCTGGGCAACGGAATCGTTAATGAATTCCTGGAAGAAGGGCGAGGTGGAAAGGAGGCGGGAGTCTGACACGGTGGCCGAAGCGTGCAACTGGATATCGAATATCCCTTCCTCGGCAGCGACCTGCGCCTCCCGGATGCGGGGTTCCAGGCCGGCGATTTGAATGTTCAGATTGCCTTGCAGGGCAAAGGCTGTGGCCTCGCGCAGGGACAGTTCCATCTCGCGTTGCTGAGCCTGCGCCGGCGAGGCGGTCCAGCCAGCGTGGCTCAAACAGACAACGACTATCAACGCGAGCAATGGCCGGACAGCGGCGAATACCGACCTCGATGCGCGCATGCGGCTACCGCGTTGCATGCTCATTAACCCCCTTTCGTCGTTGCCGCCCTCGCCCGTAGGCACTCCGGCAACGAACCGTTCGACGGCCCGTCTGGTGCAGGCCGGCGCGCAACTTCTTCCTGCAACCAAAGCATAGCCGGGTAGTCACGCTGACGGATGTTCGGATGGCTGTTGGTAAATTGGCGACAGGTGGTGTGGCAATCGTAACGGTGTGCCTTGGCATCCAACCCAGCAGAAGGTACGAGTTTTGCAGAGGAGAACGGGTTCTGTCAAGCGCATTCTGCCCTTGCTTCCGGTATCCATCGGGGGAGGCGAGAAAGCGAGATATGGTATAGTTTCCCACATCACAAGTCGATTGCGGCCCACCTTCACGCACATTAGAAACCAGCGGAATACCTCAATGCGGATCCACGAGAGCCTTGCTGCTATCGAACCGACTTCATATCCCAAGCCTGTTCTCGCTCTCGGCAACTTCGACGGCGTGCATCTTGGCCACCAGAACATTTTCAGGCACGTGGTGAGCCGGGCGGACGAGATCGGCGGTACCCCCATGGTGTTCACGTTTGATTGTCATCCGTTAAAAGTGCTTGCCCCCGAGAGGGCGCCGCTGGTTCTGACCACCAACGCCCAGAAGCGCAGCCTGATTGGTGCCTTGGGCGTCAGGGTAGGTCTGTGGATTCCCTTTACGGAACAATTTGCCCGCCAGAAACCCCTTGCCTTCATCCGCGACGTGTTGCAGGAACGCATCGGTGTTCATGAGCTTGTGGTGGGATACGATTTCCGCTTTGGCCATTGTCGGGCCGGCAACGTGTCGCTGCTCCAGCAACAGACCGCGGCGCATGGTTACGAGGTCACGGTCATCCCGGCGGTCAAGCTGGGGGACACGGTGGTGAGTAGCTCCACGATCCGCGCCTTGCTGCAAAAGGGGCAGGTCGAAGAGGCCGCCCGCCTGCTCGGCCGGAATTACGTCTTGGCCGGTTCGGTTGTGGAGGGTTTCCACCGCGGCGCCAAGCTTGGCTTTCCCACCGCAAACGTCCGCATAGATCACGAGCTCGTGCCCCGTGTGGGCGTGTACGCCGTGCGCGTGGAGTGGAAGGGCCGGCACTATCCCGGCGTTGCAAACGTGGGAAACAATCCAACCTTTGGCAACGAATCCCTCAGTGTGGAGGTGCATCTGCTTGACTTCGAGGGTGACCTGTACGATGCCCAGCTAGGCGTGGCCTTTGTTGCGCGAGTCCGTGATGAGCGAAAGTTTGCCTCAGTCGATGAACTGGTGGCACAAATTGGCTGTGACGTCCAGCAGGCACGACGCCTCCACGCTGGATAGAGCCGTTTTGCGGGTCACGATTCCCGTGTCCAAGGCAGACGCCAACGCCGCTGAGCCCGGTGCAGTGCGCGGATGAACTGTTTCGGATCGACGCGATACTTGAAGGCTTTGCGACCGTTGATGAAAACGACGGGAATCTCTTCCTGGTGACGCGCCAGCAGGTCCGCCCGCGTGGTGATATCCACTTCGCGCAGAGAAAACGAATAGCTGGCCCGAAGCACTTGCAGGAGTGCTTTTGCTTCGTGGCAGAGGTGGCAATCGGGCTTGCCCAATATCTCGACTGTCGGGGGAACGATTTCGGCCATCCGTCTCATCTCCCAGCCGGCAATGGCGTTGCGAGGGGTTACTCCGTTGCGCCAGACGACAGAGCAGCGTATCAGCATGCAAACTCGGTAACAAGACGTAGCGCAACCCCGGTATTCCCTCATTGATTCGTAGCGTTCCAGTATCCGTTTCCCTTTGGAAAGGCATCTGATGGCGGGCGAGCCCTCTGAGCCAATAGTCGTGGCGATCGACGGCCCCTCCGGGGTCGGCAAGAGTGTGGCTGCCGAAATGTTGGCTCAAGCGCTCGGTTTCCACTACGCGCAATCGGGGGCCATGTATCGTGCCGTCGGCTGGCTCGTGGAGTCGCACGACATGTCCCTGCGAGACGGCGACCGTATCGCTGCGCTTGTGGCGGAAACCATGATCGACATCGCACTTTGTCCTGGGCAATCCGCCGTTTGGGTGCACGGACGAGATATCTCAGAGGCGTTGGCCGGGGAGGCCGTGGGCAAAGCTGCCTCGGCGGTTGCCACCCTGCGCGCGGTGCGCCAGACGGTCACGGCGCAGTTGCGCCGCCTGCGCTGTCACGGGAGTCTGGTCATGGAGGGACGAGACATTGGCACGGTCGTATTTCCGGATGCCGACGTGAAGTTTTTCCTGGACGCCTCGCTCGATGTCAGAGCGCGACGGCGGTGGCAGGAAATGCGGCAGGCGGGCTACGGCGGCACGTTTGAAGAAGTCAGGCAGGCCATCGCCGAACGCGATGAGCAGGACCGCGCCCGTGCCCTCGCGCCGTTGGTCCCGGCGGCAGATGCGCACGTTATTGATACGGCGGATTTCTCTATTGACGCTGTCGTGCAGACTATGGTATCAGAGACGCAACACAACATCCTGCGGGGTAACGGTTGAGCCTGCCTGCGCGCCTTGGCCTTGAGTGTGGCAAGGTCATGTCGTCTCAGCGTTGCAATCCGTAGTTAATCAGGAGGCTGGAATTCCCATGACTGACAAACCGGGGCAAGTTGAGGCCATAGAGCAGGGAGCACCAGAGGCGGTGGAGCAGGGCGCTCAAGAGCCGGCGTCTGTGCTAGAGGCCAGTGAATCTGCCGTTGTTGAGAAGGACGTCAGCAGCAGCGAGGAACTGGAAAAGCTCTATGAGGAAAGTCTCAAGCATATCCAGGAAGGCGAGATTGTCCGTGGGCGTGTGGTGCACATCGGACGGGACACCGTGTTGATAGATGTCGGCTACAAGTCCGAAGGGACAATTGATCTGGACGAATTCCCCGACCATGGAAGCCAGCTTCAGGTTGGCGAAGAATTGGACGTTCTGTTTGAAGAGAAGGAAGACAGCGAAGGCCAGGTCGTCCTCTCCAAGGAAAAGGCGAACCGCATCAAAGTCTGGAACGAGATCAGCCAGCGTTACGACCGGGACGAGGTCGTCGAGGGCGTGGTTATCGCGCGCATCAAGGGCGGTTTGACGGTTGACATCGGCCTCAAGGCGTTTCTGCCCGGGTCGCAGATTGACCTGCGGCCGGTTCGCAACCTCGACAAGCTCATTGGCGAGAAGCTGCAGATGCGCATTATCAAGCTGAACAAGCGCCGTGGCAACATCGTCCTATCGCGCCGCGTCCTGCTCGAAGAGGAGCGGCAACAGGCCAAGGAGAAAACGCTGGCCTCATTGGCCGAGGGCCAGACTGTTGAAGGCGTGGTCAAGAACATCACCGAGTACGGCGCCTTTATCGACCTCGGCGGCATTGATGGATTGCTCCACATCACCGACATGTCTTGGGGCCGCGTCAGTCATCCCTCCGAACTGTTTGCCATTGGCGACAACGTGACCATTATGGTCCTTAAATTTGACCAGGAACATGAGCGCGTATCGCTTGGTCTCAAACAGACGACGCCCGATCCTTGGACGAACGTTGCCGAGAAATATCCCGAGGAATCCAGGGTGTCCGGCAAGGTTGTCAGTATTACGGATTACGGTGCTTTCATTGAACTGGAAGAGGGCATAGAAGGACTTGTTCACGTCTCGCAGATGTCGTGGGCGCGACGCACACGGCACCCCTCAAAGATCGTCAATATCGGCGATATGATTGAGGCTGTCGTTCTGAGTGTTGACAAGGAAAGGAAACGCATCTCTCTGGGTATGAAGCAGATCGAGCCGAATCCATGGACGACGGTCGACGAGCGTTATCCCGTGGGTGGTGAGATTGAAGGCAAGGTGCGGAACCTGACGGATTTCGGGGCGTTCATCGCGTTGGAAGAGGGCATTGACGGCTTGATCCACATTTCCGACATGTCGTGGACCCAGCGGGTCAAGCACCCGTCTGAAATCCTCAAGAAGGGCCAGCGCGTTTGCGCCGTGGTGCTTAACGTTGACAAGGAGAACGAACGCTTGTCTCTTGGCCTGAAGCAGATGGAACCCGACCCCTGGACGCTGGTTGAAACGAAATATCAGGTTGGACAGGAAGTGCAGGTGAAGATCGTCAAGATAACCAATTTCGGGGCGTTCGCGGAACTCGAGAATGGTGTGGAGGGCCTTATTCATCTGTCCGAGCTCGGCCAAGGTAAGGTCACGGATCCCGAGGAGGTCGTCTCGGTGGGACAGGAGCTCGACACCAAGATCATCAAAATTGAAGTTGCAACGCGCAAAATTGGTCTCAGCATTCGTGCCATGACGGAGGAAGTTGAGCGCCATGAAGAGCCGGATGACAAGAATCTGCCCGTCGAAGGCCCGGCAATGGACGATGTCATGTCGGAGTCAATGTCGGGTCTGCAATCCGCTTTGGCGGATGCCATGAGAGAACAGCAAGAGCAGCAGGAACAGGAATGCTAAGAATTTAATCTTTCTGTCCACAGCGAAGACCTCGTATCACAAAGCTCCGAACCCGACCTGAACAAGACCGATACAAGGAAAAATACGGTCAGCCCCAGTGATCTTTCATGCGCTGGGTTGAAGTGGGCCTTTTTGTCCCTTGTGGCGAGGCATGACAGGCGTGGCGATGGTAAAGCGTAGACGGGAAACGCCCTCCATTAAGTGTTTTCCTTCGGTGAGGCTGGATACATGACAAAAGCAGAGCTTGCTGGAAGAGTTGCCGACAAAATTCACCTTACCAAGAAGCAAACCGAAACCATCGTCAACATTCTGTTCGCATGTATTACTGACGCTTTGAAAGAGGGCGACAAAGTCGAGTTGCGGGGCTTCGGCAGTTTCCGAACCCGAAGCCGCAACGCCCGCGAAGGGCGCAATCCCAAAACCGGCGACACGGTCCAAATCCCCTCCAAGAAGGTGCCTTTTTTTAAGACCGGGAAGGAACTTCGGGAAGTCGTAGACAGATAGCTTTATATCCCACTCTCGTTTTGTGCCACAAAGTTGCAAAATTCGTTCCCGACCCATACACCCATATATAGACACTGACGGCCGCATGCATTGGATGATCGGCTGCTTGGTATCTGGTCAGTTAGGGCTGTTGCTTTTTTTGCAGGAATGGTCTCCAGATGCTCAACCCGTTGGTCGTCATAGTCGGTCCCACTGCGGTGGGAAAGACCGCCCTTTCTTTGCGCCTTGCTCGGGCAATCCATGCCGAGATCGTCAATATCGATTCGCGACAGATGTACCGCCATTTGGACATCGGCACCGCGAAACCCACTCCCTCCCAACAGGCTGAAGTGCCTCATCATCTACTCGATGTGCTCCTGCCCGACCAATCAGGCAACGCGGCCAGGTGCGCCGACCTTGCGCGGCAAGCCATCGATGACATCAGACGACGCGGACGGCGTGCAGTGCTTGTCGCAGGTAGTGGGTTGTACCTGCAGGCATTGCTTTACGGCCTCATGTCGGTTCCGCCGGCGAATGCGCTCCTGCGGGCTGAGTTGTGTGCCTACGCAGACCGTCACGGAAACGCCGCATTGCACACCTTGTTGCAGCGGGCCGACCCGACCGCGGCGGCAACCTGCCATGTGCAAGACCGCGTGCGTGTTGTGAGAGCCCTGGAGGTGACCTACCTGACTGGCGTACCGTTTTCTGAACATCGTTCCCGCCATCAGATGCACAAGCCGTTGTATCCGTATGTGGGGATTGCTTTGACGCGCGACCGTGCCGAGCTCTATGCCCGTATCGAGGAACGAACGGACGCCATGCTCGCGGCGGGTTGGCTAGCGGAAATCGAGATGCTGATTGCGTGCGGCTACACGGAGACCTGCGCAGCGATGAATAGTCTTGGCTACCGGGAATTACTGGGCCATTTGGCGGGCCGAACGGAGTGGCAGGAAGCTGTCGATGCCATCAAACAAGCGACGCGGCGTTTTGCCAAACGGCAGTTGACGTGGTTTGCCAAGTTTCCGGACTTGTCCTGGTACAATCTCACCCGCGTGAATGAAGGCACTGTGGTGACGGAAATCGTCAAAACGTTATGTATTGGGATGGACTCGCAAGTAGAGGCGCGCAGCCTGTGACGCCTGTGGGTTCTTGGGGTGCGCTCGAAACCTGGAGATCTGCGTGTATCCAGAGGTATTTCGCATAGGGCCGTTTGTGGTGCGGTATTACGGCCTGATGTACGTGATTGCCCTGTTGGTCGGCATCGTCTTGCTGCGTCTGGAGGCCAAGCGGCGCGGCCTGCCACCGGAGCGCATTGTGGATGCGGCCTTTTATGCCTTTGTGGCGGGGTTCCTGGGCGGGCGTCTGTATTACGTGATTTTCAAGTGGGGCCATTACAGTGCCAACCCGTTGAAGATATTCGCCATTTGGGAAGGCGGCATGGCGATCCACGGCGGCATTATTGGCGGCATGATCGGCTTGTGGCTCTACGCGTGTTCTAGCGGAATCTCGGTGCGAACGCTATGGGACATGGCCGTTCCGGCGGGGATTCTGGGGCAAGCCCTGGGCCGCTTCGGCAATTTCATGAACGGCGACGCGCATGGCTACCCGTTGCGTTCACTGCACCTGCCGAGCTGGCTGCAGCATTTCCCGGAATGGATGGGCGTGGTGTTTCCGCCTTCAAGCATTGCCGGACGAGAGTTCGGCCAAGTGCCACTGCATCCGGTCATGCTGTACGAGTTAGTTCTGAACCTGATCGGTTTCGTGCTGCTGTGGAGCCTGCGCAAATCCCGCCTGCCTGAGGGCGGGTTGGCGGGGATGTATCTCATTTATTACGCCTGGGTGCGGTCGTTCACGTCCCTCTTTCGGGCCGATGATCTTTATCTCGGCCCCCTACGCTTGCCGCATGTGGTGAGCCTCGCGATGATCGTGGTCGGACTGTATCTGCTGCGGCCGCGAGATCATCGCGTCGCTGCTTCGTAGCTTGGCTGAGCGGCCGGTTACCGGACGCGACGTTTCGCCTGAGCCTGTAGCATAATCTCTTTGAGGGTGGCAGTGGCTCTTTCGACGTCCTTGGCGCTTACGATTGCGGAGCAGACCGCTACATGGTCAGCGCCGGCCGCGACGACTTCCGATATGTTGCGATCGGAGATTCCTCCCAAGGCGACGAGCGGGATGTCAATTGCTTCGAGGGTATCGTGCATCATCTCGGTGCCGCGGGGCGAGGCTACCGTCTCTTTCGTGGCTGTCTGATAGATGGGGCCGAATCCAACGTAATCAGCCTGTTGCTGCTGAGCGCGGCGTGCCATATCGACCGAAGACGTGGAGACACCAAGTAGATTTGGCGTCGGCAGCAGCTTTCTGGCCATGTGGGCCGGCAGATCCGTCTGTCCTACGTGGGCACCCTCCGCTTCGATCGCCAAAGCAATGTCGACGCGATCATTAACGATAAGCGGTACCTGGTAACGCGTCGTTAGTTCATGAACGCGTATGCCTTCCTCAATTATCGTAGCCGCCTCGGCTTCCTTGTCGCGGAGTTGGACGACATCCACACCGCCTGCTAAGGCTGCCCGGACGACGTCAACGGTGGAACGACCGCGAGACAAGGCGCGATCGGTTATGAGATAGAGGGTGCATTCGCTGAAAGGCCGCATGCGCTACCCTCCTAGTCGAGAGATGACAGGGACAATTTCAGTTCGACGGGTCGCTGGTCTCTGGTTACATGCAAAACGACTTCTTCACCCGCCGCCTTGTTCTGGCAGAGGCTTTGAAAGTCCTGAACGGTGTTGATCTTCGTTCCATCCGCCTCCGTAATCACGTCTCCACGGCGCACGTCATGACCCTCGGCATGACGCTCCGGCTCAGCCGAGGCCACCAAAACCCCGTCCGTCGTGGTCAGGTTGAAGATGCGGGCGAGTTGTGGGGTAAGGTCTTGAACAAAAATGCCGCACATCTTGGCGGAATGCTCCGGCGTCTCCGGTCCGGCGAGGATGACGGTACGCGTGGCATCCAACACCTTGCGGGCGACGAATATTGGCGCATTTGTACGGATGGCGAGCGCGATGGCGTCGCTGGGGCGAGCATCGATGGTTATTGTTTCGGAACCGCGTTGCAAGTCAATCTTGGCGAAATAGGTGTTGTTCCGAAGGTCATTGATGAAGATGCGTCGCACGCCAATTTTCAAATTGACTAGTATATTGTTGAGGAGTGCGTGGGTCAGCGGCCGGGGCGTGTCCACCCCCTCAAGCTCCAAGGCAATGGCACGCGCCTCGGGCAGGCCGATCCAAATGGGAAATGCCTTGTGCCCCTGACTGTCCTCGAGGATGACGATAGGGGAATGCCTTTCGGGGTCCATGGTGACGCCTCTCACCTTCATTTCGACTGCGTCGTCGGCGTGTCCGAGAATGCCAAAGCTGATCATCAATAGGCTTATCAAAAAAACGAGGCTACGTCGTTTCATTACGTTTTCTCCAGGAGAATTAAAGGCACAGTGCTAAGGTATCTTGACATGACAGGTGTACGACAATCCAAAAACTAAATTACCTCATTTTCTATGTTTGCATGCTAGCTTGTCCCAAAGATCAAGTCAAAGAAAGAGAAGGTGGGGTGGTTGGAAATATGTTATGTTCAAGTAGTGTGATAGTGGTTATTGATTCCTAGGGTGAGGAGCATCAAGTATATGCTTGTTATGACTAGGCGCATGAGTCAGTTGATGGGTTTTCTCATTCTGGTAAGCATGATCTTTGTTCTTCTGAGCGTCGGTTCTTATTCGCTGGACGATCCGGCCTGGAATCACTACACGAGCCGAGAGGTGATTGACGTCGATAATCTTGGCGGGCGAGTTGGTGCTTTTCTTGCCGATTGGGGATTGCAGTTGTTCGGGAGCACGGTGTTTGTCTTCATTGCCTGCACGGCATTGGGGGCGATCTGCCTGATGCGTGCCCGCCTAAGACCTATCGTAGGAGCGGCATGGCGTGGCCTTCTGCTGATTGTGGCTCTCAGCACGCTGGCGCATTTGTATTGGATTGACGACCCATTTTTCAAAGCCGGATTGTTGGCGGGCGGGGCAAGTGGTCAATGGCTGGCCGAATTTCTAATCCCCTATCTCGAGTTGCCGGGCACTTATGCCGTGGCAGGATTGTCTGTGCTGTGCGTTCTATTGAGTTGCGCGCGGCTGTCTTTGCTCAAGGGAGTCAAGCATGTGATTGCCCCTGTCAGATTGACGAAAAAGCATCGTGAGTCTGACGATTCGGTCCTGTTCGATGAGGATTCGGTCCTGAGAGCCTACCCTTCTGCCTTCCAAGACGACGATGACCGAGGTGTATCTACTGATGAAACGAATTCTGAAGAAAGTAACCGGATGACAGGGCCTCGCGTCAGACGGCTTGCGACAGAGACCAGCGTCGCTGACCCGAATTTGGAGCAGGCGACTCCTGCGGAAAGCCGCCCATCAAAAATTCCCAATCCACCATCGTTCCTTGCGCAGCGTGCGAGGAAGTCTCAGCAGTCCCACCAAGTGCCCACACGCGAAACGATTTCTGAAAAAAGTGACCCGGAGGAAACGCCCCGCGTCGAGCCGTCCGCGTCCAAAAACAGCACTGCTGAACTGGGCAAGAAACCGGCGGCTTCTTCCGAACACCGTCCATCGAAAATCCCCATATTGCCGTCGTTCCGTGCAAAGTACGTAATGGAACTTGAGCGGAGCATCCAAAAGCCCGCACGCCAAGAGGTCCCTGAAAAAAACGATGAGGTGGAAGTGCCTCTAGTCGAACCGCATGTGACTGAAGATAACGTTGTTGGTCCGAGCACGGACAAGTTGGCCCCTTCGGAAGCCCGTGCATCGCAAGCCGCCAAACGGCCGTCGTTTCGTGCCAAGCGAGCGACGGAACCTCCGCGGATCGTCGAGGCCCTTCCGCGCGAAACGATTCCCGAAGACATCGACCGGGAGGAAGTGAGTCCTGCCGAACGGCCTGTGCCCGAAGGCAGCGTTGCTGAGCCGATTGAGGAGCAAGCGGCTTCTTCAGAAGCTCCCGCGCCGCAGGTCCCCATATTACAACCGCTTCCTGTCAAGCACGTGACGCCGTCTCAGCAGCCCCAACTGCCCTCACTGGATTTGCTAGAAACCCCTTTAAATACCGAGGAGGGTCAAAGCGAAGAGGAACTCATGCAGCAGGCGCGCTTCCTCGAACAAAAGCTGCGGGAATTTGGCATTGAGGGGGAAGTCGTCCAGGTTTCACCGGGCCCGGTGATTACGATGTACGAGTTTGCTCCCGCTGCCGGCGTCAAGGTCAATAAAATTACCAATTTACAGGACGATTTGGCTCTCGTGATGCGGGCTCTCAGTGTGCGGATCGTGGCACCGGTTCCCGGCAAAGCTGTGGTGGGCATCGAGGTTCCCAATGTACGGCGGGAAACGATAGCGTTGCGGAGTCTGGTGGATACCGAGGAGTTTCAAGGCTCATCGTCAAAGCTGAACATTGTTTTGGGCAAAGACATCCTGGGTCAGCCGGTCATCACAGACCTTGCGCTTATTCCCCACCTACTGGTCGCAGGGGCCACCGGTTCCGGCAAGAGTGTCGGACTCAACAGCGTGATTTGCAGTCTGCTGTTTCGGGTGACGCCGGCCGAGGTCAAACTGATCATGATTGATCCCAAAATGTTGGAATTTTCGATCTACGACGGCATTCCGCATCTGCTCGTACCGGTTGTCACCGATTCCAAGAAGGCCGCCGTGGCGCTACGGCGTGTGGTCGCGGAAATGGAAAGACGCTACCAGCTTCTGGCCGCCAAAGGCGTCCGCAGTATGGCGCAATATAATCAGAGAATCAGGGATGAAAAGGCCCGTATCGAAAGCAATGGGGCGGACGCCGAGAACCAAGCGCCACCGGCCGAGCCGTTGCCCTATCTTGTTGTAGTGGTTGACGAGCTCTCCGACCTGATGATGGTTTCGTCACGTGAGGTTGAGGACTCGCTGATGCGCATCGCCCAGATGGCACGGGCTGCGGGTATTCACCTCATTGTTGCCACGCAGCGCCCATCGGTCGACGTGCTGACGGGCGTCATCAAAGCCAATTTTCCCGCCCGCCTGTCGTTCCAGGTCACGTCCAAAATCGACTCTCGTACGATCCTTGACGCCAATGGCGCGGAAACGCTTTTGGGGCGGGGCGATATGCTCTTCCTCGCGCCGGGGACGTCCAAGCCGCAGCGCGTACACGGCGCGTACGTGTCGGAGGAGGAGATCACGCGCTTGGTGGAGGCGTGGAAGGCGATTGAACAGCCGAACTACAACGATAGCTTTCTGGAGCCCATCAACGAGCCGACGGATGACGAGGACAGCGAATACGACGAAAAATACGACGAGGCCATTGCGCTTGTGGCGCGTACCGGACAGGCGTCCATTTCCATGCTGCAGCGGCGCTTGCGGGTTGGTTACAACCGTGCGGCGCGCATGATCGAGGTGATGGAGAAAGAAGGGGTCGTGGGTCCGGCGGATGGCGTAAAGCCGCGGGAAGTGTTGGTGCGGGATACGTATGATGAGGTGTGAGCGCAAGGCATCGGAGAATGTCGGGTGATCACGAAGCGAGGCGGCAAATGGCGCGCCTTATGGATTTGTGGTGCCGTGTGGTTCAGCCTGCTTGTACTCGCAATGACCACCGGCTGTGGGCGCAAGAAGCCCCCGATGCCGCTTAAACAGGACACTGCCCAACTGGTTGTTAGCGCTGGAAAGCATGAGGGAATGGTCGGCGGGCGAAGGGTGTCAACGGGAACGCATAGGAGGATGAATCGTTGATACGGGTCGTTGTCACAGGAGCAGCCGGAAGGATGGGGCAGCGGGTGATCGCCATGACGCAAGCTGACGCGCAGTTCACCCTCGCTGGCGCTGTGACACGCCCGCAGCATCCGGCCGTGGGCCGTGATGTCGGGGAAGTTGTAGGGGGCGGTGCTGTCGGTGTACAGGTCACCGACGATGCCGTGCCGGCATTGGTTCAGGCGGACGTGGTAATTGACTTTTCGGTGCCGGAAGCCGGGGTGGCCTATCTGAAAATGGCGAGTGACCTTGGTAAGGCCATGGTCATTGGTACGACAGGTTTTACGGCTGTTCAACACGACGAAATTCAACAACTGAGCCGAAGGGTGCCCTGTTTCCTGGCGCCCAACATGAGCGTTGGTGTGCACGTAATGTATCAGGCTCTACGACAACTGGTGACTCTGTTGGGGCCTGACTACGACATCGAGATTCTCGAAGCCCACCATCGAACGAAAGTTGACGCGCCTAGCGGCACGGCGCTTCGGATGGCGTCCATCGTCGCCGAGGCGCTTGGTACAAACTTGGACGATGTGGCGGTGTATGGACGGCAGGGCAGGGTGGGGCAGCGACCTGATTTAGCGATTGGCATTCAGGCCGTGCGGGCCGGTGACATTGTTGGCGAACACACCGTGCTGTTCGGCGGCATCGGCGAGCGAATTGAGCTGATACACCGTTCTCAGAGTCGGGATACGTTTGCCCGTGGCGCGGTGCGGGCTGCGGGATGGATTGTCCGGCAGAGCCCCGGCCTTTATGGCATGGATGATCTCCTGCGTCCCTCCTGACATGCTTCTTTGAAAGCGGTTGATTCCAAGTCGCGCATAAATGCTCCGCTATTCATTGCATCAAGCAGCATGCGTGCGACGGCGCCCATTACCTGACCTTGAAGGTGTTGCCGAACCAGTTGGAGGACGATGGCTTCACGGTTTATAACGAGTCGGCGGTCGGCGGACTAGGGAGATTGTTACCGAGGCCTTGCGGTGTACGTTTCAGGAGGAGCGCCAACGTATCGGCGTTCACCTTGATGGTATTGCACGCAGACGATTCACGTCTTGTGCGATGCCATTGTATGTCATGGCATGGGTGGTGTTGACCGAAGCAGATGAGGAGGCCTGCGAGCGGGGTCGATTCTGTTTCAGCATTGCCGAATGCATCGGGGGGGAGGAGCGCAAGGCGCAGACTCGGCAACGTTGTTGTATGTGATCACTCGTTAAGGAAGGGACGAATTTAGTGGACTATACGGGACAGGAAATGGAAACGTCCAGCATCAAGAAAATCTACGCGTCCTATTCGCGAATATACGACTTCATCTTCAAGCGTTGGTTTTACCCACGCCAACAGCACGTCATCCGGTCGTTATCTCTGCAGGAAGGGCAGCGCGTGCTGGACCTGGGTGTTGGCACCGGCCTGTCGCTGCCTCTGTATCCTCGGCATGTGCAGGTCACCGGGGTCGACCTCTCCAACAGTATGTTGCGAGAAGCTCAGAAGAAGATACGGCAGGAGGGCTTGGATCATGTCACGCTGCTGGAGATGGATGCCGGACAACTGGCGTTTGCGGATGACGTCTTTGACGTCGTCATCGCTGCTTTTGTGATTAGCGTGGTTCCCGATCCGATTCAGGTCATTGCGGAAATCAAACGGGTGAGCAAGCCTGACGGGAAGATTGTGATCATCAACCATTTCCAAAGTCAGAATAAACTTATTGCGCAGGTCGAAAAATGGCTGTCCCCATTGTGCAAAAAAATCGGTTGGCGTTCCGACCTGGCTTTGGAGTATCTGGTGCACTATGCGGGGTTGAGCGTCCAACAAATGTATTCGCTGAACAAGATCGATCTGTGGAAAGTGGTGTACGTGAGTAACAACAAGTAAGAAGCGGGATCAAGCCTCAACTGCCGCAACACCTTTTGTACTTCTTTCCACTGCCGCACGGACAGGCGGAATTCCGTCCCACCTTTTCGCCTTGGCGCCGTACGGTTTTTGCTACGGCGGTTTCGCCACCGTCGCCCAGTGCGCCGCGATGTTCGACGTTTCGCGGGGAATGGGGCCGCTGGTGAGCGACCGGCACGCTCTCAGCGCTCGCCAATTCAACCTTGAATAGATATTCAACCACATCATTCTTGATGCGGTCCGTCATGTCGACAAACATTTCAAATGCTTCACGCTTGTACTCATTCAAAGGATTTTTCTGCGCGTAACCTCGCAAGCCAATGCCTTCCTTCAAGTGGTCCATGGCCAGCAAATGGTCTTTCCAATGCTTGTCGATGACCTGCAGGACGATGAAGCGCTCCAGAGCTCTAAACGGCTCCGTGCTCGCTTCCGTTAGTTTGGCCTCGTAACTGGCGTCCAGATGTTCGCGAAGGTGTTCGAGAAGCTCTAAACGCCCGAAGTCTGCGAGGCTCGCCGGCGTCAAAGGCATTTGCACCCCATAGCGCTGGCGTACAGCATCCACAAGACCTGGGATATCCCAATCATCGGCATAAGCTTCAGGGTCGATATGGATGTCGAAAATGTCCTGCAGCACCTCGCCGGACATCTCAACGACCAGGGCGTGGATGTCGTCCGTTTCCAGCACTTCGCGGCGCTGGTTGTAGATGACCTCACGTTGTTTGGTCATCACGTCATCGTATTCCAGAAGATGCTTGCGGATGTCGAAATTGTGGGCTTCGACCTTGCGCTGGGCGTTTTCAATGGCTCGGGTGATCATGCGGTGTTCAATGGGTTCGCCTGCCTCCATACCCAACTTCGCCATTACGCCAGATATGCGTTCCGAACCGAAAATCCGGAGCAGATCATCCTCCAACGACAGGTAAAAGCGAGAAGATCCCGGGTCGCCCTGACGCCCCGAACGCCCGCGAAGCTGGTTGTCAATACGGCGGGCCTCATGGCGTTCGGTGCCCAGAATGTGGAGCCCCCCACAGGCAACCACTTCCTTATGCTCCGTGGCGCACTGCGAACGCATTTTGGCGAGCTGTGCCGGGTACTCCGGATCGTTGATCTCGAGCTTGCAGGCTTGGCGCGCCAGAAATTCGGGGTTGCCGCCCAATAAAATGTCGGTACCGCGCCCGGCCATATTGGTAGAAATGGTCACGGCGCTCTTACGCCCAGCCTGAGCCACGATCTCCGCCTCTCGCTCATGGTTCTTGGCGTTGAGAACATTGTGCGAAATGCCGCGACGTTTGAGGTGGGTGCTCAACGCTTCCGACTTTTCGATGGAAATGGTTCCCACCAGGACAGGTTGTCCCTTGTCGTGGAGCGCTTGGATTTCTTCGCTGACAGCCTGAAGTTTCTCCGCCTCGGTGCGGTAGATGACATCCGGATACTCAAGCCGAAGCAGTTCGCGATTCGTCGGTATGACGGCGACGTCCAGTTTGTAGATCGTGTGAAACTCGACGGCTTCGGTATCAGCCGTCCCCGTCATGCCGGCCAATTTGTTGTACATACGGAAATAGTTCTGGAAGGTAATCGAGGCGAGGGTCTGGTTTTCATTAGCGACTTTTTGACGTTCCTTGGCTTCCAAGGCTTGGTGCAGCCCGTCGCTGTAGCGCCGCCCGGGCATGAGCCGTCCGGTAAACTCGTCAACGATAATGACCTCGCCATCCTTGACGACGTAATCGACGTCGTGCTTGAACAGGACGTGTGCTTTGAGGGCTTGGTTCACATGGTGCAGGGCTTCGATATTGCCGGGGTCGTAGAGATTGTCGACGCCTAGGAGTTGTTCCGCGGTTGCCACGCCTTCCTCGGTCAGAGCCACTGAGCGCGTCTTTTCGTCGAGCGTGTAATGGGGATCTTGCTTCAAACGAGGGATAATGCGGTTGATGCGATAGTATTTGTCGGTGGATTCCTCGGTAGGGCCGGAAATAATCAGCGGGGTGCGGGCCTCGTCAATAAGAATGCTGTCCACTTCATCAACGATGGCGTAGTGCAACGATCTCTGGACAAATTCGCTCTGGCTGAACTTCATGTTGTCACGCAGATAATCGAAGCCAAACTCATTGTTGGTGCCGTAGGCGACATCCGCTCGGTAAGCGTTGTGCCGCGCCTTGTCGTCCATGTCATGTTGAATGATGCCGACGGAGAGCCCAAGGGCTTGGTACAGTGGCCCCATCCATTCGGCGTCTCGCCGCGCGAGGTAATCATTGACCGTCACGACATGCACACCTTGACCAACGAGGCTGTTCAGGTACACCGGCAGCGTTGCGACCAGGGTTTTGCCTTCCCCCGTTTTCATCTCCGCGATGCTGCCTTCGTGCAGCATCATGCCCCCGAGGAGTTGCACGTCGAAATGACGCATGTTGAGCAGACGTTTGGAGACTTCCCGCACGACGGCAAAGGCTCCGGGGAGCAAGCTGTCGAGGGGGGCTCCATTGGCCAGCTGCTCCCGGAAGGTATTGGTCCGTCCACGCAGGTCGTCGAGTGTCAAGTTGGAGAGAGATGACTCGTGTTGGTTGATTTGCTCTACTCTGGGCTGCAGCCGTTTCAGTTCCCGCTCGTTTTTGCTGCCAAATACTTTGTGTAATACCGTCTCTAACATGGTCGCATCCTATTGCCAGAGTGGATTTCATTTGACGTATGACGAGTATAGCAGATACACCGATTACGCCGGTATCACGACAAGTTATGATTGGGCGAGGGAAATCTTGGTGACCAGCGATTTACGTGGCCGAAAATTGGCACACGCGGTCATGCTGGTCAGCGCGGTGCGTGTAAGTCGTTTTCCGTGCTGATGGAGGAAGCGCCGCCCGAAGTGGGCGTGCGCCCAGCGACTTTGATGAATGCTATGGACTCACGGGACATGGGACTGCACGCCCTGGCCGCCCAACGGCACATTTTGAGTTTGGCACAACAAGCCATCAGTTTTCCTCTGTCCTATTGAAGCCTTGCTTGACAAAGGCACAGGGCCTCAGTATATTAACCAAAATCTCGGCAAGTGAAGCGTTTATAGAGGGTTAGAGGCTAGCGAAAGCGGTGGAGCGGTGCTTTCGCGTAAGGAGAAAACGCATGCTTGAGATGAAAGTGCGTGGACTTACACTAGACCCGCTATCGAACATGGCGTTGGTTATCCTTCGCGACCTTGAAGATACTAAAGCATTACCTATTTGGGTTGGTATCCCCGAAGCTAACGCAATTGCCCTGGAGCTTGAACAGGTTCCGACTCCCCGCCCCATGACCCATGATCTAATAAAGAATATCCTTGAAGGTATCCATGCTTCTGTCATACGGATTGTTGTTAATGACCTGCGAGACAGTACATTTTATGCAACGATCTTTCTATCGTTGCAAGAACAGGAAGTCTGCATTGACGCCAGGCCGAGTGATGCAATAGCAATTGCGCTTCGCGCGAAAGCCCCAATTTATGTTGCTTTGGACGTTATAGAACGTGTTGGAAGCATTGATGTAAGCACACAAAATATTGCCGAAGATACTGAAGGCTTGAAAGAATGGCTCGACAACATTAAACCTGAAGACTTCGGCAAGTTGTAGTTCTTCCATAGCGGTCCTTTGTTTCAGCAATGCAATCCTCACGAATCGAGAGAGATGTATCTGTAACGTATAGTCTTGTCAGAAATTTGTTCGCAATAATATGCAGTAAGGAGAGCAAAGTTCATGGCCAGAGCGGCGGAGGCCTTATCAGCGGAGGAGCGGGGAACTAGGCGGCGTCTACTGAGTTTCTTGGGCTGGGGGAGCTTCGCTTCATTTTGTGGCGGTGTCACGGTCGGGTCGTTACGGTTTTTCTTCCCGAGGATTCTCTACGAACCTCCACAACAATTTATAGCAGGCAAGCCGGAGGATTATCAGATCGGTGAAGTCAGCACCCGAATGAAAAAAGAACAGCGTGTCTGGATGATTCGTGATCAAAAGGGAATCTATGCCCTTATATCCATCTGTACTCATCTTGGCTGTACGCCGATCTGGCACTCGACGGAGAATCGTATCAAATGCCCGTGCCACGGAAGCAATTTCCTGGTAGACGGGCAGAATGTTGCCGGTCCCGCGCCAAGCCCGCTTTTTCGGGCTGCCATTTCTCTGGACTTGGCTGGGAATATCATGGTGGACAAGAGCCAGCAGGAAAACCAGCCTGGAAAGCGTGATGAGCCACCTTTTATCCTTCCTTTGTCGTAGGACATTAGGTATTAGACCAAACAACGATCAATAATGCCATGCTCTCGCAGCGCATGGATTGTCGCCGTGTGCTGGTGTGCTCGAGAAGTATATCTTGTCTGAGACAAGATTGTTTCGTAACGTTTGTTCTGCCCCGGTAACTGTTAACATCCGTGCGATCAAAGGAATGGTTTATGGCAAACCTGAGCCTGAAAAATGTCCCGCAGGCTATTGTTGAAAGCCAAATATGGAAATCGATCTTTCGACACGGCTATACGATGAACCGTCGGAATCGTTTATTGGCAATCACAAACAATGTCTTCTATCATATCCTTCCGACGAAAATCAGCAAATATGGCGTGCGGATGCGCTTCCACTGGGGTGCCGGAATTATTACGTTTTACCTTTTCTTAATACTGACTTTTACTGGCGTCTTGTTGATGTTTTATTATGTTCCGACCGTGCCCCGCGCCTACTATGACATGAAAGACTTGCAGCATGTGGTGCCGTTTGGAAACATTCTCCGTAATATGCATCGGTATGGCGCGCACGCCATGGTCTTTATGGTTATGGTTCACATGGCGCGCACGTTTTATACGAGTTCCTACAAGCCGCCACGCGAATTCAATTGGGTCGTAGGCGTTATTCTCCTCAATTTCACCTTCCTCCTAAGCTTTAGCGGATATCTGTTGCCCTGGGACCAATTGGCGATTTGGGCAGTGACGGTCGGAACCAATATGGCGCGGGCGACACCCCTTATCGGGCATGAAGGGCCTTTTGCCAACGTTCTTGGAATGAAGATCAACAATGACATCCGTTTTGCCTTGCTTGGCGGCACTACCGTGGGTTCCGCGACCTTATTACGTTTCTATGTGCTGCACTGTATTGGCTTCCCGATTATCTTGACCGTCTTTATTGTGGTTCACTTTTGGCGTGTACGTCGCGACGGTTTTTCGGGCGACGTGCCGGTTCGAGAGTAATGCGCCAGGTCCAGCAAGACAGGCAGGAAATTGGTCGTTTTGCGCAGATAATAAGGTGAGGTTATGGCAACTACCGAAAAAAGCGGGAAGACTGAACAGGCCACAAGAAGGGCAGCTCGAGCGGTGCCGACGGCCAGTTCGGAGAGGTTTGAGCTGACGTGGCCGTACTTCATGTACACGATCGTCATCTGTTTCCTTTTAACGACGATCGTCCTGTGGGTTTGGTCCATGGTCGCCCCGGCGCCATTGGAGCCGATTGCCGACCCCAACAGGACGCCCAATCCCTCCAAGGCGCCTTGGTATTTTGTGGGGTTGCAGGAACTGCTGGTTTACTTCGATCCATGGATAGCGGGCGTGGCGCTGCCGGGTCTTATTCTCGGTGGTCTCATGGCCATTCCTTATATCGACAAGAACACCCATGGTATTGGCGAGTATAACTATAAGGATCGAAAGTTCGCGGTGTGGGTGTTTTCCTTGGGAACGGTGTTTTGGTTCCTTATGATTATTATCGGATATTTCTTTCGCGGACCCAGTTGGCAGTGGTATTGGCCCTGGGAGAGTTGGGAAATCCACAAAGAATCCAACGTCGTTACCCATAGCTGGAGTCTACTTGTGGGCTCACTCTTCTTAATTGGTTACACCGCTATTGGTCTCATTATCCCTGTGGTGATTCCCTACTTGATCGGCCCAAGAGTCAAACCCGCTTCTTGGATTAAGAAGTTCTGTGACGCGCTGCAAGAATTCTACGAGAAGCGTGGTGCAATCATTTATACGATTGAAATGCTGTTGCTACTTGCCATGCTCGGCATCCCGGTTAAGATGATTCTGCGGCTGTTTTTCAACGTCAAATATATCCTGGAAATCCCTGCGATTAATCTAAATATCTAGCCAGCTTCCGTATTGATCTGTCCGGAGTGAGGCAGAGCTTTGTTTGACGTCCGATAAAGGCAAGTGCGTAGTTTGGAAAGGAAAACGTCATGGCAGAAAAGAAGGTTAAGCTGTTTAGCAACACCTTCATGGCTGCAGCGTTTGCTCTTGGTAATTTTGCATTGCTATTGCTGCTGATGTGGACAGTAACGTATGAGTATGGGCCGGAGTGGAAGAAGTACCAGCGTCAGTATTATCGTTTGTTGTCGGAACGGACAGATGATGTCGAAGCCAGACAAAGAATCCTTTCTACACCTCTCGAGATAAAGCAGGTGTGGACACCTAAGTTGGAAATCATTGACCGCTGCATGACCTGTCACCTTGGTGTCAAGAATCCCAAGATGATTGACGTGCCTCAACCTTTCCGAGTCCATCCCGACTTCCAGCAGCACGCCTTTAATGAAATTGGATGCGCCGTTTGCCATGAAGGGCAGGGGTTCTCTACAACCGTGCATGCGGCTCACGTTATGGAAGACCTTGAGGCACGTTTTGGTCCCTTCGATGAGCAGCACTCGGGCTGGAGCCGACCCATGCTGCCATTGGAGTACACCCAGGCTTCATGTCAAAAATGTCACAATGTGATGGAGGCACCCATCCCCGGCGCCGAACACCTCAACATGGGTTGGCAGCTGGTGCAAGAGAAGGGCTGCCGAACGTGCCATTACATCGTTGACGGCGGTGCGAAGCAGGCGCCCGAACTCAGCATCGCAGGCTCGACCTTCTTCAATGAATCCGGCCATTCTGAGTTGTTCCGCCACCGACGTTTTGGCTACCTCAAGGAATCTCTCCGTTGCCCGCAGGCGAATCTCAGCCACGTGGCCGCCGAGGCCTGCCCGGACCCGCCACCTGTGACCCCTCCAGACAGCACGTCTGCGAACGGCGACGGTGGTGCGACGCCTGCTGTTACAGCGGTTGTTGCGATGCCCAACTTTGGGCTTGATGATGATGAGCTGCGGAACGTGGTCATTTTCCTCTTGAGCTTGAAAGAGGCGACGGTGACTTGGCCTCAGAAGTCTTTTGCTGAGATCGCTGAGGGTAACGGACAAGCCGCCGCAAGCGATGTGCCTGCCTGGGCTGGAAAGAGCGGCGCGGAGTTGGTGCAAGCTGCCGGATGTATTGCCTGTCACAAGTTCGATGGCCCGGAACGCATGGTGGGCCCGAGTTTGTGGGATATTGGAGTGAGGAAAGACAAAGGTTACATTCGGGAATCGATTCTTGAGCCTGACAAAGTGATTGCCGCCGGCGATCCCCCATACGCTCCGGGGGTCATGCAGGCAACGCTGACCAGCGTGGGTTTTTATCAGCACATAACTCTGGAAGCATTGGAGAGTATCGTCGAATATCTCGCCAGCCTGAACGGCGAAACCTAGGGAGAAACACTGTTCAGGGAGATATCATACATCGACCAAGGGTTTCCGCATCGGGCGTTCGAGGAGCCCGATGCATAAGTGGCAACAGGTTGCCGCGGTTGCTCCGGTGGTTTGGAGCTGCTTCATCGTTAAGTAAAGAGAGGAGAAAGTTGTTATGGCTGACGTTGTCAATCTCGGACATCTCGCAGCGGGTTTTGGAGCGGGTGCGGTAACGGTTGGTGCAGGTTACGGCATTGGCCGCATTGCCGGGGCAGCCATGGAAGGCAGCGCACGCAACCCGCAGGCGGCAGGCGATGTGCGGACTTCGATGATTATCGCGTGCGCTTTGATCGAAGGTGTGGCGCTCTTCGGTGAAGTCATTTGTCTCCTTTTAGCTCTCAAGTAAGTACACATCATGCTAACGATAGAACCCGGGCTATTAATCTGGACCATCATTACGTTCGTCATTCTGTTGGCCGTGCTGGGCAAGTTAGCCTGGAAGCCGTTGCTTGGGGCTTTGGAACAACGCGAGACGACGATACGCGAGTCGCTGGAAAAAGCTGAGCAGGCGCGTCTTGAAGCAGAGCAATTGATGGCTCAGAACCAGCAGATTCTAGCTGAGGCGAACCGGCAGGCGAACCGTATTCTCGCGCAGGCGCAGGAGGAGGGCCAACGCCTCCGTGATTCTCTTGCTGAGCAGGCGCGTCAGGATTCCCTACGCCTTCGGGAAGAGACCCGCCAGGAGCTTGCAAGGGAGAGGCAGCTTGCCGTGCAGGATCTGAAACGAACTGCCAGTGACTTGGCTCTCGCTGCTACGGAACGACTTCTGAGTACGGTTGTATCCAGTGATGATCATCGCCGTTTGGTCGACGAGTTCCTGGATCGCTTTCCCGACGGCCTAGATGGCTAAAACCCATATCGTCGCGCTGTTTGCGATGACCCCTGTTCTGCCAAACGGCGGGTGAAGGACGTAACTCCCCGTAGAGTTGTCCTATTCCCGCCGTTTCCTTCAGTACGCAATACGCCTACCTCGTTCGTTTTTCCTGACCCTTCATAGAAGTCATAATCCATTGTCACGACGTTTCCAATGTGCTTCTTGCTGGGGCACTTTCGTTGCAGGCAGGTATGCGTTATGCTCTGCTGACACGTGAGAGTTGCGTTTATCCAGGGGAGTCCATATATGCCTTCTTCCCTCCGCGAGAAGGGATCAGCATTATTTGAACATCACCTCGACAGGCTGCAGCAATATCTTATCGTCGAGAAAGGTCTTTCGCGTAACACCCTCGCCGCCTATCTCTCGGATTTACAACGTTTCAAGGACTTCGTTCAACAAGAACGCCTCCCTGCCTTCCAGGACCTCACGCCTGACCACATCACTGGCTATCTTGCAAAGCGCCGACAGCAAGGGGTTGCCGCGCGCACCTTGGCGCGCGAACTGGTTTCCATCAAAACGCTGTATCGCTTCCTCCGAGAGGAGGGGACTCTGGCGGTTGATCCCACCGAGCAGATATCCACGCCGCAGCAAAGACAAGTTCTCCCTGACGTGCTCAGCCTGGACGAAGTCGAACAGCTTCTCGAGGCGCCTGATACGGACACGTCTTTGGGTAAGCGCGACGCCGCCATGCTCGAAGTTCTCTACGCTACCGGCTTGCGGGTTAGTGAATTGGTGGAATTGCACCTTGGGGATGTACACGCCATAACCGGTTACATAAAGGTGCGCGGCAAGGGTGGAAAAGAACGCCTGGTGCCCATGGGAGAGGTGGCGGCATGGCGAGTGGAAGATTATGTGTTGGCAGGACGCCCCGAGCTCGCCAAAGGCCGCCAAGCCGCGGCCCTTTTCATCAACCGTTCTGCCCGCGGGTTGACCCGGCAGGCGTTATGGAAGATCGTGAAGAAGTACGTGCAGCAGGCGGCAATTCATAAATCCATAAGCCCTCATACCCTGCGCCATTCCTTCGCAACGCATCTCCTTGCGGGTGGAGCCGACCTGCGGTCGCTTCAGCATATGCTGGGTCATGTCGATATTTCGACCACTCAGATATATACCCATGTTGTGCAGCATCGCCTGCGGGCAGTCTATACGGAGCATCATCCCCGTCCATAGGATCAGGCGTATGGCAACCTCCACCACCGCGTACGACATGCAAGGGGGGCCACATTCCTTTGCACCGCTTTTGGATCGCGGTTTTGAGCGGCCGCAGTTTCTTCAAGGCTTGAAAACGTTGACCGCCGCCGCAAATGGGCGCATCCGTCAGGAGCACGATGCCGGGGCGCGGGGTCGGAATGTCGTGCGCCACCTTTCGGCCTTGGTTGATGATGTGGTGCGCACCGTTTTTCAGTACGTTGTCGGCCATCATTCCAGTCCGGCGGAACCCTGTGCGCTCTTAGCCTTGGGGGGGTATGGCCGGGGGGAGATGAACCCCTATTCGGACATCGATCTGATGTTCCTCTGCCACAAAACGGCGCCTGGAGATGTGGTGCGAGAAACACTCTATTTGCTTTGGGACGCCGGGTACACCCTGGGCCACAGCGTACGAACTCGGCGCGACGTGATCAAAATGGCCGATGCGGACCTGACCGCCCAGACGGCGATGCGCGAAGCCCGTTTCCTTGAAGGCGATTCCCAGTTGTATCGCTGGTTTGAAGAGGAAATTCACCACAAGCGTTTCAGCCCGCGCAGGCGGCGTAGTTTCATACAGCGCAAGATCGCGGAGTGTCGTGAGCGCCACGCGACCTTCTCCAATACTGTCAATGTGATGGAACCGAACGTCAAGGAGAGCCCAGGAGGGTTACGCGATTACCATACGGCGCGTTGGATTGCCGCGGCATTTTACCGTGCCGAAACGGCGGCGGACTTGGAGAGCGAAGGGCTGTTAACCCAAGAGGACCGGCAGGCGGTGGAAGCAGCGCTGGATTTTCTGTTCCGAGTTCGTAATGCGCTGCATTATCACTACGGTCGCAAGAACGACTTGCTGTCCGTAGACGTGCAGGAGACTCTGGCAGCCGCGTTGCAGTTTGAGGCTAGTGACGAGAAGCTGGCGGTCGAATATTTCCTCAAGGCTTATTACGTTCATGCCAATGTGATCGCCCATTTTTGTCAAACTGTCGTGGAAGCTGTGTCGCGCATGTATCGGCCGCGCCTCTGGTCGATGTTACACCGTACTCGGCGGGTCGGGGATGGCTTCGTTATTCGGGACGGTTACCTGGGTTATGAAGCTGCGGCCCTTGATGAGGTTTTCACAACTCAGCCGGCGCTCATGATGCAGGTCTTTGTGAAAGCGTATGACTGCCGAGTACCAATGGAGCCAGTGCTGTCCCGCACCATCAAGGCTAAGGCCGGCCTGTTCGCGGATGAAACCACCCGGTGCTCATCTGAAGTGCGGGCAACCTTTTGGCACATCTTGTCCCAGCCCCATTCAGCCTCCATTCTGCGTGCGCTGCACTGGCACGGCTTGCTGAACGCGTATATCCCGGAGTTTGCCCCCTTGACCTGTTTGCCGTCATACGATCTGCATCATTGTTATACGGTCGACGAACACACGCTTCTCACGATTGAAAAGATCGAAAGCCTTGCAGAAACCACAGTGCCCATGCTACGTCCGTTGGCGCGGCTTTACGAAGAAACGTCCGACTCGGACAAGAAATTGTTGAAGCTGGCCTTGTTGTTGCACGATCTGGGTAAGGATGTCGGGCCGGGCAAAGCCTCGCACGTGCATCGCAGTGGCGAGCTTGCCGAAGAGGCGTGTGAACGATTTGAATTGCCGGCTGAGCAACGCCACGTCATCCAGGTGTTGGTTGTGCATCACTTGGCGATGAATCGATTGGCTCAGCGGCGGGACATTGCCGATAAGAAGGTTATCGCGGAATGTGCCAGCCTTGTCGAGACGCCATCCAATCTGCGGCAACTTTACCTACTGACATTTGCGGATACATCTGCGGTGGGGCCTGACGTGTGGACCGTCTGGAAGGGTACCCTATTGGCGGAACTTTACCACCGCACCCACGACTACCTTGTTCAGCAACGGCCGGTCATCGCACCGTCCAATGACGAACTCCGCAGCCGCGCCCGTGTGGGCCTGATGGCGGCCCTGAATGGCCAGGGGAGCCCTGCCGAAGTCGACTATTTCCTCGCCTCCATGCCGGCCAGGTACCTGATGGCCACGGCTCCCGGTCAGATGGCTATTCATCTGAGCATGGCGAAAAAATCCCGGCAATTGCCCGTTGTTCTGTATGCGGAACAGCACGCCTCGGCAGGGTTTAGCAGCGTAACGATCTGTGCCACGGAGAGACGTGGCATCTTTTCCCTGATAGCCGGGGTCTTGAGCCACAACAGACTCAATATCTTGGGCGCTGAAATTTATACCTCCCAGGACGATTTGGCCCTTGATATTCTGCATGTGGAGACGCTCGATCAAAGAGCCGTGACGTCTCCGCAGGTGTGGCAGCGTGTCGAAGCGGCTTTGCGTGATGCTCTCGGCGATGTGCGTCACGTTGAGCAAGTTCCCTTGCCAGGACGGCGCCCCCTCAAGAGCCAGAAGTTCGACGTATTTGTGAAACCGCCGCATATTGTGATCAATAATAGTCACTCCGATACCCACACCATTCTCGAGTTGCAGGCTCAGGATAGCCTAGGGCTGCTTTATCGGCTCACGCGCGTCCTCTATGAACAGGATGTAGACATTGCGTTGGCAAAGATTTCTACAGAGGGAAACAAAGCGATTGACGTTTTCTATGTGACGGATGCAGATGGGCGAAAGATCGTAGAGGAAACGGCGCTGGAATCCATACGACAGGCACTCTTGGCAGCGGCCGTTTGAGGCGAATCGATACTGAGAGAAGACGTACGGCAGGGGCATGGAACACATTCTTGAGTTGCCACGCGGGCGGGTGATTCCCCAGTTGTTCGGCATTCACGATGCCAATTTGCGCTACATCGAGGAACATCTTTCCGTTGCGATCCGGGCGCATGAAAACATCGTAACCATTGCCGGAAGTGCCACCTCGGTTGAATTAGCAGCCAAGTTGCTGGAGGGGGCATATCGCTTGTTGGAGGCCGGTATTCGGCTCGATATCGCCGACCTGGGGTTTTTGACAAGCCTCATAGAAAATGGCGAGGAATTGAATCCCGGCACCATACGGTCTGAGCGTATCGCGATTCCGGGCAAGAAAGGTTTTGTGAGTCCGAAAAGCCTTGGACAGCGACGATATATTCAGGCCATACGACGTCACGATATCGTGGTGGGTATCGGCCCGGCGGGAACCGGAAAAACCTACCTCGCCATGGCGATGGCTGTGGCGGAGCTGGAGCAAAAGAGGTGCAGTCGCATCATTCTTGCGCGTCCGGCGGTGGAGGCCGGCGAGCGACTCGGATTTCTTCCCGGTGACCTACTGGATAAGGTGAACCCCTACCTGCGACCTCTCTACGATGCCCTGTATGATATGGTGGAATTCGACGAGGCCCAGCGTCTCATCGAACGGGGGGCCATTGAGGTCGCTCCGCTGGCGTTCATGCGCGGCCGCACACTCAATGACTCCTTCATCATCCTCGATGAGGCCCAAAACGCCACGAGCGAACAGATGAAAATGTTCCTGACGCGGCTGGGCTTTTATTCCAAAGCCGTCATCACCGGTGACATCACGCAGGTGGATCTGCCCAATCGCAAGGAATCGGGCCTGATCCAGATTCAGCGAATTCTGCATGGCATCGACGGGATTGATTTCGTCTATTTTTCCGAGCGCGACGTGGTGCGTCATCCCCTTGTGCAAGAGATTATCAAGGCTTATGACCGCTACGGTAACGGGGCGGAGAAAACGGCCGAGGAGCCGGGGGAGGAAACGTCGGGCTCCGTTTCGGACCGCTGACGCGTTATGGCCATATGGATCAACAATCGCCAGCGGCGCGTGGCACTCAATACGCCGTTTGTGAAGAAACAAGCCCTGCGGATGATGGCCTACCTTGGGTGCAGCGAAAACGAGCTCAGCGTGGTCTTCGTGCATGACGAGCGCATGCGGTCGTTGAATCGCGCTTACCGCTGCAAGGACCGTCCCACCAACGTGCTGGCTTTTCCACAATGCCCAAGCTATGAAGGCGAGCCCCAGACCCTTTTGCTAGGGGATGTCGTGATTTCGCTGCCGACTGCGGCGCGTGAGGCCTTCGAACTCGGCCAGACGCTTGAGGAACGCGTCGTGTTTCTTCTTGCCCATGGCCTGCTTCACCTATTGGGCTATGACCATGAGCGGTCCGCTGCCCAACGTCGCCGGATGGAATGTCGCGAACAAGATATTTTCTCGCACCTGAAGGGACAGCCGGCATCAACAGAGCGCTGTCAGCCCTGACCCTGATCAGGACACACCATGTCATGAACACATCAGGTTCAAGCCATCCGCCTCATAGCACTGTTGCCAATCCTCAACTCACGCCCATGATGGAGCAGTATGCGAATTTGAAGGCCAAGGCCGGCGACGCGCTGCTCTTTTTTCGCATGGGAGATTTTTACGAGTTGTTTCACGATGATGCCATCATCGCCGCCAAAGCCCTCAACATCACGCTGACATCGCGCCAGAAACACCAGGATGATCCGATACCCATGTGCGGGGTTCCTTACCACAGTGCTGAAGGGTATGTGGAACGCTTGTTGCAGCAGGGATTGAAAGTCGCCATTGCCGAACAGATTGAAGACCCCAGACATGCCGAAGGCTTGGTGAAGCGGGACATTATTCGCATCGTCACGCCGGGAACTATCGTCAGCGCGAACTCACTGGAGCCCAAGGTCCACAACTTCCTGGCCTGCATCGCAATTACAACCGACGGGGCCGGGTTCGCATTTGTCGATGTGTCCACCGGTACCTTCGCGGTCACAACATGGACGTCCGAAGGCCCTTGGCAGCAGGCGCTCAGAGGTGAATATGAGCGCCTGCAACCGCGGGAAGTCCTCATCCCGAAGCCCCTTGCGATACCTGTCGATATCGTCGAACGCCCTGCAGATCATTTCCCCAACACGCTCCAACCGTGGGATTCCCAGCATTTCCGCGTAGACCGAGCCTACCGCCGCTTAACGCAGCACTTCTCCGTGCGCTCACTGGAGAGTTTTGGATGTGAAGAACAACCACTCGCCATTGCGGCGGCCGGTGCCTTGTTGGCCTATGCGTATGAGACGCAGCAAAAAAACATGGTGCACGTACATGGGCTGAATTATTACAACACGGGCGATTACATGGTGCTTGACAAGACCACGAGACAAAACTTGGACTTGTTGCCGTCGCCCGCCACACAGGGACGCAATGGGTCCCTCTTGGAAGTCATTGATACCACGGTTACGGCCATGGGGGGACGCCTCCTACGCGAGTGGCTGTCGCAGCCCCTGTGTCGGTTGGAGCCCCTCCAAGAGCGACAGGATGCGGTTGCGAACATCGTCGAGCAATCCGATAGGAGGGCGCGCCTGCGTGACGCTCTGGGAGCCATCGCCGATCTTGAGCGGCTTATGGGTCGGCTGTCGCTCGGCACGGTTAACCCACGCGAACTCGTGGCCTTGCGCCGCTCTATTGAGGGACTTCCGGGTATTGAAAAGGCGTTGCAGGGTGCCGATAGCGCGCTTCTGACCGGTTTCGGGTCACAATGGGACTCTCTGGCCGATCTGGCCGTTCTGATCAAGGAGGCGCTTGTTGATGATCCCCCGGCGACTTTGCGGGACGGGTGGGTCATACGTTCGGATTCCTGTCAGGAATTGAAAACGCTTCGGGAGGAGAGCACGTCGGGCAAGAATTGGCTGAGTGAATTGGAAGCACAAGAGCGCGAACGAACGGGCATTTCTTCACTGCGGGTCGGATTCAACAAGGTGTTCGGGTATTACATCGAGGTGCGCAAGACGTATCTGAACCAGGTGCCGGACAATTACGTGCGCAAACAAACCCTGGTGAACGCCGAACGTTTCATCGTACCGGTGCTGAAAGACCGTGAAGTACAGATGTTGCGGGCGGCGGAAGAGGCCATCAGTCTGGAGCACCAACTCTACGATGCTCTGGTGAAACAACTGGTAGACAACGCCGGACGCTTGCAGCAGATGGCGCGGATTGTGGGCCAGATCGATGTCATTGCTGCACTGGCCCACACGGCAACGATTCGACGGTATTGTCGCCCGACGCTTGATATGGGTGATGAATTGGCGATTGCGGACGGCCGTCACCCGGTTCTGGAGGTCGTATACCAGGAAGAGCGTTTCGTGCCGAATGACACCCTGCTAGACCGGGAGGATCAACAGATTCTGCTGCTGACGGGTCCGAACATGGCAGGGAAATCGACGTACATGCGTCAAGTGGCGCTCAATGTCGTGCTGGGCCAAATCGGCAGTTACGTGCCGGCGCGCAGGGCTCACATCGGCCTGGTTGACCGGATATTTACCCGTGTGGGGGCGCAGGACGTATTGTCAAAAGGGCAGAGCACCTTCATGGTGGAAATGACCGAAACTGCCAATATCCTGCACAATCTCACGGCTCGGAGTCTCATCTTGCTGGATGAAATTGGCAGGGGTACCAGCACCTATGATGGTATGAGCATCGCGTGGGCCGTCATTGAATACATCCACAACCATCGGGGCCTGCGTCCGCGAGCGCTTTTCGCCACGCATTATCATGAATTGACGAATCTGGCTGAGTGGCTTTCACGGTTGCATAATTTCAACGCTTTGGTTCAGGAGGAGGGGGAACAGATCGTTTTTCTGCGACACATCGTACCGGGAAGCGCTGATCGCAGCTATGGCATTCAGGTTGCGCGGTTGGCGGGACTTCCGACTTCCGTTGTGTGCCGGGCGAACCAATTATTGACACGCCTCGAATCGAGATCAGCCTCTAGCGAATCCGCAGGGGACCACGCCCGCCCTCAGTCCGCCGCTATTCCCGCCCAACAGCCCTATCGACAACCTACGCTCTTTGATGATCTTTCGACGCAGTTGTTGGATGAACTGCGAACGACCGCCATAGATGAATTGTCACCGCTGGAAGCTTTGAACAAGTTGGCGGAGTATCAAGGCAGGGCTCGCCGCCTCCCATAGGCGAGGATGCATAAGGACTTATTGGCTTGCCTTTTCCTCGGTGTCCGTTTAGTGTGTGCGCGCAATGTTTCATAACGGCATCGAATTCCTGCCTTTACATCTCCCTGTAATCTATGTCTCTTAGACGACAGAACCAAGGATCAAACGAGGCTTTGTTTTGGTCACTGCTTGCGAGGGCGCGGGTTATGCGCTTGGTCAGGTGTGGGCTATTGGTTTTGGTTCTCGGGGTAGGAGTAGAACTCTATGTGCCTCTTGGTGGTGAAGCTTCTACCTTCCGCTGGCACGATTTTTCCATCACACTGCCTCTCACCGCATTGATTGCCCGGATCGGATTAGGACTCGTAGGTGGGATGGCTTTGGACGAGCGCCGCAGAGTTGTCGAATGGTGGGAAATGACCGAGGAGTTCCTGCATGGCATAAGGGACGTTTTGAATTCGCTTCAACTGTCGCCTCGTATTGAACTGCCTATAGGCTCAACGAGGGCAGGGGACCTTTCATGAGGCGAGTCGAATGACGGAAAGCATACACATGGGAATACGTCGCGTCTTAATTGTTGATGACGACGCAAGCCTGTCGAGGGCATTAGCTGGCGCACTTAAGGAAGAGGGCTTTCAGGCAATTTGCAGCGTCGATGGACAGGAGGCTCTGAGGCTTGTCCACAGTTTCCGCCCGGACGTGATGCTCCTTGACATCTGGCTGCCCGGCATGAACGGTATCGAAATCCTGCAAGCTTTGCAGAGCACGGATGTCGCATGTCCAGTCATCATGTTGTCAGGCTACGGCACGATTGCCATGGCCGTGAAGGCGATTCAACTTGGAGCTTTCGATTACATTGAAAAGCCTTGTTCGCTCGATAGGCTGGTGGATAGCATTAGACAAGCCTGTCCTCCGCGCGATGTCGCAGTCATTTCCCAGTCGTCTTCCGCAACCTCTTCGCTATCGATGGGTCATACCCGTTCAGGCTCACCATTTGCGGTTCACCATCCCCAGCGCACGCTGCGCTGCAGTGTGGTTGGATACGGACTGGGACTGCAATCCGGTGTTAAGACGGGCATTATTCTTGAGCCGATGCCGACCGACAGCGGCATTGTCTTCAGGAACGTTGCAACAGGTGAAACGTTACCGGCCGCTATTGATTTCGTTACGTCCACCAACTTTTGTACGACGTTGCATCGAAAAGGTGTCACGGTCAGAACAATCGAGCATCTCATGTCGGCCTTGCACGCTTATGGCATTACCAATTTACTGGTCCAAGTTGGCGACGAAGTGCCCATTATGGACGGCTCAGCCACCTCCTTCTGTCAGCTTATCGAAGAGGGCGGCGTCGTCGAGCAGGGGGGTGAACTGGAAGAATTCGTTGTGGACCGCTGTTATCACGTGGGCCAAATCGACCCGGCGTCCAAATTCATTCTGGTCGAGCCTTACGATGGATTTAAGGTCTCCTACCGCTTGCATTACCCTCAGCCGTTAGGCATTCAAGAGTTCACGTATGAGCACCGGAATGGGGCGAGTTATCGCTTTGAGATTGCCCCAGCGCGCACCTTTGCGTTTGTGCGTGAGGTGGAAAAGATGCACGACATGGGACTAATCGCCGGCGGGCGCCTGAATAATGTCATTTTACTGGGCGATGAAAAAATCGTAAATAACGTACAGTTGCGGTTTCCTGATGAATGTGTTCGGCATAAGGTACTCGACCTCATTGGAGATTTGTACCTGCTTGGCAAAAGTTTGCGCGGGCACGTGCGGGCGAATATGACCGGGCACACCGAAAATGTGGCTCTGGTGAAACAGCTTTCCGACGCCCTGTGAGTTGTTGCGGTGACCGCTGGAGGAGAGTGCCATTTGAAGGTAAGGTGCAGCGATTGGCGACGTAAACAGATCAGGCAGCTGCGTCTACCGATCAGTTGTCTATTGGCCGTGTTCATCGGCATGGTGGGGTTCATCGGAGACAGCAGGGGCCTGGAACTTGGTACGTTGATTGACAGAATCCAGGTCGCTTATGACCGCATGCAAGCCTTGACCGCTGACTTTCAGCAAGTTGCAACCCTCACATCGATCAACCGGCAACAGTTTTCGTCAGGCCGTCTGTATATTGAGAAACCTCACTGGATTCGTTGGGAATATGACAACCCGGAAAAACAGACCATCCTTTATAACGGTTCGGCCTTGCGCATTTACACGCCCAAGCGGCGGCAACTCTTGCAAAGTGTCATCGATGAGAGCACCCGTTCCAGTGTCGCCCTTCTATTTCTTGCCGGAGTCGTTAAGCTCCGCGATGTTTTCGCCATAACGGCCCTGCCCGAAACCGAGACAGGGCAGATGCTGATCCGCTTATTGCCACGTTCGCGTTTGGCTGGTTTCACTGAGTTGCGTGCGGCGATTAACCCGCGGAGTTACTTTATAGAAGGTCTGTGGATACATGACCCGATTGGGAACTTTACGGAAATCCGTCTTTCAACGCTCACCGTTCACGCAACTTTACCTGCACATACCTTTGAGCTTGATTTGCCTCCAGATACAGAAATACTCAGCCCCAGCGACTTCGCAACCCCCCAGTAATGGATGAGCGTCCAGCTTCGGCGGATTTGTCGAGATAAGTCCATCCGAACGGACAGACCTTGGCATGGCAGGACGCGGCGCGAAAATTGACCGCGGGGTTTTTGTAAAGGGACAACACGATGGAACCGACAGTGGCAGTTTTTATCTTTACGGCATTGCGATTCCTTGCGGTGCTTGGAGCCCTCATCGCCGTGCATGAGTTCGGTCATTTCATCGTGGCCAAGAAATCCGGCGTGCTTGTCGAACGATTTTCTATTGGATTTGGGCCGCCAATCTGGCGCAAGAAATCGGGTGACACGGAATACCGCCTTTCGGTAATCCCGTTGGGTGGCTACGTCAAGATGTACGGAGAGGATTTGGATGCCGAAATCAAGGAGAGCGAACGAGAGGGGTCGTTTCAACATCAATCGGTGTGGAAACGGATTCCGATTGTAGCGGCAGGTCCGGCATTCAACATTTTCTTTGCGATTGCTCTCATCGCCTTTGTCCAGGTGGTTGGCTATCCGGTGGAGCAGTCGGTCCATATCGGCCGCATTCTCGAGGGTTCGGCGGCGGCCGAGGCTGGATTGCAAGCGGACGACGAGGTAATCAGGCTGAATGGCCAAGTCATCAGGCGAATTGAAGATCTCAAGCAACAAATCGTGGCAAGCAGGGGTAGCACGCTTTCCATGCAAATTACTCGAAACGGGCAGGAGCAAAGTCTTCTCATAACCCCACGCCAGGTTCAGGATGCTGAGGAATGGCGTATTGGCGTGGAACTGCGTCCGGGTAATTTCGTCTTGCAGCGCACCGATCCGTTTTCGGCGCTCGTTCGCGGTTGCGTTTGGACTTGGCGGATAACGCAGTTGACGTTCACAGGCTTCGGACAGATCATCTCCGGTGCCATCCCGGTTTCGGAAAGTCTTGCAGGTCCGCTCGGTATTGCGCAGGAAATTAGCCGACAGGCTGACAATGGTTGGCGCAATGTGGTCTTTCTGACCGCTGCCATCAGCGTAAGTTTGGCTATTTTGAACCTTCTTCCCATTCCTGTCCTTGATGGTGGCCACTTGCTCTTTTTCGTGATCGAAATCGTTCAAGGAGGGCCTCTCAGCGTGCGCAAACGGGAGATTGCTCACCAAGTAGGACTGGTGATATTGGTGTGCCTGATGCTCTTTGCTTTCTACAACGACCTCATGCGTTTGTTCTCCTGATGATGTTGTTGTCGGGTGCATGCGAATACGCAGTCATTTTTCGACGGAGCGGACTTTTCTCTTGCAGTAGAATAAGGCATTTGCCATACTCACCAACCACCTTTTCAATACCTTAGACAGCATATCGGCCTATAGCATCACCTTAATGAGCCCTCATGCAACGCGAAACATTGTCTCAACACGTTAGTGAAGCGATAAAACCTTTCCTCGATGCCCAAGGTGTCGAGTTTGTTGAATTGCAACTGCAACAACATAAGGGCCGATGGTTGGTACGAGTCTTCGTGGATAATAACGGTGGCATATCATTGGAAGATTGCCGCATTCTAAGTTTTGAGATCGGTCAGTTATTGGATGCAGAGAACCTGGTTCCGGCATCATATGTGCTCGAAGTATCTTCTCCCGGTTTAGACAGGCCCTTGAAAAATTTGCGGGACTTCCGACGCCAATGCCAGCGTATGGTGACTGTATTCTTGCATTCTCCATATCTGGATAAGGCTCAGTATACTGGCCGGGTGGCCGCAGTAACGGAATCGCATCTCTTTCTGCACAGCGACACCGAAGCGCCGATTACGATCCCATTTCAATCTATCGACCATGGGGTTGTCGAATTGGAGTTCAAATGAGCGTGTCCGGTTTTGAACGGGTCTCATGCAAAGTGCAGCCTGATGCCTAGGAGGAATGCATAGCTTGTGAATCCAGAACTGTTACGTCTCATTGATCAGATCAGTCGTGAAAAGGGAATAGAGAAAGAGACCCTGGTCGAGGCGATCGTCTCGGCCGTCCTGTCAGCCGGTCGTAAACGATTCGGCACGGCTGACAACATGGGGGTGCGCCTGGATGAGGAAACGGGTGCCATTACCCTGTACTTTGAGAGGAAAGTCGTTCCGGTGTCGGATGTTTCTGATGACACGCTTGAGATCAGCCTTGAAGACGCCAGAGAGATGTATCCGGACGCGAATTTGGATGAAACCGTTGAAGTCCCGTACGAACTTGAAGATTTTGGCCGCATCGCAGCACAGACAGCAAAACAGGTGATTATTCAGAAAGTCCGTGAAGCCGAACGCGACATGGTCTATCGCGAGTTCAAGCATCGCCAGGGCGATCTCGTGAATGGGATCGTCACGCGGGTAGAGCGAGAGGATAACTTGATGGTTGACCTCGGCAAGACGGAAGCTCTTTTGCCGCGCCGAGAACAATCTTTTCGCGAGGTCTTCAAGCGAGGTGACCGAATCCGGGCGCATATTATTGAGGTCAAACGCTCTTCAAGCGGGCCTCAGGTCATTCTTTCCCGTACGCACCCTGTTTTCCTGATGCGCCTGTTTGAAATGGAAGTGCCAGAAATTTACGAAGGAATCATTGAGATCAAGGCCGCCGCGAGGGATGCCAGCGGCCGGGCAAAGATCGCCGTCATGTCTCATGATAAGGACATCGACCCCATTGGCGCCTGCGTGGGTATGCGGGGCATGCGTGTGCAGTCTGTTGTGCAAGAACTGCGGGGGGAAAAGATCGATATCGTGCAATGGACGGAAGACGCCGTGCAATTCGTGCACAATGCTCTCAGCCCCGCCAAGGCGGTGCGGATAGAGGCGGACGAAGCTGAGAAAACAATGCAGGTCCTCGTTGCGGAAGACCAATTATCTCTGGCCATCGGCAAGCGCGGCCAAAACGTTCGTTTGGCAGCAAAGCTCACACAATGGAAAATCGATATCAGGAATGCTCAGGGGGCTGAATCGGACAGCCAGCGTCAGGAAGCTTTACGCCTTGCGGAAAGCGTCTTCCAGCCTGCCAAGGCTGTGGACAAAGAAGATGCTTCGGCGGCAGAGGAACAGAGCGAAGCCTCACCCCCAAACACGTTGTCTCCTGAGTGCTGAGGAAGAACATTCAAAGCCGTAAGACGAAATCAGAGGCACGGCGTGTCGCGCATACAAGATGGGATCGATCAAACGGTTTCTGATCATGGCATGAGGACGTATGCCTCCAGAACGCACCTGTATCGGATGCAAAGCCAAGCGAGGCCAAACCGAATTGCTTCGCCTTGTATGTGCTGCTAGCGGCGAAGTGGTGTTTGACCACACAGGACGTGCTCCGGGGAGAGGGACTTACGTCTGCTGTGACGCACGATGCTTTCGTAGGGCCTTCAAGTCCCCACGGCTGACTTCCGTGTTCCAGCGGGCCGTTGTCGTGCCGACGCTTGACGCTGCATGTGGAACAAACCTGTCATCTCTCTACGACCGTCTCGGTGGCTGCCTCAGTATTGCGCAAAGAGCCGGTGGGTTGGCCTCTGGCTACATGTCGCTGCGTCGGGCGTGCAGCCGGAGCCGGGTCGTGTACATGGTTGTGGCGGAAAATGCCGCTGCCCAGCGTGCCGCGGAATATCGTGTGTGGTGTGCGGAGCAGGAAGTTCCGTACATTACACTGTTTACGAAAGAGGAATTGGGGCGGCGCATCGGTAAGACGAGTCGAAGTGCGGTCGGTTTGTTGAATCCACATTTCCGCGTTTCTTTTTGCGCGACGCTGACCTTATTGCAGACATTGGAGGCGTCACTGGATTTTCTTTAGGTTAAGGGTGACGTTTGCCGCAATTGAAACAGGCGGCTTAAGGACAAAAGATTTTTTATTGCGGGGGGGGGATATGCATGCCGAGTGTAAGAGTCTACGAATTAGCACGGAATTTGGGCATTCCAAGCAAGGATTTTGTTGAAGTACTACGCTCCCAGGGTATTGAAGTCAAAAGCCATATGAGCGGTCTCGACGAGGAGACAGCCGGCCTTGTATCTGAGCTGTACCGTGAACGAGAAACATCTGACGAGTCAGATGTTTCTCCTGCCAGTGATGACTTGACCGCGGAGGTCGAGGCCCCGTCATCGGTTCCCGCAACGCCCAAGCCGGCGGAGCCGAACGGAACAACTGTCGTAAGGGTGCCCGAAGCCTTAACCGTGAAGGACTTGGTCGACACTGCCCAGGTCAAGGCGAAAGACGTATTCTTGCAGTTGATGAGCTTCGGAACGCTTCCTTCCATCAACACAGTTATCGACATCGATATTGCCAACAGCGTCTTACTGAATATGGGCAAAAATATCACGCTTGTTTCGGAGCAGGCCGAAACGCTTGAATCCGTGGGCGACCCTTCTGCATCGGAAGCCCTGGAGCCGCGTGCGCCTGTCGTAACGATTATGGGGCACGTTGACCACGGTAAGACCTCACTACTCGACGCCATCCGGGCGGCGAATATCCAGGCCACCGAAGCTGGCGGCATCACGCAGCATATCGGCGCCTACGAGGTTGAGACGGATAAAGGCAAGATTATCTTCCTAGACACTCCAGGCCACGAAGCCTTCACGGCCATGCGTGCACGCGGTGCCCAAATTACCGACATAGTTGTGTTGGTGGTGGCGGCGAATGATGGCGTGATGCCGCAGACGCGCGAGGCTGTTGCCCATGCGCAGGCGGCGAACGTACCTATTGTTGTTGCGATTAACAAGATTGATCTGGAGGATGCCAATCCAGATCGTATCAAACAACAACTCACCGAATTGGATTTGGTTCCCGAGGAGTGGGGTGGTCATACCATTTTTGTGGAAGTTTCCGCCAAGCAGAAATATGGATTGGATGACCTGCAGGAAATGCTTTTGCTCCAAGCCGAGATACTGGAATTACGCGCCGATCCGCATCAGATGGCAAAGGGAACAATTATTGAGGCCAGGCTTGACAAGACGCAAGGTCCCGTTGCGACCGTGCTCATCCAGAAGGGCACGTTAGGGGTCAGTGAGGCATATGTCGCCGGTAACCATTACGGCCGTGTGCGGGCGATGAAAGATGATCTGGGGCGGAAGATCAAGGAGGCAGGTCCTTCAACGCCCGTAGAAGTGCTGGGGTTTGCCGCCGTGCCGTCTGCCGGCGACGCTTTCACGGTTGTTAAAAATGAACGGCGGGCACGTCAGATAAGTAGTGTGAGGCAGGAGAAACAGCGCACAAAACAGCTTTCCCAAAGCGGCAGGGTGACGCTGGACGATCTGTATCGTCGTATCTCGGCCGGTGAAGTCAAAGATCTGAATTTGGTGATCAAGGGCGATGTTCATGGTTCTATCCAGGCCCTGTGGGATTCACTTTCCAAGTTGGAGAGCGAGAAGGTCCGGTTGCGTTTGATTCATGGTTCAACAGGCGGCATTACGGAGTCGGATGTCATGCTCGCGTCAGCCTCCAATGCCATCGTAATTGGCTTCAATGTTCGTCCGATACCAAAGGCTGCGGAACTAGCTGAACACGAGCAAGTCGATGTTCGTCTCTATACAGTTATCTATGAGGCGATCTCCGATGTCGAGAAGGCGATGCTCGGATTGCTGGCTCCCACGTACAACGAAAAAACGCTTGGACGCGCGGAGGTCCGAGCGATCTTCCGCATCACGCGTGTAGGGGCGGTGGCGGGATGCTACGTGCAGGAGGGCGTCATGCGGCGCAACGCGAAGGCGCGTATTATCCGGGATAGTGTGGTGATCCATGAGGGACGGATCGCTTCACTCCGCCGTGTCAAGGACGATATCGAGGAGGTCTCGATGGGCTTCGAATGCGGTGTCGGTTTAGGGCGCTATCAGGACATCAAGGAGGGCGACACGATTGAGTCCTTTATGTTCGAGGAGATCGCGCCACACCTTTAAACACCGGCGGCCTCCGAGGCATTTACGATCATGATTATAGGTGTGTGTACGATTGAATTACGTTTGCGGGAGACGCGATCCCTCAAGGGTAAGAGACAGATATTGAAAAGTATTACGACGCGCGTCAAAAATAATTTCAATGTGGCGATTGCCGAGGTTGATTATCAGGACAAATGGCAGCGCGCCTTATTGGGTGTTGCCGTGGTGAGTACGGCGCACGATCACGCAAACGGCATTCTGAGCAAAGTCGTCAATTTCGTCGAGTCGATGTATTTGGCTGAAATGCTGGATTATCATATCGAGTTCTGGTAACCCCCTATGCAAAATTATCGTCCAACGCGCGTGGCGGAATTATTGCAGTCAGAAATCGCCGACCTCCTGTTGCGTCAACTCAAGGACCCGCGTCTGAGTATGGCGACGATTTCGCGTGTCGATGTGTCGCCGGATTTGCGTGAGGCTCGCGTGTACGTCAGCAGGGTAGGCGACGAAAACGAGCAGAAGGAAGCCATGGAAGGGTTCGCACGCGCCGTGGGGTTCATTCGGAGTCAATTGGGCAAACGCGTAAAGTTGCGCCATACGCCCAGTCTAACCTTCATATTAGATACGGCGATCGCCGATGGCGTTAGGATATCGCGGCTTTTGCACGACTTGACCTCTGCTTCAGTCACAGATGCCGATGAGAGCGATCCGCCGCATGCCTGACGGCATTCTCAGCGTTGATAAACCCCGAGGCATGACATCCCATGACGCCGTGGAGATTGTGCGGCGGGCGTCGGGTATCCGCGCCGTGGGACACACCGGAACACTGGATCCGGAGGCCAACGGCGTACTCCTTTTGTGCCTTGGGCGGGCGACAAAGTTCGCCAAGGTCTTTGAAGCGTTGGAAAAAATGTATTGGGTGGTCTTGCAGTTGGGTGCCTGCACGGACACGCAGGACGCCGCAGGCAAGGTTGTTCGCATCCGAACCGTGCCAGCGTCGCTTTCGCGTGGGGAGGTTGAATCGGTACTGCCGCAGTTCACAGGTTGTCTCAAGCAAACGCCACCCATGTACTCTGCCCTCAAGCAGGGTGGGCAGCGTCTTTATCGTCTGGCCCGACAGGGGTATACCGTTGACCGACCGGCGCGAGACATTTTCGTGCGGCGGCTGCAGCTGCTGGAGGTGCGGGGGACGAAAGTGACGCTGGCCGTTACCTGTTCCAAAGGAACCTATGTCCGTACGTTGGGCGAAGATATCGGCTTGGCATTGGGTTATGGCGCGCATGTGACTCACTTGCAGCGCTGTCGCGTCGGCGCTTACGCTTTGCGGAATGCCTACTCGCTCACTGGCGAAGGGCGGCATATGCGGGGGCAGGCTCTGAACTCGTTTCTAATTCCGACCGCTCAGGCGGTGGCGTTTCTCCCTTCTCTGTCTCTTTCCGCGCAACAATTCGGCGACTTGCAAAAGCAACGCGGCGCAGTTCTGCCTGCTATTTTGAGCGAAGCGTGTCCTGGTCGGTTATCCTCTCCACATTACCGGCTCTGTACTTCACCAGATAACACTGTGGCGGTAATACAACGTCGGACAGGCGACTCGGCCAAATGGAAGCTCCTTATTCCGTGAAATGGTTGTGCTCGTAACGTGAAAGGAAGCGTTGTGGCTTTGTTGAAAGAGGAAAAAGAGGCGGTCATGAGTGATTTTCGCATGCACCAGTCCGACACCGGTTCGTCGGAGGTGCAGATCGCTATTTTGAGTGCACGTATTACGTATCTGACCGAGCATTTCAGGACGCATAAGAAAGATCATCATTCCAGGCGGGGCTTGCTCAAGCTCGTGGGTCGCCGTCGTCGTTTGCTGGATTATGTCAAGAAGCACGATTTTGCCCATTATCAGGACGTGATCGGTAGACTGGGAATTCGGCGCTAGAGTTTTTGGGATCATCCGTCTAAGTCAATAATGTTGTTATGTTTGGAGGCAAAACATTGAATTACCAAACAGCAAGTTGCGTGATTAACGGCCGCACATTAACCATTGAAACGGGCGAAATTGCCAAGCAGGCGAATGGTTCTGCCTTGGTGAGGTATGGCGATACGGTTGTATTGGCTGCCGTTACCGCCGCTACGAATGACCGCGGCGAGATTGATTTCTTCCCGCTGACTGTTGACTACCGCGAAAGGACTTACGCGGCGGGAAAAATTCCTGGTGGTTTTTTCAAACGTGAAGGACGGCCAGGGGAGAAGGAGACGGTAACCTCGCGTATCATCGACCGTCCGCTGCGGCCGCTTTTCCCCAGTGGTTTTAACAAGGAAACGCAGATTCTCTGCACCGTACTTTCCGTGGACAACGAGAATGATCCAGACGTCGTGGCCCTTATTGCGGCTTCGGCCGCGCTGACCGTTTCCGACGTGCCGTTCCTAGGACCTATTGGGGCCGTGCGCGTGGGGTACACGGATCAGCAGATCGTCATCAATCCAACCAGCGAAGAACTGGAACGTGGTCAATTGAATATGGTGGTGGCCGGAAGCCAGGAAGCCATCGTCATGGTGGAAGGCGGGGCGCTGGAGCTTCCCGAAACCATCGTCTTGTCGGCTCTGGAGACGGCCCACCAAGCCTTGCAAGCCTGTATTGATATACAGCTTCAATTGCAGCAGAGGGTAGGCAAAGCTAAGCTGCCGGTTGTTCCTCCGGTCGTCGATGAGACGTTGCAGCAAAATGTCCATGCGATGGCCCATGAGCGGCTTAAAACCGCTTTGGCAATTCCGGGGAAATTGGAGCGTCAGGAAGCGGTAGCCACGCTTGAGCAGGAGGTGGTGAAAGCGTTCGAGGATTCAGACGAATCGGATACAGCGCCCAGTGTCAAGACAATCAAGGCCTTTCTGCACGATATGGAAAGTGCGGAGATGCGTCGGCAGATTCTCGAAGGGGGACGTCGTGCCGATGGTCGGGGTCTTACTGATATTCGACCGATCAGTGGCCGTGTGTCCATGTTGCCGCGCACGCACGGTTCGGCGTTGTTTACCCGTGGCGAAACGCAAGCCCTTGTGGCCGCAACGTTGGGAACGCAGAGTGATGAGCAGATCATAGACGACCTAGGGGGCAGGACCTCGAAGCGCTTCATGCTCCACTACAATTTCCCATCCTACAGCGTCGGTGAAGTGCGGCCCTTGCGCGGCCCTGGGCGGCGCGAGATCGGTCATGGGGCTTTGGCTGAACGCGCCATACGACCCGTCCTTCCGCCCCATGAAACCTTTCCATATACGTTGCGGGTGGTTTCGGACATTATGGAGTCCAACGGCTCTTCATCCATGGCGACGGTGTGCGGCAGTGCGCTTGCCCTTATGGATGCGGGAGTGCCCATCAAAGCGCCAGTTGCCGGTATTGCCATGGGACTGATCGCGGAAGGGGAGGGTGTAGCAATATTGTCGGATATCCTCGGGGTGGAAGATCATCTGGGCGATATGGATTTCAAAATTGCCGGAACGGCTGAGGGTATTACGGCTATCCAGATGGACATCAAGACCACAGGCGTGTCCCGCGAGATTATGGCTCAGGCTTTGGAACAGGCGCGGCAAGGCCGCATGCATATATTGCAAGAGATGCATAGCATCTTGGGTGTGCCGCGAGTCGAAACTTCAGCTTATGCGCCGCGAATTGTCACCTTGAAGGTTAAGAAGGATAAAGTACGCGAGGTCATTGGACCGGGTGGCAAGACGATACGGGGCATCATTGAAGCGACCGGTGTAACCATCGACATCGAAGACGATGGAACTGTTTTGATCGCGTCAGTCAATGAAATGGCCTCGCAGGAGGCGGTCCAGATGGTCCGGGATATAACCAAGGAGGCTGAGATCGGCCAGATCTACATGGGGACTGTCAGGAAGATCATGGACTTCGGCGCATTCGTGGAAATTTTCCCCGGCACTGACGGTCTGCTGCATATCTCGCAGATCTCAGAGAAGCGAGTGAACAAGGTAAGCGACGAAGTCCGGGAAGGGGATCAGATTGTGGTGAAGGTGCTGGAGGTCGACCGGAACGGCCGTATCAAGCTTAGCCATAAAGAAGCCATACGAGACCAAGAAGCGGCTGAAATTGGCTGATTTTAGGGCCTATATAATAAAAAGTTTACATAATATAACTTATCAGAAGTTATAGAACATGTTCGATATTTGCGAGGCGTTCTTCCACAATCTGGCGTGTGAGTTCGTTAACCTCGGCATCGGACAAGGCGCGGTTATAAACTTCAGCCGCCATCTCCAGAGCGTTGGATTGCTCATGGCAGCGACCCATCCCCAAGTAAGCCTCACCTCGCAACCACGTCGCCGTTGGAGCCTGTAGCACGGTCTGGAAATTCTCCAAAGCCCGTGCGCAGGCGCCTTGTGCTTCTTCAGCGTAGGCCATATTCAGCGATATCAAAGCACGCATTAAAGCGGATCGATTGTTGTTGCTGGACAGCCGTTGTCGGGCCTGCTCGTACGCCTCTACTGCAGCCACGTAATCGGCGCGGGTATAATAAAGGCGCCCGAGATACCAATAGGCCTGGGCCGCGGCGGGCGTGCCGTCATAGTCGCGCACAAGAGTCTGCAACGCCTCCACCATTGGATTAGGCTGTGATGTGTTCTGCAACGCATCGCCGTTGTCGTCTGCATTGATTGCTTTGTACAATAGTGTCTCGGCCCGCTGATGCCGGTTTGCCTGCCACACAAACCATCCCCCAACCAGAGCCCCAGCAAGTACGACAGCCCCGATACCATAAAGGATGGACGAAGCATTCGCTTCTGCCCACTCGATGATCCGTGCGCTGCGCTTAATGAATTGGTCTGGTTGGCGCAGTAACTCCTTACGTGTTATACGCTGTCTTGCCACAACAAGAGCCTTTCATTGTTCGTAAATGTGCAACCCGGCAATTACGACTCCACAGTTTTCGCAGCTGTGACAACCGTTTGCATCAAATGCTGCGGAAGAACTTCATAGCGCAGAAATTCGGTGGCGTATGAACCCTCCCCTCCCGTTACCGACTGCAGAAAGGCGCTGTACTGTTGCACTTCGGCTAGGGGTACCTCCGACCGAACAATCTGCAGGTTGCCGATGCTATCAATGCCGCTTACCCGGCCGCGTCGGCTGCTGATGTCGCCGGTAATGTCGCCCATGTATTTGGACGGCACCGTAACCTCAAGTTTGACAATGGGTTCCAGTAAAGCAGGCGTGGCTTGCTGAACGGCTTCCTTTATTGCCTCGCGCCCGGCGATCTGAAATGCGATGTCTTTACTATCCACGGGGTGCTCTTTGCCGTCGTAAAGCTCGACCTTGATGTCCACCACGGGATAATCCGTCAGCACGCCTTCCGCCATCTTGTCCTGGATACCTTTGTCAACACTCTGCCGGAACGATTGGCTAATAACGCCGCCAAATATTTTGTCGACAAACTGGTATCCGGTTCCGCGAGGGGTTGGTTCGACCCGTATTGCGCACTCAGCGAACTGCCCGGCACCGCCCGTCTGTTTCTTATGGCGATAGCGAATATCGGCTTTGCTGCTTATCGTCTCGCGATAGGCAATTTTCGGAAGTTTCGTCGTTACTTCCACCCCGCGGCGCTGCAACCGGTTCAGCATCAAGCCGATATGTTGCTCACCGATTCCCGATATGACGAGCTCCTTGGTTTGGGAATTCATTCCCACTTGAAAAGTCGGATCCGCCTCGGCGAGACGCCGCAAACTTTCGGAAATCTTTGCCTCGTCGCCGCGACTCTTGGGTTCAACGGCCCGCGAAACCATGGGGAGCGGGTAACGCGGCACAACGAACGGCTTTTGGTCTTTGCTCGCTGCCAAGGTGTCGCCGACCCGGAACTCCTCAACTTTTGCGGTGGCGATAATGGCCCCAGCCCCAGCCTCGTTTATTTCCCGCTGATCTTTGCCCTGAGGACGAAAGAGCTTGGGGATTTTGACCGGTCTGCCGGAATGGGCCAAGGTGACGGTGTCCCCTGCCCGTACGAGACCCGAATAGACGCGGAAAAAGCTGACTTTGCCCACGAATTCATCCGATATGATCTTAAAAACCTGCGCCTCAAGGGGGCCTCCGAGATCAATGCTATGCGCTTCCGCCCCGCTATCACCCAAGACTTCTTTCGTCGCATAGTCCGGAGACGGCGCATAACCGGCAATAAAGTCCATGATTTCGGTAATTCCCTGGTCCGACTCGGCGGCGCAGCAAAGAATGGGAACGATCGAGCGATCAATCAAGACTTGGACAAATACGTGTTCCAGTTCCTCTTGAGGGATGGTTTCACCTTCCAGGTAACGCTCCAGGAGGGCGTCGTCGCCGGAGATTACCGACTCCATGAGTACGCCGCGCTGTTCTTCGACGGTATCGGCCAAATTGGAAGGAATGTCGCCGGGATGCAGTAAATTAACGATCCCCGAGAAGGAACTGCCACTGCCGACAGGAAGCATCAAGGGTGTACAGGCCGATCCAAAATTCTCCTGCAGAGATGCTACCACCTCGTCATATTGAGCGTTGTCGGCGTCCATTCGCGTTATCACAAACATGCACGCGCAGCCTTGTTGCTGCGCCAGGTCCCATGCTTTGCGGGTGCCGGCTTCGATGCCCGACGCGGCGTTAACCGTGATAATGGCGAGCTCGACGACCGAAAGCGCACCGTACACTTCTCCTACGAAGTCGGCCGCTCCGGGGGTGTCGATGATATTGATGTCCCGACCTTTCCACGTGGTGTGAAGCACGGAGGAGTGAACGGATTTCTGGCCTTCTTTCTCGTCTGTATCGCAGTCACTCGCAGTCGTTCCGTCGCTTATCCTGCCAAGACGGTTAATCTCCCCGCCCTTCAGAAGTATCGCTTCACTCAACATGGTTTTTCCATTGCCTGAGTGCCCCACAAGAGCCACGTTGCGGATTTTCTGCGCGTTATTCTCAGCCACTATTCTCCCCTTCCATGTTCCGAAATGACTGTCCTTTGAGGAATTACGAACCGACCCCAAATTGGCCTTGTGTCTCGCCTCCCCTCCTGCGACTTCTACGCGTAGCGAATGCCCCCGGCAGGATTCGAACCTGCGACCTGCGGATTAGGAATCCGCTGCTCTATCCTGCTGAGCTACGAGGGCAGGCTTATCTTCCCGCATTCAGGGACTTGAACCGGTTTCCTGTGGAGCAAAGCCACTATTCTATCATCGTATGGCGCATGGTCAATCTTGCTGAGCGTGTTGAGATAAAGCGCGTTTGAGGCGCTGACGCTGGCTCGCATAGTAATGTGGGAAACTGGTAGGAAATACCAAGCACCAGAGCGAACGCAGTATCGTGCAATAGACAGCTTGACGAGAGATTTTCACCCGTTCCTGATGAGACAATAAGCCCTCTGATCGGCAGACCTCTTCTAACGTTTGGACCGCAAATAACAACGGCCACATACAGCTCAGTCGGACGCGCAGCGCCCTGAGCGGCAACAGCCGCACATAACAACTGGCGTGATCAAGGTGTTCCAAGGTGTAATCAATCAGGTGGATAACCAAAGGCCGAATCTGAGGTAGCAACGTTGGATCAAGCAGGTCATGCGCTTGCAAGCCGAGCCGGCGGAGTTCGTCTGCAGGGAGATAGCAGCGGCCACCTTGTAGGTCTTTGCCCACGTCTTTAAGAATATTCGTGAGCTGTAACCCTCGACCGAAATGCACACCTAAGACGCTGAGTTGTTGGCTGTTACGGTGATTTCTGAAGGCACGCAGGTTGGCGCTGCAAAGCATTGTCCAGAATTCGCCCACAACCCCAGCTACGTAATACGTATACCGTTCAAGCGAAGCCATATCCGGCAGAGCGCAAACGTCTGCGGGCGTATCCCCTGGAAAACAGGTCAGATCCATCTCCATGCCGCGCGTTAGGGTCAATACGAGATTCTTTACGAGGCATTGGTCGCCAGAGGACAGACGGTGGTATATCCGAAAACAGTCAGGCAGATGCAGCAGCAGTTGGCGCTCCCCCTCGGAAGCTTGTGACGGGTGGTATTGCATCATTTGCTGCAACTGGTCGATGCCAATTCGTGAGGGCGAATCTTTCTGGAATTGGGCGCGGAAAGCATGGAGGGCGGGCAGACGTTCGTGGTACGGCAGAATGCGCGTGTCAGCGATGGTATCAGCCGCACGGCAAAACAGATAAGCCAAGCCCATCTGTCCCCGAACGGGTCTCGGGAGAACAGTCAGGCTCAAATAGAATGACCGGGAAACTTTCTTCAGGATGTTGCGTATTAAGACGGCTTCCTCAGGTCGGTTCTTTCTGCGCCCTTGCAACCATGTGGAAGCCAGCATGGAGAGTTCTCGGCGAAATCAGTCGATCTCAATCTTGTAAAAGTGAAAAGACCTGGTGGTCCTGCAAGCGTGCACGACCATTCAGATCACACAATTCAATGAGAACAGCAACTTCGATGATCTTGCATTGGAGTCTTTGAAGCAAGCCGAGCGTTGCGCAAATGGTTCCACCCGTGGCGAGAACGTCGTCCATTAGAACGACGCGCGAGCCTGGCACAGCCGCATCGCGATGTACTTCCAATTCGCCCACGCCGTACTCGAGTTCGTAAGAGGTTTTCAGCGTCTCGGCCGGTAATTTGCCTGGTTTGCGTACCAACGTGAGACCGGCCTTGAGCTTATAGGCCAGAGCTGCCGCAAGAACGAACCCGCGGGCCTCAATGCCGACAACTTGGTCAACGCCTTGTCCGGCATAGCGGTCTGCGAATGAATTGACTACTGCATGGAAAGCGTCGGGGTTGGCCAAGAGTGGGGTAATGTCCTTAAATGCAATGCCCTCTTTGGGGAAATCGGGAATCACTCGAATTTTCTCTCGCAAAGTATCCAGCACAGGCCTCTCCCCTTTTGGATTTGGACGATGCGTTTTAGCAGGACGGAACCGAAGCGGTTTCTCAAAGCTGTGCAGGGAAGTAAAATTCCGGGTGGGCGTGCCTTCTAAAACCGTGATGTCGATACCATCGCGGTGCTGAAGGCATTTTGTGCAATACCAAGGCATGATCGGGGCGAGAAGATTTGAACTTCCGGCCTCCTGCTCCCGAAGCAGGCGCGCTACCAGGCTGCGCTACGCCCCGATTCATGTGCTTTAAAAATAAATTCATACATTCCAAAGAGAGTCGGGGCGAGAGGATTTGAACCTCCGACTCCTTGCACCCCATGCAAGTGCGCTGCCAGGCTGCGCCACGCCCCGATTATATGGGATGTTTCTTTTGCAATAAGGTCATCATTTCATGGATGTTTTTCTTCAACAATGCAAGTGCTGCTCTAAGGTCGGAAGGTGCCGACGTGTCAGCGGCAAGGCTGTGCGACTCATCCCTTCCTCGGTGATCTGACAAGCCGTTGACCGTTTCATGAAGAATTCCAGTAATTCCCTTTCGAGCCTCCTGGGACGAGCTGCGCTGATAGGCTAACAATTGCCTCGCCCCAGAGATTGTATAGCAATCCGTGTAAAGGAGATTCTTGATCTCCATAAGCGTATCAATATCCGCTTTGGCATACAGACGTTGCCCGGAGGGATTCTTTTTTGGCTTTAGGCAGGGAAACTCCGATTCCCAATACCGCAACACATGCGGCTTTACGCTAAGCAATTTTGCGACTTCGCCAATTTTGAAAAAGGGTTTTGTTACCAAAGGTTGTCACCTGCCCCGATGATTCGGCTCTCTTGTTGTCTCGCTCGAGGTGGGAGGGACCTTATCACCTGCCCCCGGTTCTGTCAATTTGGCAGGGCCTTTACAATGCGTAGCCGACCGAAGTCTCATTTGTGCCTTAGATGCAAGCGAATCGGGGTGCCAGCAAATGTAAAGTGTTGCCGAAATTGATTTTCCAAGTACCGCTGGTAATAACCTTTGATGCCCTGAGGGTAATTCACAAAACATAGAAAAGTCGGAGGTTGGATCGCTGTCTGTAAGGCAAAGGAGAATTTTACAAATTTCCCGCGATACGACGCCGGCGGATGTTGACGGGTAACAGCCTTCAAACATTCGTTCAAGGCGGCTGTTGGTATGCGGCGCTTTGACGCCTCAACAACCGTATCAATTAGCGGAAACAGCTTGACGATCCGCATGCCACTAAGGGCCGAGATGGTAACGACCGGCGCGTGCGACATGAAGGGTATGGCCTCACGAATGGCACGTACGGAAGCGTCAAACGTCTTGGACGTCTTGTCGACGGCATCCCACTTGTTGACAACGATGACGCATGCCTTGCCCTGCCGCTCAATGTAGCTGGCGATTCGGACATCCTGCTCACCCACCTCTGTCGTGGCGTCTAGCATCAGAACGGCGACTTCGCAATGCTGAATGCGGTTCAGGGTAACTGCCACAGTCGCTTTTTCGAGCACGGCGCCGATGCGGCGCGGCTTGCGCATGCCGGCTGTGTCCACCAGGGTATAGAACTGCGAATTGGTGCGGACCTGGGTATCAATCGCGTCTCGTGTGGTGCCCGGCGCATCATCCACCAACAGGCGGTCTTCCCGCAGTATGCAGTTGACCAGCGAAGATTTGCCGACGTTTGGCCTGCCAACGATGGCAACCGACACCCCGGCAGATTCGGCCTCAAGGTCCGAGGCGGCAGGCAGAACTGTCAAGATCGCGTCGAGCAAATCGCCTAAACCCTGACCATGTTCGGCGGAAATCCAATGCGGGGTGCCGAAACCCAGGCGATGCAGGGGCGTCAATTCAACATCTGCAGTTGCCCTTTCAGCTTTATTGCCGACGAGTAGCACGGTCTTGCCGGCTTTATGCAGTTGCAACGCAATATCCTGATCCGCGGCGGTGATTTCCTCCCGACTATCGAGCACAAAGAGAACAACGTCGGCCTCGCCAATCGCTTGCAGGGTTTGATCGTGAACGGCTTCCAACAGGCGGCTCGTCTCGGTGGGCATGATGCCGCCCGTATCAATCAGACGGAAGGAACACCCAAGCCATTCCGCCACGCCATAATGGCGGTCTCGCGTAACTCCAGCGGTCTTATCCACCAGTGCGGTGTGGCGGCCAATGATGTGGTTAAACAGGGTGGATTTCCCCACATTGGGGCGTCCGACGATGGCAACGGTAGGCGGTGACATTGAACGTTTACCTGAGTTAGAGCACTTGGGCGGCAGAACCTAGGCGTCAAAAAGCCGCCTGCGGCGACTGGCGGGCGGAATGTGCAGCTCCTGGCGGTATTTTGCAACCGTGCGCCGGGCGATATTGATGTTCTTATCTCCCAACATGGCCACGAGCTGTTGGTCCGTCAAGGGCTTACGGGTATCTTCTGCCCCCACCATCTTGCGAATTGTATCCTTGACACTGACGGAGGACATCGCGTCGCCCTGGAAAGATTTCAAGCCGCTGTGGAAGAAGAACTTGAGCTCGAAGACGCCTTGGGGCGTATGGATGTATTTGTTCGTCGTCACCCGGCTAACCGTTGATTCATGCATGCCGATGTCGTCCGCCACATCTTTCAAGACCAACGGATTCAGATACGCCAGGCCTTTGTCGAGAAAATCCCGCTGAAACATGCACAAGCTCTTGGAGACCTTCATAAGCGTCTGCCTGCGCTGCTCGATACCCTTGACTAGCCATACCGCCGACCGAAACTTCTCTTCCAGATAATCCTTCGCGTCCTCTTGCAGCCCAGTGTCGCGGCGTAGCAGTCGTTGGTACTGTGCGTTAATGTTTAGCTTCGGCACATCGTCGTCGTTGAGCATGATCTGGTAGTCGTCTCCAACCTTTACGACGTATACATCTGGCACAATGTACTCGACCCGACTGGAGACGTATCGATTGCCGGGTTTGGGGTCCAACTCACGGATGGCCCTGACTGCGGCGAGCACATCCTCAAGCGGGGCATGGAGTGTTTTGGCGATCTTTCTGAAGTTGCGTTCGTCAATCTGATCGAGATGATAGCGGATGATGCAGGATGCCAGGGAAGCATCCATATCAAGCTGTTGGAGTTGGATGAGCAGGCATTCGCGCAAGTCTCGCGCGCCTACCCCGGCAGGGTCGAAGCCTTGAATGACCTCCAAGACACCTTCGACCTCGGCGCATGGCACCCCGAAAGTTTCCGACACTTCTTCGGTTTGGCAGTTCAGGTAGCCGTTCTCGTCGATGTTGCCAATAAGATAAATGCCAATCTGCTTTCCCTGGCCGCTTTGCACCGCCAGGGAAAGTTGCCATAAAAGGTATTCTGTTAGCGAGGTTTCGTTGCTTATGGTGGATTCGAGGGAGGGAACCTCCCTGCCAATCTCGGTGGGGAAATTCTCATAACTTCCCTCTTCTTGCAGATAGGCCTCCCAGCCCGTTTCAAAATCTTGGCGTCCATCATCGAGGGGTGTTTCGGCAGTTTCCTTTTGTGCTAGGTCGTTGTCAGATTCCTCGGTGGTCGGAACCTCCTCAAGAAACGGATTCTCAAGCATTTCTTGTTGGATTCTCTCTACCAATTCCAGGCGGGACAGCGGCAAGAGTTTGATCGCCTGCTGCAGGGCGGCCGTCATGACCAGCCTTTGCGCTGTTCTCAGCGATAGCTTTGCTTCAAGTGCCACGGTCTGACCTCAAACCGTCTCATGACGGGTCATAAGACAGATTAAATCCTTCCCCCAGATATATCTGCTTGACCTCAACATTTTCTACCAGTTCTTCAGGGGTGCCGTCATACAACACACAGCCGTCGTGTAAGATGTAGGCCCTGTCGGTAATCTTGAGCGTTTCTTGTACCCGATGATCCGTAATTAGGATGCCAATCCCCTTCTCCTTCAAAGAGCAAACAAAGGTCTGAATGTCATTTACCATAATCGGATCAATACCGGTAAAGGGTTCGTCCAACAGAACAAAGCGGGGCGATGTGGCAAGCAGGCGGGCCAGCTCCACCCGGCGCCGTTCGCCGCCCGATAACGATTGCCCGGGCGTGTCTCGCAGGGCTGTTAAGCGAAACTCCGTCAAAAGTTCCTTCAAGCGTCGGAGACGTTCAGCGCGATTGCCGGAAACCGTTTCGAGAATGGCGAGAATATTCTCGGCGACCGTCATTTTGCGAAAAATGGAGGCTTCCTGCGGCAGATAGCCGATCCCCAAGCGGGCCCTCTGATGCATCGGCAGATGCGTCAGCGCCCTCCCCTCCAAACACACGGTTCCTTTGTCCGGGCGAATCAAGCCCACGACCATGTAAAACGTGGTCGTCTTGCCAGCGCCGTTGGGTCCCAACAGGCCGACGATCTCCCCGGCCTTTACGTCGATACTGACGTCCTGCACAACCGCCCGGCCCCGGTACGTTTTCCAAATTGCGTGCGTTGTCAGATGTCCTTGCGAAGGTTTCATGGTTCGCTGCCGGGTGATTGGTTTGGATGGAAGCGTACCCGGGCTCCCTTGACGAGAATTCTTTCTTCTTCAAGGAAGACGATAATCTCATCGCCAATCAATTCATTCTGTTCGCCGCTGTCCCAAGCACGGGGGTTGCCCACCAGAACAAGCTTTTGATCAGCCTCATAATAATCGGCACGTTCGGCGACGGCGCGGCGGGTGCCATCCTGAAAGCGCACGTTGCCGGTGGCAATGATATGTTTGATCTTATTTTCATCAGCATCTCGGACAACGCGTAAATGATCGCAGTCGATGGTGAGGCTGCATCGCGTTACGCGGACCCTTTCCTTGAATATGAACGTGTTAGTATCTTGGTCAAACGTCATCTGTTCCGAAGTTACGTCCAATGTCGCTTCGGATCCTTCGCAATCCGACTGCTGCAAACGCTCCGAAATGGCTGGTTTATCGGATTGCGACTGACTTGCGATGTAAACAGGAAGCGCCAGCACCGCCGCGATCACGATGGCAATCCGTTGCAAGGGCATCACCCTAACCTCTCACCCACCTCAAGGCTGCGGTTGATGAAAAGAGACCCTGACTTGTCGTTGCAGGGCAAAGCGCTGCTGATCCACACTGCCGGAAAAACCTGTGCCCACGATATCTATCGCTTCGGCGCTTATCCTCACTTCCGCATCCGTGCGCAACGTGCGATTTGCCGCGTCCCAATGGAGTACCGCCGTTTCGAGGTCATATCCCCAAATGGGACGAAGCAGAACGCGACCTTCAACGGTCATGTCTCCGGTGGAACTATTAATCTGGCCGCGTTCAGCGGTCAAATGCAACGTTTCAACGTTATGCGGAAAGAATTCGGCTTGCAATTGTTTCACAAGGGCTAGCCGCCTGGCGTCGTAAAATGCAATTTCCTTCGCAAACAGCTCCCATGACTTTGACTGCTCGGCAGTCGCCTGTTCAATAACGAAAACATCCTGCACCCACATGCCCGGCGTATCGTCGTTCAGCAATGGATCCGCATACTCAGACTTCTCGGAGCGACCGAGAAACAAGAACTGGAGACGGCTCTCAAGGGTTAGTACGACCGCCATTACGCATAAGGCGCCCACAAAAAAATACCATTTCATCCTGGCGCAACCCCTCAACAGGAGGATTGAAATATCTCGCATAGGTAGTGTCGTGTGACGTGCATCGCACGGTACGGCGTTCGGAAGGTGCGATCTCAATGCGGACTTGGAGCGGTGATGCGGAGAAAAGAGATGGAAATTTATCGGCCCATTCAACAATCACGACGCCTCCCGATTCGACATATTCTTCAAAGCCGAGGTCCCAAACATCGTCAGGGCTTGTAAGCCGGTAGAAGTCGAAATGATAAAGGGGGACAGACCCTTGATATTCATTCACCAAGGTAAATGTCGGGCTGCGCACGTAGACGGTAGAACTGATGCCCAAACCCTCGGCAAATCCTTGCACAAGCGTTGTTTTGCCTGCACCCAGCGGGCCGCAGCATGTAATGACATCGCCGCCGCGGGCTTGACTCCCCAAGTAAACACCTACCGCCTTGGTTTCTTCAGCACATGATGTGTGCCAGTGCTGTTCGAGGGTAGTCGGCATAATGCCTCAACAATTTGCCGAGGGGTTCTCTGGCGTGCCCAGTTCGGCCTCAATAGCCTGGCAAATGTTGCTGGCTAAGGGCGTGAGCGTCGAAACCTCCAGGCCCTCCAGTAAAACACGAGCCACAGGTTCCGTTCCGGATAGTCGGACGAGCACGCGACCGGTATCGCCAAGTGTCCGCTCGGCGGTGTCTATGGCAAGCCGAATACTCGGAAAGCTGAGGGGATCACGGCGCTCGGAAAGCCTGACGTTGGTTAACACTTGGGGAGACCTGTGAAAGCTGCGGGCGAGGTCAACCATAGAGGTCTGACCCATTTGCATGGCTTGCAAGAGTTGTAAAGCCGTAAGCAATCCATCACTCGTTTCGAGATATTCGGAAAAGATAATGTGTCCGGAGGGTTCCCCTCCTACAACGGCTCCCGTTTGCCGCATCCCCTGCACGACATGTTTGTCACCAACTTGTACGGTATGCAGGGTGCAATCCAAACGCTGCAGGGCTTGCTTCAAACCCCAGTTGGCCATCACGGTGCTGACGACAGCCTGGGGCGTAAGGTCGCCAACCTTCGAGAGCATCTCGGCGCAGATGGCGAGGATATTGTCACCGTCGAGCACTTGACCGGTGTGATCCACCACGGTGAGTCGGTCAGCGTCACCATCAAAGGCAAATCCGACGTCCAGCTTGCGCGCAACCACGTGCTGCTGGAGAGATTCTGGATGCAATGAGCCGCACTGCTGATTGATGTTGGTCCCGTTTGGTGCCGTGTGCAGTGCCCAAACCTCAGCTCCTAGCTTTTCAAACAACGCGGGAGCGATCTGGGACGCAGCGCCGTTCGCACAGTCTAGGCCGATACGCGACTGTACCGGGCATGTACCGCGAAAGGTGGATTTCAGAAAGTCGACGTAGCGTTGTGCCGCAGTTGAATAGGGTTGGGAACGGCCAACCGCTTTGCCGGTCGGGCGTGGGAGGGTATCTGGTGAGTCTTGAAGGCGAGCCTCGATTTCCTCTTCAAGGCCCGTTTCGATCTTGGCTCCTGACGGCGAGAAAAATTTGATCCCGTTGTCGGCATAGGGATTATGAGAGGCCGAAACCATGACGCCGGCAACTGCCTGTAACTGCCGGGTCAGGTGCCCCACGCCGCCCGATGGGATCACGCCAAGTTGAAGTACGTCAACGCCAGCCGAACATAGACCAGCAGTCAGAGCGGCTTCGAGCATTGTCCCCGATAAACGGGTGTCTCGCCCGATGACGAAGCGTGGTCTCGCTTCATAACCCGGAGTCGTCAGGATTTCAGCCGCCGCCCGGCCGATGGCCATGGCCGCTTCCGGTGACATCGGCTCAACGTTCGCAACGCCCCGAACGCCATCTGTGCCAAACAGGTTAGCCATAAGGCGCCTCTCGTCTCCCCCGCCACGGGCAGATCAACCCAAAAGGCTTCCCCTGTCTTCTCACGAAACCGTATTGGAGTCATTGGGCAACATGGAAGGAACGACGCCGTTGCCGTTGTTTGACTTGCTGCACTCCGCGACAAGTGCGGCGATCTCGTCGGCATTCAGTTCTTCGCGCTCAACGAGGGCTTGGGCAAGGGCGTGCAGGATGTGGATGTTGGCAGAAAGAATGGATTTCGCGCCTTCATAGCCATTGTTCACAAGCCGTTTAACTTCTTCATCGATGGCAATGGCCGTGACCTCGCTGTAGTCCTTGTGCTGGGTAATCTCACGCCCGAGGAAAATCTGTTCCTCCTTCATTCCAAAGGCCAGAGGGCCCATGCGGTCGCTCATGCCCCACTCGCAGACCATCTTGCGGGCAAGTTCGGTGGCCCGCTCAATGTCATTGCCGGCGCCCGTTGTCGGGTCTTTGAAGATGATTTCCTCCGCGGCCCTGCCTCCCATGTATATGTGAAGGTTGTTCACCAGGTATTCGCGTGGGTACGCGTGTTTTTCCTCCACAGGGAGTTGCTGCGTAATACCTAGGGCCATGCCTCGGGGAATAATTGTGACCTTGTGAATGGGGTCGGTGCCGGGCAGGAGTTTCGCCACCAGCGCATGGCCGGCCTCATGATAGGCGGTGACCTTCTTTTCCTCATCGCTGATGACCATGCTGCGGCGTTCGGCGCCCATCATGACTTTGTCCTTGGCGCTTTCAAAATCTCGCATGTCAACCTGAGCTTTGTTATGCCGAGCAGCGAATAGCGCCGCTTCATTGGCAAGGTTGGACAGATCCGCCCCCGAGAACCCCGGCGTGCCGCGCGCCAAGATCGCCAAATCGACGTCGCTGGCGAGGGGGATGTCCTTCGTGTGCACAGTCAGAATGCCGGCCCGACCGCGTACATCGGGTCGGGATACCACCACCTGTCGGTCAAACCGTCCGGGGCGCAAAAGAGCCGGGTCGAGGACATCCGGGCGGTTTGTCGCGGCGATCAGAATGACGCCTTCGTTTGACTCGAAGCCATCCATTTCCACCAAGAGTTGATTCAGGGTCTGTTCGCGTTCATCGTGTCCGCCGCCCAAGCCGGCGCCCCGATGACGCCCAACCGCGTCGATTTCGTCAATAAACACGATGCACGGTGCGTGTTTCTTGCCTTGTTCGAACAGGTCCCGCACACGAGACGCGCCCACGCCCACAAACATTTCGACAAAATCCGAGCCGCTGATGCTGAAGAACGGCACATTCGACTCACCCGCAATCGCCCGGGCCAACAACGTCTTACCCGTCCCTGGGGGGCCCATCAACAGAACACCTTTGGGAATTTTCCCGCCCAGTTTCTGGAAACGTTGCGGATCTTTCAGAAAATCAATGATCTCTTCCAATTCAGCTTTCGCTTCATCGGCCCCCGCGACGTCAGAAAAGGTGGCTTTTTTCTTCTGCTCGGAAAGCAAGCGGGCGCGGCTTTTTCCGAATGACAGGGCCTTGCTGCCCCCACTCTGCATTTGCCGCATGAAGAACACCCATAGACCGATCAATAACATGACCGGTGCCCAGGACAGGAGAAACTGTACAAGGTAAGAGTTCTTTTCCGGGGGTTCGACTTCGATGCCGACTTGGCTGTCGCGGAGAAAGGGAATCAGGTCGGGGTCTTCCGGGGCATACGTTTTGAACTGGCCGTCAGCACCCTCGCCGCCGACGTACTCACCGGTGATTTCCTCTCCCTGGATGTGTACCGTACGGACACGATTCTGCCGTACTTCCTCGATAAAATCGCTGTATGAGATTTCTTGTATGGGCTGACTCGCTGTATTGAAGTAACTCCAGGTGAAGACAAGGATGAGGCCAAAAACCAACCACAGAGCAAGTTTTTGATAGAATTGGCTCAAGAGAGGCTCCTTAACAGCCGGGATTAATTAAGCCTTGGCTAATCAGCATTTTGCAATGCGCGCATCATAACACACCGGTCTTTTCCATGACAAACAACGGCGGGTGGTTCCGTATGCCCTGTCCTGCCCTAACGCGTTATTTCAGAGCACGCCAATTCCAACACCTGCCGCGTTTTCGGACGGAGCTTGAAGGGCTCTGCGATCCGATATCCAACGACCCACAGGATTTTCGCTCTAGCCAATACCAGAGGGACATACGGCCGCATGGCCTTGGGCACCTTATTGTTGACAAAGAAGTCCTGCAGCTTTTGGGAGCCTGCCGCTCCGAGGGGATGAAAGCGGTCGCCGGGCTGAGGGAATCGTATAGACAGCGGGGACGCAGCCGCGTCCAAGTCCAAGAAAACACGGCGAGGTTCCACTTGGTCCTGCCACCCTTGGGTGAGGCCAAGCGCTCTGGCGGTGAGTGACAAGGCAAGACCGTGCAGGGTCAGGGTGCCGGGGACTGGCAGGAGGACGGATAAAGAAGTCGGCGGCAGCGCCCTTGCCTGCCATAACAAGACGACATCACTGTGCCGTTCGGCTATCAACTGACCTGCAAGCGTTAAGCGTCGTCCAACCTTGTCGTCGTTAACAGCAAACTGCCACAATGCTTCTATATCACGAAAGCCCGCCGCATTGCCCGAGTTGGGCAACCGGTCCATGGCATATCGCAGGAGGCGACGTTGCATGGCGAGGGGGGCAGCGGCAAATGGCGCGCGCCTTATGGCAAGCATCGTGTTGCCAACTCTCCAACTCAGCACTTGCTTTGCCAAATCCTCGGTTCGCTGCTCGAGAACATCGTTGTCGGCACGTAGCATGTCGGCCACATGATGCAGCCGCTGGGCGATGTTGGGGTGATATGCCCGCAACGTGGGTATCAGGTCGAGGCGAATCCGACTCCGCAAATAATTTCGGCTCATATTTGAACTGTCCTCCACCCACGGAATGCCAGCGGCCCGGAGATACTCCAGGATGGAATGCCGATGCACCTCAAGCAGAGGACGAATAAACGGCATCCGTTTGGCCGGAATGCCCGCCAATCCGGCAGGGCCGCCCCCGCGCAGCAGCCGCATGAGCAGGGTTTCGGCTTGGTCGTCGGCTGTATGGCCTAAGGCAATATGGGTGGCTGCAAGCGAACGGAACAGCGACTGTAGAGCGCCATATCGTAACTGACGGGCGGCGTGCTGCGGCGACAAGCCGGTGCGTCGCTTCAGGGCTTTGACGTCAACGTTTGTTTTGTGGAAGGGCAAGCCCAGCTTATCTGCGTAGCGTTCGACAAACCGGGCATCTCGAGCGGCCTCCTTGCCTCGAAGCTGATGGTTGATGTGGGCCACGATTAACGTCAGGCGGTAAGTCGATTCAAGCCTGTGCAGCAAGGAAAGCAGAGCCATGGAGTCTGCGCCGCCAGAGACTGACACAATGACCTTGGCTCCGGGACATAACAACTCGTGTGCCTCGACAAACCTCTGGACCTCAGCGACAAGCATAGCTGCCCCGCCAATTCACGCCTGTGACGACGCCTTGGCAAACCGATGTGAGGGAGGATCAAAAGGAAGGATGGCGGTGCAGGGACTTGAACCCCGGACACTGCGGATATGAGCCGCATGCTCTGACCAGCTGAGCTACACCGCCGAGAAAAGGCTAATGAATCCTAAAGTCAGAAGAGGGTGAAGGATGGGAAAAGCGGCGAAACTATAGTCCACTGTCCCTACAACGTCAACTCGTTGATCTCTTTGGTTTCTGAAAGCCCACAGGTCATCCGACATGGCAGTTTTGTTGAGAGATTAGATAAACTATTGCCATTTTAGAAGAATAGAATGATAAGGATTTTATGATTGATATTTCGTTTGAAATATCATAAACACAGTGGAAATCAGCCTGTCGATATTGTCAGAAATGCTCCTTTGACTCCTCATAAACGCCCCACACGTCGCGTAAAATATCTGATATCTCACCCACGGTGCCATAGGCCCTTACCGTTTCCAAAATTTGAGGAAAAACGTTTTTATCGGTGCGTGCAACGTCCCGCAGAACGTTCAGTTTCTCCTTAACTAAATCTTCATCTCTCTGTTGACGGAATTGTCGTAACCGTTCGATTTGAACCTTCTCACTTTGGGCGCCAATTTCAAGGATTTCTAGAGGTATTACGTCAGAATCAGTATGTGTGTTGACACCCACTAGCAACTCTTCGCCACTCTCCACTTTCTGCTGGTATTGATAGGCGGCGTGGCTGATTTCTCGCTGCGGGTAGCCGAGCTCAATCGCTCGCACCATACCCTGCAGGTTATCGAGTTCTCGGAAATAAGCGTACGTAGCTTGTTCCAGCTCGTCTGTCAGTGTTTCGAGGTAATACGATCCGCCGAGGGGATCAATCGACTGGCCGGCACCCGACTCGTGCGCAATGATCTGCTGGGTCCGTAGGGCGATGCGTGCGGTTTCCTCCGTTGGCAGGGCAAGGGCCTCATCTAAGGCGTTCGTGTGTAAAGACTGCGTTCCGCCCAGCACGGCCGCCAGTGCCTGAAGCGCCACGCGGGCCACGTTGTTGTAAGGCTGCTGCGCAGAGAGCGAAACGCCGGCGGTCTGTGCGTGGGTACGCAAAAGCATCGAGCGGGGATTTTGTGGGTGATAGCGCCGTTCAATCTCCCGCGCCCAAATGCGGCGAGCGGCTCGCAGCTTGGCAATCTCTTCAAAAAAATCGCTGTGAATATCAAAGAAAAAAGACAACCGCGGTGCAAAGTCATCGATTGAGAGCCCCGCTTCGATGACCTCTGCCACATAGGTCAGGCCCGCATATAACGTAAACGCCAATTCCTGGACGGCCGTCGCCCCCGCCTCGCGGATGTGGTAGCCGCTGATGCTGATGGGGTTCCAGTTCGGCAGATGGGCGCTGCAATAGACAATGGAGTCGCGCACCAACCTCAGCGAGGGGCGCGGCGGAAATATCCACTCCTTCTGCGCCATGTATTCCTTCAGGATGTCGTTCTGCACCGTGCCCCGCAGCTTGTCAGGAGCCACACCTTGTTTTTCGGCAACCACGATGTACATGGCCAAGGCAATGGCTGCGGTGGACGTGATCGTCATCGAGGTGCTGACCTGATCCAGGGGAATGCCGTCGAACAGTACTTCCATGTCGGCAAGCGAGCCAATTGAGACGCCGCATTTGCCGACTTCCCCGGCGGCCATGGGGTGATCGGCGTCGTAGCCATACAGCGTAGGCAGGTCGAAGGCAACACTCAGGCCGCCGCTTCCCTGCGCGAGCAGGTATTTGTAACGCTTGTTGGTTTCTTCCGCCGATCCATACCCGGAAAAGATCCGGGTCGTCCATAAGCGGCCCCGATACATGGTGGGTTGAACGCCGCGGGTATAGGGACTTTGACCAGGGAAGCCCAGGGAGTCCGGGTAGTCGTCGTCCGAAAAATCCAGAGGGCCGTACAGCGGCTGCAAGGGCATGCCGGACAGCGTGGTGGGCTGGGCATTGGCGGGAAGTTTCTCAAGCGCAGGCCGCAAGGTTTGCTCGGCCCAATCTTGTTGTGCCTGACGAAGTTGCGTTAACGCTTGCCGAGTCATGGTAGATTCCCTTCCGTTGCCCTCCAACTATACGCTGCCCTTTTTGGAGGCATCGTTAGCGGCGATAGCGTTGTCCAACTGGGCCCGCAGGGCTTCGATATCCTGTTTCAGCGCACGGTTAGCCTGCGACAGGTAGACGACGTAAGCCCACAGGGCGGTCCAGATGATCGTATACGCGGAAAACAGATACCAGAAATTCTTCACGCTGTCTGCCCTTCCCTATCCAAACAACGCCTCGTCGACCTTGTGCCGCAGGACTTCAAGTTCGTGTCGTCTGCGCGCGACCGCCATACGTTGGCGCAGCAGAAAGACAAACAGGAGCAGAAAGGCCGCCAAGGATACCAAAAAGGTCAGCATCATGGCAGGCGGCAGCCCCGTTGTTCCATCCGATTGAACAACCACCGGCTCGGGGTGGAGATTGCGCCACTTTTCGATGCTCCAGCGAATCAGCGGCACGTCGATGAAGCCGACAATGCCCAGGACCGCCGCAAACCGGGCTCGCCTCGGATCCGTCGCATCCGCCCGCAGCATGAGATAAGCCACGTAAATCAGCCACAGCACCAGGGTCAGTGTGAGGGTCGGATCCCAGGTCCACCAGACGCCCCAAATCGGCCGTCCCCAAATCGGGCCCGTTATGAGCACAAGGGTGCAGAAAAGCACGCCGAGCTCGGCAGCGCTCATGGCCGTCTGATCCCACCAGTCGGCGTGTTTCCACAAGTAAAGGATGCTGGCGACAAATACTACGAAGAAAGCCACGAACATGGTCATCGCCGAAGACACGTGAAAATAGAAGATGCGCTGCACGATACCCTGCGCCTTTTCCGTAGGAGCATAGACAAAGATGCACCAGAGCGCGGCCACCATCACCACGTAGGTCAGCGTCGCGTACCAGCCCGGCCAAAGGCTGACTGGGCGCCCATTCTTTTCTCCACCGGCCACCGTGTTACTCCTCCACGACGTAATCAAAAATCAACACCGCCAGCACCAGGAAAACAACGTCAAAGACGGTTATCAGGATAACGTAGTCCCGGATGTCCGCCAATGTCTTGCCGTCAATGAGGTCTCCGGTGGCATACACGGCGGCGATCAGCAACGGCACCGACACCGGAAGAAACAGCAGCGGCAGCATGACCTCCCGCATTCGGATGTTCAACACAATGAGGGAAAACAATGTCCCCAGAACGCTCAGTCCCACGATTCCCAACGCCAGGATGACACCGAGTGCGGGCAGGCTGGCCGTCAGGTCGACGCGGAACCAGAGCGCGAAGAGGGGCAAGATGCAACCGGATACGACGAGCAGATAGATCATGTTGGCCAATGCCTTCGCCAGGAACAGCGCCGAGCGGTCCTGAACCGCTAACAGCACGCCCTGCAGGCAATCCTCCTCGCCTTCCATTTGCACGGCTCGTTGCAACCCTATCACGGTGGCGAACAGGAGCGCGACCCACAACACGCCGGCGGCCACCTCGCGGATCAGAGCCGGATTGGAGCCAATGGTGAACTGGAATACTACAACGACCAACACCGTGAAAACGAACATGGACGTAAAGACTTCGCGCGCCCGCCACTCGGTCTTCAAGTCCTTGGCCAGAATGGCGCCCGCTTGCCGCATGAAGACACCCTTAACCGACATGATGACTGTACAGTTGTGAAAAAGAGTGCAGGGTGTCCTGTGACGTCGAAACGTGGTGCACGATTTTGCCGCGGCGTTGAATGGCAATTTCGTCGCACAATTCAAACCCGCGGGGCAAATCGTGTGTGCTGATAATGATGGTGCGCCCGTCTGTGCACAGTTGCCGCAGGAGGTTCTGCAACCGCGCTGCGGCTTGTTGATCGAGGGCGTTGTACGGTTCATCGAGAAGGAGCAGCTTAGGGCGGTGCAGAATGACCCGCGCAATGGCCAAACGCTGTTGCATGCCACGGGAGTACGTCCGAACCAACTGGCGCGTGAGCGCCTCCAGCCCGACTATTTCCAGCACTTCCCGGATGCGCTCGGTGAGGTGCGCGACGCCTAACATACGCCCATAAAAATGAAGATTCTCGAACGCCGTAAGGTGGCCATAAAGAAAGGTGCGGTGGCCCAAGACGCCCAAGAGCGGGCGAATGCGTTCCGCAGCGCGTGACGCATCGTGGCCTGCAATGGTCACCGTGCCGCTGGAGGGCAGTGTCAGGGTGGAAAGGATTTTCAGCAAGGTGGTCTTGCCGGCCCCATTCGGACCGACCAAGCCCAGGCACTTGCCGGACTCGAGTTGCAAATCGACGCCCTGCAGAGCGAGAGAGGCGCCGAAGTGTTTGGTGACGCGGTCCAGATGGACCATCAATGGCCGACCTTCCGGTGGGTCTTGGACGCGGCTAGACACGTTGGTTCTGATGCTCCCCAATCTGCTGGAGTTGCCGCAAGAGACTGCAAAGCTGCGTTTTGTAATCGCGGCGGCGGGGATGATAATCCATGTCGTCAATCGCGCCGGCTTCCCATCGCCTGTCAATCTGCGAGATGCGTTGCAGCAACAGTTGCTCGGCCGCGCGCAAGTCGTGTATCTGTTGCGGTGTTGCCTGCAACTGCGGCGCGGCAATTGGCTTGGCACGCCGCCGTCGTGCGTAGGGCGCCGCCATGCCTGTCAATGAAAGAACCACGACGAGACCGTAAACCCCCACGCGCAGGGCTGGCAACGCTGTCGCTCGTTGCGCCAGTTGCAACCAGGAGCGCGACCGCTCCGGCAAATCAACGCCGCGGAAATGAGTGAATACGTGGGGCTCAACGGACACGCGGCCGGCGAACGACAAATCACTGGTTGCCGCGAGGGACTCTTCCTCGACAAGAACGTCGAGCACGTCCGTTGGCAGGGTGCGCCGGGGCAGGATGATCATCACCCTGCCCTGCAAAGGAAGCGCATAGGTAAACATCACATTGTGTTCGCCAGGTTTCAATGGGGCCGTGTAAATCAGTCCGGTAGCGTGTTGCCGGACCAGGGACAGGTCCAGCCCCTCAATCCCTTGCAGTTCGTAGTAGCCTTTAGGCAGGGAAAGATGGAACGAGCCGTGGGGACTGCCCGAGTCGGCGTCTGCAGAACCGGCGAACGCTGTCGTGCCGCGGTTGACGATTTTCACGATCTCGCGCACTTCGAGCCGTTCATTGCGCTTGACGATCACTATCAGGTGACTGATGACCTGCAACGTTGGCGCAACGGGCTTCGCCGGCAAGGCTTGCGCGGACCGGTCGTCCAGGTTCAGGACAAGATCCGCCCGGTGCGGCGTATCTTGGAGGGAAATTGGCTCGCTTCGGTGTAATTGGTCTTGGTAACGAATACCGACGAAGTACGTGAAGCCCCCGCCGGTTGACAGATTCTCGAACAGAAACTCCCCCTGAGCGTTGGTCTCGCCTGGCGTGCGCTGTACGTCGTTGTCGGGTCCAAACCGGATGAGCATGATGCGGTGCGCACCCACCACTTCCCCGCCGGACCGAATGACACCGCCAATACTGCCCTCCTCCGCCCTGACCGAGGTTGACAAGGCGCTGAGCAGGAGCAGGCCGCACACGAGAGCGGCGCAGCTCCTAAATTGTGAGATGTTGTTGTGCGGCATTGGAAGGCACCGGGAAAGTGTAGGCGGGGTCGAGCAGCAGAAGCAGAAGCGCGCCGTCACGTCTTACAGGGCTGGCTTCAGTAGCTGACCACAGATGGGACAATAGGTTGCGTCGGCTGCCAAGCCGGTTCCGCAAGTCGGGCACGTGTCCTCGGAAGCGGCGTCTTCCTTTTGGCGATAGGCCAGAATTTCTCGCTCCGCGACGAGATCCAGGTCAGCCAGCGGATCAGCCAAGTCCAATTGCCGCAGGATGTCTGCGGCCTCTGCCTCCATCTGGCGGCGTAGCGCGGCATGGTCCTCGGCGTCCACCTTGCCGGTCTGATGATCAAAATCCAGATCTCGAATGGCTGTGTACAGCGTTTCCTTTTGCAGCGTCAGGCGCTCAATGGCATCGCCCTGCGCATCCGCCTCAGCTTCCTGCATGCGACCTCGGCGGACAAGAGGCTCTCCGATCCATGCGACAAGCCCAATGGCCATGACGACGATGACGACGAGGTCGGCCGTGTTCACAACACCTCACCCCTGCTCTGCGGCTGTCCCGGCCGTTGGCGTTCCACGCGCGCCAATCCTGGCGGGTTGCCGGCGCTCGGGCCAGATGGCAATGAGTGTGCCAACGATCATCACAAGGCCGCCCAGCCACAGCCATATCACCAATGGGTTGACAAATACCTTGAAGGTGGCGGTGCCCGAGGGCTCAAAACCCGCCAGGATGATGTAGAGATCTTCGAGCAGCGACGTCCGCAGGGCGACTTCCGTTGTCGGCTGGTTCTGGGCGAAATAGAAACGCCTTTCCGGGAACAACGTGGTCACATGCCGTCCGTTCCGGCTCACCTCCACCTTGGCCCGTATCGATTCATGGGTTGGCTGCAGGTCGCTCTCGAGCGTTTCGTATCGCAGTGTAAAGTCCCCTACCGTGGCCTGTTCCTTGGGGTCCAGAACGATGTCGCGTTCGATCTTGTAGGCCGAGGAGCCGGTGATCCCCACGAAGATCAGAACCACGCCAAAGTGAATGATGTAACCTCCGTAACGGCGCCGATTTCGGGTCATCAGGGAGAAAAACGCCTGCCAGGCGGTCCCCCCCGTCGACGCGCGGCGGGCCCGCGTGCCGCGATAAAATTCCAGCACAATCGTCGAGAAGGTAAATAGACAGATGGACAGGGAAATCAAGGCAACCACGTGTCGGATGCCGCTGCCGTAGAGAACGGCCACGCCCAGGAGGGATACGACGAGCGGGTTGAGGAAGTTGCGCTGGAAGTTGCGAACGCTGCCCTTGCGCCACGCAATCAGCGGGCACACGCCCGAAAGCAGAAGCAGGGCGAGGCCCAAAGGCACGTTGACCTGATTGAAGAATGGCGCTGCAACGCTGATCTTAACGCCCCGGACCGCCTCCGAGATGATTGGGAACATGGTGCCCCAAAGCACCGAGAACATGATGCCGACGAAGAACAAGTTGTTGAATAAAAAGCTGCTTTCGCGCGACAGAACAGACTCCAGACGATGGTCGCTGCGCAACTGAGGCAGTCGCCACACCAGCAGGGCCACGGCAACCGTCAGCGCAATCGCCAAGTAGATCAGGAAATACACGCCCAGGGACGATTCGGCAAACGCATGGACAGAGGAAATGATGCCGCTGCGCGTCAGAAACGTGCCAAAAATCGATAACCCGTAGGTCAGAATGACAAGGGACATGTTCCATACTTTCAGCATGCCCTTTTTTTCCTGGATCATCACCGAATGAAGGAACGCAGTTGCGGTGAGCCACGGCAGCAGCGAGGCGTTCTCGACCGGGTCCCACGCCCAATAGCCGCCCCACCCCAATTCCACGTAGGCCCACTTCCCGCCCAGCAAAATGCCGACGGTCAGAAACAGCCAGGGGATGAGCGTCCAGCGCCGGATGCTGCGTATCCATTGGCTGTCCAGACGCCCGCTTGCCAAAGCGCCGATGGCAAAGCTGAACGGCACGGCAAACCCTACAAAGCCCAAATAGAGGTTGGGCGGATGGATCACCATCAGGGGGGTTTGTAGCAGTGGGTTCAGCCCTTGGCCGTCGAGGGGTGCCTGGGCCAATTCGTGGAAGGGATTTTCGGCGAAGATGAGAATGGCCAGAAATAGAATCGACGTGGCCATGAGGGTGGGAACCACGTAAGGCATCAGTTTCCGGTTGCGGTGCAGGTTCTGCGCCACGGCGATGGCGCTGTACAGGGTCAGAACCCACAACCACAGCAGCATGGAGCCCTCTTGCCCACCCCACAAGGAGGCAATGAGGTAAAAGATAGGCATGGAAAGGTTGGAAACACTGGCGACGTACTGAACGCGGAAGTCGTGGGTCAGTATGGCAAAAAGAAGCGCGATCATCGCGACGGAAACCAGGGCGAAAACACCCAACGCTGCCCGCTCAGCGCTGCGAATCATTTCCTGGCGCCCGGTGCGAACCCCGATCAAGGCCGTGGCAATCGCGTAGAGGGCTGCTACAAGAGCAAATTGCAAGGCCGCGCCGCCGACATCGTTCATTACCGGTCCTCATGCTTCAACGACAGGTTTCTGTCGCATCATGACGTGGGCTTTTCTTCCTCATACTTGGATGGGCAACTGGTCATCAGATGTGAAGCAACCAAGATGCCGTCCTGACCGATCTGCCCTTCCACAATAACGTCCGCGCCTGTCTGAAACATGTCCGGTTTGACGCCCTTGTACGACACGGGCACGCTTGCCTCTCCTTCTCCCATCGTGAAGGTGAGCTGCAAATTGCGCACGTCCCAGTGAATCGGGTCTGCCGTTACCTTTCCCGATACCCTGATGGCTTCACCCTGCATGGCGGCGACCTGTTGGTGCAGTTCGGGCACCGTCATGTAATACATCGTGCTTCCGGTCGCACCGGAAAACATCAGATAGACTATCGACGCCACGACAATGGCTACCCCGATTGACAGTTTGACGTGTTGTTTCGACATCCTCCGCACCCTTCCCTTTTATTTCAAAGTTGTCTTGATCTTGCCGGATTCGTCTACACGCCCAACATGCTCTTCTTCAAGCTTGCGCATTTCCTCGATAATCGTGCGGTAAATGCGCTCAATGGCGTCTCCGTGCAGTGGCCCGGGATTGTCCGTCTGCAGGCGTTTGACAACGCTGCTTTCACGCTCCGGCACATGGATGGGGAGACCATGCTTGCGCTTGTAATCGCCGATGTCCAGAACCGCTCGGGCGCGCTCCGAAAGCAACGCGAGAGCCTGACCGTCGATGGCATCGAGACGCAAGCGCAATTGGTCAAGATCCATAAGTGCCGCCCCTCTTCACACCGCTTTACAGGTTGCTTGCGGGACGCAAGTATAGTCCAGATGGTTCTGACAGCACAACCACGACGCGGCGCCTTGTGACTCGGAAAGGCGTTGTGCTACCATCATGCTCGTCTGGTCGGAAGACCCTCTACACGACCCTCGGCAAAGCAATGGCAACGTCATCGCAGTCTTCGTTTTCTCTATGAGCCTCACACATGTTCAACGGTTTTCTGAAGGTTGTCGGTTTGGCAACTGTGCTGGCTTGGCTCCTTCTGGCGCCGCTGCTGTACGTTTTCACCACCCCGGATGTCCTGTGGTGGGCCGCAGCAGGATGCCTTCCCGCCGTTCTGTTCTTCATTTATGAGTTTTACACGCTTAGCAAAGCCGACCACCAAGACCTGATTTTGTTCATGCAGGCGTTCTTGGGCGGTATGATTGTAAGGCTGCTCGTCGTTGGCGTGATTATTTTCTTGCTGATCAAGTTCACGAATGTCCATCTAACAAGCTTCGTATTTTCTCTTTTTGGTTTCTACATGCTCTACCTGGTCATTGAGTTGTACTTCGTTGTCAGGGGATCAAGAAAACACGCTTGAGGAGACGTGACGATGGGAATTGCTTACGCTGCCACCGAAGGCGGCGGCCACGGCGAGGAGCACAGCATCGGCGAAACGATCCTGCACCACGTGCAGGACTCGCACGAACTCGATCTGTGGCCTTTGGGGCACTTGCCATTGCCGGAAATACATCTCTTTGGAATCGATTTTTCAATTACCAAACATCTTGTCATGATGTGGATTGCTTCGGTCTTGCTGGTTGCCGTATTTCGGCTCGCTTTCCGCCGTCAGGCCGCGGTGCCCAGTGGTATCGCCAACATGCTAGAGGCTCTCGTTGTTTACCTGCGGGATGAGGTCATCTTGCCGAATACAGGCGAGGCCGGTCGGCGTTACCTGCCTTTCCTGCTGACAACGTTCTTCTTCATTCTGTTCTGCAATCTCTTAGGGCTCATTCCCTACGGCGCCACGGCCACTGGCAACATCACCGTCACCGCGGCCCTGGCGCTCATCGCGCTGACCATGATTCAATTGAGCGGCATTAAAGAGCACGGCCTTAAGCACCACCTGCAGAACTTGGTGCCGCACGGCCTGCCCGTGTGGCTCCTGCCCATCATGCTCCCGGTCGAGATTCTCGGCCAGTTCACCAAGCCCTTTGCCCTGTGCGTTCGTCTCTATGCCAATATGACGGCGGGGCACATCGTCATCCTCTCCTTTATCAGCTTGATCTTCATTTTCGAAAGCTTCCTGATCTCTCCCGTCGCCGTCGGCTTTGCCCTGTTCATCAACCTGCTGGAAATATTCATTGCCTTCCTGCAGGCCTATATATTCACCCTGCTTACGTCCCTTTTCATGGGCATGTCCATCCATCCCCAGCATTAGAGGGCTTGCCGCACTCGCAAGCAGCGCACCGCGTTTCCTACGCCGTGAGTGACAGCGAGCGCCGCTTGATCACTTGGCTGATCAGCTTCTCGAACTCGTCCACCGCCACCGGCCCCAGATTTTCGTCGCTGCGCAGGCGCACGGACACGGTTTGATCCGCCACCTCCTGATCCCCTACCACCAGCATGTATGGAACCTTCTGCAATTTCGCCTCGCGGATTTTGGCGTTCATGCGCTTGTCACTGACGTCGGCCTGCACGCGGAAGCCGAGGTCGAACAGCCGTTTCACCACCTCTTGGGCGTAGTCCACGTGGCGGTCGGCGATGGGAATCACGACCGCTTGCGTGGGCGCCAGCCAGACCGGGAAGGCGCCGCCGTACATCTCGATCAGATAGGCGGTCATGCGCTCCATGGTGCTGACCACGCCGCGGTGGATCATCACCGGCTGATGCTCTTGGCCGTCCTCGCCGATGTAGATGAGGCCGAACTGGTTCGGCAAATGGAAATCGATCTGGATGGTCGAGATCGTTTCCTCGCGGCCGAGGATGTCCCGCAACTGAATGTCCAGCTTCGGGCCGTAGAACGCCGCCTCACCCGGTGCTTCCGTGTAAGGAAGTCCGAGCGCGTCCATGGCCTCGCGCAGCACGTTTTCGGCCATGTCCCACATGGCGTCGTTGGCCACGTACTTCTCGGTGTTGGCCTGATCCCGCAGTGACAGACGGTAGGTGTATTCCTGGATGCCCAACGTTGCGTAGGCCCGCTCGACGAGGCGCATGACGTTGGAAAATTCCTCCTTGATCTGAGCCTGCGTGCAAAAGATGTGCGCGTCGTTCAGCGTCATCGTGCGCACCCGGCTGAGCCCCCCCACGACACCCGACTTCTCGTAGCGGTACATCGTTCCCAATTCGGCGATGCGGATAGGCAGTTCGCGGTAGCTATGCCGCTTTGACGCATAGATGAGGATGTGGTGCGGGCAGTTCATGGGCCGCAGCACGAGGTTCTCGTACTCCAGCTCCATGGGCGGGAACATGTCGTCTTTGTAATGCGACCAGTGACCGGAGGTTTCGTACAACTCCTGCTTGGCCAGGTGGGGGGTATACACGTGCTGGTACCCGTCCCGCCGTTCTTCTTCGGTGATGTACGCTTCGAGCTCCCGGCGTATGGTGGCGCCTTTCGGGAGCCATAGCGGCAGGCCGGCGCCGATGAGCTCGTGGCTGGTAAACAGCTCGAGCTCACGGCCCAGGCGGCGGTGGTCGCGTTGACGGGCTTGCTCCAGCCGTCGCAGATAATCGTCGAGGCCGGCTTTGTTCTCGAACACCGTGCCATAGATGCGCGTCAGCATCGGGTTGCGCTCATTGCCGCGCCAGTATGCCCCGGCGGTGCGCATCACCTTGACGGCATTCGCCTTGATCCTGCCCCCATGCGTTACGTGGGGGCCGCGGCACAGATCGACGAATGCGTCATGTTGATAAACGGTGATCCGATTGCCCGCTTCCGGGGGCAACTCATTGCCGTAATCGTCGTACTGCCCCTCCGCTATGCCGTCGATCAATTCCAGTTTGTAAGGCTGATCACGAAACAGGTCGCGGGCCTCCTGCAGGGTCACTTCGCGCACGTGAAAGGCATGTCTTTGCCGAATGAGCGCCTTCATGCGGTCCTGGATTATTGCCAAGTCCTCTTCGTTCGGGACACGGGACAGATCGAAATCGTAATAGAAGCCGTTTTCAATGGGCGGACCGATGGCCACCTTGGCCTCGGGAAAGCTCTCGATCACCGCCTGCGCCATAATATGGGCCGTCGAATGCCGCAGCTTGTATAACTCCGGGTCATAGCCGGAGGGAATGTATTGCTCAGCATCTGCCTTCAACCGTTCTTCATCGCTCACGTTGAGTCTCCTTCAAATCTGCTTCCTGACAGCCTTACAAGAGCGCCGCAAATTGCAGGTTCCGATCCCTGGGGGTAAATTCAGCGTTCAGGATCAAATGGCTGGATTTTCGGAGTGAATCGGTCCTACCTGAATTGGGGTAAGTAAACATGCAGACGGCAACAGGGAGGCATCGCAGATCATGAGGCATCTTGCCTGGACCTTCCTGTTTCTGCTGTTGAGTTGTGCTTGGGGGCAAGAACTGCCGCAGCCGCAAATCGGGCAAGTGCAGGAGAAGCTCCGGGCATTGGGGTTCGAGGTGGGCGATGCGGAAGACGTCCTTGATCCGCGCACCATCAAGGCGCTGGAAGCCTTTCAGCGAACCCGCCGACTGGCCGTCACCGGCGAACTCGATACGGCGACCTTGCGCGCCCTCGGGCTCGCCGCCGGACTTCCGCAAGCCGAGGTCGAGAGGCAACCTTCGCTCCTGCCCGCCTCATCTCCCTGGCGGCCGGTGCTGGAATACTTGCGCTTCTACGACTCGCAGCCGGCCCGTGTGGCGCTACACGTCACGTCACGTTTCCGCAGTGACATGCCTCCCGCGGACTGGGTCAATCACCTGATAACCAATCCAGACACCCGCCGTCCCCGACTCGCTTGGCAAATCGACAAGGTCGAGACAGGTAACGCCACTGCCACCGTGTACGTCCGCTCACAAATCCGGGTTGACGGGATTCAACAACCGCAACTGGAAACGTTCTCTCTCGTTCGCTCCCCCGATGCGCGGTGGCTCATCGACGCTTGGCACAGCTACGATATCAGCGATTGAGCACCGGCTGTCCACTTAATTGCTGCCGGGTCCGAGCCCCATTCGAGCCTTCAACTCCCGCAATTTATCCTGGGCTGCCGCCGGTTGCGTGCCCGCCAAAGCGCGGTCGATTTCGGCGTCAGCCGACACTTCGACCTGTCCGACCTCCCCATACGCCAGCGCCAGCGCTTCGTCCTCTTCCACCTTTTCCTTCATGCGCTCGAGCATGGCAATCGTACCGGAGGAATCCACATTCGCCAGTTGCTGATTGATCTTCTTGGTTGAGGCGGCCGTCTTGGCGCGCGCCCTCAGCGTTACCAATTCATTGTCGTACGTGGTAATGGTCGACTTGAGTTGCTGCACCTTTCCTTGCAACTGGATGACCATGTTGTTTTGATGTTCGGCGTCCTTGGACAACGCCGCGGCGCGTTCACTGGCCGTCTCCCGTTGCGTCAGGGCTTGCGTTGCCAAGCGTTCCGCCTCAGCCGCGTCGAGTTGACCGTCGTTCCCCCGTTGCAAAAGCAGCATGGCCTTGCGTTCGTACTCTCCGGACTGTCGTTTGGCGTCCTCCGACTCCTTGCCCAAGCGAATCGCAATTCCTTTGACCTCTGCCAGCCCTTGCATGGCGCCTTGTAGATCAGTCTTAAGGTCACGGATGCCCTGCTCGGTCAGCTTGATCGGGTCTTCGAGCTTGTCAACGATGTTATGGGCCTGCGCCTGCCCTACCTTGAATAGCCTGGCGAAAATACTCATGACGTGATCTCCCCGTGTTGACGCTACTGATGGCTGAACCCAATCAGTTCCGCGGCGTTTTCAGCCAAGGCCAGACTCAGGGCCTCAACCGTGCCTTCCACCTCATTCAGGTCGAGATTGGCAAGCTGCAACGTATCCCGAAACAGCACCCGCCTGCCCTCTTCGTCCAGGACAAACGCCCCATGGACCAGGGTGCGATTCATCTGCAGCAAGCGCTTGAACATGTCGCCAGGATGCCCCGGAACTTCCATGATCAGCTGCTCAAAAATCAGCACCGGGTCCTCGCAATCGATTACCAGGTTCTTGATCCCGCGTTCTTCGTCATCGACCACGAGAATGCCCTCCGGTGGATCCTCGTTCACGATGGAAAGCTGAAGCTCCTGCACGAACGCTCTAACGTCGTCAAAATCAGCCATCAAAAATCCCCTCTCAACCTACGGTTGTCGCCAACCTGCTTCTACGCAAATCGAAAGTGCAATTGTAACAAAAGGTACCGCCACAGACGGCTTTGGCTGGGGTTATTCAGACGCGACGGCCTCCCACAGCACCTCAACCAGATGGCGTGCCGTTCGACCGGTCGCATGATGGATTTGCTGCCGGCACGAAATGCCGTCCGCCACGATCTCCACGTCAGGCTCGGCGCCCTCTACCGCCGGGAACAGGCGCTGCCTGCCGATGTCCATCGACAGGTCGTAATGCTCCGCCTCGTAGCCGAACGAGCCGGCCATGCCGCAGCAGCCCGAGGCAATTTCTTCCACCTCGTAGCCCGACGGCAGCCGCAACAGGGCCAGCGTCGGCGCCGTGCCGACCAGCGCTTTCTGATGACAATGGCCATGCAACAACAGACGCTTGGGGGCATCGGTGAACGTGAGGTCCAGTTCATCGCGTTGCTGAAGCTGATGGAGAAACTCGTCGATGCTGATGGCGTGATCCGCCACCAGTTGGGCATCAGGTCCGGGTACCAGATCCAGGTAGTCGTCCCGCAGCGTCAGGATGCAACTGGGCTCGACACCGATGATCGGCATGCCTTGCCGCGCATAGGGCGCCAGCAGGGCGATGTTGTAGCGGGCATATTCGCGGGCCTGCTCCAGGCGGCCCTTGGAAATCGCCGGACGGCCGCAGCATTTGCGCGCGACCAGCAAGACCTCGTAACCGGCGGCCTGCAGCAGATTTGTGGCGGCTTGGCCAACCTCGGGCTGATTGTATTCCATAAACGTATCGTGAAACAGCACGACTGTGCCCCGCTTGCCATTGCGGATCTGGGGCTGCTGGGCGTGGAACCAACTGCTGAACGTCTCGGACGCGAATGCCGGCAGCGTCCTCTGCGCAGCCAACCCGAGACGCCCTTGCAGCCATTTGGCCAACGGCTGCCGGGCCAGCCGGTTCGAGACCGGCGCCAAGAGATGCCCGAGCCGGTTTACCGTCGCGATGTTGGCGAAAATTCTTGACCGCAGCGGCATGCCGTGGCGAGCGTAGTAGTGGCTCAGCATCTCATACTTCAACTTGGCCATATCCACGTTCGAGGGGCATTCCGTCTTGCATGCCTTGCATTCGAGGCACAGGTCGAGCGTGTCGTACATGGCCTTGCTGGTGAATGCCTCTTGCGGCACGCGGCCGGAGAGCACTGCCCGCAGGGCATTGGCGCGCCCGCGGGTTGAGTGCATCTCGTCGCGTGTGGCCATATACGACGGGCACATCGTTCCCTCGCTGAGTTTGCGACAGGCACCGTTGCCGTTGCACATGTCGATGGCGGTGGCAAACCCGCCGTCACGGGTGAAGTCGAGGTTGGTTTTGAATTCAATGGCGCGGTACGCCGGCCCGTGGCGCAGGTTTTCCGTCGGCGCCGGTCCGTCCACCACCTTGCCGGGATTCATGCGGTTGTCCGGGTCAAAGGCGCGTTTTACGTCTTTGAACGCTTTGTAGAGTGTCGGGCCGAAATGCTTCTCGTTGAGCCAACTGCGGGCCAGGCCGTCGCCATGCTCGCCGCTCATGCAGCCGCCGAATTCGATGACGAGGTCGCTGATCTCACGCATCATGTCAACCATCTTGTCGACACCGTCCTGGTTCTTGAGATCGATGCCGGGCCGAATGTGCAGGCAACCGACGCTGGAATGGCCGTAATAGCCGGCGGTGGTGTCGTGGTCGGCGATGACCTGGCGGAAGCGCCGCAGGAATTCCGGCAGCTTGGCCGGGTCGACCGCGGTGTCCTCGACGAACGCGACGGGCTTGCGCGCCTCGCGGGTACCCATCAGAATCCCCAGGCCCGCCTTGCGCATTTTCCAGACGTCGGCCTGCGCCGGCGCCGTCAATGCGGGTGAATAGGCGTAGCCCCACTTCTGCCGCCGCAGACTTGCTTCCAGTTGTTCAACCTTGTCGGCGACCTCCTGCGGCGAGTCGCCATAAAACTCTGCGATGACCAGGGCATCCGGTTCTCCCTGCAGGAAAGGCAGCCGTCCGGCGAATTCCTTGGCGGCGCGGGCGCCCTCCACGATCTTCCGGTCGACCATTTCGATGGCCGACGGCTCGTAGGGCAGAATCGCTTCGGTGGCTTCTACCGCCGCAATCAGGTCGTCGAAATGGGTGACCAATACGGCCGTGGCCTGCGGCCGAGGCATGATGCGCACCTTGGCGGCCGTGATCACGGCCAGCGTGCCCTCCGAGCCGACGACCATCTTGGCGAGATTCGTTGGCGCGTCGGTGATGAACTCGTCCAGGTTGTAGCCGCTTACCCGGCGCAGCAGCTTCGGATAGCGTTCCAAAACGGCGTCCCGGTTGTCCTGGGCGATGCGTAACACGTCTCGATAGATACCGGCTTCCAGCGTGTCCTCACGGATGATCTGCTCAACGACCGCTTTCTCGACGGGTTTGAACAGCGCCGTGCTGGCATCGGAGAGCACCACCTTGAGTTCGAGGACGTGGTCGATTGTCTTGCCGTAGAGAATGGAACGCGCGCCGGCCGAGTTGTTGCCGATCATCCCGCCTATGGTGGCGCGGCTGCTGGTCGAGGTATCGGGCCCGAATAAAAACCCATGTGGCCGCAGGTAGGCATTGAGCTGATCCTGCACCACACCCGGTTGCACCCACGCCCACTGCTCCTCGGTGTTCAGCTCCAGCACTTGGTGCATGTAATTGGACATGTCGAGAATGACCGCCCGGCCCACGCTCTGCCCAGCCAGCGCCGTGCCGCCGCCGCGCGGCAACACCGGAACGCCATGCTGCAGGGCCACTCGCACCGTCGCCTCGACGTCATCGGCGTGGCGGGGTATCACCACGCCCAACGGCTCGATCTGGTAAATGCTGGCGTCGGTGCTGTACAGCAGGCGGGTGAACGTGTCGAAACGCACCTGCCCGTCGATGTGTTTCTCCAAGTCCCGGCGTAATTCGTCCATATCCCTCTGTCCTCGCGATAAAATGCGTTGTCGATCAGCGCGTCCTGGGCGGTTGCAAGTACAATAGGCATGCCGTAGGATTTTCGTCGCCTTTGAGCGTAGAACCTGAACCATAGCATATTGTTGAGGGAGAAAAAAAATGACATCGTGCCCGGAATGTGAAGCGGATGTCCCAGTGGACAACAATCTTGAGACAGGCGAAATCATCCTGTGCGAGGAGTGCGGCGCCGAGCTGGAAGTGATCAGCGAAGACCCGCTGAAACTTGCCCTGGCGCCCGACGAAGAAGAAGACTGGGGAGAATAGGACGCACACATGCTTGTTGGGATACTGTGTTCTCGCATCCGGGTTGAGGAAAAGCTCTTGTTTGAGGCGCTCAAAGCCCATGGCACGGCCTACGAAAAACTCGATGATCGGACCTTGATTTTCGACCTGCACGATCCCGCCCCATTCCGCAAATACGACCTCATCCTCGAACGTGCCATCAACCACTCGCGCGCCTACTACGCCCTCCACATGCTCAACGACTGGGGCATCAAGACCATCAACACCGCCCACACCGCCCGCGTCTGCGGCGACAAGCTCCTCACCACGCAGGCACTACGGCAGTACAACCTGCCGGTGCCCCGCAACTTGGTCGCCTTTACCCCGGAATCGGCTCTGGAGGCCATCGAACAACTTGGCTATCCCGTCGTTCTCAAGCCCTGCGTCGGTTCGTGGGGTCGCTTGGTGGCGAAGATCAACGACCGGCAGGCGGCGGAGGCGATACTTGAGCACAAGCAGATTCTGGGGTCGTATCACCATTCGATCTACTACATACAGGAATATGTCGACAAGCCGGGCTACGACATTCGCTCTTTTGTCGTCGGCGACGAAACGATCTGCGCCATCTACCGTACCTCCGACCACTGGATCACCAACACGGCTCTGGGCGGCAAGGCGTCGAACTGCCCCGTCACGCCGGAGATTGATGCGCTGTCGCGCGCTGCGGCGAAGGCCGTCGGCGGCGGCATGCTGGCGGTCGACCTGCTGGAAACACCAGACGGCCTGTGGGTGAACGAGGTCAACTACACCATGGAGTTTCGCAACAGCATCGACACGACCGGCGTCGACATCCCGCGCAAGATGGTCGAGTACATTCGCCAAGAGGCTTCGGCATGAGCCGCCTTAGGGTTGCCGTGGCGGGAGGCTCGGGCTACATCGGCGGCGAGTTGGTGCGGCTGCTCCTACAGCATCCGGCGGTGGAGCTGACGCAGGTCACCTCGGAAAGCCAGCGGGGTAAATTCCTGCACCAGGTACATCCCAACCTGCGCCAGCAGACACGCCTTAAATTCATACGCATGGACGAGTTGCAGGGTTGCGACATTCTCTTCTTCGCCCTCCCCCACGGCATGACCCAAAGCCGTCTGGAAACCCTGCAAGCGCTGAGCGACCGAATTATCGATCTGAGCAGCGACTTCCGGTTGCGCGACCCGCTGCTGTACAAGACCTGGTATGGGCACGATCATGCCTGTCCGGAACGATTGTCGTCATTCGTCTACGGCATTCCCGAACTGCACCGCGACGCCATCGCCGCCGCGACCCACGTCAGCGGCGCGGGCTGTCTGGCCACCGCCACCCTGCTCGGCCTTTATCCCCTTGCCCGTGCCGGCCTGCTGGCCCCGGAGGCGCCGATTGTCGTCGAAGCCAAGGTCGGCTCCTCGGCTTCCGGCAACAAGCCCAGCCTCGCCTCGCATCACCCGGAACGGCACGGCGCCGTGCGTTCCTTCAAGCCCACGGGTCACCGCCACACCGCCGAAATCATCCAGGAGTTGAGCGGCAGCACACCGCTGTCGGTTCACTTTTCGGCAACCGCCATTGAGATGGTGCGCGGCGTACTGACCACCTCACACGTTTTCCTGGACCCGCCGCTGCGCGAGAATGATATCCGCAGCCTGTATCGCGAGGCCTACAAGGACGAGCCGTTCATACGCCTCGTGAAGGAAAAACAGGGGGCGTACCGCTACCCGGAGCCGAAAATCCTCAGTGGTTCCAATTTCTGCGACGTCGGCTTTGAGAGTGACCCGCACAGTGGCCGCGTGGTCGTCATCTCCGCCCTGGACAATCTCGTCAAGGGCGGCGCCGGCAACGGCGTTCAGGCGATGAACTGCATGCTGAGTCTTGAGGAAACCACCGGGCTGACCTTTCCCGGGCTGCATCCGGTATGAGGGGTGGCGGAGCGGACCGATTGGTTTTTTTACGGCAGCAACGAGATGGGTTTCCGATGTTGCTTTGCATCCAAGCGCACAGATGCCAAGAGAGGAGCTTTCTGCGATGCAAACCGTAAAGTTCGTCTATTGGGAAGAGGACGGAGCGTGGATTGGCTATCTCCAGGATTACCCCGATTATTGGACCCAAGGTGAGATGCTGGATGATCTCCGGGAACACCTGCGGGACATTTATAACGACGTGACCAACGGGGAGTTGACTGGCATCTGTAAGTTCGATGAACTAGTCGTGCCATGAAACGAGTCGATCCGCTTCGGCCAACGCGGGAATCGCTCGGTTGCCAGGTGGTAGATGATATTATTCGCCCTGCTAGGGAAAGGAGTAGATGGGAGTGAAACGGCCAAACGAGTGCAGGGACATGCAGGACATTCGCACGGAGATTGACAGAATCGATAGAGAGGTCATCGCGCTGATTGGCCAGCGCTTTCAATATGTGCAGGCTGCGGCACCGTTCAAAACGAGCGAAGCGACCGTAAGGGCTCCAGGACGTTTCCAGGCGATGCTACAGCGACGCAGACGCTGGGCGGAAGAAGAAGGTCGCGCTCCAGATGCCATTGAAAAAATGTACAGTGACCTTGTGAACTACTTTGTTGAGGAAGAATTGAGGACGTGGAAGAAAGAGGCCTGAGGGGAGTATCCCTAACACAACGCAGCGTTGGGGTTGACCACGAGCGGCTGTCCTCATCTTGCGTTGTACTAAATCTCATTTTGCGATACTGTCCATTCCATGCACGTTATCTCTCGCAAAGCGCTACGTGAATTTTGGCAACAGCACTCCGACAGCGAAAGCGCCCTTTCTCGCTGGTTTAAAATCATGCAACGCAGTGACTTCAACAGTTTTGATGCCTTGCGTATGACCTTCCCATCCGCCGACAAGGTGGGAGACTTGATCGTATTCAACATTGGAGGCAACAAATATCGCCTCATCTCGTCCGTCCATTTCAATCGCGGCAAGGTGTACATTCGTCACTTGCTCACCCACCGTGACTACGAACGAGAAACGTGGAAACGATGACCGCTATCACACAAGACATTCATAACCACTGGCCCGCGATTAGCCCGCTCTTGGCCGTTCGTAATGAGCAAGAATACGACTTGGCCGTCGAACGGCTCAACGGCCTGCTTGATGAAATCGGCACCAACGAGCAGCACCCCCTTTACGCGCTGTTGGATATCCTGGGCACTGTGCTCCATGCCTATGAGGAAAAATACCATCCCATGCCGGAGTGTAGTGGGGCGACCATGCTTAGCTTCCTTATGGACGAACACGGCCTGACCCAATCAGACCTGCCAGAGGTCGGTTCGCAAGGGGTCGTCTCGGAAATCCTGCATGGTAAGCGCGAACTGAATGTCAGGCAGATTCGAGCCTTGGCAAAACGGTTTAACGTATCGCCAGCGGTGTTCATTTAGGTTCCCTTCCTTAAGGAAACGTCATGCTCGTTGTAAAAGTCGGCGGCGGCGAGGGCATTCCCATCGATGCCGTTTGCCAGGACGTGCGGGATCTCACGCAACAGGGTGAGCGGCTGATTCTCGTGCATGGTGCCAGCCATGAGACGAACGTGCTCTCCGCGGCTCTGGGCAAACCGCCGCGTTTCGTCACCTCGATTTCGGGCATGCAGAGCCGCTACACCGACCGCGAGACGCTGATGCTGTTTTGCATGGCCTACGTTGGCAAGCTGAACAAGCTGTTCGTCGAGCGCCTGCAGCAGCTTGGGGTCAACGCCGTCGGACTGTGCGGGGCCGATGGCCGCAGCATGGAAGGCACGCGCAAGGCGGCCATCAAGGTCGTCGAAGACGGCAAACGCCGGGTGCTGCGCGACGACTTCACGGGGCGCGTCGAGCGGGTCAACATCGGCCTGCTCACCCTGCTTCTGGACAACGGCTACACGCCGGTGCTGTGCCCGCCTGCGTTGAGTTACGAAAGCGAGATCATCAACGTCGACGGCGACCGCGCTGCCGCCGTTCTGGCGGTTGCCTGCAAGGCTGAAACCCTGGTCCTGTTGTCCAACGTGCCGGGCCTGCTGCGCGACCTCGACGCCGCCGATTCACTTGTCCGGTGCGTTGAACGAGACCAGCTTGAGGCTGCCATGGATATCGCCCAGGGACGCATGAAAAAGAAGATCATGGGCGCGAGAGAGGCGCTGGAAGGCGGGGTCGGCACGGTCATTCTGGGCGACGCCCGATTGGATCAACCCATCCGGCGGGCGCTGCAGGAGTGCGGCACGGTATTGCGTTGAGGGGAATGGACATGATGGACCGGGTGCAGGACATTGAGGAACGCTATTCAACCGGCGTGTACGCCAAGCGCGGCGTGACGATCGTGCGCGGCGAGGGCACCCGCCTGTGGGACGCCGAGGGCACTGAATACATTGACTGCGCCAGCGGTATGGGCGTGGCCAGCGTCGGGCACGCGCATCCCAGGGTGGCGGAAGCGCTGGCCCAACAGGCGCGGACGCTCATTACCTGCCCCGAGTTGTTTTACAACGACCGCCGCGCTGATCTGCTGGAGAAGCTGGCTGCCGTCACCCCACCTGGCCTCGATCGCATCTTTTTATGCAACTCCGGTACCGAGGCGATTGAAGGCGCCCTGAAATTCGCTCGTGCCAGCACGGGAAAGAACGGCGTCGTGGCCGCCACCCGGGGTTACCACGGCCGCACCCTGGGTGCCTTGGCGGCAACCTGGGACCCGAAGCATCGCGAGGTGGCCAGCCTGTTGCCCGAGGGCTATCGGCACGTGCCCTACGATAAGCTGTCGGCCCTTGAGGAGGCGTTGGACGACGATACCGCCGCGGTTCTCCTGGAGGTTGTGCAGGGCGAAGGCGGCGTGCGTCCGGCGAGCGCGGACTACTTGCAGGGCGCCCAGACGCTTTGTCGCCACCGGGGCGTTCTGTTGATCATCGACGAAGTCCAGACGGGCTTCGGACGCACCGGGAGGTTCTTCGCCTGCGACCATTACGGCCTGGAACCGGATATTCTCGCCATGGCCAAAGCGATGGCCGGCGGGCTGCCCATGGGGGCCTTCGCCATCAGCGAACGGGTCGGTCAAATGCCAAAGGGGCTGCACAGCTCGACGTTCGGCGGCAATCCCCTCGCCTGCGCCGTCGCTGCCGCCGTGATCGACATCCTGCAGGAGCAGCGCCTGCCCGAGCACGCCGCGGAGACCGGTCGATACTTTGCAGACAGCCTGCGCGCCATGCAGGCGCCCCAGGTGCGCGCCGTGCGCGGTCTCGGCCTCATGATTGGCATGGAACTGAAAGAGAAAGTCGCGCCGCATTTGCGCGCCCTGATGGCGCGCGGCGTACTGGCGTTGGCGGCCGGCGCCACGGTGCTGCGGTTTTTGCCGCCCCTGACGATCAGCCGCGACGAGGTCGATATGGTGGTAACGCAGGTGGCGGACGTTCTCGGCGCTGGGAAGGGACAGAAATAATGAGACGCACGCGGGTTCTCGAAGCGCTGAACAGCGCGCAGGCAAGCGACGCCATTCTGGTCAAGGGTTGGGTGCGAACCCGGCGCGATGCGAAGGGATTGTCGTTTCTGGAACTCAATGACGGCTCGTGCCTGAAGAATCTGCAGGTCATTGTCGATGCCGTCACGCCCGCTGCCGCGGCCCTGGAAACGGTCACCACCGGCGCCGCGGTCGAGGTCGAGGGTGCGCTGGTCGCATCGCCCGGCAAAAACCAGCAGTGGGAAGTACACGCCAATGCCCTTCAGCTGCTGGGCGGCGCCGACCCGGAGTCCTACCCGCTGCAGAAAAAGCGTCACTCCGACGAGTTTCTGCGTTCCATCGCCCATCTCCGCCCCCGCACCAACAAGTACGGCGCCCTGTTCCGTATCCGTTCCGAAACGGCTTTCGCCGTGCACCAGTTCTTCCGCCAACGCGGCTTTCACCACCTGCACGCTCCCATCATTACCGGCTCGGACTGCGAGGGCGCCGGTGAGATGTTCCGGGTCACCACCCTGCCCTTTTCGCCGCCGCCCGGTGCCCCTGAGCGCCCCGGCGTGGCCGACGACTTTTTCGGCAAGGAAGCCAATCTGACCGTGTCCGGGCAACTGGAGGCCGAGTTGTTCGCCTGCGCCTTGGGCAACGTGTACACCTTTGGGCCGACGTTCCGGGCGGAAAATTCCAACACCCCGCGGCACGCCGCCGAGTTCTGGATGATCGAGCCGGAAATGGCTTTTGCCGATCTGGAAGATGATATGGACCTGGGCGAGGACTTGGTGCGGGGCTTGGTGAACCACGTCCTGGAGCATTGCGCCGCTGATCTGGAGTTGTTTGCCCGCTTTGTCGATCCCGACCTGATGGCGAACCTGCGCACCATCGCCGAGGAGTCCTACGTGCGCATGCCGTACACCGAGGCTATCGCCGTCCTGCAACGTTCGGGCAAGTCGTTCCAGTTTCCGGTCGCCTATGGGGTGGACTTGCAGACCGAGCACGAGCGCTATCTGACGGAGGAACACTGCAAGAAGCCGGTCATGGTGTACAACTACCCCAAGGAAATTAAATCCTTTTATATGCGGCTGAACGACGACGGCCAGACGGTGGCGGCCATGGATCTGCTGGTGCCGCGCATCGGTGAGCTCATTGGGGGTAGTCAGCGTGAGGAGCGTCTGGAGGTGCTCGAACGGCGCCTCGGCGAGTTTGACCTGCGGCCGCAGGATTATTGGTGGTATCTGGACATACGACGTTTCGGCACGGCCCCGCACGCCGGCTTCGGGCTGGGCTTTGAGCGTTTGCTGATGATGGTCACCGGCGTTACGAATATCCGCGACGTCATCCCCTTTCCCCGTACGCCTAAGCACCTGGAATTTTAATTCGACCCCGGCAAGCGACGAAGCTTCGTCGCTCCGGCGAAAGAACGTCACCCCGGACCCCGGATCAAGTCCGGGGCAGGCTTTGATCCGGGGTCCAGGTATTCGGTGGCACAAGGGTCGCTGGATTCCGGAATTCGCCGGAATGAACAGCAGCATGCCTCGACGCCATATCGTTCAGATTCTTCCCTGACCAAGCGGGGCCCTACGACGCACGAAACGCCAGCACCAAGTCGTTCTTCCTGACCTTGACGACCGCTCGGCCCCCCTCTTGCAGGTCCCCGAACAGAATCGCTTCAGACAACGACTCCGTGATGCGCTGCTGGATCAAACGGGCCATCGGGCGCGCACCATGGAAACGGTCAAAACCCTCCTGTGCCAGCCAGCGCCGCGCCGCGTCTGTCAGCTGCAGGCTCACCTGCTTGTCTTCAAGCTTGCCTCGCAGCTCGTCGACAAACTTATCAACGACACGCTCCACGTCTGCCATGGTGAGGGCGTTGAACTGAACCCAGGCGTCGAGGCGATTGCGAAACTCGGGGCTGAAAGTGCGTTCGATGGCAGTCTTGGCCTTCGCCGCCGCTGCACCCGGGTCGCTGTCGCCACGTTTCGCGCCTGTGGCACGAAAGCCGATCTCTTCGCTGGCGATTTCACGCCCTCCGGCGTTCGTGGTCATGATGACGACGACGTTGCGGAAGTCCGCCTTCTTGCCGTTGTTGTCCGTCAGGGTGGCGTGGTCCATCACCTGCAACAGCAGGTTGAACACGTCGGGATGCGCCTTCTCGATTTCGTCCAATACCAGAACGGCGTGCGGCGTTTTGACCACGGCGTCGGTCAACAGCCCGCCTTGATCGAACCCCACATAACCCGGCGGCGCCCCGATCAACCGCGACACGGTGTGTTTCTCCATGTACTCGCTCATGTCGAAGCGAAGGAAGTTTACGCCGAGCACCCGGGCGAGCTGTCTGGCGAGTTCGGTCTTTCCCACCCCGGTCGGGCCCGCAAACAGAAACGAGCCGATCGGCTTCGTGGCCGCGCCCAGCCCGGAACGCGACAGTTTCACCGCCTTGACGACCCGCTCGATGGCGTGGTTCTGCCCATAAATGACGCCTTTCAGCGCCTTATCCAGATTGGCCAAGCGGTCTTTGTCCGAACTCGAAACGGAACGCGCGGGAATTCTGGCCATGTCGGCCACCACCCGCTCAATATCAGGCACGGTGATCTGTCTGCCAACCCGCTCGTCCTCGGGCAGTAGTTTCACCGCCGCGCCCGCCTCGTCAATCACGTCGATGGCCTTGTCCGGCAGGAAACGATCGCTGATGTGCTTGGCGGACAACTCAGCCGCTGCTGCAAGGGCCGCATCGTTGTACGTGATGCCGTGATGGGTCTCGTAATAGCCCCGCAGCCCCTGCAGGATGCGTTGGGTATCGGCCACGGAAGGTTCGTCGATGTCGATCTTTTGGAACCGCCGGCCGAGGGCCTTATCGCGTTCGAAAGAGGCTTTGTATTCGGGAAAGGTGGTCGAGCCGATGCACCGCAGTTCCCCGCCGGCCAGGGCCGGCTTGAGCAGGTTCGAGGCGTCCATCATGCCGCCCTCAACCGCTCCGGCGCGTACGATGGTGTGGATTTCGTCGATGAACAGGATCGCTCCCGGCTTCTCGCGCAGCGCTTTGATGACGGCCTTGAGGCGCTGTTCGAACTGGCCTCGGTACTGGGCTCCGGCGATGAGCGCTCCCAAATCCAGGGCGTAAACCTCGGTGTTGCGCAGGGCTTCCGGGACCTCGCCGCGCTGAATTCTGAGGGCTAGGCCCTCGGCGACGGCCGTTTTGCCGACGCCCGGCTCGCCGACGTACACCGGGTTGTTCTTGCGGCGGCGGCACAAGACCTGGATGGTGCGTCTGATCTCCGCCTCGCGCCCGATGAGCGGGTCGATGCCGTCATTCTCGGCCAGCTCGATCAGATTGACCGTGAAGGCGGCCAACGGATCACGCGCCGGGCGCGCCGCGCCAGTCTCGCCGCCGGGGGTTGCGGGGTCCTCCGTTCTGTCGTCTTCATCCGCGAAGCCGCGTTTTGAAATGCCGTGCGAAATATAGTTCAGAACGTCCAACTTGCTGATGCCCTGCTTCTGCAGCAGATAAACGGCGTGCGAGCGTGTCTCTTGAAACATCGCAGCCAGCACGTTGCCGCCGTCGATTGCCGGCTGGCCCGAGCCCTGCGCCTGCAGTAACGCGCGCTGCAGGACGCGCTCGAATGACGCTGTCGGCTGCGGCGCCGCATTCACCCCGCGCGGCAGCGCTTGCAGGTGCTCCGCCATGAACGCGTCCAGGGCGCTCCTGATCTGCGCGATGTCGCCGCCGCAGTTGTGAATCACGTCGTTGCTGGTTGGATCATCCAGCAGCGCGTGCAGGACGTGTTCCAGCGTGATGTATTCGTGGCGCTGGTGCGCGGCCGCATGGCTGGCCTCGCTGAGCGACCGTTGCAAGTCTCGTGTCAACATGGTGCGATCACCCGTACGCCGCTTCCGGCAATCATGGCTACTCCTGTTCGAGGGTGCACAGCAGGGGGAAATCCTCTGCTCCGGCGAGTTCCGCGACCCTGTTCACCTTGGCCTCGGCGATTTCATACGTATAGACACCCGCCACGCCGACGCCCTGATGATGCACCGCGAGCATGATCTGCAGGGCCTCCGGCTCCGGGCGGTGAAACACCTGGAGCAGAATGTCGACCACGAACTCCATGGTTGTGAAGTCGTCGTTGTGCAGCAGGACCTTGAACAAGGGCGGTTTTTCGATCTGCTTGGCAGTCTCGGCGAGCGTCCCGACGCCGTGGCCGGGCGTGTTGTCTTCTTCCCAGTCCGGCATGATCAAACCTCCAGGTCTTGGCGATCGACGACGGAAATTCTTGCAGGCGCGCAGCAAAATTTCAACCGCCGGGACCCCATGCTATGATGCCGCGCTTGCCATCGAAACCCCTCAATTGAAGGAGGCGCGACATGCGGTTTGGCCTGGGATTGCCCCACAGCGGGGACGGCGTTCAGGGCGCCAAAATCATCGAGTTTGCCCAACGCGCCGAGGCGCTTGGCTTTGAATCGCTGTGGTGCGGCGACCATATTCTACTGCCCACCGCCGGCACCAACCAGTATCCCTATACGGCTGACGGCTCATTTCCTCGCGATGCGAGCGTCGGCTTCCTGGAAACCCTCAGCGTGCTGTGCTACGTGGCCGCGGTTACCGAACGCATCCGCCTGGGCAGCACGGTCATCATTCTGCCCTACCGCAACCCCATCGTGCAGGCCAAGGTGTTTGCCACCCTGGACGTGCTGAGCGGCGGGCGGGCGATCTGCGGGGTTGGCGTCGGCTGGCTCGAAAAGGAGTTCCAAAGCCTCGGAGTTCCATACGCCGAACGCGGGCCCATGAGCGACGAATTCCTCCGCATCTTCCACACGTTATGGAACGACGAGCACCCGGAATTTCACGGCAAATTCTATCAGTTCGATGGCATGCAGTTTCAGCCCAAGCCGGTCCAGAATCCCCTGCCCATCTGGGTCGGCGGCCATAGCCGGCGCGCCATCCGACGCACCATCGCGTACGGCCAGGCCTGGCACCCGACGCGCCAGACACCCGCCTACGTACTCGAACACCTCCCTTATTTGCGCGAAGAGGCGGAACGCGCCGGCCGCGACCCGGACGGCATCACCATTTCCCTCAAGCGCAGTCTCCACATCACCGACATCGGCCCGACCGGCGAGGCTGCCTTCCGCTCCGGCAACGCTCTGATCGGCACCACGCAGGACATTATTGACGATGCCCGCCGCTGCCAGGACATGGGTATTCACCAACTCACCTACGACTTTCGCACCGACGACGTCGCGCAGCAAATCGCCATCATCGAGCAGGTCGCCGACCGTGTGATGCCAACCGTAGCGGCGTGATCCGGCCGTTACGAGATCCTCCCCTCTGCGCGACCTGTCGCTGTCGGCATTTACGTAGTTTCACTATGTGGCGTAAAATAATATGTTGTGTGCCACATATTGAAATTGCCGAAATGTGAGCCATGAATGGCAAACAACTCGCGCCTTGCATGCCGGCGTTCAGATGGGGTCCTCGTCGCTTTTGTTTGGTGGGAGCGAAGGGTCTCCTTTCGCAGTAACCGCCGTCGGCCTTACCGGTGGCCACGCACAAAAGGAATACAATTCACCAAGCCGTAATCTTAGGAATGATGAGTCGTCGATCCGTCACTCCAGTGGAAGCCGGGGTCCAGGTTCTTCGGTAGCCAGGAGCCCGTCCCGGCCTCGGGGCAGTGGATTCCCTAGAATCACAAACGAAGTGCAACACTTTGTTAAGGTGTTGCCATGGGACTTTGCTACACACACCTCAACATCGAGGAGCGATGTCACATTGCCCGATTACGTACCGAGGGACACTCAGTGCGCCAAATCGCGGCAAGTCTGGATCGCACGCCATCAACCCTTAGTCGGGAGCTGAAACGCAATGGCTCAAAGACCCGCGGCTACCAGCCCCGCTATGCCGACCAGCAAGCACGCGCCAGGCGTTGGCGCGGCTCAAAGCTTGAGCGCGATGCAGCCCTGCGACACCGCGTCCTGGCCTGCCTCAAGCTCGGCTGGTCGCCCCAACAGGTGGCCGGCAGGCTCGCCCGCGAGGCCACCAAGTGCCTTATGTCATACGAGACCATCTACCGCTTCATCTATGCCCAACTCGCCCGCAAGAACGACTACGCCTGGCGCCACTATCTGCCCTTTGCCAAATCGAAACGCGGCAGACGGCGGCGCAAAGGCCGCAGTCCGGCGTCCTTCATCAAACTCAGACGACCCCTGGCGGAGCGTCCGACCGAGGTCGCTGAGCGCCGCACACCCGGACACTGGGAGGCCGACCTGATGCTGTTCAGGACTTATGGACAAGCGATTCTGACTTTGCACGAGCGCCAGTCGCGCCTGCTCATCGCAGCCAGGGCGCCCGGCAAAGCCGCCGCTCCCATCGCCAAGGCCATGAGAGGTCTCCTGGGCTCCTTGCCGTCTGAGTGGCGGCAAACGGTCACCTTCGACAACGGCACGGAGTTCGCCAGACATTACCGACTCCATGACCTCGGTATCGAGACCTTTTTCTGCGACGCGCATGCGCCGTGGCAAAAGGGTGGTGTGGAAAACGCCATCGGTCGCATGCGTCGCAGCTTGCCCCGCAAGAGCGATCTGACGGGCTTGTCAGAGGAGCGCTTTACGGAACGGGTGCAGGCGTACAACAATACGCCTCGCAAATGTCTCGGTTACCAAACGCCAGCCGAGACCTTCTGGAAACACGTGTTGCACTTGAAATGTGAATCTACCCTCCGGCATGCGCCGGAGTGACGACTTGGAGGCATTGGCCGCGCCGCCCTTTTCGATTAGGTACGGAATGTTCTAGTGCCCTATCGGTGGCTCTGGAGACCATTTTGTTGGCACGATGGAGCGCCTCGGGAAAGAATTGAACAATCGTTGCGCGGAGGCAGGGAGCGGATAGCTGGAAAGGGATGTCGGCGTGGAAAATATTATTATGCCTTGTATGGCGTATAAAATAAAGTTATGTGTCATACAATGAGCGAATATCGGAATCCTTTTCTGCAAGGCTGAGCAGGCCGGAAAAGCCGAGCAACGCTGGCCGGCGTCCATTGGCGGCTCGGATCTCCTGCAGAATCCCTTCCTCCATCAGCGTGCCGAGTAACCGGTGCGCAGTCCGCTTGGGCACTCCCGCCGCGGTGGTGAAGTCCGAGCTGCGCACGACCGGGTGGCCGAATAACCATGTCAGGGCATCAACGGTATTTGGAGAACGGGTGATGACGGAGAAGTGGCGGGTGGTCCGATCATAGAGATCAAAGATCTCCTGTGCTTTTGCCAAGTTGTCTTCCGCCTGCATTCGTAATGCTTCGAGAAAATAGCGGCACCAGCTTGTCCAGTCGCCGTCGCGGAAAATCGCCAACAATCCGTCGTAATACAGGTCGCGTCGTTCCTCGAGGTAGGCGCTGATATAGAAGACCGGCCGCCGAATCATTCCCTGATGCCACAGAAACAGGGGCACAAGCATGCGCCCAAGGCGTCCGTTGCCTTCTGCAAACGGATGCAACGCTTCGAATTCCGCGTGCAAAATGGCAAGCTGAATCAGGCGATCCGGCACCGCTTCGTGAATGTAGCGCTCCCATCTGGCAACACCATCCGGCAACTCGACTGCGTCGATGGGGACGTAGGCGTCCCTCTCGACCGAGGTACCGGGACGTCCGACTCGGCCAGGGCCGCGTCGCAGTTCGCCGGGCGCTTGTTCGGTTCGTTGGGTGCCGCGCAGCAGCGTTCGGTGGGCCGCGCGGATGACACCCAAGCAGAGTGGCAACTCCGCCAGCATTTGTTCCGCCCGGTGTAGTGCCAAGTGATAATTCAGCGTCTGTTCAACGTCGCGGCGCAATGCCGGCGAATCGACTTTCTGCCCGGCTTCGAATTCGAGCACCTCACCCAGAGTCGCCCGTCCGCCATCCATGCGTGAGGAGATAACAGCTTCCCGGAGCGATAGAAGGGTCAGCAGATTATCGGGATCTGAAAAAGCGGCAAGCAATCCATCATAGCGTGCCACAGAAGCGGATGCAGGGCCGATGAGCGGGATCAACTGTGCCCAATCCAGGCAATCTTGAGGCGGAAAAGCCCCTGGCCGGTAGTGAATGGGTGGCATCGGGTTTCTTCTTCGAGAATTGGTTGGCGGCTACACGTCTTCAGTTTTTACCACCGCCTTGCCGTAAAGGTCGGCAATGGCGTCCTCAGTATAGCCAACTTCCCGAAGCATGTCCCGTGTGTGCTGACCCAGCAGGGGGGTGGATTTGCCGGGCACGGCGGGGGTGTTGCCGAATTGCACGTAATGCCCCGCAACTAGCATGTGGCCAACAACGGGGTGGTCGTATGCCAAAACCATTCGATTGTCGGTGGCATGCGGGTCGTCGAGAAAAACTTCGCTGTCGCCGCCAACAACGGGGGAGCAAGGGATGTTTGCGGACTGTAGCCGCTTCACGGCCTCCGTCAGGCACAGGTCGGCGAAACGCTGGGCCAGGGCGTCGGCCGGCGGGGCCACACTGGGGTGCCCCTCCCCTCCCCCTGTTAAACCGCTTGGTTGCTCCGTGCTCGCCTCGCAACCCAAGGTTTCGCACAGGGCTTGCCGGGCGGCGGGTGCATCCGCGGCAACATACAGCCAGCCATCCTTTACTTCATACAGGCGATGAAACGCCGTCAGGCCGTACTGGCCCTTGTCAGCCAGGGGACGCGCGGGTTTGCCCTCGTAGCGCGTGAACCACTCGGAGGTGAGCATGATGCCGCCGTTGAGCAGGTTGGTATCGACGCGCTGCACCTGGCCGGTGCGCTCGCGGACGAACAGGGCCAGGATGGTGCCGTACGCGCCCATCGCACCGGCGGTGTAATCGGTGGGTGCCAGTTGGGCGGGGAAAACGGGTGGGTTTTCGGCACCGCCTTGGGCGCGTGACAGGCCCATGAGGGCTTGCGACAGCGGATCAATGCCGGGCCGATGGGCGTAGGGACCCGTGGCGCCGAATCCGGTCACGTGCGTTTCGATCAGGCGCGGGTTCAATTCTCGCAAGTTATCCGGCCCCAAGCCCATACGCGCCGTGGCGCCGGGGCGCAGGTTGGCCAGCATGACGTCCGCAGTCGCCGCCACTTTCTGCGCCACGGTCTTGCCGTCCGGCTCGCGCGTGTTGAGACAGAGGGAACGTTTGTTGATGTTGACGTTGAAGAAATACGTGCGGCCAAGGGGGCGCGAAATGTCGCCGGCGTGGGGCTCCACTTTGATGACATCGGCGCCCAGGTCGGCAAGCAGGCGCCCGGCGATGGGGCCGGCGATCAGATTGGTGATCTCCAATACCCTGACCCCTTGCAGGGGCAGGTCGAATTCCGTTTCGGGCAACGGGGCGGACGATACAGCCGCCGGGGTTGCCGCATCCTCGGGTAGGTCGGATGACAACGTATCAGGCAGTGTGCGCGGCCCCTGAATCCGTCCGGGCGTCTGCGAAAGTTGAACGGGCACGCCCATTTGTGCCAGCGACCCGACCTCGGGGTCCGTCAGCGTCTCGACCATGCCGTTAGCCTGCACCTGCGGATCGTTCAAGCCCTCTTCAGTGGTCCGCGCCAGGGCGTATGGCACGTCGGCGTCCTCGAAGCAGTTGGCCCAGTGGGCGTATGGCTGCGCCACGACCGCGTCGGCAATGCGTGCCCGCAGGTCGAGGTCGGCCTCCGGGGACACCGGGATTTGCCCGCCGCCGTATCGCGGGTCGTCGAGTACGTCAGCAATGCCCATGACCCTCGCCGCGGTTTGGATGAAGCCGAGGTGCACGCAGCCCAGTTGCACCCAATTGCCGTCGGCGCAGGCGTAAACGCTGTAAAACGGCCCGCTGCCGGCCGGGTGGGTCTGAAAGGGCCGCGGTTCCAGGTTCTGCGCCACCACTTTGGGTTGATACAGCAGGGACCCCGCCATCAGGGACGTTTCCACGGTCCGTCCTCTACCCGTCTTCTCTCTGGCCAGCAAGGCCGCCGCAGTGCCGATGGCGGCGAAGAGCGCCGCTCCGACGCTGGGCAGCGGGTGCACCACGTGCACGGGCCCGGGGCGATAACCGGGCATGGTGTCCAGGATGCCCATGCGTGCCATCACGAGTTCGTCGATTGCCGGTTCGTCTTTAAGCGGGCCGTGCTTGCCGTATGCGGTGATGGAGCAGTGAACCAGTCGGGGATTGAGGGCGGCGAGCCAATCAGGCCGCACCAGAGCTTGCTGGTCGGATGAAGGCGGGAAGTCTTCGAGCACAACGTCGGCACTGCGGATCAGGTGTTCATAGGCCGCGGCCTGCGGCTGTGCCGAGGTGACTTGAGAGAAGTCCAACCGGCGGCATGCCTTGCCGCGGTCCCAAACCAGGTAGCCGCCGCGCCGCGTGGCTGGCGCCTCGCTGTCGAGCAGCCGGATGACCCGGGCGCCGTGGTCGCAAAGAAACATGCCGGCCATGGCCCCTGCCGGATTGTGGCTCAGTTCCAACACCGTGATGCCATCCAACGCGCTCGCCATGTGTGTCCTGTCTCCCGCATCGTGCTTGCGTATTGAAAATTGGTTTGATTCCTAAAGCGGCTCATTGTCGACGCTTAGGAATTGGGGTGTCAAGGATTTCCGGCGTGGGGCCTTGGGCCTGCGGAAGTCCCCCGATGGCTTCGTGTTATATTTTCCTATAACCTGCCTCTATTATTCGTGTACATGACGTCCCGTACAGGAGAGCAATCCCATGCGTACAACGACGCTTCGCAAGGTTGGCGGTTCGGTTATGCTGGCGGTGCCACCGGCTTTTCTCGATCTGCTGCATCTGCGGGCAGGTGCCGCGGTCGGCATCGGCGTGGAAGGGAATCGCCTGGTGGTTGAAGCAAATCCGCGGCCACGCTATCGCCTGGATGACCTCCTCGACCAATGTGGCACGGCAGGCGAGAGAAACGCTGAAGACCGGGAATGGCTTGATGCCAAGCCGGTCGGCGATGAACTGCTGTAATGGAGTGCGGTGATATTTATCTGGTATCCCTGGACCCGACTTCCGGGCATGAACAACAGGGCCAACAGCCTGTGCTGACTGTGTCGCCAGGGCGCTTCAATCGGCTGACAGGCACGCCGATTGTGTTGCCGATTACCCGGGGTGGCGCGTTCGTCCGCATGGCTGGTTTTGCCGTGTCGCTTGAGGGGGCGGGAATACGGACAACCGGCGTGATTCGGTGCGATCAACCTCGTGCCCTTGATCTTGCCTCACGTCATGCCCGCATGCTGGAGCGTATTCCGGCTGTGCTCATGGAGGAGATGCTGGCGAAGGTCGTCACACTTTTCGAGTGAGCAGCCCGTTCCATTCGTCTGGCTGTGGAGGAGCAAGATGTCACAGGGGTTGCTGCCCGGCGTCAGGGTGCTGGAATTGGGTGAGCAGGTCAGCGCATCCTATTGCGGCAAGATACTGGCCCTCATGGGTGCCGAGGTCATCAAGGTGGAGCCGCCCGCAGGCGATGCGGCGCGGCATGCGGGGCCGTTTCCGGGCGACCTGTTGCACGCCGAGAAGAGCGGCCTGTTTCTGGCCCTGAACCTGAACAAGTACGGCATCACCCTGGACCTGACGCTGCCGAAAGACCGGCAGCGGCTCAGAGACTTGGCGCGCACCGCCACCGTCGTCATCCAAGATCTTCCAAATGTAAGGCTCGCCGGGTCGGAGTTGGACGGCGAGACGCTGCGGCAGGACAACCCCGGCCTGATCCTCACCTCTATCTCCCCTTTCGGTTCTTGGGGTCCCTACGAACATTTCAAGGCATCTGATCTGGTTCTGTTCCACATGAGCGGCCAGGCACCCGGCATGCTAGGGCCGGTGGCGGACGGCGATGCGCAGCCGCCGATTCGCGCCGGCGGGCATCAAGCCGAGTTTGTAGCTGGCCTGGCTGCGGCCACGGCGACGTTGATGGCCTTGTACCGCCGGCGGCTGACTGGCGTGGGCTGCCGCGTCGAGGTTTCGGCGTTTGAGGCCATGGTCACGCAATTGATCAGCGCCTTGGCCAACTGCGCCTTCGACAAACCACCACCGCAGCGGGTTGTGCCGGACAGTAAGGATTCTGAGACCACAGCCCCGGTCGCTTCGGTGGGCGGGGTGCTGCCGTGCCGCGACGGCTATGTCGCCATTTCGCCGCGCGAGGACGCGCAATGGGCGCGTTGGGTCGAACTGATGGGGCGGCCGGCGTGGGCTGAGGAGCCGCGTTTCCAAACCCGCGAGGGCCGAGAGCGGCATTTCCGGCAGCTATGGCAGCTTGTGGGGCAGTGGACCCGAACCCGCGCCAAGCACGACGTCGCCCGCTGGGGGCAGGAACGCCGCATCCCCTGCTTTCCGGTCAATACGGTGCGAGATTTGTTCAACGACGCCCATCTGAAATTCCGCCGGTTTTTCAACGACGTCGAACACCCGGTTGCCGGACGCCTGAGGTATCCCGGCGTGCCGTATCGGTTTTCCCACCTGACGCTGCCCTTGAACGCCCGCCCGGCGCCGCGGTTGGGCGAACATAACGAGCGTTTTCTTGGCCAGTCTCCCACCCCGGCGTCTGCCCCAATCAAAGACCGCACGGATGAGCCGTCGTCAGACCGGCTGCCGCTGCACGGCGTCCGGGTGGTCGACCTGAGCTGGATCATTGCCGGTCCGACTGCGGCGCGCTTCCTGGCCATGATGGGTGCCGAGGTCATCAAGATCGGCAGCGCCAGACGCCCGGACCCGTCGATCCGCGGCGCGCCGTTTCAAGCGTACAATCAGTCGAAACGCTCCTGCGCTCTGAACCTCGCCACGCCCGCCGGACTGCGCCTCGCCAAGCAATTGATTGGGCTGAGCGACGTGGTCATCGAGAATTTCGCCGCCGGCGTCATCGAGCGCCTTGGGCTGGGCTACGACGTGCTGCGGGCGATCAAGCCCGACCTCATCATGGTGTCGTCGTCGGGCACCGGGCACAGCGGGCCGGACAAGGACTACGTGGCCTACGGCAGCCTCCTGCAATACTATACGGGCTGGAATTCCATCTCCGGCTATCCCGATGGCGAACCCATCAAGGGCGGCCTGTGGGCCGACCCGTGGGTAGGGCTGGAATTGGCCATGGTGATCGCGGCGGCGCTTAACCATCGCGTCGTGACCGGCGAGGGGCAGTACGTGGACTATTCGATGGCGGAAGCTTTGACCGCCTGCCTGCCTGAGGCGCTGCTTGATTTCCAGATGAACGCCCGCGAGCGGCGGCCGACGGCCAACGCCGATGACGTTTATGCCCCTCATAACGTGTATCGCTGCAACGGGCCGGACCGCTGGATTGCCATCGCCGTAACGCATGACGCGGAATGGCGGGCGCTGTGCGGGGTCATTGGGCGTCCCGATTTGGCCGCGGTGCCGGGCCTCGCCACCGCCGCGGGCCGCAGGGCGCATCAAGACGAAATCGACGCGGCCATCACGGCGTGGACGAAAGACCAGGACGACGACGAGGCCATGCACCGTTTGCAACAAGCCGGTGTGCCGGCGGGGCCGTTCCTGGAACCGTCACGGCTCTTCCACGATCCGCATCTGCGTCAGGGCGGCTATTTTACCCGCCTGCAGACCCACGACGGCATCTGGCGGGACTTGCCGGGCATCGGCTGGCGCTTCGACGGCGGCCCGGCGCCCTATCTGACCCCGGCGCCCGTCCTGGGGCAGGACAACGACACCATTTATCGAGATCTCCTGGGGTTGTCCGAGGCGGAAATCGCCCGGCTGGTAGAAGAACACGGTATCTATTGAAACGGAGCGGCACCCACATGACCGTCACGTATGAGAAAAAAGCCCATATCGCAACTATCACCATCAACAACCCCGACAAGGGCAACATCCTCGACCGGCAGACCTCGGCCGACATCGCCGCGGTTTGGCAGGACGTGTGGGACGACGACGACGTGCGCGTGGCCATCCTCACCGGCGCCGGCGAGCGGCACTTCTGCGCCGGGCACAATCTGGCAACGCGGCCCGACATCACGCCGGAGGAGCGCGAGCGGGTGCGCGCCGAGAATATCTTCTGGCCGCCCTCGGGAACGGTCAACGGTGCCAAGATAGGCGCCGACGGACGTCTGGGCGATCACTATCCGCAGATCTGGAAGCCCGTCATCGGCGCCATCAACGGCTGGGCGGCAGGCGCCGGTTTCTACCTGATGCTGACCTCGACCGACATCCGTCTCGCCTGCGCCGAGCACGCGCGGTTCAAATTCGCACTGCTCAGCCAGGGCTGGGTCGGCAACGGCCCCGGGGCTACCTACCTCACCCGCCAGATTGCTTACGCCGACGCCATGCGCATCCTGCTGACCGATGAGCCGTTCGACGCCCGCGAGGCCCTGCGCATCAACCTGATCAATGAGGTGGTTGCCCATGACCGCCTGATGGAACGCGCGGAGGAAATCGCCCGGCACGTCGCCAGCTTGCCGCCCGTGGCCGTGCGCATGATGAAGGAATTCGCCATCCGATTCCGCGACATGCCCATCACCGAGGCGTGGCGCGTCCAAACCCTGATGAACACCCTGCTGACCCAACTCACCACCGACGGCGACGAAGGCCGTCAAGCCTTCCTCGAAAAACGCCCGCCCCAATTCACCGGCGGCCTGCGCCAAAAAGGCGAGCCGTTTCCCGACGTCGATGCCGAGCAACGCGCCCGCCTCGACGAGGTGCGACGCGAATTGTTGGGGTGAGAGCGGGGAAAGAGGAGATCGCGTGCCACTGAACGAAGCCGACACCTGCCGCAGGTTCGTCGTCCCCAAGCTCCTGGGCATGACGCGAATTGGCCCGCCCGCTCCGTTGGCTCGTTGGCTGCGAGCGCCGTTGCGAGAAGTTGAGACGGCTTATCGCAGGGCTATCGACCTGTTGCCTGAAGAACCGAGATTCGTCCGGGAGCTGGGGAGGATATTGGCATCACGCGGATTATTGCCACGGAATGAGCGGTGCGGTAGGACATTGCTGGGGCCGCAGAACAAGATTTTGTCAGACAATTGTGAATCAAAGTTCAAGAATATCATGAAAATTTCGCTTTAACATAGACAAGATTCAAGACGTCTTATTGTAGGACTATCGATATTTTCAATGAGGAAGTGATGTCACACGGCCTTGAGGAGTTGGCGTGACGACGTTTTCCCCAAAGGGTCATTCACGCGAAAGCGGCAATCCACTTCATGCCGGGTCAAGCCCGGCATGAAGTGGAGAGAGGGTCTATACGCCATTAGACGATGGCGTTCTGGCTGATCGCCCAGGGATGTGACGACGGCAGGAGTTGTCGAGCAGAAAGGTGACAATTGCCGAAAGTTAGGAGCCAAAGTTCAGAACAAATCTCATAAATTCGTTTTAACACGAGCGCGTTGGATGCTCAGAAATTAACGGCACTTCTAAAGAACGATTCCCGTTGCCTTGCAACGCGCTTGCCTTGACGAGGTGTGGCGACACCTCTTTGGGTAATCCAACTAACAGCTTCTACTGTGCAACCCAGCCACCATCCACGACGACCTCAGTGCCTGTGACGTAGCGGGACTCATCGGAGGCCAGGTAGAGGACGGCGTATGCGACGTCATCAGGCTGGCCGAATCTTCCGAGAGGTATCCGCGACAGCATGAGGTTGTAGGCTTCGGGGTCGGACCGTCGCCCCTCGGTCATGGGTGTGACAATCGGACCGGGATGAACAGAGTTGACCCGTATGCCCTCTCTGGCGTATTGGACAGCGGTCGCCTTGGTAAAGATACGCACTGCGCCCTTGGACGCCTGATATTGGGGGGTGCTGTTGTCTGTGCCCACCAGCCCCAGCTGGGAGGAGATGTTGATGATGGAGCCGCCTCCTGCCTTGCGCATCCCCGGTATGGCGGCCTTTGTGCCCAGAAATACGCCCGTGCTGTTGACGGCCATTACCCTGTCCCAGTCTGCCAGGGAGGTTTCTTCTACCAAGCTGCTAACGCCGCCGATGCCGGCGTTGTTGACCAGGATGTCCAGCCTGCCGAAGCGGGATGCGGTGACGGCGATGGCTTCTTGCCAATTGGCCTCGCTGGTCACGTCCAGGTGAATGAAGACGCAGGCGCCGCCGGTTTCGTTAATCTCCGCTTCCACCTGGCGGCCATCGTCGTCCAGGACGTCGCCAATGGCGACCTTGGCGCCTTCCTTGGCGAACAGCCGTGCCTCGGCGGCGCCCATGCCGCGAGCGCCGCCACTGATGAATGCTACCTTCCCGTCGAGTCTGCCCATTGTGAACCTCCTAAAGGAAAGCGCCTAGTCGTATCCGTTCGGAGTCCTGCTCAGCTTTGCAGCAACGCCACTCGGGTAGCCTCATAACCGGAGTCGTTTTCAATCACGTCCACTTCCACGGCGGTGCCTTCGTTGATCATCTCGAAGGCGTCGCCCACGACGACGTTGCGCAGGAAGTGAATTTCTTCGTCGGCGCCGATATCGACGTAGCCGTAGCCCTGTTCAGGAGCGACGTGGACGACTTGCCCGGAAAGCCGAGGTCCTGATTTGGCGGCTTTCAGACGCTGCTTGTCCAGCCCGCGGCGTTTGCTGCGAAAATCGGACAACTCGCGCGTCAGGGCCTGCAAGGCGTTGTGGATGGCATCGTCGACGTCTTTGCCGATTTTGGATGCCTGGATAAGCTTGCGGCGCGCCATGGAGAGCATGAAGCGGGCTTCGTCGCTGCCGTGCTGGTGGTGCGTGCTCTTCACTAAGGTCACGCGCGCGTGGATGATGTCGTTGTGTCGGGCGTTGAGTTTCTCCAGCGAGGACGTGATCGTGGCTCGCAGGTCGTCATAGATGTCGAAGTGTTGCGTGTCGATATGGATATCCATTTGTGTACCTCCTTACCTCGTATGGGGTAATGGCGTCGGCAGGTCTTCCGGCGCCTGTAAGAATCATTGTACCCCCTACCCGACGCCGCGTCAGCATGGCTTGCGAGGGGGTATGGGAGCATTTAGAATAGCGGCCCATTGAGAATTGCGGGAGGAGCCGGTTACGGAGAGCAGGATCGACAGGAGCGAGGATGATCGTTGCGTTGGCAGGCGGCGTCGGGGCCGCCAAATTTTTGCGCGGCCTGGTTGATCTCGTGGACCCCGAAACGCTCACCATTGTCAGCAACACCGGCGATGATCTGCAACGTTTTGGCCTCCACATCAGCCCGGACGTCGATATCGTCGCTTACACGCTGGCCGGGTTGGTCGATGAGGAGCGCGGCTGGGGCATTCGCGGCGACACTTTCGAGGCCCTGGCGATGCTGCTGCGTTACGGCGAGGCGGGGTGGTTCAACCTCGGCGACCGCGACTTGGCGACCCACATCCTGCGCACCGAACGCCTGCGCGCCGGCGAAAGTCTGACCGGCATCACCAAGTCCTTGTGCCAGGCCCTCAACGTCCGGTCGCGCATCCTGCCGATGTGCGATCAAGCCGTTCCCACGCTGATTCGGACCCCTGCGGGGGTGTTTCATTTCCAGGAGTATCTGGTGCAGCGCGGCGGCCGGGAGGAGGTTCTGGATGTCGTCTTCCAGGGCGTGGAGCAGGCCCGGCCGGCTCCCGGCATGTGCGCGGCGCTGGCGCAGGCCGAGGCAATTCTCATTTGCCCGAGCAATCCCATTATCAGTATCGGCACGATTCTGGCCGTACCCGGCGTGCGTCAAGCCATCGTGGACAGTCCGGCTCCGGTCGTGGCGGTCAGTCCGATCGTCGCCGGGAAAACACTGAAAGGCCCGGCGGACCTGATGCTTCGTGGTCTGGGGTTGGAGGTTTCGGCGTGTGGGGTAGCCCAGTATTATGGGGATCTGTTGCACGGGATGGTGATCGACACGCAGGACGCCGGCCTGCAGCCGCGCCTGGCCGACATGGGGTTGCGGGTTGAGGTGACGAACACGGTCATGCGCACCCGCGAAGACAAACGCGCGTTGGCGCAGACGGCGCTGACCCTGGCAAGGGCGTTATCCAAATGACCTACGTTGTCATTCCCGCAAAAAACTTTCACGGCGCCAAGCAGCGTTTGGCGGGGCTGTTGCAGCCCCATGAACGCTCAGCGTTGGCACGGGCCACCCTGACCGACACGCTGACGGCGTGTGTGCAGGCGGAGGGGCTGGCGGGTATCGGCGTGGTGACCTGTGATCGTGAGGTGGCTGAACTGGCCGAGTCGCTGCGGGCGGAAGTGTTGTGGGAGGCCCAGGGGCGCGGGCAAAGCGAGGCCGTGGCCAGAGGCGGCCGGGAATGCCTGCGGCGAGGCATCCCTTCCATGCTGACCATGCCGGGCGATATTCCGCTGCTGATGGCCGCCGACGTAGAGGCGCTGGCGTTGGCTTCGCAGTCGGCGGCGCCAGTGGTCCTGGTTCCGAATCGCGAGGATACGGGGACGAATGCCCTGGTGCTGACGCCGCCAGATTGTCTGCCGGTGGCCTTCGGCGACGATAGCTTCCGGCGCCATCTACGGCTGTGCGCGGAACGCGACCTGGTTGTTGATGTGCGCCGCATGCCGCGGGTGGCGCTGGACATCGACACGCCGGAGGACTTGGCGGTGTTTGTGGCACAACGCGTTCCCAGCCATAGTTTGCAGGCGTTGACGGACCTTGGCGTTCTCGAACGCTGTGCAGCCGTGCCCTGCCCTGTTGTGAGTGACCCATCATGACGGTTTCTGAAGTGCGGATTCTGAGTGTTCCGGGCATCCCCATCATTGTGCCGGGCGATGATCTGGCCGGCCTCATTCAGCAGGCAGCCGAGAACGCATCGCTGACGGTGCAAGACGGCGATATCGTGGTGGTGACCCAGAAAATCGTCTCCAAGGCCGAGGGGTGCCTGGTGTCGCTGGCTGATGTCACACCGTCGCCCCTGGCCGAGCAATTTGCCCGGCAGTGGGACAAGGACGCCCGGCAGGTCGAGGTGGTGCTGCAGGAATCGCGGCGTATCGTCAAGATGGACCGCGGGGTCATCATCGCCGAGACGCATCACGGTTTCATTTGCGCCAATGCCGGTGTTGACCGATCCAATATGGAGGGTGACGACGTGGTTGCCGTGCTGCCGCCGGATCCGGATGCCTCGGCGCGTGCCATTCGTGACCACTTGCGGGAGCAAATGGGCGTGGAGGTCGCCGTGATCATCTCGGACACCTTCGGACGGCCCTGGCGCGAAGGTCTGGTCAACGTCGCTATTGGCCTCGCGGGTATGCAGGCCAACGTGGACTACACGGGCCAATACGACGCGCAGGGCTACGAACTGAAGGTGACGGCCCTGTCGGTAGCGGACGAATTGGCGGCGGCCGCCGAATTGGTGATGAACAAGCTGGACAACGTGCCGGTTGCCGTGATTCGAGGCTACGACTATCCGCGCGGCGACGGTGACCTGAGCCAGTTGATCCGTGATCCGGAGCGTGATTTGTTCCGTTGAGAGAAAAGGAGTGCATGTGATCGTAAGCATTTTGGGTGGGACGGGTGAGCAAGGTCCGGGAATGGCTTTGCGGTGGGCCAAGGCCGGTATTCAGGTTGTCATCGGCTCTCGGCAGCAGAGCAAGGCCGCGCAGGTGGCCGGCGAGTTGAACGAGGAATTGGGCGAGGCCTTGATCCGGGGCATGGCGAACCCGGAAGCGGCTGCGGCCGCTGAGGTCGTGGCCCTGACGGTGCCCTTTTCAGCCCACAAGAGCACGATCGAATCGGTCAAGGCGCACCTGAAAGGCAAAGTGTTCATCGATGTCTGCGTACCCCTGGACCCTGAGAATCCCCGCAAGATGCTGATGCCCCCGGCCGGCTCGGCGACCGAGGAGGCGCAGTCCCTTCTGGGTGACGGCGTGAAGGTTGTGGCCGCGTTTCAAAACGTCGCGGCGCACGAGCTGCGTCACCTCGATCATGGGATCAAGTGCGAGGTGCTGGTGTGCGGCAACGACCGGGAGGCGCGGCAAACGGTGATCGGCTTGGTGAAGCAGATGGGGCTGCATCCGGTTGACGCCGGTCTGGCATACAACGCCCGCGTCGTGGAAAGCCTCACCGCCCTGCTGATCGGCCTCAACATCCGCAACAAAGTCAAGGGCAGCGGCATCCACATCACCGGCCTCTAGCTCCGGGGGCCCGCCGCGGCGTATGCTAAAATTTCTGCCTTTGCCCTGCCGGGTTTCAGGGCTGCCCTGTATTGCCCCCTTAGCTCAGTTGGATAGAGCATCGGACTTCTAATCCGAGGGTCAGAGGTTCAAATCCTCTAGGGGGTACTGAATCAGGCATGGCTTGCTGTCGTTTCCTATCTCCCTCATGCCTCGCGTTTTGTTCGCAGCGATTGCCGCCCTACTGCCGAACCGCCTGCACTCTGATGTGCAGACCTTCGCGCTCCCGCAGGTGACCGATAATCTCGAACAAGTTCCGGGCTTGCGGATTGCCCTTAGGCCCGAGCATGTGCATGAGGCTTTTGGACGACTTGGCCGTGCGCTCGCCGAGTTCCTTGAAGCCCATGGTGGCATTAATGTAGTTGCGCAGCATCGCCTTGCCGACATCCAAATCCCCCGCCAGCAGGCATTCGATACTTTCCCTGAGCAGTTCTTCGCGAAAGGCCGCGTCCTGCTGAGCGCGCGCCCTTACCGTCTCCTTGAAATCTCGCGTCAACGTCATGATTCTCCTAGCTGCCGCTTACGGCGCCTGTACCCCGCCCAAAGGCTCCTGGCGGTTTCGATATCCCTCTGCTGACGTACCTTGGTACCGCCCCCGAGCAGGATGACCAAAGTGTTTCCCTCTCTGCCGAAGTAGACCCGATAGCCGGGGCCGAAGTTTATCCGGTATTCAAAGACACCGACGCCAACACCCCGCACGTTGGAAAAGTTGCCTTGCTCCATCCGCGTGAGTGCCGTCGTTACCTTAGCCGCTGTGGTTGGGTCGAGTGCGACGAACCACTTGGCAAAGGGGCTGTTGCCTTCTTCGTCAACGTACTCCCGGATTTCGACCATTTCTAAATAGTAAGATATAAGTCACCAAATTAACAGGCCAGGGATTGGCGTCGGAAGATCGATGGGTGCGGCGACCCTGATTGCGGCGTGACGAATCCTTCTTCCCAACTGTCTGGTATCCGCGTAATCCGGTCAACCCCGGTCGGGAAGAAGTACCGTTTGTATCGTGTTGGTTCCGGTAGAGCGGTTTGGGGAAAGGCTCGTTGGTGATTCTGAGCCGAGACATCAGAGGCAAGGAACAGGGGTGCATCATGCGGGAGATCGCGTTTATGCTTGCGTTTGTTTGTATGTGCTGTGGCTCGCTGCCCGGCGTGAGCCGCGCGGCGGACACACCGCCATTTCCAGTTAAAGACGCGCCGTGGCGCACGGATTTCAGCCGCCACACGGTGCCGTTGGGCGACATCATATCGGGCGGGCCGCCGCGCGACGGCATTCCGCCTATTGATGAACCCGCGTTCGTTGCCCCCATCGAGGCGGACGCCTGGCTCAGGGACAGGGAGCCGGTCATCGCCGTCAGCCGCGGCCAGGCGGCGAAGGCGTATCCGCTGCAAATCCTCATCTGGCACGAGATCGTCAACGACACGGTTGGCGATGAGCCGCTCACCGTCACCTTCTGCCCGCTGTGCAACAGCGCCGTGGCGTTCAAGCGCCGGCTGGGGTCGCGGGTGCTGGATTTCGGGACGACGGGCCGCTTGCGGCACAGCGACCTGATCATGTGGGACCGACAAACGGAATCGTGGTGGCAGCAACTGACCGGCGAGGCGATCATCGGCGCTCTGGCGGGAGAGCGCCTCGAAGCCGTGCCGGCGAGCATCGTGTCGTATGCCACCTTCAAGGAGACGTACCCGCAGGGTCTGGTGCTGGCGCGCCCCGTGGGGTTTCACCGCGATTACGGACGCAATCCCTATACCGGCTATGACGACATCGACAGCCTGCCCTTCCTCTACCACGGCGAGCGTGACCCTCGGTTGCCGCCGATGGAGCGGGTCGTCGCCGTTTCGCTCGGGGGGGTGGACAAGGCGTATCCTTACCAGGTGCTGGCCGACAAGCGGGTGGTTGACGACACCCTGGCCGGGCAGCGGCTCGTGGTGTTGTACAGCCACGGCCCCGCCTCGGCGCTCGATGCAAGCCGGATGGCGGAAGCGCGCGACGCCGGGGCGACGGGCGTATTCATGCCGCGAGCGGACGGGCGCACGTTGACCCTGTCAGCGGCCGGGGATCAATTCACCGACGCGGAGACGGGGAGCACCTGGAACGTACTGGGCCGGGCGGTTGCCGGTCCGTTGGCGGGAACGCAACTGGAGCCGGTCATACACGGCGACCATTTCGCTTTTGCGTGGTTGGCGTTCAAGCCCGATACCTTGATCCACAGGCCATGAAACGACGGGAGACCTGTTGCTTGCCCAGGAAGGCCGCGTCAGCCCCGGAGCAGGCGTGCCAACTGCTGTCGCTGCCAGGCCTCGGCCTGCTCAAAGTATGGGAATCGACGTTCATCACGACGAAACGCCGGGGTGTGGATCGACCAGCGGCCGTTGATGCGTTGCGATGGGTTGAGTTGGTGCAGCATTTCGTGGAACACGACGTTCTCGACCACGTATCGCGGCACGAACGCCTGGTCCAACAGGGGGTGGATTCGGATCAGCCGCTCACTGGAATTGTAAGCCCCGAAGCGGATCGACCGGCGCGGGCGCCTCGGCGGCCGGCGGCCCCAGGTAATGCGTGCCTGCACTCGGTTGCCAAAATAGTCGCGGTTCAACGCTTGGTAAATCGCCTCAAGGTCGAAATACTGCCCTCCAGATTGAAGTATGCGGGAATGGGTGCGGCGTTGGCGCTGGGGTTTCAGCAGGTGTTGGTGGCGTCGCACGTATTGCCGGAGGATGGCGGACGCCCCGGCGTTCGTGCCACGGACATGGGCGACCAAAGCCCGCCACACGGCTTCAGGCGCCTGGCGAAACATTACCTGTATCCGCAGGTGATAGCCGGCGACGGCGTTGCCCTTGACCGAGACCATAACGGAACGGTTGTCGGTCCACACCAATGACACAGGCGCGGAAAGCCGCTGGCTGAGCCATAAGCGCCGTTCGTCATCCCCGCCCATTTGCCCTTCCCCTTGTAACCGGATTGGCGTCTTATCCGTCATCACGACTGAGTAAATCCAGACCGCACCTTTGGCACAGGGGCATTGCTTCCAGAAAATTTCCTGCCAGCGCAGGCTCTGTTGCCGGACGGTCGCACCACCAACACGGCTCCCCGTATTGATACAGCGCTTGGAGCAGGGCCATCAACTCTGGGTGGTCGCGCCGCCGTACCCTGCCCTTTTGCTCAAAACGCTGCCGCAGCGCCAGCAGTCGTCCCCGGCGGTGCTCACTCGAGCCCTCGAAGGCAAATTGCACGGCCTCGTGCTGACGCCTCGCAATGCGCCGCTGGCCGCGTTCGATGGTATAGGCCAGCAAAAACGGCACGGCGAAGACCGATACGAAGAAATAGAGGATGAGCCCCGCATAGGTGGCAAGACCGGTGCCAAAACGCCGCAACCCGGCGATGAATCGCTGGCCGGGTTCGTCGGTGGCGTCGCAGGCGTGAAGCGTTTGCATGTAATGTTCGGCCGCGCCGGGATTGAGGATGCCGGCGCCGAGGCTCCGGCCTGAGCCGGTGACCGGATCCGCCGTACGGGTGAGCGCTTTCAGGCCGGTCCGGGGTGTCGCGCAAGGCACATCCAGGAGGAGTTGTCCGAGCACCCCGGCCACCAGCGGACTGGCAAACGAGGTGCCGCTGGCCATGCCCATCTGCAGCGGGCTTCTGACGAACTGCCAACCCGGCGCGCACAGGCTGATCCAGGGGCCGTGGTTGGAATAGGCTGCCTTTTTCCGGCTGTGTCGCGTGCTTGAACAGACGCCGACCACCTCCGGCAGTGCCGCGGGGTAAAAGGGTTCGTCCCGGTCGTCGTTGCCCGCCGCGGCGATGAAAATCAGACCGGCGTCCCGCAGCCGACGCACCTGCGTGTGCATGATCTCGTCATAGGCATAGCTACCCAGGCTGACGTTGACCAGGAGCGTCGTTTCGGCGTCGTACTGGCGGCTGAGGTCCCCGATATGTAGCAGCGCCTGCACGATGTTGCGGGCGCTGAGATCGCCGTGCAGGTTGATCGGCTGTGTCGTGCAGAGGGGGCATTGCCGTTGGATGACGCTGCGCACCTGCGCTCCATGCGCGTCGAAGGCGCCCTGCGTGTCCACCACGAAGATGACTACCTGTTGGCGCGTGGACGCCGCCCTTGCTGGCGTATCTTCATGGCGCGGTGCGGGCGGCGACAGCGGCACCCCGAAGAGGCCTGTGAGGGTAAGCCAGCCGGCGGCAATCACGGCGCCGTAGATAACCGTCCGCCGGTGCCGTTTGTAAGGGGCATCCTCCTCAGTCATGCCTGCATGTGGCGCTGGGTAGGCTAAACCACTGCGCCAGCTCCCCCATCGATGTTGACCGCGGTGCCGGTGATAAACGCGGCGCGGGCCGAGGCCAGGAACGCCACCAGGTCGGCGACATCTTCGGCCTCGCCGATGCGACCGACCGGCGTGCGCTTGCCAACCTGCTCGTAATACGCTTCCAGGGAGATTTCCGGCGCCTCAAGCTGATGACGGCGCTCCCACTGGGCGCTTTTCAGAATGCCCAGGCAGATCGTATTCACCAGGATATTCTCCGGGGCGTACTCGGTGGCCATGGATTTGGTCAGATTGATCCCGGCGGCGCGGCTGACGGAGGTGGGCAGGGTCTTCTGGCCCGGGGCTTTGCCGCCGATCGTTGTCATGTTGATGATGCGTCCGCCACCGCGCTGGCGCATGAACGGAATGGCGGCTTTGGAACAGCGGATGGTGCCGAACAGCTTGATCTCCAGGTCCTCGCGCCACAGGTCGTCGTCCGCGTCCAGGAAGGCCTTGGCGCGCGAACCGCCGGCGTTGTTCACCAGGATGTCGATGCCGCCGTAGCGCTCGACGGTTTGGTTGATGAGATTGTTGACCTCTGCATCGCTGCACACGTCCGTCGGCACGGCCAGCACCTCAACGCCGGTTTGCGCCTTGATCATGCCGGCGGCCTCCTGCAGCACCTCCGGGCGACGCGCGCAGATGGCCACGTGGGCGCCTTCCTCACACAGCCGAACGGCCGATGCCCTGCCGATGCCTTCGCTGCCGCCAGTAATGATCGCCACCTTCCCTTCCAACCCGAGATCCATAACGTCTGTTCCTCATAACAAATAGGTCGGATTAACCGCAGGCGTCATCCGACAATTCGGCTGTAAAGTCGGATTACGCTTCGCTAATCCGACCTACCCTTTTGGTTGGCAAAGTATATCATGCCGGGTTGAACCGAATCGTGGCGCCGGGGGACTCCGGGGACGGGTGGGAAGCAACAAAAGCGGGGGCCGGAGGCCCGTGTGAACCCCCGGCGATTCTGCCATCTATACAGGCAGGTTTACGGCAATTGGTAACCTTCCTTGCCAACGCGGATGCGGTACAGGCTCTTGCCCGAGGTTACGTACAGCAGGTTGGCGTCGTCACCGCGGCCAAAGCCGACGTTGGTGGGCAATTCTTCACCCGTCGAGATGAAGGCCAATTCGTTGCCTTGCGGGTCGAGGACCTGCACACCGGCTTTCCACTCACAGCGCGACGCCACCCAGACGTTGCCGTCCACGTCGGCCACCATGCCGTCGGGGCCGCTGCACGGCGGGTCGAGCTTGCCGTAGTCGATCAGCACGCGGCGGTTGCTCAGGTTGCCGTTGTCGTCCACGTCATAAGCCTGCAGCAGGTGCGGGCCTACCACGGGGCTTTCGCCCTCCTTGAGGTTCTGGAATTCGAACCAGCCGTTGTCGTTGCTGACGATGTACATCGTCTTCTGGTCCGGGGAAATGAGGATGCCGTTGCACTTGGCGCAGTTGGCCGCCACGCGCGCCACGCTGCCGTCCGGGTCGAGCCGGTAGGCGGCATAGCCGTCCTGGAAGATGGGCTCGTGGCCCAAATAGCGCGGATCGGTGAAATAGATGCGCCCTTGTTCATCAATGGTGATGTCGTTGAGCGCGTTGTAGGGTCGGCCGTCATAGCGACCAGACAGAATATAGGTTTTGCCGGTCGCCATGTCGGTCTTGACCAGCATGCGGCCGCCGTAATCGGCGCCCAGGGCGGCGATCATGTTGCCGTCGCGGTCGAACTTGATGCCGTTCGACATGCCCGACGGACTGCGGAAGATCGACGTTTCGCCGGTGCCGGGATCGAGCTTCCAGATATTGCCTGCCTGCAGGTACTGCCCCGAGGGATCCTTGCAGAAGGCCGTGAAGGTGATGTCGCTGAAATAGATCATGCCGTCGTGACCGGCGGCGACGCCCTCGGTGAGCATGCAGGCGCCATCGAAAATGCGGTCAAGACGCGCATCGGGCGAAACGAGCGCGGCGTCACCGGACGGCGCCGGGAAGCCCGGATCGTCGGCGAACGCGGCAGGGGAAATCACGAGCAGCGCGCCCAGCAGCGCGGCACCCCATTTGGCAAGCCGTAAGGTCTTCATCGTTCTCTCCTTTGCAGGGGGTCGAAATTCAGGAATGCCTCAGCATGGTGGGAGTTGGCGCCCAAACGGGCCACTCCGGGAACGGAGGCGATTATAAATTTTACCTGTGTGATTATCAATCAATGCATAACCAAGCCGCCGGCGACGTTGAGCGCAATGCCTGTCACGTTGTCGGCCTGGGCCAGGTAAACGACCGCCTGGCCGATGTCGTCGGGGGTCTGCGGACGACCCAGCGGCATGAGGGTTTCGGCGTACTTCCGGAAGGCGTCGTCGCGGTCCTCCCCCACCTGCTCGACGCGCTGCGGCAACAGGATGTCGAGCCACATGGCGGTGCCGAGAATGCCGGGACAGACCGCATTGACCGTGATGTTGTGCGGTGCCGCCTCGTGCGCCAGGGACTGCGTGAAGCCGACGACGGCGAACTTGGAGGCGCAGTAGGCCGACAGGCGGGCGTTGCCGCGCTTGCCGGCAATGGAGGCGGTGTTGATGATGCGGCCCTGGCGCCGCTCGATCATGCCGGGAAGCACCGCCTTGCATCCTAAAAAGACCCCTTTGACGTTGACGTTCATGATGGCGTCCCACTGCGCTTCGGTGGTTTCGACGACGAGCCCGGTATCGATGACCCCGGCGTTGTTGCAAAGAATGTCGATAGGGCCGAGCTGCTGCGTGACGGTGGCCACCATGGCCTCCACCTGAGCCATGTCGGTCACGTCCGCGGGCACGCCGATGGCGCGGCCGCCGTGCGCCTTCAGACCCTCCACGGCCTGCATCACGTCGCGCTCGGCGGCGAACGCGTATCCCGCCGTGCCCTGGCTTGGGGTGTACAGATCGGCCACGGCGACGTGCACGCCCTGACGCGCCAAAGCGTGGGCCATGCCAAGGCCGATGCCGCGGGCGCCGCCGGTCACGACGGCCACTTTATCTCTTAAATCCATAGGATCGACGCTCCTCTGATGCCCTGTTAGGTACCGGTTAGGAAAAATCCGAATCAGTTGGCCAACACAAATCCGTTGCATCATATCACTCAGGGGCCCCAACCGGCTGGGCAGTACCCGGTTCACGGTCACACACGGGCTCGAGCACGCTCCAGGCTCGGTGAATCGGACGTTTACAAGACGCATCCCGGCCCGGTAACCCAAACACCACAGGATTACGCCTGTGACGCCAGTCGCGCCGGCTGCAACGTCACACGGCGTTGCAACCCTGCCGTCCGGCGTCCGGAGGAAACATCCGCGGCGCCTCGTGTGTTGGCGAAAAATCAATGCGTTTCGACTTTGGCACAAAGATTGCTACCCTTTGGTGGGTGTGATTGGGGCGCCATGAGGCGCCCGACGCTAACCATCCCTTTCTGGATAAGGAATGCGACGATGATAAAAGCTCCTGTGTGGAACGACATCGAAACCCTGTGGCATGAGATGGACAGAGCCTTCACCGGCCTCCGATTCACGCCGCCGGTGGCAGGCCTGGTGGATCATGCGTTCGGCAGTTATCCGTCGATCCGTTTGCACGAGGGCCCGGATGCTTTGTACGTCGAGGCCATGGTCCCCGGCGTCGATTCCGAGACCCTCGAGTTGTCCGTGGTCCGGCGTACCCTGACGCTGGCAGGCGAGAAACGGCCCCTGCATACGGACGCCGAACCGAAGGTGTTTCACCGTAAGGAGCGTTCGGAGGGTCGCTTCGAGCGCCGGTTCACCCTGCCGATGGAGGTGGACACGGACAAGGTAGGCGCCGAGTACGCTGATGGCATGCTCAGGGTGACGCTGCCCAAATTGGGCCAGGATACGCCCAAGCAGATCAGCATCCGGACGGCGTAGTGGCCGCGGCAGATCAACGGCTCAGCAGAGAAATCAACCAAGGAGGAAATTGAACATGAACGAGTCCAATGTCTCAGTTGCGGAAACGACCCAGGCAACGACTGCGGCACCGACGAACGGCCATGCCGAGCAGTATATGTCGCCGCCGGTGGACATTCACGAAACCGCGGACGGCTTCGTCCTCGCGGCGGACCTGCCAGGCGTGTCGCAGGACAACCTCGAGGTGAGCGTAGCCAACAACGTTCTCACCGTCAGGGGGCATGCGCCCCAGAATCTTCCTGGTAAAGCACGGTATCAGGAGTTTCAGTTGGCCTCGGTATTTCGCCAATTCAGACTCCATAACGCGCTTGATGCGGATCAGGTCGACGCCGAGCTCAAGGACGGCGTCCTGCAACTCCGTATTCCCAAAGCCAAGGCCGCGGTAGCCCGTCAGATCGAGGTCAAGGTTGCCTAGCTGACGGCAGGCGACTTCCCGTGCAGGGTCTCACACCCTGCACGGGAGTCACGCATCCGATCCTTCCCGTTCCCCAAGCCCGACACATCCCTCTCCTGTCTTTCCTATCCTTGCACCGGCCTGCTGGCCCCACTAAAATGGCCCCACTTTTGGGTTCTTCTCATGCTGGGTTTCGTCCTCACGCCAACTTTCTCCAGCCGAGGAGAGAGGAAGCAAAATCGGGAGCCGATATGTCATCCACTGATACCTTTCTGGCCAACAACGCCCGTTACGCCGAACAGTTTCAAAAGCAGAACACCCCCTTGCCGCCCGGTAAGCAGACCGCCATCGTCGCCTGCATGGATGCCCGGCTCGAAACGGGTCGCATGCTCGGTCTCGAAGAAGGCGATGCCCACGTGATCCGCAACGCCGGTGGTGTTGTCACCGATGACGTGTTGCGCTCCCTCGTCATTTCGCAGCGCCTGCTTGGCACTCGGGAAATCATCCTCATTCACCACACCGACTGCGGCATGCTGACCTTCAAGGACGACGAGGTGAAAGCCGGGATCGAAGCCGACACCGGCCTGCGCCCGTCATTCGCGCTGGAGGCGTTTTCGAATCTCGAGGACGACGTGCGGCAGTCCGTGCGCCGCATCCAGACCTGCCCCTTCATTCCGGTGAAGGACCACATTCGCGGTTTCGTCTACGACGTCGAGACCGGCCACTTGAACGAAGTAACCTGACAGGGTGCGCTCTCCGGCGCCCTGCGCCGGCCGATACGTTGCCAATGGCACCGTTCCCGAAAACTCAGCCCATATAGGAAAGCTTGTTTATGAAGCCCCTGCGTCTCGCTCTTGCCTTGTTTGCCGCTATGTTTCTGTGGAATGGTGCCGTTGTTCACGCCACCGCAACGGACCCGGATTGCGCCTCCGAAGAGGACAAGGTCCCTTGCCTGGCGATAAAAGGCGACCCAATGGCCATGTATATGATGGGAAGACGCGCCTATGACGCCGGCCGCATATCCGGGGATTTGACGGAGGCGCTGGCGTGGGGGCGCAAGGTGGTCGAGATGAGACGGCACACCGGCGGGCAGTTGCTGAAAATGGTGTATTTGCAGCTGGGCGGGGGTGTGCACCGTGACTATGTGCAGGCCCACGTCTGGCTGCGCGAAGCCATCGACAGTGCCGAGGCGAACCTGTACCTGATTCCATGGCTGGAACGGCTGGAGGCGAAGATGGAGCCGGAGGAGATTGAAAGGGCCAAGCAACTGGCGGCCAACTGAGAAATTACCTGCCGCCGGGAGGAAGACCTACGGTTTGGCTTTGAATTGCGCCTGGATGAACTTGGCCACGACTTCAATTTCGCGCTTACTCAAGATCGGCTTGAACGTGGGCATGCCTTTGTTCCGCCGGCCGTTGGTGATGACGGCCACGATTTCTTCGTGATTGAGCTGGGTGTCCCGCAGATTCGCCGCGTACCCGCCGTAGCTGGGTCCGCCGCTGCCGTCCTGTTTGTGGCACGGTACGCATCTTGCGTACAGCCTTTTCCCTTTCCTCATGTCAGCAATTGCGTCGGCCTCTGAGGTCTGGGACATCGCCACGCCGGGCAAGATGACGCACAAAATAAGCAACAAGCCGAATACCCCAAACCCAATTCTTCCCGTCACATCCATTCCAAATTTTCCGCCTATCAGCATGTTCGTTGCCTGAGAAAGTGGGTCGGATTCAGTGTGTGTCCGGTTGGCTGTCAGAGGTGGGTGCGTGCGAAATGAGACGGGTGAACCGGGAATACCGGTCCACCCGTCCGGTTCGAGGGTTACAGAGAGAAGACGTACAGGACGTTACTGGGAACGGCCTTCTTCAGCTCGGGCGTCGAGTCCGTGAACCACTGCGGCCAGGCGCCGCCCAGGCCCACTTCGATGGCGATGTACTGCTTGCCGCCGGCCAGGAACGACATCGGTGGTGCGTTGATGCCCGCGCCGGCCTCAAACCGCCACAGTTCCTGCAGCGTGTCGGCGTCCAGCGCCACCACGCCGCCGTCCGCGAGGCCGGTAAAGACGAGACCGCCCGCCGTGGCCATCAAGCCGCCCAGCAGCGGGAACTTGGTTTCCCACTTGCCGCGCACGGCGCCCGTGGAAACGTCGATGGCCGTTACGCTACCGGTGATACGGCCGGATGCCGGGTCATCGAAGGTGAAATACGGGGCGCCGCCGAGAAACCAATTACGGCTAGCCGGGTCCCAATTTTTCGGGGCGACCTGGGCGAACGCCTTGTTGCAGCTTTCGATGACGGGGATGTAATACAACCCGGTGTGCGGGCTGTAAGCCGTGGGGGGCCAATTCTTGCCGCCCGTGTGGGCTGGGCAGGAAATCCCCTCGACCGCGCCGCGCTCGCCCTCTTCCGTGACCCCGCCGCGTCCGGCCGCGGTGCCGGGCACGTAGGTCTGGACGTCCGTGTTGGGATCGTAAGAGGCCGGCCGACCGTTCTCGTCCAGTCCTTTCGTCCAGTTCAGCTTCTTCACGAACTGGGTGCCCCAGACGAACTTGCCGTTGGTGCGATCCAGCGCGTAGGCGAAGCCATTGCGATTGGAGTGCAGTGTGGCGCGCACGTACTGGCCGTTGATGTTGGTATCAACGAAGGTATTCTCCGCGATGGAGTCGAAATCGTAGGGATCATTCGGCGTGTGCTGGAATCCCCACAGGAACTTGCCGGTATCCGCGTCCAGGGCGATGGTGCTGTCGGTCCATAGGTTGTCGCCCGGGCGATACGCGTTATCCCAGTCCGGCCCAGGGTTGGCCGTGCCCCAAACCACGATGTTGAGCTCGGGATCGTAAGAACCCGTCACCCAGGTGGAGCCGCCGCCGGTCTGCCAGGCGCCGTAATCGTCCTTCCAGGTTTCATGACCCGGCTCGCCCGGCCCCGGGATGGTGTGGGTGCGCCAGATTTCCTTGCCGGTGTTCACGTCCAGCGCGGCGATCCAGCCGCGGACGCCAAACTCGGCGCCGGCCATACCGGTCAGCACCATGTCCTTCACGATGAGCGGGGCGCCGGTCATAACCTCGGCGATACCGGGGTCAGCCACCTGGGTTTCCCACAGCAGACTGCCGTCGTTCTTGTTCAAGGCGAAAACGCGGCCGTCGATCACGATGCCCAAAACCTTGTCGCCGTGCAAAGCGACGCCGCGGTTGTTGATGCCGCAGCAGGTGACGCTGGGCGCGTAGTCTTTGTCAGCCTCGGGGTTGTGCTTCCACATCAGCACGGGCTTGCCGCCGCGCACGTCCAGCTTGGTGATCACACCCCAGCCGGTGGTCAGGTACAGGAAGCCGTCTTCTGCTATTGGCGTGCCTTCCAGGCCGGAGAACGGGAAGACGACCGGCGCGGTGCCGCCGCCCTGGATGTCGCCCATGGCCCACGCGAAGGCGACCTTCAGGTCGGCGACGTTAGACTTGTTGATCTGCGTGAGGCCGGAGAATCGATGGGCCTCATAGTTGCCGTGATGATTGATCCAGTTGCCGGGCTCATTTTCGCTGTTGACCAGGCGCTCGTGCGTCACGTTTCCCGCCAGGGCCGTCATGGCGAAAACAGTCAAGCCGAGCAACACGGCCAAGGCGCCGCGATAGGACAATTTACAAACGATGTTCCTCGTTCCCTCCACTGTTTAACCATACATGTTCTGCCGGACGCCGCGTGAGGCATGGTCGTCACTGCCAGCCAGCCGTAACCCTTTGTCCGCAGAGCAAACGAGCGGGGATTCCATCCGAATTGCCGCCGAAATGCCATGAGAGCCGCCGGCCCTTGGTATCATGCCCTCTGCGGGCGTTGCTTCAAGGTGTCTTGCACTATGTATAATGAAAGACATAGGCACTGCTGCACAGCTACGAGCTGTATAAACGATAAAGGAGGCGCAATATGTGGCTGCCGGAGCGCATGAAGTTTGGCATCTTTCTCGGCCCCTTCCACCGCGTGGGGGAAAACCCGACCCTTGCCATGGACCGCGATCTCGAGTTGATCCAGTGGCTCGACTACCTGGGTTTTGACGAAGCGTGGGTCGGCGAGCACCACAGCGCGGGCTGGGAAATCATCTCCTCTCCCGAGATATTCATCGCCGTGGCGGCAGATCGCACGCGCTACATCAAGCTCGGCACCGGGGTCATCAGCCTGCCCTACCACCACCCGTTCATGGTGGCCAATCGCATGGTGCAGCTTGATCACATGACGCATGGCCGCGTGATGCTGGGCGTGGGGCCGGGGGCGCTGCCCGGCGATGCCTACATGATGGGCATTGACGCCACGACGCAGCGGGCGCGCATGGACGAGGCGATGGGCATTATTCTGCGGCTGTTCACCGAGACGGAACCCCTGACGTACAAGAGCGACTGGTTTGAGCTCCATGAGGCGCTTCTGCAGATCCGCCCTTACCAAAGGCCGTATATGCCGCTTGCCGTCGCCTCCGTGCAGTCGCCGGCCGGGGTGGCGCTGGCCGGCAAGTACGGCGCCGCGGTTCTGACCATCACGACACCGCGCGACCCCTCTGCCGGCGGCGCCGACCTGAAGGGGCTCTGGACAATCGCCGAGCAGTCGGCTGCCGAGCACGGCCAGGAGGTGGACCGCGCGGACTGGCGGCTGGTCCTGCCCGTGCATCTGGCCGAAACCCGCAAGGAGGCGCTGGACCAGGCACGTCTCGGGGCCGGGCACTACCAGCGGGAGTATTTCGAGAGGACCATGGGGCGCGCGCAGATGATCGACGGCCCTTTGGATAAGGTGATCGACGGCATGGTCGAACGCGGCGCCTGGATCGTGGGAACGCCGGACGACTGCGTGGCCGGCATCAAGCGCCTGGCGGAGCAAAGCGACGGCTTTGGCGGGCTTCTGGTGCAAACGGTCGATTGGGCGCCGCGCGAGGCGATGCTGCACAGCTACGAGCTGCTGGCGCGTTACGTCATGCCGCAGTTCCAGGGAAGCGCGGCAGGCACCGCGGCCTCAAATACCTGGGCTTATGACCGGCGCGAGGTGCTCATGGCGGGGCGCACGCGGGCCCTCGACCACGCCCGCCAATTGTACGCGCAACGGCACGCTGTTTCATAGCCGCGCACCATTTTGCTCCTCTTAATTGAACAAATACATAATTTGCACGGCATTGTGTTATGATACACAATTCATTGTTAAATAGGAGGAGGGCCAGTATGACGAACGTTTACGTTGGTAATTTGCCGTTCAGTACGACCGAGGAAGAAATACGCAACATGTTCAGTGCTTATGGAGCCGTGGACAACGTCAGTTTGATCACGGACCGGGAAACCGGGCGACTTCGGGGATTTGGATTCGTCGAGATGTCGGACGGTGCGGATGAGGCCATTGCTGCTCTTAATCAAACCGAAGTCGGTGGCAGACGCTTGGTCGTGAATCTCGCCAAGCCGCGGGAGGAACGCCGTCCGCGGCGCTGGTAGCTTTGGGGCCTTCATCGGCCCTGGAATCGCGTCTCTCGGCACCCCCGTTAAAGGTACCAGTTTTGACCTTGACCCTCGGCCAGGTCGTGTGTTAACAGTCTCCGAGTTAATGACATTTCACACTCTTCACCAAGTAAAGCGCTGATGAACTTCGGCTCGACGGTTATCCAAGGTATTTCTCCCCACTGCACCCACTGCACCGGCGGTGCGTGCTGTAGCTACGAAGGCCACAATACCTTCAGACGGGGGAGATTCGGATAAGCAACGTCTATTAGAAACCGATTTTTCAGGCGACATGCCAAGCCCACTCCCTGTTTGCAGGTGAGTGGGCTTTTTTTGTTTCTACACGGCGCCGCAAAGCCGGCGCATAGCACCCCGCGACATCGACACGGTAAGGAAAATAGCCAATGAGCGCTACCACCTGGAAGGAATGCCTGCAGGGTCGCCTGCCGGCGGCCTTGGAAGAGGAAATCGGCATTTTCGAGACGCAATTGACGTTGAAGCGTCAGGACAAGATTGACGACAAGATTTTTGCCGAGACGCGCCTGCGGCGCGGGGTCTATGGACAGCGCTATGACAATGGACAGCGCCACGACGGCGTGGAAACGCGGCCGTTGAGTTATCCCTGCGAGGGTCTCACCAAGGGACCGCAAACGGTGTGGGACGCGCCCGGCATGCAGCGCATCAAGATTCCCTTTGGCGGCCTCAACGCCGAGCAAATGGAGACGCTGGCCGACTTGGCCGAGGAGTACTCTGACGCCATCTGTCACGTCACCACCCGGCAGGATTTTCAACTCCACTTTGTGCACATCGACGATACCCCCGATCTCATGCGGCGCCTGGCCGCGGTGGGCATCACCACACAGGAAGCTTGCGGCAACGTGGTGCGCAACGTCACCGCCTGCCCCCTGGCCGGCGTTTGCAGCGACGAGAGCTTCGACGTCACGCCCTACGCCCACGCCTTGACGTATTTCCTCCTGAATCACAAGGATGCCCAGGATTTTGGCCGCAAGTTCAAGATCGCGTTTTCGGGCTGCACCGACCACGCCTGCGGCTTGGCCAACATGCACGATCTCGGCCTCATTGCCAAAACGAGGGTGGAAAACGGCCAGTCTAGGCGCGGTTTCACCTTCTACGTTGGCGGCGGCTTGGGGGCCGTACCGCATCAGGCGCAGGTACTGGACGATTTTGTTGCAGAGGAAGAGATTCTGCCGTTGGCCCAGGCGGTCTGCCGGGTCTTCGCGCGGCTGGGCGAAAAGAAGAACCGCGCGCGGGCGCGCCTGAAATTTCTGGTGGCCAAGTTGGGCATTGAGGAATTTCGGCGGCTGGTGCTGGAAGCGCGCGCGATTCTGCCTCAGGACGAGCGCTGGACGCTCTACATGGACAACCTCGGCGTCACGGATGAAGCCCCCGCGCGGCCGGCTGGCGCCCTGCCGGAGGAACCGCATCCCGAAGGGTTTGCCGACTGGATGGCGAGCAACGTCATGTTCCAGAGCCAACCCGGCTACGCCGTGGCGACCGTCTGTCTGCCCATGGGCGACCTCACCTCCGAGCAGATGCGCACCCTGGCCGACATCACACGGCGCTACAACGGCGGCCGCGCCCGCACCACGGTTGAGCAGAACATCGTGCTGCGTTGGATCAGTCAGGCCGACCTCCCCGGCCTCTATACCGACCTTGCGGCGGTCGGCTTGGCGGAATCCGGGGCTTCCACCCTGCGCGACATCACTGCCTGCCCGGGCACGGACACCTGCAAGCTCGGCATTTCGTCGTCCCGCGGTTTGGCGGCAGAACTGCGCCAGCGGGCGTCGGCGTGCAACGGCCAGCTCGACCCGTCCGTGAAGGACCTGAAGATCAAGATCAGCGGATGCTTCAACTCCTGCGGTCAGCATCACGTGGCCGACATTGGTTTCTACGGCGTCAGCCGCAAGTCGGACAACCACGCGGTGCCGCACTTTCAGGTGGTGCTTGGCGGTCAGTGGACCGAGAACGCCGCCGCCTATGGCCTGGCCACCGTGGCGGTGCCGTCAAAGCGCGTGCCGGAGGCGGTGGATCGCATTACGGACTTCTACGTGGCGGAGCGGGAGCCAGAGGAAAGTTTTCAGGCTTTTATCAAGCGCACCGGTAAGGCCAAAATCCGCGCGCTCCTTCAGGATCTGACGAAGGTGCCGGCGTATGCCGAGGACAGTTCTCACTATTCCGATTGGGGCGACCCGCGCGAATACAGCCTTGGCGACATGGGCGTTGGCGAGTGCGCCGGTGAGGTTGTGTCGTTGACCGAATTTGGGCTGGCCAGCAGCGAGCGGCAGGTCTTCGAGGCGCAGGTGGACCTGGACAACCGGGACTTTCCCAAGGCATCGCAAACGGCTTTCCAGGCCATGCTGGAGGCGGCCAAGGCCCTCATTCAGGTCTACAACATCGACGTCATCAACGATGCGGACCAGATCGTCGAGGAATTCCGGCGGCGTTTTTACGATACCGAGTTGTTCCATGACCCTTACGCCGGTCCCAAGTTCGCCAATTACCTGTTTCACGCCGCCAACGGCGGCCGGGCCGATACCAGCCCGGCGGCGGTTCACCGGCGTATCGAGGAGGCCCAGCTTTTCATCGAGGCGGCCTATTCCTGCTACAGCCGTCTCGGTCAGCGGCAGCCGGTGTAATTCAGGAGGAAAGCAAGGCCATGGAAAGTGTGAAGTACGACCTTAAATTGTTCCTCCAGGAACCCGCCGAGGTCGATCTGCAAGACTTCATCCCCGTCTTTCACGACTGGATTCAACACCAGTGCCTCGACGAGTTGCTCATTGACGTCGTGGATTATCGGCACGTTCACAACGGACCGGGGGTGATGCTGATCGCCCACGACGCGCATTACGCGATGGATATGGCCGATGGCCGCATGGGCCTCCTATACAGCCGTCGGCGCGAAACCCACCCTACCCGAAACGCGATACAAAGCGTGACGGAGCGTCTGCAATCTGTCGTGCAATGTGCCCTGACGGCGTGTCAACTTCTGGAAGCGGAACCGTCTCTGCAAGGCCGTCTGAGGTTCCGTACCGATGAGCTGCTGTTACGGGTAAACGACCGCTTGGTATCCCCTGTCCCCGCGGCTTTCGACGACCTGCAGGCGCACTTGGGACCGGTCCTGGAAAGGCTTTACCCGGACCATCAAGTGGAGATGGAGCGCTGCGGCGGGCCGATGTCCCGTTTGGCGGTGAAGATTACGGCTTCCGACGATACGGATATGGGGAGGCTACACAGCCGGCTGGGTCACGATGAATTGTCGCTGTAGTTTCGTGGTTTGGGGTAACATCGCAAGTACTCTCTGAAGCGGTCGCACGGAGCACCTCCATTCTCGGTTGTGTTGGCTAGCACAGCCCTAGAGTTGGAGGGCCCGTGTGGCTACCTCAAGAACACCAGTGCTGTTAGAAAGTCAAAGTTTTTGGCCGAATTCTCCCTTTGTCGTTTCACCATTATCGGATTACGCTGCGCCAATCCGACCTACTCCATACGCGTTCACAGGAACCGGAGCGGACATTCCCCACCCTAACGCAGAAGGATCAATACGGATACGGCATCGGCCCGCACGGCACCTCGATGAGCGTCGGCGCCTCCACGGCCAGCGCCTCGCGGAGTTGCGCCTCGAGCTCTTCCGCGGTGGCGGCGCGAGCGCCGCGCACGCCGAATGCCTTGGCGAGCGTCATGAAATCCGGGTTGTGCAATTCGGAGCCGTAGACACGCCCCTGGAAGCGGTCGCGCTGGTCGCGCAGGACGTTGCCGAAGGCGCTGTCGTTGAAGACGATGACGACAGCGTTGATCTTCTGCTGCACCGCGGTGGCGAGTTCCTGGACGTTGTACATAAAGCCGCCGTCGCCGGAAATGGCGACCACCGCCTTATCGGGACAGGCGACTTTGGCGCCAAGGGCGGTGGGATAGGCGTAGCCCAGATTGCCGAAATACGAGGACGTCAAGAACGTGCCAGCGTGGTAAACCGGGAAATAGGCGCGGCTGTAATACCCCACCTGCGTCATGCCGCAGATGATAATGCCATCCTCCGGCACGGCATTGCGGATGGCGCCGACGAACCCGGCGAGCGGCTGCAGCTGGGCGTGCTCGCTGGTGCGGCGGGCCTGCTTGACGGCGGCGATCTCCTGCTCGCGGCCCGACTGCGCCGGCATGAGGCCGCTGACCGCGTCGTAGAGGGCTTGCAGGGTTTTCTTCGCATCCCCGACCAGGCCGACTGTCTTCTCATAGTTGCGACCGATCTCTGACGGATCAACGTCGATCTGCACGACTGTCTGACCGCTGAGGATTTCGGGACTGGCCAGCCGCGTGCCTACCGCCAGCACCACGTCCGTCTGCTTCATGTAGTCACTGGTAATCGGGTCGTGCCGCAGCCGCAAGGCCCCGAGCGCCAAATCGTGGCGGTCCGATAGCGCCCCCTTGCCCTCGCTGGTCGTGAGGACCGGCGCCTGTAGGTACTCCGCCAGCCGTTGCAGCGCCGCGCCGGCCTGCGACGAAATAGCCCCGCCGCCCGCCAGAATCAGGGGTTTGCTGGCCCCCTTCAGCGTTTCGGCGCCCGCTTTAACGCGGTCGCTGCTGGCCGCTTCACGCTCGGGCTCGGCCGGATCGAGCAACTTGACGTCGGCAGTTTCGGCCAGCGTTTCCGGGGGAATCTCAATTTCCACCGGCCGCGGGCGGCCCGTCTTCAACTGGTAGAACGCCTCGTGCACCGCCTCCGGCACTTCCTGCGCCTTCAGAATCCGCCGCGTCCACTTCGTTACCGGACGAATGGTGTCCAGCTGGTCATTCACCTCGTGCAGCATGCCCCGGTCCACGCCGATGAAGTCGCGCTGAATCTGCCCCGACACCACCAGGATGGGCGACGACGCCGAGTACGCCGTGCCGATGCCCGCCGAGGCGTTCTGCAGCCACCAGCGCCGTGCCAATGTCGCCGCTGGCGCGCGCGTAGCCGTCGGCCATGTAGGTGGTGGCCTGCTCGTGGCGCACCGGAATGAATCGGATATCCGCTTCGTCGTACAAGCCGTCGAGCAAGTGGTAGAGCTGCACGCCGGGCAGACCGAAAATGACCCGCACGCCTTCGCGGTGCAGCGATTTTGCCAGGGCTTGACCGCCGGTCATCTTAGACATAGGGCTTTTTCTCCTTGCTTAGCGCGTCGATGATCGCGCTGTAACCGTCTTGAAACGTGGGGTATCGGAACGGATAGCCGGAAGCCGCCAGACGGACGTTGCGGCAGCGCTTGTTGCTACGGCGGTTCGTTGAGGCCGCCACCAGGCGCGGCGGCGGCGTGTCCAGCACACCGGAGAGCCAGCGCAGCAGCGTGCCGCGCTCGACGGGCCGGTAATCGACCCCGATGTACAGCGGCGCCGGGTGGGCCAGGGCCGTCAGATGACGCAGCGCACCGACGCAGTCGTCACGGTGAATGAGATTAAGGTAGACCGGCGGGCTGTCCTGATACGTCGCGTTGCCCTGCCGCAGGTTTTCGATCAGGCGCGTGCGCCCCGGCCCGTAGATGCCGGCCAGACGCAACACGGTGGCGGCAAATTCGCTTTCCAAAAAGAGGCGCTCGCCCGCCAGCAAATGCCGCCCCCCGGCATGCAGCGGCTCCGCCGGGGTGTCTTCGTCCACCCACTCGCCGCGGCACTGCGCGTAAACCCCAGTGCTGGAGGTGAACATCACTCGGCGCGGACGCTGGCCTTGTTGCTGCAGCGCCTCCAACAAATGGCGCGGGCCGTCGACGTATGCCGTTCGGTAGGCGGCCTCCGAACTGTCCGCCGCTGCGGCGGTGTAATACACGACGCCCAGACCCGGCGGCAGGCTGCGCAGCGTCTCGGCATCCGCCAGGTCGGCGGCCAGCGGCTGCACGGTGTCCGGCAATCCGGCGGGACGCCGCCGCAAGCCCCACACGGAATGCCCGTCGGCAGCCAGACGCACGCCCAGGGCGGTGCCGACGTAGCCGCAACCTGCTATCAGGATGTTCATGCCGAATCCAGGTGAGAGACGAGGCCAGGGTTTCTTGCTGGTATAAATGATCCTATCGTAGCACGCCGCCCTAGGCTTCTGTAGCGGGAATCGGTGACGTGCCGCTCAGCGCTCAAGGACGAGGTCAGGCCGCGCAGAGGAAATCCCGGCCATCGACAAAGCCCATACGCCCAAGGACATCCCGAATCTCGCCCCTCGCCTGCTCACCGGCCACCGAGGCGATCAGCGGCCGCCGCGGCAGACTCGGCAGCGCCGGCGGCGGGATGACCGGAGCGCCGTGAATCCGCTTGCCCAGTCGCCCAGGATGCAACTCGACGATGTGCGAGGGCGTCTTGCCATGCCGCAACAGGGCGCGCCGCAGCGCCTTGCCGGTACTGCCGTATCCCCACAACACGTAGGTATCCGCATCCGCCAGAAAGTAATCAGCGAGAAAGGCGGCCTTGCAGGCCGTGAAGCGGGCCAGATCGTAGGCCGGATGGGTGCGGGAAAGACGTTGCGGGGCGTCGCGCCAACTCAACAGCCGCTGCGGTACTACGCCTACCCGCCAGCCGCGCGTCAGGGCGCGCAGCAGCAGATCGTAATCCTCCGGCCAGCCGCAGTCACGGTAGCCGAGGTCCATTAACAGGGCGCGGCGCATCATCAGCGTCGGGTGCGCCACCGGGCACTCGACGAAGGCGTCCTGCCGCACCCGGTCCGCCGAGTCCAGGCTGTTCAACCAACGCTCGTAAGAACGCCGGCCAGGGCGCATATGGCGACGCGGAAATAGGCGAACGTGGCACCCGACGGCAGCGAGTCGGGGATCGGCTCGCAGCGCCTGGATCTGCGCCGCCAAGCGGTGGCGGTGCATCAGGTCGTCGGCGTCCATGCGGGCGATCAGGGGCGCCCGGCACCGCTGCAGCCCGGTGTTCAGGGCGGCAACGATGCCGCGATGGGGCTTGCTGACGATCTCGAAGCGCGGGTCCCCAGCGGCAACGTGGCGGGCGCACGTCAGGGTGTCGTCGTCCGAACCATCATCGACGACTACACAGTGCCAACGTTCCTCGCTCTGACGTTGCAGGCTACGCAGGCAGGCTGGCAGGGTTGGCGCGGCGTTCCAGGCTGGCAGCAGGATGGACACACGAGGATGGGATGCGGCCGTCACGTCTTTCGCGCCGCCAGGCGCTCCTGCACGCTCTTGACGAGCAGCGGCCAAGCGATGGTGGCGTCGCACGGCACTTCGGCGAACCGTCCGCCCTCGTTGGGCGGCACGAATTTGCCCCACGAGACGCCCTCGGCATAGGTGCAGCCGGACAAGCCGCCCCAGTGCACCGGCTCGGGGCAGATGCGCACGCCGTACGTAAAGCGCCGGAAGGCGCCGCCGTGACCGATGCGTTTCTGGATGATTTCCAGATACGGGCCGACCTGCTGCCCCCAATTGCGGGGGACGCCGCCGCCGATGGTGAAAATGCCCAGCACCTCGCGGGGACGCAGGCATTCGGCGTAATGCTCCAGGTCCAGAAACGGGTCGAACGCAAAAGTCGGCTTGCCGGCAACACGCCGCTGACGGTTGTACAACGCGAAATCCAGCCCCAGCTCGGAATCGGTAAAGGCTGGCACGTAGACCGGCACCTGGCGCTTGCAGGCGCTTTGCAAAATGCCGCGCCCTGCCCCCTGCTCCAGCAGATAGGTGCCGATCAGACGGCTGATTTCGTGGCTGCTCAGGGTCTGGGCCGGGTCAACATTTTCCAGCACACGCACCAGGATGTCGGAAATGTCGTCGAGGTTCTTTTCCAGCTCAAGGGTATCGTAGACGCGGTTATAGCCGCGGTAATACAACTCGCGGTCGTCCATGGTGGGATCGTACTTGAAATGCGTGCGCCCGGCGGCTTCGACAAAGCCATGTGCCATGAGGGCGCCGGTGGACACCACGGCATCGAGCATGCGGTGTTCGATCATGTCGGAGAGCACCAGGCCCATTTTGGCGATGGTCATGGCGCCGGAGAATGTGCCCACCACGAAGCAGTCCGGATCGGCGACCATGTCGTACAGCACGTCGGCGGCCTCGCCGAGATTGCGCCCGCCAAAGGCCGTCTGGCTCATGGCCGCCACGAGGTCCGAGAAGCTCTCAACACTCGCCAAGTCGAGGGCTACGGTCGGGCGCAGTTGGTCCGAAAAACCGTCCCGCAGATCGGTACGGGGACCGGATGAGGAATCGGGCTGCATGGGGGTCTCCTTCATGCCTGACCGGAGGCCGCTTCCCAGATCAGATCGACAACGCGCTGCACGCCAGCGGTGGGCACTACGCCGCAGCCGCGGGCGGGACGGATGGTCCAATGATCGCCGCGGCAGGCAATCTCGATCCAGAAATCCTGTGTCAGGTCGGCCTCGGCGACGAGCACCGCGACCATGGCCCTGCGGCGCTCCGGGTCGTATAGAAAGTCTCGGCAGCGGACGGTAATCGGCGGGTGGCCGGCACAAAGCTTGCCGGCCCAAGGTAGTTCCAAGCTTTGAGGATCGAATCGGCCCACGCGGCGAGCCTGCACGTCAATCTCCTTCCTCAGCGGCACGGCGTGATGCGCGATTTTTTGCAGTCGCAGTTCATAAAACTCCCGCTGCCCGCCAGCCACCCACTTGCGTTCGTACTTGGTGCGAAAATGCGGCGCGATGACCCGCCAATCCCCCTCGAAGCCGCTGCCGGGAATTTGTTCCAACACCCAACGCAGGTAGGGCTCCTGGTCGGTAACGACGAGCACCTCCCCGTCCGGCTGCAGGCGGCTGTTGAGGAGCGTGAGGAAGGCGTGCGAAAACAGGCGATGCTTGGCGTGGCGCTCCTTCGGCCACGGGCACGGGAACAGGCTGTAGACGCGCCGCAACGTGAGGGGCTCAAAGAGACGCTGTAGCGCCGGATGGGCGTCAACAAGTAACAAGCGAACGTTGGCGAGCCGCGATTTTGCAATGCGCCGCAGGGCGCGCTGCACCGGCGCCCACTCGATCTCGATACCGACGAAGTTCCGACCCGGTTGCTGCTGCGCCCGGCGCACCAGAAATTCACCGTTGCCAAAGCCGATTTCCACTTCCAGAGGGGCCTGCGAGCCGAACTGCCCTGGCCAGTCGATGGGACGCCCGACGTTCCGCCACAGCAGGAACGGTTTGAACGACAGGTACCGCGCTTTCACGTCCTCCCTTCCCGGTACCGCTTAGCCATGCCGTTTCTGAAACGCCGCCATGAAATCCGCCAGGGCGCGCACGGCCTCGACGGTCACGGCGTTGTACAGGGAAACGCGGATGCCGCCGAGGGCTTGATGCCCTTTCAGACCCTGCAGTCCTTCTCCGGCGGCCTCGCTGACGAACAGGGCTGTCAATTCCTCGTTCGGCAGGTGGAACGTGACGTTCATGTGCGAGCGGCTGCCCGGCTGCGCGTGGCCGCGGTAAAAGCCGCCGGAATCGTCGATGGCGCCGTACAGCAACCCAGCCTTCTCGTCGTTGCGGGCCGCCACCGCCGCCATGCCGCCCTGCTCCAGTATGCGCCGGGCGACCAAGCCGACAATGTAGATGGCGAACACCGGCGGCGTGTTCTGCAGCGAGTTGGTGGCGGCCATGCCGGCGTAGCTCAGCATCGTCGGCAGGTCGGAGCGGCAACGCTCCAACAGGTTCCGCCGGATGACCACCAGGGTGACGCCGGCCGCCCCCATGTTCTTCTGGGCGCCGCCGTAGATGAGCCCGAAGCGCTTCAGATCGATGGGATAGCTCAGGATATCCGACGACATGTCGCAGACTAGCGGCACCTCGCCCGCTTCGGGAACGGCGGCATATTGGGTGCCCATGATCGAGTTGTTGCTGGTGTAGTGCAGATAGGCGGCGTCCGGGAGCACTTGGTAATCGTCAGGTCCGGGCACGCGGTCGTGGCCGCTGGCGGCGCTGGACCATAGGGTGCGGGCGTCGCCTATCTTGCCGGCTTCCTCGCGGGCCGCCTCACCCCAGACGCCGGTCTCCAGGTAGGCGGCGTGCCTTCCCTGGGGCAGCAGATTCATCGGCACCAGCGCGAACTGCGTCTGCGCACCGCCGCCCATGAACAGAATGGCATGGTCGTCGCTGCCGCCAAACAACTCTCGCAGATCGGCGATGGCCTGTTGGTGAATCTCGTCGTACACCGGACCCCGGTGGCTGGTTTCCAGGATGGACATGCCGGTGCCGCCGAAATCGAGCAGGTCCGCCTGCACCTGCTGCAGGACGGGCAACGGCAGCGTCGCAGGCCCGGCATTGAAATTATAGACACGCGTCGTCATGACGCCCTCGCCTAGTGCAACAATTCCTGGATATTGGGCATCAGCGGCCGCACCGCCAGAGTCTTCAGGGCGAAATTGCTGCCCTCGCCGACGCGGCACACGAACAGGTCGCGCTGATGGCGGGTGAGCCCGAATTCGTCGAGGCAGGCGACGCCGCCGCAGATTTCCATGGCCAGCGGCAGCAGCTCCGAGGCGCGCCGCGAGCACTCGATCTTGACCTTAGCCGCCGACTCGCGGCTCATATCGCCGGCCTCGTACTGGGCCACGCAGTGCATGAGCCAGGTGAGGCCCTGCTCCAGGGCGATGTCCATGTCGAGCAGCACGTCCTGCACGCGCTGAAAACGTCCGATAGGCAGATCGGCAAACTGCCGGCGCTCCTGTGCGTAGGCGCGGCAGGCGTCCAGTGCGAAGGCCAACGAGGCCAGTGCCAATGAAGCAATGAACAAGCGACCGCCGTTCAGCGTCGTCACCATCACGCGGAAGCCCTCGTCCTCCTCGCCCAGCATGGCCGATTCCGGCACCTGAACGCCGTCCAGGGCGATAACGCCGGTGGAGGATTGCAGCCACACTTCCTTGCCGCCCATTTCGTGGTACGAGACGCTGGGATCATCCATCGGCACGATGAAGCAGGTGGAGCGGTGTCCGGGCGGGTTCTGCGGCCGGGTCATGGCATGCACGACGACGTGGCTGGCCCATTTGGCGTTGGTGGACCAGCATTTTTCACCCTGCAAGCGCCAGCCGCCGGGAACGCGCGCGGCGGTGACTTGCGGATTGGCGGCGTCCGAGCCGCGGCCCGGCTCCGACAGGCCGAAGACGAACATGCGGCGGCCCGCCGCCAGGTCCGGGAGATGGGCTTGCTTCTGATCTTCGCGTCCGCACAACTGCAGCGGCTTGATGCCCAGACTGGCGGCGGCGCCCGGGGTGATGGCGACACTGTGGCTGTGGTAGCCCAGCGCCAGGCCCATCAGCACCAACTCCGTCTGCAAGCCACCCTGGCCGCCGTATTCTTCCGCAACCGTGAGGCCGAACAGTCCCAGATCCGCCATCGCCTGCACGGCCTTTTCGGGCACCAGGCAGCGTTGTCGTTCCCAGCTCAGCAAATGCGGCGCAATCTCCTGGTGCGCGAAGTCGCACACCGCCTGGTAGAACATGAGCCGCTCCGCCGCGACCAGGGGTTCCAGGTAAACGTCCATACGCCGCGACATGGCCATTCTCCTCAGTGGGTCCACCATATTTCCGTGCGCGCAACCGGGTACGTCAGCATGACCAAAACGGCCTTGCGAGTCAATACCGCCCGCTGTCGCCCCGTAGATTCCGCCAGGCAATCAGCGTATAGTGGCGCCCCAGCCAACCACAACCCGTTACCGGCCTCTGGCCACGCCTCGGAAAGGAAGCCGATGGAACTTGAACGCCCCCTGCCAGCCCCGATAACCCCGGAAACCAAGCCGTTTTGGGACGGCCTGAAGGAAGGCAAGCTGCTGCTGCCCAGATGCGACGACACCGGCCAGGTCTTCTTCTACCCACGCGCCGTGTCGCCGTTCACCCACTCACGCAACATCTCCTGGATCGAAGCCAGCGGCAAGGGCACCCTGTATTCCTTTGAGATTCTCCACCGCCCGTTCGTGCGCGAGGTCAAGACCCCCCTGCCATACGTCCTTGCCATGGTGCAGCTCGAGGAGGGACCGCGCATGCTGTCCAACCTCATCAACGTCGAGCCCGACCCGCAGGCTATCCGTTGCGACATGCCGGTGGAAGTGGTGTTTCACAAGCTGAACGACGACGTCACCCTTCCCCTGTTCCAGCCAGCCAGCTAACACCCCGGTCGAAATCCGGCAGCAAGAGAGGTCGGTATGAAAGGTTTAAGCAATTCCGTATGTATTGTCGGCGTGGACGAGAGCGACGCCATCGGCGTGCTGCCCAATACCAGCCAGTTGGCCCTGCACTTGGAAGCGATCAGCAACGCGGTGCGCGACGCCGGCCTGCAGGTGAGCGACGTGGACGGCATCTTCACCGCCGGCCAGCACTCCCCGGCGCTGCTTGGCGAGGCGTTGGGCATCACGCCGCGTTACGTCGACGGCACCAGCGTCGGCGGCTGCTCCTTCATGATCATGGTGGAGCACGCCATGTTGGCGCTGCACCACGGCCTGTGCGACGTGGCGGTGATCTCGCACGGCGAGAGCGGCAGGTCCGGCGTCGGCGTGACGCGCGGGCGCGATTCCAGCCTCAGCGGCCAGTTCGAGACCCCCTTCGGCTTCGGCGGCGCGCCGACGTATTTCGGCCTCATCACCACGCGCCACATGCACGAGTACGGCACCACCCTGGAGCAGTGGGCACAGGTGGCCGTGTCGACGCGGGCCTGGGCCGGGCTCAACCCCAAGGCCATGTACCGCGATCCGCTGACCGTCGAAGAGGTGCTGAACTCGCGGCCCATCTGCTACCCGCTCAACGTGCTGAACATCTGCCTGGTCACCGACGCCGGCGGCGCCGTGGTGCTCACCCGCGCCGACCGCGCCAAGGATTGCACCAAGAAGCCCGTGTACGTGCGCGGCACCGGCGAGGGCACGGAGCACGTCATGGTGACGCAGATGAAGGGTCTGCCGCTGAGCGAGGCGACGCGCATCTCCGGCAAGCGCGCCTTTGAAATGGCGGGCGTCAAGCCGGGCGACTTCGACCACGTGATGCTCTACGACGCCTTCACTTCCGGCCCGCCGATCATGCTCGAATCCCTCGGCATGTGCGAGCCCGGCGAGGGCGTCACCTTCTTCGAGGAAGGGCGTTCGACGCCCGGCGGCTCGCTGCCGATCAACACCAACGGCGGCGGCCTGTCGTACACCCACTCGGGAATGTACGGCATCTTCCCGATTCTGGAGGCCACCCGCCAGCTGCGCGGCGAGTGCGGCGCCCGCCAGGTGCCTAACGCCAGCCTATCGCTGGTCAACGGCATGGGCGGCATGCTCTCGGCCGCCGGCACCCTGGTGCTGTCGAACGTAGCGTAGCGTAGCGCAGCGTAATCCGACATTCCCCAACCTGCAGCAAGTTCCGGAGGACCCGGGATGGAGCCCATCGCTCTGGACCAACTCACCGACATCGACTCGATGTTGACCGACGACGAACGCCTGACGCGCGACACGGTGCGGCAGTTCGTGGCGGAAAAATACCTGCCGATAGTCGGCGAGCACTTCGAGCAGCACACCTTCCCGGACCATCTGGTGCCGGAGATCGCCGCCCTCGGCCTGCTCGGCGCCAGTATCAAGGGCTACGGCTGCGCCGGGGTCAACGCGGTCACCTATGGCCTCATCCTGCAGGAGTTGGAATACGGCGACAGCGGCCTGCGCAGCTTCGTATCGGTGCAAGGCTCGCTGGCCATGTACGCCATCTACCGCTTCGGGTCCGAAGCGCAGCGGCAACACTGGCTGCCGCGCATGGCCAAGGGCGAGGCCATCGGCTGCTTCGGGCTGACGGAACCCGACTCCGGCTCCGACCCCGGCGCCATGCGCACCACGGCGCGCCCGGACGGCGACGCCTACGTGCTCAACGGCAGCAAGATGTGGATCACCAACTCCCCGGTGTGCGACGTGGCAGTGGTGTGGGCCAAGCTGGCGGCGGACGACCACCAAACGGTGCGCGGCTTTCTGGTCGAACGCGGCCCCCCCGGTTTCGACACCCCGTCCATCCTGCGCAAAATGTCCATGCGCGCCTCGCACACCGGCGAGATCGTGCTGTCGGACTGCCGCATTCCCAAGGAAAATATCCTGCCCGAATCGCGCGGTCTGGGCTCGCCCCTGGCCTGCCTCAACCAAGCGCGCTTCGGAGTCTCTTGGGGCGTCATGGGGGCGGCGCGGGCGTGCTTCGATTCGGCCTTGGCGTACAGCCGCAGCCGGGTACAGTTCGGCGTGCCGATCGGCGGCAAGCAGCTAATCCAGGAGCACCTGGTCGACATGGCAGTGGAGATCGCCAAAGGCCAGTTGATGAACGTCCACTTCGCCCGCCTCAAGGACAAGGACCGGCTGACGCCGTACCAGGTCAGCATGGCCAAGAAGAACAACGTGCGGCAGGCACTCGCCATCGCCCGCAAGGCGCGCTCGATCCACGGCGCCAGCGGTATCTCGCTGGAGCACGCGCCCATCCGGCACCTGCTCAACCTCGAATCGGTTTACACCTACGAGGGCACCGACGAGATTCACACCCTGGTCCTGGGCCGCGCGCTGACCGGGCTGGATGCTTTTTAGATGAGAAGACGAATCTTTGGGTACGCCACTCTGGCGAAAGCCAGAGTCCAGAGGCTTCCGGGGGCTAAGAACCCGCCCTGGACTGGCCCGGGAGCGGTGGATTCCGGATCAAGCCGGGAATGACGATTTGGGGGCTGGGCGGGCCGTTTCCATAATGAGGTCGGATTACGTCGTGCTAATCCGACCTCAAGCTTGACGCCTTGTGAGGACCTTAATGTTCGTCACCTACCATCCGGGCTACGTCGTGGACATCGGCGCCGGACATCGCTTTCCGATGCAGAAATACGGCTTGGTATGTGAACGCCTGCTTGCCGAGGGCACCCTGTCGGCAGAATGGGTGGCGGCGCCCCAACCGGTGGCGACGGAAGACCTGCTGCTGGTGCACACACGCGACTACGTCACGCGATTTCTCGCCGGCGACATGACGGCCAAGGAGATGCAAACGCTGGGCTTTCCGTGGTCGGCGGCCTTGGCGCGGCGCGCGCGGCTGGCGGTGCACGGGACGATCACGGCTAGCCGGCTGGCGTGGCGCGACGGCCTGGCGGCGAATCTGGCGGGCGGTTCGCATCACGCGTTTGCGGATCACGGCGAGGGGTTCTCGGTGTTCAACGACATCGCCGTGGCCATCCGCGTCCTGCAGCGCGATCATGGCTTGCAACGCGCCGCAGTGGTCGATTGCGACGTACATCAGGGCAACGGCACCGCGACCATCTTTGCGGATGATTCCAGCGTTTACACGTGTTCCCTGCACGGCGAGAAGAATTACCCGTTCGACAAACCGCCGAGCGACCTGGACGTGGCGCTGCCCGACGGCACCGGCGACGCCGCGTATCTGGAGGCTTTGGACGCGGCCTTGCAAACCGTGCAGCGCGAGTTTCGCCCGCAGATGGTCTGGTACCTGGCAGGTGCCGATCCCTACGAAGGCGACCGGCTCGGGCGGCTGTCGCTGTCGCTGGACGGCCTGCGGCGGCGCGATGTCCGCGTGTTGTCCGCCTTTCGCAACGCTGATGTGCCGCTGGTTATCACCCTGGGCGGCGGTTACGCGCCTGAGATCGAGGCAATCGCTGAGGCGCACTGCCAGACGGTGCGCGCCGCTTGCCGGCTGGCCACGGGCCTGTCACTGGCCGGCGATTGAATCAACCCGTAGGATCATGAGGAGAAGACGATGATGATCGTTTCCGCCCCTACCAATCTGTTGATGATGACGGCCGGGCTGGCGCTCATGGTGCTGCTGTCGCGCAACGGCTCCGCCGAGCCGGTCAGCGAGGCCATCGCCATGCTGGAGACGGGCAAGACCGCCGAGCGGCGGCAGGCCGTCCTGAACCTCGCCCGCATCGGCGACCAGCGCGCCGCACAGCCCCTGGCCAAGGCGATGCACGACGCCGACCGCATGGTGCGCGAAACGTCGGCGCAGGCGCTGTGGCAGGTGTGGCACCGCTCCGGCGACGACGAGGTGGACAGGCGCTTGCAGGCGGGCATCGGCGCCATGAACCGGCGCGCCTTGGACGAGGCCGTGAACATCTTCTCGGAAGTCATCGCCATGGCGCCCGACTTCGCCGAGGGCTACAACAAGCGCGCCACCGCCTACTACATGCAAGAGAGATACGAAGAGTCCCTGGAGGACTGCGACAAGACGCTGCAACTCAACCCCATCCACTTCGGGGCGCTCAGCGGCTCGGGCCTGGTCTACCTGGGGCTGCGCAATCCGGTCAAGGCCCTGGAGTTGTTCAAGCGCGCCATCGTCGTCAATCCCAACATGCCGTCGGTCAAACAAAATATCGAGGACCTGACTCGCTACCTGCGGGATCAAACCACCTGACAATGCCCGGACAGGAGACCCACATGGCTGCCGATTGGCGAATGATTCGCCTGCACAAGGAAGGCCTGCTCGCAATCGTTTCGCTCACCAACCCGCCGCTGAACGTGCTGCACCCGCAGATGGTGGAAGAACTGGCGGTGTGTTTCGCCGGGTTGGCCGATGACCCGGAGGTGCTGGTGGCGATTATCACCGGCGCGGGTGAGCGGGCCTTTTGCGCCGGCTTCGACATCAAGGAATTTCCGGGCCTTCTGGTGCCGGGCCGGGCCGAAAAGCTGGCCCAGCGGCTGCACGCCAGCCTGGGCGCCATCGAGAACCTGGGCAAGCCGACGCTGGCGGCCGTCAATGGCTTGGCTCTGGGGGGTGGCCTGGAGGTCAGCATGGCCTGCGACATGCGCATCGTGGCGGCGAATGCGCAGATGGGACAGCCGGAGATCAAGCTGGGCCTGCTACCAGGAGCCGGCGGCACGCAGCGGCTGCCGCGCCTGGTCGGCGCCGGCATCGCCAAGGAGATCATGTTCACGGGCGATCCGATCAACGCCGCGGAGGCGCACCGGATCGGCCTGGCGAATCACGCGGTGCCGGCCGGCGAGGCCCTGTCGGCCGCCAAGGAGATTGGCAAACGCTTGACGGAACGGCCAGGGGTGGCCCTGCGTTACATTCAGCAGGCGGTGCATCGCGGCTTGGGTACCACTCTGGCCGCGGGCCTACAGATCGAGGCGGACCTGTTCGCCAAGGTGTTCCAGACTGAGGACGCGCGCGAGGGCGTGGAGGCGTTCATCGGCAAGCGGGAGCCGCGTTTTCGACATCGGTAAGGTTCACTGAAGGACTGGGGAGGCGACCTGATGCCGCTGTTTCGCTGGGGGATTGGACTGGCGGTGACCCTGCTTGCGCTGGCCGCGGCGCTGCTGTGGTGGCCGCAGCGAGCCGGCGAAGCCCAGTTGAGCGGCGACGTGGACGCCTTTCTGGAACGCCACTGGCGTCTGCCCGTGCTGCCGCAAGGCGACCCGCCGTCCGCTTACTCCCCCATTGAAGCGTCGCTGCATCCCAAGGAATGCGCGCTCTGTCACCGCCAGCAGTTCGAGGACTGGAAAACCAGCCTGCACAGCCGCAGCATGGGGCCAGGAATATACGGGCAACTCCTCAACATGGAGCGCAACAATCCCGCCACCTACACGGTCTGCGCCACCTGCCACACGCCGCTCAGCGAGCAGATTCCGCATTTGAAAGAAGGCTCCGAATACCGTCCGAACGAGGCATTCGACCCGGCGTTGCAAGAAGCGGGGCTGATCTGCGCCGGCTGTCACGTGCGGCAGCACGAGCGCTTCGGGCCGCCGCGCCGGCCAGAGCTTCCGACGCCGCCCGCCGAGGTGGTGCAGCCGCACGGCGGTTTCACGGCCACGACGGCGTTCCAGCGCTCCGAGTTCTGCAAGCCGTGCCACCAATTTGCCGAGGGTGCCTTCGCCCTCAACGGCAAGCTGCTCGAGAACACCTTTGCCGAGTGGCAGGCCAGCCCGTACGCCGAGGAAGGGGTGCAGTGCCAAGGCTGCCACATGCCGGACCGCCGCCACCTGTGGCGCGGTATCCAGGACCCGGACATGGTGCGGCAGGCGATAACGGTCAGCGTCTCGCCCCTGGCATCCGCCTACCGCCCGGGCGATGCTCTGCAAGCCACCATCACCGTGACGAACAGCGGCGCCGGGCACTACCTGCCGACCTACGTGACGCCGAAGATTTTCGTGCAGGGGGACTTGCTGGACACCGCCGGCGAGGTCATCGCCGACAGCTTTCAGGAAGCCGTTATCGGGCGCGAAATCGCCCTCAACCTGTCTCGGGAAATGTACGACACGCGCATCGCGCCCAAAGCGTCGCTGGATTTCGGCTACACGATGGCGCTGCCGGAAACCGCGGCCACGCTGCGGGTGCGAATCGTGGTGCACCCCGACCATTTCTACCAGCGGTTTTTCGAGGCGGTGCTGAAGAGAGATCGCGGCAGCCTGGGGAAGGCGCATCTGGAAGCGGCGCTGGAGAAGACGGCAACGTCGTCGTTTACCGTCTTCGAGCACCACGTCCCGGTGCCGATGGCTGGGAATTGAGAGACAAGGAATGGGCTTGCCCCCTCTCCCCTGGCGGGAGAGGGCTGGGGCGAGGGGGAAAGCCGAAATGATTTAAAGCGATTCGGCGCACCGAAAACCCATCAAAATGTGCTTCAACTCCGACGGTCGGCCGTGCCGTGCCGCCGACCGCGTGACGCCGGGGAAATCGTCCCACGACCCGCCCTTCACCACGTACCTCGGCGGCTTCGCCTTGAACAGCGTCGCCGTCCACTCGAACACCTGCCCGGCCATGTCGAGCACGCCGTAAGGGCCCTGCCCGTTCGGGTAGCTGCCCACCGGTACCGTGTCGAACGGCCCGCCATCCTCGCTATTCAGCCGCGCGGCCTCGAATGTGTCGCCCCACGGAAAGTAGCGTCCGTCGATGCCGCGCGCCGCCTTTTCCCATTCCGCCTCGCTCGGCAACCGCGTCCCGCGCCAAGCGCAATAGGCGGCGGCATCGGCGTGGCTGACCAGCACCACGGGGTGCTGCTCGCGGCCCGCTGGCGGGAGCTCGTCGCGCCACAGGAATTTGACGACCGTAGGGTAGCCGTGGACGAGCCGGTAACCGCGCCATATCGATTCGCTGACGAACGGCACACGGTACCCGGTTGCGGCAATGAACCGTGCGTAGTCGGCATTGGTCACCAGATTGCGGTCGATGCGATAAGCAGGCAGGTCCAGGCGACGGCGGGTTTCGACCTCGAACCAGCGCTGCCGACGCGCCACGGTGCTGCCGTGCAGCGTCTCATCCAGCCGATACCCGTATTCCCGCTCCTCGGGCGTGCTGCCCATCAGAAATTCCCCCGCCGGGATGATGGCCATCGGCGGCTGGCTGGACTGCCCGGCGTGACAGGCTGCGGTTAAATGACCCGCCAGTATGAGTGCAACCCACGACAGCGCGGTTCGTAGGCGCATGACGTGTCCCTCTCTTTCTTTCTTCTGACCGAAGTCGTTTCCTTCAAACAACTCCCAACGTAAACAAAACGCAATTTTCGATCGCCTCCAGAAGTTCCCTTACTGACGTGCCCTATTCTTCTCTGAAGACGTCTCTTATCCAGCACACGTATTTGATTGACAAAGCGCGACGGCAAAGAACCTCGTCGGAGGTCTGTCGTAAACGGGAGCGTTATGACCGTCGTGGTAAAGCGACTGATCAGGTCACGTTGGAAGGTCAGAACCGGCCGCGTTCCGCCCTGTTCCGAACCGCGAATTGGATCCAGTGCCGCTAACCAGCCCTCCACCGCCGCCACCTTGCCACGCTGTTCGCATTCCGGCATTCCTTCCACTCGACCTTTCGCTTCGCCTTCGGTCCTACCCTTCGCCTCGCCTCTGGCCAGCAGTTCCTGTGCGTACGTCACGATCTCGCCTCGTTGCTCAAGCCCATGGCGCCGCAGCGCCCCTTCGTCGCCATCAGGTACAGGATGAAGCGGCGGAGTTCATCGACCCCACCGTCCGCATGCAACGATAAAGCTCAGCGTGCCGTCAAGTCCAGTGCCGCTTCCACGTGACGGTCAAACGCTACCATCATCAGTAACTGAGTGATACGGCCCTTGACGCCGCCCGCAACCGCTTCCGGCTCCAGAGTCGTCTGGTCCAGCAGTTCGTGCGCGAACTTTGGAACCCATGGCCAGGACCGCGCGGCTTCGGGAAACAGATCGGCAAATTCAGTCGAATGGCTCCAGCCCCTTGGCCCGTAGTAAAACACCACCAGCACGATGGGCCGCAATTCGGAGGGTTCCGGGTCGTTGCGGAGGTCGGCCTCCCAGATGCGGCAGCAATACTTCAGCAGCCGAAAACGCATCCAGGGGTCCGGCGACGATTGGTGCTCGAAGAGCAGATACAGCGACACCGGCTGCCCGGTATCGGCAAGCTCGACGCGATAGAGCAGACAGGATTGGCTCTCGCGCAGGTCGTCAACAAGGAAAGTGCCATCGACGAAGGTCAGCGTTGGCCAGTCGAAATGGTTTCGAAGGGTGTCGGGCAGGCTGGCCTGCAGCAGGTCGGCGGCTTCACGGGGCCGGAGAAAACGGCCCGGAAGAGCTTGTCATGGGGTTGGTAGATTTCGTCGGCCATTGCCGGGGCCTTTTGTTCTACGGTCGCGGATGGCTCCGTAAGGTTGCATATGAAAATAGAGCCCTCCGGTGCCCCAAATCGTCATTTCGGGCTTGACCCGGAATCCAGCGACCTTACCTCCGGGAAACCTGGGCTCTGGCTTCCGAAGAAACGGGCTCTGATTGACAGGTCCGCCCCTGTGCGGAGAATGACTTGGCGGTAATACGTTATGACCTCAAATCCAACCCCGGAAACTACTCTCCCGACAGTGAGGAACTACTCCCGTCCCTTGTCATCATGGCTGCTTCGTGTTCGGCAATCCATTGCTCGGCCTCCTCTTCTGTATAGGAACCGATAATGGCACGATGGTTTTCCGGTAGTCTACGGCGCTTCTGGTCTGGATTATCAGTATACGGCCCGAGCTTTACTCTCAGATCATTTTTCTTTTCCTGAGACAACAACTCATCAATGAGCTGTTCCATACATGCGTCTTCTATCCCACCGTCAACCACTTTCTTCAATAGGGTAGTTTCCTTGCCTATCGACCCTCGGATTCGGTCAACAAAGGGGGTCGAATGCGTCCAGTCATGGCCCACCGCTCCTTGCAGGTTTGCTTTGTCGAGGTCAGCGCCTTGTAGGAATGTCCACCCGAACTTTGCTCCTTGTATTTTTGTTTCGAAGAGTTCCGCTCCATACATTTTGGTCCAACAAAAAACGGCACCTTGTGAACATGCTCGGCGAAGGCGCGCGACTGTCAGTTCTCCGCCCTGAATGTTGGCGCCCTGTAGCTGTGCGTACGAGAGATTGGCCCCTTGCATGTGTACTCTTTCAAGGTTGGCTTCTTGTAGGCAAGCTCTTTCAAGCCAGGCTTCTTTCAGATACGCATCTGCAAGATTTGCTCGTTGCAGGTTTGCGTCGTTGAGATTTGCCCCCTTCAGCCAACTCCCATACAAGTTGATATGAAGACCTGTGAAAATGCCATGTTTCTGTACGAACAATAGGCTTAGTAGGTTTTGTATCTCTTCGGAGGGTCGTGACAGGTGTTTCTCTTGGTATGCGCCTGCTCTTGTCGTGCGGCGGATGTCGGCACAGAGAATGTCCAGGACCGTCTGTCGCAGCGACTTGGTGTCCTGCGCCAGATGGAAGAGTTCGTAGACGCCGCCCAAGCGTATGGATTCCGAGTCATTTCCCAGGTGTTCAATGGCAATTTTCAGACGCTCCTGCCTCAGCCCCCGTTCGGTAAGCTGGTTGGTTTTTGCCTGTTCCTCCGTAGCCCTGGCCTGCGCTTTCGCGGCCTTCTCCAGCGCCTTGGCACGCCTGTTGGCGATCACGGCTTGTAGTATGAGTACGAGGCCACCTATACCGATTCCCAGGTATTTTAGGACATCACTTTTGTTGGAAAAACCTGAAAGCTGCGAAATAATCTCAAATTCAAAGAACCAGAAGGGCTTAAAAATCGCCCCCACCAGCGCGAACGACAACAGAGCAATCAAACCGATAAGAAGCCACATCGTGAATTGGATCATCTTGTTGCGGCTCCGTTCAGAAGTGGAATGTCGGATTACGCTGCGCTAATCCGACCTACTAAGGTGCACCCGTTTCCCAGCGAACCGACTGCTGCCGCATCAAGGCGCGCTGGCCGAATTGGGTATTGGGATAGCGGTCGGCGATCTCCCCGTATTGCTGAATGATCTCCGACAGATCGCCGACCCGCTGTGCTTCATCTGCGCGCAGCGTCTTGTCGAAGGCGTCGTACGCTGCAACTTCCCGCTGCAGTGCGTCGTCTTCGGAGAACGCCCGCAGGGCGGTATCGACGGCTTGAAAACGTTCGCGGGTGGCCTCGTCAAGCTCCAGATGCCAGCGCTCCGGGAGCGTCTTCAGCAGGCGGCGCAGCACGTAGCGTTCGACGTCGCTCGTCGCCCTCTCAAAGCGCGCCAGCTTGTTCATGAAATACCATCCGTACACGTCGGCGCGGCCGGCGTCGTACTCGGCTTCCAACAGGGTCTTATCCTCGGCCCAATCGAGCGCCCGCTCAAACGCCGGCGCCGGTGCCCATTCGTGCCCGCCGTCCCAGATTTCCACCAGGTTTCGGGTGTGCAACGGCAGGCCGCGACGAATGCGGCGCGCCTCGCGGCGATTCGGGTCGCGGGCGCCAAAGAGGCCGTACACCGTGACGTGGGCGTTGCTGCGCGTTAGCACCCAGGCGCGTCCGGAATAGCCGGCCGCTTGCAGGATCAGACCCTGAAAACCGGGGCGAATGCTCGGGTAGTGGCTGCACACCCGGGCGCCGCCGGAAAAGCCGGTGCAAAACAGCATCTCCGGGTGCACGCGCACGCGCTTCAGCACGTCGTTGTACGTCGCCATGAAATTGGGATACCACAGCACGGAGCGGTTGCGCGACTCGGCCAGCATCGCCACCACCCAGCGGTCCCGTGTGAGGCGTTCGGCCATGTGGCCCATGCGCGCCTCGCCGCCGGGTGAGGCAATGAACATGAGCGGGTACTGGCGGGCGGGCTGATCGTGGTAGTCGCTCGGGAGGTAGAGCCGGTAGTGGAAGATGCCGTCCGGCGGCCAGTCCGGCACGTTTTGGCGCGCGCCGTACGGCGACAAGCAGGCAATCGTGGTAACCTCGCCGGCGGGCAGAACTGCTGTCAGGGGCGTCGGTTCCTCGGCCGCGAGCGGGCCGGCCAGCAGCAGGACAACAACCCATGGAAGCCACAAGAAACGTTTAGCCCAATCCACAACTCTCCCCTTCATCAACTCCCGGTCCGGTGCGCCAGGAGTTTTTCAACGTATTTCCCCAGCACGTCGACCTCGAGATTCACACGGCGCCCGGGCGCGTAGTGACGCACGTTGGTCACCGCCCGGGTGTGCGAGATAAACGATATGCTGAACCAGTCCGGGCCGGTATCGACGACCGTCAGGCTCATGCCGTCGATGGCCACGTAGCCCTTGGAGACGATGTAGGGCAGCAGGTTTTCCGGCGCCCGAAACGTCGCCAGCACGCCCTCGCCGTCCGGTTGCATGGCGACGATCTCCGCGGTGCCGTCGATGTGCCCCTGCACCACGTGGCCGCCGATGCGGCCGTTGGCCGCCAGGGAGCGCTCGAGGTTCACATCGTCGCTGTTGCGCACCTCCCCGAGCGCCGTTTTGCGCAAGGTTTCGGGGGCCAATTCGACCGTAAAGCTCGTGGTGTCGTGCCGCACCACCGTCAGGCAGGCGCCGTTGATGGCGATCGAATCGCCGATCTTGACGTCGTCCAACACGACCTGAGCCCGCACCGTGCAGGTGGCGCCGCCGGGGCGCACTTCGAGGTGCGTAACCGTGCCGGTTTCTTCCACGATACCGCTGAACATCCGTTCCTCCTCTTAACGCCCGCCCGGTGGGCATACAAAAAAACTGCCACGACCCCCGGCGAACGGGCATCGTGGCAGCAGGGTGCCGTAACGGCTTGACGGTCGTCGCTTACGGCAGGTGATAGCCGCTCTTGCCGACGGTAATGCGGTAGAGGTTGTTGGCAGCGGTGATATAGAGCACGTTGCTGTTTTCGCCGCGGCCAAAGCCGACGTTGGTCGGGACCGGCGTCGGGATATAAGCCATCTCGACCCCGTCGGGGCTGTACGCATAAATGCCCGGCCGGCTGGTGTCGCGGCACGCCACCCACAGGTTGCCCTCGGTGTCCATCACCAGGCCGTCGGGGCCGTCCTGGGGCGCGTAGTCGACCAACATCTCGCGGAATTTGGCGCTGCCGTCTTCCGCCAGATCGTAGGCCATCAACGCCATGCGGCCCTTCACGCTGCCCTCGCCCTGATCGAGTCGGAAGAGGTCCAGCGCGCCGTTGTCGTTGCTTACCACGTACAGCGATTTCTGGTCCGGCGATACCGCCACGCCGTTGGGCTTGCCGGCGTCGGTGACCACGCGGTGCACCGAGCCGTCGGTGTCGATGCGGTACACAGCCATGGTGGCCTGCATGACCGGCTCATGGCCGAGGTAGCGCGGGTCACTGAAATAGATGCGGCCCTTCTCGTCGACGGTAACGTCGTTCGGGGCGTTGAACGGCTGGCCGCGGAACAACCCGGCGATGACTTCAGCCACACCCGTTTTCATGTTGGTGCGGATAATGCGGCGACCGCCGTAGTCGGCGCCTTCCGCATTTACCATGTCGCAATTGGCGTCGAATTTGATGCCGTTGGACATGCCGCTGGGAGAACGGAACACGCTCACGTCCCCGGTGGTCGGGTTGTACATCCAGATCACCCCGGCCAGCAGCCCGCCGCGCTCCGTCTTGGAACCCGCGGTGAAGGTGATGTCGCTGAAATACACCATGCCGTCACAACTCACGGCGGCGCCTTCGGTGAACACGATGCCGTGGTCTTTGCCGTTCACCAGCATTTCCAGTCCGGCCCCGTCAACCAGGAAGCCGGGCTCACCCATCGGCATGGCGTCCTGAGCCATGGCCGTGCCACCGAATACCAGGCCGACTGCAATGAGAAGGCCCCATGTCAGTCCAATGCGTCGAATAGTCGTATGCCTCATGCAAAGCTCCTTTTTGCTGAGTAAAATGCCACAACTTGCCAGCCTGACCCCTCACCGCGACAGGGCGGCGGCATTGTTGTCACCATATATCAAATCACTCACGAGGGAAAGAAAAAGCAACCTCGCGGCCGAGGGATGGGCCGCCCGGGTGGTATGAACCTGCACGACGGTGTGATAGAATAGCCAGACGTTTTTTTTGACAATTCGTGAATAGGCAATTGGGGACGCAAGTCCTAATAAGGCGGAACATGCGGCGGCTTCAATTCATCCTGTTGTTCCTGACAGCCTTGGTCACGCTTGCCAGTGCATTGGGCAGCGATCCTCTCACGTACCTCATCCCTTCCGTAGCCCCCTTCACCCTGTCGGCCTTGCTGCTCGTAGCACTGATGGGTGTGCTGCTCTACCGCACCCAATACCTGGAAAAACTGCTGCTGAGCGAGGGTCAAGCGACCCAAGAGCGATGGAGCGGCACGGATGACCGGCTGGTGCGGGTCATCGAGAAAACCTTGCAAAACAGTCAGACGGTGTCTGAATTGCAGGAGACGCTGGCGCACTACGAATGGCTGCTGCCCGGCAAAATCCTCCTGTGGCAACGCCGCCCCGAGGATGCCGTCAAGGCGCTGCAAAGCGCCGTGGCGCAGTACCCCGAGCACCGCGCCGGACGCTGGACGCTAGGTGAGGCGCTGCACGGCGCTAAGCGTTACCCCGAAGCCTTACCCCACCTGTTGGCCGGTCTCACGGAGGATAACGTCACACAGTTGTCCCTGGTGGCTCAGTGCGAACAGGCATTGGGACGCCATGCCGACGCCGAGGCGCATCTGCTGCAGATGATCAAGGCGCGGGGTGAGCGGCGGCAGGAAGACCTCATGGCACTGGGTGCCGTGCAGAGCGAGCTGGAGCCGCAGACCGCCAAGCAGACGTTGGGTGAGGCGCTGGAACTGAATCCCTACAACAGCGCCGCGCGTTACCAGCTCCTTGATCTCGAAACACGCACCGGCAACTACGAGAATGCGATCGAGCTCGCCACCGAGGGGCTGAACCGCAACCCGGCGGACGTCGGATGTTTCGTCAGCCGTGCCGAGGCGTATTTCCGCCGCGGCCTGCCCGAGGACGAGGACCTCGTGATCCGCGACCTGGCCACCGTGCAGAGCAAGAACCGCAAGGATTACAATATTTACCGGCTGCGCGGCGCGCTCTACCAACGGCGGGCCAGCCAAACTACCTCAAAGGAGGAGACGAACAAGGCACTGCACCAAGCCCTTGACGCCTACGAGGATGGGCTGGCAAACATCCCCGTCAAGTTCCACGCCCATCTCCTGGCCGCCGAAAGCCGCGTTCTGGTGCAGTTGCGGCGCTTCGACGATGCCGTCAAGAAGGCTCAGGGGGCCATTGAGCGCTACTCCGGCCACGTCAGCAACCACCTCGCGCTGGCCTTTGCCCGCCTCGCCGCCCGGCAGTGGCAGGCTGCCGCGCAGGCCGCCAGCCGCGGCATCCAATGGGCCGGTTGGGGCGGCAAGATATGGCTGACCGCCATCGTCATTTTCGCCCAAGCCTGTGACGGCAAGAACCCCGCCGGCTTGCGGCGCCAATGCACCACGCTCGTCGAGGCCCTGGAGGCCGACGTCAGGTCCTTCAAGCTGACCGAGAACTGGAATATCGTCCGCAACATTCTCCACGAAGCCAGTCACCAGTTGAGCGAGCCCCAACGCTCCCTCGTCATCGACACCATCGCCCTCCTCGAAAAAGCCATCACCCCGCAGGACTACCGCATGGCCTGGATCAAGCCTCAGTCGTAGACGCGGTAGGCATTCCCCGTGGGCCTTGCAGGCTGCGTGAGTGTTTGAAAATAGACGCCGTTACTCCGGCGGAAGCCGGATTGTGGATTCACATTACAAAGGCAATACGTGATTCCAGAAGATCTCGGCTGACCTCCGGTAACTGAGGCATTTACGAGGCGTGTTGCTGCACGCCTACATCAACTCCGTAAAGCGGTTCTCTGGCAAGAGCGCCAGGTCCGTCTTACGGGACAAGCTGCGGCGCATGCGACCCATGGCATTTTCCGCTTGACGTCACTGTAGCGGCAAGCCGGCCAGAAGCCCTTTGATGGCCTCAGCGACGCGACGAAGTACAGCACCGATATTACTGCTTTCCACTCCGCTGAATTAACCAACATGGCCTGCCCCGTCAGTATTACAATTCTCACCAGTGGCCGATCTTGGCCTCGTGGTTCATGGTCGTTCTGATGCCTGAATCTCCCCGACGCAATTGCCAGCAGGTCGGTTCAGTGCCATCGTAACCCAACGTGCCACCGCATTTAATCTTCCCACATCAGTTCACGGCAGAGCAGCAGTGCCACCGGTCGCAGCGCCGCGTTGGCCAGGGTCTGCGCCTCACGGACGCGCTGGGCGACGTGACCGGGCGCCTGCAGCCGTTCAAACGGCACGCGCAGGGTTTCCAGCAGCGCCTCGGTCACCATGCCGCCTTCCGTTTGCCAGGGGTGCTCCTCGCCAAACCCGCCCCGCAGGCTGATGAGCATGAGGAGCGGGATACGGTAGAGTTGCGTCAGCGACACGATGCCGTTGAGGCTGGCCAGCAGGCCGTGGTTCTGCATCAGCATAGCCGACGAGATGCCTGCAAGGTGTGCACCGGCGGAAATGCCGATACCCTCCTCTTCCTTGGCTAAGCGCACTAGGGTGGCGTCAGCGTCCGCCTCGGCCAGCGTCACCAAGTGCACCAGCCATGTTTCCGGCAGGACGGAAATCAACCGCACGCCGCAATCCTTCAGGGCCGTGTAGATGATCTGCGAATTCGTTTCCGATACCGGCATCGGGTCCTCCCTCTGAATCTGGCTGCCACTGTGGCGTATCGGATTGCGCTGCGCTAGTCCGACTTACGGTACCGCGGCGTCGGCGTGTTAGTATGGCCTTCAGGCTGTCCCATCCCGCCCCAGCAACCCTGTTCCCGGCAGGTGCTTCGCCGTGCTCGACTTCTCCCTGTGGCTCGTGGCTCTGGGCGGCGCCTTGCTGGCGTCGACGGTAACCACCATCACCAGCATCGGCGCGGGCATGATCATGTACGGTGTGCTCAGCCCGTTCCTCGATCAGCAAAGTGGTGATTCCGCTCGTCGCCCCGGCGCAACTGTTGGCGGTCGGACTGCGCTGCTGGCTGTTCCGACGGCATCTGCACTGGCGCCTGGCGGCACTCTTCTTCCTCGGCGTGGTGCTCGGCATTTCTGCCGGCACGCTGCTTTTTGACGTTCTCACCGAAACTGTCCTGCGCCGCATGATCGGCGTCTTCCTGCTGACGTTTACCGCCTACGAATGCTGGCGCGGCAACGCGGGTCGAGCCGCGCCGCACGTCGGGTTCCTGCCGCTGGGGGGTGTAGTCGCCGGCGCCCTGCTGGGTAGCATTGGCATCGCCGGGCCGCTGCTCGCGGTGATCTTCCTGCGTTACGGTTTGCTGAAGGAAGATCTGATCGCCATGGTCGCGTTGTTTTTCCTGCTCGGTAACGCGCAGCGCACCGTGTTGTACTGGCAGCAGGGCTTCTTCGTCGATGACCGACTGACGCTGGCCGTCGCCATGGGCTTGGCGATGCTGGTTGGCGTGTACGTCGGCCGCCTGGTCCTGCCGCACGTCAGCCGGGCGTTCTTCCGACGCCTGGTGCTGGGGATGCTGGTGCTGTTCGGCGTCCAGTTCCTGGTGTGGTAATTCATCGTGGATTGAGAATTTTGGATTGTGGATTTGAACCCGTAATCCAAAATCCGCAATTCCAAATTCCCGTCACATCGAAATGCCCAACAAGCCCCTCGACACCTGAAAATCGATGTTCCCCTGCTCGTACAGCTTCGGCACGTAGGTCCGGGAGGCGACAGACAGAACCAAGGGCAAGATGGCTTCGGTCCACGAGGCGTCATCGCCGAGCATCAAGTCCATATCTGCCGACCAATCCGTTTCCGCGCCGCTGGCCACCTGCAGGAGCGGAATCATGGGATGCGCCTGCATCGGCGGGCCGGACACGTGCGCCAGCATGATTTCCACGCCTGTGGCGCCCAGACCAGTCAGCGTTTCTACCCAGTGATGCGTGGGGGTCTCCATGACGTGCAGGCCCGGCGTGGCGGTCTGACCATAAGCCAGCGACGTCTTGATCGGCGAGTTCGTCCGCAGGTTGTCGAGGTACGCCACCGAGGACAGCAGGGAGGCGTTGCTCGTCAGCACCACCGTGCCGCCGGCGCTGACGACGGCGGCGGTCAGGTGGGCCAGTTGCTCGGCGGCGGCGGCGGGCACCGCACCGCTGTCCAGCAATCCCAGGCGCAGCGCGCCAACACCGGCATCAGCGCACTCGGGGCCGGATAGCCCGCTCAGCGCCGCGTCGAACCACGCTTCGACCTTCTCGGTCACCTGTTCGATGCCGCCGTCCATCTGCACACTGGCCCAGCCGAATCGTTGCCGGTCCACGCCGTGGCGAGCGAGCTGATTGGCCATGTAGTCGTTGTGCGTCTTCTCGCAACCGTGCTCCAGCAACAGGCCAAAACGCACCAGCGGGTGCGTCAGATAGCCCAGCGTGGTGCGCGCGTACATGGCCTCTGAGGAGCCGCTGGACACGCCACAGCCCTCGGTGTGGGGCAGCGCCACAAAGCGCGACACCCCGCGGTTGCCGGTGAAGGTGGCGTTGAGCTTGTTGGCGATCAGCCGGGCAATCTGGCTGGAACACAGGCTGGTGGGTAGCAACAGGCCGATCTGGTCCGTGACGACGCCGTCGTCAGTCCGCATGGCCTGGAAGGTCTGCGTCGGCGCTGCTGCCGGTCCCGCGACCGACAACGCCGTACCGCTGGGCAATGGGGCCTGTTGCAGACCTTCGAGCTTGCTGTCATCTGTCTGGCGCCAGTCGCGCCACAGCGACACCTGCGCGTGCCCTGCCCTTTCGCCCTTGGTGTGGGTGCCGGACGCCGCCGCCACGGTGAGATCGAACATGCTCTTGCCCAACTCGTCCATCGGCGTGCCGTCCTGATACGCCCCGGCGTTCACGTCCATATCCCGCTGCAGCATCTCAAAGCGCTGGCTCGTCGTCACTACCTTGAGGGTTGGCACGAAGGGGAAATTGGTGATGGAGCCGTTGCCCGTAATGAAGAAGATCATGTTGGCGCCAGCTGCTACCTGCCCGGCGATGCTCTCCAGATCGTTGCCGGGGCTGTTCATAAAGTAATAGCCCGGCTGCAGCATGCGCTCGCCGTAGTCGATGACGTAATCCAGACGCACCTCGGGGTGGCGCTTCATGGCGGCGCCGAGGGATTTGAGGACGATGTTGTAGAGGCCGCGGAACATGTTGCCGCCGGTCGGGTTGCCCTCGGCGGTATGGCCGTGCCAGGCCACACGCTCTTTGAATTCGGCGACAGTGGCCAGGAATTTCCGCGCCGTCGGGAGGTTGCGCACGTTTTGGAGCACATACGCCTCGGCACCGATCAATTCATCGGTTTCCGCCAGGCTGGCGGCGCCGCCGTGGCGGATAATCTCCCGCGCCACCCAGGCGGACAGCGGATTGCCCGAGATGCCCGAAAAGGCGTCGGAGCCGCCGCATTGCAGCGCCACGTTGATGTGCGCCAGGGATTGCTCATTGCGCGTGACGGCGTTCACCTGCGGCAACCAGCCGCGGACCGACTCCTCGCCGCGTTTCAGGTCGTCCTGAAACCGCCCCGCAAGGCTGAGAAAGTGGTGCGGCACGTCCGTCAAAGGGTAATCGTGCGCCGCCATGTAGTCGCGGAGCCGGGCGTTGGTGACCGTTTCGGTGCCATAGTCCACCGCCAACACGGCGCCGACGTTGGGGTGCACCATGAAGCCGCTCAGGGTACGCAGCACGAAGTCGAGGTTGTTGGGCCGCTCGCTGCCGCCGCCCTCGGTGTGCGCCACGGCGACGATGCCATCGACGTTCGCATACTCGCCCGCCAGGCCACGTAGGCGATCCTCTAAAGCACGGGCGTAGCCGGCGGTGCGCGACGAGGTGCCGAGGATGACGACGTAGTTTCGGGTGCCGACGCCTCGTGCCCCGCCGCGCGCATAGCCCAGGAAGGTGCCGGGCACGTCGTAGCGCGCTACCTGCTCGCTGGGTTGGAAGCGGGCCTCGTCCAGCAGGTATGGGGTGATCTTGTCGGTGAAATTGGCCTCGGTCGGCAGGTTGAAATCGACGTTGCGGCCGCGCAGGGCCTCGAGAATTCTCGCGTTGCAGACGTAGGTTCCGGGCGCGATGTCGCGGCTGGCGTAACCGAACGGCAGGCCCCACGACAGCAGCGCGGCGTCGGTGTTGATGGGTTGCCGGGCGAAGCGATGGCCGACCAGCAGGGTGTGATCCAGCCGGAACCGCTCACTGCCGCTAACCACCTCGGTGCCCGCCTCCAGCCGCCGCGAGGCAATGGCGACGTTGTCGCCAGGGGCCGGCAATCGCGCCACGTCGTGAAAGTCGTACACGTGTGCCATGGGGTGCATCCTCAGTTGAGATCGGAGAGTTGAGTCATGACGTCGCGGGCCAGCAAGGTCATCGACCGCTGCCAACGCTCCTTGGGCTGCCACTCGTGGGCCATGGCCAGCAGCACGCCGAAGCCGCCCACGTCGTGATGCAGCCGCCGCAGCTTGTCGGCCACCTCGTCGGGGCTGCCGACGACCCAGATGTTGTCGACGAGATATTCCGGCGTCACCTCGCTGTCGGCCATGTCGGGATCGGTCTTCATCAGGCCCAGCATGTTCATGCTGGACAGCAGCGGTTTGAAGTACTGCTGAAAATCACGACTTAGCACGCCGTTGAGAGCCTCGCGGCGTGCCTCGGCGCTGCTCTCCGCCACGTACACCTCGCGGGCGATGCGCCAGGCGTGCGGGTCCGGCGTCCGGCCGCTCTTGGCTGCCCCCTCCTGCACCGCTTCCCAGTGGGTGCGCAGGGTGTTGGTGGGCACGAGGTTGATGCTGAGGGGAATCCAGCCGCGCTCGCCGGCCAGGATCAAGGTGTCCGACTTGGGCGACACGCCGGCAACGCCGATGGGCGGGTGCGGTTTCTGGTACGGCTTGAGGTGCAGGCGGAGGCCGATTTCGTCCACGGGTTCGGGGATGGTGAAGCGCCAATAGGGATGTTCATAGAGGCCCGGTTTTGGGTCGTCCCAGAGTTGCAGCACCAAGTCGATGGCGTCGCGCGTCATGCTGCGGTGGGCGCCGGTTGCGGGGTCAAAGCCGAACACCTCGAAGTCGCCGGGGAAGCCGCCGGAGCCGACCCCCCAGTGAAAGCGGCCGCGCGCCTGGTGGTCGAGTTGGGCGATGCGCTGCGCCAGCATGAAGGGGTTGTGGTTGGGCATGCACGTCACGCCGGTGCCGAGGACGATGTGCTGGGTCTTTGCCAGGGCCATGGCGATGAACAGGTCGGGCGCCGGAATGTTCTCCCACACGGTGGTGAAATGCTCGCCAATCCAGGCCTCCTTGTAGCCAAGTTCATCGAGCATGACGATCTGAGCCAGGTCGTCTTGGAGGGTGTGGGTCGGGTCGGCGCCGGGGGGGTGCAGGGGCATTGCGAAGTATCCGACTTCCATGGCGGCCTCCTTGCTTGAGTGGGTGGAATTGCTATCAACCTAGTGACATTGTGCCGCCATGTCAATGCAGTATAATGGCCGCCGCTAAGCGGGCTGGAGCCGCGCCGAGGCGCGCCGCGCAAGGCCCATGACGATTTCTAAACATGCGGGTAGGGGTGGAGAATGGCACAGCCGGGTACGGCCGCGGCGCCGTTGCGTGTGGCGATTGTCGGGGCGGGGCCGAGCGGCTTCTACGTCGCCGAGCACCTGTTGAATCAGGAGGACCTGGTCGTCGAGGTCGACATGCTGGAACGGTTGCCGACGCCGTACGGCTTGGTGCGCGGCGGCGTGGCACCGGACCACCAGAAGATCAAGGCTGTGTCGGCCACCTATGACAAGATCGCCGCCAACCCGCGGTTTCGCTATTACGGCCATGTTGAATACGGCACCCACCTGAGCCTCGACGACCTGCGCGGGCTCTACCACCAGATCGTTTTCACGACCGGCGCTCCCACCGACAACCGCATGGAGATTCCCGGCGAGGACTTGATCGGCAGCCATCCTGCCACCACCTTCGTCGCTTGGTACAACGGCCACCCGGATTACCGCGACCTGCAGTTCGACTTCTCTTGCGAGCGCGTCGCCATCGTCGGTGTCGGCAACGTTGCCGTTGACGTGGCTCGTATCCTGTGCCGAACCCCCGAAGAACTCGCCAAGACCGATATCGCCGATTACGCTCTGGCAGTGCTGCGCGAGAGTCGGATTAAGGAGGTCACCATGCTCGGGCGGCGCGGCCCGGCGCAGGCGGCGTTTACCAACCCCGAGTTGCGCGAACTGGGTCAATTGCCTGGCGCCGACCTGATCGTGCGTCCCGAAGAAGCGGCGCTGGACGACCTGAGCCAAGCGGCTCTGGACAGCGGCTCGGATCGTGCTACGGGCCGCAAGGTTACGATGCTGCAGGAATTTGCGGGGCGCCAACCGGAGGGCAAGGCGCGCCGTCTGACGATCCGCTTCCTGGTATCGCCGACAGCCCTGCTGGGGAACGGCGACAATCGACTGACCGCCATGCAGCTGGTGAAGAACGAGCTCTATGCCACCGACTCCGGCACCCTGCGGCCGCGCGCCACCGAGCAGGTTGAGGAACTGCCGGTCGATCGGGTCTTTCGCTCGGTCGGCTATCGCGGCGTGCCGCTGCCGGACGTGCCATTCGACGGCCGCCGGGGCGTCATCGCCAACGCGGAAGGCCGCGTGCTCGACCCCGACGGTGAGGGACCGCTGATCGGCATTTACGCGGCCGGTTGGATCAAGCGCGGCCCCACCGGTGTCATCGGCACGAACAAGCCCGACGCCCTGCAAACGGTCAAGGGCATGGTGGCCGATCTGGCTGACGGCAGGGTGCTGCAGCCGTCCGGCGCGGCGGCCGAGGCCGCCGCCAAGCTGGTGCGGGAGCGGCAGCCGGAGGTCTTCTCCTACGCCGATTGGTTGCAGCTCAACAAGGTGGAAGTGTCCAAGGGGAAGGATATCGGGGCGCCGCGCGTCAAGTTCACCCGTGTTGACGAGATGCTGGAGGCACGGCGGGAAGCCGCTACCTGATTCCGGGAAATATTCCTGCGACAGGTTTTGCGATGCCACGGTCCACGCTTGTGACGCCTGACACCGAATACCCGGATTCGGACGGCCTGCCCATGACGGAAACCGAGTTCCAGTTTCATCTTGACGCACCTGGAAGAAAACAGGGCGCGACGGGAAGCTGAAGACCGCCTCCAGGAAGCAGAAGCTCGACTGGTCGAGTTGGAAACCCGCCTTCAAGCCTTGCAGCCGTCATCCTTCTCGGCACGGCCGGACCAACCGCAGAGGTAAGTCCGAAGGGAAGCCCTACCGGAAGCGTTAACGGAACGGGCTCACCGAACGCTCCCCGCCGTCACGGGTCCGAAGTTGTCGCCTGCTCCCCGGCGGCCTGCCTCTGACGTTAGGAAGCCGTCGCGCCGTGCAGCGGGCTGAAATTGGACGCTCAGCTTGACACCGGCGGTGAATACGTCGTTACCGCGTGCGGGACTGAAGGCCTCGGCTCCGGCAGTGAACACCGTGTGCGGACTCGGTTGGTGTACGAGATGGACGGACAGGGTCCTATTCCAGCCGCTCTCATCCATTTGCACGGTGCCGAATATCGTCCTGGCCTCACCGCCGGCGAATTTATCAAGGTTCAGGGCTGCATCAAACCGCGTGCCTTCCGAAACGGCGAATGACCGGCGGGCCGTGAACCCGATCGCCGTGCCTTCTGCCGACTCGATGAGCCCGCTTTCCCTTCCTTGGGCTATCTGGCGGGAGACGCGGAAGAACAGGTCACGGTGCCCGACGTTGGCCTCGTACCCAAGTGTCCGATCGTAGTTGTGCCTCTCGTCGAGTCCGAAGAAGTCATTGCGGATGCCCAAGCCGATGGATGCAAATAATTTACTCGCTTCGTGTTCGTACGCGCCGCCTGCGTACAGGTCGCCGTTGGGTTGAGAAAGGCGGAACGAAAGTCCCTCCCCCACCCCAGTCACGACAGGGGTTCCATGTTCGTGAAACCTGGCCAACACGCCGGGCGTGGTTCTTCCGAACGCTCCCGTCAACTCCGTTCCCAACGTAACGGCCTCGCCGTTCGGGGAAATGGCGAAATTGGATGTAATCTCGGCATCTCCGGGAAGGATTACGCGGTTCAGTTGCAGCGGCGCAACGGCATCATTGAATTCCCCCCTGTTGTCTACCAATCGCCATTCGCCGCTGGCGTCCAGAGTCGTTAAGCGTGTGAAATCCACCACGCCCAGTCCGTTGGGAAGGGTGGAAACCTGACGCACCGACGTTTTCAACATCCTGGCGAGATTCTGGTGGGTTGTATTTGGAAATACGGCCAGCACCGACGCCAGAGACGCGGCAACCCGTGGGGAGCCGAAGCTGGTGCCGGAGCCAACGCCCGGCGTCATAAACGGCACCCAGACACAGGCGCTGGAGACCGTATCGCAGCCGGACGAATGGGGATGACGAACGATGTCTCCGCTGGCGTTCACGTCATATCCGGCGACGTAGACGACCTTGTCGGTGTCTATGGCTCGTTTGATGCCGGTATAGAGCGGATCATCGGGACGGACGGGAAACGCCTCCGTGTTTTCGTTTCCTGCGCTGTGGACGACCAGGAAATCGAGCGCATTGCCGTATTGCCCCACCAAGCCGTTACCGTCGGGAAGAATGGACAGAGACACAAGCCGGATCCCTGCATTGTCGAGCTCTCGTTTGAACCAGGCATTGGCGTGCCGAGAACCGGCTGGCAACCCCGCATCCGCGTAGTCGATCTCCTTGTAGTCACCGGCTCTGTTGTAGTTCTGGAAGTACGTAAACGGACGCGATCCCGTCTCTTCCGGGTCATCGCATTCCACGATATACGACCAACACGAAGTCCGGCGGATCAGCCGCCCGTGCTCTCTGGAACCGTTGACCGAACTGTAGTGATCGGTCGCAGCCCACAGGGCGCGCATCTGTTCGTTTGTTTGCGAGATACGGGCAAGTGGAATCCTCTCAATGCCCGGGAGGGTTAACCGTCCGCGGCGCAGCGTCGGCGACGGAATTTGGGAACTCCCATCAGCAACGCCCCCGTCGCAGCCGTTCAGTAGGAAAAGGGATGAAATGAGGAGCGTTATAACCAAGAGTGTGCGCATCTCGTTGTCCCCTTGGACCCCACAGGCGGTTGAATCCGTGCCTTATGGGGTCCACAACAGGGGGAACTCGTGGGTGTACCCATGCAATCTATTGCACGATTCGATCAAGGAAAAAGGTCTGGCGGGTTGGCCTGTCCAGGGCTTAACATGACTTTGCATGCCGGTGCTATGCAAGGGACCTCCGAGACCTTGCGGCCGGCCTTGAAGACACGGTCCCATAGTCCCTTTTCTACGGAGGTACAAAATCTATGGTCTCGACAGCATTAACTCTTTTGACTGTCGTTATGTTTGTGTTGAACGTCGGACCAGTCTGGGCGGACTCGCCTGCTGAGGCTCCAAGTCAGATAGACTTACCAAGTGAGACTCAGTGTAAACCCACTGAATTGACGGACGAAGGAATGAACGGAGAAGGACCCATCACTGTGGCAACCGTTAAGGTTTATTGCCAGTTTCGTATCTTCTGTCCGGCAGAGCACAAATGCTGCAATGCTGGTCCCACATTTTGGTGTTGTCCGCTACCTGCTACGTGTGATCCCAATATGGATGCCGCTGATTGGACGGGATGCCATGGAGCGCAAGGCGTCAATCCGCTTAGGTAGCTGATGCAGTTGATTGTGGCGTAAGGCCGAAGCCAAGCTGACAGCTTCCCCTGGGTCAAGGCCGGATCAACCATCTGCATCTTCTAAGCAGGCGAGCGCCAGGCGGTCCGGAAGCCGCCCGCGTTGTAGGTGATATTGCCGGCGATGTTGGGGCGGTAGGCCCTGACGTGCTTGTGCCAGGCGGACAGGTTGTGGGCGCTGATCGTTCTGACTTTTGGCGCCTCGGCGTGAATCAATTTTTCGGCCTCGGCATACAACTGAACGCGCTCCGCTTTGTGCTCCGTGCGCCGCGCCGCAGCGATGAGTTTGTCGTAATCGGCGTTCACCCAGCCTCCGTAGGTTTGCTTCGAAGCCGGACTCTCGGAGCTCAATTCCTTGAAGTAATACTCGTGGGGGTCCATCCGATAGGCGCTGCCCAGTCCGAGAATGTCCCACTCGCGGCTTTTGCGGGCCGCGGTCAATTGTCCCCAATCAAGAATCTTCAGGTTCACCATGAAGCCGATCTGCCGCAGATTCTGCTGGAGGATCTGCGCGCCCTCCTTGATGTAGTTGTAGCGGTTGAACGTGATCATGGTCAGCCGCGTGCCCGGCCTGACACCCGCCTCCTTGAGCAACCGCCTGGCTTCGTCCGGGTTGTGCTCCCACGACGACACGCCGGGCAGCCGCCACGGCGACGCCTCGGTGTAGAACTGATCCATGATCTCGCCGTGCCCGAACAGCGTCTTGCGCATGATCTCCTGCTTGTCCACCGCCATGGCCACCGCGCGCCGCACCCGCACGTCGTCGAACGGCGGGCGTTGGGCGTTGAAGTAATACCAGATGGTGCCGAGCGCCTTGATCTGGTAGGTGTCGAAGGTGTCCGTCCACTCGCTGAAACGCGCTTGGTCGCGGTAGCTGGCGGCGTCGATCATGTCCACCTCGCCGGTGCGCAGGGCGGTCAGCCGCACGGTGTCGTCGGCCAGGGGCTTGCCGATGATTTCGTCCAGATACGGCAGCGCGTTGCCGTCGGCGTCCTTTTCCCAGTAGGTGTCGTGGCGGGCCATCACGGTGGTGTGCAGGCGCTTCCAGGAGACGAACTTGAACGGGCCGGTGGCGATGGGGTGCTGCTTGATCGAGTCGAGGCTCTGCGGGTCGATGATCGGCACCCAGCGGTTGGTCAGCATGGCCGGCAGCGGGTAGTACTTGTCCTTCAGCGTGGTGCGCAGGGTGAAGTCGTCGAGCAACTCGATTTTGTCGATGATGCTTAATTCCCCGCGAATCACCGCGCCGGTTCTGGGGTTCAGGACGCGTTCCAGGTTGGCCTTGACGTCGGCGCCGGTCATTTGCCGGCCGTTGTGAAAGGTGACGTCCTTGCGGATATGCCACGTCCAGATCAGGCCGTCCTTCGACGTTTCCCAAGCGTGCGCCAGGGCGGGCACGACGTTGGTGTCGTAGTCCGCCTCCGTGAGGCCATTGTAGATCAGCGACAGCGCGTTGGAGGTCGGATACGGCGGGAAGAAATGATGCGGGTCGAGCCGGCTGACGTCGCCCCGCAGGCCGATCTTGACCGAACCGCCATAGTTGGGCTGCGTGGCTGCCTGCGCAGTCGTTAGCGGCAAGCCCAACGCCGCCAAGCCGATAACGCCGCTGCCCGCCGCGGCCACGAACTCGCGGCGGCTCAGGCGCAATACCGCGTCCGTCTTTTCGAATGGTGTCATGCCTTGCAACTCCTATTGCTCGACTTGGCGGGGATCGAGAATGTCCCGCAGGCCGTCGCCAAACAGGTTGAATCCCAGAACGGTGAGCGACAGCGCCAGACCCGGAAAAATGGTCAGCAGCGGGTAGGTTTCCATGAAATTCTTCGCCTCGTTGAGGTCGGCGCCCCACGCCGGAGTAGGTGGCTGCGCGCCGAGGCCCAGGAATGCCAGGGCGGCCTCGACGATGATCAGGAAGCCAACGGATACGCTGGCCTGCACGATGATGGGCGACAGGCAATTGGGGAGAATCTGCCGAAAGGTGATGTTGAGGTTGGAATCGCCGATGATGTGCGACGCCTCGACGTATTCTTTGGCCTTTTCGGACAGCACGCTGCCGCGCACCAGCCGTGCCAGCAGCGGCACCTGGGCGACCCCCAGCGCCATGATGAGCACCAGATCGCTGCCGCCAAAGATGGCCACGACCAGCAGGAAGAACAGAATGCCAGGTATCGCCAGCCAGGCATCGACGAGGCGCATGATGATGTTGTCGAGGGGCACTCGGACCTGGCGGCCGGCGAGGCGCACGGTGATGGTGCCGTAATAACCGGACACGGCGCCAAGCGGCACGCCGAGCAGGATGCCCAGCACCACGGCGGAGACGCTGATGACCATGGCCCGCCGGGCGCCGTGCACCACCCGCGACCAGATGTCGCGCCCAAAGGGGTCGGTACCGAACCAGTGCTCCCAACTGACGGGGGCCAGGGCGGTTTCGGTCATGCTGAAGGGATCGTGGCGGGCCAGGACGTCGGCGAAAATGGCGACCAGGACCATCACCAGAACAATGAACGCGCCGCAGGAAGCCAGCTTGCTCTTCCACAATTCGCCGGCCATGTCTTTCAGGTAGGCCCCGGCGCGGCGTAGCCGGGTGATCAGGGTCGGCGCCTCAACCCTTATGTCCTCCTGATTCAGCAGGCGACTGCTGACGTCGCGTGCGACGCTGTCCGTAGCCATCAGCGTGTCTCCCCTCCCCCTGCCCGGTTCAACTCAGCTCGACGCGCGGGTTGACCAGGCGATACATCAGATCGACCACAAGGTTGATGCCGACGAAAAAGATGGCCAGAAGCATCACGGCACCCTGCAGTACCGGAAAGTCCCGCGCGTTGATGTGCTCGAAGATCAACAGCCCGATGCCCGGCCAGCCGAAGATGGTTTCGATGATGATGGTGCCGCCCAACTGGCGGGCGAACAGCAGGCCGACGATGGTGATGGTGGGAATCAGGGCGTTTTTGAGCGTGTACTTGAAGATAATCTTCCATTCCGGCAGGCCCTGCGCGCGGGCGGTGTAGACGTAGTCCTTGTTGAGCTCGTCCAGCATGCTGGAGCGGGTCATGCGGGTGGCCACGGCGCACGGGTACGCCGCCAGCACGATGGCCGGCATGATGAAATGCTTCAGGCTGCCGAAAAAGTCCTGCATCGGGTCGACGTAGCCCATGCTCGGCAGCCAGCGCAGGCCGAGCGAGAACAGCAGGATCATCATCAGGGCGAGCCAGAAATTCGGCACCGTGAGGCCGAACACCGAGGTGCCCATGGCCACGTAATCGATCATGGTGTTCTTGCGCAGTGCCGCGATGGTGCCCATGGGGATGGCCACCGCAATGGCGAGCACGACGGCGGCAAGGGCCAAGTATAAGGTGGCGGGAAAGCGCTCCATGATGAGGCCGCCGACCGGTAGCTGACTGTAGATCGATTCCCCGAAATCACCCTGAAGGGCGCGCCACAGCCAATCGAAATACTGCACCAGGACGGGGCGGTCGAGGCCCAATTCCTTTTCCAGGATGAGGCGGACTTCTTCGTCGAGGACTTCGTCGGGCGGCACCATCATTTCGATGGGTCCACCGGGCAGGAAGCGGAATATGAAAAAGACGAAAGCGGTGAGCAGAAACAGGATGGGAATGAGGTTCAGCAGGCGCCGCACGGTGTAGGCCAGCATGATATCTCCCTTTTGAAGGCCCGACACTAAAAGCGGCGCCATTCTACACACAATTCCGGGCCGGACAAACGAGAAAAAGGCGGGCAAAACCGCGCTTCCGGCGGCTGGCGGGTATTCGGCAGGCGCTGGTGTCATAATAGGAAAAAACGGTTCACCGGTTCATCAAAATTGTTCGGAGGACACAATGGCGGAACAGGCGGCACCCTATTCCCCGGCCAGGAAATGGCTGATTTCGGCCACAGTGATGCTGGCAACGTATGTCTCGGTGATTGATCTGACCATTGTCAACGTGGCGATGCCGCAGATGATGGGCACCTTCGGGGTGACGCTGGATGCCATCACCTGGGTGGCGGTGTCGTACAGCATCGCCGAAATCGTCATGGTGACCATGGCCTCCTGGTTCACCAGGCTGCTGGGGCGCAAGCGCTTTTACCTGTATTGTCTGGGCCTGTTCACGGTCGCCTCGGTGCTCAGCGGCCTGGCGCGTTCGCTGGAGATGATGATCATCACCCGCCTGCTGCAGGGCCTCGGCGGCGGCGCGCTGATTCCCATGGCGCAGGCCATCATGCTGGAGATCTTCCCGGCGGAAAAGCGCGGCACGGCGATGGCGGTGTTCATGATGGGTGTGGTGCTGGCGCCTGCCATGGGGCCGGTGCTGGGCGGCTGGTTGACCGATGCCTACGGTTGGCCGTGGATCTTCTACATCAACATTCCCATCGGTGTGCTCAGCGTTCTTCTGGTACTGGCCTTCCTGCCCGAGGCGTCGTATTACGAGCGCGGCCTGGCGCGCATTGACGTGGTCGGCATCGTCCTGCTGGTGGTCGGACTGACGACCCTGCAGTTGTTCCTCGAACGCGGCGAGCGCGAGGATTGGTTCCAATCGACCTTCATCATCTGCGCCGCGGCGATTACGCTGGTGTCGCTGACGGCGCTGGTGCTGTGGGAGTTGTGGGTCGAGGAGCCGGTGGTCAACCTGCGGGTGCTTAAGAACCTGCCCTTCGTCGGTGGCGTGTCGATGGGGCTGTTCTTCGGCCTCACCACTTTCGGCAGCATCTTTATTCTCCCCTTGTTCCTACAGCAGATTCGCGGTTACACGGTACTGGATTCCGGCCTCATTCAGATGCCGCGCATGCTGGTCGTGCTGTTCGTGGCGCCCATTGCCGGAAAGGTCTACGGACGCCTGGATAACCGCCTGTTGGCCTTCTTCGGCACCGCCATCATGATGGCCGGGTATCTCGACATGTCGCGCTTCACGCTGGAGGTCGGCTGGGAGCGCATGCTGCCAGGACTGCTGCTGACCGGCGCCGGCATGGCGTTCCTGTTCAGCGTGCTGTCGGCCGCGACCATGAGCACCATTCCGCCGTCGCAGTTGATCGCCGCCGCCGGGATGTTCACGCTGTCGCGCCGCATTGGCGGTAATATCGGTTATGCCTTCGTGGCCAATCAGATCACGCGCCGCGCCACGTTCCACCGCGCCCGGCTGGTGGATCACGTGACGCCCTACGACGCCGAGACCGCGCGGACGTTGGACGGTCTGACGGGCAGTCTGACGGCCCGCGGTTTGCCGCCCGGCACGGCGGAGTCGAGCGCCTTGCAGCTCCTGGAAAACGTCGTGGACCGCCAGGCCACCATGATGGCGTACAACGACGTGTTCTGGATGATGGGCATGATGTTCGTGTTCGGCCTGCCGTTCCTGCTGCTGCTTGGCAGCGGCACCACGCCGGCGGCGCGCAAAGGCTGAACGGATTCAAACATTGGACGGGTTATGGCGGACAGCGACGTGTTGGGCTACGGCGGGTTGTTTCTGGGGTCATTCCTGGCGCCAACGATCCTGCCTCTGAACTCGGAGGCCGTGCTGGCTGCCATGGTGCTCGGCGGATTCGATCCTGTCGCGTGCGTGCTGGTGGCCTCCGTCGGCAATTCCCTGGGCGGCATGACGTCTTACTTCATGGGTTACGTCGGCAAGTGGGCATGGGTGGAGCGGCTGTTTGCCCGCAATCAAGACAAGGTTGCCAAGGTGAAGGCGTGGGCAGACCGCTATGGCAGCCGTGCTGCCCTGTTTTGCTGGCTGCCGGTCGTGGGCGATCCGCTCGCCGTCGCCTTGGGATTCGCGCGCAGCCCCGTTTGGCAGGTCGGTTTCTACATGCTGGCCGGCAAATTCCTCAGATACGCCGTCTGGGTCTGGCTCATCCGCCAGGGGGCGCGCCTTTTCGGTCCGTAACGGCCTCACTTCCCCTGTAAACGCCTCAGTTGCTCCATTTCCAGCGCAAACCACAAGGCCATGGAACCGCCGCGGTTATCGTGACCGAAGACCGCCGGGCGGTCCAGGTACGCTTGCAGGCTGTCCTGAGCGCCGGTGTCGGTGCAGCAATCGACCAGGCCGCCGGCGTCGTCGATGCGCTCGGTGACACCTCGCCAGGCGCGGTCCACCGAATCCCTGTATGACTCGTCCAGCCAGCCGCGGCGCAGGGCGCGGGTCATGGCGTAACCCGTCATGCAGGTGGCGGTGAACTCGAGATACGAACCGGGCGTATCCAGAACCTGCGGGTACATGCCGGAGGCGTGCTGACGGCTGCGCAAGGCTTCCAGGTGACGTACGTGTTGGTCGATCAACGCCCCGCGGTCGGGATGATCCTCGGGCAGATACGTCAGCGTTTCGGCGTAGCCCAGTGCGGCGAAGCCGTTGCCGCGTCCCCAGAACCAGGGCGTCGAGCGAGCGTGCCAGAACAAGCCGTCGTCCTGCTGGGTGCGGGCGCTGAGCAGGAACCGGGTGAGCAGGTCGAGGTAGCGAGTCTCACCGCTGAGCCGGAAGGCGCGGCCCAGCATGGCGCCGTTCATGAACATGTCTTCGGTGCGGAAATCGGCGTCAGACGGCGGCGGTGCGCCCCCGTCGGTGCCGGGCTGGTAGCGGTCGGCCATCTGCACGACCAGATCGGCATAGCGGCGTTCGCGGGTCGAATCGGCGAGTTGCATGGCCCATATCAATCCCGCCAATGCGGGGGTGCCGGGCTCGCCTTCAAACCACGGCTTGTCGCCGTCCACGTAGGGCGCCACGACCTCCGCGATGGCCGCCGACGGGTTGGAATAGGTAGGGTCAAGGCGCGCCAGCCGCAGCCGCGCGCTGAGGCTCATGCCTTGCGTATACACCACGGGTTCGAGGCTGTGGCCGTAAATGGTGGCCAGCAGGCGGGCGATGCCCAGGGGCGTCCGAGTGCTGCGATTGTACAGTTCCCGTCGCGCCGGTGAGGTGCGCAGACCAGGGGTTTGCTGCAGCACCGACCACAGACGGCCTAGTTCCTCCCGCAACGCGGCGGCGGGTGTGGTGAGCCGCAGGCCGGGCACGGCGCCAAGGCCGTTTGCCATGTGGCTGCCGAGCGCCGCCAGGAGGCTGCCGGCGGTCTCTTCCATTCGGGTGGCCTCGATGGTGGGCAATAACAGGGTCGCTGAGGCCGAAGATACCCACGACACTTCCTCCCCGGCTTGGACCTCCAGGATGAGATCGGGTGCTTGCAGGCCGATCCAACGCCACAGATACCTCTGCTCGGGGTTGCGGCGATCGTTGAAGAAACCCACGATGGGTGGATAATTCTCGGCGGGACGCCCGCCGGCGCCGTTCTCAGGCGCGACGCCCAGAGCCATGCCGTCCGGATTGGCGCACGGCACGGCGCTCAGGGCCACGGTGTCGCTCAGTGTCTCGCCGCCGTCGAGGTATATCTTCATGGCATCCAGAGCCAGTGCGGTGTCGGCCTTTTCGCCGGACAAGCCACTGAGCAGCAATACGCGGGTGCGGGGCGTTTCCGTCACGTACGCCTCGCCGTGCAGCAGTGCCGGGATGGCCGTCTGGGAGCGCGTCAAGCCCGCCGCATCCAGGCTCCACAGGCCGTTGGCGGCGGCGATCAGTTGTTGCAGGTCTTTCATGATGGGTAAGGACTTCGACTCCATGCGGCTCCATTCTCTAGGCAAGTTGGTAATCACGTTTGCGTGTCCGCTCTGGCGGCATTGCTTCTTGTCAGCGGCGCGCCACTTGGTAGCACGGGGTTCGACGCGATGTCAAACGCGGGCTTGACACGCCGCACGGGGGTGCCGGAAGCTGGCAGGTTGAAATCGAACGAATCGGGGCATCTGACTTGGAGACGAGGATGAGCCAGACCGTCGCGGGATACTCCGCCACTTCGGCGCGCTGCCGGGGCTGGCTGCGTTATTTGTACCGCAAGGCCACCACGCCGGACGATTGGAGCAAGGAGGGGCGGCCGCACCCGCATTGGGATGCGGTCAGCAACGAGCCGACGCTGTCGTGGCACCGTTTCGACCTGATCGAGTCGAGCTATGCGGTCGCTCTGATGGCCGACGCCACGCCCGCCTGGCGCGAGGTTTACAGCCGTGTGCTGGATGAGTTGATCCATCGCCACACCGGTTACTGGGCGGCCAAGGACTGGCTGGAACAGATCGGCCCCGACCCGCGGCGGGCGTCGTACCCCGAGGCGTGGTACGCGTATTACATGGCTCCGGAACTGCGCGGCAACTACGACGTGCCGGGCTGGACGGCCAACGGCGTCGAGCCGTGGGGACTGCAGATGGATCCCATCGGCGCCGACGGCAATCTGTTTTTCAAAGGCTTCTTTCTGTTGATGCTCGGGCTGCACCGGTACGTTTCGGGAGACGGCAAGTGGGAGCAGCCGTTCGAGATGATCCGCGACGGGGCCCATACGTTCACGTGGTCGCACCGCGCGATCGCCGAATTACTGGCCGATCAGTGGGGCCCGCGGCACGAGGGGTGTCACTGCGAGAACACCAAAATCTGGCCCGTTTGACTGAGCGCCGCCGGCCTCGGTCTGGGGCTTTTCGACACGCTTTTCGGCACCGGTTTGCATGGGGTGTTCGAGCATTGGTGGTCGCACGCCGAAACGCATTACGTGGGGCTGCGGGACGGCAAGCTGGGCGGCACCCTGACCCTGTATTACGACCCCATCCTGCGTTACGACCACCGCCGCGGTCCCGAAAGCGCCCTGATGATGGCGGTCTACCTCGCGCCGCAGAAGCCTGAAGTGGCGGAGCTGATTTTCGCCGCCGCCGCCGCACGCCTCGGCTGGACGACCGACGCCCCGCTGCGCGAGCCGCGCGGCAATCCCCGTTTTACCTTGTGGGGCCTCATTCTGGCCCGCGAGTTTGGTGAAGGCGCTATCTACGACAAGCTCGCAGCCCATTGCGAAACGCACCACGAGCCCACCTGGAATGGCGCTGCCGGCGAGTTCACCTGGGGGTTCGGACTCAACGAGTCCCATCCGCGCGGTCAATTCAACGCCACCCGGATGATGGCCGAAGCTCTGTCGGAGGGCGCCTGGCGGCGGCTGTTCAACGCGTCCAACTTCCGCAAATTCGAAGAGCCTACGGTGTATGGCGTCGATTTCCCGACCGTCTGCCTCTCGCAGGCCCGCTATGAAGCTGGCCGCGGCCGCCTCGTTATCGCCACCGACGCCGGCCGGCCCCACGCTGCCGGCCAGCCGACGGCATTCCGCGTCGCCAACATCGACCCCGCTTCGTGCCAAGTCGAAATCGACGGCCGTCTATCCGACGCCTGCCGCATCGTTGAGGGCGACCTGGAGATTACCACCACCGTCGCGGAGCACGTCATCCTGGTCACGCATGAGGCCGGTGGCCTTACGTAAGTCGGGTGTAATACGGCATTCCAATTCAGATGCAAGCCATGTTCTGGTCACGCGTTCGGGGAGTATGTAATTAAGGCAATCTCTGTGATTGCCGTGTCTGTCTGTGTGGGTTTTCTGCTGAACGGATTCGCCGTGGCCGAGGAGAAATCGACCGATGCCATCGTTTCGGATCACATGGTCGCGGAGGCGATGCTGACGGCCCATTTCATCGTCGCCGCACTCAAGGCCGGGATGAGTACTGACGACATCAATGCCGTGCTGGCCAAGGTGGCGGCGCAAACGGTGATTTCGGAGTTCTGGATCAGTGACGAAACGGGCCGCATCGTCTTCAGCGATATCCAGGGGGCGCCGTCTGCAGAGTTCCTGAGCGGCGACAAGACGGTTGTCGTCCAAGGTGTAGAGCCGCGCGAACTAGATGCCGCTCCCCGAAGAACGCATTGAGACACTGGTCGTGGCCATATGAGAGGATTTGTGCAGCCTGGGCTGCGGTTCTTTTCGTGCCAAGCGTGTGGTAGGATGCCGCCCATTAAGTTCGGGTTAGGGTATAATCCGGCTTCAGAAGGTCGAGGCACAAGCAAGGGGGGAGGAAATCATGGCTGGTCAGCGTCCATCGCCATTGCTCAGCGCGGCCATGCCGCGCCGTCGTTTTCTGCACACGCTCGGCGCCGCGGGCGGGGTGGCACTGCTGGGGTCCGCCGGCATGCCGCAGCGGGTGTACGCCCGCAAGGGCACGATTCGCATTTTCAACAACGAGACGGACCCCGACACCATTGCCTTCCTGAAAGCAATGGCCAAGACCTACCGGGCCGAAACCGGCGTGCGGGTGAAGATCGAAACCGTGCCGGTGATGCAGACGGTTACCAAGGTGACCACCGCCATCAAGGCTGGTAAACCGTACGACTTCCTCATCTACTTTACCAACCTGGCCATCCTGCTGGCCGAGGAGGGCCAGCTCGTCCCCCTTACCGACATCATTCGCGAAGTTGGCGAGGCGGATTTCGGGCCGCGCGCCCTGCGCTTGTTCCAGGACAACTACTGGCTCTACCCCTACGATTACAACTTCAACTACCTGCTCTACCGAAAAGACTTGTTCGCCGAGAAGGGCTTGGCGGTGCCCAACGACTGGGACGAGTTTCTGGAAGTGCTCCGCGCCCTCAACGACCCGGCCAGCAAGCGTTACGCCATCACCCTGCCTTTCGGCGGGTTACACACCAATTGGGGCAACACGGCATTCCTGTGGGCTGCCGGGGTGCAGTTTTACGACAACGAGTGGAACGTCACGCTGGATTCCGACGACATCAAGCCGCGGGCTATCCGAACGCTTGAATTCCTCGTCGAGGTGGCGAAATACACGCCGCCGGGACCGATGGAAACGAGCCTGAAGGACATGCTGATCAACTTCTCGTCCGGCCTGTCGGCGATCACCTCTTACACCGGCCGCGCCATCCACACCATTGAAGACCGCAATCCGGAACTGGCCGACAAATACGGCATCATGTCCTATCCGGGGCCCGACGGCGGGCGCCGGGCGGTGACGTACGGGGACGACGGCTTCTCCATCGGCAAGACGGAAAATTCCGAATTGACGGTGGATTTTTTCCGCTGGTTCCTCGCCACCGATCGCCTGATTGATTATCAGCTCACGGTACCGCTGCATTACCAGCCGACGCAGTTCTCCACCTACGAGAACGAGAAATGGCGCAGCCACCCGCTGATCGAGAAGCACTGGGAAGCCATTGAAACGATGCGCGGATTCATGAACACGGATACGACGCTGGCAGGCTCCATCGATTTTCAGGGCCCCAAACCGTCGCCGAACCATGCACGCCTCGCGATAGCCGGCGTCATTCCCAAGATGTACCAGCGGGTGCTGATGAAACGCATGACCCCGAGCGAGGCCGTGGACGCCGCGGCCGAGGAAATCCGAGGCTTTACCACGAGGAGCTGAGGCCATGGTTACCCTGCGCCGCACGGCTTCGGTGGCGCTGCCAGCGCCGCGAGAGGTCTCCCGCGCCGGCCCCTTGGAGCGGCGCGACCGCAAGATCTTTCTCGCCTTCCTGGCGCCCGGCATGCTGCTCGGCATCGGGGCGCTGTTCATCCCCGTCATCTACGCCATCCAACTGAGTTTTTTCCACGCCGAAAGCTTTATCGACGAGCCGACGTTCGTCGGGCTGGCCAACTACATCCGGGTGTTTTCCGAGCCGCGTTATTGGCAGGCCTTCTGGCACGGGGTGTTCTACGCCGTAACCACGGTCGCCCTGCAGGTGGTTATCGGCATCGCTATCGCGTTGCTTCTGCACCAGGAATTTCGCGGCCGCAACTGGCTGCGCAGCGCCGCGCTGGCACCGTACATCCTGCCGACCGTCGTGGTGGTGTACATCTGGAAGTGGCTCCTCAACATCAACTACGGCATCTTCAACGTTTTCCTGGAGAACGTCGGCGTCGGCCCCATTGCCTGGTTCAGCTCGCCGGTGGCGGCCTGGTTTTCCATCATTTTCGTCAGCGTGTGGTACTGGACGCCGTTCGTCACCATCACCTTCCTGGCGGCGCTGCAGACCATCTCTGACGATCTGTACGACGCCGCGGCGGTGGACGGCGCCAATGCCTGGAAGCGCCTCATTCACATCACCCTGCCGGTACTCAAGCCGGTGCTGATCGTCATCGTCATGCTGCGCACCATTTTCATGTTCAACAAATTCGACATCGTGTGGCTGATGACCAACGGCGGCCCGCTCACCACCACCGAGCACCTGCCCATTCTGGCTTACGTCAAGACCTTCGACATGTTCGACATCGGCGGCGGCACCGCCATCGCCACGTCGATCTTCGTGTTCCTGGCCCTACTGATCTGGATTTACTTCTGGATGTTTCCGCTGGAGGAGCACTAAATGCGCAAAACGAAATGGGGTTTGATCCGCCGCGTTTTCCTGTTGCTCCTCTTCATTGCGGTGACCCTCTACTCGCTGTTTCCGATGTACTGGATGGTGGTTTCCGGCCTGCGCGCCGGGCGCTCGCTGTTCGAGCCGCTGCTGCTGCCGGGGCCGTATTCGTGGCAGGGCTACAAGACCATCCTCAGCCTGACGGACTTCCCGACGTATTACGTCAACAGCATTCTCATCGCCATCGGCACCACCGTGCTGACCGTGGCGGTGGTGACGCCGATGGCCTACGCCCTGGTGCGCAGCCGCCTGCCGGGCATGATGCTCATGGTGCGGGCCATGCTTTTCGCGTACATGTTCCCTGCCCTGCTGCTGGCTATTCCGATTTACATCTTCCTGGTGAAGATCGGCCTCGACGACACGCGCCTGAGCCTCATTCTGACGCACAGCACCTTTACGCTGCCGCTCGGTGTGTGGCTGATGTGGGGATTCTTCAAGAACTTCCCGTTCGAGGTGGAGGAGTCGGCTTTCATCGACGGCTGTTCGCGCCTGCAGGCCATCTACCGCATCATCATGCCCCTCACCTTGCCCGGCGTGCTGACGGTCGTGCTGTTCGCCTTCGTGCTGTCGTGGTCGGATTTCGTCTTCTCGCTCATCCTCATCACCTCGGATGAACTGAAGACCCTACCCTACGGCCTCGCCTCGATCGACGACGCTTATGACGCGAACTGGGGGGAATTGATGGCGGGTTCGACCATGATCTGCCTGCCCCTGCTGGCGCTGTTCGCTTTCCTCAGCCGCTACTTCATCCGCGGCCTCAGCATGGGGGCGGTGAAGAGCTGACAGTAGACCAAATGCCGTCGTCAGAGCGGTTACCCCGCGGCCAGCTTGCCAAGGCATGGGAGGAGGTCGGTCTGGATATCAGAGCGATTTTCGTCCCATTTGATCCGCAGATCACCTGCAGCACGTCTCTGCCCGAAGTAGTGCGCCGGCAAGGGAGATTTGAAACTGAGCAATTACCTGCCGTACACCAGATTTGACAGTAGCTCTGGTTTGCGGTACGGCAAAGTTGGAATTCCCGAAGGAGAACCAGGACAATGCTTCGTCAATTGTGGAAGTTTGTTTTCGGCCCTGTCTGTTTACTGGTGTTGACAGTTTCCGCGGCGAGTGCGGAGATCGGGTTGACTTATGGTGTGGTCAGTATTGGGAAACTGCCACAACCGCAAGTCTCGCCTTCAGTGGTCTATCTTGATGTGCCGCACATATACCAGGGCCGCCGCCCTTGGTGTGTGCCAACGTCAGTCTCCATGGTACTTCGATATTTTGGCAAGAATGTCAAACCCGCCGACCTCAAGCATCGCGCTGAGTCTTACAAGCCGAAAAATAAACGCAATCGGGATTTCACATATTGGATCGATATGAAAATCGCCTTGCAGTCAATTGGGCGGCCTTGGACAATTCGAGACTATCTAAAAACGGAATCTGGTTTCAGGCGAGGTTTGAACGATATTCGCCGATCACTCCGTCGTGGCTGGCCAGTTTTGATAGAAGTTCATCTTGGTGAGCAGGGCGACATGGGTCGGGCCTGGCCTTATTGATAATCCCAGGCCGTCAATTGGGCGGCCTTGGACAGATTCGAGACTAGTTCTAAAAACGGAATCTGGTTTCAGTGGGGCGATGGCGCCGGTTTGAACGATATTCGCCGGATCACTCCGTCGTGGCTGGCCAGTTTTGATAGAAGTTCATCTTGGTGAGGGGCACACATTTGTTGTTGCGGGATTTAATGATGAAGATGAGGTGATTTATATCCGGGACCCGCTACTGACATCAAGACGACGGGCGCGAATATTGACATATGCGGATTTGCGCAGAAATTGGCACAACCATCGCTTTGGGAATTCCCGCAGTGCATTCTTCTCGTCGCCGTAGAACCTGCTGGGCGATTCAAGCTGTCAGTTGGTTCTTCGCCAGAGGGTCCTGCCTGGCGTCCAGAGCGGCGTCGCGATTCTCGACATCGAAAAAGCCCAGCGGACCCATGTTCAACTCCTCTGGCCTTGTTTAATAATGCGGTTCAACGATGCTAAGTGTGGAAGACGAGGTAACAATGAGCACCGACCCATGATAAGGGGGACCGATGATGAAATGGAAGATATGTCATACGGTTTCGGCAGGGGTGGCGCTCGCAGTGGTGCTGCTGGCCGGGCAGGCCCAGGCTGCCTGCAGCGGCGGCCAGAGGACCAGTCACCACGATGCCGACTGCCTGGACGCTGATTGGAGCAACCGTAGTGTTCCGATCAGGGGTAAAGCCACAGTCCAGAACAAGTGCTCGGACATCGGAACGGTCGTCGCAAAGATCGACAGAATAGCTGGCTCGGACTGGACATGGCATTTGACCATCGGCGAGGAGAGGAGTAAAAGCAGCGGTTACAAGATCAGGGGGATTTACTGCTGCAAGGATCTCAGCGAAATCTGCGACACATCGGAATTAAGCGACGTCGAGTGCGCCAAAAGGTACCGGTCCAGCCCCGCGGATGATACATGCCAGTGGCCAACGGCCGGCTATGAAAGCCCCAAGTATTGCAAGATCGAGGCGACGTGTGAGACAGGGAATGGGCTCGTGAGGACGAGCATCACCGTGGACTACGCCGACACCGATGATCTCCGCAACTGTGATGGCACTCTGCAAGTCGACGAGTGTTGACGGACCCGGAATTCCGCGGCGTCCTCGTTTTGACGCCGGCGGCCCCATGATGCAGACCCGAATCCGCCTCCGATATGGGATCGAGAGCGTAGCGCCCTTGGCGAGGCCAAGACGCCCTCGATCCTGCAAGGCAGGGGTCGCGTCGCCAGGAACGCTTCCATCGGGCCCCTGCGTAACATCCCTGAGTAAGTCGAATGGCGGGACATACAGCCGGCGAACAGCGGCGTGACGAAGGACGGCCGCTGATAGGGCCGCCAGTTTCCGGCGAGAATCCGGCCGACGCCTAATTCGGGATTGCCTTCGTTCCACGGATCCAGAGGTGGGTTGACGGGCCGGTTGTTCGCTTCGTTCGAGCCGTCCGTCAGGCGGCGGTCGATCTACTGTGCGTTCACTTTGACACCAAGAATCTTTGTAGGGGTTTGGTCAGTTCTGACCGAAACGGTTTCACGGGCATGTCAATTCCGAACAATACCGGATCTCGGACGAAACGCACATTAAAACGCTAGAACCTTCTTCGGATTGTCGATCAGAATTTTGCTGACCACCCGCTTTGTAATCCCCGCCTCGTTCAGCTTTGGCACCACCTCAGAGAGAATCAGCGTCCACGGATCTTCTTTGAACAGCCACCAGTCCGCCTCGCGCTTCTCCTCCTGCCAGAACGTCCGGTAAAAATAAGGAACGGTGTCGTGGCTCAGGAGGAGCTGGTCCTCATAGCCCGCCTCCAGTAACGGCCTGATGTACTCGGCGCGATCTTCCACCGGGTAATTCGGGTAACCGATGCGGTCGAATTGCACCCACACCCCCAGGTCCGCCAGTTGCTTGTGATAGTCCGTGGCCCGGACGTTCTCGCGGTCATCCTTGTAGCCTTGATGTCCGATGATGATCTTTTGCGGGCCGACACCCAGGGAGAGCAGCAATTGGGCCATCTCCAGGCCGCCCCCGTCGGTGGTGTGGACACTGATCGGACAGCCCGTTTCGATGCAGGCCAGTCCCGCTGCCGTATTGGCGCGCCGCTCCAGGGCGGTCAGATAGGTGCTGGTGGCGATCTTGATGATGCCGGCCTTGACGTCCGTGAAGGCGGCGCCGGGCTCGCCGTATGGGTCTTCCATCCCTTCGGTGATTTCCTTCACGTAGAGCTGCGTGACCTGTTCGATGCCGTTGGGCTGCACCAGCATGGCGGCGGCCCACAGGTGCATGGGCGCCAGCGCCTCGCCCCAGAACCCGGTGCAGCCGACGACGTGGACCGGGCTTTTCTTGGCCATGTCGACGATCAGATCGGGGTAGCGACCCACCCGGATCGGCGTCACCTCGACGATCGTGCCGCTTTTGGCCCAGCCGTCGAGCTGATTGTGAAATGCTTGCAAGCCGCTTGCCGCCTGGTCAATGACTTGTTGGCGGAACGCGCCTTCAATCGGGGCGATGGGATGGCCGTACAGCTCCGACCAGTCGATCACCGGGGCGTGCTCGTGCATGAGCGTGACGCCGAGGTCCTCCGGCGAAATCGGGCCCAGAACCGTCTGCACCCTCGGGCCTTCGCCGTTGTCGGACGTCTGCGCCTGCGCGACCTGTGTATGTTCAACCAGCGCCTCTCCGAGGGTGGCCATGACCGCCAGGGCCGATGAGGTCTTGACGAAATCCCGTCGGGTTATGTTGGAGGAATGATCGTTGCCCGCATCCATGGTGTGCTCCTTTCCGCAGAGGGGATGACGTGCGAAATTGGTCTGGGGCGCCACTATATCGCCTTTTCAGGGTCAATGGAATAAGAACGCAGCCCTGCCGTGACAATTTTCGCGACTGGACGGTACGACATACCTTTGCAAACTGGAACGGAGGGGATGGGGTGCTAAGCTGGGAACACCGCCGCAACTGGCACGACGATTTCAGGCGCCACCAAGGGGGAAACCTGCTCGGCAGGGTGAAGAACCTGGCAATCCTGATAGCGCCAGGCGCTGAAGAATTGAGGGTCGGGGACGGGGTGCCGGTACACTTCGAGGCAGCGTTCGGGGAGATTGACGAGCCAGAAGTCGCGGACGCCGGCCGCGGCGTAGAGTGGACCCTTGTGGTCGCGGTCATAGTCGGGGGACGATTCGGCGACCCCGATGACGAGGGCGGCGCTGGTAGGGCGTCCGGCCGCGCTGGTGGGTGCGTTCAGGGACACAATGGCCAAGTTCGGCTCGGGTTCGGAGGTCAAGGAAGGCAGGGTGAGGGGCATCTGAATGCGAAGGTGATACCCCGTCCGGGAGTTGACATACGGGCTCAGGATTTCATTCAACTATATGATGGTCAGAGCGTGGGGTTCACCCATGGGCGACATGACAAGAATTTCTCCCTGCACGAGCTCGACGTGCTTGTCTTCAAGCATCCCCAGGGCGACGAGTTGCTCATAATCCTCCAGTGTCCAGCGGTATGGCTTGCAAGCGGCGCCGGTGATGACAACGTCGCCGTCCAGCAACTTGATTTCGTCGAACACTCCGGCCTCGACCATGTTGTGGTATTCGTTGGTGCTCCACTGGTAACGCGGTAAGGTAGTCGTCACGGATTGCTGCCTTGTCATCGCTTCAGACCTCACGGCAGGATGCTCGCCTGCGGGGAGAAAGTAGAGGGCCGCCTGTGGGATGTCAACCGCCAAGCAGATTCTGAACAACACAAACCTTATTGCGAAACAGGAGACGCTTATCTCTACCTCGTGCCCTGCTGTACCTGTGTGGTACACCCTTCTTGAAACAACCTTCGGCGCCTTGGGTGTAGCCGGCACGGCTCAGGGTCTGACACACGTCGAATTTCAGGACGGTGAGCACCCGGTACGGCGGCGGGCGGATTGGCAGGAAAATCAGGGGATTCTTGACGAGGCACGAAAGCAGTTGCGGGAGTATTTCGAGGGACGGCGTCAGCGCTTCACGTTGCCGGTGGCGCCGGGTGGGACGCCGTTTCAGCAACGGGTGTGGCGGGAACTTCAGGCGATTCCATGGGGCACGACGACAACGTATCGGGAAATCGCCGAGCGGCTTGGGCAGCCGGCGGCGGTACGGGCCGTGGGGCATGCCAACGGGCGCAACCCGGTGGCCATCGTCATTCCGTGCCACCGGGTCGTGGGCGCCGACGGCCGGCTAACCGGCTATGCCGGCGGCATCGCGGTCAAGCGGCGCCTGCTGCAACACGAGGGCGCCCTGCTCGTCTAGTGTCCAAATTCTTAAGTTTTGATGATTATCTGGGACAGTTTTACCAATAAAATCAACGAAGTAAAAACATACGAATTTCAGAATCAGGACGCTGCGTAGTTCAGGGCTTTCCTCCTCACCCCAACCCTCTCCCTCCAGGGGAGAGGGAGCAAACCCCTAAAGCCAGCCTCTTGAAGGGAGGGGGAGCGGGGGCAATCAGATACGGACGTGCTCTAGCCCTGGCCGTCAGTCCAGCGGCGGCAGCACGTCGGGTTCGACCTGATAGCCATCGGCCAGGGTGTTGGTGGTGTTGAACAGCCCGACAATCGCCATCACCTCGCCCAGCGCTTCGATATCTAACCCCAGCTTGCGCACCGCCGCGGTGTGGGAGTTGGTGCAGTATGCGCAGCCGTTGGTCGCCGACACCGCCAGGGCGATGATCTCCCGCGTCAGCGGATCAAGCCGCGACTGACGTCCGACGGTCTCCGGGTGCATAAGGGTTTTCAGGTTCGTCCACACCAGTTCCAGGTGGTCGGGGTTCGTCGCCAGAACGCGCCAGAAATTGGGCACGAACGACAGTCCCTTGGTGGCCTTGATGTCGGCGAATATCGCCGCCGCCTTGCCGCTTGCCTCGTCTTCGCTCACCATGCGGACGGTGGCCATCCGTTCTTCGGTCATTGTCGCCATGAATGGTTTCTCTCCTTGCCGTTTGAATCTCTTGCCTTCCTGGATTAACCCTGCGCGGCGACCGGCTGCTCCGCCGGCGCTCGATGCCCCCAAATGCTGCCCGTCGCGTGCTGCTGCACCTGCCAGGTGCTGTCGTCCACGGTGCGCGCCCCCCAGCCGTATTCGACCTCGAAGCCCGACGGCGAAGCCATGTAGAACGACACCATGTGGTCGTTGGTATGACGCCCCATGGTGCGGTTGATCGGCACCCCCTGGTCCTGGCACAGAGTGTGCGTCGAGCCGACGTCGTCTAGCGATTGCGTCTGCAGCATGAAGTGCCGCAGACGGGGCTTGATCGATGCGGCCAGGAACGCGACCGAGTGGTGGCGCGGGTTGCAGTGGAAAAAGGCCATGCGGGGCGAGGCGCTCCCGGTGGGGGCCATCCTGGAAGTCTGCACGAAATCGCTGATCCGCATGCCGAGCACGTCGCGGTAGAAGTGAATGCTCCGCCCTACGTCCTCAACCACCAGCACAATGTGTCCCAGGCCCTGCGTGCCGGTTTCAAAACCGGAGATGGCGCGCGGCGAGGCAAAGGGCTGATCGTAGTTCACCAACGGACCGTAAAAAATTTCGGTGCGCAAGCCGTCCGGATCGTCGAATGCAATGAGGTCCACAACCCGCCGCTGCGCCGCCAGGTCTGCGGCGCCGGCCGTTACCTCGACCCCCGCGGCTTCCAGTTGCCCCCGTATCGTCTTGAGGGCATGTTCGTCGGCGACCTCCCAGCCCACGTGGTCGATGTCGTCGTGTCCGTTGGCCCGCAGGGCGAACCGGTGATGATACTCGTCCATTTTAAGGAGCAAGGTGCCATCGGCGTCCGGCTCGTGTGCTTGCAGGCCGAGCGTCCGGGTCGCAAAGCGCTCCCAGGCTTCAACGTCACTCACCCCAATACCCAGATACCCAAGTTGGGTCACGCGTTCCATGTTGCCTCCTTAGTTGCGTCAATTGTCCTTACCGAGAAACTCTCGGATACGCTCCATCAACGGTTCCTTGGGATACATACTGTACAGGAAACCAGCGCGGGCCAGCGGGTCGCCGGCAAAGAAACGCTCGTAGAGTACCTGTCGGCCGCCAAAGGCGCTACAGGCGACGTCCCACGCCAAGTGGAACAGTTGAACCCGCTCCCGAGCGGAGGCCGTGTCTGTGGCCAGATACCGCTCGATCTCTGCCGCCAACGGGGTCTCGAAATCCGCCTCGGACGGCAGGGCCATGAAGCTGCTCGATCCCAGGAGTTGCAAAATTTCCACCATGCGGGAATAGACGCTCATGAACAGCGTGCGGATGGCTTCCAGCGGCAGCTCGTCGGGACACATCACGCCCCACTGATCGACCCGCGCGTCCGCCTCGGCAGCGCGCAAGGAGGCTTTCATGACCTCCGTGTAGGTCATAAGCTCGGCCAGACGCTCCTTCACGTGCGGTAGTTCCTCCGAGCCCAGCGTGCGCGCCATGAGCAGGGCCACGCCCAGCACGAACTCGCTCTTCGCCACGTTCTTGACCGCCCCCTGATGAGCCGTGTGCACCGACGAGTTGGTGGCGCGCGGCATGTCATTGAGCAGATCCGCGTCCCCCAACAAAAAGACCCGCTCCCAGGGCACGAAGACATCGTCGAAAAAGACCGTGGCGTCCATCTCCTCGAAGCGCGAGCCCAAGGGATGATCGAAGTGCGAGCGGCCCATATCGAAACTCTCGCGGCACAGAAATTTGATCCCCGGCGTGCTACAGGGAATGGCGAAATTGAGCACGTAGGCTTCCGATCCGGCGGCGTTTCCGCCTCCAAAACGGGGCGAGTAGACGGCGATTTCGTCGGCGATCGGCCCGAGTGTCGCCAGAATACGCGAGCCGTGCAGCACCAGGCCGGCGTCCGTTTCCCGCACCACGCGCAGCCCCACGCCCTCGGACAGCTGAGATTGGCCCGAGGTGCGCCGGCGCTGCAGGTTGATCAGGGCATGGGTCAAGGTCAGATCGTTTTCCCGGATGTACTCGTAGTACTGCCGGACGTGCGTTTTGAAGGCCGGACGGTTCTGGGCGAAATAATCCGCTGCGGCGCTCCAGGCGGCGAAATTGACGTTCAGAAAATCCGGTGAACGCCCCAGCATGCCGCATCCGGTGCGCGCCCAGCGCATCATCATCCTGCCGCGCTGCTGGAGTTCGAGTTGCGTCTGCGGAATGATGAAGGAGTACCCTACCCGGTCGCCGGTGGTCGGTGACACATAGGTCATCTCATCACGCAGCTCGGCGCGGGATTGCAAGTCGTAGAGGGCGGCCACAGTCTGCACACCCCCGCGCAACGCCGGATGCGTGGTGACGTCCGTAATCCGTTCACCCCGCAGCCAGACCTCGCGCGGATGTTCCCGCAACCCGGTGATGTAATCCTGTCCCGTCCGTGCCGGCATGAAGCCTTTTTCCCTTCTGCTCAAGTCGCTTGGAGGTGTTATCGTCAGATCTGGGAACAAAGAATCTGGAGGGCGCCTTACGACAATCAGGTGCTGGGCTCGTCCAGCAGGACGAGATGCAACTCACCCGGACCATGCACGCCGACGGTGAGCTTGAGCTCGATGTCGCCGGTGCGGCTGGGGCCGGTGACGAACGAGATGCAGCTGGTGAGATTCTGCTGCATGTCCTCCCCCGACTGCCGAACGGTGCGCAGGGCGTCGGCGAAGGTGGCGACGACCTGGTCCGTGCGGGCGACGGCGATGTGCACGGGCGGCAGGAGCGAGACGCCGCGCATCTGGCCGGGCTGCGCCGTCAGCATCAGGGTGCCCGTTTCGGCGATGACGGCATCCACCCCCGAAAGGCCCAGGTCGGCGCGGGCCAGCAAGTCGCGCATTTCCTGACGGCGATTGCCGGCCTCCGCCTCGCTCGTCGGCGAAGCGGTGTGAACGTTGGCGCCACCGGCCTGGAGCGCGTCGTCGATCTCCAGCGTATCCAACAAATCCGATTGCCAGCGCACCACGACCTCGGCGCCCTTCTCCTTGGCCAGACGGGTGACGTACTGCACCGCCTCGGCCACGTGCTTGACCCGCGCCACGCTGCCGCCCACGCCCTCCAGTTCACGCTGCAGACGCGCTGCCAAGTCCTCGCCTTCTGTCACTAACGAAACGATTTCCCTATTCTCCGCGGATGCCGCTTCTGCATGATGGGATTGACCTCCCGTTTGCAGAGCCTGCCGCACACGCGCCAGAAAGGCCTCCCGGCTACTCATGATGCCCTCCACCTGCGCCGTTGCGATGAGGGTGCTCGTATTGCAGGGTGGCCTGCCAGCGATCCCGGAAGGACTGCGGTGCAACCGCCTTGAAATCGCGGGATTGCGTCCAGTGATGGAACGGCGGCGGCAATTTCCCCAGCCAACCGCGCCGTGCGAAAGGCGTCTGCCCCAGCCGTGCCAGTTTCAGACCCAATCGGTAAAGCCCCGGATGCCGCATAACCCACGCCCACAGCGAAAACAGTGGCGCCTCGCCAGCCGGCGCGTCGCCGCGGCTGACGCTCTGGCGCCGCAGGTTCAATAGCATCTGGGGGATATTAATCTTCACTGGGCACGCCTCGCGGCAGGCGCCGCACAGCGTGCTGGCGCGCGGCAGATGCTTGGCCGTGTCCAGGCCGGTGAACAGGGGGGTCAGCACGGCGCCGATCGGGCCGGGATACACCCAGCCGTAGGCGTGCCCGCCGATATTCTGATAGATCGGGCAAACGTTGAGGCAGGCGCCGCAGCGCAGGCAGTAGAGCGCCTCGCGATTCTCGCTGCCCAGGATGTTCGAACGTCCGTTGTCCATGACGACCACGTGCAGTTCCTCGGGGCCGTCGAGGTCGTGCGCCCGCCGCGGCCCGGTGATCATGGTGACGTAGCTGGATATTTTCTGGCCGGTGGCGCTGTTCGTCAGCACTTTTAACATTACCGGCAGATCGTCGAGCCGCGGGATGATCTTCTCCATGCCCATCAGCGCGATGTGCACCCGCGGCAGGGTGGACGACAAGCGCCCGTTGCCCTCGTTGGTGACCAGGACGATCGAGCCGGTATCGGCGATGGCGAAGTTGACGCCCGTGATGCCCACATCGGCGCGCAGAAACTGCTGGCGCAGAGCGCGGCGGGCAATCTGCGTCATGTCGGTCAGTTCTTCGGTGTACGGGTTACCGAGCTTGTCGTGCAGCAGCGAGGCGATCTGCTGTCGGGTCTTGTGGATGGCAGGCGCGATGATGTGCGAAGGCGTCTCTTCGGCGAGCTGGATGATGTATTCGCCGAGGTCGGTCTCCAGGACCTCGTATCCCAGTTCTTCCAGGTGCGGGTTGAGGTGAATTTCCTCGGCGGCCATCGACTTGCCCTTGACGATGACCTTGGCCTCGGCCTGTTGGGCAATGCTGGTAATGATATCGCGCGCCTCGGCGTCGTCGTGCGCCCAATGCACGTGAGCACCTAGCTTGTCCAGGTTGTCGGCAAATTGCTCCAGATACGTATCGAGCTGGGCAATCGCCTGCTCCTTGACAGCGCGTGCCTGGGTGCGCAACGCCTCGGGGTCACCGAGCGCCTGCATGGCCGCCACCCGCCGGGGCTCGAATTCGGTGGTCAGGAGGTGTAGAGCATTTTGCAGCGGCTCGTCTTTCAGGGCCTGTCTGGCGTGGTCTTGAAAGCCCTCAGTTCCCAGATGCATGGTGCGGCTCCTCGGCGCTGTGACCGGTGTTCAGTAATTCGGCGAGATGCATGACCCGTACGTCTATCCCCTGCCGTCGGAGCCGTCCGGCGATGTGCATCAGGCAGCCGGCGTCGCACGACACCAGCGTATCGGCCCCGGCCCGCTGCAGACTGGCGATCTTCTTCTCAAGCATGGCGCTGGAAATCTCCGGGTATTTCACCGCGAACGTGCCGCCGAAGCCGCAGCACTGCTCCGACATCTCGGCGTCGCACGCCTCGACCCCGGCAACCCGGGATATCAGTCGCCGCGGAGCTTCGGTGACACCGAGTTCGCGCTGCAAATGGCAAGAGGCGTGGTAAGCCACCTTGCCAGCGAACGCCGCGCCAACGTCGTCGGTGCCGACAACGTTGAACAGAAACTCCGACAATTCGTAGGTGCGCGCAGCCAGCGACTCGGCCTGCTGATGCAGGTGGGGGTCTTCGGCAAACAGATCGGGATAAAACAGACGGATCATCGCCGTACAGGAACCCGAAGGTACGACGACGTATTCGTAATCGGCGAAGAGGGTGAGGTTGCGTTGCGCGACTAGTCGGGTTTGGTCATGAAAGCCGGCATTAAAGGCGGGTTGGGCGCAGCAGGTTTGGCCAAGGGGAAAATCGACGGCAATTCCCAGGCGGTGCAGCAGGCGTACGGTAGCTTCCCCTACTTGCGGGTAGAAGGCGTCGCCCAGACAGGTCACGAACAGGGCTACCCGCGTCGGCCGTCGGCGGCCGGTGGGTTCGGTCATGGGTCCTTCTCCATGGGCTCACGCGTTTGAATTTTTGTCCTGATCAATCTTCCGGAAGAGTTCCTGAAACTGATCAGTCAATTGATCAACTTCGCGTTTTCTCCCGCGCACACGTCGGCGGCTTAGCCATTGGATAAGGGTATGGCAGGAAAACACCCCGACGAGAAATCCGATGATCAGACCACTGACGAACAATGGCATTACCATACGCTGAGCCCCTTTCCCAATGAGGAATCCCAATCCGACATGGAGAGCCTCGGCGAAAATCGTCCTTGACGACTCAGACCACGTTAACTAGGATACAACCCTTGTTTTTGCCGCCGACGTAGCTCAGTTGGTAGAGCAACTGATTCGTAATCAGTAGGTCGTAGGTTCAAGTCCTATCGTCGGCTTTCCCCATAGGTCATGATCCCGCCCACTATAAACCAGCACTTGTCAAAAGGCAAAAGACCCTCCGGCAGTTTCCTTCGCCGCCCGGCGCAACATATAAGGACAGCAGGGTGAACAGCGTGGTCAAACCTTCCCTGGCGCAACGCATCGCGGCCTTGGCTGAGGAGGCCGACGCTGACGTGCGGCATTTGCGTCGGGAGTACGCGGATTTCGACAAGTTCATTACGCAGCGATTCCAGCGATTCGACGGAGTGCAGCAACGGGTCGTTCTGGCGGCCCTGCGAGCTGACGAAGCGGCTGATCTGATGCCGATGCTGGAACGGTGGAGCCGCGCTTCCGATGTATCCCTGGTGGTTCGGGCTGAGACCCTTGCGGTCCTGGAGACTCTGGGAGGGCCGGTGGATACGGACTACCTTGAGGCGCTGCGGCAAGCGGCCGGGGTGGTGCGGCAACTGGGCGCGGACGAGCCGCCGGAACTTACCGACGACGAGACGCTGACCGCGCCGCTGGCAACCTCGGTCTTAGCTTTGCCCCTGACACTGGTGGTGGACGTGGCGCGGCAGGTTGCCTTGAGCGATCCGGCACGAGGATTGGCGGTGCTGCGCACGGTGCGGCCGGGGGTTGAGGCATCGGATTTGCCAGCGCTGGTGGACGGGCTTGCTACCATCCCGCTGACCAGCAGTGCCATGTTACTGATGGACATTCTCTCGGAATCCCCTCCCAAAGCCTTGCAAAAGGCCATCAAGAAAGCCCTGCATCGCCTCAAGTCGCGGGGCGTCGTCTTCAACGAAAATCAGGCACCGCGCCGCGTTGTGCTAGGCGGCACAGCAAGTCACTTGGAGCGCTGCCTGGCAAGCTTCATCGACGGCTCCGGGGACCGTATGATCCTGATGATCCGCACCCGACCGGGTGGTGGCTATCAGATGGCTTATCTGGTTCTCAACTACGGCACGGGCATACGTTTTGCCAGGGCACTCCAGATGAGCCGGCGCGAGTTGCCCGAGATGCTCGAGTCGGTACAAGCGCAGGCGCCGCTTATCGATCTGGACCCCGCCCACTGCCAGCGTCAGATCGCCCTGGTGCAGCAGATGAACCTCGCCACGCGAACGCCCGTGCCGGAGGAATTCTTCATGCTGCGCGACCTCATAGGCGAGCCGGAGACGATGCCGGAAACCGGTGCGATTTACGAGGCCCTCAGCCCGGAAGAACTGGAATTGGCCAGAGCGCAGGACGCCCACGCCAGCGACCTGCTGGAACTGCCGGAGCTGGCCGGTTGGACCCTGCCGGAGTCGGTGGTGCAGCCGTACGCTGACGCCTTGGCGGAGATCGACGAAAGCAAGATTGTGGTCAGCGAGGCGATGCAGCACGAGCGAGTTGATCGCGTCTTCGCGAGCGCCATGCAAGAGGTGCTGGGGGAAGAATCGCGCGCCATCATGCGTTTGCGCTTAGAGGAAACGGCTTTTTACTTCCTGCAAACGGAGCGGCGCATGGAGGCCCTGTGGGCTTTGGTGGCGGCGGAGTCTATGCTCGATGACAACCTGGACCGCCTGCGCCTCAATCCCTTCGCCGGTGCGTTATTGGAACGCAGCCTGGAAGGCGCCAAGAAGCGGCCGGGAAGCCGCATCGTGATGCCCTTCTCTATACCTTCTGCCGGTGCGCCGGCTGACCCGAGCGGTGCGCCGCGTCTGATCATTTAGTTGGTTTACTCACGCTCTCTGTCTGCCGATAAGGATGTTCAGCAATGAACCACTCGCGTGACCGAGATTCCACCGGCTTCCTCGGCCATCGCCGCAGCTTATTTCGAGTCGCAGATGGGGTTGACGACCGATTGCTGGGACGGGCATGAATCAATGAATGAGGGCACGCGGATTTCGTGTTGCTTGACGTGCGCAGCCGTGAGAATTTCCGGGAAGGTCATGTACCGGGAAGCGTCGGCCTGCCGCACGCGGAGATTTCCGAAGCGGAGATGGGAAAATACCGTCGGATACCATCTTCGTTGTTTATTGTGCCGGACCGCACTGCAACGGCGCGTATCGTGAACGATCCGACTGGCTCACCTCGGCAGGCCCGTAAAAATGATGATCGGAGGGGTTACGGGTTAGCTGGCCGAGGGCTTTTCCTTGGAGGCCGGTTAAGGCCCGTTGTTGGCGTCACATCAGGAGGTTCACCGTGTTGATTCATCGTAAGCTCGTCTCCTGCCGCGCGGTCAGCCGTGCCGGTCTCCTGCTGATCGGCCTCGCGTTTCTGGCGGCCAGCGCGGCCGGTGTGGAAGCCCAGCGGCTGTGGACCGAACAGGCTGCCGGGCAACCTGCCCTGCCGACCCTGCAGCAACTGAACGACGCCTTGTTGGACCTGACCGAACAAGTGCTGCCGGCGATCATCAGCCTGCAGGTGCGTGGCGACGAGGGCGCTGCTCCCGACTTGCCGCGCAACCACCCCCCGGTGCCGGACCCCAGCATGCCAATCACTGGTAGCGGCTTTATCATCAAGGCCAATGGGCTGGCGATCACCAACCAGCACGTGGTACAAGACAAGGAAGACATTCACGTCCGCCTTTTTGACGGCACCCAGGCCCGCGCCAAGGTGTTGGGACGGGACACAATTGGCGACATGGCGCTGTTGCAGATCGAAACCGAAACCCCGCTGCCTGTTGTGCCGCTGGGGGATTCGGACGCACTGCAGGTCGGCGAATTTGTCGTGGCTATCGGCAGCCCGTTCGGCTTTGAGAACTCGGTGACGTTCGGGATGATCAGCGGCAAGCGGCGCAATTTCCTGCGCTCCAGCGCGGTCGGCGGCTACCTGCAAACGGACGCCTCCATCAACACCGGTAACAGCGGCGGGCCGCTCCTGAACATGCGCGGTGAGGTGGTTGGCGTGAACACCGCCACCATCCGGCGCGGCGTCATGGGTTTCGCCATTCCGATCAACGCCGTCAAAGCCTCGCTTGCGCAGCTTCATGATTACGGCCATGTAAAGCGCGCTTACCTGGGCGTGCGCATCGACCCGCTCGACCGTGACATGATCATCCGCCTGGGGCTTGAATCGCCGCGCGGCGCCTATATACATGAGGTTCTGAAAGGCCAGCCGGCGCAGCAGGCCGGCCTCGCCATCGGCGACATCATCGTCGGCTTCGACGGTCGTGAGGTGAATTCGCCCTTCGATCTGCAAACGGCTGTTGCGGCCAGCCCAATCGGCAAGAAGGTGCGGATCGAATTTCTGCGCCAGCAGGAGCGTCAGACAGTCGAATTGGCGCTGGGCGAAATGCCGGAAAACTGACAGCCATCGTCAACCGTAGACTCCGCTTGGTATCCAACGCGGCTTGGCGGGTTTGTGGAAAGGACGACATCATGGCCCAAAGTGACGGCACGGCAGCGGCGTCGCGACTTCTCATCGTCTCCAATCGCCTGCCGGTTACCATCCACCAAGATGGCGACGAATTCACCGTTGAGCGCAGTTCTGGCGGTTTAGCCACTGCGCTCTCCCACCCACACGCAGCGGGCAACAGTCTGTGGCTCGGCTGGCCCGGCAGCGCTTACGAGTCGGCTGACGACCGTCGCCGACTGACCCGCCTTCTGCATGACACCTATCGCTTCTCTCCCGTCTACCTCACCGACGAGCAGGTTCAACGGTATTACTACGGATTCAGCAACGGCGCGCTATGGCCGCTGTGCCACTTCTTTGAAGCGCACGTAGTCTACGACGATGACGAGTGGGAGGCCTACGTGCAGGTCAACCGCTTGTTCTGCGACGTGGTGGCCGAGGAGGTGCGCGGCGACGAGCTGATCTGGGTGCACGATTACCACCTTTTCCTGCTGCCCGACATGCTGCGCCAACGTTTTCCCGAGGCCAGAATCGGCTTTTTCCTGCATACCCCCTTCCCGCCTTCCGAGCTCTTCCGCGTGCTGCCCTGCCGCGAGGTCCTGCTGCGCGGCCTGCTGGGCGCTGACGTGGTGGGCTTCCAGACGTTCAACAACCTGCAGAACTTCCTATACTCCGTGTACCGGGTGCTGGGCATTGCCGCCGACATGAACGCGCTGTCCTACGAAGGGCGCCCGGTGCGCTGCGCGGTGCACCCCATCAGTGTCGATCCCAAGCAGTTCCTCCAGGCGCTGGATTCGGATAGCGACACGCTTGAGGAGTCCCGGCGGTTGGATGAGGCAATGGAAGACCGCAAGGTCATTCTGGGCATGGACCGGCTGGACTATTCCAAGGGCATTCCAGGCCGCTTGCGCGCCTATCAGCGTCTGCTCGGGGCGCACCCCGAGTGGCGGGGGGCGGTGACCCTGGTGCAGGTGGCGGTGCCGTCGCGCGAGCAAGTGACGGCCTATCAGGACCTGCGGCGCCAGGTGGACGAATTGGTGGGCGAGATCAACGGCACCTACGGCACCACCACCTGGACGCCGGTGCAATACGTGCACCGTAATCTGCCGTTTGCCGAGATCTGCGCCCTGCTGCGCCGGGCTGACATCGCGCTGATCACGCCGTTGCGCGACGGCATGAACCTGGTTGCCAAGGAATACGCCGTGTGCCAGAAGGAGCGCGCCGGGGCGCTGATTCTCAGCGAATTTGCCGGGGCCTCATCGGAGTTGGGCGAGGCGTTCTTCGTCAATCCCTACGACATCGAGGCCATGGCGGCACGCATACACGAAGTGCTGTCGTCGTCCGACGAGGCGCTGGCCGACAGGATGGGCGCCTTGCACCGGCGCGTTTGTGAGCATACGGTGCACGTTTGGGCGCAGAAATTCCTGGACGAGTTGGCAAGTGTGCAGACGCAGCGCACGCCGTGTGTGCTGAACGATACCGCGCAGCGGCGGTTGCTCGTCACCTATGCCAAGGCGGAGAAGCGCGTCCTGCTACTGGGGTATGACGGCGCTCCGGCCTCGTCCGTGGAACGCTGGTACCGCACCGCGTCGGGTGCCGATCTGTTGGATGCCTTGCAGACGGTGAGCCACGACGCGCGCAACACCGTGGCCGTTTTAAGCCGGCGGGACCGAGATACCATGGCGAACTGGTTCGGCTCGTGCGGTGCTATTCTGGTGGCCGAGGACGGCGGCTGGATTCGGGAGAGCCCGCAGGTGCCCTGGCGACAGACCTTGCCGGACTTGGATGACGATTGGAAGGCCACGGTAAGGCCGATTTTGGAGGACGCGGTGGCGCGCATCCCCGGTTCCGCGTTGGAAGAGGGGGGTCATTCGCTCGGCTGGCAGTATCATCTCGCCGACCCCGAGTTCGGCCTGTGGCAGGCGCACGAGCTTTGCGGCCAATTACAAGCCATGCTGGCCGGCAGCGGTCTCCAGATGCAGCGGGGCAACAAGTTGGTGGAGATCACGTGGGCCGAGATTCACAAGGGCATGGTCGGGGCGCAGATCATCGCCGCTGCCGGGGCGGATTTCATCATGGCCGTTGGCGGGCAACACTCCGACGAGGCTCTCTTCGAGTCGGTGCCGCCGGAACAATGGACAATCAAGACGGGGACGGGATTCTCCAGGGCGCAATTCGTTTTGCCAACGACGGCTGATGCCGTCGCCCTGCTGCAAACGCTGGCCGAGCTTTCCGCGTAGGGTCAGGGCCGCAGCGCGTCGGCCACCTGCATGTAATCTTCCAGACGCGGCAGCAGCAAGGGTTCATCGACACCGGCGGCACGGTACTCGGCGATGCGGGCCCTACACGTTGCGGCGTCGCCGATCAGGTAAAACGCTTCCACCATGTCATCGCTGATCAGTTCGACCACAGCGGCATCGGTGTGGGACGCAGCAGCCCGCAGGGGCTTGAGAATGTCGGCGTCGAAGCCGCCCTGCGCCAATAGAATTTCGCCCACGTGGGGCTCGGCGAGGAGGCGCACCAGGCGCTGCTTGAGGCCGGGAATGAGTGCTCCGGCGTCCGGCGTCAGCCGTACGACGAGCATGCAGGTAATGTCGATGGTTTCGGGATGACGCCCCGCTTGGCGGGCGGCTTCCCGAATTTCCCGCACGGCATAGCGCACGTAGCCGGTCGGCACGTAGGCGTTGAGGATGACGCCGTCGGCAACGGTACCAGCCAGCCGCAGGGCCTGCGGGCCCAGGGCGGCGAGATAGATGGGCATCGGCTGCTGCACGGGCAGAATGGCGAGGCGGGTGTCGCGCATGGTGACCTGCCCGCCGGTGGTGTCCACTCGATTGCCGGCGAGCAGGTCCCGGATGTTGCCGACGGCCTCGGCGAGCACGGTGCGCGGCTGGCGGTAGTCGAGTCCCAGGCGGTCGCGAATGATGAAGGGTTCACTCCTTCCCATTCCCAGAATGAACCGCCCGCCGGATACGCGATCCAAGGTCGCACTGGCCATCGCAAGCAGGGCCGGATGCCGGGTGTAGGGATTGATGACCCCTACCCCCAGTTTCAAGCGTTGCGTCACCGCGGCCAGAAAGCCGAGAAGCGTGAAGGTTTCCTCGTGAAAGTAGCGCTCGGTCACCCACAACGACTCGTACCCTGCCGTTTCTGCCGCGCGGGCATATGATTCCAGCGCCGCGCCGCTCTCAAGACCGTGATAGAGCACCATGCCGAGTCGGGCCATGCGATTTCTCCCCTACAAAGCTTACTAGACAGAGGCCGCTGCGATAGGTGTGGATAACGTGCATTTGTTATTATAGCTGCGACCTTTCTGCCCGCCATTACCAGAGACTGGAGCGACCCCTGTTGATGGAAACCCGGATCGGTGTTGCCGATGGACTGGATTTGTTGATGAACGTGATGCCCACGCGTATTCGGGTGGCACTGGAAGGCCACCCGCAGCGTGAGGAGCTGCTGGAGGTTGTGCTTGACCTGGGGCGTCTGCCCGAGGCGCGTTTTACGGATTCTAAAGAGGCGCTGTCGCAGACACAGGTGATACGCGAGGACCTGGACCACGTGACGGCGCATGTAGGGGCGTTCGGCCAGGATAACCGCGCCGGCGTTGAACGCACCCTGCACCGCATCTCGGCTATCCGCAATCGCGCTGGGGCCATTGTCGGCTTGACCTGCCGGGTCGGGCGTGCCCTGTTCGGCACGGTTGCCATCCTGCGCGACGTGATCGAAAGCGGCAAATCGCTGCTGCTGTTGGGACGGCCTGGGGTTGGCAAGACAACGCTGCTCCGCGAAGCCGCGCGGACGCTGGCGGACGAGGTGGGCAAGCGCGTCGTCATCGTCGACACGTCCAACGAAATTGCCGGCGACGGCGATATCCCGCATCCCGGCATCGGGCAGGCGCGGCGCATGCAGGTGCCGATGCCGAGCACGCAGCACGCGGTAATGATCGAGGCGGTGGAGAATCACATGCCGGAGGTGATCGTCATCGACGAAATCGGCACCGAAGCAGAGGCGCTGGCCGCTCGCACGATTGCCGAGCGCGGCGTGCAGCTCATTGCCACGGCGCACGGCAACACCCTCGAAAACCTCGTCCGCAATCCCACCCTCGCCGACCTCGTTGGCGGTATTCAGGCCGTCACCCTCTCCGACGAAGAAGCCCGCCGCCGCCGCACCCGCAAGACCGTTCTGGAGCGTAAGGCGCCGCCGACGTTCGACGTGCTGATTGAAATTCAGGAACGCGACAGATTGGCCGTGCATCACGACGTGGCTCAAGTGGTCGACGGGCTGCTGCGCGGCCACGGCCACGGCCCGGAATTGCGCGTACGGAAAGCGGAAGGCGGCTTTGAGGTGATGCCGCCGCCGGGTCCCATTCTGCAGGAGCCGCACTATCCGGACGCGCCGCCTCCACCCCGCCGGCAGCACCATCGCATCTTTCCCTATGCTGTGAATCGCGGACGCTTGCAGAGGGCTATTCAGAACAGCCGGGTGGCGGCCTCGGTGGTCGACGACCCCGATCAGGCCGACGTCGTTCTGACGCTGAAATCTCAGGAGAAGCGCCAGCCCAAGCGCCTGCAGGAAGCGCGCGCCCGCGGCATGCCCTTCTACAGCATCCGTCACAACACGGCCACACAGATGGAGTTGTTCCTCGCCGAGGTCGGCCACCGTGCCGAGGGGCGCGACCATCGTGCCAATAAGCAGGACCGCAGCCATCAGACGGAGATGGCCCGGCTGGAAGCGGAGGCCGCCGCGCATGAGGTCATGGCCAGCGGCCGCCCGGTGGAGTTGGCGCCGCGCAATGCCTACCTGCGGCGGGTGCAGCACGAACTCGCGGGGCTGTATGAACTGAATTCGGAAAGCAAGGACATCGAGCCGTATCGCCGCGTCATCATTTATCCAAGGGCTTGAAAGGATACAGGGGCATCATGGTAGACATTCACATCACCCTCACCGAGGAGCAACAGGCGCTGAAAAAGGCTGTCGCGGACCTGTGCCAACTCTATCCGGGGTCGTACTGGCGGGAATTGGACGCCAAGCGCGAGTATCCCGAGGCGTTCGTGCAGGAGTTGAGCAAGGCGGGCTATCTCGCGGCGCTGATCCCGGAGGCCTACGGCGGCAGTGGCCTGGGCATCCTCGAGGGTGGCCTGATCCTGGAGGAGATCAATCACTCCGGCGGCAACGCGGCGGCCTGTCACGCGCAGATGTACATCATGGGCACCCTGCTGCGGCACGGCTCGGACGAGCAAAAGGCGCGCTATCTGCCGCAGATTGCCAACGGCGCCTTGCGGCTGCAGGCGTTCGGGGTGACGGAGCCGAATTCCGGTTCTGATACGACGCAACTGCAAACGACGGCGGTGCGGCAAGGTGACGTGTACGTGGTCAACGGCCAGAAAATCTTCATTTCGCGTGTCATGCAGTCGGATCTGATGCTGTTGCTGGCGCGCACGACGCCGCTGAGCGAGGTTCGCAAACGCACGGACGGGCTGTCCGTGTTTCTGATCGACATCCGCGACCTGCCGGGCTTTGAGGCGCGGCCCCTGCAGACGATGCTGAATCATTCCACCAACGTGCTGTTTTTTGACGGCGTAGAAATCCCGGCGGACAGCTTGGTCGGCGTCGAGGGCAAGGGGTTTTCGCACATCCTGGACGGCATGAACGCGGAGCGCGTGCTGGTGGCCTCGCAGTCGGTCGGCGACGGGCGTTGGTTCGTGGAAAAGGCGTCGCAGTACGCCAAGGAACGCGTCGTTTTCGGCAAGCCGATCGGTGCCAACCAGGGGGTGCAATTTCCGATTGCCAAGGCGCACATGGCCGTCGAAGCGGCCGACCTGATGCGCCTCAAGGCAGCGGCGATGTTCGACGCCGGCGAGCCGTGCGGCCCGGAGGCCAACATGGCGAAATACCTGTCGTCCGAGGCGGCCTGGGAGGCGGCCAATGCCTGCCTGGACTGCCACGGCGGCTACGGTTTTGCGTCGGAGTACGATGTGGAGCGCAAGTTTCGCGAGACGCGCCTGTACAAAACGGCGCCAGTCAGCAACAACCTGGTACTGGCCTACGTTGGGCAGCACGTGCTGGGGATGCCGCGCTCTTACTGACAGCGGCTTTTCATCATGAGGAAACGATATGTCGATGCCAGAGCGAGTTACGATTTGCGAGGTGGGAACGCGGGACGGGTTCCAGATCGAGCCGGAGTTCATTGCCACCGAGACAAAGATCGATGTGGTGAATCGTCTCACCGCGGCGGGCCTGCCGCGCATTGAGGTCACGTCATTCGTGCACCCCAAGGTGGTGCCGCAGATGCGGGACGCTGCCGAGGTGATGGCGGGCATCGAGCGCCGGCCGGGCACGGTGTATGCCGCTTTGATTCCCAATGAGAAGGGTGCCGTTCGGGCCATCGAGGCGGGAGTGGACAAGCTGCATACGGTGCTGTCGGCGAGCGAGAGCCATAATCTCGCCAACGTCAACATGACGGTAGCCGAATCGCTGGACAAGCTGGCCGCGCTGGCGCCGGTGGCGCGCGATGCCGGCATCCCGGTGCAGGGCGGCATCTCGACGGTTTTCGGTTGCCCGTTTGAGGGCCGCATTCCGTTGAAAAAACTGGAATCCATTGCGGCGCGGCTGGTCGATCTGGGCTTTCAGGGCATCAGCCTGGCGGATACGACGGGTATGGCCAACCCGGCGCAAGTGCAAAGGATTCTGGAGTATCTGATGCCCAAGTTTCCGGGCATTGAGTGGAACCTGCATACCCATAACACGCGGGGCATGGCGATCTCCAACATCCTGGCTGCGATGTCGTGCGGGGTGCAGTCTTTCGATTCATCGGTGGCAGGCCTGGGCGGCTGTCCGTTTGCCCCCGGCGCGACCGGCAACGTTTGTACCGAGGACCTGGTGCACTGCCTGCACGCCATGGACGTGGAGACGGGGATCGATCTCGACGAGTTGGTCGCCGCGGCGCAGCGTCTCGAGGAGGTGATCGGCCGCCCGTTGCCGGGCCAGGTTATGAAGGCGGGGCCGTGGGACCGCCGCTACGCCCTGCCGCACGCGGTTGAAGAGCGTCTCGCTGCGCTCTGATGCGCGCGGTGTTTTATCTTCCTTTGAAACTAGGTGCCCGGCGTTCCGTGAATGAGGCCCGCGACTCCTCGACGTCATGCGGCGCGCGGCGCGCCAGGATCAGCCCGTAGGATTCGTGGCGCAGTTGCGCTTCCAGGTCGGCTTCCATGCTCTGCTGCAGGACGCGGCGCGCGGTCTGCATGGCCACCGGTGGCCAGGAGGTGATCTGCCGTGCCACCGCCAGGGCCTCGTCCAGAAGGTTCTCGGCGGGCACCAGGCGGTCGAGCAGGCCGATACGATGCGCCTCCTCGGCTTCCACGAAGCGGCTGGTGTAGATCAAGTCGCAAGCGCGGCTGTATCCGACGATGCGCGGCAGGAAGAACGACATGCCGGAGTCCGGACTCAGGCTGCGTTCGAGGAACACCGTTTTGAAACGTGTGAGCGGCGAGCCGACCCGCAGGTCGCAGGCCAATGCCAGGGACATACCGGCTCCGGCCGCGACGCCGTTGACCGCGGCCACGATGGGCTTGTCCAGGGTGCGGTAGACGGCCATGGCTTGGCGCCCGGTCCAGCCGTACATGTCGAGGCGCTCCTGACGGCTGCCGATGTCGTCCGTGGCGGACACCGCGGCGCGTAGGTCGACGCCGGAGCAAAATCCCCTCCCCTCGCCGGTGAGCACCACCGCCCAGATGTCGTCATTATGGCGTATATCCTGACAGGCCTGCTCCAGTTCTTGGCGCAGGTCCAGGCTGAGGGCGTTCAGTCGGTCGGGGCGGTTCAAGGTCAAAATTGCGATTTTATCCTGTCGTTCGATTCGTAAAACGTGGTCGGCCATGTACGTTCCTTCGGTTGCGCTGGTGCAGTGCTGAGGCTGTTTTCAGATGAGAAGGCACCCATTTTAGCACGCGATACGGTGCGAGCCGTGGAGATCAACTGATGCAAGAAAGACCGAACACGCGGATTACCGACGTGCGATTGATTCGTTTGCGGACGGAGCGCGAGGTGGGCGTCGTTGAGCCGGCGTGGGACCTGGGCGGTACCTGGCCGCTTCGCATCGGCGGCGGCTCGTACGTCGAGGTGCACACCGACGCCGGGCTGGTGGGCATCGGGCCCGGCTGCAGCGCCGCCCTGCTGCCCGCGGTGCGGGAGCAGATGGTGGGCCAGGATCCGTTCGACATTGAGTGGCATGACGCCGTCCTAGGCTACTACGCGGCGGGTCTGCCCTACGAGGGCACCGCCGGGGTGGACATCGCGCTGTGGGACGTGATCGGCAAGCTTTGCGGCCAGCCGCTGTACAAGCTCTGGGGCGGCGGGCGCGACCGGGTGGTGCCCTACGCCAGCCTGATGCGGCTTTCCGACCCCGAGGAGCGGGCGCAGCAGGCGGCGGGCTTGCGACAGGCCGGTTGGCGGGGACTGAAGGTGCGGCTGCACCATGAAACGATGCAGGAAGACATCCGCACCGTCGAGGCCGTGCGGGAGGCGGTGGGCGATGACATGGCGATCATGGTGGACGCCAACCAGGCGCAATCCGCCGGGGGCTGGCAGCCCGGCGTGCGCTGGGATTTTCGCCGTGCCGTCGAGACCGCCCGCGTCCTGCAAACCCTCCGCTGTACGTGGCTGGAAGAACCCCTGCCCCGCTTTGCTTTCGACCAGTTGGCGGAACTGAGGCGGCGCGTCGAGCTGCCGATTGCAGGCGGCGAGAACAACACCGGCCTGCACGAATTCCGGCACATGCTGCAACACGAGGTGTACGACATCCTGCAGCCCGAATGCCTCGTCCTCGAAGGCATCTCCACCGTCCGCAAGGTCGGCGTCCTGGCTGGCGCCTTCGGCAAGCAGGTCGTTCCCCACCACGGCGCCTGGGACCTCGGCCTCATCGCCCACCTGCATTTTGTCGCCTCCTGCCCCCACGCCCCCTATCTGGAAATCCTCCACGACCCGCCAATCGGCGACTACCGCCACGGCTTTGCCGTTTTGCAAGACCCACCGGCCGTCGGCCCGGACGGTTGCCTCGCCGTTCCTCAAGCCCCCGGTCTTGGCGTCGAGTTGCGGCAGGACCTGATCGAGGCGCCGTAAGTCGAAATTCAAGCACCCGCCTGCGTCAGATTTCACAGAACCCAAACGGTTCACAAACAAAGACTTACCAACACCTCAGTAGGTGGAGTACAAGTAGGTTTCCCTGCGCCCCGGTTCTCTCGGAGGGGAGACGCAGTTCCCCCGTCTGAATGCCATCCCGCCATTCGAGTATCAGTTCTGTGCGTGGCCGGCTTGGGCGAATTCGGGTATCTGACCCTGGTCTCGGGAACTCTATATAACGGCCTCGGCCCCACTCTCGCCAACACGCTGGTCGGCGTGCTATCGGCCATTGTGGACAATGTACCGGTGATGTATGCGGTGCTGAGCATGGATCCTGATATGTCACTAGGCCAGTGGCAACTCGTCACGCTGACCGCGGGCACGGGCGGCAGCCTGCTGGCCATCGGCTCCGCCGCCGGGGTTGCGTTGTTGGGGACTGTGCGCGGGGCTTCTATACCTTTGGCGGGCACCTCAAATGGACGCCGGTGATTGCCCTGGGATACCTGCTGAGCATCCTCATCCATCTGTGGCTGAACGCCGGGGTGATGTGAGGCGAGCGACGTTGCCACAACGCCGCCATTGCGCAGACGTTGCGCTGGTGGACATGGAAAAAGGCCGCCTCGGAATGCCCGGAGCGGCCTTGGTGCCTTGCTTCGCACGATGTGTGACGGGAATTCAGTTCATTCTCCTGCGATAAGCCTGCCGCCTGTGGGCGACACGAACGACCAGCACGATGAGCGCGTCCTCCTGTACTTCCTAAAGCACGCGATAATCGCTGACGCGAAGCCGTCGTAGGCCCTGCAACTCTCCCTGCAATGCACTGCCCAGGAAAGGGTTCTCCGACAGCCGGTCGATGGCCCCGACAAGCCGTATGCGGTCCGCCTTCGCAATGTGTCCCAGTTCCTTGGCTGCCCTGCCCTTAATGCGCATCGAAAAGCTCACGTTTGATTTGTTCCCAATCCAGTACGGGATCGCTGGGGTCCTGGAGCCGCTCTATGGCAATCGAGAAATCGTCGAAATCCTCTAGGTAACGCTCGACCGCTTGACGAACGATCTCAGCCCGGCTGCGTTTGAGTCGGCTCGCGACCGTGTCCAGCGCGTCGACAACGGTATCGGGTAACCGTGCAGTAATCTGACCCATGAGGCATCCTGAAGTCTTACGAAGTAAATTTCACCATCATACCTCCACTTCGCTGACCGGGGCAATCCAGCCGTCGTCGCCTCGACCCGTTCATCAATTCGTAATCACCCAAAGCCTACAACCACCCTGCCTATTTATGTTCAGTAAACCAGAATTGCATCGGCGCATATTCTGACCGTCTGACTGTCACAGGGGATTCTGCTCCGTCGCCCCCACCCTCTCCGCATGTTGACTGCGTGGCAGGCCACAACTACGATACCGCGGCTTTGTACTTGGCCAAATGACGCAGCAGGCGCACGGAACGACGTGCGGCGAGGCGACGGAGACATCGTAAGGAGCAAATTCATGCAGCGACGCACGTTGATTCGAAATTTGAGTTTAGGGGCCGCGGGGGTGGTGCTGGCGGCGCCGGCGGTGCAGGCGCAGAAGAAATATCGCTGGCGGATGGCGACGAGCTGGACGCCGGCTCTGGACGTGCTGCAAGGCAATGCGGTGCGTTTCGCCAAGGTCGTGGACGAAATGAGCGAGGGGCGGCTTAAGATTCAGGTATACGCGGCGGGCGAATTGATCCCGGCGTTCGGCGTCTTCGATGCGGTTCTGCAGGGCACGCTGCAGATGTTCAACGCCGCGGCGTATTACTGGGCCGGCAAAGAGCCGGCCACGCAGTGGTTCACGGCGATGCCGTTCGGCCTCAATCCGCGCGGCATGTATGCTTGGTACTACCAAGGCGGCGGGCTCAAGCTGTGGGAGGAAACCTACGCGGCGTTCGACCTGATTCCGCGTCCGGGGGGCACCACGGGCAACCAGATGGGCGGCTGGTTCAAAAATAAGCTGGAATCAATGGCCGATCTCCAGGGCCTGAAGTTCCGCATTCCCGGCCTGGGCGGCAAGGTGTACGCCGAGGCGGGCACCACGGTGGTGCTGACACCGGGCGGCGAAATTTTCCCGGCCCTCGAACGCGGCGTCATCGACGGCTCGGAATGGGTGGGGCCGCACGACGACATGAAGCTCGGCCTGCACAACGCCGCGAATTACTACTACTACCCAGGCTGGCACGAGCCCGGCACCACTGGCGAGTTCACCTTCAACCGTAAGGCCTATGAGGAGTTGCCCTCGGACCTGAGGGCGATTCTCGATTACGCAACGAGCTATTGCGGCGAGCAGATGCTGGCCGAATACGAGGCGAAGAACATCGTCGCCCTCAACACCCTGAGAACCAAGTACCAGGGGCAGGTCGAAATCCTGCCGTTCCCCGCCGATGTGATGGACAACCTGCGCACCTTGGCGCGCGACGTGCTGGCCGAGGAGGCCAACAGGAGCCCCATGGCCAAGAAGGTGCACGAGTCGTTCACCAAGTTCCAGGCGCAAATCAGCCCGTGGGCGGAAATGACGGACGGCGCGTATCACCGGCTCGTGAGGGGGTAGGGGCGCAGGCAACATGACCATCGAACGGCGGACCGCCAGAGCGGCAGCGCCGCGGAAGCAGGAGTATCAATAGGAATCGGACAACTTGGACCGTAAGGCCCCGGTGGCGCCCCACGCAATCTGTGACTTGGTTATTGAGGTGTTCCAGGCCGAACCATCGCGCGGATTCGGACGCGATGGAGAGGAGGGTTACGTGGTCTGGAAGGCAATCGGCAACATCGCCGCCTTGGTGGGTGTGCTGGTGGCGATGGTCATGATGTTCAATCAGGTTGACGGGCGACTGGACTGCATGCAGACAGAGACAAACCCCCTCTTTGACCGCATGCAGACAGATACCAACGCCCGCTTTGATGCGGTGCTTGAGGCGATTATGAGCTTCGACCGCCGGGTCTCGCGCATCGAACGGCGTTTCGATGCCCATAGCACCGGGGCCGCCGAGTAGGCATGCGGTCCCGCTGGCGGATTGGCGACCGCGGCTCGCGGCCGCTTAGAACTCCCCAACTGGCTGCCAAAAGAGGGCTGATGATACGGTTGACGTCCCACCGATTGCGGGCGAAATCGCCCCTTTCGCAACTTCCGGTGGGGCGTTCTGGAGTTCTCCGCGGCAAAATGGCGTAAGTCCAGCATCCACGCGGGTTTCCGGTGATGCTAAAGTTTACACATAGAGACTTATCAGAAGTTGAAGGGAGAAATCTCATGAGTGTATTCGCGCATCTGGTCACTTCTATGGGGTGGGGTGAACCTGAGGCGACGCAGGCCTTGGCTTATATCCTCCGCCAACAACCCGGCATTCTTCGGGCGTTCGTCAGCTTGCTCGGCGCGGCAGGCGTCACATTCAACCCCGGACGCATTGAGTTTGATGATAATGAGGTGTATTTGCCGGGCAACGACAAATACCTCCCCATCCGCCTCAAACCTGGTGTTGAGCGAGAGAGGGTAGTTGAGGACGCGGTTGAGCAGATCCGCGCTGCTGTGTTCGGAGGTTGACATAAGACGGGATTATCCGAAGTTGAGCGGGTATGACCTGCGCGGGGAACCAGCTCCTTTTTTTCCGGTTGACTTGCCGATTGAACATAGAAGATATTGGCCGCCGCTCAGGCACTTCGTCCTTGAATCATCAAACGAAAGGGGGTCCGTTATGCGCTGGATCGTGGTTTTGACGGTGCTCGCGGCGGGGCCACGATTGCCGAAGCACAGGCATTTCAAGGAATTGTGATGGATGATGGCAATCGAAGCGTGACGTTCTCCAACTCGATGCTGGAGATCGGCTCCGATACGCTGAACAATCTCAGAGTCTGGCCCAAAATAAGTTGAGCGATTTCGGTAGGTTGTGATTCGCTGGCATGACCAAGCCGCCACTGGCGAATCCCAAAGGACATCGGGACGACCGTTAATACCGCCCAAACGTGGCTCCTTCATCACCAGCGCAGATCTTCTCGTCTTTGGATTGGTAGAGCTATGAAAAACAATGCCTTATTTCGGGACGAACTCTTAACAAGGTTATATTTACGGACACTACACTCTAGGGGTTGACCGATGCGCGAGAGGATGATAACGGATGAGATCCGCATGAGCGACGGCGCACCCATTATCCTGCGGAGGCTCGGGAACCCCAAGGGCTTGCGGCTTGTGGTCAGTCACGGCAACGGCTTGGCGGTCGACGCCTATGAGTCGTTCTGGAGGCTGCTCTCGGACCGGTTCGATCTGATCCTCTACGACGTCAGGAACCACGGGCGGAATCCGGTGGGAGATCTCGCCGCGCACAACATGGCCCAACTGATCGACGACACCGTGACTGTCGCGCAGGCCATCGACCGGACGTTTGGCCGACGGCCGCGGGTCGGTGTCTTCCACTCGTTGGCCGCTCTCCTGTGCCTGTTGCCGGGCGCGGAAGCGCACGGCTATGCGGGCCTGGTGCTGTTCGATCCGCCGGTGGCGCCGGATGCGGACTCGGCGAGCCGCCTGCTGAAGATGAGGCGGAAGCGGGTCGAGCAGGCGCGGCAGCGGCAGGCGGACTTCGACACGTGGGAGGATCTGGCGGACGTCTACCGGAGCGCCGCGCCGTTTCGCTTGCTGCCGCCGAGAGCCGTCGAGCGGCTCGCGCAGGCAACGCTCCGGCCGCGCGGGCCGACGGGCTTCACGCTCTGTTGTCCGCCTGCGTTCGAAGCCAAAATATACGAGGAGAGCATCGCTTGGTCAACGCGCGTTGACTTCGACCGTATCCGGTGTCCCGTAAGGGTAATCGGCAGCGATCCGGTGCTCCCCTTCTCGTTCCTTCCAAGCGTCGATCTGAACGAGATCGTGAAGCTGGACTACGATTTCCTGCCCGATGCAACGCACTTCCTGCAACTCGAGAAGCCCGGGGAGTGTGCGCTGTTGGTGCGGGACTTCCTCGACACCCTGGAGAGCGACCGATGCAGGGGCGCAACAGCGGACCTGGCCGGCGGCGGGCCGGAGACATCGTGAACCGGACTCGCCTTGGGGCCTTCCATCGGGGAACCTTCAGGCAGCAGACCTGCGACCTGCGGCCTGTCGGTGGTAAGCCGAACCGCCGGTCACCTGCCACGGGGCCGGAAGTGCTGTGAGGTGGATTCGCATGCGGACACCGCCGGAACGTGAACGAGGGGAACCTCAGGTGTCGTTGGCGTTCTCACAGATGATCATGGGGGCTTGGGTGCCCCAGGTCATCTATACCGCAGTCTCGCTCGGGGTCTTCTAGAACCTCCACGCCGGGCCGCGTTCCGGCGCCGAGATAGCAAACGAGATTGGTGTTCCGCTCGCGACCACGAATCGGCTGCTGCGCGCCCTCGTTTGCCTCGAATTGTGCAGCGCGTCCGAGTCCGACACCTTCGCACTCATGCCGGGGGGACGATTACTTTGCGCGGAGACGCCGGGCTCGATGCGCTCGCTGGCGCTGCTCCGGGGCCGAGGGAGCGTCTGGTCGGCGTGGGGCAGGCTGCTGGACGTTGTTCGCACGGGGAAAACGGCTCCGGAGCTGGTCGCCGGGAAAGGCATCTACGAGTGGCTGGCCGACGATCCGGCCGGTTTCAATGTCTTCAACCAGGCGATGACGGAGCTGAGCATCGCCCAGGCGTAGGCGGTCCCGATGCCTTTGACTTTTCGGATGCCCACGTCATCGTGGATGTCGGTGGGGGCTACGGTGCGCTCCTCATGGCGATACTCATGAGGTACGGCGACGCCAGCGGCGTCGTCTTCGATCGCTCCACGTGCCGTGAGGGATCGGAACGGTTGATCGCGCAGACCGGACTGTCGGATCGCTGCAGGTTCGTCGGTGGCGACTTCTTCAAGTCGGTGCCCGTGGGGGGCGACATATACCTGCTCAAGAACGTGATCCACAATTGGGACGACGATTGGAGCATGACCATCCTGCGAACCTGCCGCACGGCCATGAGCGGAGATTCACGCCTGCTGCTGATTGAGCCGATCGTGCCCGAACAGATCACCGCGTCGCTCGCCGACACTGTAGTGGTCGCATTCGATTTGCATATGCTGCTGTTGACCGGCGGTTGCGAACGCACCGAAGAGCAGCATCGGTCGCTGTTGCAGGCAGCCGGGTTCGACGTGATGCGCATCGTGCCGACATCGTCGGCGCTCAACCTGATCGAGGCGCGCCAGACGGCTTGACTCGGCATTGTCGAACAAGAGCCATTGTGAAGGATGTGTTGAAACTTTCAAATGGTGGCAAGAGTGCGATGGGTCGAGTCGACCGGGTTCCATCTCATGCAGCCACCTCGAACAGCTTGTTGATGAACTGAATCTGTTGCCGAAGATCCGAACCGCTCACCCACCGCGCTTGCCCCTTCCGGATCTGGCGGCGGCCCTGGGCCTGAACGGCCTCGGGGGCTTCGGAGGCTTCGCGGGCGGCGGCGGGGACGCGCCGATGGGCGGCACGGAGTTCCTGTTCGCGTGGGGCGGGGCTGGCAGTTCTGGGGCCAGGGCGACATCCAGACGTTCGCGGGCGAGCCGGCGGTCGAGCGGCGCTACGAGGGCGGCATGCGCCTCGAAACCGAGCTGACGGCCATGCATCCCTACCTGGGCTGGTCGAACGGGGCCACGTCGGTGTGGACGAAGTCGGCGGCGCAGATCCTCGAGAAGGTGGACCGAGCCCGGAAGGCCCTCGCCGCCGTCTCCCGCATAGGAGGCTGTGTTCGGACACTACACTAGATATCATGCTAGGATGGACTCGACATGCGGCGACCGTCAAGTTCGCCGCCAGGGGGAATGATGACATGGCAGCCTACGTGATCATGGATATCGAGGTAACCGACCCTACCAGCTACCGTGGTTTTCTGGAGCAGGCGGCGGCAACGGTTGCAGCGCACGGCGGCAAGTATCTCGTGCGCGCCGGCGCCACGACAGTCCTGCAGGGCAACTGGCAACCTCATCGCCTCGTGGTGGTGGAGTTCGACAGCGCCGAGCAGGCGAGACAATGGAGAAACTCGCCGGACGCCACTCACGCCAGAGAGATGCTCAACAGGTCGTCCAACACGAACATGATAATTGTCGAGGGCGATTAACGCCGCGCTACGGTGGGCGGACCGGTTGTGGTGCAACTTTGGCCGACGGCGGCTGGTAACCGGAAGAGATCATGAAAAAAGACAATCCGACTGGCGATCTTCAAGTGGCGACAGACGCGGCCGCGGGTGCTGCCGCTGGTAATCAGGTGAATGCGATGAGCCGCGCTCAGCGCTACGACTGCGCGGTCATCGGCGGCGGGCCCGCGGGCGCGACGGCGGCGACGGTGTTGGCACAGCACGGCCGGCGCGTGGTGGTCATCGAGCGCGAGCGCTTTCCGCGCCACCACGTCGGCGAATCGCTGATGCCGTACACTTGGTTTACGTTCGAGCGGCTCGGCGTGCTCGACTGGTTCACGGAAGCCGCCTGTCCTCAGAAATACAGCGTGCAATTCGTCCCGACCTCCGGCAAGGTGTCGCAGCCATTCTATTTCTTCGAGACCATCAAGCACCCTTGCGCCACCACCTGGCAGGTGCTTCGCAGCGACTTCGACCGGATGCTGCTCGACAACGCGCGCGCCAAGGGCGTCGAGGTGCGCCAGGGGGCGGTGGTCCGCGAGGTGCTCATGGAAGGCCAGCGCGCCGTCGGTGTCCGGGCTGACCTAACCGGGGGCGGATCCGAGACGTTCTCGGCCGACGCGGTGATCGACGCGTCCGGACGCAACTCGTTCCTGGCCTCCAGGCTCGGCATGAAGCGGCGCGACCCCGACCTGAACAAGATCGCCATATTCACCTACTACCGCGGCGCCCGGCGCGACCCAGGGCTCGACGCGGGAGCCACCACCGTCGCCTACATCCCGCACAAGGGCTGGTTCTGGTACATCCCGCTGCCGGACGACATCGTCAGCGTCGGCGTCGTGGCCGAGAAGGACTATCTCTACCGCGACACGCGCGACCCCGAGGACATCTTCGCACGCGAGGCGGCGGCGTGCATCTGGATCGAGGACCACCTGCGGCCGGGAACGCGCGTCGAGCCGGTGCGCGTCACCGGCGAGTTCAGCTACCGGGCCGAGGCTATCGGGGGGGACGGCTTCTGTCTGGCGGGCGACGCGTTCTCGTTCCTCGACCCGGTCTTCTCGACCGGCCTGTTCATGGCGCTCAAGAGCGGGGAGATGGCGGCGGACGCCGTCCACCAGGGTCTCGACAGCGGCGGGGTTACCGCCGCGACGTTCGAGGAGTACGGGCGCCAGATGCGCTGGGCGCTCGACCAGTTCCGGCAGCTCGTGCTGTCGTTCTACAATGAGCGGTTCAGCTTCCGCGAGTTCATCCGCGCCTACCCGGACATGCACCCGCGGCTGGTCGACGCGCTGGTCGGCAACGTTTTCTCCGATCTCGGTCCGCTGATCGACGCGCTCCGCGACTTCTTGGCGCGGGAGCCATCGACCGGCGCCTCGGCGATCGACCCGCCGGCTGTCAGCGCCTAGCAGCCCGTGGAAGAAACGGGTCTCCAGAGCGTCAGGTGGCGGAAGGGGGCCAGCACCCAGGCGGCGGTGAGTTTGTGCCGACGGCGGGTTTTGCAGCTTGAAGACCCGGCGATCGGGCTGAAAAGGCCAATATGACGGCGAAAGTGGCGAAGAATGTGCAGAAAACGGTGCTGACATGACCCGCGAGCGCCGCTTGCGCCGCGGCGAGCCCCTGCAGAGCCCGCGGGGTGCCAAAACGTGCGTGCGGCGGCAGCCCGGCCAACCGCTGGCCGCGGTCGGCAGCCCGCCGGAAATCGTCCGACGCCTACGCGCCGCGAACGACGGCTCCGGGACGGACGCTCCATGACCCGGGACGCCGGGGCGGTTCCAGCAACCGAGCGGCTGCCGCGCGAGACGCTGGCCGCGCTTCAAGGCGAGCGCCTGACACGGCTGCTCGGCTATATCCACGCACGGAACCGGTTCTACACCCGCAAACTGACGGATGCGGGCATCGATCCCGCGCAGCTTGTCCTGCCGCGTGATCTCGCCGCGCTGCCCTTCACCACCAAGGCGGAGCTGGTGGCCGATCAGGCCCAGGCGCCGCCGTGGGGCACCGTGCTTACCGAGCCGCTCGTGCGCTACACCCGTTACAACCAGACCTCGTCCACGACCGGCCGACCGCTGCGCTGGCTCGACACGACGGAGAGCTGGCAATGGATGCTCGACTGCTGGCAGGCGGTCTACCGCGGCGCCGGCGTCGGCGCCGACGACCGCATCATCTTCCCGTTCTCGTTCGGACCGTTCCTCGGATTCTGGACGGCGTTCGACGCGGCCACCCAGCTCGGGGCGCACGCCATTCCGGCCGGCGGGATGACGAGCCACCAGCGACTCGCCCTGATTAGGTCGCTGGCGCCCACCGTGGTCTGCTGCACGCCGACCTACGCGCTGCGGCTGCTCGACGTGGCGCGCGAGGCGGATGGCGTCGACAACGCGCTGGCCGATACTGCCGTCCGCACCGTCATCGTCGCCGGCGAGCCGGGCGGCAGCATTCCGGCCACGCGCCAGCGGATCGAGCGCGGCTGGGGGGCGCGGGTCATCGACCACCACGGGTTGACCGAGGTCGGCCCCATCAGTTTCGAGTGCCGGGAGGCCCCGGGGTTCCTGCACGTCAACGAACGCGAGTACATCGCCGAGATGCTCGACCCGGAGTCGGGACAGCCGGCGGCGGACGACAGCCGCGGCGAGCTGGTCATCACGAACCTCGGGCGCACCGCCAGCCCGTTGATCCGCTACCGTACGGGCGATCTGGTCGTCGCGACGCACGAGCCGTGCGCCTGCGGGCGTACGTTCGTGCGCCTCGTGGGCGGCATTGTGGCGCGCGCCGACGACATGGTCAACATCCGCGGGACGAACGTCTATCCGACTGCCGTCGAAGAGGTTCTGAGCGCAATCGACGCAGTAGTCGAGTACCGCTGCACGGTGCGGACGGCAGCCTCGATGCGCGCGCTCGCCGTGGAGGTCGAGGTGGGCCGCGGCGCCGATGAGGCCGCGGTGACGGCGCTGGTGTCGCAAAACCTGCGGAAAGCGCTCGGCCTGAACGTCCAGGTCACGCCGGTCGCCGCCGGCACGCTGCCGCGCTTCGAGATGAAGGCGCGCCGATTTGTCGTGGAACGCAGTTCATAATCTGAAGCGTCGTAACATGCTGGGGCTCCGCGCGCCGGACAGGCAAACCCCGCCAGAACCTCGTAGCGGTCCTGGGCGTAGGCATGACGAAAACCGTGTGTGCCGTTCAGCCCGATGCTCTTGCGGGGACTCTGCCACAGGCCGTCACGGTAGTCTTTGTACGACAGCGACGACGGGATCAGCGAGCCCTTGCCCGCCACCGCCTTGGCATGGTCCAGGGCCTTGCGCGGGAGCACCAAAAAGTGTGGGACAGTCAGGCAGCGCGTGGTTCAGCTTCAGCTGACCTGTCCCCGGCCTTCATTCCCGGGTACCACTGCTCGAACTTCTCCCTGAGCGTGCCGTCGAGGGTCCGCGTCCGGACTTGCAGCATGAGATGCGCCCCGCCTTTCGACCACCGCATCTGCTGACGCTTGCCAAACCGTTTGCCGACAACCGTGTTGATGGCACTCTCCACAAACCGTGGAAACGCGCTCGCCGTAGCGCCGCCGTTCGGCATAGTTGGGAATCAAGCCCGCGTTGCTGCGGATGTAGGTATCGAACTCGCCGGCAGCTTTCCTGAGTGCCTTCATGCCCGGGTAGTCGGTCTTGATGCCTTCCAGATCCAAGACGAGTTCCGTGATCGCACGACGGCCGTCGTGCAGATTCCCATTCCACAGGCCGCCTTTGATGCGGCGCAGAAGCCGATCCACGGCTTCCGCTTCATCCGAATTTGAGTGGCTCAGCCCTCTGACATACTGGCGCATGACGGTGATGCGCATGGTGATGTAGAACCAGTCGAGCAGGTGCTCGGACGCCGGGGCCATGTAACGCGCCATGTTCCTGACCGTGTCGCCGCCATCGGTCAGGTGACAGGCTGGTTTTCCTGCCATCCCTGCTCCTTCAGGACCTCGTGCAGCCGCCGCCGTGGCCGGGTGTCGTGGGACTGCACGAGACCGAGGTAACGGTTTGGCTTGTCCACGGGCATGGACTTGGCGACCATGACCTCGAAGTGCGTGTTCCTTGTCCCGCGAGCGCACATAGCCGCCATCGATTCCGACCGTGATGGAGTCTTCCGGCAGCGGCATGGCGGCCCGCTCCTGCGGGCACGTTTCGATGAAGAAGAACTGTTCATCTGCCAGTTCGCCTTCCATGCGTTTGGCCGCCATGTGAAGATGGTTACGCACGGTCTCGGCGCTCAGGCCCTCGCCGATGGGCAGGACATCCTTGAGAAGATGGGTCGCGGCGCCGAACGAGACCAGCGAGGCCCACCTGGTTTCCAGCCACAGCAGTTCCGGTGCCGTGTGGTCCGGAGGCAAGTCGTTCAGAGGGCTGAAGGTGTTTGGGCGACGGCCGTCGCAGGCACATTGGCAATACCGCGGGCTTGTGACTGAGATATCACCGAAGACCATGCGGTAACGGATGGCGCGGCTGCCCTTTTTGCGCAGCCGCAGACCGCAGCCAGGACAGACCGACTTCGAGGCGCAGTATGCCTCCGCCTGGGCCGTAACGATCTCGTGTTGCAGGGACTTCAGCAGTGCTTTGCCTTCGGCGATTGACAGGCCGGTCTCTTCGTGCCGATCATGTCCCTTGTCGAGAATGATGACCTCGCGCTCCCGTATCTCACCGTCCGGGGTTGTCACGCGTAGGGTGATCTCGAATTTCATGGCTGTCCTCCCCAGGCAAGGGGTTTTCCAGAATCCGGGGAGAGGAAAATCCGCGTTTCACTGGATGGCGTTTTCTGCCATGCCATGGCGTCGGATTGCCCTCTTCGGTCCTCATCTTTGTTTTCGGCCTTTGAGTAGTAATGGAACAGAAAACTGTGTTAAGCCTTGCTGAGTTGACGGCCGGCGTCTTTCGGTGAGCCAGTGTCGTTGGCGTCATTGAGCTCGGGGAATGAGATGGCGAGAGCGCATGAAATGATAGAGCGTTGAGCGATCTACCCCGGTGATCTTGGCAATCAACGCCTTTGAGACCTTGAGGTCCAGGAGCCTTTGAATTTCGTCTTCCTTTGGTGGGTTTGTTCGTGGCGATGGTTACCCTGTTCAACGGTGTCGACGCGCGCGTCGACGCCTTGAACGACCGCATGGACCGCATGCAGGCTGAAACCAACCTGGGCTTTGAAGCCGTCAATGCACGCTTCGACAAGGCTTTTGAGGCGATCATGAGTTTTGACCGCCGGGTCTCCCGCATTGAAGGGCGTCTCGATGCCCATAGCGCCGGGGCCGCCGAGTAGTCATGCGGTCCCGCTGGCGGATTGGCGACCGCGGCTCGCGGCCGTTTAGAACTCCCCAACTGGCTGCCAAAAGAGGGCTGATGATACGGTTGACGTCCCACCGATTGCGGGCGAAATCGCCCCTTTCGCAACTCCCGGTGGGGCGTTCTGGAAGTCTCCGCGGTAAAATGGCGTAAGGCGAGCATCCACGGGGGTTCCCGGTGATGCGAAAGTTTACATATAATCGTCTTATCGGAAGTTGGATATTCCTAGGTGCCGTAGTGGATATAGACCTTATATCTGGAACTAAGTGAGGTATTGATGACTGATTTTGCGACTGATGGGTTTTTGAGCGATGAGATATTACGATACGAGAGTCAGCACATCGATACTCTGACGAACTGGACCTGGCTAAAAGCGTCAATCGAGTTGCCCATACTGCAATCCGGTCGATACGGATCGATCGGACTCAATCAAGCGTGCTTCTTCTGGCATCTCTGCTGGTGCGTCAAGTAGAGACGTTCCAAGCCTTCTTAATCCTCATCGGAAAGGGTCTCATTCCTCAGTCTGCAATACTTCTGCGAAACATGGCAGAGTCGATGTTCATTGTGGGGGCTATCGGTAAAGATCAGACCTTTGCAGAAAGCTACATCCAGTCTGAGGATTTACCTCGCCTGAAGGTCCTCAGAAAATTAAGGGAAACCAGTCTGCGTAGGGGCAATGCACCAGATCCGGAACTGGATACCTCAATTGGAGAGCTTGAGAAAAAAACTGGGAAGGGAAAAATCTGGCAGACGATAGAAATAGCCAAAGTTGCTGAGTTGACCGACTATTACGACACCCTGTATCGGTTTATGAGCATGACGGTACACACGTCGCCACGAAGCCTAAACGAAATACTTGTCGTAGGTTCAAATGGTGACGTCGAAGCATTGAACTACGCACCCAAGGTGGAGAATCTTGAGGTCCACCTTGCATGTGCAATAGACATGATGTCTTACACGCTACACGAAATAGCAACCCATTTCTCGCTTGACCCTGCGCGAATAGGGCTTGAAGAAGTGCACCAAAGACTTCGAACCCTCGACATCCCTTTTGCCATGGAGAAACACGGGCATAAACCTCACCGCCAAGGGTGACATATAAGGGCTTATCGGAAGTTGGGGGAGGAGTATCTGAATGAGTGATGGCAACTTGAATCCAGAAACGACCCTGCAACAGGCTTTGGATCGATCCCTGGTCATACAGGAACAGATCAACACGCTTTTGAATGACCCTGGGCTTTTCATTCCCTCTCTGCCAACGAACAAGCAAACGCAGATCGCCTGTGGCTTGTTCGGCCTCACGATCGACCAAGCTTGGAGTGTTACCCTTGAACCTTGGAGTGTTACTCCAGAACGAACGATATGGTGCAGCTTTGGCGCTGACACGCCCTGTTCTCGAAGCCTGCTGCAGGGGGAAATGGATCAGATACCATGCAAAAAAGAGAACCATTGAGACCTTCTCATCCAACAATTTTCCCGACACGCCCTCTCTCATCAAGAAGACAATGAGCCGTGTTGCTGGCCTTAACGGGGGAGCGGATGACTTTGTCTTAAATGTCTACCGATGGCTAAGCGACTACACGCATGGCGGGGTTCGCATGCTCAGGATGCAACTGTCCGAGACCGGCGTCGCCTCAGAGTACAACTTGGAAGAAGTGAGAAAAGCTCTGATGGTATCAGACGTGATGCAGATACAAGCAGCTAGCGAATTGCTCGACTTCGCCCGGTGCAAAAACGACAACGACTGCCAATCATTGAGAGGAACACACAACCAGTGCAAGCGGTTTCAAGCTGATATGGAAAAAATACGCCATCTTCTGAAGTTGCTATAGACGACATAAAACGGCTTATCAGAAGTTAGGGGGATAACCCTCAGAACGCGAAGAATGTGACCAAAATAAGGAGAAGCCGATGAGTGCAGCAGCAGAAAGCAACACAAGGAACGTTCTGGAAAAAATAAGTGAGGTAGTAAAACAATCAGCCGATGGCGACTACATCTTTCGTGGCGAACCTAAACACTATCCCAAAGTGTCATCGAGCCTTTACCGCCAGTACCCTGAGGTTGAGACGGAACATTTCGATATAGAGGTTGTCCAAAGAGAACTTTTGCAGGAGGCGAAAAGACATGCAGATGAACCCGACGACTTTGAAATCCTGACCCAACTCCAACATTATGGCGGCGACACAAACCTTATTGACTTTACGGCTGACTTTCTCATAGCTCTGTTCTTTGCCTGTGACAGGCACTTCGACATGGATGGCAGAGTGATCCTGCAGCGAAGGGAACCGATCGAAGATCAACTGAAGGAACCTCGTCACCCAAGAAATCGCGTCATCTCTCAGAGAAGCATATTCATTCAACCGCCAAAGGGCTTCATTGAGCCAGACCATGTTGTCTTAATCCCAAAAGACCTTAAACAGCCCATTTTAAACCACTTGCGAAAGTACCATGGCTTATCCAATGCAACCATCTACAACGATCTTCATGGGTTTATCACCAATCAACGCAACCATAAGAGTGCTTATAGGGAGTTTTACAGAGGTCTTACCTGCCAGGAGAAAGGCAATCATGACAAAGCGACACATCATTACACCAAGGCCATTGAACTGAATCCGAACCTTGCTGCCGCCTACAACAACCGCGGTATTGCCTACGGGAAAAGAGGCGAGCTTGACCGAGCCATCGAAGATTGCACCAAGGCCATTCAACTGAATCCGAACCTTGCTGAGGCTTACAGCAACCGCGGTACTGCCTACCAGAATAAGGGCGAACTTGGCCGAGCCATCGAAGACTACACCAAGGCCACTGAACTGAATCCGAACCTTGCTGAGGCTTACAACAGCCGCGGCGCTGCCTACCAGAATAAAGGCGACCTTGGCCAAGCCATCGAAGACTACACCAAGGCCATTGAACTGAATCCAAATCATGCTGAGGCTTACAACAACCGCGGCGTTGCCTACGGGAATAGAGGCGAGTTTGGCCCGGCCATCGAAGACTACAACAGGGCCATCGAACTGAATCCAAATTATGCTGAGGCTTATTACAACAGCGGCATTACTTTGTTATCGCGGGAAGAATGGGACAGGGCCAAATCAAAGTTATGTACTGCCGAGAACGAGGGAATAGATATCATCGCTGCGTTTCAGAGTGAGTACAAAAGTGTTACAGATTTCGAGAGTCAACATGGCGTGGATGTGCCCAAAGACATCACAGCAATGCTAACGCCAAGAGAGGGCGCGTCAGGTTGACATAACGCGGGGTTATCAGAAGATGGGACGAGGTAGCTGCTGCTGGGATAACGGCTGATGAGATAAACACCGTACCTGTAAAGCTCCGCGAGCTTCTTCGTACACCACACCGTTACTGCTATACCCACCGCCTGTCTCCGCTATCCATCCCTCCCGTCTGAAAAATGCAGGCACCTACGCGCAAAGACTGATTGGCGTCTTCCTCAGTTGAACACGTAGCGCGGCAGCCACGTCGACAGCTCCGGGAAGAAGGCGACGAGCATCAGCCCGATGATCTGGATAATCACAAACGGAATGATGCCGCGATAAATCTGGCCGGTGGTGACTTGCCCCGGCGCCACGCCCCGGAAGTAGAACAGCGCGAACCCGAAGGGCGGCGTGAGGAAGGACGTCTGCAGGTTGATGCCCAGTAGGACGCCGTACCACAGCGGGTCGAAGCCCATGGCGCTCAGGATGGGCGCGATGACCGGCAGGTGGATGAAGGCGATTTCGATGTAATCCAGGAAGAACCCCAGCAGAAACACCACCCCCATGATGCAGGCGAAAATGGCCCAGTTGGGCAGGTCGAGCTGATTGACCATGTCGTGGATCAGGATGTCGCCGCCCAAGCCGCGGAATGTCAGGCCGAAGGCGGTGGCGCCCACCAGTATGATGAACACCATGCTGGTCAGGCGCGTGGTCGTTTCCATGACCTCCTTCAGCATTTTGAAGTTGAACCTGCCGCCGAGAATGCTGAGCAGAAGAGCTCCTGAGGCACCCATGGCCGCCGCCTCGGTGGGTGCCGCGATGCCGAAAAAAATGGAGCCGAGAACGGCGACCATCAGGAACAGCGGCGGGACAAGTACCTTGCCGATGCGCCTCAGGAGTTCGCGGGAAGAAATCGCCGTGCGCTCTTCACGGGGAATCGGCGGTGCGACCTGTGGGCGGAAGAATGAAACGCCAAGAAGATACAGGATATACAGAGCCGCCAGGCTGACGCCGGGAATGAGAGCGCCGAGGAAGAGATCGCCAACCGGCACGCCCAGGATGTCGCCCACCAGGACGAGGACGATGCTCGGCGGGATGATCTGGCCCAGGGTGCCGGAGGCGCAAATAACGCCTGACGCGAGCCCTTTGTCGTAGTTGCGCCGCAGCATGGTGGGCAGCGCGATCAGGCCCATGGTGGTGACGGTAGCGCCGACGATGCCGGTGGACGCTGCCAGAAGCGTGCCCACGATGACTACCGAAATGGCCAGCCCGCCCGGCAGCCGCCCCAGAACCAGGCCCATGGTTTCCAGCAAGTCTTCCGCCAACCTGGAACGCTCCAGCGTCGCACCCATGAAGACGAAAAGCGTGACCGCAATGAGGGTGAAATTGGTCATGATGCCCCAGATGCGCAGGGGCAGCAGGTTGAAGAAGTCCAGCCCGAAGCCGTACAGCCCGAAGGCCAACGCCGTGCCGCCGATGGTGAAGGCGATCGGGTAACCCGCCAGAATCAAAACGCTGAACACCACGAACATCAGCGCCGGAAGCAGGTCGGTTATCACGCCATCTCCTTTCCCAGCACCACGAACAGGTTCTTGAGCGTCGCCGAAACTCCCTGTAAAGCCACCAGCGCGAAGGCGACCGGAATGACGGTTTTCAGGATGTAGCGCGCCGGAATGCCGCCGGGGTCAGGTGAGCCCTCCATGACCGACCAGGAATTGACCACAAAAGGGATTGACGTCCAGATCAGCAAGAAACAGGTGGGAAAGAGGAACAGAATGCCGAAGACGAGCTCGACCCAGGCTTTCGCGTGCGGCGACAGGTTGGCGTGCACGATATCGACCCGTACATGGTCGCCCTTGAGGTGCGTGTACCCGGCGGCGATCAGGAACAGGACGGCGAACAGGTGCCACTCCAGTTCCTGGATGAAGACGTAGGTGATGTCGAACAGGTAGCGCATGACCACGTCATAGGTGGTCACCAGGACCATGATGAGGGTGAGCCAGGCAACGTTTTGGCCTACCTTTTCGTTCAGGCGGTCGATTCCGCGCACTACGGCGGAAAGAAAATTCATGCCGTCTCCCCTTCCCTATCGGGTTCACGGTCCGTTCAGGTGGCAGACTTGCGGGTCCCGGAATGCCCTGCATTATACGCGAAAGCGGCGCCGGGGGCGCATTGACTGCCCCATGGGGCTGCGCTACCCTGCCCGCCTGCCGCCCACCCCTCGCTACGGGCGGCGCCTGGGTCCTCAAGGAGCTCCTCCCGTGGCTTTCTACGCCGACCTGCACGTGCACTCCAAATACTCACGCGCCACCAGCCGCAACTGCGACCTCGAACACTTGGCGCTGTGGGCTCGCAAGAAGGGCATCACCGTCGTCGGCACCGGTGACTTCACCCATCCGGCCTGGCTGGCGGAGCTCAAAGACAAACTGGTCCCCGCGGAGCCTGGACTGTTCCGCTTGCGGCCGGATCTGGAACGGACCGTTGCCGGCCGCCTGCCGCGTGCCTGTCATGGACCTACGCGCTTCATGTTGTCGGTTGAGATATCGACGATTTACAAGAAGGGTGAGACGACCCGCAAAATCCATCATCTCATCTACGCGCCCGACTTTGCGACCGCTGAGGGGGTGAATGTCCGCCTCGGCAAGATCGGCAATCTGAATTCCGACGGGCGGCCCATTTTGGGTCTGGATTCGCGCCACCTCCTGGAGGTCGCCCTGGAATCCGGCCCCGGCGCGTATCTCGTGCCCGCCCATATCTGGACGCCGTGGTTTGCCGCCCTGGGCTCGAAGTCCGGTTTTGACTCGATTGATCTGTGCTACGCTGATCTGGCGCCGCACATTTTTGCCGTGGAGACCGGCCTGTCGTCAGACCCGCCGATGAATTGGCGGGTGTCGTCTCTGGACCGCTTTCGGTTGGTTTCCAACTCGGATGCTCACTCGCCTGAAAAACTGGGCAGAGAAGCTTGCGTGTTTACCAGTGATCTGGACTACTTTGCTATCCGCAGGGCTTTGGAGACCGGCCGGGGATACGCGGGGACCGTCGAGTTCTTCCCGGAAGAGGGCAAGTACCACCTGGACGGACACCGTTCTTGCCAAGTGCGGCTGTCGCCCCGCGAGACCCGTGCCGCCGGGGGCACCTGCTCGGTGTGCGGCAGGGCGCTCACGGTTGGCGTGATGCACCGCGTGGAAGCGTTGTCCGATCGTATGGACGACGCGCCGCCTGCCACGGCCGGCAGCGTGCAGAGCCTCGTGCCGCTGCCCGAAGTGCTGTCGGAACTCCACCAGGTCGGCAGCAAGAGCAAGCGCGTGAGCCACCACTATGAACAGTTGCTGGGTCAGCTCGGACCCGAGTTGCCGCTGCTTACGGAAGTGCCGCTGGAGGACATTCGCCGTGTGACGTCATCGCTGTTCGCCGAGGCGATCACGCGCCTGCGCCAGCACCGCGTCATCCGGGATGCCGGCTACGACGGCGTCTACGGGACGATCCGGCTTTTTCACGCCGACGAATTGCGCCGCCGCACCGTCGGGGCGTCCTTGTTTGCGGATGCCACGGCGCCGACTGCGGTCCCGGCGGACAACCGCTCGCCGGCCGTTCCCATCATGCAGGAGCCGGCACCTCACCCCGGTGCGAGGGCGCAGGAAGCACCGGTTGCCTACCCACAAAGAAATGAGGCCGTCCCTGAGCTGGATGCAGACCAACGACGAGCCGTCGAGGCCGGGACGGGTCCCATCCTGATCGTGGCCGGGCCCGGCTCCGGCAAAACGAGGACCTTGACTCATCGGATCGCCCATATCGTTCGCCAACGTGGGGTGCCGGCGGCCCAATGCCTAGCCCTTACGTTTACCCGGCGCGCCGCGGACGAGATGCGTTCTCGTCTGAAAACTATGCTCCCGGACGTCTGTGAACAGATCCCGATCTTCACGTTTCATGCCTTGGGACTTTCCATTCTCCAGGAACATGGGAACGCGGCCGGCTTGCAGCGCGGCTTTCGGATTGCGACAACGGTGCAATGCCTCGGTCTCCTGCAGAAGGCGTTGGAGGTTTCCGAGACACAAGCGCGTCGCCTGCTGGCGGCGATCTCGCATGCCAAGCGGACCCAAACGGCACCCGAGGCGGCCAAGCTGGCGCATGCCTGCGAGACCTACGAGCGCGAATTGACCCTCCGCAACCTGGTGGACTATGACGACTTGGTCGGTTTGGCGGCCGACGTGCTGGAGGCCCAGCCAGACCTGCAGGTGTCTTATCGTCAGCGTTATCCCTGGGTGTATATCGACGAGTATCAGGACGTTGACGAGCAACAGGTGCGTCTGATCAAACAACTTGTGCCGGCAGATGGTAACGTATGCGCGATCGGGGATGCGAACCAGGCAATTTATGGCTTCCGGGGCGCCGACGTGCGCTTTTTCGAACGTTTTCAGGATGACTTCCCCAACGCGCAGGTGGTGCGATTGAAGCGCAATTATCGCTCCCAGCCCCACATCGTCGCGCTGTCCAGCAAACTCATGGCACAGTCGGCCTTTCAATCCGCATCCGTTTCCGCACGTGCTGTGGAGCCACGCCGTATCATCCTGCATGAGGCCGCCAGTGAGGCAGCGGAGGCGGAATTTGTGGTCCGTACCGTTGAGCAGCTCCTCGGCGGTCATTCTTTTTTCTCAATCGATAGCGGGCGTGCCGCGGAGGCTGCGACGGACAATTTGTCCTTTGCGGACATTGCCGTGCTCTACCGCACGGAAGCCCAGGCGCCGGCACTCGTCAAGGCGCTGCATCGCTCCGGCATGCCGTTCCAGCACCGTTCGCACCGTCTGCTCATCGACCATCCCGGCGTTGCCGCACTGGTCGATGCCTTGGTGCAGCGACATAATGCGGGCTCTCTGCATGAACAACTCACGGCTGCCGTCACGACGTATGGGTATAACGGGACAGATTGCCTCGAAGCATTCGACCTCTTGCAACCTCTGGCGACCGCGTGTGGAAACGACCTCGAACGATTTCTTGCCGAGCTAGCCTTGGGGACCCAAGTGGACACGTGGGACCCGCGAGCCGACCGCATCTCCCTGCTGACGCTCCACGCTGCCAAGGGCTTGGAATTCCCGGTCGTCTTCATCGTGGGATGCGAAGACGGCCTGCTGCCGCTTGTATGGGGTCAACGCAGCCAGGCAGACCTCGACGAAGAACGCCGGCTGTTCTACGTGGGGATGACGCGGGCCAAGACCCATTTGTATCTGTGCCACGCCCGCCAACGGCTCTGGCGCGGCCGCGTGCAAGCGCTGGCGGCCTCACCGTTCCTGGATGATCTCGAGGAAGGCTTTCTGGACCGACAACGTTTCCGGCTTCAGGGCGCCCGGTCAAGAACGCCGGACGCGCAACTCAAGCTCTTCTGACAACAGCTTCCAACTCATCTTTGGAGAAAGTCTCATGCCTCAGTCCACAATGAAGTCATGGTTTATTATGCTCCTGATCATGGTGCTGCTCTCGGCTACGACGATTGCGGCGGCCCAGGAAACCATCAAGCCGAACGAGACAGACGAGACGTTAGAGGCGCCGAACCCGGCCGGCATGATGCTGGTGGATGCCTTCCTTCTGCGACCCCTGGGGCTTGCCGCTACGGTTTTGGGCACGGCCACGTTCATTGTCACCCTCCCCTTCAGCCTGCCAACGCGCAGCGCTGACGATGCGGCCAAAGCCTTGGTCGTCAAGCCGGCGAAATATACCTTCGCGCGGCCCTTGGGCCAGGTCGAACCTTGATTTCCGATTGCATTCATCCCCCTGTATGGGACGAATTGCGCGTCAACATGCTGCCATGTGCATGGCTTATGAGAGATGAGAGGATGAACCTATGAAATTCGGGCTTATGTACGAGATTCAGATTCCCGAACCCCATTACCCGGGTATCGAACGGGACGTGTACAAGCAAGTCCTGGATCAGGTGACCCTTGCCGACGAGGTGGGGTTTGACCACGTCTGGACGGTGGAGCACCATTTCCTGAAGGAGTTCTCACACTGCTCGGCGCCGGAAGTGCTATACGGCGCGATTTCGCAGCGTACCTCGAACATTCGCATCGGCCACGCCGTGGCCCTGCTGCCGCCGCAGTACAACCATCCGGTGCGCGTTGCCGAGCGCGCCGCGGTGCTGGACATCCTCAGCGACGGGCGCTGCGACCTCGGCACCGGGCGTTCCACCACACTGATCGAGATGGACGGTTTCCAGATAAGCCCCGAGGAAACGCGGGCGATGTGGGAAGAGGCCGTCAGCATCATCCCGCGCATGTGGACGGAGGACCCCTTCGAGCACGACGGCCATTACTTCAAGATTCCGCCGCGCTCGGTCATTCCCAAGCCGGTGCAGGATCCGCACCCGCCACTGTGGGTCGCCTGCGGCCAGCCGGAAAGTTTCTACGCGGCGGGCGAAAAGGGTCTCGGCGTCCTGTGCTTCAACATCGGCGTGCCCGAGGAACTTCGCAACCGCATCGACAATTACCGCAAGGGCATTGCCAACGCCAAGCCGGTCGGCAAGTTCGTCAATAACCAAGTGGCGGCATTGTGCATCCTGCATTGCGCCGAGACCGACGAAGAGGCCATCGACAATGCCGGCATGCACGGGCTGTGGTTCATGGACAAAACGGTAGACCTGTACCAGCCGTGGCGCCAGAAGGGCAACGAGGTGCCGGATTCATACAAGTTTGCGGTGGATGCGGTGCAGAAGGAACGCGCCGGGCGCACGATTCAGGATTACGTCGACGGCGGGACGTTCTGCATCGGCAACCCTGACACCTGCATCGAGACGATCAAGAAGTACGAGGCGCAAGGCGTCGATCAGGTCCTGTGCTTCATGCAATACGGCAAACTGCCGCATGACAAGATCATGAGCGCCCTGCGGCTGATGGGCAAGCACGTGATGCCGTATTTCCGGCAGTAATTTGCCTCCAAGGTGGTAAAGCTGCCGATGCGTCCGGGTGGGAAATGAGAGGGGCGCCTCACGGGTGCGAGGCGCCTTTTGGGGGTCAGGCCAGAATCTGCCGCGCGATCTCATCCATCTCAGCCAGGGCGCCCTCGCCTTCCGTTTGGTCCAGCCAGATGGTGACGCGGTCTGCACCCGCGTCAATGGTTTCCAACACCGCCTCGCGGCTCTTGAAATGACCGGCGTGTCCGAAGGCCATGATCTGCACCGTGTCGGGGTCGCGGCCGGCGGCTTCGGCGAGTTCGCTGAGGGTGTTGCGGCCGCGCCGGATCTCGTCGGCCGAGGTGCGGTTGGGCATCCAGCCGTCGCCCCATTCGACCACACGCTTGAAGACGTTCTGCGCCTTGCCGCCCAGAAAGACGGGCGGATGGGGCTTCTGGGCGGGTTTCGGCACCGAGAGCACCGGCGCGAAATCGTAGTAGGCGCCGTGATACTCCGCCTCATCCTGGGTCCACAACGCCTTCATGGCCAGGATGGCGTCGCGCGTCTGGGTCCAGCGGTGCGCGAAGTCGCCGCCCATCATTTCGCTTTCTTCCTTGTGCCAGCCCGCCCCGATGCCGAACAGGAAACGCCCGCCGGACGCTTGATCCAGTGAGGCGATGACCTTGGCCAGATGCAGCGGATTGTGCTCCGGGACCAGGCAAATGCCGGTACCCAGCTTGATCGTCTGGGTGACGGCGGAGGCGCGCGCCAGGGCAATGAAGGGGTCGACGATGCGGCCGTAGGTGTCCGGAACGGCGCCGTCGGGTGAGCCGGGAAAACGCGACGTGGTGTGGACCGGGAGGACGACGTGCTCGGGCACCCAGTACGACTCAAAGCCCAAATCTTCAGCATGCTTGGCAAGCACCGCCGAGTCTACCGACGTATTAGTCTGGAAAACGAAAATGCCTACGTTCATCATTAACTGCTCCCTTTTCTGTGGTTCATCGGAACCCCCCAACCCCCCTTCTCAGGGGGGCTTCGATGCCCATGCTCGATTCCAATGTTCTCGCCCTCACAAGGGGGAGTTAGAGGGGGTTCGTCAACCCTAAACCTTAAAGTCCGCCACCCCCACGTCCAGCAATACGGTTTGCTGCACCGACGGCGGTAACGAGGTAATGCAACTGGCGAGACAGGTGTCAATGTCCGGGGCGAAAGCGCCATGAGTGGTCAGGAAGGCATCCAAGTCGCCGGCACCCTTGGCGATCATGTCCTTGGCAATGGCGTGCGTAGCCAGGGAACGCTCCGGGTAACGGTCCAGGATGAAGGAAAATGCCAGGGTGATGTTGATCATCGGCTGGATGGACAACCGGGAGAGGCCCTTCTCCTGGGCGAGTTTGGCCGCGTAAATGGCATCGACCACGGCGTGCCGGATGCTGAAGCCGGTGGCCCAGTCGTCGTCTTTGACCCCCTTGCTCAGGGCCACGTCCCATTGCCGAGTGCCGCCGGCGCCGCCGTTGAGAAAGTCGAAGTAGGCGCCCTGCTGTTCGCCGCCCATAACGCCGTCGGCGAAGCATTCCGCGTACAGCGCGGCACCGGTGCAGATGCCGGTGCAGCCGTTGAACACCAAGTGCTGTCCGATGAGCTTGGTTTCAGCGCCAGCCGAGACGGAGGCACCGTAGTTTCGGGGACGCCCCAGGACTTCGAGGGTCGGTTCCAGGCGGCTGTAGATCTCCTGGTCGCCGCTGGCCAAGATGAGCATGCCGTTCGGATGCCCGCCGCCGAGCTGGGCGCCCAGCGGTCCACCGGTGAGTGGGTAATTGACGTAGCCAACGTCCAGCCCTTTGCAAAACGCCTCGGCCGTAACTGTGAAGCCGGCACTGACGGTCGACATGTGCAAGATGAAGGGCGTCGCGTCGCAGCGCTCATGCAGCAGCCGGGCGAGATCGGCGATTACCTTCAGGTCGTCGCCGTTCTTGCCGCAACACGCCACGACACCGTCGATCTGTCCGTCGCCGACCAAGGCATCGAAGGTGCCCACGAGCTCGGCGCCGTGTTGCCGCCAGCCCTCGCGAAAGGTGTCCCTGTGCTGGCCCGGGTTGCCCCGGTCGTGCACCCGCGGCACGCGGGCCGGCCCCCCCGGTTTCAGATGCGTGCCTGCCGGACCTGCCATCAGCCCTAGTCCGCCCACGTATGCAAGCCGTAACATTAACGGTCCCTCCGTTGGTTCGGTTGTGCGGATACGGGCGATCGACGCACTGCGGCCCGTCCGACGTCCGGTTGACCCTTCGCGTTTCCTTCCGATAGTATCGACGGCGGATTCTATCACAGCCAGGAGGCGTGCATGTGTCGGTTTCTACTGCTGTCATCTGACGAGCCCTGCGGTGTGCAGCAGGTTGTGGAGCAGTTCGCGCGCATGTGCGAACAAAGCACCTGCCTGGATGGCGATTGGCAAGGGGATGGATGGGGCGTGGCCTGGTGGCGGGAGGGTGAGGGCTGGTCCCTGCATCGGTCTCTGGCGCCGATCTGGACCGAGACGGATTACGGGCGCCAATTGCCCGCCACGCGCCGCCTCGTGGTGCATGCGCGTGCCGCCTCATTCCCGGAACACAAGGGTGATCTGGCGTTTGCGCAGCCCTACGTGCACGGGCCGTACGCTTTCGTATTCAACGGTCTCATTGCGGGGGTGCGCCTACCGCGCGGCATGAAGATTCCCGGTGCCATCGGGGCGGAAAAAATCTGGTATCTGGTGCGGCAAAGGCTGGAGGAAGGCTTCGTGCTCCGGGAGGCCCTGGCGTGGGTGTACGCCTTTCTGGAGCGCCGCAGCCGCAGAATTCAGGCGTGCAACATGGGCCTCAGCGACGGCCGGCAGGAGGCGAGCCACAACGGCAATCCCACCGGCCATCCGTACTATCAAATTCATCAGGCGCAGCGCAGAGGCGTGCGCCTGATTTGTTCCGAACCCTTCGGCGACTGGCCGTGGCAGGCTTAGCCCCAGAGTTCCTCCAGGCGTTGGGCACGGCCGCAGTTCCACTTGTAGTACTTGTAGCGCAGCGGGTTGTGCTTATAGTAGTCCTGGTGATAATCCTCGGCGGGATAGAACCTCGAAGCCGCGATGATCGGCGTTACGATCGGCTCCGCGAACGGCTTGGATTCCTGGAGCGCCGTTTTGGAAGCTTCGGCGAGTCGCATCTGCTCGTCGTCATGCACGAAAATGGCGGTGCGGTACTGGTTTCCGAAATCGCAGAATTGCCGGTCCGCGACGGTGGGATCGACATTGCGCCAGAAGACGTCGAGCAGTTGCTCATAGGTGATCTGCGCCGGATCGTAAATCACCTCGACGGCTTCCGCATGACCGGTTCGGCCGTTGGTGACCTGTTTGTACGTCGGATTATCGGCGTTCCCTCCGGTGTAACCTGAGGTGGCCGATGTAACGCCAGAAACCTTCTCGAACGCCTCTTCCACGCACCAGAAGCAGCCGCCTGCAAACGTGGCTTTGGCGTGTTCGGTCTCTTCCGCTGTTGCGTGAGTCGCCATCACGGCCAGCAAGACGCCGGCCAGCGCAAGAGCAGTCATCCAACTGGGTATGCGTTTCGTTGTCATAATACGCTTCCTTTTCTAATTGGTTTAACAATACTTTCCAAACCGATTTAACAACCAGCCTGTATCCGTAAACAGCCATCCCACCCAAATAAGTCCCCCAATGGCAATTTTACTTCCGTAACATGCCGAAACTGAATCCGGTAATCAGATGCTTCTGGATGAGGATGCCGAGCACGACCACGGGCAGGGTAATGACCGTGCCGATAGCGGCCTGCGGGCCGTACAGGCGGCCCTCCACGGCGCTCTGGAACTTGTTCAGCAGTACCGGAAGGGTGGATACCTGCGGCTGCGTGAGGGTCAGCGCGAGCAGGAATTCGCTCCAGTTGAGGATGAAGATGAAGAGAAACGTTACCATCATGCCCGAGGCCACCAGGGGCAGCACAACGCGCCGCAGGGTGTAGATGCGGCCGGCTCCCATAATGCGGGCGGCATGTTCCAACGTGTAGGGTACTTCGTCGATGAAATTGAGCATCATCCAGATCACGAACGGCAGGGCCGTCGCCACATACAGCAGGCCGAGCCCGAGGTAGGTATCGAACAGGCTGATGCGCACGCCCAGCAGCAACTCGGTGGTGTAGGGGATCAGCACCGCATAGTACATCAGGATGGGAATGGCAATGACGATGGGCGGCACCATGCGGATGGTCAGGACGAGGTAGCGAAAATTCTTGCCGCCCACGTTGAAGCGGGAAATCGAATAGGCCAGGAAGGTGCCCATGAGCAGCGCCACTAGGGAACTGAGCGTGGCGATGGCCACCGAGTCGCCGACTGCCTTCCAGATGTTGTAGACCTGTTCGGTCGCCTCGCGGCTGGGTGCGGTAGCCAGAGGGCCGACAGCCAGAATCTGCTGGTAGTTGTACAGGGTGGGCTGATGCGGCAGCCAGTGCGGCGGCCAGGCGATCCACTCGCCCGATCCCTTGAACGAGGTCGACACCATCCAGAAGATGGGAAACAGCACGACCATAGACCAGGCGATCAGGACCGCGTGCCGAAGATATGGAAAGAGCCGCCGCCGTCTCGCCTTGGCGGTTGACGCGTGAGGTTGGTTGCCCGTTGCCATCATTCCCTCCCCTCAGCCTGCAACAGGGCCCGTTCGCGTACCAGAAGGTAGATGCCGCCGTATATCAGCGTGGAGAAGAGCAGCAGCACCAGAACCGAGGCGGCGGCGCCGAAGCCGTACTTGTTGAATTGCCACACCTGGCGCCACAGAAAGAAGGCGATCGTCTGCGTGCTGTCGCCGGGCCCGCCGAAGGTGAGCAGTACGGCCTGGTCGAACAGTTTTAGGGCTTCCATGGTGCGAATGACGACCGCGATGACGATGGCAGGCTTCAGCAGCGGCAGTTGAATGCGGCAAAAAATCTGCCAGCGGCTTGCGCCCATGACGCGAGCGGCGTTGATCAACTCCGGTGGCAGAGCGGCGAATCCCGACAGGAAAATGAGAAACGTCAACGACGTCCATTGCCAGACGTCGGCCAGGATAATCGCCCATTGAGCGGCCAGCGGATGCGACAGCCAGCGGATGCGGGCCGTTACGCCGAACGGGGTCAGAATCGGCGCGAGAATCTGGTTCAGAGGCCCGGAATCGACGTAAATCATCGAGAAGTTGTAGCCCACCACCACCGGCACGACCATCATGGGGATGAGAAAGATGGTGATGTACAGCCGCCGTCCGCGAAACGCCTGATGCACCAGCATGGCCAGGAAGAACCCCAGCACCAGTTCGAGGGTCACTGCCGCCCCGGCGAAATAAAACGTTCTGCCGAGCGACCACCAGAACTCCGGCTCGCCGATGACTCTGACGTAGTTTGCCAGGCCCTGAAAGTAAGCCTGCTCGAAAGGCCGACTGGCGCGCCATCTGAGTAGGCTGATGTAGATCGTCAGGGCAAACGGCAGGGCCAGCAAGAGCAGGAACATGCCTTCCACCATGACGAACGGCACGAGCCGGAATATCCGTTCCTGCGCCAACCACGCCGCCAACCCAGACGGCCGTCTGGGGGTTGCTTCCATTTCCGCCAACACGAGTGTCACCGACTCCCTATTGGAAAGTGTCGAGATAGGCACCGCTTGCAACGCCGCTGCGCCATGATTCGATCTGGTAGTCGCGTCCCACGTCTTCCGTGACAGAATTCCAACCTCTCTCAACGCGCGCGGCGGCCTCCTCCGGCGTCAGGTTGCCTTGCATCACCTGTGCCAGATTCTTATCCAGGATGTTGAAGTACTCGTAATTGCCCTCGATCATCAGCAACGAGATGGCATATTTGGTGTTCGCCATGGTCGTCTCAATGAACTGGCTGCCGAACTTTTCGACAATCGCCGGGTTGTGCAGATTCGAGCGCCGCATCGGGTCCCAGAAGCCCCGCGGGTCGGCGATCGCGACATCGCCCTGCTGCGGGCCCGTGAACCACTGCAGGAAGTAGTAAGCCAGTTCCGGGTGGTTGCCGTGGCGGTTCACCATATAGCCGGTGCCTGCGGCCTGCGGCGAGCGGCGCACCAGTCGGCCGTCCCGCATCACCCCGGGGATGATGCAGCTGAGCTGTTGGCCGGCGATCTGCGTCTGCGGGTTCTTGTTGCCGTAGCCCACGATGGAGGGGAAGGACATCACCGAGAAAGCCTGCCCGCTCGCCCAGAAGGGATAAATCTGGGGCGTTCCCCAGCCCTGGATATCGGGCGGCATGTACTGCACGATCGAGCTGAACGCGCGGATAGCCTCAATGCCGCCCGGCGTGTTGACCAGGGGATTCATGTCCTGATCGAACAGCAGCCCCCCGAAGTAGGCCGGGAAATGACGGTATGAAAAGTTAATGGCGCGGTAGCCCATGGCGCCGTACAGGTCCTGGTCGAACGTCTTGCCCCATCGCGTGTCGCCCTTCCGGGTGTGGAAAAACGACGCCAATTGTTCCCACTGCGCCATCGTTTCCGGGCAACCGGGTTCCCAGCCGTACTGCGCCTGGAATTCTTCTTTGGCGCCCGGCAACTCCAGAATATCCTTGCGCAGCACCAGGATGAGGTGATCGCCGTCGAGCAGGAAAAAATACTGTTTGCCGTTGTAGCGTTGTTGGGCGCGCAGGGCCGGTTCGATGCCGGAAAAGTCCGGGCGGCCGCGCTCGGTGTAGTCATCGAGCGGCATCAGCACACCGGCGCCGGCGGCATCGGGCACGACGTAGGGGAAGTGGTTGAAGATGTCGTACTGCCCTGTTCTGGCAATCGCCTCCGCCATGATCTTGGAGGGGATGTCGGTGTAGCCGTACTCGATGAAATTCACCTTGATGTCGGTCAGTTCCTCCCACTGCCTGGCGTACGCCGGCATGGCATTCCGAAACAGGGAGATGAGCAATAGGGTAAGTGACGGGTTTTGCAGTTGGTGTTTTTCGACGTATGCCTTGGCGCCATTGATGGCGCGTTCCTCCACGGTGTCGCCGGGCAGGGTCTGGGCCTGCGCCAGTGCGCACGCAAAAACGAGGCAGAGCGCTATTGCGGTCAGCAACCTGAGGTGTTTCACAATGTTATCTCCTTCGGGTGATGATTCGGGTTCATTCCAAGCGTGTCCCGTCCTCGGCATCGAACACGAGCATGCCTTTGGGGTCGAAGCCAAAGGCAATGGCCTCCCCCACTTCAAAGCCTGCTAGCCCGAGATCGCCCCTGACCTTGGCCACGAGTTGGGACGGGCCGCCGTAATCGAAATGGACCAGCGTTTCATCGCCCAGCGGTTCGGTCAGTTGAACATGTCCGGCAGCGCCTTGAGGACCGAGCAAGACATGCTCGGAACGGACGCCGAGGCAGACGTCGCGGCCAATGGCAGCACCAGGCACGGCCTCGGCGGGTAATGCAAGATCGAGATGATCTGCCTGAAAGTGGGGCGGGTTGGTGTCGCTGAGCCGGCCTGAGATAAGATTCATGGTCGGCATGCCGAAAAAGCCGGCCACGAAGAGGTTGGCCGGCCGGCGATAGATCTCCAGCGGTGTGCCGATCTGCTGAATGCGGCCCGCCTGCATGACGGCAATGCGGTCGGCCATGGTCATCGCCTCGGCCTGGTCGTGGGTGACGTAGACGAAGGTGGAGCGCAATTGCTCATGCAGGCGTTTGAGCTCGGTGCGCATTTCAATCCGCAGCTTGGCGTCGAGGCTGGACAGCGGCTCGTCCAGCAGGAGCACGTCGGGGTTGCTGATGGTGGTGCGTGCCAGGGCGACGCGCTGCGCCTCGCCACCGGAGCATTGGGCCGGTTTCTTGCCCAGCAGGTAGGTGATCTGAAAGGTTTCAGCGACGCGGTTGACGCGTTCGTTCAGGTCGGTCGAGGGGACTCTCCGGACCCGAAGGCCAAAGGCGATGTTCTCGAACACGCTCATGTGAGGGAACAGTGCGAGATTCTGAAACACCATGCCCAGGTGGCGCTCGCCCGGTTCCAGATCAGTGACGACGCGATCGCCGATGATCACGTTGCCGCTGGTCGGCTGCTCAAGACCGCAGATCATGTTCAGGGTAGTCGTTTTGCCGCAGCCGGAGGGCCCGACGAAAATCATGAACTCGCCGTCCTGGATGTCCAGACTGACCCCGGCGACGGCCGTGATCCCGGCGCCGAATGTCTTGACGAGATTTTCGAGCACGATGCGGGCCACCCTGACTCCTCCCAGACGGTTCTCACAGGTCATCGCGTCTGTATTATCAAGTGTCATCAGGCGGGGTCAATCGGAAAGTGCACGATCCCATACCCGAATCACAACCCGCTTTCCAGCCAGAGTTGACACGACGACAGGCGGTATGTTGTCGTACCATGACCGATCTGCCATGACTGCTCAGAGGAGAGATGGGCAATGAAGAAAGTATACGGGATGGTCAAAAGAGTAGGCGTATTGGCTTGCCTAGCGCTGGTGGTGCTATTGGCCAGCGTCGCAGCACAGGCAACGGTAGCGTCTGATGAGCAACGTATGGGTGCGCATCTCATCGGCACCATTGAGGGGCCCGAGGTCATTACCGATCCGACCCGGATGCCGACGCAGTTCCAGGAAGCGCCGACGCTAGCCGCCTTGGTCGAGCAGGAAAAGTTGCCGCCAGTAACCGAGCGTCTACCCGCCGAGCCACTGGTGATCAAACCCTTACACGCCATCGGCACCTACGGTGGCACCTGGCATCGCGGCTTCACGGGTCCAGCCGATAAGTGGAGTGGCTATCGCTGTTGTGCGTTCGACACCCTGACCTACGTCGACTTTCGGGGTGAAAAGCTCGTGCCCAACGTGGTCAAGGACTGGCAGGTCTCCGACCAGGGGCGGACGTTCACCCTGTTTCTGCGTCAGGGCATGAAGTGGAGCGATGGCACCCCGTTCACGGCCGATGATTTTGTCTTCTGGTACGAAGACATGTTTCTGAACGAGGAGCTTAACCCGACCCGGCATCAAATCATGTCCATCAATGGTAAGCCGGGGATCTTGGAGAAAGTCGACCCTTACACCATTCAGTTCAAATTCCCTGAGTCCTACTATCTGTTCCTCGAATTGCTAGCCGCTGCCACCCCGCTTGGCGGCCACGCCTATCAAGGGCTCTTCAGCATGGGCGGGTACGCCCCGAAACATTATTTGCAGCAGTTTCACCCCAAGTACGCCGGCTCAGACGCGGTGCAAAAGATCGTGCAGGCCGAGGGATACGACAACTGGGTAAATTTATTCAAATTCAAAAACGACTGGGCACTCAACGTGAATCTGCCGGTCGTTACGGCCTGGAAAACCGTTTTGCCGATTAACCAGACCACCTGGATGCTCGAACGCAACCCATACTATTGGGCTGTGGACACGGCCGGTAATCAGCTGCCATACATCGACAAGGTCGTCATGACGTTAGCGGAGGACTTGGAGGTGCTGAACTTGCGCGCCATCTCGGGTGAATATGATTTCCAGGCCAGGCACATCGATATCCAGAAACTCCCGGTGCTTTTGGAGAATCAGGAGCGGGGTGGCTATGAGGTGTCTCTGGATCCCATGGAAAATGGTTCAGATTATGGTATCTGGTTCAACCTGGCCTACGACGCCGACCCGGAAATAGCCCAATGGATCAACAATCGCGACTTTCGTCGTGCCCTGGCGCTGGCAATCGATCGAGACCAGATCAATGAGATTTTCTTTCTTGGCATTGGCATAGCCGGTTCCGTGGCCCCAGCAGAGGATAACCCGTACAGCCCCGGTCCCGAGTACCGCACCCGCTGGGCCACCTACGATCCACACAAGGCCAACCAGATGCTCGACGCCATCGGCTTGGTTAACAAAGACCAGCAGGGTTTCCGGCTGCGCACCGACGGCAAGGAGCGGTTACAGCTCGAGCTGGCGACGCTGGGGAGTCAGTTCGTCCAGCACACCCAGATCTCGGAAATGGTCCGCGAGCACTGGAAACAAATTGGCATCGAAATCTTCGTCAAGGAGCACGAACGCAGCCTCTGGGGTACCCGGGCAGGCGCGAACGAGGGCCAACTTTTCGCCTGGGGTAACGATGGTACGGACTCGCTATTCATCTTTCCGTTCTGGTTGGTCCCTCTGCAGGCAGGGCATTGGGTCAGCTCGCCATACGGCGCCTGGTTTGCCTCCAGCGGTATGCGGGGTAAAGAGCCCCCTGCTCCTATGCGCCAGGTGATGGACCTGTATAAGCGTGGCTTCACGGTGCCGTTCGAGGATCGGGTGGAGATTGGCAAGCAAATCTGGCGTATCCACCTCGATGAAGTTTGGCATCTCGGCGTGGTGGGACAAGCCGGAGCCGTCATGGGCGTCCGGGTGGTCAGTAACAGAATGGGGAATATCCCGGACCGGCAGGCTAACCTGAACACCTACAAGCCGCCGGCCCTCTCTCGGCCGCAGACGTTCTTTTTCAAACGGTAAACGGCTGTCCTCAAAACCTTAGTACCGTACCGTGTCGTCCGGCTCGTCGATGACGCGGTTTTCGAGCGTGCCGAGTTGATCAATCGTGATGCGTACCACATCGCCAGCCTTTAACCACACCTGTGGATCCATCCCCAAACCAACGCCACTAGGCGTGCCGGTACAGATCACGTCGCCTGGCTCCAGCGTAAAGGCAGTGGAGAGATGAACGATGATGTCGGAAAGATTGAAAATCAGATTCTTCGTATTGGAGTCTTGGCGGAGCTCGCCATTCACCCACGTTCTCAGCGTCAGGTTATGAGGATCGCTCACTTCGTCAGGCGTCGCCATATAGGGGCCCAAAGGACAGTGGGTATCCCAGGACTTGCCCATGGTCGTGGTTGGTGAACGGAACTGCCATTCCCGTACGCTGACATCGTTGGCAATCGTGTAACCGGCGATGACGTCCAAGGCTTTCTCTTTGGGGACACGTCGGCACCGCTTGCCGATGACAAAGGCAAACTCACCTTCATAATCGAGCTGGACAGACTCTTTTGGCAGGTAAATAGCGCCCTGGGGACCCGTCACGGCGGTCGATTGCTTGTTGAAGATCATGGGCACCGTAGGAATGTCAAACCCCCCTTCTGCCGCATGGTCCCTATAATTGAGCCCAACCGCAAGAATCTTCGGTGGGCGACGAATCGGTGCTTCGAGGCTCACGTCCCTCAGGGCTAGACGTCCTGTCCCGGATGCGCACACCTCTCGGGCGGTATTGAAGGCGGCCTCGCCTTGGGCGAGAAACGTTAGCATGTCATCCGGCAGACCACGTCCATGGGCAGCAAAATCAACTACGGCGTCCAATTCAACGGCACCTAGGCGGGTGCGACCCTCATGGGTAAACGTGACAAGTTTCATCGTGTACTCCTGTTCTGCGCAGGCTGTTCCGTGTCATGCCAGGCAGATGATCGACATCAGAGCCGGTAGACCCGAGCGGCGGTGTCGTGGAACAGCTGCGCCTTTTCGTCGGCCGAGTAATTCGCCGTGAGCCGCTTGAACGAATTCCACAGTACATTGTAGCTGCAACTCACCTTGTCGACGGGATAGTTGGATTCGAACATGCAGCGGGCGGTGCCGAACTGTTGGATGGTGTGCTCGTAATATGGGCGGGTGGTCTCCATCAACTCCTGTGACGTGGGTGGCCGCTCGCGCTCGTGCCAGCCGAAGCCGTTGACTTCCATGTTGATGCCGCCGAGCTTGGCCACCACATTCTCACACTTCGCCAACTCGATGATGTCCTTGCGCCACTGCGCCATGATTTCCTGGCGCTTGCCGGCGTAGGGGCCGACGCCGAGGGGGCCGCCAAAATGATCGAGAATGATTGTGGTATCGGGGAAGGCGCGGGCGAGGTCGGTAAGCTCCGTGATCTGGTGGTGATAGCACCAGCCTTCGAAGGTCATGTTGTGGCGGGCCAAGTGGACGAACCCGGAGCGGAAACTGGCATCGAGGTGCAAATGCGCCGGCGGCATTGGGCGATTGGAGATGAGAGGGCCAGCTGCGTCCCACGAGGCGCTGTGGCGAATGCCGCGGAAGCGCCCGCCCCCGGCCTGGAGATGGGCTTCAAGCACCGGCGCTGCGGCATCGCCCAGCCTGAGATCGACCGTGCCCACGATGCCGGCGGCGACCCGGCTCGGGCCATACGCTCCCGAAGCACTCATGGCGGCAATACCGTTGACGAATTCCGTTTCGCCCACCGGCCGCATGGCTTCCGGGCCGTCGGCCTTGTGCATGGCGCTGCATTGCACGAAGACCGTCGAGACGACGTTGTGGCCACTGTTGATGTCGGCCAGAACCTCGTCAAGCAGGTAGCGCGGCTCGACCCGCTCGTAACGGTGGTCCCACAAGTGATGATGTGGGTCGCAAATCGGTAGGTCCGGCTCAATCGTGTCTTCCTGCACGAGCGAAAGCCAGTGGTCATTGGTCGCCATGTCAGTCCTTTCAATGGTGGCTGTTTTCAACAGGCATGCGGCGTGGCTTGATTTGTCAGGGCGCCATTCTATGTTGAGCGGGCTTCGCGTTCAACTTGAATAAGCCCACTGGAATTTCTATGCTACTTGCCGCAATTCGGACGTGTTCCCCCATTTTCCTACCGAGCGGCCTGGAAGGCGCCGCGGCAACCGCTTGCCATCGAGGCCACAACGCCAAATGCCGTCCATAAGTTCTGAGCAACTCCAGAAGGACAATGCTATTCCGCTTGTCGTTGACGTGGACGGTTCGTTGGTCAGGGGCGACCTGCTGACCGAAGGCTTGCTGCGGCTGTTCGGGGATTCGCCTGCCAAACTGTTCGCCCTGCCCTTTTGGCTGGCCGGCGGGCGCGCCCCACTGAAGCGCTGGCTCGCACAGCAGACCGGTATCCTGTCCGCGGCGACTCTGGTCCTGAACCCGGCCGTGCTGGAGGAAATCGACGCTGCTAGACGGGCGGGGCGTGAGGTGTGGCTGGCTTCCGGTTCGGACGAAATGGTCGTTGCGCCCCTTGCCCGGGAGGTGGGGGCCACCGGTTGCTTCGCTTCGGACGGCCGCACCAACCTGGTTGGTCACATCAAAGCCGCTGTCCTCGTCGACCGCTTCGGTGAGCACGGTTTCGACTACGTCGGCAACGAGCGGCGCGATCTGGCTGTTTGGGAACGCGCGCGGCGCGCCATTGGGGTTAACCTCTCGGCACGTCTGGCGCGGCAGGTGAAGGCGCTGGATCCGCACGCCCGTTTTCATCCCGGACTCGGCGGTGGCGCCTTGGACTTTCTGTGTGCTTTGCGTCCGCGCCAGTGGATGGCCAATGCGCTCGTATTCGTTCCTGTCATTGCGGAGCCGGATGCCCATGCCGGGCAATATTGGGTTGCGGCCGGTGGGTTTGCGGCCCTTTCAGCCTGTGCCTCCAGCCGTTGTGTTGTGGAAGACCTGCTCAATTTGCCGCGCGACCGGCAACGGGTAAGCAAACGTCACCAACCGATGGCAGCGGGCAAAACGCCCTTGCCTTCCATGATTGCCGTCGCTTCCGTCCTGGCGGCGGGGGGACTCGCCCTCGCCTTTTGGCTTTCGGCTGCCATTGGGCTTGCCGTCCTCCTCTATGCGATTCTGGGTTTGTGTTACTTGCTGTGGCTCAGGCAAAACACACGCGTTGGCATCTTCGCACGCGCTTTGCTCAACCTATATCCTCTCGTTGTGGGAGCAGCGGTCGTGCGGGTCCCCTGGTCGCTGGGGGTTTCGGCTTTTTGGGGGAGTTGACGGGATTGAATAGGGGTGCAATTCGCAGGAGGTGAAGATGGCAACACTGATTACGGGAGGCGCCGGGTTTATCGGCCTGGAAGTGGTACGGCTTCTGCTTTCGCGGGGTGAGAAGCGCCCGCTGGTGATGAGCCGAAATCCCTCGCCGAAACGGCTGGGCGACGTGGCGGATGAGGTAGAAGTGACGCGGGGCGATCTGGGGAATTTCAGCCATGTGCTGGAGGCCGTCAAGAAGGCGCGGCCGCAGGTGATCTACCACCTGGGCGCTACCCTGTCCGTCCCTTCGGAGGCCGATCCGGCCAGTGCCATGCAGACCAACGCGATGGGCACTTTCCACGTGCTGGAAGCGGCGCGGCTGTTCGATGTGCCACAGGTCGTGTTTGCCAGCAGCGTGGGCACCTACGGGTCCGATATCCGGGACGACACCATCGATGACGCAACGATCCAGCGTCCGCAGCTTTTCTATGGCATGACCAAGGTGTTCGGCGAACACATGGGGCTGTTTTACCGGCGCAAGCACGGGGTTGATTTTCGGGGTATACGATATCCATCCATCATTGGACCTGGTGTGCGTACGCCAGGCGCGGTGCAATACACCTCCTGGGTCATCGAATCGTGTGCCCAAGGCCGTCCCTACACCATCTGGGTTGAGCCCGAAACGAGGGTTCCGGTCATGTACATCAAGGACGCGGCCCTGGCCACCGTGCAATTGGCGCAAGCGGCGCGGCAGGCCATTACAACGGTCAACTACCTTGTCAATGGCGTGACACCAACGCCGAGCGCGGGTGAGCTGGCCGACGTTGTGCGGTCCAGAGTCTCCGGGGTTCGGATTGAATTCAAGCCGGACGTGGACCTCCAGCGCCTGATTCAGGAGTCTCTGCGGCCACTGGACGACCGCAAGGCGCAGCAAGAATGGGGCTGGAAGCCGAGCTATGACCTGGAAAGCCTGGTGCAGGATTTTCTGCTGGAGTTGAAGGCTCATCCGCCCAATCCGGGAGATGCTGACCTCACGCTTATCCCGGGATGACGTGCAAATGCTGCCGGCTGAGTTCCACAACGAGATTGGGCGTTGTTTGCAGTGCAAGCCGGTGATAGACGTAGCCCGGTAGCACGATTTCCAAATCGTATGCCGCCTCACTGTTGTCCAGCCGCAGATGAAGGGTGTAGGTCTCCGCCTGCATGTCGGTATGGACGATGGAGCCGCTTAGCAGGTTCTGGCGCTCGCGGGCGGCGAAACGATCCGGACGTACAATCAGAATCTGAGTGGGACGAATACAAACGTGCACGGGTGTTCCTGCCGCCAGGGGTTGCGCGTCCGTTGCCAGCAGATGATCGCGCCACTTCAGCCACATCGTTTTCTCGTCGACGCGCTCCACGACCGCCGGCAGGATGTTGCCCGTTTGCACAAACTCCGCCACCCGCCGGCTCGTCGGACGGAAGAACACCTCATCCCGCGTCCCCTGCTGAATCACCCTGCCGTTGTCGTACACGATGACCCGCTGTCCGAGCGCAAAGACATCGGACAGGTCGTGCGTCACGATCAGCATCGAGATGTTCCACAGCTTTTGCACCTGCGCCAGCTCCTGGCGCAAGGCGCCCCGCAGGGCGGCATCAAGCGCCGCAAACGGCTCATCCAGAAGTAGCAAGCCCGGTTGCACGGCCAGCGCACGCGCGAGCGCGACCCGTTGCTGCTGACCGCCGGAGAGCTGGCGTGGCCGGCGCTCGGCCAGCGCCTGCAGGTCGAAATTACGGAGCAACTGCGCAACCCGCTGCCGACGCGTCTCGCGCGGCAGCCGATCCAGCCCGAAGCCGATGTTGTCGGCAACGCTCAGATGCGGGAACAGCGCGTAGTGCTGAGGCACGTATCCAACACGGCGCTTTTGGGCGGGGAGATTAAGGCCGCTGGAGCTGTCGAAGATGGGATGGCCGTCGAGCGAGATGCGTCCCTCGTCGGGCTCTATCGTCCCGGCAATGGTTTGGAGCGTCAGGCTTTTGCCCGATCCTGAGGGGCCGAACAGCGTGATCAGTCCACCCGGCGCCGCGAAGGCCGCGTCGAGTTGAAATTCCCCTAGCCTTTTGCGCAGGGCCACCTCAAGCATAGGTTCCGTAACTCCTGCGCCGGGCAAAGAACCGGGTGGCGAAGAGGCCGCCGAACGGCACGATTATCAACAGGGTGGCGAGTACCAGGGCGGTAGTCAGATCCGATTCCATGGCAATGTAGATAGCCAGTGGCATGGTCTGGGTGCGACCGGTGAGATTGCCGGCGAACATGATCGTGGCGCCGAACTCGCCCAAGGCGCGCGCCCACGCCATGACGGCGCCGCTCAGCAAGGCCGGGAACGCCAGGGGCACGGTGACGCGAAGGAACGTCCGGGTGGCGGAGTATCCAAGGGTATAGGCGACGCGCTCCAGTTCCGGATCAACGCCGCGAAACCCGGCTTGGGCGGAGCGGACGTACAACGGCATGCTGACAAAGCTTTGCGCCAGAACGACCGCCGCCATGGTGAACACAACCTGTATGCCCATCGCGTTCAGCCACGGTCCCAAGAGTCCTCGGCGTCCAAACGTCATCAGCAGGGCCACCCCGGCCACGGTGGGCGGCAGCACCATCGGCAGGTCCAGCAGGGTGTCGAACAGCGTGGTCCCGGGGCCGCGGCGTCGCGCCAGAACGTAGGCCAGCGGGGTGCCGAAGGCGACCGTCAGCACCAGACTGCTCAGTGAGGTGATCAGGCTGGTCCGCAAGGCTTGCGTGACGAACGGCTCTTGCAGGGTATGCCACAGATGACTTTGCGGCAGGACTTTGAGAAAAATTGCCAGCAGGGGGAGGATCAGAAAAGTGACCGCGACCAAGGCCGGTACGCGCCATAGGATGCTTCGCTCGGCAAGAGGCCAGAAACGGGAATGTCGGCGCCCATGATTTGGCATGAGAAAAACTTATTCGGTGACTGGAATGAAGCCGTGAGCTTTCAAAATGGCCTGCCCTGCCGGCGAGAGTACGAAACGGATGAAGGCCGCCGCTCCCGAGGGATTGCGCGCTGCCCGCGTTGCCGCGATGGGATAGTTGGCGAGGCGATTGTATGCGCCCGGAATGGGTACGGTGCTGATGTCTTGTAGGGTTTTTTCGGACACGTCCGAAGCGTACACGATGCCGGCATCCGCCTCGCCGAGCTGAACTTTGACCAGCACCTGTTTGACACTCGTTTCTTCCGAGACCAGATTGCTCAGCACCCGTGCCGTAAAGTCTGTTCCATAATCCGCCTGCGTGGATTCCAAAGCCTCCCGGCTATAGCGTCCGACGGGCACCTGCGGACCCGCGAGGGTCAATTTCAGGCCCGGCTTCGCAAGGTCTGCAAAGGAAGTTGCCTGACTTGGGTTGTCGCGGGGCACGATGATCAGCAAGGTGTTGCGAACGAAAACCTGCGGCGACCCGTCTATCAGCCCGCGGTCCAGGGCGCGTTGCATTTGTGCGTCGTCCGCGGAGGCGAAAACATCCGCCGCTGCACCCTGTTCGAGTTGGGTGCGCAATGCCTGCGAGCCCGCAAAGTTGTGCATGATGCGCAACCGGGGATGAGCATCCCGAATGCCGCGGGCCATGTCCGTGAAGGCAGCCGTCAGGGAAGCGGCCGCCATGACGACCACCTCGCCGCTGGGCTGAGATGCGGTGGCGCCGGCATGGCTGACCAGCCCGATCCACAAGATCATACCTGCCAGCGCGGTTGCCGCCCTGCCCCGCCCCGTCATCGCTCCGTAACTCGCCGGATTACCATCCCAGTGCATCGGCGAGACGGCGATGGTGGTAGCGGGCGTCCCCGAGAAAATGATACAGGGTGCGCGAACGCTGCGTGTGCAGGGTCAGGCCGTACTCGCGCATCACGCCCACGCCGGCGTGTACCTCGTGCCCACCGGCGCAGACCTTGAGATATGCCTCGCTTGTTACCGCCTTGGCCAGGTGAACGCTGGACCGGGAATCGCGTCCGGAATCGAGCTTCCAGAGGGCCTCGCAGGTCGTCCAACGCGCGGCATCCAGGCGGTTGACGGCGCCGATGATGTGGTCCTGGACGCGCTGAAACCGACCGATTGGCTGCGAAAACTGATGTCGGGTGCGGCTGTAGGCCACGGACATGTCCACAACGGCTTGGCAGGAACCCACCTGATAGGCGCAGAGGATGGGGATTGCCCCCATCGACGCCGCTTCGAGGATGTCCCACCCATTCCCTGGCGTATCGCCCAGAACGTTTGCGGCCGGCACCCGTACGTTGTCGAAACGGATCTCGTCCACCTGCGACATCCAGCCCGGCAGCGTTCGGATCGCTACGCCGGGGCTGTCGGCTTCCACCACGAAAAAGGTAATGCCGCTCCCTGAGCCGTTGTCGGGCGTCGCCGTGCGGGCGGCGCACAGCAGGTGCGTTGCCGCCTGGGCGTCGTGCACGAAGAGTTTGGTGCCGTTGAGGATGTAATGGTCCCCCTGCCGGCTGGCCGGCAGCTGCACCGTGTCGGGAATCCAGCCGTACTGGGGTTCGGTAACGGCGACGCTCAGCACCGTCGTTCCTTGCGCGACGCCGGGCAACAATTCCTGTTTCTGGGCTTCCGTGCCGCCTAGCAGGACGATAAGGGTGCCAAGGACGCTTGACGAAAAATGAGGGCCCAGCACAGGGCCGCGTCCCAGCTCTTCGAATAAGACAGCGGTATCGGTGAGGGAACGGTCGGTGCCGCCGAAGGATTCGGGGATCAAAATGCCCAGCCAGCCAAGATCGGCCGCTTGGCGGAAGAGTTCGGGGGTGATACCCGTGGGGGTGTTTTCCAAGGCGATCAGCGTGTCTTTGTCATATTCCTGCCGCACGAAATCAGCGACTGCCGTCTTGAGTATCTCTTGGGCTTCCGTCAATCCCAGGTCCATGCCCGCCCGTTCCTTTCTTTAACCCCGAGTTCCGGCCCGTTCAGCGCAACCGGCCGGCCTGCTCCTTCGCGCTGCGTCCGATGCCGATACGTCGTGACATGACCACTTTCTGAATATCCGTCGTGCCCCCCGGATGCAGGCCGACCACGGCAGCGCGCTGATAGTGCTCCAGCAAACCCTGCAGCGGACCCCACTGCGGATCGTTCGTCATCGCGTAGGGGCCGAGGGCGCGCAGCATCGTTTCCGCCATCTCAAGCGCCGTGACCTTGCGGTAATAGGAGCCCTGCGGGCCTTCGTAGGACCTGGGCTTGTGGGCATGGCTGAGCCAATAGGTGCGCAGACCGAAGAGGCGGTTGATCTCGCTCTTGATGTATACCTCGACCATGTCTTCGCGGACGTCCGCATTCTGACTGAGGGTGGCGCCGTTGTGTTTACTGGTGGTGCAATACTCAAGAAACTGGTCCACGATGCGGTTGCGACGAACGATACCGCCGCCGCCGTGTTCCAGCTCCAGATGCGTCGTCGCCACTTGCCAGCCGTTGTTCTCGCCGCCGACCAGATTGAAGGCCGGCACCCGCACGTTGTCGAAAAATATGGTGTGCTTGAGCCCGGGGGAAGCGCCGCCCTCGCCGCCGGCGGTAAGCAATTCCATGGGGCGCACCTCGATGCCGGGCAGTTCATAGGGGATCATCAGCCATCCGAGGTTGTGGTGCCTCGGTGCCTCGGGGTCCGTGACTACGATCGTCCACATCATCTCGCAGCCGTACAGACTGCCGATGTAGATCTTCTGTCCGTTGACCACGTACGAATCGCCGTCGCGCACAGCCCGCGTCTGCACGCCTGCCAGGTCGGAGCCGGCGTTCGGCTCGCTGAGCAATTGCCAGGTGCGCCACGCGCCGCGAAAAATGGGCGGCAGAAAGTGCTGTTTTTGCTCCTCCGTGCCCCACACGAAGATGCTGGCGCCTCCCAGGCGGCCGCCGGAGTCGTAATAGGGAGGCAGGTGCAGGCCGTAGCGATCCAGTTCCTCTTCCAGGATCATGACGAAATCGACCGACAGGTCGCCGCCGCCGTATGCCTGCGGATAGGTGGGATACAGCCAGCCCTTGGCGCCCAGACGGCGGCCAAGTTCGCGCAGCTTGTGATATTGCTCGAGGGTGAGGTCCGCCGGATCGACCGGTTGCGTCAAGTCCGCCGGGATATTCTCGCTCAGCCAGCCACGCGCCTCGGCACGGAAAGCCTCCTGCTCGGGCGTATACGTCACTTCGAAGTCCATTTCATGTCTCCACGGGATCTTTGGGCCACACCGATGGCGGGCGTCATCATAGCAGGGTTGGCGAAGGGTAATCCAGCGAGGGACTTGTTTGACGGGATGTTTCCGAGTTCCACATAATCGCCTCGACAGGTGGTATATTGAGGTTATTCAACTGAAGGCGCAGCGACAAGTCGAGGACACAAACGGGAGGGCCGACCATGCCAGCAAGAACAGGTGACGAATACATTGCGGGGCTAAGAGAGAACCCGCCGGAGCTTTACCTGCAAGGCGAGCGGGTGAAGGACCCGACGACTCATCCCGGTCTACGCAACGGGGTGCATACCCTGGCGCGGCTGTATGACATGCAGCACGACCCGGAGTTGCGGGACGCGATGATCTACGTGTCGCCGTCCTCGGGCGACCGGGTCGGCCTGTCGTTCATTACGCCGCAAAGCCAGGGGGATCTTGAGCGGCGGAACACGATGATGACGCACTGGGCGCGCCTCAGTTGCGGCATGATGGGCCGCACGCCCGATTTCCTGAACGTGAGCTTCATGGCGATGGCCGCGGCGGGGGAATACTTTGGCCGCAACCGCCCGGAGTTTGAAAACAACGTCCAGGCCTATTACGAATACGTCCGCGAGAACGACCTCGTGCTCACGCACACCCTGATCAATTTGCAGCGCAGCCGCCTGCCCTCCGGCAGCGGGCTGGAGGATACGACCGACGTGGCCCTGTCGGTGGTGAAGGAAACGGACGCGGGCATCGTCGTCAACGGCGCTCGCGTGCTGGCCACCCTGCCGATCGCGGATGAGATCGCGGTTTATCCGGCACGCTCCCATCGCCTGCCCGGCAACGCGGCGGCACCAACTTCTTTCGCATTCGCCTTGCCCTGCAACGCACCCGGTCTGAAATTCCTCTGCCGGGAAAGCTTCGATCTGCAACGGTCGCGGTTCGACCATCCCCTGGGCTCGCGTTTCGAGGAGATGGACGCGATCGCCTTCTTTGACAACGTGCTGGTTCCCTGGGAGCGCGTGTTCCTGCTGGGCGACGTGGACCTGTGCAACAACATGTCCATAAAGACCGGCCAGTACGTGCACTCGGGGCACCAGGTGGTGACCAAGAATGTCGTCAAGTGCGAGTTCGTCCTGGGATTGGCCAACCTGATGGTGCAAACGCTGGGATCCGGCCAGTTGCCGCAGGTGCATCAGATGTTGGCCGAGATCATCGAAAATCTGGAGGTGACCAAGGCGTGCCTGCGGACCGCCGAGGTGGATGCGGAGATCGACGAATGGGGCGTCATGTCCCCGGCCGAAACGCCCCTCATGGTGGCCCGCCAACTGTTCATGCGCATGTATCCGAGGATGGCGGAAATACTGCACCTCCTGGGCTCAAGCAGCCTCATGGCGCTGCCGACTGAAGCCGACCTCAGCGGCCCCCTGGCTCCGGAAATTCGTCGGTACCTTGAAACGGATACGGCCTCGGCCGAAGACCGTGTCCGCGTGTTTCGCTTGGCGTGGGACGCCTGCTGCAGTGCGTTCGCTTCCCGTCAGGTCCTATACGAACGCTTTTTCCAGGGCGACCAGGTACGTAACGCGTTCCTGCTGAACGCGGTGTACGACAAGCAGCCGATGACCGACCGGGTGCGAGCATTCCTTGAGCAATGACGGGCATTTCGCTCTTCGGCCATTCGCCTCCGCGGCCATCGATTCACCCCGATTATGCTTGCTTTGGGTGGGCAAATTCACTAGATTAACGTAACCGTTTTGCCCTGCTGCCACCCCTTGCCTGCAAGAAAACAACGACCTGTCTGGACGTCCGGTAAGCCATGCTGACCAAGCATGGAACTGTTGTGCATACATTGCCCCTGGGGAGAGACCGCAGGGGGCACTGATACCTTGTTAAGGAAACGCATTCCCATACTCGGGATGAGGATACGTTTGTGAACCATTCCAGACGATACGGGCCTCTGCTTCTCGTGGCTGTGCTATCCGTTTGCGGCGCTTTGGCCGCCATGTCTCTGTTCGATGTCCGGACGGCGGTCGCCGCCGAGAAGCAGATCAAATATCTTGGGCACTGGGAAAAGAAGCGCTGCGCGAATTGCCATGAGGAACAATACGTCTCGTGGAAGAAGACCAAGCATGCCGACGCCATGGAGTCCCTGGAGGCAGGGACTGATGTGGGGGCTAAAAAGAAGGCTAAGCTCGATCCGACGAAGGACTACACGGAGGACCCGAAATGCGTCAAGTGCCACGTCACCGGCTGGGAGAAAGGCGGCTACGTCATCGGCAAAATGCGCAAGATGAGAAAGCTGGGCGGCGTCGGGTGCGAGACGTGTCACGGTCCCGCCGGCGATTACCAGCCCGTCAAGGATAGCTATTCGGAAGATGACTGGCCGCGCGAAGAGGTCATTGCTGCGGGCATGAAGTACAGCGAACTCGAGACCTGCACGTATTGCCACAATACGGATCCGGATAACCCGTTCCCGGAGCCGGACTTTGCGGATGACGCCTATTGGCAAGGTCTTGAGGAAGCCCACAAGCACGTGCCGCTTAAAAAGCACGACATTCGCGAGGACAGCGAGTGGTTGTACGAGGATTAGGGCGGCAGCAATTGGCATCCTGTTCTCAAGGGAGGCGACATGAAATGGTCTGGCTTTTGGCAAACGCGCTCGAAACCGCGTCGTAAGGAACGGCTCTTATCCAGGCGCAGCCTGTTATGCAGAGGCGGCTGGCTGGGGTCGTTGGGCATGCTGCTGGGAGGCGGCTTGGCCGGTGGGGCGCGGGCGGCAACCGATGAAGGCAGTGCCTTCTCGGACAGCATCGGAGATTTTTTTCAAAAGCAATATCAGGAAATGACCGAGGACGAGATCCAGGAGGCGATTGGCAGAATCGAACGCAAGGCAAAGCGGCGTTATGACGTGGACATCAAAGTGGGCGACGCGCCGCCGCCGCCCGGTGTGGTGTTCGGATTTGCGCTCAATTTGTCGCGTTGCACGGGCGTGCGGGAATGCGTCGAGGCCTGCGTGCAGGAAAATAATCTGAGCCGCTCGCCGCAGGTGCAATACATTCGTGTGGTGGAATTGAAGAAAGGCTCGTTGGACCTCCATGAATCCAATCATTACTACGACACCGAAAAGGTTCCCCTGCCCGATAAGATTTATATGCCCATGCAGTGTGTGCAGTGCAACAATCCGCCTTGCGTGAAGGCTTGCCCGGTAGACGCAACGTGGCTGGAACCGGACGGGATAGTCGTGACGGATTACGATTGGTGCATTGGGACGCGTGCTTGCATGGCCGCTTGTCCTTATTCGGCGCGGCGTTTCAACTGGGCTGATCCGGTCATCCCGAAGGACGAGATTAACACCGACACCCATTTCCTGGGCAATCGGCCCAGGGAACGCGGCGTTGTGGAGAAGTGCACCAATTGTATTCAGCGGTCGCGCAATGGCCGCAATCCGGCCTGCGTGGAGGCCTGCCCCACCGGTGCACGGGTGTTCGGCAATCTGCTTGATCCCACCAGTGAGATTCGCTACGTCCTCGACAATAAGCGCGTGTTCCGTCTCAAAGAGGAGGCGGGCTGCGATCCCAAGTTCTGGTACTACTTTGATTAAGCCATTTCATCCGACCATAACAGCAACTCACGAACGATAAAGAGTCATCAAGTATGCGGGCATTCGGGAGCTTTTGCTTCGACTGTGTCAAGTTGACGCTTCGCGGCAAGTGGTATTACTGGCTTTGGCTTGTGGTGCTGCTGGCGGGCGTCGGGGTGGGCGTCAAGTACTACGGCGGCCAACTTACGGAAGGCATGGTGGTCACGCACCTGAGCGACCAGGTCAATTGGGGACTCTACATTGCCAACTTCATCTTTATGGGGGGGATTGCCGCCGCGTCGATCGTGCTGGTGATCGCCGCCATCCTTTACAAGCGCGAGGACGTCAGTCAGGCGGCGTTGATGGGCGTCGCGGTGGCGTTGTCGGCGGTGATCATGAGTTCGCTGTACATCCTCGTCGACCTCGGCAGACCGGACCGCCTCTGGCACATGATTCCGTTCATTGGCAGGTACAATTTCCCCTACTCCCTGCTGTCGTGGGACGCTTTGGTGCTGAACGTCTATCTCCTGTTTACGCTGTGGCTTACCGGTACGATGCTGTTCAAGAATTACCGCGGGCAGGGCCAGGGGGCACCGATTATGCGGCGGTGGGTGGGCATTGCGGCCATGGTGTTTGTCATAGGGATGGTCACGGTCGAGGCATTCCTGCTATCCGGATACGAGGCGCGGCCGTTTTGGAATACCGCCGTCTTGGCGCCCCGCTTCCTGGCGGCCGCTTTTGTTTCGGGACCGGCCGTCATCATCCTGGTGCTCCAAGTGGTAGGTTGGTTCGACAAGCAGCGAGCGACAGCACCGGCGATCGACCTGCTGGCGATCATTATGCAAGCGGCCTTGTTATTCAATCTCTTTCTCGTCGGTGTGGAAATGTTTACCCATTTTTACACCCAAGGCGAGCATGCCATATCTGCGAACTACCTCTACTTCGGGCTGAAGGGATTTGGCCGGCTCGTGCCGTGGATTTGGATCGCGCACGGCCTGGGCGTGGTTGCCGTCTGCCTCGTCTTGGTGCGGGCGCTGCGTCAACGGCGGGTGCTTTTGAACATTGCATGCCTGTTGGCAATTGCGGAAATCTGGATCGAGAAGACCATGGGATTGGTCATCCCGGGATTTATCCCCACCTCCATGGGCGAGATTTTTGAATACATGCCGGCCGAGGCCGAGATATTTATATCCGTGGGGGTCTTATCGATCGGCTTGTTGGTTTTCACGGTCCTGGTCAAAATCGCCCTGCCCATTGTGCTTGGCCGGGTGAGATATTCAACCTGAAGCCCTGGGCCGTCATTTTTGGCGCGTCTCCCGAGTCCCCTTAAGGCTGAACACGTAAGCCACCACCTGCAAAAGCCTCTTCCTGCCTAAGGCGTAACCCCACGGTCCCATAGGGCTCCCCTTCACGCCGTTGGTCACGACCTTGACCAAGTCTTCATACCTGTTGCCGTGAAGCTGCTTGTTGTCGCTAAAGTCGGGGCACTGTGCGCCGGTACCGTTCCGACCATGGCATCCCCAGCAATAGGTGTGGAAGGTGCGCTTGCCGAGCGCGATGGCTTCGGGGTCTCCCTCCAGGCTGTCGGGGATGCGTCGGTCCGTAGTCGATGAGGCTTCATCGGTCTGTGCCGCGTTCTGTGCGGAATCCATCGCCCAAACCTCCACCGAGCCCCTTGGGACAGGCAAGAGGAGTTTGGTTTGCAAGGGCATTGGGGCCACCAAGAGGACACCAAGGGTCATGACCGAAACGACAGAACCGGACCAATAAAGCACTCGCCGCATCGCATTACCTTATGGATTCTGGGCATGGTTTCAGTTGCTGATTCTTCAAGCCTCAACAGGTGACAGAGGCGGCGTAATGCTAGGTGCTGCCTGGCCTTTTCGCAAGCGCTCGTACCTGGATCGAACGTTGAACCATGGATGGTATCTGGCGTTTTTCCCTTGCGACTGAAAAGGGGTTTTATTACAGTGCCCTGACCTGACAGACCCTCTGCAGATAAACATTTGGTGGTATGTTTATTGTCGTACTTGCCCAGTGACGGGTCATAATCCCACGGCCCGAAACGCCCCACGGATGGGTGCCACATGTCGCGGTTGTATCCGATCATGCTTTGCATTCTTTGCGTTGGTGTGGCGCATTTGATGCTTAAACATCCGGGCCGGATACCGCTGCCAGCATTTGCCGAGGACAGGGATCAGCCGACGGTCGATGCGGACGAGTCGCCTGAATCGACCCCTTCAGTGACCCATGTTTGGGACAGCGTGCATACAACCGGCGTAGAGGAAGAGCTGGTAGAGACGGTTTACGATGCGGACAAGGACGGTTGGGTGATTGCCGGAGAGCGAGGATTCGGCATTGGCATGTACGGGGCACCCGAATTTCAGATTCCAATGCGCAAGTGGGAAGATGTTCCCATGTTTCCCTGTTCTGACTGCCATAAGAAAATGGAAATCAATTACACGCCTCGGGAACTCAAGAAGAAACACGCTGACTTGGTTGTCGATCACGGCAATGATCGTTTCTGGTGCACGGCCTGTCACGACGGCAAAGGGATGGATTTTCTGGCGTCCAAGGACGGCAGGCGTATTGACATGGACCACGGATACCTGCACTGCGGTGAATGCCATTTCAAGGCTCACAAGGATTGGGAGTACGGCGTGCATGGACTGCGCATCGGGCTGTGGCAGGGAACCCGCGTGCTCCGTACCTGCACGGAGTGTCATGACGCTCACCGGCCTCAAATAGCCCTTGAAACCCCGGTGCCGGCCCCCGAAGTGCGGGGAAACTTGCAACGGTTCGCCGTGCCGGTTACGAGTCATGAATAATCGCGAGGGCGCCTGCGCGGTCCCTTTAGAGTGGTTGCGAATACCGATCAATGGAATTGTCTTATGATTTGGCGTGAAGCTATAACGCGGCGTGGTTTGTTGGGTAAATGGATCGCCCTTTCTGCCGTGCTGCTGTTCCGGCGCCGCGTGGAGGGAGAAGAATTACCATTCGAGCTTGCCTCTGAGGTCCCCGAAGGGCGTACCCTTCAAGAACGGCTAACCCCTATCCTTGCCGGCAGGACTCCCAAGCACGAACGGGTAACGTTGACCATGCCGCCCCTTGCCGAGGACGGTGGCACGGTACCGTTGCAACTGGACGTGGAAAGCCCGATGACAGACCTGGATTATGTGCAGAAGCTGTATCTGATCGCTGACCAGAATCCCGACCCGCTGGTTTTCTCGGCGAGCCTTCACCCGGGCGCCGGGAGCGTGCGGTGGAAATTGAACATTCGTTTGGCCGATAGCACCCGGATTCGGGCATTTGCAGAAATGAATAACGGTGACCTGTTTGTACAGGAAGTCGAAGTCGCAGTGCTTGTCGGTGGATGTGGGTGACCGAGGCGGCAACTGAACAATGAAGGGTTCTGAGCGCTTATGTTGAAGATAGGTCGACGTGCAGTTCGCTTGCCTCGTCATGAATACGGCAAGGATGAGGTGATCGAGGTGAAGACTCGTATCATTCACCCGAATCATAATGGCCGGCACAAGTACGAGGATAAAGGCTACATTGCCCAGCACTTCATACACCTGATCGAAGTCTATTATGGCGATCAGCTTATCATTTCCATGGATGCGTCCGCCGGCATCAGCCAGAATCCCTATTTCACGTTTGCCCTGAAGGCCACGCATTCGGCCCCGTTGCGGGTGGTTTGGAAGGACACGCACGGAGAGGAATACACGGAAACCGTGGACATTCGCGTTTAGCATCCACCGAGCATTGGCGTCTTTCCTAGGAACCGGTGGCTTGGCGCAAAGGTACATTTCGTAGTGAGTGGCATGCAGAGACGACGCTTCATTCGATTCGCCGCCGGCATCTTCGCTTTGGGGACGGCCCCTCTTTTGGGGCGTGGCGGCCAGGCGGCAACGCTGAAGCGTTACCAGCGTGTGAAACTGGTTGATGCCCAAGGGAATGGGATCAAAACGGCTGCATTGGAGGAGGACGAGAGTTACCTGTTCTTTTATCCATACATGGGCACGCCGTGTTTTCTGTTAAACCTCGGCACACAGCACGACGGCTTGCGTCTGGCATCGGCCTATGGTAATCCGTGCGGATGGCCAGGGGGGATTGGGGTTGACCGTTCTATCGTTGCCTACGCGGCAATTTGCACGCATCAGGTGACACGCCCTTCCCCCCAAAAAAGCTTTATCAATTACAATCCCAAAGGTGGTAAATCCGGCGAGGCGTCGGGTCGGATTACGTGTTGCCTGCACGGCAGCATGTTCGATCCGGCACAGGGTGGCAAAGTAGTGGGTGGCCCGGCTCCCCAGGCTCTTACGGCGATAGAACTGGACTATGACGAGGAGACGGACGGAATCCATGCTGTCGGCACCCATGGTGGGGAAGTCTTTAAGGCTTATTTCAAAGCCTATCGTAAGGAATTGAGGCAGGAATTTGGCCCTGCTCTAGCTCGGCAGGAAAGCTCCGGCGAGGCCGTTGTGATGCGTCTGTCGGACTATACGAAACGGCAGTTTTTTTGTTGAGCGGTGCCACTTTCAAGAAGATGATTCACAGAGGAAGGCGGGTATGAAAGAGAACATTTCACGGCGCGATTTCCTACGGCGGTCGAAAGGCGCGGTTGCGGGTGTGGCCGCGGCCGGCATGATGGGTGGGTCGGGACAAATCAGCCAGGGAGCAGAGTCATACCGTGGCACCCCGTCTCAGGACACCACGTATCACGGTGCCCAAAAAGGGCCGCCTATGCGTCCGGCCTCGTTCGTTATCCAGAAAAAAGCAGAGTTGTCCGAGCCGAAAGGACCGCGAGCGGTCGTTGTGGGTGGCGGCTGGGGTGGGCTCACTATGGCCAAGCATCTCAAACTGCAGCGTCCGGAAATGGATGTCGTGCTTGTTGAGACCTATTCCGTCTTCATTTCTTGCCCCATCAGCAATTTGTGGTTGGCGGGGCTGGTCGATCAAGGATTTATTACCCACAGCTTTCTCGATGCGGCTGCAAACAACAACTACACCTTCCTCAACGCGACCGTTTTTGATGCGGATCGGGATAAACGCCGGGTTTACACGGACAAGGGGTACATTGATTACGACTATCTCGTCCTTGCTCCCGGCATCGACTATGACTACGATGCCATTGGTGTACACGACCTTGAGCAACAGCAGGCCTTGATGTTGCGTTATCCAGCGGCCTTCAAACCCGGTTCCGAGCATTTGACCTTGAAGGCCAAAATCGACAATTTCGAAGGCGGTTTGTTCGCGCTCACGGTGCCCAGCGGAAACTACCGTTGCCTGCCCGCTCCGTACGAGCGCGCTTGCATGATTGCTTCGGTCTTCAAGAGAAACAAAATTAAGGGGAAGGTGCTCCTTCTGGACCATAACCCGACGATCAAGATCAAACGGGAAGGTTTTGAAGCAGCCTTCCATGAGCTTTATAAGGATTACCTGGAATACTACCCTTCCGTGAGTATCGTTGGGGTGGATGTTGAGAAGAAGACCATCATCGGCGAGTTCGACGACTATACCTTCGACGATGCGGCCATTTATCCCCGCATCCGGGGTGCCAAGCTGATCGAGTCCTTGGGTTTGGTGAACAAATACAGCCCGCAGAAGGAGGCTTGGATTGACCAGTTCCACAGCAACGTGGTGGGTGATGAGCGCGTGTATGTAATCGGTGATTCGCGCCCGACGGGTTTTTCCAAGAGCGGAAGTACAGCCCAAGAAGAGGCGAAATTCGTCGCCAGGGTTATTGCCGGAAGGATGAAAGGGCAAGAGATCAAGTGGGAGACGCCCTACACCAGTTGTTTCTCGATGGTGAACTCCGACCCCATGGAAGCCATTTATCTTGGTTTCAAATATCTCCCCCCGCAAGCCGGTATCACACCCATGGCGATGGAACGGGTCGTTGCCTTTTGGACCCATACGGGGGCAGCCTTTGCGTGGCGCGATCGGAAAATGGAGCGTAGCGAGGAGATGGGAGAAGCCATGCTTGAATGGGCAAGGGTCCACTACAACGAAATGTTCTAAAGGATAAAGCAACGTGGTTTTGAGTAATCCTCGCATGGGTGAGGGTAAGATTAACCCCTTGACAAACGTGCGGAGGGTATGCACGATACGGAGGTGTCACTGAGAAACTGAGCCGCAAGGTTAAGTGGAAGAGGAACGCCTATAATTCCTGAATGTGACGTCGATGGGAGTGGCACCCACTGTCGGCCGGGTCTCCCCCAAGGTGGAGGCAAGGGCGGCGCGGGATTTGCCAAACGCGCTTGGCGCGCCAAGAAAGGGAGAGGTCAGGTTTATGAACATAACACTTACGGTAAACGGGAAGACGAGCACGATAGATGTGGATCCCGGGACGCCTCTCATGTGGATTCTCAGAGAGCAGATGGGGTTGACGGGAACCAAATACGGCTGTGGTATTGGAGAGTGTGGTGCTTGCACGGTTCACATGAACGGAGAACCGGTGAAGTCCTGTGACAAGGCCGTCGGCAAGTCTCTGAACGCGGATATCGTCACGATCGAGGGTCTTGGCGCCAATGGCCTCCATCCGGTGCAGCAGGCTTTCATCGACGACAACACGTCGCAGTGCGGCTGGTGTATTCCTGGGCAGATCATGGCAGCGGCCTCCTTGTTGGCGAACAATCCGGAGCCGACGGATCGCGACATCGACTTGGCGATGAAGGATCAACTGTGCCGGTGCGGTGCTTACACGCGCATCCGCTCCGCCATCCACCGGGCCGCCAAGGCTTAAGAAGAGGAGTACTGCGAGATGAGTCAAGCCATGGAAATGAAACGCCGAACCTTCATTCAGTCCGTTGCGACGGTCGGCGGCGCTCTCGTTGTGGGCTTTCATCTGCCCTCGCGTTACGCCTCGGCCGCGACCGACGTGCCTGAACTGAATGCCTGGGTGCACGTCGCCCCGGACAACACGGTCACCCTGCGCGCCAGCCAGAGCGAGATGGGTCAGGGCCCCACCAACGGTAACTTGATGATGTTTGCCGAGGAAATGGAGTGCGCCTGGCCGGTGAGCTTTGAGTTCGGTTCCGGTCGTCCCGAGTACATCAATCCCCTGGCCGGTCTGCAGCTTACCGGCGGTAGCACGGCTACGCCTGGTTTCTGGGACGTGATGCGCAAGGCCGGGGCGCAGACCCGTCACATGCTGATCAACGCCGCTGCCAAGCAGTGGGGTGTGAGCGCGGACGAGTGCAGTGCCCGCAACAGCGTGGTGACGCATGCCGGCAGCGGCATGTCGGCCACGTTCGGCGAGCTCGCAGCGGCTGCGGCCCAGGAGACGCCGCCGGAAGAGCCGACTCTGAAGACGCCGGACCAGTTCCGCCTGATCGGTCGCGCGACCCAGCGCCTGGACAGCAAGATGAAGGTGACGGGCGAGGCGATTTACGGCATGGACGTCTCGGTTCCCGGCATGGTCGTGGCGGCGATCCGGCACGCCCCGTTTGGCGGTAAAATCGCCGGCTACGACGAGGCGGCGGCGAAGGCCGTTCCCGGTGTGCACGACGTGCTCGAAATTGGGCAGGCCGTCTATCCTGAGAACAGTGTGCCTTGCTTGATCGTCACCGCTGACACGTACTGGCAGGCCGAGGAGGGTCTGAAGGCTGCCAATCCGACCTTTGACGGCAATGGCTGGGCTGACCTTGACAGCGCCCAGATTGCCAAGGCCTTTGCCGAAGGTGCCGAGGAAGCGGGTGCCTTGGGGCGTGTCGACGGCGATTTCGACGCTGCCATTGCCTCGGCTGACAAGGTCGTGGAAGCCATGTACGAGGTGCCGTACCTCAGCCACTCGCCGCTGGAGCCGATGAACTGCCTGGCCGATTACCGCGGCGATTCCCTGGAAATCTGGGCTGCGACGCAGAATCCGGGCGGCGGCTACATCATGGCCGAGAAGCTCAGCGGATTGCCGCAGGACAAGATCAAGATCCATGTCACCTTCTTGGGCGGCGGCTTCGGGCGCCGTGTCGAGGTGGACTATCTTGAGCAGGCCGTCGAGGCGTCCATGAAGCTGAAGAAGCCGGTCAAGTTGATCTGGTCGCGTGAGGAAGACATGCAGAACAACTTCCACCGCCCGGCCTACTTGGCCAAGATGACCGCCGGTATCGATGCGGACGGCAAGCCGGTTGCCTGGCGGCACCGGAACGTCGGCCCCGGTATCTGGCTGTCACCTTACCGCTCCTCCAGGCTGAAAGACCTGTTTGCCGATTCCGACTTCCTGAAAGGCCAGCGCGAAAGCGGTGTCGACTTCCACGCCGTTCAAGGTGGCAAGGACATCGGCTACGACTTCGCCAACCTGCAGGTTTCCTGGGTGCAGAAGGACTTTCCGGTGCCCATCGTCTTCCTGCGCGGTGTCGGAAATACCATGAACTGCTTCTTCATCGAGTCCTTCCTCGATGAGGTTGCCGAAGCGGTCGGCAAGGATCCCTATGAGCTGCGGCATGAACTGCTCGCCAAAGAGCCACGCATGCAGGCTGTTCTGGACCTCGCTGCCGAGAAGGCGGGATGGGGTAAGCCGCTACCGAAGGGCCATTACCAGGGTATCGCCTTCCACAACAGTTTCGACACGCCGTTTGCGGACGTGATCGAGATTTCGGTGCGCGGCGGTCGGCGCATCAAGATTCACAAGATTGTTCGTGCTCTCGATTGCGGTATCGTCGTGAACCCGGATCAGGTAGAAGCGCAGTGCCAGAGCGGCGTGGTCTGGGGTCTCACCATGGCGATGTACAGCGAGCACACTGTCAAAGGTGCCAAGCTGGTTGAGAGCAATTTTGACAACTACCGCCTGCTGCGCATTTCGCAGATGCCGGAGGTGGAGGTGCACACGGTGAAGAACACCAATTCCCCGACCGGTATTGGGGAGCCGGTGTTCCATACGGTTACGCCGGCGCTCATCAACGCGCTCTATGGCGCGACGGGCAAGCGTGTCCGCTCCGTACCTCTGAAGAATAACGGCTTCAGCTTGGCGTAAGTCGGGCTTGAGGTAGTACCGTGATGTCCGGCGGCCGCTCCTACGGGGCGGCCGCCGGATTCGTTTGGAGTGCTTTGTTCTTTGTGGAAAGCTGACAAGGTCGCCACATGCGCCGTCTGTTAATCCGATTACTTGCTGTTTCCCTTCTCGCAGTCTTTTTGACCTCCCCTTCCTTGGCCGCGGAATCCCTCACCGAAGACGACAAAGTACGTTTTCTGGAATCCATCTGCCAAAACGTGCAGCGGGAGAGTCGTTGTATCAACAGCGGAAAGCTCGTCCTTGCGCTCTCCATTGGCTGGATCATGTTCGAAGGTTGTTCGGTTTCCGGTGAAGTTGAAACGATGGTCGCGTGTTTTGACAAAGCCTCGTTGCTGGCTGCGGAGCTAACCGGGGATCAGGAGTTCCACAAACAGTATCGTCACTGCCATCGTTTTCAAGGCGATCATAACGAAGATGCGATCGTACGCTGTTATCGAGAAGGCTTTAAGTACAGTGTTCACACACTCGAGAAATATCAGGGTGAAAGCGCTGTGCCTTCATCCGACTAGAACTTGCGTATCGACGGGTTTTGAGCCCCAACGTTACGTCCCCCTTCCCTCCCCCCAGATTTAATGTGGCCCCTGCTCAATTATTGTGAAAGGCGCGCTCTCTGATGGTAACGCCTGCGGAACCTCATATCCTGAACACGGGCCTGTTGGCGCGCATGCAACAGGTGCGTTCGATATTGTTCCGTCTTGTGATCGTGTTCCTGGGCACGAGTTTGCTGGCCTACCCGTTTGCCTCACATCTGCTGGGTTGGCTGGCCCGACCGCTGGGGATGAAATTGGTCATGTACGCCCCTATGGAGGGATTCCTGGGCCACATCACCGTCGCGTTGGCGACGGGTTTTTGTCTGTCGGCGCCGTATATCCTGTACACCCTTGGCCGCATGTTGCGCGCCATGGGCCTGTCGGCTGCTATGACGCGACGTTGTACGGTAGCTGCCGGAGGGCTTTTCCTGGTGGGGGCGAGCTTTTGTTACTTCGTTGTTTTGCCCGTTACGCTTCGCTTCTTGCTCAGCTTTGGCGGAGAGAGCTTGGACACCGGCATTGCGGTGAGCAGGTATCTCTGGCTGACGCTAGGCTTGTCTGCTACTTGCGGATGCCTTTTTGAACTGCCGCTGGTGGTCGTCATCCTGCACACGATGGGCCTGCTTTCGCGCGAAGTCCTGACACAGAACCGGCGGTACGCGATGCTGGCCAGCGCCGTGCTCACGGCTATTCTGACCCCTACCCCGGACGCCTTCACCATGAGCGCCCTGCTGCTGCCACTGATCGCCTTGTACGAGGTGAGCATCATCTTGGTGCGAATAGCGGAAGCAAGACAGGGACCCGAGTTCTAAAGACTCGTCCCCCTACTCCTTCAAGACGGTTTCCCTATCAGAATCCGCGTAAGACTTGAGCCGTCCCGCCAACAGTTCTGCAAACGGCGTTGTGACCTCCATCCGTTCGAAAATAATCTTCAGAATTGCGGTGATGGGCGTCGCCAAAAACATCCCGACGATGCCCCAAAGCGTGCCCCAGAGGATCAAGGCGAGGAGTAGTGTGACAGGATGCAGATCGAGGGACTTTCCCATAAGTTTCGGATCCACGATGTTCCCAATGATGAACTGAATCACCAACGGCACCACAATGGCCAACACCCTCGCCGTAGGGGTGAGCTCTGGGCTTACCAGCACCACGGGCAGAGGCAGGAGCGTGGCCACGATCGATCCCAGACTAGGGATAAAGTTAAGCAGAAAGGCAAAGACGCCGAAGACCAATGCGAGGTCGACGCCAAGAAGGACCAGGGTGAGTCCAACAAGCACGCCAGTCAGTGCGGATACCAGCGCCTTAACAATGATGTAGCGTTGGATACGAGACTGCACTTCCCCCCAGAATCCAGCCCGGGCCATCTCCAGGCCCGTGCTGCCGACCAGCATGAAGGCGACAAATATCATCACCAGCAGACCGCTCGACACCCAGCCCAGGAGTTCCCTTGTCACCGTCAGCAGCATGCTGCTGACCGTCGTGAGGGAAATATCGGATAAGGACTCAACGGCCTGTTCAATCTGCACGCCGAACCTTTCAAGTGGCAGGGCTGCCATGCCGGTGTCCAATAATTGCCCGAGTTGCTCTTGGTAGATATCCCCCCGCGCCGCCAATTGCGCTACGGAAATTGAAATCAGGCCGCCAACCAAACCCAGTATGACGAAACTTGCCAGCAGCGTGGCCAGCAGCGCGACGGATCTCGGCAGGTGCAGGTAACGCACCTGCAAATCGATGAGAGGCACCAAACCAAACGCGATGAGGGCGGCAAAAACAAACGGGACCATGACCCCGCGTAGCCAGAAGAGCGCCACGGCAATCGCCACCATGCTGACAATCAGTAGGCAAACTGTTTGGATCTGTTGTTCCTGTCCGGTGCCGTTCATGTGGGTTCCTTATTAACTTGGCTTCGGCGCCATGTACACCAGCAACACCAATCGCTCGTTGCTTGTGTTGGTGACTCCGTGCCCGACCCCCGAAGGCGCCATGACCGTGCTGCTCGTCCGGAGTTCTTCGCTTTCGCCGCCAATATGGAACGTGCCGCAACCCTCAAGAACGTAGTAAACCTTGTCGGAGCCAGCGTGAGCATGCACCTTTTGCTGCTGCCCGGGTTCAAAACAATAGAGATCGCAGAACATACGGTCGGTCTCAAAGAGATTGACCTTGTTCATTTTCTCAGTGTTGAAAGCCTTGCAACTTGTCACGTGCCTGACGTCCATGATTCACACCTCAGAAGCTGAGAAACGGGTGATAATTAGCGGGGGGATTCTCGCAAATCCCTTTGGGGATGTCTATCCATGGTTGGCATCGCTGTCATTCTCACGTCGGTGGCGCAGCCGTCCCCGCTGTTGTATCATCCCGCAACACTTGAAAAATGAACCGATTCAATCCTAATGCGAGATATTGATGGCCAAGAAACCGATGCCGCGCGGGTCGAAGTCCCGGCGGTCCAACGCCAATCCATCCGCCAAGCGGCGCCAGAAGCTTATTTTGGGCGGTGTCATTCTGATTCTTGTCCTGGCTGCCGGCGTGGCAATTCGCTCCTGGCAGCAGCGGAATCTGCCGCTTCGCCTTCAGGGCGCCTTGGATAATCATTACAGTAAGGGTGTGCCCGGCGCCCCTGTCGTGATGAAGGAATTCAGCGACTACACGTGACCCCACTGCAGGGCGCTCCAGGAGACGATGGAGCGCGTGCTTGCCCGGTTTGAGGGCGACGTGCAGTTGGTGTTGTATCCCTTCGCCCTGAATGCCACCAGCGAGGTCGCCACGCAGGCCGCTCTCTGTGCGGGCGAGCAGGGACAATTCTGGGAATTTCACCGCATGCTTTATGCCCGCCAGGAACAGTGGCGCCGTTTGCCCAGCCCCCGCCAACGCCTTCAGGAATTCGCCGAGGCTCTCGGGATTGATAACACCGCCCTCGCCAGTTGCGTGAAAAGCGGCCGCATGGAAAAGCTGATCAATGCCGACAAGGCGTACGGCCGCAGCCTTGGCGTGCGCAGTACCCCCACCGTCTTTATCAACGATAAGCGTATCGTTGGGGCGCAACGGGAAGGCGACTTCGTTCGTACCATCCGACAGGAGCTGGACCGTGCACGACGGGAAGCGCAGTGAACGGTCGCCCCTGCAGGCGTTAGGACAGCGTGTCAGAGCAGCGCCATGGGTGGCTGTCGCGGCACGGGTGCTTGTCGGCGGACTGTTCGTGCTCTCGGGAATCAGCAAGATCGTTTTGCCCCACGGCGAGGTGATGGCGCTGGTGAAACAGTATCAGGTGATCCCCGACTTCCTTGTCTTTCCGATTGCTGCCGGGTTGCCGTGGCTCGAACTTGCTTCCGGCACGGCCTTGTGCATCGGTTTCCTGACGACGCCCGCGGCGTGGCTGGTCGGCGCCCAGCTGGTCAGCTTCAGTTTGCTCATGGTCGTGGTGTTGGTGGCGCAAATTCCCATAGAAGACTGCGGCTGCTTCGGGAATTTGGGGATTCGTGAGACGCCCCTGCACGTCCTTATCCGTGATCTCATTCTGCTGGGTATATTGGCCTCCGTGTTTGTTCGACGGCATGATGCCTGGAGCATCGACGCCTGGGCCGGTGAAACCGGCTGAACGTTGTCTGCTCGTCCAGAAGGGGCCACGAGTGCCTGCCTCATTGGCGTTGGGGCTGTCCCAGGGAAATCCTTTCAGTGCCATAACCCCTCCGTAGTACTACACGGTTCTTCTCACCGATAATCCTATCTTTCACGACACACGCAAAGCAGGTGAAAAACATGACAGGCGCAATCAGAGCGAAGATTCGTCACGTAGTAGGACGTGAGATTCTCGACAGCCGCGGCAATCCCACCGTGGAGGTCGACGTCATCCTGGATAGCGGCGCGTGGGGCCGGGCGGCGGTGCCTTCCGGCGCGTCAACGGGCACTCGGGAAGCGGTGGAACTCCGAGACGCGGACCCAAACCGGTTCCTGGGGCGCGGGGTCAGCAAAGCCGTTCAGCACGTTAACGGCGAGATCAGTCAAACGCTGATCGGCATGGATGCGGTCGCACAGGCGGAGGTCGACGCCGCCCTCGTCGGGCTTGACGGTACCGGCAACAAATCACGCCTCGGAGCAAACGCCATCCTTGGCGCCTCTCTTGCCGTGGCGAGAGCTGCAGCGGTGTCCGCAGGCTTGCCACTTTATGCCTACCTGGGCGGTCCCAATGCCCGCGACATGCCCGTCCCGCTGATTAACTTGTTGAACGGCGGGGCGCACGCCGATAACAACGTCGATATTCAGGAATGCATGATTCTGCCGGTAGGTGCCGCCTCGTTTCCCGAGGCCGTACGCATGGGCGCCGAGATTTTTCATCACCTGCGCAAGGTTTTGCAGGAGCAAGGCCACAATACGGCTGTCGGCGACGAGGGCGGCTTCGCCCCGAATCTGGCCTCGAACGAGGCGGCTATTCAAGTGCTGCTGCAAGGGATCGAGCGAGCAGGTTACCGGCCGGGTGAAGACGTGTATTTGGGCTTGGACGTGGCGGCCAGCGAATTGTATCAGGACGGCGCCTACAAGCTGGCAGCGGAGGCGCAGCCCGAGCGCAGCGCCGCCGACATGATCGCCTGGTACGAAGAATTGACAGCCAGATATCCCATTGTGTCGATCGAGGATGGTCTGTACGAAGACGATTGGGGAGGCTGGCAGCGCCTCACCGCCGCCTTGGGCTCGCGGGTGCAACTGGTCGGCGACGACATTTTTGTGACAAACACTGATCTGCTGGCCCGCGGCATCCGCGAGGGCGTGGGCAACGCCATCCTCATTAAACCGAACCAGATCGGCACCCTCACGGAAACCCTTGAGGCTGTGGAAATGGCGAAGCGGGCTGGTTACGGCGTGGTGGTATCGCACCGTTCGGGCGAAACGGAAGACGCGACCATCGCCGACATTGCCGTGGCCTGCAACGCCAGACAAATCAAGACGGGTTCTTTGTCCCGCAGTGATCGTATCGCCAAGTACAATCAACTACTGCGCATTGCCGGGGAGCTTGGCTCGAGCGCGCGCTATCCCGGTATGAGCGTATTTTTGTAGGTCGCGCAGTTGGGCACGAAAAACAGATATCGGTTGCGGCTTGGCGCGTCGTCTCGGGGGGGCGGTAAAGGATACTCGTCCAAAATCCTAAGTGCCCGCGCACCCGCTTCACGCACCCAACCCAACCACGTCCAACGCCACGTCTAGCGCCGCGGCGCTGTGCGTCAGCCAGCCAGCGGACAGTAGGTCGACACCGGCGGCGGCAACCTGACGGGCCGTGTCCGGCGTGATGCCGCCGGAGGCTTCGGTAAGGACACGGCCGCCGACCCGCCGCACAGCTTCGGCAAGCTGTTCCGGCGGCATGTTGTCCAGCAGGACAGCGTCAATACGGCACGTCAACGCCTCTTCGAGCTGTGCCAAGGTGTCGACCTCCACCTCCACCTTGACCAGATGTCCCACTGCCGAGTGTACCCGGCGAACGGCCTCGGTGATGCCGCCGGCCACGACCAGGTGGTTGTCCTTGATGAGCACGGCGTCGTCCAGGCCGAAACGGTGATTGGCGCCGCCACCGCAGCGCACGGCGTATTTCTCCAGCAGGCGCATGCCAGGGGTGGTTTTGCGGGTACAAACGACGCGCGTGGCGTAGCCTTGCACGGCTTGCGCCAGACCCTGGGTGGCGCTGGCGATGCCGGACAGGCGTCCCAGAAAGTTGAGGGCGGTGCGTTCGGCGCTTAGCAGGCCGCGCGCCGAGCCACGAATAACGGCCAGTGTCTGGTCGGCCTCAACAACGTCGCCGTCGTGCCGGTGCCAGGAGATGTCAACGTCGGGGTCCATCAGGTGGAAGGCCGTGGCCGCCACCGGCAGGCCGGCCAGGCAGCCGCCGCGACGGGCCATCAGGTAGCCGGTGGCGCGGGCCTCCGGTGGCACGATGGCGTTGCTGGTGAGGTCGCCGGCACGCCCGAGATCCTCGACTAGGGCGGCGCGCACCAGTGGCTCATATTGCAGGGGGTACAGAGGCAGGGGATTGGCGGTCGGCGCCGCGCTCATCGACCTTCTCCGCGGCCCAGTTCCAGCATGCGCTGCACGGAACGGCGGGCACGGCTGGCGACCCCGGCCTCCACCTCGACGGGGTATTGCATGTGTTCCAGGGCCCGCAGGATCTTCTTCAACGTAATGCGCTTCATGTGCGGGCACAGGTTGCAGGGCCGGATGAAATCGACGTCCGGCAGCGCCACGGCCACGTTGTCGCTCATGGAGCATTCGGTCAGCATGACGACCTGGGCGGGCCGCTGTTTTTCCAGATGGCGCACCATGCCGGCGGTCGAGCCGACAAAATCGGCCTCGGCGAGCACTCCGGGCGGGCATTCGGGGTGGGCCAGGACGTACACGTCCGGGTTGTCCTCCCGGTATAGGCGCAGCTCGGCGGCGGAGAAACGCTCGTGCACCTCGCAGTGGCCATGCCACAGAATGACCTCAACATCGGTCTGCTTGGCGACGTATTTGCCGAGGTATTCGTCGGGGATGAAGATGACGCGATCGACGCCGAGCGATTCGACGGCCTGTACGGCGTTGGCGGAGGTGCAGCAGAGATCGGACTCGGCTTTCACCGCGGCGCTGGTGTTGACGTAGGTGACCACCGGAACGCCGGGGTGTTGCCGTCTCAGGGCGCGCACGTCGGCGGCGGTGATTGAAGAGGCGAGCGAGCAGCCGGCCTCCAGGTCGGGGATGAGCACGGTTTTGTCGGGATTGAGCAGCTTGGCGGTCTCGGCCATGAAATGGACGCCGCACAGAACGATGATGTCGGCGTCGGTTTCGGCGGCCTGCTGAGCGAGGGCAAGGGAGTCGCCGGTGAGGTCGGCAACGCCGTGGAAAATTTCAGGTGTCTGGTAATTGTGCGCCAGGATGACGGCATGGCGCTCGGCTTTGAGGGCTTCGATGGCCGCCACGTAAGGCGCGTGCACGGCCCACTCCGCTTCGGGAATGACCGCCTGCAAACGCTCATAGCGCGGCGCCAGGGCCGCCGCCAACTCCGGCGTGTACGGCTGCAGCGGCACGGAGGACGTGGCTACAGGAGGTGCTTGAAGCATATCCGATTCCTTATACTCATATTGAGCATATTAGATGGGTAAAAAAAGAAGCCGACCGATTCCGGCTTCCCGATACTCCCCATATGAAGATTCCGTTAGGCTACGTCTGAGCAAAACAAATGTCAAGACCACAAGAAACCGGCGACACCTCCTGAGGCTCGTCCCTACACGCGTGCTTGGGGGCCGGGAAGCCGGACGCCGGGAGCTGCGCGCTCGCGTAGGACCTCGCGGCGGAAGGCGAATAATTCCGCGGGTCGTCCGCCGGTTTCTTCGTCATATTGACCCGTTCCCTCGACCAAGCCGCCGCGCTCGACCAGCCGTCGGAAATTCTGCTTGTGCAACCGGATGCCCGCCAGCGCCTCGACCACCCGCTGCAGGTGCGACAGCGTAAACGCGGGCGGCAACAACTCGAAGACCACAGGGCGGTATTTGATCTTGCCCCGCAGACGCCCCAGGGCGGTGGCTAGAATGCGCCGGTGGTCCAAGGCCATGGGACGCCCAAGGTCCTCCGCCTCCGGGGGCGTTGGCTCGCCGACGTCACTGGTCGCCTCACCGACGAGGCGCGCTTCGTACAGCAATTCGTAGCGTTCCAGGGTGCGCTCGGTGTCCCACGGCGTCCGGTGCAGGCCGAAGGCAATGTCCCGGCGTTCCCGGCGCGCGCGTGCATCAGGCGTATCGGATGCCTGGGTCAACCAGCTTTCCAACGCTGGCGCGATTGCCTGAGAGATGAGCGCCGGCGGACCGGAGCGCCAGTCTTCCCACGGAAAGTAGTCGTACCAGTCGCGCCAATGCGCCTCGCCGCCTCCGGCAAGTTGCTGTTCGCGCACCAGCGCCAGATAGGCGACGGAAATCATCCACGGTCCGCCCTGCCCTGCTCGCGGGTCTCGAAAGCGGTCTCCGAACGTGTATAGCTGTTCGACGTACCCCAACCGAATGCCCGTCTGCTGCCGCGCCCAACTTCGCAATCCGCGTTCCAAGGTCCGGTGCTGCTCCGGCCGCAACGGCCCGAACGGCAACGCGTCCGCCGTTCCGCTGCCCGCCAACGCGTGGTCGATACGGCTGACCGTCAGCACCCGCGGCACCTCATCCGTCACCGCCACGATGACCGCGTTCAGGCCGATGACCACGGACGGGGCCGTCTCGGATGCTGACTTTTTGGGCAGGCGAGCGGATTCCAAGGCAGCGCGGCGGGTGGCCATGGGCGGGTCGGTTCCTTCGGCGACAGATCGTTGCTAATGTTTCCCGCGACCAGTGTACACCAGCCGCCCCAGGACCGCGCTACGTCCCGACAGGACTTTCGCCTTGACATGCCAATTGGCGGCGAGGATAACTGCACGCAATAGGAGGCGATATGCTATGGATCTTGTGACTCTACGTGATGAATACGACTTGGCGCGGTCGTATACCCAGAGCCTGTACGAGGATCTGCCGGAGTCGGACGTGCAATGGCGCCCGGAGCCGAAGAGCAGCGCCATTGCCTGGCACCTCGGGCATCAGGCGGCGGTGAACCATTTTCTGCTGCGCAACCTGTTCGATGCCGAGCCCAGCATCGAGCCGCGTTTTGACGCCTTGTTCGATGCCGCCAACCCGGAGGAAAACCGCGGCGACCTGCCGCCATTGGCCGACATCGTGGCGTACCGCGACGCAGTGGCGGCCTGCACGCATGCCCGACTTGAGCAGTTGCTGAACGGCCAACACGCCGCCCCTTCACAGGCATCGCATACCCTACGGACGCTTTTGATCAACTTGATCAACCACGAATACCAACACGACTGCTGGATCGGCGAGATGCGCCAGACGCGCGGTTATCCCGTTCCGGCGTCGGTGCCGTCGCAACGGGCGCGGCCGGTGGATGGCTATTGGATGTTGCCGGCCGACGGAAAACGATAGGGCTGGAGGAGGGGCCATGGCAGACAACAATCCGCCCCGTCCGGGGTCGTCCTGGGCCGAGGCCATGCGCACTGCAGGGCCGTACCTGCACGTTGGCTGGACGCTGGTACTGACCATCCTGTCGGGGGTTCTTGCCGGACGCTGGGCCGATACGCGTTGGGGCACGGAGCCGGCATTTCTATTGGTTGGGGCGGTTCTGGGGATTGTACTGGGGATGTATTATTTTCTGGCAACGGTCTTGAAGAAGTGATGGGGGCGGGCTCGAAAGCTGCCCCTGCATAGCCTTGACACGCCTAGGCCTCAGGGCTTCAGCACCACCTTGACGGCGGCGTCGGGCTGGTCCTGAATGGCGAACCCCTCGGGGGCTTCGTCCAGGTTGAGGGCATGGGAAATCAAGGGCTGGCGTTGGACCTTCCCGCTTTCAACAAGCTCAATGGCGCGGCGGTAGTCGTCGCCGGTCCAGGTCCAGGACCCATAGATGGCGACATGCTTGCGCACCACCTGGTTGAAATCCAGATTCGCGGGGCGCTCGAAAAGGGCGACGAACACCAGACGGCCATACTGCTGTTTCAACATGAGCAGACCCTGGTTGGGCGAAGCCGGCGCCCCGGCGCAGTCGATGACCAAATCGGCGTTGCCGCCGCGAACCCCGAAGCGCTCCACCGGCTTGGCGCCGCCGGTGAGCTCAATCACCGCTTCCACCGAATCGGTTTCGGTCAGGTTGACGGTGGCATCGGCGCCGAGGGATTTGGCCATATCCAGTCGGCGTTCGGAGGCGTCGACGGCGATGATGCGGCAATCGACCGTCGCCCGGATGGCCTGGACGCAGCCCAGACCGATAATGCCAGCACCCAGCACCACGACCGTCTCGCCGGCGGCAGGCTGCCCAAGCGACACGCCGTGCAAGGAGGTAGCCAAGGGTTCGAGGGTGGCGCCATCCTCGAAACTGATCGGCTCCGGCAAAATGTGCGGGCTGCGCTCGGTGACCGGCACCGACACGTATTCCGCGAAGCCGCCCTGCCCCACCCCGGTAATGCGGTCGCCAACCCGAAAGCCGCTGACCTTCTCGCCTACCTCAACGATCTCACCGCTCAGTTCGTGACCCATGATGCGCCGATGGTCGTCAATCGGGCGCCCCAACGTCTCGAACATCCCGAGCCGGTACATGTGCAAATCGGAGCCGCAGATGCCGCACGCCCGCACCCGCACCAACACGTCGTGATCGCCGATTTCCGGCCGATCAACCTCTTCCACCCGGATGTCCCGCGGCCCGTGATAAACGGCTGCTTTCATTTGCATGCGCAATCCCCTTTGCATCGATAGTGTTGGGTCGGCTCAACCGGCGCATCATACGTGTCGCACAGTACGGGATCAAGACGACAAGGCGCGAGGCCCAACGGCGTCAACTAGACGCCGCAGGAAGCGGTGCACCTCGTCAGGGTCCCGTAGTGTATAGTAGGCCGCGGTTGGACGCGGCGATTCGGCGACCAGGATGCTGATGCCGCGGCCGGCTAGGGCGGCGAAGGCGTCCTCGTCGGTGCGGTCGTCGCCGATGTAAATGGGCAACCCATCGGCAGCGGGAAGCCGCAGAACTTCCAGGATGTGAAGAACGGCCTTGCCTTTATGCCAATCAAGGCGCGGCAGCAGCTCGAACACCATCTTGCCGGTGCCCTTGCGTAGGCGGGTATGACGGCTGAGGGCGCCGTCAACAGCGGCCTCAGCGGCGAGGGCGGCATCCGGCGCCAGTCCCCGCACGTGCACGGCGAGCGAGTATGTCTTGCGCTCCAGTAATGCTCCCCGGATGTGAGCGAGAGACTGCCGAAGTTCCGCCTCGGCGTCGTCCAGGTCCGGCAGATACGCGGCTCCGTGCTCGGTTTTCAGGCCCGGACCGCTGATGTCGAAACCGTGACTGCCGGCGTAGATGAGGCCGTCGATGTCGACCAGACGTTGCACGTCGGAGCGGTCGCGGCCGCTGACAACGGCTACCGGGCAGCGCTTGGCCAACGCCGCGAGCGTATGGCGCACCGCTTCATCCAGAAGGGCCAGTTCGGGACGCGCCACGATGGGGGTCAGGGTGCCGTCGTAATCCAGAAACATAACGGGCCGCTTGTGTGTCAACTGGCGCGCCAAGTCGGTGCCGGGATCAAGGGCTGAAGGCAAACGGGACGAGACAGAATCAGCGGGGCTGAGTGATTGTTGTGTCATGGTCGTGCCTCGTGAACAAGTGAACGAGTCGAGGCTTGGACTGTTTTGACGATTGTCATAACGATGCTTCTTACCGGCCAGGTACAGCGCATGGTGGAGACAAGATATGCCGTAGACG